>NZ_BDCM01000012.1 GCF_001613505.1 Nocardia mikamii NBRC 108933
GAACAGCCGCTCGGTCCGGGGCCGGAAGAAGATCAGCGGGTCGAACGGGCACAGCAGGGCAGCACCGTCGACCCGTCGCGGGATCCGCGCGCCGGTACGCAGGTAGGCCGGCTTGTCCCAGCCGTCCACCCGCACCGGCTCGAGTTCTCCGGCGTCGACCAGCTCGGCCAGTGCCGGCTCGCACTGCCGTCGATGCAGCCGGTAGTAGTCACGCAGATCGGTCTCGGTGGCCACCCCCAACGCGTCGGCGGCCCGCCGGACCAGCTCACGCACCGCATCCGGTTCGTCGACCCGGCGGCTCACGACCTCGGCCGGCAGCACGCGCTCGGTGAGGTCGTAGTGCCGCTGGAAGCCGACCCGCTTGTCCACCGAGAGCTCCCCGGTGGCGAACAACATCTCGCACGCCACCTTGGTATCGCTGTGGTTCCAGCCCCAATGATCCTTGCGCCGTGGGCGATTCAGCTCGAGTTGCCGCTCCACCTCGGCCGCGGTGCACGCCCCGACCTGGTCGATCACACTCAGCACACGGCCGGGCAGATCGGGATTCTCGTCGAGCACCCGGCGCGCCCCGCCCCAGCGGCCGTGCGCGTAGCGGGCCATCCGCCACCGCAGCAGCGGCCAATCCTCCACCGGAATCAGCGCCGCCTCGTGCGCCCAGTACTCCACGAGCCGGCGCGGCCGCCGCGCACTGTGTTCCCATATCGCCTCGTCGAGCAGCGTGCGATCGTAGGCGCCGATCCGAGCGAACACCGGCGCGTACTGCGCACGGACCACCGCCGCGACCGAATCCAGTTGCAGCAGTTTGGTATTGCGGAGAACACCCAGGACTGCGCGGCGACTCGCGCCACCGGGCCCGTCCGCTCGGTCGCGGGCGGCGGTGGCGAATCCCTGGGCGGCGAGTGCGGCCCGGCGGGCCGCGGCGGAGGTGATGGTGCGCACGCACCGAATCTGCCATGACCCACCGACAGATATGCCCGAGCCGGGCTCGCGACGGCCCGAATCTGCTACCTTGAACACGTTCGATACATGAATGTATCCAAATCGCCCCCAATGTGGAGGAGTGCCCGTGACACCGTCACAACAGCCGGATGTCATCGTCGTCGGAGCCGGGCTGGCCGGACTGGTGGCCACCTACGAACTGACGCGCGCCGGACGACGGGTGCTGGTACTCGACCAGGAGAATCGCAACAATCTCGGCGGGCAGGCATTCTGGTCGCTGGGCGGATTGTTCCTCGTCGACAGCCCGGAACAGCGGCGCCTCGGCATCAAGGACTCCTTCGCGCTGGCCTGGCAGGACTGGCTCGGTTCGGCCGGATTCGATCGCGACGACGAGGACCACTGGGCTCGCCAGTGGGCGCGCGCCTACGTCGAGTTCGCCGCCGGGGAGAAGCGCCGGTACCTGCACGATCTCGGCTTGCGGGTGACACCCCTGGTCGGCTGGGCCGAACGCGGCGGCGCCACCGCCGACGGACACGGCAATTCGGTGCCCCGCTTCCATCTCACCTGGGGTACCGGACCGGAGGTGCTGCGCGTCTTCCTGGAACCGGTACTGGCCGCGGAGCAGCGCGGACTCGTCGAATTCGCGTTCCGGCACCGGGTCGACGATCTGATCGTCGAGGACGACGCGGTGGTCGGCGTGCGGGGCAGCGTCCTGGAACCGAGCGACCTGGATCGCGGCGTGGCCTCGTCGCGAACGACGGTGGGCGAGTTCGAATTCCGCGCTCCGGCGGTGCTGGTGTCCTCCGGCGGCATCGGCCACAACCACGACTTGATCCGCAAGAACTGGCCCACCGAACGGCTCGGCCCCTGCCCGCAGACCATGATCTCCGGCGTGCCCGCCCATGTCGACGGCCGCATGCTCGCGATCTCCGAATCGGCGGGCGGTCGCATCGTGAACCGCGACCGGATGTGGCACTACACCGAGGGCATTCACAACTGGGATCCGATCTGGCCCGATCACGCCATCCGTATCATCCCGGGACCGTCGTCACTGTGGTTCGACGCGAACGGAAAGCGTTTGCCCGCACCGTGTTTCCCCGGCTTCGACACCAATGCCACGATGAAGGCGATCCTCGACACCGGCTACGACTACTCGTGGTTCGTGCTCACCCAGTCGATCATCGAGAAGGAGTTCGCGCTCTCGGGTTCCGAGCAGAATCCCGACATCACCGGCAAGGACCTCAAACTCACGCTCAAGAGCCGCGCGGCCAAGGGTGCTCCCGGCCCGGTCGAGGCGTTCAAACGGCACGGCGTGGACTTCGTCGTCGCCGACACCCTGCCCGAACTGGTGCGCGGCATGAACGAGATCGCGCGCGGCCCGCAACTGGACGTCGCCGCGCTGGAACACCAGATCGTCGCCCGGGATCGCGAGCTGGACAACAAATACAGCAAGGACGCGCAATTGATGGCGATCGCCAACGCGCGGCGCTCACTCGGCGACAAACTGGGCCGGGTCGCGGCACCGCACCGGATTCTCGATCCCGCGCACGGTCCGCTGATCGCGGTACGCCTGAACGTGCTGACCCGCAAGACGCTGGGCGGTCTGCAGACCAACCTCGACTCGCAGGTGATCCGCTCCGACGGCGCTCCCTTCCCCGGCCTGTACGCCGCGGGTGAGGTCGCCGGCTTCGGCGGTGGTGGCGTTCACGGCTACAACGCGCTGGAAGGCACCTTCCTCGGCGGGTGCATCTTCTCCGGCCGCGCGGCCGGGCTCGCGATGGCCCGGCTGTCGCGTTAGGGCCGCTCCAGGCTCTTCGCGCCGACGGTGCGGGTCAGGCTGAAGATCGGCAGGCCGATCACCAGATGTTCGATGGCGGTGGACACGCCCACCCAGATATCGCTGGACAGCGTCAGCGGGATGACCACCGCCGCCGCGATCAGAATCCCGACGATCCAGGCGAAGAACATGTCCGGCGACGGCGTGCCCAGATGCAACAGGTACCAGAGCACGCCGGCGAGCAGGGCACACAGGAACGCGACCACAGCGAACCAGTAGCCCTGCTCGGCCATCGGGTTCCAGACCCCGAACTTGCCGCTCTCGGTGGCACGGGTGGCGACGACGTCGATGATCCACGCGCACAGCCACGCCGCCAGCGCGGTCACGACCGCGGTGGCGAGTACCCCGCCCGCGAACATGCCCACGTTGACCTCGGGCCGCCGGGGCGCGGGGTGCGCTCCGCCCGGTGTCCGGTAGGGCTGGTATGCGGGATCCTGTTGGTAGGCGGGTTCCTGATACCCGCCCGGCTGATAACCGCTTTCGTACCGCGTGGTGTGCTGCTCACGCGGATCCTGGGGATACACCGCCGATCACCTCCGTCGAATGTGTGTGCCGAGTGTAGGGCCACACCCGCCGCTCGGCGCGCCTACGGCATACCCGGTGTCGCGTCGGCATACACCCGCCCGCCGTTGCGCGCCGGATCGAGGAGGCCCGATCCGGCGCTGGCCGATCACGCTGGAAGCAAGCGTCTCTCGTAGTCCGCCGCCAGTGCCCGCAGCGCGGCGGCGCCGTCCCCGGCGAAGCTGGAGCCGTGCATCACCGCCAGGGTCGCCGGATTCAGCTGCGCCAATCCGTACAGGGCGGCCGGTACGGCGGGGCCCAGTGACGTCGCCCGGAAGACGTCCTCGGCGAGGACGGCCGGACCGACCACATCGGATTCGGTGAGTGCGGGCCCGTCGCCGACCTGGGTCATGAGGTCACCACAGAACAGCACCCCCGTCGTCTCCTCGTAGAGCACCCGCGACTCCCAGTTGTGCGGTGCGTGCGGAGTATCGATATGGCGGATGCGCCGCTCGCCCAATTCGATGATCTCCCCGTCGGCCAGCGGGCGTGGCGGCCGGTCGGCGAGATCGTCGATGGAGACCTGACAACCGAGGATTCCGTGTGCCACCTGCGCGTGCGGCGCCGCGGCGAGGAACAGGTTCATCGCCCCGCATTCGTCGGCCTCGACGTGGCCGAAGGTGATCCAGCGCAGCCGTTCGACCGGCACGATCGCGTTGATTTGCGCGCTCACCAGCGGGAACAGCGCGCGCATGCCGCAGTGGAACAGCAGAGGCTCCTCGTCCACGACGAGGAATTGATTGAAGCTGAATCCGGTCGGGCCGACCTCGGGCACGAACGTGGATATTCGGTAGATCCGGTCGGCTATCTCATCGGTACGGGTCTGCATGATCTCGCTCCCATCCGGGCCTCGCGCGCCGGCGGGATCACCTACGGCGGCGCGGACCCGCTGCCTTCGAGTCGACCCCCGCATCAGATGTTATCCAGATCACATGGCGAGGTCGATAGGGCCGCCCGGCCGCGCGGATCGCCGACCGGCCGCGGATACGATCGCGATCATGAACGACCGGCCGAAGGCTCTGCTGTTCGACGTCCAGAGCAAACTGGGATGCTGCACCGCATCGGCGAGCAGACCCGCCGGCATTCGGTGATCGACGCCATCGAGGTCCGGAACGGGCGGCAGGCGCCTTCCGGACCTCGATTCACGTCGCGGAACTACCCCGCAGGCGCCGGCTCAGCAGGCGGCGCAGCTTCCCCAGCCGCCGATTCCCCTGCGCCAGAAGTGCTTTCGGCGACGGTCGCCGGCTCTGCCGATTCCGCCGCAGAGGCCTCCTTCCCGGCCTCGGTTTCCGCCAGCGCCACCAGTTCCTGTCGCACGCGCAGGTCGTGTTCGGCGGCATCGGCGGCGGCCCGCTTCGGACTCCAGCGCCCGGCCATCAGGAAGACGAAGGGCAGGAACAGCACCTGGGCGATCAGGCAGATCCACCACCACTGCCGCCACTGCACCGGCGAGTCGGCGGCCGCCTGCTTCACCTCGGCGCCGTGCTCGGCCACATAGGCCAGATCATCGGCCGGCACGGTGGCCACCGCCTGCAACTGCGCTTGCGCGGTCACGAGTTTCGGGCCGACCGCACTGGCGACGGCGAGCTGATCGCGCGGAATCTGCTGGGTCGCGGTCAGCCGCCCCACCGCTTCGGCGGGGCTGATGCCGAATTTCGCCGCCACCTGACCGACCGCGGCGCCCGCGGCCCGGGCGTCGTTCGGATTCACCGCCAGAGCACCGAGCGTGGCCGGATCCACAGCCTGCAGTGTCGCCAGCTCCTGCGGATACCGCGCGTTCAACGCGATGGTGGCCTGGATGTCGGCGGGTGACGCGCCGGTCAGCTTGGTCAGCGCCGCCATCTGAGCGGCGGGATCGGCGGGATTGCGGCCGAGTTGAGTCATGGTCTCGGCGCCGACGGTCTGGATGGTCGCCAGCTGCGGTCCGTAGTGCGCCTGGATCTCCTGCAGTCGCGGACCGTTGTTGACCAGCGGCCCAGCCGCGTCGACCACCATCAGCAGACCGAACAGCGTGAAGGTCACCACCGTGCGCAGCACACCACCCCACACGGCCAGCCCGACCGCGGTCGCGGCCGGATTGTGACGCTCCACGGTTTCGGTGAAGCTCGCCATCCAGGTGGCGTAGGCGATGCCGCCGCCGACCGCGATGACCATCATCACCACCGCGAACGAGTAATAGCCGGTGTCGGGATGATCGGTGTAGCCGAGGAAGACGTACAGCCCGGCGATACTGATCAGGGCGCCCAGGATCATGAACGGTTTGCGCACCTTGAGGATGTCCGACACGATGCCGGTCACCACCAGCGCCACCGCGTTCGCGATCCAGTACCAGTTACCCAGCGCATTGGCCTGCGCCGGTGTGAAACCGAAGTTCGTCGCCAGATAGACCGGCAGGAACGACACGATGGTGTAGAAGAATGCCAGGAAGATGCTGATGGCCAGGGCCGAGCCGACCACGTCCACGCGCATCATCTGACGCCACTGCCCGCGCTCGAGCGCCTCGACGTCCAGCCCCTTGGCCCGCGCCTCGACCAGGGCCCGATCCCGCAGGCTCACCATCACCTGATCACGCAGGCGCGGACTCAGTTCGCGCAATCCGATCACCGCGACGACGGCGACCGCACAGCTGATCACGCCGCACAGGCGGTAGTGGAACTGCCAGTCCGGGTGACTGTCGAGGGTGCGGGCGGTGATCTCGCTGGTGACGAGTGCGCCGATCACCGGCCCCAGGGTCCAGAACCCCATCGCCGAGGCGCGGCCCAGCTGCGGCGAGAAGTCCCGGATCAACGCCGGGGTGGCCACCAGTACCGCACCCTCGACCACGCTCACCACGCAGTAGACGACGAGATAGGCCATCTTCGTGGTCGTCGCCGGCAGCGCGAACAGAGTGAGCAGCGAACAGATCACCACTCCGTAGGCCACGATATTGGCGCGCCCCCAGCGATCGAGCAGCCCCGCCGCCACCGAGGCCGCGGCGCCGAAGGCCGCGCCGATGATGAAGATCCACACGAAATAGGCGAAGGAGAGGTGGAAGTAGGCGATCAGCTGATTTCCGACCGCGCCCGCGACGAAGAGCTGGTAGTACAGCACGATCGAGGTGATCACCACGAGCGTCAGATACCAGGAGCGGGCCGGGGTATCGGGATAGTGCGGTAGTTTTCGCCGCCACAATCCGGTGAGCAGGGTGGGAGCGGCTGGTGTCGAGGTCGAGCTCATGGTCGAGATGCCTTTCTGGCCACGGCATCTCGTCGCGGGAGAATCTCTTGTGATTCCGCACGAGCACCGGGTGGGAACAGGGTAGCGGCCAATCGTGATCCACATCACTTTTCCGGCAACTCGATCGAACCGACCGATCCGATTGCGGGGCGCATACCGACCGGTCGACGGTTGCCGGCTGTTCGCAGGACTGTTCGCGCACTCCACGACCTATCAGCTTGTCTGAGGAGTTTGCTACCGTGAACCCATGGTCGACTCCCCCATCCTGCAGGTGGACGCCGTAGATTTCGTGCGCAACCGCACTCCGATCCTGTCCGCGGTGTCACTGACCGTGCGAGCCGGCGAGCATTGGGCACTACTGGGACCCAACGGCGCCGGGAAGACCACACTGCTGAAGATGCTCGGTGCGTTCGAACATCCCACCCACGGCAGCGTGCACGTTCTCGGGCATCGGCTGGGCCGGGTGGATATGCGCGAATTGCGAACGGCCATCGGCCATGTCGACCCGCGGCACAATCCGCCCTATCCCCTCAGCGCGCACGAGGTGGTTCTGACCGGGCTGACCAATACCGCCGATATCAAGCAGCGCTGGTCGCCGACGTCGGACGAGGATACCGAGGCGGATCGGCTCATCGAACTCATGGGGCTGACCCCTCGCCGCGACGCCCGCTGGCCCACCCTGTCCCAGGGTGAACGCGGGCGCGCGCTCATCGCCCGGGCGCTGATCGCCGAGCCGCGGCTGCTCCTGCTCGACGAACCGGCCACCGGCCTCGACGTCGGCGGCAGGGAACAGCTCATCGACCGGATCGATCTGCTGCAGGCCACCCATCCCGAGCTGGCGTCGGTCCTGGTCACCCATCACCTCGAGGAACTACCCCCGGCCACCACCCACGCGTTCCTGCTGCGCGCGGGACGTTGCGTGGCGAGCGGACCCGTGGACGAGGTGCTGACGAGCGGCAATATCAGCACCTGTTTCGACCATCCGATCCGGCTGACCCGCACCGACGACGGACGCTGGCATGTGCGGGCGGAGCGCAGCGTCCGCGCCTGAGCCCGAATCTTGTCATTGACAAGATTCGGGGAACGTGCGATGTTGGGCAGGCGTCAGCATTCACTCGTCTCGTCGAAAGTTCTCCGCCATGCCCACACTGCCCTGGGTCACCGTCGATCGGCCCACCACCGATACCGTCCAGATCATGGCCTCACGGCTCGAAGTCCGGTCGCTGCGGCACGTGCCCGGGTTCTTCGCGACCTCGATCCGGCTGTGGCGCCAGGCGCGCCGCTCCCCCGGCGCGCTCGGCGTCACTTTGAAGGCCGACCTCACCCGCCGCACGTTCTGGACGCTGTCGGCCTGGACCGATCAGGAGGCGATCAGCGCCTACGCCCGCACCGATCCGCACGCCTCGGCCATCGTGCGCGCCCGCGCGGTGATGCGCGAATCGACGTTCGTGTTCTGGTCCGTCCCCGCCGCCGACCTGCCGATCGACTGGTCCGAGGCTCGACGTCGCATTGCCGAGGAACGCGAAAAACGAAGCAGCACGGCCACTCTCCGATAAACCACCGCCGCGCCCGGCCGGATCAGTCGTCGACCGGCACCGATTCCGGACGCCTGGCCGGCTGCTCGTCCTCGGGTGGTTCCCGCAGCCGCGCCACCTCCAGTACCCGCGAGCGGGCCGCGAACCAGCCGGCGATCAGCGCCGGGATCAGGATCACCAGACTCGCGACCGTCCAGGTGCCGACCGGGTGATCGAAGGCCATCAGCACCAGCATCGCGCCCAGGAAGATCAGGGTCGCGATGCCGGTATAGGGCGCGCCGAACATGCGGAACGCGGGCCGTTCCAGCTCACCGCGCCGCCAGCGCCGCCACAGCGCCAGCTGGCACAGCACGATCGTCGCCCAGGAGGACAGGATGCCCAGCGACGCGATGTTGAGCACGATCTCGAAGGCGCGCGCCGGCACGATGTAATTGAGCCAGATGCCGACCAGAGCGATCAGGCTGGTCAGCACGATGCCGCCGTAGGGCACACCGCGGCTGTTCATCCGCGCGGTGAATCGCGGTGCGCTGCCGTTGACCGCCATCGAGCGCAGAATGCGTCCGGTCGAGTACAGACCGGCGTTGAGACTCGAGAACGCCGCGGTGAGCACGACCAGATTCATCACCGAACCGGCGTGCGGCACACCCAGTTCGGCGAAGAACGTGACGAACGGGCTCTCGTCGGCACGGTAGGCGGTGTAGGGCAGCAGCAGGGCCAGCAGGATCAGTGAGCCGACATAGAACACGGCGATACGCAGGATCACCGAGTTGATGGCGCGCGGCATGATCTGCTGCGGATTCTCGGTCTCCCCCGCGGCGGTGCCGACCATCTCCACCGCGGCGTAGGCGAATACCACGCCCGATGCGACCGTGACCAGCGGCAGCACCCCGGTCGGGAACCAGCCGCCGGACTGCGCGACCAACCCGAAACCCGTTGCGGCCCCGTCGACCCGGAATCGCCCGCCGAGGAAGACGATGCCGATGATCAGGAACGACACCAGTGCGACGACCTTGATCAGCGCCGCCCAGAACTCGAGTTCACCGAACCATTTGACCGAGATCAGATTCACGCTCAGCACCAGGCACAGCGCGATCAGCGCCAGCACCCACTGCGGGATCGCACCGAACGCGCCCCAGTAGTGCAGATAGGTGGCGATCGCGGTGGTGTCGACGATGCCAGTCATGGACCAGTTCAGGAAATAGGTCCAGCCGGCGACGAAAGCCGCCTTCTCCCCGTAGAACTCGCGCGCGTAGGAGACGAACGACCCCGACGAAGGCCGGTGCAGAACCAGTTCGCCCAGTGCCCGCAGGATGAAGAAGACGAACACGCCGCAGACCGCGTACACCAGGAACAGTCCCGGCCCCGCGTGCGCCAGCCTCCCGCCGGCGCCGAGGAACAGGCCGGTGCCGATGGCGCCGCCGATCGCGATCATCTGCAACTGCCGCGGCTTGAGGCTCTTGTGGTAGCCGCTGTCCTCCGCGGACAGGTGCGTCTGTGCTGGTGTCTCGCTCATCGGTCGGGTGATCCCTTGGTCGAGGTCGGGGCGGCTCGACGTTACCCGGTGTGGGAATGATGCCCGGCGTGGTGGGGCCGGTGCGCGTTAAAGTGCCTGCATGAGGCGCACGCGAGCGATTCTGGCCGGCGCGAGCGCCGCCCTGCTGCTGACCACCGGGCTGCTCACGGGCTGCACGACCACCACCTCCGAGGCCGGCCGAAGCTGCGTCGGAGGCCCGGACGGCACCCCGATCACGGCTGCGGCGGGACCGGCGGCGAGTGCGACGAACCTGGCGACCAATCCCGAGATCGCCACCGGATACCGCAGCAATATGACCCCGGTACGCACCCACACCTTCGCGGTCTCCACCGCGAACCCGCTGGCCACCCACGCCGCCTGTGAGGTCCTGGCCGACGGCGGCACCGCGGCCGACGCGCTGATCGCCGCGCAGACGGTACTGGGCCTGGTCGAACCGCAGGCCTCCGGCATCGGCGGCGGCGCGTTCCTGCTCTATTACGACGCCGCGGCCGGATCGGTCGACGCCTACGACGGTCGCGAGGTCGCCCCCGCCGCCGCGACCGAGAACTATCTGCGCTGGGTCAGCGACACCGATCAGTCGATGCCGCAACCGAATACCCGTGCCAGCGGACGGTCGATCGGCGTGCCCGGCGTGCTGCGACTGCTCGAAGCGGCGCACCGCGACCACGGCAAGCAGTCCTGGCGCGACCTGTTCGGTCCCGCGATCTCGCTGGCGGACAACGGTTTCGACATCAGCGCCCGGATGGCGAGCCAGATCGCGCAGTCGGCCCCGGACCTGGCCCGGGACGAGAATGCCAGGCAGTACTTTCTGCAGCCGGACGGCTCCCCCAAACCACGGGGCTTCCACCTCGCCAATCCGGCCATGGCCAAGACGTTGAGCGCCATCGCCTCCGACGGCCCCGACGCCTTCTACACCGGAGCGGTCGCCCGCGACATCGTCGACGCCACCGCGACCACCAGCGGTGGCCGCACCCCGGGTCAGATCTCACTCGACGATCTCGCGCGGTATCAGGCGAAGAAACGCACCGCCCTGTGCACCGACTACCGCACCCACCGGATCTGCGGGATGCCCAATCCGTCCTCCGGCGGTATCACCGTCGCCGCGACCCTCGGGATCCTGGAGAATTTCGACCTCGCAAGCCTGTCCCCGGACCGTCTCGACCGCAACGGCGGGATCCCGAAAGCCGAAGCGGTGCACCTGATCTCGGAGGCCGAGCGGCTGGCCTACGCCGATCGCGACAAATACATCGCCGATCCCGATTTCGTTCCGCTGCCCGGCGGCTCGCCCGCCGCGCTGGTGAACAAGGACTATCTGAAGCAGCGGGCGGCCCGCATCGACCCGAACCATTCCATGGGCACCGCGCAGCCGGGTGACTTCGGTCCGGTCCCGCTCGGCACCGGCGTGCAGCAACCCGAACACGGCACCAGCCACATCTCCGTGGTGGACCGGTACGGCAACGCCGCGACCATGACCACCACCGTCGAATCGGCGTTCGGATCGTTCCATCTGGTCGACGGATTCGTCCTGAACAACCAGCTCACCGACTTCAGTGCCCAACCGGCCGATGCGGCCGGTGTGCCGCTGGCCAACCGGGTACAGCCCGGGAAGCGGCCGCGCAGTTCGATGAGCCCCACCCTGGTCTTCGACCGGACGCCGGACGGGTCCCGCGGTCGACTGGTCGACGTCGCCGGGTCCCCCGGCGGTTCGGTGATCATCCAGTTCGTGGTGAAAGCGCTGGTGGGCCTGCTGGATTGGCATCTGGATCCGCAGCAGGCGGTCTCGCAGGTGGCCTTCGGCGCGGCGAACACACCGGTGACCGGGGTGGGCGGGGAACATCCCGCGATCGACGCCACCGACAACGGGGCCCACGATCCGCTGGTGCGGAAACTGCGCGAGATGGGGCATCAGGTGTCGGTCGACCCGCAGTCCAGCGGGCTCAGCGCCCTGCAGCGCGAGGACGGCGGCTGGATCGGCGGGGCGGATCCCCGGCGCGAGGGCATCGTCCTCGGCGACGCCCGCTGACCGGTCAGTCCTGCTGCGCGGCGGTGTATTTCGCGCCGAGATCGCGGAAGCGATCCATCGCCCGGGCGGCGTGATCCTTGTCGTTGACGCGGATCGCCAGCATCGGCACGTATTCGTCGCCGGCCAATTCCAGTCGCGCCCAAGCCTTCTTGTCCGGAATCGCGACACCGCGAATATCGGACCAGCGGAACTCGTTGTCGCCCAGGATGTTGCGCACGACGACGCCCTGCGGTCCGACGCGCACCCGCGGCCGGGTCAGCAGCAGCACGGCACCGGCCAGCAACAGTCCGAAGCAGATGATCGCCACCTGGTCGGCGCCGCGGAAGTTCACCCCGGTCGTCGAATTGCTCGACAACACCCCCGCCAGGATGAACAGCACCGCTATCACGGCCGCCACGATGCGCGCGGTGCGCACCGCCCGGCGCGGACGCACCTCGAGATCCCATTGCCGCCCGTCCGCGGCCGGGCGCTGCGGACCGCGTTTGAACAGGTGCACGACCGGCGGCATCGGCTCAGGCTTCCCGGCGCAGCGCGCGCAGGGTCAGCGCGGCATCCAGGGCCGCGGCACTCGCCTGCTCACCCTTGTTCTCGGCCGAATCCGGCAGGCCCGCGCGGTCGAGGGCCTGCTCCTCGGTGTTCACCGTGAGCACCCCGTTGGTGACGGGTGTGCCCTCGTCCAGCGACACCCGCGTCAGCCCGGCGGTCACCGCATCGCAGACGTATTCGAAATGCGGTGTTCCCCCGCGGATCACGACACCCAGCGCCACGACCGCGTCGTGCGTGCGGGCCAGCGCCTGCGCGACCACCGGCAACTCCATCGCCCCGGCACAACGCACCACCGTGATCTGCTCGACGCCCGCTTCCCGGGCCACCCGCTCGGCATTGGCGAGCAACGTATCGCAGATGGTGGTGTGCCACCGCGAGGCGACGATGCCGACCCTCAGGTCCTTCGCGTCCGCCAGCGCGAACTCCGGTACACCCGTACCGCTCATCGACCGATACCCCTTCTCACGAATTCTGACTACTGCGCGGTCTCGCCGAGGTCCAGGTCGTCCAGACCGACCAGGTCGTGGCCCATCCGGTCGCGCTTGGTGCGCAGATACCGCAGATTCTCGGCATTGGCCCGCACCGGCATCGGTACCCGTTCGGTGATGCTCAGGCCGTAGCCGTCCAGGCCGACCCGCTTGGCCGGATTGTTGGTGAGCAGCCGCATCGACTTGATCCCGAGATCGACCAGGATCTGCGCCCCGGTGCCGTAGTCGCGGGCGTCGGCGGGCAGGCCGAGTTCGATATTCGCGTCCACGGTGTCGTGCCCGGAATCCTGCAGCTGATAGGCCTGCAGTTTGTGCATCAGGCCGATGCCGCGGCCTTCGTGCCCGCGCATGTAGAGCACCACACCGCGTCCCTCGGCGGCGACCATCTCCATCGCGGCATCCAGTTGCGGGCCGCAATCGCAACGCAGCGAGCCGAACACGTCACCGGTGAGGCATTCCGAATGCACACGCACCAGGACGTCGTCACCGGCGTCGACACTCAGATCGCCGCGGACCAGCGCCACATGTTCGACGTCGTCGTAGATGCTCTTGTAGCCGACGGCCTTGAATTCGCCGTACTTGGTGGGGATTCGCGCCTCGGCGATCCGCTCCACCTGCTTCTCGTGCTTGCGGCGCCACGCGATCATGTCGGCGATCGAGATCAGCGCGAGTTCGTGCTCGTCGGCGAAGATCCGCAACTCTTCGGTGCGGGCCATATCGCCCTCGTTCTTCTGGCTGACGATCTCGCAGATCACACCGGCCGGGCTCAGACCGGCCATCCGGGACAGATCCACGGCCGCCTCGGTGTGGCCCGGGCGCCGCAGCACCCCGCCGTCCTTGGCGCGCAACGGCACGACGTGGCCGGGCCGGGTGAACTCGTCGGCACGGGAGGCCGGATCGGCCAGCAGGCGCATGGTCGTCGCGCGGTCGGCGGCGGAGATGCCGGTGCTGATGCCCTCTCGCGCGTCCACCGACACCGTGTAGGCAGTGCCGTGCTTGTCCTGGTTCATCGAATACATCGGCGGCAGGCCCAGCCGATCGCAGTCCGCACCGGTCAACGGCACACAGATGTAGCCGGAGGTGTATCGGATCATGAAAGCCACCAGCTCGGGGGTCGCCTTCTCCGCGGCGAAGATGAGGTCGCCCTCGTTCTCCCGGCCCTCGTCGTCGACGACGACGACCGCCTTACCGGCGGCGATATCGGCGACTGCGCGCTCGATGGTGTCGAACCTGGTCACGTCTGCTGTGCTCCACTTCGGAATAGGTGCGACTCGAGCCTACTGGGTCGGGTCGCCGGTACGACGTCGCGGTTGCTCCGGTCAGCCACGCTGCTGGAGCCGCTCGACATATTTGGCGATGACGTCGACCTCCAGGTTCACGGTGGTGCCGGCGGGCGCGGCGCCGAGGGTGGTGAGTTCGCGGGTGGTGGGGATCAACGAGACCTCGAACCAGTCGCGGTGCCCGGGTTCGCCGGCGTCGTCGACGCCGAGGCCCGAGACGGTCAGCGAGATGCCGTCCACGGTGATCGATCCCTTCTCGACCACGTAGCGAGCCAGATTGTCGGGCAACGAGATTCGCACGACCTCCCAGTTGTCGGAAGGGGTGCGCGACAGGATGACCCCGGTGCCGTCGACATGGCCCTGCACGATGTGGCCGCCGAGCCGGCTGTTCACCGCCGCGGCGCGCTCCAGGTTCACCTTCGACCCGATGTCGAGTTTGCCGATGCCGGAGCGGTTGAGGGTCTCCCCCATCACGTCGGTGGTGAAACTGTCGCCGTCGACTACGTCGACCACGGTCAGGCAGACGCCGTTGACGGCGATGGAGTCGCCGTGGCGGGCATCGGAGGTGACGGTCGCGCCGCGAATCGTGAGCCTGGCCGCGTCCGCGGACCGTTCGGCGGCGACGATCTCGCCCAACTCCTCGACGATGCCTGTGAACATCCGTATCTCCTGTCAGCCCGGCGCCCACCGCGTCGGGGCGTCCGCTAGCGCAAACGGTGCCGGCGGCCCGGGGTATTCCCCCGCGGGTCGCAGTGTCATCAGCGTAACGACGCGCTGTAGCAGAGCACATCCGGCCGTCCTACCGACCGGTCGCGGCCGGACATTCGAGACTTTCGGACCGGAAAAGCGCACCGAACCGGGCGCGATATCGGCGACGCGCCGAGCGGGCCGATCAGCTTCCCCGCCCGATGGTCGTATCGCCGAATGCCGAAAAGGAATAGCAGGACTATTTCAGAAAAGGGGCATCGAATTCAGGTCTTTACCGGTCGAATATCCGGCTTCTACCGGCCCGGATCGCGGCCGAATTCAATTTGTTACCCACGTGACTGCGAATTCAACCCCAACGCTTGCACCAAGCCGAATTCGGTAGCAATATTGTTATGCAGTTGATTCCAACAGTTCATTGGACAACAACCTCATGGGGGTGCGGCGTGACCACGGTGATCGATACGTCTCTCACGGATCGATGCGAGCGGTATCGCCGCGTCTTTCATCTCCCCGCGTCGGTGGACGACGCATCACGGCACATCGTGCTCGAAATCGGGCAGCAATTCGGCGCGGTCACCATGCCCGCCGATCTGGGTGAGCGGGTCCTGCGCCAGCTCACCCAGTCCGGACTGGTCACTCCCGTCGTGCACCATCCGCGGGCACGGCGCTGGACCTTCATCACCGGCCCGTCGTGCTCCGCCGGCGTCAGCACATCCGTTGCGGCCGAACTGTTCCGGCTGTACACGACGGTCGCGTGCACGGGCAGCCACGTGGTGCTGCCCTCGGCCGAGGACGAACGGACCGGCTATCGGATCTGGGTGCAGACACCCGACCATCTCGAGGCGGTCGTTCCCATGGCCGCGGTCGTGGAGGCCGCGCGGCTCAGCGCCGCGCCGCCTGCTCCTCGATGACCTTCTCGCGCAAGGCTTCCACGGTCGCCGCCGGGTCGTCCGTGCCGTACACCGCGGACCCGGCGACGAAGCAGTCCACACCGGCCTCGGCGGCCGCCTCGATGGTGTCCATATTGATGCCGCCGTCGATCTCGACGACAAGACGCAATTCACCGCTGTCGACGAGCCGTCGGACCGCGCGAGCCTTCTCCAGCACGTGCGGAATGAACGACTGACCGCCGAATCCGGGCTCGACACTCATTACGAGTAGCGTGTCGAAATCGCGCAGGATTTCCAGGTACGGCTCGATGGGCGTATTCGGTTTCACCGACAATCCGGCCTTGGCGCCGGCGGCGCGGATATCCCGGGCCACCGCGACCGGATCGTCGGTCGCTTCCGCGTGGAAGGTCACGTTGTAGGCACCGGCCTCCGCGTACGGGGGCGCCCAGCGGGCCGGATCCTCGATCATCAGATGGCAGTCGAGCGGGATGTCGGTGGTCTTCAGCAGGCTCTGCACCACCGGCAGGCCGAGGGTCAGGTTCGGTACGAAGTGGTTGTCCATCACGTCGACGTGCAGCCAGTCCGCTCCCTCGACGGCGCGTACCTCCTCCGCCAGACGAGCGAAATCAGCGGACAGGATGGACGGCGCGATCATCGGCGACGGCCGGTGAAAGTGGGAATTCGAGAGGGACACAGCGCGTGAGTGTACTGGGTCGATCACACCGGTTTTCGGCACTGTCGGCGATTGCGCGACGCGAAGTTGGGTAGCCTTCGTAGGGTGATCAACATGTCGGCTGAAGAGGGACTGCGCAGCACACCCGTCGAAATCGGAGTGGCGGCCACCGTGTCGCAACTGCCCATCGTGCGCGGATTGGCCGAAACACTGGTCCTGCTCAGCGATTTCACACTCGACGAGGTCGCCGACATCCGGCTGGCCGTCGACGAGGCGTGCTCGACGCTGATCGAACTCGCCGTTCCCGGCAGCACCCTGCAGTGCCGCTTCACCGTCGGCGAGAACGATCTACTCGTCCGGGTGGCCGGGATCGCGGCCACCTCGAAACTGCCCGACCAGCGCAGCTTCGGCTGGCATGTGCTGCGGACTCTCACCGACGGCATCGATGTCGCGCAGGAGCCCTTCGATTCGGCTATTTCCGGATACCCGACGGTGGTCGAATTTCGCCGGGTCCGGGGGAAGGCGTAGTGGCCGACGAGAACAACGTGTTCGAGGCCGAGGACGCCGAGAACACCGCGGGTACGGCCGCGAGCGGATCCCCTGACGACACCGGCGCCGAGGACGGCGAGGGCCGCACGGACGGCGGCGAGGCCACTCCGGACGACGAGGACGACGGTGACGAGGTCGCCGAGGTCACCGGTTCGGTCTCCGGATACGACGATGTGAACCTGCTGTTCCAGGCGCTGTCGGAGGCCGGTGACGACCGCCGCGCCGAACTGCGCGACAAGTTGATCAACCGCTGTATTCCGTTGGCGGACCACATCGCCCGCAAGTTCAGCGGCCGCGGCGAGCCGTTCGACGACCTGACGCAGGTGGCACGGGTCGGGCTGGTCCACGCCGTCGACCGTTTCGACGTCTCGCGCGGCTCGAACTTCCTGTCCTTCGCGGTGCCCACCATCATGGGCGAGGTGCGGCGCTACTTCCGCGACAACACCTGGGCGATGCGAGTCCCCCGGCGGGTCAAGGAAACCCATCTGCGCATCGGTTCGGCGATCGATACACTCTCGCAGTCGCTGGGCCGCTCCCCGACTGCCAAGGAGATCGCCGCCGAACTCGACATCCATCCCGACGAGGTGACCCAGGCCGTCATCGCGGGCAACGCGTACCAGCCCAGTTCCATCGACGCGGTCTCGGTGGGCCGCGATACCGAGGCCTCGCTGCTGGACACCCTCGGCGAGGAGGAGTCGCAGTTCGACCGGGTCGAGGAGTATGTGGCGATCCGGCCGCTGCTCGCGGGCCTGCCCGAACGGGAACGACGCATCCTCACCATGCGCTTCTTCGAATCGATGACGCAGACTCAGATCGCGCAGCGGATGGGGATATCGCAGATGCATGTCTCCCGGATTCTCGCGAAAACCCTTGCGCGGCTACGGGAGCAGAGCGCCCGCGAGTGACGCCGGGCGCTACGCCGGATCCGGCGCGGCCGGTGTCGCGGCCCGCTGGGCGTGCACGATGGCGGACACCAGTTGTCCGGCCGGGCCGCCGAGTTTGCGCGGTGGGCGCCACACTGCGCGCAGCGTGCGCCGCAGATCCAGGCCCGCGACGGTGACCGCGCGGAGTTCACCGCGCTCGAGCTGGTCGCCGACCGCCAGCGTGCTCAGCACCGCGGGCCCCACGCCGCCGAGCACGCTGGTGCGGATGGCAGCGGCGCTGCCGAGCTCCAGAAGTGGTTCGGCGCGCGGATATTCGGCCAGCGCGACGTCGAGGGTGCTACGAGTGCCGGATCCGGGTTCGCGCACCACCAGCGGTGTCGCGGCCAGTTCGGCGACGGTGAGCGGTGTGCGGCGACGCGCCCAGGGGTGCCCAGGATCGACCACGACGAGCAGTCGATCGTGTGCGACGGTCACGTGTGGCAACCCGTCGGGCACCGCCGGCGATTCGACGAATCCCAGGTCGCATTCCCCGGCCACGAGCCGGTCGCACACGTGACGCGAATTGTGAACCTGCAAATGAACTTTCACATCCGGATGACCGCGGCGGAACGCGCCGAGCCACCCCGGTAGCAGACATTCCGCGACCGTCATGCTGGCGGCGATCGTGAGTTCGGCCTCCTGATCGGTGCGCAGTGCGGCGGCGGCGTCGAGTAGCCGGTCCAGATCCGCCAGCACCTCGCGCGCCCAGTGCACGACGACGGTTCCCGCGGGGGTCAGCGTGGAGCCGCGCGGTGAGCGGCGCAGCAGGGCCAGGCCCAGCCGATGCTCCCACTGACGCACCGCACGACTGGCGTTCGGCTGCGCCATGCCGATCGAGCGTGCGGCCGCTCCGAGACTGCCGTGGTCGTCGATGGCGACCAGAAGCTCGAGAAAACCCAGGTCGGGGCGTACGTCAGCCATACCGCGATCATATGCGTTGAGCTCAACGCATATCACCAGGATATGGGTGCGATGCCCTTTCGGCCGCTACCGGACCCCACCGATTCACGGGACCGTGGTCGTCATGACAAGTCTGGATTCCTCGCGAGCGGCCGAGGCCGCCGACGTGCCCGGCGCCACCGAGGCGGGCGCGGCCGACCGCACCGACCGGCTCGCGGCCGGTTCACAGCGCGGTATCGGATCCTCCGGCACGCAGGCAACGGTCCGCACACTACGGCGGCGGTTACGTGCCCGGCTCCGGCGAAGCGCATTCGCTGCCGGGCGCTCGGGCGCGGGCGGCGGGGCGGATATCGTCCCCGGATTGACCCTGACTGTCGCGATCACCGCGCTCGTGCTGGGGATCGCCCAGTTCACGCCGACGGTCAGCCCGCTCCTGCTGGCGATCGTGGTCGGGGCGGTGCTCGCCAACTGTGTGCCGTTGCCGCAGCGAGTGCAGCCGGGGCTGCAGTTCTCGGCGAAGCGGCTGCTGCGCGTCGGTGTCGCGCTGCTCGGCCTGCAGCTGACATTCGCCGATATTCTCGGGCTCGGACCCGCCGTGATCGCGGTGGTCGTCGCGATCGTCGCCCTCGGGATCGGCGGCACGATGTTCATGGGCCGGCTGCTGGGATTGAGCTGGACGCAGCGACTGCTGATCGCGTGCGGATTCTCCATCTGTGGTGCGGCCGCCGCGGCGGCGGTGGACGGCGTGGTCGACGCCGAGGACGAGGAAGTGCTGACCGCGATCGCGCTCGTGGTCGTGTTCGGGACGATCATGATCGGCGCGCTGCCCCTGCTGTCGGGCGCCCTGGGCCTCGACGATCGCACCGCCGGGATCTGGGCCGGTGGGTCCGTGCACGAGGTGGCACAGGTCGTCGCGACCGGCGGCGCGATCGGCGGTGCCGCGCTGACCGTCGCGGTCGTGGTCAAACTGGCGCGGGTGGTGCTGCTGGCACCGGTGCTGGCGGTGATCGGCTGGCAGGTCCGGCGGCGCGAGGACACCGCGCCCGGTACCCGCAGGCCACCCCTGGTCCCGCTGTTCGTCGTCGCCTTCCTGGCCTGCGCCGCTCTGCGCACCACCGGACTCCTGCCCGAATCGGTGCTCGGCATGGCCAAATTGCTCCAGACCGCGCTGCTCACCGCCGCCATGTTCGCCCTGGGCGCGGGCGTACGCCTGGCCGCACTGCGCCGCGTCGGTCCGCGCCCGCTGATCCTGGCGCTCCTGTCCACCGTGTGGGTGGCCGGCATCGCCCTCACCGGTGCGGTTCTGGCCGGCTGAGCGGCCCGCGATGTCAGAGCGGTTTGCGCAGAGCGGCCATGAACATCGCGTCGGTGCCGTGCCGGTGGGGCCACAGTTGGGCGGCGGGTCCGTCGCCGGTGTCGGTGACTCCCGGCAGCAGCGTGCGGGTGTCGAGTTGTTCGGCGTCGCAGCGGCGGACGAAATCGGAGACGACCGAGACGGTTTCGGCCAGGTGCGGGGAACAGGTGGAATACACCACCACACCGCCCGGGCGTAGCAGTTCCCATGCGGCGGTGAGCAATTGGCTCTGCAGGGTGGTCAGGTCGCGCACATCTGCGGGGGTGCGCCGCCACCTCGCCTCCGGGCGCCGGCGCAGCGCGCCCAGCCCGGTGCACGGCGCGTCGACGAGGATGCGGTCGTAGCCGGGTTCCAGCCCGGAGTCGCGGCCGTCGACCACATGCACGCTGACCGGAAGCCCGCGAGTCGCCTTGCGCACCAGATCGGCTCGGTGTTCGGCGGGTTCGACGGCGTCGACCCGATACCTGTCGATATCGGCCAGAGCGCCCAGCAGGGCGGTCTTACCGCCGGGGCCGGCACACAGATCGAGCCAGCGCCCGCCGTCCTCACCGAGCAACGGCGCCCGGGTCAGCGACAACGCGACCAGCTGGCTGCCCTCGTCCTGGACCGCGGCCATACCCTCGCGCACCGCTTCCAGCTGCCCCGGATCGCCGCTGTCCAGGTACACCGCATACGGTGACCAGCGGCCCTCCTCACCACCACTGACCAGCGCCAATTCCTCGGCGGTGATATCGCCGGGCCGCGCCACCAGGTGCACGATGGGCCGTTCGTCGTCGGCGGCGAGCAGTTCGCGCAGCTCCCCCGCCCGCGCACCGAGGGCGTCGGCGAAGGCCTGCGCGATCCAGACCGGATGCCCGAATTCGAATGCCGCACGCCCGATCGGATCCCGCGGCGCCAGATCCTCCACCCACTGCTCCGGTGTCCGCGCCGCCGCGCGGCGGAGGACCGCGTTCACGAAACCGGCTTTGCCGCTACCGGATTCGGTGCGCACCAGATCGACCGACGTATCCACCGCGGCGTGCGATCCCACCCGGGTCCGCAGCAGTTGGTACACGCCCAGACGCAGCACGTCGAGCAGCGGGCCGTCGATCTCCGCGATCGGGCGTCCCGCGCATTCGGCGATCACCGCATCGAGGACGCCCGTCGCGCGGCAGGAGCCGTAGGCGAGTTCGGTCGCGAAAGCCGCGTCGCGCCCGGACAATCCGTATTCGCGCAGCAGGACGGGAAGCACGAGATTGGCATACGCGTCGCGCTCACGCACCGCTCGCAGCACGTCCCGGGCGACCAGCCTGGGAGCGTCACCCACCACACCGCGTCGTCCCTGGGGCCGGGTCACGGGGCGACCGGTCCGCCGCACATCACGGTCCGCACGACGAGAGTCCGCGCCCTGAGCCGAATCGTCGCCGCGAGACGAATCCTGACGCGTGCTCCGCCTCGGGTCGGCGCCCCGCGACGTTTTTCCGGCGCCCCCGGCACCGCGAGCACCACTCGCGCCGGAGCGTCGTCCACGGTCGTCCGACGAATCGCGCCCCTCGCCCCGGCGAGCCCGGGCAGCGTCACCACCCCGGCCGCCCGAACCTCTCTCCGCGTCGCCGCGACGCCGAGAATCGTTGTCCGCCCGGTTTTTACCGCGGCGCGCATCGTCGGCTCGCCGCCCGTCACGGTCCCGGTCGTTGCCTGCGCGTGGGTCGGTCACTCGACCACCGCGCCGGGTTCCAGGCGTGCGCCGCGGGCCCAGTCCAGGGCCGCCATCATCCGTTTACCCTGGGGCTGCACCTGATCCAAGCGCACGGCGGTGGTGGCGGTGCCGATGTAGACACCGGACTTCCGGACCTCGATCACCCGCTCGGGCAGTTGGTCCTCGACCAGTTCGACCGGACCGAGTTTCAGTCGCTTACCGTCGATTTCGGTCCACGCCCCCGGCGCGGGAGTGACGGCGCGAATCCGGCGGCCGACCGCCAGCGCCGGTTGATCCCAGCGGATGTGTCCCTCGTCGGCCTCCACCTTGGGCGCATAGGAGACACCCTCCCCGGATTGCGGCACGGCCTGGACGGTGCCGTCCTCGATTCCGTCGAGGGTGGATTCGAGCAGTTGCGCACCGGAGACCGACAACCGCTCCAGCAGGGCGCCGGCGGTATCGGTGATGCCGATGCGTTCGGTGACCACGCCGTAGACCGGCCCCGTGTCCAGACCTTCCTCGATGCGGAAGGTCGAGGCGCCGGTGATCTCATCGCCGGCCAGTACCGCCGCCTGCACCGGTGCCGCGCCCCGCCAGGCGGGCAGCAACGAGAAGTGCAGGTTGACCCAGCCGTGGCGCGGGATGTCGAGCACCACCCGCGGCAGCAGCGCGCCGTAGGCCACCACCGGACAACAGTCGGGTTTCAGATCCGTCAGTGCCGCAACGAATTCCGGCTCCGAGGGTTTGCGCGGGGTCAGCACCGGAATGCCGTATTCGTCGGCCAGCCGACCGATCGGCGAGCGTGTCACCTTGCGACCGCGCCCGGCCACCGCATCCGGCCGAGTCACCACCGCCACCACCTCGTGGCGCTCGGATTCGAGCAGCCGCCGCAGGGACGGCACGGCCGGTTCGGGAGTCCCCGCGAAGACCAGGCGCATCTACTCGCCCCGCCCGGACTCGGGACGGCTGCCGGCGACCTCGGCCGCCGACATCACCGTCTTACCGGCGACGAACCACTCCGATTCCCGCACCGCGCGCATGGCCTGCTTGCGGGTGGCCGGTTCCAGCCGCTGCAGATACAACACGCCGTCGAGATGATCGGTTTCGTGCTGCACGCAGCGGGACAGCAGCCCCTCGGCCTCGAATTTCACCGGCTCACCATGCATATCGACCCCGCGCGCGACCACGCGGTGGGCACGGGTCACGTCGTAGCGCAGTCCCGGGATCGACAGGCAACCCTCCGGGCCGGTCTGCTCGTCGGTGCCGAGCACTTCGAACACCGGATTCACGACGTGTCCGGCGGCCTCACCGGTGTCGTAGACGAACACCCGCAGACCGACACCGATCTGCGGCGCGGCCATGCCGACGCCGCGACTGGCGTGCATGGTGTCGGTGAGGTCGGTGACCAGCTGCTCGAGCTCCCTGTCGAAGGCGTCGACCTCGTCCGCGCGGGCACGCAGGACGGGATCGCCGAACAGGCGAACGGGCTGGATTGTCACAGGCATACTCCCGGGCGAGACGACATTGCGGTCGCTCCAGTTTACGGGCGGCCGGAAATCCGTTTCGTCAGGAAGCCGCCCCCCAGGATCACCTCACCGAATCCGGTGCCCAGCTGTACGTACGCGCGGCGCGGCAGCGGCGCGCGCTCGGGGTCGAGCAGATGAGCAGCAGCTGCTGCACGTACGGGTCGTACACCATGTGGCAATTCCCGGTCACGCGCGCACCCGGACCGATCGGAGCGATGCCGGTATAGGGCTGGATGATCTCGTCGACGGCTGCCGACGGCGGTGTATCGCACACCGGGCACGGTGTCGCCGCCCGCGTCGGGTTCGCGTATGAACGGCGAGCCCGGAGCCTGCCGCACAGCGGCCGGCGACGTGACTGCGCCGCGCGGACCGGCGTGTGTGACGGGACGCTGTATTCGCCTCACTCGGCCGCGGGGGTGTCGTCGTCGGCGAGAATCCGGTAGATCGAACGCCGGGCCTCGGTGAGGACCTCGGCGGCCTTACCGGCCTGTTCGGGAGTGCCGGCGCGAGCGACCTGTCCGACCGCACCCATCAGCTGGCCGACCAGTTCGCGCAGGTCCAGCGCCTGATCGCCGACGCCCTCGCGGACGTCCTGCCAGGGATCGCCCAGCTCGTCGCGGTGTTCGGTGACGTACTCGGCGCCCGCGTCGGTCAGTTTCGCGGTTTTGCGTCCGGCCACCTTCTCGATGATCACCAGGCCCTCGTCCTCGAGCTGGGACAGCGCCGGGTAGATCGAACCGGGGCTGGGCCGCCAGATGTCGTCGCTACGCTCGCGGATCTGCTGGATCAGCTCGTAGCCGTGCATCGGCCGTTCCTGTACGAGCAGCAGGATCGCCGCGCGGACATCTCCGCGCCGTCCGCGCCCACCGCGACCGCGACCGCGACCGACATGGCCGCCCGGACCGAATCCGGGCCCGAAGTCCGGACCGAAGGGTCCGAAGCCGTGTCCGCGGGGGTGGCGGCGGAACTGTTCGTGTCCGCCGCGTTCCTGCGGGTCCGGCCGGGGTCCGCGACGGCGGCCGCGACCGAACCTGTCCATGTTGTCCATGCGTTCCATGATTGCCTCCTCAGGCATTGTCTTACGTTGACGCAATCAACGATATATCGGCAATGCATCTTTGACAAGTATGGGACGCGCCACTACGGGGCCGCGGTTCAGGCCGCGAGCGAATCGATCCAGCGTTCCAGCCGCTCGCCTTCCGTGCGCATCAGCTCCGGATCGCGAAAGGTATTGGTGAGCAAGGAGATTCCCTGATAGGAGGCAATGAGCGCGACGGCCAGTTCGCGCGCGTCGGCGCGGCCCATCTCCTCGAATTGCCGCTGAACCCAGGTCAGCAGGACGCCCATCACCTCGGCCAGTTCCTGCTCCATTCCGTCGGAGCGTTTGTCGAGTTCGGTGGCCAGGGTTCCGGACGGGCAACCGTATCGGGCCGCGAGATCGCGTTGGCCGACCCAGGACCGGATCAACGCCCGCACCCGATCGACCGGCCGGGGTTTTCGGTCGAGTTCGGCGAGGAAGCCGTCCAGGGTGTGGGCGTGAGCGCCGATCGCCGCCTGGATCAGCTGATCCTTGGTCTTGAAGTAGTAGTACACGTTGCCGACCGGCACCTCGGCGGCCCGGGCGATGTCCGCGATCGTCGTCTTCTCCACCCCTTGCCGATGAAACACCTCGGCGGCCGCGGCGGCGAGCCGTTCGCGCTTACCACCGGCCCGCTTGCTGTCGACTGAGTTAGTCATACAACTAACTATAGACACCACGTCGGAGATGCCGTACGGTCATGTTAGTCAGTCAACTAACTAAGGAGTGCAGATGATCGTGGTAACCGGAGCGACCGGTAATGTCGGCCGGCCGCTGGTGCGGATGCTCGCCGAGGCCGGCGAAAAGGTGACCGCCGTATCCCGCCGCCGTCCCGACGACCTTCCCCACGGCGTGCGGCACATCGCGGCCGATCTGACGAATACGGACGAGGTGACGGCAGCCCTCGACGGTGCCGAACAGCTGTTTCTCCTGCTCGCGCCGGGATCTCTCGCAGCAGATGTGCCGGGAGTGCTGGCCGCGGCGCGGGATGCGGGAGTGCGGCGCGTCGTCCTGTTGTCGTCCCAGGGCGTCGGAACCCGGCCCGACAGCGCCTCGCACGGACAGTTCGGAAAACAGGTCGAAGTCGCCGTCCAGGACTCGGGGCTGGAATGGACCATATTGCGGCCGAGCGGTTTTCAATCGAACGTCGCGATGTGGGCGGACGCGGTGCGCACACAGCGAACGGTCACCGCGCCGTTCGGTGACACCGCGATCCCCTTCGTGGACCCCGACGATATCGCCGCCGTGGCCGCCGTCGCCCTGCGCGAGCCCGGCCACGCCGGCCGGACCTACGTGCTGACCGGCCCCGCGCCCGAATCGCCGCGTGATCGTGTGCGGGACCTGGCCGAAACGCTCGGCGAGCCGGTCCGTTTCGTCGAGCAGACAGCCGAGCAGGCGTACGCGCAGCTGCTCACCGTGATGCCCGCCGACGCCGCCGACACCACGCTGGCGATCATCGGTGCGCCGACTGCCGAGGAACTGCGGGTCAGCGGCGATGTCGAGGCGGTCCTCGGCCGGGCGCCGCAGCCCTTCTCGGCGTGGGCGCGACGCAACATCGACATGTTCCGCTGACCGTCGCCCCGCGCCCGGCACGCCGAATTCGGTTGTGCGTCAGCCGATGTCGACCGGATCGATCTGCACTCGCAACGGACCGTCCGAGCGATGACTGCTACGTACCGCGAGGGCGGCGGCCAGTGCGCGCGACAGCGCCGAGCCCGCCCGCCGGTCGACCCGGAGAATCATCCGTTCGACCTCGGCGGGCGCGGCGTCGCCGGAGAACGGCGTGCGGGCGCCGGGCGGCAGCGGTACCGGGCCCAGCACTTCGACGCCGTCCGGAAGTGCCGTCTCACCGAGGAGCTCGCCGATGGTGGCGGTCGTACCGTCCACGGCGGCCAAACGCACCGCGGGCGGGAAGCGGACCTCGCTGCGTGCGGCCAGCTCGTCGCGGGCGTGGCCGATCGGATCCCAGCGCACCAGCGCCTGCACGGTCGGCAACGCCGGTTCGGCCATCACGAGCACTTCGCCGGTCGGGCGGACCAGGGCGGCCGCGGACATCCAGCGCCGCAGCGCATCCTCGGCGGCCCGCAGGTCCGCTCGGCCGAGCAGCGCCCAGCCGTCGAGCAGCAGTGCCACCGCGTAGCCGCCCGGCACCGTGGGCTCGGCACCGATGGTCGCCACCACCACCTGGGGGCCGTCCGGCACCGCGTCCAGCACCCCGGTGCCGCCCGAACCGCGGATGGGCACACCGGGAAAGGCGCGGCCCAGTTCCTCCGCGGTGCGCTGGGCGCCGATCACCACCGCCCGCAGCACCCGCGAACCGCACGTGCCACACCGGAAGGCCGGTTCCACCTTGCCGCACCAGCGACAGTTCGGGCTCTGGGCCATATCCCCGGAACCCTTGCTGCCCAACGGGACTCCCGGCGGCCGACGCTCGTCCGGGGCGCCGGCCGCCGCCCCACCCCGGGGATCATCGGCCGGTCGGGCATCCCGCCTGCCCCAGGTACCGCTCTCCGGCAACGACAGCGGTCCGTTGCAGTGACGGCAGCGGGCCGGGGTGCGGCATTTCGCGCACGCCAGGGCGGGGACGTATCCGCGCCGCGGCACCTGAACCAGCACCGGATCGCCCGCGGCGAGGGCCCGGCGCGCCGCGGCGAAAGCGGTGCCGGGGATGCGGATCGCCCGCGCCATCGGGTCGCGCTCCAGCGCGATATCGCTGTCACCCGGCGCGTGGATTCGAGGGGTATTGGCGCGCAACGTCTTCCGGTCGGCGATCAGATCATGTGCCCATCCGGATTCCACGATGGCCTGTGCCTCCGCCGTCCGCGCGAACCCGGCTACCACGAATGCCGCACCGGTTTCGTGCGCGCGCAACATCGCCACCTCACGGGCGTGCGGATAGGGTGCGCGCGGTTCGGCATAGGTGTCGTCGCCGTCGTCCCACACCACGATCAGGCCCAGCTCCCGCGCCGGCGCGAAGACCGCACTGCGCGTCCCCACCACGACCCGCGCCGACCCGCGCAACACCGCGAGCCAGCGCCGGTACCTCGCCGCGGGTCCCAGCCCCGCCGACAAGCCGACCACCGAATCTCCCACCAGCGCGGCACAATCCGCGACCACCCGGTCCAGATCGCGCTGATCGGGAACCATCACGATCACGCTGCGGCCGCTCGCGACCGTCGTCGCCGCCAACTCCGCGAGCCGACGCGGCCACTCCTCACCGGGCATCGCCTGCCAGGCCGCGCGCGGACCGCTGCCCCGCCGCAGGGCGGACAGGAACGACTCGCCGTGCACATAGCGGGACCAGGCCGGGAAATCTTCCGGAATCTCCGGCAGTTCCACAGGTTTCGGTTCGGCCGCTTCGGTGCGCGCATGGCGCGGTGGAATCGCCAGCCGCAGCACGTCGGCGCGGGTGCCGGCGTATCGCGCGGCGACCGCGGACACCAGCCGGACGGTGTCCGGGGTCAGCACCCGTTCACCGGACACCACCCGCTGCAGCGGCTGTATTTTGCCGGAATGCTCTGTGCGCGTGAGCCGTTCGAGAACATATCCGTCGACCAGGCGGCCGGAGAAGCGCACCCGCACGCGCACCCCGGGCTGGGCGAGCTCGTCCATCTCCGGTGGCACCGAATAGTCGAAATCGCGGTCCAGATGGGCGGGTTCGAGCAACGGCAGCACCCGGGCGATCGGCTTGTCGAGCCGGGCGCCGCGGGCCTTGTCGCCGCCGGTTTCCGCGGGCTGTTCGGCGGACGACGAGGCGGGCACGCAAACGGCGCCCTCCGTCGGAACGGAGGGCGCCGTCGGTTCTACCGCTTCCGCCACGGCAGGCGCGGACCCGATCAGAGACCGGCGGCCGCGCGCAGCTTGTCGGCGCGGTCGGTGCGCTCCCACGGCAGGTCGATGTCGGTGCGGCCGAAGTGACCGTAGGCGGCGGTCGGCGCGTAGATCGGCCGCAGCAGGTCCAGGTCGCGGATGATCGCACCCGGGCGCAGGTCGAAGACCTCGCTGATCGCCTTCGAGATCTGCGACGGATCGACCTGCTCGGTGCCGAACGTCTCGACGAACAGGCCCACCGGGGCGGCCTTGCCGATCGCGTAGGCCACCTGGACCTCGACGCGGTCGGAGAGTCCGGCGGCGACCACGTTCTTGGCTACCCAGCGCATGGCGTAGGCGGCCGAGCGGTCCACCTTCGACGGATCCTTACCGGAGAAGGCGCCACCGCCGTGACGGGCCATACCGCCGTAGGTGTCGACGATGATCTTGCGGCCGGTCAGGCCGGCATCGCCCATCGGACCGCCGAGGACGAACTTGCCGGTGGGGTTGACCAGCAGCCGGATATCGGAGGTGTCGAGCGGGTTGGGCAGTTCCAGATCGGCCAGCACCGCGTCGACGACCTTCTCCCGGATATCGGGCGCCAGCAGATTGTCCAGGTCGATATCGGCAGCATGCTGGGTCGAGAGCACCACCGTGTCGAGCCGGACCGGACGATCCCCCTCGTATTCGATGGTGACCTGGGTCTTGCCGTCCGGGCGCAGGTAGGGCAGCACACCGGACTTGCGGACCTCGGTCAGCCGCCGCGAGAGCCGGTGCGCCAGCGCGATCGGCAGCGGCATCAGCTCGGGGGTCTCCTTGGTGGCGTATCCGAACATCAGGCCCTGGTCACCGGCGCCCTGGCGTTCGATCTCGTCGTCGGACCCGCCGACGCGCGCCTCGTGCGAGTGATCGACACCCTGCGCGATATCGGGCGACTGGGCGCCGATGGCGACGTTCACGCCGCAGGAGGCGCCGTCGAAGCCCTTCGCCGAGGAGTCGTAGCCGATCTCGAGCACCTTCTCGCGCACGATGGTCGGAATATCGGCGTAGGCCTCGGTGGTGACCTCACCGGCGACATGGACCTGACCGGTGGTTACCAGGGTCTCGACCGCCACCCGGCTGTGCGGGTCCTCGGTGAGCAGCGCGTCGAGGATGGAATCGCTGATCGCGTCACAGATCTTGTCCGGGTGACCCTCTGTGACGGACTCACTCGTGAATAGCCGGCTACCGGACGTGCGCACAGTTGTTCCCTCTCCCTCAACGGGTTTCTCATGTCGGGATGCGACAGTAGCGGCATCGCGTCACCGCACAACCCTTTACCTCAGACTATTCCAAACTTGCCACGGCCGGGCGGAGCGGCGGCGTTCGGGCCCTCGCACCGGCCGCCACGGGCATCCCGGCCGCGTCGCCACGGCGGCGGGGCGGCCGAACAGCTTGCGGCTCAACGCAACAGCGGGCCCAGCGCATCGAGAACCCGGCTGGCGAGCAGCGCCTTGGAACCGTGATCCAGCGCCTGTTCGGTGCCGTCGGCGCCGAGCAGCCAGCCGTCGTTGTTGTCGACCTCGAACGCCTTACCCTCGCCGACGGCATTGACCACCAACAGGTCACAGCCCTTGCGAGCCAGTTTCGCTCGCGCGTGGGTCAGCACATCGCCGTGTTCGTCGCCGGTTTCGGCGGCGAAACCGACAATCGCCAGGCCGCCGAGCTGCCCGTCGCGCCGCGCCTGCACCAGCCCGGCCAGAATGTCGCGATTCTTGGTCAGCTCGATCGAATTCGGTTCGTGCGCACCCTTTTTGATTTTCGCGGCGGCCACGTTGACCGGCCGGAAATCGGCGACCGCGGCGGCCATGATGACGGCGTCCGCGCCCACGGAGTGCTTGTCGACGGCGGTGCCCATCTGCTCGGCGGTCGTCACGTGCACGACCTCGACCGCGGCGGGCGGCTCCAGGCCGATGGTGTTTCCGGCGATCAGGGTGACCTGGGCGCCCCGCTGAGCGGCTACCCGGGCCATGGCATAGCCCTGCTTCCCGGAACTGCGATTGCCGAGGAACCGCACCGGATCGAGCGGTTCGCGGGTACCACCCGCGGAGACGACGACGCGGCGCCCTTCCAGATCCCGGGGCAGCGCGTCGGAGCGCTCGAGCAGCAGCGAGGCCAGCGCGAAGATCTCCTCCGGTTCGGGCAGGCGGCCGGGACCGGTATCGGCGCCGGTGAGCCGCCCGGAGGCCGGTTCCATCACGGTCGAGCCGTGTGCGCGCAGCGTGGCGACGTTGGCGATCGTGGCCGGATGCTCCCACATCTCGGTGTGCATGGCGGGAGCGAAGACCACCGGACATCGGGCGGTGAGCAGTGTGGCGGTGAGCAGATCGTCGGCGCGGCCGGAGGCGGCGCGCGCCATCAGATCGGCGGTGGCCGGGGCGATGACCACCAGATCGGCCTCCTGGCCGATGCGCACGTGCGGCACCTCCGGCACATCGGCGAAAACCCCGGTGTGCACCGGATTGCCCGACAGCGCCTCGAAGGTGGCCTTACCGACGAACTGCAGTGCGGACTCGGTGGGAATGACTCGGACGTCGTGCCCGGTCTCGGTGAACTTGCGCACCAGCGAGCACGCCTTGTAGGCGGCGATCCCGCCGCCCACGCCGACAACGATTCGCATCTGAATCAAGCCTCTTCGGTCCGGTGGAGAGACAGCGGGTTACGACCGCAGGGTCACTCGCCCTCGGTGTGTTCGAGCAGGTCGGAGTGGATCTCGCGCATGGCGACCGAGAGCGGCTTCTCCTGCAGGCCCGGCTCGACCAGCGGACCCACGTACTCGAGGATGCCGTCGCCGAGCTGGTTGTAGTAGTCGTTGATCTGACGCGCCCGCTTGGCGGCGTAGATGACCAGCGCGTACTTGGACGACGTGCGCTCGAGCAACTCGTCGATCGGCGGGTTGGTGAGGCCGACCGGGGTGTCGTAGGCGGGCACGGTCTTGGTGTCGCTCACTAGGGAGGCTCCTGCGGGTCGATGGGGAGTTGCTGTTCGAGAGGAGTTCGCGGATCGCCCGCGGTCATCTCGAATTTGTGCTAACGAACAACGATACCAACTGCTCACAGGCCGTGGTCACGTCGTCGTTCACGATCACGATGTCGAACTCGTCACAGGCGGCGAGTTCGGTCTTCGCGGTGGCGAGCCGGCGCTCGATCACCTCGGGTGATTCGGTGCCGCGGCCGGTCAGCCGGGCCACGAGTTCCTCCCAGCTGGGCGGGGCCAGAAAGACCAGCAGCGCCTCGGGCATCGCCGCTCGGACCGAGCGGGCGCCGGCGAGGTCCACCTCCACCAGGACCGGTTTCCCGGCGGCCAGTGCCGCCTTCACCGGAGCGGCCGGGGTACCCGACCGTTGCAGGCCGCCGTGAATGTCGGCCCATTCGAGTAGTTCGCCTTCTTCGATCATGGTGTCGAAGTCGGCACGGGTCACGAACCGGTAGTCACGGCCGTCGACCTCCCCGGGCCGGGGGGCCCGGGTGGTGGCCGACACACTGAACACCAGTTCCGGCAGCCGTTCCCGGACGCAACGGACCACGGTGGACTTGCCGACGGCCGAGGGGCCGACCAGTACTACCAGCCGACCCTTCTGTGTGTGTTCGACCACCCTCGGATCAGGCTTCGAAGTCGAACTTCGCCAGCAGCGCCTTGCGCTGCCGGTCGCCCAGGCCCCGCAGCCGGCGGGTCGGCGCGATCTCCAGCTCGCTCATGATCTCGGCCGCCTTGACCTTGCCGACCTTGGGCAGGGCCTCCAGCAGCGCGGATACCTTCATCTTGCCGAGGACCTCGTCGGTCTCGGCGTCCTTCAGGACCGTCTTCAGGTCAGTGCCGCCACGCTTCAAGCGCTCCTTGAGCTCTGCCCGAGCGCGGCGAGCGGCAGCCGCCTTCTCCAAAGCAGCGGCGCGCTGCTCGTCAGTCAGCTGGGGAAGGGCCACGGTTCCTCCGTCTCATCGTTCATTGCTAGATCTACCTCCGGTAACCCGGTGGTCTCAGCGACCGTACCCACGCGGCGCTCCGATTGCGAACCCACCCCCCAGGTCAGCGCCCGATTCGGGTATTCCGGCCCGTTACCGGGCAGGTCACGCGACCGAATGCGCCCAGTCGCGACGCCTGGCCCGAGGATTTCGCCAACACGCCGATGACCTGGGCTTATCCCGCTTCCAACGGGTTCGCCGGTGGTTCGGAGGCCGGCCGGATGCGGCCGTAACCGACCCGTAATCGCGCGACCTGGAACTTTCTGAAGATTTTCCGCGTGTCGCGAATTTTTACCCCAGCGTGTCGCGGCGTGGCGTGCCAGCGGGGACCCGCTCGGCACCGATCGGCGACGCGCGGAACAGGGCCGTACGACACTCCGGAAGGGCCGCTGAGCCGGAAAAACACGTGTGTGTAACTTCCACCCGGGAACGAGCACATACGCGCGCGAACGAGCCGCAAACGCAAACAAACCGGTCGCCTTCCGAAGGGGTAGCCGGTGCCCGGCCCGGCGGCGCGTCGCGGACGCGATCCGCCCGGGCGCGCGACGGCTCGCGCCGGACCCGGGCGGAACGGATCAGGCCTGCAGGAAGGCGAATTCGTCGGCGAGCTTGTGCATTTTGGTGCGCATCGCCGCGACCGAAGGCCCGGCGCCGAGCAATTCCCGGGAGACGTTGGGGACCACGGCCGCGAACCGGTCGGACGGGATCAGCGCGCGGATCGATTCCGCGCCCCCGCCCTGCGCGCCGACGCCGGGCATCAGGACCGGACCGTTGAGCTTGCTTACGTCGACCGGCTCGGTGAGGGTCGCGCCGACCACGACGCCGACCGATCCGAATTCTTCCCCGGCGTTGCAGCCGGCCGCCTCGTCGATCATGATCTGCGCGACACTGCGCCCGTCGGCCGCGGTGACGCGCTGCACCTGGGCGGCCTCCGGATTCGAGGTGGCAGCCAGGACGAAGACCCCGCGCCCGGCCGACCGCGCGGCGTCGAGCGCGGGCGAGAGCGCACCGAAGCCGAGGTACGGCGATACCGTCACCGCATCACTGGCCAGCGGACCGTCACCCAGCCAGGCCCGCGTGTAGGCGGCCATGGTCGAGCCGATGTCGCCGCGCTTGGCGTCGGCCAGCACCAGCGTGCCGGCCTCACGCAGCGCGGCGATGGTGTCCTCGAGCACCACGATCCCACCGGAGCCGTACTCCTCGAAGAACGCCACCTGGGGTTTCACCAGCGCCACCCGGCCCGCGAACACCTCGACACAGATGTCGGAGAACCGTTTCAGGCCCTCGACGTCTTCGCCGAGTCCCCAGGCACGCAGCAACTGCGGATGGGGATCGATACCGGCGCACAGCGGGCCCAGCCGGCCCATCGCGTCGGCCAATCGCGGGCCGAACGGCGTCACCGGCTCGCCCCGGCGCCCGCCAGCTCGTCCCCGGCATGCGCGGTCGGGGTCTGCGCACCGGCGGTCCCGGATTCGGCGTAGGCGTCCTCACCGCCGTAGGCGAGCAGTTCGTCGGCCTGGGCGAGAACCTCGTCCGCGCGGGCGAGCACCGCGTCGGTGAGCGCGTCCGCCTCTGCGTCGGCATCGGGCGCCGGCTTGCGCCCGATCGGCGGGATCGCCCGGAAACCGACCGTGCTGTAGCCGCCGACGTTGCGCATCCGGCGGATGTCGCCGCCTCCCGGCGGCGCTGCCTCCGCCGCGCCGAATCCCCGAATCCGCCGAGTCGTCGCCCGACCGGCCCCCGGGGGCCGGACTCCCGCGCCGAAACCGATGGCTCCCACCGTTATCTCTCCTCTTAGCCGCGCAATACGGCGTGCAGCTCCTGCAGCGAGCGCACCCCGATACCGCCGTTGATGGTTGCTTCGATGCCCTGTACGGCTGCAGCCGCACCCTGAACCGTCGTGATGCACGGAATGTTGGCGCCCACCGCGGCGGTACGAATCTCGTAACCGTCCACGCGGGGCCCGGAGTTACCGTAAGGCGTGTTGAACACGATGTCGATCTCGCCGTCCTTGATCTGATCGACGATCGACGGTTCGATCGGCTCGCCGTTGCCGGACGCGGGCACCGGATCGGACTGCTTGCGCACCCGTTCACACGGAATCCCGTTGCGCCGCAACATCTCCGCGGTGCCCTCGGTGGCGAGGATCCGGAAGCCCAGATCGTGCAGCCGCTTGACCGGGAACACCATGGCCCGCTTGTCGCGATTGGCGATCGAGACGAACACCGTGCCGGCGACCGGCAGCGAACCGTAGGCCGCGGACTGGCTCTTGGCGAAGGCGGTACCGAAGTCGGCGTCGATACCCATCACCTCACCGGTGGACTTCATCTCCGGCGACAGCAGCGAATCGATGCCCGTGCCGTCGGGACGGCGGAACCGGTGGAAGGGCAGCACCGCTTCCTTCACCGCGACCGGGGCATCCATCGGCGCGTGCCCGCCATCGCCCTCGGCGGGCAGGATGCCCTCCTTGCGCAATTCGGCGATGGTCGTACCCAGCATCACTCGCGCGGCGGCCTTGGCCAGCTGCACGCCGGTGGCCTTGGAGACGAACGGCACCGTACGGCTGGCGCGCGGATTGGCCTCGAGTACGTAGAGCACGTCGTCCTTGAGCGCGTACTGCACGTTGAGCAGGCCCTTGACGCCGATCCCCTTGGCCAGTGCGGCGGTCGAGCGCCGGACCGCCTCGATATCGCTGCGGCCCAGAGTGATCGGCGGCAGCGCGCACGCCGAGTCGCCGGAGTGGATACCGGCCTCCTCGATGTGCTCCATCACGCCGCCGAGGTAGACCTCCTCGCCGTCACAGAGCGCGTCGACGTCGATCTCGATGGCGTCTTCCAGGAAGCGGTCGACCAGCACCGGATGTTCGGGGCTGAGTTCGGTGGCGCGCGAGATGTAGCCCTCGAGCGAGTTCTCGTCGTAGACGATCTCCATACCGCGCCCGCCCAGCACATAGGACGGGCGGACCAGCACCGGATAACCGATTTCGGCCGCGATCTGCTTGGCCTGCTCGAACGTGGTGGCGGTGCCGTACTTCGGCGCGGGCAGACCGGCGGCGACCAGGACGTCGCCGAATTCGCCGCGATCCTCGGCCAGGTCGATCGCCGCCGCGGAGGTGCCGACCACCGGCACCCCGGCGTCGGTGAGCCGCTGCGCCAGACCCAGCGGCGTCTGCCCGCCGAGCTGCACGATCACCCCGGCGACCCGGCCCGACTCCGATTCGGAGTGGTACACCTCGAGCACGTCCTCGAAGGTCAGCGGCTCGAAGTAGAGGCGGTCGGCGGTGTCGTAGTCGGTGGAGACGGTCTCCGGGTTGCAGTTGACCATGACCGTCTCATACCCGGCCTGCGACAGGGTTTGCGCGGCGTGCACGCAGGAGTAGTCGAATTCGATGCCCTGGCCGATGCGGTTGGGCCCGGAACCGAGGATGATCACCTTCTCGCGTTCGAGCTGCGGCGCCACCTCCGACTCGGCGGCCGGATCGAGTTCGTAGCTCGAGTAGTGGTACGGCGTCTTGGCCTCGAATTCGGCCGCGCAGGTGTCGACCGTCTTGTACACCGGCCGGATGCCGAGGCGGTGACGCAGTTCGCGCACCCCGTTCTCACCGGCCAGTTCCGGTCGCAGCACGGCGATCTGGCGATCGGACAGGCCGTTGTGCTTGGCGTAGCGCAGCAGCGGCTCGTCCAGCACCGGCGCCTGGGCGATCTCGGCGCGCAGGTCGACCAGTCCGGCGATCTCGGCGACGAACCACGGGTCGATTCCCGAGGCCTGCGCGACGTCCTCGATGCTCGCGCCCAGCCGCAGCGCCCGCTCCACCTGATACAGCCGGCCCTCGGTCGGCACGCGCAGATCGTCGAGGATCTCGGTGACGTCGGTCCAGCGGCCGTCGGGCTGGGTCCAGAACCCGGCCGCCTTGGTCTCCAGCGAGCGCAGCACCTTGCCGAGCGCCTCGGAGAAGTTACGGCCCAGGCTCATCGCCTCACCGACCGACTTCATGGTGGTGGTGAGGGTCGGGTCGGCGCCCGGGAACTTCTCGAACGCGAACCGCGGCGCCTTGACGACCACGTAGTCGAGCGTGGGCTCGAAACAGGCCGGGGTTTCCTTGGTGATGTCGTTGACGATCTCGTCGAGGGTGTAGCCGATGGCCAGTTTCGCCGCGATCTTGGCGATCGGGAAACCGGTTGCCTTGGAGGCCAGTGCGGACGAACGCGAGACGCGCGGATTCATCTCGATGACGATCAGGCGCCCGTCGCGCGGATCCACCGCGAACTGGATGTTGCAGCCGCCGGTGTCGACGCCGACCTCGCGCAGAATCGCGATACCGAGATCGCGCATCTTCTGATATTCGCGGTCGGTGAGGGTCATGGCCGGGGCGACGGTCACCGAATCGCCGGTGTGCACGCCCATCGGGTCCACGTTCTCGATCGAGCAGACGATGACCACGTTGTCGCGGCCGTCGCGCATCAGCTCGAGTTCGTATTCCTTCCAGCCGAGGATCGATTCCTCGATGAGGACGTTGGCGGTGGGCGAGGCGGCCAGGCCGCCGCCGGCGATGCGGTCGAGATCCTCGTCGTTGTAGGCCATGCCCGAGCCCAGGCCGCCCATGGTGAACGAGGGCCGCACGACCACCGGGAAGCCCAGTTCGGCAACGGTTTCGCGCACCTCGTCCATGGTGTAGCACACCTTGGACCGGGCCGACTCGCCGCCGACCTTGGCGACGATGTCCTTGAACTTCTGGCGGTCCTCACCGCGCTGGATGGCCTCGAAGTCGGCGCCGATCAACTCGACGTTGTACTTCTCCAGCACCCCGTTCTCGTGCAGCGCCACCGCGGTGTTGAGTGCGGTCTGGCCGCCCAGGGTCGCGAGGATGGCGTCGGGGCGCTCCTTGGCGATGACCTTCTCGACGAATTCCGGGGTGATCGGCTCGACGTAGGTGGAGTCGGCGAATTCCGGGTCGGTCATGATCGTCGCCGGGTTGGAGTTCACCAGCGACACCCGCAGGCCCTCGGACCGCAGCACCCGGCACGCCTGGGTGCCGGAGTAGTCGAATTCGCAGGCCTGGCCGATGACGATCGGCCCGGAGCCGATGACCAGGATGTGTTTCAGGTCGGTGCGGCGTGGCATCAGGCTTCCTCCATCAAACCCGCGAAGCGGTCGAACAGGTAGGCGGCATCGTGCGGTCCCGCGGCGGCCTCCGGGTGGTATTGCACCGAGAACGCACGACCGTCCACCAGGCGTACCCCTTCGACGGTGCCGTCGTTGGCGCAGGTGTGGCTGACCTCGGCGGTGCCGAACGGGGTCTCGAAGCGCTGTCCGGCCTCCCCCTCGAGCGCGAAGCCGTGGTTCTGCGCGGTGATCGAGACCGCGCCGGTGGCGTGATCGAGGACCGGGACGTTGATGCCGCGGTGGCCGAACTTCATCTTGTACGTGCCCAGGCCCAGCGCGCGGCCGAGGATCTGGTTGCCGAAGCAGATTCCGAACAGCGGAAGTCCTTCGCCCAGAACGGATTTGGTCAGCTCGACCGCGTCGTCCTGAGTGGCCGGGTCGCCGGGTCCGTTGGAGAGGAAGACACCGTCGGGCTTCAGCTCCTTGATCTGGTCCAGCGTGACGCCGGAGGGCACCACGTGCACCCGGATGCCACGCTCGGCGAACATGCGCGGGGTGTTGGTCTTGATACCCAGATCGACCGCTACCACGGTGAACCGGTGCTCACCGGTGGGCTCGATGGTGTACACGCCGTCGGTGGAGACCTCCCCGGCCAGATCGGCGCCGAGCATCGAGGCCTGACCGGTGACCCGGCTCAGCAACTCCTCGGCCGAGGCCGCGGCGGCGTCACCACTGAAGATGCCCGCCTTCATCGAACCGCGGGTGCGCAGGTGACGCACCAGCGCGCGGGTGTCGATACCGGCGATGCCGACGATGTGCTGGCGCTCCAGCTCGTCCTGCAGGGTGGTGGTCGCGCGCCAGTTCGAGGCCCGCTTCGCGGGGTCGCGGACCGCGTACCCGGCCACCCAGATGCGGTTCGACTCGTCGTCCTCGTCGTTCCAGCCGGTGTTGCCGATCTGCGGGGCGGTGGCCACCACGATCTGGCGGTGGTAACTGGGGTCGGTCAGGGTCTCCTGATAGCCGGTCATCGCGGTGCAGAACACCGCTTCGCCGAGCGTCTCGCCCTCGGCGCCGAACCGCCGGCCCCGGAACACCCGTCCGTCCTCGAGCACCATCACCGCGGCGCGGTCGCTCATTCGCTCACCTCGTTCACCAGAAATCCAGCCTTCACGTTCTATTCGTCTCCCGTCGCCGCGCCGGTCTGTCCCGTCGCGGATATGGCCGTCCAGGCCGGATACACCGTCTTGTCGTCGCCGCGGAACCCGGTATCGACCTCGGTTCCCGTCGGCAACTTCCAGCGAATAACCAGCACACCATTGTCGGTCATCACCTTGCCTGCGTGGCCGCGTTCGGTGCGGACCGCGGTGATGGACTCCTGCGGAATCCAGATCACCTCAGCGCCGTCGCGTTCCAGCAGGATCCCGCGTTCGAAGCGAGTCAACTCCGCCGTGGCGCGGAAGCCCAGATCTCCGACCACGATGCGGTTCTGCCAGCTCGGAGCCAACGTGGTGCCGGTGTACAGCCCGGTCGTCGGCTCGAGCACCTGCGCGCCCAGATCCGCCGGCACCGTCGGCAGCTCCCCGACCGAGGAGGCCTGCTTCCGGGCCCGCACGAGCCAGGAGCGATACATCAACCACAGGAACAAGGCGAACAGGGCGGCCAGCCCTATCACCCACAGTGTTCGCTCCATTATCGCCCCACTCTCCCCGCCAGGGCGGTCGTGGCCACTCCGTCGCGGGCGGTGATCCGCCCGCGCAGCATCGTGGCGGCGACCTTGGCGGGCAGGGTCATCGCCTCGTACGGCGTGTTGTCGGAAATGCTCGCCAGCTCCCGCGCGCGCACGGTCCACGACGCATCCGGGTCGATCAGGGTCAGGTTGGCCGGTTCGCCGACCGCGATCGGGCGGCCCTGATCGTCGAGTCCCGCGATGCGGGCCGGGTTCTCGCTCATCACCTTCGCCACCCCGCGCCAGTCGAGCAGGCCGGGAGCGACCAGGGTCTCCACGATGATCGACAGCGCGGTCTCCAGTCCCAGCATGCCGGGACGGGCGGCGGCGAACTCGCAGCACTTCTCTTGTTCGGCGTGCGGGGCGTGGTCGGTGGCCACACAGTCGATCACTCCGTCGGCCAGGGCCTTGCGCAGGGCCTGAGCGTCGGAGGCCTCGCGCAGCGGCGGATTGACCTTGTTCACCGCGTCGTAGGTCTCGAGCCGCGAATCGTCGAGCAGCAGATGATGCGGGGTAACCTCTGCCGTGATCGAAATCCCTTGCGCCTTGGCCCATTTCACCAGTTCGACGGTGCCCGCGGTGGAGGCGTGGCAGATGTGCACCCGGGCTCCGGCGTCGCGGGCCAGCAGCGCGTCGCGGGCCACGATCGACTCCTCGGCCGCGCGCGGCCAGCCGGCCAGGCCCAGCCGGGCGGCGTTCGGGCCCTCGTGCGCGACGGCGCCCTGAGTGAGCCGCGGCTCCTCGGCATGCTGGGCGATCAGCACGCCGAGAGATTTCGCGTACTCGAGCGCGCGGCGCATGATCAGCGGGTCGTAGACGCAGTGCCCGTCGTCGGAGAAGACCCGCACCCGGCCCTCACCGGCGGCCATGGTGCCCATCTCGGCCAGTTGCTTGCCGGCCAGGCCGACGGTCACCGCGCCGACTGGATGCACATCGACCAGCCCGACCTCCTGCCCGCGCCGCCACACGTGATCGGTGACGACCGAGGTGTCGGCCACGGGATAGGTGTTGGCCATCGCGAACACGGCGGTGTAGCCACCCAATGCCGCTGCGGCCGAACCGCTTTCGATGGTTTCGGTGTCCTCGCGGCCGGGTTCGCGCAGGTGGGTGTGCAGGTCGACGAAGCCGGGGAGCAGGATCCGGCCGTCCGCCTCCAGCACCTCGGCATCGGCGGCGACCTCGACGCCGTCGACGGTCGCACCGGATCGCTCACCGAGCGCGACGATCACACCGTCGCGCACCAGCACGTCGACCGGCTCGCCCTCGCCGTAGGGCCGCACGCCCCGGATAACCAGATCGCTCACGCGCCCTCACCTTCCACGTCGAAGCTCATGCTCATGCTCACGCGGTACCGATGCACACGAGCGGGGGCCTGCGGGATTACGCGGGCTGCCGCCTCCGGCCCTGTTCCACTCATGCGACGGCCTCCCCCGCGCCGACCAGCAGGCGGAACAGCACCGCCATGCGCATGTGCACACCGTTGGTGACCTGTTGCAGCACTGCGGCTTTGGGCGAATCCGCGACCGCCGAGGCGATTTCCATACCGCGCAGCATCGGGCCCGGGTGCAGGACGACCGCGTCGTTGTCGAGCAGGGCCATGCGCCGCTCGTTCAGTCCGTAGGCGATGGAGTATTCGCGGGCCGACGGGAAGAAGCCGCCGTTCATCCGCTCGGCCTGCACCCGCAGCATCATCACCGCGTCCGCGCCGGGCAGCGCCGCGTCGAGCGAATGCGAGACCTGCACCGGCCACTGCTCGACCCCGACCGGCAGCAGGGTGCGCGGCGCGACGAGCACCACCTCGGCGCCGAGGGTGTCGAGCAGGAAGGCGTTGGACCGCGCGACCCGGCTGTGCAGGATATCGCCGACGATCACGATGCGCTTGCCCGCCAGCTCGCCCAGTCGCTGCCGCAGCGTCAGCGCGTCCAGCAGGGCCTGGGTGGGATGTTCGTGCGTGCCGTCGCCGGCGTTGACGATCGCGGGACCGCTTCCGGTGTAGCCGCCCGAACCGGCGTCCAATTCGCCGAACCAGCGGGCGATCTGATGGGCCGCCCCGGAGGCCGGATGCCGCACGATCAGCGCGTCGGCCCCCGCCGCGTGCAGGGTCAGCGCGGTGTCACGCAGCGACTCGCCCTTCGACACCGAGGAGCTCGAGGCGCTGACGTTGATGACGTCGGCGCTCATCCATTTGCCCGCGACCTCGAACGACACCCGGGTGCGGGTGGAGTTCTCGAAGAACACGGTCATCACGGTGCGCCCGCGCAGGGTGGGCAGTTTGCGGACCTCACGGCCGAGCAGCGCCTGTTCGAAGCGCTGGGCGTCGTCGAGGAGTTCGGTGGCGGTGGTGCGGTCGAGATCGGTGACCGAGAGCAGATGCCTCACCGCTCATCCCCCTGATGCAGATAGACGCCGTCGTGACCGTCGTGTTCGCTGAGCAGGACGGACACGTCCTCACTGCGCGAGGTGGGCACGTTCTTGCCGACGTAGTCGGCGCGGATCGGCAGTTCCCGGTGGCCGCGGTCGACCAGCACCGCCAGCTGCACCGCACGCGGGCGGCCCAGATCGCGCAGACCGTCCAGTGCCGAGCGCACGCTGCGGCCGGAGAACAGCACGTCGTCGACGAGAACGACCAGCGCGTCGTCGATACCGCCCTCGGGGACCGAGGTCCGTTCCAGCGGGCGATGCGGGCGGTTGCGCAGGTCGTCGCGATACAGCGTGATGTCGAGCGAACCGAGGGCGGGACGCACGCCGGAGAATTCCTCGATGCGATCGGTCAGCCGCGCGGCCAGGGTGGTGCCGCGGGTGGGGATGCCGATCAGCACCACCCGGGGCGCCTCGGGATCCGACGAATCCAGCGCGGTCTTCTCGATGATCTGATGCGCCATGCGCGCGATGGTCCGGCCGACATCGGAGGCGGACAACAATTCACGCCCGGCGCGGACCCACTCGGGGTCGTGCCGCTGCGAGTATTCGGCAGCGCTCGACCTGGCAGCCCGTTCTTCGGGCGCGACGCGGCCGCCGCGCTCTTCGGGCACGGCCATGCCGACCTCCTTCCCCGCCTCACCGGACGGTCCGTTAAAGGATGTCTTTTCGATGCCTGAGCCTAGCAGCGCCGCCCCGGCCTCCCGTCGGCGGGGGTCCCGCTGTGAGCCCCGCCACCTGCGGCTATGCGAACACATCACGCACGCGCCACAACCGTTGGCCGGGACTGTTTCATACAGCGTAAACCGGATGTGGGATGCTCGGAGGGTGAGCAACGAAGCCGACTTCACCGAGCCCCGCCGGATCACCTTCCGCGGCCACGGCGGCATCGCCCTGGCCGGGGAGAGCTGGGGGCCGGCCGACGGCCCGCTGGCGGTCTTCCTGCACGGCGGCGGCCAGACCCGGCACTCGTGGAAGGAATCGGGCGCCGCGCTGGCGAAGGTGGGAATGCACGCCGTCCTGCTGGACGCCCGCGGTCACGGCGAGAGCGACTGGGCGCCGGACGGCGACTACTCGCGCACGGCGATGACCGCCGACCTCCTGGACATCCTCGCCGAACTCGACCGGCCCGCCATTGTGGTCGGTGCGAGCATGGGCGGATTGACCGCACTGCTGGCAACCGCCCGCCCCGGCCGGGAGCGCATCGCCGGACTCGTTCTGGTCGACGTCGTGCCGCGCCCGGAACACAAGGGCGTGGAACGGGTCATGAACTTCCTCGGCGGCCACCCCGAGGGCTTCGCGTCCCTGGAGGAAGCCGCCGACGCGGTGGCCGAATATCTGCCCCACCGTCGCCGGCCGCGCAACCCCGAGGGCCTGCGGCGCAATCTGCGGCTGCGCGAGGACGGGCGCTGGTATTGGCACTGGGATCCGGCGATGATGTCGAGCCGGCCGGAAGACATCGAACTGCAGACCAGCGACCTCGAGGATGCCGCCCGCGCGCTCGAGATCCCGGTGCTGCTGGTGCGCGGGCGCCTGTCGGACGTGGTCAGCGAACAGGGCGTCGCCGACTTCCGCGCGCTGGTGCCGCAGATGGAATACGTCGAGATCACCGGTGCCGCGCATACCGCCGCCAGCGACGTCAACGACGAATTCTCCGACGCGGTGGTCGATTTCGTGCGCGCGCACCTGAGCTGATCCGGGCCGCCCGGATCGGCGCCGGATACCGGCACACCCCGATGCTTGAACATATGTTCGATAGAACGTAGATTCGAACGCATGTCGACACCGCTGCAGAGATCGCTGTTCGACGGCTTCGGCGATATCGAACTGGGGCCTTTGGACGGCGTGCGCCGCACCCCGCTGACCGAGGGCGCGTGGATCGACCTGCTGCCGGGATGGTTGCACGGAGCCGACGAACTGTTCGAGCGGCTGGCCACTCGCGTGCCGTGGCGAGCCGACCGCCGCCCGATGTACGACCGCGTGGTGGACGTGCCGCGTCTGCTACGGCACTACGGCGAGAACGAGCCCTGGCCGGATCCGATCCTGCAGGACGCCCGCGCCGCCCTCAGCGGCCATTACGGCCCGGAACTCGGCGAACCGTTCCACACGGCCGGTCTGTGCTACTACCGCGACGGCCAGGACAGCGTCGCCTGGCACGGCGATACCGGTGGCCGCGGTTCCACCCACGACACCATGGTCGCGATCCTGTCGATCGGTGCCCCGCGGGCCCTGCTGCTGCGTCCGCGCGGCGGCGGCGCGAGCATCCGCTATCACGTCGGGCACGGCGATCTTCTCGTAATGGGCGGCTCCTGCCAGCGCACCTGGGAACATGCGGTGCCGAAGACACGGCGGCCGGTGGGTCCGCGGATCAGCATCCAATTCCGTCCGCGCGGGGTTCGCTGACAACCCGGCGACGGCGGATTGTCACCGTGGCCCGCTAGATTGGGCGGATGGAGTCCATCGGGGCGGGAATTCTGGCGGCCATGCCGTTGCACACACTCAGCGATGTGCACGGCGAGGAAGGGCTGCGGCAGCGGCTGCTGCTCGAGTCGCAGCGCAAACTGGCCGATCCCGAACGGGTCGACGCGGCACTGGAATTCGTGGCCCACCTGCACCGCGACGACAACTACGGCCGCGAGCCGTATCTGAATCATCTACTGCGGGTGGCGATCCGCATCGTGAGCCACTACGAGGTGCACGACACCGATCTGGTGCTCGCCGGACTCCTGCACGATGCGGTGGAGGATCACGCCGCCGACCTGGTCGCCCTCCGCGGTGAGCACGATCCGGACGAGGACTCCGCAGCGGCGGCACTCGCGGTGCTGACCCGGCGGTTCGGCGAACGCGTATCGAATCTCGTTGCGGCGGTGACCAATCCGGCTCACGATTCGGACGAGGACCGGCATATCCGATATCGCGACCACGTCGCCGCGAGCCTGGACCGCGATCCGTGGGCCCGGGTGGTGAAGATCTCCGACTTCACCGACAACGGCGTCGGCATCCTCTACGCCGACGAACAGGCCGTCATGTCGAAACTCGCCACCAAATACCGGCCGCTCACCGCGGTCTACCGCGAACTGATCACCCGCGCGGACACGCCGCTGGCCCCGCATGTCAAGCAGCACATTCTCGAACAGCTCGACACCGCCGACGCCCGCTTCGACGTGATCCTCGCCGCCGGGGACGATTGAGCGGTCAGGAGCGGTCGCGGCGCAGGATGAAGAAGTAAGGGTCGCTCAGCCCGCGCATATCCATCACGCCGAGCAGGGTGTCCTCGTCGACGCGACGGAAGATGTCGACGATGGGCAGGTGGTCGTAGATCATGGCCGCGCTGACCTTGCCGCGGAATTCGATCTCGCGCAGGCGCGCACGACCGGCGCGGGTCCGCAGCAGCGGGCGCAACGCCGGGAGCATTCGCCGCGCCGCCCGGAATCCCGCCGCCGGGAGGGTTCCGGCCAGGCCCAGCGGCACCCGGCGGGGATCGACCGGAAAGACCCGGCCGTCCGGCCCGGCGAACAGCAGCGGCTGCACCTCGTCCGGAGAGTCGAACTGCTTTCCATACCAGCCGGATTCGACGAGCACACCGGCCCACGGATGTCCGGTGTCCAGTTCGTCGCCGGTCCAGCGGCCGGTGGTGATCTCGGCGACCGCGACCTCCGGCAGGCTGTCGTACAGCTGCCACGCCTGCTCCGGGGTCGCGCGACCCGCGCGAAGTTCCGCCAGACGGGCCGTACCGGCACCAGCCATCCCTACCTCCTGGACCTTTCGCGGAGCGTTCCGCCCGGGGAAGGATGACATACATCGGCCGGGACACCTCAACACGTTCGGCCACGAAGACGTAGTTTCGGCCACTGTTTCCCCGGGCGTGACGCAGACCACGCGCCGGAGGCCTGGACCTCGAGTGCGGTTGAGGAACCAGACTCGTGGGCAGATCGGTTCCGGCCGATCGTCCGGACCATCAGGCTCCGGACGCGCCCCTGCCGCCCACGTACACCCCGGCAGGGGCGCACTGCTGTCGGCGCCCGTCGGTAGGCTTTCGCCCATGCAGCCGAGCCTCGCGCCCGATGTGGCCGCCTCCAACGACCTCACCGGAAAGTGGTGCGCCGCAGCGGGTTCCGAGGATTTCGTCCTGTCCGGCTGCGGGATCTGGCCGCTGCTCGCACTCCTGGCCGCGACGGCCGGTGAGCCGGCCCGCGGCGAGCTCACCGCGGCGGCCGGCATTCCCGCGGCATCCGCCCACGACGCCGCGATCACCCTGCTGCGGCGGATCGAGGCCGCCGAATCGGTGCGCGCGGCACTCGGAGTGTGGGTGCGCGACGATATCGCGCTGCGCGAGGAGTGGATCGCCACCCTGCCGCCGGGGACGATCGCCGCGCTGCGCGGTCCGGACGGGCTCGACGGCTGGGCGCGTCGCCATACCGACGGCCTGATCGACCGTTTCCCGGCCCGGATCGGCTCGGCGACCGCCTGCGCGCTGGCCACCGCCGTCGTCGCCCGCACCGCGTGGCAGCAGAGCTTCCACGCCGATGTGCTGGAACCGTCGAGCGGTCCGTGGCGGGGCCACCGCGGGCCCGCTCTCGCGCGGTACAGCACCGACCTCGGCGATGCCGCCGTGCTGCTGGCCGGCACGCCCGTCTCGCGCGTGGTGGTGCGCGGCACATCCGATCTGGATGTGCATCTGCTGCTGGGCGAGGACGGTGTCACCGCCCCGGCGGTGCTGGCGGCCGGGCTCGGGGCTCTCGACGGTTCGGTGGAGACGCGCCGGCCCGGACTCGGCACCGCAGCTCCGGGACTCGAGGCCCGGCAGGTGACCGCCGTATCGGACACTCTGCGAATCCAGGTGCCGCCCTTCGCCGTTCGATCCACCCACGACCTGCTGCGCGCGCCGGAGCTGTTCGGCCTGACCGCGGCGAGCACCGCCGCGGACAACCCGTTCCCCGGCCTCTCGCCGGTCGCGCTGCGGGTGACGGCGGCCGCCCAGGACGTCTGCGCCCGGTTCACCGCCGACGGTTTCGCGGCCGCGGCCGTCACCGCGATCCTCATGGAACCGACCGGGATGCCACCAGCGCCGGCCGCCGCGCTGATGATCGCGGTGAACTTCGACCGTCCCTTCGGCTTCCTCGGCGTCCACCGCCCCACCGGACTGGCGATCGTGGCCGGGTGGATCGCCACTCCGGCGTCGTGAACCGGCCCTCCACACGCGGGCGGACCGGCACGCGCCGACGTGCGCCGTGGTGCGATGATGGCCGGATGTCCGAACCGGGGGCGCCCGAGCGCAGCGCGCGGGACCCGGAGCCGGAGGAAGCCTCCGCACCGCGTTTCCTGGACTGGATCCGCATCGCCGTCCTCGCGGCCGGTGTCCTGTGCGTGCTGACCGGATGGCTGCCACGTGCCGACGCCGAGGCGAACATGCGCCGGATCGGACCGCTGCTGCTGTTCCTCGGCAGCGTGATCGTGCTGGCCCATCTGGCCCGGCGCGCACAGGTTTTCGACGTGATCGCCCATCGGATCGCGATCGCCGGGCGGGGGCGCTATCCGGCGCTGTTCGTGCTCTGCGTCGGCTTCGCGGCCGTGACGACGATGGTGCTCAACCTCGACACCACCGCGGTCCTGCTGACACCGGTCATGCTGGCCCTGGCCCGGCCCGCGCGGATTCCTCCGTTGCCGCTGGCGATGACCACGTTGTGGCTGGCGAATACCGCGAGCCTGCTGCTGCCGGTGTCCAACCTCACCAATCTGCTCGCCGCCGACCGGATCGGACTCGATGCCACCGGATTCGCGGCCAGAATGTGGCTGCCCCAGCTGATCTCGCTCGCCGCGACCATGGCGGCCCTGTGGATCTGGTACTGGCGGCGCGGCCGCCGCGGCACCGATCGCTACGTGGCACCGCCCCCGATCCGGCTGGGAAGTGCACGGGAACGGGCGCTGTTCGCGACGGCCGGCGGTGCCTGCGCGCTGTTCGTCCTGGCGATTCCGTTCGTCGGCGACCACATCGGCTACGCGGCGCTCGCCGCGGCCGTCCTCGCCATCGCCGGATTCGCCGTGTTCGACCGCGATGCGCTGCGGCCGTCGCTGATCCCGTGGCAGCTGCTGATCTTCGTGATCGGGTTGTTCCTGGTCATCCCGACTCTGGGCCGCTACGGACTCTCGGATCTGATGGCCGCGCTGATCGGCACGGATTCCGGTGCGGCCGGGGCCTACCGCGCGGCCGGGGCGGGCCTCGGGCTGTCGAATATCGTCAACAATCTGCCCGCCTACACCGCGGGTGAGGCGGTGATACCGCCCGAGCACCGAAACCAGCTGCTGTCCTTGCTGATCGGGACGAATGTCGGCGCGATCGCCACCCCGTGGGCCTCACTGGCGACGCTGCTGTGCCTGGAGTTCTGCCGCTCCCACGCGGTCCGGGTGCCGCCGGTGCGGTTCGTCTGCACCGGCCTGGCGCTGGCGGTGGTCGCGACCGCGGGTGCGGTGGGCGGCGTTCTGCTCACGGGCTGACCACGGCGAGCACCACCTGCCGCACGGCCGTTCGTAATCTCGCACTCTCGCCCTCGCGCACCGCGGCGAGGGCGTAATCGCTGCCCAGCATGCCGAACAGCAGGTGACCGACCGCCTCGGCGTCGAGGTCCGGTCGCGCCTCGGTCAGCAGCTTCGTGATGTGTTCCGCCCAGGTGGCATGGAATTCGGAGGTGCGCGGATGCGGGGGCACGCTGCGGTAGGCGGCGACCATCAGTTCGACGTTGTCGGCGACCATCGTGGCCATCGCGTCGAAGAAGGCGAGCAGCCGCTCCCCCGCCGGCGCGCCCGGGCCCAGCGGCGGCGGGCCGTCGGTGATCGCCGCCCGCAGCGTTTCGGCCGGTTCGGCGACCATCGCGTGCAACAGCCCGGCGCGCGAGCCGAAACGATGAAACACTGTGCCTTTGCCGACTCCCGCCGTGGCCGCCACTCGGTCCATGGTCACGGCCTCGGCCCCACCCTCGGCCAGCAGCGCCCGAGTCGCATCGAGGATCGCACGGCGGTTGCGCGCCGCATCGGCTCGTTCTCTGCGCTGCTGCGCCACTGTGCACTCCAGTCCCGTTGACAAACCTGACCGACGGTCCATATTCTTCCCGTCGGAATATCTGGACCGTTAGTCAAGTTATGAGGTCGATATGCAGGCAATCGTAATGGCCGGGGTCGGCGGCCCGGAGGTCCTCGTCCCGCGCGATGTGGACGAACCCACCCCCCAGCCCGGCGAGATGCTGATCCGAGTGGAGGCGGTGCCCGTGCTGTACCCGGAGACGATGTTGCGTTCGGGCATGTACCCGACACCGAAGCCGACGCCCACGGTTTTCGGGACCCAGGCGGTCGGCGTCGTCACCGCCGTCGCCGACGACGTCGACCCGGAATGGAAAGGGCAGCGGGTCCTGGTGGCGCGCAACGACTTCGGCAGCTATGCCGAGTGGATGTGCGCCCCCGCCGAATCCGCGGTCCGCATCCCGGACGGACTGGCCGGCGATGCCGCCGCGGCGGTCGCGATGAGCGGATCGGTGGCCCTCGCCCTGCTGGACGCCGCGGCACTCACCGGTACCGAAACCGTCCTGATCGAGGCCGCGGCCACCGGCATCGGCGGTTACCTCACCCAGTTGGCGGCCCGATCCGGCGCCGCGCACATCATCGCCACCGCCGGCGGAGCGGCCAAAACGGAGCGCGCGCGCGAACTCGGCGCGCACACGGTCGTCGACCACCGCGATCCGGACTGGCCGCGACATCTCGGCGAACGCCTCGAAAACACCACTGTCGACGTGGTTTTCGACTCGATCGGCGGCGAGAGCGCCGCGGCCGTCCTCGATCTCATGACCCCGCTGCGGGGCCGGATGCTCGGCTACGGCTGGCTGTCCGGTGCCCCCGCCCAGGTCACGACCATGGATCTGATCATGCGTGGCCTCACCTTCACCGGCTGCTCCGGGCCGCAGTGGCTGGCCGGGGTGGCGGCGAAGCGGGCGGCGGCATTCGAACTCGCCGCCGCCGGTGACCTCACGGTACTGATCGACAGCGTCCTACCGCTGACGGATGCGGCCGAGGCCCATCGACGGGTCGACGAGCGCGCGACCTTCGGCACGATCGTGCTGCGCCCCGAGACCGCCTGAGCGCAGGACCCGGCTCACTTCGGTTGCGCCAGACAGAATGTCGTCTGCGGATCCGACAGGGTGATCACACTGTCGGACTCCGGGCCGCACAGCGTGTCGTCGGATTGCCCGTCGATGCGCTGGGCGACACGGAAACTCGCATCCGCCGATGTGCAGTCGGCGTACTTGTAGCCACTGAGCGGTGAATCCGCGTAGCACAGGCCCGCTTTGAAATTCGGCGCCAGGCACAGATACGCCAGCGTGCCGCCGTTGAAAGTTTCCTCGTACGAGGTGAAATCGGCGCCGCAATCGACCTTGTCGTTGTGCACCTGCGCGACCTTGTAGACGGCCTTGTCGGAGGTGCAGGCGACCGGTTCGGTATCGGAATCGACGGCCGAGGCATTGATCACGTTGATGCAGTCACCGACCTTCGCGCGGGCGGTATCGGATTTGTTGTGATCCTTGGCGACCTGAACCCCCTTGTCGACACCCTTTTCCACCGCCGAGCAACCGGTCGTGGCAAGGGTTACCGCCGCGACGATCGCCGGGGCGAGACGCAGCGCCGCGCGCGCTGTCGCCGAATTGAACCGCATCCGTTCCACCTTTTCTAGGTCAAGTGACCGGAACAGTATGCGGGCCCGGCGGGGATCCGGGAAATTTAGCGGGTTTGTCCGAATCCAGGAGCGCGGACCACGAGCGCGACTCAGCCCGTGATCTCCCATTCGTGGATCGTCAGCTCGGAGGCACCGGTGGTGTGGATGGGATCGGTGAACACCAATTCCCTTGCGGCCGAGAGGTCTTCGGCCAGCACCAGGTATGCCCCGCCGCTGCCGTCGGTGAAGCGGCCGGTGCAATCCAGCTGACCTCGCGCCCGCACGTCGGCCAGCCATTCGCGGTGCGGTTCGATGACCGCGTCGGACCAGGCCGAAGTGCGCATCGCGAGAACGAGATATTTGATCATCACGCCCCGCCGTCGCGGCGGGTGGCGGCCGCGGCGGCGCGTACCTGGTCGGCCAGCGACACGATGCGGCCGAGCACGCCGTTGACGAACGCGGGCGAATCGTCGGTCGACAATTCCTTCGCCAGCTCGACGGCCTCGTCCACCGCCACCACGGGCGGAACGTCGTTGGCGTGGAACAACTCCCACACGGCCACGCGCAGAATGGCGCGGTCCACCGCGGGCAACCGGCCGAGGGTCCAGTCCTGCAGATAGGACTCGATGGTGCCGTCGACCCGGTCCAGATCGTCGGCGACGCCTTCGACGAGGGTGCGGGTGTAGGGATTCACCGGGGCGACCTGTTCGTCGCGACCGGCCAGGTCCAGACGCTCCACGACCAGATCGGCCGGGTCGACGTCCCGCGCCTCGGCCTCGAAGAGCAGATCCACGGCCCGGCGGCGGGCCTTGTGCCGGGCTCCGAGTTTCTTGTGGGTGGACTTCTTGTCCACGGGCTGATCAGCCACGATCACCATTATCCCGTTCGCAGTGTCGACGGCGGCGCGTGCGATACCGGAAAGCCGGTACGCGCGCGCCGCCCATGGTTCCGGCGCCGGGCCGGTGGATCCGGAGAGTCAGGCGTTGACCCGGCCCAGGTAGCCGCCGTCGCGCGAGTCGATCTTCAGCTTGTCACCGACGTTGATGAACAGCGGTACCTGCACCTCGGCACCGGTCTCCAGGGTCGCGGGCTTGGTGCCGGCGCTGGAGCGGTCGCCCTGCAGGCCGGGCTCGGTGTGGGTGACCTCGAGTTCCACCGTGACCGGGAGCTCGACGTACAGCGGCGCGCCCTCGTGGGTGGCGACCTGCACGGTCATGTTCTCCAGCAGGAAACCGGCGCCCTTGCCGATGGTCCGCTCGTCGATGCCGATCTGGTCGAAGGTCTCGCCGTCCATGAAGATGTAGTCCGACCCGTCGTGGTACAGGTAGGTCATGTCCCGGCGGTCCACGGTGGCGGTCTCCACCTTCACGCCGGCGTTGAACGTCTTGTCGACCACCTTGCCGGACAGCACGTTCTTCAGTTTGGTCCGCACGAAGGCGGGACCTTTACCCGGCTTGACGTGCTGGAACTCGATGATCTGCTGGAGCTGACCGTCGATCTTCAGCACGAGGCCGTTCTTGAAGTCGCTGGTGTCCGCCACTGTCCTCGGATCTCCTTGTTAGTACTGTTCGACGTTCTGTAGGCCGGGCCGTAGGGCCCCGCCCGGTGGGGCAGCCGGGGTCAGTCGACCACGGTGAGGTCTTTGGTGGTGTGGGTGAGCAATTCCGGACCCCCCGCGCGAACCACGAGCGTGTCCTCGATGCGAACTCCGCCGCGGCCGGGGAAATACACACCTGGCTCGACGGTCACCGCCACGCCATCCAGAAGTGTACCGGTCGCGGTTTTGGCGACCGGAGGCGCTTCGTGGATCTGCAGTCCGACGCCGTGCCCGAGGCCGTGCACGAACAGGTCGCCGTGCCCGGCCGACTCGATCACCGAGCGAGCCGCGGCATCGACAGCCGCACACGACACGCCGGGCTTCAGCGCCTCACGGCCGGCCCGTTGTGCCTCGTGGACGAGCTGATAGATCTCGCGCTGCCAATCGGTCGGCTCGCCGAGGACCAGCGTGCGGGTCATATCCGAGTGGTAGCCGCCGACCACCGCGCCGAAATCGAGCTTCACGAAATCGCCGGCGGCCAGGATCGCTCCGGTCGGACGATGATGCGGCACTGCGGAATTGGCGCCGGCGGCCACGATGGTCTCGAAGGCGATCGCGTCGGCGCCGTGCTCGAACATCAGCCATTCCAGCTCGCGGGCGACCTGGCGCTCGGTGCGGCCCGGGCGCAGCCCTCCTCGCTCGAGGAGGGTGGCCAGCGCGGCGTCGGCGGCCGCGCACGCCGTCCGTAGCTGCTCGACCTCGTAGTCGTCCTTGACCGTGCGCAGTTGCTCGACCAGACCGGGCGCGGGAACGAATTGGAGCCCGCTGCCCTGCTCGACGAAGCCGCGGTGCTGGTCGACGGTCACGACGTGGCTTTCGAAACCGACCCGGCCGATCTGCCATTCCCCGGCCAGTTCGACCAATCGCCGCGCACTGGCGCGAGCGATCTCGGCGCGCACGTCGGGCACCTGTTCGCCGACCTGGGTGAGGTAGCGGCCGTCGGTGCAGATGACGGTCCGTTCCCCATCCTCGCCCACCTGGCTGCCGTCCCAGGAGTGCACCAGCAGGGCGGCGTTGGAGCCGGTGAAGCCGGTCAGGTACCGGATATTCACCAGATCGGTCACCAGCAGGGCATCGACCCCGTTCTCCACCAACAGGTCTCGCAACCCGGCCCGACGCGCAGCGTGGTCGGGACGCCGGGCACCGTCATCAGCAGACATGGCTGCCACGCTACCGCTGCCGTGTTGCGAGGCCGTCACGCCGTCTCCCGCGCCCCACGGCCGCGACCGGCGGCGAGCGGGTGTTACCCATCGTGTGTTCACAACTGTTGCGGTTGTCCACATTTCAGGTTCGCGGGCAGGGGTGGCCGCTCGCCGGCGAGAGACGATGGCTGCCATGACCACCGCCGCCTACCTCGCCCTGATCGTCTGGTGTGTTGCGCTCAGCGTGATCGATATCCGGACCGGGCGCCTGCCCGACGTGCTCACCCTGCCGGGTGCGGCGGTCGTGCCGGTGCTCGCGGCCTCGACCGGGCGTGCCACCGCCGCGATCGCCGGCGCGCTGCTGCTCGCCGTGCCGTATCTGCTGACGCATCTGATCGATCCGGCGGCGTGCGGAGCCGGAGATGTGAAATTGGCACTCGGCACCGGTGCGGCCGCGGCGTGCGGCGGGCCGTCCTGCTGGGTGTGGGCCGCGATCGGAGCGCCGCTGCTGACCGCCTCGGCCGGGGTCGGCGCGCTGATCGCGGCAGGTGTGGCCGCTCGCGCCGCCGGTGCCGGCGGCGGGCTGTTCACGCTCGGCCGGGACGGCACCGCGATCGGGCCCGCGCCTCCCGGCGACCGCCCCGCTGAGGCCGGAGATCCGGACGGTCGTCGCGGTGTGTTGGGCGCCTCGATCACCGTGCCACACGGGCCCGCGATGTGCCTGGCTACCGTTGCGGCACTGTGGCCCACGGTGTAGCCGCGCGGACACCGATGTCCGGGGAACCGTTGTGACGTGGAAAGATGGAGGTCGTGTTGCGCTGGATTACTGCTGGTGAGTCTCATGGTCCCGCTCTTGTCGCCATCGTCGAGGGGATGGTGGCCGGTGTCGAGGTGACCTCGGCCGATATCGCCGCGCAACTGGCGCGGCGGCGACTGGGCTACGGGCGCGGCGCGCGGATGAAGTTCGAGGCCGACAAGGTCACCGTGATCGGCGGTATCCGCCACGGCCGCACCATGGGCGGCCCGGTCGCGATCGAGATCGCCAATTCCGAATGGCCCAAATGGACCGAGGTCATGGCCGCCGACCCCGTCGACGAGGCCGAACTGGCCGAACTGGCCCGCAACGCTCCGCTGACGCGCCCCCGCCCCGGCCACGCCGACTACTCGGGGATGCTCAAGTACGGCTTCGACGACGCCCGCAACGTGCTCGAACGCGCCAGCGCCCGCGAAACGGCCGCCCGGGTCGCCGCCGGCACAGTGGCCCGGCAGTTCCTGCGCCAGGCCCTCGGTGTCGACGTCGTCTCCCATGTGGTCTCGATCGGCACCGCGGCGGCGCGCCCGGGTTTCGTGCCCACCGCCGCCGACCTCGAGGCCGTGGACGCCAGCCCGGTCCGCGCATTCGATCCCGAGGCCGAAACCGCGATGATCGCCGAGATCGAGGCCGCCAAGAAGGACGGTGACACCCTCGGCGGCGTCGTCGAGGTCGTGGTCACCGGACTGCCGGTCGGGTTGGGGTCGTTCGTCAGCGGCGAACAGCGCTTGGATTCGCGGCTGGCCGCGGCCCTGATGGGCATTCAGGCCATCAAGGGAGTCGAGGTCGGCGACGGATTCGAGACCGCACGTCGCCGCGGCAGCGCCGCCCACGACGAAATGCGTCCCGGCCCCGACGGGGTGCTGCGCTCCACCAACCGCGCCGGTGGCCTCGAGGGCGGTATGACCAACGGCGAAGCCCTGCGCGTGCGCGCGGCGATGAAGCCCATCTCCACCGTTCCCCGCGCGCTGTCCACCGTGGACATGGCCACCGGCGACGAGGCCGTGGCCATCCATCAGCGCTCCGACGTCTGTGCCGTGCCCGCCGCCGGTGTCGTCGCCGAGGCGATGGTCGCGCTCGTGGTCGCGCAGGCCGTCCTGGAGAAGTTCGGCGGCGATTCCCTCGCCGAGACCGTCGACAACCTCACGACGTACCAGAAGCGTGTCCAGACCCGCCCGCACATCCCGGGCGTCGTGGCGTCGGAGGCATGAATGGCTGATCCCGCGCGCGGCACCGCCCGGGTCCGGCGCCCGGGACAGCCGTCGTGATCGTTCGCAGCGACCCCAGCCGGCCCAGCGTGGTCCTCATCGGCCCGCCCGGTGCCGGTAAGTCCACGATCGGGCGCAAACTCGCCCGCGAACTCGGCGTCTCGCTCTACGACACCGACGCCGGGATCGAACAGGACACCGGTCGCAGCATCCCCGACATCTTCGCCACCGACGGCGAACCGGAATTCCGGCGCATCGAGGAACGCGTCGTACGCCGCGCGATCCTCGCCGAACACGGCGTCGTCTCCCTCGGCGGCGGCGCGATCCTGTCCGCGGCGACGCGAGAGTTGTTGCGCGGGCGCACGGTGGTGTATCTGGAGATCAGTGTGTCCGAGGGACTGCGCCGGACCGGGGCGTCGACGAATCGGCCACTGCTCAACGGCGACGATCCGAGCGCGAAGTATCGCGAACTGATGCGCGTGCGCCGCCCGCTCTATCGCGAGGTGGCCTCCATCCGGATCCGCACCGACGGTCGCAGCCCCGGCCGCGTCGTCCGTGCCATTCTGGCCAAACTCGGCATCGAACCGGCCGAAACCCCCGCACCGCAGCAGGATTCGGCGAGTGCCGAACCCACCGGCACTCGCCGCTCCCGTTCCCGGGGGCGCCGTCGCCGCACGCGCGCCGCGGCCGACGCCACCCAGCTCCCCGCCGCATCCGGCGAAACCGAAGCCGCACAGACGGATTCGCCCGAGACGGACCGCACCCAGCCGCGGCGCCGGGCCCGGCGTTCCCGCCGCGGCGGCCGCCGGCACTCCCGCAACCGGACCGGCACCCCGCCCGAGGCGGCGCCCCTCGAACCGGCCTCGGACCGGCCCACGGTCACCGCCGAACCGACGTCGGGCAGCGTGGCCGCGAAACCCCCTGCCGCACAGCCGAATGCCCGGCCGGGCCGGGTCCGCCGCACCGCCACCCGTGCCGCCGGCCCTCCCGCGGCGAGCCACAACCCCGGCGCGGCCGCGGCACCGCATCCGGAACCGGCGCGCCCGGTCCGCTCCGGCCCGGAGACACGGCCGGCAGCCGCGGCCGACGAAACACCTTCGCCCACCGCACGTCTCGCGGGTGACACCGCGCAGACCGCGCACGACGCGGCGCCCGGGGCCGGCCGGTCCCGGCGCGCCCGCGCCCGCCGGGCACGCACACGACGAGCACTAGAGGAATCGGAGCAGCACACATGAGCGAGCCCACCCGCATCGAGGTCCGTACCGCCGATCCGTATCCGGTGATCATCGGCCGGGGGCTGCTGGGCGAACTGGTCGAGCAGGTCGCCCGCCGGCCCGGAGTGCGGACGGTGGCGATCTTCCATCAGCCGCCGCTGACCGAGACCGCGGAGGTGGTGCGGCAGGCGCTCGCCGAGCAGGCCGTCGGCCCGCACGGTGACACCCTCGACGCGCATCGCATCGAGATTCCGGATGCCGAGGCCGGTAAAGATCTCCCGGTCGCAGGCTTCTGCTGGGAGGTGCTCGGCCGCATCGGCCTGACCCGGCAGGACGTCGTGATCAGCCTCGGCGGAGGTGCGGCCACCGATCTGGCCGGGTTCGTCGCCGCCACCTGGATGCGTGGTGTGAAGGTCGTCCACGTACCGACCACACTGCTCGCGATGGTCGACGCGGCGGTCGGTGGCAAGACCGGAATCAACACCGAGGCCGGGAAGAACCTGGTCGGCTGCTTCCACGAGCCGTCGGCCGTGCTGGTGGATCTGGTGACCCTCGAAACGGTGCCGCCCAACGAGATCGTCGCGGGAATGGCCGAGATCATCAAGGCCGGATTCATCGCCGACCCGGTCATCCTCGATCTGATCGAACGCGAACCCGCCGCCGCCCTGGACCCGAAGGGCGACGTGCTGCCGGAGCTGGTTCGCCGCGCGATCCAGGTGAAGGCCGATGTGGTGGCCGCCGACCTCAAGGAGGCGAGCCTGCGCGAGATTCTCAACTACGGCCACACCCTCGGCCACGCGATCGAACGCCGGGAACGCTACCGGTGGCGCCACGGCGCTGCGGTGTCGGTCGGTCTGGTCTTCGCGGCCGAACTGGGGCGGCTCGCCGGGCGCCTCGACGACGCCACCGCCGATCGCCATCGCGCGATCCTGGAGAGCATCGGGCTGCCGACCACCTACGATGCCGACGCATTGCCGCAGCTGCTGGAAAGCATGCAGACCGACAAGAAGACCCGCTCGGGCATTCTTCGATTCGTCGTCCTCGACGGTCTGGCCAAGCCCGGCCGCCTGGAGGGTCCCGACCCGTCGCTGCTGGCCGCGGCCTACGCGACCATCGCCCGCGAGGACAGCCCCGCCGGCGGAATTCTGCTCTAGGACACGAAAATCCGGGCCGCGGAGACGATCCCGCGGCCCGGATGAGCCGATCAGCCGGCGATCAGGCCGGGGAGGCCGCCGCCGGAGGCACCGAGGATTCGCTCTTGCGCCGATCCCGGCCCACCAGGAAGCGGCCGATCGCCACGCCGACCATCGCCGGAATGAAGATCATCAGCACGATGAACGAGGCACCGGCGGTCAGCTCGAACAGCAGACCGTTGTCGCCGAGATCGAACTTCGGCACGAAATCCAGCAGCCACGCCACCAGCCCGCTGCCCACACCACCGACCACACCGGCCTTCAGCCAGCGCATGGTGAGGTCGGCGCCGCCGCGCTCCGGATCGGGATTGGCCCGCCGATCACTGCGACCGTCGATCAGTCCCCAGGCCACGCCCGCGACGACCAGCACGATCAAGCACAGGATGCGCATCCACGAGCCGTTGGTCGGCGAGTAGATCATGCCGAAACCCAGCAGGGTTCGCAGTACGACGGTCAGCGCACCGAGGACTATGGCGCGCAACACCCACGAATTCATGTCGATCACCTTAGCCTGTGTTGTGACGTCATCGAATTGGAACCCGTTCTAGAAGTCACGAAGATCCAGAGCCGCTGCCATCGCCGCCCGCGGCGCGGGCCGGCCGGTGAACTGTTCGACCTGGCCGTAGGCCTGATTCAGCAGCATCTGCAGCCCGCTGACGACGGTATGCCCCGCACGCCGCACGGCGGACGCGAGCGGGGTCGGCCACGGATCGTAGATCGCGTCCAGCACCACCGGCGCCGCCGCGACCGCGTCGGCCACCACCGCCGCACCGGCGGCCGGCACCGTGCTGACCACCGCGTCGGCACGCGCACATGCCGCGCGCACCCGATCGGCGTCGAAGTCGGCGAACTCGGTCGCCATTCCCAGCCGGCGAGCCAGGGCGAGGGTCGGCTCGGCCCGCTCGGCGTCGCGGGCGACCACGGTGACCGTCTCGGCGCCGAGTTCGGACAGCGCCAGCAGTGCCGGTCGCGCGGTACCGCCCGCACCGAGCACGACCGAGCGGCGCACCGATTCCACGCCGCCGCCCTGCAACGCACCGCGTACGCCGTCCACATCAGTGCAATCGGCTCGCCACCCGTTCGAGGTGCGCACCAAGGTGTTGGCGGAACCGACCAGAACGGCGCGCTCGGTCCGCTCGCCGGCGTAGTTCAGGGCCGCGACCTTGCCGGGCATCGTCACCGACAGCCCCACCCAGGACGAATCCAAGCCGTCGACGAGGGCGGGCAGTTGCTCGCCGGTGCATTCGATGCGCTCGTAGGTCCAGTCCAGCCCCAGCGCCCGATAGGCGGCCAGATGCAGTTGCGGTGACCGCGAATGCGCGATCGGGCTGCCCAGCACCGCGGCCTTGCGTCCCGATGCCTGTGACCCCGTCCCGTTATCGGCCACTGTCGAGAATTCCGCTCTGCTGGGCGCGCTGGATGTTGCGCAGATGTTCGCTGTAGCTTTCGGCGAACATGGTGGTGCCCTGCTTGTCGACGGTGACGAAGTACAGCCACGGTCCCGGCGCCGGATTCTCCACCGCGCGCATGGCATCCAGCGACGGTGAGGAGATCGGCGTCGCCGGCAGCCCCGGCATGGCGTAGGTGTTCCACGGAGTCTTGCGGGCTCGGTCGGCGTCCGTGGTGGCGACCTCGGTGCGGTCGAGGGTGTAGTTGACCGTGGAATCGAGCTGCAGCGGCTGATCGACCGCGAGCCGGTTCACGATCACCCGGGCCACCTTCGACATGTCCTGCGGCAACGCCTCCCGCTCGACCAGCGAAGCCGCGATCAGCGTCTGGTACGGGTTCAGTTTGTTCGTCGCCCCCGACTGCAACACTCCGGTCGTCTCGTATCCGGCGGCGCTCTCGCTCACCAGCTGCGCCAGAATCTGCTCGGGCGTGCCGGACGGATCGAAATCCCAGGTGCCCGCGGCGATCATCCCCTCGAGCTGGCGGGTGCGATCGGGAACCTTGCGCACGGCGTCGACGGCCCACGCCGGAACGCCCAGGGCGGTCGCGTCGGCGGTCGCCCCGGCGGCATCGAGTTGTTCGTAGGTGACGCATTTCTTGTCCGCACCGGTCCCGACACAACTCGCGTCGGCGATCTTGCGGTAGATGCCCTCGTTGCGGGCGCCGGTGTTCACGTCGGTGGAGTCGTGCAGCCGCCGGCCTTCGGAGACCACCACATTGCCCACCCGGGAGGTCTTCTTCAGCAGGGCCGCGACCGCGTCGGTGCCCTTGCTGTGTGTCGGCACCGCGTAATAGCCCGGCTGCACCGACGTGATGCCCGAATTGCGCACGGCCGCTTGATAGAAGGCCCCGCTGCTGCGCACGATCCCCTTCTCGACCATGGTCTGCGCGATCTGTTCGGCGGTGTCACCGGTGTGCACCTGGACCACGGCCAGCGGGCCGGGCGATCCGTCGAAATCCTCGGGTCCGCCCATGGAACGGATGAACTTGTATCCGGCGTAGCCGCCGGCCACCACGAACAGGACGACGAACACGCAGCCCAGAACGACCAGATTCCGGCGCCGGCGCTGCCGCTCGGCCGCCTTACGGGAGGCCACGCGGGTGCGGCGACCGCGCCCGCCGGACGAGCCCGACCGCGCCGGCCGGACCGTGCCGCGCGCCTTCTGTTCCCCCGCGGACTTACCGGCGGCACCGCGCCGGCTCCCCCGCTGCGCCTCCCGCAGCGAGGCCGCGCCCGCCCGGGTGCCGCGCCTGGCGGCGGGCGCCGGTTCCGGTTCCACGTCGGCGATCGGTTCGATATCGGTCTCGGAGTCGTACTCGTCGCGGCGATACCGATGGCCGCTGCGGCCGGTCCGCTCGTACTCCGGTTCGGCGTAGTCGTCGGCGTAGTCCGGGTCGGCGTAATCGGGATCCGGGTATCCGGCGTCGGCGAGCTCGTGGTCGTAACGAGCGTCGTATCCGGCGGCGGGCTCGGCGTAGTGGGCGGCCGCTTCGTCCTCGTCGACGTAGCGCGGAATGACGGCGGTGTCGTCGTCCTCGTAGTCGTCCCACTCGTCGGTGGTGCTACGGTGCGCACCGCCGCGCCGGTAGCGCCGCTGCTGCTCGTCGGCGCGCCGGCGCGAGCGTTCTCCGGCCCGGGACCAGCGGTCACTCATCCGACCACCTGGCCTCGTCTGCACCGGCCGAGTTCAACACCGCACTCCGTTCGTCCAACCACCCTTGCAGGATCGACACGGCGGCCGCCTGGTCGATCACCTGCCGCCGGCCGCGCGCGCGAACTCCACTGTCCCGCAATGCACGTGCAGCTGACACCGTAGTCAAACGTTCGTCGGAAAGTCGTATCGGCACACCAGGAATCATGTCCCGCAAACGCCGCGCGAACCGAGCGGCCAACTGGGCGGACGAGCCACTGGCCCCACGTAATGTGCGTGGCAGACCGACGATTACCTCGACCGCCTCGTATTCCCGCACAATCTCGGCTACCCGGATCAGATCGGTTGCCGGACCTCGTTTTCCACCCTTGACGGTCGGAACCGTCTCCACCGGCGTCGCCAGGATCCCGTCCGGGTCACTGGCGGCCACTCCGATGCGCACGGTTCCCACGTCGATGCCGATCCGCCGGCCGCGACCGGGATCGGTCCGCGCGCTGGGGCGTTCGGCCGGGATGTCGTCCGGCCGGGCGCCCCCGGCTTCCGGAGCCGCCCCCGATCGGGACGGCTCCGGTTCCGAGGGCTCCGAATTCTCGGAATTGTCCATCAGGCAGCGATCTCGGCCACCCGCGCGCGCACGCCGGCCAGGCCGGCCTCGATACCGGACGGATCCGAGCCGGCGCCCTGCGCCATCTCGGGCTTACCGCCGCCGCGGCCGGCGATACTCGGACCGAAGCTGCCGACCAGTTCACCGGCCTTCACACCGAGTTCCTGGGCGGGCTTGTTCACCGCGACCACGAACGGCACCTTGCCGTCGGCGTTGCCGAGCAGCACGACCACCGCCGGTTCACTGCCGAATCGGCCGCGGATATCGGTGGCGAGGGTCCGCAGATCGCCCGCGCCGACACCCTTCGGCGCCGCGGCCGCGACCAGCAGCACCTTGCCGACCCGTTGCGCCTGCTCGACGTAGGTACCGGCCTGCGACAGCACGGCCGCGGCCTTGGTGCGCTCGAGTTCCTTCTCGGCGACCTTCAGCCGTTCCACCAGTTGCTCGACCCGGGCCGGCACATCTTCCGAAGGCACCTTCAGCGAGGCGGCCACACCGGCCAGCAGGGCCCGCTCCTTGGCCAGATACTTGTAGGAATCCAGCCCGACGAAGGCCTCCACGCGGCGCACGCCGGAACCCACCGACGATTCACCGAGCAGTGTGATCGGCCCGATCTGCGACGAATGCTCGACGTGGGTACCGCCGCACAATTCCATCGAGAACGGCCCGCCGATCTCGACGACCCGCACCTCGGACCCGTAGTTCTCGCCGAACAACGCCAGCGCGCCCATCGCCTTGGCCTTGGGCAGATCGGTGACGAAGGTGTTCACCGGGAAGTCCGAGCCCACCGCATCGTTGGACACGGCCTCGATATCGGCCTTCTGCGACTCCGAGAGCTGGCCCTGCCAGTTGAAGTCGAACCGCAGATATCCGGGCTTGTTCAGCGAACCGGCCTGAACCGCGTTGGGGCCCAGCACCTGCCGCAACGCGGCATGCACCATGTGCGTGCCGGAGTGGCCCTGGGTGGCGCCGCGCCGCCACGCCGGGTCGACCTGGGCGAGTACGGCATCGCCCTCGGTGATCTGCCCGCGCTCGACGGTGGTCTTGTGCACCCACAGCTTCTTGGCGATCTTCTGCACGTCGTTGACGCGCAGTTCCGTGCCCGAAGCGGTGAGGCTGCCACGGTCGGCGATCTGACCACCGGATTCGGCATAGAGCGGACTGCGATCGAGGATGACCTCGACATCCTGCCCCGCGGTCGCGGTGGGGACCCGCACACCGTCGGCGATGAGGGCGAGAACCCGTGCCTCGGTAGCCAGTTCGTCGAAGCCGGTGAATTCGGTGGCGCCCCGGTCGACCAACTCCTTGTAGATCGACAGGTCGGCGTGGGCGTGTTTGCGCGCCTGCGCATCGTCCTTGGCTCGCTGCCGCTGCTCGGCCATCAGCGTGCGGAAGCCCGACTCGTCGACCTCGAGCCCGGCCTCGGCGGCCATCTCCAGGGTCAGATCGATCGGGAAACCGTAGGTGTCGTGCAGGGTGAACGCCTCACTGCCCGCGATCGTGCGCCCACCGGTGGCCTTCACCTCGGCGACCGCGTCGTCGAACAGTTTCGAGCCGGTGCTCAGCGTCTTGAGGAAGGCGGTCTCCTCACCGACGGCGACGGTCTCGATGCGGGTGAAATCCGTGGCCAGTTCCGGGTACGAGGGCGACATCAGCTCGCTGACGACCTTCATGAATTCGCCGATCACCGGCTTCTCGGCGCCCAGCAGCCGGGCCGAGCGCACGATCCGGCGCAGCAACCGGCGCAGCACGTAGCCGCGGCCGTCGTTGCCGGGATTGACGCCGTCGGCGATCAGCATCGCCGAGGTGCGGGCGTGGTCGGCGATGACCCGGAAGCGCACGTCGTCGGCGTGTTCGACACCGTAGCTCTTACCGGTCAGCTCCTCGGCCTTGGAGATGATCGGGCGCAGCAGATCGGTTTCGTAGACGTTGTCCACGCCCTGCAGCAGCATCGCGACGCGTTCGATGCCCATGCCGGTATCGATGTTCTTCTTCGGCAGCGATCCGACCGGCGGATAGCCCAGCTTGGGGCTCTGCTCACCGCGGATGTCCTGCATGAACACGAGATTCCAGATCTCGAGGTAGCGATCCTCGTCGGCGACCGGGCCGCCCTCGGCGCCGTATTCGGGTCCGCGGTCGTAGTAGATCTCCGAGCACGGGCCGCCGGGACCGGGCACGCCCATATCCCAGTAGTTGTCCTTGCCGTCGCGGAACTGGATGCGCTCGGTCGGAATTCCGGCGACGCGATGCCAGATCTCGGCGGCCTCGGGGTCGCTCTCGTAGGCGGTGACCCAGATCCGCTCCGGATCGAAGCCGAATCCGCCCTCCTCCTGAGACTTGCTGATCAGCTCCCAGGCGAAGGTGATGGCACCTTCCTTGAAGTAGTCACCGAAGGAGAAGTTGCCCGCCATCTGGAAGAAGGTGTTGTGACGCGTGGTGACGCCGACCTCTTCGATATCGCCGGTGCGCACGCACTTCTGCACGCTGGTCGCGCGCGCGAACGGCGGCGCCTCCTGGCCCAGGAAATACGGCTTGAACTGGACCATGCCCGCATTGACGAACAGCAGGTTCGGGTCCGGCAGGATCAACGAGGCACTGGGTACCTCGGTGTGGCCGGCACGGACGAAGTGGTCCAGGAAACGCCGTCGGATCTCGTGGGTCTGCACGAATATCCAGCCTACCGGGCGCGGTCCAGCCGGTTTTCAGCGGTCGTGCGGCACGCCCACGGCTCAGCGACCTCGGACGATGCGGCGCAACTTGGTGACCCGCGGCCCGATCTCACGCTCATAGCCGTGGTCGGTCGCGGTGTAGTAGTCGGCGCCGACCAGTTCGTCGGGCGGATACTGCTGGGCGAGGATCCCGTCCGGGTGATCGTGCGGGTATTTGTAGCCCTGCGCGTTGCCGAGTTTCGCCGCGCCCGCGTAATGCCCGTCGCGCAGGTGGGGCGGCACCGCACCGGCCTTCCCGGCCGCGATATCGGACATGGCCGCGCCGATGGCCGCCGCGACGGCACCCGATTTGGGCGCGGTGGCGACGTGGATGGTCGCATGCGCGAGCGCCAACTGCGCCTCCGGCATCCCGACCAGCTGGACCACCTGCGCGGCGGCGACCGCGGTCTGCAGGGCGGTGGGATCGGCCATGCCGACGTCCTCGGACGCCTGAATCATCAATCGCCGCGCGATGAAGCGTGGATCCTCGCCCGCGCTGATCATCCGGGCCAGGTAGTGCAGCGCCGCGTCGACGTCGGAGCCCCGCAGCGATTTGATGAACGCGCTGATCACGTCGTAATGCTGGTCGCCGGCGCGGTCGTAGCGCACCGCGGCCTTGTCGACGCTGGCCTCTACCAGATCCACGTCCACCGTGCCGTCGAGCGACGATTCCGCCGAAGCCTCCAGGGCGGTCAGCGATCGGCGCGCGTCACCGCCGGCGATGCGGACGATGTGGTCGAGCGCCGCCTCGGTGACGGTGTACTGCCCGGCCAAACCTCGCTCGTCGTCGATCGCGCGACGCAGTACGGTGCGAATATCGTTGTCCGACAACGACGTCAACTGCAACACCAGCGACCGTGACAGCAGCGGCGACACCACCGAGAACGACGGGTTCTCCGTGGTCGCCCCGACCAGCAGCACCACCCGGTTCTCGACCGCGGCCAGCAGGGCGTCCTGCTGGGTTTTGGAGAACCGGTGCACCTCGTCGATGAACAGCACGGTCTGCTCCCCCGCGAGCAGCCGCCGCCGGGCCAGGTCGATGACCGCCCGCACCTCCTTGACGCCCGCCGACAACGCCGACAACGCCTCGAAACGGCGGCCGGTCGCGGTCGAGATGAGCGCGGCCAGCGTCGTCTTGCCCGTTCCCGGCGGGCCGTAGAGCAGCACCGATGCCGCACCCGAACCCTCGATCAACCGGCGCAGCGGCGATCCGGGGCCGAGCAGGTGCTGCTGGCCGACCACCTCGTCCAGGCTCGCGGGCCGCATCCGCACCGCCAGCGGCGACATCCTGCCCGCCGGCGGCAATGCGGCGGATGCGCCGGACACTTCCTCCAGCTCCGGCGCCTCGAACAACCCTTCGCTCACGCCTCGACGGTACCGATGGGCACCGACACTCAGGGCGAGGCGGGGTCGGGCCGCAGTATTCGCCCGGCCTGCGCCTCGATCGACGCCCGCAGTTCGGCATCGGTCAGCTCGCGCAGGCCCGCGGCGCTGCGCAGGAACGGCTCGAGCAGCTGCCAGCCCATGGTGAAGGCGGCCAGATGGGCCACCGCCAGTCCGGCGGCGCGGTCGCTGTCCATCTGCGGCCGCACATGCTCGATCAGCATCGTCATCACCGGGAACTGTTCCTGCAGCTCGCCGACCGGATAGCCGTCGAGGATGCAGCGGGCCAGCACGGTCAGATGGCGGCGCAGCCGGGGATCGGAGGCGGTGAGCTGCCCGGCGGCGGCCACTGCGCCCGACTGCTCCCCGAGATAGCTCAGCACGGCCCCGACCAGCCGATCCTTCGCACCGAGATGCCGGAAGACGAGGCCGTGATTGACCCCGGCACGCTCGGCGATGTCGCGAATCGAGGTCGCGGCCGGGCCGCGTTCGGCGAACAGGTCGGCGGCGGCCTCCGTGACCGCCGCGACGACCGCGTCGCGACCGACCGGTGCGGCGCCGGAGTCGTCGCGACGCGGAGTCGATGGCGGGTTCTCGGACATCGGGCTACAGTAGCGAATACCGGTGTAGTCAATCGACTACAGTCATCCGATCGCCGAAGGAACCGCCATGACGCAGACCACCGCCGCGGAGGCCGAACCGCGCGCGCACTACCCCGTGAGCTCGTTTCAACTGCCGGGATTTCCGCTGATCGCGGGCCCGTTCACCCATCTCGTCGCCGAACGCGACCGCCTGGCCGCACTGCGCTGGCAGCACTTCGACGCCCGGCAGGCCGGCGTCACCCTCGGCGCGGAGATCAGCGGCGTGGATCTGACCCGCGAGCTGCCCGCGGAGGTGATCGCCGAACTGCGCCGGGCACTGCACGAATACAAGGTGCTGTTCTTCCGCGGGCAACCGCTCACACCCGCCCGCCACGTCGCGTTCGCGGCGCGCTTCGGCACCCTCGAGGTCCATCCGTTCATCCCGTCCAATACCGAGCAGCCGGAACTGGTCCGCTTCGAGAAGACCCCGGCCATGGCCGGCGTCGAGAACATCTGGCATCACGACGTGACCTGGCGGCCGCAGCCGTCGATGGGCGCGATCCTGCACGCCGTCGCCGTTCCCGAGATCGGCGGCGACACGCTGTTCTCGGATATGTACGCCGCCTACGAGGCACTCGACGCCGAGACGCGAAACCGGATCGACGACCTCACCGCGACCCACGACTACACCCGCGCATTCGGGCGCGGGCAGACTGCCGAGGCGCAGGAGGCGATGCGGGCCCAGCATCCGCCGGTCAGTCACCCGGTGGTGTGCACGCACGAGGCGACCGGCCGCCGGCACCTGTACGTCAACCGGATCTTCGTGGACCGGATCGACGGCTTGGCCCCCGAGGCGAGCCACGACCTGCTGGACCGGCTCTGCCGCCAGGCCGACTACCCCGAACACCAGGTGCGGCTGCACTGGGAGCCCGACACCGTCGCCTTCTGGGACAACCGGGCCGTGCAGCACTACGCCGCCAGCGACTACTGGCCGCAGACGCGAATCATGGAACGGGCCTCGATCGTGGGACCGCGACCGGCCCGCTGAGTCACTTCTCCCAGAGTTCCTCGAGCGTGGCGGAGACATGCTCGGCGAAGTCGCCGAGCGTGTCGTCGCCGGTGCAGCGCGCATCCTCGGCCAGCGCCGCCCAGCGGTTGATCAGCGCCGCCGAGCGCGGCACCGACAGGCCGTGTTCGCGGGCCGCGGCGATGCGGGTGTGATCGGCGGGCAGGAACCAGAAGGTCGTCAGCCACACCCAGATGAGCCGGGCCTCGAGGATGCGTTCGGCCAGCAGGTCGTCGTCGGCGAGCGCGGGCCACACACCCACGACCTCCGAGCGCCAGGCCTCGACCATCTGATGCGCGCGCTCGCGGGAGAGTTCGAAATCGCACAGGCAGCCCGGGAACGAGACCAGCGCATAGGCGATGTCGAGGGTGGCGTCGCGGAAACCACCCCATTCGTAGTCGAGGAACCGGGCACCCTCGTCGTTGAGGATCACATTGTCCGGACACAGGTCCGAGGGGCTGAACGCCCGGAAGCGGCCCGCGGAGAACAAGCGATTGCCTCGTACGATGCGTTCCGCGATCTCGCCCGGCACGTCGATGCCGACCTCGCGGGCCAGCATTCCGGGTACCTCACCGATCGCGGCCTCGGCCTGCTGGGCGATGCCGTCGACCCGGTGCACCACTTCCACCCGCCGCAGCAGCGCCACGAAATCGGCCTCCCGGCCGACCGTGGCGGCGTGCATGCGGCCCAGCGCCTGCGCGAACGCCATCTGGGCGTTGCGGGTAGCGGGTTCGGCGCCGGTTTGCAGCACCGAGGTGAGCGACATGTTCTCACCCAGATCGCTGAGGATCAGCAGCCGATCCGGCAGGCTGTGCGCCAGCAGATAGGCGCCGGGACGGTGCTCGCTGCTGAGCGCGGTGGTGAACTGGTAGGACACCGCCTCGCGCAGGAACGCCGAATCGATACTCGCGACCCCGGGTGCCAAGCCGCCGATCCGGCGCTCCTGTGCGGCGCCACGGACCTGCTTGACGATCAGGGTACGAGGAAGTGAGAACGAGTTCTCCGCTACGCGTACGCGCAGCACCGTCGTCCTGCCACTGCCGCTGAGTTCGATCGGATCGCTCAGCTTCACCGCAGCACCCATGCGCTTCGTGAGCAACTGTTGTGCCGCGGACACGACTTCGGCGGCGCGTTCGGCCAATAGTGCGGTCATCGCCAACCAAGTTACTCGCTCCAGGTCACTTTCAGCGAGCGGTTCGGCAACCTTTCGCGCGTCGTCGGCGTGTCCCCGCCGAGCGGCTGCGGCCGGACCGAGATGCTCATTACGCTCATCGGCGGCCGGGTCGCGGATCCGGCCCGATGCCACGGCCCGTCGCTTGACACGCCCGGCCGTGTCCGGTTGTGTCGAAATCTCAACTGCAGTGTGCCGCACCAGAACCCAGGTGATTCGAAAGGTCCGACGATGACCGACTCCCCGCAGTCCGCACCCCGCGACACCGGCGAAGGCGGTGAGCGGCGACCGCAGAGCCGGCCCGGGCAGCACCCCACCGGTCCCGCCCGACCCGCCGCCGGACCAGGCGAACATTCCGCAACGCCGGGCCGGCCCGAAATGGCCGGAGCCACGGGGTATCCGCAGTTCGAGGGCTCCGGCGCACCACAGTACGGCGCACCGCAGTACGGCGGGGCTCCGGGCGAGCCGCCCCAGGTCACCCCGGGCGGGGTGCCCCCGGTGGCGTCGCCACCCGGAGCGCACGGTCAGCCCGGCCCCACCTACGGCCCGCCCGGCAGCGTCCCACCGGGCGCCTATCCGCCGCCCGCCGACCAGAGCTGGGGCGCACCGGATAACGGCATGCCGCCCCAGGGCGCGCCCGGGTACGGCGCGCCGCCGGGATACGCCGTGGCGCCGGGACTCAATGTCGGCCGGGCGCTCAGCTTCGCGTGGGATCGCTTCCGCGCCAACCCGATTCCGTGGGTCGCCATTACGCTCGTCGGATTCGTCGCCTATCTGATGGTGACCGTGGTGGTGAACGTCACGCATATGAATTCGCTGATGCCGGTGGTGCTGATCGGCTTGCTCGCAGCGGTCGTGGTCTGGCTGCTACAGGCGGCGATGATCCGCGGCGCCCTGTACGAAACCGACGGCACGCCACCGGATTTCGCGTCGTTCTTCGGCTTCGTCAACGCCGGCAACGTGCTGATCACCGCGCTGCTCGTCTTCGTGGCGGCCTGCGTCGGCGCGGTGCTGTGCATCGTGCCGGCCCTCGTCGTGGGCTATTTGTGCATGTTCTCGCTGCACTACGTGATCGACCAGGATCTCGATCCGTTCAGCGCGATCAAATCCAGTGTGCAGCTGGTGGTCTCGAATTTCGTGCCGACGCTGTTGCTGGCCCTGACCGTGGCCGCGCTGACGATCGTCGCCACCGCGCTGTGCGGTATCGGCCTGCTGGTGGTGGGACCGCTCACCGTCATTGCGGTCACCTACTCCTACCGGACGCTCACCGGCGGCCTGATCGCCTGAGCATTTCTCAATCGTCGCCGCCGAACCACCAGCGCGACAGTATGTTCGGTCGCTTCGGACGTGGCGGGCCCAGTGCGTGCCCGTGATGGGGACGCAATCGCAGCACGATGATGCCCGCCACGACGATGCCGACCATGTTCACTCCCAGCTGGCCGATCGACTCGAATGCCTTGTGCCATTCACCGACGGTGGCGGCGACCGCGGCGAAACCGGCCGCCGGAATCGTCGTCACCGAGATGAACACGCCGACCAGCGCCGCCGATTTCGCGGTCACCAGCGACATCATCCCCGCCGCACCCGCCAGCAGCGCCACCACCAGCGAGAACGGGCCCACCTCGTAGATGAAGTCCACATTGCGGATGGCGTGGATGCGGTCGACGGTGATCCAGCCGAACTGTTCCCACACCAGCGACGCCAGCGTCGCGATCCCCATCGCCACGGGAAAGCCGATCAGCAGGGCCAGGATCGAACGACGGGCGAGACGGAAATCCCTGCGCACCACCGCGACCGCGACGGCGGCGAGCGGCCCGAACTCGGGTCCGACCACCATGGCGCCGACGACGGTCACCGGGGAATCGGTGGCCACACCGACGACGGCCAGCAGGCATGCGATCGTGATGAAGGACAGGAAGGTGGGGTTGAGCGTCGATTCCTCGTGGGTCTGAGCGAGCAGCTCCTCCCAGACGATCGCATCCGACGGATCGCCCGGCGCCGCCTCGACCGCGCGGTCGGCCGGGGCCGACAGCACCGTTTCCACCGGCGAGAGCATGATGCCGCCGTAGTCGCCGATACCCAGCCCGCGCAGACCGGCCAGCACATCGTTGGCCGATTCGCGAGCGATATCGGCTTGGACCAGATCACCGGGCGGCTCGACCGAGGCGCCGCGCTGCACGGTGATCAGCGTGGCGCCGGGTTCGGCCCGCAGCGCGGTCACCGCGGCGTCGGTCGACTCCGGTGGGCAGACCGCCCGCAGGTGCAGCACCCCAGTCCCCTGTCGTCGGCACGAGCGTCCGGCACCGGGTGGCGCCGGACGATCTGCAGACTAGCCGGTGCGCGGCCGCGACCGCCCACAACCGCGGCGGCACCTCCGGTTGCGGATCAGGCCGAGGCGGCCTTCGGCTTGCCGTGCTCGTCGAGCACCACGTCGAGGCCGGCTTCCTTGCGCTGCTGCGCGGTGATGGGCGCAGGCGCCTCCGTCAGCGGGTCCACGCCGCCACCGGACTTCGGGAACGCGATGACCTCGCGAATCGAATCCACCCCGGCCAGCAGCGCGGTGATACGGTCCCAGCCGAAGGCGATTCCACCGTGCGGCGGCGCGCCGAAGGCGAAGGCGTCCAACAGGAATCCGAACTTCTCCTGCGCCTCGTCGTGGCTGATGCCCATCACCTTGAACACCCGCTCCTGCACGTCACGGCGATGGATGCGGATACTGCCGCCGCCGATCTCGTTGCCGTTGCAGACGATGTCGTAGGCATAGGCCAGCGCCGCGCCCGGATCGGTGTCGAAGGTGTCGATGGACTCCGGCTTCGGCGAGGTGAACGCATGGTGCACCGCGGTCCAGGCCGAATGTCCGAGTGCCACATCGCCGCTCGCGGTGGCGTCGGCGGCGGGCTCGAACATCGGCGCGTCCACGATCCACACGAACGCCCACGCGTCCTCGTCGATCAGTCCGCACTTGCGCGCGATCTCGCCACGCGCCGCGCCCAGCAGCGCCCGGCTCGATTTCACCTCTCCGGCGCCGAAGAAGATGCAGTCGCCCGGCGCCGCGCCGACGTGCTTGGCCAGGCCCTCGCGTTCGGCGTCGGACAGGTTCTTGGCGACCGGGCCGCCGAGGGTGCCGTCCTCACCGACCAGGATGTACGCCAAGCCCTTCGCCCCGCGCTGCTTGGCCCATTCCTGCCAGGCGTCGAGCTGGCGCCGCGGCTGGCTCGCCCCGCCCGGCATCACGACCGCGCCGACATAGGGCGCCTGGAAGACCCGGAAGGAGGTGTCCTTGAAGTATTCGGCGCATTCGGTGATCTCGATGCCGAACCGCAGATCCGGCTTGTCGCTGCCGTAGCGGCGCATCGCCTCGGCGTAGGTCATGTGCGGAATCGGCGTGGGGATCTCGTGGCCGACCAGTTTCCACAGCGCGACCAGGATGTCCTCGGCCAGCAGGATCACATCCTCCTGCGTCACGAAGCTCATCTCCAGGTCGAGCTGGGTGAACTCGGGCTGGCGGTCGGCGCGGAAATCCTCGTCGCGGTAGCAGCGGGCGATCTGGTAGTACCGCTCCACCCCCGAGACCATCAGCAACTGCTTGAACAGCTGCGGGCTCTGCGGCAGGGCGTAGAACTTGCCGGGCTGCAGCCGGGCGGGCACCAGGAAGTCACGCGCGCCCTCGGGGGTGGACCGCGTCATCGTCGGGGTCTCGACCTCGACGAAGGCGTGATGAGCCAGCACCTCGCGGGCGGCGGCGTTGACCTTCGACCGCAGCCGGATGGCGTGCGCGGGGCCCTCGCGGCGCAGGTCGAGGTAGCGGTACTTCAGGCGCGCCTCTTCGCCGGGCTGCTCATCGAGCTGGAACGGCAGCGGCGCGGCCTCGTTGAGCACCACGAGTTCGGTGACGTTCACCTCGACCGCACCGGTGGGCAGGTTCGGGTTCTCGCTGCCGTCCGGACGCCCTTCGACCACACCGGTGACCTGCACGCAGTACTCCGCCCGCAGTTTGTGGGCCTGTTCGGCCGGCACACCCTCGCGGAAGACCACCTGCGCGACCCCCGACGCATCGCGCAGATCAATGAAGATCACGCCACCGTGGTCTCGCCGCCGGGCCACCCAGCCGGTGAGGGTGACGGTCAGACCGGCGTGCTCGCTTCGCAGCGAACCAGCCAAGTGGGTGCGCAGCACGGGAATCCTTTCGACGACACGGTGCACCGGGCACGGGATGACCTGGTGCGCCCCCATGGTAGTGAGGCGCGGCGGCCGGACGGAAACCGATATCCGACTCCCCCGCGTGCCGCCGCGTCGCGGACAGCCGGCGAACACGGCCGGCACCACGGATCCGCCGCGACGCCGCAGCATTCGTCGTCGGGCGCTCGGCGGACACGACAGCTACTCGGCCCTCGAGCCCCCGACGCTCATGCCAAGCTGTAGGGGTTGTTTTCGGCTGACCGAGCGCCGAACAGCCCACTCGATCCACAGGAGCAGCAACGATGACCTTCAACGAAGGTATGGATATCGATCCGGACCGGGTCTCCACCGGCGGCGGAATGGGCCCCAAGCTCGCCTTGGGCGGTGGCGGTGGCTTGATCGTGCTGATTCTCGCGGTGCTGTTCGGTGTGAATCCGGGCAATCTGCTCGGCAGCGGAACCTCGGGAACGCAGACCGGTGGCGTCGACACCTCCGTCTGCAAAACCAACGGTGACGCGAACCGGTACGCGCAATGCCGAGTGGTGCTGACCGCGCAGAGTCTCGACGGCGTCTGGGGCGGGGTCCTGCCGCGTCAGACCCGGGTGCAGTACACGAAGCCCGGTGTGACGCTGTTCACCGGGTCGGTCGCCACCCGATGCGGCAACGCGACCAGCGCGGTCGGCCCCTTCTACTGTCCGGCGGACCGCAAGGCATATTTCGACACCGGGTTCTTCCAGGAACTGCGGGACAAGTTCGGCGCGGCGGGTGGTCCGCTGGCCGAGGAGTACGTGGTGGCGCACGAATTCGGCCATCACATCCAGAACCTGCTGGGCGACAGCGGGCGCGCGCAGCGCGATCCCAAGGGCCCCGATTCCGGATCGGTTCGCCTCGAATTGCAGGCCGACTGTTACGCGGGCCTGTGGGCGAGTTACGCGGACAAGACCCCGGCCCCCGGTGGTTCCCAGCCGCTGCTGAAGCCGTTGTCCGACAGCGACATCCAAGACGCGCTCTCCGCCGCGGCGGCGGTCGGCGACGACCGGATCCAGAAGGCCGCCACCGGACGGGTGAATCCGGAAGGGTGGACGCACGGTTCGTCGAACGAGCGGCAGAAGTGGTTCCTGACCGGCTACCGGAACGGCCAGGTCGCGGCATGTGACACCTTCTCGGCACCGGATCTGAACAATCCGCCGGCACTGCGCTGAGCCGGGGCGGGCGCGCATTCGAACGGGCGGGTCGGGCGGATGTCGGCAGCGGTGCGGGCACAATGATCGGCGAGACCGGGACGGGTGGAGGGCAGGAGTGAACGACATGCGGGTTATCGGCGGTGCGAGACGAACAGTGCCGGGTGTGCGGGTGGCGGTGGCGGTATGCGCCGCGGCGCTGGCGGTGGCCGGCGGTGCGATGACGGCCGTTGCCGACGAACCCACGGCCGGACTGTCGGTGGCGCTGACCACGATTCCGGGCGGGGAGCACGCCGGGGTGACGCCGGCGCCGACACTGCTCGTCTATTCGGACGGGCATGCGGTGAACAGTCCCGACGCCGCCGATCCGGACCGTCCGGCCGACAAGGCGCCGCGGCAGCGCAACGGACACGTCTCCCTCGACGCGGTCCATGCCGCCGCCGAGGAGGCGAAGAAACTGGCCGCCGCGGATCTGGGCATGCCCACCGACGGCAGCGGCGGGTCCACCCTGCTCGATTTCCTGGGCGCCACACCCGACCAGGACGTGCACCTGGTGGTGTACTCCCCCGGCGGCACCGACGGACTCACCGACGCCCAGAAAGCAGACCGCACCCGGTTCTCGGACCTGTGCAAGAAGTTGGTCGACGCGTTCGTCGCCGACCGCTGATCGCGGCCCCAAGGCCCCGATCGCGTCCTCGCGATCGGGGCGCCGAAAAGCTCAGGGGCGCAATCGGTACGGGCTGCCGACCCCGCGGGTCAGCCGACGGTCCAGGTCTCGCGGCCGTTGAGCAGATCCTGCAGCGACCGCGGCCCGACCGGTGCGCGTTCGACCGCCACCGCGGTCTGCGCCCGGACCCCGTCGTCGTAGGTGGGACGGGTGACGTCGCGGAAGATGCCGATCGGCACGTGGGTCAGATCCTGGGAGGTCAACCGCGAGAGCGCGTAGGCGTATTCGGACCGTTCGCAATGGGCGTCGTGCACCACGATCTCACTCTCGGCGACCTCCGACGCCGCGACCACCTCGAGCCCGAAACCGTTGCGCACCACCGCGAATTCGCCGTCCGCGCCGAAGCGGATCGGTTCCCCGTGCCGCAAGCGGATCAGGTGGGATTCGGCGTTGTCGCGGCGCAGCGCGTCGAAGGAGCCGTCGTTGAAGATCGGGCAGTCCTGCAGGATCTCCACGAACGAGGTGCCGCGATGCTCGGCTGCGGCGCGCAGCACCTCGGTGAGCCCGGCGCGGTCGGAGTCGAGGGCGCGCGCGGCGAAACTCGCCTCGGCTCCCAACGCCACCGACAGCGTGTTGAACGGGTGGTCGATCGAGCCGAGCGGCGTCGACTTGGTCACCTTCCCCGGTTCGGAGGTCGGTGAGTACTGGCCCTTGGTCAGGCCGTAGATCCGGTTGTTGAACAGCAGGATTGTCATGTTCACGTTGCGGCGCAGCGCGTGGATGAGGTGGTTGCCGCCGATCGACAGGGCGTCGCCGTCGCCGGTGACGACCCAGACCGACAGATCCGGCCTGGTCACCGCGAGTCCGGTGGCGATCGCCGGGGCACGGCCGTGAATGGAGTGGATGCCGTAGGCGTCCAGGTAGTACGGGAACCGGCTGGAACATCCGATGCCGGAGACGAACATCAGGTTTTCGCGCCGCAAGCCCAGCTCGGCGAGGAAACCGCGCACGGTCGCGAGAATGACGTAGTCACCGCATCCGGGGCACCACCGCACCTCCTGATCGGAGGTGAAGTCCTTGACCTTCTGCGGGCCGTCCGCGCCGGGCACTCCGGAGACTCCGGTCAGGCCGAGATCGGCGCCGATGAGCGAGGTGTCGACGATGGTCATCGGTATCCCCCTGTCGTGCGATAGGTCGCCCGGGCCCGGGCATCGAAGGCCTTGTTCTGTTCCAGCTCGCCGATGGATCCGTCCAGTGCCGCGTCGATCACGCCGACCAGCTCCTGGGCGGAGAAGGCGGTCCCGGCCACCTTCGTCCACGGCTGCACGTCGACCAGATATCTGCCGCGCAGCAGCAACGCCAGCTGGCCGCCGTTCATCTCCGGCGCGACCACCCGGCGATAGCGGCGCAACACCTCGCCGGTGTTGGCGGGCAGCGGGTTGAGGTGGCGCAGGTGGGCCTGTGCGACCGGTACGCCGCGGCGGCGCGCTCGCCGGCACGCCTCTCCGATCGGGCCGTAGGAACTGCCCCAGCCGATCAGCAGCAGATCGGCCGTGCCGTCGGGGTCGTCGACCTCGAGGTCGGGTACCGCGATGCCGTCGATCTTCGCCTGACGCAGGCGGACCATCAATTCGTGGTTGGCCGGATCGTAGGAGATGTTGCCGCTGCCGTCGGCCTTCTCCAGGCCGCCGATCCGGTGGGCGCGGCCCGCGGTTCCGGGCCTGGCCAGGGGCCTGGCGAGGGTTTCCGGGTCGCGCGCGTAGGGCTGGAACGGTTGCCCGTCCGTCGCACCCTCTTCTGCCGGTGGTTCGAATGCCGGATCGATCGGCTCGAGGTCGCGGACCCGTGGAATCGACCACGGCTCGGATCCGTTGGCGATGGCGCCGTCGGACAGCAGCAGTACCGGGGTGCGGTAGGTGAGCGCGATCCGCGCCGCGTCCACCGCGGCCGCGAAACAGTCCGCCGGCGAGCGCGGCGCCACCACGGCCACGGGCGATTCGCCGTTGCGCCCGTACAGCGCCTGGAGCAGATCGGCCTGTTCGGTCTTGGTGGGCAGGCCGGTCGAGGGTCCGCCGCGCTGGACGTCGACGATCACCAGCGGCAGTTCCGTCATCACCGCCAAGCCGATCGTCTCGCTCTTGAGCGCCAGCCCGGGGCCCGAGGTACTGGTCACGCCGAGCGCGCCACCGATCGAAGCACCCAGTGCCGCACCGATTCCCGCGATCTCGTCCTCGGCCTGGAAGGTGGTGACGCCGAAGTTCTTGTGCTTGCTCAGTTCGTGCAGGATGTCGGAGGCCGGCGTGATCGGATAGGTGCCGAGGAAAACCGGCAGCCCGGACAGTTGCCCCGCTGCGATCACGCCGTAGGCGAGGGCGGTATTGCCGGTGATCTGCCGGTAGGTGCCCGGCGGCAGTGCGGCGGGCGCGACTTCGTAGGTGGTGGCGAAGGTTTCGGTCGTTTCGCCGTAGTTCCAGCCGGCCCGGAACGCGAGCACGTTGGCCTCGCCGATTTCGGGTGTGGCGGCGAACTTCTCGCGCATGAAGGCCTCAGTGCCGCCGAGCGGGCGGCCGTACATCCATGACAGCAGCCCCAGGGCGAACATGTTCTTCGCGCGCTGGCCGTCCTTCTTGCCGACCCCGGTCGGTTCGGTGGCGGTCAGTGTCAGCGACGTCATCGGCACCCGGTGCACCACGAAGTCACCGAGACTGTCGTCGGTCAGCGGATCTCGTTCGTAGCCGACCTTCGCGAGGGTGCGTTTGGTGAACTCGTCGGTATTGACGATGACCGTCGCGCCCCGTGCGAGATCGTCGATGTTCGCTTTGAGGGCGGCCGGATTCATGGCCACCAGCACGTCGGGCTGATCGCCCGCGGTGAGGATGTCGTAGTCGGCGATCTGGATCTGGAACGACGACACCCCGGGCAGAGTGCCCTGGGGTGCGCGGATCTCGGCCGGAAAGTTCGGCTGGGTGGCGAGGTCGTTGCCGAAGGCGGCCGCCTCGTGGGTGAATCGGTCTCCGGTCAGCTGCATACCGTCGCCGGAATCACCGGCGAAGCGGATGACGACCTTCTCCAATTTTTCGCTGCCGGTGGGGCCGTCAACGCCCTGATTCGACACCATGCGCCTGCATCACTTCCTCGTAGGATGAGGTACCACACGCCAAGTTACTCCGCGGCTCGCCGGAGAATCCGTGGAACGAACAACCCGGCGAGCATGCGGTACAACGAATTTCGGCCGCGAGCGACCGGGCCCCCAGGGGCCGGTGGGTCCGCCGGTATCCGGCGGAGCGATCAACCGAACAACGCCAACTGCGGGTCGGACCGTATTGCCTGCACGTCACCGTCCGGCTCGGAGGGGCCCGCGGCCCGGCCCCGCGCCGGTAGGTCCCGGTGCCGATCGAGCCGATACCGGGCCAGCAGCGGATCCACTCGCTGCCGTAACCACGCAGAGTACTCCGGTGTGACGTACGCCCCACGACCGTACAACTGCCGGTATCGCCGCAGCAGCGCCGGGTGACGTTCGGCCAGCCATTGCAGGAACCAGCCCCGGGTACTTCCGCGCAGATGCATGGGCAGCACCGTGGCCCGCGCTCCGCCGGACGCCGCGATCGCGCCGAGCAACCGGTCCAGGTGGTCGAGGTCGTCGGTGAGATACGGAATGACAGGAGCCACCATCACGTTCACGTCGAATCCGGCCTCGGCGAGTGTCCGCACCAGTTCCAGCCGCGCCCGGGGGGCGGGCGTACCCGGCTCGACCGCGCGGTGCAGTTCCTCGTCGACCGTCGCGATCGACACGGCCAGACTCACCGGGACCACGCGGGCCGCTTCCACCAGGATCGGCAGGTCCCGCCGCAGCAGCGTGCCCTTGGTGAGGATGGAGAACGGCGTATCCGCGTCGGTGAGGGCGGCGATGATCCCCGGCATCAGGCGGTAACGCCCCTCGGCCCGCTGGTAGGGATCGGTGTTGGTGCCCAGTGCGACCGGGTCGCGCCGCCACGAGCGCCGGCGCAATTCCTGGCGCAGCACCGCGGCCACGTTCGTCTTGACCACGATCTGGCTGTCGAAATCACGCCCGGCGTCCAGGTCCAGATATTCGTGGGTGGGGCGGGCGAAGCAGTATCGGCAGGCGTGCGAACAGCCGCGCATCGGATTGATCGTCCATTCGAACGGCACCGCCGAACGCTGCGGCACCTTGTTCAGCGCACTCTTGCACAGCACTTCGTGAAAGGTGACGCCCTCGAAGTCAGGTGTCTGCACGCTGCGGACGAATCCGGCACGCTCCAGCCCTGGGAGCGCGCCGTCGTCGGCTGCCGGGTTCTGGTTCTGCCATCGCACCCGTCCAGTCGAACACCCGTTCGATACGATGTCAAGGACCGCGCCGCGCACGCACCCCGTGCATGCCGCGGCGCCGTCCCGGAACGACCGTCAGGCCATACTGCTCGCGACCGTGCGCACGGACTCACCCTTATAGAAGGCCACCAGGTCACGTACGGTTTCCTCGGTCGGCCGGGGCAGGTAGCCGAGTTCGGTGCGCGCCTTGGTCCCGTCGATCTCGGGCGCCGACAGCAGTGCCCCCATCGCCGCCCGCGACACCCGGTCGCTGCCCAGCAGCTTCCCGATCGGTTCCAGCACCGGCAGCGCCCCGGAGATCACCTTGGCCGGAATGGCGAAACGCGGGCCGCGCTTCCCGTTGACCTGAGCGGCGAGCTGGGTGACCTCGAGCATCGTCACCATCGCGCCGGAGAGCAGATAGTTCTCGCCGGTGCGCCCGCGCTCGCCGGCGAGAATCAGGCCGGTGGCGACGTCACGCACGTCGACCAGATCGAATCCGCCGCCGATCATCACCGGCACCCGTCCGCGCGCGGCGTCCCACAGCGTGGTGTTGATCCGGGAGTCGGAGTGGTCGACTGGGCCGTACACGCCGGTCGGATTGCAGATCACGGCGTCCAGACCCCGGTCGACGACCGCGCGCAATTCCACCTCGCCCTGGAATTTGGAGCGGTCGTAGACGGGCAACGCCGGATCGACGGAGCGCGGCGCGTTCTCGTCGATGCGGCCGCCGCAGCTGTACTGGTTGAAGGCGTGGATCGAACTGGCGTGCACCATGCGCCGGGCGCCGACCGCCAGCGCGGCTTCGGCCACCACGCGCACACCTTCGGTGTTCACCCGCCAGGCCAGGTCGTTGCGATGCGCGAGGGTGATCACGGCGACCAGGTGGTAGACCACCTCCGCACCGGCCAGAGCCGAACGCATCGACGCCGGGTCCAGCACGTCGCCGCTCACCCAGGTCACACTCGGATCCGTTGCACCGGAGGGCCGAACCCGGTCGATGGCGGTCACCTCGTGACCGCGCTCCACCAGCTGGTGAAGCAGATTCGTGCCAAGGAAGCCGGCTGCGCCGGTGACTGCGACCTTCATGCGACGAGAATATAGAACCCGTTCTAATTTGCAACAAGTTCTAGTTTGTCGGACTCGAATCGCGTCGGCCGGGTCGGTTATATTGAGCCCAGCCCAGCCACCGGTCGACGCCCGGTCGCGCGGCTTGTTCGACGTTGACGAATAGTTGACCACGATGATTGGGGGGCAGTTCGATGAGCGATCTCACCGCCGACCAGAGCGCGATCAGCGCGTTCGGAGCGGCACATCAGAGCATCGGTACCGAAATCGCGGGCGCGGCCGATATGGACACCGCGACGCACGTAGCTGCGATGACGCCCGTTTTCGGGCTCATCGGCGCCGACTACCTGGCGATGTTCGCGGCGGCGCAGGTCCTGCACTGCAGCGATGTCAACGACCTGTCGGCCAAATGTAATCACTTGGGGCAGTCCGCATTCGGCACCGTCGCGATCCTCGGCGACAACGACGCAGCCGCCGCCGGGGCCCTGGGCGCCATCGGCAACGCGATCGGAGGCTGATCGGTGCACACCATCGGTTCCGGTACCGACAGCGGCGTCATCGCCGCCCCGGCCGCCCCCGCGGCCGACACCTCACCGATCGCGCCCGCCGCACCGGCCTCCATCCCGGACGCCACGCCGGCCTCGGCCGCACAGCAGGGCCCGATCACCGATATCCCGCTTCCGCAGCTGCCGCCGGATACGCCGCCCGCCTCGGCACCGGCCTTCACCACGGCACGGAAAGAGTTCGAGGACAACGGTTCCCACGGAATCGGCGCTCCGCACCTGCCCGGCGGGGGTTCGGGTGCCCCCGATGCCGGCGACGGCCACGCCGGAGTGCTGGGCGACGCCGCGTCGCCGCTGCTCGGCGCGGGCCACGACGTGTTGCATCAGGCCGCCGGTGCGCTCGGCGGCGTACCCGGCGCGCAGCACGTGCTCGACGGCGCTCAGGCCGCACTGAATCAGGCGCCCGCCGCACTCGACGGTGCCGCCGGTGCGGTCCAGCAGGCCGCCGCCCCGGTCGCCGCGGCGGTGCCGGCGAATCTGCCTCCCATGCCCGCCGATCCGGTGGCCGCGCTGATGAGCGGTATGGCGCTGCCCGCGCTGCCGGGGATCGACGTGCTGTTCAAACCGTTCCTCGACCTGCTGTCGAGTTTCGGCACCGGTGTGATGGGGGCACTCAACCCCGCCGATCTGCTCAGCCAGTCCTCCCAGGTCATCCAGAGCGCCATGCAGATCGGCATGGGTGCGATGAAGTCGGTAGAGCAGGTCTGGCAAGGACAGTCGGCCACCAGCGCCCAGACCGCGGGACAACAGGTGCAGGCCCACGGTGAGGACGCCAGCCAGCGCGGCTTCGACATCTCGAAACTCACCGACGAGGCCGCGGCGGTGGTGCAGCGCGGCAACGTCCAGCTCACTCAGGTCGCCCAGTCCTTCGCCACCCAGGCCGGCGCGCTCGCTCCGGTCGCTTTCACTCCCCCGGGCCAGGCCACGCTGATCGCCGCGGCTACCGAACATCTCGGGCAGGCGGTCACGATCGTGAACGCCACCCGAGGCGAATTGGGCGGCTACACAGGCCAATTGGCGAATGTGGTCAACCAGCTCGCCGGGCAGTACGCACCGCAGGCGGCCAATGCGGCGCAGGCGGTGGCGCAGAACGTCGGGCAACCGATCGTGGAGCAGGCCCAGAACCTGCTGTCGGGCGGCGGCGCGGACACCCAGGCCGCCGGCCTCGGCGACCTGAGCGGCTCCGGCCTGTCCGGCGCGTCGACGCATGCCAGCGCCTTCGGCGGTAACGGCGCGCACCCGGGTTCGATGAGCGGCAGTGGTGGTGGCGCGCTGAGCGGCCTCACCGGCGGACTCGGCGGCGCCGCGTCCGGCGGCGGCGCGGCGGCCAAGCCCGGCCTCGGTTCCGCGGTGCCCGGCGCCCGCCCCGGGATCCCCGGTATGCCGTTCGGCCCGGGTATGCCCGGTACGCCCGGACAGGGCACGCCCGGTTCGGGCTTCATGGGCGGCGGCACACCCGCGGCCGGGCAGCGCAACGCCGACGACGATCGCGGTCGCACGGTGCAGAACTACCAGAGCCTCACCGGCAACACCGACCTCACCGGCCCGCTGGGAGAGACCACGCCCGAGGTCATCGGCCAGACCCATTCCGACGAGCTCATCAGCGATTACGAGAACGACCAGCTCTGAGCGCGGCGGCGCGGCAGCCGCATCATCGCCCCGGATGGCCCGGACCGTACGGTCCGGGCCCTTTCCGTCGGGAGCCGTACTTAGAACAGGTTCATTCGACCGATCAGTGGTCGAACTCGGGACAACGCACTGCCTATCCCACTAGGATCGCCAGCACAACTAGAATCTGTTCTAGTTTCATATCGGCAACACCCGAGAGGACCACCGATGCGTTTCACCTACGCGGAGGCGATGACCGATCCGGCGCACTACGTACCGCTGGCGCAGGCCGCGGAGGCGGCCGGATTCCACAGTATGACCATCGCCGACAGCGTCGCCTATCCCGCGGAGTCGGATTCGACCTACCCGTACACCCCGGACGGCAACCGGGAATTCCTCGACGGTAAGCCGTTCATCGAGGCATTCATCCTCTCCGCGGCGCTGGCCGCGGTGACCACGACGCTGCGGTTCACGCCCTTCGTGGTGAAGCTGCCGATCCGGCCGCCGGTGCTGGTGGCCAAACAGGCCGCCTCCCTCGCCTACCTCAGCGGCAACCGCTTCTCGCTGGGCGTCGGCATCAGCCCGTGGCCCGAGGACTTCCAGATCATGGGCGTGCCGTTCGAGCGGCGCGGCAAGCGCATGGACGAATGCATCGAAATCGTCCGCGGCCTCTCGCGCGGCGACTACTTCGAATACCACGGCGAGTTCTACGACATCCCGAAGATCAAGATCACCCCGGGCGCCACCGAACCCCTCCCGATCCTGGTCGGCGGGCACAGCGATGCCGCGCTGCGACGCGCCGTGCGCCTGTGCGACGGCTGGATGCACGCCGGCGGCGATCCCGAGGATCTCGACCGCATGCTCGCCCGGTTGAACGAATTGCGTTCCGAGCGTGACGCATCCACGCCGTTCGAGATCCACGCGGCTTCGCTGGACGCCTACACCACCGACGGCATCAAGCGGCTCGAGGACAAGGGCGTCACCGATGTGATCGTCGGCTTCCGCTACCCGTACGTCGCCGGGGACGACACCGAGCCGCTCGCGGACAAGATCGCGCATCTGGAGAAGTACGCGGAGAAGGTCATCGCCAAGGTGTGATCGGCGGCGCGAGCGGTCGATCGGCTCAGCCGCGCTTGGCGAAGCCGAGATCGATCACCGCCTCGCGCTCGGCCGCGAGCTCGGCGACGCTGAGATCGATACGCTCACGCGAGAATTCGCCGATCTCCAGGTCCGGCACGATCGAGTACTCACCACCGGCACACGTCACCGGGAACGAACTGATGAGCCCTTCCGGCACCCCGTAGGAGCCGTCGGAGGGCACCGCCATCGACACCCAGTCATCAGTGGCCGTGCCCAGCACCCAGTCGTGGATGTGGTCGATGGCCGCACTCGCCGCACTGGCCGCCGAGGACGCCCCGCGGGCGGCGATGATCGCGGTACCGCGCTGCTGAACGGTGGGGATGAAGGTCTCGCGCACCCAGGCCGGGTCGTCGATCACACGATCGGCCGGCCGCCCGCCGATCAGCGCGTAGCTGATGTCCGGATACTGCGTCGCGGAGTGGTTGCCCCACACCGTCATTCGAGTGATCGACGAGCCCGGGGCGCCACTGCGCGCGGCGAGCTGGGCGATGGCCCGGTTGTGGTCGAGGCGGGTCAGCGCGGTGAAGCGCGCCGCCGGCACGTCGGGCGCATTGCTCATCGCGATGAAGGCGTTGGTATTGGCGGGATTTCCGACCACCAGCACCTTCACATCGTCGGCCGCACTGGCGTTGATGGCCGCACCCTGATCGGTGAAGATCGGCCCGTTGGCCGCCAGCAGATCCGAACGCTCCATCCCGGCGGTGCGCGGGCGGGCGCCGACCAGGACGGCGACCGAGGCGCCGTCGAATCCCACCCACGGATCGTCGCTGATGTGTATCGATTCGAGCAGCGGGAAAGCGCCGTCCTCGAGTTCCATCGCCACCCCTTCGACGGCGCCGACGGCCGCCGGGATTTCCAGCAACCGCAGCCGCACCGGCGTCTGCGGCCCGAGCATGGCGCCGGAGGCGATGCGGAACAGCAACCCGTAGGCGATCTGACCGGCGGCTCCGGTGACGGTGACGGTCACGGGCGTGCGGGCGGCATTGCTCACGACAACTCCTTGTTCACGAGAACTCGACGGTCGGCTTCGATCTTCACCCTAACGACCCTCACCGCCGGGAACCCGGCACCGTGAGCAACCAGACAGCTCGAGCGGATCCTCACCCTCCCGCAACCGTTTTCGACGTTCCGTCCGGCGGCCTCGCCCGCCACCTGCCCACACGGAAGGGGTGCCACCCCTCGGGCGGCACCCCTTCTCGCGACAGCTCAGATGCACCAGACGACACTGCCCAAGGGGAAGCAGATCGCGACGGAACCGTCGATGTCGCTGGCCGTCGGAGAGGTGCTCGATGGGCTCGCGGCAGATGCGGCGGGGGCGACGACGGCGCCTAGGGCCACTGCGAGGGCGGCAACAGCGGCCGCTTTACGGAATTTGATGGTGTGCATGACGAACCCTTCGTTGGAACTCTTTTCGATCCTGGAAACCTTCCAAGTCTCAGTGTTCGCTGCGCGCCGGAGTATTACTAGACACGAAAGGTCAAACCCCCGCCGGTTCGGGTACCAGTGTGGTCACAGGCCCGGCATGCAACCGAACCCCGACCGAGCCAGAGTAAGCCGAAAGGTTGCTGACCGGGGTGGATGCCGAAAAACCCACCCGCGCCGCCACGGCCGGCTCGTTACCGGACGGTGACCGTATATCGTTCGTGCCGCGCACCGCAGCGGCGAACTACGTCCGTTCCGTCCGGAGCGCGACATTCACGCTGCGCTATCGCGACTCAGCGTGGCGATATCGCTGTCGCTCAGCCGCACCGGCTGCACGATGTCACGCATCCGCACCAGCTGCACCGCCCGGTACAGGGGCCGCTGTTCCAGACCCGCGTCCCGGGCCTCGGCCCGCAACTGCCCCACGAGCAATCCGGCCAGAGCCAGTGCCGCGGCCAGTTCCGCCGACGACAGCGCGTCGGCGAGCTTCCGCAACCCCAGAACATGCAGTTCGCGTCCGCTACCGGCGTCGGTGTACATCGCCAGCGGCACGGTCTGGGTCCGGCCATCGGCGGTGATCCGCAGCGCGATCCGGCTCAGCCGCCCCGGATACACGAGCACCTCGACACCCGTGGCCGCGGCGACGTCGAGCCGTCGCCGGCCCACCAGCGTGCGAGCCTCGATCACGGTGCCCGACAACCACATTCGCCGCCGCCGGACCGCCAGCGCGTAGATCGCCGTCGGCGCGCCGAGCACTCCGCCGACCACCACACCGGCCGGCCAGCTCACGACCAGCCCCACCACCACGCCGACGACGACACCCGCGCCGATCGCGCCCAGCGCCAGCCGCCGCAGCATCGGCGCGTACAGCTCCGGGGCGATGAGGTCGAGACCGACCGGTTGCGGCGCCGCGGAATTCGCGTCGTTCACGAGGCCGCGCTCATCCGCGCGCGCCGAGCCGGACGGGCCGCTGACCGGAAACCGATGCGCGCCACGGAATTCGAGACATGCTCGGACCGTACTACCGCTGCCCGGCCAGCGCCGCCGACACCTGCGCCACGACCTCGGCGAGCGGGATCTGACGCTGGTCGCCGGAGCCGAGGTCCTTCAGGCCCACCTGTTCGTCGGCCAGATCACGGTCGCCGAGGACCAGGGCGAACGCCGCGCCGGACCGGTCGGCCGCCTTCATCGCGCCCTTCACGCCGCGCCCACCGTAGGCCAGGTCGACCCGGATTCCGGCCGCCCGCAGTTCTGCCGCGAGCACGACCAGCCGGGCCATCGCGGACTCCCCCAGCGGCACGCCGAAAACGTCGACCCGCGCCGGTTCACCCGCGTTCTTGCCCTCGGCCTGCAACGCCAGCATGGTGCGGTCGACGCCGAGCCCGAACCCGATCCCGGACAGCGGCTGCCCGCCCAGTTCCGCCATCAGTCCGTCGTAGCGGCCACCGCCGCCGATACCGGACTGCGCGCCCAGGCCGTCGTGGACGAACTCGAAGGTGGTCTTGGTGTAGTAGTCCAGGCCACGCACCATGCGCGGATTGATCACGTACGGCACGCCGAGCGCGTCCAGGTGGCCCAGCACCTGCTCGAAGTGGGCCTTCGCGGAGTCGGAGAGGTGGTCGAGCATCAACGGCGCGTCGGCGGTCAGGGCGCGGACCTCCTTGCGCTTGTCGTCGAGCACCCGCAGCGGGTTGATCTCGGCGCGCCGGCGAGTGTCCTCGTCCAACGGCAGCGCGAACAGGAATTCCTGCAGAAGTTCCCGATACTGCGGCCGGCAGGTCTCGTCGCCGAGCGAGGTGATCTCGAGCCGGAAGCCCTCGAGCCCCAGCGACCGGAAGCCCGCGTCGGCGACGGCGATCACCTCGGCGTCCAGCGCCGGATCATCGACGCCGATCGCCTCCACGCCCACCTGCTGCAACTGCCGGTAGCGACCGGCCTGAGGCCGCTCGTAGCGGAAGAACGGGCCGGAATAGCACAGCTTGACCGGCAGCTGGCCGCGGTCGAGCCCGTGTTCGATCACCGCCCGCATGACGCCCGCGGTGCCTTCCGGCCGCAGGGTCACACTGCGTTCACCGCGGTCGGCGAAGGTGTACATCTCCTTGGTGACCACATCGGTCGATTCGCCCACCCCGCGCGCGAACAGCGCGGTGTCCTCGAAGACCGGCAACTCCACATGCCCGTATCCGGCCAGTCGCGCGGCGCGCACGAGTCCGTCCCGTACGGCGACGAACTCCGCCGAGGCGGGCGGCACATAATCCGGAATCCCTTTCGGGGCGGTGAAGCTGCTGGTCTTGGTCACAATGGTCCAGTTTCCCCCACCCGCACGCGGCAAGTCCAACCGGTTCTCCGTCCACAGGGCCGAGCTGGGCAATTGTACGGAACGATCCGGGGAAGTTAGGGGTCGTCTCAGGAAGTGATGGCACACTCTTATGCCGATACGCAACCGACACGGGAGGACCGGGTAGTGCCGACCAACGAACAGCGACGAGCGGCGGCCAAGCGCAAGCTGGAACGCCGACTGGAGCGACAGGCGCAGCGTGCGCGCAAGCGTAAGCAGCTGGCGATCGCCGGATCGGCGCTCGGTGTGGTCGTGGTCGTCGCGGCCGGCGTCGGGATCTACTACCTGACCCGCGGCGACGACACCCCCAACGCCGCAGCCAAGACCCCCGACGCCTCGCTGTCGTCCACGCCGCAGGCCGCTGCCCCGCCGGAGGCCAAGCCGAAGACCGCGACGGTGAGCTGCGCCTACACCGATGGTGGCCAGGCCGCCAAACCGGTGCACAAGCCCGAGCAGACCGAGGTCTCGACCGCCGGCTCCCCCAAGGTCGCCATCGACACCAACCGCGGTCCGATCGGCATTTCGCTCAACGCGGGTGAATCCCCCTGCACGGTCAACAGTTTCGTCAGCCTGGTGCAGCAGAAGTTCTACGACGGCACCCCCTGCCACCGCCTGACCACGGGCGAGGGCCTGAAAGTGCTGCAGTGCGGCGATCCCAGCGGTCAGGGCAACGGCGGGCCGGGGTATGCCTTCCCCAACGAATACCCGACCGACCAATTCGCCCCCGGCGACCCCACCGCGCAGCGCGTTCCGGTGCAGTACAAGCGCGGCGTGGTGGCGATGGCCAACAGCGGCCCCGACACCAACGGCAGCCAGTTCTTCCTCGTGTACGGCGATTCCCAGCTGCCGCCGCAGTACACCATCTTCGGCACCGTCGACGAGGCCGGGCTCGAGACGCTCGACGCCATCGCCAAGGACGGCGTGGAGGATCCGTCGACCGGCGACGGCGCGCCGAAGCAGCCGGTCACCGTCAAGACGATGCAACTGAGCTGAGCCCCCGGCGCGGCCCCGGATCCGCCTGCGATGGACCGGATCCGGGGTTAGGCTGCCCTGCTCCGCGCTGGTAATCTCGTAGAACGGACTGCGCTGAAGGTGGGGCGCCGCCACGGCGAATCGACCGTTCGTGTGGCGGAGTCCGATACGAAGCATCAGAATCGTCCACAGAGACAACTGCAGCATCGGGGAGCAGGCAATGGCCGAGGAACTCGACGACATCGGCCGCGAGACAGCGGCTTTGATGAGGCAAATGTTGCAGCTTGCGACACTGGTCGCACTGCGCACCCGCGAACGTGGTCAGCGCGAAGCCGAAGCGCGCGTGAAGGTCACCCAGGAGCGGGTCAAGGAGACCCGCGAGCGGTTGCTGCGCGAGGCCCGCGAAGCCAAGGCGAAGGATCCGCGCAACCTGGAATTGGCCCGGATGCTCGAGCGTCCCGCTCTGGAACGCGGTATCTCGCTGGAGAAGGGCCTGGAACACTCCCGGGTGGCGCGCGGCGCCCGCGTCGCCGCCGACCGGCAGAAGGCACGTGAACGCGAACTGACCCGCTACGACTCTCCCGAGCGGCGGCAGGCCTTGGCCGCCCATCTGTCCCGCGTCGGCGTGGCGCCGGAATTGGCGGCCGTGCGCATGCTGATGGATGTCAGTCAGGCGCAGCCGCCGCAGGCCGCGGTCCGCACCCGGCCGGAGGAACCGCCGCGGGTCACCCGGGCGCGGGAACACGACGAGCGGATGCGCGAACGCGAACGCCGCGACCGCTCCCGCTGAACGCCCCGCTCACAACTGTGCCGCCGACCCGGAACGGGCGGCGGCACAGTCGTTTTCGGACACCGTCGACGTCGCGGAGACAGGTCGCGGATCAGCCCTTGTTCGGATCGGCCTTGCTCGGTTCGCCGAACATGCCCTGCTGCGGCGGGGTGAGCGGGAGGGGGCTGAGCATATCCTTGTGACCGTTGCGCACACTGCAGTACTTGAACGGCCCGCGCGGATCGAACAGCCGCCCCATATGCGGGTCGGCGTGGTCCAGGAACCACACGCTCATGCCCGTCTGCGGGTCTTGGCGCAGGTATTCCCATGCGCGCCACAGGGCTTCGAGTCGCATTGCCGCCTCGGCGTGCTTCCACCATTCGGGGCACCACACCGTATCGGTGAGATCGGTGACCTGACGCCGATAGATGAGGCTGAGGTAGTTCTCCACGAACTCGACCACGTTCGAGTAGATCATGTCCTGGGGCTGGTCGTTCACAGCGGGCGAACCTCCTCGGGCTGTCCGTAGGTCGCGGGCGGCTCACCGGGCGTCGACCCGCCGTCGAGGACCGTCCGCTCGCCCACGAGATCACTCATGGTGGTGCGGCGCTGCGGATCATGCTGTTCGATCGACTTGCGCACCTCGGCAGCGTACTCCCCTTCCCACCACGGCACGGTGCGCACGAGCACCGCCGGCGCACCCGAGGAGAACACCACGGCCCGCCCGCGCGGCAGGGTCGCCAGTGCGTTCGGATTCAGGGTCCGCGACGACCCCAGCGAACGCGAATAACTCTTGCCGCCTTTGGATTCCGAGACCGACGACGAGATGGAGTCGTAGTCGCCGATCGCCTCCGAGCGTGCGGCCAGGAAGGCCATATCGTCGATTCCGGGGCCTAGGACCTTGATATTGGCCGCCGCCCACAGCGCCTCCATCCCGGCCTGCCCCCAGCACCGCACGCCCTGGGCCCAGGACTGCAGCACGGTCATCACGACGATGCCGCGAGATCCGAAGTGACTGTACTGCTTCGGCAGATCCTTCCAGCGCACGATATTGGCCGCCTCGTCCAGCACCGCGAGCAGCGGAATGGACAGCCGGCCCATGTGCTCGTGGGTCGCCTTGCGCATCGCGACGTCGACGACGGCTTCGGTGAGGGCGCTGACCAGTGGACCCGCCGAACCGCGTCCCTCCAGCGAGAGGCAGTACAGCGTCGAATTCCGGTCCAGGAAATCCCATTCGTCGAACTGGTAGCGGTCACCGCCGGGTGTGACCCACTGGTGCACGTTCGACAGTTTCAGGCAGCGCACCATCTTCTTCGCGGTGCCGAAGATGCTGTCGCGGACGCGTTCGGCGGTGTTGTACTGCTGCGCGAGGCCGGAGGCGACCAGGTGGTGGCTGGCGGCGCGCAACAACTGCACCGATTCGGTATTGCTCGGATCGGTCACCCACTCCCACACCTGGGTGATCGGCCGGTTCGCCACGGCCGCGGCGAGGAACAGGCCGGCGAGCAGATCTTCGGCCTCGGGGTCGAAGTAGCTGTCGGGAGTGCCGTCGCTGTCCTCGGCATCGGCGAAATGGCCGGCCAGCCGGGCCGCGCGCATCTCACAGCCCTCGTGCCGGGCGTCGACCCAGCCCAGCGGATCCCAGTACCAGGTGGCGTGCGTCTCCCCCGCGACACCCTGCGGGTCGAAGACGAAGGCACGAGACCCCTTGCCCTCCCGCACATCTCGGGTCGCGTCGACCACATCGCGTTTGTTGGAGGTCACCAGCACGGGGCCGATCGCCGACAGGATCGCCGGAATCACGCGAGAGGTCGTCTTACCCTGGCGCGGACCCCAGATGTCGAGATGCAGATCCTCGTAGGAGCCGAACAGCATCACACCGTCGACCACCCCGACACCGATCGGCACGCCGGGCGAATCCTCGTAGCCGAGCCGCACTCCCAGCTGCTGAGCCTTCTCCCTGACCCCGGCTTCGGTGAGGGCCGCGATCGCCCCGCCGCTGCCCATGTACTGGGCCTTGTCGTCGACGGGCAGCTTCCCGCGACTGCGGCGCTTCTTCATCTCCCGCCGCACGAACACGATGCCGGCGACGACCAGCACGACGAGCAGCACGATCACCGTCGAGGCGGTCGGCCACTCCAGCTGTCCGCGAGCGATCTTCGCGATGCAGGCGATCGGATTGATCGGTACGTCCTGGGGCACCGTCGACAGCTTGTTGCCCACATGCAGTGCGACCCAGAGGGTGCCGACCACCGCGAAACCGATGTAGATCAGATACAGGGCGAGGTCCGGTCCCGGATCGGCCGGGTCCTTCACCTTCTTCGCCATCTCGCCTCCTGAGGTGACCGAGTATGTAGCCGTGGCTCAACGGAATCCGTCGAGCCGCCAGCCGTCGGGGGTGCGGACGACGGTGGCGATCACCGTCGTGGGGGGTAGCGTCTCGCGGGAACCGTCGGAGTGCACGGCGGTCTGCTCGATACCGATCTTGAACTGCTGGTGGTCCGAATCGCCGTTGCCCGGGGCCTGTTCGCCGGAGGCGAAGGTGAAGGCCTCCACGCGCACGCCCGAACGCCCCCATTCGGCCCAGCGCAGTGTCGGTTTCGGAGTCTCCTCGCCCGGCGGCGCGTCGAGTGTGCGAAGCAGGCTGGGGCCCAGCCACTTCCGCGCCCGGGCCAACGACGCTCCTTGCGCCTCGGTGGCCGGATACCAGGTGAAGATCTCGCGCAGCGCGGCGACGGCGACACCGTCGGGCGTGCCGGGATCGGGTGCCGGGGCGGCCTCGAGCTGACGCGGCGTCGACGTGGCCGATGCCGGTGGTTCGGCCTGCTCGCTCCCTCCCGCGCAACCGGACAGCAGTGCGACGCTCACCACCAGCATCACCACCAGGTTCGCGTAGACGGCCCGTGCCGTAGGTCGGCGGCCCGGCGCCCGGAACGCCGGGCGCTGTCTCCAGGTTATCGGTCCCGCACCGCGTCGTGCCGTCACAACACCCTCCGTAACCGCGCGTCACCGGGGACGGGCGCCTCGCTCACACCCGAGGGGTCGCCGGCACGGATCATCCGGCCGTTGCCGGCGTAGATGCCGACCTCGGCCGGGCCGCGCAACCCGAACCGAGAGAACACCAGATCGCCCGGCTGGGCGTTGCGCATCGGCACCTCGGCACCCGCCTCCCACTGTTGTTCCGCGGTCTGCGGCAACGTCTTCGCGCCCGAGGAGGCCGCGAACACCGCGGCCGAAGTCAAGCCGGGCCCGTCCAGTCCACCGCCGGTCGGTCCCTGCGGACCACCGCCACCCCACACGTACGGGGTGCCCATCCACTGCTGGGCCGCGGCGAGGATGTCGGCGCCCGCCGAACCGTGGCCGGGCTGGAATCGGCCCATCGATCCGGGCGCCCGGTACTGCGCCTCCATGGCGAGGATATTCGTGACGTAGGGCCGGGTTTCGGAGAAGTGCGCGGCCACCTGATTGGGCAGCCCGCCCGAGGCGAGGACCGCACCCTCGCCGGCGTTGTAGGCGGCCAGTGACAGCGGCACCACATCGCCGTGCACCTTGCCCTCACCGATCCACCGCTCGACCTGATGGGCGATCGAGCACATGTAGCGTCCCTGGGCGATGATCGCGTCGCCGTCGTCCCAGAGGCTCGCCTGCCCGTTGCCGTCCGCGTCGAGCAGGTACGGCCGTCCGTCGTCGGGATCGGTGGCCCGGGCCGTGGTGGGCAGGAATTGGGCCAGTCCCTCGGCGCCGGCGGGCGAGGTGAGCCCGCGCTGGAACCCGGATTCCTGACGGCCCTGGGCCGCCAGCACCGACGCCGCGATCTCCGGGCACAGCGAACCCGCACGGCGATACCAGATTTCGAGCTCCGGCGGCACCTTGCCGTCGGCGAGTGCACCGCCGGCGCTGCCGAATCCGCGGCTGCACAGCGGGTTCGCCGAATAGGGGAAGGCGCCGCCGCCGCTGGGCGTCAACGCGCCGTCGAGCCATGGCAGCGGATCGATCTGGTGCCCGCCTGTCAGGCGCCCGCCGGGCACGATCTCGAAATGCAGGTGCGGACCGGTGGATTCGCCCGCCGATCCGACCGCGCCGACCTCCTGACCGGCCCGCACCCGCTGCCCGACCCGCACCTTCACCCCGCTCGCCCACTCGTGGCCGTAGACGGCGGAGAAGGGACGGCCGTTGACGTCGACGGAGTCGATCACGATCCAGTTGCCGAAACCCGAGGCCGGACCGGCGGCGACGACGACACCGTCCGCCACCGCGAACTCCGGGGTGCCGTCCGGCGCGGCCAGATCCACACCGAGATGGGTGCCGCCGCGGGCGCCGAACGTGTCCGACACCGTGAACGATCCGCCCGGCAGCGGCCAGGTGCGCCGGATCGGCGCGATCCCCGCGGCCGGCGACGGCGCGCCCGCCACACCCGGATTCACCTGTGCCGCAGGGACATCCGCCACGCTGGGGGTAGCCGAGGTCGAGCCGCGCGGGCCGGTCGTCGCGGTCGGCGTGGTGGAACCCGACTCCGTCGCGGGCGCCGCCCACGGCGCGCCGGAGGTGTCCGGCAGTCCCGAACCGGGCGCGGTCGGCTGATCGGCGCACGGATCCTCCGAGGAGGGCAGCACGATCACCACCACGAGAGTGATCAGAGAGACGACACCGCCGAGCACGAGGGCGGTGAGGGTTTTCGCGTTCACCGCGCACCCGTCATGTCGCGCGGCGGGTTTCGTTCAGGGTTTCCACCAGGGTGCGATTCATTTCCGCCGCGGCCGCCAACTGCTGTTGCAGCAGCGCCACTTTGCGGCGCAGGGCCACGGCGTCCATCCGTTCCAGGCTGGGTCCCTCCGCGGCACGCACCCAGTTGCGCACCGAATTGGTATGCACGCCGATCTGTTCGGCGACGACCCGGCAGGCCTCCGACTCGCTGCGCAGTTTGTCGGTGAGCGCGACGACCTGTTCCACCGCCGCCTTCCGCACCTGCGGCGACACTCTCCGGTATGACCTGTGCGGCATCACGCGGCACTCCCCTCGTCGCCCCGCCGGGCCGTGGATTCGGTGAATTCGCTGAAACGCTGGTTGGTCTCGTGGATTCCGCTCTCTTTTTCCGACACGGTGAACTCCATGTGGAACGGGATGCCGGGGCGGCGATCCTCACCGATCTTGAGCAGGAACTTTCCCGTGCCGGGCGCGGGCGGGCGGGCTTGCCCCGGTTTGAGCGCCTCTCCGGTCAGCGCCTGCGGGGCCGACCAACCGGTGACCATCTCCTCCTCGGCGGAGGTGAACGGGATCGTCGAGTCCAGGCGGTTGATCTCCTCGGGCGGCAGCGCGCCGAAGATCTTGGCGCGCGCGCGTTCCAGGAAGCCCAGCGCCTTGGCGATCGCGGCCTCGGATCCCAGCGATTGCAGGTCCTTGATGGTGTGGCTGATCATGATCAGCGAGGTCGCCATACCGCGCTGCAGTCGGGTCAGTTCGTCGACGCGGTCGACCATGAAGTCACCGAGTCCCAGCACCTGCCACAGCTCGTCCATGACGACCTGGAAGTACCGCTGCGGCCCCAGTTTGCCGTCGGCGAGGACGTGCGCGGCCTCCACCGAGGCGAACCCGTCGGCCCAGCAGGCCAGCATCACACCGGCTTTGAGCTTCTTGTCCCCGGTCGGGATGTGCGAGACGTCGATGCAGACCGCGACCGCGGAGGTGTCGATCGGCGTGGTGGTCTGACCGTTGAAGACCGCACCGAACGGCCCCTGGGTCAGCGCCCGCAGCGACCGCCGCAAGCCCTTGGTGGCCTCGTGGTATTCCTCGGTGTTGTCGGCGCCGGCGTCGAGCATCAGCTCCTGGCCGCCGCCGACCACCACCTCGAGCAGATCCTCCATGATGGGCGGTGATTCCGGCGCGAAGCCGCTGCCCTCGCGGTACAGGATGCGCAGCGCCGTGGAGATCAAGGTCTCCTCGTAGTCGCGCACCCGGGCGCCACGCACGAGTTCGACCAGACCGGCGATCAACGTGACCTGGCGGGCCCGCAGTTCCTGGGTCACCTGCAACTGCAGCGCGGGGAGGTCATCCAGCAGCGGGACGATCGAGCCGAGCACACCGCCCGCGAGCGGATTCAATTTGCCGTGGCCGTAGCCGAGGTCGATGACCTGCCCGCCGACCATCTCCACCAGCTTGCGATAGTCCGGTTTCACATCGGCCAGGATCAGTGGCGTGATCCCCTGCGCGACACCGCCGAGCACGATGCGGCGCACCAGCGAGGATTTACCGAAACCGTTGAGCCCCAGTACGAACAGGCTCGGCGCGGTGATGAAGCTGCCGCGCATGAACCAGTTCATCGGGTCGAAGCACACCGGCGCCCCGGTGTGCAGATGCGAGCCGAGCGGGGTGCCGATCAGCGGGGCGCCGGCGCCGACCGACCATGGCCACAGCCCGGCGACCTGCGCTGTGGTGGCGCGGTATTCGACCGGGCGGCCCACCACGTTCATCCTGCCGCCGCCGGCGCCGACATAGCCGCGATCGGTCAATTGCGCCGTGCCGCGGTCGAATCCGTCCTCGACGACCGATTCGATGCGGGCCGCGGCGTTGACACGGCGCAGGTCGTCGGTGCGGATCCGGAACGCCGCCCACGCGGCGCGCAATCCGGCGCCCTCGCGGGCCACCGCCTCCAGCCGCGCCCGGGCCGCATCGTCGAGCAGGGGCGGGCCCTGATTCTTCTTCTTGACCGGTTTGCTGCGCCGATCCCGCCGGTTGCCCGCCTCGGCCTCCGATCGGGACGCTCGCGACAGCTGTTCGTACGAGGCCATTTTCGAGCCGTTGCGATCGCGCAGCGTGCGCTGCCCCCGGCCCGTGCGCCGGGCCGGTGGTGTCTCCGCGCGCCGGCGCGCCGTTCCCGCGCCGTATTCGGTACGCGTACTCCGCCGCGGCGCCGGCTCGTGGTCGCCGGTCATGTAGCGCCCTCCGCGCGTCTCGGGCGATACCTGGTCGAATCCGGCCGGCAGTTCGGCCGGTTGCGGGGTGCCATGCGCATAGGACATCTCTCGATCGTCGGACCGGTCCTCCGGCCCGCCCACCCGGCGCCGGGTACGTGCCCCGGCCGAATCACTGTGCGCCGCATCGTCGTCGGCGACGTCCGGCGTGGAAGCCGTCTCACCGCCGGAGCGTGCGGATTCGGACACGTCTCCGGGCGAGCCGTCCCGCTGAGCCTGCTCGGCCCGAGCGGCGCGGTCGCCGTCCACGAGATCCGCACCCCGGTCCGGCGAGTCGTGACGGCTCGGCGTCGGGCGCGGCACTGTCGGCGAGTCCGTCCCACCGGCCGACGGCTGAGCCGCTCCGGCCGGGGCCGGCCCGTCGGCCGTATCGGCCCCCTGCTGTCGAGGGCCGTTCGGTGCCGGTGGCGGCACCGTACCGCGGTCGGCACCGAGGCTCTCGCGATCTGCGCTGTCCTCCGCGCCCGCGGTCCGGCTCTGCGCTCGCGGCGCCGGACCACCGTCCGATTCGGCATCGCGGCGCGAGTGCGTACTCGACCGTTCGATGTCCCGCCCGCCGTAGGACCGCTCGCGTGCCGATTCCGGCGTCGACCGGCCGCCCCGGTTCCGCTCGGACTCGATCGCGTCCCCGCCCGCACGGCCGCGGGCGCCGCTCGCCCCGCGACGGTTCTCGTCGCGCCCGACCGATCCGTCCCGGTCTCCGCTCGCCGGACGACGGCGGCCGGGCTCCGGCTCGGCCCGCCGCATCGAAGGCTCACCGCCGCCGGATGCGGGCCTCGCCGCATCGTCACCGCGCCGGCGCGGACTTCCCGAGCCACGCTCGCCGGAGATCCGATCACGGCCCGAACGGCCTTGCGGCGCATCGTATTCGGTATTCCGCGCGGAGCGCGCACCCTCGCCCGCACCCGATTCGGGCGCCGGGCGCCGGTCGGTCTCCCGCCGGGGAGCCGCGGCGCCTCGGGTGCGTCCCGCACCGTCGACACCGGCACCCGTGCGCGAGTGCCCCGTCGCACGACCGCGTTCCGGCGGCGCAGCGGCGTCCGGGCGGGCGCTTTCGCCCTCCTCGCGTCGTGCTCGCCGCCGCGCCGGCCGCAGCGGTACGTCGTCCCAATCGGCAGGTGCGCCACCGTATTCCGAGCGGGGCAGGCCGGGCGCGTAGGCTTCGACGCCCCACTCGTCGTCGTGGGCCGTGCGCGTGCGCGGCCGGGCCTGGACCGGGTTCTCCGGATCCACCACCCGCTCGCTGTAGCGCGGTGGTTCGCCCCGGTAGCGGACCGGTGGCTCGTGCTCACCTGCCATCTGCGCTCACCCCGCCAATGCCTTGGGAATACTCGCGTGTTCCGGCAGGATCACCCCGCAGCCGAGTGAGGCCGCGAAGGCCGCCGCCTGGTAGCGGTAGCAACGCCGGATCTTCAACCGGGCCTGTGTGGACAGGTCGCGGGTAATCGCTTCGATCCGCGGCAGATCACCGCGCAGCGGTTCGGTGATGGTGACGAGCGCGCCGAACCGCGTCACGCCGTGGCCGCGCGCCTGTTCCTCGCGCGCCTGCTGGGTGGCGCCGACCCGCAGCGTCGCCGAGGCGGAGACCACACCCCGTTCGCTCTGCTGCGCGACCAGCGCGTTCTTGTAGTCGTCGTCCACGATCTCGGCGGCGTCGGCGGCCGAATGCGGCCGGTAGACGATCGCGATCCGCTTGCGCGGCACCTCCGGATTCGGCGCCAGCAGCCGCTGCAGCACCCGCTCGTCGACCGCGCCCTCGGGTGCGGCGTCCATCTCCCAGGTGACCGAGCGACCGCCGTCGTGGATGAACTGATCCCAGCGTTCCTCGTGCGAGATCGGGCCCGCGTCGGCCCAATCCAGCCCGTGCCCGCCGATCTCACCGGCGGCCACTTCCAGATCGGCCTGCGCGGCCGGGTCGTAGCTGCGGCGGATGAACGAGATCACCTCGTCGGCCGACATCGGCTGCGCTCGCACGCCCGCTTCGGCCAGCGCCGCGCAGATCCCCGGCAACCGGCGGCCGATCTCGACGGCCTCCTCGGCCGGATTCTTGCGTCGTTCGGCGGTGGTGGCCTTGAACGTGAGCGCCACCCGCGGCAGCAATTGCACACGCTCCTGCGGCAATTCGGTCGCCAGCTCGTACATCACCTGCTGTGCCAGCGCCGGCGATTCCGGCCGCGTGATCGTGGAAACCTCGGTGAGCAAACGGTTTCCGGTCTCCGGGACGGTGTCGATCACCGGAACCACCGCGACGATGTCGGAGGTCTGGCCCAGCGAGGCCAGGAAGGTGCCCCAGGCGGACACCCACCGATCGATCACCGGCTGGTCGACCGCCTCGTGGCCCTGCGGCCAGGCCCGGAGCACGACCGTGTACTGCGCGAACTGCGGCAGATGGATCATGCCGAAGCTGTAGCCACCGGCGTCGATTCCCTCGTACAGCCGCGAGGGCGCCATCAGTCCGGGCAGGCGCGCGACGCCGCCGGGAATGCGGGAGAACCGGCCGCCGCGATAGACGTGCTCGCCCTTGCTGCGGCCGCGCAACCAATGGAACATCATCAATCCCGTCTCGTAACCGGAGCGGCCCCCCGTCCGCCACACCAGTGGAACCATCACGACCAGACCGATGATCGCGACGAACAGCGCCGGTTTCGGCCCGGCGACCAGTGCCGTCATCAGGGCGGTGATGACGACGACGAAGCCGAGCACCGTCTCCCCCCAGCGCAACCCGAAAAGGCCTGCGCTGCGGGGCTTCTGCCACAGCCCGTACGAGCGGCGCTCGTAGGTGTCGGTCGTCGTCATCGCGGAATGGTGCTCCTGCCGAGGTCGGGTGCGCGGTTGGCCCAGCGGTCACCGGCGATATCGCCCATGGCATCGTCGGCGCGGTTGAGATGCGCGCCCGCGGCCCGGGCCGTCGCGATGTTGTTCATGGCTCGCGACGCGCCGGATGGTACCGCCGCCGCACCGCCGGGCGCGCGTGGACTCGCGGGCGCCTGCTGGCCCCCGCCACCGCCGCCCGGGCGCGGGCCGCGCGGCGGAACGGGCCGGGGACTGCCGCCGCGACCGGTACCGCCGGGCGGACGCTGACCGCCGTTGCGGCCCACATATCCCGGTGCCCCGGCCGCCGCCTGGCCGCGCACTCCGACCGCCTTGGTGCCGACCGCGCCCAGCGCCGCCGCACCCAGCAGCAGACCACCGGTGGCGGCCAGACCCGAGCCGCCGCTGCCGACGATCGCCACCGCCGGGGTGACCAGTCGCATCAGCGCGGGCAGGACGAAGGCCACACTGCACAGCAGCACGATGGCCACCAGCATCCGCTGCGCTTGATCCGCGTCGGGCAGGCCCGAGGTCGGCGTGGTCGAGTTGGTGTCACCGGCGGCGACGAAGGCGATCATGTACACGATCGCGGCCACCGGTTTCCACAGCATGAAGGCGATGATCCAGCCGATCAGCTTCGGATAGGCCTGCCGCCCGGTACTGGTGCCCGACGCCGCCGCGGCCAGCGGCAGCACGCCGGCGGCCACCACCAGCAAGCCTTGGCGCACGATGGCCAGCACGATCTGCGCCAGCGCGCCGAGCAGGCCGACGATCGCGATGATCAGCACCAGGCCGGGCGAAAACGCTTGCAGCTTGGACGTTTTCACCATCAACTCGGCGAGGCTACGGGCATTGCCGTTGGTGGCGTCCTCGATCACCCACTGCGAGAAGCGATCCGAGGCCTGCGTACCCGCGACCACGACGGCGCCCAGCATCCACGAACTGAAGATCACCCGGGCGAACATCCGGAACGATTCCGCGGCCTCGCTCAGTGCCGCACCGCGTCTGGCTTCGGCGAGTCTGGCGCCGGACAGGATCACCGACACGATCAGCAGCAGGATCTGCGCTTGATAGGTGTAGTCGTTGATCTTCTGGAACAGCGCTCCGCCGTCGCTGATGCGATCGTTGGGCACCTTCATCCAGAAGGTCAGCGCCAGGATCAACGCCTCGCCGAGGCCGTTCATCAGCGAGTCGACCACCTTGCCGAAGGTGGAATCCCACGCTTTGTCCTTCACCGCGTTCGCGGCGTCACCGGGATGGGTGGCGGCATTACCGGCCTTGCACGCCGCGGAGGCGGCGTCGCCGAGCGATACGCCGGGCAGGCCCAGACCGTCGAGATCGTCGTGGATCTCGTTACAGGTCTGGTCGAATCCGTAGGTCTGCCCGTAGGCCACCGTCGGGGTCGCGATCATGACGGTGAACACGACCGCGAGGATCGTGACGATGCGCCTCACCATGAGATCCACTCCTCGATGCGTCGCAGGGAATCGATCCGGACCATCGGCTGACTCTCGTGCCTTTCTCGAAATCGCTGTGCTCACCATCGGGTCCACCCCTGCAGGGTGTCGACGTATTCGCTCGGCGTGGCTCTGCTGTCGGTGGGTTTGAGCCGCCAGTCCCCGTTGTCCCACACCATGACCAGCCGGATCGCCGCCCACACCTGTTTGCCGTCGTTGACCGGCCCGCGGGCGGCTAGCCGCACGATCGCCATATCGTCGGCGTAGTTCTCGATCTGGAACGCGTCGGGGGCGACCAGGTACTTGGTGATCCGGGCCGGCTGCTGGTCGGGCAGTTTGCCGTCACCGCGCGCCTTGTCGTAGGCCGCGACCTGCTGAGCCGAGACCCGCACCTGACGCACGTACAGATCCCGGTCTCCGGGCCGCGCGTTGAGCCGATAGGTGATCTGCGCCGCCGCCAATGCCGCCCCCTGCGGTGTGTGGGAATAGCCGACGGCCAGTCCCTTGTCGTCGATCCGGGTCGGACCGTCGCTGGTGGAGAACGGCACCGAGGCGCCGTAGACCCGCTGCCAGCCACGTGGTTCGGTGGTGCCGGCGGGTGCCGCGGTCAGCCAGTCCGGATCCGACGAGTCGTGCTGCTGTGCGGGATTCTGCGGAAGTGGTTGTCCCGCGGGATTGTTGGGTATATCGACGCGGCGACGGAACAGATCCGTATCGGGTTCGGCGAATCCGGTCGCGCCCGAGCCCGCGACGGGCGAGGGCGGCGGATCCGCTTTCCGGGCATCGGACGAGGAGGTGTCACGGCCGACGTAGACGAAGACGCCGACGATCACGATCAGGGCGATCACGGCCGCGGAGACGATGACACCGAAGGAGATGCCGCTGCGCTCGTCGTAGGTGTCCTTGTTGCTCATACCGTCACCTCCCGTCGCGGGTCGTCGTCGGATGTCGTTTCGTCGAATGTGGTTGTCGCCGTGGTGTCATCGGCGGGCATGCGGAAATCTGTCACCGGCTCACGCAGGAAGCAGGGTCAATGCGATCGCACTTGCCGAACTGGCCACGATGGCGCCGATCAGGCTCATCACGATGCCGTGCGAGGCGTCGTTGACGGCCATGTCGTCGCGCATCGCCGACCACAGCCGGCCCGCGGAGATGATCATCCAGGCCAGGCACAGCAACAGCACGCACCACAGTAACCAGTTGATCAGCTGCATGATCGGTTCGATCACGTCCGCGGGCATCTGCTTGTAGGCCAGCACGATCGCGGCGCCCCTCACGATCCGATGACTGCGTTCATGATCGTGCCCGCACTGGTGGCGACGATGCCGCCGATCATGGCGCCCGCCACCATCTTCGGCGATTCCAGCCCGCCGCCGGTCCACTTCTCCCACGCGAAGCGGCCACCGGCGTAGGTGATGCCCAGGATGCCCGACAGCAGCACGAACCACGTGAAGTAGCGCACCAGTTTCATCAGCTTGTCGGCGGCCGGCGGCGTCTCGGGTGTCGGATTCCCGACCTGAGCGAGAACAACGCCGTACGTCTCGTGTACAGCGGCCAGGATGGTACTCATCGAGCGTCCTTCTCAATAGGTGATCGGAATACAAAGCCGGGTACCGGAGGTACACCGTCGGAAACAGCTGTCGGCGTGGTCGTGGCAGCACAACGTCCGGGCACGATCATCGTTGCTCCTCCTGTTGCGAACCGGCGCCGACCGTCTCCCGCACCAGGTCGACGATGCTCATTCCCAGCGCGTCCACCTCGTGCGGAACTTCTTGCAGCGGATCGAGTTTGCGCTTGCGCTGCTGTGGCGGCGGGTCGCTCGGCGACCACACCGGCAGCTGGTCGGGTTCGACCAGCGTCCACTCCTCGATCCAGGGCATCTGCCACACCTGTCCGGCCAGTGCGCCGACCACGTCGCGGTAGCGCCGGATCTCGGCCGGGATCCGGCCCGGGCGCGCGGCCACGGTCACCAGGCCCAGCACCTCGCTCGGCCCGGCGAGTCCGGCCCGGTGCTGGCGCAGCAGATCATGGGCGCGGGTCAGCCCGGCGATGGTCTCGCGGGCGACCAGCACCACGAAAGGTGATTCGCGTTCGAACACACCGGGCCAGCGCCGGTGCGAATCCGCCGCAGGCGCAAGCACATGCGCGAGGGTACTGGCTCCCGCGCCGCCGTGCACGCCCAGCAACCACACCAGCGGCGCCCGTCCGGCGCCGGGCACCGGGCGGTCCCAGATGGGCGCGCGACGAGACTCCGCCGGTGCGACAACGCCTGCCGCAGGCGGGTTTTCGGAGGAGCGAGGTTCCTTCATGGCCGCGGTCATGATGCCATCCCACTCAGCAGCCGCCGGTACGCCCTCCGGGTTTCGGCGTCGAGTGCGTTGTGGCGCACCAGCTCTCCGCGCGCCAGGTGGGTGTCGTAGGGGATCTCGCGGATGTCGCGGACCCAGCCGGTGAGATGTTCGCGCAGGTGATCGGCCACGCGAGAGTCGTTGCCGGGCAACTGATGTGAGATCACGATGGTGGTGTCACCGACGATGCCGCCGCCCTGCCCCTCGGCGTGGCCGCCGAACTCGTCGTCGAGCCATTCGAGGGTGACCCGCAAACGATTGGCGGCGTCGGCGCGAGCCGGAATCGACAGCACCAGAGCCACTTCCGCGTCCTCGAGCAGCGGCCGCAGCTGACGGGCGGCGATCGGGCTGCCGCCGTCGTACACCGGGGTGTAGCCGGCGTCGGCGACGGCCCGGGCCACCGTCAGATAGGTGGCACGGCGGCGCAGCGGGGAGGCGTCGCGCCACAGCAGGCCGATACCGGAGCTCGCCTGGGAGAGACATTCCTTCAGCGGCGCCGGCTCGTCGTCACCGCGGCCGTACAGCCACTGCTGCAGACTGATCGGACTCAGATGTTCGTCGGCGCCGCGCAGGGCCAGGTCGCTGCCGGCGACGGTGGCGTCGACGGCCACCGCCGCGGCCTCCGCGCCCAGTTCGCCCGCGAGTCCCAGGGCGGTGGTGGTGGTTCCAGCCCCACCGCAGCCGCCGACGACCAGAATCGGGCGCGGCAGGCCGCCACCCTCGCCGTCGTCACGGCGACCCTTGCGCAACCGGACCACCGGCGCCCGTCCACGCGGTCGCGAGCTCGCCGCGACGTCCGCGTCGGACGTCTCGTCGAGCCATCGGCTCCAGTCCTGTCCCATCTCAGCTCTCCTCTTACCCGGCCGTGATGCCCGTGATCAGGGTGCGGCCGCCGACCACCGCGGTGGTCACCAACTGCTTGTCGTAGGTGGCGGGGGTCGCGCCCGGCCGCCGTTCGGTCACCTCCACCGAATACCTGTTCTCGTCCAATGTGACCACCCGCACGCAATACTCGGTGCCCAGCGGCACCGAGGCGATGCCGCGCTGGATCACCGGCGCCGGCGAGACCGCCGCGTTCGGTGCCACCACCTCGCGCGCTCGCTCGGCCGAGCGTTCGACGTAGAAGGCGTGCTGGAACCACATGATCGCGTCCGGCCCGGAATCGGTGCCGCCGACCTCGGCGCCGCGCACCACGCGCGCGGACCGTTCGGTCGGGCAGTGCGCCGCCGAACCCACCCGTGCGCCGGAATCGGCGCCGAACGCCGAGGTGAGCCGCAGCATCGGAGCCTCGTCGCCCACGGCCGGCCGTACCGGCAGCGGCGCCATCGACTGTTTACCGTCGTCGCCGGAGCGCAGTAGGTACAGCGCGAAACCGCCTGCGACCACCAGCAATAACACGGCTACCGCCAAGACGAGCGCGACACGCAACCGGCTCGGGCGGATGTAGTCGCGCAGGGCCGGAGAGGCCGGGCCCGGGGCGCGGCGCACGATCCGGCCCGCGCCGTCGCCGTGCTCGCGCCGGGGCGGCAGAATCCACTCGGGTGTGTCCACGTCGTCGCGCTCGTCGGAATCGTCCACCGGCGAACGCGCCCCGGATCCCTCCGCATCGTCGCCGTCGGCACCGGCCGCCCGCGTCCGGCGGCGGCCACGGGCCCGGCCCTCGCCGGTCTCGGCGTCGCGGGGCAGGCGCAGCACCTCACCCTCGTGGACGGGATAGTCGTCGTCGGGCCCGGGCGCGTGGCTGCCGACCCAGTCGGTCCAGCCCCCGACGAATTCGCTGCGTCGCGTGGCCGGTTCGTCGGCGAACGGAATGTCGAACGGTTCGGGCTCGGTGTCGCGGATGTAGTGCGGATACCGCGCCGCTCCAGGTTCCGCCTCGTCGTCGACGGCGTCGGATTCCCCCGGCGCGGCCGCGGGCACGGCGTGTTCGGGTTCCAGCGCCGGGAACCACCGTTGGACCTCTTTGTACGGCTTCAACATTCCCTCATCCCCGCGGAGCCGGGCACGTCGTGCAGCATCGTCGGACCCTCTCGGCGATCAGTTCGTGGAGAACGGGTAGTTGTTGTCAGCGGTACCGCCTTGGGACGACGCCAACGGCACACCACCGGGTGCGGCGTCACCGAGGCCCTTCCCGAACGGAAATTGTCCCGTACCCGACGAATTCGGCGAACTCGACGCGCCGTCCGACGCCGCCGAGATTCGGGCGATACCACATCCACGCAGGTCAAGGGGTGTGAACGGGGGTATCTCGAACGCCCGATCGAGGGCCGCCGCGGATGTGGGTGCGCCGCATCCGCGGCGGAGGCCCGAGGCGACCGGTACGGTCGCCGCCGAGCATGTCAGCACGGTCAGCATGATCTGACCCCCTTCAAACCCGCTGTCTGCAACAGTTCTGAGGGTCGAGTGCCACTGCGACCCGTCCGGCGATCATGGTGTGGATTCGAGTTGTCGCCGAACATCGCGCGCGCCCCGAAACGCAATAAACCGTAACAGAATCCGGCTCGGAGTGCAGGCCCTCCGTCGGTGCCCGAACACATCCGCGATCGCGGTCCCCGAACCTTCCTACCTGCGCGAAGGATTCGCCGCGGGCCGGTCGGCCGACCGGGGCGGACAGCCTTCGGGAGGCTCGGCAACATCGCGGCGAACGCGCAATTCACGCTTGGCCGAAGCCAACTCGTCGCGACTCCGGATACCGCCGCGAAATATGTTGCCGAACAATTGCCATTCGCTCGCTCACAGGCATTCCGGCTATCCGGATGGACCGCACCGCTCGATGCCGGTGAATTCGCCGGTATCGCGGTCCTCCGGCCCTTTCACCGGCCCCGCATCACCCCGCCTCGGATCGGTACACCGATCCCGATGCTGTGGCCCCCGATCGCGGGCGGCACACTGATCGAGTGAGCAACTTTCCCGTCGCCGCGGTCGTCTGCGCCTTCCTCGGCGCCGTGCTGTTCGCCGTGTCGGCGGTCGCCCAGCAACGCGCGGCGGCCGACGTGCCGGCCGGTGATGCGCTGGTAGCCCAGCTCGTTCGCAATCCGCGCTGGTGGGCCGGCATCATCGGTGACGCCGGCGGCTTCGTGTTCCAGGTCGTGGCGCTGGCGCTGGGGTCGGTGCTGATCGTGCAGCCGATTCTGGTGACCGCACTGGTCTTCGCGTTACCGCTGGCCGCGCACTACAGCCGCCGCCCGGTCACGCCGGTCATGTGGGCGCACGCGGTCGCGCTCTCGGCCGCGCTGGCCTGCTTCCTCGTCGTCGGCGATCCCACCGAGGGCATCTCCGACGCGCCGTGGTCGACCTGGATGTGGCCGCTGATTCTGGTTCTCGGCGTGATCGCCGCGGCGGTCGTTGTCGCGGTGGTGATCCGGGTAACCGGATTGCAGGCACTCATGCTGGGGGCCGCGGCCGGTCTACTGTTCGGCGTTTCCGCCGCGCTCACCCAGCACGTCATCCAGCTGTTCGGACGCGGTCTCACCACGGCGCTCACCAACTGGCAGACGTACACCCTGGTCGCCGCGGGCATCGTGGGGCTCTATCTGCAACAGCGCGGCTACCAGGTCGGGGCACTGTCGGCCTCGCTACCGGCCTTCACCGTCGCCGAACCGCTCGGCGCCGCGTTCCTCGGTCTCACCGTGCTGGACGAGCGACTGCGGACCGGTACGGCCGGCACGGTCGTCGTCATCGCCTCGGTGCTGGTGATGTGCGTGGCCGCGGTCCAGCTGTCGCGAGCCCAGGCCGAACTGCCGCCGGCGGATCAGGCTGCCGAGGTCACCCGGTAGACGTCGTAGACGCCCTCCACGTTGCGGACCACGTTCAGCAGATGCCCGAGATGCTTCGGATCGCCCATCTCGAAGGTGAACTTGCTGATCGCCACCCGGTCACCGGAGGTCATCACCGACGCGGACAGGATGTTGACCTTCTCGTCGGCCAGCACCTTGGTCACATCCGACAGCAGCCGGGTGCGGTCCAGTGCCTCGATCTGAATCGCCACCAGGAAGACCGACGACGGCGACGGCGCCCACTTGACCTCGATGATCCGTTCCTGTTGCGCGCGTAGCGAATCCGCGTTCGTGCAGTCGGTCCGGTGCACGCTCACCGCGCCACCGCGAGTCACGAAGCCCATGATCTCGTCACCCGGCACCGGGGTGCAGCATTTGGCCAGCTTCGCGACCGTCCCGGGGGCGCCGGGGATTTCGACGCCGGCGTCGCCGATGGTGCGCTGCCGCGCCGGCAGCGTCGACGGCGTACTCCGTTCGGCCAGTTCGTTTTCCACGTCGCCGACGCCGCCGAGCTGCGCCATCAGGCGTTGCACGACGTGATGCGCCGAGACCTGGTTCTCCCCCACCGCCGCGTACAGCGCGGAGATGTCGGCATAGTGCAGCTCGTGCGCCAGCGCGGACATCGCGTCCACGCTCATCAGCCGCTGCAGCGGCAGGCCGGAGCGGCGGACTTCCTTGGAGATCTGCTCCTTACCGGCCTCCAGCGCCTCCTCGCGACGTTCCTTGGCGAACCACTGCCGGATCTTGGCCTTCGCCCGCGGCGACACCACGAAGTTCTGCCAGTCCCGGCTCGGACCGGCGTTCTGCGCCTTCGAGGTGAAGATCTCGACGACCTCACCGTTCTCCAGCTGCCGTTCCAGCGCCACCAACCTGCCGTTGACCCGCGCACCGATGCAGCGGTGGCCGACCTCGGTATGGACGGCGTAGGCGAAGTCGACCGGGGTCGATTCCTGCGGCAGCGTGATCACATCGCCCTTCGGCGTGAACACGAAGATCTCCGGGGATTTCAGGTCGAACCGCAGCGACTCCAGGAACTCCGCGGGGTCCGCGGCCTCCCGCTGCCAGTCCAGCAGCTGCCGCATCCAGGCCATATCGTCGACCTCGGTGGCGTCGCCGGAATGTTTACCCTTGGTCTCCTTGTAGCGCCAGTGCGCGGCGATGCCGAATTCGGCGGTGCGATGCATGTCCTGGGTGCGGATCTGCACCTCCAGCGGTTTGCCGTCCGGGCCCACCACCGTGGTGTGCAGCGACTGGTACACGCCGTAGCGCGGCTGGGCGATGTAGTCCTTGAATCGGCCCGCCATCGGCTGCCACAGCGAATGCACCACGCCGACCGCGGCGTAGCAGTCGCGTACCTCGTCGCACAGGATCCGGATGCCGACCAGGTCGTGGATGTCGTCGAAATCCTTACCCTTGACGATCATCTTCTGATAGATCGACCAGTAGTGCTTGGGCCGGCCCTCGACGATGGCGTTGATCCGGCTCGCGGCCAGGGTGTTCACGATCTCGGCCCGCACCCGCGCCAGATAGGTGTCGCGGGACGGGGCGCGGTCGGCCACCAGCCGCACGATCTCGTCGTACTTCTTCGGGTGCAGGATCGCGAACGCCAGATCCTCGAGCTCCCATTTGACCGTGGCCATACCGAGCCGATGCGCCAGCGGCGCAATGACTTCCAGCGTCTCTCGCGCCTTCTTCGCCTGTTTCTCCGGCGGCAGGAAGCGCATCGTGCGCATATTGTGCAACCGGTCGGCGACCTTGATCACCAGCACCCGCGGATCGCGGGCCATCGCGATGATCATCTTGCGGATCGTCTCGGCCTCCGCGGCCGCGCCCAGGTTGACCTTGTCCAGCTTGGTCACGCCGTCGACGAGATGGGCGACCTCGGATCCGAAATCCGCGGTCAGCTCGTCCAGCGAATAGCCGGTGTCCTCGACGGTGTCGTGCAGCAGGGCGGCCACCAGCGTGGTGGTGTCCATCCCCAGCTCGGCGAGGATGTTGGCCACCGCCAGCGGGTGGGTGATGTACGGGTCGCCGGACTTGCGGAACTGGTGGGAGTGCTTCTCGTCGGCCACGTCGAAGGCGCGCTGCAGCAACTGCAGATTCGCCTTGGGATACAGCTCCCGGTGCACGGTCGCCAGCGGCTCCAGCACCGGCTTGACCGCGGCGATACCCCGCTGCCCGGTCATCCGGCGGGCCAGCCGGGCCCGCACCCGCCGCGAGGCCGAACTCGGCACCGCGGCCGGTGCACCCGGCTGCTTCATCGGCATGTTGCGCGGGGACGGGGACGCGGCCTGCGGCTGACCGTCTCGGTCGGCGCCGGACTTCGGCGCCGCGGGATGCGGCGCGGCGGGGGCGGCCGGCGGAGTTGCCGGTGCGGCAGCGGGCGCGGCATCACCGGCCGCCGAATTCCCGGCATTCGCCTTCTCCAGATGCTGAGTCATGCCACCACCTCTCACGCCTCGATCGCCACACCCTAGCCGACCGCTTCAACAGCCCAGAACACCCACTTTAGTAGGTGTTTTCCCATGGGCGCACCGGTCCGGCTCGACGCACCCCGTTCGTTCAACCGGTTCCGGAGCCCGATTCATCCACCAACCCGTCCGGGGTGAGTTCCAGCCGGCGGGTGACGCCGATCTCGTCGAGGAAGCGCGGGTCGTGGCTGACCACCATCAGCGCCCCCTCGAAGCTGGTCAGCGCCTCGGTGAGATGGCGGAGACTGGGCAGGTCCAGGTTGTTGGTGGGCTCGTCGAGCAGCAGCAGTTTCGGTGCCGGTTCGGCGAGCAGCAGCATCGCCAGCGCGGCCCGCAACCGCTCGCCACCCGAGAGCGCGCCCGCCGCCACATCGGCGTCGCCGCCGCGGAACAGGAACCGCGCCAACTGTGCGCGAATCCGTTCCGCACCGGCGTGCGGAGCGGCGGCGGACACGTTGCCGAAGACCGACAGCCGCTCGTCGAAGATGTCGAGCCGCTGCGGCAGCAACCGCCACGGCACCTTCGGCGGTTCCGCGACGAGCCGATGCAGCAGGGTGGTCTTGCCGGCGCCGTTGCGCCCGGTGAGCGCGATGCGTTCGGGACCGCTCACCCGCAGCGTGACCACCGGCCCGTTGGCCAGTCGCACCCCTTCCATCGCCACCACGTCCTGCCCGGGATACAGCCTGGTTCCGGGCAGGTCGACGCGGATCTCACGATCGTCGCGCAGCAGTTCCTGGGCCTGTTCCAGGGTCGACCGGGCCTCCTCCACCTTGGCGATGTGGTTGTTGCGTAGTTTGCCCGCCGACACCTGCGCCTGCCGTTTGCGCTCGGCCATCACGATCTTCGGTTCGCGTTTGGTGTCCCACATCTTCTGCCCGTAGCGCTGGCGCCGGTCCAGTTTGATCCTGGCCTCGACCAGTTCGCGCGACTGTTTGCGCACATCGCTGCGGGCATCGCGGATCGCCGCGCGAGCGGCCTCCTGTTCGGCCTCGACGATCTGCTCGTAGTCGTCGAAATTCCCGCCGAACGTGCGGATCTCCCCACGGCGCAGTTCGGCGACGGTGGTGACGCGCCGCAACAGTTCACGGTCGTGGCTGACGGTGAGCACGGTGCCGGCGAAGCTTTCGACCACGTCGTAAAGCCGTTGGCGGGCAGCGGAATCCAGATTGTTGGTGGGTTCGTCGAGCAACAGCACGTCGGGCTCGCGCAGCAGTTCGGCCACCAGTCCGAGCAGTACCGTCTCACCACCGGACAGGGTCTCCAGGCGCCGATCCAGTTGTGCCACATCGTCGGCCAGGTAGTTCAGGCCCAGCCGCCCGAGCAGCGCGATCGCCGATTCCTCGACATCCCAGCGGTTTCCGACCCGGTCGAAATCGGCGTCGGTCCCCGTGCCGGATTCGATGCGATGCAGCGCGGCCCGCACGCCACCGATACCGAGGACGGCATCGACACGCTGACCTGCGGCCAATCCGAGGTCCTGGCGCAGATAGCCGAGCCGCCCGGCGACCGTCACCGACCCGCGGACAGGGCGCAATTCCCCGGTGATCAGCCGCAAGAGGGTGGATTTTCCGGCGCCGTTACTACCCACCAGACCGATGTGGCCGGGTCCGAGGACCGCGTCGAGACCGTCGAACACCGGGGTGCCGTCGGGCCAGACGAAGGTGAGATCGGACAGCGAAATCGTCGAAATAGACATATGCGTGCTCCTGAGGGTGGCGGGAATGGCGCGCAGAAGTGCGGGCCACGCGATGGCTACCTCAGAAGAGCAACGGCACGACTCCGATCAACGGAAACAAGACTCGGCTACTTTAGCGAACCGGCGAAGGAGCCGCAAGATCACAGTGCCGGTGACATCCATCACCGGCACTGGAAGTCGTTGTGACTCAGTTGATCCGGAAGACGGGGAAGCCGGGCGCGATGGCGGTGAGTTCGGCGTCGGTGGCATCGGCGGTCACGCCCTCGAAGAATTTACCGACCTCCCAGCCCCACTTCTTCAGGTACAGCCGCAGCACCGGCACCTTGTCGGCGTCGGCGACCTCGGTCACCGTGAACGCCTCGGTCTTACGACCCAGCCGCAGCTCCCCGCCGCCGGCGACGCGGATATTGCGCACCCACTGGGTGCGACCACGAGGAGCGACCAGATATCTGGCCCCGTCCGCATCCTGCAGGACATTCACCATCGTGGTCCGCCACTCCCCGGAGGTGCGACCGCGCACGGCCAGCAGCCGGGATCCCATCACGCTGATGCCCCATTTCGGCAGGACGTTGAACATCCGGTTCATGATCGGGTCGATACCGGTGGGCGCGATGTATCGGGTGGTGTTCATGACTACTCCTCGCTTTTGTGAGCGGCGCTCTCTTCGATGACTCGATCATTGCGCACCGGCACCCCCCTGTCAAGAGCAGCGCTCACATTTCTGGCAGTCCAGACCTCTGGACAAAATCGGCTGCGTTCAACGCCGTCAGGCGGGTATTCGGCCGACATGTACAGATATAGAACCTATGGGACAAACCGCACGGGTGGGCTGGCGGCGATCGTCAGCACGATCGGCGGTGTCCTCGCACTGATCGAGATCGTCTACATCCTGCTGCAGATCTTCGACGCCAACCAGACCAACCGGTTCTTCACCTTCATCAAGGGGCTGGCCGAACCACTGGCGTTGTTCTTCCCAGGCCTGTTCAACACCGGCTCCCACGATTGGGATGTCATCATCAATTACGGTCTGGCAGCGGTGTTCTGGCTCGTGGTGACCGGAATCATCGCCCGCCTGCTGGCGCGGATCTAGAGCCGCGGAAGTGGATCGACTCGGCGTCGGAAGGTATCAGCGTTCGTGCGGGGTAAGGAACTCCATCCGGTGATGGTGGAGGAATTCGAAGGCCGGAGCCCAATGCCCGGTGAAGACGTCCTCTTCCTTACCCACCGCATGCTGTGAGCCCGCGCCCGTGCGCGGATCCTGGCATACGACGCGAGCGTTGTGCCGCCCCGAAGGAACCGGTCCGCTGTCCAGTTCAACCGAACCATCGGAACCGACCGTACGCCACGGCATATCGATACCCGACCCGGTGATCCGGCAGGTCTGCCCGGCCTTCTCCCCCGTGACCCGGGCCGTGACGGTGGCGCCGCCGCGCAGCGCCACCGAAGGAGTAGCCGCGGCGGTCGCGGCGCCGACGACGAAGGCGACGCCCACCGCGCCGGCGAGCGCTGCCCCGATGCGGGTACGCCGGCTGCGGCTCATCGCCACCACCGGTCTGCGTGTCCTGGTCCGGCACTGTCGCGCGCACTGCGGTACTCGTTCATGCGATCGTCCGTCGGTCGTTCATCCGGGCCCCCTTGCCGCACGTCAGCATAACGATCCCCGCGCGCGCCCCACAACCGACACGCGACTCACACCTGCACGATCGAGGTCAGCGCATAGTCGCCCTGACGAGCGCGCCCGCCGAGTTCGCCGATCTCGAGTACCACCGCGGCCGCGGCCACCTGCGCCCCGGCGGTGCGGAACAGTTCCGCCGCGGCGGCCAGCGTGCCGCCGGTGGCGAGAACGTCGTCGAGCAGCAACACCTTGCGGCCGGTGAGGTCGATGCCGTCGGCCGGAATTTCCAATGCGGCAGAGCCGTATTCGAGGGTGTACTCGCGGGAGAGCACCGGCGGGGGCAGCTTGCCGCCTTTGCGCACCGCCACCACACCGGTCCCGAGCAGCGCCGCCACACCGGCGCCGAGCAGGAATCCGCGCGCGTCCACCCCGGCCACCAGATCGGCGTCGGGAGCACAGGCGGCCAGGCATTCGATCACCGCGTGGAAGCCCTCGGCGTCGGCGAACACCGGGGTCAGGTCCGCGAAACGCACACCGGGGGTGGGGAAATCGTCGTGCCAGCGCGTCAGCCGCCCGACCACCTCGGCGGTCCGCGCGACCTTCTCCTCCGCGGTCTCGGCCGTTTCCACCATCGTGTGCTTACTCATCTACACCCGCTCCCTCATCCAGCGTCCGAAGACGCTCACCGCCGCAACACCCAGCGGTCCATATTCCAGCCCGCACCGGCCTTGGTGGGGCTCGCGACCCCGTTCTCCAGGCCCTTCCCGAACGCGACGGTCCGAGGCGTGTTGAACAGCGGGATCGACGGCATCTCGTTCCACAGCAGATTCTCGGCCTCGGTGTCGAGATTCAACACCGTCACCGAATTGTCGTCCGCCGCAAGCTGATCCGCGATCGCATCGTAACGCCCGTTGCCGAAGCGCCCGAAATTCACGCCCTGACCGGTGCGCAGCGCCGCGGTCGCCTCGATCCCCGGCAGCGAACCGGCCGGGCCCACGGCCGCCGCGGTGCCGCCGAGTACGGCGTCCACCTTGCCGGCGCCCAGTTGCGCGGACGTGAAGTCCGCCGCACCGGCGTCGACGACGGTCACACCCGCCGCCTTGCAGGCATCCGCGATCATCGCGACGGTGCGGGCACGGCGGTCGTCGGGACTGCGATAGCCGATCCGGATCGTGGGATCGGCCACCCCGGCCGCCGCGAGAGCCCGCCGCGCACCCGGCGCGTCGCCCGCACGATATTTGTCCGCCGGTCCCGTGATCGCCGGGTAGTAGACCGAATCAGCCTGTACCGTGCGAGAATTCAGCGGGCCCGAGCCCAGGCCGGATTTGTTGTCGAAACCCGGATGCCCGAGTGTGTCGAACAACGCCTGCCGCGGGACACACAGCGCGAACGCGCGCCGGGCGTCGTCGGAGGCGAAGACACCCGCGGTGGACAGCACCAACTGCTCGGCGCCGCGGCCCGGTTCCTGATTCACCGAGAACTTGTTCAAGCTCAGGTCTTTCACCGAGCCCGCCCCGATGTCGACCACCTCGACGGAGTTGTCGGAGATCTTCTTCTTCAGATCCGCGTTCTTGGGCCACACCACGATGCGGGGCGTGGCGGGCTTGTTGCCCCACCACTTCTCGTTCTTCACCAGCACCAAGCCGTCGCTGGCGCTGTAGGACTCGATGCGGTACGGCCCCGACGACGGCAGCAGGTCGGCGTTGACGTCACCGGATTTCAGATTCCAGCCGGTGTTCCAGAACTGCGCCAGCCGGTCCAGTGCGGCCTGGTCGCCGGACTGCACGGCCGCCACCACGTTCGGCACGCCCGCCGCCTTGGCGGCGATGTGCGCCGGCATCAGATCACCGGCGTTGAACAGCGTCTGCCAGGCCAGAAAGTGATGGTCGGGCCGGAACACCACGGTGGCGTCCTTCGAGCCGGGCTGGCATTCGACCCGCTCGATATCGGAATAGCCGGTGGTGGAGGCGGCGTCGAACAACGGAATCGCGCCGCCCGGGCCGGGTTTGGTGAACCGCCCACTGCGCGCGGCCCATTCGAGCACCAGATCGTCGCACGAGGTGGGCACCCCGTCGGAGTACACCGCGTCGCGGTTGAGCCGGTACCGGATGGTCTGTGCCTCGCCGGCCACCTCGTTCGCGGTGCCGACATCGGTGTCGGCGACGGGCTGGCCGTCCGGGCCGGTGTAGAAGAACCCGGTCAGCACGCGGGAGAACAGTGCCGCGGAACCGCCCGCGACACCGGCCGAACTTCCGCCGTTGTAGGTGGCCGGCACCGCGTCGACGGCATATCCGATGGATGGCACCTGGTTCTTGCTGGAACAACCCGCGATCACGCCGGTGAGCAGTGCACCGGCCGCGATCACACCGAATGTCCGCCGGAGCGTCCGCCGCACGCGATCCGACCCCCTTCGCCTCATCAGTGAGTTCTCTTGTGCCGCTTCCCGGTGGGCCGGGCACCGGGTCTCGGTGCGGCGGAACCGCTGGCGCGGGTGCGGGTGGCGGCCGGGGCACCGGGGGCGCGACGACCCAGCGTCTCACCCGTGCGGCCGGAATCGCCGACGGCGCGCTTGGCGAGCACCTTGCGGGTGTGCGCGGCCACCGGCCCGAAGCGCTCCTTGATCGACACCAGCAGCGGCACGGCGAAGAAGATCGACGAGTAGGCGCCGACGATCATGCCGACCAGCTGCACCAGCGCGAGATCCTTCAGCGTGCCCACACCGAGCAGCCAAACCGCGATCACCAGCATGCCGACGATGGGCAGGATGCCGATCACCGTGGTGTTGATCGACCGCATCAGCGTCTGATTGGCGGCGAGGTTGGCCTGTTCACCGTAGGTGCGCCGGGTCAGATGCAGCACCCCGCGGGTGTTCTCCTCGACCTTGTCGAACACCACGACGTTGTCGTAGAGCACATAACCCAGGATGGTCAGCAGACCGATCACCGCGGCGGGCGTCACCTCGAAGCCGACGATCGAATAGATGCCGGCGGTGACGACCAGGTTGAAGAACAGCGAGCCGATCGCGGCGATCGACATGTCGCGTTCGAATCGGATCGCGATGTAGATCATCGTCAACAGGACGAACACCACCAGCGCGATGATCGCCTTGCGGGTGATCTGCCCACCCCAGGTCTCGCTGATCTCGGTGACGCTGATGACGCTGCGGCTGGCCGTACCGCTCGAATCCTTCGGATGGTACTTCGTGAACAGCGCATCCGCGATCTTGTCCTGCTGCGCGGAATCCAGTGTCTCGGAACGGATCTCGAATGAGGCCGAAGAACCCGAGCCGACCTTCTGCACGGTGACCGGACTGTGTCCCAGTGCCTGCGAGTAGGTGTCCTCGACCGAGGTCGTGGTCATACCGCTGGTCGCCGGGATCTGGATCTTCGTACCGCCGGCGAAATCGATCCCGAGGGTGAAGCCGCGCACCGCGATGCTCAGCACCGCGATCAGGACCAGCACCGCGGCGATGCCGTAGTACAACTTGCGGCGGCCGACGATCCGGAAACCGCCGGTGCCGGTGTAGAGGCGTTCGAAGAACCCGTGCTTCGGTGCGTCCACGGTGGGCAGCGACTCGTCCACGAATGGTTCCTCCAACACCTGACTGCGATTGTCGCTCATCGTGCCCCCGTCCCTACGAGCGTGCCGGCCGCCTTGCGTTCCCGCGCGAGCTGCTGCACCGCGCCCAGACCGTTGACCGACGGCTTCGCCCAGAACGGCGAGCGCGAGGCCAGCATCATCAGCGGCGAGGTCACCAGGTAGAGCACGACCACGTCGAGCACCGTGGTGAGGCCGAGGGTGAACGCGAAGCCCTTCACCTGACCGGCCGCCAGGATGTAGAGCACCACCGAGGCGATGAGGCTGACGGTCTTACCGGACAGGTTGGTGCGCTGCGCGCGCGCCCAGCCGCGCGGGACGGCCGAGCGGAAACTGCGGCCCTCGCGCATCTCGTCCTTGATGCGTTCGAAGAACACGACGAACGAGTCCGCGGTCATACCGATACCGATGATCAAACCGGCGATACCGGCCAGATCCAGGGTGAAGTTGATCCACCGGCCGAGCAGCACGATGATGCCGTACACCGCCACACCCGAGGCCACCAGCGAGAATCCGGCCAGGAAGCCGAGCATCCGGTAGTAGAGCAGGCAGTACAGCAACACCGCGACCAGACCGATCGCACCGGCGATCAAACCGGCGTGCAGTGAGGCCAGGCCCAGCGTCGCCGACACCGTGGACGCCTCCGACACCTCGAACGACAGCGGCAGCGAACCGTACTTCAGCGAGTTGGCGAGTTCCTTGGCGGTGGACGCGTTGAACTGGCCGGTGATCTGGGTGGTGCCGCCGAGCTGCGGTCCCTGCTGCACGACGGGCGCGCTGATCACCTTCGAGTCGAGGGCGAAGGCCACCTGCTTCTGCAGGTATTCCTTGGTGAGGTCGGCCCAGGCGTCGGCGTTCTTGAACGTCAGATCGACCGCCCACTGCGACTGCTGGTTCAGCGACGAACTCGCATCCTTGATGTCCTGGCCGTCGATGCGCATCGGGGCCAGCAGATACACCTCGTTGCCGTCCGACGAGCAGGTCACCAGCGGCAGCTTCGGATCGTCGTTACCGGCCAGCGGATCGGGCTTGTGGCAGTCCAGCTGCTGGGCCGCCAGCTGCTGGACCTGCGGGTCGGTGCTCTGCCGCAGCGCACGCGCCGCGTCGATCTCCTGCTTGGCCTGCTGCTGCGGCGTCAGCGCCGGATTCGGCGCACCGGGCTCCGGAGACGGTGCCGGGGCGGGCGTCGTCGGCGCCTGCGCCGGAGCCGGGAAGACCCGGTTCTGCGCGGTCGTGCCCGAGGATTCGCCGGTGCCGGACGTCTCACCCGAAGCGGCCGTCCCCGAGGCGGTGCCGGATTCGTTCGACGGCTTGGACTCGGTACCGGGCGACGCACCCGGCGTGGGGGCCTGCTGACCCGCACCCGGAGCCGGCTCCGGAGTGTTCGCCGGCGGAATGCCGGGCTGCTCCGCGCCGGGGGCGGGCTCGCCGCCGGACTGGATCTTGCCGTCGGGTCCCACCGGAAGCGGCTGGCCGACCACCGGGCGGATGTACAGCTTGGCGGTCGTGGCCAGCGACTTCGCCTGCTGCCCGTCGTTGCCGGGCACGGTGATGACCAGGTTGTTGCCGTCGATCACCACCTCGGAACCGGCCACACCGAGACCGTTGACCCGGGATTCGATGATCTGCTGGGCCTGTTTGAGGCTGTCCTTGCTGGGCTTACCGCCATCGGGCGTGCGCGGGGTCAGCGTGACCTGGGTTCCGCCCTGCAGGTCGATTCCCAGCTTGGGTTCCGGCGACTTGTCACCGGTGAAGAACACCAACGCGTAGATCACCGCGAGCAGCACGGCGTAGACGCCGAGCAGCCGCAGCGGATGCCCCGTTCCCTTGGAAGGTGGCACAGTACATATCTCCTAGGCGGTGAGGGTGGCGGCCGGGAATTGCGGCATGACCTGCGAACACGGAGGACCGGCGAACATGGGCCCACGGACACGCCGCACCGCCGTCGCGGCGGTCAGCGCTGCGACGGCGGAAGCGGGTCAGTCTTTGCGCAGCCGGGCTGCGGTGTCCTCGACGGATTCCTCCGCATCCGACACCGGGGAGGAACCGTTGGCCGCCGAGCCGTTCGCGGCAGCCGATCCGTTGGTTCCGTTGGTCGCAGCACCCTCCACCGTCGCACCGGCGATCGCCTCGTCGTCCGCGGTGGCATCCGCCTCGGCGGAGTCGGCGGCGTCCCCGGTGGGGCGCACATCGCGGATGGCGGCGCGCAGCCAGGTGGTCACCACATCCTCGGCGATCTCCAGGTCGACGGACTCCTCGTCGAGGTCGACCACGGTGCCGTAGAGGCCGGAGGTGGTGGTGACCTGGTCACCGACCTTCACGTTCTCCTGCATATCGGCGACCTTCTGCGCTTCGCGCTTCTGGCGGCGGACACCGAGAAACATCGGTACGAGCAGAACTACCAGTAGCAGCGGAAACAGCAGGTTCGCCATCGTCGTAGTCGGTCCTAGTTTGGTGGGTTGGATGGGCTGTACTCACACAGTCTGCCAGCAACCTGGAATATCGCCACACCCGCGGTGTGCGCGGCGGGTGCGCCACACCGGCGCCAACCCCGCCGCAGCGGCGTCTCAGGCCGCGGGCGCGCCGTAGACGTAGTCGTCGAGCGGGAAGTTCACCGCTTCGCGGTGGGTGGTGATCGTACTGTTCGGACGCAGCAGCGCGGCCTCGCCGTGCTGGTTGAAGTAGTAGCTGCGGGCGGTCGAGCAATCGCCGGCGTAGAACACCGACGAGCCGAGCTTCTGGGTCACATAGTCCAGGAATCGCGCGTTGGCCTCTGCACGCACCTCGAAGACCTGCTCACCGCGCCGGCGGGCCTCGCGCAGCAGCCGGTCCATATGTTTCATCTGCGCCTCGATGGTGGTGAAGTAGGACAGACCGCTGTAGGAGTAGGGGCTGTTGAGGCTGAAGAAGTTGGGGAACTTCGGCACCGTGATGCCCTCGTAGGCCTGGAAACGGTTGTCGCGCCAGAACTTTCCGAGATTCACCCCGTCGCGGCCGATGATCTCGACGGCCGGGAAGTTCACATCCCAGAGATTGAATCCGGTCGCCAGGATCAGGGTGTCGATCTCGGTCTTGCGGCCGTCCGCGGTCACGATGCCGTCGGCCTCGACATGGTCGATCGCGTTGGTCTCGAGCCGCACGTGCGGTTCGTTGAAGGTCTTGAAGTAGGTGTTGGAGAAGGTGGGCCGCTTGCAGCCGAAGTCGTAGTGAGGGGTCAGCTTGTCCCGCGTCTGCTTGTCGCGCACCTGGGCGCGCAGGTGCGCCTTCGCCAGCAGCGCGGCGCCCTTGTTGCCGAATCTGGCCTGCTTGTAGTGCAGCACGCCGGAGACCATCAGCAGTTCCAGAGCGCCGGTGTTGACCAGCCGGGCCGCCTTCTGGGTCAGCGGCAGCTTCTCGAACAGCTGCTGGACCGGCTTCGGGATGGCGGTGTCGACCTTCGGCACGACCCAGATCGGGGTGCGCTGGAAGACGGTCAGTTCCGTGACCTTCTTCGCCGCCTCCGGTACGAGCTGCACGGCGGTGGCGCCGGTGCCGATGACCGCGGCGCGGCGGCCGGTCAGGTCGAAGTCGTCTTCCCAGGCGGTGGTGTGGATGATCTTGCCCGCGAAGCTGTCGATACCCGGGAACGGCGGGGTGTAGGGCTGGGACAGGAAGCCGGTCGCGGTGAGCAGATACCGAGCGGTGAGCGTCTGGCCGCCCTCGACCGAGACCACCCAGTGCGCGTGTTCGCCATCCCAGCGGGCGCCGCCGACGACCTGGTTGAACCGCATCCGGCGGCGCAGATCGTAGGTGTCGGCGATGTGCTCGGCGTACTTCTTGAGTTCGGCGCCGGGAGCGAACAATCGCGACCAGTGCGGATTCGGTGCGAACGAATAGGAGTAGGTCACCGAGGCGATGTCGACCGCGAGGCCCGGATAGTGGTTGACGTGCCAGGTGCCGCCCAGACCGTCCTCCCGTTCGAGGATCACGAAATTCTTCAGACCGAGACGGTCCAGCTGAATCCCGGCCCCCATACCGCCGAATCCCGCACCGACCACCACGGCGTCGTATTGAGGTGCCACGCCGAACCTCCCTGTTACCTGACGTATCCGATACGGAATGACACATCATTCCGTTGCGGAACACCGTATCATCGGCTCCGTGCCGAAGCCATCCACACATCTGCAGCGACGCAAGGCCGAACTGCGGCAACAGATCATCGACACCGCCTTCGCCTGCTTCGCCGACAAGGGCTATCACGCCACCGGAATCGCCGATATCGCCACGGCCCTGGGAATCGGGCACGGGACGTTCTATCGCTACTTCGAGAACAAGCGCGACATCATCGACCACGTGATCGACGATCTGGCCGCGCGGATCATCGAGGCGCTCGGAACCGAGAACGCGCCCGACGCGGCGACCTCGCTGGATGATTACCGGCATCAGCTGGACCGGATCGGGGTGGCACTGCATCGGATCTTCCTCGAGGACCGGCGGGTCGCGCAGTTGCTGCTGTTCCAGGCCACCGGTATCGATCCGGAGTTGACGATGCGGCTCTACGGCCTGCTCGACACCGCCGACGCGCTGACCGCCGGATATCTCGAACACGGGGTGGAGCTCGGCTATCTGCGGGCCGATCTCGACGCCGCCAATACGGCCAAGGCGGTGACCGGCATGTTGCTTGCGGCCATCGTGCACGGACTGCGCGATCCCGATCCGGAGTCGACCGCGGGACTTGCCCAGGCGATTCCGCGACTGTTGATCGACGGGGTGCGCGCCGGGTGAGCGGTGTAGTAACAATGTGCGGGTGACGCCGGAGTATGTGCGAGGGATCCGATTCGGACGGGCCCCGATCGGGCACCGCGGCTACGACCCCGCCGAGGTCGACGCGTTCTGCGCCGCCCTCGCCGATGCCTTCGCGGGCCGGGCCGCGCTGAGTGCGGCCGCCATTCGCGGGCACGAATTCGGCCTGGCCGCACCCGGCCGCCGCGATTACGACCGCGACGAGGTGGACGCATTTCTCGATCGCGCCTGTGTGGAACTGGAATTCGCGCGCTACGGACCGGCCCGGCCGCAGGTGGCGTGGCCACCCTCGCCGGAATACGTCTCCCGGCTGCGGTTTTCGGCCCCGCCGCTGGGACGGCGCGGATATGTCGCCGACGAGGTCGACGCGTTCCGGGAGCGTGTGGCGGCGTTGCTGGCACAGACCGCCACGGGATGGGACGTCGCGGCGATCAGACCCGAATTCGGCACGGCCGGGGCGGGAGTCCGGGCCTATCACCCGGGCGAGGTCGATGCCTTCGTGGACGCGGTCGCGGCGCTGGTGAGTTAGCGCGGCCCCCGGCCGAGCCGGACCGGATCAGTCGAACAGGTCGAGCGTGGGCTGGGCTTCGCGGCCCCGGACCTCGATGGATCCGAAGACCAGATCCGGTGGCGGCACCAGACCCAGATGTTCCCAGGCGGCGGCGGTGGCGACCCGCCCGCGCGGGGTGCGTGCCACCATCCCGGCGCGGACCAGGAACGGCTCGCACACCTCCTCGACGGTGGCGGCCTCCTCCCCCACGGCCACCGCCAGCGTCGACACCCCGACCGGCCCGCCGCCGAAGCCGCGGACCAGCGCACCGAGGACCGCGCGGTCGAGCCGGTCCAATCCCAGCGAATCCACGTCGTAGACCGCCAGCGCGGCCTTGGCGATGTCCCGGGTGACCAGGCCGTCGGCCCGCACTTCGGCGTAGTCGCGCACGCGGCGCAACAGCCGGTTGGCGATGCGGGGCGTGCCCCGGGAGCGGCCGGCGATCTCGGCCGCCGCGTCGGATTCGATGCGCACGCCGAGGATCGCCGCCGAGCGCTGCAGGATGCGCTGCAGTTCCTCCGGTTCGTAGAAGTCCATATGGCCGGTGAAACCGAAGCGGTCACGCAGCGGGCCGGTCAGCGCGCCCGAGCGCGTAGTGGCACCGACCAGGGTGAACGGCGCGATCTCCAGCGGAATCGAGGTCGCTCCCGGCCCCTTGCCGACCACGACGTCGACCCGGAAATCCTCCATCGCCAGATACAACATCTCCTCGGCCGGGCGGGCCATGCGATGGATCTCGTCGATGAACAGCACATCGCCCTCGACCAGATTGCTGAGCATCGCGGCCAGGTCACCGGCGCGTTCCAGGGCCGGTCCGGACGTGATGCGCAGCGCGGTACCGAGCTCGCCGGCGATGATCATCGCCATACTGGTCTTGCCCAGTCCGGGCGGGCCGGACAGCAGAACGTGGTCGGGGGTGCCGCCACGCTGGGTCGCACCGCGCAGCACCAGGGCCAGTTGTTCGCGCACCCGGGGTTGGCCGATGAAGTCGTCCAGGGATTTGGGGCGCAGTCCGGCCTCGATGTCACCGTCGGATGTCAGATAGTTCGCGGTGACCGCGGATTCGTCGCCGTCCGCGCCGGTGTCGACATCGTCGGTGCCGGAGGGGAATTCGTCGTCGCGCATCGGCCTCACCGGTTCCGGCCGAGGATCGCGAGCGCGGCCCGCAGCGCCTGCGAGGTCCCCAGCTCGGGTTGTTCGGCGAGGACGCCGTCGACGGCCGGTTCGGCCTGCTTCACCGGGAAGCCGAGACCGGTCAGCGCCTCCACGACCTGATCACGCACGGGGGTGACGGCCGGGGCCGGCGCCGCGCCCGGCGGTGCGGACTGCACGGGAACCAGATTCACCTTGTCACGCAATTCGACCACCATGCGCTCGGCACCGCGCTTACCGATACCCGGTACCCGCGTCAGGGCCGCGACATTGCTCTCCGCCAACGCTTTTCGCAGCGCCTCGGGCTCGAGCACCGCCAGCACCGCCATCGCCAGCCGGGGACCGACACCGGAAACGGTCTGCAGCAGCCCGAACAGATCGCGCGCCTCGGTGTCGGCGAAGCCGTACAGCGTCATCGAATCCTCGCGCACGATCATCGCGGTGTAGAGGCGGGCCTCGTCGCCGCGGGTGAGACCGGCCAGCGTGGAGGGTGTGGCGTTGAGCCGGTAACCGACGCCCGCGGCTTCCAGCACCGCGTGGTCGAGACCGATCTCCAGCACCTCACCGCGCACCGACGCGATCACCTGGTCACCGCCTTTCGTTGCTGGGCAAGCCTTTCGGCGTATCTGCGTCGCGCCTGTTCGGCCTGGGCCTCCGCCTTCGCCATCCGCTCCAGCATCGGCGCCCGCCAGCAGTGGCAGATCGCCAGCGCCAGGGCATCGGCCGCATCGGCCGGTTTCGGCGCCGTCTGCAAGCCTAGGATGCGGGTCACCATGGCGGTCACCTGAGCCTTGTCCGCGGAGCCGTTGCCGGTCACCGCGGCCTTGACCTGACTCGGGGTGTGGAAGGCGACCGGGATGCCGCGACGCGCCGCCGCCAGCGCGATCACCCCACCGGCCTGCGCGGTGCCCATCGCGGTGCGCACGTTGTGCTGGGAGAAGACCCGCTCGATCGCGACCGCCTCGGGCCGATGAGTGTCCATCCACTGCTCGGCGGCGTCGGCGACGCCGAGCAGCCGCTGCGCGAGGTCCATATCGGCCGGTGTGCGTACCACGTCGACGTCGAGCGCGGTGACCTGACGTCCCAGCCCGCCCTCGACGATGCTCAGGCCGCACCGGGTGAGCCCGGGGTCGACACCCATCACCCGCACGAAATGCACCCCTGTCGAGTCGCGAACAATTGTTCGAAGTCTAACCGAGAGCTCCCGCGGCGGCGGCCACCGACACGGAGCCCGAGCGCGGCGAGCGCGCGTACCGCGGGGTGGCGAGCCCGCCTATTCCGGTGCGGCCAGCGCGGATTCGAAGATCCGATGCGCGGTCGCGTCGAACAGGACGAAACGGATCTCGGCGGCGCCGGTGCGGGCGGCCCGGACGGTGTCGAGGGCGATCCGGGCGCCGTCGTCGAGGGGCCAGCCGTAGACACCGGTGGAAATCGCGGGGAAGGCGATCGTGCGCGCGCCCAATTCGTCTGCGACACGCAGGGATTCGCGATAGCAGGAGGCGAGCAGGCCGGATCGGTCGTGTGTCGCCGCCCAGACCGGGCCGACGGTGTGGATCACCCAGCGGGCGGGCAGGTTGCCGGCCGTCGTCGCCACGGCCGCGCCGGTGGGCAGGCCGTCCGGATAGGTCGTCGCCCGCAACTGCTTGCAAGCGGCCAGGATGTCGGGTCCGCCTCTGCGGTGGATCGCACCGTCGACACCGCCGCCACCCAGCAACCGGGAGTTGGCGGCATTGACCACGGCATCCACGTCCTGTTCGGTGATATCCCCGCGCACCAGCACGATCTCGGCCATATGCCCCATTGTGCCCGCGCCGGGCACACGGCGGCGGACTACGCCACCTCCCGGCCCTACCGGACTCCGAGCGAGTTCACAGGATTTCTCGAGGAACGCCACCGACAATTGCGCCGTGTTCCCAGCGCCCATGGATGTGCCGACGCCCGCGCCGACCGCCCCCGCCGCGCCCGCGCCGGTTGCCGCCACCGCGGTGGCGCCACCCCCGCCACCGCAGCTCCCCTCGGCGAAACTGAACCCCTACAACGGTTTTCATCACGGCATCTCGCTGCTGCACGGCTGGCTGCCACTGACCGTCGAGATCGTCGCCGCCGTCCTGCTCGTGATCGCCATCGCGCGCTGGGGCCGGCGGTGGTGGCTGATCCGGGTCCCGATCTGTCTGGCCCTCGGTGTGGTGGCCGCCTTCGCCGCCCGCACCGTGATGAACAACGAGGGCCTGGCCTCCGATCCCGCTCCGGTGCGGCTGTGGATCTGCGTGGGCGCGGCCGTCGCCGCGATGGCCCTGGTGGTCGTCGGCTGGCCGGGTGCGCGCTGGTGGCACCGTAGCGCCGCGATCATCGCGGTACCGTTCGCGATCGCCAGCTCGGCGGTGGTGCTCAACCAGTGGGTGGGCTACTACCCCAGCGTGCAGTCGGCGTGGAGTGCATTGTCGGCCGGGCCACTGCCCTACCAGACCGATCAGGACGAACTCGCCGCGATGCGCGACACCCACCCCACCCACGGCGTGGTGGTGCCGATCGACACCGGCGACGCCGCCAGCGGATTCAAGCACCGCACCGAATATGTCTACCTGCCGCCGGCCTGGTTCTCCGGTTCCACCCCGCCGGCCCTGCCGGCCGTGATGATGATCGGCGGCGAATTCAACACACCCGCCGACTGGTTACGCAGCGGCCAGATCATGCCCGCCATCGACGCGTTCACCGCCGCGAACAACGGCAGCGCCCCGGTCCTGGTCTTCGTCGACTCCTCGGGCAGCTTCAACAACGACACCGAATGCGTCGACGGCCCGCGCGGCGCCGCCGCCGACCATCTCACGAACGATGTCGTGCCGTACGTGGACTCGCATTTCGGTGTCCCCGCCGATCCGGCGAAATGGGCGGTGATCGGCTGGTCGATGGGCGGCACCTGCGCCACCGATCTGACCGTGATGCATCCGGAGCTGTTCCACACCTTCGTCGATATCGCCGGCGACCTCGGCCCGACCGCCGGCACCAAGGAGCAGACGATCGCGCGGCTCTACGGCGGCGATGGGGCCGCCTACGACCGCTTCGACCCGCTGACGGTGATGGCGAAGCACGGACCCTACACCGATGTCGCCGGGTTGTTCGACGATCTGACACCGCCGCATCGCCAGGACCACACCGGTAAGGGCCCCGGCGGCGGCCACTTCCACATGCCGCAGGTCGACGAGAGCCGCATCGGCGTGGGCGGCCAGGACGGTGTCATGGATACCGGCGAGGTGGGCGCCGCCGAGAAACTGTGTGGTCAGGGCCGCGCGGTGGGCATCGAGTGCACCATCCACACCACTCAGGGCGGGCACACCTGGCAGTTCGCGGCGGCCGCGTTCACCTCGTCGCTGCCCTGGGTGTCGGCGCGGCTCGGGCTGCCCGTGCACACCTGACATACACCGCAGGCCGCCGCCGGAGCATCCGGCAGCGGCCCGCGGCGGGACGGATCAGTCGTCGAGTTCGGCGAGGACCTCGTCGGAGACGTCGACGTTGGTGTACACGTTCTGCACGTCGTCGCTGTCCTCGAGCGCGTCGACGAGTTTGAACACCTTGCGGGCGCCGTCGGCGTCGACCGCGACCGACACCGAGGGCTGGAAGCCGGATTCGGCGGAGTCGTAATCGATTCCGGCCTCCTGCAGCGCCGTGCGCACGGCGATCAGGTCGCTGGGATCGCTGATGATCTCGAACGAATCACCGAGGTCGTTGACCTCCTCGGCGCCGGCGTCGAGCACCGCGGTCAGCACGTCGTCCTCGCTGAGCCCGTTCTTCTCCAGCGTGACGACACCCTTGCGGTGGAACAGGTAGGCGACCGAACCGGGGTCGGCCATATTGCCGCCGTTGCGGGTCATGGCCACGCGCACCTCACCGGCGGCGCGATTGCGGTTGTCGGTGAGGCATTCGATCAGCACCGCAACACCATTGGGCCCGTAGCCCTCGTACATGATGGTCTGCCAGTCGGCGCCGCCGGCCTCTTCACCACCACCGCGCTTGCGGGCGCGTTCGATGTTGTCGTTGGGAACCGACGACTTCTTCGCCTTCTGGATGGCGTCGTAGAGAGTCGGGTTTCCGCCAGGATCACCACCGCCGGTGCGCGCCGCGACCTCGATGTTCTTGATGAGTTTCGCGAACATCTTGCCGCGCTTGGCATCGATCACGGCCTTCTTGTGCTTGGTGGTGGCCCATTTGGAGTGGCCGCTCATTCCCTACTTCCTTCAGGTCGGTGTGCTCGAGGCCCGGGCAGATTCGCGATCTGCGTTCCGGCGATCGCTGTGCAGTCTACTGCCCGGTCCGCCACCGCCCGGCCGGGGTGCGCGGGCGACGATCAGGTACCGGCGCCCACCGCGGCCCGGACCGAGTCGACGAACAGGCGGTGCACGCGCAGATCTCCGGTCACTTCGGGATGGAAGGAGGTCGCGATGACCGCGCCCTGCCGGACCGCGACGATCCGGCCCGCCGCATCCTGCGGGTCGCCCACCGACGGGCCCTCGGCGACCACGGTGCCCGGCCGCGGCCGGTGCGGGACACGGGCCAGCACCTCGACACCGGCGCCGGCGCGTTCCACCCAGGGCGCCCGGATGAACACCGCGCGGATCGGATCGTCGAGGCCGGTGAAGTCGAGATCGGTCTCGAACGAATCGACCTGACGTCCGAAGGCGTTGCGCCGCACCGTCATATCGATACCCGACAGCGACTGGGCGTCGGGACGGGTGTCGAGCACCTCCGAGGCCAGCAGGATCATCCCCGCACAGGAACCGAACGCGGGCATGCCCTCGCGCAGCCGTGCCCGCAATGGTTCCAGCAACCCGAACACCTCGAGCAGTTTGCTGATCGCGGTGGATTCGCCGCCCGGCAGCACGAGCGCGTCGACGGACTCCAGTTCCGATTCCCGTCGCACACTCACCGGTTCGGCATCGCACGCGGCCAGCGCGTGGAAGTGCTCACGCACGTCACCCTGCAGTGCCAGCACGCCAATGGTCGGTTTCACGGCACGAGCATACGAGTCGCGTGGCGCGGTCGTGGCCCGCGGCCGTCGTGGTTGTGGCGCCGCTCACCTACCGGCGCAGTTTGCGGATGAGCCCTTCCTGCACGACCTGCGCGACGAATTGTCCGCGCTGGTTGAAGATCCGCCCGCTGGTGAGGGCGCGGCCGTAACCGGCGGACGGGGAATTCTGGTCGTAGAGCAGCCATTCGTCGGCGCGGAAGGGCCGCAGGAACCACATCGCGTGGTCCAGCGACGCGTCCTGGGTCGGTTCGTCGCGGTGGGTGACCTTCGACGAACCGAGCAGGGTCATATCGCTCATGTAGGCGAGGGTGCAGACGTGGAACAGCGGGTCGTCGGGCAGCGGGTGGCGGTAGCGGAACCAGACCTGCTGCTGGGAGGCCAGGCCGTCGCGGCGGACGACCGCGTCCTGTGGCACCAGCCGGATGTCCCAGTGCTCCCATTCCCGCATCAGCCACAGCCGCTCCGGGCTCATCGACGCGCGTTCGTCCGGAATATCTTGCGGCAGTGGAACTTCCGGCATCCGGTCCTGATGTTCGGGCCCCTCGTCGCCGACATGGAAGGAGGCCGACATGGTGAAGATCGCCTCACCGTCCTGCACGCCGGTGACCCGGCGGGTGCAGAACGAGCGGCCGTCGCGGATGCGTTCCACCAGGTACACGGTCTGCTCGGCGGGATTGCCGGGGCGCAGGAAGTATCCGTGCAGCGAATGCACCTCGAAGCGCGGTTCCACGGTGCGCACCGCCGAGACCAGCGCCTGCCCGGCAACCTGGCCGCCGAATGTGCGCGCCAGCTGGGACTTGGTGATCGCGCCGCGGAAGATGTCCCGCTCGAGCCGCTCGATCTCCAGCGCCTCTTCGATCGTCGCCATGTACCGTCCTTCCGCCATGTGCCCCGCTCAGGCTAAGCGATGGCGAACCCGCTCCGGCGAGCGACTCTCCGCCGTGACGGCGCTCACGACGCCGGTTCGCCCTGCGAGCCGATCAGTTCCCGCGCCTCTTCCTCGGACCGCGCGGCCGGCGCCGACCCCCACATGTGCCTGCCGTTGGGCTCCTGCAGGAAATACACCGAGACCCCACCCACCAGCCCGGCGACGATCAGGTAGTACGCCGGCCAGTTCAGATCACCGGTCGCGCCGACGAGCGCGCCGACCACCACCGACGTGGTGCCGGCGAACAGTGAGACCGCCACGTTGAACGACACCGACAGCCCCGCGCCGCGCACCTTCGTCGGAAACAGCGACGGCAGGGTGGACGGCATGGTCGCGCTGAAGCAGATGAGGGTCAGGCCCATCATGAGCAGGCCCAGGAATACGGCGAACGCGTTGTCGGTGCGTACCAGCAGGATCATCGGAAACGCCAGTACCACCAAGGCGATGACGCCGGCCCAGATGATCGGTTTGCGGCCGACCCGGTCCGAGACGAGGCCGAGCACCGGGATGGTCAGCAGCGCGATGGCCATCACCGCGATCTGCAGCCACTGCGACGCCGAGGAGGACAGACCGCCGCCGGTGCTGTCGGGCACGGTCGAGGTGACGTAGGTCGGCATGTAGGAGGTCAGCATGTAGTTGGTGACGTTCCAGACGACGACCAGACCCATGCAGACCAGCACGTACGGCCACAGCCGGGCCAGGATCTTGGCCTCGTCGCCGGTCTTGTTCGCCTTCTCCCGCTCCTCGGATTCCTTCTCCAGAGCGGCGAAGGCCGGAGTGTCGGCCAGCCGCATGCGCAGATAGACGCCGACCGCGCCGAGCGGCAGGGCGACGAAGAACGGCAGCCGCCAGCCCCACGACAGCAGCTGGTCGTCGGTGAGGGTGGCGTCGGCGAGCGTGACGACCAGGGCGCCCAGCAGATATCCGGTGAAAGTGCCGAATTCCAGCCAGCTGCCGAGGAATCCGCGCCGCCGGTCGGGTGCGTACTCGGCGATGAAGGTCATGGCGTTGCCATATTCGCCGCCGGTCGAGAAACCCTGCAGCAACCGTGCGCACAGCAACAACATCGGCGCCCAGATCCCGATCGTGTTCTGATCCGGGATACAGCCGATGGCGAACGTGCCGGCCGCCATGAGGATCATCGTGGTGGCGAGCACCTTGTTGCGGCCGATGCGGTCGGCCAGCGGCCCGAAGAACATGCCGCCGAAGGGGCGCACGAGGAACGCCACCGCGAAGAGGCCGAACGTGGCGATCGTGCCCGCGGTGTCCCCGAGATGGGAAAAGAACACGTCCTTGATGGTGGGCTCGAAATACGCGTAGACGCCGAAGTCGTACCACTCGGTGATGTTGCCGATACTCGCCGCGCCGATCGCCCGGCGGATGATCGGCGGATCGGTGACGACGATGTCGTCGAGCGACCACCGCTTCGGACGTTCACGCGGGACCAGCACCGCCACCGACTCCGACCTCCTCGACCTCGCGACAACCCGTCGATCACCGGTGCCGCCGGGGCTCCGCGAAGGTGTTCGATCGCCTCGCCGGTGCCGCCGTGTCCGGAATCGACCCGCTCAGGCTATGCGATGGCAAACGCGCGCGGCGGGCGACTCTCCGCGATCCGCGCCGTGGCGGGCATGATAGGCGGATGCCCGCATACGAACCGATCGCCGCGGACGGGCTGGTCGAGCGGGTCGCCGCGGCCGCCCTCGCGCTGCCGGGGCCGGTCGTGGTGGCCGTCGACGGGGCCGACAGCGCCGAACCACGGGAACCGGCTGATCGGATCGTCGAACGAATCCGCGGGCGCGGGCGGGCGGCCGCGCGGGTGTGGTTGCACGACTTCGTTCGCCCGGCATCGTTGCGGCTCGAGTACGGGCGCGACGAGATGACCTATCGCACGGCCTGGTTCGACTACGCCGCGCTCGATCGCGAAGTGCTGGAAGCGGTGCGCCGGCGCGGGCGGTGGCTGCCCGCGCTGTGGGACGAAGCCGAGGACCGATCCGCCCGGGCGCGCATGCAGACGGCCGAACCGGGCCTCGTACTGGTGATCGCGGGTCCGATGTTGCTCGGCCGGGGTATGGATTTCGATGTCACCGTGCGGCTGCAGATGTCGGAGGCGGCACTGCTGCGGCGGACCGATCCCGCGGACCGGTGGACCGTGCCCGCTCTGCTGCGTCACGACCGCGAGCACGCCGACGTGCCCACCTTCGATGTTCGCTGGGATCATCCGGACCGCCCGGCACTACGGATCGGCGCCTGATCCGCGGCGCCTCGGATGCGCGGGGGCGCAACCGCATTCGCGGCATTCAGCCCGCGAAACGTGCGCGGTCGGCGACGGGGAGCCAGCACCCGGCGGCGATGTCGCGGTTGTAGGTCGTGCGGAAATGCTCGATCAGATGGGGCAATCCCGGATGGGTGTTGGCCGTCGACCACAGCAACGCGTGCGGATAGGCCGGTGTCGGGTCGACGATCGGCACCCGCCGGATGTGCGGGTGCCACGGATTGCGGAAGTGGTCGCTGCTGACGCTGGCCAGGGTGTCGGAGGCCGCGATGCGGGCGAGCATCGCTTCGATACCGTCGGGCCCGGGGAACCGGGTGCGGTCGCGAGGCGTGGTATCGACTGTGACACCACAGAATTCGCTCAGCTCGTGATAGAAGTCGGCCCACTCCGACGCCACCCCCGCGCCCGGAATCCACACCGTGTACGTCCCCAGTTCGGCGAGCGGCACCGCCGACCGCCCGGCGAGGGGATGATCTCGGCCGACGAGCAGATGCGCCGGATCCACGTACGCGGGCACTGCCGCGATATCGGCCGGCAACGGGCGGGGGCCACCCGAGGGCCGGGCGAACGCCGCGTCGGCGCGGCCGTGCACCACCATGTCCCGCGAGGTCACGAAGACGTTCGAGATCACGATCTCGGTATCAGCGCCCGGATTGCGATCGAGGTAGAACCGCATCTGCTCGGTCGCGCCCTGCCGCTCGCCCTGCACCGCGACGCGCAGCGGGCGCGGCATCTCACCGACCGCCGCCACCGCGGTCTCGGCCACCGCCAGCAGTGCGCGCGCATGGGGCAGCAGCCGCGCACCGGCGGAGGTCGGCACGATTCCCGCGGGTACGCGGTCGAACAGCGCCACGCCGAGCCGGCTCTCGAGTTTCGCGATCCGCTTCGACACCGCCTGCTGGCTGATGCCGAGAACCACGGCGGCGAGACTGAACTGCCGTTCCTCGGCCGCGGCAACGAAGGCGCGCACGGCTGCCAGGTCGAGATCCGTTCTCGCACCTCTGCCGACAACCATCCGTTGTGCACCCTTCGCTGTCTTCGCATCGGGCCCCATCGCTTCAGCAGCCGACGACATCCGGAAAACAGTACCCCACAAGCCATTCGGCGAGCGCCCGCATCGCACTGGGTGCCACACCGGCCGGGCGAGCACTGAGCACCCACGCCCTGGGGATGTGCTGTCGGGTGCCGGTCACCGCGATGCTCGATGCGGCGCAGCCAACGAATCGAGGGTGCCGCGCATCCGGCACGAGCCGGTGACACCTCGGGCACCTGGCTCGGCCTCCGACGCCCGGGCCGGTTCCTCAGTCGCCGGCCGGCACGACGCCGCGGCGGGCCGATTCCGCGAGGCGAGCGGCGAGCTCCCGGATCAGTTCACGCAACTCCCCCGGATGCCGCACCTCGAACGGGCGATCGAGTGCGGCGAGAACCGGCGGCAGCCAGTCGAGCCGCTCCGCCCGGATACCGACATCCCACCAGCGCTCGGCGTCGGAGTCCGCCGCGTCGTCCGCCGCACCGAGAGTCGCCACCGTCGCGGGCAGGTGGGCGCGGATCTGCTCGACGGTACCGAAGATGCGCAGCCGCACGTCGTGCCGATAGTCGGCGGTGGCGAATCCGGACACCACCCGCCGCACCGGATCGATATCGCCGGGCGGGTCGAACGACCCCGGCAGGGTTCGAACGGCGGTGATGCGATCCAGGCGGAAGGTGCGGTCCCCGCCGAGGCCGGGATCCGCGCCGGTGACGTACCACCGGCCGGAGTGAGCGACGAGCCCGTATGCGTGCAGCGCGCGTTCGCTCGCGCGGCCGTGGCGATCGGTATACCGGAGGGTGACCGGCCGGTGGTGGCGTATCGCGTCGGCGATCGTCAACAGCACCGCGGCATCCGCGGAAGCGAATTCGGTCGGCGCATCGGTGAATGCGAGCGATTCCAGCAACACGTCGAGCCGTCGGCGCACAGGCTGGGGAAGTACCCTGCGGATCTTCGCGGCGGCGGTCTCGCTCGCCGTCGCACCCGTTGCCGCCCAGCCGATTCGGCGGCCGGCCAGAAGTCCGAGCAGTACCGCCAACGCCTCGTCGTCGTCGAACATCATCGGCGGCAGGCGGTATCCGGGGGCGAGCCGATAGCCGCCGTAGCGACCACGCACCGACTCCACCGGAATATCGAGATCGATCAGGTGGTCCACGTATCGGCGCACGGTGCGTCCCTCGACACCGAGCCGGTCGGCGAGTTCGGCCACGGTCCGGGTGCCGCCGGACTGCAGCAATTCGAGTAGAGTCAGCACGCGTCCGGTCGGTCGAGCCATGATCTCGACCCTAGTGCGAATACTGGACCGATTCTGTCCCCTATTGCTCCTACGCTGCGGAAGACACCCTCGAACGGCAAGGAGCAGCCCATGAATTTCGTCTCGATCCGCATCATCACCGCGGACGTCGCGCGTCTGGTCGAGTTCTACGAGCGCGCCACCGGATTGCGCGCTCGGTGGGCGACCGAGGATTTCGCCGAACTCGAGACCGGCGTCGCCACCCTCGCGCTCGCGAGTACCCGGACCGTCGCCCTGTTCGCACCGGACTCCGCCCGACCGTCGGACAACCACAGCGTGATCACCGAATTCCTCGTCGACGACGTGGACCGCGTGCATCGAGAGCTGTCCGGCGCCGGCACCGAGGTGGTCGCCGAGCCGGCCACGATGCCCTGGGGCAACCGCTCGCTGCTGGTCCGCGACCCCGACGGCAACCTGGTCAACTTCTTCACACCGGTGACACCGTCGGCGATGGCGAAGTTCGCGGGACGGGCCGAGCCGGTCACGCCGGGCATGTGAGTCGCCGGCGTGTCACGCCCCGGGAGCGACGACGCCGGGCCGTCCTGTGCAGGACGTCCCGGCGAAGGCGTTGTCTCGGAATCGGTGTCCGAACCGATTACCAGCCGCGCTCGGCGAGGCGGTGCGGTTCCGGAATCTCCTCGACATTGATGCCGACCATGGCCTCACCCAGGCCGCGCGACACCTTCGCGAGCACATCGGGGTCGTCGTAGAAGGTGGTGGCCTTCACGATGGCGGCGGCACGCTCGGCCGGGTTGCCGGATTTGAAGATGCCGGAGCCGACGAAGACACCCTCGGCGCCCAGCTGCATCATCATCGCGGCATCGGCGGGCGTGGCGATACCGCCGGCGGTGAACAGCACCACCGGCAGCTTGCCGGTCTCGGCGATCTCGCGAACCAGTTCGTAGGGCGCCTGCAGCTCCTTGGCGGCCACGAACAGCTCGTCCTCGGGCAGCGACTGCAGGTGCCGGATCTCGCCGCGGATCTTGCGCATGTGGGTGGTCGCGTTGGACACGTCGCCGGTGCCGGCCTCGCCCTTGGAGCGGATCATCGCCGCGCCCTCGGTGATGCGGCGCAGCGCCTCGCCCAGGTTGGTGGCGCCGCACACGAACGGCACGGTGAACTGCCACTTGTCGATGTGGTTGGCGTAGTCGGCGGGGGTCAGCACCTCCGACTCGTCGATGTAGTCGACACCGAGGCTCTGCAGGATCTGCGCCTCGACGAAGTGACCGATGCGCGCCTTGGCCATCACCGGGATGGACACCGCGTTGACGATGCCGTCGATCAGGTCCGGGTCGCTCATCCGTGCGACGCCGCCCTGGGCGCGGATGTCGGCGGGAACCCGCTCGAGCGCCATCACCGCGACCGCGCCGGCATCCTCGGCGATCTTGGCCTGATCGGCGGTGACGACGTCCATGATCACCCCGCCCTTGAGCATCTCGGCCATGCCGCGCTTCACGCGGGCGGTGCCGGTCGTCGAGGTGGTGTCGGGCGTTGTCACGGGCAAACTCCTGATTATCGGGGATTCGTTCGAGGAGGCATCGCTGCGATGCGAACCTCCACGATTCTAGGCGCCCCGATCAGGCCACTAGATAGCCAGTCCGAGAGCACTGGACTGGTCCGACGCCCGCAGCCGGGGTCGCGCCCCGGGCCGGGCGGCCGCTACGGCGTCGCTACGGGCGCGCCGGATGCGGGTACCCGTGGCGCCGGACGGTGCGAAACCGCAGGCCGGCGCCACCTGTTCGTCAGATCGGGTCGACGACGAACAGCTGCGCCCAGTACGTCGCGGCCTGCTCGCCGATATACGGCAGCAGGAAGTCGTACAGCAGATAGGACATATGCATTCGGTACCTCACCTCCACACACCGGTTCGCCGGATTCGGTGTGCGGCAAACCGGTTTCGACCCTAACCGATGGTGACCTGTCACACACCGGCAACGGCCGGGTATCGGCGAGATATGCGGATTTCCGACGAATTGCGTTGACCGCCAACGTGTCCCGCCGTCACACCTCGGACAGCAGCGGTTCGAACAACCCGACGGCCACCACCCGGATCTGCTCCAGCGCCCGTTCGACCGGTCCGGTCGGCTGGAACAGATGACTGAGGGCAAGGCGCACAACGGTTTCGGCGATCGGCGCGAGCTCCTTCTCACCCACCGAAGCCAGATCGTATTGCGCGCGCACCGTCGCGGTGACCGCCTCGATCGCCCGGCCGAGCACCGGTTCCGGCTCGGTCATCAGCGCCGGCAGCAGCGCGGTATCCGGCGCGGAACGGCCCGCGAGCACCGCCTTCAGCAGCATATTGTCCGCGCCGCTGCGCAGGGTGAACTCCACGGCCGCGATCAGACCGGCGATCACATCGTCCGGGTGGGCCGCCAGCTGTTCGGCGATCCCGACCAGGAAGACGTCCACCTCGTTCGTGATCACCACATCGGCGAGGTCCTGTTTGGTGCCGATCTCCTTGTACAGCACCGGCCGGCTGACGCCGACCTCCTTGGCCACCCGCGACATGTTCACCGCACCCCAGCCCTCGGTACAGACCAGGCCGCGAGCGGTCTCGATGACGCGCTCGCGCAGAAGTCGGCGCATATCGGATTGGAAGTTCGGCGCGGTAGCCACGCCCTTGATCGTACACGGTTCGCGATACTGTTCGACTATTGACAATTGATGTGCATCTGTATTCAATGAGAACACTTCTTCAGAAAGTGTAAATACGTCGAGGTGGGCGGGCTGCCGCTCCGGCCCTCGACCCGTCCGCGCACGCCGTCGGCCGGACCCGTTCCGTCGCGCAGTCCGCGCACCGTTCGTGAGGAGAATTTGGTGACCACATCCCGAATCGGCGATCCGGCCCGGCCCGCGCCGCCGCGGTGGCGCGACCGCAAGCGCCCTCTCTGGCTGTTCGGCCTCGTCCCGCCGACCGCGGTCCTGCTCGCCACCGGCCTGGTGTGGCTGTTCAACGCACTGGGCTGGCACCACGCGGCGCCGGTGTGGTGGTGGATCGGGCCGCTGCTGGTGTACGTCCTGCTGCCGATCCTCGACCGATTCTTCGGGCCCGACGGGCAGAATCCGCCCGACGAGGTGATGGAACAGCTCGAGAACGACCGCTACTACCGCTACTGCGTCTACGCCTACATTCCGTTCCAGCTGCTCAGCCTGGTGTTCGCCTGCTATCTGTGGAGCGCGGCCGATCTGTCCTGGCTGGGCATCGACGGCGGACTGAGCCTGGTGTCCAAGATCGGCCTGGCGCTGAGCATCGGCATCATGGGTGGTGTCGGCATCAACACCGCGCACGAACTCGGCCACAAGAAGGACGAAGCGGAGCGCTGGCTGTCGAAGATCACGCTGGCGCAGACGTTCTACGGCCACTTCTACATCGAGCACAACCGCGGCCACCACGTGCGGGTGGCGACCCCGGAGGATCCGGCCAGTTCCCGGTTCGGCGAATCGTTCTGGACCTTCCTGCCGCGCAGCGTATGGGGCAGCCTGCGCTCGTCGTGGTCCCTCGAGAAGACTCGGCTGCAGCGAATGGGCAAGCGGCCGTGGACGATTCACAACGACGTGCTCAACGCGTGGCTGATGTCGGTGGTGTTGTGGGGCGCGCTGGCCGCGATCTTCGGTCCCGGGGTGCTGCCGTTCCTGGTGCTGCAGGCGGTCTACGGATTCTCGCTGCTGGAGACGGTCAACTATCTCGAGCACTACGGTCTGCTGCGGCAGCGCACGGCCGCCGGGCGCTACGAACGCTGCACACCGGAGCACAGCTGGAACTCCGACCACATCGTCACCAACATCTTCCTCTACCACCTGCAGCGCCACAGCGACCATCACGCCAACCCCACCCGGCGCTATCAGACCCTGCGCAGTATGGACGGCGCGCCCAATCTGCCCAGCGGCTACGCCAGCATGATCACCGTCGCCTATTTCCCGCCGCTGTGGCGCCGCGTGATGGACCAGCGGGTGCTCGCCCACTACGGCGGTGACATCACCCGCGTCAACGTCCAGCCCGGCAAGCGCGCACGAATCCTCGCGAAGTACGGAGTCGCCTGATGTCCCGATTCCGTTGCCCCGTCTGCGATTACGTGTACGACGAAACCGACGGCGCCCCCCGCGAGGGCTTTCCGCCCGGCACCGCGTGGTCGGCGATCCCCGACGACTGGTGCTGCCCCGACTGCGGCGTGCGGGAGAAGCCGGATTTCCACGCCGATCTCGCGACCCACGACCCGACCCCGACGAAAGGTCCCTGACATGACCGACTACAAGCTGTTCCGTTGCCTGCAATGCGGATTCGAATACGACGAGGCCCTCGGCTGGCCCGAGGACGGCATCGCGCCGGGCACCCGCTGGGACGACATTCCCGACGATTGGTCCTGCCCCGACTGCGGTGCGGCCAAGGCGGATTTCGAGATGGCCGAGGTCAGCCGCGCATGACCGGACGCATCGTCATCGCGGGCACCGGGATCGCGGGCGCGACCGCCGCCCGCACCCTGCGCACCGAGGGCTACACCGGCGAGATCGTGCTGCTCGGCGCCGAGGACCGGCTGCCCTACCGCCGCCCGATGGTCTCGAAGGAGTTGCTCGCCGGCACCGCGAACGAACGCCGGCTCCTGCTCGAGTCCGCCGAATCGTGGCGCGAACTCGAGGTCGAGATACGCCCGGGGACCACGGTCGACGGCATCGACGTCGACCGCGACCGCGTACATCTGGGCACCGGCGAAACCCTCGGCTACGACGCGCTGGTGCTCGCCACGGGCGCCCGCGCACGCGAACTGCCCGGCCCCGAATCGGGCGCGTACACACTGCGGACCGCCGCGGATGTCGACGCATTGCGCACGGCCGTGACGACCGGTGGATCGCTGCTCGTGGTGGGTGGCGGTCTGGTCGGATGCGAAGCCGCCGCGACGGCGCGCGGACTGGGGGCAGCGGTGACGATCGTGCACGCGGCGGACGCGCCCCTGGATCGGGTGGCGCCGGATGTGGTCGGCGAGCACTGCCGAAACCTGCACGCCGACAACGGTGTCGACATCCACGACGCGATCGTGCTGGACCGGATCGACGGGGGCGGTGGAGATGTCACAGCCACCGCCGTCGACGGACGCCGGTGGACCGCCGCGGCGGTCCTCGTCGCGATCGGCGCGGAACCGGACACCGGATTGGCCCGCCAGGCCGGACTCGCCGTCGGCGACGGCATCCTCGTCGACGAGTCCTACACCACCTCGGCGCCGAACATCTTCGCCGCCGGTGACGCCGCGGCCGTCTACGATCCGGAATTCGGGGTCCACCGGCGCACCGAACAATGGAACAGCGCCCGGTCGCACGGGATCGCGGTGGCGAAATCCGTTCTCGGACAATGTCTTCCCGCCGAGGAGGTCACCTGGGGCTGGACCACACAGTACGGGGTCACCATCCAATTCGCAGGGCGACCGCACACCGAGGACGACGTCGTGGTCCGCACCACCGACACCCCCGGCCAGTTCATCGCGCTGTCCCTGCGAGCGGGTCGCCTGGTCGCCGCGTCGGCCGTGGGCCGGCCCGCCGACCTGCGCATCGCACGCAACCTCATCGCCGCGCGAACGACCCACACTCCCCAAATCTGGTCCGACACAACCATTCCCCTCCAGGAGCTGACGACCGCCACGGAACTCTCGGGCCACCACTGACCGAGTGGCCGGTTCGCGAACCGTGCGATCGGCCGCGCGAACATCTGCCTCCGGGCGTTCCGCAGCCTGGTCACAGCGTCTCCGGCCACGCTGGAGATCTTCGACGAGAAGCGGGATTCGAGTTACGGCCTTACCGGCGCTGGGACGTCGTCGCGATCACCCACCTCGAAAGAGGCTGATACCTTGCCTTTTTCGCACAGTAAGGCCGGTGCGTGAGCCGGCTGGACGGATGAAGGGGACCGCCGGATGAACGCGGCCGCACACTGGCTCACCGGTCGCGGCACGCGCCGGATCTGGATCACGGTGCTGATCGTGGCCGTGGTGGCGACAGTCGCGGCGGTCGTATGGAACCGACCGCCCGAGCAGGCGCCGGAGGGACCCGTCACTGGTGGCCGGTTCCGGATTTCGCCTCGGCTCGACTCCGCTCCGGTGCCGCGGTGGACGGTGCGCGCCGCCGATCTGACCGGTGAGCCGGGCGCGGTCTTGCTGGACTTGCCGCACAGCTTGCACGACTACTACGGCTACGGTTCGCCGATGGACGCCGGGCCCATGACCGTCGCGGGCACGGCGGTACCCAGCGGACCGGGCGACACCGCACGGACGGTCGGGCCGGTGCGGCTGTACGGCATCGATCCGGACGCCGGCACTGTGCGGTGGTCGATCGACGCCGGCGAACTCCTCAGCTGTAACGAGCGCGTCTTCGACGGACAGCTGACCTGCCGCGGCACCCACCGAGTGCTGATCGTCGACGCCGCCACCGGCGCGATCGCCACGGACCACACGACGGACTTCGAGGTGATGGACGTCGCGGTGCGCGACGGTGTGGTGTCCGTCGCCGGTCGCACCGCCGACTCGATGACCGCCGTCGTCACCCGGGGAACCGTTGCCGACATCGAGGCGAGCTGGCGCCGGACGTATCCGACACCGGTCCCCGGCGACGCGGTCAGGCCGAGACTCCATGCGCCGGACTACTTCCGGGACGGCCACGACCGCAACGTCCGTGTCTACGATCTGCGCACCGGCGACCCGCTGTTCACCGCACCCGTCGGCGCCGTATTCGACGGCGGGATCATCGCCACGCAGGTGATCGATCGCAGCGGAAGCGCGGGACGAGTCACCCTTCTCGATCGCAACGGTCACCTCGTCACCGAGGTCGGCAACCCCAGTTTTCTGCTCGAGTGGTACCCGACCGCGACCACGTCGCCGCCGCCGATCCTCACCGGTGAGAGTGCCTACGACCGGACGACGGGGCGAGTGCTGTGGACCAATCCACAGATCGGCCGCGACGAGTCCGCGGGCCGCCAGGGCGCGGTCGAAGGGGTAGTCGATCACACGGTGATCGTCCGATCGCCCGACGGGACGGCGCTCACCGGCCTCGATCTCGCCGACGGACATCAGCTGTGGCGGCAGCCCGCGGGGTTCGCGAGCACGGTGCGCGACGGCCTCACCGACGGCCGGCACCTCGTTCTCGCGGACGGCGCCACCGTGCACGCGATCGACGCCGGCGACGGTTCGACCGCCTGGTCGATGTCGCTGCCGCCCAGTGGTGATCCCAGATTGCGCTCGAGGGTGGAAGCGATGGGCGGCCGGATGGTTGTCGTGCTCGCGGACGCGTTCACCGGATACGCTGCGGCGTGAGGCGACGCGAATAATCCCCGCGGCTCAGCGGATGGACCGGACCTCCGGCTCGAGATCGGAGCCGGCGGCGGTGAGCGCCTCGGCCAGCAGGTTGTCCAGGTGATACGGGTACACCGTTTCCCCGATCCGGTCGAGTTCGGCGATATCCGGCGGCAGGCACCAACGGTAGGCGGTCACGCAGCGGCGTTCCCAGACGGTCGGATCGGCGGGTTTCGGATCGAACCAGCGCACCCGGGCGACGAAGAACAGTTCCTCGGAGCGGATCAGCTCTCCGTTGAAGGGAAACACCGCGACCCGCCGCCAGATCGGGCCGCGCAGCAACGTGGAGTCCAGCGCCAGTCCCGTCTCCTCCCACACCTCGCGCACCGCCGCGGCCCGCAGCGTCTCCCCCGGTTCGATGCCGCCGCCGACGGTGAACCAGAACGGCGAATCGGGCGTCTGCGGGTCGTGGCCACGCATCAACAGCACGCGGTCCTCGTCGTCGAGCAGAACCACCCGGGCCGACGTACGGACGGTGTCGACCTCGAGGCCGGTGGTCGCGGCCGGTGTGACCCGTTCCGCGATCTCGAAATAGGTCGGCAGCGGTGCGGTACCGCCGAGGTGCAGCAACCGGACCGGGCGGCGGGTACGCAGCGCCAGGGTGTCGCGCACGGCGTCGTTGTGGAAGCGGCGCGCGATCAGCACCCGCGCCTCGGCGTCGGCGAGTTCGGCCACCAGCTGGGGCCGTAACGAGGTGATGTCGACGGCGGACAGCGCGGCCGCCAGCTGGTTCTCCGCCGTTTCCCGATCGCTCCAGTCGGCGCGTTCGGCGCGATCGGCCAAGGCGATCAGCCGTTTGGACTGCTCCGCCGCCGTGGACTCCGATATCGGCCCGGCCATCGAGATCGCGACCGTACGAGCCACCACCGCGCGCCGCGCCAAGGCGGACTCCAGGGCGTCGCGGGCCTGATCACTGCGCACGTGCAGCCGGTCGAGCCGGTTGGCGGTGGAGTAGGCCCATACACCGATGGCGATGATCACCGCCGCGATCAGCGCGAGGACCAGGATGGTCGTCGCGGAGAAGGTGATCATCCAGCGGTCCTCACCCGGGCGTCGCCGACGGTGACCGTCTCGTACACCCGCAGAATCTGTTCGGCCACGACCGGCCAATCGTATTCGCCGACAACCTGATCCGCGGTGCGTACCAGATCCTCGCGGCGGGTGCGGTCGGTGAGCAATCCGTCGATCGCCTCGGCCAGCGCCGCGGATTCACCCACCGGCACCAACACTCCCGCGGTCCCGTCGCGCAGCACCCGGCGGAAGGCGTCCAATTCGCTGGCAACCACCGCGGTTCCGGCGGCCATCGCCTCCACCAGCACGATGCCGAAACTCTCCCCGCCCAGATTCGGCGCGCAGTACACATCGGCACTGCGCATCGCCGACGCCTTCTCCGCATCCGAGACCTGACCGAGGAAACGCAGATGTCCGGCGTGTTCGCCCGCTTCCCGACGCAGCCGTTCCTCGTCTCCGCGGCCGACGATCAGGATCTCCACGTCCGGATGCCGGGCGACCAGTTTCGGCAGTGCGCCCAGCAGCACGGCCATCCCTTTACGGGGCTCGTCGTAGCGGCCGAGGAACAACACCGTCCCGCCCGCGCGCGGATATCCCTGCAACAGTGGCGCATTCGCGAACGCCGGCACGTCGACCCCGTTGGGGATCTCGACCGCGTCGCTGCCCAGCGCCTCCACCTGCCAGCGCCGCGCCAGCTCCGACACCGCGATCCGCCCGCTGATCTTCTCGTGGTAGGGCCGCAGCACTCCCTGGAAGGTCGCCAGCACCAGCGAGCGGGTGGTGGAGGTGTGGAAGGTGGCCACGATGGGTCCCTCGGCCACCTTCAGCGCCAGCATCGAGATACTCGGGGCGTTGGGTTCGTGGACGTGCAGGACCTCGAAGTCGCTGTCGGCGATCCAGCGCCGCAGCCGGGTGTAGGCGGTCGGCCCGAACGACAGCCGCGCCACCGACCCGTTGTACGGAATCGCCACCGCCTTTCCGGCCGAGACGACGAATTCCGGCAGTTCGGTGTCGTCGGAGGCCGGCGCCAGCACGCTCACCCGGTGTCCGCGCTCGATCAGCACCTGCGCCAATTCCACGACATGCGACTGCACACCGCCCGGCACGTCGAACGAGTACGGGCAGACCATGCCGATTCTCATGACACCGCGTCTCCGGCGGACCGCTCACCGCTGCGCACGGCCTGCGCTGCGGCGATCCGCTCCAGCCGCTGCGGCGACAGATCCCGCTCCCACAGCGGCTGCAACATATGCCAGTCGGCGGGGTGTTCGGCGATATTGGCGGCGAACCGGTTCGCCAGCCGCTGGGTGGCCGCATCGACACCGCCCGAAACATCCAGTGGCGCTTCGGTTTTCAGCCCCCACCCCTCACGGCCCCGCTCGTCAACCGTGAACCAGGCGTGCACCGGCATCAGCGCGGCGCCGGTCTCGATGGCCAATTTCGCCGCGCCCGCCGGCATCCAGGTGCGTTCGCCGAAGAACTCCACCGGCACACCCTTGCCGGTCAGGTCGCGCTCGCCCATCAGGCAGACCACCTTGTTGTCGCGCAACCGTTGCGCGAGCTGCCGGAACGGCGGCTGCTCCCCGCCGGTGAGCGCGAATACCTCGAACCCGAGGCTTTCGCGATAGGCCACGAAGCGCTCGAACAGCGATTCCGGCTGCAGCCGTTCGGCCACCGTCGCGAAGCTGCCGTAGTGCTGCACCAGCCACACGCCGGCCATATCCCAGTTCCCCGAATGCGGCAGCACGAAGATCGCACCGCGTCCCTCGGCGAGCGCGGCGTCCAGATGCTCCAACCCCTCGGGTGGCGGCATGAGCGGCGAATCCGCCAGTGCCGCATGGTCGAGGGTCGGCAGCCGGAACGCCTCGCGCCAGTACCGGGCATACGAGCGCATCGAGGCGTGGATCACCTCGTCCGGCACGTCGAGCGGATCGACGCCCAGCACCCGGGCGAGATTGCGGCGCAACTGATTCGGTCCCTGACCGCGATGGGTGGCACGGTTCGCACGCCGGGCCGCCCAATCACCACCGAAGTCGAACCAGCGGCGCGCGGTGCGCTCCGGCAGCCCCCGCACCAGTCGCCACCCGGCCGCATAGGCCCCGTCGGTCAGCGCCGCCCTCATCTGCGTCACGCCCGTACCACCTTCATTTCGCCGTATCGGAGTCGGCCTTGGTCACCGGCGCGATCACGTCGCGGGCACCGGCCGAATTCCGTACCGCCAGGACTCGCTGGAAGACGGTGACGATGCTCAGCACCGCCAGGATGTACATCGCCACATACACGGCGTAGGTGAGCCACTCGATGTCGAAATAGCCACCGATGCCGGTGAAACCGGCGCCAACCAGCACGATCACCAGGCGGTCGGGACGTTCGATGATCCCGCCGTCGGCCGACAGCCCGCTCGCCTCCGCCCGCGCCTTGGCATAGGAGATCACCTGCGAGGTCACCAGGACCACCAGCGTCGCCACGAACAGGTGCTTGCTGTGCTCGTGATACACCGACCACCAGGCGAGCGCACCGAAGATGGCGCCGTCGGCCACGCGGTCACAGGTGGCATCCAGGACCGCACCGTATTTCGTCCCGCCGCCGCGGGCGCGGGCCATCGCCCCATCGAGCATGTCGAACATGACGAAGAGCCAGATCACCATCGTTCCCCAGAACAGGTGATCGGTCGGGAACAGCGTCACCGCGGCCACGATCGAGGCGGTGGTGCCGATCAGCGTCATCGCATCGGGCGTGAGCCCGGTGCTCACCAGCGCCCGTCCCAGCGGCGCGGTCGCCTTGGCGAACGTCTCCCGACCGAAGAAGCTCAGCACGCTACTCGACTTCCTTCGCCTCGTGCCACGCCCCGGCCAGCAGGGCCCGCGTCTCCCGCAGCAACTGCGGCATCACCTTCACCCCGCCGACGACGGTGATGAAATTGGCGTCCCCGCCCCAGCGGGGAACGATGTGCTGATGCAGGTGGTCGGCCAGCGATCCCCCGGCCACACCGCCGAGATTGAGCCCGACGTTGAAGCCCTCGGGCCGCGACACCTTCTTGATCACCCGGATCGCCCGCTGGGTGAACGCCATCAGTTCGGCGCTCTCCTCCGGGGTCAGATCCTCCAGGTCGGCCACCCGCCGGTACGGCACCACCATCATGTGGCCGGGGTTGTACGGATACAGGTTGAGCACCGCGAACACCCATTCGCCGCGCGCGATGACCAGCCCGTCCTCGTCCGACATCTTCGGGATCTCGGTGAAGGGGTGCTTCAGCCCGGCCGAGGTCTTGTCCTCGGCGCCGGCGGGCGCGTCGGCGTCGGCCGGCCCGCTCCGGCTGTCGCGATCGGCGACCGCGCCGGTGATGTAGGACATCCGGTACGGCGTCCACAATCGCTGCAACCGGTCCGGGTCCCCCGCCCCCGTGTCGACGATCCGACCCGGATCCTGTTGCGTCACAGCCTCTTCCACCATGCCCTCACTCACGCCCCACCGGTCCGGACCTCGAATCCTTCCGCGCTCGGCGAGGCGTTGTCGCGCCGCGAGATCCAGTCGACGACGGTCGCCACCGCATCGGCCACCGGTACGGTGTTGACCTGGGTGCCGTCGCGGAAGCGGAAGCTCACCGCACCGGCGTTCACATCGCGCTCGCCGGCCAGCAGCATGAACGGCACCTTCTGCGCGGTGTGGTTGAAGATCTTCTTCTGCATCCGGTCGTCGCTGCGGTCGACCTCGGCTCGCACCCCGTGCGCGCGCAGTTCCTCCACCACCGTGTCCAGATGGTCGGCGAACGCGTCGGCGACCGGGATGCCGACCACCTGCACCGGCGCCAGCCAGGCCGGGAACGCGCCCGCGTAATGCTCGGTGAGCACGCCGAAGAATCGTTCGATGGACCCGAACAGGGCGCGGTGGATCATCACCGGGCGCTGCTTGGTGCCGTCGGAGGCGGTGTATTCCAGGCCGAAACGCTCGGGCAGGTTGAAGTCGAGCTGAATGGTCGACATCTGCCAGGTGCGGCCCAGCGCGTCCTTGGCCTGCACGGAGATCTTCGGGCCGTAGAAGGCGGCACCGCCCGGATCCGGGACCAGATCCAGACCCGAATCGGTGGCAACCTTGCGCAGCGTCTCGGTGGCCTCCTCCCACAATTCGTCGGAGCCCACGAATTTCTGCGGATCCTTGGTCGACAATTCCAGGTAGAAATCGTCCAGACCGTAATCGCGCAGCAGGCTCAGCACGAATTGCAGCGTCGAGGTCAGTTCGGCGTGCATCTGCTCTTTGGTGCAGTAGATGTGCGCGTCGTCCTGGGTCATGCCGCGCACCCGGGTCAACCCGTGGACGACACCGGACTTCTCGTAGCGATACACCGACCCGAATTCGAACAGCCGCAGCGGCAGCTCCCGATACGACCGGCCGCGCGAGCGGAAGATCAGATTGTGCATCGGGCAGTTCATCGGCTTGACGTAATAGTCCTGGCCGGGTTTGCGCACGGTGCCGTCGTCGTTGTATTCGGCGTCGAGATGCATGGCCGGGAACATGCCCTCGCGATACCAGTCGAGGTGTCCGGAGACCTCGAACAGATGCCCCTTGGTGATATGCGGGGTGTTGACGAATTCGTAGCCGGCCGCGATGTGGCGGCGACGGGAATAATCCTCGAGCTCCTTGCGGATGATGCCACCCTTGGGGTGGAACACCGGCAGGCCCGAACCCAATTCGTCCGGGAAGGAGAACAGATCCAGTTCCAGTCCGAGTTTGCGATGATCGCGCTTTTCGGCCTCTTCCAGGACGTGCAGGTGGTTCTCCAGCGCCTCCGGCGATTCCCAGGCGGTGCCGTAGATGCGCTGCAGATCCTCGCGGTTCTGGTCACCGCGCCAATAGGCCGCCGAGGAGCGGGTCAGCTTGAACGCGGGAATGAACTTCGTGGTCGGGATGTGCGGGCCGCGGCACAGGTCGCCCCACACCTTCTCGCCGGAGCGCGGGTCGAGATTGTCGTAGATGGTCAGCTCTTTACCGCCGACCTCCATGACCTCCGGATCGTCGATACCCGATTTATCGGAGATCAGCTCGAGTTTGAACGGCTCCTTGGCCAATTCCACCCGGGCCTCGTCGACCTCGACCACCCGGCGCGAAAACCGTTGCGCGCCTTTGATGATCTTCTTCATCCGGGATTCGAGCTTGGCCAGATCCTCGGGGGTGAAGGGCCGCTCGACCTGGAAGTCGTAGTAGAAGCCGTCCTTGATCGGCGGGCCGATGCCGAGTTTGGCCTCGGGGAATTCCTGCTGCACCGCCTGGGCCAGCACGTGGGCGGCCGAATGGCGGATGACGCTGCGGCCGTCCTCGGAACCGGCGGTGACGGCCTCGACCTCGACGTCGGTCTCGGGCGCCCAGGACAGGTCCCTCAGGTTGCCCTCGTCGTCGCGGACGACGACGACGGTGTCGGGGCCCTTGGTGGCCAGGCCCGCTTCGCGCACCGCGGCGCCCGCCGTCGTCCCGGCCGGCACCCGGACGAGGGCGGCGGGGGTTATGCGGGCTGAGGTGGTCACGGCTGCGCTCTCCTTAGACATGTCGGCATTCTTGTTCCAGGCCGGTCGACGAACAGAAATCTCACCGGCGCGACCAATGCTATCGGGACAGTACCGGTCGTGCGCCGATGGACCGGCCGCGAAGCGGCCGCGGCCCGCTCACCCGCGCCGGGCCAGCTCGGTGAGCAGCCGCTGCCGCTCGGCGGCGGGCCTTTTGGGGCAGCTGGTGCACATATCGCAACCGGGCACCTCGTAGACCAGGCAGCAGGAGACGCGCCGCACGAACGTGCGCGCGGCGATATCGGTGAATCGCGGCGCGGGCAGCCGCTCCCCGACCTGGGCGGCCAGCCGGGCGCCCGCCTCGGGGTCGCCCGCGTCGATGGCGCGGTTGCCGATCGCGTCGGCGACGATCGCCCACAGCGCTGCCGGACCGGCGCCGGTCACCCGGGCCACGACCGGGATGACGCGCCGCAGGGTGTCGCCCAGCGCGGCGCCGACCGCCTCGGACTCGCCCACGGATTCGGCCACGATCCGCTCGATGCCACCGTCGGGCCGGATCTCGCAGCGCAGCCGTTCCAGCGTGGGGTCGGGTGCCGGTGCGCCGGTCGCGTAGGCCTCGGTGATCGGATCCACCAGCGCCGAGGCGGCCATACACCACCACAGCGTGCCCGAGACACGGGAATTGCCTGTGCCCCAGGAGATTCCCATATCGGCGATCCGTTCCGACAGCCACGCGGGCTCGGTGAGTTTGGTGCCGGCCACCTGGGCGGGCACCCCGGACGCCACCGACTGCGCCACCATTTCCATCCGACTCCGATCCACATCGATCCAGCGAATGCACCACCTCCACCATGACATGTCCGGCGCGCTCGCATCGAGGCGCCGGCAGGGTTTCGGGGTGCGCCGCTCAGCGTATCGGCGCGGGCGCCGCCGACGCTCAGGCGCGCCGCGACAGCCGTCCCCGGGTCGGGGCGGGACGGCTGCCGCGGCGAAGGGGACGGGTGCGCGAGTTCGGCTGTCGGGCCGACGAACTCGCGCACCCTCCGCCCGGATCAGGCGTGGGTCGGATTCCGGGCGGGTATTCCGGGTCGCTCCGCATCGGTGATCTCGGCGATGCCGGTCGTGGTGACCTCGAGGACCCGTGCGGTTCCGATATCGAAGAACAGGCCCGAAAGCGCAACACCGCGCTCCTCGACGGCCCGTGCGACGACCGGATGCTCCCGCAGCGTCTCCAGCTGGACCGCGACGTTGACCATGCTCAGCTGGTCGGCCGGGCCGTAACCGGCGGCCGCCGCGGCCGCCGCCACCGGATGGCCGCCGCGGTAGCGCTGCAGGGCCTCGGCGCCGTGGGCCAGCCAGTCGTCGATATCGGGACCGGCGGACCGGTCGGACAGCAGGGCGTTCATCGCACCGCAGCCCGAATGTCCGCACACCACGACGTTGCGCACCGACAGATTGTGCAGCGCGAAACTCAGCGCGGCGTCCACCGACACATCGGTGCCGCGCGCCGGGATCAGGTTGCCGATATTGCGGACGGTGAACAGGTCACCGGGACCGCTGTTGGTGATCACGTTCGGCACGATCCGCGAGTCGGAGCAGGTCAGGAAGAAGGAGTCCGGGTCCTGACCGTTGCGCAATTCGTCCAGGTGCGGACGCATCACGTGGGCGTGGCTGCGATGGTAGGCGGCGACACCGGCGGCGACGGGATTGCCACCCTCGGAACGCCACGGTCCCAGCACGTCGTCGAGCAGCCCGCGGGCGCGGGCCCGCCGCGGCGGACGCTCGGCCGCATCGGCCATGCGCGCGGTCCCGATCTCGACGAATTCGACGGTGCCACCGGTACTTTCGTGCTGCTGCGCCCAGGAGTGGATGGCATCGTAGGCGGCGTGGTCGAGGAAGTCGACCGTCAGCTCCACCAGGACGTCCGCCCCGGCGGGCACCTTGGCCAGCTGCCCGGTCAACTTCGGCAGGGCGAGGAAGGTGCAGGTGCCGTCCACGCTCACCAGCCACCGGTCGGTTTCCTCGACCGGAGCGGCCTCGACCGAGACACGCACCACGCGCCACAGCAGCAGCGCGAAGGCGACGACCAGACCGATCAGCACACCTTCGAGCAGGTTCAAGAACACCACCGCGGCGATGGTCACCGCGTAGATCACCAGTTCGCCGGTACGGTGCGCGATCTTGATGTGGGCGAGCTTCACCAGCTGGATGCCGATCATCACCAGCAGGCCGGCCAGCGCCGATTTGGGGATCTGCTCGACCACGCCCACCAGGGCGATCGAGAACAGCAGCACCCAGACACCGTGCAGCAGCGCCGAGGCCCGGCTGCGCGCGCCGGCGGTCACATTGGTCGCACTACGAACGATCACACCGGTGACCGGCAAGCCACCGATCATGCCGGAGGTCACGTTGGCCGCACCCTGCGCCATGAGTTCACGGTCGAAGTTGGTACGCGGACCGGTGTGCATCTTGTCGACGGCGACGGCCGACAGCAGGCTTTCCACGCTGGCGATCAGGGCCACGGTCAGCACCGCCAGCGCGACACCGCTCCAATCTCCGCTGGGCATGTCGGGCAGGCCGACGGCGTCGAACAGCGACCCGCTCATCGTGATGCGGGCAGGGTCTCCGGGCAGCACCAGCGACAGCGCGGTGGCGACCACGATCGCCACCAGCGGTCCGGGGACCACCCGGATCTTGGCCGGCACCCAGCGCCAGCAGAGCATGATCGCGATGACCAGTCCGCCGATCACGACGTCGATACCGCTGAGATGCAGCAGCTGATTCGGCAATTCGGCGACGTTCTCCCACGCCGAGCTCTGCGACGATCCGCCGAGCAGGACATGAACCTGCTGCAAGGCGATGGTGATACCGATGCCGGCGAGCATCGCGTGCACGACGACCGGTGCGATGGCGAGCGCGGCGCGCGCGATCCGGCTCAGGCCGAACACGATCTGCAGCACGCCCGCGCCGACGGTGATGAAACAGGTTGTCTTCCAGCCGAATTGATTGATGGTCTCGGCCATGACCACGGTCAGTCCGGCGGCCGGGCCGCTGACCTGCAGGACGGAGCCCCCCAGGGATCCCACCACGATGCCGCCCACGGCGGCGGCGATGAGCCCGGCCGCGACCGGGGCGCCGGTGGCGACCGCGATGCCGATCGAGAGCGGAAGCGCGACGAGAAAGACGACGACGGATGCGGGTAGATCGTGTCGAAGGACCGAGTTCATCCGGTCCGACCAGCTGGGGCCCGGCGGGGCCGAGGGTCTGGGCGTAGCGACGGTGTCGGTGGACATAGTGCTCCTTCACCGGAGCCGCCGCGGCGGTCCGGTCGGTCGAACATGCTCTCCAGGCATCGAATTCAGCTGCGAGACTTCGTTGTCCAGCAGTGAGCCGGAAGCGAGGGCAACCCTAATAGTAAAGACTAAGCAAAGGCTTAGAAAAGGATCTTTAGCCTCGCACACGTTCCGGATTCGATGTGACGGCCCTCACCCGCCTGGAGCTCCGACCTGCACCGGCACCACTGTGCGCCCGCTCAGGGCACGTTTTCCATCCGGCGAAATTGCCAGAACTGGGAATGCTCCTTTCAGGAAACCGGGACCGGCACGGGGTGGCGGAGGTCGTCGATATCGGCGATACCGTCGGGCGTGATCGCGAGGACGCGGGCGGTGGCGATATCGAAGAACAGTCCCGACAGCACCACACCGCGCGCCTCGATCCCGCGCCGCACGACGGGGTGAGCGGCCAGCGTCTCGATCTGGACGGCCACGTTCACCATGCCCAGCTGGTCGACCTCGCCGTATCCGGCGGCCGCGGCCGCCGCCGCCACCGGATGCCCGGCCCGGAACCGCTCGAGCGCGGGGCGGCCGTGCGCGAGCCAGTCGTCGAGGCCCGAGCCGGTGCGCAGACCGTGGTGCAGTGCGTCCATGGCGCCACACCCGGAATGCCCGCAGACGACGATCGAGCGCACGTCGAGTTTGTTCAACGCGTAGACCAGCGCGGCCTCGACCGAGGTATCGCGGCCGTCGGCGGGGATCAGATTGCCGATATTGCGCACGGTGAACAGATCGCCGGGGCCGCTGTTGGTGATCACGTTGGGCACGATGCGGGAATCGGCGCAGGTGACGAACAGCGATTCCGGATCCTGGGCGTGCCGCAGTTCGTCCAGATGCGGCCGCATCATGTGGGCGTGCCCGCGATGATAGGCCGCGATTCCGGCGGCGATCCGGTCGGTGCGGGTGGTCGGACGCCAGGGCGCGAGAACATCGTCGAGCATCCGCCGGGCGTGGCCGCGCGCGGGCGGTCCCGCGGTGAGGTCGGCGATCCGCACGGCGCCGAGTTCGACGAATTGCACCGTGCCGCCCAGGCTTTCATGTCGCTGCGCCCATTCGTGCAGGGTGTCGGAGGCGGCGTGGTCGATGAAGTCGACGGTCATCTCCACGGTGACCGGAACGCGCGCGGGAATCCGCGCCAGCTGCGCGGTGAGCCGCGGCAGGGCCAGGAAGGTGGCCGAACCGTCCACGGTCACGAGCCAGCGGCCGGTGTCGCCGACCGGCGCGGCCACGATCACCACCCGCACCACCCGCCACATGAGCAGCGCGAACGAGAGCACCAGCCCGATCAGCATGCCCAGCAGCAGATTGCCGAAGATCACCACGAGAACCGTTGCGGCATAGACGATCAGATCACCGGCGCGGCGCGCGAGGCGGATATGCGCGAGTTTCACCAATCCGATACCGATGACGATCAGCAGGCCGGCCAGCGCGGCCTTCGGGATCTGGCGCACCACGTCGACCAGCGCGACGGAGAACACCAGCACCCACACGCCACTGAGCATGGTGGAGGCCTTGGTCCGCGCGCCGGCCTTGGCGTTGGTGATACTGCGGACGATGACCGCGGCGATGGGCAGGCCGCCGAGTAGGCCGGACGTCATGTTCGCGACGCCCTGGCCGAGCAGTTCGCGGTCGAGGTCGGTGCGGTACTCCGGCCGCAACCGGTCGACGGCCACCGCGGACAGCAGCGTCTCCACGCTGGCGATCAGCGCGATGGTGAACGCCGTCAGCACGACCGCACTCCAATTGCCGTGCGGCAGTTGCGGTAACGACATCGCGTCGAACAGCGACCCGTGCAGGGTGATGCGTTCCACGCTGGTGGGCACCACCATCGCGAGCGCGGTCGCCGCGACCACGGCGGCCAGCGGCGCAGGGACCGCGCGGATCCGGCCCGGTAGATAGCGCCAGCCCAGCATTATCGCGATCACCACCCCGCCGACCAGCGCGTCGCCGGCGTGCATCACCGTCAGCTGATGCGGCAGCTGGACGATGCTCGCCCACGACGAACTCAGCGTCTGCCCGCCCAGCAGGACGTGTAGTTGCTGCAGCGCGATCACGACGCCGATGCCGGCGAGCATGGCGTGTACCACCACGGGCGCGATGGCCAGCGCTCCGCGCGCGATCCGGCTCAAGCCGAACACCACCTGCAGCGCACCGGCACAGACGGTGATGAAACAGGTTGTCGCCCAGCCGAACTGGTGGATGGATTCGGCAACCACGACGGTGAGGCTGGCGGTGGGGCCGCTGACCTGCAGGACCGAACCGCCACACAGCCCGGCGACCAGCCCGCCGACCACGGCGGCGATCAGTCCGGCCGCGACCGGCGCACCCATGGCGACGGCCACACCGATGGACAGGGGTAGTGCGACGAGGAAAACCACCACGGAGGCGGGTAGATCATGGCGTAGAACGACCGAAAGGCCCCGAGGTGACGTCCGTCGGACCGAGTCGGTGTCGGTGGACATATTTCTCCTTCGCCGAACCGGTGTCGGTTCGGTCCATCGGTGGAACATGTACTGGCATCGAGAGCGGGCGGGCGAAGCGGATGACGCGAGATGTGTTGCGCCTGCGACCCATCCGGACGTGAGTGCCCGGCAGCGGCCCAACGCGCTTAATAGTAAAGACAACGCAAAGCAGTTGGAAAGGGTTTTCAGCACAAAAGTCGGCGCCGGTATTCAATTGTGATCCATATCACAACTTGACTCGAGGTCCGGACTTGTCCGGGACCGCCCCCGAATTCCGCGGGGAACCGAAAAATTATGGCGCAGAATAGCTTCGCCGAACCCAGCAACGATACTACCCCAGCCACGTTCCTGGTCATTTGTACGATTCTCCTATCACCGAGGCCGAGCGCGACCGGCGCGGCGCACTACGGGACAGTGGGAAGGACAGGGTCGGCGCCAGGTGCCGACCGGGACCCGGACGAGGAGGCAACAGTGCATATCGCGGTACTGGGAATGGGACGGATGGGTCGCGCCGTGGCCGGGCGCCTGCTCGACGGCGGACACCGGGTGACGGTGTGGAACCGCACCGAAGGCAAAGCGGCCGAACTGATTTCGGCCGGCGCGACGGAGGCCGGAACTGTCGCGGCGGCCGTGTCGGGAGTCGACGCGGCCCTCACCGCGCTCGCCGACGACGCGGCGGTGACCTCGGTGGCCTTCGGCGAGCTGCAGACATCTCTCGATTCCGGCACCCCGTACATCGACTGTTCGACCGTCTCCCCCGCGTTGGGCGCCGCCCTCGCCGACGCCTTCGGTGACCGGTTTCTCGCCCTTCCGATCGTCGGCGCGCCCGGCGCGGTCACAGCCGGGAAGGCGACGCTGCTGGCCGGTGGGCCCGCGCAACTGCGGGACCGGCTCGCACCTCTGCTCGGCACGCTCTCCGAGCGGGTGCGCCACTACGATTCGGCGGCGCACGCGCTGACCGCCAAGGTGACCACGAACTTCCTGCTGATCTCCGGGGTGGCAGCGCTGGCGGAGGCGTTCACCGTGGGCCGGTCCGGCGGACTCGGCGACGACCAGCTGCGCGAACTGCTCGCCGACGCGCCGGTCGTCGCGCCCGCCCTGGCGAATCGCTTCGACGCCGTCCTCACCGCGTCCCCCGACGGATGGTGGACCACCGTGCTGGGCGCCAAGGACGCGGGGCTCGCCTTCGACATCGCCGCGCAGGCCGGCGCTCACCTGCCGTTGGCGGAAATCGTCCGCAAGCGTTACGAGGATGCGGCACGAACCGATCCCGGCGCCGATATCGCGGCCATCGCCGCGCTGTACCGGGACGGCGGCGACTCGGCGCAGGGGTGAGCGATCGGGCCTCGTCGACTCCCGTCTGGGCGACTCGACACTCGGCAACTCAGGGCTGGGCCGCTCCGAACTGAGCGAAGTGCACGAACTTCCCACGGATGCCCGTCGGTGTCGGCGAAGTCTCACTTCCGCACGCCCGCGTAACTCCCGGCAGCGTTGCCGCCGACCGTATCGCGGGGCGCGGCGCGACCGCGAAATGCCACCCGGCCGCACCCGAAACCGCTGGTCACGCCGGTCCAGTCCAGGCCGGTCGGCCGCGTAACCAGGTCTTTACCGGAAGTCCTTGTCGCGTAACGCGGATTCTCTGCACCCTACCGGCATGCACCACCGCTCCGAACAGCTCCACCCCGACCGGACCGCCCACGACCGCCGGTTGTTCAGCGATCAGATGCGCGAAATCCTGCCGTCCGCAGCGCAACTGCCGGCCCGGCGCCTGCGGGATCTGCTGCGTGCGGACCTGCGGGCGGGCTCGTTCGGCACCGGACGACTGCCCGGCGAACCGGAATTGATGGCGCGCCACCATCTCCCGCGCGACGTGGTCCGTGCCGCGCTCGGCATGCTGCGCGCCGACGGTTTGATCGAGCGACGCCGCGGAGTGGGCACCGTGGCGGTCGGTGAGCACTACGTCGTATCCGGCGCACTGCCACCCGAGGGCCGGACGCTCGAGCAGCATCTGGCCCTGGGCCGGATCTCGCCACGCCTGCTGTATTGGGCCTGGATCCCGGCGCCGCCGGTGATCGCCGCCCATCTGGCCGGTGTCGCACCCGGGGACGATTGCCTCTGCGTCGAATACGTCCTGCTGCTCGACGATCGCCCGCTCGCGGTGTTCACCAACTACTTGCGCGCACCGGAGGCGACGCGGATCGACCAGGCCGCGTTCGGCGACGACTTCTACACCCTGTTGCGCGGCGGCCGCGTGGATGTCGGCGGCAGCGACGTCGGCGTCCAGGCCGCACGCGCCGACGACTGTACCGCGGCATTGCTGCACATCCTGCCCGGTGAGCCGGTGCTGCTGGTGGAACAGACCATCCGCACCCGCGACGGTATCGCCGTCGATTACGCGCTGGGTTCCTGCCGCGCCGAGATCCAGCTCGAACTCGGCGCCATCCCCCGGCTCGATATGACCGCCACCCTGTCCCGCTGACACGACCGCCCGCCCAGGTAAGGACGACCATGACACTCGCCGACCCACCCGTACTCTCCGGACTGACCGAGGCCGCCGCCGCGCTGCGTTCCGGCGAGACCACCGCCACCCGGCTGGTCGAACAGGCCCTCGCCGCCGCCGACGCACACGACGCGACGCTCGGTGTCTACCTGTCGCGGTTCGACGAGCGCGCCGTCGCACGAGCCGCGCGCATCGACGAGAAGCTGGCCGCCGGCGTTGCGCTCGGCCCCCTGGCCGGAATCCCGGTGGGAATCAAGGATATTCTCGCCCATTCCGCCGCACCCACCACCGCGCAGAGCCTGGTTCTCGATCCCGGCTGGGGCGCTGCCCAGGGCGATTGCACGGTGGTCCGCCGGCTCGAGGAGGCCGGCGCCGTCGTCACCGGCAAGGTGACCACGATGGAATTCGCCATCGGACTCCCGGATCCGGCCAAACCCTTTCCGGTACCGCGTAATCCGTGGGATCCGTCCCGTTGGGCGGGCGGGTCGAGTTCGGGATCGGGCAGCGGCGTGGCCGCCGGGATGTTCCTGGGTGCCGTCGGAACCGACACCGCGGGCAGTATCCGCATTCCGGCCGCCTTCAACGGGATCACGGGATTGAAGCCGACTTTCGGCCGCGTCCCGAAGTCCGGTGTGGTCCCGCTGGGCTACACCCTCGACCATCCGGGTCCGATGGCCCGTTCGGCCGCCGACTGCGCCCTGCTGCTGTCGGCGCTGGCGGGATACGACCCGGCCGATCCCTACAGTGCGCACACACCGGTCGACGACTATCCGGGCGCGCTCACCGGCGATCTGAGCGGACTGACCATCGGCGTGGACGATCTGGACCGGTTCGCCGACGGTGGTATCGATCCGGCTCAGCCACAACGGTTTTCCGACGCCGTGGCCGTGCTCGCCGCGGCGGGCGCCCGGATCGTGCCCGTGGAGGTGCCGATGTACCGGGAACTGACCGCGGTGGACGTCGTGGTGATGCTGGCGGAGGCGCACGCCTACCACCGGCCCGCGCTGCGCGAACGCTGGACGGACTACGGACAGGCCACCCGCATCATCCTCGCCGGCGGGGATGCGGTCAGCGGCCCGGATTATGTTCAGGCTCAACGGGTTCGCCGCATCGGCAGGCAGCGGATTGCCGAACTGCTGACGAAGGTCGACTTGGTGGTGACGCCGACCGGACACCTCGGCGCACCCGCGATCGCCGATCTGGATCAACTGCAACCGATGGGAGTGTTGTCGAGTCTGCACACCCCGTACTGGAACCCGCTGGGCAACCCCACCCTCGCGCTGCCGATCGGCACCACCGCCGACGGTCTGCCCCTGTCGATGTCGGTGTCCGGCAACCATTTCGACGAGGCCACCGTCCTGCGCGCCGGAGACGCCTACCAGCGCCGCACGACCCACCACATCGAGATCCCCACCGCCCTCCGCTGAATCGTCAGGAGCCGATCATGACCTGGACCACCGACCCCGAGGAAACCGCCGCGGTCGACGCGATGCGCGTGGCCGTGCGCGCCATGGCCGACCTGCTCACCACGGTCGACGCCACCCGCTGGGCCGACCCGGCCGGCGGTTTCGATCTCACCTGAGGCTTACATCACCGACGTTTGGCGGCGGCGAGGCACCGTGCCGGGCCGAGCGCCGCGACGAGCCCACCGATTCGTCCGGCCCGGCGTTCGGCCGCCGCCACCACTGCCTCGCCGGCCGCGCGCGCCGCGCCGAGCCCGATGCGGGCGACCAGGTCGGGACGCAACAGGGCGGCCGGCCGCCGCGTCAGACCCATCACGCGATACAGCGTGGCCGCGACGACCGGATCACGCTCGGCCGCGGCCAGGACCGGGTCGAGCGCCGCGACCGCGGCGCGGATCGCCGGATCCGGGTGCGGGCCGACATGCGGCATCGCGCTGTCGGCGATCACGGTGAGCTGCCAGGCGATATCGATCTCTGGGGTGACGGCGGTGTAGAAGCGGCGTGCGAGGTCACGGTCGCCGCCCGCGGCGAGGCAGCGTTGCAGCACGCGCATCTGGATCGCCGCGATCGTCATGCCCTGGCCGTAGACGGGGCTGAAGCTGCACAGACCGTCGCCGACCGCGAGCAGGCCGGACGGGAACCGGTCGAGGCGTTCGTAGCGCCGGCGCAGGTTGGCCTTGTAGCGGAAGGTGGCGATATCGGTGAGCAGTTCGCCGCGCCGCACCGCCCCGCGCACGTCCGGCGGCGCGAGGGCCGCCGCGAAATCCAGGAAGCCGGCCGGGTCCGCGGGTGGTTGTTCGCCGGCGTGCCCGATCAGGGTGAGCACGTAGCGATTCCGCCCCTCCACCGCGAACAGCGCCAGGGCCCGTGGCGGGAGTTCCCGCACCCCGATGGTCAGCGATTTGTCGGTCCCCAGCGCACCCGGCTCGAGTTCGACGAACGCGCTGCGGTAGACGATATCGATGGTGGTGCCCTCTTCCCGTGGCCGCGGATAGCCGAGGGCGGCCAGCCAGGCGGGCACGACCCCGCCCCGGCCGGTCGCGGCGACCACGAGGTCGGCGGTCAGGTCTTCCCCACCGCCGGCATCGTGCACGGTGACGCCGGTGACGCGCGTCGCGGACGGATTCGCGATGACACCGGAGGCCTGGGTCCGATCACGCAGCGTCACATTCGGAATCGACAGGATACGTTGCCGCACATGATGTTCCACGTGCGGACGGCTGGCCTGCAGGCCGCGATAGCCGGTGGAGACCTGCGCGAGTGTGCGCCCGGCCATCTGAAAGGTGACCTCTCCCAGCACATCACAGTCGATCGCCCCGGCGGCGCGCATCTGCGCCTCGAATCCCGGAAAGAACTCCTCGAGCAGGTCCTTTCCGCGCGGTAGCAGCCCGTGCACGTGCCGGCCCTGCGGGACGCCTCGGCGCGCCCGCGGACCGTCGGGCAGCGCGTCGCGTTCGACGACGGTCACGCGGTCGTAGTGGTCGCTGAGCACGCGGGCCGCGAGCAGCCCGCCCATTCCGGCCCCCACGACCACCGCGTGTTCGCCGATTCTCGCCATCGAGCCACCTTCATCGCACCATTGAGACTAGAATACAAAATAGTCTCAGAATGGCGCGGAGACAACCACCCTTCCCGACATCACCGGCGAAGCAGGCACAATGAGTCGGTGACCAGGTCCGCGACCGAACTGATGGATGCCGCGCTGCAACTCGTGGCGGAATCCGGCCTGACCGACCTGACACTGACCGACGTGGCGCGGCGCGCGGGGGTGTCGCGCGCGACCACCTACCGGGAGTTCGGCGACAAGGACGGACTGGTGGCCGCCCTCGTCCGCCGCGAGATCGGCACCATGATCGCGGCCGCGTACCAGGTGGTCGACATGACGGCACCGACACCGGAGTTGGCCCGCGCGGCAACGCTTTTCGCACTGCGCTACCTGCGGGCCCACGAGGCGTTCCGGTATATCCGCGGTCACGAACCGCAGTGGCTGTTGAACGCGGCGGTCACCCGCATGGAGTCCGAGCGCAATCTCGTCGAAACCGTGGCCGCGCTGCTGACTCCGCTGCTGTCGTTGCAACGCGCCGGCGACTTGGCGGTCACGCCCGAACAAGCCGCCGAGATCATCGTGCGCACCGTGTTGTCGCACATACTCGTCGAACGCAGCACCCTGAGCGACGACGAGATCGCGGAGATGGTCGTGCGCGCAACGTCGGCATGAGGACGCGCTCGGACTGAGACGTACCTCCTATCGAGTATCACTGCCGCACCCAAGGATGACGGTGACGCCGGACTTCCCACGTCGCCGGGCACATCGACACCCCGCCAGATCCGATTCCGCCCGCTCGTCAGCCGACCCCCGCAGCGATCAAGGGTGATCCAGCACACATCGCATTTAGGTTGTGCACAACTTTATTGCGTCATACATTTATCCACATGACCGATCCGCTGGCACTGGACCAGCAGCTGTGCTTCCAGCTGTACGCCGCCTCCCGCGCGGTGACGGCCCGCTACCGGCCGCAACTGGACGCACTGGGGCTGACCTATCCGCAGTATCTGGTCATGCTGGCGCTGTGGGAGCGCGACGGGCGCGGCGTCGGCGATCTCTGCTCCGCCCTCGCCCTCGATTCCGGCACGCTCTCACCGCTGTTGAAACGCCTGGAGGCCGCCGGGTTCGTCGAACGCCGGCGTGCCGCGGACGACGAACGGCGGGTCGAGATCCGGCTCACCGACCGCGGGGACGCACTGCGAGAACGCGCCTGCGACATTCCGGCGCGCATGGCCACCGCATTCGGCGGCGGACTGTCCCTGGACGAGCTGGTGAGCTTGCGCGAAACACTGGCCCGGCTGACTGCCGCGCTGAATACCGAACCGGATGCCGAAGGCGCATCCACCGAGAGAAAGCGATGACCGACATGGCAATCCTCTACACCGCCGAGGCCCTGGCCACCGGAGACGGCCGCAACGGCCACGCCCGCACCACCGACGGCAAGCTCGACGTCGACCTCGCGACGCCGCCGGAAATGGGCGGCAGCGGGGCGGGCACCAACCCGGAGCAGCTGTTCGCCGCCGGGTATGCCGCATGCTTCCACTCCGCGCTGCGTCTTGTAGGCAAGCAGGAGAAGGTCGATGTCAGCGATTCCGCGGTCGGCGCGAAGGTCGGCATCGGCCCGAACGACGCGGGCGGCTTCGGTCTCGAGGTGACCCTGGAGGTGTCACTGCCGCACCTGTCGCGCGACGAGGCTCAGGCGCTGGCCGACAAGGCACACCAGGTGTGCCCGTACTCGAATGCGACGCGTGGCAACATCGACGTCCGCGTGATCGTCGCCGAGGACTGAGTCAGCCGCGCTGCCACCAGCGCTTCGCCGGAGCCGGGTCGGTGTGCCCGCCACACCACCGGTCGGCCGGAACGGTCGCGCGCACCTCGTCGATGTGGGCGCCGCAGCCGGACCAGGTGGTCTTGCCGCAGGTCGTACAGGTGGTCGGGACGCACATGACATCTCCTCGTGGTCGGGGCGTCGTGGTGCGCCGTCAGCGGCGCACCACCATGATGGGACATTCGACCGAACCGATCAGCGCCACACTGGTCGAGCCGAGCAGCATTCCGGCGAATCCGCCGCGGCCGCGGCTGCCCACGACCACCAGTTGCGCCGAATCCGATTGCTCCAGTAGCGATTTCGCGGGATTGTCGCGCACCACCTGCAGAGTGACCGGCAGCTCGGGATACCGTTCGCGCCACGGCGCGAGCCGCTCGGCGAGCATGGCGTGTTCGGCGCGCACGATCGTATCCCAGCCGAACATCGAGATGTCGAGACCGGTGGTGTCGCTCCACGAATGCAGCGCCACCAGTTCCACACCACGCCGGTGCGCCTCGGCGAAGGCCGCGTCGACGGCGGGATCGCTGTTCTCGGTGCCGTCGACGCCCACCAGCACCGGACGCTGCGCCGCGACCGGGTCGGTGGCCGAATGGGATTTGACGATCACCACCGGGCATTTCGCATGATGGACCAGTGCCGAGCTGACCGACCCCAGCAGCCCGCGCTGCAACGCACCCCGCCCTCGGCTTCCGGCGACCAGTGCGCCGGCCGACTCCGACCGCACCAGCATGTCGCCGATGATCAGTTCCAGTCCCAGCTCGGCGTCGATAGCGAGATCCGGCCCGCCGATGTCGCGAGCCACCTCCGTCGCACGAGTGAGGATCTGCTCACCGTCGGTGCGCAACCAATCCGGCTGTGCCGTACCGGCCGCCAGGCCGGGGCCGAAACTCGCCGGAATCGCGATCGAATGCACGATCTGCAACGGTGATCCGCTCAGGGCCGCATCGCGGGCCGCCCATGCCACCGCCTGCAGCGAGGTCGGCGAGCCGTCCACGGCGACGACGATCGGTCCCTGCGCGGTCTCCGGCTGCCCCGTGGGTACGGACTTCTCGGGCGCGGACTTCTCGGTCACGGATTCCTCGGTGGTCACGGACATCCTCCTCGATCGACTACGCGGCGTACGAAAGCCGGCCCGGCCCGACGGCCGTCACCGGGCGGAACTCGGGAGCACTGCAGCTATCGGAACAGCTCGATCGTAGCCGGAGCGCGGCGATTCCCCCGGAACCGAAGGATAAACTGGTCTGACCACTTGACCTCTGACCGCAGCGGGATTACCGTTCCGGTCATGGCCTTTCAGCGGATCGACCGGCAGACGGTCCCCGACGCGGTATTCGACCAGCTCGTGACCGAGGTCCTCGACGGCGAACTTCCGGCGGGCGCCACCCTTCCGGCCGAGCGGCAGCTCGCCGAGGCGCTCGGAGTGTCGCGGCCGACCGTGCGCGAGGCACTGCGCAAGCTCGCGCACACCGGCCTCATCGACGTGCGCCAGGGCGGGGCCACCACGGTGCGCGACTTCCGTCGTGCGGCCGGATTGGATCTGCTGCCCCGGCTCATCGTGCGCAACGGCGAGTTCGACCACACCGTGGTCGCGAGCATCCTGCAGGCGCGGCTGGTCCTGGGCCGGGAGGTCGCCGCCCTGGCCGCCGAGCAGGGCGGCACGCAACTGCACGCCGAACTCGGCGACTGCCTGGAATCGCTTGCCGCGCAACAGGAACCCGTCGCACAGCAACTCGAGGCGCTGACATTCTGGGATCACATCGTCGACGGCACCGGATCGATCGTGTTCCGGCTGTTGTTCAACACGCTGCGTGAGGTCTACGAGCCCGCGATCGTCGCGCTGGCGGGTGTGATGGCCGCCGAGGTCGGCAGCATCGACCACTACCGCCGGCTCACCGCGGCCGTCGTCGGCGGCGACCCCGCCGCGGCCCGCGCCGCCGCGGACACGCTGTTGCGCGTCGCCGCAACACAATTCGACACCGTGATACGCACGATGGAAGGTGCGGACGATGACCGCTGAGACCCGCTCCCACCGCCGGACCACGACGCTGCCCGACGCCTTCGGCGTCTTCGTGCGCCGCCCCTCACCGTGGATCATCACCACGCTGCTGACGGGCGCGCTCGCCACCCGGATCGCGGTGGGCGACTGGCAGCTCACCGACGCCCTGGTCGCCGGGGTGATGCTGGCGTTCTTCCCGGTGACGGAGTGGATGATCCACGTGTGCGTCCTGCATTGGCGGCCCCGCCGGATCGGCCGGCTCACCCTCGATTCACTGCTCGCGCGCAAACATCGCGAACACCATGCCGACCCGCGGCGGGTGGACCTGATCTTCATCCCGTGGCAGACCTTCCTCTGGCTCTTCCCGGCTCTCGTTCTCGTTGCAGCACTGGCATTTCCGCGTTTCGGACTGGGATTGACCTTCCTGACCGTGGTCGGCGCGCTGGGTTTGGCCTACGAGTGGACCCACTATCTGATCCACACCGACTATCAGCCGCGCACCCGCCTCTACACCGCGGTCCGGCGCAACCACCGGCTGCATCACTTCAAGAACGAGCACTACTGGTTCACCGTCACCAGCTCCGGTACCGCCGACCGGCTGCTCGGCACCTATCCGGATCCGGCGTCGACGCCGAATTCCCGCACCGCCACGGCCTTGCACGGCACCGGCCGCTGAGTATCCGGGCATCGGCCGGGTCCTGCGGCGCACCGACGGCGGCCGCCCCCGGCACTGCTGCCCCGGATACTCGGGTCTGGCCCGATTCGTCCGGATGTAGTGAATTTGACGATGCGGCAGCCGCATTCACAACGACATCCACGGAATAGGACTTCATCCGAATGAAGAAACTCGGAACTCTGACCCTGATCGGTGCCGCCACGGCGGCCGCGCTGTGCGGCGGAGCGGGGCTCGCGGCAGCCGACGACGCCGTCTCCGCGACACCGGTGGTGGCGCCGGGCGAGCCGGACCCCACGGGCACCGGCTCCGCGTCCGGCATCACCGATCTGGTGAAGGCGCTGTCGAGCGGAAGTGCGCAGGCCGCGACGCCTGCGCGGTGATCGGGACGGTTCCCCACTTCACCGGAGGTGGGGAACCGGCGCGGCGGGACCACTATGTTCGTGGGTATGCACTGGGATCAGATGACCGCCACGACCGAGGAGCTGCGCAAGCGAGCGACCCGCCTGCGACGCGGCGTCGGCCAGCTCGGCATCCTCGAATCGATTCTCAGCGCGGCGCACGGCCCGTGGCTGGGCGCGATGGACGCCGACGGCCGTGGCACCGCCGAACTCAGAATGCATCTCGCCGGGCGATATCGGGTGACCGCGGTGGTGACCAGTGCGGGCAAGCTGAGTCTGATCCAGCTGCACGCCCCCACCCCGGACGGCGGCGACAGTGAGCGCGTGCTCTCCCCCAAGCCCGCACTGCGCCGCGGCTGGGACGACGACGAGCCGATGCCGAAACAACCGCAGTGGCTGGACTATCTGGTCGAGTGGGTGGGTTCCGCCAGCACCGACGTCGACCGGCGTTCGGTGCTGGAATGGCATCTCGAGGGTGCGGACCGGCGGCTCGCGGCGATGAACGAGACCATCGAGAGTCTGCGACTGAGCCTGGCCGAGCGCGAAGAGCTTCGCGACGAGGTCGCGGCCGAGGTCGACCAGCTGCGCGCCGAACTCGACTCGCTCGATCCCGCGCGATAGGTGCCGATCAGTCGACGCGCGACCCCCAGTCCCGCAGTGGCTCGGGAAGTCCGTCCGGGAGCCGGTCCGGGCACGCGGCGAGCAGGCCCTCGCGGACCAGCCCCAGCGCGCAGTCCAGATGCAGTACGTGCGGCGGCAGCGCACCGGCACCACCGTGAAACCGTGCGGCGCAAGGTATTTCGAGAGCCAGCGAATCCAACGCGTGGGTGGATCAGGTCTCGATCAACGACAGCGCGACGGGGATGAGGAGATCGGTCAGCTCACTCACGTCGGGACGAGGCTGCATCAGCAACCATTCGTGGGCCAGGCCGTTGACCGCGCCGATCAGCACACTCGCCGAGAGCGCGGCGTCGCCACGCAGACGCGCGCCCTGGCCCGCGATCGGCACCACCACCATCTCCAGCAGGGTGACCCAGCCGTGCCGACGTTCGCGGCGATGCTGCTCCATCCGGTCGCTCGCGCCGACCACCTCGATGAACGCCAGCTTGGCCCGGTACGGATCGGAGGTGATCGAGTCGAGATAGGCCGACAGCACCACCGCCATCGCCTGCGCCGGATCGGCCGGCGAGAGCGTGCCCAGGGTCCGCACGACCGCCGCGGCGGCCTCGTCCTGGACCCGGTCGTAGGCGGCGATCAGCACATCCTCGCGGGTCTGGAACTCCTCGTAGAACTGCCGTTTCGACAGTCCGGCCGCGGCGCACACATCGGCCAGCGAGCAGTTCGCGTAACCGCGGTCGGCGAACACCTTCGTCGCCGCGACGATGAAACGCTGACGGCGTTCGGCCCGGCGTTCGGTCACCGCGCGGCCGCCGTACTGTCTGTCCGCCATCGTCACGAATCCACACTATCGGTCGCGGCCACCGGCGGCGGGGACGGTGCCCGGCTACGCCGATTCCGCGACGCTCGCGAGAATCGCCACCCGCGCCACGGACCACGCCGCCGAGCCCGGATCGGTGAATTCGGCGTGCCCGACACCGGGCAGGATGTGCAGGTCGGTGGGGTCGCCGGCGCGGCGGGCGGCCTCGGCGTAGCGGCGGCTCTGTTCGACCGACACCACCCGGTCCGCATCGCCGTGCACGGCCGTGATGTGCACGCCCCGGGGAAGATTGACGATCGGTGAGGCGTACCGGTAGCGGTCGGGCACCTCGTCGGGCAGACCGCCCAGCAGTTTGCGCGCGAATCCGTCGTTGCCGTGCGCCACCGCATAGTCCAGATCCAGTACCGCGGCCATCAGCGTCACACTGCGGATGCGCAGGCCGCGCGATGCGGCCTCACCGTCGGTACGGCGGCCCGCGACCCACGCCGCCAGCTGTCCGCCCGCCGAATGACCGGCGAGATGAACGTTGTCCAGATCGAGCCGTCCCCCGGCGCGCTGCTGGACGACCGTGGCCAGAGCCGCGACGGCGTCGTCGACATCGGTCAGCGTCACCGGCCAGCCGCCGGCGCCGTTGACCCGCCGATACTCGACATTCCACACCGCCACACCGGATTCGGCGAGTTGCCGGGCCTGCGCGGAGAACTGGGTCAGATCGCGGTACTGCGCCCAGCCGCCGCCATGGATCAGCACCACCACCGGACACCGGCCGGACGATCCGGACAGCGGCCCACCGGCGGGCAGATAGAGGTCACCGAAGGTATCGGCTTCGCGGCCGTACGCGATCCGGATCGGCACACCGGCTTCGGCCGGTTGGATGCTCAGGCCCGGCACCGCCGGCCCGGCATGCCCATCCGGCGCCGCCGGTTCCACGGAACCGAAACCGATCGCCGCGACGACGACCGCGAGTACCCCGGCCAAGACCCACCGGCGCGCCCCACCCTGTCCAACGCCCACCACGTGCGGGCACCTCCTGCTCGAGCCACTCGTGGGATAACGGTACTGGCAATCGAGCCGCCGTGTCTCCCCACGTGACGCGCGGCACTACCACCAGTGCAGCAGCGGTCCCAACTCCCGGCCGAGAGCCCCGGACAGCGAGCGCGAATAGCTCGAGGTCAGATGGTGTTCGTCGTGGTAGATCAGGATGTTGCCGGCGACCACCGGGCACACCGACGCGTCGCAGAACGCATCGCTCAGGTCGATCGGGAAGATGTTCGGGTAGCGCGAGGCCGGTTCGAGCTGCGGATCGACCGGATCGAGCGCATCGCTTCGGCGCATACCGCAGCCGACCGGGTCGCCGCCGCCGGCCAGGCAGTCGGCCGCCGCGTAACGGATCTCGTTGTGGCGCAACCACGGTGAGTCGCGGATGGTGACGGTGTCGAGCCCACGTTCGGCCAGGGCCGACCACACGTCCACGTATTCGGGCGGTGTCTCGTCGCCGGTTCCGGCGCGGGGCCGGCTGCCGGTGGTGAACACCCAGTCCGGACGGTCGACGGCCAGGCGGTCCAGGACCGCGCGCGACCAGTCCCGGCAGTCGGGAATCGGTTCACCCTTGTAGGTGGCGTCGTCGGCCAAGGTGAGCGGGCAGCCCATCTTCAGATACACCTGGATGCGGAAGGAATGCTGTGCGGCGAGCTCCTGGAGCGCCGGAACCCAGTGTTCGGCATGGGAACTGCCCACCACCGCCAGGGTGCGAGTGGCGCTCGCATCGCCGTAGGTGCAGGTGACCACCTCGCGGGTGTCCCAATCGGCGATACAGCGGTCGAGGGTCGGCGGCGGCAGTTCACCGGGAGCCTGCAAGACCGTGGGCCGCATCGGCGCCTGCGGTGTCGGCGCCCCCGCCGCCAGCGCCTCCGCACCCGGATACAGCACCCGATCCAGCGGCCGCGTCGGTTGCGCCGGATGCATGCGCACCACACCGAACTGCCAAGCACCCGTGGCCGCGACCACGGCGACGGCCACCGCGCACACCAGCGTCCCCGCGCCGCGCCGATACAGGGGCGACGAACTCAGCGGCGCACTGCGCGCCCCCAGTCGCAACGGCTGTTCGACGAGCAGGTGCGTCGCCCACGCCAGCAGCAGCGACGCCGCGACCACCAGCGCGCCGTCGCGCAGCCCGGCGTGCGGGCGACCCGATTCGGCGAGATAGAAGATGAGAATCGGCCAATGCCACAGATAGAGCGGATAGGCGATCTCGCCGAGCCACTGCGCCGGCCGCGAGGCGAGAATCCGATTGGGCCACGGCATATCCGCCGCGGCGACGTTGTTTCCGGAGACGATGACCGCCACCGCGGCGAGCACCGGCACCAGCGCGGCGGGGCCCGGGTAGCGGTTCGCCCCGTCGATGATCAGCCAGCCGCACAACAGCACGCCCGCCAGACCGGCGAGTGCGGTTACCGCCCGCAGCATCCGCGGTAGCAGCAGGGCCGGTGCGGCCAGCGCCAGCGCCGCCCCCGCGAGCAGCTCCCACAGCCGCGCGCCGCTGTCGTAGTAGTTCCAGCCCTGATGCGTTGCCGCCCCGTGGGTCGCGTACAGCAGTGACACGATGGCCGCGGGTGCGATCAGACCGGCCAGAACAGGCCGCAGCAGTGCGACCCGGTCGATGCGGTGCAGCACGGCGGCGACCACCGCCACCACGACGAGGGCGAGCAGATAGAACTGTCCCTGCACGGCCATCGACCACAGATGTTGCAGCGGGCTCACCGACGGATCCGCGGCCAGGTAGTCCGACCAACTCGTCGCGAGTCGCCAGTTCTGGTAGTAGAACAGCGACGCCAGGGTTTGTCCCGCCAGATCCGACCATTGCGTATAGGGCCGCGTGTAGATCGTCGCGGCCACGACGGCGGCCAGGACGACGACCATCGCCGGCAGCAGCCGCCGCCCGGTGCGTCGCACGGTGACTCCGATGCCGACGGCTCCCCGCTCCGCGCGGCGCACCAGCAGTCCGGTGAAGAAGAATCCCGACAGCACCAGGAAGACGTCCACGCCGCCGGAGACCCGGCCGAACCAGATGTGGAACACCACCACCAGCACGATCGCCACACCGCGCAACCCGTCCAGGTCACCGCGGTAGGCGGTGCTCCTGTTCGACGCGGACTCGGCCCGACCCGGCGCAGAACGGGCCGGCGCGGCGATCCGGGTGCGCGCGATACCTCCGGTCACCACGCGAAACGCCGGTTCCCGCGAGGGGGCGCCGGTACCGACACACGAGGGTGGAGATGAACACGCGCAGACCACAACACGTCCACTCTCTTAGCACGCCGCAAACACTCAGCGCCACTTCGCTTTCCAGGTGCGCACCGATGAACTAGACTGCGCGCGCGACGGTGGCGGTTCCGCCACGCCTGCGCCGGGTTCCACGTCGGCGCGGTCCGGGTCCGGGTGAGCGGGTAGCAAGCCAGGCCGATCAGGAAGGCCGAGAAGTGGCCGATTCCCGTGAAGGTGAGGTGGATCAGCGGCGGCGCGGCGAAACAGACCGTGGCCGCCACGACATAGCCCCACCGCCACGGATACGCGATGTGATAGGTCAGCACGCCGATGATGCCGGCGAGAAAGTAGCTGACGCCGATATCGCGCACGTCGACGAGAGCGGGATCGGCATGTCCGTGCCGGATCGCCCAGCCCAGCAGGCCCTCGCTGATGTAGGTGGCGCCCACGTGGGCGCACAACCCGACGATCGCCCAGCGCAGGGCGCCCAGCCACCGTTCGGCGGACGCGTGGAATACGCAGTACAGCACCAGATACGGCAGCCAGAAGTAGCCGGCCACCCACAGCAGGCTGGTCACCAGGACGTGGAGCGGATCGCTGGTCAGATTCGACAGATTCGTCGAGCGCTCGCCCAGAATGATCTTCAGGTCGTCCAGCGGCACCGCATGCTGCACGATCGTGGTCACCAGGAGCAGCGCCAACCACGAGAACGTCCACGGCGCCGTGCGGACGTAACGCCATGCCGCGGCGGCACGACCACGCATTCGCTCAGATCGTCGATTCGCCACGGTGGCTCCTCACCGGCCGATCGGGCCCGGCGCTCACGAGCCGTAGAGCGCCGACACATCGACTGTGTATCGCCTGCCCGGCGGCGGCATCACCCACCGCGGATGAAATGCCGAGGTCCGGCGGCCGCCGGACACCCCCGGCCGCACCGCCGCCTCAGCCGGCGTCGACGACCGATGCGGGGAGCCCGGCCAGGCTGCGGCTCAGATAGCTGCCGTCGCCGGTGAGGGAGCGTTCGAATTCGAGCGGGTCGTTGAGGTAGGTCGTCGCCAGCGATTTGGTGTGCACGCGCGCGTACTGTTCGCCGTCGGTGGAGCGGGCCTCCACGCGGACTCCGGACAGCAGGTGGACGCCGGACGCCCCGTCGGCGGCGTCGACACCGTAGGCGACCGGGCCGGTTTCGTCGAGGCCGTAGCAGATGGTGATCGGCCCCGACACGGCCCGCACCCGCGCCGCCACCGAGGAGGCGACCGAATGCGGCGACAGCCGCAGCCGGATCCGGCGCAGCGCCGCCGCGACGTCGACCGACAGGTCCTCCCGGGTGCCCTGCACCATCGCCTGATAGACGGCCGGTTCGGCCACCAGCACGGTCGGCGACTCCGCGGCCAGGTGGCGATGAATATTGCCCGGCGCGTGAGTTCCGGCCGGCAGGACCAGATCGGCGCCGGCGACGAGATTGGCGACAGTGGCGGTGTGGAATCCGAAGCGCCCGAACAGACCTGCGAAACACAGCGTCCGATCGGATTCGCGCAGTTTGCTCGCCCCCACCCACGCGGTGGCCGCGTTGAGCACCGCGGTCGCGGAGTACTCGAGACAGACCAGTCGCCGCGACGGCGCCGAGGCGACGCGGCACAGTTCGGTGTCGCGGTGCAGGGCCGGGCGGTCGCCGTCGAAACCGGTGCGCTGCGCCCAGGATCGTTCGTCGAGCCGGATTCCGCCGGCCTGTCCGGAGGCGACGACGGCGTCGATACCGCACTCCTCGATCAGCTCCCGCATCGCGGTGAGCGGCAGTGCCGGATTGGCCAGGACGGGGATGTCGCCGCGAGCGAGCAGCGACAGCATCGTGGAGATGTATCCGGGGGAATTACCGAGCGCCACAAGGACTCTCGCACGCGGACGGCGCAACACCGTATCGAATCGCGCGGCCTTGTCGGAAACCTCGGCGAGCAGGTCACCGAAGGTCCGGCTGTCGTGCATGCTCGACACCGTCGCGTACGGGCGCATCCGCATGGCGGTCGTGACCGCGCTGAACAACAGCGCGGGCCTACCGGCACCGGTCGCGATATCCCTGCCCCGATATCCTCGAATATTCACCGATGCAGAATTTATTGTCATCGAATACCAATCTTTGTTCCCCCTTGTCCGATATCTACCGCATTCCTCCCCGCAGTACACGCTCGCACCCGATCACATGCGGACACAGGCAGCGACGCATCGCCTGCGAAGGAAACGTCACATGTACGCCACCGGGATGCGGACACATTAGCCAGAACAACAACAATGCGCAACCGCGCGCATTGTCACGTGTTTTGCGAAAGCATTTACGGATGCAAGCACGTTTGCACGGTTGAATGTGCGCGATTCTGTGCGTACGCCGGGCCGCTCGGCGATCTTCATCCGGTACCGTCCGTCGAGCTCATCGCCCCCGCGAATCCTCCTGCGACACCAGTCGTTCCTGTCGCAACCCGGGGCCTGTCGCAGCACCTGACCGAGCGAGGCGCCGACGTCTCCCCGGACCGGGCGGCCGCGCAATTTCGCGTCACGACCGCTCGGAACAATCCTTCCCGCATCGGCCGGAAGGCAATTCCTGCCGCTGGGCGGGGGCTTCCCGCACCCGCCCTCGGGTATTCTCCACAAATGATTCCGCAGCCCGGCGGGAATTACCAGAACTTCGGCGACACATCCTCGGCCGGGTATTCCGGCAATTCGTTGTCAGGCCGGGGTTCGCGCGGCCTCGTGCGACTCGCTCCGCGCACCGGAACCGTCCGCCCGCTCCGGCACCGAGAGATCGTAGACCGTGTAGGCCGCGCGGATCACCGGCTGGGCCACATTGCGCACCCGGACCCCGCCGGGTGTGGTGCCGCGCTCGTACCCGGCGTGCGCGTGCCCGTGGATCGCCAGATCGGCGCCTCCGCAGGTGTCGATCGCCTCGCCGAGCAGGTACGAGCCCAGGAATGGATAGATCTCCGGCGGCTCGCCGTGCAGGGTGTCCCCGCAGGGGGAATAGTGGGTGAGCGCGACCTTCACGTCGGTGTCCAGCCCGCACAGGGCGACATGCAGCGCGTCGGCGAGATCGACAGTGTAGGAGGCGAAGTCGCGCATGATGCGCTCACCGAACACGCTCGCGCACTTGCCGGCGAAGCCGCCGCCGAAGCCCTTCGTACCCGCCACGCCCAGCGAATAGGGGCCCACGGTCACCGTGGTGGAGGTCCCTTCCAGCACCCGGATCCCGTGATCGCACAGCAGGGCCGTGATGTCGTCCTGCAGATCGGAATGGTGGTCGTGGTTGCCGAGCACCGCGATCACCGGCACGCCGGGGTCCTCCAGTTCGGTAGCGACCACCCGCGCCTCGTCGAGGGTGCCATGCCGGGTGAGATCGCCACCGACCAGCAGCACATCGGCCTCCTCGGGCAGCCGCTCCCATGCCGGGCGCAGCGTCCCCTGCGACTCCGCGCCGAGATGGATATCGGCCACGGCCGCGATGCGCACCACCCCGTCCGTCGTCCGCTCCGGGCCCGCCATCAGCTCAGCCGTTCGTGATCGACGATGGGCGACTGCGTGGAGGACACTCGAATATCGTTGTGGATGCGCAGTTTCGGCGCTCGCTCACGCACGATGTCCTCCAGATCGCTCCGCTGCTGTTCACTGCCGACCTCTCCGCACAACACCACCACGGCGCCGCGGATGGTCACCTGTACACCGAGTTCCGCGGTGCGCGGGTCTTCCGCGAAGGCTCGCCGCAGATTTGCGACCAGATATTGCGGCAACACCTCGTCGCCCGAGTCCTGAGCCATGACCTCACCTCCGATTCCGAGATCCTCGACCAGCGCCAGAAACGCCCGTGCGTACGGCGAGACCGCGGTTTCGTCCCGGGCGCGCCGCCAGTCGATCTGTTCCCGCAGATCCCGGGCGATCGCCAGCGGCCGGGTGAAATCGAGCCGGTGCGGGTCGAGGACCATCAATTTGTCCACCATCAGATCGGTGCCGCTGAGCACCGGAGCCGCCGCCGGGCCTATCCGCATCCAGGTCGCGCGGCCCAGCAGATCGTCGTCGACGTTGCGGTAGTTGGGCCGGAAGATCAAGTCCACCAGCGTATTTCCGTCGTACACCTTGGTCAGCCAGTCCTCGGGCGGGTCGACGGCATGCAGCCCGGCCGCGGTCAGGATGTCGCGGGCCCGGAAGGCGTCGGCCGGTTTGACGTAGATGTCGACATCGTGATCGCTCGCGGGACCCCCGCGCGCGTACACCGCACATCCGCCGCCGACCGCGAAGTCGATCTCGTGGGCCAGCAGCGCGTTCACCACTTTGGTGAGCGTGTGCAGCAACTGCTCTATCGAGGCAGTCATAGCGGGCGCATACCCGCCGTCGGCAGCGGTATTCACGGCGTCGCGACGGCCTGAGGAGCGGTCTCCTTGATCTTGGCATTGGCCCAGCGCATTTGTCGCAACGTCTCCGGATGACAGTCGGCGGCCAGGTCCAGCAGTTCACTGTCCCTCGCGGCCTGCGCCGCTTGGGCCAGGATTTCCCAGTTCAGCGATACCACCGCGGCATTGCTGTGGATCGTGCGCAGATCGCGTAGCAACAGCAGCGCGGGCGCATGCCGCCGGCCGACCAGGCTGCCGAGCGTCCGGCGCGCCGACTCCACCGGTCCGGCGACCGACAACGGAGACGCGTCCAGGTGCAGGCCGCGCCGTTCCCCGGTGTGGGCCAGCTTGCGGCGATGCTCGTCGGTCCAGACCAGCAGATCGCGGCAGACGTGGTGGACCTCGTGGTCGGCGTGGTGACGATCGGCGGTGCGGATCAGCAGTTTGCCGAGATGGGTTTCGCTGCGGTGTATTTCGGCGAGCATGGCGTCCAGGTCGTTCATCGCGCACTCCGCTCCAGTTCGACCGCCGGTGTGGTGGTTCGTTCCGATCGCCGGCCGGAGCGCACGAGTTCCATCGCGGCCGCGCCGGATTTGAACAGCGGTTGTTTGGACACCGGATCCCATTCGGTGGGCGTGAGCTCGTTGGCGGCGGTGCCGTCCTTCCCGGCGGGGCGATCGCCGGCCGCGGTGTCCCAGTAGCCGTAGTGGAACGGGAGGAAGACCACGCCGGGACGGATGTCGCCGGTGCGCAGCCGTGCCGTCACCTGCCCGCGCGCGGTGCGCACGCGCACGAGGTCGCCGTCGTCCCACCCCTCGCGCCGGGCGTCCTCGGCGGCCATCTCCACCCACACCTCCGGCGCGGCGGCCTGCAATTGCGGCGCCCGGCCAGTCTTGGTGCGGGTGTGGAAGTGGTAGAGCGTGCGACCGGTGATCAGCGCATACCGATAGTCCTCGCTCGGCGATTCGTGCCGTGGAAGATACTCCGCCGCCTTGATGATCGCGCGGCCCTCGGGGTTCAGCGCGCGATATTCGGTCGGCTCCAGCGGTGCTCCGGTGATCAGATCGCGACCGTAGGTCTCGCAATCCTGTGGTGCCGCACGGAATTTCGCGTCGGCGTACAAGCGCTCGGTGCCCTCCGGATGCTCGTCGGTACACGGCCATTGGATGCCGCCCAGCGCGCGAAGTTTCGCGTAGCTCATAGCCGAGTAGTCGCACAGGCGTCCCGCACTGCACCGTTTCCACTGCTCGAACACCTCTTCCGGCGTCCGCCACGGCAGCAGCGGTGCGCCGTCGGCATCGCGCAGATCCAGGCGGCGGGCGTAGTCGAGGAAGATGTCCAGATCCGGCCGGGCGGTGCCGGGAGGCTCGACCGCCTTCTCCGACAGGTGCACGGTGCGGTCGGCGTTGGTGAAGGTGCCGGTCTTCTCACCCCAGGTCGCCGCGGGCAGCACCACATCCGCCATATGCGCCGTCTCGGACAGGAAGATGTCCTGTACGACGAGAAACAGCCGCCGCTGCGACAGCAGGGCACGCACGCGCGCGAGCTCGGGCAGCGACACCGCCGGATTGGTGCCGCTGACATACAGGAAGCGGATCGACCCGTCCTCGACGAAGCGCAGGATCTGCATCAGATGCGTCGGCGCGCTGAAGTGCGGTATGCGTTCCGGGTCGACATTCCACAGCCGCGCCAGTTCCTCGACGTGAGAATCGTTGGCCCAGTTGCGGAATCCCGGCAGATCGCCGTTCGCGCCGCATTCACGGGTGTTCTGCGCGGTGGGCTGACCGTTCATCTGCAGGACGCCGCAGCCGGGGCGGCCCAGCATGCCGCGAATCAGATGAATGTTGTTGACCTGCACCGCGGCCGCGGTGGCCTGGTGGGACTGGTAGAAGCCCTGCAGCACCGTCGAGAGCACCCGCTCGCCGGTGCCGATCACCCGCGCCGCGGCCCGCAGATCGGCCGCCGGCACGTCGCAGATCTCCGCCGCACGCTCGGGCGTACAGCCGGCGACCTGTGTGCGCAATTCGTCGAATCCGACGGTGTGCGCGTCGATGTAGTCGTGATCGATCCACTCGTTGCGGATCAGCTCGTGCAACAGCGCGTTCATCACCATCACGTTGGTGCCCGGGCGCGGGGCCAGATGGATGCTCGCCGCGCGGGCGACCTGCGTGGTGCGCGGGTCGACGCAGACGAGGGCGGGCGGATTCGGGCCGCGCAGACGATCGAGCATGCGCGACCACAGCACGGTCTGGGTTTCGGCGACGTTGTGGCCGTAGAGCGCGATCACGTCGGCGTGGTCGACGTCGGCGTAACTGCCGGGCTGCCCGTCGGATCCGAACGACTCCTTCAGCGCCTCACCGGCGGTGGCGGTGCACAGCCGGGTGTTGCCGTCGAGATGATTGGTGCCGATGCCGCCGCGGGCCAGGACCGTGAGCGCGTAGTACTCCTCCAGGAACAGTTGCCCGGTGGTGTAGAAGCCGATCGATCCCGGCCCGCGCTCACCCAGCAACTCCCGGGTCCGCTCGGCCACCATCGACATGGCTGTGTCCCAATCGGTTTCGACCAGTTTGCCGCGGCGGCGCACCAGCGGGGCCCTCAGCCGGTCGGGAGAATTGTTGGCCTGCCACCCGAACAGGTCCTTCGGGCCCAGCCGCCCGCGGTTGACCCGATCCCCGCCGCGGCCGCGGACCCCCACGATGCGGCCCTCGTGCACGGCGATATCCATCGCGTCGCCATTGGAATGCAGCAGCGACGCGGTCGGCACCCAGCGTTCCACCATCTCCTCGCGCACGCCTTCGGCCAGGAACATATCCACGCGTTCCGGCCACGGCTGCCCGGGGCCGTACGGAGTTCGCGTCCCCCACGGGTGCGCGATGCGGTCGTGTCGGCTCGGCCCGGCCGTATGTGTACCGGATCGCAGATGCATGGTCACCTCGGAGACGAAGGGTTACGGATGCCGCGGACCAGGGGCCGGCGTGTCTGCGCGATACCCGCGCCTACCGGGTTGTAACGGGTTCGCGCTGTTCGCGGCGGTCCGGTGCGGCTACCGTCGGAGTTACGGGCGAATCTTCGGTACTCGAAGGGAGCAGCGATGGCCACCGCATCTGTATCTCGGCATCGGGCGCGGGTTTCCCCGGTGCAGGCCGCGGCCTATGTGGTCGGGGCGGCGTTCCTGGTGGTCGGGGTGCTCGGGTTCATCCCGGGCGTGACCACGAACTACGACATGCTCACCTGGACCGGACATCATTCCGGCGCCGAACTGTTCGGCGTGTTCCAGGTCTCGGCGCTGCACAACATCGTGCATCTGGTGTTCGGCGTCGCGGGTCTGGCGATGGGCCGCACGACGATGACCGCGCGGACCTATCTCATCGCCGGCGGCGTCGTCTACCTCGCGCTGTGGGTGTACGGCCTGGTCGTGGACAAGGAGTCGACCGCGAACGTCATTCCGGTCAACACCGCGGACAACTGGCTGCATCTGGGCCTCGGCGCGGCGATGCTGCTGCTCGGGCTCTTCCTCGGTCCGGCCGACCGTCCCATTCTGTTCGAGGGATCACCGCAGCCGGGACGGCCGGAAGCCGCGCCGCCCGGCACCGGACACGGGCAGACCGAATGAACGAGCCGATCAGAGAATCGGCCGGCCGCCGGTGACGGCGAGCCGGGCGCCGGAGATGTAGCTGCCGTCGTCGGAGGCCAGCAGCACATAGGAGGCGGCCAGCTCGGCGGGCTGTCCGGCCCGCCCGAGCGGGACGTCGTCGCCGAAATTGCGGACCTTCTCCACCGGCATGGTGGACGGGATCAGTGGCGTCCAGATGGGGCCGGGCGCGACGCTGTTGACTCGAATCCCCTTCTCCCCCAGCATCTGTGCGAGGCTGGCGCAGAAGTTGGCGATAGCCGCCTTGGTGGCCGCATAGGGCGCCAGCGTCGGTGAGGGCATATCCGAATTCACCGAGGAGCTGCCGATGATCGAACCGCCCGCCGGCATATGCGGGACCGCCGCCTTCACCAGATGGAACAACGCGCCGACGTTGAGCTTGAACGTGTAATCCCATTCGTCGCCGGAGATCTCGTCCAGGCTTTCGTGCGTCATCTGATACGCGGCGTTGCTCACCAGCACATCGATTTTGCCGAATTCCGTTGCGGCGCGGTCGATGACGGCCTTGCAGTGTTCGGGATCGGACAGGTCGCCCGGCACCGCGACCGCCTTGCGGCCGGCCTGCTCCACCAGCGCGACGACCTGTTGCGCGTCCTCGTGTTCGTCGAGGTAGGAGATCAGCACATCGGCGCCCTCGCGCGCGAAGGCGATGGCCACGGCGCGGCCGATTCCGCTGTCGGCGCCGGTGATCACCGCCGCCTTGCCGGTGAGTTTGCCCGACCCCTGATAGCTGTCCTCCCCGCAGTCCGGTCGCGGGGACATCCGCTGCTGCACCCCGGGGACCTGTTGTTGCTGCTCCGGAAAACCCATCGCGATCTCCTGTCGACGTGGCGGCGGTGGGAGGCCCCACGCTCGTGTGGAGCCCGGGAACCCTCAGCACTCGCGCTACCCGCGCCCGCTACGGGCAAACCAGCGCCGCGCTCAAGGCGCGATCAGCCGCCGGGCCGCGAGGACGGTGGCGGCGCGCCGGTCCTCGGGGTCGTCGTCGTGCAGGGCGTGGACCGCGGAGGTCCGGGCGAGATCGGTCAGCAGGGTCAGCAGGGTCAGCGGTTGAAAGGTGCCGGTGATCAGCCCGGCGCGCTGACCGCGGCGGATCTCGGCGATCTTGGGTGCGACCGCGCGCCGGATCGCCTCGTCGGCGCCCCGGATGTGGGTGCGCTCGATCTCGGCCCACGCCTGCAGACGGGCGTTGTCGGGGTGGTGCAGATAGTGATCGAAGAGCCTGCCGACATACGAGGGCAGATCCCCCGCGTCCAGCGCGGTCTCGGCGGTGGTCTCGGTCGCCCACTGCTCGGTCACCGCCGCGTAGAGGTCGTCCTTACCGGTGAAGTAGGCGTACAGGCGGTCCTTGCTGGCATTGGCCGCCGCCGCGATCCGGTTGATCCGGGCCCCGGCGATGCCGTAGCGGGCGAACTCCGCCTTGGCCGCGGCGAGGATTCGCTCCCTGGTGGCATGACCTGCTGCGCGCATGCCGCGGATCCTATCTTGCCGAACCAGCCAGTTCGGGTGTAGTTTCCCGAACCATCTGGTTCGGGAAACTCTGGAGGATTCGATGACCGGGACAACCGCACGCTGGCGCGAGCTGGCGGCGCAATCGAGCGGGGTATCGACGGACGAGCTGGACCGGCTGTGGGCCGAACTCGCGGTCGTGCGCGCCGAGGACATCCTCGGCGAATGGAAGGGCGCCGCCTTTCGAACCGGCCACCCCCTGTGCCGCGCACTGGACAAGAGCGGCTGGTACGGCAAGACCTTCCATTCGACGATGGATGCGAAACCGCTGATCTGCCGCGCCGAGGACGGCACGCTGTACTCCGATGTCGAACTGGGCGGCGGCGAGGCCACGCTGTGGAATATCGAATTTCGCGGCGAGGTCACCGCGACCATGGTCTACGACGGCCGCGCGGTGTTCGACCACTTCAAGCGCCTCGACGACAACACGCTGATGGGCATCATGAACGGACGACCCGAACTGGTGCTGGCCGGCGGCGAATACTTCTACTTCCTGCTCGAACGGATCTGAGCCGTGCCGGTGACCACTGCCGCGCTGTCGCGCGATCCGCGGGCCGCCTTCAGCCTCGAATCCGTCACGATCGACGAGCCGCGCGCCGACGAGATCCTGGTCCGGATCGAGGCGTCGGGAATCTGTCACACCGATCTGGTCTCCCGCGCCGCCGGCGCCGCCGACCGCCCGATCCTGCTCGGCCACGAGGGCGCGGGCGTGGTGGCGGCGGTCGGCGCCGAGGTGGCGGGCGTGTGTCCCGGCGACCGGGTCGTGCTGACGTTTCGGCACTGCGGCAGCTGCCGCAACTGCCGGCTCGGCCGGCTGCCGTACTGCGCTCGATCCACCGCGTTGAACCAGTTCGGCGGCCGAGTAGATCGCTCGCCCCGCATCACCGTCGACGGCACGCGCGTGCGCGACGGCTTCTTCGGGCAGTCGAGCTTCGCCGGCTACGCGCTGAGCACCGCGGACAATACGGTCGTCGTCCCCGGCGACACCGATCTCGCCGTCGCCGCCGCGCTGGGCTGCGGCTTCCAGACCGGCGCGGGCGCGGTACTGAATGTGCTCGCCCCCGAACCGGATTCGCAGATCGTGATCTACGGCGCCGGCGCGGTCGGCATGGCCGGGTTGCTGGCCGCGCGGACACGACCCGGCACCACCGTGCTGGTGGTCGAACCGTCCGCCGACCGCCGGGCGCTCGCCCTGGAACTCGGCGCGGCCGCCGCCCTGGCGCCGGGCGAAGAGACCGCCGCGACCATAGACAAACTCACCGGTGGCGGCGCCACCCACGCCCTCGACACCACCGGACGACCCGACGTGCTCGCGGCGGCGGTGGCGGGGCTGGCCACCGGCGGCGCGGTGGCCGTGGTCGGCCTCGGCATCGGCGTCCCGCAACTCGATATGCGCGATATCGTGCTGGGCGGCAAGACCATTCACGGCTGCCTGGAGGGCGATGCGGTGCCGCGGCGGTTCATCCCGCAACTGCTCGAGCTTCACACGGCCGGGCGGCTGCCGCTCGATCGGCTGGTCCGGTCCTACCCGTACACCGAGATCGGCGCCGCCCTGGCCGACCACCACGCGGGACGTGTCGTCAAACCTGTTCTGACCTGGTGACGGCGGCCGGCGCCCAGCAGGCCGCGCCGCTCGCGGTGGTCCGCTCGATGTTCGCGCTCGACGCCGGGACCGAGTGATCCGTGTACGAGCGCCCGGGGCGGGTATGGCGTCAGCGTTGCCCACCGAGACCATGAGGAGGTCGCAGCATGACAACAGTCACCGAATCGGTCGATGTGCACGTACCGGTGACCACCGCCTACAACCAGTGGACCCAGTTCGAATCGTTCCCGCAGTTCATGCAGGGCGTCGAGCGGGTCGAGCAGCGCGACGACACGCACACCCACTGGACGGTGCACGTCGCCGGCGCGACACGCGAATTCGACGCCAAGATCACCGAGCAGCACCCCGACGAGCGGGTGTCGTGGACCTCGGAGGACGGTCCCCGGCATGCCGGAGTGATCACCTTCCATCGGCTCGACGAGGACACCACGCGCGTCACCGCGCAGATGGACATCGACCCCGACGGGTTCGTGGAGAACGTCGCCGACAAGCTCGGCATCCTCGATCGTCGCGTCAAGGGCGACCTCGAGCGTTTCCGCGACTTCATCGAATCGCGCCAGCAGGAATCCGGTGCGTGGCGCGGGGACGTCGACCGGCCCCGGCCGTAACGAATGCCCGTGTCCTCACCCGCGCCCGGTGGTTCGGCGCCGCTCGATGCCGAGCCCGTCGACGCCGTGATCATCGGCGGCGGGCACAACGGCCTGGTGAGCGCCGCGCTGCTAGCCGACCACGGCTGGGATGTAGTGGTACTGGAAGCCCAGGACACCGCCGGCGGCGCCGTGCGCAGCGCCGAACTGGTGCCCGGCTACCGGATGGATCTGTTCAGCGCGTTCTATCCGATGGCCGGCGCCTCGCCGGCGCTGCGCCACCTCGGCCTGGAAGATCACGGATTGCGGTGGAGCCGAGCGCCCATCGTGTACGGCCACCCCCGCTGTCCCGAGGACACCGATGCCGCCGTCGTGCATCCGGACGCCGAGACCACGGCCGAGGCGCTGGCTCAGCGCGACAGGCGCGACGGCCGCACCTGGATGCGGCTGGTCGAGCAGTGGCGGCAGGTGCGCGAACATCTGCTCGGGTCGTTCCTCGGCCCGTTCCCGCCGGTGCGCGGTGCGGCCGGACTGTGGCGTGATCTGGGATCCGCCGAGCTGTTCCGGTATCTGCGGTTCCTGATCCTGCCGGTCGGGCGGATGGTCGACGAACTGTTCCACGACGAAGCCGCCAAATTGCTGATCATGGGAAACGCGATGCATGCCGATGTCCCGGTGGACGCGCCCGGCAGCGGCGTCTACGGCTATCTGCTGACCATGCTGGCCCAGGAGGGCGGCTTCCCGGTTCCGGTAGGCGGAGCCGGGGCGCTCAGCGCGGCTCTGGTGCACCGCGCCGAATCGGCGGGGGCCCGGGTGCACTGCGGGCAGCCGGTGGAACGGGTCGTCATTCGCAACGGGCGCGCCGACGGCGTGATCACGGCCGCCGGTCAGCTGGTGCGGGCACGCAAGGCGGTCATCGCCGATATCGACGCGCCGACGCTCTACACCCGGCTGCTCGCCGACGCGGATCTGCCACAGCGGCTGCGCGCCGATCTGGCACGATTCACCTGGGACGCTCCCACCGTCAAGGTGAATTACGCACTCTCCGAACCGATTCCGTGGCGGTCGAAGCAGTTGCGGGAGGCGGGCACGGTGCATCTGGGCGCCGACGGGGCGGGGCTGGCGCGGTGGACCACCGATCTCGGCACCGGCGTGGTGCCGCACACGCCGTTCATGCTGTTCGGTCAGATGACCACGGCCGATCCCAGCCGGTCGGCGCCCGGCACCGAATCGGCGTGGGCGTACACCCATCTGCCGCGCGGGGTCACCGACGACGCCGCGGCCGACCTGCTGGCCGAACGGGTCGACGCGGTCCTCGAAGCCCACGCGCCCGGCTTCGGCAGCCGGATTCACGCGCGGATCGTGCAGCGGCCCAGCGATTTACACAGCGCCGACGGCAATCTCGTCGGCGGCGCGGTCAACGGCGGCACCTCGCAGCTGCACCAGCAGTTGGTGTTCCGGCCGGTCCCGGGGCTCGGGCGGCCCGAAACCGTGGTGCCGGGACTGTATCTGGGCTCGGCCTCGGCACATCCGGGCGGCGGTGTGCACGGAACCTGCGGCGCAAACGCCGCCCGCGCCGCCCTCGCCGACTCCCGTCCGACCGGATGGCCGCGGCGAAAATTGTTGTCCCGCTTGCACACCGCGCTGTACGCCCCCGACCGCTGACCGTACGGAAACAGCCGTGGATATCGACGCCGGTGTCCCGGACCCGGGCGGGCCCCGGTTGCCCGCCGGGCCCGCTCGTCGGACTCACCGTCACGATCGACGGGGCGCAGGGAGCAGGGCCGACGGAACTGCGGCACCCGCCGCGCGCGGCACCGGTGCGCTACGCCGACTACACCATCTTCGCCGGCACGTGTACGACGCGCCTCGCTGGGCATCCGGCCTGCAAATACCCGGCGAACAGGAGCACATCATGAAATCACCGCATCGTCTGCTGGTCGTTACCGCCGCCGCGGTCGGCCTCGGGCTCGGCGCGAGCGCGGTCGGGGCGGCTCAACCGGCCGCGCTGTCGCCGCAGGACAGTGATTTTCTCGTCGCCGTCCACCAGGGGAATTTGACCGAGATGCTGTCCGGCGCGGGTGCGGCCGCCATGGGCACCTGTCAGCAGGTGCGCGACCTCGGCCCGGTTCTGGTCACCGACCACGCGCGGCTGGAGGCGATGGGCGCCGCGGTCGCGATACCGAACGGCGTCGCCCTGCCGTTGACGCCGTCCGCCGACCAGTCGCAGCAGATGCGTGACACGGCGATGAAGACCGGCCGCGATTACGACCTGGCGTGGCTGCACATGCAGGAAGGGTTCCACGTCCAGACGCTGCAGGCGGGCGCCACGGAGACCGCGCAGGGCAGCAGCCCGCAGGTCACGGCGCTGGCACAGAACGCCGCACCCGTCGTGCAGCACCATCTGGACATGATTCGCGACGCGTTGGCGGTGTGCTGATGGGCGAAGTCCGGATGGGAGTTCCCGGGTCCGCCGAGCAGGTGTTCGCGGTGCTGGCCGACGGCTGGTCCTACGGCCACTGGGTGGTGGGATCCACTCATATGCGCGACGTGGACCAGGACTGGCCGCGGATCGGCTCCCGGATTCATCACAGCGTCGGCGCCTGGCCGCTGATGGCTCAGCAGGCCACCCGGGTGGTGGCCGTGGATCCGCCGCACAGCCTCGAACTGGAGGCGGAGTTGTGGCCGGTAGGGGTGGCGTGGATCCGGCTGGAGATGACGCCGATCGACGCCGACACCACCGAGGTGAGCATGAGCGAGGAGATGATCCGCGGCCCCGGCCGGCTCATCCCCGGCATGGTGCAGGCGATGGCCCTCAAACCCCGCAACAAACAATCGCTGGCGCGCCTGTGCGATCTGGTGGCCTCCCATTACGTCGACACCCGCAAGCTCGGCACGCGCCCGCCCGATCCCCGCCCACCCGACACCCGGGAGCCCGGAACCCTCGAGCCCGACCGGCCCGAGCGGTAATCACCGCCGTTCATCCCGGCCGCTGATCCTGATGGGTCGGGCGGCCGGGCGAAACCGCTTCCCGCACCCCTCCCCTACAGCGAACAACCGGCCGCGGTGGCCTCGGCCAGTTCGTCCACCACGTCCGCGACCGCTCCGCGCCGGCGCAAGGCGGCCGCCTGCCGGCGAGCCCCGTTGCCGCGCGCCGTCACCGCGGCGATCGTCTCGGTCACGAACTGCTCCTCCCCGAGTTCTCGCAAGGCCGGAGTCACGTGGTCGACGAGCCGGGCCAGCCGGATGCGGGCCGGTTCCACCCGGCCGTCGAGCGGATCGACTCCGTCGCCGTCGAGACCTTCGCGCGCGGACTTCCAGTAGGCGGCGCGCAGCGTAGCGGCCGGCACCGCGGGCGCCCGGCGGCCGCGGCGCACCTCCGCACGGCCGACCACGGCCGCGGCACGCACCAGGCTCGCCAGCAACGCCGACTCCTCGGCCGTCACGGGAACGTCGCTGATGCGGATCTCGAGCGTCGGAAAATGCATGGAGCGGCGGATATCCCAATAGACCATGCCGGTATCGAGGATGCTGCCGCAGGTCAGCATCATGTCGACGGCGGCGTCGTAGTCGGCGCAGGACTGGAAATACGGTGGCGGTCCGGCACTGGGCCACCGCCGCCACAACACGTTGCGCCAACTGGCGTAACCGGTGTCGGTTCCGCGATAGACCGCGGAATTGGCTGTGAGCGAAAGGAATACCGGCAACCACGGCCGCAGATGATTGCTGATCTGCACCGCCGTCTCCGGATCGTCCACCGAGACGTGGACATGGCAGCCGCACAGCCCCTGTTCGTGCGCGAGCATCCCGAAATGCTTCTCGATGCGGCGATAGCGCGGCGTGTCGGTGACCGGATAGGCGTCGGGCACGGTCGGTGGCACCCCGGTGGCGAGCGGCCGGGCGGAGTTGGCGGCCGCGGCGCGCACCACGGCGGCGCGCAACTGCCGCAACTCCCCCAGCAGATCCACCGCGCGCGTGTGCACGGAGCTGCTGGTCTCCACCTGACAGCTGGTCAGTTCCAGCTGCAGATCGATCCCGGCGTCGCACGCCGACCGCGCGACCTCACGGTTTTTCGGGACCGGCGCTCCGGAGACAGGGTCGACCAGCAGGAATTCCTCCTCGACCCCGAACGTCACATCGGCGGCATCCATCGGCTCACCCGCCCGGCACAGTCCATGGCTGGGTGATGCCCGGCGACCGGAACGGCAAACGCATTCCCCGGCGGATCGAGGTTTCACTCGCCGCGTGCGGGTAGCCGCCGCATGTGACCATCTCAGGACCGTCCGTTTACACCGAGACCGTCGGCGATGCCGAGGACGCCGCGCACCGGCGACGACTGCGCAGCCGTGCCGCCCAGGAAGGGCTGGACGAAACCGGCGCTACCCTGCGCCGGCACCGCTGATCCGCGAAGGGAGAGGACGAATGGACCGCGGAAACACCAAACACGGTGCGCGCGAAGACGACCAACTACGTCACGACCTACAGGCGACCCTGCGCGGCAACCGCTCCAGCCGCGCCGAACAGTGGCGGGATCCGGAACCACCCGCCGATGACGACACGCAGCCGACACCCCCGCGAACCACGACGCCGGAGGGCGCCGAACACGACCGGACCGGGGAGGTCGACTGATCGCATCCATCTCGCGAATCGGCGATTCCGCGCCGGTTACGGTCGAGCAGGCGGGGTATCTCTGCTGTACCGAGAACGATTCGACGTAGTGCCCTATTCGTCAACGGCGACGAATAGCCGCAATCCGGTCCCGCACAACGGAGTGCGCCGGTGCGAGGCCTACGACGAATCGTCTCTCCGGACGGGGCGATAGCTCCAGCACGACCGGCCAACTGCCGCGCGGCCGGCACCGGCTTTACGGACGTTGTCGGCCGATCTCTCCGATGATGTTGTGCCAGAAGATCTTTCGGGACGTCATCCCGCCCGACCCGGGTGGCGCGGCATGCGTCGGGCGATGCGTCGCATACGGTCGGCAGCCGCGCTCACGGCATCCGGCCGCCCCGCATTGCCCGCCGCGCGCGAGACCTACGATCCGCTCGCGGCCGGGCTGGTCATCGGGCTCAGGATTCACCGGGTCGTCGTAACCCGTGTAATCGACAGACATCTCGCGACCTCCCACCGGCCCGCGCCATTGCGATATCAGCGCGAGTACCCGCGCCGACGGCCGGGAAAACCGCGAATTCGACTGAGCTGGATATAGTTTCGGTCAAGGCGGAGCAGTATCGGCTACCGGATCGCTCAGGCCAGGGAGACGATCAGCGCGATCGCGACGGCGACGAACACCACCACGATCGCCGCGATGATGACGATGAGCAACGCCCCACTGGCCGGGAAATGATGACGGGTGCTCGGCTCCGGCGCCGAGAGACCCGAGGTCTGTGCGGTATCCGGCGGGGTGGAACCGGGGGCTACGCCACCACCGGGCTCCAGGTCCGGAGTCTTGGCCGGGTCCGGATCCATTGCAGACATGTTCGGGTCCTGTCCGGGGCGAACGCGCCCCTGATCGTCGTCGGCTCTCACTGCAGCCCTACCCCGCACCGGCCGGGGCAACCACGCCGATGCGGGAAAATCGCGCGAACCCGAGCCGTCGGCGGGCCGGCCGCGCGCAGGTATCTGTTCACCCTGTCCGGGTAGGCGGGAGGTATGACCGACACACCTCCCCTGGCCGTGGTGACCGGCGCGTCCAGCGGTATCGGGTTCGAGCTCGCCAGACAGTTCGCCGAACGCGGTTACGACGTGGTCATCGCCGCCGAGGACGCCGCCATCGACGTGGCCGCCGAATCGCTGCGCCGTTCCGGTGCGCGCGTGCGGCCGCTGCGCATCGACCTGCGGCGAGCAGAAGGTCGTCGCCGCCTCGCTGCCCACGAAAGTGATGGGCCTGGTCAGCCGCCTCGTTCCCGATGCGCTGAAAGCCGCAGCGGGACAAATCATCTCGGGGCGCTGATCGTGGGCCGTTACGCCGCCCTCGACCTTCCCCGCACGACCACCACGGCCGGTGCGGCACTGCTGCTCGGTCTGGACGGGGTGCATCTGTACATGCTGGTACGCGAGGATGCGCTGCCGACCTATCTGGGCGGCGGTTTCGCGATCCCGATCGGTGTCAGCCGCACGGCATCGGGGGCTTCCGGTCGCGCCCCCGGAGCCGAGCAACCGGCGACGGCCAGGACGGCCGCCGCCGGAACCGGATATCGGCGCAGTGCGCGCGTCAGGCGGCCTGGGCCTGCCACATCCAATGCAGTTGCTCCAACCGGGCGGCGATGTCGATGAGCAGATCCTGGGTGACCGGATCGGCCTTCTCCGAGGCATCGATCCGCTCGCGCAGCCGGCGCACCACCGCGGCCAGGGAGGCGACGATCGCCGCGACCACGTCACCGTCCTGTTGCCACCCCGAGGGGAACGATTCGGCGCTGGAACTCTCGGCGACCGTGCGGGCGCGCCCGTCCGGGCTCACGCCGATGGCGGTGGCCCGTTCGGCCGCCGCGTCGGTGAAGCCGCGTGCGGTCTCGACCAGTTCGTCCAACGCCAGATGGACGGTGCGGAACCGGGGGCCGATCACATTCCAGTGCGCCTGCTTGCCGATCAGGCTCAGATCGATCAGATCGACGACGGTGGCGCACAGCGCGTCACCGGCGATCCGTTGCTGTTCCGGCTCCAGCACCGTCGCGATCGGATCGGTGGTCGTGGAGGTCTTGGCCACGATGGTCTCCTTCCTCGCTGACAGTCATCACCTAGGCGACTGCTTGCGTGCACGACCTACCCGCTGCCGGCGGCTCCAAACGAGCGGCGCGGTTCAGCCGGCGGCCATCGCCATCGCCAGATACACCACCATCACCGCGAACAGGAACCAGCCCGCGCCCTGCCATACCGGCCACGGCCGCCCGCCCCGCCACTGCCGCACGGTGATGACGAACGCTCCGATGCCGCCCAGCAACAACACGATTCCGGGCACCAGACCGACGGCCAGCCGCGACGCGGTATCACAGGCTACGTGGTCGGCGTTCGCGCACCGCTCCCGCGAGGCCGCCCAGCCCAGGGCCACACCTGCGGCAATCGCCGCCACCACCAGCACACCGACCGCGTACCGCACGGCCCGCCGGAAGCTCGGCGGGTCACTCCAGCGGCGATCGACCTCGCGTGCCATCGTCACCTCCGGCCCGTTCCTCATGCGCTCGTCACCCTGGCACTACCCGGCGCCTCCGCGAATATTCGATCGGGGCCCGGGCACTCGTTTCGCCCGATCCCTCCCGGGTAGGCGGTCGCTGAGGACCGAAGGAGGCCGATGTGCACCGCGAACCCGATCCGCACCGCGACACCGATTCGCGCAGGTCAGCCGACCCTGCCCGCGCCACGCCGACCCCCGGCCGAGCCGCCCACCGGCTGACCGGACCGCGCGCTGCGGCGGCACTGGCCGATCGGGGCCTGGCACCGGTCGCCGCCGGAGTGATCGCCCGGCGTCGCGGCATGATGGCGGTGCTCGAACGCCCCGGCGCCGACGACCGCCCGGTCCGCAGGACGCACCGGTGGCGCCGCGAATTCGGCAGCGCGGCAGGAAGGTGACTGTCATGCGTGTGGTCGTGGTCGGAGCCACCGGAAACGTCGGTACCGCCGTCGTGTCCGCGCTGGCCCGGCGCCCGGAGATCGACGGGATCGTCGGACTGGCCCGGCGGCTGCCGCGACAGCCGGCCGAAGGGGTGCGGTGGGCGCGCGCCGATATGCGCTGCGACGATCTGCTCACCGAATTCCGCGGCGCCGATGTGGTGGTCCATCTCGCGTGGGTGTTCCAGCCGACGCATCGCCCGCTCGAGACCTGGCGGACGAACGTCCAGGGAACCGAACGGGTCTTGCGCGCGGTCGCGCGGGCCGGCGTCCCGTCGCTGGTGTACGCGTCGTCGGTCGGCGCGTATTCCCCTGTGCACCATGACGATCCGGTCGGCGAGGACTGGCCCACGGAAGGCTGGCCGCCGGCCGGGTACATGCGTGAGAAGGCCTACGTCGAGCGACTGCTCGATCTGTTCGAGAACGAACATCCGGACCGGCGGGTGGTGCGGATGCGCCCCGCTTTCACCTTCCAGGAGGCCTCCGCCAGCCAACAGCGCCGCCTGTTCGCGGGCCCGCTGGTCCCCGGCAGCGTGCTGCGTCCTCCCCTGGTCCCGGTGCTGCCCGTGCCGGCGGGTCTGCGGCTGCAGGCGGTGCACGCCGACGACATCGGCAGCGCCTACAGTCTCGCCGTCGTCGACCCGAGCGTGCACGGCGCGTTCAACCTGGCCGCCGACCCGGTGATCGATCGCGCGAAGCTCGGCGCATTGTTCGATGCGCCGACGGTTTCCGTACCGCCCGGGGCCGTGCGCGCCGCATTGGCCGTCGGCTGGCGCCTGCGCATGGTCCCCGCCCCGCCCGACCTGTTCGACGCGATGATGCGCCTGCCGATCATGGACACCACCCGCGCCAGACGCGATCTCGGCTGGACACCACGCATCGACGCCGTCTCCGCCCTGCGCGAGGTCCTCACCGGAATGAGTCACGGCTCCGGCGGCGCCACACCGCCGTTGGCATCCGACGCGGGCGGACGTCTGCGGGTACGGGAGTTCGCCTCCGGCGTCGGCGGCAGCGACCCGGTCGACCGCTGGGGCGCGGACCTGTGAGCGTCACCGGATGCCCCGGCCACACCCTGAACCACGCGTTTCGCCACCGCGTGGGTTCTGTGGGGGATTCGCACCACAGGTAGGAGGTGATCGACGATGTTCATGCAGATGATGGCGATGCTGCGCGACATGTGGAACATGATGTTCCCGATGATGCCCATGTAAGCCGGACGACGGGAGATCGAACCACGCCGGATCGTCGTCGGCGCCGTGCTACCCGGGAGCGTTGACCTCGTCCGGCGTCTTGTCCGGCCGCAATCCGCGCCAGGACGGGTGACGCAAGCGCCCGTCCCCGGTCCGCTCTGTGAACGACACCTCGCCCACCAGTTCGGGTTCCACCCAGATCGCGTCCTTCACCGGCGCCGCGACCGTGGGGGTCTGCCGTCGCAGCGGCCGCAGCTTGGCCTGGAGATCATCGAGCATGGCCTGGGTGAAGCCGGTGCCCACATTCCCGATGTAGACCAAATCCCCGGTCTCGTCGTGCACGCCCATGAGCAGTGAGCCGATGCGTCCCGCGCGCCGGCCCGTGCCGGGCCGCCACCCGACGATGACGATCTCCTGATCGTTGACGTTCTTGACCTTCGTCCACAGCGGGCTGCGCCGGCCGGGCAGGTACGGGCTGTCCAGCCGCTTGCACACGATGCCCTCGAGCCCCAGCCGCGCCGATTCCGCGAGGACGTCGGCGCCGGTGCCGGTGAGCCGCGGTGGGATATGCCAGTTCGGGCCGCGCAGGCCGAGTTGTTCCAGCAATCGGCGGCGTTGCTCGTAGGGCAGATCGATCAGCGGCCGGTCGCCGATGTGCAGCAGGTCGAAGATGAGGTAGGTGGCGGGGACCGAGCGGGTCAGTGCGTGGATCATGGCCGGATTGCGCTGGTGCATGCGCGGTTGCAGGGCGGTGAAGGAGGTACGCCCGTCCGCGGCGAAGGCGACGATTTCGCCGTCGACGACGATCGGCGGCGCCGCCGGGGCGAGGTCGGCGAGTTCCGGCCAGGCAGCGGTCACGTCGTTGCCGTTGCGCGAGATCAGCCGCAAGTCCCGATCGACGTAACCGATGGCGCGGATACCGTCGAATTTCACCTCGTACGCCCACGCCGCACTGTCGGCGGGCAGAGCGCCGGCCGTCGCCAGCATCGCCGCATACCGCGGCAATCCGCTCATGAGAACCCACCCTTCGATCAATGGCTATTTCTCGGTTACTACCCTGGAATCCTCCTCTTACAGCGCAGACGATGCCGACATTTCGATCACTACCCGATCTCGCAACCACCCGATTGACCGGTCGAACCGCAATTTCGTATGGTTGTGCGAGCGACGATTCGAGGAACCCGGTGCAAATCCGGGACGGTCGCGCCACTGTGAGCCTTCCGCTGGGCGGAAAGCGAGTCAGACACTCGGATCGCGTGGTAACCACCATCGAGCGGGGACGCGCAATCCCCGGAGGAGAGTCACATGGCGACGTCCTATGTTCCCCGGTCCGGCCTGGAGTCGATTCGACTCTCCATTCCCACGACGGCCCTGTGGCTGGGCGGCACCACCGTCCTGGCTCTGCTCGCCCTCTACTTCATCGGTATTGATCAGGGCGCGGTCTCGATCTTCGGCGACGATATGCACGTGCACGAATTCGTCCACGACGCGCGGCATTTCCTCGGCTATCCCTGCCACTGACCGCAGGATCGAGCCCCCACAATGGAAAAACGAATCATCGCTCGCGGCGTGCTTGTCGGCGCCATCGGCGGGCTGCTGGCCTTCGTATTCGCCCGGATTCTGGCCGAGCCGATCATCGATCGCGCCATCGCCTACGAGGGCGGGCGCGACGAGGCGCACGCGACAGTCGAGCGGGCCGCCGGTCACGCGATGGCAGGTATGGAAGAGGGCGAACTGTTCACCCGGTCGGTGCAGGCGAGTATCGGCGTCGGCTTCGGCATGATCGTGTTCGGTGCGGCGATGGGTGCGCTGTTCGCGGTCGTGTACTGCCTGTTCATGGGCCGCGTCGGCACGTTGAGCCCGCGCAATCTCGCGCTGTGCGTGGCGGGCGGCATGTTCGGCGTGCTGTACGCCGTGCCGTTCTTCAAGTATCCGGCCAATCCGCCCTCGATCGGTAATCCCGACACGATCGGGCAACGCACCGGCCTGTACCTGCTGATGGTGGTGATCGCCGCGGCCTGCGCGGTGGGCGCCGTGTGGCTGGGCCGCACACTGCAAGCGCGCCTGGGCAATTGGACGGCGACCATCGCCGCGGGCCTGGCCTTCGTCGTGGTGGTGACCGCGATCGCGGCGCTGCTGCCCTCACTCGGGCATCTGGCCGCCAACCGGGCCCTGGGCGACGCGGCCACCGAAACACCGCGGCCGCTCACCGATTCGAGCGGCCGGATCGTCTATCCGGGCTTCCCTGCCGACGATCTGTACTATTTCCGCTTCTATTCCCTTGCCGCACAGGTCATTCTGTGGTCGGTGATCGGTGTGGGTTTCGCGACGCTGGCGCCGCGGCTGTTCCAGCGCGCGGACGACTCCGCCGCGGCCGCGCCGGCAGCGGCGGTATGAGCGCGACCGTCACCCGGCTCACGCTGATCAGTCACGGCATGACCGCCGCGATGCGGTCGGCCCGCTTCCCGGTCGACGAACCGCTCGACGAACTGCCCCGCGGCGCCGCCTCCCCCGCGGCGCCGCGGGCCGACCGGGTCCTGGCCGCCCCGGAACTGCGGGCGACCGCGACCGCCACGCTGCTGACGCTGCGGGCCACCACCGAACCCGCCCTGCGCGACATCGACTGCGGCGACTGGGCGGGCAGGCCGATGAACACCCTCGACCCGGCCGACCTCATGTCCTGGATGACCGATCCCGCCTACCGCGGCCACGGCGGTGAAGCGATCACCGACCTGCTCGACCGGGTACGCGGCTGGCTCGACACCGTGGTCGCGGACCGACACCGCATCGTCGCGATCACCCATCCCGCCGTCGTCCGCGCGAGCGTTCTGCTGGCCCTCACCGCACCGCCGGAATCGTTCTGGCGCATCGACATTCCGCCGCTCAGCGCCACCACATTGCACAGCCGCGGCCCGGGCTGGACGGTGCGGCATACCGCGAATCCGCTGTGAGTTCGTGCGGCGCGGCCGTGTTCACCTCAGTGTGACGCCGGCTTCTTCTCCACCAGATCGGCGAGCACCGCCGCCTCGCTGATGTCGATCCGCTTGGTGGCCGACAGCAGAGTGAGCATGCCGCGCCCGGCGAGTTCGCGAAGGTGATCCAGGTCGGCGGCACGTTCGGGATCGCGCAGTTCCTCCCGGTAGCGGCGACCGAATTCATCGAATTTGGCGGGGTCGTGGCCGTACCAGGTGCGCAGTTCGGTGGAGGGCGCGATCGTTGCGCACCATTCGTCGAGGTGGGCGTTCTCCTTGCTCATCCCGCGCGGCCAGAGGCGATCGACCAGCACTCGCATCCCGTCGTCGGGATCGGGATCGTCGTAGATCCGCCGGACCTGGACCCGCGGTCGTGTACTCGCCATCGCGCTGCTCCCTTCGGTCGGCCGTCTCGCCCGGCACCCGCGACGCGGGATGGCCGGCCCCCTTCCCGCATTCGAGGGTAATCACGCGAGCGGCCGCTCTCGCCCGCTCGCCGAGAACGCGTTCGCGAACCCCTACCTACGTAGCCGTAGGTTACGGTAGCGTAGGTTGAATGAACGCCCCGATCTCGACCGCCGATCCCGTTGCCCTACCCCCCCCGGTCGAATTCGACAATCGCGACGCCGTCTACGAGTACTACCGCACCCACCGGGCACCCCGCACCCGCGCGCGCCTGTTCTACGCGATCACCGCCTATCGCAAACGCCCCGCCGTCCACTATGCGGAGGGCGCCCGCGCGGCGATCCGGCAGCTGATCCGCGACGACCGCCGCATGATCATCGCGATCAACCATGTGAGCGTGGAAGATCCGCGCACCGTCGCCGCCTTCGCCTGGCGCAGCGTGTTCCGGCCGCGGATCGGCCACATCCGGGTGCTGGCCAAGGACGAACTGTTCACCGAGCCGGGACAGCGGTCGCGCATCGACGTCATGGGCGCCATCCCGGTGTTCCGCGGCAAGGATCACGGCGCGCGCGCCGCCTACGCCGCCGGCCAGCAGCTGATGGACGTCTGCGTCGGGCGCATGGTCGATGGTGACGACCTCGCGCTGTTCCCCGAAGGTACCTGCAACGAGACCGATCCGACCCGGGTGCAGACCATCGGCACCGGAATCGGCCACATCGCCGCGCGTGCCCGGGATGCCGGGACGGCACCGGTTTTCATCTTCCTCGGCCTGACCTACGGCCCCGGTGGCCGCGCCACGTTCTACCTCGACGAGCCGCTGCCGGATTTCCCGGACCGACCGGCCCAGATCACCCGGGTCGTCGGCACCCGGATGCAGCGCGCCCTCGACGGAGCGATCGCGGCCGTCCGGTAGCGCGCGTCAACCGGCAGGCAGCGTGCGCACACCCGACCCGGCGGCCACCGCACCGACCACCGCGCGGAAGGATTCGACATCACGCGCCGGTGGCCGCATGCCCACGGCCTCCAGCGCATAGGCCTTGAAGGCTCGCGCCGCCCGGCTCGGCACGTACGCCGTCGGCGAGGCTTGCGCGAAAGATGTGTCGCCGCAGTCCGTTTCGCCCCAGAACCGGACGTCGGTGCGCGCGCTGCCGATATACCGGTGGGCCCATTCGCGCGCCGGTTCGCCCAGTGCGGACAGATTCCCGGCGACGGCGAAGGCGTGCGGTACGGGCACCTGCCGCCGGCAGCGCAGTACACAGCCCAGGTCGAGCACACCCAGCCCGAGGATCGTCAGTGGCCGGATATCGCCGGGTGAATCGACCGCGACGGTGACCTCCCAGCCGGAGACGGCGCGGTCGAACAGCCACCCGCCGGCGCGCGCGACGACCTCGACCGGGTTGTCCGCGATCACGACCAGCTGATATCGCAGCGAGCGCCGGCCGGATTCGGCGACGGCGCATTCGCGTGGAGATTCCGCCGCATGGGCGTTCGTTGGATACCGGTGCGACACAGCAGACATAGCACTTCCGTTCCGATCACAACCACCACTGCCTTCCCCGCCTCGGACGGCCCACATCGCCCGAGCAGAGACTAGTTTATTTTCCCCCAACGGGAGAAAATATTGGTCAAACTCGTACCCACCCACCGGGCGTGTTGCCCGGACCGGCCGACCGCATCCGTAGCCTGAGAGGGTGAGCGGCGGTAATACAACCGGGTCCGAGGCTGGAATCGTGCAGACATCGCGGCGCGGGCGCGGGCGGCCGCCCCGGCTGAGCCGGGACCGCATCGTCGCCGCCGCACGCGCGCTGCCGCCGGAAACACTCACCATGAAAGCGGTCGCCGACGCGCTGGGCGTGGATCGCAAATCGCTGAACTACTACGTCAGCGACCGCGACGGGTTACTGGAACTGGTCGCACTCGACGCCTTCGAAACCGAGATCCGCCGCCTCGCCCTGCCCGCCGACGGTGACTGGCGGCAGCTGCTGCACCTGTTCGCCGCCGCGGTCGCCGAAGCCCTCACCCAGGTCGGGGTACTGATTTCCCATGTGCGATTCCGGGGCCGAGGCGGACTGTCGACGCTGGCGGAGATCGAGCGGATCTTCCAATCGCTGGTCTCCGCCGGATTCGAGCCGATGGAGGCCGGACGCACCCTGCGGCTGCTCGCCGATATCGCGTACTCGGCGGCGCGCGAGTCCGCGGAGGCGACCCGGGGCCATGTGGACCTACAGGCCGAACACGTCGCGCGGACACTGAATTCGGAAGTGGGAGAAAAGTTTCCACTCCTGCGGCAGGTGGCGACCACACGCGAGAGCGCCGGACGGGTCGGCGAGCAGTTCGAATTCGACGTCGACCTCGTGATCGCCGGGCTGGAACGCAAGCTCGAAGCCCGCGGCCGGACCTGAGACCACCGGATTTCGATCCCGGTGACCGTAACGGTGGCCGGACCCGGCCGGCGGGTGGTTACCTACCGCACGTCCGACAGGCTGGAAGAGAGGTCGTGCGATGTCCGTCGACGAGGCAACCGGTACCGCGGTGCGAGTGGTCCGGCTGGGTAACCACATCGGCGCCCGGATCGAGGGAGTTCGCCTAGGCGGCTCGCTGGACACCGACACCGTCGCCGCGATCCGCACCGCCCTGCACCGGCACAAGGTGATCTTCTTCCGCGGCCAGGACCACCTCACCGAGGACGGGCAGTACGAATTCGCGCAACTGCTCGGCACGCCGACCACGCCGCATCCGACACTCACCTCCGCGGGGGTGAAAAGTCTGGCCATCGATTCCCAGCACGGCCGCTCCAACGTCTGGCACACCGACGTCACCTTCGTCGACCGCGTGCCGAAAACCTCGATTTTGCGCGCGGTGTCCCTGCCGTCCTACGGCGGATCAACCACCTGGGCCTCCACCGTGGCCGCCTACGACTCGCTGCCGCAACCGCTGCGTGTGCTGGCCGAGAATCTGCGCGCCCGCCACACCAACCGCTACGACTACGCCGCCGAGGCCGACGATCGGCCTGATGCCGGAACCCGTTCGTACCGAACCGAATTCGAGTCCCGCTACTTCGAGACCGAACATCCGGTGGTGCACGTCCATCCGGAAACCGGAGAACGCGCGCTGTTGCTGGGCTGCTTCGTCAAGGAGATCGTCGGCCTGTCCACCGCCGAATCACGGGCTCTGTTCCGGCTGCTCCAGGATCGGGTGACCCGGCTCGAGCACACCACCCGCTGGGATTGGGCACCCGGCGATGTGGCGATCTGGGACAACCACGCCACCCAGCACTACGCGATCGACGACTACGACGGCGCCGAACACCGCCGGCTCACCCGCATCACGCTGGCCGGTGACGTACCCGTCGGCGTCGACGGCCGTCCGAGCACGGCGATCTCCGGTGACGCCGCGGCCTACTCCCGCCCGCAGTCGCTGCCGCGGGCGGCATGAAGGCCACTGCCCAGCGCGGCATGAACCGCGCGGCGTGCGGAACCGGAGCCGTACTGTCATTTAGTCTTTGACCAACCTGCGCCCGGTGGCGGCGCGCGGACGGGTGCCGGCAGAGGGCTGACGATGGGAGTCCCGTGAACCTGTGGAACTACATCCGAGAGCGGGGTGACACTCTGGCCTTCCTCACCTATCAGCATGCGTCACTGGCGTTTCAGACGGTTCTGGTCGGCACGATCGTCGCCGTTCTCATCGCGATGGCGGTCTACCGGCTGCCGCTGCTGTCGCAGCTCTCGCTCACCTCGAGCCGGGTCGCGCTGACCATTCCGTCGCTGGCGCTGCTGGCACTGCTGCTGGTCCCGTTCGGGCTGGGTGTGGTCCCGTCGTTCATCATGCTGGCGTTCTTCGCCGCCCTGCCGGTGATCGGCAACGCGATCGTGGGGTTGCGCTCGGTACCGTCCTCGGTGGTGGAATCCGCCCGCGGAATCGGTTTTTCCCGCACCCGCATCCTGCTCACCGTCGAACTGCCGATCGCGTGGCCGGTGATTCTGACCGGTATCCGGGTCTCCACACAGATGATCGTCGGTGTCGCCGCCATCGTCGCCTACGTTCTCGGGCCGGGCCTGGGATCGCTGATCTTCAACGGCCTGTCGCGGCTGGGCGGCGCGAACGCGCTGGAGACGGCGGCCACGGGCACCATCCTCATCGTCATCGTGGCGCTGGTGTTCGACGCGTTACTCGTTCTGCTGGGCCGCCTCACCATCGCCGAAGGACTCTCATGACCGACGCTGTGACCGACCGGCCCGGACCGGCGACGCCGGAACGCAATGTCACCGGGGCGTCCATCGTCCTCGACTCGGTCGTCAAGAGGTACAAGGGCCAGGACAAGCCGGCCGTCGCCCGCCTCGACCTCGAGATCGAGGCGGGACAGATCGTCGCCTTCGTCGGTCCCTCCGGATGCGGGAAGACGACCACCCTCAAGATGATCAACCGCCTCATCGAGCCGACCGAGGGCCGTATCTTCATCGGCGGGCGCGACGTCACCCGCGAGGACCCGGACAAACTCCGGCAGTCGATCGGGTACGTCATCCAATCCGGCGGCCTGTTCCCGCACTGGTCGGTGCGCAAGAACGTGGGCGCGATCCCGAGGGTGCTCGGCTGGGACAAGAAGCGGATCGCCGAACGCACCGAATATCTGCTCGAACTCGTCGGTCTGGACCCCGGGATATTCGCCGACCGGCTGCCCAAGGACATGTCCGGTGGCCAGCAGCAGCGCGTCGGAGTCGCGCGGGCGCTGGCCGCCGATCCCCCGGTGCTGCTGATGGACGAGCCCTTCGGCGCCGTCGACCCGATCACCCGAGTTCGCCTGCAGGACAGCCTCATCGGGATTCAGCACGAACTCGGCAAGACGATCGTCGTCGTCACCCATGATTTCGAGGAGGCCACCAAACTCGGCGACAAGGTGCTGATCCTGTCCGAGGGCGGGCACGTCGAGCAGTACGCGCGGCCCGAGGAAATCCTCACCGCGCCGGCCACGCCCTTCGTGGAGGAATTCGTCGGCTCCGGCGCCAAACTCGCCTATCTGACCGTGCAGCGGGTGCGCGACGTGGAATGGGACGACGTGGTCACCGCCCGCATCGGAGAGCCGTCGCGGGCGGTGATCCAGCGCGCGCGGGCCGCCGGCCACACCTGGGTGGTGGTCGTCGACGCCGCCGGGCGGCCGCGGTCGTGGCCCTCGCTCACCGAACTGGCGAGCAAACCGGAGGTGTCGGACTACCTTGATCGGCGGTTGCCGGTCGTCGCGCGCTCCTCGACCCTCAACGACGCCCTCGACGCGATGCTGGCGGCCAGTCAGGGTGCGGCCCTGGTAACCGACGGCCGCGGTGCGGTCGTCGGCTCGATCGGCATCGGCGCGGTGACCGAGACCATCCAGGCCGCCCTCGCCGACGTGCGCTCCGAGGAACACGACACCTCCTACGAAACCTACGTCGACGGAACCGATCCCGCGCCCACCCCGGTGGTCGCCGCCGACGACGACGAACACGAATCGGCCGGGCAGTCATGACCCGCCTGCGCCGGCTGCCGATGGACGTCTGGTTCGAGCCGTTGATCATCCTCGTCATCGGAATCGGCTACATCGTCTGGTACCGGTCGACGACGTTCACCCCGACCGAGCAGGCCTCGCTGGCCTGGTCCAACCTGCAGACCACGATCTGGTCGCATATCGAGCTGACCGTGGTGGCCACGGTGATCGTGGTCGTCGTCGCGATTCCGCTGGGTATCGCGCTGACCCGGCCGGCACTGAAACGCCTGGAGCCGATCGCGGTCAACATCGCCAATATCGGCCAGGCGGCGCCGGCGGTCGGGCTGCTGGTGTTGTTCACCTTCTGGCTGGGCACCGGATTTCGCACGGCGGTCGTCGGTTTGGTGGTCTACGCGATTCTGCCGATCCTGCAGAACACCATCATCGGCTTGCGCCAGGTGGATCAGCGCACCATCGAGGCCTCGCGCGGGATCGGGTTCTCCGCCGCCCGCACCCTGGTACGGGTGGAGTTGCCGCTCGCGGTGCCCGTGATCCTCAACGGGGTGCGCACCGCCCTGGTGATCCTGGTCGGCACCGCGACCCTGAGCACCTTCATCGGCGCCACCAGCCTCGGCACCCTGATCACGACCGGCGTCACCCTGTTCCTGCCGAAACTGCTCGTGTCCGGGGCGATTCTGGTGGGACTGCTGGCGTTGATCATCGACTGGCTGGGCAGACTCGTCGAACTGGCCGCGACTCCGCGAGGTGTGTCATGAGGTCGGTACGGGCCCTGGCACTGGGCGTGATCGTCCTCGCGGTGTCGATGATCGGCGGCTGCGGACTGGTCAGCTCGTCGGGAACCTTCCACGAGGCGAGCCTGCCCGGCGGGCAGCGACCGCTCGACGGCGCGAAACTCGTGGTGACGTCGAAGAGTTTCACCGAGGGCGTACTGCTGGGCAAGATCACCGCGACCTATCTGGCCGCGGCCGGCGCGAAGGTCACCGATCTGACCGGCGCGCCGGGTTCGGCGTCGTCGCGGCAGGCTCAGCTCAACGGCGACGCCGACATCCTGTGGGAGTACACCGGCACCGGCTGGGTCAACTACCACAACGAAACCGAGACGATCTCCGATCCGCAGGAACTCTGGCAGCGCGTGCACGACATCGAGAAGCGTGAGCACAACCTGGAGTGGCTGCCGCCGGCGAATTTCAACGACACCTACGCCTTCGGCGTGTCGGCGCCGACCGCGCAACGGCTCGGGGTGAAGTCGCTGTCGGATGTGGCGGCGTTGCCGGTGCGCGATCGCACGTTCTGCGTCGACGACGAATTCTTCAGCCGCGCCGACGGTTTCATTCCGATGCTGCAGAAATACGGTATTCCCTACAACGATCCCAACGGCGTGCCCACCGGCAACGTCACCCGGATGGACGCCGGCGTCGTCTACACCGCGACAGCCAAGAGCGCGCCGTGCAATTTCGGCATGATCTACACCACCGACGGCCGGGTGAAGAATCTGAATCTCGTCGTGCTCGACGACGACAAGAAGTTCTTTCTGCCCTACAGCGGCGCCGCCGTCGTGCGCGGGGAGATCCTGGACCGCTATCCGCAGTTGCGTCAGCTGCTGGGCACGATTTCCGAGCGGCTGACCAATGATCTGATGCAGGAACTCAACGGCCGCGTCGATATCGACGGCGAGGATCCCGCCGACGTCGCCTACGACTGGTTGAAGAGCGAAAAGCTCGTCGAGTAGAAACGCTCAGCGAGTGGACATCTCGCGCGCCGCCTGCGCGGCCGCGAGCCGCGGAATGATGCCGCCGGCCAGTACCGTTTCCACCTGGCGCTCCGAAAGCCGGTGGCGCAATGGAATATCCACGTTCGCGGTGACATCGTGAGCGGTGACCACGGAACCGGCGGCGAGGGCCGCCCGCAGCCCCTCGATGCGCAGCACGTCACCCGCCCCGATGCGGTCGTAATCGGCGGGGTCGGCGAATTCGAGAGCGACGATGCCGAAATTGGCCAGATTCTGCCAGTGGATCCGCGCGTACGATTTCGCGATCACCGCCCGCAGCCCCAGATACCGCGGCGCGATCGCGGCATGTTCGCGCGAGGAGCCCTGCCCGTAGTTGTCTCCACCCACGACGATATGTCCGGTGGTGCCGGAGATCTCGGCCGCGTGCCGCGGATAGTCCGGATCGATACGGGTGAAGGCGAATTCGGCGAGTTTCGGGATATTCGAGCGGAACGGCAGTGCCCGCGCTCCGGCCGGGGAGATGTCGTCGGTGGAGATGTCGTCGCCGACCACGAGCAGGACCGGCGCCTCGATCACATCCGGCAGCGGATCGAAGTCCGGCAGCGCGGAGATGTTGGGGCCCTTCACCAACTCCACCGTGCGCGCCTCGGCTGCCGGCAGCGGCGGCACCAGCATCGCGGTGTTGACCGAGGCGTGTGCGGGCAGGTCCAGCACCGGATAGTCGAGGCCCAGTTCGTCGGCGAGATCGCGCGGATCGGTGATCCTCGCGGTCAGCGCGGACGCGGCGGCGGTCTCCGGCGAACACAACCACACCGAGTCCTCGTCGGTGCCCGAACGCCCCGGAAAATTGCGCGGCATGGTGCGCAGGGAATTGCGGCCCACCGCCGGCGCCTGCCCCATGCCGATACAGCCCATACATCCGGACTGGTGGATGCGCGCCCCGGCGCGGATCAGTTCGAACGTGGCGCCCATCCTGGTCAGATCCTCGAAGATCTCCCGCGAGGACGGATTGACATCGAAACTGACGTCGCTGTGGGTCTGCCGGCCGGAGACGATGGCGGCGGCCATCGCGAAATCACGCAATCCGGGGTTGGCCGACGACCCGATCACCACCTGCGCGACCGGTTGCCCGGCGACCTCCCGCACCGGAACCACGTCCCCGGGTGAGGAGGGCCGGGCGATCAGCGGCTCGATCGCGGACAGGTCGATGTGCTCGTCGAGGTCGTAGCTCGCGCCCTCGTCGGCTCGCAGTTCGGTGAAGTCGCCGGCGCGATCCTCGGCGCGCAGGAATTCGCGCACCGCGTCGTCGGCCGGAAAGACCGTGGTGGTGGCGCCGAGTTCGGCGCCCATATTGGCGATGACATGCCGGTCCATCGCCGTGAGTCTCGCCAGGCCGGGACCGTGGTACTCGATGATCCGGTTCACACCGCCCTTGACGCCGTGGCGGCGCAACATCTCCAGGATCACATCCTTGGCCGAACACCAGGGCGGCAGTTCACCGGTCAGTTCGACGCCCCAGATCTGCGGCATGGTGATGTAGAGCGGCTCACCGGCCATGGCGAGCGCCACCTCGAGACCACCGACCCCGATCGCGAGCATGCCCAGCGACCCGCCCGCCGGCGTATGCGAATCCGAGCCGACCATCGTCACGCCGGGTCTGCCGAAACGCTGCATATGAGTCGGATGCGAGACCCCGTTGCCGGGTTTCGAGAACCACAGGCCGTAGCGGCGGCAGGCCGACAGCAGGAATTCGTGGTCCTGGGCGTTCTTGTCGTCGGTCTGCAACAAATTGTGGTCGACGTACTGCGCGCTGAGTTCGGTGCGCACCCGGTCGAGCCCGAGCGCCTCGAGTTCCTGCATCACCAGGGTGCCGGTCGCGTCCTGGGTGAGCGTCTGGTCGATGCGCAGCGCGATCTCCTCCCCCGGGCGCATCCGCCCCGACACCAGATGCGACTCGATCAGTTTCTGGGCGACGGTGCGCGGGCGGTCCGTGTGCGGTTTCTGGCCGGTCATCTGCCCTCCTCTGCCCCGTCCACGGGATCGCCGGGTCCGGGAACGTTGTTGTGCGGAGTCCCCTCCAGCATGCGCCGATCCACGCCGGCGCGCCGCACCCCGTGCGAGGGCCCGCACCCCGCGTCGCGCCCGCAGCGGATTCGTTCAGCTCGGGCTGCGCTGAACCACCTTGCCGGTCAACGGGTCTCGTTCGGTGAGGCAGTACACCCCGCCCACCGGATCGTTCATCACCAGCCACTGTGCGCCGCGGTGCGCGCGCCGGGCGCCGAGCGATTCGTGCCAGGTCGCCACCGCCTCGACATCGGCGCAGGCGATATCGATATGGGCGCCCGGCTCCTGTTCGCTGTCCAGGCGCTGGATCAGGATCCGGACTGGCAGGCGTGCGGGGACGAGCAGCCGGGTGAACTCGGCCCGGCCGGTGCGACGCACGGGCCAGCCGGTGAGCGCGGCCCAGAATTCGACCTCGCCGTCGTAGCCGGACGGCGGAATATCGAAACAGAGCTGATCGACCCGGCTGAGGCTGCCGTCGGGCCCGGTCACCGGCGCGGGGATATGCCGCCCGTCGCCGGTGGTCAGGCAGAACGGCAGGCCGTGCGGGGAACGCGCGAGCGACCACGTGTCGTGATCGGCGACCAGGGTCGCGCCGAGATCACGCGCCGCGCGGCGGGCGCGGCCGAGATCGACGACATCGATGTCGAGATGGGCGCCACCGTCCCCGCCGACCGCCTGCGCTGCCTGGTAGGCGTCACCTGTCGCCGGGTCGAGAGTCGCGAACTCGGCATGCTCACCCTGGCGGGCCGACAGCTCCGTGCCGGTCACCGCTGCCCAGAAGGCGAAGGCGTCGTCGAAACGTGCGGCGGGCCGGTCGATGTACATCCAGCTCCAGCGAATCATGCTTTCCTCCGCGGTCATCGGTCGGTTCAGGCGGGCCGGAAGGGCGGAGTCGCGAGGTCACCGGCGAACACATCGGGCAAGTCGCGCTCGACGCTGTCCGGAAAGCGCGCGGGCCGCTTCTCGAGGAAGGCCGAGACGCCTTCGCGAGCGTCGGCGCTGGCACCGCGCCGGTTGATACCGCGCGATTCGACGCGATGCGAGATCATCGGGTGGTCGGCACCGAGGCCGCGCCACAGCATCTGCCGCGACAACGCCACCGACACCGGTGCCGAGTGTTCGGTGAGTCGTCGCGCCAGCGCCCCGGCCTGGTCCAGCAGATCGCCGGCCGGATGCAGGGCGTAGAACAGCCCCGCGTCCAACGCCTCGCCGGCCTCGACCAGCCGGCCGGAGTACACCCAGTCCAGCGCGGTTTGCAGGGGCACCAGGCGGGGCAGGAACCAGCTGGAGCACGATTCCGGCACGATGCCGCGCCGATTGAACACGAATCCGATGCGCGCGGTGTCGGCGGCGAGCCGGAAGTCCGCGGCCAGGGTCATGGTGATACCGACGCCGACGGCGGGGCCGTTGATCGCGGCGATGATCGGCTTGCGTGATTCGAACATCCGCAGCGCCACCTCACCACCGCCGTCGCGGAAGGAATCGGTCGCCTCGGCGGCGAAGGTTTCGGCTCCGGCCGACAGATCCGCGCCGGCGCAGAACGCGCGGCCCGCGCCGGTGACGATGATCGCGCGCACCCGGTCGTCGCGGTCGAAGTCGTCGAAGGCGGCGACCAGTTCCTCGCCCATCGCGGTGGTGAAGGCGTTGAGCTGCTGCGGACGGTCGAGTGTGATGGTGGCGATGGAGTCGGAGATCTCCCAGCGGATGTCGGCCATATCGACAGCATGCCAGCAGCCTGCGGACGGTGACCATCCCCCGTGGCCGATCCCGCCCGGCCCGGCACGCGAATCCCGTTGCGCCGCCTGCCGGTTCGACAGCCGGGCGAGCGAACGGTCTCGGCCGGGGCATCCGCGCGGGCCGCGCCTATACTTGACATGCCAGCGCGACGGGCTCCGCGGAAGCAGTACAGACGGAAACGGTGCCGATGGCCGACAAGGACCCCATGGCGACCCAGCGCGACCGCTCCCTGGTGATCGATGACGATCTGCGGGCGGCCGGGTTCGCCGATGCGCACATCATCGGGCGGGGCGGATTCGGCGTCGTCTATCGTTGCCGCGAACTCGCGCTGGGACGCACCGTCGCGGTGAAGGTACTCACCGCCACAGCCGAATTCGGCGACGAGAATCTCGAACGATTCCTGCGCGAGCAGCGGGCCATGGGCGGGCTCCCGGAACATCCGAACATCGTCGCGATCCTGCAGGTCGGCACGACCGGCGCGGGGCGGCCCTATCTGGTGATGCCGTATTACCCGAAGGGCTCGCTGGAACAGCGGATCCGGCACGGCGGGCCGCTGGATATCACGGCCGCGCTGCGGATGTCGGTGAAACTGTCCGGTGCGCTGGAAACCGTGCACCGGGCCGGCATCCTGCATCGAGATATCAAGCCGGGCAACGTGCTTCTCAGTGACTACGGCGAACCGCGGCTGACCGATTTCGGTATCGCCCGGGTGGAGGGCGGTTTCCGCACCACCACCGGCGTGGTGACGGCGTCACCGGCGTTCACCGCTCCCGAGGTGCTGCGCGATGGCACTCCGACGGTCGCCTCCGATATCTACAGCCTGGGCGCCACCCTGTTCTGCATGCTCACCGGCCACGCCGCCTTCCAGCGCCGCTCCGGTGAGCGGCTGGTCGCCCAATTCGTGCGCATCACCGAGGAACCGATTCCCGATCTGCGTCCCGGCGGCATTCCCGACGACATCTGCACACTGATCGAGGACAGTATGGCCGCCGACCCGGCGCAGCGCCCGCTCTCCGCGCTGGACTTCGGTGTGCGGGCGCAGCAGTTGCAGCGCCACCGCGGTCCTCGCGTGGACGAGATGGCGATCTCGACACCGGAGACTCCCGCGGCCGAACCTGCCCCCGCCGCCGATCGCGTCGGCGAACCGACCCGGCTCGGCCTGCTTCCCCCGGCCGACCCGGTGACGACACCGCCGACCGCCGAGACGAAATTCCATCCCGCGCTCTCCGCGCGCCCGCTGGTGCGCCGTCCCCGTCTGCTGGATTCGATGGATCCCGATCGCTGGCCGCGCCTGATCGTCGTCCACGCGCCGGCCGGTTTCGGCAAGAGCACACTCGCCGCGCAGTGGGGGCAGCGGATGGTAGGCCGCGGGGTCGCCACCTGCTGGCTCAATATCGACGACGACGACAACAATCCGGTGTGGTTCCTGCTGCACCTGATCGAGGCCGTCGGCCGGGCACGGCCCGCCCTGACCACCGAACTGCTGCGCGTCGTCGAGGAACACGGTAACGACGTGATGCGCTATGTGCTGACCACGCTGATCAACCGCATCCACGCCGACGGCGAGCGGATCGTGATGATCATCGAGGACTGGCATCGCGTCACCGAGGCCGACACCACCGCCGCACTGCGTTTCCTGCTCGACAACGCCTGCCACCATCTGCAACTGCTGATCACCAGTCGCGAGATGATCGGACTGCCGCTCTCGGCCATCCGTGTTCGCGACGATCTGATCGAGATCGACTCCGCCGCATTGCGTTTCGATCAGGACGAGACGGTGGACTTCCTGACCCGGGTGGGCGGGCTGGCGTTGGACGCGGCCGATATCGACCGGCTGCGGACCGGCACCGACGGCTGGGTCGCCGGGCTGCAATTGGCATCGATCTCACTGCGCGGGCGCGAGGATCCGGGTACCGCGATCGCCACCATGTCCGGACGGCATCAGGCGATCAGCGAATATCTGACCGACAACGTGCTCGACGCACTCGAACCCGAATTGCTGACCGCGCTGCTGGAAACCGCTGTCACGGAGAAGGTGTGCGGCTCGCTCGCCTCGGAACTGACCGGACGACCCCACGGGCGCGCGCTGCTCGAGGACATCGAGCGCCGGGACCTGTTCCTGCGCCGCCTCGACGACGACGGCGAATGGTTCCGCTACCACACCCTGTTCTCGGATTTCCTGCGCCAGCGGCTGGAGCGCGACCACCCCGACCGCGTGCCGCCGCTGCACCGCCGCGCCGCCGAATGGTTCGCCGCCAACGGCATGCTCAGCGAGGCGATCGACCATGCGATGGCGGCGGGCGAACCCGAACGCGCGGTGGCGCTGGTCTCCGCGCACGCCCGCGAACTGGTGCAGCATTCGCATCTGGCCACCCTGGCGGCGCTGGCGGCGAAACTGCCCGTCACCGAGGCCGCGGCCGATCCGACCCTGCAGATCGCGCTGGCCTGGGCGGCGGTGCTGTTGCGGCGGCCGAGCCGCATGCACACCGCACTGCAGCTGGCGCTGGCCGCCGATTCGGCGAAACAGCCTCCGGGACACCGGAAATCCGATCTCGCGGTCGAGGCGTCGATTCTGTGCGGGGTGGAGGCGGCGCTCGCCGATCATCTCGACGGACTGGAGGACATCGTCGAACAGAGTTGCGCCCGAGCGGATTCGCTGGCGCCGTTCGTGCTGTCGGCGGCGGCCAACCTGGGCGCCTTCGCCGCCCTGCACCGGTTCGACTTCGACCGCGTCCACGAATGGCACCGGTGGGGCCGGACCTATTTCCGGCACATCACCGGGGCGCTGAGCATCATGTACAGCCACTGTTTCGCGGGGATGGCGGCGCGTGAGCAACTCGACAGCGAGGCGGCCGAGGAACACTTTCGCACGGCGCTGCATCTGGCGCGCACCACGACCGGGGAGAGTTCCCTCACCGCTCGCCTGGCCTCGGCCGCACTCGGCGATTTCCTCTACGACCGCGGCGAGATCGCGGAGGCGCACCATCTGCTCGACGTGGCGGTGGAATTCGGATTCGAAGGCGGCACAGTCGATTTCCTGACCGGGGTCTACGGCACGGGTGCGCGCATCGAGGCGCTGCGCGGGGACCGTGAGGCAGCGCGGCGGCTACTCGCAGACGGCACCGAGGTCGCCACCACACACACCCTGCCGCGGCTGTCGGCACGCATCGAACTCGAGCGAATCCGGCTGGGAATCAGCGAATCCGGCCCCGGCGAGCCGCCCGCACCTCGCGGGGCGCGGGACGGCGTGGCGACCGCGATTCACGACCTCACCGAGGAGGCGGCCGTCCGGTGGCTGTTGCGCGCGGATCCCGGGCGGGCACTCCCCCGCGCCCGCGCCCTGCGCGAGTCGATCGACGCCGCCACGCGTCCGCGTGCCGCCCTGTGCGCCACGCTGTTGTTCGCGAATTGCCTCGAGACCGTCGGGCGATCGGAGGCGGCGGAGGCGGTTCTCGCGCCGGCGCTGCGCCGCTGCGTCGAAGCGGGACTGGTGCGACCGCTGATCGACGAGGGCCCGGCACTGCTCGCCGTCGTCCGGCGGCTCTCGGGCGACGCGGGGCGCGTTTCCGCGAGCACTCCCGTTATCGCGCTTCCGCGGACCTTCCTCGACCAGCTCGAATGATCCGCCGGTCCGTCACGAGGGCACGTCCGTGCGAGTCACCGTCAGCCCCGCGGACCGCGCCAGCCCGGCGAACACCACCGCGTCGTGGACGGCCGCGCCGCCCGGGTCGTTGTTGAAGTACACGTAACCGTCGGCGGAACCGAAGGTGTCGGCCAGCCGATGCGCCCATGCGGTCAGGGCGCGCCGGCCGTACCGGGGTTGCGGCCGCGCCAGCCCGGAGTGCAGACGCAGATACGACCAGTCGGTGGTGCGCCACAGCGGCGTCACTGGGCGCGAGCGCGCATCCGCCCAGCACAGAGCGGCGCCGCGTTCCTCCAGCACGGCACGGATGCGCGATGTCCACCACGACTCGTGGCGTGGTTCCACCGCCACGCGCACCGTGGCCGGGAACTCTCGCAGACAGTCGTCGAGCAGCTTCGCGTCCGCCCGCAGGGTCGGCGGCAGCTGCACCAGGATCGGACCCAGCCGGTCGCCCAGGCCCGCCGCGTGCTCGAGCAGCCGCCGCACCGGCTCGGCCGGCTCGCGTAGTCGTTTGACATGGGTGAGGAAACGGCTGGCCTTCACGGCCACGACGAAATCGTCCGGCGTCCGTTCCCGCCAGGCGGCGAAGACCTCGCGACTGGGCAGCCGGTAGAAGGCGTTGTTGCTCTCGACAGTCGCGAAGGCGGCCGCATACTGTTCCAGCCACAGCCGCTGCGGTACGCCCGGCGGATAGAGCACGCCGCGCCAGTCCCGGTACTGCCAGCCGGAGGTCCCGACGAACAGGGTCACATCGTCCATCGAACCAGACTCGCCGCGACTCCGCTGGGCCCTCGCCGGACCCCCTCCTATGACGATCGTTATAGTGGGCGAGCTACGCTATGACGAACGTTATAGGGAGGTGGGGAGATCAGCAGCACACCGGATGATTCGCGCGCGAAATTGGTGGCGGGCGCGGCCGAGATGATTCGCCGGCGCGGCCTCGCCGCCACGAGTGTGCGCGATCTCGCCAAATTCGCGGACGCTCCGCTCGGCTCGACCTACCACTACTTCCCCGGCGGCAAGGCCGAACTGGCCACCGAAGCCGTCGCCCTCGCCGGCGATCTGACCGCGGCGACGCTGTCGCGCGAATTGCGCAAGGGTTCGGTCGAGGGCCTGCGCTCGTTCCTGCGCCGTTGGCGAAAGAATTTGCTGGACAGCGACTTTCGCGCCGGATGTCCCGCGCTGGCGGTCTCGGTGGAGGACGTGCCGGATGCCGAGGGCAGCCCCCGCCAGGCGGCGGCGGCCGCCTTCGCCCGATGGACCGACGTACTGGCGCAATCGCTGCGCGACGACGGGGCCGAGCAGGCGGAGGCCGAACGCATCGCCACCCTGATCATCGCGGCATTCGAGGGCAGCGTGGCGATGTGCCGGGCCGAACGCAGCACCACCGCCCTCGACCGCATCGGCGCCCAACTCGAATCGTTGCTGCGGGCCGCGATCCCGGCCCCCGCCACGACCCCACCTTCCCGGACAAGGAGTCCCCGCTCGTGAATCGGACCGATCTCGGCACCCACCCGTTCGATCTCGCCACCGCGCCGGCGCCCGCCGGCGCGGGCCGCTACCTGGGCCGTACCGCGGCGTCGTATTCGAATATGGTGGGCCCCTTCGGCGGCGTCACCGCGGCCACCGCCGTGCGCGCGGTCCTCGACGATCCGCGGTGTGTGGCCGAACCCGTGTCGATCACCGTCAACTACGCGGGCCCGATCGCCGACGGCCCGTTCACGATCGACAGCCGGCCGGTGCGAACCAATCGCAGCACCCAGCACTGGATGCTGACGCTGAGCCAGGACGACGCGGTGACCACCACCGCGACCGTCGTCTGCGGCGCCCGGCGGCCCACCTGGTCCGATACCGAGATCGAACCGCCCGCCGCGCCCCCCGCCGAGTCGGTGCCCGTGGCACCACCGCCGGAATTCCCGGTGTGGATGCGCAACTACGAGATGCGGTTCGTCGAGGGCGGCGGGCCGATCACCCCGGAACCGCGGGAACAGCCGACCTCCACGACCACCCTGTGGGTGCGGGACCTGCCGGCTCGCCCGGTGGATTTCCCCGCGCTGACGGCCCTGGCGGATGTGTTCATTCCGCGGGTGATGGTGCGCCACGGCCGGATGGTCGCCGCGAGTACCGTCTCGCTCACCGTCTATTTCCACGCCGATGCCGCCGCGCTCGCCGCCCACGGCGATCGTCCGCTGCTCGCCACCGCGCGGGGGCAGCACTTCGGCGGCGGCTACTTCGATCAGTCCGCACAGCTGTGGGGCGCCGAGGGCAGGCCGCTGGCCACCACCCATCAGCTGGTGTACTTCAAGGACTGAACCCGGCATCGCGACCGGCCGCAGCGGGTATGCCCCGAACATGCAGTGGTTCACGGCGCCCGGCTACTGGTTCGCGCGCGAGGTGTTCCAACGCGGCCTCGCGGTCGTCTACCTGATCGCGTTCGTGGGCGCCGCGCGGCAGTTCCGGGCGCTCATCGGCGCCGAGGGCATGCTGCCGGTGCCCGCGTTCCTGGCCCGCTCCTCGTTCCGAAGTTCGCCGAGCCTGTTCCATCTGCACTATTCGGACCGGTTCTTCGCCGGTGTCGCCTGGGCCGGGGCGGCGCTGGCGGTTGCCCTGGCGGCCGGGGCGGACGACCGAGTGCCGCTGTGGGCGGCCATGCTGCTGTGGCTGGCGGCGTGGGTGCTGTATCTGTCGATCGTCAACGTGGGCCAGGCCTGGTATTCGTTCGGCTGGGAATCGCTGCTGCTGGAGACGGGATTCCTGGCGATCTTTCTCGGCAACGACCACATCGCGCCACCGATTCTCGTGCTGTGGCTGGCGCGCTGGCTGCTGTTCCGGGTGGAGTTCGGCGCGGGGTTGATCAAACTGCGCGGCGACCCCTGCTGGCGCGATCTGACCTGCCTGTACTACCACCACGAAACCCAGCCCATGCCCGGCCCGCTGAGCTGGCTGTTCCACCACCTGCCCAGACCACTGCACCGCGTGGAGGTGGCCGCGAACCATATCGCGCAGCTGGTCGTGCCGTTCGCCCTGTTCACTCCGCAACCGGTCGCGAGCATCGCCGCGGCGGTCGTCGTGGTCACCCAGCTGTGGCTGGTCCTGTCCGGCAATTTCGCCTGGCTCAACTGGTTGACGATTCTGCTGGCCTGCACCGCGATCGACGCCCGCTCGGCCGCGACCGTCCTGCCGCTGCCCGACCGGCCCGCGTTCACGGACCCGCCGACGTGGTTCGTCGTGGTGGTGCTCGCCTTCACCGCCGCGGTGGCCGTGCTCAGCTATTGGCCGATCCGGAACCTGCTGTCCGGGCACCAGCAGATGAACGCCAGCTTCAATCGGTACCACCTGGTGAACACCTACGGCGCGTTCGGGCGGATCGAGCGCCGGCGCTGGGAACTGGTGGTGGAGGGCACCCGCGACCGGCACATCACCGAGCAAACCCGGTGGGAGGAATACGATTTCAAGGGCAAGCCCGGTGATCCGCACCGGCTGCCGCGCCAGTGGGCGCCCTATCATCTGCGCCTGGACTGGCTGATGTGGTTCGCCGCCATCTCCCCGATCTACGCTCGCTCCTGGCTGGGCCCGTTCCTGCGGCGACTGCTGACCAACGACCCGGCCACCCTGCATCTGTTGCGGCACAACCCGTTTCCCGACGCCCCGCCCGCCCATGTGCGAATCCGGCACTACCTCTACCGATTCAGCACCCGCGAAGAACTCCGCCGCGACCACGTGTGGTGGCACCGCGACGCGGTCGGCGACTACGTCCCACCGACGGCCCTCGCCTCCCCTCGCATCCGGCACGGCTGATTCACCACCACGCGCACCGGCGGATCGGGTGCGGTCAGGCCGGGACCGAGCGCTGGCCGACGCCGACGTATTCGCTGAGCGGGCGGATCAGCGCGTTCGAGGCGCCCTGTTCGATGATGTGGGCGGCCCAGCCGGTGATCCGGCTCATGACGAAGATCGGGGTGAAGGTTTCGATATCGAAGCCGAGCAGGTAATACGCGGGGCCGGTGGGGAAGTCGAGATTCGGCGCGATCCCCGTGGCCTCGGACATCGTATGTTCGAGTATCTCGTACATGCGCACCCACCGGCCGCCGTCGGTGGCGGCGGCGATATCTAGTAACGCCCGCTTCATCGTCGGCACCCGGGAATCGCCGTTCTTGTAGACCCGGTGGCCGAAGCCCATCACTTTCTGCTTGTCCGCCAGCTTCTTCCGCAACCATGCCTCGGCTCGCTCGGGCTCGCCGATGTCGAGCATGTCGCGCATGACCGCCTCGTTCGCCCCACCGTGCAGCGGCCCCTTCAGCGCGCCGATGGCGGCGGTGACCGCGCTGTAGATATCCGACTGCGTCGACGTCACCACGCGCGCCGCGAACGTGGAGGCGTTGAAACTGTGCTCCGCGTAGAGAATCAGCGAGACTTCGAAGGCCCGCACCAGTTCCGGCGCCGGCACCGTCCCGAAACACATGTTCAGGAAGTTCTGCGCGTATCCCATATGCGAATGCGGGGGAATCGGATCCAGGCCGTGCCGGCGGCGATGGTCGGCGGCCACGATGGTCGGAAGCACCGCCAGCATGCGTAACGCCTTGGCACGGTTGGCTTTCGGCGAATTGTCGTCCTCGAGCGGGTCCTCGGCGCCGAGATAGCTGATCGCGGTGCGGACCACATCCATCGGATGACAGGTGTCGGGCAGTTTCGTCACCAGCGACAGCAGTGACCGATCGGCTCGCCGCGCCGCGCGTTCCTGCTGGCAGAACCGTTCCAGCTGGGCGTCGTTCGGCAGTTCGCCGTACCACAGCAGGTAGGCGACCTGCTCGAACGTGCAGTGCGCCGCCAGATCCTGGACGGCATAGCCCCGGTAGGTCAGCGAATTCGTTTCCGGCACCACCTTCGAAATCGCGGTGGTGTCGACGACGACGCCCGCCAGGCCCTTGTTGATCGCCGGAGTCGCGGCCTTCGTCATCACTGGTTCCTCCCCAGGGTGAATGTGAAGATGTCGGAATCGAATTCGTTGTAGCGCTCGTACCGCAGCAGTTCGTAGAGGCGGCTGCGATGTTGCATCCGATCCAGCAATCCCGCCTGGGTGCCGGTCTCGTGGATTTCGCGCAGTCCGGTCTCGGCCGCCCACATCGCCAGGCGCAGGGTGGACACCGGGTAGATCACCGCGTTGTAGCCGATCGATTCCAGCGTCCGCGCCGGCAACAGTTCGGATTTGCCGAACTCGGTCATATTGGCCAGCAGCGGAATCGGGACCGCGGCCCGGAATTTCTCGAAATCGGCTGCGCCGCCGAGCGCTTCGGTGAAGATCAGGTCGGCCCCGGCGTCGGCGTAGGCGCGGGCGCGGCCGATCGCCGCGTCGATGCCTTCGATTCCGGCGGCGTCGGTGCGGGCGCAGATCACGAAATTCGGGTCACGTCGCGCCGAGACGGCCGCGCGCAGCCGACGCACCATCTCATCGGTGGGCACGACGGCCTTGCCGTCGAGGTGGCCGCAGCGCTTGGGATTGACCTGATCCTCCAGGTGGCAGCCCGCGAGTCCGGCGTCCTCGAGCAGCGCCACGGTACGGGCGGCGTTCATCGGCTCGCCGAAACCGGTGTCGGCGTCGATGAGCACCGGCAGGTCGGTCACCCGGGCGACCTGTCCGCCGCGGCCCGCGACCTCGGTCAGCGTGGTCAGCCCGATATCGGGCAGCCCCAGTTCCGCCGACACCACCGCACCCGAGACGTAGACCCCTTCGAACCCGATTTCCTGAATCAGCTTGGCCACCAATGGATTGAAGGCGCCGGGGAACCGCTGGATCGTCCCGGAGGCGAGTCCGGCGCGGAAGGCGACGCGTTTGTCGGCGGCGGAGGTGGTGGCGGCGAGCAATCCGGTCATCGGAACAATCCCTTCGGCGATTTCGGGGCGCGGGCGAGCACCTCGTCGGATACCGCGAATGTCAGGTGCGCCAGTTCGCCCGGCGCGAGCGAGCCCGCCCGCTGCGCGGCGTCGAGGAAACGGTCCTGTTCGGCCGCGTCGACGACTCCCTCGGCGAGCGTGCGGAATTTGGCGATGTACTGCTCGCGGGCGAACGGCCGCGCGCCGAGCGGGTGGGCGTCGGCGACCGCGAGTTCGTCGACGATCACCTCACCGCTGGTCAACGTCACCTCGGCGCGGGCGCCGAACGCCTTCTCGGCGGGATCGGTGGAGTGGTAGCGCCGGGTCCATTCCGGGTCCTCGGCGGTGGAGATCTTGTGCCACAACGCGACCGTGTCCGGCCGGCGGGCACGCTCGGGTGCGTAGGACCGCTCGTGATGCCAGGTCCCGTCCTGCAGCGCAACCGCGAAGATGTACATGACCGAGTGGTCGAGGGTTTCGCGCGATGCCTCGGGATCGAATTTTTGCGGATCGCCGGAGCCGGTGCCGATCACCACGTGGGTGTGGTGGCTGGTGTGCAACACGATCGAGGCCACTCGGTCGAGGTCGCCGATGCGGGCGCGCATGCGCCGGGCCAGATCGATCGGCGCCTGACTCTGATATTCGGCCGAATGCTGCTTGGTGTAGGAGTCGAGGATCGCTCGTTTGGGCTCGCCCGGACCCGGCAGCGGCACCGAGTACTCGGCGTCGGGCCCGGACAGCAACCGGGCGATCACCCCGTCCTCGCCCTCCCAGATGGGTGCGGGCGCCCCCTCGCCGCGCATGGCCCGGTCGACGGCTTCGACCGCCATCTTTCCCGCGAAGGCCGGCGCATAGGCCTTCCAGCTGGAGATCTCCCCCTTGCGGGACTGCCGGGTCGCGGTCGTGGTGTGCAACGCCTGACCGATGGCCTGATAGATGGTTTCGGTGTCGAGGCCCAGCGCCGTACCGATGCCGGCGGCGGCCGAGGGGCCCAGATGCGCGACATGGTCGATCTTGTGTTCGTGCAGGCAGATCGCCCGCGCCAGATCGATCTGGATCTCGTAGCCGGTGGCCAGACCGCGAATGAGGTCGCGGCCGCCGCGTCCGGCATGGTGGGCGGCGGCCAGAATCGGCGGGATGTTGTCGCCCGGATGGGAGTATTCGGCGGCGAGAAATGTGTCGTGGAAATCCAGTTCGCGCACCGCGACGCCGTTCGCCCAGGCCGCCCACTCCGGCGAATACGTGCCCGGGACACCGAACACCGGGGAACCCGGTCGATACGGGTGCGCCAGTGCCTGAGCCCGGGCGTGGGCCACCGGGCGCCGGGTGATCGATGCGGCGGCGACCGCGGCGTTGTCGATGATCCGGTTGACGATCATCTCTTCGGTGTCCGGCGCCACCGCGACGGGATCCGTGGCGACTTCGGCGATCCGCCACGCGAGATGTTGCGTCCGCGGGAACACCTCGGCCGAGCGGTGTGTGCGAACGAGGTGATTCTTCACAGCCGGGACCTCCCGAGTACGTCGATGAATCGCATGATTCGGACGCTACTCAGGACGGGTACCCGTCGAAATACGTTGCAACTGCCTAGTTCTGCGTAATGGATCCGGCGAAGTTGCGAATCTTGCGGACGGTGTCGTCGTCCGCGGGTCGTTTATCGATCGGCGGTCAGGCGGTCCAGCAGACAGCTCAGCGCGAAGCGCACCGTCTGTTCGAGGACCTCTTCCGGTTCACCGTCGAATTCGGCCCGGCACGCGGTGACCGCGGTCTCGGAGGCGGTGGCGAACCACACCGTGCCGGGCGCTTCGCCGTCACTCGGTTCGGGGCCACCGACACCGGTGACCGCGACCGAATAGCTCGCGCCGAGCAGTTTCCGGACGTTCGCCGCCAGCGCCTCCGCGGCCGGCCGCGACACCACCGGGACGTCGGGCATGTCCAGGACGGCGCGTTTAACCTCCGGACTGTAGGCGACGACCCCGCCGCGAAACCACTGTCCCGCATCCGGTGCCGCGCCGAGGGCGGCGGCGATCTTTCCCGAGGTGAGTGATTCCGCCACCGCGATCGTCGAACCGGCCGCCGCGGCCAGTTCGGCGATCCGCTCGGCGGCATCCTCGGTCATCGCCCCGCCTCCCGGGCGGCCACGGTGTCCTCGCTCATCGCGCTCCTCGTTCCCCGTCGTCGTCTCCGCTCTCGCGGTACGCCTGCAGCGCGGTGTCGAGTTCGCGTTGCAGCCGTTGCACTTCGGCCTCGTCTCCGGCATCGGACGCGGTGGTGATGTCCTGGCGAAGCTGGGCGATGACGTCGTGTGAAACCACGGGAACCTCCTCCGGCACGGAACGGGTGAGCAGTCGGGAAGCTAGCTGCCCTGTTGGTGGGACTGTTGACGCGCCTCGTCGACCTTGGCTTCGGCACGGGCCCTCTCGGCCTGCGCCTCCTTCTCGGCCGCCTCGCGCTGCGATTCGGCCTTGTCCTGCTGCGCCCGGCCCTCCGACTCGAGGTCGTTGTTGCCGGTGACGATGCCGGCGGCCTCCTTGGCCTTACCCTTCACGTCTTCGACGACGCCCTTGATGCCTTCACGCGGGCCACTGTTGTGGTCGGACACGGAGTCCCCTTCCGTCGCAATTTTCTGACATGCAACGCCTACCCAGTGCAGCGGTGCTCAATCGGACGAGTACCCGCGCACGCCGAACGTCCGGCCGAACCGAAGACGATGTGCTCGCCGAGTTCATCGGAATTCGCCGCTCAGACCGCCTTGCGCACCGATGTCGTGCCCGAGTCCACCGCACCGCCGGTCGAACTCGCCGGCCGGAGCTCGGGAATCGGGACCCCGTGTTCGTCGACGAGGATCGAGTGTTTCTCGCCCGGGCCGAACGCGTGGCGCTCACCCCATTGCCGCAGGGCGACGACGACGGTGAACAGGTCCCGCCCGGCCGGAGTCAGGGTGTAGACGTGCCGTCGGCCCGAGGGCCCCGGCGTGCGCTCGAGGATGCCACGCGCGACCAGTCGCCGGAGCCGGTCGGTGAGGATGTTGCGCGCAATTCCGGTGGCCTGCTGGAAGTCCCGGAATGCCCGGGCGCCGTCCATCGCGTCGCGCACGATCAGCAGGCTCCACCGATCGCCGACCAGGTCGAGCGTGCGCGCGACCGGACACGCCGGATCGGTCCATCCGGCGTCGGCGAGCACCGGCTGAGTCATCACACCCTCCACAACGGTTGCTGATTGAAACCATTGTGACGTACCGTACGAACAGTTGCAAAATGCTACTGATTTGGAGTCTCGGTGTTCCTACCTCTCGATCGGCGCCTCCTGTTCGCCGCGATCTGCGCGGTGTCGGTCGCGACCGTCTATTCCGCCCAGCCGATACTCACCCAGATCGGCGACGACCTGGGCGTGCCGGCCGGCGACCTGGGATGGATCGTCACGGTCGGGCAGCTCGGGTACCTGGCCGGATTGGTCTTCCTCGTTCCCTTGGGCGACACGATCGACCGCCGCACGCTCATCGCCGCACATCTGCTGCTCACCGCGGCGGGGACCGTGATCGCCGCGACCGCCGCGCGCACGTGGGTGCTGCTCATCGGACTGGCCCTCGCCGGCCTGTTCGCGGTCGTGGTGCAGACGACGGTCGCCTACGCGGCGGCCGTATCGGCACCGCGGCAACGCGGACGCACCCTGGGCATGGTGACCTCCGGCGTCGTCGTCGGCATTCTCGGCGCGCGCATCGTCGCCGGCGCGCTGGCCGGCGTGTGGGGCTGGCGCAGCGTGTACGCCGCCTGGGCGGTCCTCCTCGTCGCCCTGGCATGCCTCGTCCTCGTGCTTCTGCCGGCCGACACCCGCACCGGCCGCACCCGTTACCGGCAGATACTGCGCACCTCACGCACCCTGTTCGGTGACCGGCTCCTCCTCTCGCGCGGCTTGATCGCCTTCTTCCTGTTCGCCTCCTTCGGCACGCTCTGGAGCGGCCTGGCACTTCCCCTCGCGGCCTCGCCGTGGCATCTCGACTCCGCGCGGATCGGCTTGTTCGGGCTCGCCGGGCTGGCGGGCGCCCTGGGTGCGGGCCGGGCCGGGCGCTGGGCCGACCGCGGTCTCGCGCACCCGGTCACGGGGGCGGCACTCGTTCTGCTGGCCGTCTCATGGCTGGCCACGGCGCAAGGATCGTGGTCGCTGTGGCTGCTCGTCGCGGGGGTGGTCGTCCTCGATTTCGCCGTCCAGGTCGTGCATGTGGGCAATCAGCACCTGCTCACCGCCGCCCACCCCGACCGGACCAGCAGCATCATCGGCAACTACATGCTCTTCTATTCGGTCGGTTCGGCACTCGGCGCGGCCGCCACGACCGCCGCGTACTCCGCCGCCGGATGGACCGGGTCGAGCATTCTCGGCGCCGCCTTCGCCGTCGGCGGCGTCGCGGTGTGGGCGATCGCGCGAACCCCCGGAGTGATCAGGAATCGAGAAGCGACCGGCCCGCGATCGCCGATAACGTCTTCGACATGAACATCACCACTGCTCAGAGCACCATCGCATCGGTCGTCGTCGAGACCCCGGACCCGGCTGCCGCCGCGGCCTTCTACGAATCCGCGTTCGGTCTCGGCGACCGGCTGCGGGTCCGCAAGTCGGACGCGGAGACCACCGGCTTCCGCGGATACATCCTCTCCCTCGTGGTGTCCCAGCCGAGCACCGTGGACAGCTTCATCGGTTCCGCGGTCGCGGCGGGCGCGACGACGGTGAAGCCGGCCAAGAAGAGTTTCTGGGGCTACGGCGGCGTCGTGCAGGCCCCCGACGGCGCGGTCTGGAAGATCGCGACCTCGGCGAAGAAGAACACCGGACCGGCCACCCGCGAGGTCGACGATTTCGTCCTGCTGCTCGGCGTCGACAGCGTCAAGGCGACCAAGCAGTTCTACGTCGAACGCGGCTTGACGGTGGCGAAGAGCTTCGGCGGCAAGTACGTCGAATTCGAGTCTCCGGCCGGGTCGGTCAAGCTCGCGCTCTACGGTCGCAAGGCCGCCGCGAAGGACGCGGGCGTCCCGGCCGAGGGCTCCGGGTCGCATCGGATCGCCGTCACCAGCACTCTCGGTTCCTTCACCGATCCCGACGGATTCGTGTGGGAGGTCGAGGCCTGAGCCGGGTGGTGCGGCCGGAATCAGGCCGCCCGCAACGGAACTCGGAAGGACTTGCGCAGCGACGACGGGCCGGCCAGGGGAAGCAGGGCGGCGAGGAGCTTCCCCTTGAAGGCCCGCGGCGTCCGGGTCAGTTCGACGTCGACACGGCTGCCCTCCGGGGTGGGTGTGGCACGGAAGACCCAGCCACCACCGGCGCCGAAGAGTTTGGAATCCCGGGTGGTGACGGTCACCGTGTCGCCCGCCGGATCCCACTCGTAGCGGGCGCGCTCCCAGGCGGCCGCCGTACCCTCGGTCACCTCGGCCCAGCCCTCACCCTGCTCGTGCACGACGAAGTGCTCGGCATCGATCGTCGGCCACACCTGCGCCCGGGACGGGCCGAAATCGGTGAGAACGCCCACGACCTCGGCGGGGGTCAGCGTGGAGATGAGATGAAAACGGACCGTGGTCATGGAAACTCCTCGAAACCGGTAGGGCCGCCGGCCCGCGGGTTCGCGGTGCCGGACACTCATCGAGCATGGCCGCTACCGGTGCGGCTACGAATCCGTCGGATGACGCTGAGTTGACGTACTCCGCGCCGCCAGAATTTGCACCAGTTGGTGTGCGACGTCGGCCGCCTCGGTGCGGATGCCGTTGTGGGCCCCGGGGAACTCGATCACCTCGAGCCCGAGCCGGGCCGCGATCTCGGCGGCGGGCCGGTAGGGCAGGCATCCGCGAGTCTCGCGGCCGACCGCGAGCACCAGTCGCTCGGACACGAGGGCCAGCGCCGGGTAATCCGGTGTGTACGAGGTGAATTCACGCAATTCGTGTTCGATCATGAGCGGGCCGTTGGCGGCGAGGCGGGCCCACATCTGCGCGGCGCGCTCCGACAACTGCGATACCTCGGGCGCCGATTTCATCGCGGGACCGATGCCCGCCAGGAATCTCGCCCCGGCCGCGGCGAGCCCCTCGGTGTGCAGCAGCGCATGCACCTCCTCGACCATCGCGAGGTGCCGGTCCGCGTCCGGAAGGACGGCGAAGCACGGAGGTTCGTGCGCGACCAGGGTGCGCACTTTGCCGGGATGCCTCGCCAGCAGGTCGAGCCCGACGATGGCGCCGTTGCTCGTGCCGAAGACGAACGCCGGCTCGTCGGTCAGATGCGCGAGCAGCCGGGCCACGTCGTCGGCTTGCACGGCCACCTGCTGCCGCTCGGGGCCGTGGTCGAGAACGCTGCGCGAATATCCGCGCGGATCGAGCGCCACGACGGTGAAGCGGCGCTGCAGGACCTCGGCCATCTCGTCGAAGACGCCGGCGTCACCGCCGCCACCGGGAATCGCCAGCAGGAGTGGCCCGTCGCCGCGCATCTCGTAGTACAGGGTGGCGCCGGGGACGGTCAGAGTGTCGGATCTCATTGCGCTGCTTTCTCTTCGGTGGGGTCCGGCCACTGCGTCAGAGTTCGATGCAGGGCGTCGAGAATGTGGTGCCAGCTGGTGGACGCGGGCCTGGAGTGGGCGAATCCGCCCGCCGCCTCGAGGTTGGCGAAACCGTGAAATGTGCTGCGCAGCAGGCGTCCCGCGTCGGTCGACGCGGGTTCGCTCAATCCGTAGCCGCGCAGCAACGCCGCGGTGAGCTCGATACCGCGCAGCAGGGCCGGCTCTCCGGCGACCTCGTCGGGATCCATGCGGATCTGCGTTGCCGCGTACCGGCCCGGATGGTCGAGGGCGTAGGAGCGATACGCCTCGGCGAAGGCGAACAGCGCGTCGCGTCCGGACCGCCCCGCCACCGCCGCACCGATCCGCTCGTTCATCTCCGCACCCGCCAGCAATCCCACCTGCACCTGCAGGTCCCGCAGGTTGCGCACATGGGTGTAGAGGCTGGGATCCTTCACGCCGAACCGACGGGCCACCGCGGACAGAGTTACGTGGGCGAATCCGACCTCGTCGGCCAGTTCCGCTGCGGCACGGGCGATTCGTTCTCTGGACAACCCGGCACGGGGCGACATCCACGACTCCTTACCTAATATGCTTAGGAAGTATCCTAATCATATTCGGTTCAGGACGGCCGGCGATATTCCGGCCCGGATATCGAGTAAGACCGGTCGGCGACCTCGCGAAGACCCGGAGATGTCACCGGAGGGCGGCACTCACCGGCAGCAGTTGGGGTCCAGCACCACGCACAATGCCGCCAGCGCGTCTCGTTTGGCGCGGTGGACGACATTCATGCCGACACGTTCGGATTCGACCAGCCCGGCCTTGCGAAGCTGACCGAGGTGATGGCTGACCGTCGATTCCGCCAGCCCCACCGCGCCGGCAAGGTCCCCACCGTTCTCGCCGGAATCCGGACTCGCCAGCAGCAGCGACATCAGCTTCACCCGGACCGGATCGGCGAGCGCTTTCAGCCGCAACGCCACCTCCAGGGCCGCGACGTCGTCGACCGGCCCGGCCGCCACCGGCGCGCAGCACACCGGGGCGGACATATCGATCACGGGAAGCGCTTTGGGCATGGAACCACCCTACCGATGGGATTGACATATGTCGAAAAGGTGGCGCAGACTCGGAACCGTCAACCTTTTCGACATATATCGGACCATGGAGGTTCTCATGTCCCGCGTGCAGCTCGCCCTCAATGTCGACGACCTCGATCGAGCGGTCGCGTTCTACTCCACACTGTTCGACACCGAACCGGCCAAGCTCGAGCCCGGCTACGCCAACTTCGCCGTCGAGCAGCCGCCGTTGAAGCTGGTACTGCTGGAGAACACCGGCGCCGGCGGCACGATCAACCACCTCGGAGTCGAGGTGGAGACTTCCGAACAGGTCCACGACGAGATCGCGCGATTGTCGCAGGCCGGATTGTTCACCGCGGAGCAGATCGGCACGACCTGCTGTTTCGCGCTGCAGGACAAGGTGTGGGTCACCGGACCGCACGGCGAGAAATGGGAGGTCTACACCGTCCTGGCCGACACCGGAACATTCGGCGACGCACCGGAATTCGCCGACGACACCACGGCCGTGCAGGCGTGCTGCGGCAGCGCCGCCGACGCCGCCGAAAGCGCCTGCTGCACCGCCGAAGCCAGACGCGACACCCTCGCCGGCGGCGCCACCTGCTGCAGTTAGCCACCGCACGGGTGCGCTCGTGCGCCGAGGCTTCGTTTGACCATTCATATCGATACCTGTCAATATCGATGAGTGTCCAATCAGGAGTTGCCGACGGCGGATGTGACCACACCGGCAGGGTGTGAAACCACTGCGCGGGTGCGGCCGGTCGTGGGCGCCGACGCGGCCCACGACCTCGCGGCGATGTTCAAAGCCCTCGGTGACCCCGTCCGATTGCGGGTGCTGTCGGCCATCGCGGCGCGCGCCGGTGGCGAAGCCTGTGTGTGCGACGTCTCCGACGGGCTCGACGTCACCCAGCCGACCATCTCCCATCACCTGAAGGTCCTGCGCGAGGCCGGATTGGTCACCGGTGAGCGCCGCGCCTCCTGGGTGTACTACCGGGTGATTCCCGAAGCGCTGCAGCGTCTTTCGAATCTGCTCGCCGATCAGGCCGGGCTCGGAGTGCACACGTGACCGCCGCCGGCGACACCCCGGTCGCCGGTCGACTGTCCACTCTCGACCGCTTCCTGCCGGTCTGGATCGGGGTGGCGATGGCCGCGGGTCTGCTGCTCGGGCGACTCGTCCCCGGACTGGGCGAGACCTTGGCGGCGGTGCGGGTCGACGGCATCTCGCTGCCCATCGCCATCGGCCTGCTGATCATGATGTTCCCGGTGCTGTCGAAGGTCCGCTACGACCGCCTCGACACCGTCACCGGCGACCGGCGTCTGCTGCTCGCCTCACTGGTGCTGAACTGGGTCGCCGGGCCCGCGCTGATGTTCGCCCTCGCCTGGCTGCTGCTACCGGATCTGCCCGAATACCGGACCGGCCTGATCATCGTCGGCCTCGCCAGATGTATTGCGATGGTGATCATCTGGAACGATCTGGCCTGCGGCGACCGTGAAGCGGCCGCCGTTCTGGTGGCGTCGAATTCGATCTTCCAGGTCGTCATGTTCGCCGTACTCGGCTGGTTCTATCTCTCGGTTCTGCCCGGATGGCTCGGACTCGAACGAACCACGATCGACATCTCGCCGTGGCAGATCGCGAAATCGGTGCTGATCTTCCTCGGCATCCCGCTGGTCGCGGGCTACCTCACGCGGAAGCTGGGCGAAAGGGCCCGCGGCCGGCAGTGGTACGAGGGGCGGCTGCTGCCACGAATCGGACCGTGGGCGCTGTACGGGTTGCTGTTCACCATCGTGATCCTGTTCGCCCTGCAGGGCGACCACATCACCGCCCGCCCATGGGATGTCGCACGCATCGCGATCCCGCTGCTGGCGTACTTCGCGATCATGTGGGGTGGGGGCTACCTCTACGGGTGGGTGGCCGGCCTCGGCTACGCACGCACCACCACCCTCGCCTTCACCGCCGCGGGCAACAACTTCGAACTCGCCATCGCGGTCGCGATCGCCACCTACGGCGCCGCCTCCGGACAGGCCCTCGCCGGCGTCGTCGGCCCGCTGATCGAAGTCCCGGTCCTCGTGGGCCTGGTCTACGTGTCACTCGCCCTGCGCAACCGGTTCCCGGCCACCCCCGATGTGCCGACCGGCGCCGATGTTCCGGCACCGGCGAAAGGGGCTGCCCGACAATGAAACCCAGCGTCCTGTTCGTCTGCGTGCACAACGCCGGCCGATCGCAGATGGCCCAGGGCTTTCTCACCCACCTCGCCGGTGACCGCATCGAGGTCCGCTCCGCCGGCACCGAACCCGCCGACCGCATCAACCCGGTAGCCGTGGAGGCCATGCGCGAAGCCGGCATCGACATCACCACCGGCGCCCCGGCCGTGCTGACGCCCGGCGCCGTCCGCATCAGCGACATCGTCATCACCATGGGTTGCGGCGACACCTGCCCGTACTTCCCCGGCGTCGACTATCGCGACTGGCGACTGGAGGACCCGGCCGGGCGAGACATCGAAGCCGTGCGGCGGATCCGCGACGACATCCGTTCGCGAGTAGAAGATCTCATCGCCGAACTCCTGCCGTCGACGTCGTGAATCCGGCCGCCCGTGGCCGAGGCGTTCATGGTGTCAGCGATTGCGTGCCCAGCACGATCGCCAGGTCGAGCCGGGCGGCGTCCGCGGTACCGGGCTCGGCCGATCCGAGCACGGGATTCCGATGCGGGTCCCGGCGGGCGGCCCCGGATCGCCGCCGCACCGATGTTCGTTCGAAACCGCGATCGTGGTACTGATCGCTCATACTGGGTGCCGCAGTGACTGCTCGGCTGGTGCACAACTACGGCACAGAGGGAGGTTGCTCGATGCATGCGAACATCGGAGACCAACTGGCGATACGCAGCCGCAGGGTGGACATGATCGATCAGGCGGGGAGATCACCGAGATTCGGGGCGCCCACGGCGCACCCCGACAGGTGGTGCGGTTCGAGGATGGGCACGAGGGCCTGATCTTTCCCGGGCCGGATTGTCTGATCAGACCGAGCCGACGCCGGTGGTCTCGCGCGCGATGGGCGGCCGCACTGTAGGGCAGGGTTCGTATGGTCACCCGTCCATGGCCTCCCGACGAGCCGCACACGGCCGTGGCCGGAGTGTTATCCACGCCATCGGCCGGTGAACAAGGCGCGCCACACCGGCGCCGCCGACATGTTCCTTCCCCATTCCACGGAGGAGTTTTCGATGTCCGAAACCGATGAGCATCCGACGTATCCACAGCAGCGTTCGAGCGGAGGTGCGGTTGCGGCCGACGAGAAGGAACTGCGAGACCGTCGAACCGAAGTCGCGCCGACCTTCGAAATCAGCGAAGAACAATTTCTGGCCGGGATCTTCTGGGCCAATAAACAGGCAATCTGCATGGGGCTCGGGTTTGTGCCTGTAATAGGCGGCCTCCTGGGGTCAGCTGTCGGGATGCTCATGGACGCGATAAATCCTGCTGATCAAGAGGAGGCGAAAGAGAGACAGGAAGCCCTCATCCGGCTGATACGAGAGGTCACCAAGCAAGAGATCCAGGTCTTCTACAACGAATCCGCCAAGAAAATTCTGGAAGGTCTACAGGAAAGCGTCGACTACTATCGTAAATATGCCGATCAGTACGGAACAGATATCTGGGATATGCGGCGCACCAACGAGGAACTGAACGGTGCGATCCGCTATCTCAAAAGCCGCATCCCCGATCTCACGGTAGGGCAGTATCGTTTCGATGCACTTCCTTACCTCGCCATGGCGGCGAGCATGCACCTGATGCTGCTGCGTGAGAAGCTGAAGTTCGCCAAGATACTCGAAATCTCCGAAGGAGATACCGAAGTAACGAAGAGTGAACTCAAAGAGGGCATCAAGAAATACGTCGACTATGTTCGAAAAACCTATGAAGAGGGCCAGAAGCGCCCCATGCCGCACTGGAGCTGCAACGTCGGCTACGCGCGCATCATGTACCTCAGCGCCTACGAATTCACCCTCCTCTGGCCATACATGGAGGACCCCGAGTGGAAGCCCACCGACATACCCCGGGAAATCGAGCTCCACTTCGGCCCGTTCGGCTACGACCAAAGTCCGGATTTCCGCCGATGGATAGACTCGAACTGGCCCGGCCCCAAAAAGCCGCAAACCAGCGAATCGCTATGGTCGTTGGAAATCGGTGCAGAGTTCGGAACCAAAACAGTTAGCTCATGGGAATCATCCCGGACCGTTGAATATGCGCTGATCAACCAATGTTCCTACAACGAAAATAACACTTCGGGAACGAGCAGAAGAGTCAATCGCCGGACCCCCGCACGGCCGCCGTGGCGGAAGCGTGAATCGTTCTTCCCCGATCCATACCCCAACCCTGCCTGTATCACAGACCTCACACTCTACTGTTCGAAACCTCAATCCCGGGGACCCTACGACACTCGCTTTCGACGTGTGGATATCAAAGATTGGTCAGGCAGTAAAGATTCTATCGGCATCCGTGAAGATTCCGATAGCAAACTTGAATGTAGCATTCCTGGTTTCGCCCTTTCTCAGTTGCGGATTCTGAGTCAGAATTCCCTCGGGCAGGCGAACTGCATGATGGCCAGTTTCAAACCGGACTCATGGAATGATACTTTCAATTCCTTCAATGTCCGGCCGAAGTTGGTGTCCGGGCAGGTGTACCACGTCATCGACGCCGACGGCGGCGGCTTTCTGGATGTGGATCACTACACGCTGACCGGTAGTCCACGGCCGGTGGTGCGTGAGGGCGCGGGCTCCCGTAGTCGTGACTGGGTCGTCTACGCGACCGAGGACGGCGGGTGGGTCCTGGTCAACGCCTACAGTAGGCAGCGGCTGCAACACGGCCCCGATGGCCTGCGCCTCGTCGACGCGGACGAGCCCGCGACCGGCGACAACGTGTGGGACTTGCACCCGAACCCGGCCTCGGACACCGGCAACGGCACCGATACCGACGGCACCTGGATGATCTGCTGCCGCAGCCAAGATCGCGACCACTACGCCACGGTGGCCGACGACACCCTGGTCGAGGGCCAGTCCGATCGAGTCCGGGCGACCCGGTGGGTACTCGCGCCCGCACCGGTCCTCGGCGACGCGCTCGCCGATCAACTGCCGTCGCTGTGGACGGATCCGTCCCCACTCGGATACTCCGCCACCACAGAATTCATCTTGCACAACCCCACCGCTGGGGAAGTAATCCCGGGCCCGTGGACCCTGCGGTTGATGCTGCCCGCCGAAACCGGTGACGGGCTCATTCTCGACAGCGCCGACGGACTCGAACTCACTCACACCCGCACCGACCGCGGCACCCAAGCCACGATCACCGCCGCCACACCCCCGGCCCCCGGTGAGACGATCACGTTCACCCTCACATCCGCCAGCGGACGCATCGCACCCACCGACATCACCCTCGACAATCACCTCCTACTCACCAACGACGACCTCACCACCAACCCAACCACGCTCTAGACCACCGGCCCGACACCCAAACCCCGTCGACAGAAACACCGTCAGCGAGATCCAGTGCCCGCCGAGTTCCTTCACGGGCACTGGATCTCGGACTCGGCGATCGTGCTCGCAGCTCCGGAAGTGACCGACGTGCCAGCTCCTCCGCTGCCCCAGCACGGCTGTCAGGCTGTGGACGAGAACCGGGCGGGGGCCGGGCCCGCGACCCCGATCGGCTCGAAGACGCCACAGGCTCGTTGCCGCGGGACGGAAAGGATCTCCCGCGCGGCGTCGGAAAGATGATCACGCGCGCCGAATGCGGGAGGAACGCGGACGCGGGGGCCGCGAACGCTGGTAACCCATCTCGGTTGCCGATACCGGTCGGGGCGCACGCCCCCACGTGGCATCGACCTGCACTCCAGCGAATACGAGATCGGTGTCCGCTCGCACCGTACTGGATGGTGGAAAACCAGTGGTGGCGACGGGTTCGTGGCGGATTCGCGCGGGTGCGGCGCGGGGTCCCGGCCGCGCTCGGCGCGGTGGGTAGGTTGGCGATCATGCGTACCGACGAGGATTCCTGGGATATCAACACCGGTGTCGGATCCACGGCCTTGTTCGTCGCGGCAGCTCGCGCACTGGGCGGACGTGCGGGCGACGCCCCGGCTCGGGACCCGCTCGCCGAGCTGTTCGTCTCGGCCGCCGGCGGCGAATGGGCGGATCTGCTGGCCGGCCGGCTACCCGAACATCCTTTGCTGACCACCGATTTCGGCATCCCGTTCCAGCAGCACCAACTCTTCCGGACCCGGTATTTCGACGACTGTCTGGATGCCGCCGTGGCATCGGGAATCCGGCAGGTTGTCGTGCTCGCGGCGGGCCTGGACGCGCGGGCCTATCGACTGCCGTCGCTGGCGGGCTGCACCGTGTACGAACTGGATCGGCGACCGGTCCTCGACTACAAGCGCGAGACCCTCGCGCAGGCCGGGCGCGAACCGATCGCGGATCGCCGGGAGGTGGCGGTCGATCTGCGGGGCGACTGGCCGAAAGCCTTGCGCGACAGCGGCTTCGATCCCGATAGGCCGACCGCCTGGTTGATCGAGGGGCTGCTGATCTATTTGACACCCGCCGCCCAGGACCAGCTGTTCGACACCGTCGATTCGCTCAGCGCACCCGGCAGCCGAGCCGCCGTCGAACAGATGGATCCCCTGCCCGCCGAGGCCGCCGAAGCCCTGGCAGCCGACGGAGAATCCGGCTCGGAGTGGGTGAAGCTGATCTACAACGAGCCGCGCAGCGACGCCACCACCTGGTTCACCGACCGCGGATGGACCGGCGAACGCATCTACCTTCCCGACTACATCCGCAGCCTCGGTTACACACCCGAAGGCCCCGAGGGCCGCCAGCAGTCGCTGATCAGTCTGGTGACCGTCACCCGTCCGTGACGCGCGTGTGTGATACGAACAGGACTTGGCGGGCAACGGGATACGTTGCCCGCCATCCGTTTCGACGCCGTCCCAGCCTCGGTAACCGCTCAGGTCGTACACCGTGGCGTTGCCGATGTGCTGCGCGGGGAAGGTGGCGGTGATCCAATCTGGCCGAAGCCGCCACACCCGTTCGCCTGCGCCGGGCCGACCGTGGGCCCACCACCGGAGTGCGCGGTCGCGACGGTCGCGGACGAGTAGGCCGCACTGCCCGCCAGGCCACCGATCAGCCCGACCTAGTCAGCCCGTGCAGCTCCACAGCCGCCTGGGAGCGAGCAGTGAGGTTGTGATGATCGCCTAGCGGGCCTGCTTCTCCCCCGCACCTACGGTAGCCCGGCGCCGGGGCCGCTCACCCGGCACGAGCAGCGCCAGGATGGCGACCACCACCGCGCCGCCGAACAGATACAGCCCCCAGGTACCGGTGAGCAGATGCTGATAGTCGTCGCGCAACCGGCTGTCGAACCGCTGATCCAATCGCCAGGCCGGCACCACGAGCGCCGCGATTCCGGCCAGCACCGCGAGCCATCCCAGGATCCGCGAGCCGAACAGCCCGGCCAGCAGCATCACCAGGGCGACGAGCAGCAACACCACCGTGTAGGACGCGCGCAACTGCGGCGACTGGGCTTGCACCCCGTCCAGCGGAATCCCGGTCACGAAACCGTCGCGGATATCGACGAGCCGGATGTGGCGGGCCTGCACGACCCCGACGAACGGCCCGAACGCTCCGACCGCCATCACGACCCCACAGGCGAACAGCACCAGATGGACGACAGCGCGCATACGTCCACGGTATTCCGGCCGGCGCCGCAATGCACCGACCCAGCGGAATCCTCGTCGTGTCGCGACCGGACACGCCGAGGGTTCAGGCGCCGGTGGTCGATCCGGGGCGCACCACCATCAGCACCGCGACGGTCGCCCACAGCAGGTTGAAGATGCCGGCCGACATGGCCAGGCGTGCGGCCGTGGCATCGACGCGGCCGGGCGCGAGGGATGTGAGGGCGGCGCGCTGGTCCGGAAGAATCATCGTGGCCAGGATCGCCGCGGCCGCGGCGGTGAGAGCGATCGATGTGATCAACCATCCGGTCCCGAGTACACCCAGGGCGGCGCCGGTGGCCAGCCCGAAGATCGGGACCGCGAGGCCGACGGCGGCATACACTCGGCAAATACGATGCAGGACACGCAGATTCGCGCTCGATTCGATCGTTTCCGCGGCGCGGCGCAGGGCCGAGGGAAACATACTCGCGGCGACGGCAACCGGACCGATCGCGATCACCGCGGCCAGAACATGCAGCGACAGCAGCACTTTCGTCACCGGACGCGCTCCGCTCCGCCACGGCGAACGCCGGTGACCTTCGATGCGGGCAGGCGGCCGGCCTTGGCGGTGCCGGTGAGAGTGTCGTCCGCCACGGTGACCGCGAAGGCGAGATTCAATCGCATCGGTGACGTGACGGCCTGATTCCAGGTGAGCCGATCACCGTCGAGTACGACGTCGCGAAGCGAAACCCGTTCGCCCGCACCGCTTGCCGTGCCGACGAGGGTGCCGCCCTCGCGATGGAGCTCGAGTTCGACGGCAATCCTGCCGATCGGGGTGGAGATGGACAGATCCCAAATACCTTCGGCGGACATGACGCAGTTGTTCCTCGGATGGGTCGTGGGGGAGCAAATCGGATCAGACGGTGGCGGGAACGGGTCCCTGGCGACGCCAGACGATGCCGCGACGTTCATAAGCGAACAGCCGCTCGACCGCGTGAGCGATGCGCGGCCCGATCTCGCGTTCGAGCAAATGGAGCCCGAGATCGAGCCCGGACGTGACACCGGCGCCGGTGACGAGATCGCCGTCGTCGACCACGCGCGCGTCGACGGCCTGCACGCCTGTGGCATCGAGCAGATCCAGTCCCAGGTGATGAGTGGTCGCCGGGCGCCCCTCCAGCAATCCCGCCATGGCGAGAATCAGCGACCCACCGCAGACGCCGGCGACCGTGATCCGCGGGTTGTCCATCGCCGCGCGGAGCAACTCGGGCAGTCCGGTGGTCAGCGTGCGGCCGAGTAGAACCGGGATCGACTCGTCGCGACGCCACTCGCCGGCGGACCCGGCCTCCTGGTCCGGCGCCTCTCCCGGCTCACCGATACGGCCCGAGGCGCCGGGGATCAGCACCACACCGGGTCGCGTCGGATCGAGTGCCGCGGTGGCGCGCAACTCCAGCCCGCCGGTGCCGCTCACCACCTCTCGCGGCCCTTCCGCCGAGACCAGTTCGACGCTCACGGCACCACCGGATGCGGTCCCGCCGGCATGGAGCACCTCGTACGGGGCGATGACGTCCAGCGGATCGAACCCGTCGAACAGGACGATCTGAACATGCATGGGAATCCCTTCGAATCCGCCCGGCCGGCCCGGGCACGGCCCGACGGTATTCGGGCGGGTCCGCCGTTCCCAGTGGCGTTTTCGACAGATTGCGACGGGAAAACGACATACCGCGAAAAAGGCATCACCACCTGGGTGAAGAGAGTGATTCCCGGGGCATTATGGCGAACATCACAGGCGGCGACAAGGTATGTTCCTGCCATGCACACCGTCGCCGTTCTCGCCTTGGACGGGGTGGTCTCGTTCGACCTCGCCGCCCCGATCGAGGCCTTCACACGGACCCGGTTGCCCGACGGCCGCCCCGGCTATCAGGTGCGGGTCTGCGCCGAACAACCGGAGGTCGACGCCGGAGCGTTCACCCTGCGCGCGCCCTGGGGGCTGGCCGGACTCGCGGACGCCGACACCATCATGGTGCCCGGCACCGCCGACCCGACCGCGCCGATTTCGCCGGCCGTCCGCGACGCGCTGCGCACCGCCGCCGCGAACGGAACACGCATCGCCTCCATCTGCTCGGGCACCTTCCCGCTGGCCGCCACCGGACTCCTCGACGGGCTGCGCGCCACCACGCACTGGATCGCCGCCACCGAGCTGGCGGCCGCGTATCCGGCCGTCGAGGTCGACCCGGATGTGCTCTACGTCGACAACGGTCAGATCCTCACCTCGGCCGGTGCCGCCGCGGCACTGGACCTGTGCCTGCACATGATCCGCCGCGACTACGGTTCCGCGGTGGCCGCCGACACCGCCCGGCTCTCGGTGATGCCGCTGGAACGCGAAGGCGGCCAAGCACAATTCATCGTCCACGGCTTCGCGCCCACGCCCCGCGGATCCGACCTCGAGCCGCTGCTGAACTGGCTGGAAACCAACCTCGCCGCCGACCTGACCCTCGACGAGATCGCCGCACGCGCCGGCGTCAGTACCCGCACCCTCATTCGCCGGTTCCGCGAGCACACCGGCACCACGCCGCTGCAGTGGCTGCATCGCGCCCGCATCCGCCGCGCCCAGCATCTGCTGGAATCCACCGCCCATTCCGTCGAACGCATCGGCGCCCAGGTCGGCTTCGGCTCGCCCACCGCCTTCCGCGAGCGTTTCAAACGCACCACCGGCGTCAGCCCGCACAGTTATCGCCGCAGTTTCAGCTGATCTTCGGCTCACGGTCGCCGCCTCGGCAACTCATCGCCGACACCCAGCCGGCACCCAGCCTCACTCCGCAAGCTGGGCTTTCAGAGAGGGCCGACACCCGCGCCCTGGCGCTGTCGCTACGGCGGATCCGATGACACGGGGTTGAAGGCGACCATCCCGGGTAAGGGCTCGGTATGGAGCTACTGGTGATCGTCGGCCTGGTCGTCCTGGTCGCCGCGGTGCTGCTGTACCGCACGATTCACAATCGCCGGTCGGGCCGGACGGAGCCGCCGGACAAAGAGGGCAACCTGCGGTGACGAGGCGGAACACGCGCAACGACAGGAGGCTGGTTCGGTGACATCTCTGTGGCTCGATCGAGCGCCCGTCTCGGTCCCGGTGACCCCGGAACCCGGCGGGGAGTACGACTGCGTCGTCGTCGGCGCCGGACTCACCGGCATGGTGACCGCCCTGCTGTTCGCCCGCGCCGGGCGCACGGTCGCGGTCCTCGAGGGCCGCACGATCGGCGCGGTCGCGACCGGCAACACCACCGGCAAGCTCAGCTTGCTGCAGGGCACCCACCTCTCGGCGATCACCGCGAAGCATTCGGCGAGCACGGTGCGCAAATACGTCGACGCGAACCTGGAGGGCCAGCAATGGCTGCTGCGGTTCTGCGCCGAGAACGACATCGCCACCCAGCACGCGGACGCGATCACCTACGCCGGCACCGAGGACGGAACCGACTTGGTGCGCAAGGAGTTTCGCGCCTGCGAGCAGGCCGGGCTCGACGTCGTCCGGTCCGAGGAGACCGCGCTGCCGTTCCACACCTACGGCGCCGTGCGCCTGGCGGACCAGGCTCAGTTCGACCCGATGGACGTCCTGGAGGGGCTGACCCTGCAGGCCTGCCGCCACGGTGCGACGATCTTCGAACACACCCGCGTCCACGCCGTTCACGGCGATACGGTGTCGACCGACCGCGGCGATATCCGCGCCGGGACCGTCGTCTTGGCCACGGGCACACCGATTCTGGATCGCGGCGGATACTTCGCGCGGCTCGAGCCCCATCGCTCCTACGCGGCCGCGTTCCGGGTGCCCGGCGAATTCCCGCACGACATGTATCTGTCCGCCGACCAGCCCACTCGGTCGCTGCGGTACGCCCCACGCGGCGGCGAGGATCTGCTGCTCGTCGGCGGCAGCGGGCACGTCGTGGGCCGTACCCGATCGGCGATGGCCCATGTCGCCGACATGTACAACTGGACGCGCACGCACTTCCTCGATGCCGAGCTGACCCACCGCTGGTCGGCCCAGGATTATTCGGCCATCGACCAACTGCCCTACGCCGGGCCGCTGCTTCCGGGCAGCGATCACATCCTCGTCGCCACCGGCTACGCGAAGTGGGGTATGACCAACGCGGTGGCGGCCGGTCTCGCGCTGGCCGGCACCGTGCTCGGCGGCCATCAGCCGTGGGCGCAGGCCTATCGCACCTGGCGCGGCAGCGAAGTGACCGGGCTGGCGAAGGCCGTGTCGATGAATATCCGCGTCGCACGGCATCTGACGACCGGCTGGCTGAGCGCGGCGTTCGGCGGTGGTGACACCCCCGCCGAGGGCGAGGGCCGGGTGGAGCGTCGCGGCATCCGCCCCGTCGGAGTCTGCACAGTCGACGGCACCACCTCGACCGTGTCGCCGGTGTGCCCTCACCTGTACGGCATTCTGAACTGGAACGACGCCGAGCGTTCGTGGGATTGCCCGCTGCACGGCTCGCGATTCACCCACGACGGAAAACTGTTGGAGGGACCGGCGACTCGCGATCTGGAACAGCTGTGACCGGCCGGTGACAGCGGGAGTCGCGGACGCCCGCTAAGGCGTCACGATCGCGAAGTCGGGGTCGGGCGCGTCGAGATAGCCGACCAGTTCGATCAGCTTCGACACCTCGCCGTCGACGGTGACCGCGCCGCCGGCGATCAGCTGCTGCATATCCGCCGCGCCGAGCAGGGCCGCGTGCAGATCGGCGTCGGACAGGGTGAACGTGACGTCCGGCGCGGGCATATCGGCGCTCACGTCGTAGTGGACGAGGACGCCGTTGCGCAGCCGGGTGCGATGCACGAGATCCAGGTCGGAGACTTTCCAGTCGATGGTGATGTCGGCCGACCACGCCTTGGGACCGTCGATCCGCAGCGCGATGGCGTCGAAGAGCTGTTCCACCGTGAGCGCGGCGGCGATATCGGGGGCGTCCGCGGCGGTCGGCGTGCCGACCGATCCGTTACGCAACTCGTAGGCGCCCATCAGGAAGAAGTTGCGCCAGGTGCCGTTCTCCGAACCGTAGCCGAGTTGTTCGAAGGTGTCGGCCTGCAGCGCCCGCGCCTCGCGATTGCCGGGGTCGGCGAATATCACGTAATTGAGAACCTGTGCCACCCAACGGAAATCGCCGGCGGCGAACGAGTCGCGCGCCTTCTCGAGCACCTGCTCGGCGCCGCCCATGAAGTCGACGTGCCGCTTGGCCGATTCGGTCGGCGGATGCTCCCACAGGGTGGCCGGGTTCCCTTCGAACCAGCCCATGTAGCGCTGATAGATCGCCTTCACATTGTGGCTGACCGAACCGTAATAGCCGTGCGTGTGCCAGGCCGCGGCGAGGGCCGGGGGCAGTTCGATGGACTCGGCGATCTCGATGCCGACGGCGCCCTTGTTCAGCGCCCGCAACGTCTGGTCGTGCAGATACCCGTACAGATCACGTTGCAGCGCAAGGAATTCCGTGAGCCTCTCGGTTCCCCAGGTCGGCCAGTGATGCGAGGCGAACAGCACGTCCGCCTGTGCGGCATAACGATTGATCGATTCGGTCAGATATTTCGACCACACATGCGGGTCGCGCACCAGGGCACCGCGCAGTGTGAGCAGATTGTGCAAGGTGTGGGTCGCGTTCTCCGCCATACACAGTGCGCGCTTGTCGGGAAAATAGAAATTCATCTCCGACGGAGCTTCGGTGCCCGGAGTCATCTGGAACTCGATGCGCACGCCGTCGACGACCTCCGTCTGCCCGGTGTGGGTGATGTCGGTCGTGGGCGTGATGAGGGTGGGGGTTCCGGTCGAGGTGGTCGGCCCCAATCCGGCGCCGACCGCGCCCTTCGGCCCCCGCGCCAGGGCGGCGCCGTACATGTAGGCGGCGCGGCGAGCCATGGCCGTGCCGGCGTAGACGTTCTCCTCGACGGCATGTTCGGCGAATCCGGCGGGCGCGAGAATCGGGCAGCGGCCCGCCGCGACATCCTCCGGCGTGGTCACGCCTTTGACGCCGCCGAAATGATCGATATGCGAATGCGAATAGATCACCCCGGTCACCGGCCGGTCACCACGATGCGTGCGATACAGCGCGAGTCCCGCGGCGGCGGTTTCCCGGGAGATCAGCGGATCGATCACGATCACACCGGTATCGCCCTCGACCACGGTCATATTCGACAGATCGAGCCCGCGAATCTGATAAATCCCCTCGGTTACCTCGAACAACCCCTGGATGGCACACAATTTCGACTGCCGCCACAGGCTGGGATGGACCGTGGGCGGGCATTCCGCGTCGAGGAAGGCGTAACCGTCGCTGTCCCACACCACGTCGCCGGCCGCGTTCTCGACCACACCGGGTTCCAGCGCCGCGATGAATCCGCGCCGCGCGTCCGCGAAATCCTGATCGTCCCCGAAGGGCAGGGCCCCGGTCGCCTCCTCGTTCTGTGTCCGCACACTCTCGGAAACGTCGCCCTGGCCGGTCATAGCACGCACCCCACTCTGCACGAAGGCTGGTTGTGTCGACTCGCCCGCGACATTCCCAGCTCGCTGGGGTGACGACCTCACCCGAGACGGGTGAAGTGGGCGCGGCTCGTCCGGCGGATCATCGGCTCGACGGCATTCGGCGCTGCCGGTCGGCGCTGCCCGTGGCACCGGCGAACCACAGGAGGAGACCATGGATCGGGCCGCTAAACCTTCCCTGCTGTCCCGCATCTCGGCGCGGCAGTGGGTGGCGATCGTGCTGGCGATCCTGGCCGTCATCTTCGTCGCGCAGAATCATCATCGCGTCGATATCAACATCCTCACCGTGACCATCCGGTCGCCGCTGTGGCTGGTGCTGCTGATCATGTTCGTCGTCGGCTGGATCGTGGGCCTGTTCACCCGGCGTGCCCGGCGCTGACCCGCGCGGACCGGTCACAGTCCGCCGATTCCCTTTCCCAGGACGACGGCGCCCATCACCAGCAGCACGATCGCCATCACGACGTGGTTGTTCGCCTGTAACCACCGCCGGGCGCGATCGAGCGGTTCCCGCAGCCGTTCGGCGGCCACCAGATATCCGATCACCACCACCAGCACGCCGGCGGCCGCGATCACCGTGAACACCAGCACGGCGATCACCTGCGGGCCGCCGCCGATTCCACTCGTGCCGATGGCCACCCCGGCCGAGACGCAGAGCAGCAGATTCTTCGGATTCACCGCCGAGAGCAGCGCACCCAGGCCGACCGCGCCGACCGCGCTCAACGTATCGATCGCGCGCATCCACCCGGGTACGCCGGTGTCGGCGCGCGAGCGCCACTGCATCGCGGCCAGTCCCAGCAGCACGATGCCCAGCACGATCTTCGTCCACGCCGTCGCTGTCGACGAATGCTTGTCCTGCGAATCCGACAGCGTTCCGGACAGCACGACGAAAATGGTTGTGACGGCGATGATTCCGAGCACCCAGCCGATCGCGAAGCCGGTTCCGGCGCGGGCGGCGTTCGCCGAGAGGATGATCAGAATGGCGGCCACGATCGGTATCGGTGAGATCGCGACACCGACCGCCAGGGGCAGCAGATCACCGAGGACAGCACCCATGTCCGCATCACATCTGCGGGCGCCACGTGGCGACGGCCCAGATGACCACGACGTCGAGGGCGATCACGATCAGCGACCACCACGGGTACCAGGGCAACCAGAGGAAATTCGCGATGATCGACAGCGCCGCGATGCCGATCGCCGCACCACGACCCCACGCCGTTCCGGCCATCAGACCCAGCGCGCACAACACGAGCACGATCCCGAGTCCGATGTGGACCCAGCCCCACGTGGTCAGGTCGACCTTGTAGACGTAATCGCGCCCGGCCACGAACAGCGTGTCGTCGGCCACGGCCGAAATCCCTTGCAGGATCGACAGAATGCCGACCGTGACGAGCAGGATCGCGGCGCCGATCGAGGTACCGGCGGCGAAACCCTGCCGCACGGGGTGACTGTGGGCCGGCGCCCGGTGCTGCGACGAGGTTGCCATCTCCGACTCCTTCCGAGCGGGGGTTCGGTGACGACTGTGCCGCGGGTGAGGCCGGCCCACCTCACCCGAATCGGATGAAGTGACGGTGGGATGCCGGTATCAGTGCTCGGTGGCGACGGCGCCGCCGCCGTTGTGTTTGTCCCGCCCGGCGAGATGGTCGATACCGAGTTTCTCGGCGAACAGATGGCGTTGCACGATCCAGCCCGCCGCCGAGAGGGCGATCCAGGCCAGCGCCGAGAAGATCTGCTGCCACGTGGAATCCGGCGCCCGCAGGAACGACAGGTGCTCGTTCATGCGCCCGATGCCGCTCAGCACCATGCTCGCACCGCCGATCGAGGTCAGCCACAGCAGTGCGCGGGCCCGGAAGCGGTCGGCGAGGAAACCGCCGGCCACCCCGACCGCCAGGATCACGATCATGCTGAGCGCCCAGTTCTTGTCGCCCGGCTGCAGCACCGACGCCAGTTTGGCACCGACCATCGCGCCGGTCAGCCCGCCGATGACATACGCCGCGAAACGGAAGATCAGGGAGGTCACCACCCACGAGGAGAGCGCACCGATCGCTCCGAACAGCAGCAGCCACAGGAACGACGGGGTGAACAGATCCGCGATCAGCCAGCCGACGCCGAATCCGATCGCCAGGATCCCCAGGTGAACCGATCTGATTCCGTAGAAGCACAGCAGAGCTCCCACGAGCGCAACCACGATGCCGTTCATCACGACCCCTTCCGACCGTGAACCGCATGTGCGACGGTGCCGCAGTCTCACAGTAACCGCCCAGTTATCGCCGAGGACGGCGAATGCGCGAGGCAGTTGCGGCCTCCGCGAACACCGCCGGCGCTGTGCGGTTACAACAGGCGCTCCCGGCCGTAGGTCGCGAATTCGGCCTCCCATGCCTTCTTGTCCGCCGCCGTCATGGGTTCGTATTCGGGTTTGCCGCGGCCGATCCACCGATGGACAGGCTCGTCGGTGCGCCACGCCTGCTCCTGTAGTTGGCGTTTGAGCACCTTGTTGGAGCCGGTGACCGGCAGATTCGCCGACACCCGAAGCAGTCGCGGTGTTCCCTTCGTGCCGAGATCCCTTTGCGCGGTGAGGAATTCGGCGAATTCGCGCACATCGAACGACTCCGGGTCGGCGACCTCCACAGCGGCCATCACCTGGTCACCGGATCGCGGGTCGGGGACGCCGAACGCGGCCGCGGCGATGACCGCGGGGTGGCGGCGCAGTACCTGTTCGATCATCAGGGCGGAGGTGTTCTCCCCGTCGACGCGAATCCAATCTCCCTTGCGGCCTGCGAAATACAGGAAACCCTCGGTATCGATGTAGCCGAGATCTCCGGTCCAGTACCAGCCGTTGCGAATGCGTTCGGCATCGGCGGCGTCGTTCTTGTAATAGCCCTCGAAGGCCGGCGCGCCGGCCTTGTCGATCATCTCGCCGATCGCCTCGTCGGGATTGCGGACCCGGCCGAATTCGTCGAGTTCGGCGCGCACACAGTCGCGCAGCGTATCCGGATTCACCACCGCGACACCGGCGTGCGCGGGGCGGCCGAGCGCCGCGGGTGGGGCGTTCGGATCCAGCGCCGCCAGGGTCGCGCCCTCGCTGGAGCCGTAGCCCTCGAACAATTCGGCGCCGAAGCGGCGCCGGAATTCCGCCTGATCGGCCACCGACGCCTCGGTGCCGAAACCGCGTACCAGGTCGTTGTCACCGTCGCGCGGTGTTTCGGGTGTGGCGAGCAGATATCCCAGCGCCTTGCCGACATAGGTGAAGAAGGTCGCGCCGAAATAGCGGATGTCCGGAAGGAATTGGGAGGCCGAGAATTTCGGCGTCAGGCATACCGTCGCGCCGACCGTCAGCGCCGGCGCCCACAACGCCATGATGGCATTGCCGTGGAACAGCGGCATACAGCAGTAGTCGACATCGTCGCGCACATGACCGTATTTGTCCCGCGCCGCGTACGCGACCGTCGCCAAACGGCGTTGACTGCATTTGACCGCTTTCGAGGTTCCGGTGGTGCCGGAGGTGAACAGCAACAGCATCAGCGCGTCCGGGCCGCCCGCGGCCGCCGGTTCGACCCGATGGGAATCGACGAGTCTGGCATAGCCGGGGTCGTCGACCAGCAGGTACCGGTCGTCGGGAAGGTCGAGATCCAGTTCGCGCAGGCGCGCCATCCCGGCCGCGTCGGTGACGATCAGCTGGCAGTCGACATATCGGATGTCCGCCGCCAGCTGAGCGTCACCGCGGGTGGGGTTCAGGCCGGCGACCGCGGCCCCCGCCAAGGCCGCCGCCCCCAGCCAGAAGACGAAGTCGGGAACATTGTCCAGCAGGACCCCGATATGGAAGGGCCCCTCGCGGCGCAGCGAGTGCGCCAGATCCGCACGGGCGGCCGATTCCCGGACCACCGCGTCCCAGGTCCAATCCCGATCACGAGTGCGCAGTCCGAGCCGCTCGTCACCGAGCCGGTCGAGCAGCAGGGTCGCGACATCCGCCCGGCGCACGTCGGCGGTCGCAGGGGATGGTTCGGTCATTTCCGTATCGCCTTCCATCAGCCGAGTCTGGCCGTTCTCACGCCTTCGAGTGCACGAGTTCGACGTATGCGCTGGGCAATTCGTCGACAGTCAATGCGCGGATCTCCACCGGTCCGCAGTGGTAGGAGTCCTCACCGACGATCCGGCCCTCGGCGTCGACGGGCCACAACGGTCGTAGCGGATCACCGTGCCGGACGGCCAGCTCGCGGCCGCCGGGCATTCGGCCAGCAACGCCGCGGCCCGGACCACCGTATCCGCGTTGGTGTCGGATTCGTCGAAACCGTCGAAGTATCGGATCAGCCGCAACACGGCGTCCGGGTCCGCGCCGAGTTCGCGCAGTCGCGGCGCCCCGGCACCCGGATCGTCCATTCGCCCACCTCCGCTCCGGCGAGATATCCGCTCAGAATGGCAAGAGTGTGACCACTCTCCGGACGATTCCGGCGAATACTCCCGCTGGGTGGGCGGTCAGGCGATGGCGCCGTTGGCGAAGATCACCTGACCGTTGATCCAGCGACCCGGACCGGCCAGGAAGGCGACCGCTTCGGCGATGTCGTCGGGGGTGCCGAGCCGTTCCAGCGGGGACTGCGCGGCGAGGCGGTCGACGGCCTCCTGATCCTTGCCGTCGAGGAACAGGGGCGTGGCCGTGGGGCCCGGGGCGACCGCGTTCACGGTGATGTCGCGACCCCGCAGCTCGCGGGCCAGGATCAGAGTCATCGCCTCGACCGCCCCCTTGCTCGCCGCATAGGCGGCGTAACCGGGAGGGGCCAGGCGGGTCACCGAGGTGGAGAACGTGATGAGGGCGCCGCCCGAACGCACCCGCCGCGCGGCCTGCTGGGCGACGACGAAGGTACCTCGAATGTTGGTGCGGTGCATGCGATCCAGTGCGTCGAGATCGAAGTCGGCAATCGGTCCCAGCGTCATTGTCCCGGCCGTGTTGACGACGACGTCGATCCCACCGAAGCCGGCCTCCACCGCGTCGAACGCGACAGCCATCGCGTGTTCGTCGGCCACGTCGCCGCCGACCGCCAGGGCTCGCCCGCCGCGTCCTTCGAGTTCGGCCACGAGCTCGTCGGCCGCGGTCTTGTTTCCGGCGTAGTGGACGCCGACGGCCATCCCGTCGGCCGCGAGACGCCGGACGACGGCGCGACCGATGCCGCCCGATGCTCCCGTCACCAGTGCGACGCGCGTGTGTTCAGCCATGATGCCTCCCTCGGATTTATGAACTACTAGTCCATATAATCAAATTGTGAACGTTGCGTCCATATGTCACGCTGTAGAAGTTCGGAAATGGAGGTCGAGGATGCTCGAACAGGACGAGGTGGGGCCGAAGCGACGAGGCCGGGGCCGCCGTCCGGCTGCCGAAGTGCGCGCCGAAGCGCTCGCCGCCGCCGGCACGCTGCTCCTCGAATCGGGGATGGGCGCGTTCACCATCGAGGCGGTCGCCGAGAAGGCCGGTGTCAGCAAGACGACGCTGTACAAATGGTGGCCGTCGAAGGGCGCGCTCGCGCTCGACGGATACTTCCATGCCGTCGAATCCGCGCTCACCTTCCCGGATACCGGCGATATCGAGGCCGATCTGACCGCCCAGCTCCGCTCGTTCGTTCACGTCCTCACCCACACGCGCGCCGGACGGGTGATCGCCGAACTCATAGGTCAGGCCCAAACCGATCCGGACCTGTCTGCCGCCTTGCTCGAACGCTATTCGGGACCGCGCCGCCGGCTGGCCGTGGAGGCCATGCTCCGCGCACAGCGGCGCGGGCAACTGCGCGCCGATATCGATCCGGAGAGCGTCGTGGACCAACTGTGGGGCGCCTGCTACCACCGCCTGCTGCTACCGAATCTGCCGGTCGGCGAGAATTTCGCCACCACCCTGGTCACCAACGTCCTGTACGGCACGGCCACACCGTCGGACGGCCGAAAATCCGTCCGAGAGGACTGAATACACTCACCACATCCGCGAGCCGATCGATCGATGGGAGTGCCGTGCCGTTTCCCCCGCCCGAGCCGCGCGCACGGGATCCGCACAGTCGGCGACGAGCACTACAATCCCCGGCGGACGACAGCCGAAAGGACTTGCCTCCCGGCCTCCTGCCTGCGGGATACGCCGACGACGAACGAGGCGGCGCGGCGGGCGATCACCGGATCCGGGGTGCGGGGGCCGGGAGCGTGAAGGCGGCGTGGGGGCGGATCGCGCTCGAATCGTTTGCGGCGGTGGCGACCCTGGTAGGCGCCGCCGGTGTGGCGCTGCATTTCAATCGAACCGAGTCCCGGTGGCTGATTCTGGCGGCGTCGGGTGCGCCGTATCTGATGTGTGCCGCGCTGCTCGGGGTGGCGTTGTTCGCCGCCGCGAAGCGGTGGGCCGGCGTCGCGGTGGCCATTGCCGTTGTGGGCGTGGCGATCTGGACGCAGGCTCCGCTGTATGTCGGCCGCTCCCCCGGCGATCACGGCACACCGGTGACGGTGATGCAGGCCAATCTGCTCTTCGACGGCGCCGATCCGCACGCGCTGATCGAGCAGGTGCGCGAACGCAAGGTCGACATTCTGACCGTCGAGGAACTGACTCCGGCCGCGGTGCACGCCCTCGAGGGCGTGGGCCTGGACCGGTTGCTGCCGCATCGATATCTGTCACCTGGGCGCACCGCCACCGGTACCGGAATCTGGAGCGTCCATCCCCTCTCGGACACTGTCGAATACGACGGATTCGTCCTGAACCAGCTCTCCGCGACCGCCACCGTCCCGGGAGTCGGACCGGTCAGCGTCTATGCCTTCCATCCGGTACCTCCGATCTCCGGAACGCACCTGTGGGCCGACGAATTGTCCCGGCTACGAGCCATTCTCGCCCGCTCGCCCGCGGATCGGCCGGTGATCGTCGGCGGCGATTTCAACGCGACCTTCGACCATGCCCAATTCCGCGCGATGCTCTCGGACCGGTTCCACGACGCCGCCGAACAGGAGGGCGCCGGCCACCTCGTCACCTATCCCACAGACAAACGCTGGCCACCATTGGTCGGCATCGACCACATCCTGGTCGCCGACGGCCACGCGGACACCGTCGACACGATCCGCCTGCCCGGTGCCGATCACAAGGCGCTGATCGCGCAACTGCGCCTCGCCCGCCCGCAACAGCCCCCCGCGTAGCCCGGATCGATTGTCGGTACCCGCCGCTATCGTCGGCCCATGCACCCCGCCACCGCGGTCGTCGCGGACATCGTCGCAGCGATCGCCCCGCTGGACCGCCTGGAGCAGGAGCACATCCGGGAGACACTGGCCTGGCTCGCCGGCACCGACGACATCTTCCGCCGGGAACCTCCGGCCACACCGCCACAGCACCTGGTGTCGTATGTGGTGGTCGTCGATCCGGATGCCCGCGGCGTACTACTCGGCGCCCACCGCAAGTCCGGACTACACCTGCCCATGGGCGGTCATGTGGATCCGGGGGAAGACCCGCTGCAGACCGCCCGACGAGAAGCCGCCGAAGAGCTCGGAACGGATGCCGATTTCACCGTCGTCGGCGAAAGCCCCTTGTTCCTCACCAGCACCCGAACCGTCGGAACTCACCCCCACCGCGACGTCTCCCTCTGGTACGTGATCCGCGGCCACCTCGACCACCCCTTCACCCTCGACCCACGAGAATTCGCCGGCGGCCGCTGGTGGGAGATCGATCGCGACGCCCTCCCCGAATCCGACCCGCACATGAGCCGATTCCTCACCAAACTGCGCACCGCGCTGGCCGCGTAGCGTCTCTGCGACATCCCTGCGAGCTACAGAGTTCCGGTCTCGGGCCGGATGCTTCATTCAGCCCAGATACGGCTCGGTGCGCTGCTCTACATGGTGCTTCAGCCGTAGACGAACAGTGTCGTGCACCGGTATCTCAGGGAGTTCGTCCGGCCGAATGAATCGGACTTCGGTCGATTCGGTGCTGACCGCGATACGGCCGCCGACAACCCGACCGTAGTACGTGATGTTGAATTCCTGCCGGACTTCCCCGTCTTCGTAGGCGATGACGTGCGCCGGATCGGTGTATATCCCCAGTAGTCCCGTTATCTCGATGTCCAGACCGGATTCTTCTCTGGTCTCGCGGACCACGCACTGTTCGAGTGTTTCACCGATTTCCATCACTCCACCGGGAAGCGACCAGTTACCGGAGTCGCTTCGGCGCTGCATCAGGATCGAGCCGTCGGTGTCGACTACCAGCGCGGAGCCGCCGGGAACCAACGAGTTCGGCGTAGGTGCGTCCGGATCGCGATAGTAGTCACGGCGTGAGCCCATCCCGAACCCCTTCTGAGTAGCCGGTGGTCGTCTCCCAGATCTGTTCTACCTGATCAGCGAACGACTCGAATATTCCGTGCGGAGACAACTTCCGCAGGTGTAGCGCGGTGTGCTGGTAGCCGCGGGCACGGAATAGGTACGGCGTAACGATCATCTCGTCATCGAACCTGAACACCGAGTTGTACAGGTGTGTGGAGTGCAGGCCGACCGCGCATCCGGGGGCATCTGTCAGCGTTCCGAGCATCGACAAGGCATTCCGTATCCGCCCCGGAAGGGTCCCTCCCATCTGTTCGAGCGAGTCTCGCTCCAAGACGTGGTCGCAATCCGGGTCGGCGAACGCCAACCGGACTCGTGCGCCGGCTCGGCACTTCTTCACGACGAGGTCTGATGCGTTCGGCAACAGTTCGAACACGAACGGGTAGGCGTACCCGATGATGTCGATCTGCTTCGTCGCTTTGTGTAGTAGCTGAACCCACAGATCAGTAGGGATGTCCGCTCGGTGTGCGTATGCTCCGACGACTTCGGCTGTTGCCGGCGCTCCGGCGCTTTGGTCCGGCCGGGTCTGCGGCCATAGTGCGTCTTCGGGTTCGTGGAGTATCCGCGCCACCTCCGCGCGGGTACGTCGGTGCGGCACTCTTCCCGCTAGCCACCGGTTGACGGTCTTCGTATCTACGCGTACCGCTGCCGCCAGTGCGGCCGAATCGAGCTGTGCGCGAAGCATTGCCGATTGCAGGCGATGACTCATACCAGAACTTTAGGGGACGTTTCGAGCTCGAGAAAGTGTCCACGAGAACGTCCCCGACGAAGTTCAGGTGTCCGACCTGCATAAATACCGTTGCGGTAGCCCCGGCGCCGGGTCGAAACCGACTTCCCCGGTGCCGGGTGCCCTACCAAACGACGATGGAGCCAACATGGATGCGAAGCCAAGGCGTACAAGGCTTTACGTGTTTCCGGGCGGTGTGCTCGAAACAGCCGACTACGGCGACGACGAGTGCGGCGGATTCTATATCGAGTTCCGCATCAACTCACTGCCGCAACGTATTTCGGGCACTGCCGACGTGCCGCCACCTATCCGAACGATCGAGCCGGCCGACACCGAGAAGTGCGAGCGGGTGCTCCGGTCGCTGCGGAGACTGTGATGCAAGCACTCGGTTGGATCGTTGTTGTCGGGCTGCCGTTGGGGGTAGCGCTCTGGGCTGTCAGGCCGTATCGAGACTGAACCACACGGATTCCACTGTTCCGAGGTTCGCCTACTGGTCAGCATGTGACGCACCCCGTACCTATCGCGGTACGGGGTACGCGTTCCCCAGGGTGTCGACCGAGAACCGCTCAGGGTTTGTGTTCCTCGAGGTGGGTCCAGTGGCCGGGGGCGTAATAGGTGTACTTCGTCGCGGTGTACACCGCCAGCACTCCCCCCTCGAGGAACTTGAAGTTGTCCTCCGGGTCGGGGAAAGACTGTTCGTGGTCCGGCCCACTCGCTGTCGTGTATACGCGGAAAGGCATGACATCCACGGTATCCCTCGTCAGCGGAAAACGCCCCGGAGCGCCAGTTATACCAATGACTTTCCGAGCGCCTGTCGCCGCCGCATATCGTCGATGTACCCGCCGAACGGGTAGCTGCGCCAGTGTTCGGGCAGGCGCTTCAGCACCGTTCCGATGGTTCGCATCACGATCTCGAAGGTGCGCTGCCGGCGCGGTCCCCATCCGAGCCCCAGGGCGTCGCGGAACTGCTGGGGCAGGAATCCGGTGGTGAAGAAGCGGTTGACCCGCGCGAAGGCGATTCGCTGGGCTCGGCTGTACGGCCGCAGGCCGATGACCTGGTCCAGCAGATAGCGGCGGACCTCGTCGTCGAACGAGATCTCGTCCAGTTTGGCGTTCCAGTACTCGTCGAAGGCCGCCCGATCCGGCGGCCACAGCCGCTCCGGCATCTGCAACGTCGTGCCGAAACGCGCGGACTCACGATAGAACTCATCGGCTAAGTTATCGTCAATTCTGCCATAGAAGAACCTGGTCGAATCATCGACACCGCGATAGATGCAGGCGGCCACCCACAGTTGAAGTTGCGGATCGAAGGCGTTGTAGCGGACCGGGCTCCCGGGACGCGAACGCACCTGCCGATGCGAGGTGTCGACGGCGGCACGGTAGGCGACGCGGTCCTCCTCGGTCCCGAGCATCGCCACCGCCAGATAGGTCAGCGTCGTGCGGCCACGCTTGCGCGGATGCCGTGCGTACTGACCGCTTTCCACGGTACTTTCCACGACCCCGCGCCCGACGGGCGGCAACCCGAGCTGCATCACCACATTCGCGGGCCCGCCCAGCAATGCCGCGGGCCCGGCCATGTACTGCCGCCGGCGGGCGAGTCCGGCATCCGGCGCCGGGGCCGCGGCAACGGTTCGGGCGGCTCGATTCATGCGTATCACTCCGAGGGTTAATGAGGTGTCAGACGTCTCATCTTCTCACCACATGACTGTCGGCGGCAATGCTTCACCGAACGGCACATCTCGAATATGTGAATGTGTATTCTGACACTGATCCGGCGAAGCGATACGGAAGTGTTCGCCGGCCGAGGTGGATCGAGGTCTGTGTGGTGCTGTCGAGTTCTGCGGGCGAGCTGGTCCGGTCCGTCGGTGACGCGTTCGCCGCGGCATCGGTGTTGCGGCGGCGCGGCATGTTCGACCCGTGGCATCCGCTCGATATCGTCCGGACCGCGCGCGACGCGGGCACCTACGGCCCGTTCGTCACGGTGCTCGCCCACGCCGCGCGCCGCACACCGACCGCGCCGGCGCTGGTCGACGAACGCGGCACCCTCACCTTCGACGAGCTCGACCGCGAATCCAACGCACTCACCCGCGGGCTGGCCGCCCACGGTTTCGGGCCGGGATCCGTCCTCGCGGTGCTGTGCCGCGATCACCGCGGCATGGTTCTGAGCCTGCTGGCCGCGGGCAAGCTGGGTGCCCGGGTGGTGCTGCTCAATACCGGATCCGCCGGCCCCCAGCTCGCCGAGGTCGTCGCCCGCGAGAAGGTCGACGCGCTGCTGCTGGACAGCGAATTCGCCGACCGCGCCCGAGCCGTCCCCGCCGACATTCCCCGGCTGCTCACCTGGGACGACGAGGGCACCTCCGGCATCACCACCATCTACGCGCAGGCCGAGCCGCACTCCACCGACCCCGTTGCGGCGCCTCCGCGCCCCGGCGGGCTCGTGATTCTCACCAGCGGCACCACCGGAACTCCGAAAGGCGCTCCGCGAGACAAGGTTTCCCCACTGCAGTCGGCGCAGTTCCTCGACCGGATCCCACTGCCGCGCGAGGCGACGATGGTGATGGCCGCCCCCATCTTCCACGGAACCGGACTGTCCCAGTGCACGCTGGGCTGGGCGCTGGGCAATCGAATCATCTTCCGGCAGCGCAAATTCGATCCGGCTCGCACGCTCGCCGCGGTGGCCGACTACCGCGCCGCGACCCTCGTGCTGGTGCCGACGATGTTGCAGCGCATCGTCGATCTCGACGAATCGGTGTTGCGGCAGTACGACACGTCGTCGCTGGAGGTGATCTTCGCCGCCGGCTCGTCCGTGTCCCCTGATCTGAGCCGCCGCACCGCGGACGTTTTCGGCGAGGTGCTCTACAACCTGTACGCCTCCACCGAGGTCGCGGTGGCGGCGGTGGCGACTCCGCAGGACATGCGCGAGGCGCCGGGGACGGTCGGCCGTCCGCCGGTCGGATGCCGGGTCGCGATCTACGACTCCGACCGCAATCCGGTGACCACCCCCGGCGTGGTCGGCACGATCTTCGTCTCCAGTGGCCTCAGCTTCACCGGATACACCGACGGGCAGCACAAGGAGATCGTGGACGGGTTGTTGTGCAGCGGCGACGTCGGGCATTTCGACGCCGACGGCCGGCTGTTCGTCGACGGCCGCGACGACGACATGATCGTCTCCGGCGGCGAGAACGTCTACCCCTTGGAGGTCGAGAACCTGCTGGTGAACCGGGCCGACGTCGCGGAGGCCGCGGTGGTCGGGGTGGACGACCGCGATTTCGGAAAGCGGCTGCGCGCCTTCGTCGTCCGCACCGCCGGAGCGAGTGTCGACGCCGAGGAGATTCGCGACTACGTCAAGGCGAATCTCGCCCGCCACAAGGTTCCGCGCGATGTCGTCTTCGTCGACGAACTGCCGCGCAACGCGACCGGGAAATTGCTGCGGCGCCAGCTGGAAACCGAACGCGTCGCGCCCGCCGACTAGTTCGCTTCGCGGAACCGATCCGCCATCGGATACCAGCCGGGGGCCGCCGACGCGAGTTCCCCGGCGACACCGAGCAATTGCGCGGCCACCAGCTCGAGCCGCGTCTGCGGCCGGGCGAGGGTCGTGACCAGCCCCACCGGCACGGCGGCACTCAACTCGCGCAACCGGGTGAAGCCGTCGGGATCCCGGTTCGCCGCGCAGTACAGCAGGGCGCTACCCCACCGCTGACAGAATTCGGCACTGTCCCAGAGGTTTTCGGCCGAGCCGACATCGATGACCACGGTGGGCGGTCCGTCGATCACCCAGCCTCTGCGGGTCACCCGGCCGACCACCGCCACCGATTGCTGCTCGCAGACGCGGTCGATCACACTTCCGAGCGGCCCGTCCGCACCGACGATCGCCACCGCACCACGATCGGCCGTTTCCCGCATACCCACCTCACCTGCCTATCAGATCCACCAGTTGCCGGCGCAGCCAGGACAGGGCCGTCTCACCGCCCGGCCCGACGATGTAGAACGGATAGCTCTGGTGGACACCGGAATTCACGAACTCCGCGATCTGAGCCTTGCGCTCGTCCACGGCGCTCGCGTCGAGCTGACCGGCCAGCAACCCGAGACCTCCCGCGGCCAGCGCCGAATCGAGAAGATCGGCCGCGTCCCGGGAGTACCGGTCGAACAGCGCCGGATCGGGATTCGAGATCTCCACGAAGAATCCCGCGATGCGGCCCGCGAAATCTCCTTCGGGCATCGCGCAATACAGGTCTCCGGCGGCACAGAACGTGTAGGTGCGCGCAGCGAGCAGGCCGAACCCGCCGGGGCGCGGTCCGCCCGCGCCGGCACCGGCGACCGGCGGGCCGATGAGTGTATCGGTGGGTGCGCGGCGGGGATCGGAAACCAAGCCCGCCAACGCGATTCGGTCGGGCGCCACCACACCGTGGCCGGTGCCGATCTCGGCCGCGAGATCACCCGCGGCGTCGGCGCCCTGGCTGTAGCCGAGGATCGCGATGCGGGTCGCGGCGCACGCCTGTGCCACCGCGGCGACCGCGGCGCGGGCCTTGTCGACGGCTTCGTGCTTGGAACGGCCGTACACCTCGCCCTCCCACGGGAACGCCGTCGCGGGGTAGGCGACATAGCCGACCCCGACGTCGCCCGGGAGTGCGTCCACACTCGCCGCGAGCATCCCTTTGCGCGGGTCGTCGTCGGAGGTTTCCCAGGTGCCGGGAACGGCGAGCACATACAGGCCGGGACAGGCCGGCGTCGCATGCGCGGGCGCGCCCCCGCCGAGCTGCGCCAGGCCGTACGTCACCGCCACCAGACCGGCGGCCGCGAGGGATTTCCAGCGTGTATACGGAGACACGGTGACACCTCCGAATCACTCGGCAGCTTTGCCGCGACATCCGCGCGAGCGGTGTCGTAATTGAGAGAATGATAGATAACTTATCACTCTCGTTGGCCAAGTGGGGCCGGATTTGCGCGAATTGGCCCGCAGGAGATCCACACGTCCGAAGTCCGGAAAGATCTCCACGACAGCGGCATTGGAGGAGGATCGCCGACAGCGGCATACGACTGCCGCCGGGGCCTATGTGCAGTTCGTGGGCACACCCTGCACGGCATGTGACGGCCAGCGAGAACTGTCAGTAACTTGACGCCTATCCGACGCATGTTGCGGTTTCGTTCCGCACCACCGAGCAGACCGACTCATCGACGCGGGCCGGCGATTCGCCAGCTGCCGAACGGGTACGCGCACGGCATGAACCACCCCGAGAACACCGACGCGCACACCGATGCCGAACAGGACGACCAGGAAACCCAGGGCAAGCGCACAGTCGACGCGCCGCCGGAGACCTCCGGCACACTGGCCGGCCCCGGGCCCGCCCGCGACCAGGAAGAAGACCCGGACACCTGACAGGTGCCGGCGCGAAACCCGGTGGCGGTCAGGCGTTTCGACGGTGCACCGTCGCAGCGCGGTCAACGAAGGACCACACGGGTCCGCCCCGCGTTCCCGGTGATACCGCGGAAAGCGATATCCGGCCGGGAACGCGGGGCGGCGCGATCAGCTGTACTCGTAGAATCCGCGACCGGTCTTGCGGCCCAGCCGGCCGGCGTCGACCATACGACGCAGCAGCGCCGGGGGTGCGTAGTGCGGCTCGGCGAATTCGCCGTACAGCGATTCGGCGGCGGCGAGGGCGATGTCGAGGCCGACGGTGTCGAGCAGGGTGAGCGGGCCCATCGGGTAACCGCAGCCGCCCTTCATCGCGGCGTCGATGTCCTCGGCGCTGGCGTAGCCCGACTCCAGCATCCGCACCGCCTGGCACAGGTACGGGATCAGCAGCGCGTTGACGATGAATCCGGAGCGGTCACCGGCCTGCACGGTCGTCTTGTGCAGGGTGTTCTTGGCGTAGTCGGTCACGGCGGCGGCGGTCTCCGGCGAGGTGACCAGCGTCGAGATCACCTCCACCAGGGGCATCACCGGCACCGGGTTGAAGAAGTGGAGGCCGACGACCTGTTCGGGACGCTGCGTGGCACCGGCCACCTTGATCACCGGGATCGAGGAGGTGTTGGTGGCGAGGATGCCGGTCGGCTTCACGATCTTGTCCAGCTTGCCGAAGATCTCGTACTTCAGCGATTCGATCTCCGGCGCGGCCTCGATGACCAGGTCGCGGTCGGCGAACTCCTCGATGTCGAGGGTTACCCGTACCCGGGCGAGCACGGCGTCGGCCTCGTCCTGGGTGATCTTGCCCTTCGTCACGCCCCGCGAGATCGACGATTCGATGCGCTTGTGCGCCGCCTCGGCGAACTCCGGCGTCGTCTCCAGTACGAGAACCTCGCTCCCGGCCTTCGCGCATACCTCGGCGATTCCCGCACCCATGGTTCCGCCACCGATCACACCGATCAGCTTCACAGTCGTCTCTCCCACCATCTCGGTTCCGAACACTTGCGCGCCCATTATCGCTGTTCGGGTAGTTGGAACAGGTTGCGGGCAAACTCCGGTCCCCACCGGGCGCTTCCTCACCGGCCGCGCCGCGCCGCCGGGCGATCGGCGATCCCACTGCTCGACCGGCTCGCGGCGGGCCGCCCCCGGCCCAGCACGACGACACCCACCGCGGCGGTGGTGAAGGCGGCGCTGCACCACAACGCGGTGGCCGGGTGACCGGTGAGGTCGACCACCGGACCGGCGGCGGCCGGGCCGAGCACAGCGCCCATATTCAACGCCGTGGTCGCCAGCGCGCCGGCGATGCGGGGAGCAACCGGTGTCGCGGTCCGCACGATCGTCGCGATCAGCGTCGAACCGACGCCGAACGCGACCGCGCCCGCCACCACCGACATGACCACCACCCCGATCAGCACGTGCGCGGCCACCGCGGCGGCGAGCCAGATTCCCACGAGGAGAACCGTTCCGGCGAGGACGATCCACCGCTGATGGCGGTCACTGTAACGACCGGTGACGGTCACGCCGAGAAACGAACCGGCACCGAAGAGGGCCAGCACCACGGGAACCCACCCATTTCCGGCGACGGCGGTGGTGATGGTGCCCAGATAGGTGAATGCGGCGAACGTCGCGCCGTTGACCAGGAGTGCGGCCACGACGGCGATCAGGACCGGCCACTGCTTCAGCACCGACCATTCGCGCCGCATCGACGGGGCGGGCCCACTCGGCACATCGCCGTCCCGTACCCGCCGGCCCAGCATCGTCCACACCGGCACGAGCGCCACCACGCTGAGGACGGCGACAGCCCAGAACGCCGAACGCCAGCCCCACACCTGACCCAGCACGGTGCCCGCGGGTACCCCGGCGATACAGGCCACCGTCACCCCGGAGACCACCACGGCGGTCGCGCGTCCGATCATCGCCGGACCGACCAGCCGCGGAAGGGCGGCCAGCACGACCGCGAGGAATCCGGCATCGGCGATCGCCGCGACACCCCGCGTCGCCAGCAACGGCGCGAAACCGGTTGTGGTAGCGCCGATCACGTGAGCGACACAAAACACCCCGAGAAACGCCGTGGCCGAATACCGAACCGGCACACGGCCCGCCGCCATCGCCATCGTCGGCGCTCCCACCACCATTCCCGCCGCGAACAGCGAGGTCAGCAGACCGGCGGCGCCGAGCGAGACGCCGAGATCGTCGGCGATCTGCCGCAGCAGTCCCGACACCATGAACTCCGATGTGCCCTGCGCGAAAACCGCGACAGCCAGCACGACAACCACAAGGGGCATGAGTATGTACTCCAGGAGACAGGGCGCCGCATACGGCGCCCAGGGAAGGAAACCGGCCTCATCGGGCGCTGCGAGATACGCCAACCACACCGGTCGCTCAGCGATCGGCGGGAACCCCACTCACAACGCCGCCCGGCCCACAGGCCGAGCGGCTACCGTTCGGATGCCTCCGGAGAACTCACACCCCCACCCTAACAACGCGTATCGGCGGGGAAGACCGCGCCTCCGAAAGCCGCAGGGGCCCGGACACACTCGGCTCAGTCCAGCCGGGCCGCACGGTCGCGCAACAACGCTTGTTCGGCAGCGTTGGCGGTGAGATCGGCGGCGCGCAGGTAGGCGGCGCGAGCGTCGGCCGGGCGGTCCAGCTGCGTGAGGAAGTGCGCGCGAACGGCGTGTAGCAGGTGATAGGAATCGAGCGCGCCGGTCGCGGCCACCGCGTCGACGAGATCGAGGCCCGCGGCCGGGCCGTGCACCATGGCCACCGCGACGGCGCGGTTCACCTCGACGACCGGCGACGGAAAGCGTTCGGCGAGAACGGCATACAGGCCGGCGATACGTCGCCAATCGGTGTCGTCCGAGGTGGCGGCCATGGCGTGCGCGGCGGCGATGGCCCCTTGCAGGGCGTAGCGACCGGGCGGAACACCGCGACGCACGGCCAGGTTGTGCGCCCGGCCGAGGGCGGCGAAGCCGCGGCGGATGGACAGTTGATCCCAGCGGCTGCGGTCCTGATCGGGAAGCAGGACAAGCTGTTTCGTCGCGTCGCTGCGTGCGCCGGTGCGGGAGGCCTGCAATTCCAGCAGGGCCGCGAGGCCGAACACTTCCGGTTCCCGGGGCATCAGCCCGGCTAGGATTCGCGCCAAACGCAGTGCGTCGTCGCACAGTTCGGCGCGCACCCAGTTCTCGCCGGAGGTGGCCGCATACCCCTCGTTGAAGATCAGGTAGACGACCTCCAGCACGGACTCCAGTCGCTCGGCCAGCTGCGGGCCCGACGGAACCTCGTAGGGCACCTTCTTCTCGGCGATGGCCCGTTTGGCGCGCACGATCCGTTGGGCCACCGTGGTTTCCGGCACGAGATACGCGCGCGCGATCTCGTCGGTCGTGAGGCCGCCGACCATGCGCAGCGTCAACGCCACCCGAGCGGGCTGCGACAACACCGGATGGCAGGCGGTGAACACCATGCGCAGCAGGTCGTCCTCGATATCGTCCGTCTCCGGTTGCGCGCCGGTGTGTTCGGTGAGCAGGTCGTGCCCGAGCATCGGCAGTTTCCGGGCGAAGGTGGCGTCGCGGCGGATCCGGTCGATGGCACGGTGTTTCGCGGTGAGCATCAGCCAGCCGCCCGGATTCGGCGGAATCCCGTCGCGCGGCCACTGTTCCAGGGCGGCCAGGTGCGCGTCCTGTGCGAACTCTTCGGCGGTGGCGATATCACCGACCAGCCGGGTGAGTCCGGCCACCAGTTTCGGCCATTCGATGCGCCAGGCCGCCTCCACGGCCCGAGCCGCCGGTGAGCGGCCGTCGGCACCTGCGTGCGGACGGCCACTCACCTCGGGTAACGACATAGCGTCAAGCCTGGTCGTCGAGCTGGCGAATCTCCAGTTCGATATCCCATTCCGGCCCGTGCAGCCGCAGAAATCGCGCACCCCATTCCGTCGCCTCGTCCTGCGAGCGGGTCTGCAGCAGGCAGTATCCGCCGATGACCTCCTTGGACTCGCTGAACGGGCCGTCGAGCAGGGTCTGTTTGCCGCCGGTCTGGCGAACCCGCACGCCCTCGTCGACCGGTCGCAGTCCCGCCGTGTCGAGCAGCACGCCGGCCTTGGTCATCTCCTCGAGCAATGTGCCCATCTCCTCGGCCATGGCGGGGTCGGGACCCTGCACCGACGCGGCCGCGGGATCGAGACGGATCAGCATCAGATAACGCATATCCGCATCCTTCCTCATCGCACTTGGTAGCGGAGATACACCGCGCCCGAACCGAATGCCTTCGACTCCAGCAGGTCGAGATCCAGTTTCGCCTTGTCGTGAAACACCGGGATGCCCGAGCCGAGCGTGACCGGATGGACGACGATGCGGAACTCGTCGACGAGACCCATATCGATGAACGAATGCACCAGCTTCGGACTGGCGTAGATCGCGATCACGCCGCCCTCCTCGCGCTTCAGCGCCTCGATCTGCGCGGCGACGTCGCTGCTGATCAGCCGGGTGTTGTTCCACTCCGCGGACTCCAGCGTGGTGGAACAGACGATCTTGTCCACGGCGTTGACCCATTCGGCGTGCCGGCGCTCACCCGGGGAACTTTCGGCGTTCGGCTGCTGCGACCAGTGCCCGAACATCCCCAGGTAGGTTTCGCGGCCATAGATCGCGGTGTCGAAGTCGGCCTGGATGTGCTCGGCGTAGGCCTGCAGTTCGTCGTCGTAGGCGCGGAACGTGAACTCGAATCCCAGATCTTGTCCGGAGGAGGCATAACCGTCCAGGGTCATGTGTTCGAAAGCCACCAGTGTGCGCATGGTTCTGTCCTTCCAGGGTGGGCTGCCTCTCAGCCCCTCACCTACCCCTCGAACGGGGCACCCCCGGAATCGACATCACCCGAAAAAAAGTTTCACCGCTTGCGGCCCACCGCGGCGTACCCGGCGGCCGGGGGCGCTGACGCGGCGGTGTCCAGAGCGCTGACACCCTCGGGCAAGTCCGGGGTCACCCCTCCGGCGTGCCAATCGTCGATCGCCACGATGCCGGGCTCGATCAGGTCCATATCCCGGAAGAATCGCGCGACGCCGGCGTAGGAACGAGCTTCCATCTCGATCCCGCTCTGGCGATAGGCCGCGACCGTGCCCTCGACCATGGCCGGATCGAAGTCGGGGCTCAGGTGTGTCATCACCAGAAACGATCCGGGGGCCAGCGGCGCCAGCAGGGTATCGATGATGTCGTACACCCCGTCTCCCGGTACGAAGTGACACAGCGCTATCAGACTCAGCGCCACCGGCTTCGAAAAGTCCAGTGTCGCTTCCACTTCGGGCGCGGACAGAATCCTGGCCGGATCGTGTACATCCGCCTCGACGTATCGGGTGACACCCTCCGGAGTCCCGGTCAGCAGTGCCCGCGCGTGGGCCAGCACGATCGGATCGTTGTCGACGTACACCACCCGCGCATCGGGTGCCGCCTCCTGTGCGACCTGATGCAGGTTCGGCTCGGTCGGGATTCCGGTGCCGATGTCGAGAAACTGACGGACGCCGAGGTCGGCACTCAGATGCCGGACCGCGCGCACCATGAACGACCGATTACCTCGTGCCACCGTCCGCACCGACGGAATCGCCTGCTCGATCGCTGCCGCCGCCACCCGATCGGCCTCGTAATTGTCACGTCCACCGAGGTAGTAGTCGTAGATGCGGGCACTGTGCGCCCGGTCCTGTCCGAGATCCACCACACCGCCGTCGTCGGCCACGACCCGCTCCTCTCCACTTGTGTTGTCGCAGAGGAGTTAACCACTGCACGCCGCGCGCACACCACGGCGTCGAAGGCAGCTGGATGGCTCCGGGAGCGCCTACGGCCCCGCGACCGGGCTGAGGCAGCTGGCCGGCGGGTCGACGAAGATACACAGGGCCGGGGCGCGGGTGGGACGGTAGCCGCCGGGGACGCCACCGGCGGCGACGATCTGCGCGTAGGTGCCGACGGCGTCGGTGGGGCGACGGGTGAGCGACGGATCGGTGCGGACGTCGACGGTGTAGAGGCCGAAACGCGGTGTGTAGCTGCCCCATTCGTAGTTGTCGGTGAGGCTCCAGTAGTTGTAGCCCATCACGTTCATACCGTCGGCCTTGGCGCGCTGCAGCCAGTAGACGGTGTCGCGGAGGTGATCGCTGCGGGTGTAGCCGTCGCCGCGGGGCAGACCGTTCTCGGTGGGCATCCCGTTCTCGACGATATACAGCGGCTTACCGGGGAACCGGCGCGAATAGTGCTGCAACGCGTAGTAGATGCCCTCGGTGCGCAGCGGCATGTCCCAGATGCGCGGGCCGGGCAGATTCGGCAGCGACGAGCCGGTGGCCCGGCCGATCGCACTGTACAGCGACTGCGCCGGGTCGAATCCGAAGTAGTAGTCGACGCCCACGTAGTCGAGGCGGGCGCCGATCCGGTCCATCAACTCACCGTTGACCTGATCCTCCGCGCCCGCGACGTATCCGACGTTGGCGGTGACCTGAGCTCCGGGCTGCTTCTGATGGATGTAGTCGTAGCTGGCGTTGTGCACGTCGACGACCCCGGTCAGCATGGTACTGGCGTCGGCGCCGGCCTCGCGAACCTCGTTCTGGATGTAGGCGACAGGTTCGTTCACTGTGACCCACAACGGGTTCCGCGAGGAATAGCGGTCCACGACGGCACGCATGTCGGCCAGCCAATCGCCCACCATGCCCGGATTGCGCCAGCCGCCCCGGTCTGCCTCCCAGCCCGGATACACCCAGTGATCGAGGGTGATCATCGGCCGCATCCCGGCGCGCACGATGCTGTCGACCACCGAATCGTAGAAGCGGAACGCGTTCTCGTCCCACTTCCCGGGCTCGGGTTGCAGCCGCGCCCACTCGATCCCGACCCGGAACACCCGCATTCCCATATCGGCGGCCAGCCGGATGTCGGAGTCGTAGCGATCGGCGAAGTCGACCGAATCCCGCAGTGGTTCGTACCCGGGGTTGTGCGCGATGTAACGAGTCCAGTTGCTGTCGGGCGTTCGGCCTTCGGACTGGAAGCCCGAACTCGCCACACCCCAGAGGAATCCGGAGTCCAGCGAAGCGAGCCCCGCGGCCCGCATCGGTGGGCCGGCCAGGGCCGGAGTGCCGCTCAGCAACACCGACGCAACAGCGACGAACACGGCCGAGACATTGCGCAGAAACCGGGATCGCATCAAGCCAGGGTAACGAATGGACCCGCTCCTCGCTGGTGATCGGTCACCACTACGTCACCGTCGCAATGGGATCCGTCGCGGCACCAGCGACCCGCGAGCATCGCAGCCTCCGACGGGTCGCATCGCACCGGACGACGGACAGCCGCCCGGCTCTGCGCTGGTCAGATCGTTTTCTCCCGCAGTCGGTCCGCGACCCACATGTCGATCTCCCGGAGAGCGGCGGTGGCCATGCCGGTCGGGCGGAAGGTGAAGGCGTGGGTGGATTCGGGATAGACGCGGACGTCGACATCGTTTCCCGCCACGGCGAGTCGGGCGGCCAGCGCCAGATTGTCTTCGAGGAGGATGTCGCGTTGCCCTACCACCAGCAGGGCCGGCGGTAGGTCGGCGAGGTTGCCGTAGAGGGGAGAGATGTCGGGGTCGGTGCGGTCCGCGACGTGCCCGGCGTAGGCCTCGATGAAGTACTCGTCGGCGTACAGCCGGCCACCGGGAGATCGCCCGCTCAGGTCGTAGGCGCCGTACTGCAGGACGGCGCCGGCGAACCGATCGGCCAGGCCTCGATCTCGCAGACGCGGCAGGGTGGTCAGGGCCAGGGTGGCTCCCGCCGATGCCCCGCCCACGACGAATGCCGATGTGCCGAACAACGATTGCGCACACTCCACCAGCCACACCGCCGCGGTTTCGCAATCGTCGGGTGCCGCGGGCCAAGGATCCTCGGGTGCCAGTCGATAGTCGACGCTCACCACCGCCACTGCGAGAGCGTCGGCCAGCACCGCATTGCGCGCATCACCACTGGCCGCCGAACCGATATAGAACCCGCCCGCGTGAATATCGAGATAGACGCCCCGCATCTCGGTCTCCCGGGGAACGGTGACCCGCACAGGAACTCGACGACCGCCGGCTTCGGCCATCTGCTGGACGGCCCGGGGACCCGACGGCGGCCGGGACGCGGCCTGCCTCGCCCGGACCCACCGGCCGACCTGCGGGCACTGCGCGCCGGTGACGACCCCACGGTGGGCGGGCGCGGCGCCCGGTCCGGCAGACTGGGCGGATGGCACATTCCGCCGCGTACCGCCCCACCCCGGCGGATCTGGCCGCCGCGAAGGACCGGACCATTCCCGATCTGGTGGCACCCGATCTGCGGGTGCTGTTCTGCGGGATCAATCCGGGCCTGTGGTCGGGCGCGACCGGCCACCATTTCGCGCGGCCCGGAAACCGCTTCTGGCCCGCGCTGTTCCGGTCCGGCTTCACTCCCCGCCTGTTCCGTCCCGATGAGCAGAAGGAACTGCTCGCCCTCGGGCTCGGCATCACCAACGTCGCCGCGCGAACGACGGCGAAGGCCGACGAGCTGACCGCGGCGGAATTGCGCGACGGCGGCCGGGCGCTAGCCGAGCGAGTCCGGCACTACCGACCCCGTGTCCTTGCCGTCCTCGGTCTGGGCGCCTACCGCACCGCCTTCGGCCGGCCGCGCACCACCGTCGGACGCCAGGCCGAAACCCTCGGCGCCACCGAAATCTGGGTGCTACCCAACCCGAGCGGCCTCAACGCCCACTACACCCTCGACGCCCTGGCCGCCGAATTCCGCATACTGCGGGAAGCGACGGAACCCGGCTGACGGCCGACGAAGACCGCTGTCATCCGATCCGAACGACCCGTGCCCATCCGGGCGGCCGGGCCGGTGCGGTGCGGACGACGAGGTGTAGAAAGACGGTCTACTGCAGTGCTTTTCGCGTTCTCCGGTCTCGATTATGGTGGGCGGTACGGCGAACTCGCGTATCCGCAGCCACAAGGGAATTCGGGAATCTGCTCAGAAGACGAATCCACGCAGAGCCAGGAACCGCAGACCGCCGACCGCGCCCGTGACGGTGAGGACGGCGATCGCCTGAGCGAGGTCGCCGAGGCCGGGCGCCCAGAAACGGAGACCCGCGAGCGCGGCCGTGCTGATCACCACACCGAGGAACGCGAGGCCGCCGCCTTCCCATTGCGCGGTGAACCAGCCGATGCGCCCGGCCGCCCGGAAGGTGAGCCGGCGGTGCAGCTCGTTCGCGATCGCCGTACTGACCAGCGAGCCCACGATATTCGCGACGAGCGGTCCGACCCCGCTCATGACCACGAACAGCAGCGCGTAGGCGATATTGCTCGCCCCACCGACCAGCGCGAAACGGATCAACTGGGCGAAGGCGTGATCACTGCGCAGATACCGCCGGGCGCGGTCGAACCACTGCGAGCGCAGCATCGGCGGGAGTCCGATACCGAGAGCCGGATCGAAACGACCGGCGAGCGTCGTGTCCCACACGGCATTCCGGGCTCCGACCGTGGCGAGTGCTCCGCTGTTCATGGAAAGAACTCTCTTCCACGCCACTGTCACCGGACTGACGCAGCGCTGACACGGTCCTTACACGGGCTCCGACGCGTGTAACTGGAGTTTTTCGCACCATTGGAAGAGCTTGGGCGGGAGCACTATTAGAGTCCCTCCATGGGGAGGCAAGCGCGGCTCGCGCGACTTCGTCAGGTGAGCGGACTGGCGGCGCCCGTCGTTCTCACCTCCGCGACGACGCTGGTGCTGGGCGTGACCGATACCGCGCTGCTGGGACACCACTCGCTCGGAGCGCTCGGCGTCGCCACACTGGTCCTGCCGGTATGGATCTGCTGTACCGCGCTGGTGGTGCCGTGGGGGTCGGCCACCCAGATACTGGTCGCCCGCCGGCACGGCGGCGGGGACGTCGACGCGGTTCGGACCGTGGCATCGACCGGGCTTTCGGGCGCCGCCGCGGTCGGTGTGACGGTCGCGGTGGCCGCGGCGGCGGCCGCACCCGTGATCGTGGCGGTGACCGCGCCGACGGGCCCGGATCGGCGTGAAGCGACGGTCATGTTGTGGATTCTGTTGTGCGGGTTGCCGTTCACGGCCGTCACGGCTCATCTGCGTGGTGTACTCGCCGGCATCGGTGACACGCGATCCGGCGCCCGGGTCGCGGTGGCGGTGGCCGTACTGAACGTGATGGTGTCGTGGATCCTGATCTTCGTCGCGGGGTGGGGGCCGGCGGGTCCGCGGTCGGTTCGACCACCGCCGTCGCGGCAGGCACGGTCGCCCTGATCCCACGCGTTCGCCGGGCCCTCGGCCTCGCAACCATCCGGGTTCGCGCGGACCGCACGGTATGGCACGCAGTAACCGGGCTCGCGGTGCCGGATGTCGTATTCGGAGTCGTCGGCTACGGCAGTGACGCCGTGATCGCGGCAGTGGTGGCGCGAGCGGGGACGGTGAGCCTGGCCGCGCACCGGGTGATGAGCCTGGCGGTATCGCTGGTGTGGATGCTCGTGTTCGGAATCGGTGTGGCGGTGGCGGTTCTGGCGGGCCAGTGCCTCGGCGCCGGCGACGATCGCGAGCGCCGCGCTGTCGTGCGGGCCGGCGCGGTGCTGATGGTCGGCACCTCGGGCGCGGTCGCGCTGCTGCTCACCGCGCTGTCACCGGTGGTGTTCCGGCTCTTCACCGGTGACGCCGCGGTGAGCGCGACCGGGCGCGGGGTGGTGTGGTCGTTGCCCGTGCTGGCGCCGGTCATGTCGATCGGCATGGTCTACGCCGCCCAGCTGCGCGCGGCCGGGAACACGAAAGCGGTCATGTCCGCGTCCGTGTTCTCGGTCGTCTGCGTCACCCTGCCCACGGTGTGGCTCGCGGTCGCGGTGCTGCACTGGGGGCTGCCGGGTGTCTATCTCGGGATCGTGGCGGGCTGGACCGCGCGCGCCGCGGCCACCCGCCGGTGTTGGCGAGCTCGCGCCGCCGTTACCCCAGCTTGAACACGTTGGCCTTTCCGGAGACCACGGTGTCCTGAGGATCCACCAACGCCACCCGGACCTGCACGGTCTGGCCCTGCTGCAATTGGGCGGGCGACCCGTCGGGCCCGGTCAGCTCGACAACGGTGCTCTGCGTTTGCCCGTTGCACGTGACCTGCGGTTGGGTACCCATCGCGGACGGTGCGTCGGCGTTGGGATCGCCCACCATGACCTTGACCGCGGACGTGCCGGAATTGGCATCACAGGAGTAGTCGACCCCGACATTGGCCGGCCCTACCCCTTTGATGTCGATGGTGTTGGCGGCGAGCGCTGGAGCGGCCGTCGATACAGCGGCCAGCCCCATCCCTGCCAGGGCGGTGACGACAAGAGCTGAGCTTCGGTAGTTCCGGCCGGTCATCATCGATCTCGTCCTCCTGGCTCGTAGTACGAACGGTGATACCGAATAGGGGTGGAACACCGGGTGTCGCAACGCGGATCAGCGGACGCGGCGACACCGTTATCGAGCAATGGTGTGGATACCCGGAAGCACGAGTTCAAACTCGCGGCCTGATCGGTGGATGCGCGACGCCGCGCTCGGCCACAGCGAGCTCGCGCCGACCTAGGCGAGCGCGGGTTTCCACCCCAGCTGCGGAGCGATCAGCTCCACCGTGTCGTGCAGGATCTGCTCGTAGTCCGCGCGATGGAACTCGTAGGGCAGCTCCAGACGCAGTTCGCCGGTCTGCGCGAGGACCGGATCGGCCCGCAGCTGTTCCAGAATCTGCTCGGCGGTGCCGACGACGTCCGGGGCGAACAGCACCCGCCGCTCACCCTGCGGGCCGAGGGTGCGTTCGTGGCGGCCGGCGGCATAGGCGCGGTACCGCGCCCGGGTCGCGCGGTCGGCGCTGTCGAACGGGACGATCACCCGGCCTATCGCGACGCGCGCCGGTCGCGACGGATCGATGCGCTCGCGGTAGTCCTCGATGAGTCCGAGCTGGGCGGTCACGAAATCGTCACTGCGGTCACCGAATACGATATTCCCGCTCAGCAGATTCAGTCCGTTCTCCGCCGCCCAGCGCACCGAGCGGGTACTCCCACCTCCGTACCAGACGCGGTCGGCCAGGCCGGGGCTGTGCGGCTGCAGCCGAGGGCGCTGGGTGTTCCCCGGCGAGTGGATGACCGTGTCGGCGTCGCCCAGGTAGCGGCCGCGCAGGTTGTCGATCAGCCGGGCCACCCGGCCGTAGGACAGGTCGAAGCTGCGCCAGTCGCCGTCGAAGACCAGATCACCGATCAGATCGGCGTGCGGTGGCGTCCCCGCGCTGAAACCCGGCTGCAAACGTCCCTCGGACAGCACGTCGGCCAATGACAAGTCCTCGGCCAGCCGGAACGGGCTCTCGTACCCGATCGGAATCACCGCCGCGCCCAACTCCACTCGGCTCGTACGCTGGGCGGCCGCGGCCAGGAAGACCGCTGCCGAACCGACTCCGTGCTCGAGATGCCGCTGCCGGATCCATGCGCCGTCGAACCCCAGTCGCTCGCCGTATTCGAACAGTTGCAGCGTGTCCTCGAGGCCGGTGTACGGATCGTCGTCGAGATAATTGCCCGGGGTCAGAAACGCCAGCGAACCGATCCGCGGCGCGCTCATCCCTGACGCTCGTAGGGAATCTTCTCCCCCGCCTCGACCGCGATCGGCAGCCGGTTCTCCGCCGGCGGCAGCGGGCAGGTCGCCAGATCGGTGTACGCGCACGGCAGATTCACCGCACGGTTGAAGTCGAGCACCACCGTTCCGTCGGCATCCGGCGCCGGCACCTGCAGCACCCGATTCGCGGCGTAGGTGGTGACTCCGGACGTGGCGTCGGTGAACAACACCGATAGATCGCCGGGGTTCTTGCCGGGAAAAGCGGTGAGGCGCAACGGCTTACCGTCGATCTCGAATTCGACCTGCCCCGGCGCATCGTAGACGTGCTCGAGTCCTTCCACCGCAGCGCCGACCGTCGTCGGCCGCGGCTCCTCGAAGGCCACATACCGTCCTGTGACCGCCCACTCCGGGTCCGGTACGAACGCCGGAGTGCCGCGAAAAGAGGTGCGCAGCGGGGTGTTCGGGTGCCGAGGGCGCACGATGTCGTGGCCACCTCGCTTGGCGACCTCGATCACCGCGTCTGCCCAGACGGCGTTCACCCCACCGCGCTCCGGGATGACGCCGAACCCGTAGCGGCCACGCACCGGCTCGCCGTCGACGACCAACTCTTCGTCCTCGTCGAGCACGACCACCACGCCGTCGGCCCCGGTCGACCAAGCACCGGGGGCATCATCGAAGCGCTGCGGGTTCTCGGTGAGCCAGTGCAGACTCGTGATGGCGAGAAAGCCGTGCCGGTCGGACAGGTGCGCTTCCTGCCGCCGATGCCATTCCTGCCACTCGGCGGTGAAAGTGTCCGCGTCGGTGGGCGACGGTGCCGGTGTTGCCATGGTTTCGATGTAAGCGGATGCCTCGACCCGCGCACAGGCTTCCGCTCAGCCCGAACACAATTCGAGTGCCGGTCGGCGACCGGGACCGGAGATGGTCGTGTGCGCGGCCGGTAACCGGGTACGAGCGTGGGAATCGGCTGAACTGTTCGTGCAAACCTCGGCGAAATCGCGCGAAACTACCTCTACCCTAGGCAACCGGAACAGTGTCGTCCTGCCGGGCCCGCAGCTGCGCCGGGCGGTGCTTGCCGTCGGAGAACCAGTGGTGCGAGCCCGGTTTGCGGGCCTCGGTCGCCAGATGCTTGATCCCCGCCTCGCACGCGAACTCCTTGAGCTTCTTACCCGCGAACCCGCCGAAGTACAGCCGCATGGCGGTCTCGTCCTTGTGACCGAGCTGATAGATCCCGGCGTCCCGGCCGAAGCTGAGGCACATGGCGGGGAAGGCGAGGTCGATCGCCGAGGGCTGTTCGCCCGCGATGCGGTGCAGGACGGTGTCGGCGGCGTGCGCGCCCAGGCAGTACGCCGTGTAGGCGCTCATGCGGAACGGCAGATCCGAGGGTGCCGACGAATCACCCGCCGCGACGATGCGTTCGTCGTCGACGCTGGTCAGTGTCTCGTCGGTGAGCAGCCGCCCGGCGGCATCAACGCTCAGTCCGCTGCGACCGGCCAGCTCCGGTACGCCGAAGCCCGCCGCCCAGATCGTCACGGCACTGGCCAGGGTCCGGCCGTCGCGGAGTACCACAGCGTCTCGCGCGATCGCGGTGACGGTCGCATCAGATCCTTCGACGACCTTCACTCCGAGTTTCGCGAGATATTTGTGTGCCGTGCGCCGCGCCTTGGGATGCAGATACGGACCGAGAACGCTGCCGCACACCAGGGTGACCGCGCGCCCTTGTCCGGCCAGCTCGGCGGCGGTCTCGATCCCGGTCGGCCCGCCGCCGATCACCGTCACCGCGGCCGACGAGGGCGTATCGAAAAGGACCGCGCGCAGCCGCTGCGCAGCCTCCAACGTCGCTATCGGATAGGCGAATTCGGCCGCCCCGGGCACCTGCGGCGCGGGGATGCCACTGCCCACCGCGTAGATCAGATAGTCGTAGCCGATGCTGTCGCCGCCGGCCAGCTGCACCGTGTGTTTCGCCGCGTCGATCCGCGTCACGCTGTCGACGACCAGCCGCACCTTCTCGGCCAGGACATCCGGGTAATCGACGACCGCCTCGTGTGTCGCGCCCACCAGCTGGTGCAACCGCAGCCGCGGAACGAAGACCCGGCGGGGGTTGATCACCGTCACCCGCACGTCGTCACGCCGCGTGAGGCGGTTGGCCGCCATCACCCCGGCGTATCCGCCACCGACTACGAGGACTTCGTTGTTCTTCATTGTCTTCCTCCGTTTGCTGAGGGGGTCGGGCATAAGACGCCGCATCCCCCGCAGCTGTGACAGCGCGTGAGGTGGATCACGAAAACCCGGATCGGGTCGTGGCCGGCTGATCGCCGATTCGCCGGAACCCCGCCGGTTCACAACCAACCCAGGCGGGCCGCTGCGACCCGGGCCGGCCGCTGACGGACGTCAGCGATCCGGACTCGGACCCGAGGCTCGGCTCGGCGGTGCCGTTACTGCACGTGCCGGTGCCGCGGAGGGTTTCTCGGCCTCGGGAACATCGCTGGGCGCCGCGCGTGGCGCCACTTCGCAGGCATTCGGCGCCGGGACACCGGACAACCGTTCGCCCAGCCACCGCGTCGACCCGAGAAAGCCGTCGAAGTAGCCGAGGATATGTTCCCCGCCCACGACGCTCTTCGTGGCCGGAACTCCCAGAGCGCACTGTTCGGCATAGAACGCCTCGGCCTTCGCGACCGGCATCCAGGGATCGTGCACGCCGTTGTAGACATAGATCGGCATGCCGGCCTTCCGGCCCTTCAGGCTCAATCGCCGGAACATCGTGTCGGCGAACTCGGTGTGAAGTGGGTCGGCCATATTCGCCACGGCCGCATAGGGTACGAACACTCCGATGTCCGCCATGGTCGAACTGCACACATCCTTGAGCGGGGAAATGGCCGCCCATTGCGCCAGATGATTCATGCGGCTGAGGATTTCGGGATGTTCGCGGGCCAGCGCGAGCGTCACGGTCAGCATCAGTCCCGAGGCGTAGGTGCCGTCGAAGGTCTTCGCGAAGGATTCGTAGTCGACGGGCAGGCCGCCCATCGCGGCCCCGGCCAGGTGGGGAGTCAGTTCCGGAGCGTATTCGTGCGCGAGCATCGCGGCGGCATAGCTGGCGATGGCACCGCCGGAATAGCCGGTCATCGCGAAACGGCTCTCGCCGAACTCCTCCGGCATCAGATGGCGTACCGCCCGCACGGTGTCGAGCATGATGTGGCCGGCCACGGTCGGCTCGGCATAGGCCATCAAGGGCCCCTCGTGGTCGGGGATCACCACCGCGTAGTTCCGGCTCGCCGCCCACATCGTGGGTGACGGGACGAAATCGTTGCCGGTGCCGCCGGTCGTGATGTCGAATCCGTGGGAGAACACGTAGCCGGGAGTGCAGCGCCGGTTGAGCGCGTTGATCGGCGGCGCGTTCAGCAGCACCGGCCGGCTTCCCGGTCCGGTCCACCGGCCGAAGGGCAACAGCAGCGTCGCGGTCCCGAAGGAGGGCGCACCGGAGGAGTTCGTAGTCCGGAATTTCACCTGTATCGCCCGCTGAACCGGCGTGAGCACCGTCAGGAAAACCATCGGCACCCCCGGCCAGCTGACATCCCGCGATTCGATGACGTCGCCGGGTGCGTAATGCGCGAGATCCGCCGGTGCCTCGTCGAAGAACGGATCCCCCGTCGGACTGGATTGAATCGCCTTCCACAGCGCCTGCGGATCCGACGACCCGCCCGGATCGGCGGCAGCAGACCCGATTCCGGGCAGCACCGACGTCGGCGCGGGAATGGTGTCGTCGAGCCATTTCTGAAATGCCGAAGGACCTGGATCGTGTTGGGCGACCGGAGGTTTCGGCTCGGATGCCGCAGTGCCCGGATCGGCCGCCGACGGCTCAGATCGATCGGAGGTCGACGGCGCAGCCGGACCGGCCCCGGACGGCACAGCAGAATCAGCGGCCGACGGCGACGCAGGACCGGCCCCGGACGGCACAGGCCGATCGATAGTTGGCGGTGCAGCCGGAACGGCCCCGGACGGCACGGCACTATCAGCGGCCGCCGGCGCAGCAGGGCTCGTCGCGGACTGCGCGGGCCGGTCGGAGGTTGACGGCGCGGCCGGGGCCGAGGCGGAAGGCGCGGCACTATCGGGTCCGGGCGGCTCGCCTGGACTGAGCGCTGAAGGAACAGCTCGCTCAGGGGTGGACGGCTCGCCCGGGCTCGATGCCGACGGAGCTGTCGGGCCGGTAGTGGACGGTGCCGGGGTAGGCGACGGCGGGTCGGCGAGCGCGGCGGCCGGCCCCCACACCACTGCGCACCCGATCGCCAGCGTAACCGCGACGCTCCGCAGACATTTCACGACAACACACCCGCCCTGTCAGAGTTGTACTCGAACCGAAGGTCGTGCAGAAGTGGAACAGTCCCGGCAAATCCGGCACACAAGGGGCGCACGTCGGCAGCGGCCGACACCGCACCAACTTCCGAAAGATACCCCCGGACCAGCACACTTCGGGGGATCTGCGACGGCACACCACCTCGTGTCCTCGAGCGGCCTGTACCCGGCACCAGCCTCTGCTGCGGCAACCTCGCCGTCGGAACCGCCTCCCGCGGCATCTCACCCATGCCGGTGCGCGGCATTCCGCCGTTGCCGGTGTTCGAGATGTAGCGACGTCGGTTCGTGCCCGGCGAATCGCGACTGCACCACCGACGATCACATGAGCCGCGTCCGCACCGCATGGTCGATCAGCTCGAAGAGCGTCCAGCCCGTGTTCATCGCCCTGGGTGGTCTCATAGCGGGCGCGACGAGCCCACGGGTGGCGATCGGTTGCGCGGCTGCCGCCCTCCTCGGCGGCTCGGCCCTCCTGCCCTGGCGGACCGAGACAACGCCGCCACGCGGCATCGACGGGAGCTCATTCGCACAACGCGCGGTGTGACAGCGGCAGCCGGACCACCATGTCTCAAGTCGGGGCGGAACGCTAGCGCCCGCCTCCGGATGATGGAAGTTCACCGGGGCGGTGTCGCTCCAGCGCCCACGCGGGCAGTGGTTCACGCGCCGACAGCCACTCCTCAGGTATTCCGCGTATCGAACCTCGGGAGCCGACTCCGGTGTACGCGGCCACGATTCCGCCGACGATCGCAGCTGTGGTGTCCGCGTCCCCGCCCGCCTCGACGCAGGCGGTGACCGCAGCCGGATAGTCGCCGAGGAAGGTCGCGGCCGCCCACAGGGTGAACGGCACCGTATCCTGCGCGCTGACCCGGGCGCCGTTGCCGAGTTCGTAGGCCGCTTCGGCCACGGATCGGCCGATCAATTCCCGGGCTCGACGGATACCGTCCGCGGTGCGCCCGTCGACCAGGTACGGTTCCACCGCATCCAGCAATTCGCCGGGCGCACAGTCTTTTCCACGTACCGATGCGGCATGGCCGGCCGCGACGGCGACCGCCATGGCGCCGACGATCGCCTCCGGATGACGGTGGGTGATCTCGGCGGAGCGCGCCGCCTGCGCCGCCGCCCGGTCCGGATCTCCGGCGAAATAGGCCCCGAGCGGAGCGACCCGCATCGCGGCGCCGTTCCCCCACGACCCGTTCCCGCCGAACACCGCGCCTGCCGCGTCGGCCCAGGGCATGCCGTCGCGAATCTCGTGCAGCACAACGACTGTGCCCGGCCCGTAACCACGGTAGGGCTCACATCGTTCGGCGAACACGGCCGCGAGCGCATCGCGGTCGATCCGGCCGCGGTCGAGGATCTCCGTGTACACCGAACAGGCCATCTCGGTGTCGTCGGTCCACTGCCACGGAGGCACGGGCGCTCGCCCGGCGTGAAGATCGGATACGGACCGTCCGGGAACGAAGAACTGCGCACCCAGCGCATCGCCCACGGACAAGCCCATGAGGCTGTCATATGCGGTATCGGAGTTCGGCATGCGCGAACAAGCGTGCCAACAAAAGCCAACCACCGCAAGACTCGGTTCGAGCCGACATCACGGTGTGCCGGCCGGATACCGGATGGCCCCGGCACGCACGCCGGGAATCTCAGTTCGTGTTCCGCGCTCGCGGCAAGGCCAACGTCAATGCACCCAATCCGAACGACACCACGGCCAAAGCCAGCATCATGGTCAGCGCGCCGTCGAGGGTGCGGGAGCGGAAGAACAGGGTGGTCAGAACCGCCAAACCCAGTGCGTTGCCGATCTGTTCGATGGTCGGGACCACACCGGACGTCTCCGACATGTGGTCGGCGTTCAGGCCCGACAGCATGATCGGCTGTATTTGGACCGCGAAGATTCCCACTCCGAAACCGGCTGCGCAGACGGCGGGGGCGGCGATGAGGGGGTTGGCGATGCCACTGGTCAGGTGGAGGTAGATGGCGCCGCCGCCCATGCAGCCACCGTAGAGGGTTACGCCCGCGGCCAGGACCAGGATTCCCCACCGGCGGACCAGGAACAGGGAGGCGATCGCTCCGGCGCCGGCGCCCAGTGCGAACAGCGTCATGACGATCGCTGTGTGCCAGGGCGTGTAGCCGAGGATGTCCTGCATGGTGATGGAGGCGGCGAAGACGAACGCGGTGAACAGACCGAAGAACAGGCAGACCAGGATGGAGCCGATGCGGAACCCCTTGTCGGAGAATAGGTCCAGGCGCATCAAAGGGCCGGCTCCGCGGGAGGAGCGCCTGATCTGATGGGCCACGAACAGGGCGCACACCACCACTCCGGCCAGGCCGAGGGCGATCGGCTGGGCTTGCCAGCCGTGTTGCTGGACCAGAGCCAGGGCGTAGACGACCAGGAGCAGGCCGACTCCGGACAGCGCCGCGCCGCCCAGGTCGAGGCGGTCCGGTGACGGCGGACGGCCTATGCGCAGGTAGCGCCAGGCGAGGGTGAAGGCGACCATGCCGATGGGAAGGTTGATCAGAAAGACCGTGCGCCAACCCCAGCCGCCGATGTCGAGGGTCAGCAGGGCGCCGCCGAGGATGGGCCCGAGCATGCCCGCGAAACCGGCGACGCCGCCGTACATCGCGAAGACCAGGGAGTGGCGTTCGCGAGGGAAGCTGGCGATCAGGATGGCGATGGTTTGGGCTGCCATGCCCGCGCCCGCCGCGCCTTGAACTATCCGGGCCGCTACCAATTCGATTGCACCCGTGCACACTCCGCACCACACCGAGGCGGCGGTGAACGCGACCACCGACGTCAGGAACATGGCGCGGCGGCCGGCAACGGCGCCGAGGCGGGCGGCGCTGAGCAGCGTGCAGGCAAAAGCCAGCGAATAGCCCGAGATCACGAGCAGTTCCGCCGAACGGGAGGCGCCGAGGTCAGAGGTCATCTTCGGCAGGGCCGTATTCACGATCGTCACATCGATCATCTGCATGAACACCGCGATCAGGCAACCGGCGAAGGCCAGCCATGCCGCCAATTCGGAGGGGGACGATTCGCCGACCGGGCCAACGCCTTCCGGCTTCCCCCCACGTGCCTGGTCTGCGATCAGGGGTGACTCACCGATGACCACGCGCCCCTCGACCACTGCCCCATCGTCACGCACGGCGTGTTCGCTGCCGGTTCCACCCGTCATCCGGCCAACTCGATCACGCTGCGCGGCGCGGACAGCGCCAGTTCGGTCGGAAAACTCAAGCGCACCAGACGATGTGGTGGTTCCACCTCGATATGCGCCACGAACGGGGGCAGCAATCCGCCGATCATCTTGTCCAGCAACATGTTCACCTGGCCGAAGCCTGGTCGCAGGCGCACCTGGCGGCATTCGATCTCGCCCGCTCCGACTGTCACGACCGTGCGTTTGTCCACGCGGGCGACCAGGGGCCAATGCACCGAGAAGGCCAGCCACGTATCGATCGACTGCATCGCCCCCTCGGTGAGGTCGAGGCCGCGCAGCAGGGTCATGCCGCCGACGATCGGCATGATGTCGGTGGGGAACGGGACGGGTGCGCCGCCGATCGGGAGGTGGACGGTGTCGATGAAATGCGCTTCCTCGCGGGAGACGACCACACCGCGAGAGCGGGTTTCGGCGCGGTAGTCCTCGGCGCGCAGGAATCCGTCGACCCGGCCGAAACGCTGGTCGATGGTCAGTTCCAGTTCCCCGTCGCCGCTGGACGCCTCGAGCAGCGTCCGGTAGCCGCCGTTCTCGTGGGTGACGACGCTGGTCAGTTCGAAACCCGAACTGCGGCCGTCGGTTCCGACCGTGTACCGGCATTTTTCACCGTCGGGTATGCCGGGGTCGCGAAAGAGCATGGGCACGGGGCCTTGCGACACCACGAAACCTCCTGTAGTTCAGTTCGTTTCCGCGCCGCGATGGATGATCGACGCGAAAACCGTCCGCATCGCCGCGATGTAGCGCTCGACCGAGTCGTGGGCGGCCGCGGTGTCGGGGTAGATGACGCTCAGCGTCGTCGCCGACGGCAGCCGGTTGACCCAGATCAGGGCCTCCTCCGACGCGGCGCGGTTGGCGTAGACGCCGGCCGTCACCTCGTCGAAGAATTCGTGGCCGAGGAAGTCGCGGGCATCGATGAACGAAATCATCGGTGTGACCCAGCCGGGTTCGGCCTTGATCTCCGAGTCGGCGGGCAGTAGTTCCAGCACCCGATGGAACGAGGTGGGCGCCAGGCGCAGCCCGTTCTCGTAGGCGCGCTGGGCCAGTTTCAGGGTGCGGGTGACGGGGGTGCCGGGGCCCAGCGGGAAGGCCACCGGCACCAATGTCACGTACCAGCCGACCGAATTGCCCTCCGCCGCAGAGGTTCTGGTACTCACCGGCGTCATTCCGAAGTAGTAGTCGGAATCGGTGAGATCGCGTTCCGCCAAAGCCGCGGCCGCGAAGACTCCGCCCACGAATTCCGCGTCGTTGGCCCGGCAGATCTCTTCGAAGGCCAGCGCCTGGTGTTCGTCGAGCAGGGTGACGGTGCGGTGGGCGCTGCGGTGGTAGCCGTCGGAGCGCTTGCCGAGGTCCAGCGGAAACGACGGCAGCCGATTGTCGTTGCCGCGCAACAACTGTAACCACTTCTGTACACCCGGCGAGGACAGCGTCAGCATATCGCTGTAGCCGCGCTCGGTGAGGCAGTAGTCCAGATAGCTGGCCGCCGGTGGCAGCGGTTCGGCCTCACCGCTCAGTTCGGACAGATACAGCTGAGCGAAATCGGACGCCGACAGGTACTGCCCGAGACCGTCGGTGTGCAGGTGGTCGACGGCGAGGTAGACCGTGGTCGCGTCACCGTGTTCGATGGCGCCGAAGGTGAAGCAATCCCACTGGAACGGATCGGGAGTCGTCTTCTCGACGTGCCGGCGGATCGCGGCCGGATCGTCGATCCACCCGTAATCGATCGGAATGAAGTCCACGACGTCCTCGGGCACCAGATGCCGTCGCACGGTGCCGTCGGCGCCGATGTCGAACCAGGTCCGGAAGGTGTCGTGACGCAACAGGAAGGTGTTGACGATCCGCGTCATCGCCTCCCGGTCCAGGCCACCGGTCGGGATCTGCGCGGTGGCCAGGCACAGTCCGGAGAACCGGAAGTCGGCGGCGGCGTGCCGATCCGCTTGGCGCAGATACTGTTCCTGTTGTAGCGACGGCGGCGCCGGATGCACCGGGGCGGTCCGGGCCCGCGCCACCGCTTCCGGTGACGCGACCCAGGTGACCATCCGCCCCGGCGGCGGTGACCATTCGTCGATGAGTCCGAAATCGACCACGGTTATCTCACTTCCACCGGCGGGCACCGAAACGGCGGGCCATCAGCTGACCCCCGCCATCTCCGCGACCGCATCGGCCGGCGCGGCGTGCGCGTTCGACTCGGGCGCGGGCTGGGAACCGTTCGGAGCGGCGTCGTCCACCGCCGCGGCCAAGGCCGCCGGATCCGGTTGGGCGCCGCCGGGTTCGTGCGCCAGGATCAGTTCGGCCACTTTCGGCCCGGCCTGTTCCAGGCTGAACGAGCGCCCCATCTGCAGCGACATCAGGTCGATGCCGAGCGTCTTGGTGACCCGGGCGCCGAGTTCGACCGCCATCAGCGAATCCAGGCCCAGCTCCGGCACCGGGATCGTCATATCGATGGTGTCGACGTCCACGCCCATGACGACGGCCAGTTCGCCGGCCATCAGCCGGGCGATATGCGGTCCGCGCTTGGATTCCTCCATCGCGGCCAGCTCCTCGCGCAGCCGGGCCAGCTCGGAGGTGTCCTTCGCCGAGGCCCGGGCCAGTGCGGCGGTGCGACCGGTGCGCGCCAGCTGCGGGAACGTGCCGGTGAGCTTGGCCCAGTCGGTCGGGATGATCGCGACCCGCGTCGCGCCCAGGCGCAGGGTCTGCTCCAGGTAGGCGGTGGCGTCGCCCATATCGATCGGGCCGAATCCGACCAGGTCGAGATATTTCTCGGAGGTCTCGTTCGCCGCCATACCGCCGGCACCGGACAGGTGACCCCAGCCGACGCACAACGCCCGCTCCCCCGCGGCCGACCAGCGCAGCGCCAGCGATTCGACCGCGACATTGGCCGCGCAGTAACTGTATTGGCCGTAGATGCCGTACATCGACCCGCCCGAGGAGCACAGCACGAACATGTCGAGATCGATACCCGCCTCGGCGACGGCCCGGTGCACGACCTGCGCGCCCAGCACTTTCGGCAGATAGACCTGTTCGAGCTGGCCGCGTTCCATCTTGGCGAGGTTGTTGTCGGCGACCGCGCCCGCGGCGTGGAACACCCCGCGCAGCGGATGGTCCGCGGTGTGGATGCGCTCGACGGCATCGGCGACCGCGCCGGGCTCGGTCACGTCGAGCAGTTCCTCGACGATCTCGATCCCGATCGCGCGCCACGCCTCGAGCTGACGACGCGCCTCCTCCGTGGTCGCGCCCCGCCGCCCGGCCAGCACGAGCCGCCGCGCACCGCGCAAGGTCAGCCAGCGGCCGATCGCCAGACCGAAACCACCGAAGCCGCCGGTGATCAGATACGTTGCGGTGTCGCTGATCTCGACATCGGGCAGATGCGGGCGCACCGGCGGTTCGGGTGCGTCCATGCGCAGCGCGATGCGCGCCGGCCGCGACGAGCGCAGCGTCTCCTCGAACGCCTTGCTCACCTCGGCGGTGTCGAACATGTGGTACGGCAGGGGCCGGTAGGTGCCCTCGGTGACCTTCTCGAACACGCGTTGCAGCAGAGCCGCGAGTCGTTGTGGCTTCACTTTGACGAGGCGGTCCAGGTCCATCGAGAAGTACGACAGGTTCTTGTCGAAATTGGCCAGTTCCAGCAGCCCGCCGGTGTAGATGTCGGCCTTGCCGACCTCGACGATGCGGCCGAATTCGGCTGCGGCGTTGAAGTTCTGGCGCAGAATCTCACCGGGTGCGCTGCTGACGATCACATCCGCGCCCGCGCCGCCGGTGATCGCGGCGACCTCGTCGACGAAGTTCAGCGAGCGTGAATTCACCGCGTAGTCCGCGCCCATCGCCAGTACGTGCGCGCGCCGCTCCGGGGTGCTGGCGGTGCCGATGATGGTGGCGCCGCGCGCCTTGGCGACCTGGATCGCGGCGGTGCCGACACCACCGGCCGCGCCGTGCACGAGCACCGTCTCCCCCGGTTCCAGCCGGGCCAGATCCAGCAGGGCGTATTCGGCGGTGCCGAAGGCGATGATGCTGGTGCAGTGCCCGGGATCGGTGCCCTCGGGCAGGACGACCGCGAGCTGCCGGTCCACGACCGCGAAGCGGCGCATCATGCCCTTGGCGGCCACACCGACCAGATCACCTTCGCTGACGCCCTCGACGCCGGGCCCGACCCGGACCACGGTGCCGACGCCCTCCATACCGGGCACCGTGCCGAAATACGTGGGTGCGAGCTCCCGTTCGCCGAGCAGCCCGATGACCTTCAGCGGATCCTTGTAGTTCAAACCGATGACCTGCATGCGGATCTCGATCTCGCCGGGGCCCGGCGCCACCCGCGGGCATTCCCGCCACGCCAGTGCCGACAGCAGCCGGGTACGCGGCATGTCGAGTTCGAAGTTGGCGTCCGGATCGGTCAGCGGCGCCGAGGTTTCCAAGGCTTCCAGGCGCTCGGGCAGCGGTTTGGTGATCACCGTCGCCCAGCGTTTACCGTCGCGCAGCAGGACCTCGTCGCTGTTGTCGAGGGAGAAGGCGCCGGGCACCGCCAGCTCCGCCACGAGATCGGCGATCGGGGTGGCGGGTTCGATGTCGACGAGCCGCCATCGCAGGGCGGTCTGCTCGTTGAGCAGCACCCGCCGGGCGCCGGCCAGTGCGGCCTGTCCGGTGTCGGGCGGGACGGGACTGCCCGGCAGGGCGAAGGCGGATTCGGTGACCAGCGTGCAGTGCACCAGGCCGTCGCCGAAAATCGTTTGTGGCGTGCCGTTTTCGCTGGGCGGCTCGACGAAGTCGGCGATCGCTACCGCGATGCGCTTGAGCGTCCACAAGTCGGCCACGTCGTCGGCGACAGCACCGGCCACCACACAGATGTGCAACCGCCGAGCGGGTTCGTCCCGGGCCGCGCGCAACTGCTCGACGAGCGCCGATTCCAGTTCGGGGCCGGTCGAATCCACCACGTGCAGACGGGAATTCGCCAGTGCGGCTACCAACCGGTCGGCCCGGGCGGTCTCCCCCAGGCGGACCACCACGGTACTCACCGACCCGGCCTCGGCCAGCGCGGCCGGGTCGATCGGATCGCGTTCCTCGAAGGTCTCGGTGTAGTAGAAGTCGGCCATCCGGTGCAGCGGATCGTCGCCGGGCCGCAGCGCGCCGATCTGCAGGCCGGACAGGCGGACGACCAATCTGTGGTCGGCGTCGAGCAGATCCACATCGGCGCGCAACCGAGCGTTCGGATCGCGCCGGGCGACCACCGTCACCGTCTCGGGCAGCGCCGCGAGCAACCGCACCGCGCCGACGCCCACCGGAACCATCACGCCCTCGTCGATGCGTTCGTCGGCGAACAGCATGGCCGCACACTGCATGGCGGCGTCCACGACCGCCGGATGCGCCAGATGGCCGGAGTCCGCGGCGATCGTGCCGTCGACGGTCGCCACCACCACATCACGGCCGACGCGCACCGAGGTGACCCGCCGGAACGACGGCCCGTACTGCAGTCCGGCCGCGGCCAGGCCGGTGTAGAACATCGCGGGATCGACGTCGATGCCGACCTCGATCTCCGGAACGGCGACCGTGGTCTGCTCGTGGCTGCCGGTGAGGGTGCGCCCGGAGGCGTGCACCGTCCACGCGGTGCCGGTGGCACTGCGCGACCTGATCAGGAACCGGCCGCTGGCCTCCTCGATACTCAGCGCCACCAGCGGCACGTCCGGAGCGCCCATGATCAGCGGCGCGACGAACCGAACTCCCTCCAGCGCAACCTGTTCCGAGCCGATCCGTGACTTGGTGGCACTCAGCGCCGCGTCCAGATACGCGGCGCCGGGCATGATCTTGATGCCGTTGACCACGTGATCCGACAGCCACGGCAGCAATTCGGTGCCGACCTGCAGCAGCCATTCCGGCCGGCCTTCGACATCGGGATCGCCGAGCATGGCGTACCCGCCGGGCGTGCCGAGGCGGGCCTGTTCGAACAGCGGCAGTGCCGAGTGCAGGCGGGTGCGCTGCCACGGGTAGCGCGGCAGAGGCAGGTGCGGGGTGGCCGGGCGATCGGGCGGGAACAGCAGATCGCGGTCGAGGACGCCCGCGGCGTGCAGGCCGATCAGGGTGCGGCGCAGACTGTCGGCGTCGGATTGTTCGCGGTCCAGCGTCGGCACCGTCGTCCCCTGCACATCGGCGCCGAGCAGGGCTTCGCGAATATTGCCCGAGAGCACCGGATGCGGCCCCACCTCGAGGAAGATCCGGTGACCCGCACCGACCAGGGCGCCGACGGCATCGAAGAACCGGACCGGCTGCCGCACATTCGACCACCAGTAGGACGCGTCCCAATCGGCCTCGGAGACCCGCATACCGGTCACCGTGGAATACAGCGGCACGGTCGGGGTCTGCGGCGCGAGATCGGCCAGCACCGACCGCAATTCGGCTTCGATCGGTTCCATCAGGCGGCTGTGGTAGGGCACCTCGACGCGCAGGCGGCGAGCGAAAACGCCCTCCTCGGTGAGCTTTTCGGCCAGTAGGTCCAGCCGTTCGACATCGCCGGAGAGGGTGACGGCGCTGGGGCTGTTGACCGCGGCGATATCGATGCCCGGATCGTCGCCGATCAATTCGAGGGCCCTGTCCTTCGGCAGTCCCACCGCGAGCATGCCGCCGGTGCCCGCGGTGGTCGCCTGGAGGCGGGCGCGATGGTAGGCCACGCGCACGGCGTCGCGCAGCGACAGCATCCCGCTCACATACGCCGCCGACACCTCGCCCACGCTGTGGCCCACGATGGCGGCCGGCGTGATGCCGTACTGCTCCAGCTCGCGCACGAGGCCGACCTGGACGAGGAAGTTGGCCGGTTGCGCGACTTCGGTACTGGTGACCCGGGATTCGTCCTCCGGTTTGCGCAGTTCCTCGACGATCGACCACCCCGCGAGGGCGTGGAACTCGGCATCGATCTCGGCCGCGGTGGCGGCGAACACGCCACCGGCCGCGAGCAGTTCCCGCCCCATGCGCCAGTGCTGGGGGCCCATTCCGGAGAACACGAACACCGGTTCGGGCGCGCGCGAGACGATGGTGCGCGAGGCGTCGCGCCCCTCGCCCGCCGCGTAGCCGCGCAGCTCGCGCACCAACTCCTCGGTGGAGTCACCGATCAGCACGCCCGTGCGGAACGCGTGGTGCGCCATCCGCGTCCATGCGGCCTCGGCGAGATGATCGGGGTCGGCCCCCGCGGCGATCAGATCGGCGAATCGTCCGGCCAGCGCGCGGGCCGCCGCGGTGCTGCGAGCCGAGATGGGCAGAATGCCGAGGTGGCGGTGGGGTCCGGCGGACGCCGGTGCGGGACCGGCGTACTCCTGCAGAATCGCGTGCGCGTTGGTTCCGCCGTAGCCGAAACCGTTGACCGCCACCGACATCGGGCCGGCGTCGGCAGGCAGCGGTTGCGCCTCGGTCTGCACGTGCAGGCCCAGTTCCTCGAAGGGGATGTCGGGATTCGGCTTGTCCAGCCAGCCCTGCGGGGGCAAGGTGCGGTGTGTGATGGCCAGCGCCGCCTTGATCACGCTGGCGACTCCGGCGGCGGCCTCGGTGTGGCCGATCGTCGCCTTCACCGATCCCACGCCGACCGACTCGGTACGTCCGGCAGGTGCGCCGAAAACCTTTCCGAGCGCGCGCAATTCGACCGGGTCGCCGACGAGGGTTCCGGTGCCGTGCGCCTCGAGGTAGGTGATCGACTGCGGCGCCAGGCCCGACCGTTCGCAGACGGTGCGGGCCAGCGCCTCCTGGGAATCGACATTCGGCACCGTGATGGCGGTGGTGCGCCCGTCCTGATTCGAGCCGGTGGCCTTGACCACCGCGTAGATGCGGTCGCCGTCGCGCACGGCGTCGTCGAGCTTCTTCAGCACCACCATGCCGGCGCCCTCGCCGCGGCCGTATCCGTCGGCGGAGGCGTCGAAGGATTTGCAGCGGCCGTCGGCGGCGAGGAAGCCGCCCTTGCACATCAGCACGAAGGTCTCCGGCTGCAGCATCACGTTCACGCCGCCCGCCAGGGCCACCCGGCAGTCGTCGTTGTCCAGGGCCTGGCAGGCCAGATGGAACGCGACCAGTGACGACGAGCAGGCGGTGTCGACGGTGAGCGCGGGCCCGACCAGATTGAGCGCGTAGGCGATTCGATTCGACAGCATCGTGTAGGACGCGCTCGCCGGGGTGTGCATATCGGTGTGGAACAGCGCCGGCCCGACCACGCCGATCACGGACTGGTCGACCACGAATCCGCCGACGTACACGCCGACCGAGGAACCGGCCGCGCGCCCGGCCATCCCCGCGTCGTCGAGCGCCTCCCACGTCACCTCCAGCATGAGGCGTTGCTGCGGGTCCAGCACCGTCGCCTCGCGCGGGGAGATCCCGAAGAAGTCGGGGTCGAACTGCCACGGGTCGGCGGTCATGAAGGCGCCGCGCTTGGTGTAGCTGCGGCCCGGGGTGCGGGGTTCGGGGTCGTAGTACCTGCGGTAGTCCCATCGATCCGCCGGCATCTCGACCACGCCGTCGCGCTTGTCGACCACGAAGTCCCAGAATGTCTCGGGCGAGTCGATTCCGCCCGCGAATCGACAGCCGATACCCACAATTGCAATATCCGACACGAATATCCTCCGGTCTCGCGTTCAGAGGCCACCGGCTGATCTCGGCGACTCACTCGTCTCTCTGCGGTCCTGGGCATTGACCGATGGCGCCCACGCTATTGACCGTGATCGGAGATGGAAGAGATTCACTCCACTTTTGGACCCTCCAACCAACCGCGTGCGGCGGTTTTGTGAACCCGCCCAGCCGCCGTCCCGCCGTGTTCCACGCCGACCACTCGGTCTCTGAAATCGTTAGGACGCAACGATATTCGGTACAATTCCCGGCGTTGCGGCCTGGTGCGGCCGCGGGCTCTGCTCACCGCTCACAAGACTGCCGCACCGCGATTATGATCCGTCGGAAAATTGCTGTACGCCGGCCGAATTCGCGCGTAAAGCGTCCTATCTTTCCTCGAACGCTCATTTCTCGAGGCAGCTGTCGGCCGTCCCCACGACAACGCGGCGGTTAATTTCCGGAAATTCCGTCGAAACCGCAGGCCCGGTCTCGCGACGAGCGTCGCGAAACGACAGCCGAACCGATCCGCGCAAACAGTTGGGAGCCGGCACTTGTCCGCCGAATCGAATCACTGGGCCGATCTCGTGCTGCGCCGGCGGTTCACGGTGATCGGCGTGCTGGTGACCGGCCTGCTCGCCCTGGGTTGGTACGGCCTCGGCCTCGGCGGACATCTGAGCTCCAGCGGCTGGGACGATCCGTCCTCGGAATCGGTGCGAGCCGCGCACGTGCACGAGGAGATCTTCGGTCGCGACCACAGTGCCGATGTGGTCGTGCTGTATCACGCCCCGCCCGGCACGACGATCGACGATCCGGCCTTCGCCGCGCCGATCGTCGCCGCCCTCGACAGTCTGCCGGAGCGCTTCCCCGGGCAGATCGATCGGGTGAACGCCGCATATTGGCCCACCACAACGGGTGTGGCGGTTCCGGATATGTTCGGCTCCGCGGACCGTGAGCACGCCTTCGCCTCCATCGCCATCCACGGCGACGACCCCACCGAGCAGATGCGCAACTTCCGCGCCGTCGCGCACGCCTTCGATGTTCCCGGCGTCGATATGGAGGTCGCCGGCGGGCAGGCGGTGGCCGGCGCGCTGAACGACACCATGGCCCACGATCAGCAGCGCATGGAGTTGTTCGCGATTCCCGCGGTGGCGGTGCTGCTGTTCTTCCTCTTCGGCGGGGTGGTGGCGGCGGCGCTGCCGTTGATCGTCGGCGGGCTCACCGTGCTCGGCGCCTGGGGCCTCATCCGGCTGCTGACCACCGTCACCGAGGTCAATTCCTTCGTCTCGCCGGTGGTTTCGATGGTCGGGCTGGGCCTGGCCATCGATTACGGGCTGTTCGTGCTGAGCCGGTTCCGCGATGAACTCGCCGACGGTCGTGACGTCGACAACGCGGTCCGGCGTTCCGTGGCGACCGCGGGCCACACGGTGGTGTTCTCCGCGACCATCGTGGCCGTGGCCGCCGCCGGAATACTCGTATTCCCGCAGGGCTTTCTGCGTTCGTTCGCCTACGGCGCCATCATCACTATCTCGCTGGCCGCGTTCACCACGATCACCTTGCTGCCCGCGATGCTGGCGGTGCTCGGCCACCGGGTGGACCGCTTCGGCGTGTCCTGGTTCCGCCGGACCACACCGCCGGGCCGGGTTCCGGACAATCTCTGGGGACGGATCGCCGACCGCGTCATGAAAAGACCGCTGTTCGTGGCGGTTTCGGTGGTCATCGGACTGCTGGTGCTGATCGCGCCGATCCGGGACCTGGCCTTCGGCGCCATCAACGAACGCTTCCTGCCACCGGATCATCCGACCCGACTGGCGCAGCAGCACTTCGACGAGATCTTCCCGCTGCGCCGCATCAACCCGATCGATCTGGTGCTGATCACCTACGATCCCGCCGCCAAGGAGACCGTGCTCGCCGAGGCCGGCCACGCCCCGGGTCTCGCGGCGCCCTTCCCGACCTGGCTGCAGCGGCCGGCGCAGTCGAGCGTGTTCACCACGCAAACGGTGCTCGCATCCACCGCCGACAAGGATGCGGCGATCGATTACCTGCACTCGATGCCACTGCCGAAGGGCGCCACCCTGCTCGTCGGCGGTCAGCCCGCCATCGAGAAGGACAGTATCGACGCACTCGTCGACCGGATACCGCTGGTGGTCGCCCTCGTCTTCCTCGCCACCACCGCCCTGATGGCATGGAGTTTCCGCTCGCTGGTGCTGCCGTTGAAGGCGGCCGCGTTGAATCTGCTCGGGCTCGGGTCCACGGTCGGAATCCTCACCTGGATCTTCATCGACGGGCACGGCGCCGGACCGCTCGGCTTCACCCCGCAGCCGATCATGTCGCTGGTGCTGGTGGTGATCGTGTCGGTGATCTACGGGCTGTCCACCGACTACGAGATATTCCTGCTCTCGCGCATGGTCGAGGCCCGGGCCGCGGGCGCGTCCACCCACGAGGCGATTCGCGCCGGGGTCGCCCACACCGGGCGCATCATCACCGCCGCCGCCCTGATCCTGCTGGTCGTCACCGGCGCCTTCGCGCTGTCGGACCTGGTGATGATGCAGTACATCGCATTCGGCATGGTCGCCGCCCTGCTCATCGACGCCACCATTCTGCGAGTGCTGCTGGTTCCGGCGACGATGCGCCTGCTCGGCGATGTCTGCTGGTGGGCACCGCGCTGGTTGCGCCGCGTACCGGGGTCGAGCACGGAACACGAAAACGGCGACAGGACAGCGCCTTTCGCGGACACGGACAGTGTGCCCGCGGCGGTGGGCGGCACTCGGTGAGCTCGTCGGGGGACGCCTCCGGGCAGAGACCGTCGAACCGAGCCGCACGCCGCAGCGGCGCCTCGTGAGTACAGTGGCTTCTGCTCTCGAATGGCTCGTCGCGCAGGCTTGTACCGGAGAGAAGGAGATGCCGTGCCCGAACCCGCAGCCGTACTCTTCGACATCGACGGCACGCTCGTCGACTCCAACTATCTGCATGCCGTGACCTGGCATCGTGCCTTCCGCGAGGTCGACGCGGAGGTGCCGACCTGGCGGATCCACCGCGGTATCGGCATGGACGGCGACGAACTGCTGCGCACCCTCGCCCCCGATCTCGACAGCGAGACCGCCGACACCGCCAGCGACCTGCACAGCCGTTACTACCTCGAGCGCGCCGGCGAACTGACCCTGCTGCCCGGCGCCCGCGAGATCCTGCGCCATCTGCACGATGCGGGCCTGCGCGTCGTCCTCGCCACATCCGCACCGCCGGACGAATTGGCCCGGCTGCGCGATCTGCTCGACAGCGAGTCGGTGTTGTACGCGGTGACCGGGGCCGAAGACGTGGAGACGGCCAAACCCGATCCGACCATCGTCCAGGTGGCCCTGGACCGGGCCGGTGTCACGCCGCAGCGAGCGGTGTTCGTCGGCGATACGGTCTGGGACATGCGCGCCTGCACGAAGCTCGGCGTTCCCGCGATCGGTGTCCTGAGCGGCGGTATCTCCCGCGGCGAGCTCGAGGCCGACGGCGCGGCGTTCGTCTGCGACGACGTCGCGCACCTGCGCCGTGACCTGCACCGCAGCCCGCTGGCGTCCCTTCTCTGATCGTTTCCGGCGCGAATTCGTTACCGCCTCGAGAAACATGTCACCACCGGATGACACGACGCGCGGCGCCGCAACACCATGGACAAGTAGGCTTCGTAGTCCGCACGGCGCGGCCTGGACCAGGCGACCGTGCCCGGAGCAGTGGCAGTGGCACAGCGGAGGATCACCGACCGATGACAGTAGAGTTCGACAGCGACAGCTTGGCCGCGACCGAGCAGTTCCTGAATCGGAACTACACGACCATGGAGATCGGCAATACCACCGAGGCGCCGGTCCGCAGCCGGATCGCGCGCGAGACGCTGGGCGGGGTGAGTCTCGACCGGCTCGAACTCGGATTCGACATGAGCTACGACGCTGATCCCTTGAACAAGATCTGCCTGGTCGGTGTCGAATCCGGATCTGTCGAGGAGAACTACGTCGACGTCGGCACCGATACCTTCGGGCCGGGCGAAATCGGAGTTCTGACCCCGCCGGATCTGCCGTATTCCGGAATCATCCACCAGGCTCGCTACACGATCACGATGTTCGATCCCGCACTGCTCACTCGCGTCGCCTCCCCGAATCGGCCCGAGGACGGAGAGGTAGCTCTCGCGGGCCATCGCGCCGTGACCCCGGAGGCAGGTCACCGACTCACCGCGGTGATCACCCATATGCACCAGCTCGCCGCGTCGTACGACGGTGACGTGCCACCGCTGGTGGCGGCCACGGCGTCGCAATACCTGGCGGCGACCGTGCTGCACACGTTTCCGACCACCGCCGGCCTGGAGGCGAGCCCCCTCGATCGCCGGGACGCGCATCCGCTGACGGTGCGCCGCGCGGTGGCCTACATGGAATCCCATATCCACGACGACATCGCCGTCACCGACATCGCCGCGGCTGCCTACGTGACCGTGCGGGCGTTGCAGATCGCCTTCCGCCGCCACCTCGACACGACACCCACGGCGTATCTGAAGCGCATGCGGCTGCGCGGAGCCCACGAAGACCTGATCGCGGGCAGTGCCCACGACGGCGACAGCGTCGCCGCCATCGCCGCCACCTGGGGCTTCGGCCACCCCGGTCGTTTCGCCGCGCTCTACCGCCGGCACTACGGACGCTCCCCCGCCACCGCGCTCGCCGGCTGAGCGCTGGGACCGGGGCATATTCCGGCGCTGGGCCGCCTCAGGACGGAAAACGAACGGTTCAGTCCACTGTGCGTTCGAACAACGGCAGCGGGCCCATCCCGTGAACATAATGATGCTTGTGCATAGAACCGACTCCCTTCGCGACCATGCGGCACCCGAGCCCCGCTCGGACACCGCCGGCAATATGCCGAGAGTGGGGTCGTTCCGGTTCTGGTTCGCCACCCGCCGCTGGGAGTGGTCGGAAGAGGTGTATCGCATGCACGGCTATACGCCCGGCGGAGTAGTGCCGACGACGGAACTGCTCCTCGCACACAAGCATCCCGACGATCGCGAGGAAGTCGCCAAAACGATCGCCCGCGCGATCGAACTGGGCGAATCGTTCTCCAGCCGGCATCGTTTCGTCGACACGGCGGGTGCGGTGCACAACGTGATGGTCGTCGCCGACCGGATCTACGACGACGCCGGACAGGTCGCCGCCACCGCCGGCTTCTACATCGACCTCACCGACACCCTTGCCGAGAACGAGCGCGAAACACTGTCGGCCACTCTGCCCGACGTGATCGAGAACCGCGCGGTGATCGAACAGGCCAAGGGCGTGCTGATGCGGATGTACCGCATCAACGCCGAGCAGGCCTTCAAGGTGCTGGCGTGGCGCTCGCAGGAAACCAACACCAAACTGCGCGACCTCGCCGCCCAGATCATCGAGGAACTTCCCCTCGTCGCGCCGCCGGCCCCGGAAACCATCACCGCCTTCGATCACCTGCTGCTCACCGTGCACACCCGCATCCCGAGGTCGAAGGTCGGCGGCTAGCGGCGAGTTTGCCGACGCACCGGCCGGGTATTACGCAGCGACCGCTCGCAGACCCGGAGGTGCTCGATGTCCGAACGATTCGATGATCAGAGCCGGCCCGCGAATCCGGAGCGCGAGGACATCTCGCTCAGCGACTCGCCCGTGACCAACCGCAAGAGCCCGCTCCTGCTGATCGTCACCATGGTCATCGTGCTGGTCGTCATCGTGGTGCTGTTCGCGGTGCTGGGCTGAACCGCGGGGATGTCGCTGCGGACGGGGGCCAGGGTGCACGGGTTAGTCTCGCCCCGATGGCTTTTCACGGTGTAGAGATCATCGCGCGCGGCATCACGGCTCGCGGAGCACGGGGATGCGCGTTCGCGGGGGTGTCGGTGGATGTCGCGGCCGGCCGGCTGGGTGTGGTGGCCGGGCCCTCGGGATCCGGCCGGACCTCGCTGCTGCTGGCGGTGGCGGGACGGATGCGATTGGTGGCCGGCAGTGTCGCAGTGGGTGGTTACCGGTTGCCCGCCGACGGCGCACGGGTCCGGCAACTCGTCGCGGTGGCACGGGCGGAGCCGGCGGTCGGCCTCGACGACGAACTGCGCGTGGGCGATATCGTCACCGAGCGGATGATGATCGGCGGGCCGCGAATCGGAAAGGCCGGCATCCGTGATGCCCTGACGTTGCTCGGCGTCGACGCGCCCGCGACGGCGACCGTGGCGGAACTGCCGCCGCGTGAGCAGACCCTGCTCGCCGTGGCGTTGGCGGCGGCCGAACAACCGGGCGCGATCGTCGTCGACGACGTCGAGCGCGGCTGCGACGACACGGACGCCGAACGTATCTGGGATGCCTTGCGCACTCTCACCGGACTGGGCTGCACCGTGGTCGCGACGACGACGATTCCGCCACCGTCCCTCGACGACTCCGCCGCGGTGATCGACCTGCCGCACCCGACCCAGCGAGACCAGATCCCCCTGCCGGAGGAGTGAGCGATGACCGCGGTTCGCCTGGCCCTGTTGGAATTTCGCCGCTTCCGGGCACCGATGCGCCGACTGGTCCCGATCGGGCTGGCGATGATTCCGCTGCTGTACGGGGCGCTGTATCTGTGGTCGAACTGGGACCCTTACGGGCGCACCGATCAGATCCCGGTCGCGGTGGTGAACCAGGACCGGCCCGCCGTGGCCAACGGCCAGATGATCGACGCCGGAAAGCAATTCACGCAACAACTGCAGGCGTCGGGAGCCTTCGCCTGGAATTTCGTCGATGCCGACGAGGCGCTGGACGGTCTGCGCCACGGCCGCTACTACTTCACGATCACCGTGCCGCCGGACTTCAGCCACAAACTGGCCACCGCGCAGAACCCGATCCCCGAACGCGCCACCATGGGAATCACGCTCAACGACGCGAACAACTACATCGTGGGCATCGTCGCGCAAACCGCGAAAACCGAACTGCAGAGCCAGATCGACACCGCCGCCCACGCCGCCTACGCCACCGCCATCTACGGCGATCTGTCCCAGGTGAAACAGCAATTGCAGATCGCCTCGGCCGGCGCGCACAAACTGCTCGACGCGACGGTGCTCGCACAACAGGGCAGCGCCGCGCTGACCCAGGGCATCACCGCCGCACAGACCGGCGCCGCATCGATCACCGAGGGCGTACAGCAGCTCGCCGACGCCGGCACCCGCGCCGATCAGGCGATCACCGCGATCACGAACGCGGGTGTGGCCACACTGCCCGCCGCGACGGGCACGGTCGCCAACGCCACCTCGGCCGCCGCGCAGAGTTTGAGTCTGGTCCGCGATGCCACCGGCATCGTCAGCCGGACCGCCACCGACGGCTCGACCGCGCTGGACCAATTCGCCTCCGCCCACCCGGAATTCGCGCTCGATCCCCTGCTGGGCACCGCCCGCCGCAACGCGCAGACTCTCGCCCAGACCGCCACCACCGCGAACACCACCGCGGACCAGGCACAGACCTCCGCGCAGCAGGCCGCCGCGCAGGCGAGCGAATTACAGAGCAGCGCAGGAACAGTCGGCCAAGCTGTCGCCGGGGCCGCGGCACCACTGCAGGCACTGACGGCGGCGTCGCGCACCATCGGCGGCGGGGCTGCCCATATCGGCGCCGGGCTCGGGGCGCTCGAGGCGGGCAGCCGGACGCTGCAGACGGGTGCGGATCAGCTCAATTCCGGCGCCGCCGACATCACCCGGGTGGTCGACGGCGCCGTCACCAAGATCCCGGACACCAGCCCCGAGCAGACGGCCGCGGCCGCCGACGTACTCGGCTCACCGGTCGGCATCACCATGGACAACCTGCATCCCGCCGGTGTGTACGGGCGCGGATTCGCACCGTTCTTCTTCGCGATCGCGCTGTGGGTGGTCGGCCTGCTCGCCTACCTGTTCATCCGTCCGCTCAACCTGCGCGCACTGGCCGGGCGCGTCGGCGCGCTCACCGTCGCCGCGGCCGGATGGCTTCCGGTCGCCCTCATCGCCGCGGCCGGTGGGCTGCTGCTCTACCTCGTCGTGCAACTGGGGCTCGGACTCGATCCGCTGCATCCGGTCTGGGTGGGCGGACTGCTGATCCTGGCCGCGGCGGCATTCGTGGCGATCGATCACTTCCTGCGCGTCGCGCTCGGCGCGATCGGTGAGGCACTGTCGTTGGCGCTGTTGATCATTCAGCTCACCGCCTGCGGTGGCCTCTATCCGATCGAAACCACCCCGGCCCCGTTCCGGGCCGTCCATCCGCTCATCCCGATGACCTATGTCGTCGACGGTCTGCGCGTCGGCATCTCCGGCGGGCTCACCGGCAACCTCGTTCGCGACCTGGTCGTGCTGGCCGGATTCCTCGTCCTCTTCCTGGGCGCGACCACACTCGTCGTCCGCAGACAACGAGTGTGGTCGGTGAACCGGCTGCACCCGCAGATCGAGGCCTGATTCAGCCGCAGCCGACAGATGCCGCCTCGTCGTAGCCGAGTTCCACATCGTGGGTGATCCGGCCCGCGCCGACGGTGACGGTGCTGCTCACCGACGGATATCCGCGTGCCACCACGGTGTAGTGACCGGCCGGCAGGTCGGAGACCACATAGCGGCCGTTGCCGTCGGTGCGGGCGGTGGAGATCCGGCCGCCGCTCGCGTCCAGGACGGTCACCTCCGCGTTGGCGACCGCCTTACCGTGCGCCTCCACGGCCCCGGCCAGGGTCGCCATCGGTTCCAGGTCGACGTCGTGGTGGAGCAGTCCGCTGTCGGGGATGGTGAGGGTGACGGCGGCGGGGTGCATCCGGTCGGCGACCACGACGAGGGTGTGGGTGCCCGACGCGACACCGCCGCAGCGGTAGCCGCCGTCGCCGCCGGTGACCGCCGCCCCGATCACCTCCCCGCGCGGATCGGTGAGGGTAACCGTCGCTCCCGCAACGGGTTTCCCGTCGCCGGCGCGGCGGACGGTGCCGGTGAGCTCACCGGAACTCGGCAGCGTCAGATCCACGGTCTGGGCCACCGCGCCGACGACGACGGTGACGGCGACCGGGCGATGCGCGGCGGCGGAAGCGATCAGCACATAACCGCCGGGCGCCGGGGCGGGGAGGCGGTAACTACCGTCGGATCCACCGGTGGCGCGTGAAACCTGGTGTCCGCGTTGGTCGATCAGCGTCAACGCGACGTCCGGCACCGGCCCGCCGTTCTCCCGCCGGATGCTGCCGCCGATCGCCCGGTCGTCGCCCGCCATATCCACCGCCTGCGGCGCCGACACACCGGCGATTCCCGCGACCACCGCATTACCGTCGTGCGCGGCAACGAGTTCCGGTTCCGAGAGTTCCGGCTGCTCCGCACGGCCCGATCCCTCCGCGGCGGCCCGCGGCGCGTGCGCGCGCACCGACGGAATGATCAGGGCCGCCAGCGCGGCGAGCACGGATACACCGGCCAGGAACCAGAAGACCCGGGAATACCCGGAATCCGCGGGCAGACCGTGCGCGGTGGTGGCGCCCGAGGTCAGCAGCACGGCCGAGACCGCGCTGCCGATCGCACCGCCGACGGTGCGGACGTTGGCGTTCATCCCGGTGGCCGCACCGGTCTGAGCGGGCGGCACCGCGGCGACGATGATGGCCGGCATCGACGAGAAGGCCAGTCCGATACCGATACCCAGCAGCGCACCGGCCAGATAGATCTCCCAGCCGTGGTCGTGTCCGACCGCGAGCATCACGAACGCCGGAACGGCGATGACACTGCCGATCAGCACGATCGCCTTGGGACCGATCCGCGCCGCCAGCGGCCCGATCGACAGGCCGATCACGAACATCGCCACCGACAACGGCAGCATGTACAGCCCGGATTGGGTGATGCCGGCGCTCAGCCCGTATCCCGCCACCGATTTCGGCGTCTGCAGCAACTGTGGCAGGAAGGTCATCATCGCGTACATTCCGGCGCCGGTCAGCACGGCCACCAGATTCGTCGTCCACACCGCCGGAATCCGCATCGTGCGCATATCGATCAGCGGCGTGGTCGATTTCAGCTCGACCACGATCCAGGCGGCCGCCGCCAGCACTGCCAGCGCGAACAGGCCCAGCGTCAGCGCCGAGCCCCAGCCCCACGACGGGCCCTTGCTCACCGCCAGCAGCAGCGCCACCAGCCAGGCCGACAGCAGAATCGCCGCGCCCCAATTGATATCGCCCGGACTGCGCACCGGCGATTCCGGCACGAACACGACCGCGGCCACCGCGGCGATCGCGGTGATGATCATCGGCACCCAGAACAGCCAGTGGTAATTCAGATGCTCGACGATCGGGCCCGCCAGCACCAGGCCCAGCCCGGACCCGACGGCGATGAGCGAGGAGGCGATCCCCACCGCGCCGTGCAGCTTCTTCGCCGGGAACTCGTCGCGAATGATGCCGAACGCCAACGGAATCACGCCGCCACCCAGGCCCTGGATCACCCGCGCCACGATCATCACGCCGACCGATTCGGTCAACGCCGCGATCAGCGAACCGATCGTCAGCGCGACCAGGGTGACGACGAGCATGCGTTCCTTGCCGACCTTGTCGCCGATCCGCCCGAGAATCGGCGTCGCCACCGAGGCCGAGAGCAGATATCCGGTCATCAACCAGGTCGCGGTGCTCTGCGTGGTGTGCAGGGCCGGGATCAGCAGGGCCAGTACCGGCACGATCATCGACTGCAGCAATGCGTACGCCGAGATGCCGAGCAGCAGCACCGCGAAGACGACGTTGTAGTGCGGGCGGGATTTGACGCGCGCCACGGGTGGTTTCCTCCCCACGAGACGGAAGCGGAGTGAATCTCCGGTTAGAAACCTTAACAGGCATGTGAGGCAGTCTCCGACCGGGCGAACGTGATCTCGACCTCAGCAATCGGTAGCCACGATGTTGCTCGAATTCGCGTCGGGCGCTCCCCCGATCGATCACAATGAGGGCAAGGATGAGGGAGTCGGCAGAAACTCGGGTACCGCATGACCACACAGTTGGCTGGAAACGGGAATCTGTCCGTTCTGCGCGCCGCGTGTTTGAGCGCCGGGATGGAAGCGGGTGGCGCACAGGAGGTGCGCTTCGGTGCCGGCACCGGTTACCGGTTGCCCAGTGGGGTCGTGGTGCGCATCAGCCACCCGGATCATCGCCCCGAGGCGCGCCGGGAGATCGAGGCCGCCCGCTGGCTCACCACATCCGGTGTCGCCGCGCTGCGAACCCTGCCCGACGTGCGTCAACCGCTCGAGATACAGGGCCGGACGGTGACCTTCTGGCAGGTTCCGCCGCTGTACCACCACGGCGCCGTGGACGATATGGCCACGGCGCTGCTCCGATTGCACAGCCTGGCACCGCCGACGACGTTCACCCTCGGCCAGCTGCAGCCGTTTCGCGGAATCGCCGAATTGATCGACACCGCCGATCTGCTCACCGGCGAGGACCGTCGCTGGCTGCACGACCATCTCACCGAATTGCGCGGGCGGTGGGCGGATCTGCCGAACGGGATGCAGTGGTGCGTCATCCACGGCGAGGCATGGGGCCGCGATTTCGCCGCCACCGTCGACGACGACGTGCTGATGCTGAATCTGGAGAACCTGTCGATCGGCCCGCCGGAATGGGATCTGGTGCCGACCGCGATCGCCTACGCCTCACTGGGCTGGATCACCAGCGCGCAGTACGCCCAGTTCTGCGACGCCTACCATCTGGACGTCATCCGGTGGCCGGGGTTCTTCCTGCTGCGCGACATCCTCGAGCTCCGGATGACGATGGATGCGGTCCGCGCCGCCGTCGCGGACCCCGTTCACCGCGACCAGGCGCGGTGGCGGCTGGGCTGCATCCGCGGCGACGAAGGTCCGCGGCAGTGGCCGGGCTGGCTGCCCCTGCACTGAAACCGCCTGGACAGCACACGGTTTTCCCCTTCACCGACGGATTGCCGACCCTTGCCCACAGATCAGAGCACCCATCTGGATTGGTGTCTGGAATGTGGTCCAGATCATATGGTACGTTCTGCCGCATGGTTCGGCGGACGGAGGTTCGATGTCGACCACTGATCTGGATGCACACCTCGGGGGACGGGAACCCAGGGCGGCGCAGGTACTGCGCCGGAACTTCTCCGACACGGTGCTGTCGAGTCTCGCCACGCTCGGCCGGGCGCTGCAGATGGGCTCCCACGCGATCGGGGTAGGCCTCGCCGACACGGTGCGGATGCGCTTTCAGACGCGCGAAACCCTCACGCAGGCATGGTTTCTGATCAAGGTCACCGCGATTCCCAGTGTGCTGATGGCGATTCCGTTCGGCGTCATCGTCTCCACCCAGGTCGGCAATATCGTGTCGCAACTCGGCGCGGATTCGATGATCGGCGCGGCCGGCGGGCTGGGGGTGATCAAACAGGGCGCGCCGATGGCGGCCGCGATGATGCTCGGCGGCGCCGGTTCGGCGGCCATCGCCTCCGATCTGGGCGCGCGGACCGTGCGCGAAGAGGTCGACGCCATGCGGGTCATGGGCATCGATCCGGTGCAGCGCCTGGTCGTGCCGCGCATCGCGGCGATGATGCTGGTCGCTCCCCTGCTCAACATCCTGATCATCGCGGTCGGTATCGCCTCCGGATTCGCCGTCGCGGTCGCCGCGCTCGGGGTGACGCCGGGCAGTTACTGGCAGTCCTTCGGCGCCTTCACCACCACCCTCGATATCTGGGTGTCGCTGATCAAGGCGCTGATCTTCGGGTTCCTGGTCGTGATCATCGCCTGCCAGCGCGGACTGGAAGCCGGGGGCGGCCCGCGCGGTGTGGCCGACGGCGTGAACGCGGCCGTGGTCATGTCGATCGCCGCGGTCACCGTGCTCAATACCGCGATCACGCAGGTGGTCACCATGTTCTTCCCGGTGAGGATGGCCTGATGACCGCGACCCCGTACGCGCCCGCGGGCCTGCGGTGGGTGCATCGCCTCGGACGCCGCGCCCATCCGCTGCGGCCGTTCGAATCGATCGGCTTCGCACTCGGATTCGGCTGGCAGGTGGTGTCGTCGCTGCCGTACACACTGCGGCACTACCGACGCCAGACGGTCGTGGTGATCACCGATATGACCTGGGGCCGCGGTTCGGTCGTCATCGGCGGCGGAGTGGTCCCGCTGATGTTGCTGCTCGGGGCGGCGATGGGCGCCTCCATCGGCATCGAGGCGTTCAGCGCGCTCAACCTGCTCGCACTGGGCCAGCTCAGCGGCCTGATCTCCGCATTCGGGGTGACCCGGGAATTGGCGCCGATCGCGGCGGGTGTCGGCTTCGCGGCGCAGGCCGGCTGCCGGATGACCGCGGAGATCGGCTCGATGCGCATCTCCGAGGAGATCGACGCGCTCGAATCGCTCGGCGTGCGGTCGGTGCCGTTCGTGGTGACCACCCGTGTCATCGCCGGAATCATCGCCGTCGCACCGGCTTTCGTGGTCGCCCTGATACTCAGCTACCTGTCCTGCGCGCTGATCGTCACCACCATCCACGGCACACCGGCCGGCACCTACAACCACTATTTCGATCAGTTCGTCCTGGGCTGGGACGTCATCGCCGCGACCGTGAAGGTGATGGTCTTCGCCGTCGCGGTCGTCCTGATCCATTGCTACCAAGGTTTTTTCGCGACCGGCGGCCCGGAGGGCGTCGGCATCGGGTCGGGGCGCGCGATCCGGGCCAGCCTCGTCTCGATCATCGCGCTCGACATGCTCACCACCATCGTCCTCTGGGGATTCCAGTCCCCCATCACGTTCACCGGATGACGCCATGCCTCCTTATGCCCTGCCCGGCACCGAGGTCGGGCCCCGCCGCGCCCGGATCCTCGGCATCGGGGCGGTCGCCCTCGCCGCGGTGATCGTCATCGGCTGGCGGCTGCTGCCCGACAGCCGACCGGCCGACGATATCCGCGTCGACCTCGTCACCGCACAGGTCGGCGAGGGCGTCGGCCCCGGAACCGACGTCCGGCTCGACGGTGTCCGGGTCGGGTCGGTCACCGCGGTCGCCATGGCCGGAGCCGGCCGCCAGCGCGTCGAATTGGCCCTGCGCCGGTCGCAACTGTTCGGCCTCACCGACGCGCTGACCGTCGACTACGCGCCCGGCAATCTCTTCGGAATCACTGCGCTGCAACTGAATCCGATCTCGGGCGGCACACAGTTGCGGGACGGCTCGACGGTGGACCTCAGCGATCGCGACGCGGACCGGGTGCGCGATGCGACCCTCGCCGCGCTGCTGGAATCCACGGGCCGGCTCACCGACGACGTGCTGACCCCGAAACTCACCGAGGTGCTGCGCACGACCTCGCACGACATCGGCGCCTTCACCCCGCTGCTGCAGGCGATCGGCACGACCGCGCGTTCGTTCACCGAAACCCAGCAACTCCCGCCGTCATCGGTGCTCGGCGAGTTCGGCTCGGCCCTGCACGGCGTACCGGCACTGCTCGCCGGTGCGGCCGAGTTGTTGCACGCGGATCTGACGAACCAGCAGCTCGCGACGAAGGAGAACGTCGATCGCTTCTCGGAGATGTTCAACCGCGTTCAGAACGAGATGCTCCCGGTGGCAACGGAAACCCTCTCCACCGCGCAGCGCAATTTCGGGGGCCTCCTGCCGATCGCCGTCACGATGCTCGACCAGATCGCCGGTTCGGTCTCGGACCCACAGCGATCGGAGGGCGAATTGCGGGAACTGCTCGACCGTCTCGGCGCCGGCTTCCACGACTCACCGGCGGGGCCGGTGCTGAACGCACGCGTCGACCTCACCACCGTTCCGGGTTTGGCGACGCCGCTGGCGGCGCTGCTGTCCCACCAGCCCGGCGCAGGAGGCCACTGAGTGTCGACACGTGCGTTGTTGATTCGCGTCGCCCTGTCCGTGCTGGCCATGGCCGTCGTGCTCGCCGGAGTGTTCCGGCTGATCGAGCGGCCGGTCGACGGTGACACCGACACCTATACCGCGATGTTCACCGATGCGAACGGACTGCGAACCGGCGACGATGTCCGGCTCTACGGGGTGCAGGTCGGAAAGGTGCGCGCCGTCGAACTGGACGGGGCCCTGGCGCGCGTGCGTTTCACGGTGACACAGGGCCATCCTCTCTACACCGAAACCCATGTGGCCGTGCGCTATCAGAACCTCACCGGCTTCCGGTACCTGGAGATCCGGCAGCCGGATCAACCCGGCGCCAGCCGCGCCTCGGCGTCGGCCTTCGATACGGCGCATACGATTCCGGCCTTCGACATCACCACATTGTTCAACGGGTTGCAGCCGGTGCTGGCGCAGCTGTCACCCGACGATCTGAACCGGTTCGCGAGCAGTATGCTCGCCGTCGTCCAGGGCGACGGCAACGGCATCGGGCCGGCGCTCGACGCCATCGACATGCTGAGCCGGTACGCGTCGGACCGCGCACAAGTGCTGTCGATCCTGGTGAACAATTTCGCCCAGGTTTCCGCGCATATGGCCGGAAAGTCCGGAAACGCAATGCAGTTGATGACGAATCTGACCGAACTGTTCGTCACCATCACCGACAAATTGCCCGGCCTGGTGCAATTCGCGATGGAAATTCCGCCGATGTTACGCCCGCTGCTGGACCTGCTGGATGTCCTGGGCGTCACCGGCGAGAAGAACCGCGACCTGGACGCACTCCTGCATCGGGTCCTTCCCGACCCGCGCCAGGCCGCCGACGTACTGGGACGGCTCCCCGGCTTGATCCAGACCATGGCGGCGACCGTTCCCCCGACCGGACCCGACGCGAATATGACCTGCTCCCACGGTATCGCGGCGGCGCCCGCACCGCTGGCCGTCCTGATCGCCGGACAGAGGATCACGCTGTGTCACCGGTAATCACACCCTCGTCGATCGCCACCGCCGTGCGCACCGCCCGCCGCGCGATGTTCACCGGCCCCGACGAACGCGCCACCCAATTGCGCTGGGGCATCGGCGGAATCGTCGCCGTCCTCGTGCTGGTGGCCGCCATCGGCGTGATCGATATCGTCGGAACAACGCCGGAGCGTACGTATTCCGCGGATATCGCCGAGGCCGGTTCGATACGCACGGGCGACGATGTCCGGATCGCGGGAATCCCGGTCGGCAAGGTGACAGCGCTGCGGCTCCTGCCCGACCGGGTGCGGATGACGTTCACCGTGCAGGACGGTGTCGCCATCGGAGATCAGACCACCCTGGCAGTGCGGATGCTGACCCTCGTCGGCGGCTACTATCTGGCCGTACAGCCGGCGGGATCGAACCCGTTGGGCCACACCGTTATTCCCGCACAGCGCGTCATTCTGCCCTACAACCTCACCCAGGCGTTCCAGGACGCCGTCGAGCCCGTGCAACGGACCGACGGCGACGCCGTCCGCCGGGACCTCGCCGCGCTGTCCGGCGCGATCGACAAGAGTCCGGACGCGCTCCGGCACGCCGGCCGCGCGGTCGCCGACATCGTCGCCATCATGGACCGGCAGAACGCGGACGTCTCGCACACGCTGGCGCTGACCGACGAGTATCTGACGGCGCTGAACAAGAATTCCGACACCCTCGTCACCCTGATGCGGACCTTCGGCACACTCGAGAACGTCGTCGCCGACAACCGGGAACAGCTCAGCTGGGCGCTGCACGGCCTGGCCCAGCTGGTGCAGAAGCTGGTCCCGCTCGGCCGGATCTGGGACGACTCGCTGCGCGATCAGGCGCAGCCGCTCGTCGACGCGATTCCGAAATTGCGGGAACTCGGGGATCGCATGGGCGTGCTGCTCGATTCCCTGCACACCTTCGAGCAGCGCCTGACGCCGCTGGTCCAGCCGGGCGGCGGAGTGAGCGTCGACCAGTCCGCCGCCACGATCACCGGTATCTGCGTTCCGGTTCCCGGAGGGGGTTGCTGATGCTGACGAAGATGCTCGGATCGCGCGGCCTGATGTCGGCCGCGGTCGTGCTGGTGCTCGTGCTGGCCGCGGGATTCGGCGTGAAGATGACCGGATCCGAACCGGCGATGCGCAGCTACTGCGCGGAAATGCCCGACAGCATCGGCCTCTACCCCGACAGCGCCGTCACCGTCATGGGTGTTCAGGTCGGCAAGGTCACCGCCATCGAACCCGACAACGGTGCCGCCAAGGTGCGGTTCACAGTGCGCGCCGACCGCACCCTCCCGCCGGATGTCGGCGCGGTGACGGTCAGCCACACCATTTTGGCCGACCGCGATCTGGCACTCATCGGCGCCGAACCCGCCGGAGCCGGTTGGGATCCGGGCCGATGCATCACCAAAACCCTGACGCCCAAGAGCATGTCGGAAACCTTCGACGCCCTGGCGAAACTCTCCGATCAGCTGAACGCGTCCGCAGATCCCGCACAGCGCACCGCCGTCGGTGACGGTCTCGACGCCCTCGACCGGGCGACATCCGGTACCGGAGAGCAGCTCAACGCGCTCATCGAGCAACTGAGCCGGGCGCTCGCCTCCCCCGACGCGGCGATCGGGCATCTCGGTCAGCTCATGGACGATCTGGCCGCACTGGCCCATCGCGCCCGCAACGGATGGCCGGAACTCGAGAACATCGTGCCGCGGCTGACCGAGACGTTCTCCGATATCAACACCCTCGCCTTCCCGCCCGTGGCCGATCTGGTGACGGCGCTGGCCGGGCTGCTCCCGGAACTCAACGAGGTGGTCGTGAAGCTCGGCTCCCCCGCACTGCGCGCGCTGAACAACGTCCCCGGTCTGTCGAAGCTGATCGCCTCGGGAGTGGGCTCGCTCGCCGAGATCATCCGCATGACTCCGGCCCTCGCCACCGGCTTCACCGATGCGGTCGATCCGGTCAGTGGCGAGTTCACCATCGGGTACGCGCCACCGAAACTGGCGCTGCCCCAACCGCAGACCGATCAGATCTGCGCGGCGCTGCGCGCGGTCGCGGGACAGCAGTGCGGGACCGCCGGCGACGGCACGGTGACCGTGCCGGCGCTGCCGGTACTCCTGTCGGCGGTGAGCGCGAAATGACCCGACGCACCGCGAACCTGCGCCGGATCTGCGCCTGCGCGCTGGCCGCCGCCACCCTCGCCGCATCGGCCACGGCCTGCGGTTTCCAGCCCGCCGACATCCCCCTGCCGGGCACCGGCGTCGGCGGACCGACCTACCGTCTGCGCATCGAGTTCGCCGATGTCCTCAATCTCCCGCAGGGCGCCAAGGTCATCGCGAACGGGGTGCGAATCGGGCAGCTCACCCACATCACCGTCGTCGACCCGGCACCGGCCACCGGCACGGCCGCGGCGCGCAAGGGCTATGTGATCGCCGACGTCGCCATCCGCACCTCGGTCCGGCTACCGGTCGGCACCACCGCCCAGCTGCGGCAGGCCACACCGCTCGGCGACGTCCACATCGCGCTCACCGAACCGGCCCACCCCGCGGCCGGCGAGATCCGCCCGGACGCGACGATCCCTCTCTCCGACACACGCCCGCAACTGCCCATCGAGGACATCCTCGCCCAGCTGGCCACCTTCGTCGGCAGCGGCGCGGTGCACGACATCCAGAACATCACGCACACCGTGAACGGGATCATGCCCGCGGATCCGGCGGTGACCGCACGGATCTCCGACGTGCTCGGTTCGGACCTGAACGACCTTGCCTCACATACTGATTCGATTCACCAGCTGGTCAGCGGCATTCAGGCCACGGTCGACGAGGGCCTGCTCGATCACACCTCGACGTGGGATCCCCTGCTCACCCCGGACGGCGTGCAGCACACCACCGATGTGATCCGCGCCGAAATCGGCGTGGTCTTCGTCCTCACCGCCCTCGGCCCGTTCGCGCCGTCGACGACCTGGCTGGGGCCGGTGCTGGATTCGACCACGGCCGCCGCCCGCGCGGTGGTGCCGATGCTGTTCGGCAGTGCGCCGCTCGACACCGGCTCCCCGTCGAATATGGCGAGACTGACGGATCTGCTGCAGTCCCGGATCATTCCGTTCGCCGAGCGCGGCCCGAAGATCGACCTGGTCGGCGTCACGGTATCGCCGTCTCCGGCCTCCGGCGCGAGCCCCGAGGAACAGACCACCCGCATCGTCGACACGCTGCGGATGATCGGAGCGGTGCGATGAGAATTCGATCGATCGTCTCGCTCACGGCGATCGCCGCCGTCCTCGTCTTCGGCATCGTCTACATGACGGTGGGTGTGCTGCACCTCGATCCGCGCAAGTCCACCTTCACCGCCGATCTCCGGCTCGCCGAATCCGGTGGGCTGGGCCCGAATTCGCCGGTGCTGTTCGACGGGGTCGCGGTCGGCAAGGCGGAGACGGTGCGCAAACAGGCCTCCGGCGTGCTCGTCCGGCTGCGGATCGACGACGAGTACCACATCCCGGCCGCCAGCGACATCCACATCGAACAGCTGTCGGCGCTCGGCGAACCGTATATCGAATTCGCCTCGACGAGCCCGAGTGGGCCGTATCTGCGTGACGGGCAGACGATCTCGACCGAGCGGGTGCATCTGCCGATGAACATCACGGCGCTGTCGACCCGGGCGGTGGCGCTGCTCGAGCAGATCCATCCGGAGACGGTGGCGCGACTGGTCGACACCTTCGACACCGCGCTGACGGGTACCGATCAGGCGATGCGCACCCTGCAGCACTCGTCCGACCTGCTGGCGGCCACCCTGCTGAGCCGCACCGACGCCATCCGGCAGCTGTTCGCCGATATGCAGGCCGTCGGCGGCAATATGGACTGGCTGGGCCCCTCCCTGGAAACCGCCGGACCGCAACTCGGCCGATTCGGCACCATGCTGATCGCGATCGTCGAGGGCGGGTCCGTGCTGTCGAACAAACAACCCGTCGACAACTACTACACCGGCGACGGGCTGGTCCCGTTTCTCGGGCAATTGACCGAGCTGCTGAACAAGATCGGACCGGCCGTCGCACCACTGGGCCCCGCCTTGCAGCCGGTGCTCACCGAGGCCGTCCACTCCTCGCCCCCTATCGACGTCAGCGCGTTGATCAGCCAGGCACTGCAGGGCGTCGATCCCGACGGGACGCTGCATTTCCGGATCGCCGTCAAATAGCCGAGTACCACCCAGCCCGACCGGCAGGAGGAACCAACCGATGAGCACAGCAGTAGACGAGAAGGACACCCCGGCCGCCGCGGAGGCGGGCAAGCACGAAAATACCGATGCCACAACGGTTTCCGAGCGAACCGGTGAGCGACGAGCCGCGCTGACGATCGCCGTCCGGCTCTCCACCGTATTGACCACCGCGCTGATCGTCGCCTTGCTGGCGGTGAGCGTCGTGTTCGGACATCTGTACTTCTCGGCGCGCTCCACCCTGTCCGATCGCGATACCGCGGCCGCCGACGACCGGCACGCCGCGGACATCGCCTCGAAGTACGCCGTCGGCGCCTCGACCATCGACTACCACGATGTGAAGAGCTGGATCGAGCGGTTGAAGGCCGGCACCACGACCCAGCTGGCGGCGAAGTTCGACGCGACCGCCCCGCAACTCGAGCAGATCCTGCTGCCGCTGCAGTGGACCTCGAAGGCGACGCCACTGTCCGCCGCGGTGACCTCCGAATCCGACGGCATCTACAAGGTCAACGCCTATCTGGACGTGACGTCGACCAGCGCGCAGACACCCGACGGCGGCCGCACCACCGTGACCTACTCGCTCACCATCGACCGCAACGCGGACTGGAAGATCACCGACGTCGGCGGGTTACAGAACGCCCTGCCCACCAAGTGAGTCGGCCGCGGGCCGCCGGAAGCGATAGGACACTATGGGCTGATGACCGATATGCCTGCCATGTTCACCGTCGACGACGACGGTCGGTACCTGCCCCGCAAGTGGGCGTACGGCCGCTGGGGTGCGGACATGCTCAGCGGCCCCGCCGTCTGCGCGGCCGCCGCGCGCACCCTCGAACGGGAACACGGGCTGCCCGGTTTCGTCCCGGCTCGGTTCACCATCGATCTGTTCAAGGCAGCGAAGGGACAGCCCCTCGAGGTGCACACCGAGGTGATCCGCGCCGGTCGCCGGATCCACATCGCCTCGGCCACGGTCCGCCAGGGTGAGGTCGAGGTCGCCGAGGCGCGGCTCGTCCAGTTGCGCGCCACCGACGCTCCTCCGGGCGAGGAGTGGCATTCCGAGCATCCGTTCGATCCACCCACCGACGCCGGAGTGGACTGGTGGTACCGCAGCGACAACGACTGGTCGACCTCGATGGGCGACCATCAGAACTCCGGCCGCAAGAGCCTGTGGGCGGTCCCGCTGGGCGCGGTCGAGGGCGAGGAGCGCAGCGCGTTCGTGCAGGCCGTGGTCGCCGCCGAGTCGACGAGCCTGGTGACCAACTGGGGATCGCAGGGCATCGGATATATCAACGCCGATCTCACCGTCGCACTCGACCGCTTGCCGGTCGGTGACCGGATCGGGCTGCGAGCCGAAACCCATCTCACCGGCAACGGTGTATCCGTCGGCACCGCAACCCTTTTCGATTCGCGCGGGCCGATCGGCACCGGCATGGTGACCGCGGTCGGCAATGCGGCCGCCCAGATCGACTTCTCCGGTAACGGGATCGACTTCTCCGAAAACTGAGGCGCCGGGCGATATTCGCGTCCCGATATCGCGGCACCGAGCGTGTCGGGTTGACCACGCGGCGGCATGTTCCGACGATCGTCGGGGTGAGCCCGATCCGAAGGACGCCCGATGCGCGGCGTCGGCGCCTGTGGCCGGTTGTGATCGTCGTCCTCGGTGTGGTCGCCGCACCGCCGCCGGTGGCGACCGCGACCCCGGCGGACGAACTGTGGTCCGCGACGTCGGAATCGTTCGCCCCCGGCGATTTCCACGCCGCGCCCTATCTGGGCAACGGCCGGATCGGAACCGTACTGCCCCCCAGCGGCGGTGGGTACCACGACTACGGCGATGCGGTGCGCACCTCGTTCCCGCTGCAGCAATCCCGTTACACCGGAACATATCTGGCGGGCTTCTACGCGCAGGCCGCGCCGACGCCGGAGTACCTCCGGTCACCGCAGTACACCCAGGTGATCGCCGCGCTGCCCGCGTGGTCGGGGCTCACCGTCGAGATCGGCGGTCACCGATACGACGCGGACGTGGATCCGGCGACGGTGCACGAATACCGGCAGACGCTGGACTACCGCACCGCGACGGTCACCACCCGGGCCGACTGGACACCGGACCCGCAGCACCGGCTGCGGCTTCGCTACGACACCTTCGTCTCCCGCGACCGGCCGGACCTCGCGGTGCAGAAACTGACCGTCACACCCGATCGCCCCGGTGAGGTCGCGGTCGTCGACCGGATCGACGGCGCGGCGGCGCGGCGGGTCGTCCCGGTGACGGCGACGGCCGATCCGAGCACCGGACGCACGGTGGCGGGAGTCCGCGCGGACGGGACCGCCGACACCGCGTTCGTGGTGTCGTCCGTCGACTCTCCGCCACAGGCCGCCGGCACCGCACTGCCCGGAGGCGACGGCCTCCGATACGTTCTGCCCGCCACCGGGAACGACAGCTACACCTTCACCGCGTACACCGGCATCTCCTCCACCGACTACGGGCCCGATCCCCTGGCCGCCGCCACCGCCGCGGCCGAATCGGGTCGCGCCCAGGGCTTCGACGCCGCGCATTCCGCCCACGCCGCGCAGTGGGACCGGCTGTGGCGGCCCGCCCTCGAGATTCCGGGCCGCACCGACTACGCCCGATGGATCCGCGCCGCACTGTATTCCGTTCTGGCCAGCGTCCGCGCGGGCGAGCGCTGGTCGGTCCAACCGGCGGGCCTGTCGTCCGACGACTACGGCGGCATGACGTTCTGGGACGCCGAGACCTGGATCTTCCCGACGCTGCTGGCGCTGTATCCGGACCTGGCCCGCACGGTGGTCGATTTCCGTGCCGCCGCGCTGCCCGCCGCCCGGGCCAACGCCCGCGGCTACGGCCTGCCCGGCGCGCTGTATCCGTGGGACGACGGGCCCGCCCAGCGTTGTGCGTCCCCGATCGGCTGTGGCCTCACCGAGGAACATCTGCACAACGAGATCGCTCTGGCCCAATGGCAGTACTACCTGGCCACCGGTGATCGCGAGTGGCTACGTACCCGCGGCGCCCCGGTGATCACCGCGATCGCCGACTATCTGACCGCGCGGATCGGGCCGAAACTGCCCGACGGCGCCTACCATTTCGCCCCGGCCGCCGGATCCGACGAGTATGTCGCCTTCTCGATCGACAATGCCCTCACCAACGGCGGTGTGCGCAACACGATGGACATCGCCGCCCGAGCGGCCGGACTGTCCGGACTTCCCGTCGACCCGCGCTGGGCCGATATCGGAGCGCATATGGCGATGCCCCCCGATATCGCTCCCGGGGTGCCCGCCGAATATCTCGGCTACAGCGGCGGCCCGATCAAACAGGCCGATACGGTGCTGCTCAGCTATCCGTTCACCTACGCGGCGCCCGGCTATTCGCCGGCCGCGACCATGCGGTACTACTTCGACCGCACCGATCCGGACGGCCCGAATATGAGCAACAGCGCCGGCGCGATCCTCAGCGCCCGCTACGACCCCTGCCGCACCCAGGAATACCTGGACCGATCCGTGCAGCCCTACGCCCGCGAACCGTACGAATTCCAGGCCGAGGCACGCGGTGACCGGTCGGGGGCCAACGCGCAGGGACAATCGGCGTGGATCTTCGTCACCGGCGCCGCGGGATTCGTGCAGGGATTGCTCTACGCACCCCTCGGATGGCGCTGGACCGACAGCGGCCCGGCCATCGATCCGATGCTGCCCAGCGGCTTCCCCGCCGGCCTGACCGTGCGCGAACTGGCCGTCGGTGCCGCCCGCCTGACCGTCCACATCGCACCGGCGACCACCACGGTGACCCTGACCTCGGGCGGCCCGATCACCCTGCGGACGCCGAGCGGTCCCGCCGAAGTGGTTCCCGGACAACCACTTTCGATCCCCACCCGCGCCGCGTGCTGAGCCGCACGCGGGGATCGCCGACGCGCCACCGGCCGGTCCGTCGCGACGGATCGTCGAGCCGAGTGCGGTGCGGGTTGCGCGATGCGGCCACCGGCACCACGATCGCCGGTGTGCAGAACCACGTCAACCTCGGCGACCGGCAGCACCGGTCCCTCCTCGGCCGGGCCGCGGCCCGCGCCGGCGGCCTCGTCCCTCCCCGCTCGTTCGCGGCGCAGGTGACTCCTCCGGCGTCATGCGATCGGTTCGAGCGTCCGGAGGCTGTCGCATGAGCGCCATCGAGCAGGTCGCCGATTCGGTGTACGTGGTAGCCGGGACGAACGTCAACTGGTCGCTGATCACCGGCGACTCCGGCGTGGTCCTCGTCGATGCCGGCTATCCGCGCGATACCGGCGCGGTACTCGATTCCCTGCGCCAGATCGGTCACGAACCGGCCGACCTGGCGGCGATTCTGCTCACGCACGCCCATCTCGACCACATCGGCGCCATCCCGACCCTGGTCGAACGCACCGGTGTGCCGGTCTACACGGGAGCGGACGAGGCCGCACACGCCCGCCGGGAGTATCTGCAGCAGATCACTCCCGCCGAGATGGCCCGCCAGCTCCGCACTCCCGGGGGACCGCGGTGGGTGTTCCAGACGCTGCGCGCGCTGGGCGGCCATGTCCGTATGAGCGTTCCCACCGCCACCACCTGCGACGAGAACACCCTGCGCCGGCTGCCCGGCGGTATCGTGGCCGTCCCCACACCGGGCCACACCACCGGCCACACCGCCTACCTCATGCCCGAGGAGGGCATCCTCTTCAGCGGCGACGCACTGGTCACCGGTCATCCACTGCTGCCCGACACCGGACTCCAAGCACTACCCGAGGTCTTCAACCACGACGAGGCACAGACCCACACCACCGCGGAATCGCTGATCGCACGACGTCCACGGCTGCTGATACCGGGCCACGGCAAACCCATGGCCGGCTGATCTCCCGCCCGGTCACACCCCGGCGGGGTCCAGGGCCTCGGCTTTGGCGGCTTCGCGGGCCAGGATGCGCGCCCGCTGCTCCTCGAACCGCACGACGTCGCGCCCGAGTTTGTCGAGATAGTCGGCGAGCTCCTGGCGGGCGCGCTCGCCCCGCTCGGTGAAATCGGTGCGGCCGAAGACGTTCCAATGCCGCAGCACCGGATTCAGCACCTCGTCGAGATGCTGGCGCAGATCGTAGATGCCGTGCTTGACCATCAGCACGCCGTTGCGCCGCCAGTTCGGCATCCCGGTGCCGGGCATCGCGAAACTCTTCGCGATCTTGGTGACCGATTCCATCGCCTGATCCGGCGCCAGATCGAACGCCGCCGCCGCGAGCGACCGGTAGAAGATCATGTGCAGGTTCTCGTCGGCCGCGATCCGCGCGAGCATGGCGTCGGCGATCGGGTCGTTGCACACCCGGCCGGTGGCGCGGTGGCTGATGCGGGTGGCCAACTCCTGGAACGTCACGTAGGCGACCTGGTCGAGCATGCCGTGGAAATAATCCGGCGCGTGCACTCCGCGCGTCATGTGCACCATCCGGTCCTGCTCCAGCGCCACCGGGTCGACACCGCGAGTGACCACCAGATAGTCGCGCATGGCGATGGCATGGCGGTTCTCCTCGGCCGTCCAGCGCCCGACCCAGGTGCCCCAGGCGCCGTCGCGGGAGAAATGTTCGCTGATGGTCCGGTGGTAGGAGGGCAGATTGTCCTCGGTGAGCAGATTGGTCATCATGGCGACCTTCGCCACTTCCGACAGGCGGGACTGTTCGGGATCCCAATCGAGGCCACCGAGTGCCGCGAAATTGCGGCCTTCGTCCCACGGCACGTAATCGTGCGGGTGCCATTCCCTGGCGGTGGCCAGATGCCGATCGAGTTGGTTCGCGACGACCGGCTCGAGTTCGGTGAGCAACTGCAACTGCGTCAAATCCTTTGGCATGCAATTCCTTTCGAAAAGGTGACCATCGGGTTTACGACACGCGAGGGCGATCCGAGAGCAGTGTTGCGCGGCGATACGCTACCCGCCGGCCAGCGGTTGCCGGAAGTTTCGGCCGTTGTGTCCCCCGTTCGAGAACCCTGATCACGTCGCGCTCTCATTGCATGCCCGGTGAATCAAACCTCAAGTCCGGACAATTCGGACGTGACATACTCCTCTTCAATTAGTTAGCCATCGCAACTATATTATTTGGAGACCCATTCCGTTTTCCTGTCGATGAGGGAGAGAACTTGGCTTCCGCCCAACCCGCCGAGGACCTGGACGCCTCCGACATCCAGACCATCGGCCGCCGGCTCCGGGTAGATCACGACCACCCGAACTACAAGTGGGTGGCACTGTCGAACACGACCCTCGGCATGTTGATGGTCACGATCAACTCGTCGATCGTGATCATCTCCCTGCCGGCGATCTTCCGCGGGATCCACCTCAACCCGCTCGAACCCGCCAACGTCAGCTACCTGCTGTGGATGCTGATGGGCTTCATGCTCACCTCCGCGGTGCTCGTGGTGATGTTCGGCCGCCTCGGCGACATGTTCGGCCGCGTCCGCATCTACAACCTCGGCTTCGTCATATTCACCGTCTGCGCGATAGCGCTGTCGTTCGATCCGTTCGATCTCGGTGGCGGCGCGATATGGCTGATCGCCTGGCGCGTCGCGCAAGGTATCGGCGGCGCCATGCTGATGGCCAACTCGACGGCCATCCTCACCGACGCCTTCCCCGCCAGGCAGCGCGGTATGGCGCTGGGCATCAACCAGGTCGCGGCGGTCGCGGGTTCGTTCCTGGGTCTGCTGATCGGCGGTCTGCTCGCCGAATGGGACTGGAAGGCCATCTTCTGGGTCAGCGTGCCGTTCGGCATCCTCGGCACCATCTGGTCCTACAAGTCGCTGCACGACAACGGCGCGCGCACGCCCGGATCGCTCGACCTCCCCGGCACCGTCACCTTCGCGCTCGGCCTCACGGCGCTGCTGGCCGGTATCACCTACGGCATCCAGCCCTACGGCGATTCCAAGACCGGCTGGGGGAACCCGTGGGTGCTGACCGGCGTCATCGGCGGCATCGTGCTGCTCGTGCTGTTCTGCGTCATCGAGGCGAAGTCGCGCCAGCCCATGTTCCACCTGAGCCTGTTCCGCAACCGGACCTTCGCGCTGGGCAGTTTCGCGAGCCTCATGGCCTCGATCAGTCGCGGCGGCCTGCAGTTCATGCTCATCATCTGGCTGCAGGGCATCTGGCTGCCGCTGCACGGCTTCGACTTCGAATCGACGCCGCTGTGGGCCGGTATCTACATGCTGCCGCTGACCATCGGCTTCCTGGTCTCGGGACCGCTGTCCGGATATCTGAGCGACCGCTTCGGCGGGCGGTTGTTCGCCACCGGCGGCCTGTTGCTCGCCGCGATCACCTTCGTCCTGCTGATCGTGATCCCGGTGAACTTCAACTACTGGCTGTTCGCGCTGATCATCCTGCTCAACGGCCTCGGCATGGGCATCTTCACCTCGCCGAACACCGCCGAGGTCATGTCCGCGGTTCCGGCCTCGCAGCGCGGTGTCGCCTCCGGTATGCGCGCGACGCTGATGAACGGCGGTATGGCACTGTCGATCGGCATCTTCTTCTCGCTGATGATCGTCGGCCTGTCCGGCACGTTGCCCGGCGCGATGAATTCCGGACTGAAGAACCAGGGCGTTCCCGCCGACGTCGCGGGACAGATCGCGGATATGCCGCCGGTCGGCAGCCTGTTCGCGACCTTCCTCGGCTACAACCCGTTCAAGGAGTTGCTCGGCCCGAGCGGCACGCTGGACAAGCCGGGCGTGCATTCCGATGTGCTGACCGGCCAGGAATTCTTCCCGCACCTGATCTCCGATCCGTTCCATTCGGGCCTGGTGGTGGTGTTCCTCGCCGCCGCGGTGATGATGCTGCTCGGTTCGATCGCCTCCTGGTTCGCCCGCGGCGACTACGTCGAGCACGAGGCGCAGGAACTGGCCGAAGCGGCCGGCGCCGGCCTGGTCACGGGCGCGGACGCCGAGGCCGAAACCGGGCGGCCGGCCACCAACGGACAGGCCGTGCCCGCGGGACGCCACGCTCTCGCGGCCACCGCGGTGATGCCCGCCGCGGCACCGCCCGCCCGGTCGGAGCGTTCGATCAGCGGACATGTGCTGCGCACCGACGGCCGGCCGCTCGACGGGGTGGCACTGACGCTGATCGACCAGCAGGGACATCAGGTTTCGCGTGCCACCGGCGACCCGCGGGGCGGGTACGTGATCGATCCGCCGGCTCCCGGCAGCTACGTACTGATCGTCTCGGCGCGGGGACAGCAGCCGACCGCGGTCACCGTCGCGGTCGACGGGCGGCCGCAGCGCCTCGACGTCACGTTGCACGGTTCGGGCGAGCTGTCCGGATTCGTCCGGGCGGCGGGCCGGGCGGTTGCCGACGCCACCGTCACCCTCACCGATCTGCGCGGCCAGGTCGTCGGCGCCGCGGTCACCGATGCCGACGGCGGATACCTGTGCTCGGGTGTCGTCGGCGGCACCTACACGCTCGTCGCGGTGGCCGCCCATCTGCGCCCGGCCGCCATGACCCTGACCGTGCCCGACAGCGGCGTACTGCACCACGATGTGGAGCTGTTCCCGCTGGCGGTGCTCACCGGCTCGGTCCGGGCCGGCGATCGGGCGGTACCCGACGCGCTGGTCACGGTTCTCGACGAGACCGGCGCGGTACTCGGCACTGCCCGCACCGACGGCGAGGGCCGCTACAGCGTGACCGACCTGACCGAGGGCACCCACACCGTCGTGGTCCGCGGCTATCCGCCGCGCGAGGCCCGGGTCGAGGTGGCCGGAGGTGCCGTCGAACACGACGTGCGGCTCGGCTACGACCTCTCCGCCGGCAGCGAGGCCGCCGAGCCGGACACGTCGGAACCGGCATTCGACCGGGACTGATCGAGACCGGCCGATATCGTCGGCCTTCGCGTGGCTCCAGCACAGTGTGGTGCTGGGGCCACGCGTGTTTTCGGCGCAGATCGGGTAAATGCCTCGCGCGCAGCGGGTTCCCAGGTTCGGTTCCCGGACGCGGGCCGGGCAGAGGGCATACGGCGGCGATGAAAGTGCCCTGAACGCCTGTCCCCGTTGATCTTCGGCGCAGGGCCCCGGCCGCATAAAAATGGCAGCTACCTGCGCAAATCGGTGTCCCACTCAGCAAACTCGACCGGACACCCGGCTGCCGGTCCCCCGGCCACTGGTTGTCACGGCACGAAAAACACCGTTAAGCTGGAGTTTGCCAGAAAGATGCTGCGAGAGAAGCTCCCTGGCCAACGAGTTCGCCCGCGTGCAGTCGACTCGAGGATGGACCGACATGACCTTCCTTGCCCTCGGATATCTACGCAGAGATGTGTCGCGACGGCACCAGCATTGGGACGAGTCCCAAATACGCTGGCTGGCAGGGCGTTTGGGTTACAACCTATGTAAGACCGTGGCATTGAGCAATCGCACCTGCGATCCGATCCAGCAGCTGATCGACGCGGTGGTGCGACTCGACGCCGAGGCCGTCGTCGTTCCGAGCCTCGACCACTTCGCCGACCGGGTGATCCCCGCCGACCTGCTCGCGATCACCGACGTCGTCACGGTGACCCCCGAGCACACCTATGCGCGCTGGGCCAGCGACGAACTGCCCGAATTGAACGGTACGTGACCGGCCCGGAAAAGCCTGTCGCGCAATTCGTCCGGATCCATCGATCGAAGGACCGCCGAGGTGCGCGACAGGTTTCCGCCGGCCGGCTCAGCTGCCGGTGATCTGCTCGTAGTAGAAGAAGTGGTGGCCCTTCGCATCACAGGAGAAGCTGCCGTGGAAGCCGACCGCGCACGTGGATCCGGCGTGGGAGACCGCGGGGCCGGCGGTCGGCCCGGACCCGGCGCTCTGGCCGTAGGTCGAGATATCGGGGTTGCCGCCGGGCAGGGTGTGCGGAGTCCCGGCGTCGAACCCGGGATGCGCGGGCGCCCACGGCACGTCGATGACGACCTGGCGGATCGGGAAGGGCACCGGCACCGAGACGTTGTTGCCGAGTTGGATGGACATCCACGTCGGTGTGGCGAGGTCACATCCCACGCTGCCGTCGTCGGCGATCGAGCAGTTCAAGGTCCCGGCGGAGAAGTACACCGGCCCGGGAGTGTCGGCGTTGGCCACGCCGCCGAACGCCAGCGGCGCTGCCGCACCGGCCATCGCCAACGTACGCACGATCCATCGTTTCACGCTGTCTCCTTCGGTGTGATGATGTCCCTGTCATACCCATCGGCCAACCGCCACAACCCATTACGAGTTCGCGCGCCCCTGAACCGGCTACCGGGCCGGGTCCGTCCGCGTCAGGTACTCGTCGAGCCGGGCGGCCCCGGCCAGGAGGTGGCGACTGCGGGTGATCAAACGTTGCTGCCACACCTCGAGAAAGACACTCAGCGCCGCCGCGCCGCCCGCCTCGCGCAACGACTCCAGGAACTGCGCCACCTGCGGTAGCAGGTAGCCCCCGCGGCGCAGTTGCCTGGCGATCTCGGCATCGCGCACGCAGTCCGGGCCGTAGCGGCGGTACCCCGTCGCGCGGTCGCGATCGGGACGCAGGATGCCGTGGGTTTCCCAGGTGCGCAGGGTCGCCGGATGCACCCCGATCCGGCGCGCGAGTTCGCCCACGGTCAGCGGCGGGCCGGGCACCGGTGCGGGTGCGGCGGACAGGCCGCTCAGGGCCGCCGCGACTTCGGTGCGAGTCCCACGTTCGGTCAGTAGTGCGACGTGTGCGGCGTCGATGAGCCGGTAGGCGGATTCGAGGTCGTCGCGATGGATCGCGCGCATGATCTCCGCGGCCTGCCGATGCCCGTGCCCGGCGCGAAGGGCGAGGAAGGCGCGCAGCGCCAGAGCGTGTCGCGGGGTGTAGCGCCGGTAACCGGTCTCGGTGCGTTCGGTCGGCGGCAGGATGCCCGCATCGTCGTAATTGCGGATCGCCTGCGGGGACAATCCGTGTTCGCGGGCGAGATCGACGGGTCGCAGGGTGTACCTCCGTTTGAGACTTCCTCCGGTGTTTTCCCAGATCGATTTCGCAGAAGTTTCACTCGAATCTTCAACGATAGTGTCGAAGGTATTCGCTGCCGGAAAGGGGTATCCATGTCCACTGCCACCACCCTGCGTGCCATCGGCCGCCCACTCGGCGACCCGGTGAGCCTGGGCCGCGCGCTCGACGAACTGCTCGCCGCGCGCCCCGAAGCTCCGGCGCTGCTCGGTCTCGGCGAGCCGACGCACGGAATCGCGGCATTCCCGCTGCTGCGCAACGACATTCTGGCCCACCTCGTGGAGCGGGGATTCCGGTCGATCGCGCTGGAGATCGATCTCTTCGCCGCCACCCGCGTCGACGACTACGTCCGCGGCGCCACCGCGGATATCGACGCGGTGCTCGCCACCGGATTCAGCCACGGCTTCGGCGCCATCCCGGGCAACCGCGAACTCGTCGAGTGGCTGCGCGCCTACAACACCGGTCGGTCGCCGCGAGATCGCGTGCACTGCTATGGATTCGACGCGCCGGTGGAGATCTCCGCCGCGCCGAGTCCGCGCTGCATGCTGTCGGCGGTCACCGACTATCTTCCCGCGGCGCTGCGGCCGGAGTCGGCACGTGACCTCGATGCCCTGCTCGGTGCGGATGCCGAGTGGACGAACGAGGCGGCCATGTTCGATCCGGCCGCCTCCGTCGGCAATTCCGACCGTGCCCGTGCCCTGCGCGTCGTCGCCGACGACCTCGCCGGCGCGCTGCACCGCGCGGGTCCCGGCCTGCGCCCGGCCGATCCGATCGGCTACGACCGGGTGGTCGCTCAGGCGCGTATCGCGCAGGGCCTGCTGCGTTACCACGCGGCCATGGCGACTCCGGCCGCCGATCGCCTCGCCGCTCTGCTGAGCGTGCGGGCCGAGATGATGGCAGACAATCTGCTGGCGATCGTCGAGCGGGAGCGGCACCGCGGGCCGAGTCTGGTCTTCGCGCACAACGCCCACCTCCAGCGCGCGCACTCCCCCGGCGAGGAAACGCCCGGCTGGGGTGGAGCCGGGGCGCTCGTCGCCCTCGCTCTCGGAGACCGCTATACGGTGGTGACGACCGACGGCGCCACCGCATGCGATCCGGCCACCTTGCAGGGCGTGCTGGCGCAGGCGACGACACGCCGGACCCTGTTTCCCGCAAGCGAATTGCGCGACTCGCTACCTGCGGCGATCGCCACGGGCGAACCGATGGTCCTGGGCCACATCCCGCAGCGCCGGGCGGATCTCGACACCGCCGACGCGCTCGTCTTCATCACCGACACCGACGGGAAGCAGGTCCGGTACTGGTAACGGCCCGCGCGGGTTCGACCCGGGCGTGGTTCTGCCGGGGGATCGCCGGAGTCGATTCGCCTCGCCCGCCGAACCGCCTACCACCCCGGTACGGGACCGATACCATCGAGCGAATGTCGTCGCCGCGCGGGACGGAGGGCTGCCGTGACACCGTCCACGGGGCCGGGAATCGAGGAGCTGCACCGCAGCGTCGTGGCGATGGTGGACGGGTTCTACGGGGTGGTGCCGCCGTATCCACGGCTCCCGGAATCGCTGGTGGCCGCCGATTTCGCGCACGGGGTGAAACTCAACGTCGACCTGTTCTTCCGCTACCTGCGCACCGGAATCGAACCCGATGAGGACGACACCGCCGATATGGTGCGGCTCGCGGTCGAACGCGTCCGCGACGGCGCGGCGGTCACCGACGTCCTCGACCGCTACCGGCTCGGCGCGAGTTTCGTCTGGGATCGCCTGCTCGACTCGGCGACGGCGAGCGACCGCGAACTGCTGCTGACGGCGGCCGCGCCGCTGATGCGCTACCTCGGGCTGCTCACCCAGCGCATCGTGGCGGCCGCGACCGACCGCGCGCACGATCCCCGCTATGAGCTCATGGAACATCGGCGCGCGGTCACCGATGCCCTGCTCACCGGCCGTGATCCGCAGCACTGGCCGGGGCGGGCCCCCGTCCGGCTCGCCGAGCGCTACCTGATCACGGTCTTCCGGCTGGGCCCCGACATCGGCGACGCGGCGGCCGATCTGCGGCACCGCGTCGAATCGCTGCCGGGAGTCCTTGTGCGGATGGACATTTCGGGGTGGGTCGCGCTGATTCCGCTTCCACCGGGCGACGACGGACGCGACACGACGGCACGGCTGCGCACCCGCCTGCCCCGGACCGCACCGGCGTACTGGGTGGGCACGGCGACCGCGCCCCGGCCCGACATCCCGTCGGGGTACGCCGAGGCCCGGATCCTCGCCGAACTCGGTCGCTGCCTCGAACGGGCCGAAAACATCTGCCGCAGAGCGGATCTGCAGTTCGAATACACCGTCGCGGCCGGCGACGCCGCCCGGCCCGGACTGGCGGCGGTGCTGGCACCGCTCGAGACGCGACCCGTCCTGGCCCGGACCCTCGAGCTGTTTCTGGCGACCGGCCTGAACCAGCTGGCCACCGCTCGCCGCCTCGACATCCACCGCAACACCGTCAACTACCGCCTGTGCCGGATCCGGGATCTCATCGGTGTGGATCCGCAGAACCCCACCGAGGCGATGACCGTGGCTGCCGCCCTCACCGCACAGCGGCTGCAGGCACACCACTTCGCGCCCTGACCACGTTTGGGCACTTTTCCAAACGGCGCGGCCACCCGCTGTCGGATTGCCGGTACCGCGGGTTCCGGCGGTGCGGTGTGCTGACAGGGTGGACAACGACGTCACCGCGCACAGCATCCTCCCGTCCCGGCGCCGGCACGCATTGGGCGTGGTGGCCCTCGCCGTGGCCACCGTTCTGACGGTCGCCGGGGTCTCGACGGCGGCCCCGCCCCCGGATCCGCAGCCCTCGGTACCGGTGACACCGCCACTGCCCTTTCCGGTTCCGCCGCTGCCACCCGAACTCGACCCGCAGTTCTATCACCCGGACCAGTCGATCGTGGACGGTAAGCAGCCGGGCGAGATCATCGCGGCCCGGCAGGTCCATCTCGCCTACCTCGGTGTCCTGCCCTTCACCATCGATGCCTGGCAGCTGTCGTTCCGCTCGACCGACACCCGCGGCCGCGCGATTCCCGCGGTCACCACGGTGATGAGACCGCACGCCGACAGCCCGGCCCCTCGCCCCCTGCTGTCGTATCAGTTCGCCGAGGACTCGCTCGGACAGTATTGCCGCCCTTCGTATCTGAGCCAGGTGGGCTCACTCGGCCCGCTCGCCGGTTCCGCCGAAACCAGCAGCCTGTTCGCGGTCCCGATCGCCGCCGCGCAGATGGGATGGGCAGTGGTCGTCACCGATACCGAGGGCCCCGACCAGGCCTTCGGCGCGGGACCGCTGGAAGGCTGGATCACCCTCGACGGTATCCGCGCCGCCGAGAACTTCGAGCCGATGCACTTGGACGGGCCCCGCACCCGGGTGGGCATGATGGGGTATTCCGGCGGTGCACTCGCCACCGGCCACGCCGCCGAACTGCATCGCGACTACGCCCCGGAGCTGACCATCGTCGGCGCCGCCGAAGGCGGTATCCCCGCCGATGTCGGCGCGGCGCTGAAAATGGCGAGCACGAACGCCGGCGCGGGCATCGTCTTCGCCGGCGCTGTCGGTGCGAGCCGCGAATATCCGGAATTGGCAGACCTTTTCGACAAGTACCTCACTCCCGCCGGCCGGGCGATCGTGGCAGCCAAACAGAACCTCTGCCAGGTCCCGACCTCCCTGGTCGTGCCGTTCGTCGATTACGACAGCCTCTTCACGATCCCGCACCCGCTCGACGACCCGCGCGCCGTGGCGGTGATGGACCAGATCAAGATGGGCCGCCACGTGCCCGATATGCCGATGTTCATGCTGCACGCCAACCCCGACTGGCTACTCCCCGTCGGGCCGGTCAACGATCTGGTCGCGACCTATTGCGCCGACCCCACCGCCCGCATCCGTTATCTGCGTGACCATTTCAGCGAACATCTCACCCTCGACACCTTCGCCATCCCGCTGATGATCAGATTCCTCGCCGACCGCTTCGACGGCGCACCCGCGCCCGCAGGCTGCCACACCGAAGACGCCGGCTCGGTCCTGCTCGCCCCGGAATTGTGGACCACCCTGCTGCCGCAGATCGCCCCGTTCATGCTGAACCTGTTCGGCAAACCCGTTGGGCAATAACGGATCAGGCGGGGGCCTCGGCGCCACGCTCAGGACAGGATCGAGTGGATGTGGCGGTCCCGGAGCGCATCGTGGGTGTGCTCGGCGAGCCAGGCGGCGAAATCCGTGTGGGCCGAAGCCGTTTGATCGAAGAAGCCGGCACAGGCCACGGTATCGCCGTGCTCGACGACGACGTCGATCGTCTCGCCGCGCTGGGTGACCGCGAAGGCCACTGCCGGGGTGCGCAGCAGACGATGTCGGCGTCCCGCGTCCGTGGGCCGGATATCGCTGACCGTCGCCGCGACGATGTCGACGACGTTGTCGTGCCGGCGGCGTAGCCGGCGCGGCACATCGGTGACCACGGTATGCACGGCGAGGATCAGTTCGGCGAGATCGTCGAAATCCACCGTCACCGTGGGCACGTGGCGCGGTTCTGCCGTCACGACACCCACGCCTCCTTCCTCGGACCTGGGGCGCTGCCATCCCATACCGCTCAGTCTGCCCCGCCTCGGCGAGTGCGTCAGTCGGCGTTTCGCACGACAACTGGACAACTGTCCGTGAACGCTCGAGCGGCCGGACGTAATGAATGACCCCGGAGGAGTGAATAACAATCATCATTCGTTGCCGGATTCGCGCGCCGAGACGGGCGCCGCCGGGCACGGTCGGCACAGGAGGGGGCAGGGTGCGGGAGAATGTCGCGGCCGGGGACCGGTATCGCATCGGCGTCGTCGAGGATCACCAGGTCACCATCGCCGGCCTGCGCCAGATCCTCGTCGACGAGCCCACCGTCACCATCGCGGCCACGGCCGCATCGGTGACCGAATTGCTTTCCATCACAACGGATCTGGCACTCGTCGTGCTCGACCTGCGGCTCCCCGACGGATCCTCCCCCGCCACCAATATCGAGCACCTGCGGGCCGCCGGCATCGAAACCCTGGTGTTCACCTCCGGCGACGAACCGTTCCTGGTGCGCGCGGCCGCCCGGGCCGGCGTTCTCGGCGTGGTGCGGAAGTCGGAACGCGACGAGGTGGTCGCCGCCGCCGTGCGCGACGCCGCGGCCGGCCGACAGGTGCCGACGGCGGAGTGGGCGGTCGCCATCGACTCCGACGAGGACTTCGCCACCGTCACGCTCAGCCCCCGCCAGCGCGATGTCCTGGCCCTGTACGCCTCGGGAGAACCGGCGGCCCGCGTCGCGCGGCTCACCGGCCTGACCGAAGACACGGTCAACGCCTACCTGGCCCGGATCCGGCAGAAATATGCGGAGGCGGGGCGGCCGTCGCGCACCAAAACCGAACTGTTCAAACGCGCTCTGGAGGACGGGTGGCTGCCGATACCACGTCGACGCCGGTAGATCCGGCCGCCGGTCACGCACGGACCACGGTCGGCCCGGCCGAGGACCGCATCACCCGGTTGTTCGCCCGCTTCCTGTCCTCCGGTTACGTCGCCTATCTGTTCCTGATGGCCGCGACCATCATCAGCCAGGCCGACGACCTCGCCCTCTGGTGGACCGTACTCGCGGTGGGCGTCGTCTACGGCCCGGCGGTGGTGATGGGGCTGCTCTCGTTTCATCCCGACCTCCGGTGGGTCCGCGCGACCGCCGCCCTCACCGCCCTGGGTTTCGTGGTCGCGGCCGCCCTGTGGCCCGTAGCGTGGAACGGCGAACTGCTGCGCGCCGACGCGTGGATCTCCACCATTCCCGGCTTGGCCGGATTGGCGGCGGCACTGGTCTGGCCTGCGGGCCGCACCGTGGCCGTACTGCTCGCGGCGGTGATCCCGGTCCAGCTCATCAACCATTTCTGCCGGGCGCCCGGACACAACGGCCGCTTCGTCCCGGACCTCATGTTCGCGATCAGCTTCTGCCTGCTCTTCGTCGCGGCCGGGCTGATGGCCATGCGCACCGGACGAATTCTGGACGCGACCCGGACCGAAGCTCACGAGGCCGCGGCCGCCGCCGCGGCGGCTAGCGCGCGCACCGTCCAACGCGCCCGGTTCAACGCACTGCTGCACGACTGGGTGATGTCCACCCTGCTGGCGGCCGCGCGCGGAACCCAGCGGTCGGAGGTACGTCACCAGGCCGAACTGGCACTGAACAAGCTGGACGACGTGGGTTCCGAAGGCGCACAGGGTTTTACGGCCGCGACGGCGGCCGCGCACATCCGCACCGCGGTTGCCGACGTCGACGACCGGCTGCCGGTCACGGTGCACGAGGACCCGGACGACGGCGGCGACCGCTACTTTCCCGCCGAGCCGATACAGGTCCTGGGCGCCGCCGTCGCGGAAGCCGTGCGCAACAGCGTTATTCACGCCGGAGCGCACGCCGCGCGCACGGTGGGCCTGCGATTCGACGAGGGGCGGATCGAGGTCGTCGTCACCGACGACGGCCGCGGATTCGATCCGGCGAAGGTCCCCTCCCACCGCCTCGGCCTGGCCGTCAGCATCGTGGAACGGGTGGGCCGCCTGCCCGGCGGCGAGGTCGAGGTGCGGAGCCGTCCGGGCGCCGGCACCAGGATTCACCTGTCGTGGCGGGCGGTCGAGCGGTGAGCGCGGCCACCGGACCCGTCCGCGACGCTCGCACCCTCCTGGGCATGGATACCCGGCCCGCCTGGCTGATCGCGGCCTTCTACCTGTTTTCGGAAGCGGCACTGAGCCTTTCGTCCGCACAGCAGACTCGTCACCTGTGGCCGGTGCTCACCGGACTCGGCGTCACCGCCGCCGCGACCGCGGCACTGCTGCGCATCCGGCCCGATCCGCTGCCCCTTCCCGCGACCGCCGCCCTGGCCGTCTCGATTCCGGCGACCGCGGCGCTGACCCTGTTCAACCTGCCGATTCCCCCGACCTCGGTCGCGCAACTGTGGTCGTTCGGGTGCGGGACGGTGACCGCGACCTTCATGTGCGTGCGCGGGCGGACGGGCGCCGCATGGGCCGGTCTGCTGTCGATGATCGCCACCTCCGCCGTATGGTCGTGGCGCAGCGGGCAGGGCTTCGGTCACGGCGTCGCGATTTCGGCGATCAATCTGGGCCCGCTGATGATGGCGACCTTCTTCGCCTACACCCTGCGTCCCGCGGCGCGCGCCATCTTCCGGTTGCGGGAGGAATCGACCCGGCGGGCGGGCTCGGAAGCCGCCGCGGCCGCCGCACTCGACGAACGCCGCGCCCAGATCCAGCGCCTGGACGATATGGTTCGCCCGATTCTGGAACGCATCGCCGGACCGCAGCCGCTCGACGAGCGCACCCGCGACGACTGCCGCCTGATCGAGGCGCATCTGCGCGATACGCTGCGCGCCCCCGTCCTCGCCGCCGAACCGGTCACGACGGCGGCGCGCGAGGCCCGGTTGCGTGGCGTCGACGTCGTCCTGATCGACGACCACGGCCTGGACGACCTGCCCGCGACCACTCGCCGCCGGGTACTGGGCACCGTCGCCGCGGAGTTGGGCACCACTGCCGCCGGAACGGTTTATGTTCGAATTCTGCCGCCGCACAGGGCGATTCTGGCCACGGTCGTCGTCAACGATCCCGGCTCCGGCATCCGCCGGATCGAAATCGACACACCCGGACCGCACCCCGGCGCCCCGGGCTGATTCGCCACCGCGACGTCAGATGTCGTCGAGATTCAGATACCCGTCCTGCAGGGCGCGCGCCAGGAGGGCGGCCTTCGTCGGCGCCGGCCTGCCCGCGGCGCGGTACTTCTCCCGGATCCGGGCGAGGTGAGTGTTGACCGTTCCGGGCGCGATGAACAGGGTGCGACAAACCTCGCCTTTGGTCTCGCCGAGAATCCACGCGAGCAGTACTTCCACTTCCCGGGCGCTGAGTTGCGGTCGTGGCTCCGGGACGGCCGCGAGCGATGTGCGATCGGCGATCGTGTGGGCGAGACAGGCCGGAACCGGCGACAATTCGGACACGATGTCTTCCTGTTCTGCAGAAGCCGACGGCGTCGCCGTTCCCCGGGCGACGTGTCCGTCGAACGCTACGCAGGTGCCGGGCCGCCCGGCAGGTTCCAGTTGCTTGACACGAAAACTGGGGTCACCGTTCGCTCGGAAAACGAAAGACCTCACCGGGCCCATCCGCCACACTCGACAGATGACCGTCGCCGCGCGACGCTCCGCCGCCCCTCACATCCCACGGCGACCACTCCGGAGGGCTTGGCTGCCGGTGGTCGCCGGCGTGGCTCTCGCCGCGAAACCGCCCCGCCACCGCGAGTTCCCCGGAGCACGCACTGCTGTTCCACCAGGGCGACTACGTCGGCACCGCCACGCCGAAAGCCCAGGCATTCACCACCGTCGACACCCGGGCCGGTACCGACGACACCGTCGTGCTGACCTACCAGACGCCGGGTAGCTGCAACGCCTGCCCCGACGGAACCTCTACGACGGTGTCGTTCCATTGGAACGGCTCGGGTGTGGACACGCAGGGACGTCCGCCGATGAACTGATCGTCCCGGTAAGAGTCAGATGGCCGAAACCTGGTGCGCCAGATCGAATTTCATGAAGACGTCGGCACGATCGTAGGGAATCGGCCGCAGTTCCTCCGGCGGCACGTGGACGAATCCCACCGATTCGTACAGGTGCACGGCATCGGCCAGGCGCCCGTTGCTCGCCAGGAACAGCGAGGTCGCGCCGGACGCGCGAGCGTGGTCGATGGCGGCGTTCAGCAGCAGGCGGCCGATCCCCCGGCCCCGGGTCCGCGGCGCGACCGCCATTTTCGAGATCTCGAAAACACCCGGATCCTCCGCGACGAGGGCGACGCACCCCACGCGGTCGTCACCGTCGCGCGCGATCAGCACCTGCCCGCCGTCCGCCACGATCCGCTGCGGGTTGTCCAGTGTCGCGAGATCGGCCGGTTCGACGCCGAACAGAGCGGTGATCCATTCCAGATTGAGTTCTTTGAAGGCGGCGGCGTCGGCGGCCCCGGACATCGGTTCGACGAGAATCACTTCACCAGGATGCGCGCCGGAACCCATAGCGTCCAATATTCGATAGCTCCGATTGATATCTTGAACTTATGGATGGTGGCGGATGGACGGGGTAGAGCTGCGGCACCTGCGCTATTTCCTGGCCGTCGCGGAGGAACTGCATTTCGGACGCGCGGCCGCCCGTCTCCACATCGCCCAGCCCGCACTGACCCAGCAGATCCGGCGGCTCGAGACGCTGCTCGGCGCCCGCCTGTTCGATCGCACCTCGCGCACCGTGGCTCTGACCGCGGCCGGCGTCGTCCTGCGTGAGCGGGCCGAGGCCCTGCTGGGGCATGCGCAGCGCGATCTGGCCGAGGTGTCCCGCATCGGGCAGGGCGGGCAGGGGACGCTCTATCTGGGCTTCGTGCCGTCGGTACTGCCGCTCGAACCACTGCGCGGGGTCCGCGCGTTCCGCGACCGCTACCCGTTGGTCGAGGTCGACCTGGTCGAGGGATTCACCAGCCATCTGATGGAACGACTCGCCCACGGCGCCCTCGACCTCGCGATCGTGCGCGATCCCGACCCGCAGCCGGGGACCACCACCACACCGCTCATGACCGAGCCGTTCGTCGCGGTGGTGCCCGACGACCATCCGCTCGCCGCGCGCGCGACCGTCACCGGCGCCGATCTGGTCGACCACCCGATGGTCTTCTTCCCCCGCGCCGCCGGCTCGCTGGCCCACGACCGGAACCTGGCGCCCCTGCTGCGATCGGGCCGCCGGCCCCGCATCGTGCAGGAGGCCACCAACTGGACAATCATTCTCTATCTGGTGGCCGCGGGGCTCGGTATCACGGTCGCACCGCGCAGCGCGACCTTCACGGCACCGGCCTCGGCGCGCATCATCGCGCTGACCGAAACCGATGCCGACACAACCATTTACACCGCGCACCGCACCGGCGACGAGCGAGCGCTGGTCCACAATCTGCTCGCCCTGCTGCCCGGCCCGGGCACGGTGTGAGCGCGCTCGTCAGGACAGCAGTTTGCGCATGATCTTGTTACCGAAGCCGTAGCGGATGAGACCGTCGAGGTTGCGAACGGTCTTCTCCGAGTACGGATACCAGATGCTTTCCTGCTTGGGCTGCCAGCGATCGATCAGGACCGGCTGGGCGTGGGTGAAGCCGCGCAGCGCTCCCGGGCCGTTGACCTGGCCGACACCGCTGTCCTTGCGTCCGCCGAAAGGCGCCTCGGGCACCCCGTAGATGACGGCCGCATCGTTGTGCACGACGGAACCGGTGGTGAGCTGGGCCGCGATGCGCCGGGCCTTGGCGGCGTCCTTGGTGAACACCGAGCCGCTCAGCCCGTATTTGCAGTCGTTGGCCAGCCGGATGGCTTCGTCCTCGTCACGGACGCGCATCACGGCGGTGACCGGACCGAAGGTTTCCTCGGTCATCAGGTCCATGTCGTGATGCGCGCCGACGACGACGGTGGGCTGGAAGTACAGGCCGTCACCGGTGTCCGCGGCGCCGCCGACCACGATGTCGGCGCCCTTGGCCTTCGCATCGTCGATGTGCCGGATCACGATGTCGCGCTGGCGATCCCAGAACAGCGGGCCCATATCGGTGTCACCGGGACCGTAGGTGACCGCCGCGGCCTTCTCGGTGACCAGCCGGATGAATTCGTCCGCGACACTGTCGACCACATAGATGCGTTCCACGCTCATGCAGACCTGGCCGGTGTTGAACATCGACAGATACACCGCACCGGCGGCGGCGCGCTCGAGATCGGCGTCCGCGCAGACGATCATCGCGTCCTTGCCACCCAGTTCCAGGGTGCACGGCAGCAACCGGGTCGCGCAGGCGGCCGCGATCTTGCGGCCGGTGCCGACGCTGCCGGTGAAGCACACCTTGTCGATTTCCGAATCGACCAGTGCCGCACCGGTTTCGCCGTCGCCGTGCAGTACCTGCACGACATCCTCCGGCACCCCGGCCTCATGCAGTACCCGTGCCACCCATTCACCCGATCGCGGCGTCACCTCGGACGGTTTGAACACCACGGTGTTGCCGGCGACCAGTGCCTGCACCACCGGATTGAGCGACAGCACGAACGGGGCGTTCCACGGCGTCACGACACCGACCACGCCCAGCGGCTGATACTGCATGTACAGCTTCTTGAGCGGCTTCAGATAGCCGTGCAGCCGCTGCCGGTGTGAGCGCAGATCACGCCGGGCACGTCCGGTCCAGTAGTTGAGGAAGTCGCAGGCGGGCACGATCTCGACGCCGAGCGCCTCGGCCTCGGGCTTACCGGTCTCGGTGCGGATGGTCTCGGCGATCTCCGCGCGCCGGGCGACGATCACACCGACGGCGGCACGCAGGATCTCGGCGCGCTCGGCGATGCTGCGCGCGGCCCAGGCCGGTTGAGCGGCACGGGCACGCGCGACCGCGCTCCGTACCTCGGCGGTGGTGTCCACCTCGAGTTCGCCGATGCGCCGGCGATCCACCGGACTGTCCAGCGCCAGCGTGCGCCGGTCGCCCTCGGTCGTCGGCAGTGGGTGGACGATGGCCATGATCTTCCCCTCGGTCGGAACTGGCATTCCAGTGCGATTTCGGTTGTCACACAAGGGTTGTCGCAACCGAATCGATCGCACGGCGGACGGCCCTCGTGACCTGGTAGACAACTTACCAAAACTGTCTACCCATTGCGAGAACTTGTTCTAGATTTCCGCCGGGCAGAGATGTGCGGGCCACTCTCGCGCTACCGATAGCCCCGCTTCAGCAGGTACTTCGCCCCCGCACCGAAACCCTCCGGACTCAGCACGTCGAATCCGAAGGCATCGGCGAGCCGGTTGGTCGTGTTGAAGGCCGCGCACACCGCCAAGGCGTCCTCGACCTGGTCCGGCGATACCCCGGCAGACAGCACCTTGCGGACGTCGTCGGCGGTGATCTCTCCGTCACGGGACAGCTTGCCCAGCAGTAGCAGCGTCTCGCGCAGTCCCGCACCGATCGGCGCGGATTCCGGATCATCGAGCACCGCACGAACTTTCGCCTCGTCGGCATAGGCCTGTCCCGCGGTCGCGCTGTGCGCACCGATGCAGAACGCGGAGGCGTTGACCGTCGACACGTACGCCGCCATCAGCTCCCGATCGGCGACCGACCACCCGGAGGGGCCGCGCATCGCCGCGTGGGTGAACTCCTTCGCTCGCGCGCCGTAGAAATCGGGCCGGTAGAACACCAGCTTCGCGGCATCGGGCAGCGGCTGACCGGAGAACAAGCGAACGGCCCTGAACAGCAGTTTGGTTCCGGGCCGATAGCCGTGGTTCAGGACGTCCGGTCGCATCAGCCACGCTCCCGGGTCGCCTCGGCGAGCGCGGCGCGTCCCGCGTCGTACTGCCGTGCGGACTGTCCGACCGCGGCCGCGATCACCAATTCGACGAGTTCGTCCTCGCCGAACCCCGCGGCCCGCGCCGTCGCGAAGTCGGCATCGGTCACCTCGGTCGGCCGGGTAGCCACCTTGTCGACCAGTTCACGCACCGGGGCCGGTCCGGTGTTTCCGAAGGCTTGCGCCCGCTGTTCCCGCGGCGTTCTGCCGTCGCCGTCGAGCACCCGATCCACCAGATCCCGGAATATCGTGCGTTTGTCCTGCACCATCTCGCCTCCTCACAGCCGGTTCCCGACGCGAGCCGTGACGGCAGGCGCCACGGACACGAATGTACCTCCGGAAGCCGGGGCCGCACGCTCCACCAGCGAAATCGGTGCGAGTTCAGTCCGTCTCGCGAAGCAGGCGGTCGAGGCCTCCGGAGACGAAGACGACCTGATCCTCGTAGAAGGCGGTCAGCACATCGGCAGGCAGGGGATCGGGGTGGGCGTGCCAGTCCCCCGCACGCGCGAGCGCCTGGAGAAATCCCATGAGGGCGATGGCCCAGCGCGATTCCAGGCGAGTGGGATCGGCCTCGGGAAAACTGCGGCGCAACTGGACGTGCAGGTGCTCGCGCAGGTTCTCCTCCACCACACGCAGGGCGGGATGGTCGCGCGCCGAGACCTGGGTGACGATTCTGACCCACCGCATACCGCGGGTGCGGTGCCGCAGGAGCAGATCGCGGTAGGGCTCGGTGACGGCGCGCACCACCTCCTCGGTGGTCGGCGCCTCGTCCCGCGCGGCGAGCCGGTCGGTATTGGCGCGAATGCGGTCGCGCACCGGGGCGCCGAGATCCAGCAGCACCGCCGCGATCAGGTCGTCCTTGGTGCCGAAGTGATAGTTGACCGAGGCCGGCCCCAGGCCCGCGGCCGCGTTCACCGCGCGCACCGACACCGCGTCGACCCCGTGCGCGGCGAACAGACGCTCGGCCGTCTTGACGAGCCGGACGCGGGTCGCGTTGCCCTGGCGGTTGGTCGCTGGAGCGGACACGGGATCACCTCCGTACTGGTTCGATCGATCCGATCTTCCGGGAAGCCTATCTCATACACACATGGAAAGTATTGCGGTGCAGAGTTTCTCGAGCCATCTCGGTCACCGAGACACGAAACTTTTGGATCAACTGATCCATGTTAAGCAGAACACAGCGCGGTGAAGCAGATCACAGGCGCGCCGTTCGAAGGAGACTCCGTGCACACGTCCGAATCCTTACGATTCGGGGCCTTCCTCGCCCCGTACCATCCACTGAACGCCGACCCCGCCCTGCAGTTGCGGCGCGATATCGATCTGATGGAACACCTCGACCATCTCGGATTCGACGAGGCATGGATGGGTGAGCACCATTCCACCGGTGCCGAAATCGTGCCCGCGCCCGACGTTTTCATCGCGGCCGCGGCCGAACGGACGCATCGGCTGCGCTTCGGCACCGGCGTGGTGTCATTGCCCTACCATCATCCGCTGGTCACCGTCGACCGCATCACCCAGCTCGATCTGCAGACCCGGGGGCGGCTGATCTTCGGCACCGGACCGGGCAAGATCCCGCTCGACGCGCACATGATGGGCATCGACCCCTCCGACCAGCGGCGACGCCAGGGCGAGGCGCTCGAGGCGATCCTGGCGCTGCTGCGCGGCGACGTGGTGAACATGTCCACCGATTGGTTCACCCTGCGCGACGCTCGCGCCCAGCTCCCCACCTACGACCCGGCCGGGATCGAGATCGCCACCGCCTCCACCGTCTCCCCCAACGGTTCGGTGCTCGCCGGCACCCACGGTCTGTCACTGCTGTCGCTCGCCGCCAGCTCACCGGCGGGTTTCGATGTGCTGGACCGCAACTGGGGAATCTACGACACGGTGTGCGCCGAGCACGGCCACAGCGCGGACCGATCGCGGTGGCGGCTGGTCAATCCGATGTTCCTCGCCGAAACCCGGGCCGACGCCGAGCGCGCCGTCGCGCGCCGGATCGGATCGATGGCGGCGTATGTGAACCGCCAGACCGGACAGCGACCCGAGTGGGCCGAATCCGGAAGGGGGATCATCGACCACTGGCGTCACGACAGCCTCGGCGAATTCGGCCAGGCCGTCATCGGGACACCGGACGAGGCGATCGCACAGATCGAGCGGCTGCTCGACAAGACCGGCGGCTTCGGCACCCTGCTGATCCTGCATGTCGACATGGCCGACTGGGAGGACACCAAACGCAGCTACGAACTGTTCGCCTCGGAGGTGATTCCGCACTTCCGGCGGCGCAACCTCGGCCGCGAGGCGAGCCTGCAGTACGCCGAGGATCACCGCGACCGCCTCATCGGGGGGCTGGTCACCGCGATCACCAAGGCCCACACCGACTACTACGGCGAATCCGCCGCGACAGGAGCGTGAATCGATGCGTGCCGTGGGATATCTCGACGGAGAATTCACTGTCACCGAGGTTGCCGATCCACCGGCTCCCGGCCCGGGACAGGTGCGCATCGCGGTCGCCGCCTGCGGTATCTGCGGCAGCGACCTGTCGATGGCCAAGGACGCCGGGCGGTTCGTGCAGGTCGCCGCGGACAGCGGTTATCCGCTGGCCACCTTCGACATCGCACGACCGGTGGTATTGGGACACGAATACGCCGGGACGATCGTCGAAACAGGTTCGGGCGTCACAGATTTCGCGGTCGGCGACCGGGTGGCCGGCATCGGGCTGGCCACCGACGCCGGCACCGGCATCCCGACGATCATCGGCTATTCCAACGACTATCACGGTGCGTTCGGCGAGCACATCGTGGTGGACAGCGTCTGGGTCCGGCACGTACCGGACGGGCTGTCGCTGGAGCATGCCACGCTGGCCGAACCGCTGCACGTCGGCGAGATGCACGTGCAGCAATCCGGTCTGCGAGCCGGCGATTCGGCCCTCGTGATCGGCTGCGGCGCCATCGGCCTGGGAGCGATCATCGCCGCCAAGGCGCACGGCGCCGGTGTGGTCGTCGCTTCCGAGCCGTCTCCCAAGCGCCGTGCCCTGGCGCTCGCGGTGGGCGCGGACGTCGCCGTCGACCCCACCGAACAGGATCCGATACAGGTGTGGAATGCCCTTGTCGCGGAGCGTAATTCGCTCGTCGATCCGGGCGCCGCCGGCACGCTGATCGCCTACGAATGCAGCGGCCGGCCGGGCATGCTCGACACCCTCATGCACGGGTTGCCGTTCAATTCGCGCATCCAGGTGCTGGCCGCGGGATTCGCCACCGAGACGATCGTTCCGGTGGTGGGCCAGTTCCGCCGCATCGCCGTCAATTTCGGGCACGGTGCCTACGAGGACGCCTACGACATCACGCTGCGGCGCCTGGCGTCGGGGGAGATCGACGCCGAGGCGATCATCACCGGCCGCGTGGGACTCGACGGGGTCGCCGACGCGTTCACCGCCCTGCGCGCACCCGACGAGCACGTGAAGATCCTGGTCCTGCCGGAGCGACGATGACGGCGCGGCGGGGAAGTCCGGCCGCCCGCCGGCCTCGCGAATTCCCCGCCAAACTAGTTGGACGTCCTATAATCTCTCGCGTATGAGTCTCGATCCCCGCACGCACACCATCGACGGGGTGCTGCGCCGTTCGGCGGCGAAGGTTCCCGGCCGCACCGCGCTGACATTCGACGGCCGGAGCTACACCTACCGGGGATTCGACACCGCGGTCACCCGGGCGGCGACCCATCTGCTCGACCTCGGCCTGGCCGCGGGCGATCGGGTCGCCGCCTACGGCACCAATTCCGACGCGTACGTGATCGGATTCCTGGCCTGCGCCCGGGCCGGCCTGGTGCACGTTCCGGTGAACTACGCCCTGAAGGGCGGGGAGCTGAGTTATCTCGTCGCGCAATCGGGTGCGCGGGCCGTCCTGGCCGACCCCGCGCTGATCGACACCCTCGACCGAGTGCGCGGCGAACTCACCTCGGTCGAGTACGTCGTACCGCTGCGCGATGCCGACGGATCGCTGCGAGCCGTCGCCGACGCGGCGGGCGAGGTCGCCGATTTCTCGTCCCGGGCCGCCGCGACCGACCTCGCCCAACTGCTCTACACCTCGGGAACGACGTCGAAACCCAAGGGCGCCATGATGACTCACGAGGCGCTCGTCTACGAGTACGTCTCGTCGGTGATCGCGCTCGACCTGCGTCCCGACGACAATCCGCTCGTCGCCATGCCGCTGTACCACTCGGCGGGCATGCACGTGTTCATGCTGCCCTACCTGTCGGTCGGCGCGACCGTGCACCTGATGGCCACTCCGGACATCCCGGAGATTCTGCGTCGCGTCGAACAGGACCGGATCGGTTCGCTGTTCCTCGCCCCGACCGTCTGGGTGCCGCTGTCGAACCATCCCGACCTCGACCGCCGCGACCTGTCTTCGCTGCGCAAGGCGCAGTACGGCGCCTCGATCATGCCGGTGACCGTGCTGAACCGGCTGCGAGAGCGGTATCCCGGCCTGGGCTTCTACAACTGCTTCGGGCAATCGGAGATCGGACCGCTCGCCACCGTGCTGCGCCCGGAGGAACATGCCGAACGGTCGTCGTCGTGCGGACGGCCGGTGTTCTTCGTGGAAACTCGCGTCGTCGACTCCGACGGCAACGATGTCGGCCCCGGCGAGCCGGGGGAAGTCCTCTACCGTTCGCCACAGCTGTGCCGCGGGTACTGGGACAATCCGGACGCGACCAAAGAGGCGTTCCGTGACGGATGGTTCCACTCCGGCGACCTGGTGACGCGGGATGCCGACGGCTACATCACCGTCGTCGACCGGATCAAGGACGTCATCAACACCGGCGGCATCCTGGTGGCCTCCCGCGAGGTCGAGGACGCTCTCTACACCCATCCCGCCGTCGCCGAAGTCGCGGTCGTCGGCATCCCGGACGAGAAGTGGATCGAGGCCGTCACCGCCGTCGTCGTCCTGCACGACGGCCGCGAGACGACCGCCGATGCGCTGATCGCACACGTCAAGGATCTGATCGCACCGTTCAAGGTGCCCAAGAGCATTCGCTTCGCCGAGGCGCTCCCCCGCAACCAGAGCGGAAAACTACTCAAACGCGAACTGCGCGAACCGATGACGAGCGCGGACTGAGCGATCACCAAGCGCTCGATCACCAAGGCCCGATGACATGCTCGAGCAGGGCCAGCGCGAACGCGCCCACCACCGCCAGCCCGAACCCCGCCGCGGTGGTGAGCGCCAGCGCCCGCCCCAGCCGCCGGCCGTGCGCGCGCACGATCATCAGTCCCGCCGCACCACCGAGCGCGGCCAGCAGCATGCCGCCGCCCATCACGAGATAGAACACCACGGCCAGCGCCGCGTTCACCGCCTCGTGCGGTCCTACGGCGTACTCGCCGAACGGAATCGGAAACCGATAGACGCTCGCCACCATCGCCGCGGCAACCGGAGTGGTGAGCACCGCCGCCAGCGCACCCCACAGCACGCCGACCCACAGAGCCACCCCAGTCACGCCGCGCGGCTCCCCCGCCGGACCACTGTCCCCGAACCCCATACCTGACCTCGCGTTTCACCTGTCGCCGGGTACTCGCGCACGCGCCGGGCCCGAATGCCCGGCTCTGCCGGAGCAAACCAGACGACCGCGCCCCACCGCCGGCTGGACCGGCACCGGGCACAACCGTACGTCCGATGTCGCGGGCGCCCGAATCGGGCGGTCGACGCGGCGGCCGATCGATGGTCCGGGTGATCACCGATGTCCTAGGGTTTGTTCGCGGCGGCCCACCTGCCCCACCCGTGCCCGACCCGAGGCCGCACCCCGCAGCGGACGATCAGAAACGGGAGACATATGGACGGCAGCCGCAACGCACTGCTCCACGGTCCCCTGTTCTCCCGCCGGAATCCGCTGGACCGCGGCAATGCCGCCAGCCGGATCAGTGCCTACGTCTACGGCAACATCCTCATTCTCGCCGCATTGATCCCGGTGACCACCACCGCGGAACATGTCGGGATCCTGGTGGTCATCGGCACCGCGCTGTCGACCTTCGTCGCGCACGCCTTCGCCGAGGGCGTCGGCCAGGCCGTGCGGGAGAATCGCGCGCTCACGCCGCGACAGCGGTGGGAGGATCTGCGCGATTCGGTGCCGATTCTCAGCTCCGCGGTGCTGCCGTCGATCATCCTGGCGTGCGCCGCCTTCGACTGGCTCGCACCACGTACCGCACAGATCGTCGCCGAGGTGGCCATGCTCATCCGGATCGGCGGCATCGTCTTCGTGATCGAACGGCTCAAAGGCGCCCGGCCCGGCCGCTCGACCATCCTCACGGCACTGCTGCTGACCGCCGTCGCGACGACGGTGGTCGTCGTCAAGATCGTCCTCACCCACTGAGCGCGGCCGGCTACCCCGCCTCGACTCCGGCCAGTGCGCGCACATCGGCGGCATCCTGCGACCGGTCCGCGAACTGCGGATAGGTGGGGTATTCGATACCCGAGATGTACTGCACCGTCCGGACCACCTGGGACGAGTACCCGAATTCGTTGTCGTACCAGCAGTACAGGATCGCGGTGTCGCCCTCGACGATGGTGGCGTTGGCGTCGATGATCGAGGCCGCGCGCGAGCCGATGAAATCGCTGGACACCACATCGGTGGCGGCGGTGTAGTCGAGATTGCGGCTCAGCGGACCGGCGAGCGACACCTGCCGCAGGTAGTCGAGCACCTCCGCTTTCGTCGTCTCCCGCTCGAGCTGCAGGTTCAGGATGGCGACGGACACGTCCGGGGTGGGCACGCGGATCGAGTTGCCGGTGATCTTGGCCTTGAAGTCCGGCATCGCCTTGGCGACGGCGGAGGCGGCGCCGGTTTCGGTGAGAACCAGGTTGAACGGCGCGGAACGGCCGCGACGGTCCGCCTTGTGATAATTGTCCAGCAGGTTCTGGTCGTTGGTGAACGAGTGCACGGTCTCCACATGGCCGCGGGTGATGCCGAATTCGTCGTCCATCGCCTTGAGCGGCGGCACGATCGCGTTGGTGGTGCACGAGGCGCACGAGAAGATCCGCTGCGTCAGATCCAGATCGCGGTGGTTGACGCCGTGCACGATATTCGGGACGTCGCCCTTACCGGGCGCGGTGAGGACCACCTTCGCGATGCCGGGACGCAGATGCTGCGACAGCCCGTCACGATCGCGCCATTTGCCGGTGTTGTCGATCAGAATCGCGTCGGAGATTCCGTAGTCGGTGTAGTCGATCGTCGTCGGATCGTCGCTGTAGATGAACTTGATGACGTTGCCGTTGGCGATGATCGTGTCGTTGTCGGCGTCGACCTTGATGGTGCCGTTGAAGTGCCCGTGCACCGAATCCCGGCGCAGCAGCGACGCGCGCTTGGCCAGATCACCGTCACCGCCGCGGCGAACCACCACCGCACGCAGGTTCAGTCCGTTGCCGGAGCCGACCTTCTCGATCAGCAGACGGGTCACCAGCCGGCCGATCCGGCCGAAGCCGTACAGCACGACATCGCGCGGACCCGGCGACTGCGCCTTGTTGCCGCCGATCACCTCGGCCAGGACGACCTCGGTGAACTCACGAACCGACAGCCCGCGATCGTCGGCGCGATAGGCCACGACCAGCTGACCGAGATCGATCTTGCACGGGCCGAGGTCCAGTTCGTCCAGGACGCGCAGGAACGGCAGCGTCTCGTCCACCGACAGCTCTTCGCCCTCGATCTGGCGCGCGAACCGGTGCGTCCGCAGAATGCTGATCACCGACCGGTTCACCAGCGACCGGCTGTGCAGCAGCACGGTCACACCCTTCGCCCGATACAACGTGCCGATGATGGGGATCATCGCCTCCGCGGCGGCTTCCTGGGCGTTCCAGCGGTCAAGTTGTTCGGTAGTCAACGCAGGTCCTCGGTTTCCTCGACGGGTACGCCACATCGATGCTAGTGAGGGCCTGGATTTCACCGACGGCGGATCCCTGACGGTGAGGTTTTCGAGTGGCGGAGCGCACACCGCAGCGGCGCACCGCCCTCACTCTCGCCGCAGCCGCGGCGGATTGCGGCGGCGGATCTGCAACAGGTCGGTGGCACAGCGGCACACCGGATGCAGAGCGTCGGCGAGTTCCTCGGTGAGGACGTTCGCGGCCGGGGTGTAGACGCTCAGCACTCCGACCACCGCACCGTCGTCGTCGGACAGCGGCTGGCACTGCACCGCTTGCACTCCCCACAACCGCAGTTCGGCGCCGCACCCCGGCCACCGGGAGATGCCGGCGAGATCGGTGATCACGATCGGGACGCCAGTCGCCGCCACCTCGCGAGCGGGGCTGTCGGGGTGCAGCAGCTGCGCCTCCTCCACCATGCGCGCGCGGTGCGTCGTCGCCGCGACGATCTCTAGTACCGTTCCGCCGTGCGCGGTGACCCCCGCCATCGGCGACCCCGGCAGGGCACGCAGCAGCGCGGCGACTCCGGCCGCCGAGACAGGCGACACACCGGCGCGACCGGGCGGGTCACTGTGCATAACGGACCTCGATCCGACGCGACGAGTCAACGTGAGAGGTGGCATACCGCACCGGCAGAACCGGGTCGAGGTATGACGACCAGTCTTCGAGTAACCCGCTGCCCCTCACGGCAAACCTCGTCCGGGCTCGCCGGATTCGGCCCGTCGGCACACGCCGGCCGAATGTTCGTCCGGTACAAGCCGTTTGCGTCATTGCGCCGAGTACGCGAGGCCACCGTTTCGCGGCGCGCCACCGGGGTACCCATCGACAATCCGCACTCGGAACGACTTCGTCACCGGCCGAGGGCCCCGTCACCACAGGAGGTGTGCTGTATGGACGATCTCCAGCGCAGAGTGCTGACCGCGCTGACATCCGCGCGGCGCGGGCTGAAGACCGCGGACGCACGCCTGCTGGAGCGTCGAATCGTGGGTCTGCGCGCAGAAGTCGACGCCGCCGGCTATCCCCGGCCCCAGCATCTACGTCTCAAAGCGTCGTGCGCGGAGGCACTGGCGGCGGCCAGGTGGACATTGGGGCGGCCGAATCCGCAGGCATTCCGGCCGGCGATACCGGCCGCCTCGTAGCCGACCGGCCACACGCCGAGTGTGCCTGGTTTCGGTTGCGGCACAATTCGTTTCGAGCCGGTCGTCCGCTCAGCCCCGGTCGTCCGCGATCAGCGAGTCGAGATAGATCGACGCGATCTCCTCGAGCCCACGCTGATCGACCGGACCGAATCGGCCGAGTTCGGGACTGTCCAGGTCGAACACGCCGATCACGGTGTCCTCGTGAATCAACGGCACCACCAGTTCGGACCTGCTCGCCGGATCACAGGCGATATGGTCGGGCACCGCGTGCACGTCGGCAACGCGTTGCGTCCGGCGGGTCCGCGCCGCCGCACCGCACACACCGCGGTCCAGTGCGATGCGCACGCAGGCCGGGCGGCCCTGGAACGGGCCGACCACCAGTTCCTTCCCGTCGTAAAAATAGAATCCCACCCAGTTCAGACCGGGAAGACCGTGATAGACCAGCGCGGAAAGGTTGGCGGCGTTGGCAATCCGATCGTGTTCGCCGGCCACGAGCGAACGGGCGGATGCCGCGAGCTCCCGATAGCGCTGTTCGTCCGCGTGGTCGGCGCGGATGCCGGCGGCGCTCATGCCGCACCTGCGTAGTTCACGAGTACTTCGTAGTTCACGAGTCGATGTTCCCTCTCTCGACGGTCACGGTCATTCGGACGCCTCAGCGGGCCACCCCCTTCCGTCCCGGCAGGCGGGACCGGCAGGCGGCGCCACGGCGGATCCGTGTTTTCGTTGTCCCATGGCTTCAGCGGAACGGATTCGAGCAACGGTGCACCGGTATCTCGAGGCGGTGGGCTCGGGGACCGCCGCCGAGGTGGCGGCATGTTACAGCGAGGACGCCACCGTGGAGGATCCGTTCGGCTCGCCGCCGCACGTCGGCCGGGCCGCGATCGAAAAGTTCTACGGCGCACTGGATTCCGCGCATATGCGTACCGAGCTGCTCGACCTGCGGATCGCGGGCGGCGCGGCGGCGTTCCGGTTCCGGGTGGTGACCGAGACCGGCTCTCGCACCACGACGATCGAACCGATCGATGTGATGACCTTCGACGAGGACGCGCGCATCACCGGTATGCGAGCGTTCTGGTCGCCGGAGGACGTACGCGTCGACTGAGTGCCGTGGGTCATCGCAGCGCGGCAATGACCTCGCGCTCGAACAACTCCACCCCGGACAGGTCGTAGGCCGACTCGGGGAAGTTGTGGATCGCGTACGACAAGCCGAGATCGCGGACCCGGGACAGGTTTTCGATGATCTGTTCCGGTGTGCCGACCGCAGGGGAATCGGCGTAGAGCTTGGTGACCCAGTCCCGCGCGGCGTCCGCCCCGAGCGCGGGGGCCAGCCGCGAGGCGAGTGCGTCCAGCCGTTCACGCACCTCCGCCTCGGTGGCGCCGATCACGGTGTTGAAGTTGGAGCTGCGGGTGATCGCGTCGAAATCGGTTCCGACGGCGGCGCAATGGTCGCGCAGCAGCTCGGACTTGTGGGTGAAGGTTTCGGGATCGCCGGCGAAGTTGGTGTACTGCGCGTATTGCGCGGCGATGCGCAGCGTGACCTTTTCGCCCCCGCCCGCGACCCAGATCGGAATGCCGCCCTCCTGGAGCGGCAACGGATACACCCGGGCGCCGTCGACCTGGTAGTACTTGCCGTCCAAGGTGGCGGTGCCGGTGGTCCACGCTTGACGGAAGATCTGCACTCCCTCGTCGAGGCGGCCCAAACGCTCACCCGCGGAAGGGAATCCGTACCCGTAGGCGCGCCACTCGTGCTCGTACCAGCCGCCGCCGATACCCATCTCGACCCGGCCGCCCGATACGAGATCCACGGTCGCGGCGACCTTGGCGAGGTAGGCCGGATTCCGGTAGCTGATCGCCGTGCACATCTGCCCGAGCCGGATGCGCGTCGTGGTGGCGGCGAAGGCCGACATGAGCGTCCACGCCTCGTGAGTCGCTTCCTCGGTGGGAACCGGCACGGTGTGGAAATGGTCGTAGACCCACAGCGATTCCCAGACTTCCGCGGCGTCGGCACGCTGCGCCAGATCCCGCATCACACCCCATTGCGCCCCCGGTTCGATGCCGACCAGGTCCAGCCGCCAGCCCTGGGGAATGAAGATGCCGAAACGCACGCCGCGCCTCCTCGTCGAGAGAACAGATCCGCCGGTCACTTTTCCCACCGATGCGCCCGCGGGCAAGAGTTCGGCGCTCGGCGCGCCGAACTTCTCCGCGGCCCGGATATGCGCAGACCCGGCGAAACCGGGATCGGTTCACCGGGTCTGGGGGGACTTCGTCAGAGCAAAACGCCGATCAAACCGGTGAGGATCGATCCGAGACCCGAGGCCAGAGCTCCGACAACCGCGATGATTCCGCTGATCACAGCGTTCCTTTCTCCCAGCGTTCCGTTGGCAAACCACGAAGTATTCGATGTCGACGCACATGTCGGATTGGTCCGACCTGTGCCGGCGTGGGCGCAGGTGAGCGTCACGATCGATCGCCGGCGCGCGCCACGCGCGTGAGCCACTCGGCCAGCAGGGCGCGCAGCAGTTCCGGTTGCTCGTGCGGCAGAGCGTGTCCGGCCTCGTCGACCACGACGAGCGAGGCGTGCGGACAACGCTCGAACAGGTCGGTCGCCGCCGCGTAACCGACCGTCGAATCCAGGCGCCCGGCCACGATCGTGGTCGGTCCCGGATAGGGCGGTGCGCCGTCCGGGCTCAGCTGCCACCGCTCACCGATGCGCCGCGCCGCGGCCCGATCGACCAGCTCGGCGGCCGGTGCGACGACACGCTCGTAGCGGTCGAGCATGGCGGGTGTCCGGACGACGAAGTAGCCGCGAAAATCGTCGTCGCCGAGATCGCCCGGCCCGGCCACGACGCGATGCGCCGGAAGGTCGCGCACTCCCGGCAACAGCGGGCAGACCAGCGCCAGGCCGGCCACCCGGGTGGCGCGCCGCGCGGCCATCGCCTGCGCGTAGTACCCGCCCGCCGAATGGCCGACGAGCAGGAAATCACCGCCGGTGACCGCGTCCGAGAAGTACAGCAGCGCGGCGAGCACATCGTCGGCGTTGCGCAGTGTGGCGGGCGCGGCGGTGTGTCCCGCACCGGGCAGGTCGGGGTAGATCCGCCGCAACCCGGTGGCGTCGCCGAGAACCGGTTCGAAGCACGCCTCGGCCTCGCGGTGATCGACACCGGCGCCGTGCAGCACCACCACCGGGCGGCCCGTGCCGTGCTCCACGTAATGAAAAACGACCTCGCCCGCACGCAGCTCCATGACCCGCAAGCTACCCGGCCGGTCCCGCTGTCGGCGGTGACACGGAGGTGCGAGCATGAGACGGTGAGTGTGTCCGCGAGTGAACCGCCGCCGGAATCCGAGGGGCCGGAGTCCGGCGCTTCGGGGTCCGAGGCGCTCGAAGCGCTGCGGATCCCGCTGACCGGCTATTGCTACCGCCTGCTCGGTTCGTCGGCCGATGCCGACGACGCGGCGCAGGAGACGCTGATCCGCGCCTACACCCGGTTCGACAGTTTCGACCCCGGGCGCGGCCGGCTCTCGACGTGGGTGCATGCCATCGCCACCAATATCTGCCTGGACATGCTGCGCTCGGCGCGCCGCCGGATGCTGGTGTGGGAAGGCCCGGTATCCACCGGTTTCGACCCGGATGCGGTCGTGCCCGCCGACCGGTGGCTCGACCCGGTCGCCGACGCGCGGGTGCTCGACCCGGCCGACCGGGTCGTCCGCCGCGAATCGGTGCGGTTGGCCTTCGTCGCGGCACTGCAACATCTGCCGCCACGCCAGCGGGCGGTGCTGGTCCTGCGCGAGGTGCTGGCGTTCAGTGCCGCCGAAACCGCGACCATGCTCGAGGTCAGCCCGGCCGCGGTCAACAGCGCGCTGCAACGCGCGCGCACCACCCTGGCCGCGGTCCGGCCCTCCGCCACCGATCCGCTCGATCCCGACGATCCGGACGACCGCGACCTGGTCCGCCGCTACGTCGCGGCCTTCGAGAGCCACGATGTCGACGGTCTCGCCGCGCTGCTGTGCGAGGACGCCGAATCCGGTATGCCGCCGTTCGCCTGGCGACTGAGCGGGCGCGACCTCATCGTCTCGGTGTTCGCGGCGGGCGACGCGTGCGCCGACGATCGGCTGATTCCGGTGCGGATGAACGGTTCGGTGGGATTCGGTCAGTACCGCCCCGACACCGACGGTGTGCTGCGCCCCTTCGCACTGCTCGCGATCCAGGCGCGGTCGGGGCTGATAGCGCGGCAGGTGACCTACCTGGGCAGTGGTGATCGGTTCGCCGAATTCGGGCTTCCGCCGATTCTCCGCGTATCCACCGATGAATTCTCGCCGTCGGGTTCGTAGCAGAGGTGACCACTCCCTACGACCGAAACGACGGAGTCATGACCTCGACCGACACCGACACCACCGTCCTGCGCAAGCACACCGTGGCCGAGCGCCGACGCCTCGCGGAGCTGCTCGCCGGCCTGGCACCGGAGCAGTGGGCCGCGCCCTCGCTGTGCGAGGGCTGGCGAGTCCGTGAGGTGCTCGCCCATATGACGATGCCCTACCGCGCATCCACGTGGTCGTTCGTGCGCGGGCTGGCCGGTGCGCGCTTCTCGTTCCACCGCTACGCCGACCGGGCCGCGCGCGCGGACACCGCGCGGATGAGCGATGCGGAACTGCTCGCGTCGCTGCGCGACAACATCGAACACCCGTGGCGTCCGCCGGGCGGTGGTGCGGTGGGCGCGCTGAGCCACGACGTGATCCACGGCCTGGACATCACCGAACCCCTCGGGTTGCCGCCCGCCCCGCCGGAGCGGATCGCCCTCGTGCTCGACCAGGCGAGCCCGAAGTCGCTGCGCTACTTCGGCGTCGATCTGACCGGCCGGCAACTGCGCGCATCCGACGTACCGGTCACGCTGGGGTCGGGCACGCCGATCACGATGTGCGCCAAGGACATTCTGCTCACCGTCACCGGCCGCCGCCCGCTGCGAGCCGACTGACGGAGCCGGCCGAGACCGCCGTGCTCACAGGCCGCCGAGGCGTGCGAGCACGGCGAAGGCCGCATCGTCGGCCGACCACAGCGCAGTGATCTCCGCGCGCGTGGCCTCGGCGGTGGCGGGGTTCTGCAACGCCAGCCCATTGGTCCAGACCACCACGTTGTAGCCCAGGTCGGCGACCTCGAGCAGCGGCCCGGTGGCCACGCCCTGGCCGAACAGGCGATCGAGTCCTTCGCCGACGAAATAGAAGCGCCACAGCGGCCCGAGGTCGGCGTTGTACACCTGCTCGGTGCGATCGACGATCAGATCGCCGCTGCGGGCGATGGCGTCGACGATGCGGAAGAAGTCCGGCGCGTTCTCGGGTCTACTGCCCACCGCGGCGACCGCATAGGCCAGGTCGACCGTCAGGTGCGCGTTGTATCCGGCCATCGCGACCCGCGCGGGCGACTGGTCGCATTGCCCGGCCAGCTGGAAATACCAGGCCCAGTGGGGCTCCGGCGTGCCGTCGGTGAACTCGGCGTGCAGGTTCACCAGGAACCGGCGCAGCAGTTCGTAACTGATCGCGTGAGCGTATTCCGGATCGACGAACGCGGTGGGATCGTGCTGCAACGGCAGCACCGGGTCCTGCTCGACGGCGTCGAGCCCCACGTCGAACAGGCCCCGCCGATCATGATGGGCGGTAAGGATTTCGGTGATCCGATGATTGCGCGCCACCGCCTCGCCGAATCGGTCGAGGGTGGACCCCGCGCCGATGGTCGTGGTGTCCGACAGCTCGGCGACGGTCCGGATCTCCGCGGGCGACAGCGGTGTGCCGCACCGGGTGCCGGCCACGGCCTCGGCCTGCGGCGCGGCAGCGACCAGAGTCGAAAAAGCAAGAGCCACAACGATCGACGCGACACGGAGCATACGGTGACCATCCTGTCCGGTGACGTACGGCGGTGTTGCCGATACGGTACTGCTGTTCGGCCGGAGGCGGTGTGAGCGGCGTCGGCGATGTCGTCGGTTCGCTCTCACGATCGGCTCTCCCCCTCGGCAGGCGCACTCGGGCGCACGTGCGCGCGCATGCCCTGGGGGCCGAACAGGATGAGCAATTCGACCACGCCGCCGTCGGCGCTGCCCAGCCAGTGCGGTACCGATGTGTCGAATTCCGCCGCCTCGCCGGGCGGCAGGGTCAGGTCGCGGTCGCCGAGCACCAGACGCAGCCGGCCGTTGAGCACGTAGAGCCATTCGAAACCCTCGTGCGTCTGCGGTGTCGGCTCCTGCGGTTCGGGTCGCGCGGGGATGATCATCTTGAACGCCTGCACGCCGCCGGGCCGCCGGGACAGCGGCACGAACGTCATGCCGTATCGCCGGATCGGTTTCAGGTGGATGCGCGGGTCGCCGGTGCGCGGAGCGCCGACCAGGTCGTCGAGCGGGACGTTGTAGGTGCGCGACAGCGGCAGCAGCAGTTCCAGCGTCGCCCGCCGCTGCCCACTCTCCAAGCGCGACAACGTACTTTCCGACACCCCGGTGCTCGCCGCGAGGTCGGCGAGGGTGATCCCGCGCTCGCGGCGCAACGTGCGCAACCGCGGACCGACCGCGCCGAGTACCTCGTCCGTTTCGTCACGCATGGGGCCATCTTGCCGGAACAGCAAGATTTCGTGCCGATTCACCACGGCGGCGGCGAGGCTGAACGGGTACGACCGCACACCGATCGCGAAGGAGCCGTCATGCCTGCCGCCGCCCGCCGGAAGGACACCCCACCGCCGCGGACCGGAACCGATGAGCTCGCGGTGCTGCGCGGGTTCCTCGACTATCTGCGCACCGGCGTCGCCGTGAAGGTCGAGGGCGCACCCGAGCCGCGGGTCCGAGCGGCCGCGGTACCGTCGGGCACCAATCTGCTCGGTCTGCTCGTCCACCTCACGGCCGTCGAACGCTCGATGTTCCTCGGCGACAGGGTGACCGACTGGCAGGCGACGTTCCGGGCCGCGCCGGACGACGACGTGGCCGAGGTGGTCGCCCGCTACCGCGACGCGGTCGCACGCGCGAACGAGGTGCTCGACGGATGCACCGATCCCGCCGCGCCCCTGCCGCGGCGGGGACGCCCGGGCCCCAGCGTCCGCTGGGCTCTGACCCACATGATCGAGGAGACCGGCCGCCACGCCGGTCACGCCGATATCCTCCGCGAACTGATCGACGGCGCGACCGGGCGCTGAGAATTCACCGATCGATGCGCGGCCGGACGGCGAAGACCTCGTGCATTTCGGTGCCGACCAGACGCGGGTCCTGGCGGGTCTGCGCCGACATGCCCTGCCGCGTGAGCAGGTCGCAGACCTCGCGCAGACGGCCGTCGCGATCGTGGACCTCGGCCACGACGACGTGGATGCGCCGCCAGTCCGCGGCGGTGATGCCGAGCAGCACATCCCATTCCGCGCGTTCGACGTCGACCTTGAGCAAGCCGATCTCGCATCCTCGGCAGTGCTGGTCCAGGATCGCCGATACGGTGGTGACTCCGACCTCCAGCTGTACGCCGTCGTGCAGCCCCTGCGTGATGACCGCGATGGCGCGGTCGTCCAGCCCGTTGTTGCGCAGATAGGTGGCGGTCGCTTCGTCGTCGGCCGCGCGATCGGCGAAGAAGCCGGAATTCGCCGTCGCGCGCGGATACCAGGTGAACGGCCGGGTCCCCGGCGTCGCACCGACCGCGGTCCGCAGCGATATCCCGCCGGGAACATGCGCCGCGATATTGCGGTCCAGGCATCGGAAGGTCATCGGCACCGGTTCGACCGCGATGACGCGGGTGCCGGGGCAGGTGTCGGCGAACATCATCGCGCTCAGGCCGATATTGGCGCCGATGTCGAGCACGACCTCGCCGGGACTGAGGAATTCGGCCGCGTGCCGGTAGAACCCGTCGGCCGCGGTCGTCTCCCCCCACAGCATTCTGGCTTCGGCAGGGCTGGTGCAGGTCACCGTTCTGCCGTCATCGAGTCGCACGTGTTGCAGAGTGGTCAGCATTGTTCCATGAACCTTTCGAGGACGGGGCCGACGACTGCCAGCGCATGGGGATGGCTCAATTCGAGATGGCGGGCGTCGACGACGACGTTGTGGATGTCGCCGCCCACGTAGGGCCGCCAGGTAGTGGCGAGAGCGTCGTGGTCGGGGTGATCCTGTCCGGCGGTGAACAGGAGCAGGTCACCGTCGAAGACTTCGGGCCGATGGCCGGTGGAGATATCGCCGGCGGTGCGGAAGCTCGCCATGACCCGATCGGTCTGTTCGGCGGTGAACAGTCCGGTCGCGATCACCTGCTCGCGGATGACCTCCCACGCTTGCTCGTGCGTGCTCACCACCAGTTCGTCGCCCAGGTCGAACAGTTCGCGCCAGCCGCCGAGCAGATCGGTCATCAGTCGTCCGGGTGCGGGTTCGTCGGCAACGGGTTGCGGGAGCGCGCCGGCCGCGCTGTCGAGCAGCGCCACGATGCCGACGCGGGCGCCGTCGCGGCGCAACCGCACCGCCATCGCGTGCGCGATCTGCCCGCCGAGCGACCACCCCAGCAGGTGGTAGGGGCCCGTGGGCTGCACTCGGCGGATCTCGGTCACGTAGCGGTCGGCCAATTCGTCGACGGAGGTGGCGGCGGGTTCACCGGCGACGACGTGCGGATCCTGCAGGCCGTAGACCGGCCGATCCGGATGCAGATGTTCGATGAGCCCGCCGTAGAACCACGCCAGGCCCCCCGCCGGATGCACGGCGAACACGGCCGGCTCGGATCCGTTCGCGCGCAACGGAAGCAGCACCCTCAGCCCCGACGCGCCGTCGTACTCGTCGGCGCGGCGGGCCAGCGTCCGCGGTGTCGCATCCTCGAACATCCACGGCAATTCGATCGTCACACCGCGCGTGTGCAGTTCGGTCACCGCCATGGTGGCCAGCAGCGAGTTGCCGCCCAGATCGAAGAAGCCGTCGGTCGCCCCGACGCGCGCGGCGCCCAGGATCTGCTCGTATACCTCGCCGATCACCTTCTCGGTGTGGGTGCGCGGTGCGACGAACCGTTGCGCGGCCGCGTCGAAATCGGGTGCGGGCAGGGCTTTCCGGTCCAGTTTGCCGTTGACCGTCAGCGGCAGATCGTCGAGCTCCATCACCATCGAGGGCACCATGTAACTCGTCAGCACCTCGGCGGCGGCCGCCCGCACCTGCCCCGGATCGAGACGCTGTCCGTCGGCGGCGACCACGTATCCGATCAGCTGGTCGACCTCGCGCTCGTGACGATGTACGGCCGCCGCGGCCCGCGCGACCGACGGATGCCGCAGCAACGCCGACTCGACCTCCCCCAGCTCGATCCGGTATCCGCGCAGCTGAACCTGGGCGTCACCACGACCCGCATAGGCCAGTTCCAGCCCGGCGCCGGTCTCACGCCAGCGGCCGAGGTCGCCGGTGCGATACAGCCGGGCGCCGTCCGGGTCGAACGGATTCGCCACGAAACGGCCGGCCGTCGCCGCGGGTGCGCGCAGGTATCCGCGCGCGAGTTGCGCTCCGGCGATGCAGATTTCACCGCGCACCCCGATCGGCACGGGCCGCAGCCGGTCGTCGAGCACATAGGCTCGCAGTCCCGGCAGCGGTACCCCGATCCGGTCCGCGCCCGGGCCGCCGACCTCGGCGAAGGTCACATGCACCGTCGTTTCGGTGATCCCGTACATGTTGACCAACCGCGGTGAACCGGGCTCGTGGGCGGCGAACCATCCCGACAATCGCGCCGCGTCCAGGGCCTCGCCGCCGAAGACGACGTAGCGGAGCGCGAGATCACTATGGGCACGGTCGGTTTCGCGATATCTGCGTTCGGCGTCGGCGAAACCGTAGAAGGCGGAGGGGGTTTGGCTCAGGATCGTGACGCGCTCGCGTGCAACCAGTTCCACCAGTGCGTCGGGCGAGCGGGCGGTGTCGTGGTCGACGACGACCAGTCTGCCGCCGGTCAGCAGCGCACCCCACATCTCCCACACCGCGAAATCGAATGCGTAGGAATGGAACATCGTCCACACGTCGCCGGGGTGGACGTCGAATCGTTCGGCGGCGTGGGTCAGCAGCGTGACGGCGTCGCGGTGGGTGACCGCGACGCCCTTGGGGGTGCCGGTCGATCCGGAGGTGTAGATGACGTAGGCCAGGTTGTCCGGCCGCGCGGCCACCGGCGCCCGCGCGCTACCGGCGTCGAATTCGGTCTCCGCATCGTCGATCGACACCATCGGCGTCGCGCACCTCGGCACCTGCGCGGCCATATCGGCCGAGGTCAGCACCACGACGGGCCGTGCGTCGTCGATGACGAAACGCAGGCGACGCGGCGGATTCGCGGTGTCCAGCGGCAGGTATCCCGCGCCCGCGCGCACGACGGCGAGCAGTCCGACGATCAGGTCGACCGACCGCGGCAGCGCCACCGCCACCAGCGTTTCCGGTCGTGCGCCGTGCGCGGCTAGACGGGCGGCGAGCCGGGTCGCGCGTCGATCCAGTTCCGCATAGGTGAGCTGTGCCGTACCGTCGCTCACCGCGATCGCGTCGGGCTGCGCCGCGACGCGGGCGGAAAGCAGCTCGGACAGGGTCAGTTCCGCCACCGCGGTACCGCCGGTCCCGGCGGCCGCCAGTATCCGGCGGCGCTCGCCGGGCTCGACGATATCGATATCCCCCACGGCGACAGCGGGATTCGCGGTCGCCTGCTCGAGGACGCGGACGAGCGCCTGGGTGAATCGCCGCATCGTCTCTTCGACGTACAGGTCGGTGGCGAAGGTGAGCCGGCCGGCCATTCCGCCCGGCCGGCCGTCGGGTCCGGGTCGCGGGACGAGTTTGACGTTGAGATCCGCGCGTGCCTGATCGAAGACCTCCTCGAGAGGTTCGACGGTGAGTCCCGCCAACTCCAGCGTGGCGGCATTGAGATCCTGCACGTCGAGGGTCACCTGGTAGAGCGGCATGTGCGCGGTCGAGCGCCGCGGATTCAGCTCCTCCACGATCTCTTCGAAGGGCACGTCGGCGTGCGCGAAGGCCGCCAGATCCGTGTCCCGGACCGCGGCGAGCAGTTCCTCGAACGCCCGCGGCGACGTTACCCGGGTCCGCAACACCAGGGTGTTGACGAACATGCCGATCAGATCGTCGAGTTCGCGGTCGCCACGGCCGGCCACCGGGGTGCCGATCGCGATATCGCCAACCGCGGCCAGCTTCGACAGCAGGACCGCCAGCCCGGCATGCAACACCATGAACACCGTCGCGTCGGCCGCCCGGGCGAGGGCATCGATGCGGGCGTGCAGTTCGGCGGACAGCTCGAAATCGAGGGTGCTGCCGTGCATGGACGCCACGGGCGGGCGGGGCCGGTCGGTCGGCAGTTCGAGAAGTTCGGGCAATCCGGCGAGGGTACCGGTCCAGAATCGCAGCTGCCGGGAGACCAGTGAGTCCGGGTCCGTCTCGTCGCCGAGCATCTCGCGCTGCCAGAGTGCGTAGTCGGCGTACTGCAGGGGCAGTGGCGGCCAATTCGGTTGTGTTCCTTGCCGGCTCGCCTCATAGGCGAGCGCGACGTCGCGGGCGAGCGGCATCATCGACTGTCCGTCGGCGCAGATGTGGTGGACGCCGATCACCAGCACGTGATCACGGTCGCCGAGGGCGAACAGTTCGGCGCGTACCGGCGCCTCCCGGGTGACGTCGAAGCCCGCGGACACCACCGCCGCCGCTCGCTCGAGGATCTGCCGTTCGTCGGCCGGGATCGGGATCAGGGCGGGCGCGACCTCGTCGGCGCCGATCACGACCTGGCAGGGGGCTCCGTCGATCATCGGGAATCGGGTCCGCAGCGATTCGTGCCGGTCGATGACCAGCGCGCACGCCCGCCGCAGCGCGTCGACATCGAGGTCGCCCCGCAGCCGGATCACCAGCGGGATGTTGTACGCGCCGACCGAGGTGTCGAAGCGGTTGAGGAACCACATCCGTTGCTGTGCGGGCGAGAGCGGGATCCGGTCGGGGCGGGTCCGCGCGACCGGCCGCGCCGCGACGGCCCGGTCGGCGTCGGCCAGACGCGCGGCCAGTTCGGCGACCGTCGGGGCGTCGAACAGATCCCGGATGCCGACGTGCACACCCAGGGCCGTGCGCACGCGGGCCACCGCCCGGGTGGCCGACAGCGACGTGCCGCCGAGTTCGAAGAAGTTGTCGGTCGCACCGACGTCGGCGACGCCCAGGACGTCACCGAAGACGTCCGCGATGCGTTGTTCGGTGTCGGTGCCGGGAGCGATCCGGCGTCGCCGCACTGCGAAATCCGGTGCCGGCAGCGCCGATCGGTCCAGTTTGCCGGTCGCGGTCAGCGGGAGCTCGGGGATGCGCAGCACGACATCTGGCACCATCTGCGCGGGCAGACGGCGGCGGGCGGCGGCGGTGACCTCGTCCGGATCGATGTCGGCGTCGCCGACCAGATACGCGGCCAGTCGCGAGGTGCCGCGCTCGTCGGCGCGCACCGCCACCGCCACCCGCTCGACACCGGGGTGCTCGGCCAGCACGGCCTCGATCTCGCCGAGTTCTATGCGCTGCCCGCGGATCTTGACCTGGAAGTCGCGGCGGCCGAGATATTCCACCGCGTACTCCGGTGTCCAGCGGGCCAGGTCGCCGGTGCGGTACAGGCGAGAACCTGCCGGGCCGAACGGATTCGCGACGAACGCGGTCGCGGTCGCCGCGGGCCGGTTCGCGTAGCCGCGAGCCAGTTGCGGGCCCGCCAGGTACAACTCCCCCGCCACCCCGACCGGCACCGGACGCAGCCACGGGTCGAGCACGACGGCCTCCATACCGCGGATCGGGCGGCCGACGGTCACCACCTCGCCCGGCGCCAGCGCCGGGCTGATGCCGGCGAAAATGGTGGCCTCGGTCGGTCCGTACCCGTTCAGCAGCCGCCGGCCCGGCGCCCACACCGCGACCAGCTCCGGTGTCACCGCCTCCCCGCCCGCCACGAGTACCCGCAACGAGTCCATACCGTCCGGGGACAGGGTGGCCAGCACGCTCGGGGTGAGGAAGGCGTGCGTTACCCGGTGGGCCCGGACAACGTCGGTCAAGTCTTCCCCGGCATAGGCGTCCGGCCCCGCGACGACCAGCACCGCGCCGCCGGTATGGGCCAGCAGTATCTCGAGGACCATCGCGTCGAAGCCCGGGCCCGCCGCGTGCAGCACCCGTGAACCGGTGTCGATGCCGAAGCGGTCGCGCACCACCGCGGCGAGGTTCGCCAGCCCCTCATGGGTGACCACGACCCCCTTCGGCACTCCGGTGGATCCCGAGGTGTAGATCACGTAGGCCGCGTCCGCGGTTCGTGGTGTGCGCACGCGTTCCGTCTCGGTGATCGTGGCCGCGGACTTCGCGGCGATCGCGGTCTCGGTCCGCGGGTCGTCGAGGATCAGCGGGAACACCGCATCGGGTAGCAGGTCCCGCACCTGCGAGACCGTGAGCGCCACTCGCACAGCGGAATCCGCGAGCATGTGGGCAACGCGGTCGGCCGGATTGCGCGGGTCGACCGGCAGGAACGCCGCGCCCGTCTTGGCCGTCGCCCACAGTCCGACGACGAGTTCCGCCGACCGCGGCAGCACCAGCGCGACCTGCTCACCGGGACCGATCCCCTGCTCGATCAACGATCGCGCCAACCGGTTCGAGCGGGCGTCGAGTTCGGCGTAGGACATCGTCTGCCGGCCCGAAATCACCGCCGGCGCAGCGGGATTCAACCACATGCCGGCGGCGAGCAACCGGTCCGCGCGTTGCGGCGCGACCGCCACGCCTCCGGTGGCGGGGACGACGGCGGCGCGATCGGCCCGGTGCAGCAGATCCAGTGACATCAGCTGCGCCCCGGGATCGTTCGTGATCGCTCGCAACACCATCGCCAGCCGGTCGGCAAGCGCCGACGCCGTCGCGTCGGTGATCCGGTCCCGCCGGTAGCGCAACCGGATGTGCAGCCGGTCGGTGTGGTGGGCCTGGACGGTGATCGGGTAGTGCGCGGCGTCGCGCCCGTCCGCCGCGTCCACCCGCATGCCGTCGATGTCGGCGGCGCCCAGTCCGCTGCTGTCGACCGGATAGGACTCGAACACCACCAGCGTGTCGAACAGCGTCACCGTGTCGACCGCCGACAGTATCCGTGGTAGTTCCAGGTAGTGATGGTCGAGCAGGCCGGTGTTGCCGGCCTGCAGCCGAGTCAGGGCCTGCTCGAGTGTGTCCTCGCGGCGCACGTCGGCGACGACCGGAATCGTGTTGATGAACAGTCCGATCATCGACTCCACCCCGGCCAGGTCGGCGGGCCGGCCGGATACCGTACTGCCGAAGACGACACGCTCGGAGCCGAGCAGATTGCCCACGACCACCGCCCAGGCGAACTGGACGATCGTCGCCATCGTCACCGCGCGGGACCGCGTGAAGTCCGCCAGCTCGGCGCTCATCTCACCGTCGACCTCCACCGGCAGATCGATCGGCATGGTCGCGGCCGCATCGGCGTGCGGATCGGCGACCAGGGTCGGTTCGGTGACATCGCGCAGCGCGTCGCGCCACACCGCCTCGCTCGCGGCACGATCGCGGCGAGCCAGCCATTCCAGATAGTCGCGGTAGGACGCCGCGTCCGGTAGCAGCTCGGGTTGTGCGTCCACCGCGTACAGGCCGATCAGTTCCCGCCACAGCAGCGGCAGCGACCATCCGTCGAGCAGGAGGTGGTGGGCGGTCAGGATCAGCCGGAAATCGCCCGGCCCCACCGTGGCGAGCACGAATCGCAGCAGCGGCGGTTGCGCCGGATCGAAGAACGACGCCCGCTCGGCATCGAGCAGGGCCGCGGTCTCGGTTGCGACGCCGGAGAGCGTGACCTGCCGCCACGGCACCTCGACGCGCTCCGGAATCACCTGCACCGCAACACCTTCGGCGGTACGCGCGAATGCGGCACGCAGATTCGGGTACCGGTCGAGCAGGGCATGCGCGGCACGCAGGAACCGGGCGCCGTCGACCTCGCCGGAGAGGGTGAGCACGGATTGGGCCAGATAGACGTCCAGGTCGCCCGCGGCGATCTCGGCATGGAAGAGCAGGCCGGCCTGCAGCGGCGCCAACGGCCACACGTCGTCGAGGCGTCCGTAGCGGTGGGCGAACGCGTCGAGATCGCTGCGGGTGACGTCGACGAGCGGCACATCGGCGCGGCTGAGCCCCCAGTCCCGATCGGCGGCGGCCGCGACGGCGGTGAGCGCCTCGACCCATTCGCCGGTGAGTTCGGCGACCTCGTCGTGGTCGAGCAGCCGGGAGGCGTAGCCGACGTATGCCGACAGTTGCGGTCCGGCGGCCGTATCGAACACGGTCACATCGATGGTGAGCACCGCCGCCACCGGCATATCCGGCTCGAACGCCGCACGCTGATCGAAGGTTTCGCCGGACGGAACCCACGCCGGATCCACAGGGTCCGCGCGATCGACACCGGTGCGCCCGAGGTTGTTGAAGGCGATCTGCGGTTCCGGCAGCTCGGCGAATCGCTGGGCGGTCGCGGGATTCAGGAAGCGCAGGAGTCCGTAACCGACTCCCTTGTCGGGGATTTCACGCAACTGATCCTTGACCGATTTCACGGCGGCAGGCACGTCGGCGGAGTCGGTCCCGTCGAGGTCGAGGACCACCGGATACCGAGTGGTGAACCAGCCGACCGTCCGGGAAAGGTCCGCCCCTTCCACGATCCCTTCCTCGCGCCCGTGTCCCTCGAGCATGACACTCGTCGTCGCACAGTCGATGCCGCGGCGCTCGCGCCAGCGTCGCACCGCCATGGCCAGCGCGGCCAGCAGCGCATCGTCGACGGCGCCGTGGACGGCCGCGGGCACCGCGCGCAGCAACGCCGAGGTCACGTCCACCGGCAGTGTGACGGTCAGGTGGCGCACCGTCGACTGGGTGTCCAGCGCGGGATCGGCCTTCGCGCGTCCGAGCACCGGGTCCGGAATGGAGCACAGGTGTTGCCACAGTGGGAACTCCTCGGCGCGCGCGGCGGCGGTTTCGACCAGCGCGTCGGCCCAGCGCCGCATCGAGGTGCCGGGGGTGGCCGGCTCGACGGCCCGTCCGGCGACGATCCGCTGCCACGCGGTGGCGAAGTCGGGCAGCAGAATGCGCCACGACACCGCGTCGACGGCCAGGTGATGGATCACGATGAGTGCGCGTGCCTCCGCGTCCACCCGCGGCTCGGGCAGCAGGCAGACGACGTGCATCATGGCACCGGTCGCCGGGTCGAGCCGGTCGGCCGCCGCGGCCGACGCCGCCTCCACCACGGCGGTGAAGCCCGGCGAGCCGGGCCGTTCGCCGGCGCCGAAGGTGCGCACCGACACCGATCCGGCGGCCTCGGATGCGCTCGGCGGCAGCACATCCCAGCGGCCCGCCCGGAGCCGGGAGCGCAGCACGTCGTGGCGTTCGACGACCGCCCGTACGGTCGCACACACGTCCTCGACCCGCGCGTCGCGCGGCAACCGCACCAGCATGGACTGCGCGAACCGCGCCGGCGCTCCGAGATGCTCGACGAACCAGGCCACGATCGGCGTGAGCGCGACCTCGCCCACCCCGCCGCCGGGCAGTTCCTCGAGCGCCGCCCGCGCCGGCGCCTGCGCGACCTGCGCCAATCCGCGAACGGTCTTGCGCTCGAAGATATCTCGCGCCGTCACACCGATCCCGACGGCCCGCAATCGCGACGCCAGCTGGATCGACATGATGGAATCGCCACCCAGCGCGAAGAAGGAGGTGGTCGCGCCGACGCCGCTCACACCCAGCACATCGGTGAAGGCGGCGGCCACGGTCCGCTCGAGTTCGTCGGCGAGGGTCGCCGCCCCCTCGGGACCGACGTCGAAGTCCGGTTCCGGCAACGCTTTTCGATCCACTTTGCCGGTCGAGGTGAGCGGCAACCGGTCCAGGACGGTGATCGTCGCCGGCACCATATGCGCGGGCAGGGCGACCGCGAGCCGATCGAGGATCTCGCCCGGTGCGGCGGTCGCGGTGGAACCGAGGGTGACATAGGCGGCGAGCACGGTCCTTCCGCCGGGGCCGGTGCGAGTCACGGTGACCGCGGTGGTGACGGCCGGATGTGCGAGCAATGCGGCATCGATCTCGCCCAGCTCGACCCGCTGACCTCGGATCTTGACCTGAAAATCGAGCCGGCCGACGTACTGCAGCGTGGCCTGCTCGGTCCAGCGCACGATATCGCCGGTGCGGTACATCCGGCTCCCGGGCGGTCCGTATGGATTCGCCGCGAACGATGCCGCCGTGACGGCAGGGCGATTCATATATCCGCGTGCCAGCGCGGCCCCGGCGAGGTACAGCTCCCCCGGCACGCCGATCGGTACCGGGCGCAGCCGCGCGTCCAGCACCACCGCCTCGGCGCCGCGGATCGGCCCGCCGATGGTGAGGACTTCGTGCGGACCCACCGGATCGCTGATCGTGATCACGATCGTCGTCTCGGTCGGGCCGTAGATGTGGTGCAGCCGCCGCCCAGCCGCCCACGCCGCGATCAGATCGGGTGCCACCTTCTCGCCACCGACCGCGAGCACCCGCACCGAATCGACCTCGGCGGGTGACATCGTCGCCAGCACACTCGGCGTCAGGAACGCATGCGTCACCCGATGCGCCGCCATCAGTGCGGCCAGGTCCGCGCCCCCGACCACCTCCGGGGGCGCCACCACGAGCGCCGCGCCGGCGGCGTGCGCCATCAGCGCTTCGAGCAGAACGGCATCGAAGGCCGGGGACGCGACCTGCACGATGCGCGAGCCGCGCTCGACTCGATAGCGATCGCGCTGCTCCTCCGCGAAGGCGGCGAGCCCCTCGTGGGTGACCATCACGCCCTTCGGCGTCCCGGTCGATCCGGACGTGTAGATCACATAGGCCGCATCCCGGAGCCGCGGTGCGCGTGGACGTTTCACCGCGACCTCGCCCAGGGACAGGGGTTCGCCGAGCATCAGCCAGCGCACATCGCGGGGCAGCGCGGCGCGCGCGGCGGTCGTCGTGATGCCGAGGCCGGCGCCGGAGTCGCGCAGCAGATAGGCGATCCGCTCCGGCGGATAGCGCAGGTCCAGCGGCACGAAGGTGGCGCCGGTCTTCGCGATCGCCCACATGGCGATGTGATAGTCCGCCGAGCGTGGCACGGCCAGCGCCGCGCACACCCCTGGTTTCGCACCTGCCGAGAACAACCGGGCGGCAAGCTCTTCCGCGCGCGCGTCGAGCTCTCGGTAGGTGAGGGTGCGAGTGCCGTCGATCAGCGCGATCGCCTCGGGAGCGGTCGTCACCGCTGCGGCGAGCAGCTCCGGAAGCAGCCGCGCTGCGGGTGCGGCGCCGCCCCGCGCGGGCACCAGCCGCTCGGCCTCGTCGGCGTCGAGCAGCGCGATGTCGCCCACCGGCCGGGCCGGATCGTGGACCACCGCGTCGAGTACGCGAACGAACCGGTCAGCCAGCGCGCGGGCGGTGGATTCGACGAAAAGATCGGTGGCGTAGATGATTTCGCCGTCCATTCCGGTGGCCCCGGCACGGCCGGGGTCATCGGTCAGCAGGACGGTGAGATCGGTCTTGGCCTGGGCGACACCGGGATCGACCAGTTCCACCTCGACGTCGGGCAGCCGGAATCGGTCCGCCGGGGTGTGCTGCAATCCGAACAGCACCTGATACAGCGGCGTGTAGGCCGTGGACCGGGGCCGGTCGAGCAGATCGACCAGCCGCTCGTAGGGCAGATCGGCGTGCGCGAGCGCCTCGAGGTCGATGCCGCGCACCTGCGCGACGAGCTCGGCGAACGACACGTCGTCGCGGACCGGTGTGCGCAGCACGACGGTGTTGACGAACATGCCGACCAGATCGTCCAGCGCCGCCGTCCCGCGCCCTGCCACGGGGGTGCCGATCGATATGTCGCCGGTGTGCGCGGTACGAGCCAGCACGAGCGCCAGCGCGGAATGCAGCACGACGAAGACGGTGACGCCCTCGCGGTGGGCCAGCTCGACGATCGCGTGGTGCAGTCGCGCCGGTATGCCGAATCGAACACTGCCACCGGTCATCGACATGGTCGCGGGCCGTGGATGATCGGCCGGCAGATCCAGCAGCTCCGGCGCGTCGGCCAGAGCCGCCGTCCAGTAAGCGGCCTGGCGTGCCGTCACCGATTCCGGATCCTCCTCGGCGCCGAGCACGTCTCGCTGCCACAGGGTGTAGTCGGCGTACTGGACGGTCAACGGTTTCCATTGCGGTGCTTCATCTTTCACGCGTGCCGCGTAGGCGGTGAAGATGTCGCGGGCCAGCGGTGCCATCGACGAGCCGTCGGCGGCGATGTGATGGACGACCAGCACCAGCATGTGCTGCGCCGGCCCGGTGCGATACACCCGCGCGCGCACCGGGACCTCGGCCGCGACGTCGAAGCCCGCCGCGACGGTCTGCCGGATCCGCTCCGGAAGCGTGTCCTCGTCGGCCGGCTCCGCATCCGGTGCCAGCTGCGCGGCGACGGCTGCCCCTTCCCGCACCACCTGGCAGGGTTCGCCGGCCACCGTGGGATAGAAGGTGCGCAGGGGTTCGTGACGTCCTACGACGTCCTCGAACGCCGCGCGCAAGGCGCCCGGATCCAGGGCGCCGGTCAACCGCGCCGCGAAGCCGATGTTGTAGGCCGCCGAGTCGGGATCGAACTGGTTGATGAACCACAGCCGTCGCTGTGCCGCCGCCAGCGGGACCGTGGCCGGACGTGGCCGCGGCGCGAGCGGGATCGGCGCCGACGATGTGCGCTGTGCGAGACGGGCCGCCAGTCCGGCGATCGTCGGCTCCTGGAAGATGTCCCGGATTCCCACCCGGATCCCGAGCGCCGTCTCCGCGCGCGCGGCCAGCCGGGCGGCCGACAGCGAGTCGACACCGAACTCGAACAGGTTCGCCACGACACTCACTCGCTCTCCGCCGGTGAGCGTGGCGACGATATCGGCCAGTGCCGCTTCGTGATCGGTACGCGCCGGCACGAATTCCGCCGGATCGTCGAACTCCGGTTGCGGGAGTGCGGCGCGGTCGAGTTTGCCGTTCGCGGTGAGCGGCATCCGGTCGAGCACCTCGACGCGACCCGGAACCAGATACGACGGCAGCAGCCGAGCGAGCCGGTCCCTGATCGCCCGCCCGTCGATCACCGCGCCCGGCCTGAGCGTCACATAGGCCACGATGCGCTCCGCGGTCGCGACCGCGACCGCGCGCGCGACCTCCGGAACCGCGCACGCCGCCGCCTCGATATCCCCCGGCTCGACGCGCTGGCCGTGCACCTTCACCTGGAAATCGCTGCGGCCCAGGAAGTCCAGTTCGCCGGATCTGGTCCAGCGCACCAGATCTCCGGTGCGGTACAGCCGCTCGCCCGGTGCGCCGAACGGATGCGCGACGAAGGCCGCGCAGGTCAGATCGGCGCGGCCGTGGTAGCCGCGCGCCACTTGCACACCGGAGACGTAGAGGTCGCCGACGACGCCGACCGGCACCGCACGCAGTCTCCGGTCCAGCACGTACACCCGCATGCCGGAGACCGGCGCCCCGATCGGGACCGTCGCGGGAATCGTCGCGCCGGGCAGGCATCGCGCGGAGGTCACCACCTCCGCTTCGGCCGGGCCGTACCAGTTCACCACCTCCGCGGCGGTGAACACCCGCGCCGCGGCATCGACAGTGGCTTGCGGCAGCGCCTCCCCGGCGACGAATACCCTTCGCACCGAGGGCAATTCCGAGTCGCCGACGGTTTCGAGAAGAACGTCGAGCATCGACGGGACGAAATGCACGGTCGTGATTTCCCGGGTCGCGATGCAGTCCGCGAGATAGGCCGGGTCGCGATGCCCGTCGGGTTCGGCGATCACGATGTGCGCACCGGTCTGCAACGGCCAGAACAGCTCCCACACCGCGATGTCGAAGGTGACGGGCGTCTTGTACAGGACCGTATCGCCGGCGCCGTGCGGCCACTGCCGCTGCGCCCAGGCCAGCTGACTCGCGGTGGCGGCGTGGGTCAGCGCCACCCCCTTGGGCACGCCGGTGGAGCCGGAGGTGAACAGGACGTAGGCCACGTTGTCCGGCCGCAGTGGCGCCAGGCGATGTGCATCGGTGATCGCGTCGCCGGACAGCGTGGACAGATCGAGCCGATCGAGATCCACCCGCGGATAATCAGGCGGGATGCCGTCGCCGTCGGCCGAGGTCGTGAGAACCAGGAGCGGTCGTGCCGCGTCCAGCACGTCGGCGATGCGCCGGCTCGGCTGCTGCGGATCGATCGGGACGAAGGCCGCACCCGAGTTCAGCACCGCGTACAACGCTGTCACGAGATCGGCCGAGCGTCGAACTGCCACGGCCACAGTGGTTTCCGTGCGCGCACCGCGCGCGATCAGCCATCGGGCCAGCCGGTGGACACGGTCGGCGAAGTCCCGATAGGTCAGCGCGTCGCCGTCGGCGGGCAGGATCGCCGGAGCGTGCGGGGTGCGGCGCACCTGTTCGCCGAAGCCGTCCACGAGGGTTCGCCCCACCGACATCGGGTCGCCGGTGTCGTTCCAGCGTTTGAGCACCAGCTGCCGTTCGTCGGCATCGAGCAGGTCGAGCTCGCCGAGCGGCGCGTCGGCGTCGGTCGTGAGCGCGTCGAGCAGGCGGACGAACCGGTCCGCGAAACGCTGTGCCGATTCCGCGTCGAACAGGTCGGTCGCGTAGGTCAGCCGCAGCGTCATGCCCGCCGGCTCACCGCCGGGGCCGTGCTCCTCCGTCACCATGAAGAGCAGGTCGTAGATCGCGGAACTGTCACCGGGATCGATGGTTTCGACGATGAGGTCCGGAAGTTCCACACGCGCGCGCACCATGTTCTGGTAGGCGAGCATCACCTGGAACAGCGGTGAGTGCGCGGTCGAGCGGGCCGGACGCAGCGCGTCGACCAGTTGCTCGAACGGCACGGTCGCGTGGTCGAAGGCCTCGATATCGTTGCGGCGCACCGCGTCCAGCAATCCGGTGAACGTCCGGTCGAGCGTGACGCGCGTGCGCAGCACCAAGGTGTTGACGAACATGCCGACCAGGTCGTCGAGCACCCGGTGGCCGCGGCCGGCATGCGGTACGCCGACGGTGACGTCGTCGCTGCCGGACAGGCCCGACAGCAGGACCGCGAGCGCCGTGTGCACCACCATGAAGGTCGTGGCTCGCGTGCGCTGGGCCAGCGATTCCACCCGGCTCTGCAGTTCCGCCGGGATGTGGGCGTGGATCAGTGCGCCGCGGTGGCTCTGGTCGACCGGTCGCGGCCGGTCGGCGGGCAGTTCGACCAGCTCGGGTATGCCGGCCAGTCGCGTTCGCCAGTAGGCGATATCGCGGGCCACCGGCGATTCGGGATCGTCGGGCGAGCCGAGCACCGCGCGCTGCCACAGCGCGTAATCGGCGAACTGCACCGGCAGCGGCGGACGATCCGACGGGTGGGCACCGGCCCGTGCCCGATACGCCGCCACGAGATCGGCGGCCAGCGGCGCCACCGAATAGCCGTCGCAGCTGATGTGGTGCACCGCGATCGCGATCACCCGGACGGTGTCCGACAGCTGATACAGCGCGACCCGCACCGGCACCGCCTCGGCCACGTCGAATCCGGTGGTCGACAGCGCGGCCAACCGGCCGGCCAGCTCATGCTCGCCGATCCGCCGCGGTGTCAGATCCCAGTCCGCGACGACGGCGGCCGCGTCCAGCACCACCTGCGCGGGCACGCCGTCGACCGCCGGGTACACGGTGCGCAGGCTCTCGTGCCGTTCGACCACGTCGCCGACGGCTGCCGTGAGCGCGTCCGCGTCGAGGCCACCTTCGAGCCGGACCGCCAGCGGCACAATGTATCCCGGCGCCTGCGGGTCGTACTGGTTGAGGAACCACATCCGGGTCTGCGCCGTCGACAACGGCAGGCGATCCGGTCGCGGTCCGGGTGCCGGGGCGGGCAGCGCGGGCACGCCCCGCAGCCGGGTGATGCGCTCGGCGAGTTCGGCGACGGTGGGCGCTTCGAAGATCATCCGTACCGGCACGGCCGCATCGAGTGTGGCGCCGATCCGGCTCAGAGCGCGCGTGGCGACGAGTGAATTGCCGCCCAGATCGAAGAAGTCGTCGTCCGCGCCCACGACGGGCACGCCGAGCAGTTCGGTGAAGACCTGGGCGACGGTCTGTTCCACGATCCCCTGGGGTGCACGGTATTCCGTCTGCCCGATCGAGTCCGGGACCGGCAGGGCCCGGTAGTCGATCTTCCCGTTCGCCGTGAGCGGCACCCTGTCGATCCGGATGACGGCGGACGGCACCATATAGGCCGGCAGGCGTTCCAGCAGCCGGCACCGAATCCGCCTGGCGTCCATGGTTTCCGGTGCGACCACGTAGGCGATCAGGCGTTGCTCGCCGCGGGCCGTGTAGACGCGTGCCACCGCCGCACTCACCTCGTCCTGCGCGAGCAGTGCCGCCTCGATATCGCCCGGTTCGATGCGCAGCCCGCGAATCTTGACCTGATCGTCGGCGCGCCCGACGTAGCTCAGGACGCCGCCCTTCTCCCAGCGAACCAGATCACCGGTGCGGTACATGCGCGACCCGGGTGCGCTGCCGAGAGGGTCGGCCACGAATGTCGCGGCGGTGAGGTCCGTGCGCCGGTGATAGCCGCGGGCGAGCTGGACCCCGCCCAGATACAACTCACCGGTCACACCCGCCGGTACCGGGTGCAGACGCGAATCCAGCACGTGGACCACGACATTCGGCTCCGGCGTACCGATCGGCACGGTTCCGCCGTCGATACCGTCGACGTGGTAGGCGGTGACGCTGACCGCGGCCTCGGTCGGCCCGTACAGGTTGTCCAGGCGGGCGTCGCTGAGTTGCCGGAAGCGGCGGACGGTGTCGGCCGGCAGCGTTTCGCCGATGCACAGCACGCGCCGCAGGTCGGGGAAGCGGTGACCGGCCGCCGCCTCCTCGAACGCCGAGAGCAGCGAGGGCACGAAGTCGGCCGTGGTGATGTGATGGTCGGCGATCAGCCGCGCGACCGCCTCCGGATCGGCGCCCGCACCCGGGCCGGCGACCACCAACTCGGCGCCACAGGTCAAGGCGCAGAACAGTTCCCACACCGACAGGTCGAAGGTGACCGGGGTCCGCAACAGCATGACGTCGTCACCGAGCCGGTAGTGCTCGCGCAGCCAGCGCAGCTGATTGACCACCGCGGCATGCGATACCGCCACGCCCTTCGGCACCCCGGTCGAGCCGGAGGTGTAGATGACGTACGCGAGGTTCTCCGGTCGCAGCGGCCCGAGCCGGTCGCGGTCGGTCACCGGCGCGCCGTCGCGCGATCGGCCGCCGAGTTCGGCGAGGTCCCAGACCGGGAGGTCGCCGGGCAGGTTCGCCTCGTCGGATCGGCGGGTGAGTACCGCCCGGGGCCGTGCCGCGCTGAGCACGGCGCGCACCCGATCGAGTGGATGTTCCGGATTCAGCGGCAGATACGCCCCACCGGCCGCATGGATCGCGTAGAGGGCGGTCAGCAGGTCGATCGAGCGGCGCATCGCCACGGCCACCACGGTGTCCGGGCCGACGCCTCGGTCGATCAACGTCCGCGCGAGTGCGTTCACCCGGGCCGCGAACTCGCCGTAGTCGAGTCGCGTGCCGTGCTCGGCGTCGAGTACGGCGCTCGCCCGCGGTGTCGCGGCGGCCTGGGCCGCGAAGAGTTCGGCGATGGTCGCCGAGGACGGCGCCATGGTCCCGCCCGTTTCGCGAACAGCCAGCTCGCGCGCCTCTTCGCCGGTCAGCAGGTCGATATCGCCGATCGCGCGGTCGGGCCGGTCGACCACCGCGCGCAGCAGCAGCACGAATCGGTCGATCATCGAGCGGATCGTGGATTCGTCGAACAGGTCTGTCGCATAACCGAATTCGAGGGCCATCCCACCCGGTTCACCGTCGCGGCGCGCGGTGTCGACGAGATTGAGGTGCAGATCGTATTTGGCCACGCTCGGGTCGGCGGTCCGGGCGTCGACGGTCAAACCTTCGAACCGCACCGCCGGAATGTCGATGTTGTGGAATGCGAAACCCACCTGGGTCAGCGGCGCATGGGCGGTGGAGCGAGGCGGATTCAGCACCTCGACGAGACGTTCGAACGGGATGTCGGCATGGTCGAAGGCGGCCAGATCGGTCGCGCGGACCTGCTCCAGAATCCGGCGGAAGCAAGCGCCGGGGTCGATGCGGGTGCGCAACACCAGCGTGTTGACGAACATGCCGATCAGGTGTTCGAGCCCGGGTTCGCCGCGCCCGGCGACCGGCGTGCCGACCGCGATGTCCGCGCTGCCCGACAGGCGTGCCAGCAGGGCGGCGTACGCCGCGTGCAGCACCATGAAAACCGTCGCATCGCTCGAGCGGCCGAGTGCGATGAGCGCACGCCCGAGATCGGACGGCAGGGTGTAGGACACTGTCGCACCGCGGAAGCTCTGCCGCGCCGGGCGCGGGCGATCGGTGGGCAGATCCAGCACTTCGGGCAGATCGGCCAGCGCCGTGCGCCAGTAGTCGACCTGCACGGCGGCCGGAGCGCTCGGATCGTCTTCGGTGCCGAGCCGTTTCCCTTGCCACAGTGCGTAGTCCGCGTACTGCACGGGCAGCGGATCCCATCGCGGTGCCTGCTGCCGGCGGCGTGCCTCGTAGGCGGTCATCAGGTCGGCGGCCAGTGGCGCGAGCGAGGATCCGTCGAAGCTGATGTGATGGACGACGAGGACCAGCGTGTGTTGCTCGGGGGCGGTGCGCAGCAGGGTGATCCGGAACGGAATGTCGCGGGTGACGTCGAATCCCGCGGCCGCCGTCGCGGCGATGCGCGCCTCGAGATCGGCCGCGGGAACGGTCACCGGCTCCAGCGCCGCCAGCGCCTCACGCACCGGCACAATCACCTGATGCGGCCCGGTATCACTGTCGGGATGCACGGTGCGCAACGCCTCGTGCCGGTCGAGCACATCGGCGACGGTCGCGCGCAGGGCCGCCACGTCGAGGGGGCCGGACATACCCATCACCAGGGCGATGTTGTAGAGCGCGGAGTCGGTGTCGAACTGGTTGAGAAACCACATCCGGGCCTGGGCCGGCGAGAGCGGAATGCGCGCCGGTCGCGGTTGCGGGAGCAACGGTTCCCGCCCGGGTGTGTCGATGGTGCGCAGCGCCGCGGCGAGCGCCGCGACCGTCGGCGCGTCGAAGACGGTGCGCAACGACACCTCGACACCGAACGCGGCACTCAGCCGCGCGACCAGCCGCGTCGCCGACAGCGAGTTGCCGCCGAGGGCGAAGAAGTCGTCCGCGGCGCCGACCCGGTCGATACCCAGCACGGCGCCGCACACATCGGCGACGAGTTGTTCGGCCGCATCGCGCGGCGAGACGAAAGCTGCTCGCGCACTGTCGAATACCGGATCGGGTAAGGCGGCGCGGTCGACCTTGCCCACCGAGGTCAGCGGGAGGGCGTCGAGTACCGTCACGGACTCGGGAACCATATGCGCGGGCAGGTGGCGCGCGGCATAGGACGTTACGGCGGCCACGTCGACGACGTCGTCGACGGACGCGAGATAGGCGGCGAGCCGCATTCCACCCTCGGTCGCGACGCTCACCGCGACCGCGGCGGCGACGTCCGGATGACCGGCCAGGACGGCCTCGATCTCACCGAGTTCGATGCGCTGCCCGCGAATCTTCACCTGGAAGTCGGTACGCCCGGCGTATTCGAGGGTGCGTTCGGGGGTCCAGCGGGCCAGATCGCCGGTGCGGTACATCCGCTCCCCCGCCGCGCCGAACGGCTCGGCGACGAACGCCGCCGCCGTGTCCGCGGGCCGATCGAGATATCCGCGGGCGAGATGGATGCCGGAGATGTACAGCTGTCCTGTCACCCCGACCGGCACCGGCCGTAGCCGCTCGTCCAGAACCAGCGCCCGCACACCGCGGATCGGACCGCCGATCGTCACCCGGTCGCCGGGTCCGAGCGGATCGCTGATCGCCACCATGATCGTGGTCTCGGTCGGTCCGTAGCCGTTGTGCAACCGGCGGCCGGGACCCCACACCGCGACGGTGTCGGCCGAGACCGCCTCCCCACCGGCCACCAGCACTCGCAACGACCCGATGTCGGCGGGCGACATCGTCGCCAGCACGCTGGGCGTGAGAAACGCATGTGAGATCCGTTGCCTGCGAATCAATTCCGTCAGCGGTTCACCGGCGAAGACCTCCGGCGGGGAGACCACGAGCGCCGCACCGTGCGGGTGTGCCATCAGCAGTTCCAGCACCAGCGCGTCGAAGCCCGGAGCCGCCACCTGCAGCACTCGCGCGGAATCGCCGATCCGATACCGTTCCCGTTGTTCGGCAGCGAAATTCGCCACACCCGCGTGCGTCACGGCGACGCCCTTCGGCTCGCCGGTCGAACCCGACGTGTAGACCACGTACGCCGTATTCGACACCCGGCACGGGCGAATCCGGTCGCGGTCGGTCACCGGGGACGCGGAGCGGCACGTGATGCGGGCCTCGGTGCGCGGCTCGTCGAGAACCACCCGCTCGGTGGTGTGCGGCACCAGATCCCGCGTCGCGATCACGGCGACCGCGACCCGGACGTTCGCGAGCATCACCGCCACCCGCTCGGCCGGATTGCGCGGATCCACGGGAACGAAGGCCGCCCCCGTCTTGGCCACCGCCCACATTCCCACCACGAGTTCCACCGACCGCGAGAGCATCAGCGCGACCCGGTCGTCGGCTCCGATCCCGTACTCGATCAGCACTCGCGCCAGCTGGTTCGATCGGGCGTCCAACTCCCCGTAGGTCAGGGTGTGCCCGCCCGATACGATTGCCACCGCCTCCGGATCCCGGACCGTCAGCAGCTCGGCCAGCACGAGGGGCGCGTCGGCACCGCCACCGGATGCGGGCACCAGCGCGGCGCGCTCGCCGGCCGACAGCACATCGACCGCGCCGACCCGCTGCCCGGGATCTCGCACGACCGATTCGAGAATCCGATGCAGGCGTGCGGCGAACTCCTCGACCGTGCCTCGGTCGAACAGGTCGGCCGCGTAGTTGATCCGCATCGGGAGATCGCCTGCAGCCCGGGCGTTCTCGGCGACGGTGACGATCAGATCGACCTTCGCCGGCTGCGGTCCCGGATCCAGGACCTCGGCGGTGACGCCCGCCAATTCGAGGGTCGGGCGCTCCATATTGTCGAATGCCAGATATACCCGGCACAGCGGGTCCTGCGCCGCCGCCGTCATGGGCTCGACCGCTTCGGCGACCCGTTCGTAGGGCAGGTCGCTGTGGGCGAGCGCGCCGACGTCGATGTCCTCGACCCGCGCGAGGAACTCCGCGAACGTTTCGTCGTCACGTACTCCCGTCCGCAACGGGACGGTATTGACGAACATGCCGATCAACGGCTCCAGCACGCGTTCGCCGCGGCCCGCGACCGGCGTGCCGACGGTGATATCCGCCGAACCCGACAGCCGGGCCAGCAGCACGGCCAGCGCGGCGTGCACGACCATGAAGGTGGTGACCTTCGCCGTGCGCGCCAGTTGCTCGATCCCGGCGTAGGTCTCGGCGGTGATCGCGGTGTCGACGACATCGGCGAGCAGGGACCGGCGGTCCGGGCGCCGGCGGTCGACCGGGAGTTCCAGCGGCCGCGCCATATCCGCCAATTGCGCTGTCCAGTAGTGCAATTGGCGAGAGGCGAGCGACTCCGGATCGGTGTCGTCGCCCAGTAACATGTGCTGCCGGATGCTGTAATCGGCGTATTGCACCGGCAGTGGCTGCCAGCCGGGGGCGTGCCCCTGCGCCCGCGCGCGGTAGGCGGTGGCGAAATCGGCCGCGAGTGGCGGCAGCGACGATCCGTCGCAGCAGATGTGGTGCAGCACGACCACCAGGACGTGCCCGTGATCGCCGGTGGCCAACAGTGCCACCCGGATCGGCGGCCGGTGACGCACATCGGTTCCGGTCGACACCAGCTCACCGATCCGGTGGTCGAGTTCGTCGGCGCCGATGCGCCGCGGTGTCACATCCAACTCCGCGACCACATCCTCGGGCGGCAGAATCACCTGTGTGCCTCGGCCGTTCACGGCCGGATACATCGTGCGCAAGGATTCGTGCCGTTCGATCACATCGGCGAGGCCCGCGCGCAGGGCGGCAGTGTCGAGACGTCCGGACAGCCGCAGCACCAGCGGAATGTTGTACGCCCCCGATTCGGGCTCGATCTGATTGATCAGCCAGATCCGGGTCTGCGCCGGTGCCAGCGGGATGTGGTCGACGCGCGGTTGTGGCCGCAGCGCGGGCCGAGCGGACCGGCGGGCACCGTCGATATGGGCGGCGAGCTGGGCCGCGGTCGGCTTCTCGAACAGCTCGCGCACCGACACCTCGCACCGGGTCGATTCGGCGATGCGCACGGCGGCTCCCGTGGCCGTCAGCGAGTTGCCGCCCAGCTCGAAGAAGTCGGCCAGCACACCGACCCGGGCGACGCCCAGGACCTCGGCGAAGATGCCCGTGATGGTCTCCTCCACGGCCGTGCGCGGCGCGACGTAGGCCGCCGCCGAATCCGGGGCCGGCTCCGGCAGGGCCCGATGGTCCACCTTGCCGTTGACCGTCAGCGGCAGCGCGTCGAGAACGACGACGTGGGCCGGGACCATGTAGTCCGGCAGGATCGAGCGCACATGCGTGCGCAGCTCGTCGGCCGCGCAGACCGCGCCGGAGGCCGGCACCACGTAGGCCAGCAGCCGGGCCGCCTCGGTACCGGGCAGATGCACCACGACGACCGCCGCCGACACCGAACTGTGGCCGATGAGCGCGGCGCGGATCTCGTCGAGTTCGATCCGGAACCCGCGCAGCTGCACCTGTCGATCGGCGCGGCCTCGATACTCCAACTCGCCCTTGATGTTCCGGCGTGCGATGTCACCGCTGCGGTACAGCCGCGCACCCGGCGCGCCGAACGGGTCGGCGACGAAGCGTCCCGCGGTCACCCCGGGGCGGCCGACATAACCGCGGGCGAGTTGCGCTCCGGCGACGTAGATTTCGCCCCAGGCGCCCAGCGGCACCGGCCGCAGACGCTCGTCCAGGACGTACACCCGCAGGCCCGGCAGCGGCGTTCCGATGATGCTGGGCGCGCCCGGCACGGCAGACTCGGCCGCCAACGGGGTGTAGGTGACGAAAACCGTGGTTTCGGTGATGCCGTAGCTGTTGGCCAGCACGGGCAGATCCGGATTCCGCGCGTACCAGTCGGACAGACTCGCCGGATCCAGCGCTTCACCCGAGAGCACGACGAGGCGCAGCGCGAGCTCACCATCGGGTTGCCCGGCGTCCACATAGCGCTGTCGCGCGGCCGCGAACTGATGGAACGCCGACGGTGTCTGACTGAGAACGGTCACCTTCTCCCGCGCGGCGAGGCGGACCATCTCGTCCGGTGAGCGCGTGACAGGCCCGTCCACCACCACGATCCGGCCGCCGGTAACCAGCGCGCCGAAGATCTCCCAGACCGAATAGTCGAATGCGAACGAATGGAACAACGTCCACACGTCACCGGCGCGCACCCCGATTTCGGCCGTCGCATCGGTCACGTAGGCGGCGACCGCGCCGTGCGTGATCGACACGCCCTTCGGCCGCCCCGTCGATCCCGAGGTGTAGATGACATAGGCGATGTTGCCGGGACGCAGTGGACGCACCCGGTCGGCGTCCGTGATCGGTTCGCCACTCTCGGTGGCGTCGTCGTCGAACAGCACGACGCGGCCCGTCTCGGGCAGCCGATCGGACATGCTCCGGCTCGTCACCACGGCGATCGGTGCGGCGTCGCGCAGCACATGGTCGAGGCGCTCGAGCGGATGTGCGCGATCCAGCGGCAGATATCCGGCGCCGGACTTGACGACAGCCAGTGCCGCCACGATCAGATCGGCATCGCGTGGCAGCGCGATCGCCACCAGCGTTTCGGGCCCGGCCCCGAGGGCGATGAGCCTGCGCGCGAACCGGTTGGAGCGTTCGTCGAGCTGGCGATAGGTCAGCGCGGTCGTCCCGTCGTCGACGGCGACGTCGGACGGCGAGAACGCCGCGCGCCGCGTGACGAGGTCGGCGAGCGTCGCCGCTGTGGCCGTCCCTTCGCGCCCCGCGAGTTCGCCGAGCACCCTCCGCTGTTCGGCGGGACCGGCCAGCGGGATGTCGACCAGCAGGGCCTCGGCGGGCGAGTTCGACATGCGATCGAGGAAGTCGACGAATCGGCCGGCGTGGGCGTCGAGTTCGTCCTGCCCGTACAGGTTGGCGTTGCCGTGCAGTTCGACCGCCAGCGGTGCGTCGGCACCGGCGCGGTACATGTTGAGTTGCAGGTCGTCCAGCGCCCCGGAGGTCAGCGCGCGGTAATGCCCGGTCGCCTCGCCGAGGCGGATCTCGGAATCGAAGAACAGGATGTTGACGATCGGGCCGAACGAGGTCGCCGCCGCGTCGAGGGCATCGGACTCGCGGCGCAGATCCTCGAACCGGTAGAGCTGATGCCGCATGGCCAGCACGAGTTCGGACACCGATGCGCGGATCAGGTCCTCCACCGTGGTCGCCGGATCCACGGTGAATCGGATCGGCACCATATTGGCCAGCATCGCGGCCGCATTGCGCAATCGCCTGGTCACCCGCCCGGACACCGGCAGCGACAGGACGACCTCGTCGGTACCGGTCATGCGCGCGAGGAAGGCGGCGAACGCGGCCACCACCACCTGCGCCGTCGAGGCGTGCAGGTCGGCGGCGAAACGGTCGAGCCGCGCGGTCAGCGCTGACGGCAGCGTGCGCCCGGCGAAGCGGTCGTCCTCGCTCCATTTGGCGGAGCGCCCTGCCAAACTAGCCGCAGGCGGCAGGCCGGCAACCTTGTCCAGCCAGTACGCCCGGTCGGTCTCGAACCGCCGGCTCGTCCGATAGTCGTGCTCCGCGGCGATGAGCTCGGTCAGCCCGGGCACCGCCAGCGGCGCCGGTGCCCTGCCCTCGATCAGCGCGTTGTAGTGCTCGGCCACGCGGTTGATGAGGTTGAACGCGCCGTAGCCGTCGACGACGAGGTGATGAGCGCGCGCGTACCACAGGTACCGGTCCTCGCCGATCCGGATGAGCTGGGTCGCGGTGAGCCGGTCCCGGGCCGGATCGACGGCCTTGGTGCCGTAGTCGCGGCGCATCCAGTCCATCGCCGCCGCGTGCGGGTCGGCGGAATCGCAGAGATCCAGCAGCGGCTCGTCGTAGACGATGCTGCGATCGACGTACTGATACGGACGACCGCCGACTTCGACCACCCGGACGATGAGCGACTCGCTCTCGTGCGCGGCGTTGTTCATCGCCTCGGTGAAGGCGGCGTAGTCGATAGGCCCCTCGATCTCGACGTAGTGAGCGATGTTGACGTTCGGTCCGCCGGGTAGGTTGTCCGCCAGCCACATTCCGTATTGCGCCCTGGAAAGCGGAATCAAATCAGGATTACGGTCGGCAGGCATGGCTGAATCCGGACTCATCGTTTAACCCCTCCTCGAATTCCGAGACACGGAGCACGCACACCACCGCCTGTTTCCGTGCGCGGAATTACCCGTTGCGGTACCATCAATTGCGAATGCAATTACATTTGCGATTCCCCGAGCTGCCGGATTCCCGAATACACCCGAGCGCCCGTAACCCCCTTTCGATCACGGGCGGTTCGACGCACACGACGTCACCCCAATCGGAGTCGAGAAGAGGCATTGTCCGATTGGGGGCGTTATGTGGATCGTGCGCCTGCCCTGCGTAGCTGAAGACCCCCTCTCGCCGAGCTTGGCGAGCACTGTGCGACAACTCTTCGCCGGATTATCAACATGCCGCCACGACCTCCGGGCGGCTCGAAAGCCCCACTCGCACAAGGCAAATGAAGGCCCTGTCGAGCGGGTTGGAACTACGAGCGATTTGTCCGTATCAAAGTGGATAGCTTATTGTCGAGCGGGTCGAACCCCCCGCCGCGCCACGGTTTCGAAAGCTTGCGTCGGCATTGTGTCCGACCCGGGTAAAACACCCCGGCGAGCATTGTTTCACCGCTCCACGCGACGATGCCGCGCGGAGTGACCTATTGCGGTCCATGCTGTGCGGAAAACCGTTGCACCGCACCTAGCCGATACTACTGAACAGCGGCTTTGCTGTCCCGTACTCGCCGTGAAATTCGGCGAGCTCCGAGCATAACCTTCCGATTCGACCGACACCGACAAGGACACCGCGAAAGCTTCGCCCGGCGGCATCCATACCGGTCGGCGGTGGATTACGGACCGAGAAACAGTCGCTCGTTCGGCAAGCGGTTCTCCGGGAGGCGGCCGTCGATGGTGCCGAGTATGAATTCGAGCGTGCACCAGCGCTTGCGCCGCCAGTCCCGGACGATATTGTCCACTGCCGCGGCGGCGGCCCGGTAATCGAAGGCCGTTCCGCCCAGCCAGATACGCACGTGCACATCGTTGCGCACCGCGTCCCCGCTGCCGGGCCTCAGCACAGCACCCTGAGGGCCGAGGTCGCGCTGCCGCAGCAGCGCCGCTGCCGATTCTCTGCGTTCATCTTCGTTCCCGAGCGGTAGTGCCGGCTGACTCCGGTCCACCCTTCCTCCCACGCAGGCGATCGGCGACCGTAGAACTACGTACTTTTCTACGTAGCCGTGGCCCTCCGCGGCGTCTTCTCCGTAGTCGACACCTTTCCCGCGGTCGTCCCTACGTGGTCGCCGGCTCCGCGCCGAATCCGGAACCCCAACTCCGCAGCGCGCGGTCGAGAATGTCGGTGAGCTCCTGGTCGGGATGGTCGAGCCAGTGTTCGTATCCCGCGATCGCGACGCCGAGGGCGCAGTGTCCGGCGACCTGAGCGAGCAGATCACGCGTGCCGATACCCAGCCGGTCGGCCACGAATTCGGCGACCACGTTGCGCCACTCCTGATAGCGCAGCGTCGAATGCGCCTGCAGCGCGGGAACTTTCAAAATCAGCTCCATGCGCTTGCGATGCCACGGCACCTGAGCCGGGTCGAAGCGGTTGAACTCGACCACCACACCGCGCACCGCGTCGGCGACCGGCTGATCGGGCGGGCATCGATCGAACAGTTCGCGCATCGCCTGTAGTTGTTCGCTGAAGTTGCCCCACACCACGTCGTTCTTGGATTCGAAGTAGCGGAAGAAGGTCCGCTTGCTGACCCCGACGGCGGCCGCGATGTCCTCGACCGTGGTGTCGTCGAATCCGCGCTGTTCGAACAGCTCGAATGCGACCCGTTCCAACTCGTCCGCGCTGGTAGAGGGCCTGCGACCCGCCCTGGCGCGCGGTGCGACAGACTTTTCCGCCGTCACCCCTTCCATTTTGTCACCCGGTGACATTATGCTGTGCCTCACACCCGTTATCCCGATCCCATCCCCTAGGAGCGGTCATGAACGAACCCATCACCAGCCAGACAGTAGTCCCCGCCGAGGACGCGCTCGTCGAAGACGACCTGCTCGTCGAGGATGTCTCGATCGATGGCATGTGCGGTGTCTACTGACGGCTTCGATCCGGCCGGCTCCTATCGGCTCGCGCCCTCGATCTCGCTGCGGCCCGAGCCGTTCGGAGCGCTGGTCTACGACTTCACCACGCGGCGGCTGTCGTTCCTGAAGACCAAGCAGCTGGTGGCGGTCGTGCAGGGGCTGGCCGAACATCCTTCCGCGGCCGCTGCCGTGGCGGCCGCGGGGGTCGCCGACGCCGAACATCCCCGCTATCTGAGCGCGCTCGCCGATCTGCTCGAGGCGGGCACCATCACGCCGCGTCCCGCCGGCCCGGACGAACAGGATCACCGATGAAGCTGGTCGAACATTTCAAACACGGCCTCGACGCCCCGATCTGCCTGACCTGGGAACTCACCTACGCCTGCAACCTGGCCTGCGAACACTGCCTGTCGTCGTCGGGCCGGCGCGACCCGCGCGAACTGTCCACCGCCGAATGCAAGGCATTCATCGACGACCTCGAACGCATGCAGGTCTTCTACGTCAACATCGGCGGCGGCGAACCCACCGTCCGCAGCGACTTCTGGGAACTACTCGACTACGCGGTCGCCCACCACGTCGGGGTCAAGTTCTCCACCAACGGAGTTCGGCTCACCCCGGAACGGGCCCGGCAGCTGGCCGCGACCGATTACGTCGACGTGCAGATCTCCATCGACGGCGCCACCGCCGAGGTCAACGACGCGGTGCGCGGTCCGGGATCCTTCGATACCGCGATGCGGGCCATGGGCAACCTCGCCGACGCCGGATTCGAGAACTTCAAGATCTCGGTGGTGATGACCCGCCACAACGTGGATCAACTCGACGAGTTCAAGGCCATCGCCGACCGGTTCGGCGCCCAGCTGCGCATCACGCGGTTGCGTCCCTCGGGGCGGGGTGCCGACGTGTGGAACGAGCTGCACCCGACCACCGACCAGCAGTTGCAGATCTACGACTGGCTCGTCGCCCACGGCGAGGGGGTGCTGACCGGGGACTCGTTCTTCCACCTCAACGCGCTCGGCTCCACCCCGATCGCCGGGCTGAACCTGTGCGGGGCCGGGCGGGTGGTGTGCCTGGTCGATCCGGTCGGCGACGTCTACGCCTGCCCGTTCGCCATCCACGACGAATTCCTCGCCGGCAACGTCCGCGACACCGGCGGATTCGACAGCGTCTGGCGCACATCGGATCTGTTCGCGCGGCTGCGGCAACCACAAACCGGCGGCGCGTGCATCTCGTGTTCGGCCTACGACACCTGCCAGGGCGGATGCATGGCCGCGAAATTCTTCACCGGACTCCCCCTCGACGGCCCCGACCCCGAATGCGTGAAGGGCAACGCCGAACTCGCCCTCGCCGGCGTCGGCGCCAAACCCCAGCCGGACAAGAACCACTCGCGTAGCGCGCCGCGGCGCACGGTCGCCCTCGGCATCCCCACCCGCAGCCGGAGCACCGCGCCTGATCGAGCCTGCGACACCAGCCCGCTCGCCGGGCTCACCTGACAGAAGCCGCTGCGACAAACCGTTGAAACTCTGCACGTTTCAACGGCGTTCAGCCCTGCTCAAAAGAAATCAATTATAGGACAAGGATTCTCATGGCAAGCACCCGTGACTGGTTCGAATCGGTCGCCGAGGCCCAGCGCCGCGCGAAGAAGCGCGTCCCCAAACCCGTCTACCTGGCCCTGCTGGCCGGCTCCGAAGCCGGCGCCACCCTCGACGACAACGCCGCCGCCTTCACCGAACTCGGCCTGCATCCCCACATCGCCGACCTGCCCGCCACCCGCGACCTGAGCACCACCGTTCTCGGACAAGATATTTCGATGCCGGTGATCTGCTCCCCCACCGGCGTCCAGGCGGTCGACCCCGCCGGTGAGGTCGGCGTCGCACGCGGGGCCGCGATGTCGGGCACCGCGCTCGGCCTGTCCTCGTTCGGATCCAAGCCGATCGAGGAGGTCGTCGCCGCCAACGACAAGACCTTCTTCCAAATCTATTGGCTCGGAACCAAAGACGAAATGGTCGCCCGCCTCGACCGTGCGCGTGAAGCAGGCGCCAAGGGGATCATCGTCACCCTCGACTGGGTCTTCGCCACCGCCCGCGACTGGGGCAGTCCAGCGCTCCCCGAACGCGTCGATCTGAAGACCGCCGTACGCTTCGCACCCCAGGTCGTCACCAAACCCGGCTGGCTGTGGCGCTTCGCCCGCACCGGAAAACTCCCCGACCTCACCACCCCCAACCTCGTCCCGCGCGGGCAGCAGGGCCCGACGTTCTTCGGCGCCTACGGCGAATGGATGGGCACCCCGCCGGTCACCTGGGACGACCTGGCCTGGCTGCGGCAGCAATGGGACGGGCCGTTTCTCATCAAGGGCATCGGCCGCCCCGACGATGCCAAACGCGCCGTCGACATCGGCGCCACCGCCCTGTCCGTCTCCAACCACGGCGGCAACAATCTCGACACCACCCCGGCCGCGATTCGCATGCTGCCCAGCGTCGTTCAGGCTGTCGGCGGTCAGGTCGAGATCCTGCTCGACGGTGGTGTGCGCCGCGGCAGCGACGTCGTGAAGGCGCTCGCCCTCGGAGCCGACGCGGTCATGATCGGCCGGCCGTACCTGTGGGGCATGGCCGCCGCCGGGGACCGCGGCGTCCACAACGTCCTCGAAGTCATCCGCCAGGGCATCGACTCCGCGCTCTACGGACTCGGCCACTCCTCCATCCACGACCTCACCCCCGACGACGTCATCGTCCCCGACGGTTTCACCCGGGGCATGTAGTGGCCCCCGCCCCGGTCGCCATCGTCACCGGTGCCGCGCGGGGCATCGGCGCCGCCACCGTCCACCGGCTCGCCGCCGCGGGCTGGCGTGTCGTGGCCGTGGACATCTGCCGCGACGACCCCGTTCTCGGCTATCCGCTCGGCACCCGCGATCAGCTCGCGGCGGTGGCCGCCGCGCATGCGGGGACAGTCCTCGACGTCGAATCGGATGTGCGCGATATCGAAAGCCTCGATCGCACAGTGGAACTCGCGATGGACAGTTTCGGACGGCTCGACGCGGCCGTCGCCGCCGCAGCCGTCATGACCGGCGGCCGCCCGCTCTGGGAAACCAGCCACGCCGACTGGGCGCCGATGTTCGACATCGGCGTCCACGGCACCGCCAACCTCGCCCGGGTCGCCATCCCCGCCATGCTCGCCCGACCCGAACCTCGCACCGGCCGCTTCATCGCCCTCGCCTCCGCGGCCGCCCACCACGGCATGTGGCACCTCTCCGGTTACAACGCGGCCAAACACGCCGTCGTCGGCCTGATCAAAGGACTCGCCCACGACCTGCGCGGCACCGGCATCACCGCCACCGCCGTCTCCCCCGGCTCCACCCGCACCGCCCTGCTCACCGAAACCGCCCGCCTCTACCACCTCGACACCGTCGACGACTTCGCCTCCCATCAACTCCTCGACCGCATCCTCGAACCGGACGAGGTCGCCGCCACCATCGCATGGCTGTGCACCCCCGACTCCGCCGCCGTCACCGGAAGTGTGGTGCACGCCGACGGGGGATTCGTGTCGTGACCGCCGAGCTCCCCGGTGACCGACCAGCGGTCGCGGCCGCTCACATCCATTCCGGCGCAGCGATTCCCAGCCCCGAGTCGTGGGCGAGTGTGGCCACGGTCAGTCCGCAGAGTGCGTAGAGGGATCTTGTTTCGCCGCCGCCCGTGCCGTACTACCGGCCCGCCGGCGGGTCCGGGGCGAGCGGATTCACCGCACCATGGTCCGGCGCATAACCGCCGCCCCGCTCGTACGTGGACCGACCGGAAAGGTCGTGAATATCGGTGATATCCGCCAGTTCCGGCGGAACCCGCCCACGGAGATGTCCGAGGTCGGGCACGATCAGCAGCTCGATCCGATGGGCCGACAGGTGATCGAGCAGGGCCTCCGGAACGATCAGGCTGCCGCTCTCGGTCAGCCCGATGTAGACATAGCCGAGCCGTCGGGCGACTGCCCGCATCGGCAGATCGAACCGGTGCGCGGTTTTCACGAGGTCCACACAGACGTAACCCATTGCTTGTGCGGAGATTTCATCGTCCATCGCATCGCCTTGCGAAGTCATCGGTCTTCGTTCTCGATCCGCCGGCGAATGGCGTCGACCTTGCGGTCCTTCGGAATGCGCTGCGGGACAAACAAGGTAGCAACCAGAACGACCAGCGGTAGACCGATGCAGACGGCGAAGCCGCACAAAGCCCATCCGGTCATGACTGCCTTTCCTCCAGCGCCCGGCGACCGCGTTCGCTGATCTGCCACCGCGCCCGTGAACTGCTGAAAACAACGAATCCGCGCGTTGACAGGCGAGTAAGCGCGACGCGTACACGCCACCCCGCCGATGCCGCATCCCGGCGAATTTGCCCGGTGGTCAACAGACCACCGGGTGCCAGCAGCGACAGCACCACAGAATCCGATCTGTTCATTTTCGGCTTCATCGGCAGTCCCACCATCGCATCGGCCTTCGAATCGCATCCATGAACCGAGAACACACGAAATGAGGCAGCGGCCGGAACACGCGCGAGCCGGGCAGATGTCGTCACAGGATGTACGCGGAATGCAGCGGGGGTGGGCGTGTGCGCAGGGGGTGTGTGATTGCCGAATGTTGTTGGAAAGCGTTGATTACGCGTGCCACACTCCGATCATGGGACGTAAGCCCAAACAACCCAACCTCGAACTCACGGAGCTCCTGAACGAAGGGGCGATCAGCCGAGGCGGCCTCGCAAGGCGAATCAACGATGCGGGAAAAGCTGTCGGCCTCGATCTCTCATACGATCACACATCGGTCGGGCGATGGTTGAGCGGTGAACAGCCGAATCCCCCGGCACCTCAACTGATTGCGGCTGCATTCTCGGAGATCCTGGGTCGACGAATTGTGCCCGCGGACTGCGGCATGTCCGCAAGTTCCGGTTCCGGCGACCTCGGTTTGGAATTCTCGCTGAGTTTGTCCGAGGCGTTGGGCTCCGTAACAACGCTGTGGCGCGCTGACACCGAGCGACGCCGGTACCTGCTCGACGCTTCATACGCCGTAGCTGTCTATCCCGCGGCATCGATGCGCTGGTTGACGATGCTCGGACCCGACCATCCCGTCTCTGCCGGTCGCCGTCGAGTGGGAAGTGTCGATGTCGAAGGCGTTCTCGCCATGACGAGAACATTCCGGGACCTCGACAATCGAGCCGGAGGGGGCAGGGTGCGGTCGACGATCGTGCACTATCTCCACAGTTCGGTAGCTCCATTGCTGCGCGGGAGCTATGCCGAAACCATTGGGCGACCACTGTTCTCGGCGGCTGCCGAATTGACGAAAATCGCCGGATGGGCGGCGTACGACCAAGAGGAGCACGGTCTCGCACAGCGCTACCTGATTCAGGCTCTCCGACTCGCCCGAGCGGCGAACGATCGCGGTCTGGGCGCTGAGATATTGGCCGCTATGAGCCATCAGGCGACCTACGTGGGTCGCCCGGGCGACGCCATCGACCTGGCTCGCGCGGCCCGCATGACGGCCCGAGCCACAAGTTCCGCTGCCTTGGAGTCGGAATGTCATTTGGCCGAGGCGCACGGTCACGCGGCTCGGCAGGACAACTCCTCGTGTGCCGCGTCATTGAGCGCAGCAGAGCGATCGTTCGAGAAGGGCGACCGAACAGGTTGCCCGGAATGGCTGTCGTATTTCGACGCCGCATACATGTCAGCCAAGACGGCACATTGTTTTCGCGAACTGGGCGACGACGCACGTGCCGCTCGCTTCGCCGAACAGTCTCTCCAGATGTCGTCCGGCTACCAGCGAGGTCGCGCCTTCAACCTGACCCTGCTGGCGTCTGCTCGAACAGCCGAGGATCCACTCGAGGCGGTGCGCGTCGGTCGCGAGGCAGTCGAACTCGTGTCCGCGATCTCCTCGCAACGCAGCTACGCGTATCTACGTGAGCTGCGCCGCCGGCTCGATCGGCACAAGGGCCTCCCAGAAGTTGCCGACTTCCAGCACGAGGTGCACATTCTTACTACACGACCGTACTGAGCGCGCGGTACACACCGATCACCGTGGCGGCACCGACGATTTCGCCACGCTCGATCATCTTCGCGGCCTCATCCAACGGAATCCAACGAATGTCCTCCGCTTCGTTGACATCCGGTGCGGTGTCGGTCAGTTCGGCACCTTGGGACAAGTAGACCTCTTGTGGGTGGTCGAGGGTGCCGATCGCGGGCTGGTAGGTAACCAGATGCCGCATCGACTTAGGCCGCCACCCGGTTTCCTCCTCCACTTCCCGAGCCGCCGCGGCCGCGACGTCTTCGGCTCCGTCGACATACCCTCCGGGCAATTCCCACACCCATCGATCGATGATGAATCGGTGCCGGTACATGAGCAGGATTTCGCGGCTGTCGTTGAGCACTACTGTCATCGCACATCTCGGCATGCGGGCGACGTACTGAGTGAACCTCACGCCGTCCGGCAACTCCACGTCGACCGTCGACAGCCGTATGTGCCGGTTTTCGTCGACCAAGGTCTCGCCGAGGATGGTCCACTGGGTACGCGTCACATCCCGACGGTATCGCGAACTCGTATCCGGGCGCGGCCGCCTCGGGGCGAATTCCCCCGACCGCACGGGAGAGAACGATCACCACTCTCGATTGCGCTGACGTAGCCTGGCGGTACTTCTGACCAATTGATCGGATTGGAGTGCTGTGACACATCCTCCAGTACTGGTACTCGGAGCTACGGGGGGACAAGGCGGCGCTGTTGCCGACGCATTGCTCTCGCGCGGGGTGGCGGTGCGCGCGATGGTGCGCGATCCGCAGGGGCGTGGGGCGCGGCGGCTCGGTGAGCGCGGCGCTGAACTGGTGGGCGGGTCGCTGGACGACCGGGCCGCGCTCGCGGCGGCGATGGCGAATGTCGCGGGCGTGTTCGCGCTGACCACACCGTTCGAGGCGGGTGCCGATGCGGAGGTCCGGCAGGGGCGGGCGATCATCGGGGCGGCCGGCGATGCGGGGGTGCCGCATCTGGTGTTCAGTTCCGTGGCGTCGGCGGATCAGAACACGATGGTTCCGCATTTCGAGAGCAAGGCGGTGATCGAGCAGGAACTCACGGCCAGTGGTCTGCCGGCGACCGTCGTCGCACCGACGTATTTCTTCGACAACGCGCTCGGTGGCCGCCGGGAGCTTCTCGACGGTGTGCTGGAGCTACCCCTACCTTCCGATCGCCCGCTACAGCAGCTCGCGCGAGAAGATCTCGGGCAGTTCGTCGCTCTTGTCCTGCGCGAGCCGGACCGCTATCTCGGCGAGCGCGTCGAACTGGCCGGCGACGCACCCACGCCCGCCGATATGGCCGCCGCCATCGGTGACGCGCTGGGCCGGCCGGTCGTTCATCGGCAGACCTCGCTCGACGCCATCGGCAATCCGGATATGCACGCCATGTGGGCATTCCTCGACGCCGGCGGCTACCGCGTCGACATCGAGGCTCTGCATCGCGCGACGCCCGAGGTCGAGTGGACGTCGTTTCGTGACTGGGCGCTACGGACCCTTCCCGCGGTGAAGGCGGAATCTCCCCGCAATCCGTGACTCGCATCGACATCGACAACGAAGGGACCCCGATATGCCGGAGACGAATTCCACCACGTGGCCGCGGTTGCGGGTCGCGGAGTGGGCGGAGACGCGGGAGACGCTGCATATGTGGATGCAGGTGGTCGGAAAGGTCCGGCTCGCGCACGCGCCGCTGTTGAATCATTGGTGGCAGGTGACGCTTTTCGTGAGTCCGCTGGGGCTGATGACGCCGGCGATACCTTACGGTGATCGGCTGTTCGATATCGAATTCGACTTTCTCGCGGAGCGGTTGGTTATCCGTGCCGACACCGGCGATATGCGCACTGTGGCGCTCGAGCCCAAGTCGGTGGCGCAGTTCTACGCCGAAACGATGCGGGCGCTCGACGAGCTGGGATTGCGGACGCGAATCCAGGCGCGCCCCAACGAGGTCGACCCGTCCATCCCCTTCGCCGAGGACACCCGGCACGCCTCCTACGATCCGGAGTCCGCACGGGCGTTCTGGCGGCAACTCGTGCATGCGGATCGCGCGCTCAACGAGTTCCGGGCGGGGTATATCGGCAAGTCCAGTCCGGTGCATTTCTTCTGGGGCGCAATGGATCTGGCCTACACCCGGTTCTCGGGGCGAAGCGCGCCGGAACACGGCGGCGGTGCGCCGCACTGTGCCGATTGGGTCATGGTGGAGGGTTATTCCCACGAACTCAGCAGTTGCGGATTCTGGCCCGGCGGCGGCGAGGAAGGCGCGTTCTACGCCTACGCGTATCCCGAACCGGAGGGCTACCGCGAGCGGCAGCTTCAGGTGCCAGGGGCGGGCTACGACACCGCGCTGGGGGAATTCGTTCTTCCGTACGAAACGGTGCGGACGGCCGAGGATCCGAACGCCGTCGTGGCCGCCTTTCTACGTGAAACCTACGCTGCGGCAGCCGAATTGGGCCAATGGGATCGCGCCGATCTCGAATGCGATCCGCATCGGTGGTCCGAGAAACGAGCGGCGGCCCCCTGGTCCCTGCGCTGACGGACGCGAAAGACACAGCGGCACCGAGGCCTTCATGCTGCAGGCGCAGTCGGATCCCGGCCTGCGCACCGAGATCGCCCAGCGGCGCGAGGGATTCCGCGCCGCCGGCCGGCCCGATATGGTCGCGGTCGGCTGGTCCGATCCGGATGCGGCGTCGATGTCGAAGGTCGCTGACCCCGGCGGCTACGGTGTGATGCCGTCGAACTGCATCACCCAGTACGGGCTGTTCGTGGTGGTATTCCATTGGGAGACATAGAGAGTGATGTCCGTGAGGGAGCTCGACCGAGGGTGGATGTAGCCGCCGTAGAGTTGAGGGAAGGTACGGACCCAGAACTGCCACCATGGCGCGGAGGCGACGACCTGCCGTTTCGGCGCCGTCCAGACGCGATCGATGGCCGGTGCGGTGCGGGTCGAGATGCAGGCGCCGGCGACGTCGAAGTAGGACATGACCCACGTCCCGGCGATGTTCTTCACGCTCAGCTCGCCGATCGGGCCCATACCGCCGAACAGCGGCGTGGGAGTGGGACTGCCCCACTGCCAGGCCGAACCGTTGTAGCCCCAGTATTCGTAGTCGGCGCGGACGGCGATCTGCTGCCACGGCACGCGCATCAGGATCGGGCCGTTGCGATTGTGGCTGCGCCCCCACTCCTTCGAGACGATGTAGAGATAGCCGTCGCCGTTGTTGTTCCCGATGCCGGCGAACGACTGCATCATGAACGGACTCCAGCCGCCGTAGCCGTCACTGCCGTCGTTGAGCCAGACGGCCGCATAGTCGGTCCAGGTGGCGCCGTCGTCGTCGGAGTAGGCCAGCCCGCAGAACAGCGCACCGTAGCGATCATCGGGGACGCCCCAGTCGTGAACACTGGTGTAGGTCAGCCACGTTCGCCCGTTCGGATCGACGAACGCGTCGTTGGGAATTCTGCTGACCTCGAACCCGTAACCATTGTCGGCATTGTGGTGGTAGGTGAGGGCCTGTCGCGCCGGCGCGCCACCGGGGGTCGCGGAAAAGGTGGTGGTGGCGTCCGGGAGGTCGGAGCTGAACAGCAACACGGGCGATCCGAGCCACGTGCCCGACCCCTGACTGTCACCGGTGAAGGTGTCACCGAAGACGAAGCCCGACCCGCCGGGCGCGAAACGATCTCGGCCGTAAGGGATTCCGAGATCGGTGCCACCTACTCCGAACTGTCTCGCCGTACTTCCGGCGAATCCGGTGAGCGGCGTCCCCCAGTGCGTGGCCATCGCCGGCTCATGCCGGGGCGGCGAGGACGAATCGCGTCCATGCCGCGGCTCGGTTGGCGTTGTCGGTGCACACCTTTCCGGTGGTGAGGTCGATGGCATAGACGCAGCCGTCGGGGACCCCGCCGTTGAAGGTGGCGAACCAGGCCGTCGGCCCGTCCTGCGGTGTGGCGCAGGCTGCCACGTCGGCGAAAGCCCCTTCCGGGAACGTGATCTCGGCGGCCGTGGCGGTGGTGAGGGCGGCCAGGGTTCCGCCCGCGGCGGCGGCCGCCGCCGCCGCCCGGACCTGGGGCACACAGTCGGTGATCACGAAGAAGCGGCCGTCCGTGCTGGCGATTGTCGGCATGCGAATACTCCGTCGGAGACGTTACGGGTTGGGAGGCTGGAAGCCGGCGATATCGAGTTTCTGCCCGATGGCCGCGATCGCGTCGACCAGGGACCAGCCGCCCAGTTGCGGCCAGCCGGTGCCCTGCAGTCCGCGCATCTGGATCCACTCGTCGCGGATGCGGCCGTCGGAGTCACGCGGCAGCGGCACCTGGGTGGGCCCCGGCGGCGCCGCGAAGCCCGGCAGGCCGAGGCTCTGCCCCACGCTGGCGACACCGTCGACGAGCGTGTGGCCGCCCAGTTGCGGCCAGCCGTTGCCGCCGATGCCCATGAACTGAATCCACATGTCGGTCACCGGGTCCGTTGCCACCGTGCCGACCCCGACCTGGTTGGCGAAATCCTCCGGTGAGAATCCGTCGGCGGAGTTCATATCGCAGTTGCCGAAGGGCGAGGCGCCCTCGGGCAGGCCGCCGCCGTACCCCTGGCCGTCGGTGTACTGGTGCGCGATCTGGCCGGGCAGATTGGGATTTCTGCCGTAACCGGCGCCGATCATGTTCAGGCCGTCCGGGCGCACCGGCCACATACTGTCGAAATCCGGGCGGTTGGCGTAGCCGATGACGCGCCGGGTCGAACCGAGCCAATCGGCCAGCCGCCAGTACGCGCGGTTGATGCCGTCCGATTGATCCCCACCGGGATTGCCGCCGGATTCCACGTCGATCATCGTGATCATCTTCGGATGCGGACCACCCGCCTGACCGACCATGCTCCGGTGGGTGTCGACGGTATCGAGCCAGTTCGGCCGCCAGTAGAAGTAGACGATGAAGCAGGCGATGCGCCCGGAATCGGCGGCCCGGGACGCCCACGAATAGTTCGAATAGAAGTTGTGGTCCTGGTAGGTCCCGTCGTTGGAGCGGAACGAGAAGAGCTGATACGGATAAGAGTCGTCGACCGGCACTTGGAACTCGGACACGTCGGCGAAAAGGGAATCGACCATATTCCCCTCCAAGAGTCGACCGGTCCTCGGCAGGACCGGGTTTCGAGTGGGTGGCTATCTCATTGTCCGAGGCTACGCCTGTCCCGTCATCGATAGTGCGGTTCTCGTGACCGCGTCGTAATCGACGTTCCCCCAACGAAACCCGTCGATGATCGAATTACCGCCCCTCGGCGCCCGGCACGAGGGCACGGACCCGCAGCTGATGCGTAGTCATTTGTCCGTTACCGCACGCCGTCGCCGCACGGTCGAGATACAGCGATGCGGTGTTGTCGGGCGGGTAGATTCGCAGCCCCGGCACCTCGACCGGTCCGCACTGCTCGGCCGGAATGTTGTGCACGTCGACCGCGAACACGAGCGCCGACGCCTGACCGCCGGGCGCCAGTTGCACCGGTCCGGACGCGCCTCCGTCGCGGACGGCCGGGGCGCCGACGGGCGAGCTGTCGGGGCCGGCGGCATAGGAGACACCCGGAAAACCCTCCAGAACGCACGAGCCGGAGCCGTTGTTGGTGAACACGATCGGAAATGCGACAGTTCCGGCGGCGGCGTTCGAGGGCCCCAGCGCGGCCGCGAGATCGGATGTCCGGCATTGTGGCGCAACGGCATTCGTATCCCGGACGGGCGGAGTACCATCGTTCGAAGGTACCGAACCCACGTGTAAGGCCGGGGCCGCGCTCGTATTCGGAGTGTCCGGCGCCGACTGGTCCGATCCGCAGCCCGCGACGGTCACAGCCGCGGCCGCGGTGAGCGACCACCACGCCATCCGCCTTCTTTTCACAACTCCCGACCGTACTCGGTTCGGGGCCGGCCGTGGAAGATCCGTCGAAGTTCGTCGCGGGCAAGGAGAACCCGATGATCGACATCATCACGTTGCGAGGAACCGGAGAGCCCCGGAACGCGGACGGCAGCCCTGCGGGCATGCTGGCCGCGGTCACCGATCTGCTCTCGACCGACAGCTTCAGCTTCTTCGAACCCGACTGGCCCGCCTCCGTCGGGCCGGATCCGAATCTGTGGGGGCCGTCGCTGGACACCTCGGTCCGGCTGGGCGTCGCCGCGGGCGTCGAGGCGATCCAGCAATCGCCGAATGTCTGTGCGCTGCTGAGCTATTCGCTCGGCGGCATCTGTGCGAGCCGGATACTCGAGGGGGTGGCCCGGGGCGAGTACACCAACACCGACGGCAGCCCGCTCGAGATCGCCTTCGCCGTCTTCATCGCCAACCCGCTGCGCAAGGCCGGCGACTCGGTGAACAACCTCTGCCCGCCCACGACCTTCGGGCTGCACGGCCAGCACGGCACCTGGCCCGCGGCGGTCGCGACCCGGGAGTACGCGAATCCCGGCGACATCATCACCGCCTCCCCGGCCGACTCGCCGCTGCGCATCATCGACGTGGGTATCTCGCCGTTCTCCTTCGTCGAGGGCGCGCGTTTCGGCAACGCGAGCTATCTCATCTTCGCGCAGCTGATGCAGTTCCTGATGTCGAATCCGGTGGCCAACCTGCAACGCTTCGCCATCACCATCAATGGTGTGATCGGCTACCTCACCCCGTATCCCGACGGTCAGCACGTGCTGTATCCGGCCCACGACATGCCGGGCACCGACGTGACGTGGACGACCGCAGCGGCGAACTACATCACGGAGAATTTCGCGTAGGGCCGGGCAATTCGCCGGCGTGCCGGGCCGGCGGGCGGGCGCGCGTGGTACTCGGTGGCGGGCAGGGGAACCGACCAGACGAGGCGGGTGCCCCGCTCGATATCGCACCGCCCGCCCAGTAACCGCGCCCGGGCGCTCGAGCCGAGCAGCGGAGGCAGCAGGAGGCCGACCGGGCCGGCGGCTTCGACGACCACCGTCACCGTGGTCGTGACCGACGCCGTCACGACCACGGTGTCGGCGCCGGGGTGGGCGGCGATGTGCCGCACGGCCTCGTCGACCACCGCTGCGGCGTGGAGAGTCAGATAGTCCGGGACCACGTGCACCGGACCGGTGACCGCGGTGACGATGCGGAGCATGGTGTGACCGAGGTGGCGGCGCATCACCTCGTCGATGCGCACCAACAGTCCGGAAGCGCCGACAGCGCACGGGGCGGTGGTGACCGCGGGAGTATCAGCCATCGATCGGCCGGACCTCTCTCGCCGAGAAAACGAACCGACCCTGCGGTCTAGAGTCGGCACGCCTTCCCAATAATGGCCGCCGGGCCGGACATTCGGGCACGAACCGGCGAATTCGAGCGACGGAACCGATCAGGCGACCGCGCGGAGATGGCGAGTCCGCGCGGGCTCGGCGAGGGCCTGTTCGCGCAGACCGCTGAGCACCCGGCTCAGGATCCGCGAAACCTGCATCTGCGAGATGCCGTGCAGCGCAGCGATCTCGGACTGGGTCTTGCTCTCGTAGAAGCGCTGGATCAAGATCTTGCGTTCCTGCTCGGGCAGGGCCTCGATCAGCGGTTTCACCGTGATCGCGTCCTCGGTGAACTCGTAGCGCGGTTCATCGACCGCCAGCCGGGCACCCAGCGGCGTGGGGCTGTCGCTTTCTGCGGACTGGGTTTCGTCGAGCGAGTCGCACAGGTAGCTGTTGGCCGCCACCGTTGCCTGCACGACCTCCTCGACCGGGACGTCGAGGGCGCGGGCGAGCTCATGGCTGCTGGGCTCGCGACCGAGTTGCTGGGACAGCACCAGGCTGTGCTGGGAGATACGGGCGCGCAGCTCCTTCATGCGGCGCGGGACCTTCACCGCCCACCCGCTGTCGCGGAAATACCGGCGCACCTCCCCCATGATCGTCGGCACGGCGAAGCCCAGGAACGGTGCGCCCCGGGACACGTCGTACCGGTCCACCGAGAGCACCAGTGCGAGGTTCGCGACCTGCTGCAGATCTTCCCGCGACTGTCCGCGTCCCTCGTACCGGCGGGCGATGTGGGCGGCCAGCGGCATGCAGTCGGCGATGATCTGCTCCCGCAGCCGGGCGCGGCGCGGATCGGTGGCATCGAGTTCGGCCAGCGCACGGAAGGAATCTTCGATCCCGTCATAGGAATTGCGGCCACCGTCGTCGCGAGCGGTGGCGGAACGGGTCGAGGCAGCAGTGGTATCGGTGCTCATGATCGTCTCCGCAGCTTCCGTATGAACCATGCCGCCCTGGGTATCCGCGACTCGGAGGCTCAAACAAGAAATTTCGGTCGAATCCGTCGCGGGCGACGGCGGTGGCATCCGTGCCGCGATGTGCTGTACTTGCCGGGTGAGCGAGTCTGGTGAGTCGACCGACGTGGTCGACGCGGTGGTGGAAACAACTCTCCTCGGTGGTCCTCGCCGCTACACCCGCGCTCAGGTGGCCGAGCTGTCCGGTGTCTCGGTCGACAATGCCCGCAAACTGTGGATCGCCTTGGGGTTCCCGGCCGCGGCGAGCGACGACGAGGCGGCGTTCACCGACGCCGATGTCGCCGCCGTCCGCACCTTCTGCGCGCTGGGCCCCACCTCGAATGTGAACGAGCAGAACCAGATTGCCGCCGCCCGCACCCTCGGGCAGTCGATGGCGCGACTGGCCGAATGGCAGGCGGACCTGATCACCCGCGAACTCGGCGCCGGCACCGACGCCGCGGCCACCGCCCACGCCATCGAGGTGCTCACCGATCTGCAGCAGTACGCGTGGCGGCGGCATCTGGCCGCGGCGCTGAGCCGATCCCTCGAATCCGACGGCGCCGCACGGCAATTACTCGTCGGATTCGCCGATATGGCCGGCTACACCCGGCTGTCGCGGCACCTGGACCCCGACGAGCTGACCGATCTGCTGGAAGCGTTCGAAACCGCCACCACCGAGGCGATCACCGCCCACGGCGGCTGGGTGATCAAGAACGTGGGCGACGAGGTGATGTTCGCCGTCGACGATCCGCACCGGGGCGCGCGCATCGCGCTGGCTCTGCACGTGGCGATCGGCCGGGCGGCGCAGACGATTTCGGAGATGCCCCAGATCCGGGTGGGCCTCGCCTACGGGCCGGTGCTGACCCGCTTCGGCGACCTCTACGGCACGGTGGTCAACATCGCCGCCCGGCTGACCGGCGTCGCCCGTCCCGGAACGGTGCTCGTGGACGACGGCGCGGCCGCGGCCCTGGCCGGCGACACCGAATTCTCCCTGCGTCACCTACGCAGCGTGCGCGTCAAGGGATTCTCCCGCCTGCGTTCCCATGTGCTGCGGGAGCGACAGCGCAGACAACGCTGATCCTCAGGTCGCCGAGGCCGCCGACGCGATCACATCGGCTACCGCGGCGGGCTGTGAGACGAGCGCGACATGCGATGCCTGTACCTCGCTGGTGTGCGCGCCGATCCGGCCGGCCATCCACCGCTGCGCGGCGGGCGGAATCACGGTGTCGTTCGCGGAGACCAGATACCAGCTCGGCGTGCTCGACCACGAAGGCGCCCCGGACGGCTCGATATTCGCCGCCACTGCCAGGGACTTCTGGTGGGCGAGCATGGTGGCCGCCGTCGCGTCGCTGACGTCGGGGGCGAACACCTGATGGAACGACGCGTCGGCGATGTAGGCGTCGAGGTTGCGGCCGAGGGCGTTGGTCGAATCGTCGACGATCTTCATCTGCAGTGCGGGCGGCAGTAATTGGCTGCCGGGAAAGCGGATCGGATCCAGCGCCAGCGCCACCGGCTCACCCTGCGCCGGCGCGAACGCCGCCACGTACACCAGAGCCCGCACGTTCGGATTGTGGATGTTGGTGATCACCGCCCCGCCGTAGGAATGGCCGACCAGGACCACCGGGCCGGAGATTCCGGCGACGGTCTTCTCGACGGCCGCGGAGTCGTAGGCGGGTCCGCGCAGCGGATTCTCGGGCACCACCACCGGGTATCCCCGCGCCCGCAAATTCCCGGCGACAGCATCCCAGCTGGTGGTGTCGGCGAACGCCCCGTGCACCAGCACGATCGTCGGCATGGTCTGGGCATTCGCGGGTCCGACTGCCGCCACGACGAAACCGGCGATCAGCGCGAACACGATCGACACGGCTTGCGCGAAACGGGTGAATCTCATGGCGTGTCCCTTCATCGCTGCGCCGGCGGGCAGATGCACACGACCGGCAATCAATGGGCAAAGGCGACCTGGCAGCGACGATAGCGCTCTCGACACGCACGGGCAGCGGTTCGGGGAAGATCCGCTCAGCCGGCCTCGAAGCGGGTGGCGATATCGGCGGCGGTCACCTTGGCGAGTTCGACGAACAGCGGGAGTCGCTCGGGGATCATCAGCGCCGTGGGCCCGCGCAGTCCGAGCGCGAAGCGGCAGTCGCCGCCCCGGGTGAGGATCGGCAGGCCGATGGTCCGGAATCCGGGATCCAGTTCCTCGTCGTTGTAGGCGTACCCGCGCGTGAGCGTGCGATCGAGTTCGGCGCGAAGTTCGGCCGGGGAGGAGACCGACCGGGCGGTGCCCTCGTCGTAGGTGAGGGTGGCCAGGACCTCGTCGGAGGCGCCGGACCAGGCGAGCAGGGCCTTGCCCAGCGCGCTCGCGTGCAGGGGCAGGCGGACTCCCATCAGCCGATGTCCGTCGGTCTCCCGCCAGCGGCTGGTGCCGAGCAGGACGGCATGAATGCTGTGGCGGATCGCGACCGACGCGCTCGCGCCCGTGGTGGCCGCGAGCTGTTCCAGGCTCGGCTCGGCGAGGTAGATACGGTGCTGGCGGTAGGCGATCTGACCGTATTCGGCGAGCGCGCCGCCCATGCGATAGCGGCTCGAGGCCTCGTCCTTCTCCAGGAAGCCCGCCTGCACCAGCGCGGTGAGCAGGCGGTGAGTGGTGCTCACCGCCAGGCCCTGCTGACGGGCGACTTCCGATACGCCGCGTTCGTCGCCGTCGCGGAAACAGTCGAGGACCGACAGCGCGCGGGTGACGGTCTGCACTCCGGAGGCTTCCACGCCGGGGACGGTAACACAGGAAGGAGGCTCGCACCGCCTCGTTCATTCCACTATTCGGAAAGCGAACTCGCACCGAGTTCGGATCACGCTGCGCGAAAAGCACGGTCGATCAAGCTGATTGGCCAGTACAGAGGACTCGTGCGCCGGAATACACCCGGAGCCAATGTTTCGTCAAGCCTTCCGATCCTCGGAAAGCATTACCTCGTAACGAGGTCCGTCCGTCCCTACTGTCGCTGGATATCACTCGACTTCGGTCCCCGATTCGGAAGAGGTGCTCCACGATGTTCCGCACGCGCAGGCCACACGGTTGGCGACTCGCGCTCGCGCTCGCCCCCGTCGTCGCTCTGGTCGCGGCGTGTGGCTCCGGATCCGCGACCGAATCCGGCGCCGGATCACAGCTGGTGTTGAAGGTGGCCGATCCGGGCAACGCGGGGCCACTCGCGGTGGCCAAACGGGACGGCACGTTCGACAAGGCCCTGGCCCCGCTGGGGGCCAAGGTCGAATGGGTCAACACCACACCGGGTTTCAGCTCCATGCTCAAGCTGTTCAACACCAGGCAACTCGATATCTCCGGGGCCGCGTTCAGCCCGGTCGTGGGTGCGCTGTCGAAGGATGTCGCGGTCCGCATCGTGGCGGTGCAGGATCCGGCCGGTAAGGACCAGAGCGGCATCATCGCCACCAAAGAATCGGGCATCCACTCGGTGGCCGAACTGGTCGGCAAGCGCGTCGCGGTGAATCCGGCCGGCAAGGGCGAATACATCCTGCTGAAGGCCCTCGCCCAGGCGGGCGTGCCGGCCGACAAGGTGACGCGAGTGCCGTTGCAGCAGAAGGACGCCGCCTCGGCCTTCGCCACCGGCAAGGTCGACGCCTGGGCCTCGTTCCTGGTGCCCTATCAGGAGGCCAAGGCCAACGGCGGCGTGGAGATCGCGACCGAGCAGAGCATCGGCTCCAAGGACAACACGGTGGTGGTCTTCCGCACCGAGATCCTCGACAAGCGCCCGGAGATCGCCGCCAAATACCTGGAGGTGCTGCAGGGGCTGACCGTTGCGCAGCACGACAATCCGTCGGCGTTCGAGAACGTCTTCGAACAGACCGGCCCGCGCGCGCTGACCGGCGCCCGCCTCGCCGACGCGATCCGGGTGGACAGCGAAGCCACCGTGCCGCGCCTGCCGCTGGAATCCGATGCCGCCGACCTCGCCGACGTGGTCGACCTGTTCGCCGGTAACGGCGTGATCAGCCGCAAGATCACCGCCGCCGACATCTTCTACGACCTGAAGGCCAAGCTCACCCCCGACCAGCTGGCCGCGCTGAAAACGGGGCGATGACATGACCGCCGTCATCGCTGCCCCCGCGTCGACGGGCCGGCTCGCGCCGCCGCGCAGCCGGGTCGAGAAACGCAGACCCGCATGGCTGTCGGTGCCCCTGCGCTTCCTGCTCCCGGTACTGATCTTCGCCGGCTGGTGGATCGGGTCGGCCACCGGCGCGCTGTCGCCGGAGGTGCTGGCCGGGCCGCCGAAGGTCTGGTCGGCGTTCACCGAACTGGTGCACAATGGCCAGCTGGTCGATTTCGCGCTCGCCTCCTTCGTCCGCGCGGGGCTGGGGGTGGGGCTCGGAGTGTCGGCCGGATTGTTCCTCGGCTTGGCGGCCGGATTATCGAGTCTCGGTGAGGAACTGGTCGATTCGACGATGCAGATCGTGCGCGCCGTCCCCTTCCTCGCGCTGGTGCCGTTGTTCATCGCCTGGTTCGGGATCGACGAGTTGTACAAGGTGCTGCTCATCGCGGTCGCCACCGTCGCACCCATGTACGCCTACACCTATCTCGGCGTACGCAATGTCGATCGCAAGGTGGTGGAGGCCGCCCGCGGCTTCGGGCTGACCGGCCCGCGACTGGTGCTCGAGGTGATCCTGCCGGCGGCGCTGCCCGGCATCCTCATGGCGCTGCGGGTCTGCCTGTCCATCAGCATCACCGGCCTGATCGCCGCCGAACAGGTCGGCACCAGCAAGGGCGTGGGCTACCTGGTCACCCTCGCGCAGGAATACAACCGCACCGACTACATGGTGCTGTGCGTCGTGCTCTACGCCGTCCTGGGCCTGGTGTTCGACGGCGCGGTGCGGCTGATCGAACGCTTCGCGATGCCGTGGCGCGGACAGGTGGCGATCCGATGACCGCCGTGGACGAACCGCGCACCGCCGCACCGCTGGCCGTGCAGATCACCGGATTGCGAAAAGCCTTCGGCGACAATGTCGTTCTCGACGGAGTGGATCTGAGCATCCGCCGCGGTGAGTTCGTCGTCCTGCTCGGGCCCAGCGGCACCGGTAAGACGACGCTGCTGCGACTGCTCACCGGCCTGGAGGTTCCGGACGCGGGCGACGTGCTGGTTCCGGCCGTCCGCACCACCGTCTACCAGGAGCCCCGGCTCATCCCGTCCAAACGTGTGCTGGCGAATGTCGTTGTCGGGCAACGCCGTTCCAAGCCGGTGCGGGCGGCGGGCCTGCGCGCCCTCGCCGAGGTCGGACTCGACGAGAAGGCGCGGCAGTGGCCCGCCACCCTGTCCGGCGGCGAAGCCCAGCGCGCCGCACTCGCGCGCGCACTGGTCCGGGAGCCCGAACTGCTGCTGCTGGACGAGCCGTTCGCCGCGCTGGACGCCCTGACCCGGTTGCAGATGCAGGACCTCGTCGGCGACCTGGTGGAGCGGCATCGCCCGGCGGTGCTGATGGTCACCCACGACGTGGACGAGGCGGTCCGGCTGGCCGACCGGGTCCTCGTCCTGAACCGGGGCCGCTTCGCCGTCGACATCGATATCGATCTGCCTCGCCCGCGCGACCGGACCGACCCCGCCGCCCTGCGCTACCAGGCGGCTCTGCTCGCCGAACTCGGCGTCGGCCACACCACCGACCACCACCGGATTCCTTGAACCCACGGAGCTTTTCATGACCGACACCCTCTGGTACACCCGTTGCCCCGTCCCGACCGCCAGCGGTCTGGCGCACAGCCTGGGCTGGCTCGACGACGCCGCGCAGCGCGGCGGCCTCACCTTCGGCGTCCTGCAGGACGCCGGACCCGAACTGGCCGGATTCCACTTCGACCACGGGCTGGCCGGCCTGGTGCGCGAGGGCGGCAACGTGCCCGCCCTGGCGGCCCGCGCCGCCGGCTCGCCCAGCCGGCTCATCGGCCTCACCTGGATCGACGAATCGCAGGCCATCCTGGTCGGCCCGGATTCCCCGGTCGCCTCCCCCGCCGACCTGGCCGGTCTGCGCATCGGTATTCCGGCCTGGGCACAGGATCAGGCCCGCAGCTTCCCGCGCGCCATGGCGTTGCACGGCTTCGCCAACGCGCTGCGGCTGGGCGGTCTGACCCTCGCCGACGTCACCGTGGCCGAACTCGCCGTGGAACGAGATCCGCAGGTGCGCACCGATGTTCAGCAGCGCGCTCGCCGCGTCACCTGGGGCGCCGAGGAGTTGCTGCGCGGCGAGGTGGACGCGATCTACGTCAAGGGCGCCCGGGCCCAGGAGGTCGCCGCCGAGCACGGCCTGCGGGTGGCGGTGGACCTCGACGCCACCGACAGCAAGCGGCTGCGCGTCAACAACGGCACCCCGCGCCCCATCACCGTGCATCAGCACCTGCTCGACACCCGGCCCGAGGTGGTGGTCGACTTCCTCGCACAGAGTCTGCGCGCCGCCGACTGGGCCGGCGACAATCTCGACGGCGTCCGCGCGGTGCTGCAACGCGAAACCCTTTCCGGCCCCGACGGAGTCGTGGCCGCCTACGGGGAGGACTTCCATCGCAGCCTGCATCCCAGCCTGGACGAAGAACGGCTGGAGTTGCTGGGCGTGCAGAAACAGTTCCTCTACACCCACGGCTTCCTCGCCACCGACTTCGATCTCGAATCGTGGGTCGCGCCGGAACCCCTGGCCCGGGCACGGGAGCTGGTCGCGGCCGGACGGGCGGCGGCATGACCGAATACCTGTGGCGGCTGCCCAGCCGCGGTGACGGCCGCCGGGCACGCCCGGAGCTGCGGCATCGCGGTGGTTTCGGCGCTTCGGTGCCCACCCCGGCGAGCGGGCACACCGGTAATCGTGTGCCCGATCGCGAACCCACCGATGTGCGGCCCGGCCGCTTCGGCCCCTTCGACGACCTGCACCAGGTGATCGACGCCGCCGAACTGGCCGGACTCGACGGTGTGCTCGCACCCTACGACCCGCTGGGTGAGGAATCGTGGATCGTCGCCGGCGGTGCCCTGCGCGCCACCCGGCACAGCCGGGTGATCGTCGAATTCCAGCCCGCCTTCGGCACTCCCGTCTACGCGGCGAAGATGTCGGTCACGTTGCAGCGCCTGTCGGCGGGGCGGCTGGGCTGGCGACTGGCGGTCGACACCGACGAGGCGGAGGCGCGCTCGCGCGGCGACCGGGTGTCCGGTGCCGACCGCTACCGGCGCGCCGCGGAATTCCTCACCGTCGCCCGTGGTGTGTGGAACCGCGAACCGGTGCCGGCGGCCGGGTTCCGGGGCACCGGATTCGATGTCGCGGGCGACTACTACGACGTGATCGACGGCGGTTTCCGCGGCGTACTGTCGGGGCTGCCCTTCCCGGCCGTGTACCTGTCCGGCACCTCCCCCGAGGCCCTGGACCTGTCGGCGCGGCACGGTGATGTGCACGTGTTCACCGAATCCCCCGACGGCCCGGGCGAACAACTGGCCGCGTTGCGCGCCCGCACCGGCGAGACCGGTCGTACCGTGCGCGCCGGACTCGAGATCCCGGTCATCGCGCGCGAGACCGAGGACGAGGCGTGGGCGCGTGCGGAACGGCAATGGCGTGAGGTGCGCCCGGACGGCCCGGGCGCGCGATCGCTGGCCCTGGGCGACGGCCGCTGGGCCGGATTCGACCTGCTCGGCTACCCGCAGGCCATCGGCCTGGTCGGCAGTTACGAACAGGTGGCCCGGCAGCTACAGGTCTACACCGCAACAGGTTTCGACACCATCGTGCTCTCCGGGCACCCGCACATCGAGGAGGTGCACCGCGCCGGTGAGCATCTGCTGTTCCTGGCCGACCCGGCGGGGCGCACTCTGAAGGAGGTCGCGCTGTGACGATCGACATCTACTGGCGCATCGGCATGGAGGGCGACCACGCCTCGCTGCGCACGCCGCGCCGCTACAACCGCGGCAACGCCGGCGGCTACGGTCCGGGCAATATCGCCCCGGCCGTGCGCGGCGGTGAACTCGACGGGTACAGCTATATCGATCACGTCGCCGCCGTCGCCCGAGCGAGCGAATCCGCGGGATTCCTGGGCGGGCTGCTGCCCTCGTTCCCGGTCACCGAGGATCCGTGGGCCTTCGCCGCCGCGCTGGCCCGCGAAACCACCACCTACCGCTTCATGGTCGCCTTCCAGCCCGGCTTCCTGCACCCGGTGCAGGCCGCGCGCATGTCGGCAAGTCTGCAGCGCGCCACCGGCGGGCGGCTCGTCTACAACATCATCAGCGGTGGCGGCGGCCCGGCCCAATTGTGGTGGGGCGACAAGGTTTCCCACGACGACCGCTACGCCCGCACCAGCGAATTCCTCGACGTGCTGCGCGGGGTGTGGGACGGGCGGCCGTACACCCACGACGGCCGGTTCTTCCACACCGAGGCGGCCGCCCTGCCGCCGGGCCTGGCCGGGCAACCGTTCCCGGAGGTGTACTTCTCCGGGTCCTCCGGCGCCGCGGTGCAGGCCGCCGGACGCCACGCCGACTACTACCTGTCCTGGCTGGAGCCCTTCGCCGACCTGCGCGCCAAATTCGACGGCGTGCGCGCGCACGCCGAAAAGATCGGCCGCACACCGAAATTCGCGGTCCGCATCGACATCCTGGCCCGGCACACCGAAGAGGCCGCGTGGGACGAGATCCGCAAGGGCTGGGCCTTCGTCGACCGCGAGGCCGCCAACCGCGCCGCCCAGGGCGATTCGGTGGGAGCGGCACGGATCAAGGGCTGGGTCCCCGAAACCATCACCGGCTACCGGGACCTGGAGGTGCAACCCAACGTCTGGTGCGGTTTCAGCCTGATCCGCGGCGGACCCGCCTTCGGGCTGGTCGGCAGCTACGAACAGGTCGCCCAGCGCCTCGACGAGCTGATCGACCTCGGTGTAGACGCCTTCATCCTCGCCGGAAACCCGCATCTGGAGGAGGCCTACCGGGTCGGGGAAGAAGTGCTGCCGCTGCTCGGCCGCTCCCGCCTGACCGCACCCGACACCACCCCCGCACTGACGCACGCCCACTAGGAGAATCGTGACCACCACCGAAATCCGGCTCGACGACACCGTCACCGAATTCGTCGCCGCCGCCACCCGCGACGCCGAGAAGGCGTTCCGGGTGTTCCGCGAAACCGGCACCGTCGCAGGCAACGGGACCGTCAATTTCGTCGAACGCGTACCCGGCCACGACATCGCGGTAGCGCTCAACGAGCCCGGCCCCTGGGCCGACGACCGCACCGTGCGACCCGTGGTCGCCGATTTCGACGGAGAAGTACTGTCCGGCACCGGTTCCGCCGGCTTCGTCACCGGTTACGCCGCGGTGTTCCGCGCGCATCCGGAGATCACTTCCGTGGTGCACGTGCACAGCCCCTGGCTGGGTGGCTGGGCGCAGACCCACCGCGTCTTCCCGATCCGCTACGCCGCCGTGCAGCGGCTGACCCTGTCGCGGGAGATCCCGCCGCACATCGATCGAAGCATCGGCGCGGGCGACTTCATCCTCGACCGGCTGTCCCGCGACCCCGACCTCATCGCGATCTTCGAGGCCAACGGCGGCGCGAACGTCATCGGGCGTGCCGGACTGCTGGAGCTGGCGAAGCTGGTCGTGTTGCTCGAAGAGGGCGCACAGTATCAGGCGATCGCCGAAACCCTCGGCGGCTCCGTCGAATTCGACAAGTCCAATCTCGCGGTGCAGTGGGGGCGCACCGGGCTCGCGGACGAGGCCCGCCGCCGCGGGCTGATCTGACCCCTACTTCCGTACCTTCTCGAGGAGCAATCCCCATGACCGTTCGTGTCGGCTACTTCCCGCACAACAATTCGCTGTTCGTCCTGCGTCACCGCGGCATCCTGGAACGCGCACTGCCCGACGTGGAGTGGGTGGACCTGCGGGCCCTTCCGCAGCCGCCCCGCGCCGACGTGAAAACCGCACTGCCGTCGCTGCATTCGGACTACCTGTTCGACGCGACCGGCTACGACTTCATCGGCACCGGCTTCACCCCGCCGATCACCGCGCTCGGCAACGACCGCGACATCGTCTACGTCGGCATCTCCGGACCGCGCATCGAGAACGGCCGGCTGGTCACCAAGGCGGGCAACGGTATCGAGTCGGTGGCCGATCTGGCGGGTAAGCGGGTCGGCATCGCGCACGGTTCCTGGCAGACCACGCTGCTGCTGTTCGCCTTGGAGCGGTCGGGTCTGGGCTGGGGCGACATCGAGCCGGTCGACACCGACGTGCACGACGGCGGCGCCCTGCTGCTCGACGGCAGCCTCGACGCCTGGGTCGGCGCCTACCCCGGCCTGGCCGCCGTGGAGGCCGCCACCCCGTTGCACACCCTCGTCGACACCGAATCCGTCTTCAGCCACCCCTCGCTGTGGTTCACCCGCCGCGACTTCGCCGAAGCCCACCGCCCGGCGCTGGAAGCGATCATCACCGCCTTGCGGGAGTCCGACGCCTGGATCGCCGAAAACCCACGCGCCGCAGCGCAATACTTCGTCGACGATATCCTCGCCCGCGGCGGCACCGCCGACCTCGACACCTGGGAAGCCGCGCTGCGCGGCCGCCCGTTCGGCCTCGGCCCGGTCACCGAGCAATTCCTCGACGAACAACAGCACGCCGCCGACCTGCTGCACGCAAACGGCCTGCTACCCAAGAAGATCCGGGTCCGCGACGCGGTCGATCCCGCGATCACGGAGTTCCTCACCGCACCCGAACCGGCACCGGCCGGCTGACGTAGTCACCTCGACGGACCGCCGGCGCGGGGGTACGCGTCGGCGCTCCGGTCGCCGCCGGCGCGCACGCACGGACCGAGGTGATTGTTTGGTCTCGGGACGGGCGGGTATCGCGGGTGGCGGCGCCGGGAAACCGGCCGCCCGCCAGTTGCCCACCCGCACCGCGACCGGAACGAGTATGCGCATGACCGTGACCTGGACCCCCGCCGTTGTTCCCGCCGAGCATCGCACCCATCCGGATCCGCACCTCACGCAGGTCGACGAGAAGCTGCCCGACTGGCAGCGGGGGCAGGTGGCGTGGTTCAACGCCGAAAAGGGGTTCGGCTACCTCACCAGCGCCACCGGCGACGCGGTCTTCGTCGACTACCGCACGATCGACATGCCCGGCTACAAGACCCTCAGCCCCGGGCAAGCGGTGGTGTTCACACTGACCCACACCTGCGGCGGCCCCGAGGCCACCCAGGTTCTCCCCTTCCCCCGCACCGGCGACGAGTTGTGAAAGCCGAACGCCTGGTCGAGGAATCCTTCGAGCTGGTCGCCCGCGTCCGGCGCGCCCGCGTCTTCCATCCGCGCGGACTCTGGTTCAGCGGACACCTGCACCCCGCCCCGGCGTTCGAGAAGTACTTCGGGGACGGAGAACGCGACGTCGAGGTCCGTCTGTCCAAAGCCCTCGGCATGCCGGGACGCCTGCCCGATGCCGTGGGAATCGGTCTGCGCGTGCGGACCCCCGGCGGGCGCTGGGACCTCGCCCTGGCGTCCACACCCACCGGCACACTGACCCGATTCTTCGCGATACCCGTCCCGTCGTGGCGCCGCGCGACCTACGGGACGCTGATGGCCTACCGGTTCGACAGCGGCGCCCCGCAGTGGATATTCGCCCGGCCGGACCCCGATCAACCCGCCGATGCCTCCCTCGCGACGCTGCGCGACTACGCGACCACCCACGGCCTCGGTTTCACACTCACCGCGCGGCGACTGAACGGACCCGACGAGCCGTTCGCGGACCTGCGGCTCACCGCCGCAACCGTGGCGCCACCTCCTGACGACGCCGTCGACCCGACCCTGCACCACCCGCCCGGCGTCGCACTCGCCCCACGATTCGTCACTCGTCTCCGGCGCAGCGCCTACCGGGGCAGCCGCGAGGGACGCGGCGCAGAGCCGTCACCCGGCCCCAACCCCTGAGGATTCATTCGTTCGCACTGTCGTCGTCGCACCGCGCTCAGCAGTGCCTCGCCGCAGCCGAGGCTCCGCGAAAGATGGTGGGCCAGAACAGGCTAAGCGTTCGGGCGGGGCGGGTCGGCCGACAGGCCCATGATGTCGTTCCACCACGAATCGAGGGGGCTGGGGTCCGGCCAGCTCACCGCGGCCGGTTGTTCGGCGGGCATCGAGGCCACGGCTTCATCGTCGACGAATACGGAATCTCTGTTACTCGGCATGCGGCTCACTCCTCGTTCCCCCAAGATCACAGCTGACTACCGAAAACCCCGATCCCGGCCCGCTAAACCACTTTTTTTCATCACGCGACGGAGACCGTAGGGTTGCCGACACAGGCCAGTGAACTCTTTTCCGCCCAGCAAGGAGCAGAATTGCCGAATTTCACCTTCCGCCGTGTCGTCACCGCCGCCGCGATCTCGACCGCGGGGCTGGCCGCGCTCGCCCCGGGCGCGGCCGCCCAACCCACGATCTATCACCCGGTGATCACCCCGTGCAGCCAGCAGTTCCGCACCCCGCTGGAACCGCCGCGACCGGGCACCGAGGTGTATTGGAGCCCGTTCGGCACCGCCGGCATCGTCTGCTACGACGACGGCACCGGCATCGAGCGCTACTACCAGCGCGATCCCGCCGGCAGCTGGCACGACATCAACGAACTGCTGCCGGGCCAGCACTTCTACGTGATCTTCACGTCCACCGTTCCGGACCAGGCCGCCTGGGGTTGAGCGGACCGGTCGCTGCCGAGGCGACGATTCGCGCCCCGAATACACGAAAACCCGGGCACAGCCCGGGTTTTCGTGAGCACGGCCGGTTCAGCGGGTGGCGATGATGGCCGAACCGTGGCCGAACAGGCCCTGGTTCACGGCGATGCCGGCGCGGGCGTTCTCCACCTGCCGCCCGTCGGCTCGGCCGCGCAACTGCCAGGTGAGTTCGCAGATCTGGGCGATCGCCTGCGCCGGGATGGCCTCACCGAAGCAGGCCAGGCCACCGCTGGGATTCACCGGCACGCGTCCTCCCAAAGTGGTTGCGCCGCTGCGCAACAGCTCCTCGGCGCCGCCGATCTCGCACAACCCGATATCTTCGTACCAGTCCAGCTCCAGCGCGGTGGACAGGTCGTAGACCTCCGCGAAGGACAGGTCGGCGGGACCGAGTCCGGCCTCCTCGTAGGCGGCATCCGCGATCGCGGACCGGAACGACCGCGAGGGCACATCGAAGGCCACCGCGGAGTCGGTCGCGAAATCCGGCAGATCGAGAACGGTTTTCGGGAAGGTCGGCGTGACCGTCGACAGCGCCCGGATGCGGACCGGATCGGCGATGCCGTGGCGGCGGGCGTAGTCCATCGACGTCAGCACCAGCGCGGCGCCGCCGTCACTGGTGGCGCAGATGTCGAGCAGCCGCAACGGATCGGAGACGATCGCCGAGGCCGCGACCTCCTCGGCCGCCACCTCTTTGCGGTAGCGCGCGTAAGGGTTGTTCAGGCCGTGCTTGGCGTTCTTCACCTTGACGGCGGCGAAATCGTCGAGCGTGGCCCCGTGCAGCGCCATCCGCCGGCGCGCGTACAAGGCGAAGTAGATGGGGTTGGTGGCGCCGAGCAGATGGAAACGCAACCAGTCCGGATCGTCGCGGCGTTCGCCGCCGACGGGCTGGAAGAATCCCTTCGGGGCGGCATCCGCACCGACCACGAGCGCCACATCGGTCAGCCCGGCCAGGATCTGGGCCCGCGCGTTGGCGATGGCCTGGGCGCCGGAGGCGCAGGCGGCGTAACTGCTCGAGATCCGGGCGCCGGACCAGCCGAGCGCCTGCGCGAACGTCGCACCCGACACGAATCCGGGGTAGCCGTTGCGGATCGTGTCCGCGCCGGCGATGTAGCCGACGTCGCGGTGGTCGACTCCGGCATCGGCCAGCGCCGCCCGCGCGGCCACCAAGCCGTATTCGACGAAATTGCGTCCCCATTTGCCCCACTGGTGCATACCCGCACCGAGGACGGCGATATCGCGATCGTTGTCAGGCATCGACCGGCCTCCACATCCACACCGTGTGCTCCGCTTCCTCGTCCTCGTACAGCACGCCCAGCGCCAGCTCGACCGGCATGCCGACGGCCAGGTCGTCCACGGTGAGGCCGCGTACGACCTGCCCGAGAATCACCATCTGCTCTTCCTCGAGCTCCACCGCCGCCACGACGTACGGCTCGAACGGATCCGGCGAGACGTAGGGCGCGGGCGGTTTGTAGCGGGCGTCCGCGTACGACCAGATCCGGCCTCGCGTGGAGAACAGGTACTCGACCAGCTCGGATCCGTCCTTCGGGCTCGCGCACTGCGGGTTGCGGCAGGCCAGCGTGTTCCGCGGGAAGTACGGTGTGCCGCAGACCTCGCAGCGACTTCCCTGGAGACGTACGGTGCCGTCGTCCGCAGTGAACCAGCCTTCCACGGCGGGGCGTTGTTCTTTCTGCACAGCGCCGACGATATAGGAACACGTTCTATTTTGGCGAGGAAATCCGCTCCGCCGATGCGCGCGCCCGGGTACGGTGTGACCGGATCGAGGATGGCCCCCACCCTCGAGGGGATCTGGAGTACCACACCGAGATGGGCATGAAAATCATTGACCCGCAGTCGATTCGCAACGTCACGATCGTCGGGGAACCCGGGGAGACGGCGGCGCTCCTCGGCCGGCTGTGCCGCCGGCCCGCCGGAAACGGGTCCCACTCAGCGGTCACCGTCGACTGGGTGACCGACCGGGTCGAGCACACGGTTCGCCTCACCGAACTGTCGAGCCATGCGCCGATCGCGGAACTCGAACGGGCCGTGCGGACGGCCGACGGGGTGGTCGCGCTGATGAACGCGGCCGCGGTGAGCGTTGCGCGACTCGAGGCGGTGCTGCGGGTGGCCGACGACCATCAGGTCGCCCGCCTGTGCCTGGTGCACGGACTCGACCATCGCGCCGCGGATTTCGGCCGCTGCGTGCGCACCGTCGCCGCCACGCGCGGAGCGGTGCCGCTGACGGTGCAGATTCCACTCGGTATCGGGGCCGGATTCGAGGGAGTCATCGATCTGATCCCGATGGGGGCACTCGAACCGATGGCCGCCGAATTCTTCGGCAGCCACTGGCCGGTCGCCGAACAGCGATATCACGAACTCGTCGACGCGGTGCTGGCCCAGGACACCGCGCGACCCCGCGTGCCGAGCACCGGGAAGTTGCCGCCGGAACAGTTGTACGACCGGATCCGCCGCCTCACCCGGATCGGCGACGTCGTGCCCGTCCTGTGCGATACCTCGCCGCGCACCGACGACACCGCCGCACTACTGGACGCGATGGTCCGCTACCTGCCATCACCGATGCACGTCTGCCAACCGGAGCACGTCCTCGACCAATAACCGGCTCGACCGACAACCGATTCGGCCGAGGAACGACTCGGCGACGCCGACGGCACCCGCACGGTGGATTCGGCTCGCGGGTAGCGAGCCGAATCGGTGACGTTCACCAACCGGAGCCGGAGCCACCCGAACCGGTGTTGGCAAGGATGGTGCCGATCACCATCTGCAGGATGCCAGCGACAGAGCCAAGAAATTCCACGGTGTCCTCCGACTTTCTCATCCGCCGAGTGTCCGGCGTAGCGGAGAACCTAGCTCAGCAACCTTGTGAAAGAAAGACATTTCGGAAAATTCGGTGGGACTCATGGCCCCTCGGCCGATCCGGAACCGGTGGTGGCGACCCCGTGAAGCAAAACCCTACCAGCCGGAAAAGTTGCGAACGAGACCGTCGTGAACACTCCGCGACCTTCCGGCAATCGCCGTTCACACCGGCGCTCGACGGCTCGCTGCCAAACACCTCCTGTGGCTCGAAACCTGCCGCGCCACAGCGACACTCGCCTGCCGGAAGGCCGCGGCGGTGGCGGTTGCGCGGGTACGACACGGCCGACCGAACGAGAAAGGCGTGGGCGCGCGATCTTCCCTCGGTGACGAGCCGACGCACGATATGTCCGGCCGAGCCGCGACGCACTGGCCTCCCCCTGCTCAACGGCGCTCTCGCCAACTCGATTAGCATTTTCGCCGCGTCACATACGAGCTGAGTGGAGGGTGGGTTTTCATGGCCAAGAAGGTCATCGTCGAGCTGGTGGACGACTACGACGGCAAGTCCGATGCCGACCAGACGGTGCACTTCGGCATCGACGGGATCGAATACGAAATCGACCTGTCGACAAAGAACGCCGAGAAACTGCGCAAGATCTTCGAGCAGTGGACCGAGTCCGCCCGCAAGGTCGGCCGAAACCGCAAGGGCGCCGTCAAGTCCGGCGCTCCTCGCACGACCCCGGACCGCGAGCAGACCGCCGCCATCCGGGAGTGGGCGCGTAACAACGGCTACGAGATCTCGAGCCGCGGCCGCATCCACAAGGACATCGTCGAGGCGTACAACAAAGCCGGTTAGACGACGGTCCGCCCGTCACGAACCTGCCAGTGTCACGGCACGCGCCATGAGCGCGTCCGCGACGGCACGGGGACGACGGCCGAGCCCGCAGGCGCAGGCGACGCCGTCGACGCGGCGCCCCAGCGCATTCTCGATGGTGTGCAGCGTCTTTCGCTGCTGCTCCTCGGTAGGCACGTCGTGGACGACACCCGCGTAGAAGCGGGTGCCCGCGGGCAGGGACAGATCGGCGAGGGGCGCGTAGAACCGGGACTCCGCAGCCGGCGGTCTGTCGCCAGCGGCGAACGGAACATGGACATACTCCAGGGTGCGCCCGGAGGGCCATTGCCGCGCAACGGAATTGGCCAGGTCGACGAACGGCCGTGCGGTGCGCAGCGGCACGCCCCTGTTGTGCAGACTGCCCAGGCACAGGTGCACGCCGAGCCGGGAGCCTTCCGGCGCCGCCGCGGCGAGCGCCGCGATTCCCCGGCCCGAGCCCAGCAGTCGCTCCACCACGCGGTGCGCGGGCTGGCTCAGCGCCATCGCCACCAGCTCCGCGGTGGCCTCCAGCTGGATGACGACGTCGTTTCCGCCCCTGCGCGCGATGGCGGCGATCTCTCGCGTGGTGGCCTCGGTGAACGCGGTGCGTTCGGAGCGAATTCCCCTGGGCCCCAATGCGACGAACGCCAGGGTGAGATCGGTCGGCATGCCGATCTGCAACGCGAGTTCGGGCCGGCCCAGGTCGGCGCGCACGGCGGAGAAGATCGGCAGCGCCTCGGCGGTTTCTCCGGAATATCCGAGATCCATCCCGTCCCCGGTCGCCTTCCGGCCCTCCGGTACACGGTATCGAGGTCGATCGCGGCGAGTCCGCCACTCCCCCGCCCGGGTGACCTCGAGCGCGCCCTGAGCAACCAGGTCTTCCAGGATCGGCCGGACGTAATACTCGTACCGGCGGGTCTCACCGGTGGGCAGGGTGTGTAACAGCGGCCCGGCACTGTCGGCCATCGCCCGCATCGCCTCATCCGTACTCGTGGCAGGGAAGCTCCCCACGAAATGCACGCTGCGCGAAGGCATTTACCCATCGTACCCGCCAGGCCGACGCTGCGGGATGCATCGAGAGGCGCGGGCGGGCGGGCCGATCCACATCGGGTGTTTGCACACAATTTACGGGCTCGAATTCTCGGCGAAGCGCGGGCGGCAGCGATCGCCCCTAGACTCGCAGCCACGTCTCGGACATCGAGACGACTCGACGTTCGACCAGCGCCGCGCGAACACCGTCCCGCGCCTCGCCGAGGCGCCACCCAGCTGTCCGGGCTCGATCCGGTGCACCGTCTGCCGGTGAACCGCCCCGGACCGTCCCCCGGGAGGTAACGATGGCCGTCTCGCACAGCACCGTCTCGCACGCGGAAGGGACCACCGTCCACCTCCGGACGCCGGGCGAATCGTTCGCCACCGGACCGCAGCGCGCGGCGACGCCGCCGTCGGCGACGATCCCCACCGCGGCGGAATTCGGACCGCCGCGGCAGTTGAGCGCCCTGGACCTGCATCTGCTGGACAGCGAAACCGCCTCGGCGCCGATGCATATCGGCGCCGTCATGCTGCTCGATTCGGGCCGCTCGCCGCGCGGCGCGCTGGATGTCGGCGCACTGCGGCGGCTGTTCGCCGCGCGGCTGCACCTGGTGGCCCCGCTGCGCCGCCGGGTACGCACCGTGCCACTGGGCCTCGACGAGCCGTACTGGGACGATTGCGCCACCGTCGATCTCGGTTTCCACGTGCGCGAGGTGCGACTGCCCGACGGGGCGACCGACGCCGACCTCGCCGACTATGTCGCACGCCGCCATGCCCAGCCGCTCGACCGATCCCGCCCGCTGTGGGAATGCCACCTCGTCTCCGGACTCTCGGACGGCCGCCAGGCGGTCTACACGAAGGTGCACCACGCGGTGATCGACGGTGTGTCCGCGGCGGAGATCATGGGGGCGATCCTCGACGTCTCCGAAACCCCCACGGCCACACCGCCTCCCGAGGGCGGTATCCGCCGCGACCGCACGCCGTCGATGATCGGGATGCTGGCCCGCAGCGCTCCCAAGGCGGTGACCCGCCAATCGGCCCGCACGCGCGCGGCGCTCGACGCGGTCCCGACACTGCTACGCACCCGGGACGCCTTCCGCGCCAAACACGACGACGTTCCGTTCAACCACCCGCTCACCACGACCCGCAGCGTCGCCTACACCTCGCTGCCCCTGGATGCGGTCAAGGCGATCAAGAAGTCGATCGACGGCACGGTCAACGATGTGGTGATGGCACTGTGCACCTCGGCGCTGCGCAACTGGATGCTCGACCGCGAAATCCCCATCGACCGGCCGCTGCTGGCCGCGATCCCGGTTTCGGTGCGCACGCCCGAACAGTTGGGCACCGCGGGTAATCAGTTCTCGCTCATGCTGTCCCCGCTGCCGATCGGTGAGCACGATGCGCACGCCCGGCTGAAACTGCTGCACAACAATCTGCTCGTGGCCAAGGACCGGTTCGGCAAACAGCCACCGACGCTGCTGCACGAACTGACCACACTGCTCACACCGGCCCTGCACGGCCTGCCGACCCGAGCGCTGCTACGTGCCGCCGCCCGCACCCTCCCTCTGGTCAACCTGATCGTCTCGAATGTCCCGGGACCGCAGATTCCGCTGTATCTCCACGGTATCCGCGTGCTGGCCAGCTATCCGGTCTCGGTGCTCACCGAGTTGTCCGGCGGCCTGAACATCACCGTGATGTCCTACGACGGGCACCTCGATTTCGGTATCGTCGCCTGCCCGGAGGCGGTTCCCGATGTCTGGGAGATCACCACCCATTTGGCGGACGCGCTGGCGGAGTTGCAGCGGAGCTTGTGATGCGGCGCCCACCCTTTGGTAATATGACTCTCTTATAGAGAGAATGTCATATACACAAGGGGGCCGATGGCCGACGATCCGCATGCCGGAGCGGGCCCGGGCGGGCCACCCTGGAGCCAAGCCGAGCTGTCGCGCCTCATGGACGTACGTCCCTGTGGCGCAGGCCATTACGTCGCCCCCGCACATGGTCCGACCGTCCGTAACGTCGTCGAGGCCGGCCAGATGCTCGGCGACGCGATCGTGGCGGCCGCCAAGGAGGTACCCGGGCAGCGCGTGGTGTCGGCGTCGATGATCTTCTCGCGGGTCGCCGCCCACGACGCGCCGCTGGACGTCGAGGTCGAGGTGCTGCACTCGGGTCGCACCTACAGCACGGCACACGTCCGGATCCGGCAGGACGGCACCCTGCGGTGCGCGGGCACCGTACTGCTGGACGCCGGCGCACCCGATCTGATCCGTTCGGCGGCGCCGATGCCGAAGGTCGAACCGCCGGAAAAGCTGGCGGCGCTGGATATTCCGGGCACGGAGGTGGACGGCCGGGACATGCGCGTAGCCGGCGACGGGTACAGTCCCGACCCCGGACACGTCGGTCCTCCGGAACTGTTCGTGTGGACGCGATACCGCGACACGCCCGAGGCCGGCTGTCTGCATGCGGCACTGCTGGCGCACTCGTGTGCCCACTGGACGGTGGCCGCCGCATTGCGCCCGCATCCCGCCTACGGTGAATCGATGGCCCATTCCGCGATCTCGACCGGAATCACCATGGCCACCATCACCTTTCACGACGAGGCGGATGTGACACAGTGGCTGCTGTACAGCACCCGCGTCATCTACGCCGGACGCGGCCACGCCCAGAGCGAAGGACAGGTACACGCCGCCGACGGACGACTGATGGCGTCCTACAGCGTGCACGCGATGGTGCGAGCGTTCCGGCCCGCCGATACCGCCGCCCGCACCCGCTCCGGCACCGTACTCTGACCACCGGCCATCGGGGGAACACATCTCGGAGGAACACATGGAATCGTCCGGCTTCGCCGATTGGCCCGACTATCGCATCGACGTGCGGCGAATTCGCAATCTGGTCCGCGTCCTGCACGAGGATCGGGTACTGGCCGAGACCACCGCGAGCCTGCTCGTCGCCGAACAGGACCACGGGATCGTGTTCTACATACCGGTCGCCGATATCCGCTTCGACCTGCTCACCCTGGACGAACAGCTCACCTCCCGCTGCCCCTTCAAGGGCTGGGCCCGGTATTGGCGCCCGAACGACAGCGACGAGCCCATCGCGTGGGAGTATCACGAGCCCTATCCGGAGGTGGCGTTGATCCGGGACCACATCGGCTTCTATCAGGATCGCGTCCGCCTCGAGATCGGTGTGGCGGATCCGGCCGTGTCCGGACTGCGGCACCGACCCGAATCCGGCCGGCCACCGCACGCCGGGTAACCCACCGGCCCTCAGCATCCTCCGTCCGGGGTGAAGGGATGGCGCAACTGTGCCGAATAGGCGGTGGGATAGTGCGGTTTCGCCGCCATACCGAGTTCGGCGGAGCTGAATCGGCGCGCCGGATCGTAGAAGTAGGTCCGGTAGAGGTGGTCCCAGATCAGCGTGAAGAGCCCGAAGTTCACGTCCCCGACACCGGCCCATCTGAGGTGGTGGAAGCGGTGTCCCGCGTTGAGGGCGAGCACGTAGGTCGCGGGGCCGACGCGGTAGTCGGCATTGGAATGCTGGAGCAGCAGTTGCACGGCGACGGCCAGAGCCAGCACGCCGGCGACGGAGACCGGCAGGCCGACCAGGATCAACGGCGCCACCCCCGCGGCCGTTTCGATCGCCTGGTGCAGAGGGTGTTTCATCAGGCCGTTGAGTCCGTAGAACCGGGTGACGCTGTGGTGCACGGCATGGAATCGCCACAGGACACCGAGCTTGTGGCTGGCCAGATGCGTGGTCGTGATGCCGAAATCGGCGACCAGGATCGCCACCAGGACCTGAGCGAGGAACGGCCAGTGCCGCGGCCAGAGATCCGGGGCCGGGACCACGGACGCCAGCAGCGGAATCACCGCCACACCGGCCAGGATCATCGTTTCGTTCACCGCGGCATGGATACGGTCGCGGCGGGTGTCGTCGTGGTCGGTGTTCCACGACCGCTCGTACGGGATGACCCGCTCGGCGAGGAACGAGGCCACGACTGCGATCACCAGCAGGGGTAACAACCACACCTCCGCAACGCCGGCGGCCGACAGCGCGATCGCGGCACCGTCGACACCCGAGACCATGAACGGCACGTAGACATAACTCAGAATCCGCTGCGAGACAGTGTGTTTCGCAGTATTCGCAGGGGTTGTATCGGTCACCGTTCCAGCCTGGAGGAACCGCCGCGGATGCGATTGAACGATTCGGCTAGATCGCGGAACCGATCTCCACGCGGACAGTGCGACTCAGCGCGGACGGCGGCAGGCCGAAGGTGGCGCGACAGGTCCGCGACAGATGCGCGCTGTCGGCGAATCCGGCCGCATGCGCCGCCGCGGTCACGTCGTCGCCGGCGGCCGTCCGCGCGACGGCGGTCATGACCCGCAACCACAGCACGTACCGGCGCAGCGGCAATCCGACCTGATCGGTGAACACATGTGTCAGCCGGCTCGTCGAGATCCCCACCCGCTCGGCGAGTGTGCCGGTGCGCACCGGGCCCTGCGCGATCAGCTCCGGCAGCAGTTCGAGCGCGGCGCTGACACCGGGGTGCCGCGCCGGCCGCACGGCCCCGGCGCCCACCGACCTGGTCAGCGCCGACACCGCGGCGCGCGGATCGCCGCTCGCGGGATCGAGACCGGCCAGCACGTCGGTGTCCGCCCAGGACGCACCGAGACGATTTTCCACCGCGCTACCCAGCGCGGATTCGGGATCGATGAACAGCGCGACGGCCGGCTGCGCACCGGCCGTGATCGCATGTCCGGTATCGGAGGGAATCCCCATCCGGCCTCCGGTGTGCACGCGCCCGTGGTCGTCGACCACCCGCAGTTCCCCCGCCGCGACCATCAGCTGCACCGCATGGTGGGCATGCCGCTCGGTCGGTCCGATGGCGCCCGCGTACGCCAGCACGCCCGGCAACAGCAGGGCCGCGCCGGACCACCGTCCCGGACCCGGAACATTCGACGCCACAGCGGGTGTCGGACGATGGAGCGCCGCGTCGGCACCCTCGCCCGGGAACGAGCCTTCGGCATCGCAGACGTCACTCGGCATGCCTCGAACCATAGGGCGGCACGCGCGCCACGCCCGTCCCCGCACACCGGCGCAACGACCGCCGGATCGAGATCAGGCGAGGACCTCCTGAAGTTTGCCGGTGGCGACGTCGAACACGAATCCGCGCAGTGAGGTCGTCTTCGTCACGAACGGGCTGGCCTCGATGCGCCGGATCGACTGGCGCACATCCACATCCAGATCGTCGAAGGCCTCCGCCGCCCAGGCGGGCTTCAGGCCGGTCTCGTCCTGGATTCCGCGTTTGAACTCGTCGTCGGTGAAGGTCAGCATGCCGCAGTCGGTGTGATGGATGAGGATGATCTCCGTAGTGCCCAGCAACCGCTGACTGATGGCCAGCGAACGGATCTCGTCGTCGGTCACCACCCCGCCCGCGTTGCGGATGACATGGGCCTCACCCTCCTGGAGTCCGAGGATGCGGTAGACGTCGAGCCGCGCATCCATGCACGCCACCACGGCGACGTGCTTACTCGGCGGCAGCGGAAGCGGTCCGCTGAACTGTGCCGCGTAGTCGGCATTGTTGGCCAAGAGCTCATCTGTCACAGTCATGATCGCGCCCTTCGTCGGGGTAAGTGCGGACATTCACATGTGCGCATGGATCATGCCTGCCGGCAGCCGCGAACACCAGGTATTCGCTCAGCGTGAAGTCAACGGTTGCCGATCATGTGACATGAACGCCGCGATCGGCTGCCACCGGGCCGGGATCACGGACGCATCGTCTTCACCGCCTGCGTGATGCGGGATTCCGGGTGGGCGCGGCGGGTGCGCAGGCCGTTCACCAGCGCGAGCACGGCGCCCAAACCGACCAGGATCAGGCCGCGCGCCCAGATCTCGGCGTCGATGCGGGTGAACAGGTAGAGGCAGGAGGCCAGCGCCAGCCAGGGAACGAGCGCAGGGACACGGAAGTGGTCGGTGTCGACGGGATGGCGGCGCTCGAGCAGAACCGAGCAGTTGACCGCCGCGAAGACGACGAGCAGAAGCAGGACCAGGGTTTCGGCCAGCACCGCGACCTCGCCGGTGAGCGCGAGGGCGATGGATGCTCCCGAGGTCACCACCACCGCCACCCAGGGAGTGCGGCGGCCGGGAAGCAGGCGGGTGAGCACCGCCGGCAGCAGTCCGTCGCGAGCCATGCCGTAGGCGAGCCGCGAGGCCATGATGCCGGTCAGCAAGGCACCGTTGGCGACGGCGACCAACGCGATGACACTGAACAACCGGTCGGGCACGCCGCCGGCCCGGCGCACCACCTCGAGCAGCGGACCGCTCGACCGCGCCAGTTCATCGGTGGGCACGGCGGCGCTGGCGACCACACCGACCAGCACGTACACCACTCCGGCGGTGAGCAGGGCGCCGAACAGCGCGATCGGGTACGAGCGCCGCGGATCACGCACCTCCTCAGCGAGATTCACCGAGGTCTCGAAACCCACGAAGGAGTAGAAAGCCAGCACGGTACCCGCGAGCACCGCCGCGACCGGACCGTGTTCCGCGGTGCCGATCTCGGTGAGCCTGCCGGGATCGGCGTCACCGCGCAGCAGGATCCACGCGCCCAGGCCGATGATCAGCACCAGCCCGCTGAGCTCGACCAGGCTCGCCGCCACATTGGCGCGCAACGATTCCTTGATCCCGCGGATGTTGAGCGCCGCCAGCGCGACCAGGAAGACGACGATGACGACCGCGGTCGGCGCGGACACGATCGCCTGGAGATAGTCACCGGCGAACGCCCGGGCCAGCGCTCCCACCGACACCACGCCCGCGGCGAGCATGCAGAAGCCGACCAGTGAGCCGGCGGCCGGTCCCAGCGCCCGCGTCGCATAGTGCGCGGAGCCGCCCGCCCGCGGATACTTCGTCGCCAGTTCGGCATACGACGCCGCGGTGAGGGTGGCCATGCCGAGCGCGACGGCCAGCGGTAACCACACCGCACCGCCCGACGCCTGAGCGACGGAACCGATCAGCACGTAGACCCCGGCTCCGAGCACGTCGCCCAGGATGAAGAAGTACAGCAGAGGCGTACTGACGGCGCGCTTCAAGGAATGGGGCATACCGGCCACGTACCCGCCCAGCGCGCATCGAACCGGACGGTGGCGTTCGCGGCCCTACCGGCGAGCGCACTCCACCTCGATCCAGCGGCAGATGAGGTCCACGACGTATTCACGCTCCCGCGTGGTCAGTTCGCGGCCCTTGGCGATGCCGTGCGTGCGCTGCAGACAGCTGCGACAGCACGTGGCGGTGGCGTGCTGAGCACGAAAGACCGGATGCCCGCCCCAGGGAGTCTGCTTCCCGTCCTTGGCTGGATGAGCAGGTGCGAGCCGCGTGCCGATGAGGTCGGCAGCGTGTTCCCGCACCACCGTCATGCCGCGCAGCGCGACGAACTCCACCTCGGGCGCGCGCAGGTGGAACTTCGCCCGGAACGGCTGCCGGGCGATGGCGTCGAGGCGAGCGTCGAGGGTGGTGTGGTCCAGCCGCACCACACCACCCTAGATATGGATGTATCCGCCGGTGAGCATGCCGTCGTCGAGGCGCGGGGCGATGGACTCTCCCCCGAGCGCGGTGCGCAGCTCGATCTGCTCGTCCCGGACGACGTGCATGACGGCATTGATCAACGCCAGGTGCGTGAACGCCTGGGGATAGTTGCCCCAGTGCCGGCCCGTCACCGGGTCGATCTCCTCGGCGTAGAGGCCCAGCGGGCTGGCGTAGCCGAGCAATTTCTCGCACAACTGTTTGGCGCGGTGATTTTCACCGATTTCCGAGAGTGCGGACACCAGCCAGAACGAGCAGATCGTGAACGTGCCTTCGGCCCCGGCGAACCCGTCGTCGGTTTCGTCGGTGCGATAGCGCAGGACGAGTCCGTCACTGGTCAGTTCGTCGGCGATGGCGAGCACCGTTTTACGGACGCGTTCGTCGTCGGGAGGAAGGAACCGGACCAGCGGGATGAGCAGTGTCGAGGCGTCCAGCGCCGTGCTGCCGTAGTACTGGGTGAACACACCCCGCGAGTCGACGGCGTTGGCGCAGACGTCGGCGCGGATCTCGTCGGCCGCACGCTGCCAGCGGGCGGCGCGTTCGAAGTCCTGGTGGATGCGGGCCAGTCGCGCGCCACGATCGGCGGCGACCCAGCACATGACCTTGCTGGAGGTGAAGTGCTGCGGCTTGCCGCGCACTTCCCAGATACCGTGGTCGGGTTCGCGCCACACCGCGAGCGCGCTTTTGACCGCCCAGCGCAGCAGCGGCCAGGTGCGCGCGTCGATCTGATCCTGATGGCGGGCGTAGAGGTAGACCGAGTCCAGCGCCGCGCCCCAGACATCGTGCTGGCGTTGGCGATACGCGTCGTTGCCGACTCGCACCGGGGAGGCGTTCTCGTAGCCCCGCAGGTTGTCCAGGGTGTGTTCGCGCAGGTCGGTTTCGCCGCCGATGCCGTAGACGATCTGCATGTCCTGGGCGTTCTCGGCCAGATTGATGATGTGGGAGAAGTAGTCGTTGGCTTCCCAGTTGAAGCCCAATGTGTACAGCCCCCACAGCGCGAAGGCCGAATCCCGGACCCAGGTGTAGCGATAGTCCCAATTACGTTCTCCGCCAGGGGTTTCCGGTAGCGAGGTGGTCGGCGCGGCGACGATGGCGCCGGTCGGGGCGAAGGTGAGGCCCTTCAGGGTCAGCGCGCTGCGCGTGAGCTGGGCGCTCCAGGGATGGTCCGGGAACCGGCCGCCGGCCAGCCAGTGCCGCCAGTGATGGACGGTCCCGACCAGGCGCCGATTGGCCTCTTCGACGGTTTCGGGAGCCTCCCGGCTGCCCCACGACAGCGCACAGAAGCGGGTATCGCCGCTCTTGAGCAGGGTGCGGGCCACCGCGCGCGAGCCCTCGATACCCAGGCGCAGATCGGTGGTCAGCCGCAACGGCAGATCGACACCGTCGGCGCCGGCCTGGGCCAGGTGGTAGCTGTCGAGGTATTCCCAGGCGGCTCGCGCTCGCCCGTAGTCGTATGCGGGCTGACAGTCCAGCACGAACTGGATCTGCCCGGTCTCGCAGTGCACGATGCGCAGCAGGATGTGTTCGGCGTCGTAGTCGGTGGGCGCACGGCGGTGCGCGCTGCGACCGGGTTGCTGGTGCCGCCACGGGCCGACGAGCAGGACGTCGCGAACGGTTGCCCATCCTTCGCCACTGCGCCAGCTCGTCTCCATGACCATCGTGCCGGGGATGTAGCGGCGATCGGCCGGAGCCGCGATGTCGTCGGGCGCGAAGCGGAACGACCCGGCGGAGCGATCGAGGATCGCGCCGAAGACGCTGGGGGAATCCATACGGGGCAAGCACATCCATTCGATGGCGCCACTGGGCCCGATCAGGGCTGTGACCTCGGAATCGGAGATGAACGCATAGTCGTCGATGCGCGGGAAAGCGGTGACCCGGGGCGTGTGTTCCGGATGGTCGTTCATGCGGTGCTCCCATTCGTCACCTGCTCGGCCCGCTCGGGCACTGCTTCGATCGTATGTCCGCCGGTGCGTGGTTTCTACCGGCACGGACCAGCCGATGCGTACATCAACCGTGTTCTCTGGAAATTTGCCAAATACCGCATGGGGGACCGCTTCGCCGGACGACCATGGGAGGGTGACCGACCGAGACGGCATGCGCGCCCTGGCCACCGCCCAGCATCGCGGCCACGAGGTGCGACGGGCGTGGCTCGAGACGCTGGGGCCCGGCGAGCGGTCGGCGGTGTGGGCGTGGGCCGCGTTCACGGCCACCTTCGGGACCACACGGGCCCTCACACACTGGATCCGCGCCGGACACGGACCCAGCGGTGGCGGAATCAGCCTGGGCGGCAAGCATTTTCACCACTACAACATCGGGATCGCGACGCTCGCGGCGGTGGGGATGGTGGCGCTGCGCGGCACCGAGCGCGCCCGCCGCCATCCGGTGGTGGCCACCTCCTACGGCGCCGGTTCGGCGCTGATCGTCGACGAACTGGCACTGCTGCTGGATCTCGAGGACGTCTACTGGGCACGCGAAGGGCGTACCAGCGTCGACGCGGCGGTGCTGGTGATCGGTCTCGGCGGTCTGGCCACCGCCGGATTCGAGTTCTGGCCGCGCGCCCACCGCGCGCTGCGGGGACGGTGAGCGCGGTCCCGCGGTGACGCGGGCAGGGGTCAGCGTCCCTCGGTGGGGTTGTTTCTCGGGACGTCGTTTCGCGGAACATCGCTTCGCGGAACATCGCTTCGCGGAACATCGCTTCGCGGAGCATCGTTTCGCGGAGCATCGTTTCGCGGAGCATCGTTTCGCGGAGCATCGGCTCCGGACGTGCGACCGCCCTCGGCGTCCTTCCCCGGCTCGCGGGTCCGCGCGTCCGGATCGACCTTGTCGGCGCGGCGGAATTCCTGGGAGAGTTCGTCGCGCGAGGTCGCGGCCTCGTTGTGGTGGGCGGCTGCCTGTTCCTTCAGACCTGCCGCCTGCGCCGCCTTGATATCGGCCTCGGCCGACGCCGCTCGGGCCTTCGCCGCGGTTTCGTCGGCCAGCGCTTGGCGACGACCGACCTCGTGGGAACGCTCGGTCGCCTTCTCACGGATCTCCGCGGCCTCGGCGCGACGATGTTCCTTACGTTGAACCACGGCCACCCGGGCAAGCGCGGCGATGACCAGGATCGCCACAACCACGACAACAACGATCACGACGATCGTGGTGGTACTCATCTCGACTCCTCGAATTCGCTCGGGCGTTCCGGCGTGCGGCCGCACCGGCGTCAGTAGTAGTGGCGTCGCCCGCCGACGGCACGCCCCATCGAGCCCAGAGCCAGCAGCACCAAACCGATGACGAGGACCACGATTCCGATGATCCAGATGATGTGGATCTTCAGCAGAAAACCGACGACGAGGAGAATGATTCCGAGAATGATCATGGTCGATACCTGATTCGGTGAATGAAGCGGCAGGCCTGCACCGGGCACTTCGACAGTCTGCAAAGCTACCCGCTGGCTACACGCTAAAAACCACTCAACCACCGCGAACGCACCGTGTCAACGGTGTCGGGCTACTGCCCGCCGCCCGATGTGCGGCCGCGCCGGCCCCGGTGGTCCCGGTGCCGACGCACGGCGCAGCGCGCGTCCCGGTTATCGGGAACCGTATCGCCGTGAGCGCCGGTCAGCGGGACGAGATCTGCTCGAGCGCCGTACCCCTTCTTAGCGTCGAAGGCGGAGAAACAGGTCTCCGGCGAAAGGTATCCGACTGTGACCCCCGAGACGACATCGTCCACTGGGAATATCCGTACCGGCGTCGATGTGGTGATCGTCGGCGCAGGCATCGCAGGGCTCTACGCGATCCACCGGCTGCGCGGGCAGGGTCTGCGCGTGCGGGCGTTCGAGGCCGGCGACGGCGTGGGCGGCGTGTGGTATTGGAACCGCTACCCGGGCGCGCGCTGCGACGTCGAGAGCGTCGACTACTCGTACTCGTTCGACGACGCCCTGCAGCAGGAATGGAACTGGAGCGAGAAGTACGCCACCCAGCCCGAGATCCTGTCCTATCTCGAACATGTCGCCGACCGTTTCGATCTGCGCCGCGACATCGAATTCGGCACGCGGGTAACCGATATCGTGCTCGACGAGACCACGCTGCGCTGGCGGGTCCGCGTCGACAGCGGCGCCGAGGTGACGGCGCGGTTCGTCGTGCTGGCCACCGGTCCGCTGTCCAATGCCAACACCCCGGCCATCGACGGGCTGCCGACCTTCGCCGGCCGGCTGCTGCACACTTCCAGCTGGCCCGCCGACGGTGTCGACTTCACCGGTCAGCGGGTCGGTGTCATCGGCACCGGATCCTCGGGCATCCAAGCCATTCCGCATCTGGCCGAGCAGGCGGAACGGCTGTACGTCTTCCAGCGCACACCCAATTACAGTGTGCCCGCGGGTAATACGCCGCTGGACGAGCAGACGCGCCGCGAGCAGAAGGCCGGCTATCCGGAGCGGCGGCGGCTGTCGATGGCCAGCGGTGGCGGTTCACCGCACCGGCCGCATCCGAAGAACACCCTCGAGGTTTCCGAGCAGGAGCGCCGCGACGCCTACGAGAAGCGCTGGCAGCTCGGCGGTGTGCTGTTCAGCAAGACGTTCCCGGATCAGATGGTGACCGCCGAGGCGAACGAGCCGGCGCGCCTGTTCTGGGAGCAGAAGGTGCGCGCGGTGATCGACGACCCACGCGTCGCCGACCTGCTGATCCCGCGCGACCATCCGATCGGCGCCAAACGGATCTGCACCGATACGAACTACTACGAGACCTACAACCGCGGCAACGTCGAACTGGTGGACCTGCGCACCACACCGATCCAGCGGATCGACGCCGCGGGCGTGCACACCACCGACGCGCACTACGCGCTCGACACCCTCGTCCTGGCCACCGGCTTCGACGCGATGACCGGATCGGTCGCGAAGATGAATATCGTCGGCCGCGGCGGCGAAACGCTGAACGAGGCGTGGCGCGAGGGCCCGAAAACCTATCTGGGCCTGGGCATCAGCGGCTTCCCGAATTTGTTCAACCTCACCGGGCCCGGCAGTCCCTCGGTCCTGGCCAATATGGTGCTGCATTCGGAACTGCACGTGGACTGGGTGGCCGACGCGATCGACTTCCTGGAACGCCGCGGCGCGGCCGCTCTCGAGGCGCGACCGGACGCGGTGTCGGCCTGGGTCGCCGAATGCGCCGAGCGGGCGGCGAAAACTCTGATGCCGCAAGCCAATTCGTGGTACCTCGGCGCGAACGTGCCGGGTAAGCCTCGGGTGTTCATGCCCTTCGTCGGCGGGTTCGGCGTGTACGGCGAGATCATCGCCGAGGTGGCCGCGGCCGACTACAAGGGTTTCGACGTCCTCGACGTCCCCTCGGACCGGACGTAATCGAAGAGGTCCCACAGTAGGTCCCGCGGTCCGGATCCGGACCGCGGGACCGATACCGTGGTACGGCATTGCGTCCCACCGAAAGCCCCGGATCGGCTTGCGGCCCGGCGCAATCGCGACCGGTCCGCGCGATGTCACCGAGAGGCGAACAGATCCGTTTCGAGAAGGTCCGGTCGCGCGCCGCTGCGGATGAACCATTCGGTGCCGAACGCCCGGGCGAACGCCGGATCCGGCAGCGCGAGAAAGAAGGACTGCTCGTCGATCTGGCTCCGGTGCGCCCGCATGGCTTCGCGCTTGTGGCCGAGATAGGCGGAGACGTCGACCGCCGTGGTCAGCATCGATTCCGGCTTCCCGAATTCGGCGACCTCGCTGATATCGGGCGCCTCGATTCCCGTCTCCCCGGCCTGCTCGGCGATCTCCTTCATACCGCGCACGACCTCGTCGCGGTTCATGGTGCTCTGGAAAACCCGTGGGGTACCGGCCAATTCGGCGGCCCGCATCCCGACACGGTGGACCTGAATATGGTCGGGATGACCGTATCCGCCGTTGTCGTCGTAGACGGTGAGTACCTCGGCGTCCTCCTCGGCGAGGATGGCGGCCAGCCGCCGCGCGGCATCCTCGACGGGAACGGTCCAGAACGATCCGGCCGCGTCGTTGGTGGGCGTCCCCATCATCCCCGAGTCGACGTAACCGAGGAACTCCACCCGCGCGACGCCGAGAATCTCTGCGGCAGCGTGGGTTTCGCGCACCCGCCGCTGCCACAACGGCTCGCCTTCGTCGAGGAATCCGTCCGGCACCTCGCCGTGCTCGCCGCGTGTCGCGACCACGAGAACCACTCGGTGCCCCTGCTCGTACGCCTTGCGCATCACCCCGCCACAGGTGATCGCCTCGTCGTCGGGATGGGCGTGGAAACTGACCAACGTTGCCATGGCGCAACGCTACGGCACGGCCACGGCCTTGTCGGCCTCACCCGGTCACGGCTCCGAGAGCTCAGCCGGGTCACGGCCCCGAGATCTCAGCCGGTCACGGCTCCGTGGGCGGCGGAGCTGACCAGCTTGCGGTACTTGGCCAGCACTCCCGAGGTGTACTTCGGAGCAAGCGGCTCCCAGCCGACCTTGCGCGCGGCCAGTTCGGCCTCGTCGATCTCGACGTCGAGAATGCGGTTGGCGACGTCGAGAACGATGGGATCGCCGTCGGCGACGAAGGCGATCGGCCCGCCGTCCACGGCCTCGGGCGCGACGTGACCGACGCACAAACCGGTGGTGCCGCCGGAGAATCGGCCGTCGGTGAGCAGCAGGACGTCCTTGCCCAGGCCCGCGCCTTTGATCGCCCCGGTGATGGCGAGCATCTCACGCATACCGGGTCCGCCCTTGGGGCCTTCGTAGCGGATCACCACCACATCGCCCGCGCCGATCGTGCCGTCCTCGAGCGCGTCCATCGCGGCGCGCTCTCCGTCGAAGACCCGCGCGGTACCGCGGAAGACGTCGGAGTCGAATCCGGCGCTCTTGACCACAGCGCCCTCGGGCGCGAGGGTGCCGTGCAGGATGGTCAGGCCGCCGGTCTTGTGGATGGGGCGATCCAGGGGGCGGATCACGTCACCGTCGAGGCCCAGCTCGATGTGCGCCAGATTCTCGGCCATGGTCGCGCCGGTCACTGTCAGCACATCGCCGTGCAGCAGCCCCGCGTCGAGCAGGGCCTTCATCACGACCGGGATGCCGCCGACCCGGTCGACATCGTTCATGACGTAGCGGCCGAAAGGCTTGAGGTCACCCAGATGTGGCACCTTGTCGCCGACCCGGTTGAAGTCGGCCAGGGTCAGCTCGACTTCGGCCTCCCGCGCGATGGCCAGCAGATGCAGGACGGCGTTGGTGGAACCACCGAGCGCCATGACGACGGTGATGGCGTTCTCGAACGCCTCGCGGGTCAGGATGTCGCGGGCGGTGATGCCACTGCGGAGCAGTCCGACCACGGCCTCGCCGGACTTGCGGGCGTAGTCGTCGCGGCGCCGGTCGGGCGCGGGGGGCGCGGCCGAACCGGGCAGGCTCATGCCCAGCGCTTCGGCGGCCGAGGCCATGGTGTTGGCGGTGTACATACCGCCGCAGGCGCCTTCGCCCGGACAGATCGCGCGCTCGATCCGGTCGACGTCCTCGCGGCTGATCAACCCCTTCATACAGGCGCCCACCGCCTCGAACGCGTCGATGATCGTGACATCACGGCCGTCGACGTTGCCCGGCAGCGTGGAACCGGCGTAGAGGAACACACTCGCCAGATCCAGGCGCGCCGCGGCCATCAGCATGCCCGGCAGGCTCTTGTCGCAGCCGGCGAGCAGGACCGATCCGTCGAGCCGTTCGGCCATCATGACGGTCTCGACGGAGTCGGCGATGATCTCGCGGCTCACCAGGGAGAAGTGCATCCCCTCGTGGCCCATCGAAATTCCGTCCGAGACCGAGATCGTGCCGAATTCGAGCGGGTAGCCGCCGCCGGCGTGCACGCCCTCCTTGACCGCCTTGGCCAGGCGATCGAGCGACAGATTGCACGGGGTGATCTCGTTCCAGCTGGAGGCGACGCCGATCTGCGGCTTGCCCCAGTCGTCGTCGCCCATGCCGACGGCGCGGAGCATGCCGCGGGCGGCGGTCTTCTCCAGCCCGTCGGTGACATCCCGGGAGCGAGGCTTGATGTCGTGCGCCGTGTCGCGATCGTGTGCCATGGGGCAAGCCTACGACCGGCGCAAACCCCGGAGCGGGTTGGTCGGTCTTCGGCGCGTGGCGTGGCGAGGCGGTTCGGCGCACAGTCGTCCACTCAACGAGCGAGCAGACCTGGCGACGGTGCGACTCGCGGCGATACCGCGGGTGGATTCCGACGAACTTCGAGAATCGTGTGTACCGGCGCGCGACGGTGGTATACCAGCGCAGGTAGGCACAGGCATTTCGAGTGTACGGATGTACACGGAAGTGAGGGCTTCCATGGATCTGTTGAAATGGAGTAAACGGCCTGCCGCCGATGTCAGCGCCAAGAAGCCGCGAGTCAACATCGTGCGGGGGCTGGTGGCGCGGGCCACCACGCCACTGCTTCCCGACGACTACCTCCGCCTCGTCAACCCGCTGTGGACCGCCCGCGAACTGCGCGGCAAGGTCGTCGACGTCGTCAAGGAGACCGCCGATTCGGCCACCGTCACCATCCGGCCCGGCTGGGGCTTTCCGACCACGTACACGCCGGGACAGTACGTCGGCATCGGACTGCAGATCGGCGGGCGCTGGCATTGGCGCTCGTATTCGCTGACCTCGATCGGCGGGGACGACGACAAGACCATCTCGATCACGGTGAAGGCGAATCCCGACGGGTTCCTGTCGACACATCTGGTCGACGGTGTCGTGCCGGGCACCGTCATCCGGCTGGCGGCGCCGAAGGGCGATTTCCATCTGCCGGAGCCGGTGCCGGACAAACTGTTGTTCGTCACCGCCGGCAGTGGGATCACGCCGGTGATCGCGATGTTGCGCGCGCTCGAGGCCCATGGGCAGGAGCCCGACATCTGCCACGTGCATTCGGCACCCACCCGCGACGCCGTCATCTTCCTGGACGAGATGCAAAGCCGGGCCGCGGACTCCCCCCGCTACGACCTGACGCTCCAACTCACCAGGGAGATGGGGAATTTCGACGCGGCACGGCTCGACGAATGGGTGCCCGATTGGCGCGAGCGCCACTGCTGGGCGTGTGGCCCGCCGGCGCTGCTGGACGAGATGGAAGCGCATTACGAGGCCGGCGGACTGCGCCGCCGGCTGCATACCGAGCGATTCACCATCGCCCGCACCGACCACGGCGGCGAGGGCGGAACGGTGTACTTCGCCGCGTCCGGGAAGAAGGCGGAGATCGACGGCGCCACAACACTTCTCGAAGCGGGAGAAGAGCTGGGCATCGGAATGCCCTTCGGCTGCCGGATGGGAATCTGCCAAACCTGTGTCGTCCCGCTGGCGGGGGGATATGTGCGCGATCTGCGCACCGGCGCGGAGCGGCGCGAAGGAGAACGAATCCAGACATGCATCAGCAGCGTGTCCGGAGAATGCACCCTCGATCTGTAGGAGCCCCTATGGCCATCACCGATATCGACGCCTACGCCCACCTGACTCCCGAGGACATCGAGGCGCTCGGCGACGAACTGGACACCATCCGCCGCGATATCGAGGAGTCCCGCGGTGAGCGGGACGCCCGTTACATCCATCGCACCATCGCCCTGCAGCGGGCCCTGGCGGCAGGCGGCCGGGTCACGCTGATGTTCAGCAATCGCAAGGCCGCATGGCTCGCCGGCACGGCGATGCTCGGGCTGGCCAAGATCATCGAGAACATGGAGCTCGGCCACAATGTGATGCACGGGCAATGGGATTGGATGAACGATCCGGAAATCCACTCCTCGTCCTGGGAATGGGATACCACCTGCCCCAGCGTGCAATGGAAGCATTCGCACAATTTCGTCCATCACAAGTACACGAACGTCGTCGGCATGGACGACGACGTCGGCTACGGAATTCTGCGAGTGACCCGCGACCAGCGGTGGGAGTGGTGGAACATCGGAAATCCGGTGTACAACCTGACATTGGGAACGTTGTTCGAATGGGGCGTCGCGCTGCACCACCTCGAGGTGGAGAAGATTCGCCGCAAGGACAAGACCTGGCGCCAGGCGTTCCGGGACCTGCGCATCATCGGAACGAAGGTCGGCAAACAGGCGGCCAAGGATTATCTGATCTACCCGGCGTTGGCGGGGCGCAACTGGAAGACGACGCTGACCGCCGACGCCACCGCCAATCTCATCCGCAACTACTGGGCCTACATGGTGATCTTCTGCGGCCACTTCCCCGACGGCGCGGAGAAATTCACGACCGAGGAGCTCGCGGAGGAGGATCAGCCCCGCTGGTATCTGCGACAGATGCTGGGGTCGGCCAACTTCCGCGCCGGGCCGCTCATGCGCTTCATGAGCGGTAACCTCAGCCACCAGATCGAACACCATCTGTTCCCCGACCTGCCCAGTAACCGGTACGAGGAGATCGGCGTCCGGGTCCGGGAACTGTGCGAGAAATACGACCTGCCGTACACGACCGGTTCGCTCGGCCGCCAGTATCTGCAGTCGTTCCGGACGATCGCGAAGCTGGCCCTGCCCAATGCCCTGCTCACCGCGACCTCCGATGACGCCCCGGAGACCGCTTCCGAGTTGCGGTTCGCGATTCGCGACGGGATGCGTGCGCATTTCGGTGTCGACCCGGAGACCGGCAAGCGCCGGGGGCTGCGCACGGCGCTGCGCGAACTGAAGCAGGCGCCGGTGCGCACGGCATCCTGAACGCGGGAACCCACATCGAACGCCGGCCCGCCACTCGGTGGCGGGCCGGCGTTCGGTGCCGGTCAGCCGATGTCGTAGACGTAGCTCAGTCGGCCGTCGGGCCATTGCTCGAACTTCCGGAGCGCGAGTGGATGGCGAATACTCGTGGTCGCGAACAGGAACGGCCCGTTTCCCGCGATGAGTGGGTAGACGATGAGTCGGATCTCGTCCACCAAGCCCGCGTCGAGCGCGGCGCCGGTGAGGGTGGCGCCGCCCATGAGGTAGATGTCCTTTCCGGGTCGCGCTTTCAGTGCCGCGACGTCATCGAGGCCGCGCAGGAATCGCGTATTCGGCCATGCGGCCGTACGTTTCGTTGCGGAGACGACGTAATGCGGTGTGCGCCGGGCGAATTCGACCCATTCGAGCTCGCCCGGCGTCGGCGCCGCGCCGGTCTGGGGCAGGGGTTTGCCCGGGTGGTCGCCGATCGCGGTCCAATACGCTTCGTAGCCGTCGTACATCCGGCCTCCGAGCACACAGGCGTCGATCTGCGGCGTCACACCGTAATCATCGGACCAGCCGTGCACCCAGTCCGCATACCCTTGTGCCCCTTCGTATTTCCCGTCCACCGAGATCTTCATCGCTGCGATGAGCTTGCGCATCCGTTCCTCTGCTTTCGTCGGTCGAACGGCGAACGCCGCCGATCAGGGCAGGGCCGTCAGGCCGTCGGCGGTGAGTTGACAGGACCCCGGGGGTTCGGCCGCGGAGGCGAGTTCGAGCAATGCGGCGCCGGCGATCTCGGGAGTGAGCGGCTCACCCGCCTGCTCGATGTATTCCCGCACGCTCCGCCCGGCACGGGCCGCGTAGGCGCGCACAGCGGGCAGGCCGAGGCTCGTGGCGGGAGTGAGCCGCGGCAGCACCGTCGTGAAGGTGATGTCCGAGCCGGCGCGCCGGGCCTCGTCCTGGGCGTAGCCGGTGATGAACCGCTGCGTCGCCTTGGCCCCGGCATATCCGCCGCTGAGCGGTGAACCGTGGACGGCGGCGCCGCTGCTGACGACGATCACGCGAGCGCCGGGCGGCAGCGGTGTCAGCAGCGCTTCGCGCAACCAGTGAAAGGCGATGCGCACGTCCGTATTCCAGTTCGCCGAGAACGTCTCCCAGGTGTGATGGTGCAGCGGCCGCAGCAGCGGTGGTGCACCCGCGACGATGATCAGAGTGTCCGGCCGGTGGCGGTCGAGCAGCGCCCCCGGCACGGTCGGATCGGCCGCGTCGGCGACCTCGATGTCGATGCCGGGTGTCTCGGCGGCCAGTTCCCGCAGTGCGGACTCCGTGCGCGCCACGGCGACGACCGCAGCACCGGCGCGCGCGAACGCGACCGCGATCCCCCGGCCCAGCCCGCGGCTGCCGCCGACTACCATCGTCGGCCGGGAGCCGTTCACGACGCCACCGCCACTGCTTGTACGGCGGCGGCATTCGCGCGCTCCAGGCTCTTGACGACCCCGTCGTCCCACGCGGTCGCGAGTGATGCGGACATCGGATCCGGGAAGATCTCCTCCCGGCCGTCCGCGAGCCCGGACAGGATCGCGCGGGCCACCGCCCCCGGCTCGGCTTTGGGAATGTCCCAGCCGCGGATCATGTCGGTATCCACCGGACCGGGCAGGACGGCGTGCACGCCGACACCGTGCGCGGCCGACAGGAACCGCAGCGACTGCGTCATCGAGAAGGCGGCGGCCTTGGAGATGGCGTACGCCGGCGTGACGGGCACGGTCGCCAGCGCGGCCAGCGAAAGCACGTTCACGACCGCCCCGCGGGATTCGCGCAATCGCGGCAGGAAGGCGTGGGTGACCCGATACGTGCCGAACAGGTTGACCGCCAGATGGGCCTCGATGGCTTCCGAGTCGGTCAGATCGTCCGGTGTGGAGACGCCGGCATTGTTCACCAGGACGTCGAGCGAGCCGACGAGTTCAGCGGCCGCGCGGACCTGGCCGGGATCGGTGATGTCGAGCCGTATGGCGGTGACGCGCGGATCCGGATGGTCGACCGGTCGCCGGGCTGCGGCGTAGACCCGGTGCGCTCCGCGGCGCAGCGCCTCGTCGACGAGCGCGCTCCCGAGGCCGCGTCCGGCGCCCGTGACGAGTATTGCCTTGCCGGCCGCTGTGGTTGAGACGGACATGTTGTGCTCCTACTCGGTGAATTCGATGTCTTCACCTGTGTGACGCACGCGGGGTCGGTCCGTCATCGGTGGGGTCGTCGCGCGACCGCGGACAGCACCAGGGGCTCGGGGCCGGGATTGAGGAGCCGTCGCACCGGTACGGCGGCGGGGGCGATGACCGCTCCGGCGGCGAATCGAGCCCGTCTGCCGCTGCGGCATTCCAGCTCCAGTTCGCCACTGGTCACCACGACGAGAGTGTCGGTCCAGTCGGCGGCGACGTAATCGAGCGCGGCCCCCGGCTGCAGCACCACCCGCCAGCGCCGCACGCGCCGAGCGTCCATCAGTTCTGGGACGGCAACGCCGGCGGCAGCGCGAACGCGGCGAACAACTCCGGCTGATGGAACAGCGCGATCTCGGCGAGCGCATCGCCGTCGACGGTCAGCACTCCGATCGCGAACGCGTCGAACGCGTCCGCGCCGGGCTCGCGCCAGTACAGCCCGAACGCCGGTTGCCGGTTGGCGCCCGTCGGACGTAGCCGCCAGCCGCCGCCCATCTCACCGAAGACGTGGTCGGCGAAGAATGTGCCGATGTCGCGGCGACCTGCGAACCACACCGTCCCCGGCGGCATGATCAGCGTCGCGTCGTCGCGCAGCAATGCGACCAGTGCGGCCGGGTCGGCGCTCTCCCACGCGCCGATCAACCTCGCCAGCGCCCGGCGTTCGGACGCCGTCGACACCGGATGCCACCGATCTCGTTGTGCGGGAAGATGTTCCGACAGGGTGGCATGGGCACGCTGCAACGCGCTGTTGACCGCCGCCCGGCTGACCCCCAGTGCGGCGGCGGTGTCGGCGACCGACCAGTCCAGCGTGTCTCGCAGGATCAGCACGGCGCGCTGACGCGCGGGCAGCCGCTGGATCGCGGCCAGGAACGCCAGCTCGATCGTCTCCCGCGCGGTGACGACCGCCTCCGGGTCCTCTCCCGCGGCGGCCACGTCCAGCAGCCGATCGGGATACGGCTGCAGCCACGGCACATCCACCGTGCCCAGCTCGTAGCGATGCGGGTCCGCCGGGCCGGCCAGATCGACCGGCCACGCCCGGGCCTTGCGCCGCCGCAGCGCGTCCAGGCAGGTATGGGTCGCGATCCCGTACAACCACGCGCGCAGCGGGGCGCGCCCGGCGTAGGTGTCCAGCCGTGACCACGCCCGCAACAGCGTCTCCTGCACGGCGTCCTCGGCGTCTTCGACCGAGCCGAGCATGCGATAGCAATGCACCTGCAGCTCGCGCCGCACCGGCTCGACCAGATGCGCGAACGCGACCTGGTCGCCGTCGCGCGCTGCCTCCACTCGCTGATCCATATCTGTATGACGCATCCGGGCCCGATCGGTCATCGGTCCGGAAACGACCAACCCCTTCCGCCTCGTCGGCTACCGGAGACGGACCAGCGCGCCGGACCTCGGCGAGACGAAATCGACTGCGCCGCGCAACCACTCGGACAATCGACCAGGTGAGTGGTGGCGCACTGTGTCCGATACCTCACGATTCGAATCGGCCGCCTCCGTTTAGCCGCGCCGATAGCGGTCACTCTGGAGAAAACGTTATCGGCTCTACACGCAGGGTCGGTTCGTTGTGAGTCGGTACGAAGAGGTTCACGCCATCCATGGCTTTCATCCCCACTGGCCGCAACGACAGCGATCCAACCGCCCACGTCGCGGTGCGGAATGCGTTGTCGCAGGCCTTCGAACTGGTCGACGCGATGCTGCAATCCGATTACGCGGGCCCGCAATCCCCCAGCGGCGACGCGGCATCCATCACTCCCCAGCGAGCGACGGGCGACGGCATCATCGCGTTCACGCGCGGCGCCGGTCTGCTCCAGCGCGTCGAGCGAGCGGTGCAGCGCCGCATCGGGCATACCCAGCTGCGCAGCATCGTCGCGGTGACGGGCCCGGCGCAGCAGGTGCCGGATGCCCTGGCCGACCATGTCGAAGCAGTCGTCGCCGACACCGCCTCCGCTGCCGCCGCGCGAGCGGGCGTCGCGGCGATCGTCGTCACCGTCACCGTGGCCGACGTGCTCACCGTCACCATCGACACCCTCGACCCGACCGGCACCACCACGGCCGACACCCTGCCGACGGCAGTGGTGTCGGCCGTGCACGCACGCGCCCGCGACGTCGGCGGATGCTGCCGGGTCTTCCCCGGTGGCCGGGTCTCCTGGACGGCACCGCTGCCACCGCACGGCAAGGACGCGATCGCCGCCTACCCGGCCGGGTTCTGACACGGACGCCGCCGCCGCGGTCAGTGCGGTGCTTGCCGGTCGGTGATCGTGTCGCGCAGATGGTCACGTTCGGCGGTCAAAGCGGTGTTGTGGGCGCGCAGAGCGCTGTTGTCGTCTTCGAGGTCGAGGATCCGCGCGATGGCCGAGAGATGGATCCCCTGCCGGGTGAGGGCGGTGATGCGCTGAAGCCGGGCCAAGTCGTCGCCGCTGTAGCGCCGGGTGCCGCCCGCGCTGCGGGCGGGCGTGATCAGGCCGTGCTGCTCGTAGAGGCGCAGGGTGTGGATTTCGATGCCGGTCAGCTCGGCAGCGACCGATATCGGGTACACCGCCCGACCCGATCCCGGCAGATGTCCCTCGCGCCGATCCGAACCCATCCTGCTCCCTTCTCCGTGCGGCAATCAGTTTATCTCCCGCGACTTCTTGCACTCTCCTCACGGGAGTGCTAAATAAATCTGTGTCAGGTAACAGAGGTTATCTGAGGTTCCTTCGAGTGATATAAGGAGTGAACTGGAGGTGGCGACCATGCTGATGCGCACCGATCCGCTTCGCGATCTGGACCGTTCGACGCAGCAGGTGTTCGGCACGCAGGCTCGACCGGTAGCGATGCCGATGGACGCCTGGCGCGAGGGTGACGAGTTCGTCGTGGAGTTCGATCTACCCGGCATCGACGCCGATTCGCTGGATGTGGACATCGAACGCAACGTGGTCACCGTGCGGGCGTCGCGCCCCGGAATCGACTCGGGCAGGTCGATGATCGCGGCCGAACGCGTTCGCGGAGTGTTCCGGCGTCAGGTGATGCTGGGTGACAGCCTCGACACCGATCGCATTCGCGCCGACTACCGCGACGGCGTACTCCGGTTGCGAATCCCGGTGGCGGACAAGGCCAAACCACGCAAGATCAGCGTGGACCGGGTCGACAGCGACCGGCAGGCGATCGCGGTCTGATCCGGTCGGCCGGACGGAATCGATGAGGGTGAGGTGATGCCTGTCGACTCACACATCGCAACCTCTGAACCAGAACCTGTATATCCACGGGTGGGCCCGGTCAGCTCCGGCTTCCGGGCCCATCCGGCCCCTTTTCCGATCCGCACCGGCGCCGCCCGACGCCGGTGATCGCTCGCAGAAGGAGTCCGTGATGACCGCATTTCCCGCAGGCAGCGACGCCGACCACGCCGAACAGCAGACCCTGGCCGACATCCGCGACCGCGACACCGGCCCGGACTTCACCGGGGTACACCCCCTGGCCGAACGCATTCGCGACGCTTTCGACACCGCCGACCGCATCGATCAATCCTGGACTCTTCCCCATGCCGATGACGACTACGACTGCCTCGCCTACTGACCACACCGCTGCCCGCACTTCGCCACACCGTCCAGGGCGGTCCGAGACGGCGGCACCATTGATCATCCGGCCGCACCGCCGCGATCCGGACGAATCGAGGCAGCCCGGCAATCATTGCGCAACAGACTCTTCCGATCCGGAAGCGGTCGTGCACTGGCCCGACCCCAGCCCGCTGCAATCGTGGTGGGACACCGTCATGCGGCCCTCCCGCGGGGCCTCCGCCGCCGAGAGGAGGGAGCTCTCATGCCGGTGGCGCTCGCGCTGACCGGTGGCGCCGGCATCGCCGCAGCCGTCGCCGTCGCCTATCTCACCGTCGCGGCGACCTACTGGTGGGAGATGCGCGCTTCCCAGCCCGGCTCGGGCGCGGACCCGGTACACGATATCGACGGTGCGGCCCGGCGCGGCCTTCCCCGCACCCGATCGGGGCGCTCCGCGGCGGTGCATCGACCGGGCCCCGAATAACCGTCGAAACCGCAGCCGCGCTGGCTATGCTCGGTTCGACTGTGGTGCCGACGGGTCCGGGGCGGTCGTCGGCACCGTGACCATCGCGAGTGACCGAGGAGCCCCGGTGACCGTCATCCACAACCTGCCCGCGCACGTGCTGTTCGTTCATTTCATCGTCGTGCTGGTGCCGTTGACCGCGATCCTGGAAATCCTGTGCGCGGTGTGGCCGGCCGCGCGCCGCGGCCTTCTGGTCTGGCTGACGCTGGTGCTGGCGGTGATCGTCATGGTGCTGACCCCGATCACCATTCACGCCGGACAGTGGCTGTACAACCTGCGTCGCAATCCCGACGAGATCCTGCGCGAACACGCCGAACGCGGCGAGACGATGCTCTACTTCGCCATCGCCCTGCTGGTCGTCGCGGTGGCGTTGACCGGCCTCCACCTCGCCGAACGCCGCGACGCCGATCTGCGCACGCTCGTCACGGTGGGGGTCGCCGTCCTCGCCGTGGTCGTCGGCATCGCATCGATCGTGCAGACCTACCGCGTCGGCGATGCCGGGTCGCAATCGGTGTGGGGCGACGAGATCGCACACCTGCAGAAGAACCGCGGCGACTGAGCGACGCCGACCCTGTCAATTCGATCGCACATCAACGCGTTCGATGCTCGGCGGGGACTCGCCGTCCTCGACGTATTCGCCGTCTTGCGGGGCGACAGTGGGCTGTCCCGGTTCGGTCGGGCGGCGGGAGGGCAGGAGCGCGCCGGCGGCGGTCGCGGTCGCCGCCGAGGTGAGCGCGGTGGCCCAGCCGACCGGCCCGAGGGGGCGGCAACCGAAGTAGGTCGACAGTCCGGGCGTCATGACGACGGTGCCCAGGAAGGCCGCGCTGCCGGCCGCGGTGAGCCAGACCTGCGGGCTGTGGCGGGCGGCCAGCACCGTCTGCCCGAGCTGTGTGCCCACCAGTGCGACCAGGGCGACGGTCGCCGCCCGGCGTTCGGTACCGGTCCAGCGGGCGATCGACCACGCCACGGTCGAGGCCGCCGCGGTGGTGGAGCCGCGGATCACGATCGTGCGGCGCAGATCCGCGGCGATATCGGTGCGCGGCCGCGCGGCGAGCTGTTCGGCCAGCAGATCGGCGCGTTCCTGGTGGCCGGTGGGCTCCTCGTCGCCGGACCGCTCGGTCGACAGCGCGACGGCCATCGCCGGGAACATGTCGGTGAGCATGTTGACCAGCAGGAACTGCCTGGTGCCCAACGGGGCCCGGCCCGCGAGCGCGGTACCCAGGACCGTGAACGCGACCTCACCGGCATTGCCGCCGACCAGGATGCCGACCGCATCGCTGACGCGCCGCCACATGCCGCGCCCCTCGATCAGCGCGTGCAGCAGCACCAGCGGGTCGGGATCGGTCAGCACCAGGTCGGCGGCATTGCGGGCGGCGGTCGACCCCTGCGCGGTGAGCCCGATGCCGACGTCGGCGGTGCGGATCGCGGCCGCGTCGTTGCCGCCGTCACCGGCCATCGCCACCACCTCGCCGCGCCGCTGCAGAGTGGTGACGATGCGAACCTTCTGCTGCGGGCTGACGCGCGCGAAGACGCCGCTGCGCGCGATGAGCTCCGACTGCGCGGCATCGTCGAGTTCGGCCAGATCGCTTCCCGTGACCACAGGATCGGCGTCGATGCCCAGATCGGCGGCGATCGCGGCGGCGGTGACCGGATGGTCGCCGGTGATCATCCGTACACGAATGTCGTTGCGCTGCAACGCGCCGACGAGTGGGCGCGCCTGCGGACGCGCGGTGTCGGCGAGCCCGATGAAGCCGAGCAGGGTGAGTTTCTCCACCGCGCTCACCACATCCCCCGGCGCCGCGGACAGATCGCGGCGGGCGACGACCAGCACCCGCAGCCCGCGTTCGGCCATGCGATGAATCATGCGGTCGGCCGCCCGGCGATGGTCGGCCGACATCGGTTCGTCGTGGTCGGCACCGTCGCGCCGGGTCCGGATCGCGGTGCAGCGGGCGAGCACGATCTCCGGCGCACCCTTCACGATCAGCCGCCAGTGCCGCCGCCGCGTCTGCCCCAGCGTCGCGGCATAACCGCGATTCGATTCGAAGGGCAGTTCCTCGACCGTATCCCAGCGCTCGTCCCGGTCGAGCCGCTCGGCGGCGTCGAGCACCGCCTGATCGGTGGCGTGCACGATCGGGCCGTCGTCCGGATCGGGACAGGCGTGGGCCGCGGCCCGCAACAACCGGCGGGCACGCGGGTCGTCGTCCTCGGGCGACCATTGATGCTCGAGGTCGGCCAGGGTGGTCAGCCGCAGGCGGCCGAAGGTGAGGGTGCCGGTCTTGTCGAAGCAGATGGTGTTCACCCGGCCCAGGGCCTCCACCGTCCGGCTGGCCCGCACCAGCAGGCCGTGGCGCGACAGGCGCCGGGCGACGGCCAGCTGCGCCACCGTCGCGACGAGCGGAAGTCCTTCCGGCACAGCGGCGGTCGCGACCGCGACGCCGTCGGCGATGGCGGCGCGGATGCGCTGGCCTCGCAACCATCCCAGCGTCGTGACCAGCGATCCACCGCCCAGTGTCAGCGGCAGCGCCTGATCGCTGAGCGCACGCAGCTGCGCCTGCACTCCCCCCAGGCGCGGCGGCACCGCGACCGCGGCGGCGCGGTTGGTCTCGGTGTCGGATCCCACCGCGACCACCACGGCCACCGCGGCGCCGTTGACGATCGTGCTGGCCTCGTACACCATGCAATGCCGGTGATTGAGGTCCGCACCGGGCGTGGCGGGGCTGTCCTTGGGCACCGTGACCGATTCGCCGGTCAGGGCTGATTCGTCGACTTCCAGGTCTTCGGCTCGCAGCAGCCGCGCATCCGCCGGGACGACATCGCCGGTGCGCAGCGCGATCACGTCACCGACCGCCAGGGCCGTACCGGGCACCGATTCGCTCGGCGGCTCGGGATCGTGGTCGAGCGCGGCGCGCTCGACGCGGCGGCCGGTGATCCGCTCGTGCGCGATCAGGTCGCGCAGCGCGTTCTCGGCGCGCTGGCGCTGCAATGCCGACACCACGGCGTTGACCGCCACCACGCCGGCCACCAGCGCCGCGTCGCCGGGCGACCCCAGCACGGCGGAGGCCGCGGCCCCGACACCGAGAATCGGGGTGAGCGGATCGGCCAGCTCGCGGCGCACGGTGGCGAGGAAGCGCGTCGCCGGGGACAGCTGCGCGGGAATGCGGGTGAGCGGCGCGGTCCACGACCGCGGCGGAGCCGGTTCGCCGCGTTCGGGCTCGGGCAACCGGGTCAGCACTTCGTCGGGTTCGAGACTGTGCCAGGGAACCAGCGGTGCGCCCGACTCCGGGAGCCGGCCGCGTGCGGCCTGTACGCCCGCCCACGTACCCTGCAACAGGCCGCTGGCCTGCGCCGCGGTCACCGGCCACGCGTCGCGTGAGCGGCCGGCGGCCAGCAGCAGGCCCGCTAGCGAACACGCCGACAGCGCCAGGACGCGGCCGCGTTCACTGACCTGGCGGGCGGGAGCCACCGTCAGCAGCACCCGCATGACCTGATCGAGATCGCCACAGACCACATCGGCCGCCCACGGCATCGCCTCGACCTCGGCGGCGCTGATCCGGCTCACACCGATGGCCACATCCGCGCAGTTCAGATCCCCGGCGGAATCGGTGGCGACCAGCCCTACCGCATGTCCGTCGGACTGCAACCGGCGGACCAGTTCCGCCGCCGATCCTTCTCGTTCAACGAATTCATCTGCCAGCGAACGCAATTCGAACGCGTCACGCTGCCCGCGCACCACCACCCTCAGGCCCGAGGCCCGGGCGGTGAGCATCAGGGTCCGCGCGCGCGGATCGAGTTCGCGGCCGACCAGGACCCGGCCCAGCACGTCCGTTCCGTCACAGACGTCGTACCACCCGGGAATCGAGTCGCGGGGATTGCGGTCCGGGTCCGGCCGCAGCCGGAGGTCGCCGGTATCCGGCGTCGACGCGGCGGCGTCGGGTCCCGACCACAACAATCGCTGAGCGGCGTTCCACACCTGGGCCGTGGTCCGGTCCGACGCGGACTTCTCGGCATTCCCCGAGTCGGATTCGCGGGTTTCGGCATCGAGCACCAAGCGTCCGCTTCCGTACAGCACGGCCCCGTCGATCACCAAGGCGCTCAATCGATCCAGCCGCCGCCACACCGAGGGATCCATCGTCAGCACGCCGGACGTCGCCAGCAGCGTCGATACGATCGCCGCGAAACTCTCCCGGCTCGCCCGCGCGGCCTTCGGCGCCGCGAGCGACAACGCCCGCCCCACCGACGACAAACCCTGCCCGGCGGCCACGGCCGCGGCTCCGGCGGCCGCGGCGGCCGAGGCCTCGTCCGCGCACCGCTCGATCGGGCCGGGCGGCAGTTCGACCGGACGCTCCCGATGTGGCGGGGACTGCAGGATGTCGCGGGCCCGGCGGTGACCGTGTTCGATCTCCCACAACCGCCAACGGGCATGGCGCACACCGTGTTCGGTGACGGCCAACGCCCGATGCAGCGCATCGACCAAAACGTTCGCGGGGCTGTCGCCGGCGGCCTGGGCCAGCGCGTTCGCGGTGGTGAGCAGCAGATCGGTGCGGGCCCGGCCGAGACGCTGTTCCAGCAACCGCCGGATGCGGGGCTGAGAGTCGGCCAGCGCGACCAGCGACTGCAGCGTCTCCACGCCGTTGCGGCCGGGAATGGCTGCTCCGACGAAGGTGACGCCGGCGGACAGCATGTCCCCGGCCAGCGAAATCGCCGCCGACACAACGGGTTCCAGATCGGCGGGATGTTCGGCACTCGGGTCCCAGACGGTATCGGCGACACCGGCGTCCTGCTCGGCGGCGGCAATCGCGTCGACCAGTCCGGGCACCGCCGCATCGTCGCGGACCGCGGCGATTACGTCCCCGGTCACGGCGTTCACCCGCATCCAGCGCACACCCGGCAGCGAGCCCACTCGCCGGTGCACGGCCTCAGCGACCTGCTCGCTCCGCTCCGAACACAGGCCCCGCACTTCGACGACCACCCGGTCCTCGACGGCGGCGATCCGCCTCCTGTCCCGGCGCAGCGCCGGGTTCAGCAGCGACCGCACCTCGCGCTGCAACTGGCCGGCGATATCGTCGGCGACCTCGGTCAGACGCAGTGCGGCCTGCCCCGCGGCCACCGCCCGCACGGGCAGCCGCGCAGAGCCGCCGATGAGAGCCGTCCCCGTCCGGGAGACCTCCGACACCACACCGATCAACGCCTGGAACACCGGACCTCCAAGCCCGCAGAAGTACCGTCGTCCGAGCTACTACCCAGGATTGCGGCGGCCAACCGCGAATCCGGCAGCCTGAGCGGGTCCGATTGTTTCCGCCGCCGCGGCGCGGTTACCGGCATGCGGCCACGGCAACTAGGTCGGCGACCCTGTGCGGGGCCGGTGCGGTGAACCACCCGGCCGCGTCGGCCGGCGTTTGTTCCGAGGGGATCGGGTCGTGGAACCGGGCGCGTTCGAACGAGCCGTCGACGGTGAACGCGGCCCCGTCGAATCGAGCCGGTCCCGTGAAGCCCGCCGCGCCGAAGTCGGCATTGCCGCGAAACTGCGCGCTGTCGAAGTACGCCCCGCCACGAAATGCCGCCCGATGGAATCGAGCGTCGCCGGCGAAGACGGCCAGCGGAAATTGGGCGCTGCCGCGGAAGGTCGTTCCGTCGAACCGGGCCCGCGCGAATCGGGCGCCGAAGAATCTGGCGGAATCGGTGAACACCGCCTCCCGGAACCACGCGGTCTCGAAGGCCGCATTCTGAAAATGGGTGTCCGCGGAGAATGTCGCGCGGTCGAATCGGGTGATACCCGCCAGATTCGCACCCTCGAATATCGCGGGGCCGCCGAAAACCGCGTCGGTGAAATCGGCGTCGTCGAGCCGGGCGTTGCGGAAATCGAATGTGGCGCGCGACCAGCTGCGCCGCGCGCCGCGGCGGAGGTGGTCGGCGATGACGGCCGCAATGGTCCGGCGGACCGTCCGATCGTCGCCGCCGAGCCGTCCGGTCGCGCGAGGCAGTCGAAGATAACCGCAGAGTACGTCCACGCATTGCTGGCGTGGTGTGGACGTGGCGGCGTCGGCGATATCGGCCAGCGTGCGCACGGCGGACACTTGCGATCTTCCCTCACCGACATACAGTTGCGCCGCCGCGGAAACGAACATGTCGGCCAGTTGCCACGGCCACCGAAAACGCTTGCGTCGAACGGAATCTACCGAATTCGCTTCGCTGTCGAGCAATAGATTCGCCGCCGCGGCCACCGGTGCCGGTCGGCGTTGTACGAGCACGACCATTCGAACCTCCTAAACGCCTGCAACGCCCAGAAAAGCTCTTCACTCGCTGTAACGACGGTATAACCGGTCGACATCCGCCATAACAATCGTCACCGAAAAGTAATCGACCGGCCACGGCGCGCCGGTCGACCTGCGCGGGATCCGAACCCTCGAGATGCGGGAAAATCGCTGTCGGATAACCGTCGCGCCCACCCGCTGCGAGACCCCGGTTCGAGAGCCGGAGCGCGATAAAATTCATCATGTCTCGACGTCTGATCCCGGAGTGACCAGCACATGGGCGCTCGACCGGAAGGCGATGCCACCGCCGCCTTCGACCCGTGGGCCGATCGGACGGTGAACACTGCCCGGCAACCCGCCGGCAGCGAGGAATCCACCGGCACGGTCGGGCCGCCGACCGCGCCCGCGCCGGGCGCCGGCCTCGAACCCGGCGACCGGATCGACGATTTCGATCTGCTGCTGGAATTGGGGCACGGCGCCTTCGCCAAGGTGTTCCTGGCGCGGCAGCGGTCGATGCAGCGCCTGGTGGCGGTGAAGATCTCCGCCGACCACGGCACCGAACCCCAGACCCTCGCCCAGCTGGATCACGAATTCATCGTCCGGGTCTATGACCAGCGGGTGCTGCCGGACCTGGGTCTGAAACTGCTGTATATGCAATACGTTCCGGGCGGAACACTGGCGTCGGTGCTGACGCGGGTCCGCGCGACGGCACCGGAGCGACGCAGCGGCCGGCTGCTGCTGGACGCCGTCGACGAGGCATTGGAGGACAAGGGCGACATCCCGATGTCGAGCAGTCGCGCACGGGAGGAGATCGCCGCCCTGTCCTGGCCGGAAACCGTGGCCTGGCTCGGACGCGGGCTCGCCGAAGCCCTCGCATACGCCGAACGGTGCGGTGTACTGCACCGCGATATCAAACCGGCGAACGTCCTGCTCGCCGCGGACGCCGCACCCAAACTGGCCGATTTCAACATCAGTTTCAGCGACCACCTCGCGGGCAGCAGTCCGGTGGCCTACTTCGGCGGATCGCTGGCCTACATGTCCCCCGAACATCTCGAAGCCAGCCACCCGGAGCTACCCGGCACGGTGGACGACCTCGACACACGCAGCGACATCTACGCACTCGGGGTCATGCTGTGGGAGCTGCTGACCGGGCGCCGGCCGTTTCCCCCGACCGAGGCGAAGGATTCCCAGGGCTCGGTCGAGCAGCTGCTGGAGACGCGCCGCCGCCCGATAGCGCCACAATTCCTCGACGACCTTCCCGCCGACTGCCCGGCCTCACTGCGCCGCGTGCTGCTGACCTGCCTGGCACCGCAGCGCACCGACCGCTGGAGCAACGGCACCGAGCTGGCCCAGCAATTCGAGCTCTGCCTCGACCCGCGGGCCCGCGATCTCGTCGACGCACCGCCACGCAGCCACCAGCCGCGCGGGCCGCTGTGGCCGATACCGATTCTCGCGATCGCGATCGCCGTGCCGAACCTGGCCGCCGCTTGGTACAACTACTACTACAACAGGACGTTGATCGTCGGCAAACTCACACCCGAGGTGCAGCAGTCCTTCCACGATGTGGCCCGAGTGCTGTATCCGCTGGCCATCGTCGTGGCCACCCTGCTGATCCTCTACATCGCGCGCCACCTCATCGAGATATCCATCGGACTGCACAACGGGCGTAGCTATCCCGACAGGGTCCTCACCGGCGCCCGCATCGATGCGTTGCGGCTCGGCAACCGGGTGGCCGCCATCGCCTTCGTCTTCTGGTTCTCCGGCGGCGTGCTGTTTCCGGTGATGCTGAATCTCGTCGCCGGCGCCGTTCCGCGCGGCACCTACGCGCATTTCCTGCTGTCGCTGGTCGTCTGCGGTGCGGTCGCACTGGCCTATCCGTACTTCGCGATCACCTGGTACGTGGTCCGATTCCTGTATCCGATCTTCCTCGCACACGGCCGATCCGACGCCGCCGACGTCGAACACCTGCGCCGGCTCGCCCGGCGCACCGGCATCTACCTCACCGCGGCCGCCGCAGTACCGCTGGTCGGCGTCACCGGGATCACGTTCCTGCCGGCGCCGGACATCGAGTCCATCATCTGGGCGGTCCGCATCCTCTGCGTCGGCGGCATCATCGGTTTCATCCTCGCCTACCTGCTCTACGGAGTCATCGAGAAGGATCTCCGCGCGCTCGAAAGCGTCGCCGCCGCATCCACCACGGACGCGGGCGGCGAGTAGGCGCACGCGGGACTCCGGTCGGTCATGTCAGGACAGCAAACCCCGGCACCCCCGGGGCGCCGGAATGTACCGTGCGCACCCGCCTTTCACGCGAGCGACATCGTCACCGAAAGGAAACCGCATCGGCCGCGCGTGGCGGGATGCGGTAGTGGTATTCCGAACACGTGCGCCGTCGATCCGACTGTGCGCGGATCGAAATCTGCTGGGAGGTACACACTGTGGCGGTCGGATCGGAGCCGGCGCTCCGGTACCGGGTGTTTCGCCGGGCCGAGGTGAGAGTGCTCCTGCGTACCGTGCGCGCGGCGTGGTCGGACGAATTGTCCGACTGGGCGGCGGCATTGACGTACTACAGCATGTTGTCGCTGTTTCCGGCCCTGCTGATCGCCATCGTGGTGCTGAGTATCGCCGGACCCGCCCCCGCCGACTCGCTCGCGGGCGCGGCCGGTCGGCTGGGACCCGGCGGCGGCACGTCACTGATCTCCGACTCGATCCACCACCTGCAGTCGGTCAAATCGCTGTCCGGTCCGATGGCGGTCGTGGGCCTGCTGTCGGCGTTCTGGACCGTATCCACCTACCTGGGGGCGTTCATCCGCGCGGCCAACGACCTCTACGGGGTGCGGGAGAGCCGATCACTGTGGCGCACACTGCCACTGCGATTCGCATTGGGTCTGATGCTGGTGGTCGCCGTGGTCGTCACCGTGCTCGGCTTCGCCATCACCCCGGGCCTGGCCGAACACGCCGGCAACCGGATCGGGATGGGTTCGGCGGGCCTGCTCGTCTGGTCGATCGTGAAGTGGCCGCTGCTGGCCCTGCTGGTGAGTATCGCACTGGCGCTGCTGTATTGGGTCGCGCCGAACACCGAGGGCCAGCGGTTGCGCTGGCTGACCTCCGGAAGCGTGATCGCCGTGGGCATCTGGATCGCGGGATCGGCCGGACTGGCGCTCTACGCCGCCCATTTCGACTCGCTCGATCGCGTGTACGGATCGTTGACCGCGGCGATCGTCCTGCTGATGTGGCTGTGGCTCACCAACTTCGCGATCCTGCTCGGCGCGGTGGTCGACGCCCAGATCACCCGGGAACGAACGTTGCGCGAGCACCCGGAGCGGTAACCGCTATCGCAGTCACGAGGCCCGTGAGCGCCCGGCCGCACTCGCGGAGTTCGGGTCCAGCCGGCGGTTCGTGGCCGCCAGCTGCCAGGCCGTCGCGGAAGTGAGCCGATCGAGCCGGGCGCGGTCGAGCCGGGCGCAGATGTGCTCCCAGTGCAGCGCGAGATGGTCGCCCACCTCGATATCGGCGGCGTCGATGCCCGCACCGGCCAGTTCGATGCGGCGCGACGTCTCCGCCGACAGCGAGAGCCGGGAATCGCTCCAGCACAGCCGCCGCGCGCGCACCGTCGCGGTGGTGGCGTCGCGCGCGCAGACCCGTGCCCACGTGATCCGGCAGTTGTCGAGCACACGCAGCGGCAGATCCGCGGGACCCCGCCCGAGCAGGCGGGTCCACGGGTAGATGCCGAAGACGTGGAAGTTGTGATTGGCCGCGCTCTCCTCGGCCAGCTCGGGACCCAGGTGACGCCAGTACCCGCCGGCGATCGGGCCGATCACCGACAACAGCCGCGACAGGAACTCCGTCCTGTCGATCCGGGCGCCGACTCCTCCACCGAGCCAATAGGATTCGACCAGACGCGGGTCGAGCGGATCGGCGATTCCGGTCATCGACGACAGCACCAGCAAGTACGGCCAGGCTCCGGAGAAGCGCCGTGCCACGGCCCGGATCTCGGCATCGGTCCCGCCGGCCAGCGCGGGTGCGTCGGCGGGTCCGCAGTAGCCCAGCGCATTCGGCGCGTAGGCGTAGCGCGCGAACATCTGCGGCCCGCTCATGTCTCCTCCCGTCGCCACAGGATCAGCGCCAGCAGCCAGGTCGCGACGAACAGCGCCACCACGACGAATCCCATCGTCCCCAGATCGAGACCGCCGATCCAGGCCAGCGGGCCGGAGGTGATGCCCAGTGCGCCGGTGACCACGGAGACGATCTCCTGGGCGCCGATCAGCAGGGCCACCGCGACCGACAGCCCGGTCACCAGCAGGTTGTAGTAGATCTTGCGGGCCGGGACGGCGCAGGCCCAGCCGTAGGCCGCGTTCATACACGCCCCGTCCAGCGAGTCGAACAGGGTCATACCGGCCGAGAACAGCAGCGGCAGCACCACGATCGCGTACCAGGGCAGATCGGTGTCGGCCGCCGCGCCCCCCGCGAGCACCAGCAGACTCACCTCGGTCACCGTGTCGAATCCCAGCCCGAACAGCACGCCGATCGGATACATCTGCCCCGGCCGGCGCACCGCACGGACCAGCGGCGCGAGCACCCGGTTCAGCGCTCCGCGCGCGTGCAGCCGGGAATCCAGTTCCCGCTCGTCACCCTCGCCTCGGCGCACCGCGCGCAGTGCCCGCCCGATACCGATGAGCGACACCAGGTTCAGCAGACCGATGAGCAGCAGGAAGGTTCCCGAGACGCCGCTGCCGAAGGTGCCGGTCCAGCGCCGCAGCCCGGACCCGTCGTCCTCGACACCGGACGCCAGCACCCGCGCGCCCAGTGCCAGCGCGCCGACCATGACGAAAACGACGGTGGAATGCCCGAGCGAGAACCAGAATCCGACCGACACCGGTGTCTTGCGCTCGCCCACCAGCTTGCGGGTGGTGTTGTCGATGGCGGCGATGTGGTCGACGTCGAAGGCGTGCCGCATCCCCAGCGTGTACGCGGTCACGCCCAGGCCGGCACCGAACACCACATTGCCCACCGCGTAGTGGTTCGGTACGACCAGGGCGACCAGCAGCCCCCAGCCCGCGACGTGCAGCGCGGCCACCGTCACGGCCATGCCGGTCACGCCGCGGCGCCGGGCGCGCTGTTCTCGCGCCCGCTCCCGAGGGGGCGACACCGTCATCGTCGGCTGCATCGTATCTGCCGCCCGCGACCCCGCAACGCTCTCAGCAGATCCGCGGAAGCTGTTCGCCGGCAGGCAGATCCACCACGCGGGTACCGCCGAGGGCGGTGCGCGCGACCACCATCCCGGGATGTTCGTCGACGCAGACGCCGATCGCGCAGGCCCGCGCGCCGAGCGGATGCGCCCGCATGGCCGCCAGCGCGCGGTCCGCGTCCTCGGCGGCGACGAAGGCGACCGCCTTCCCCTCGTTGGCCACATACAGCGGATCCAGTCCCAGCAGTCCGCACGCATCGCGGACCGCGTCGGGGATCGGCAGCGCGCGCTCGTCCAGTCGCACTCCGATATTCGCGGCTTTCGCGATCTCGTTCAATGTCGCCGCGACCCCGCCGCGGGTGGGGTCACGCAGTGTGTGGACATCGGCGCCGGTGGCGAGGACGGCGGCGACCAGACCGTTCAGCGCCGCGGTGTCGCTGCGCACGGTCGTGCCGAACTCCAGGCCCTCGCGGCAGCTCATCACCGCCACCCCGTGCACACCGATGTCGCCGCTGACCAGCACGACATCTCCGGGCCGGGCGCGCTCGGGACGGATGTCGACCCCCGCGGGCACCAGCCCGATGCCCGCGGTGTTGACGAAGATGCCGTCTCCGTGACCGGCGTCGACCACTTTCGTATCGCCGGTCACCAGCTTCACCCCGGCCGTGCCGGCGGCCTCGCCCATGGCCTCGGCGACCCGGGCGATCTCGGCCAGCTCGGTGCCCTCTTCCAGAATGAACGCCGTCGACAGCACCAACGGCTGCGCACCGGCCATGGCCAGGTCGTTCACGGTGCCGTTGACCGCCAGCTCGCCGATCGTGCCGCCGGGGAAGACGAGTGGTTTCACCACGAACGAATCGGTGGAGAACGCCAGCCTCGTGCTACCGACCTCGACCACCGCCGCATCGCCGAGCGCGGCGTCGGCGGCGGCGCCGAACGCGGGCAGGAACAGGTGCTCGATCAGCTCGCCCGACATCGCGCCTCCGCCGCCGTGCGCCATCACGATCGTCGGCGAATCCCGCAGCGGCAGTGGGCACACCCAGCTCTGGGCATCGAATACCGGTGGCGGAGTGGAGGTTTCGGCGTGGTCAAGCATGAGCTACCTCCGCCGGCAGGTCCAGGCGGCGATACAGGTAGTAGGCGGCGCAGGCGCCCTCGGAGGACACCATCGTGGCGCCCAGCGGGTTACGCGGTGTGCAGCGGGTGCCGAACGCCGCGCAATCGGTCGGCTTGATCAGCCCCTGCAGGACCTCTCCGGAGCGGCAGACCGACGATTCGGCGGTGTGGATATCGCCCACGCTGAATCGATATTCGGCGTCGTAGTCGCGATAGCGCGGCGAGAGCCGCCACCCGCTGCGCGGAATGACGCCGATCCCGCGCCAGGCGCGATCGGTGACCTCGAAGACGTCCTCCAACATGGCCTTCGCGGCCGGATTGCCCTCGGCCGGTACCGCACGCGGGTAGGCGTTCTCGACCTCGCAGCGGCCCTGTTCGAGCTGGATCACCGTGCGGCGGATCCCCTCGAGGATGTCGAGCGGCTCGAATCCGGTGACCACCATGGGAACTCGATATTTCCGCGCCAGCGGCGGGTATTCGCGGATACCCATCACCGAGCACACGTGACCGGCGGCCAGGAAGGCCTGGACCCGGCAGTCCGGCGATTCCATGATGGCGGCGATCGCCGGCGGGACCAGGACGTGTGAGACCAGCAGCGAGAAGTTCTCGATGCCCAGGCGCCGGGCCTGATAGACCGTCATGGCGTTGGCCGGGGCGGTGGTCTCGAAGCCGATCCCGAAGAACACCACCTGCCGGTCGGGATTCTGTTTCGCGAGGGTCAGCGCGTCCAGCGGCGAATACACCACGCGCACGTCGCCGCCCTCACTCTTGACCCGGAACAGATCCTTGGAACTTCCCGGCACACGCAGCATGTCGCCGAAGGAGCAGAAGATGACCTCCGGGCGGCCGGCGATCTCGAGTGCCTTGTCGATCACTTCCAGAGGCGTGACACAGACCGGGCAGCCGGGGCCGTGAATCATCTCGATGGTATCGGGCAGCAGCTGGTCTATACCGTGCCGGATGATCGAATGCGTCTGGCCGCCACAGACTTCCATGATCGACCAGCGCCGCGAGGTGGCGGCCCGGATGCGTTCGAGCAGACGCTGAGCCAGGTCGGGATTGCTGAATTCGTCCAGATATTTCATCGGTTCACCTCGTCGTCACGGGCGGGCTCCGACGGCGCGCCGGAGGTGGGATCGGGAAGACCGGACTGCCGGGCGGCGATGGCGAAGCCGTCACCGAATTCCTCGTTCAGTACACCGAGGTGTTCGAATTCGGCCAGGGTGGCCAGCGCCGATTCCTCGTCGAGGCGCTGAATGGCGAATCCGACGTGCACGACGACGTAGTCGCCGACCGCGGCGTCCGGAATATATTGCAGGCATACGTCTTTGTGGACACCGCCGAAGTCGACCACCGACATCAGCGTGCCGTCGCGCTCGTACAGGTCGAGCACCTTCCCCGGGACTGCCAGGCACATGATCGGTTCCTTCCTTTCGCTCATCGAGCCCCGGCGGCGAGCAGCTGCCCGAATGCCAGGCCGCCGTCGTTGGGTGGCACTCTGTGATGAGTGATGACCTGAAAACCCTCCTCTCGCAGCCGGTTTCGCGAGAGCGAGAGCAGCAGCGCGTTCTGGAACACGCCACCGGACAGGGCCACCGGCACACCCGGTTCGCCGAATCGGCGCGCCAGTGCGGCCACGAGTTCGGCGACCGCGACGTGGAAGCGCGCGCCGACGAGGTCGGCACCGGCCCCTGCCGCGATGTCGGCGAGTACGGCGGCCAGCACCGGAGCCGGGTCCATTCGCACGGCCCCGTCCGGATCCGCGGCGCCGAGCGTGAATCGGTAGCCGTGCCCGGGGTTCGCGTCCCGCGAGCGGGCCTCCAGTTCGATGGCGGCCTGCGCCTCGTAGTCGACCACGTGGCGCACACCCGCCAGCGAGGCCACCGCGTCGAACAGCCGCCCCATGCTAGAGGTCGGGACGCAGCCCAGCCCGGTGCCGAGTTGATGCGCGAGGATCCGGCGCTCGGCGGGCGGGCAGGCCGCGACCGAGGCGATGGACTCGCCCCACGCAATGCCGGCGGCGTGCAGATGGGCCAGCGCCATCCGGTAGGGCCGGTGCACACTGGCGTCACCGCCCGGTAGGGGGACGTAGGCCAGATGTGCCAGGCGACGGAATCCCTTGTAGCCGGCGGCCAGCACCTCACCGCCCCAGATCGCCCCGTCCGGGCCGAAACCCGTTCCGTCGAAAGCGATTCCGAGGACGGTCGACGATCCGGGCAGGCCGTGCTCCCCCATCACCGCCGCGATGTGGGCGTGGTGATGCTGCACGGTGTGTACCGGCCGCCCGGCCGCGGCGCGACGCGCCCAGGCGCTGGAGCGATAGCCGGGATGGGCGTCGACTGCCAGCTGCGCAGGGTGCACGCCGGTCAGTTCCTCCAGATGCTGTTCGGCGGCGCCGAAGGCGCGCAGCGTGGCCAGATCGTCCATATCGCCGATGTGCTGACTCAGCCACGCGTACCGGCCCTCGGCGACCGCGCAGGTGTTCTTCACATCGGCGCCGACCGCGAGGACGGGCGCCGACTCCTGCGGCAGCGCCAGCGGCAGCGGCGCGTACCCGCGGGAGCGGCGGATCGGCATTTCGGTCCCGTCGACCAGCCGGACCACCGAATCGTCGCAGGGCACCAGGATGCGGCGGTCGTGGTCCAGCACCGCGTCGGCCAGTTCCGGCAGCCGTCGTTCGGCGTCCTCGTCGGTGTAGCACAGGGGCTCGCCGCCGAGATTGGCCGAGGTCATGACCAGCGCGACCGGTCCGGGCGGGTCGCCGGGCAGTCCGAACAGCAGGAGATGCAGCGGGGTGTAGGCCAGCATCACCCCGAGCTCGCGAAGCCCCGGGGCCACCGATTCCGCCGGTGTTCGCTCACCGCGCGGCAGCAGCACGATCGGCCGCTGTGGTCCGCTCAGCATCGCCGCGGCGGCCGCGTCGACCCGCGCGAGGGTGCGGGCCGCGGCGAGATCGGCGACCATGACGGCGAAAGGTTTCGCGCCGCGCCGTTTGCGGGCGCGCAGTCGCGCCACCGCGTCCTCGTCGTCGGCGGCGCAGGCGAGGTGATAGCCGCCGATGCCCTTGACCGCGACGATTCCGCCCTCGCGCAACATCTTTCGCGCGGCGGCCACCGGGTCGCCGGTTCCGGGACCGGAGTAGCGCAGGGTGGGCCCGCAGTCGGGGCAGGCGATCGGCTGGGCGTGGAAACGGCGGTCGGCGGGATCGTGATACTCGCGCGCGCAGCGCTCGCACATGGCGAAATCGGCCATCGAGGTCCGCTCACGGTCGTAGGGCAGACTCGCGATGATCGTGAAGCGGGGGCCGCAATTGGTGCAGGTGATGAACGGATGCCGGTAGCGGCGGTCGGCCGGATCGGCCAGCTCCCGCGCACAGTCGGCGCAGATCGCCACATCGGGCGAGGCCAGGGTGCGTCCGCCGCCGCGGGTCGTGCCGGCGATGTGGAATCCGGTGCCACCGCGCACCGGAAGATCGGTGCGCTCGACGGAGTCGACCACCGCCAGCGGCGGCGGGTCGCGGCGCACCCGTTCGGCGAATTCGGCCAGCGCCCGCGGCGTTCCCTCGATGTCGACGATCACCCCGTCGCTGTCGTTGCAGACACTGCCGGTCAGTGCGAGTTCGGCGGCGGTGCTGTAGACGAAGGGGCGGAACCCGACGCCCTGCACCACACCGCGCACCACCAACCGGCAACGAGCGCGCCCGCCGCCTGCCACTCGGCCCGCCTCGGTGCCCACCGCTCGGCCCGCCTCGGTACCCAGAACCCGGCCCGCCTCGGTACTCACGGTTCGCCTCGGCTCAGCAGTCGCAGTCCGGCCAGCGCCTCGCGGGCGCCCGCCTCGTCGGTACGCTCGACCGCGAGACCCATGTGGATGATCACCCAGTCGCCGGGTGCCACCGGATCGTCTTCCAGCAGGCCGATATTCACCTTGCGCTCGGCGCCGGAGACGTCGACGAGCGCCAGCTGACCGCCGTAGCCGTCCACGATCTGCACGACCCGGCCCGGAATTCCGAGGCACATGATCACACCTCCGTTCGCGACATCCGCAGCTGCGCGATCACCCGCGCCACGGTCGCGGCGCCCTCGTCCACGGCGGCCGCCACGGGTGCGGACAGGCCGATTCCCTCGTCGGTCGACAGCGCCTGGCAGCCGACGACCACGGTGGGTGGGACGACCCCGCCCAGTGCCCGGACCCCCGCGAACACCGCCGCCGGATCCATTCCGTGGGCGTCCAGACCGGCCGGTGCCTCCTGACCCGGTTCGGCCCGCATCACCTCGATGCGCCCCGCCGCGCCCCGATTCGGGATCGCGTCGACGAGGACCAGCGCATCCCATTCATCGAGCAGGTCGTAGGCCAGATGCATGCCGCGGATGCCGTAGTCGACCACCCGCACGTCCCCGTCGCGGTCCGGCGGTATCCGCCGCACCACCTCGGGGCCGAATCCGTCGTCGCCGAGAAAGATGTTGCCGATTCCGGCGACGAGCACCCGGCTGTTCACATGCGCCGCATTCGCAGGTAGCGGCGCATATCCGGAATCGAGCGGATTCCGATCAGCGCCAGGACGACAACCGCCGCCGCGACGACTCCCGTGGCCACCATTCCCACCGTCTCCATGACATTCGTCCTTTCCTCCGGCCGCGCTACTCGCCCGGTCCGTCCAGTGGCTCCAGTTCGTCGGGATCGAAATACAGGTAACGCCCGTACCATTCGTGCAGATCGGCTCCGGGATCGTCGGCGATGACCACACCGACGTGGGTGCGCCCGTCGACGTCGGCGTGCACCGAGGTGACCCGCGCGTCCCGGCCGTCGAAGAACATGTCGTGGATATCGGCGCGCCGGGCCGGATGCAGCCGCACCCTGCTCCCCTTGCGCACCAGCGTCCCGGCGATCGGCACGGCATCCGAATCCGGCCGCACCGCGCCGTCGGCGGCGGGATCCCACCAGTCCGTCCCCGGCGGGACCTCCGGCACCAGCCGGTCCGCTCCCTCGTGCGGGTCGCGCAGCACACCGTGCAGGCGGGCCATCTGCTCGGCGGTCATCGCGTCACAGCTCTCGACGATGCGGGCCGCACGCGGATCGGTGGCGCGCGCGGCGGCCTTCTCCTCGTCGGTCATCGCCATCACACGCAACGTCAGGATCTCGTCGATCTCGGTGGCGTCGTACAGCGATTCCTGGCTCTGCTCGGCGATTTCGGGATGGTCGTAGAGGATGATCGGAGAGACCAGCATCAGGCTGTGATCGCCGGGCGGTCCGGCGAGCACCGGGAAGCAGCGGCGCTGGGTACAGCGCGCGACCGTGGCCTCGGCCTCCGGCGGCGGTTCCAGCAGCGAGACGAACCGTCCATCGGCGACCTCCGCGATCACATGCGCACCGATCAGCGACCGGGCGAGGGCATCACGCTTGTCCGCGGCGGGTTCGCCGGTATTGCGCACGGTCACGCGCAGGCGCAGATATCCATGCTCCGCAACGACATTCAGGTCCACTTCGCCGTGCAGCGGCCACCGGGTGCGCACGATCGCACCGGCCGGCCCCGTCGCCCCGTCGTCGAGGGGTTCGGTTTCGGCGCCGCCCGGGACGTCGAACGGCACCGTGGTCGCGGCCGGGCGGATCGGCCCCACGGCGACCTCCCGCTCCACCGCCTCGTCCCAATCCGGCCAGGTCCGACCCGCCACCGTCGTTTCCGCGACCGCGGCTCCGGCGGCGTCGCGCACACCGCGGTGTTGCAGCTGCAGGAATCGAAGCGTGAACCGCACGGTCGGGTCGGCGCCGGGGTCCACCACCATCTCCCCGGCCAGATCGCAGTCCTCGCCCAGTCCGTCCGCGTGCGCGCGGGGCGGTCCGAGCACGCCGAACTGCCACCGGCAGCGGTTCTTTCGAGCGTCGGCCCGGTACGGGTACAGCAGATAGCCCTCGTAGAGCACCGCGTCGGCAACCGCGCGGGCCCGGGCTCGGCTCGACTCCGCGGTACTCACGCCGACTCCTGCGCACCGGCGAGCAGCCGCCCGACCGTCTCGTCGAATCCCAGCATCCCGTGCTCGCCCTTGTAGGCGGCCAGTGCTGCCAAGGTGTCCTCGTGCAAGCGCACCCAGCCGGCGCCCGGGAACTGCGCGGCCATCAGCTCGCGCCAGACCGAGACCGGCATCTCGTAGCGGTCCTCGCGGTCCCAGGGGATCTGCTGCACCGCGAATCCGTGGCTGCCGCGGATGAAGACCGTGCCGCTGAACAGGAACAGCAGCGGCACGCTGCCCTCGCGCAGCGAGTGCAGATATTTCGATCCGGCGACCTCGAAGTCGTAGGTGCACGGCATCGGCAGATCCACCTCGGCACCGCCGGTGAACCCGGGAACCGTTGTGGCGCAGTGCATCCACAGGAACGAGCGCTGAGTGTGGTCCCAGCGTTCGCGCGGTCCGAACAGATCCAGCAGGCCCGCGCTCTCGGCGTCGGTGTAGGAGCGGCGGTTCGGTTCGATGCGAACCTGTGCGCGCAACGCGATGGCGTGGACGGGTTCGTCACCGACCGACGCGATGCCGATCCGCGCGGACAGGATCGGGGTGACCGCGTACGGCTCGGGCTTCATCCCGAGGACCGCGAAGGTGGTGGCGTAGGCGGGGCTCATACCGGTTCCCCCGCATCGAACGGCCGCGCTCGCGCGGTCATGGTGGTGAAGAACTCCGTCACGTAGTCGCGCACGTCCGCACCGCCGTCGAACCCGCGCCACAGCAGGCGAATCCGGCCCACGAACTCGTAGCAGGCGTCGATCGGCAGCAGCAGGCAACGCGAGGCGGCGGCGTCGCGGTCGGGTATGCGGATCAGCAGCGCCTCCACATCGTCGGCGAGATCGCCGAATTCCGGATGCCGCTCGGTGAACGATCGCCAATTATCAAGGGGCAGTTCGGATTCTGTGGCTCCTGCCGGTCCCGGATAGAAGGCGACCGTCCGCCCGGCTGCCGAGCTGTGGAAGAAGAAGGCGAGTCCGACCGGGATCTCGAGGCCGTCCCATTCCGGCAGGCTCATCCGGAATCGCGGGAACGAGACGTACCGGCGCGGGACCGCCCGGTAACGCAGCGCCGCGCCGCGCTCGGTGAACAGCAGATAACAGCCCCGGCACACGCAGAGCATGTGCCGGCTCTCGGTGTCGACGACGTGCTGATGGTCCCCGGCGATCGGTTCGGCGCACATCTCGCAGCGTTCCCCCGCCACCGGTGCCGGCCGGCGATCGGTGGCGAGGCGGCGCAGTGCCCGCACGGTCGGATTCATCCGCCCACCCCCACCGGAACCGCCACCGACAGTTCGCCGTCGCGTACCAGCACCGGCAGCGGTTCGAGATGTCCCGCGCCGTCCAGGCGCGCGCCGGCGTGGACCACGTCGAAATGGGCGTGGCAGCCGGGACAGCGCAGTACCGGATCCCCGTGGACGCCGCGGTGCAGAGCCGCACCGGCCAGCGATCGATCACAGGCCGGGCAGTGGTCGCGGTAGACGTAGATCTCGTCACCGACCCGGCAGGCGAGCACCGGCAGTCCGGCCAGCGCGAACCCGCCCACCTCATTGGCGGACAGCTGCGCCAATTCCGGTGCGCCGACCCAGTTTCCGCCGGTCCGCACGTGCGAGAACAGCGTGTCCGGTGCGATCACCGCCGCATCGGCGGCCGGTTCGGCGGTGACGACGTCGATCGCGGTGATCTCCGGTGCGGCCGCGCGCACGGCATCCTCGACGGCCAGTTCCAAGGTCACCGACGAGGAGGGGCAGCTACGGCAGCTTCCGGTCAGCTCCAGCCGGACCACCCCGTCGCCGGTGACCTCGAGCAGCCGCACATCGCCGCCGTGCGATCCCAGATACGGCCGCACGCTGTCGAGCGCGGCGGCGACCCTGGTTCGCACGTCGTGCGGGTGCAGTCCGTGCACGAGCAGCAGACTGGCGACCAGATCGTCGTCGAGCAGCCGTCGCACCGCGACGTCGTCCAGGCAGGCCAGGATGCGGCGCAATCCGGCGCCGTAGAGATCGACCACCTCACCGACCAGCGCCTCGGCCCGTTCCCGGGCCGCCGCCCCACCCGCCGAGCTCGCATCGAGCAATGTCTCGATGCGATCGCCCGCGTCTCGCCACCGGTCGTCGTCGACCGTTGTGGCGGACTCGTCGTCGGGAAGCGTGGACATCGCCTCCTTCTGCGGCTGGGCCGGATCTCCGGCTATTCGCCGGTCGATATCTGGGCGGGTGAATGCACCAGGTCCAGGGTCGTGCCCTTCCCGAGATACATGTGCACGCCGCAGGGCAGGCAGGGATCGAAGCTGCGCACCGTGCGCATGATGTCGATGCCCTTGAAGTGCTCGCGGTCGTTCTCCTCGAAGATCGGCTGTCCCTGAACCGCGTCCTCGTAGGGCCCCGGCGTGCCGAAGCTGTCGCGCGGGTTGGCGTTCCACGGGGTCGGCGGATAGGGGTGGTAGTTGGCGATCTTGCCGTCGCGGATCACCATGTGATGCGACAGCACGCCGCGCACGGCCTCGGTGAAACCGCAGCCGATCCCCTCGTCGGGCACGTCGAAGTGCTCCCACGTCTTGGTCCGCCCGGCCCGGATCTCGGTGAGCGCCTGCTCGGCGAAATGCAGTGCGCACGCGGCCGCGTAGGCCTGGAAGTAGGTGCGGGCACGATCGCGTTCGATGGTGTTGCTCCCGTACTCCGGAATCTTCCATTCCAGTTCGACCGGCCCCTTCAAGGCGGTCTTGGGCAGGTTGATCTGCACACTGTGCCCGGTCGAACGGACATAGCCGATGTCGACCAGCCCCGCCAGCGCCGTCGACCACAACCGGGCCAGCGGCCCGCCGCCGGTGTCGAGGGCCAGGTGGTCCTTGCCGTCGAACCAGCGCGGTGACATCACCCAGCTGTACTTGTCGTCGAGGTCGCGTTTCTGCGGCTTCGGATTGGTGTGCTGATTCCACGGATGGCGCCGGTCCACCGGATTGCCCAGCGGATCGGTCTTCACGAACATCTCCTGATCGGTCCAGTCGTCGTAATACGAACTGCCCAAAAGGATTCGGATGCCGAGATTGATGTCGAGCAGCGAGGTGGTGACGAGTTTGCCGTCCACCACCACACCCGGCGTCACGAACATCCGCCGGCCCCAGTCCTCCATATCCTTGTACTCGAAATTGCAGGACTCCGGATCCTGGAACGAACCCCAGCAGCCCAGTAACGTGCGCCGCAGGCCGACCCGCTCGTATCCGGGCACCGCGGTGTAGAAGAAGTCGAACAGATCGTCGTGCATCGGCACGACCTTCTTCATGAATTCGACGTATCGCATCAGTCGCGACATGTAGTCGGTCATCAACTGGACCGTGGCGACGGTGCCGACGCCGCCGGGATACAGCGTCGAGGGATGCACGTGCCGGCCTTCCATGAGGCAGAACATCTCTCGCGTGTACCGGCTCACCTGCAGCGCCTCGCGGTAGAACTCGCCGGTGAAGGGATTGAGCGCTTCCATGATGTCGCCGACGGTGCGATAACCGTGCATCGCGGCGTGCGGCGCCTCGGCCTTGCGGGCGGCGTCGAGGACACTCGGATTGGTCTCGGCGACCATTTTCTCGCAGAAGTCCACCCCGACCAGATTCTCCTGGAAGATGTTGTGGTCGAACATGTATTCCGCGGCCTCGCCGAGATTGACGATCCACTCGCCCAGATGCGGCGGCTTCACCCCGTAGGCCATGTTCTGGCAGTAGCACGAACACGTGGCGTGGTTGTCACCGCAGATTCCGCAGATGCGGCTGGTGATGAAGTGCGCGTCGCGCGGATCCTTGCCGCGCATGAATATCGAATATCCGCGGAAGATGGACGAGGTGCTGTGACATTCGACCACTTCGCGATTCTCGAAATCGATCTTCGTGTAGATACCGAGGCTGCCCACGATCCGGGTGATCGGGTCCCACGCCATTTCGACGAGCGAATCCGGCTCGATCTTCTTGTGCGACGCCTCCGGGATGATCTGTGTCATCGCGAGATCCTCCTACCAGGTGCGAGTCGCGCCCGTATCGAGTTTCTCCCCCTTGTGCCGCCAGTGCGGCTCCTTGTCGACGGTGCGGCCGGTGATGTGCCGCAGACTGCGGATCACCGATCCGTACAGCCCCGAAGCGCTGGACGAGATCTTGCCGCCCGGCGGTTCATCCATGAACGGCATGAATTTGTCCGGGAATCCCGGCATGGTGCAGCCGATGCAGATACCGCCGACGTTCGGGCAGCCGCCGACACCGTTGAGCCAACCACGTTTGGGCACATTGCATTTCACGACCGGGCCCCAGCAGCCCAATTTCACGATGCACTTCGGCGAACCGTACTCCTCGGCGAAGTCACCCTGTTCGTAGTATCCGGCACGATCGCAACCCTCGTGCACGGTCGCCCCGAACAACCACTTCGGGCGCAGCGCCTCGTCGAGCGGAATCATCGGCGCCTGGCCGGTCGCCATGTACAGCAGATACGTCAGGGTCTCGGAGAGATTGTCCGGCTGAATCGGGCATCCCGGCACACAGACGATCGGAATATCGGCCTTGGACTTCCAGTCCCAGCCGAGGTAATCCGGCACTCCCATCGCGCCGGTGGGGTTGCCGGCCATCGCGTGAATGCCGCCGTACGTGGCGCAGGTACCGACGGCCACGACCGCGGTGGCCTTGGGCGCCAGCCGGTCGAGCCATTCGCTGGTGGTCATCGGCTGATTCGTCTCCGGGTTGTTGCCGAAACCGCACCAGTAACCGTCGCCGTGCAATTGCTCGTTCGGAATCGAGCCTTCGACCACCAGAACGAAGGGTTCGAGTTCGCCGCGGTCGGCCTTGAAGAACCATTCGAGGAAGTCGTCGGCTCCCCCGTTCGGGCCGCATTCGAAATCGATCAGCGGCCAATGTACGGCGATCTTGGGGAGGCCGGGAAGCGCTCCGAGAGCGATTTCCTCGACACTGGGCTGGGTGGCGGCAGTCAACGCCACCGAATCGCCGTCACAACTGAGGCCCGCGTTGATCCACAGGACGTGTATCAGCGTCTCTTCGGCCCGAACTGCTTCCTGGGTGGGCATGAACGCCGCCTTCCCGAGCCGGGCGGGGGCTGGCCGATCCGGCTCGAAGCCGTCTCAATCTGTGATACAGACCACACCGAGCTTAGTCTTGCGCCAAATGAACCTCAATGGGTGCGGCCGTGCCCGCTCCTCGCTGTTCGGCCAGCCAGCCGTACCAGTGGGCCAGGCCCGCGCCGGTGGTCGCCGACACCGGGAAGACCGCGACGCCCGAATTGATCGCGTGGATGTAGCGCGTGCAGGTGGCGAGATCGAAATCGACATACGGCAGCAGGTCGATCTTGTTGATCAGCACGAGGCCGGCCGCGGCGAACATGTGGGGGTACTTCAACGGCTTGTCGGTTCCCTCGGTCACCGAGACGATGACGACTTTCGCGCGCTCGCCGAGGTCGAACAGGGCGGGGCACACCAGATTGCCGACGTTCTCGATCAGGACCACGCTCTCGCGCGCCGGGTCCAGTGAGTCGAGGGCGCCGCGGGTCATCTGCGCGTCGAGATGACAGCCGGCGCCGGTGTTGATCTGCACCACGGGGCACCCGGTAGATTCGATCCGCCGCGCGTCCAGCAGGGTCTCCTGATCACCCTCGACGACCGCGACCGGCATGCCCGGGCATTCCCGGATGGTGCGTTCGAGCAGTGTCGTCTTGCCCGCGCCCGGGGAACTGGTGAGGTTCAGCGCGAGGATGCCCCGCTCGGCCAGCCAGCGCCGATTCTCCTGTGCCAGTTGGTCGTTCTTGGCCAGCACCTTCTGTTCCAGAGTCACCGTCTCGGTCGGCGGGCCGCCGTGCTCGTGCCCGGAATCGTGGTCGTGCCCGTCGCCTCGGCGGGGGCCGTGCTCGTGCGGGTGGCTGCCGTCGTGCGGATGGTCGTGGTCGTGGCCGTCGGCGTGCGAGTGGCCGTGACCGTCGGCGTGCGAGTGGTCGTGGCCGTGACCGCCGTCGTGCGGATGGTCGTGCTCGTGCGGACCGGTGATCACCGCCTGGGTGTCGTCGCCGCCGCATCCGCAGGTTGCGCACATGTGTCACTCACCTCCATGGAGCGGATTCGCAGCTCCCGCCCGGCGCGGATGTCGACGTCGGCGCTGCCGCACGCGCACAGCGGGATCAGATCGGGCAGACCGAACTCGTCGCCACAGGTGCGGCAGCGCGCCCGGCCCGGAACTTCCTCGATCACGAGTTCGGCGCCCTCGGCGAGGGTCCCTTCGGCCGCGAGGCCGAAACAGAAATGCAGGGAATCCGGAACCACCGCGCAGAGCATCCCGATCGCAACGGTCACGCGGTACACCCGCCGCCCGGCAGCGTGTTCACACGCGCCGCTCACGATCCCCTGCGCGATTGCCAGCTCGTGCATGAGTTGTCTCGATTCATCGAGAGGCCGATTCATCGAAGGCCGACCCACTCAGCGTACTCCGGCAAATTTCCCGCACAACCCGCTCACCAGGACCATTCACGCGTCTCGGCGACCCCGGCGTTCGCGGTGGCGAACGCTGTCCGCCACGCCCGCCGCTCTCAGCACGCCGCCACCGGCCCCGGCTGTGGGAGCACCGCCCTCCGGATCGCCGGTAGGCTCGACGCGTGACTTCCGCTCTGGCGCCCAACGGTTTTCGCTCCGCGCTCGTGCTGGGCGGAGGTGGAACGGTCGGCACCGTGTGGACGGTCGGGCTGCTGGCCGGCCTGCGGGAAGCCGGGATCGACCTCGCGCGAGCAGACCGCATCGTCGGCACCTCGGCCGGGGCGGTCGTCGCCGCGGTACTCGCCGACGGCGGCGACGTCGCCCGCCTGCTCACCCCGCCCGAGCCGGGACAGGAACCCTCCCCGGCCGTTCCCGCCGACGCCGCCGAACACGTCGCGCGAATGGACGCACTGCTGGCGATCCCGCACTGGCCGCACCGCGATCTGGTCATCACGTCGGTCGACGCCGAGTCCGGGGACCTGCGGGCGTGGACCCGAACCGGCCCGGCGTCGGTGGCGGAGGCGGTCGCGGCGAGCACGGCGGTGCCGGGAGTGTTCCCGCCGATCCCCATCGACGGCGGCCGCTACGCCGACGGCGGCGCACGCTCCCCGATCAATGCCGACCTCGCGGCCGGCGCCGAGACGATCGTGATCCTGGAACCGGGCGCCCACCTCTACCCACGAGCCGACACCGACCACGAACTCGCCTCGGCCACAACGGTTTCCCTGTCCCCCGACGCCCAAGCCATCGCCGCCACGGGCGCGGACGTCTTCGATCCGGCGGCCCTCCGCCCCGCCTACGAGGCAGGCCTGCGCCAGAGCGCGGGCGCCGCCGCCCGACTGCGTGAAGTCTGGCCGGCGGCGTAGGGGCCGTAGAACCTCAGGAATCGAGGCGGTCCAGGACTTCGGCTGCGGCGCGGTGGCCCGATCGCACGGCGCCGTCCATATAGCCGTTCCACACATCGGAGGTCTCCGCGCCCGCCCAGTGGATGCGGCCGACCGGTTCCGACAACGCCGCGCCGTACTGGGTCCAGACGCCGGCGCCCAGGCGGCCGCCGTAGCAACCGCGGGTGTATTCCTCCTCCATCCAGTTCTGCTCGATGTAGTCAATCGGTGTCGCGGCCTGCGCCCCGAAGAGCTTGGTCAAGGTCGCCACGGCGGCTGCCCGGCGTTCGCCGGAACTCCAGCGCGCGGCGGTTCGGGCGTGCGCTCCTTCGAAGAAGCCGACGATCACACCGCAGGATCCGTCGGGCGGGGAGTTGTCCAGAGTGACGCTCAGCGGGTCGTCGAGACTGAACGCGAAACCATTGAGCCCCGCCTCTCGCCAGAACGGCGACGGATAGGCGATCTGGATCTTGATCACCGATCCCATCGGGATCTGCTGGGTGAGTCCGTCGCGGGTGGCGGGCATCGCCGGTCGGTAGTGCAGCCGCCCCGCCAAGGTGGGCGGAATGGCCACGATCGCATACGCGGCCGACAGCGTCGCACCGGAGTGGCCCACCCGAACGCCGTTGTCGTCGTGGGAAATCGAGTGCACGGCGCAGTTGAGCCCGATGACGTCGTCGCCCAGTTCGGCGGCGAGCCGCTCGGAGATCCGGTGCGCGCCGCCGACGACGCGCAGTTCCTGCGCACCACCGGTGACGCCGACGAGGATGTCGAGCATGCCCGCGGACTTGACGTAGAACAGGAAGTGCAGCAGCGACATCTCCGACGCCTCGGCGGAGAACAGTGCCGGCACGACCGCGGCCCAGAACGCCAGCGCCTCTTGATCGTCGGTGTTCGCGCGCAACCACTCGTCGACCGTCCGGCGATCCAACTCGGCCGCGCGGTCCGAGGTCCACGGCGACGACAGCGACACCGTTGCGGCTATCGCCTCGAGTTCGGCCTGCACGCGGCCCACCTCCGCGGCCGCGGCATCCGACAAGCCGAATGTTTCGTCACCGTAGCGGGTCAGGTTGCCCTTGTAGAGGGTCACCGCCTCGCCGTCGTCGTAGGTGGCGAACGTCGGCAACCCGAATTCCTCGACGAGCTTCAGGATTTCGGTTTGTGTCCGGCCGATCCACTGCCCGCCCATCTCCACGGGCACACCGTTCGACAGGGTGCCGCCGAGGTTGCGTCCCGCCACCCGATCGCGCGCCTCCAGGACGCGCACGTTGCGGCCCGCCGCGACGAGCGCTCTGGCCGCGGACAGGCCGGCGAGACCGGCACCTATCACCACTACATCGACATCGTTCATGTCCGGTCCCTCAAGTCAGTCGGTTGTATGACTGTAAGGTAGGTCACGGCGGGGCACTGTGCAACAGTTGTGACGAAGTTCGTCTGCCGGCGGAGCGAGGAGAACCCGTGGTTTACGTCAAAGCGTCCGAGCGCGAGGACCAGATCATCGCGGCGGCCGTCACCGTCCTCAGCGACGTAGGCGTACCGGCGACGACGTTGCGAGCGGTCGCCGCCGAGGCGGGCGTCCCGCTGGGGACGCTGCAATACGTCTTCCCCACCAAGGACCAGCTGCTTCGCGCGGTTATCACCCGGGTCATCCGTGACATCTCCGAGGCCCTGCGGGCACAGGTCGAACTCGACAAGGGCGTGGAGCACGCCCTGCGGCAGGGCGTATCCGGTTTCTGGGAGAAGCTGGTCGACAACCGGGTGGGATTGCAGATCATGCAGTACGAGTTGATGACCTACTCCATGCGTAACGAGGCCGGCAACCTGGCACAACTGCAATACGAGAGCTACAGCTCGGTCGTCACCCGGTTCTGCGAGCAGGCCGCCCAGTCCGCGGGCGAGCGCTGCGCCGTCGGCTTCGACACCCTCGGGCGCCTCGCGCTCGCCCAGGTCGACGGGCTGATCCTGCAGTACATCGCCAAGCCCGACGGCGCGCGCGCTCGCGCCGACCTGCGACAGGCGCTGGACATGCTGATCCTGTTCGCCGATCCGCAGCCGGTGGCCCGCAGGGCGACGCGGCGACGGGCCGCGGCGCTCACCGACGCCGACTAGCGTCTCCCGCCACCTCGCCTCTCCCGCTATTGCGCCCTGGGTCACAGCCGATCTATCGTAACTCATACATACGACTGACTTAATGAGTTCGGCTCATAGTTCACCCATCGGAGTGTGACGAGATGACCCAGTACCAACCCACCGACCTACCCGAGCCGCGAAGCGTCACCGTCGCCGTGATCGGCGCCGGTATGGCCGGCCTCGTCGCGGCCCGGGAAGTGCACCGGCAGGGCGTCGACGTCGTCGTGCTCGAATCCGCGTCGCGGCCGGGCGGGCGGGTGATGGCCGAGACGACGGTGCTCGGCTCGCGCGTCGATCTGGGCGGCCAGTGGATCGGGCACGGGCACCATCGGTTCGAAGCGCTGACGGCCGAACTCGGCGCCACGGCCTTCGCCATGCAGACGCCCCGCCGGCCCGCGATCATCGACGGCGAGACCGCGGTCGCACCTGCGGGCCTGGCCGCCATGGTCGCCAACGCCACCCTGCTGGTCTGGGACATGACGGCCCGGCTCGGGGCGCCTCGATCGTGGCGGAAGCAGAGCGTCCAAGCGTGGCTGCGGCACGTGCCGAATCGCCGCGCGCGACGACTGCTGGAAGTCCTCGTCTCGGTGTCCACCACCGCGGACCTCGACCGATTCTCGATGCACGCCTTCCTCGACACGGTCCGCTACCAGGGCGGACTGACGGCGATGCTGTCCACCGCGGGCGGCGCGCAGGAGAGCATCGTCGCCGAGGGAGCGGGCACGCTGGCCGAACGGCTCGCCGCCGAACTGGACGGACGGGTCGTGCTCGACAGTGCGGTCACCGCCCTGCATCGCGACGAGGACGGTGTCACGATCCGTTCCGCCTCCGGTACGTACCGCGCCACCGAGGTGATCGTGACCGTCCCGCCGCCGACGGCGGCCGGCATCGAGCATCGGCCGGCGCTGCCCGCCGCGCGAATCAGCTTGCAGGACAACACGTATATGGGCTCGGTGTACAAGGCGATCGCGGTCTACGACCGGCCGTTCTGGCGCGAGTGTGCGGACGCCGAATCGGTGCTGCTCACCGACCCGGGAATGGCCGTCTTCGACACCTCGCCGCCGCAGGGGCCGGGCCACCTGTGCGTTCTGATCGCCGGGCCAGAAGCACGCGATCTCGACGGGCTCGACGACAACGCCCGCCGCGCGGCGATTCTGGGCCCGATCGCCGCGCACCTCGGCCCCGGCATACTCGAGCCCCGGGGCTGGCACGAGAAGGCATGGCACCAGGACCGTCATGTCGGTGGCGGCTATTCGGCGCTGCCGAACATCGGCCACGAGGACGGATACTTCCCGATCGGCGCCGAACCGGTGGGCCATATCCATTGGGCGGGAACCGAAACCGCCGGTGAGCACGCCGGTTACATCGAGGGCGCCATCGAGTCCGGCGAGCGTGCCGCCCGTGAGGTCCTCGCGGCGCTCGAGGGCATATGGCCCCGGAACGGCGCCGCGCCCGGATCGCCGGCACATTCGTGACCAGATCCCCGTTTCCGAAGGAGCACACCATGACACCGGTCGAGAACGCCACCTCCCCCCTCCACCGACCGCCGGACGTCTCGGCGTTCGCCGCCGATATCGAACGCATCACCAACGAAGGCCTCGTCGACGAACTGCTCGCCCTGTTCGCCCCGGACGCGGTCGCCGACTGGATCATGGACGGCGCCCACGATCGCCATCACGGCATCGCGGCCATCCGCGCGGCGACGACCGAGCTCGTCGCCGTCGGCACGGCACTGGGACTGCATGTCCGCAAAACCGTCCGGTGCGCCGACCGAGACACCATCGTGCTGACCTGGACCGGCGGCTTCGGCGCGAGCGACCGCCAATTCGGCACCGAGATCTGGACCTTCCGCGACGGTCTCGTCGTCCGTCAGCAGATGTACTCCTACCTCGACGTCCGCGCCGGCACCTCACCACTCGCCGGCCTCAGACTGCTGACGGTGTCACCGAAAGTTGTTGCCGCCCTGCTGAAATATCGCCGGCGCAACCACACTTTGCTGCACAGCTGAGATTCGTGCGGCCGGCGTGCTCACCGCCCACCGGTCACCACTCCGACCGCGACCCCGATGACCGCGGCGTTGTAGAAGAAGCCGAGCACCGAATGCACCAGAACCTGTACGCGGATGTCACGATGGTGGGTCTCGACATCGGAAACCGCGAAGGAAACTCCGATCGTGAAGGCGAAGTAGGCGAAATCCAGGAGATTCGGTTGTTCCGATCCCGGGAACGCCAGCGCGCGGTCCGGCAGCAGCGCGTAATAGGTCCGCGCATACTGTTCGGCGAAGCCCAGGTGCAGCAGAAACCAGGCCAGCAGGGCCGCGACGGCCGCAACGGCTTTCGCGGCGGCGCCGAATTTCTCGTCGACATCCGCGATCATCGATACGACCGCGACCAGCCCGACCGCGCTGGCCAAGCCGATCGCCAGCAACACCGCCCAGTTGCCCTGAACCTCGCCGAGCCATTCCCCGGGGTCGTCCTCGCGCCGGTTCCGCAGCAGCCGCACCGCCCAGATCACGACGTACACGGCCGCCAGAACGTCCCAGACCACGAGCCAGTCGTTCGGCGCGCCGGCCCACAACACGGCCAGCCCCACCACCACGAGCCCTGCCTCCATCGCCCGGCTGACAATCACTTTCGGCCTGATCATGATCCGATCATCGTCGCAGTCGGCGCTCGATTGCCGCAGGTGCCGTCGGGCGAGCACCGCGTCGTTCCAGCTCTCGTCGGAGCCGACCGGGTAGACCCCGACTCGGGTAGCGGCAAGGTCAGCCGTCACTTCGACGCCGCCACCGTCATCTGGCAGTTCTTCGCCGGAAGATAGCGCCGACCCAGTCCGCGGCTGCTACTTCGCGAGCGAGCGGCTGATGACCAGACGCTGAATCTGGTTGGTGCCCTCGAAGATCTGGGTGATCTTGGCTTCACGCATGTACCGCTCGACGCGGAAGTCGCGGGTGTAGCCGTAACCTCCGAAGACCTGCACCGCGTCGGTGGTCACCTTCATCGCGGCGTCGGTGGCCACCAGCTTGGCGACCGACGCCTGCCGCGAATAGGGCAATCCGGCATCGCGACGGCGCGCGGCGTCGAGGTAGGTGGCCCGGGCCGAGTCGACGGCGGCGGCCATATCGGCGAGCAGAAAACCCAGGCCCTGATGATCGATGATCTTCTTACCGAAGGCGCTGCGCTCCTTCGCGTAACCGACCGCCTCGTCGAGGGCGGCCTGCGCCAACCCCGTCGCGACCGCCGCGATCCCCAGACGCCCGGAATCCAGTGCGCTCAACGCGATCTGCAGACCTTGTCCCTCGGTGCCGATCCGCCGCTCGGCAGGCAGGTACGCGTCGTCGTAGTGCGCGGTGGTCGTCGGCACCGCATGCAGGCCCATCTTCTCCTCGGGCTTGCCGAAACTCAGGCCCTCGAGGTCCTTCGGCACCAGGAAGCACGAAATCCCGCGCGAGCCTTCACCGGTCCGTGCGAACACGTTGTAGAAATCGGCGATCCCGCCATGCGTGATCCACGCCTTGGTGCCGTTGAGCCGGTACCCGCCGTCGGCGGGCACGGCCTTGCACGCCACCGCCGCGGCGTCCGATCCGGCTTGCGGCTCGGACAGGCTGTAGGCACCGATCGTGGTGCCGCCCAGCATCTCCGGCAACCAGCGACGCCGCTGTTCCTCGGTCCCGAACATCATCAGCGGATGGCACGCGAGGCTGTGCACGCTCACCGCGACCGCGACCGCCGCCCACCGCGCCGCGATCTCCTCGAGCACCTGCAGATACACCTCGTAGGGCTGACCCCCACCGCCCCACTCCTGCGGATACGGCAGACTCAGCAACCCCGCCTCGCCGAGCGTGGCGAAGACACCGCGCGGATACGACTCCGACCGCTCGTGCTCATCGACGATCGGCGCGAGCGCCTTGTCCGCGATGTCACGGGTGAGCTGGATCAGCTCGTGCGCCTCGTCGGTGGGCAGCAATCGATCGACAGCCACGGCATCCTCCCTCTTGGCCACGCATGGCAGTACTCGGTTATCGGCTAGAGTACTGTCCGTCGAACAGTACTGCAAGACTCGTTTGAGTACTATTCACCCATGACGCAGAGGACTCGTGGCGGTTTCGGCACCCGGCGGCGTACCGAACTGTTCGACGCGCTGCTCGATCTCTTCCTGACCGAGGGCTTCGCGCATCTGACCCTCGACGAGATCGCCTCGCGGCTGCGGTGTTCCAAGAGCACGCTCTACACGCTGGCCGGCAGTAAAGAACAGCTGGTCCGCGCCGCCACCGTGCACTTCTTCCGGCGCGCCACCGACGAGGTCGAGCAGCGCATCGCCACCACGACCGGGGCCCGCGAACGCATCATCGCCTACCTGTCGGCCGTCGGAGCGGTGCTCGGCGCCGCATCCGAGCAGTTCATGACCGACCTGGATGCCTTCGCGCCGGCCCGGGAGGTGTACGAGCAGAACACCCGCCTCGCCGCCGGACGGGTCCGCGAACTCGTCGACGACGGTGTCGCGGCCGGCGAATTCCGGGAAGTCCACGCCGCGTTCGCCGCCGACCTCGCCGCGACCATGATGGTCCGCATCCAGCAGGGCGGCGTCCGCACCGAAACCGGCCTCGACGACGCCGACGCCTATCGCGAACTCGCGACCATCCTCACCACCGGCATTCAGCGATAGAGACCGCGCAATGCCCGGCACGCGGCCTCGACCATCTCCTCCGCGGTCACCTCGAGGGCGCCGTCGAGCCAGGCGGTGACCAGTTCGGCCATACCGCCGATGAACAGGAGCCCCGAGGTCTCGTCGGCGGCCCGGCTGCGGCCGGAATCGCCGAGCCACGTTCGTACTTCGACGGCCGACTCGTGCGCAAGGTGGCGGAGCAATTCGGTACGGCGCCTGCGCAAGTGCGGAAATGCCACGGATTCGACGATCGCTACCCGGCCCTTGCGCGGATCCTCGACCAGCAGCCGCACGAACGCGCCGATCGATGCCCGCATGCGCGCTTCCGGATCGTCTCCGGCGGAATCGGCGGCGCTGCGGCTGTTGTCCTCGATTTCGACCGCGATCTCGTTCAGGACGGCTTCGAGCAGCGCGTCGAGTCCGCTGAAACTCTCGTAGAAGTAGCGCTCGCTGAGTCCGGCCTCGGCGCAGACCGCGGTCATCGTCGTCCGGGTTCCCGCACCGGCCCACACCGTGAGACCCGCGTCCAGCAGGCGCGACCGGCGTTCGGTGGCCCGTTCGGCGGCGGTCGCTCCGCGATAGACCCCTGATTGCACGGCCATGGCCCCATCATGCCACAGCGACTTCGCGATCAAGGTTGACAGGACGCCCTTCCTGAATCAGGCTGTGACGTGAGCGGCATCACAGAGACGAGGTGTGCGATGACGGCTGACGCCCTGGAGACCAGGCCTCTCCCGACCCAGCGGCGGGAGGATCGCGGCTATCCCGTGCTCGGGCAACTGCTGCAATACGCCCAGGACCCGCTGGCACTGTTCCAACGGGAATGGGATCACTACGGGCCCGTCGCTCCGATGTATTCCCTCGGCCGGACCGCGGCCCTGCTGCTCGGACCCGACGCCTGCGGGGAGGCGCTGCTGAACAAGGACGGGGCGCTGGCCAACGAACCCGCCTGGTCGCGGCTGGTCGGCCCGTTCTTCCACGGCGGGCTCATGCTCATCGACTTCGACGAGCACAAGCGGCATCGGCGGATCATGCAGCAGGCGTTCACCCGTCCCCGCCTGCAGGCCTATACCGAGCGGCTGCATCCGGCGATCGAACAGGGTGTCGCGCACTGGGACGAGAGCGAATCCTTCCCCGCCTACTGGAAACTCAAGCAGCTCACCCTCGATATCGCCGCCGATCTGTTCATGGGCGGCGCCGCGGACACCACACCGGCGCAGATGGACCGAATCAACAAGGCGTTCATCGCATGTGTGCAGGCCGCGGCCGGAATCGTGCGCGGCAATGTGCCGTTCACCCGCTGGGGTAAGGCCTACCGCGGCCGAAAGGTGCTCGAAGATTTCCTGCGCCACTACCTGCCCGCGAAACGCGCCGAACAGACCGACGACATCTTCTCGGTGCTGTGCCACATCGAAGACGAGGACGGCGCCCGCTTCAGCGACGACGACGTGGTCAACCACATGATCTTCTTGATGATGGCCGCCCACGACACCTCCACCATCACCACCTCGACGATCCTGCAGTATCTGGGTCAGCATCCGGAATGGCAGCAACGGTGCCGCAGTGAGGCGTCGGAGCTGGGGCCGGCACCGTCGATGGCCGAACTCGAGCGGCTGGAGTCGATCGATCTGGTGATGCGCGAGGCGCTGCGACTGCGCGCCCCGGTCCCGGTCCTGGTCCGCTACGCGGTGAAAGACACTGTGATCCAAGGGGTTCGGATTCCGGCCGACACCGATGTCGTCATCGGAATACAGTTCACCCACCTGATGCCGCAGTACTGGACCGACCCACACACCTTCGACCCCGACCGCTTCGGCCCCGAACGCCGCGAGGACAAATCGCATCGCTTCGCGTGGGAGCCCTTCGGCGGCGGCGCGCACAAATGTATCGGCATGCATTTCGGCGGATTGGAAGTGAAGTCGATCATGCACCGCCTGCTGCGCGACTACCACTGGCGGGTGGACCCCGCCTACGTCCCGCCCCTGGACTATCACTCCCTGCCCTATCCCAAGGACGGCCTGCCCATCACCTTCGTGCGCAACTGAGCGCGCACCGCTATTTCCGCGGCAAACCCATGACCAGGGTGGCGATGGTGTTGAGCTGGATTTCCAGGGTCCCGCCGCCGATCACCCAGCTCGGGATGTCGAGTTCGTGGAGGACGACCTCGCAGTCCTTCTCGTTCAGCGCCGCGGCGGGGCCGATGAGTTCGAGAGCGGCGGCCGCGGCGTCGGTGTGCAGCATCGAGGCCGCGGCCTTGGACACACTGGTGGCCGGGCCGATTCCGTGACCGCCGAGGCGGCGGATCGTCTCGCGCAGGTTCATCGCCGAGATGGCGGCTCCGCGCGCACTGATCCGGCCCAGCACGCGCAGGGCGTTCTCCCGGCTGCCCGCGTACTCCGCGCGTTCGATGATGCCGACGATGCGGGAGTTGTGTCCCGGGTCGCGAACGCCTCCGATGAAAAGCCGTTCCTGGGCAAGGGTTTCCAGCGTCAGCGCCCAGCCCTGCCCGACCTCGCCGAGGACCATGTCGTCTCCGACGAAGGCGTCGTCGAAGAACACCTCGTTGAATTCGGCCTGACCGCTGGACTGGGTGATCGGGCGGACCGTCACACCCGCACCGTGCATGTCGACCAGGAACATGGTGAGGCCGCGATGGCGTTCGGCCTCGGGGTCGGTGCGGGCCAGCAGCAGTCCCCAGTCGCAGCGATGCGCCAGCGTGGTCCAGATCTTCTGGCCGTTGAGCCGCCAGCCGTCACCGTCCCTGGTGGCGGGCAGGCTCAGCGACGCGACATCCGAACCCGCTTCCGGTTCGCTCATCAGCTGACACCAGATCTCCTCGCCCCGCAGTGCCGGCGCGGCCAGCCGGGCGAGTTGTCCGGGGGTGCCGCGCTGCAGCACGATCGGCACCACCCACTGGCCGATTCCCATGGAGGGCTGTGCGATTGCGTGCCGGTCGTATTCGTCCTGCAGGATCAACTGCTCCAATGGGCCCGCCTCGATCCCCCACGGTTTCGGCATCGGCGGGGAGACCAGGCCGGAGTCGGCGAGCAGCGTACGACGAGGACCGGTATTGGTGGCGTCGTGGTCACCGATCTTGCCGGGAGTCGGGTTGTCCAGGGCGGCGGCACGATCCAGAATCTCCGACACCCAGGCGCGGAACGAGGAATCGGTTTCCGGCAGGGGTACCGCGAACGTGCGCGGACCACCGAGCGCGACTTCGCCGAGCCGGCGTTCCCAGCTCTCCGCGGAGCCGCCGAGACCGGCCAGGGAGATGGCCCGCCGCCAGTACAGGTGCAGGTCGTGCTCCCAGGTGAAACCGATCGCGCCGTGCAGGCACAGACATTCCACGGCCGCGTGCACGGCGTTGCCGAGGGTGGTGAGCGCGGCGCCGGCCGCGGCGTGCGTGCGCTGCGCCGGTTCGTCGGCGAGACCGCGCACGGCGTCCCAGGCCGCCGAGGTGGCGAGTTCACTGGTGATCAGCAGTTGCGCGGCGCGGTGCTGCACGGCCTGAAAGGAACCGACGGGACGGCCGAACTGCTTGCGCGCCTTGATGTATTCGGTGGCCGTGTCCGAACACCAGCGGATCACTCCGGCGGCTTCGGCGGCCATGAACGCGGTGGCGACCGCCTCGGCGTAGCCGGTATCGATGCCGGTGAGCTCGATTCCGGCGACCTCGTGCAAGCGGACGACGGCGAGGTCGCGGCCCAGATCCGATCCGGCACACGCCTCGATCCGCACGCCCTGGGCGTCACGTTCCACCAGGAGCCAGCGGGTGCGGTCGCCGTCGGCCGCGGCCACCAGCAGCACGTCGGCCGCGGCGGCGCCCAGCACCGGGCCGGTCTCACCGCTCGAGCCGCCCTCGGCGAACCGCACCCCGTGTCCGGCGTCCACGGTCGCGCCGGTCGCGCCCGCGGCGAAACGCCGCAACGTATCACGCACCACCGCAACGGATTCCGCCGACGCGGCGATGGCGCTCGTGATCACCGAGGGCAGCAGCGGCCCGGGTAGCAGCGCCCGCCCGGCTTCGGCGAGCACCACCGCCATCTCGTCGAGCGTTCCGCCCTGCCCGCCCACCTCGTCCGGCAGATGCACACCGGGTAGTCCCAGCGCGACCAGGTCGGCCCAGAAGCTGGGCAGTTCGCCGGCGGCGAGGCGATCGGTGTGCTTGCGGGTGTATTCACGGGTGTGGTGGCGGTCGGCGAATCCGCTGACGGCCTGCGCCAGCGCCGCCTGATCCGCGGTCAGAGCTAGGGGCACGATCTCACTCCGCTCGGCGTCGATACGGTCCGGGTTCCGGCCCGGACACCCCGATTAGAACAGGTTGCATCGAATTGCGGAGCCGTTCACCGCGACGACGCTGTGGCGCTGTCCCCCGCATCCATTCACCGGGCTACTGCGTCGGTGGCGGTGTAGCCGGGCTGTAGTGGGCAGTCGCCGCCTATACGCCGATCCGGACTGTCCTGCTGCTGACGGCGGACGGCAACCGCGAGGCGTGGCGCGCGCTCTCCCCCATCGCACACGGGGAGATACTGAACAACCAGGAGATCGCCGCGATGGCGGACCGCTACGTGGTGACCGTGCCCCAGCTGTGCATCCGCTACACCTTGCAGCTCGGCACTCTTCCACTGCCGAAAACGGCGAATCCGGAACACATGCGAAGCAACGCTCAGGTCGACTTCGTGATTTCCGACGACGACATGCGCACGTTGCGGAACATGGAACAGATCCGGGATTACGGCGACTCCGGCACGTTCCCGGTCTTCAGTGGCAAGTAGCCGAGACCGCCTCGCTGAAACTCGGTATGCCTCGGCAAAACGCGTCTACGCCGGCCGAGCCGTGGTCGGCGGGACGCCGAGCGCGAGCAGGGCGGTGTCGTCGTCGACGCCGTCGAATCCGGCGAGCATCTCGGTCAACGCGGCGACCAGCGCGGGCGCGGTGACCGGGCCGAGGGCGTCGATGAACTCGCGGAGGCGTTCCTCACCGAGGCGTTCGCGGCCGCGGACGCGGGCCTCGGTGAGGCCGTCGCTGTAGAGCAGGACCGTGTCGCCGGGGCCGAGATGCAGTGTGCGGCTCGCGAATACAGCGTCGGGAAGCGCTCCGACCAGCATGCCGCCCGGCGTCTCGAGCACCTCGGTGGTGCCGTCCGCACGGATCAGCACCGGAGGTGGATGTCCGCCGGCGGCCAGGGTGAGCGTGGCGCCGGTGGCGGCCGGCCGCGCGAAGCCGTAGACCACGGTGCAGAAACGTGATGTGCCCGTGTGGAATTCGCGGCACAGCACCGTATTGAGATGCGCCAGCACAGCCGGCGGGTCCGGGTCGTGGACCGCCGCGGCGCGCATCGTGTACCGCGCCGAGGACGTCACCACCGCGGCGTCGGCGCCCTTACCGCAGACGTCGCCGAGGAAGAATCCCCAGGTATCGGGCGTGAGCGGAAACAGGTCGTAGAAGTCACCGCCGACCTCGTCGACGGACGCCGGATGGTAGTAGGCGGCGACCTGCATTCCCGGCACCGCCGGGAGTTCGGACGGCAACAGGCTGCGCTGCAAGGTCGCGGCCAGTGTGAGGGCCCGTTCGCGTTCACGCTCGGCGACCTGGCGAGCGCGCAGGAGTTCCTGCTCGTAGGCGCGGCGTTCGCGGGCATCGAAGATCGTGGTGCGGATCAGCTGCGCGGTGCCGTCGGAACCACGTTTAACCACCGATGTCACCAGCACCGGCAGTCTGGTCCCGTCGGCGCACCGCAGATCCAGCGCCAGGCCGTTGACTTGACCGTGCATGGCCAGCATCGGCGCCATATGGGTCTCGTAGTAGATGCGCGCGCCCACCGCGAGCAGATCGGTGAATGTGCGGCGCCCGATCAGCTCGGACTGCTCGTAACCCAGCCAGCCCACCAGGGTGCTGTTGATTTTGGCGATCGTGCCGTCCATCAGGGTGGACAGATAACCACAGGGCGCGTGGTCGTAGAGGTCTTCGGCGCTGTCTTCCAGCATCGCCGAGAAGACAGGATCGGTGCGCGGCGGCCGCTCGCTGTCGCAATGGTCCGCCTCACCCGGCCGGCACATCATCATCGGCTCATCGAGGACTGGGTGACGAACGCCTCGATGGCGGCGGCGGTGAGTTCGGGGGCGCTCAGCTGCGGGCAGTGCCCGGTGGCATCGAGGGTGACCAGTTCACTTCCCGCGATCTGCTCGCGGACGAATCGGCCGACCTCGCGCGGGGCGATCGGATCCTGCGCGGTTTCCAGGATCAGCGTCGGCACACTCACCTGCCGCAGATCGGCGCGATTGTCGGACAGAAACGTCGCGCGCGCGAAAACCCGAGCGATCGCCGGATCCATCCGGCAGAAACTCTCGGTCAGCTCGGCGCCCAATTCGGGCCGGTCCGGATTGCCCATGATCACCGGAGCCATGGACGCCGACCAGCCCAGATAGTTGGCCTCGAGCGCGTCGAGCAATTCCTCGATATCGGCGCGGCTGAATCCGCCACGGTAGTCACCCTCGTCGATATACCGCGGTGACGGCGTCACCAGCACCAGCTTCGCGAACCACTCCGGCGCCCGATTGGCCGCCAGCACCGCGATCGTCGCCGACACCGAATGGCCGACCAGCACCACGTCCCGCAGATTCAGTTCGGCACAGATCTCGACGATGTCCTCGGCATACGCGTGCAGGTCGCCGTACCGCTGGGCCGACCACGCCGAGACGTCCGAGCGGCCCGAGCCGACATGATCGAACAGCACCACTCGGAAACGCCGTGCCAGACTCGGGGCGACCAGGCGCCACATGTTCTGGTCACAGCCGAATCCGTGCGCGAGCAGCACCGTCGGCCCGTCCGCCGAGCCGAAGACGACCACGTTGTTTCTCTCACGCACACCCATCCGACATGCTTACCACGCCCGCGCCGGACCGGCGTTTTCCTCGGTTCCTCCCCTGCCGCCCCGGTCGCGGATCTGCGCGCCGATGACCCGGTAGCCGGGTAGACTCGCCCCGCGTGCGGGAATCGGACGGATCGCCGATTCCCGTTGCTCGCAACACGTTTGACCCGGCGCACCGCATTCGCCAGGGCCACTTCGTCTCGGAAAGGACTGCGACCGTGGAATCCGGCGCCCCTGTCGACCTGCGACAGAACCAGCCCCACACCGCCCGCATGTACGACTACTACCTCGGCGGCCAGGACCACTACAGCGCGGATGCGGAAGCTGCCGAAAAGGTCGTGGCGATCTGGCCCGGAGTGCGGACGGCCGCGCAGCAGAACAGGGCCTTCATCCACCGCGTGACCCGATTCCTGGCACACGCGGGGGTACGCCAATTCCTCGACATCGGAACGGGTATCCCGACCGAGCCGAATCTGCATCAGGTGGCCCAGGAGGTCGCCCCCGACGCCCGGGTGGTCTACGTCGACAACGATCCGATCGTGCTCGTCCACGCCCGGGCGTTGATGATCAGTTCCCCGGAGGGACGCACCGATTACATCTCCGCCGACGTCACCACGCCCGAAGCGATTCTCGACGCCCCGGGATTGCACGAGACGCTGGACCTGACCCAGCCGGTCGCGGTCAGCCTCAACGCGCTGATGCATTTCGTCCCCGACGAACAGGACGCCTACGGCATCATCGAGACGCTGATGAAGCGGTTCGTGCCCGGCTCGTACCTGGTGATGACACACGTCACCCCGGACTTCGATCCGGCGGCGATAGCGGCCGTGGTCGAGATCTACCGCCGCAGCGGCCTGCCGTGCCAGGTCCGCAGCCGCGAGGAGTTCGCGCGCTTCTTCGACGGCATGGAGCTGATCGACCCGGGTATCGAGGTACCGCACCGCTGGCGCCCCGACGGTGTCGCACCCGCGAAGAAGATGGACGTGCAGGTGTCCGCCTACGCGGCCGTCGCACGCAAGTAGCCGGTCTCCGCGAACGGGGCTTGCGGCCGCATGCGGCAGCGGCGAATCAGTCCGCGGCCGGGAGGACGACGACCTTGCCCGGCAATGTCCCCGCCGCCGCCCGGGTGTGCACCGACGCCAGCTCGGCCAGCGGAGCACGCTCGTCGACGTCCACGATCAGCTCGCGAAGATCCACGCGCGCAACGAGTTCCGCCAGTTGCCGCGCATCGCTGCGGACGTAGACGTCGACCGCGCGCACACCGCGTGCCTCGTCCGCCGGAGCGGGCATCCACACGGTGGTACCGACCACGACGCCGCCGTCGCGGACCAGTCCGGCCAGCGCCGCGAACTCGCCCGGACTGATCGGCGCGAGGTTGAGCAGGACGTCGACCGGCTCGGTCACCGCGGCGGCCACCTCGGTGGTGGTGTGGTCGACGACCTCGTCGGCACCCCGCGCCGCGACGCGCTCGCGGCTGCGGGGGCTGCCGGTGGCGATCACATAGGCGCCGGCCGCCTTGGCCAGCTGTAGCGCATAACCACCTACGGCTCCGCCGGCGCCGCTGATCAGAATCCGCTGGCCGGGCTTCAGTTCGGCGTGGTCGAACAGCGCCTGCCACGCCGTGAGACCGACCACCGGTAGCGCGGCCGCATCGGCGAGCGGGATACTCGCCGGCGCCGCCGCCAGAATCCGCGCGGGCGCGAGGACGTACTCCGCCGCAGCGCCGTCGTCGGTGAACGGCAGGAAGCCGACGACCCGCTCACCGACCGTCCACTCGGCGACCCCCTCGCCGAGTGCGTCGACGGTTCCCGCGACGTCCAGGCCGGGAATGTGCGGCAGGCTCAGCGGCATCGGGCCCTGCATGAATCCCGCCCGAATATTGCCGTCGACGGAGTTGAACGAGGTCGCCGCGACGCGCACCCGCACCTGTCCGGGACCGGGAGCGGGCCGGTCGACGTCCTCGTAGCGCAGAACGTCGGGATCGCCGTACTCGTGAAATCGAACCGCCTTCATCGTGGTGCCTCACTCTCGATGTGATGTGCTTCGAACTCGAAGCACTCGACCACGGTAGCAGTGCTTTGAATTCGAAGCAAGAGTTTCGAAATCGAAGCAAGTGGTACCGTCGTACCATGTCCGACACCCCGCGCCCCTTGGACGCCGCCCAACTGGGCGCGTACTTCGCCCTCATGGAGGTGGCCGGCCTGCTGCGGCACGCTGTCGAGCAACAGCTGCGAGACGCCGGCGATCTGAGCTACGTGCAGTTCCAGCTTCTGGCGCGGCTCGGCCTCGACTCCCCCACCGGCAGTGAGCGCATGACCGACCTGGCCGACGGAGTCGTCTACAGCCGCAGCGGCTTGACCTATCAGGCAGGTCTGCTCGAAAAGGCGGGCCTGGTCACGCGCGCGCCCTCCGCGGACGACGAGCGCGGCGTCACGGTCACGATCACCGATGCCGGCCGGGCGTTGCTCGCCGAGGTGCTGCCCGGCCACACCGAGGTCGTGAACCAGCAACTTTTCGAGCCGTTGTCCCGCGAGGACACCACGGCGCTGGCCGATCTGCTGTCTCCGGTGCGCGACCATATGCGTGCGGCGCCACCCCGCTCGGCAGCACCTCGCCGGCGGCGATAACCCGCCGGCCCGGCCGCTACGAATCCTTTGTGAGATGCCCGTACGGCATCCGGCATTCGGGACGTGTTCTCCTTCGGGAGTTCACGTCGACCCTCGCGGGTGACAGCACTGGTCGGCCCGCGGCGGTTTGCAGGGCCGTCCGGCCCATCGGGACTCGGTTCGAATGAGGAGCTGAGGGCATGCGCATCGTGGTCGATCTGAACAAGTGCCAGGGATACGCGCAGTGCGTTCCGCTGGCACCGCAAGTGCTTCGATTACTGGGCGACGAGGCGCTGACCTACGACCCCAACCCGGACGACGAACAGCGCCACCGGGTCTTGCGGGCGGCGGCGGCGTGCCCGGTCCAGGCCATCCTGGTGGAAACCCACACTCCCGACGACGCGGAGCCCACGACATGAGGACCGCCTCGCTGATGGCGAACCTCGTCGAAACATTCCGGGCGGAAGGCCGCATCGTCATCGTGGGCGCCTCGCTGGCCGGACTGCGCGCGGCGGAAGCGTTGCGGGAGAGAGGCTTTCACGGAAGCCTGACCCTCATCGGCGACGAGCCGCACGAACCGTACGACCGTCCGCCGCTGTCGAAACAGGTCCTGCAGGGATGGGTCGGCGCCGATCACACCGCACTGCCGCGGATGCGGGCCGTCGACGCGCAATGGCGGCTGGGGGTGGCCGCCACCGGTCTGGACCGAGTGAACCGGCGGGTCCTGCTGGCCACCGGCGACACGGTGCCCTACGACCGGCTGCTCATCGCCACCGGCGTTCGGGCCCGGCCGTGGCCGAACCCGGCCGAGGGCGCCCTGCGCGGGGTGTTCACGGTGCGCACCCGCGAAGACGCGGCGGGGCTCCAGGCAGCGCTGAACGCGAATCCGCGGCGCGTCCTGGTCGTCGGCTCGGGATTCATCGGCTCGGAGCTGGCCTCGGTGTGCCGCGAGCGCGGCGTGCCGGTGACCGTCGCCGAACGCGGCGGCGGACCACTGATCGGCCCCCTCGGTGGGGTGATCGGTGATATCGCCGCACGGATGCAGCGCGGCGCAGGGGTCGACCTGCGCACCGGTGTGTCCGTCCGGTCCCTCGACGGCGACTCCGGCGGACGGGTGCGCCGGGCCCGCCTCTCGGACGGAACCACACTGGACGTCGATGTGGTGGTCGCGTCACTGGGGTCGATCCGCAATATCGAATGGTTGCAGGGTGCCGGGCTGGCCGCCGGTTTCTGGGGCGTCGGATGTGATGCGGGCTGTCGTGCCTTCGACATCAACGGGGTGGTGACCGACAATATCTTCGTGGCCGGCGACGTCGCCCGGCAGCCGCACGTGCTGTACGAGTATCAGTTCATCTCGATGGAGCATTGGGACAACGCGGTGTGCGGTGCGCAGGTCGCCGCGAACAACATGATCAGCCTCGAGACCGAACGCCGACCGCATCTGCCGCTGCCGTCGTTCTGGTCGGCCCAATTCGGGGTGAACATCAAAGGGGCGGGGGTCTGCTCGTTCGGCGACGAGATCGCGTTCACCCAAGGCTGTCCCGAGGACTTTCGGTTCGCCGCCGTCTACGGCCGGCGCGGTCGCATCGTCGGCGCGGTGACGTTCGACCACGGCAAATGGCTCCCCTACTACACGGCGATGATCGAACGTTCGGCGCCGTTTCCGCCGCCACCGCCGGGCTACGACCGAGCCGCCGATCCGGCGCCCATACCGTCGCGCTTTCCCGACCCGCGCGTGCCGACCGGCATTCCCGACGTGGTGCTGACCGGCCACGACCCCACGTCACGAGGCGCCGAGTTCCACTGAGCCAGGAGGCATTATGACCGCGGCGACCGCCTGGGCCGAGGCGATGAAATACGAACACCGCGCCGACCCGTACCCGTACTTCGACCAGCTGCGCCGGACCCCGGTCGCGCGCGTGGCCGACGACCTGTACGTGGTGACGGGATATCAGGAACTGCTGACCCTGGCGCACGACCCCCGGGTCAGCTCCGATATCAGCCGCAGCCCGCTGGGCAATCCCCTGGCGGGCACCGACGCGGCGAGCACACCGCCGCCGCACACTCGCCCGCAGAGCATCATCGCCTCGGATCCTCCCGCACACGATCGGGCACGCCGCCAGGTGATGCGCCACTTCGGCCCACCGCACTCCCCGGCATGGAACCCGTCATCGTCCGGTTGTGCGACAAGCTGCTCGACGACTTCGAGGCAAGCGGCAAGACGCGGCTGGACGTGGTCGACGAGTACGCCTATCCGGTACCGGTGACGGTGATCAGCACGATCCTCGGCATCCCGCTCGCGGACGAGCCCCGGTTCCATGCCTGGATCTACGACATGCTCACCGGCACCGATCTGGGGCCGGATGCGGAAACCGAAGACGGCAGAATTCGCGCCGGCAAGGCCCACGCCGGCCGTGACTCTCTGACCCGATATCTGGCGGATCTGATCGAACAGCTTCAGCGCGAGCCCGGGCCGGGTTTGCTGTCGCGACTACTGCACGACGACGGCCCCGACGGCCCGATGCCGGCCGAGGAGGTATTGGCCAATGCGGTACTGCTGTTGATCGCCGGTCACGACTCGACGGTCAACACCATCGCCAACTGTGTGATGACGCTCCTGCGCAACCCCGGCGCCTACGACCAGCTACGCGATCGACCGCAGCTGATCCCCCGCGCGATCGAAGAGGTCCAGCGGTTGCAGGCGGCGGTGCAGTTCTTCCCCAGCCGCAGCGTCACCGCCGATATCGAGATCGCCGGCACCGTCATCCCGGAAGGGGCCGCGGTGCATCTGGTCTACGCCGCCGCCAACCGCGACCCGAATCGGTTCGCCGATCCGAACCGATTCGACCTCCAGCGCCCCGACAACGAGCATTTCGGCTGGGGCAGTGGCATTCACACCTGTCCGGGCGGCCCGCTGGCCCGACTGGAAGTCAATCTCGCGCTGGAGATCTTCCTGCGCCGCGTGGCGACCCCACGACTGGTGGTCGATCCGCCACCGTATCGGCGCAGCCAGATCTTCCGGGGGCCACGCCATCTGCTCGTCGATGTCGACGCCGTCACCGCCCGCGCCGATCGCTGATCGCGACGGAGGTCACGAATCAGGGGGCGACGATTCCGCGGCGGATCTGCCCGGGGCTCGGTGTGACGGTGGGCGGCTTGCGGTTTCGCGAGGAGCGCAACTGATAGGGCACGCTGGTGACCATCACACCCGGTTCGAACAGCAGGCGCGCCTTGAGCCGCAGCGAACTCTGGTTGTGGAGCAGGTTTTCCCACCAGTGCCCGACGACGTACTCCGGAATGTAGACACTGACGACGTCGCGGGGGCGGGAGCGGCGGACCCGTTTGATGTATTCGATGACGGGGCGGGTGATTTCGCGGTAAGGCGACTCCACGACCTTCAGCGGGATGGTGACATCGTGGCTCTCCCAGGATCGGGTCAGTGCCCGCGTGTCACTGTCGTCGACGTTGACCGTGATCGCGGTGAGGGTGTCGGGACGGGTGGCGCGCGCGAACTGAACCGCTCGCCGAGTGGCTTTGTGCCAGTCCGAAACCAGGACGATCGCGTGCACGCGCCCGGGCAGCGTCGTCTCCTCGCCGGGGTCGATGTCGAGTTCGGCGCGCACGGCCGAATAGTGGGTGTGGATGAGGTACATCATCAGCACCAGCAACGGCATCGCGATGACCACGAGATAGGCGCCGTGGCCGAATTTGGTGATCATGACCACGACCAGCACGACGCCGGTGAAGCAGGCGCCGAACGCGTTGATCGCCCGGGCTCGGTGGATGCGTTGTCGTTGCGCCGAGCCCGTCACGCCGCGTAACTCGCGATTCCAGTGCCGGACCATCCCGGTCTGGCACAGCGTGAACGAGGTGAACACGCCGACGATGTAGAGCTGGATGAGCCTGGTGGTCTGCCCGTCGAAGGCGTAGATCAACCCGGCGGCGACCGCCGCCAGCAGGACGATGCCGTTGGAGTAGGCGAGCCGGTCGCCGCGAGTGTGCAATTGGCGCGGCAGGTAGCGATGCTGAGCCAGGATCGAGGTCAGCAGCGGGAACCCGTTGTAGGCGGTGTTCGCGGCGAGGATCAGGATCAGCGCGGTGGTGACCATCAGGTAGTAGAAGCCCGGGCTGGTGTCGCCGAACACCGCCCCCGCGATCTGCGCGATCACGGTTTTCTGGGAATCGGTACGGCAATCCCCGGCAAATCCGATCAGATCGCAGGTGTTCTCGGCGACGCGCGTGTGGGTGATCATGGCCAGCGCGGTGACACCGGTGAACATGGCGATCGCCAGCACACCCATCGCGGTCATCGTCCGGGCCGCGTTGAGCGACTTCGGTTTCCGGAACGCCGGTACCCCGTTGGAGATCGCTTCGGCGCCCGTCAGTGCCGTGCATCCCGAGGAAAACGCCCGCAGCGCGAGAAACGCGACCGCGGCCGTACCGAGGCCGGCGTGCGCGGCGTGGATCTGGTAGTGCGCGCTCTCGGCGACCGGTGGGTGTCCGATCAGTGTCTCGATCAGGCCGATCGAGATCATCACCATGACGCCGGCGACGAATCCGTAGGTCGGCACGGCGAACGCGCGGCCGGATTCTCGCACCCCGCGCAGGTTCATCGCGGTCAACGCCACGATGAACCCGATATCGATCAGCACCCGATGCGGATTCAACGCCGGCGCGGCGGAGATGATGTTGTCCACCCCCGCCGCGACCGATACGGCCACGGTCATGACGTAGTCGACCAGCAGCGCCGCCGCCACCACCAAACCCGGTATCGCACCGAGGTTTTCGGCGACGACCTCGTAGGATCCGCCGCCCGAGGGATAGGCGCGCACGACTTGGCGATACGACAACGCGACCACCGCCAGCAGCACCACGACTCCGGCGGCCACCCACGGTGTCAGATACAGGTAGCTGAGGCCGCCCAAAGTCAGGATGAGCAGAATTTCCTGGGTCGCGTACGCCACCGAGGACAGCGGATCGCTGGCGAATATCGGCAATGCCAGCCGCTTGGGCAACAGCGTCTCACCGAGCCGATCGCTGCGAAACGGTCGTCCCAGCACAACTCGTTTCGCGACGTCGATCGGTGAAACCACGATTAATCAGCCTAAATCCGGCAAACCCGAACCCGGCGGCCGCGAGGCGTAGGGAAAACGTAAAGAATCCGCCGCCGTCGTGTCGCCAACCGCACAGAAATCGCCGGCCGGTAGCGGGACCCCGCGCAGTATAATTGATTAGATAGGCTAAGCAACGTGGATCGGCGGTCGTGACCCGCTCGGCCGATCGGGGCCCCACCCCGCATTCCACCCCGGCCCATCCGCAGCAACCGAACGCTGCTCTCACCGAACAAGGAGCTGAACGCAGGAAAGGCCGTTGTGACCGCGATCCGCACCGACGACTACCAGACCACCACCCCCGATTCGCTTCCGCCCGATCTGCCCGCACCGCCACCGCCGGAGGGCGCGGGCGGGATGTTCGCCTCCCTCACGGTCCCGAACTATCGCTACTACTTTGCGGGCCAGGTGGTTTCGAATACCGGCACCTGGATGCAGCGGATCGCGCAGGACTGGCTGGTGCTCGGCCTCACCGGTAGCTCGTTCGCCGTCGGCATCACCACCGCCATGCAGTTCCTGCCGATGCTGCTGTTCGGTCTCTACGGCGGCGTCATCGCCGACCGCTTTCCCAAGCGAGGGCTGCTGGTCCTCACCCAGGCCACCATGGGCGTGCTCGCCGCCGTACTCGCGGTCCTGACACTGACCGGCACGGTCGAGGTGTGGCACGTCTACCTGCTGGCGCTGCTGCTGGGCATGGTGACCGTAGTCGACAACCCGACCCGTCAGTCGTTCGTCCCGGAGATCGTCGGCCGGCAGCGACTGCGCAATGCCGTCAGCCTGAACTCCGCGAATTTCCAGGCCGCGCGACTGGTCGGGCCGGCGGTCGCCGGAGCGTTGATCGCCGCCGTCGGATCCGGCTGGGCCTTCGCGATCAACGCCTGCTCCTTCGCCGCCGTCATCGCCGGCCTGCTGGCCATGCGACCGTCGGAGCTGACACCCGTGCCGCGCCTGCCCCGGCGGAAAGGGCAACTGCGCGACGGTCTCCGCTATGTGAGAGCACATCCGCAGCTGCTCTGGCCGATCGTCATGGTGGGCTTCATCGGCACCTTCGGCTACAACTTCCCCACCGTGCTGTCGGGGTTCGCCTACCACGTCTTCGATGTCGATGCCGGCAAGTACGGGCTGCTCAACACCGCACTGGCGGTGGGTTCGCTCGCGGGTGCGCTGCTGGCCAGCCGCCGCGGGCGGGTTCGGATGCGCATGCTGGTAGCCACCGCCGTCGGCTTCGGCGCACTCGAGGCGGTCACCGCCTTCGCACCGGACTATTGGCTCTTCACCGTCCTGCTGGCGGTGGTGGGTCTGCTCGGACTCACCTTCAACACGTCCGGCAACTCGATGGTGCAACTGGAGACCGACCCCGCCATGCGGGGGCGGGTGATGTCGCTGTACATGATGGTCTTCACCGGCGGCACTCCTATCGGCGGCCCGATCGTCGGGTGGCTCACCGAGGAGTTCGGCCCCCGGCTCGGGCTGTTCGCCTGCGGGGCGGTCTCGGCGGCATCGGCGGCGCTGATCGGTGTGATCCTCGCCCGTGCCGCCGGTCTGCGGCTACAGATCTCGGGCAGGCGCATCGCGCTCGTTCCCCGCGATGGGTCCCGGGCAGCCGCCTCGACCGGTCGGCTGGGATAGGCGCCGGGTTTCCGGTCCGTCATCCCCATGGTTTGCCGTAAGATTGCCCACTTGCGATGTCGATCCGACCGAAGTGGTTCGTAGCGACGAAGTCGTGGATGCGAGCGGTGCCGAGGCCCGATGGTGGCCCGGAGAACGTCGACACGAAGGCGGCTCTCGATGACAGACGTGGACTGTTGCGTGATCGGTGGCGGATTCGCCGGATTGACCGCCGCGCTGCGACTGAAGCAGGCAGGTCGATCGGTGGCGCTGCTCGAAGCGCGTGACCGGCTCGGCGGCCGCACGTTCACCGAGGTGCGTCCGGACGGTTGCTGGATCGATCGCGGCGGCGCCTGGATCGGGCCCGGACAGGACCGCGTCCGTGCCCTGATGGGCGAATTCGGGATCGGGAGTTACCGGCAGTACACCGACGGCGAGGCGATGATGGTCGTCGACGGCGAGCAGTACCGCTACACCGGCACGATCCCGTGGACGATGAGTCCGTGGGCCTCGATCAACCTCGGGGCCGGCTTCGCCGAACTCGCCCACCTGTGCAAGTCGATCCCGCTCGAGGCGCCGTGGGACGCCCGCAAAGCCGAGAAATGGGATCGGATCACGGTGGCGCAGTGGCTGAATCGCATCCGGTCGAAGACCGCCCACGATCTGCTCGAGACCGCCATCGCGGGCAGCTACACCTCCGCCGCTTCGGAAGTGTCGATGCTTTTCGCGCTGTATCAGATGGCGTCCGGGGGCGGGCCGAACTTCATGTTCAGCGTTCGCGGCGGCTCCCAGGACTCGCGGCCCGTGGGCGGTATGGGCGCGATCTACGGTGCGATGGCGGACCGGGTCGGCGACTCCGTTCACCTGTCGCAGCCGGTGCACGGCATCGAGCAGGACGAGGCGGGGGTGACCGTGCATGCCGGATCGTCGACGCTGCGCGCTCATCGGGCGATCGTCGCCGTCCCGCTCGCGGTCGCCGGTCAGATCCGGTACGAGCCGATGCTGCCGGTCGATCGCGCGTTCCTGCATCAGCGCGTGCCGAGTGGCTCGATCATCAAAACCTCCGTCGTCTACGACGAGCCGTTCTGGCGGCACGACGGATTGTCGGGCCAGTCGGCCGCGCCGGGGTCACCGGCCACCGTCACCATCGACGCCTGCACCGATACCGCGCGGCCCGGAGTGCTGTGCGTGATTACGGAGGGGCCCACCGCACGGCGCATCGGCCGGCTCGACGCCACCGAACGCAGGACGGCGATACTGCGTGAACTGGTTACCAGGTTCGGCAACAAAGCCGGTGCCCCCATCGACTACGTCGAGCAGGACTGGAGTGCCGAACGCTATTCCGGCGGCGGAATGCTCAGCCACCTCCCGACCGGGGTGCTCACTCAGTTCGGCCGTGCGCTGCGCGCACCGTGCGGGCGCATCCACTGGGCCGGAACCGAGAGTTCGGCCGTCATGTGCGGGTGGGTCGACGGAGCGGTTCGCTCGGGCGAACACGCCGCGAGCGAGGTGCTGCGGCACGAACTCGCCGCAGTCTGAATCGCGAAGCGTTCAGCGCGGTCCCGAGCCGAAGAATCGCCACAGATACCCGGGCAGCTTGCGCAGCGGGACAGCGCGCGGCCAGTCGTCGGCACGGAAGTAGGCGTCACTGCCGCCGTCGACGAAAACGATACTGCCGCACAGGAAACGCGCCGCCGGCGACAGCATGAACACCGCCCACTCGGCCAGGTCGCCCGGATCGCCGAATCCGCCGATCGGAACCGGGAAACGCTCGATATTCTGGGCCTCGGCCGGAGTCGCGAGCTGCTTCTCCAGCAGCGGAGTCAGCACCGCGCCGGGCGCCAGGGCGTTGAGCCGGATCCCCGCCCCGGCCCATTGCGGAGTCGTCGCCTGGCGGCGCACCCAGTGACTCACCGCGATCTTCGACGTCCCGTACGCGATCGACGGCGCGTTCCTGCCGAAGATCCGCAACGCCCGCAGCGCCTTCGCGGTGTCACCCGCCAGCAGCGCACGAATCGCCCGCCGCGGCACCAGCGGAGTGGTGGTCGTCGAATTGCTGCCGAACACAACGACTTTCGCCTCGTCCGCACGCGCCAGCGCCGAGCGCCAGCCGTCGAGCAGGTCGACGACGCCGCGATAATTCACCTCGAAGATCAGTCGCGGCCGGTCCGCGCCGGGCGCCGGCCCCACTCCCGCGGCCAGGATCGCGCCGTCGAGATGCCCGTCCACCTCCGCGAGCACCCCGTCGATCGCGGTGCGGCGCCCGGCCGGAGTCGACAGATCCGCGACCACCTGCGCGTCCCGCAGATCGACCCCGACCACCGTATGGCCCCGCTCGCGCAACTTCTCCGCCGCGGCCCGTCCCATTCCGGACGCCGCCCCGGTCACCACGTACACACCCACCGCATCGCCTGCTTTCCGCTACCCGAGCCTCGAACCATCGTCACCCGGCGGCGGGCGAGCCTGTCACCGCCGTACCGAACTGTGCCCGAGGAAGGGGGCGCGCACAATGGCGACCGAGCCGAACGGGAGCCACAGGGCAGGTCCGCGAATGTTTCCCGCCGACATGGCATCCCGGGCGAGGATTGCGTGCCACACTCGTGCCGTGGCCGCGGCTTCCGCCTGTCGACGAGCGATGGCCGCGGGCGCGGTCACGCTGGAAGCACCGCTCGGCACGCCCCACGGTGACCGCTGTGCCATGGTCCGCGACCCGTTCGGGAACATCTACCGGATCGCCGCCCGGACCACCGGCTGAAAGTACGAAGCGCCGCCTCGGGGCCGCTCAGTCGAGGACATAGCGCAGCATGACCGCCGTATCGAAATGCCTCGTCTCCGCCAGCCGCAGCGGAATACGCTCGTCCAGCAGGGGAAACATCGGTGTACCGCCGCCGAGCACGACGGGCAGGACGAACACCTGATACTCGTCGATGAGCCCGTGCGGAATCAGCGACGCCGCGAGACCCGCGCCCCCGACCTCCATGACGCCGTCACCCTCGGCCTTCAGCCTGCGCACCTGCTCGACCGCGTTCTCGCCGACCAGCGTGCTGTTCCAGTTCACCTCGGTCAACGTCCGGGAAAAGACGAACTTCGGCTTCTCCGTCCACAACCTGCCGAATTCACGCTGAATGGGCGGCGCGTCCTCGGGCACGTGCGGCCAGTACTCGGCCATCAACTCGTAGAGGCGCCGACCGTGCAGGGAAATCTCGATGTCCCGATACCGATCGTTGTGGAACTGGTGCAACTCGTCGTCCGGATTCGACCAGTCGATGCTGCCGTCGCGGTCGTTGATGTAACCGTCCAGGGACATGCTGATCCCGTAGCTCAGTCTCCTCATGACGGGATAGACGTCGTGCGCGCCCGAAATTCATCGGCGAATTGCGAGCGGATATCCCTGGAGGACGATGGCATGGCGAATCGGCCGACCGAATTGCCTCGGCCACACCACAGATTTCGATTCCTACCGCAGCGCGCCGGGCGCTGTGCGACGGAGGTATTCACCGCGCGGCGGTCCGCAGACTGCTCCGTCGCGCAGGATTCGGCGACCGCGCAGGAAAACGTCGGTGACGCGGGCGGACATCTCGAATCCTTCGAAAGGGGTGTATTCCTGGGCCGATTCGGAGGATTCGGCGTGGACGGTCCAGCGGGCGCCGAGGTCGACGAGGGCGATGTCGGCGTCGTAGCCGGGTGCGATTCGCCCCTTGCGCGTGAGGCCGTAGCGGCGGGCGGGTTCGGTGGCAGTGAGGGCGGCGACCCGGGCCAGCGGTAATCCGCGTTTGGTTCCCTCGCTCACCAGGCCGGGCAGGAGGTACTCCGCGCCGCCGAATCCGGATTTGGCGCCGAAGACGTCGGTGCGGTCGGTGGCGAACTTCTGTTCGTCGCGGCAGCAGGCGTGATCGCTGACCACCCAGTCGATATCGCCGGCCAGCAGATGCTGCCACAGCGCCTCGACGTCGCGACGTTCGCGCAGGGGCGGATTCACCTTGCCGCCGATACCGTGCGCGGTGTCGACGTCGGCGAGCAGATGCCCGATGGTCACCTCGCGGCGAAAATCGATGTGCGGAAACGCCTTCGCCATCCGCAGCGCGGCATCCACCGCTTTCGCCGACGACAGGTGCAGCAGATTGATTGTGGGAAAACCGGTTTCGTGGGCGAGATAGGCGGCCATCGTGATGGCCAGTCCTTCCGAATGCCGCGGGCGGGAGGCGCTGTAGGCGCGCAGCCCGCTGAGTGTGCCCTCGCGTTGGACGAGTTCGGTATAGGCGGCCATGATTTCGGCGGTTTCGCAATGCAGCGACAGCGTGATGACATCGCCGTAGCGTTCCCGTGCCTCGGCGAGCCCGCGCATGACGAACTCGAAATGCGCCAGGTCGTAGCGTTCGTCCGGGCCGATCATCAGAAATTCGGCCTGGTCGCCGGAGCGTCCGTGTAATCCGTGACCGCCGTAGAACATGAAGATCTTGAACGACGTGATACCGAAATTCGCGACCAGTGCGGGGATTTCGCCGATGTGCTCCCGGGTCATCGGTGCCAGGTGGACACCGAAGTCCACATATGAACGCCCGGACATATGGTCGAGCGCGTCGGGGACGAAGTCGCGGTAGGGGCCGCCGCGGTTGAGGTAGTAGCGGCCGGTGCGCAGATAGCTCAACGACGTGGTCACCCCACCCTGCGCACACGCCCGGCTCTCGGATTCGGTGTCCGCGGCCAGGTCGGAATAGATGCCCCAGTGCTGATGCGCGTCGACCACCCCCGGAAAGGCCAGCAGCCCGCGGGCATCGACAACGTCGGTCGCCGGCCCGGCCGGGACGTCGCGGGCGATGTGGCGGACCACTCCCCCGGCGACGGCGATGTCCACGGGCTCAGGCACTTCCGCGTCGCCATCGGGGTGAACCACACGGGCATTCCGGATCAGCAGCTCGATCTCCGCCACAACCTTCTCCAGTTTCGTCCTGCGAAACATACGTACCATCACAGCGATCATCGCAGTACTATTCGCAGGTAGTCAAACCGTGCGGCGACTGTATATGTTTCGCTCTGGGAAACATTCGATCGATGAGGAGTTCAGCCATGGCGGGACCACTGTCGGGAATCCGGGTCCTCGATGCGGCGACGCTGTTCGCGGGCCCGCTCGCGGCGACGCTGCTCGCCGACTTCGGCGCCGAGGTGATCAAGATCGAACATCCGGATGGCGATCCGGTGCGCGGGCACGGCGCCCAGCGCGACGGTGTCGGCCTGTGGTGGAAGATGCTCGGGCGCGGAAAGAAGTCGGTGACCTTGTATCTCGGGTCGGCCGAGGGGCAGGAGTTGTTCCGGCGAATGGCCTCCGACGCCGACGTGGTGATCGAGAACTTCCGGCCCGGCACCCTGGAACGGTGGGGATTGGGCTATTCCGCACTGCGGGAACACAATCCGGGCCTCGTGCTGGCGCGAGTGACCGGGTTCGGGCAGGTGGGGCCATATGCTCGCCGGCCCGGATTCGGCACCTTGGCCGAGGCGATGAGCGGCTTCGCGGCGATGACCGGCGAACCCGACGGCCCACCCACGCTGCCGCCCTTCGGCTTGGCCGATGGGATCGCCGCTCTCGCTGCGTCTTTCGCGATCATGTCCGCACTGCGGGCGCGCGATCGCGACGGCCACGGCCAGCAGATCGATCTGGCCATCATCGAGCCGATCCTCACCCTGCTCGGCCCGCACATCCTCGCCTACGATCAGCTCGGGGAGATCGCGCCGCGCACCGGCAATCGTTCCACCAACAACGCGCCACGCAATACCTATCGCACCGCCGACGGCGGCTGGGTCGCGGTGTCGACCAGCGCGCAATCCATCGCCGAACGGGTGATGCGCCTGGTCGAACGGCCCGACTACATCGAACAGCCGTGGTTCGCCACCGGCACCGGTCGCGCCGCACACGCCGACGAGCTGGATGCCGCTGTCGGGCAATGGATTTCCCACCGCGACATAGATGAGGTGGTGCGCGCGTTCGAGAAGGCCGAGGCCGCGGTCGCGCCGATCTACACCGCCGCCGACATCCTCGCCGACCCGCAGTTCCGTGCGCTGGAATCGATCATCACCCTCGACGATCCGGAACTCGGTGCGCTGCGGATGCAGAACGTGCTGTTCCGGCTCTCCGGCACCCCCGGCCGCATCCGCTGGACCGGACCCCCGCTGGGGGCACATACCGAGGAGGTCCTGGGCTCCTACGGGGTCGGCGAGGCGCATCTGGCCCGGCTGCGTTCAGCGGGGGTGATCCGATGAGCGCGCGGGATCCGTTGACGGCGGCGGTCTCCGGCGGAGTGCGACTCATCGAATTGGGGCAGCCGTTCTTCACCGGGATGCCGTGTTCGCCGAATCACCCCGGTTTCCGCATGACCCTCATCCGCCGCCACGGTGACATGACGCGCCCCGACGGTGGTTCGGCCGCCAACGAGATCATCGTCACCGGTGGGCATGTCGGCACACATATCGATGCGCTCAGCCACGTCAGCCACGACGGGTTGCTGCACGGCGGGGTGGATGCCGCACAGGCGCAGCGCGGCGGCCTCTTCCGCGAACTCGGGGCGGAGAACCTGCCGGGACTGCTGCGGCGTGGGGTGTTGCTCGACGTGGCTGCCCTGCACGGGGTGCCGACACTGCCGGGCGGGTACGAGATCACGGTCGAGGATCTGCGGCGGGCGGCGAACGCGATCGGATCGCAACCGCAGCCCGGTGACGTCGCGCTGATCCGGACGGGATGGGCGCGATTGTTCGATGAGGCCGACGCCTACCTCGGTGCGGCCACCGGCGTGCCGGGCGTGGGGGTCGAGGCGGCGCGCTGGCTGGCCGGCCACGGGGTGGTGGCCACCGGCTGCGACACCACCGCCTACGAATGCATCCGGCCGGGCGCGGGGCACAGGGTGCTGCCGGTGCACCGCGTTCTGCTGGTGGAGTCGGGGATCTACATCATGGAGCATCTGGCCCTGGAAGAGCTTGCCGCCGAGAAGCTTCCGGAATTCGTCTTCTTGTCGGCGCCGTTGCGCATCGTCGGCGGCACCGGATCACCGGTGCGCCCGCTCGCGGCGGTGAGCCGATGACCGAGCAGACGATTCTCGCCCGGCTCGCCGACTTCGCAGCGGCCGCGCGAGCCACCGGAGTCGGAGCCGAACTGCGCGCCGATACGTCGCGCCGAGTGCTGGATGTGCTCGGTAACAGCATTGCGGCGCTGGACACCCCGCCCGCGGTGGCGGTGCGCGCGGTGATAACCGAGTGGGGTGGCCACACCGGTGCGACCGCGCTCGGACTGGAGGGCGGATATCCGCCGCCCAGCGCCGCACTGCTGGGTGGCACGCTCGCGCACGCTCTGGATTTCGACGACACCCACCTGCCGTCGGTGCTGCATCCGTCGGCGTCGGTGGTGCCCGCGGCGCTCGCCGTCGCCGAATCCCGTGGCGCGAGCGGTGCCGCCCTGCTCGACGCGGTGGCGGTGGGAATCGAGATCACGGTGCGCGCCGGAATGGCGGGATACGATGCGGCGCTGCGCAATTCGGTGTTCTTCGAACGCGGATTGCATGCCACCGCCATCTGCGGCGCCGTCGGCGGTGCGGCGGCCGCGGCGGTGCTCTGCGGACTCGAGGCCGACGGCATCGCCCATGCCATGGCGATCGCGGCGAGTATGGGCTCGGGTCTGCTGGAGGCCAATCGCACCGGTGGCACCGTCAAGCGCGTGCACTGCGGATGGGCGGCGCATGCCGCGGTGGCCGCGGCGGGGCTGGCACGCGCCGGGCTCACCGGCCCCCCGACGGTCTTCGAAGGCAGATTCGGTCTGCTGCACGCCTTCTGCGGCGATCAGGCCGATCCCGGCGCACTGGTCGACGGGCTCGGCGACCGGTGGCGGCTACCCGAGGTGTGCTTCAAGCCCTACCCCTGCAATCACTTCACCCATGCCGGCATCGACGCGGCACTGCGTCTGCGCGCGCAGGGTGTGCGGCCCGACGACATCGCGGAACTGGAATTGGGCGCCCCCGCCGCAGCACTGCGCACCATCGGCCATCCACCGGAACTGAAGGCTCGTCCCGAATCCGGTTATCACGCCGCCTTTTCCGGGCCTTATACCGTCGCCGCGGCCCTCACCGGCGGCGGCGGGCTCGGGGTGTTCCATGAGGATTTCACCGACACCGCCGCCCGCGACCCTGCCCGTGTGGGCTTGGCCGCCCGGGTGCGCTGCGTTCCCGATCCCCGCTGCGACGACATCTTTCCCACGCAGTTCCCCGCGGTCCTCACCGCGCGCCTGCACGACGGCCGCGCCCTCACCGAACGCGTCGAATCCAACCGGGGAGGCCCCGGCAATCCGCTCACCCCGGAAGAATTGGCCCTCAAATTCCGGCTCAACACCGAGCGAGTGCTCTCCCCCACGGCAGCGGACCTCCTCAGTGACACCGCCTACCATCTTGCCCGAGCCGCGACCCTCGACGCGCTGCTGGGCCCCCTGCGCACGATCGCCTCCGCGCCCGACACCCGATGAACGCCGTTGTGCGGCAACGGATGCCGCCTGACCATCACTGCCCCCGAGCCGCCGCAGGAGTTGTCCACGGATCCGGCGGGCATCGGCCGGCGCCGGGCGGATCCCCGGCGTTCTCGGGCATCGCGCTCAGGACGCTGCGGATGCGCCGGGGAAGACTCCGGCTCGGCCGAGCAGGGCGGGCACCGGCGCGCCCAAGATCCCGCCGAGCCAGTTCGCCGTCTCGATGACCGGCTCGATGCGGACGCCGGTGGTGACGCCCATGCGGTCGAGGGTGTACAGCAGATCCTCGGTGGCGATGTTGCCGGTGGCGGCGGGGGCGAAGGGACAACCGCCGATACCGCCGGTGCTGGCGTCGAGAACTTGCACGCCGGCGTCGAGCGCCGCTATCGCATTGGCGTAGCCGGTGTTTCGAGTGTTGTGAAAATGGCAGCGAGGCACGGCCTCGGGCGCCCGGCGGCGCAAGCCGGAGACCAGGCGTCGCACGCGGTCCGGGGTGCCGACGCCGATGGTGTCGGCCAGAGCGATTTCATCGGGGCGGGATTCGGCGACACGGGAGACGAGGTCGAGCACGTGTGGCTCCGGCACCTCCCCCTCGAACGGGCAGCCGAAGGCGGCCGCGATGGTGACGGTGCGCCACAGTCCGGCCTCGGCGGCGCGGGCCGCCAACCGCGCCCAGCGGGCAATACCCTCCTCGGTGTCGCAGCCCTGGTTGCGACGGCTGAAGGTATCGGTCGCGACCACCACCACATTGATCTCGTCGACGCCAGCGGCGAGGGCGCGGTCCAGTCCACGGTCGTTGAAAATCAGTCCGGCATAGGATGTTTCACCGTCGCGCGGTACACCGGCCAGCACTGCTTCGGCATCGGCCATTCGGGGCACCCGGTCGGGATGCACGAAACTCACCGCCTCGATGCGGCGCAGCCCGGCCTCGACCGACCGGCGAACGAGCTCGATCTTGTCGGCCGTCGCGATCGGCTCCGGCTCGTTCTGCAATCCGTCCCGCGGCGCGACGTCGACCAGCGTGATCTCCACGGCTCCTCCGTTTCCCGATCTTGCCGAGCGTTTCGCTACGGGATACATTGTATCCATTCTCACGGGAACGCGCGGCCGAATTCGCCCGCGGCGCACCGACAGAAGGAGTTGACCCGATGCCAAACCATCACGCCGCGGCGGGTCCGCTGGCCGACCTGCGGGTCATCGAAATGGGACAGTTGCTGGCGGGCCCGTTCTGCGGTCAGCTACTGGGCGATTTCGGGGCCGAGGTGATCAAACTCGAATCTCCGGGCCGCGGCGATCCGATGCGGGAGTGGGGCCGGGAGAAGCCCTACGGCCGATCGCTGTGGTGGCCGGTGGTGGCGCGCAACAAGAAGTCGGTGACCTGCGATCTGCGCACGGCGCAGGGACAGGCGCTGGCCCGCGATCTCATCGCGCAGGCCGATATCGTCGTCGAGAATTTCCGCCCCGGCACCCTCGAGCGGTGGGGTCTGGACTTCGACACCCTGCGCGCCGGCAATCCCGGGCTGATTCTCACCCGGGTCACCGGCTACGGGCAGACCGGCCCCTACGCACCGCGCGCCGGATACGGTTCGATCGGCGAGGCGATGGGCGGAATCCGTTACACCACCGGAGATCCCGGTCATCCGCCCGCCAGAACCGGTATCTCCCTCGGCGATTCCCTGGCCGCGGTCTTCGCGACCATCGGCACGCTGGCCGCACTGCACCACCGGGAGCGCACCGGGCGCGGTCAGCTGGTGGATTCCGCGATCTACGAGGCGGTGCTGGCGATGATGGAATCGCTTCTGCCCGAATGGGATATCACTCATTACCAACGCGAACGCACCGGTCCGGTGCTGCCCAACGTGGCGCCCAGCAATGTGTATTCCGCCGCCGACGGCGATCTGGTCCTCATCGCGGCCAATCAGGACACGGTGTTCGGACGGCTGGGGTCGGTTATGGGCCGCCCCGAACTCGCCACGACCGACCGGTTCGCCACCCATTCGACCCGCGGGGAGAACATGGCCGAGCTCGACCGCATCATCGGCGAGTGGACCCGCACCGTGCCGGCGAACGAACTTCTGGACCGCCTGCACGCCGCCGGTGTGCCGGCCGGGCGGATCTACACGGCCCGCGACATGTTCGCCGATCCCCATTTCGCCGCCCGCGAGGCGATCGTGCGCCTGGCTCATCCCGAACTCGGCGAGATTCCCATGCAGAACGTGTTTCCGAAACTGAGCGAAACTCCGGGCGGCGTGCGCCATACCGGGCCCGAACTGGGTCAGCACACCGCCGAGGTATACGAGCGGCTGCTCGGCATCGGCTCGGACGAACTGAGCCGGCTGGCCGAAAACGGCATCGTCTGAAGGGTTCTCCCATGTCCGACCTCGCCGAGGACTATCGCCGGCACGGATTCGCCGCCCGCCTCGGCGCGGGCGAGCGGCCCGCGGTGCTGGTCGTCGACATCTGCGCGGCGTACCTGACCGACGGCTCACCGCTGCGCGCACCGGTGGAAGCGGCCGTGGCGGCCGCGGACCTTGTGGTCACGCACGCTCGCGCCGCCGCACACCCCGTCATCTTCACCCGCGTGCGCTATCGCCCCGGCAGCGCGGACGGCGGCCTGTTCCGCCGGAAAGTGCCGGCGCTCGACGCCTTCGAGGAAGGTAATCCACTCGGCGCATTCCTCGACACCCCGGCACCGGCGCCCGGGGAGGTGGTCGTCACCAAACAGTATGCGAGTGCCTTCCACGGCACCTCGCTGGCGGCGACCCTCACCGCGCAACGCGTGGACACCGTCGTGATCACCGGCCTGACCACCAGCGGCTGTGTGCGCGCCACCGCCACCGACGCGCTGCAGCACGGCTTCCGGCCGCTGGTGGTCGCCGATGCCTGCGGTGATCGCGATCGGCGTCTGCACGAGGCCAATCTGCTCGATCTGGATGCCAAGTACGCCGACGTCGTCGACCTCGCCGGCGCACTGTCGATTCTCGACATCCCCCGCTGAACATCTACTGTCACATCACTTTTCGACTCGATCGTGAGGAACGCCATGGGTCCGCATCCGCACGGCTGGTGGATACTGCTGCATCTGGTGCTGTTCGTCTTCTGGCTGGGCGGTGATCTCGGCGTCTTCTACTCCAGCCGCTTCGTCATCGATCCCGAGCGCACCCCACCGGCCCGCGCCACCGCCCTCGCCATCATGAGCGGTCTGGATCTCGGACCGAAGATCTGCCTGATCCTGTTCCTGCCGAGCGGTATCACCCTCATGGCGCTGGATCCACACGGCGCCACCCTGTTCGCGATCGCCCTGTTTCCGTGGTGGTTCGTGGTGCTGGTCTGGTTGTTCGCGGCGGGATGGCTGGCGCTGGCGATCACCGCCCACCGCACACACGGCCGCATCGTCGTCGTCCACCGCGCCGATCTGACCATCCGGATCGCGGTGATCGCCGCGGCGGCCGTCGCCGGCGCCTACACCCTGTTCGCCGAGGATCCGTTCGGCGTCAGCACCAATCCGCGATGGCTGGGCGCGAAGATCCTGCTCTACACCGCCGCCGTCGCCGCGGGCCTCGGTATCCGAATGACGTTGCGCGCCTTCGGGCCCGCCTTCGGCCGGCTACAGTCCGAAGGTTCGAGCCCGGGCCTCGAGTCGGTGCTGCGCCGCAGCGTGAACGGCTGCCTGCCCTATGTCTGGGTGATCTGGGGCAGCGTGCTGGCGGCCGCGGCGCTCGGGGTGTTCAAACCGGGCGCGAATCTCTAACCCGAATAACCCAATTGGGTCGAGAGCGCCCCGGATGCCTTGAGCAGCATCGGCACACATTCGTCCATGCGCGGCTCGAAACGCGACAGTGGCCCGCACACACTGATGGCCGCCACTACCCCGCCGTCGTGGTCGAGAATCGGCGCGGCGATCGATGCCGCGCCGACCTGCCGCTCCCCCAGCGATACCGCGTAGCCGCGTTTCCGGATCGCGGTCAGCTCGGCGCGCAGTTTGCGCTGCGAGGTCACCGTGGCGTCGGTGAGCGCGGTCAGCTCGTGCCGTTCGAGATAGTCGTCGATCTCCTGCTTACGCAGATGCGCCAGAATCACCTTCGAGGAGCTGCCGGCATGCAACGGATACGGCTGTCCCAGCGCCACTTCCATCCGCAATTCCTGATCCGGCACCACCTGGTCCACGTACATCCGCGTGTCGCCGCGCCGGATGGACAGGGTCGCGGTCTCCCCCGTCAGCGTCGCCAGCCGCCGCAACTCCGGACCGGCCATCACCCGCAGATCGGTGCGCGCCAGATACGCCCGCCCCAGCGCCATCGCGGCATGCCCGAGCGCGTAACGGCGGGTGGTCGGCTCCAGCGTGATCAGGTCGCGGGTGCGCAGCGCGGTGAGAATGCGGTGGACAGCGGCCTTGGTGATGCCGAGTTCGTTGGCGATCTCGGTGACGCCGAGATCGGGCCGGCCGCTGCGGCCGAAGAGCAGTAGCACGTCCATAGCGCGTTCGACCGCGGCGATGGACCGGCTCTGACTGTCGGATTCGGTAACGGTCACCCGGCCAGTCTAGGCGGCGGATTTCCCCATGGGAAACACCATCCCCATTCGTTCCTCTTGCGCGACCAGAGCCATAGCGTTACCTTGTGCGTTACAGCGTTTCCACTACCGAAACGGAGTCGAGATGGATTCGCAGTATCTCCGTACGGTGCTGGCCCAGTGGGCGAGCGGGGTCGTGGTGATCACCACCCCCGCCGCCGGCGGTGGACGACACGGCATGACCGCCAGTTCCTTCACCAGTGTGGCGCTCGATCCGCCGCTCGTCTCGATCTGTGTGGCATCGCAGGGCACCACCTGCCGGATGATCCACGACAGCGGCGTTTTCGCGGTCAACATGCTCGGCAGCGATCACGAGGAGATCGGCCGCCGATTCTCCGCCCCGGCACCGGGCGACCGCTTCGCGACCGGACACTGGCAGACCTCGGCCACCGGCGCGGCCGTGCTCGCCGATGCGGTCGCATGGGTGGATTGCGTTGTCGCGGCGCGTTATCCGGCCGGCGATCACACCATCATCCTGGGCCTGGTCCAGGATGCGGCCACCCCGCGTCCCGCCGCGCCGCTCATCTACCACGACCGCTGCTACCACGAGGGGATTGCCCGATGATCGGAGAACGACTCGTCGAACAGATGACCGCCGCGGAGCGCGAACGCGCCCGCCGTGTGGAATCCGTGCTACCGGCACTGCGCGCGGCGGCCGAGGAGGCCGACCGTACCGGTACCTTCCCGGTCTCGCATATCGCGCTGCTCCGCGACGCCGGATTGCTGGGACTGGTGGTGCCGGAGAAATTCGGCGGCCTCGGCGGGACCCTGCGTGATCTCGCCGCCGCCACCTATGCCATGGGCACCGCCTGTCCGTCCACCGCACTGGCCTACTTCTTCCACAACACCAGCGCCTCGCGCGGGCTGCTGCCGTTGGAGGCCATCGATGCCGGGCTGTTCGACGAGGCGGAGGTTCCGGTGGTGCGCGCCTTCGCCGAGAAGGTGCTCACGCGGATGGCCGAGGGGGCGTGGCTGGCCAATTTCGCCTCCGAATCGGTGAAGACCTCCGCCGCCAACATCACCATCGCGACGACCGCGACCGAAGTCGACGGCGGCTGGATTCTCAACGGAGAGAAGTCTTTCGGCTGCGCGACCGGCGTCGCCGACTACTATCTGACCTCCGCGAAACTGGAAGGTTACGACACCGCGGAGGGGCTGGCCACCTTCTTCGTGCCACGCGCCGCCGACGGGGTGAGTGTGCGGGCGCCGTGGGACGGTCTGGGGATGCGCGCGACCGCCAACAACGGCATCCGGCTCGACAACGTGTTCATCCCCGACGACGAAGCGCTCGGTGTGCCGGGGGCCTTCACCAAGATGCTGACCATGAGCCGCGGCAGTTTCGTCGGCAATCAGCTCGCCATCGCCGCGGTCTACACCGGATGCGCACAGCGGGTGTACGACGAAATCCTCAGCGCGACAACGACGAAGACCTTCGCCGACACCGGCGAGCCCATCGCGTCCTCACCGGTGCATCAGGTGTTGTTCGGTGAGATGACCCGCCAGCTGGAGACCGCGTACCTGTGGTTGCGCTATCAGCTCGCGGTGGAGACCGCGCAGGTGCCGTTCAAGCCTAAGCAGGAGGTGTTCGCGCAGTGGCGCCTGGGCAAGGGCGCGGTCACCGAGGCGTGCTTCCAGGTGGCACTGGGCGCACTGAAGGCGGGCGGAACATCGGCGGCGTCGATGAACGGTATCGCCGGCCGCGCCCTGCGCGATCTGGCCATGGGGCTGGTCATGACCTTCCCGGCCGAACGCGGACTCCTCGAGGTGGCCCGGATCGTCACCGACGCGCGCGCCCACGACCTGTTCGCCACCGCACCGGCGGAGGCCGCGAAATGACGGTGCGCCTGCCCGCGATTCGCGATCTGATCGACGACACCTGGGCTGCCCCCGGCACGGAACTCGATGGGACGCTGGAGGATCCGGCCACCGGGCAGGTACTGAGCCGTACTGTCGCCACCACCGCCGACCGGCTCGAGCGCGCACTCGCGGTGGCCGACAACGCCGCCGGACGCATCGAGCCCGAAACCCTCGAGGCGATCGCCGACGACCTCGAACCGAGTCTGGAACGAATCGCCGAACTCGATGCCTTCGCGACGGGGGTACCGCTGCGGCAGACCCGGCCGCTCGGTGCGATTGTCGCCGGTTCGTTTCGCCTGGCCGCCGACCGGATTCGCGGCGGTGCGCTACACGCGGATCGTGACGGCGTGGAAGTACACCGGCTGGCGCTGGGGCCGGCGCTGTGCCTGGTGCCGTGGAACGCACCCGCCCCGATGGCCGCGCACAAGGTCGCCAACGCCCTCGCCGCCGGCTGCCCGGTGATCCTGAAGGTGAGCGAATCGGCTCCCTACAGTGCGGTGATACTGGCCGAGGCGATCGCCGAATGGGTACCGGCCGGGATGTTCCAGCTGGTGCACGGCGATGCGGACACCGGCGCCCGGCTCACCGCCGATGCCCGGATCAAGGCGGTGTCGTTCACCGGTGGCGTGGCGGGCGGGCGTGCTGTGGCGGGCGCGTCGGCGCCGCTGTTGCGACCGTGCCAGCTGGAATTGGGCGGGAACAATCCCCTGGTCGTCCTTCCCGACGCCGACACCGAGACCGCGGCGCGGATGGCCGCCGAATTGCTCACCACCCTCAACGGGCAATGGTGCCGAGCGCTGGGGCGGCTGATCGTGCCCGCGAACCGCGCCGAGGAGTTGACGGAGGCCATCGGTAAACGGCTCGCGACGCTGTCCATCGGTCCACCACTGGATCCCGGCACCGATCTGGGCCCGCTCGTGCACTCACGGCATGTGGCCGCGGTCCGCGCCGCGTTGGACGGTCGCGAACACCACGTGTACGGCGTCGTTCCCGACGTGGGAAACTATTGTGCCCCAGCTCTTCTCGACGGTGACTCGCCCGAGGAGATCTTCGGCCCGGCGGCCGGGGTCGTCACCTACGACCGTGTCGAGGATGTGGTGACCATCGCGAATGCCGTGCCCTACGGCTTGGAGGGCTACGTGTGCGGGACGGACACCGAATTCGCGCTCGCGATCGCGCGCCGGATCCGAGCCGGTGAGGTGAAGGTGAACGGCTCCTCGATCATGAGCCTGCATCTGATGACCCCGCGTCCCGCCTGGGGCATATCGGGACTCGGCGAAGAGGGAACGGCCGAGACCTTGCGGTTCTTCACCGGCGCACGGGTTGTCGGCGTCGAGGGGCGCTTCGCCCTGCACACGTCATGACTACGGTGGCGATCGCCGGGGCCGGGCCCGTGGGGCTCACCGCCGCGCTCGTGCTGGCCCGGCGCGGAGTGGAGGTCATCGTCCTCGAGCAGGGTGCGGGACTGGCGGGTGAATCGCGCGCGTCGACCTTCCATCCGCCGACGCTGGAGATGCTGCGCGATCTCGGCGTCGTCGACGCTCTGCTGGGAAAAGGACTGATAGCGAGCACCTTTCAATACCGTGAACGCGGCGGCGAGCCGGTGGCCACCCTCGACCTCGGAGTGCTGGCCGGTGATACCGAATACCCGTTCCGGGTGCAGTGCGAGCAGAGCAAACTCACCCCGGTCCTGCTCGACGCGCTGCCCGATGCGGTGCGCGTGCGGTTCGGCCACACCGTCGACGGCGTCGAGGCGGGACCCCACGGCGTGCGGGTGTCCGCCTCGGGCGGTCCGGTGCGGTGCGACTGGCTGATCGGCGCGGACGGGGCGCATTCGGCGGTCCGGCATGGGATCGGCGCGGAGTTCGCGGGCAGTACCTATCCGGAGCGGTTCCTGGTCGCCTCGGTCGACGAACAACTCGACGCGGCGCTGCCCGGTATCGCCCCGATCAACTACGTGTTCGACCCGGACGAGTGGCTGGTACTGCTGCGCACTCCCGACCACTGGCGGGTGCTGCTGCCGACGGCCGCGGACACCGCCGACGATCTCGAATTGCGCCGTCTCCCCGAACGTTTGGCGCAGGTCGCCGACCTCGGCCGGCCGTGGCGCATCGCGCATGCCTCGCTGTATCACGTGCACGAGCGGGTCGCGCCACAGTTCCGCTACGGCCGGGTGTTGCTGATGGGCGATGCCGCGCACGTGAACAATCCGCTCGGTGGGCTGGGGATGAACAGCGGCATTCACGACGCGGTGCGGATGGCGTCCGCTCTCGCCGACGTGCTGGCGGGTGCGCCCGATGAGGTGCTGGAGCAGGCGGTCCGGCAGCGCCGGAGGGTGGCGGTCGACCATGTGCAGCGCACGAGCCGGGCCAACTGGACGAGCTTGCGCACCCATGATGCCGAATACCGCCGTGGTCTGCGGGAATTGGCGGCCGATCCGGCAGCAGCCCGCGCCTATCTGCGCCGCGCCTGCCTGATGGACAGCCTGGAGCCGACGGCGTGAGGATCGAGCGCGAGAATCCGGCCCGTCCCGCCGAGATCGTCGGTTCCGTCCGGGTCACCGCACCCGAGCAGGTGGATGCGCTTGTGCGGCAAGCGGAACGGAGTTTCCGTGACTGGTCGCGACGGCCGTTGGACGAACGGCTGGACCGAATCCGCACCGCCGCCGACGGCATCGCGGCGGATCGGGAGGCGCTCGCGCTCCTGCTCGCCCGGGAGTCCGGCAAGCCCATCGCCGACTGCCGGGGCGAAATCGGTTTCGCGGTCACGTATCTGCGCTGGCTCTGCGATCGGGCGCCGGTGATCTTCGCCGACACCGAGATCGATGATGCACAAGGCCGGTTGCGGATCACGCCTCGCCCGTTCGGGGTGATCGCCGCGATCACACCGTGGAACGCTCCGATCATTCTGGCGGTGGTGAAGCTCGGTCCCGCCTTGGCCGCCGGAAATACGGTGGTGCTCAAGCCCTCACCGCTGGCGCCGCTCGCGGTGTCGGCGGTCGCCGACGCGCTGCCGGAGACCACCGTGGTGCACGGCGGGCCGGAGCTGGTGCGGGCGCTGATCGCCCATCCCGCCGTGGGGAAGGTCGCCTTCACCGGCGGTGAGAGCGCCGGGCGCAGTATCGCCGCCGCGGCCGGGCGGGCGCTGACGCCGGTGGTGCTCGAACTCGGCGGCAACGATCCGGCGGTCTTCCTCGATGATTTCGCGCTCTCACCGGACGATTACGAGCGCCTGGTGCTGGCCTCCTTCGCCACCTCCGGACAGGTGTGCATGGCCGCCAAGCGGCTCTACGTGCCCGAACACCGGGCGGCGGAGTTCTTGGAGGCGTATACCGCTGCGGCCCAGCGGATTCTGCGGGTCGGGGATCCGGTCGACGAGGGTGTGACCATGGGCCCGGTGGTGACCCGCGACGCCGCCGGACGACTTCGGGCGTTGATCGCGGAGGCGGGCAGCCGTGGACGTGTGATCCCGTTGGCGAAAGGTCTGGTGGGAGAAGGCTATTTCGTCGACCCCGTGATCGTCCTGGATCTGCCCGACGATGCCCCGCTCGTGCGCACCGAACAGTTCGGGCCCGCGGTCCCGCTGCTCACCTACCGCACGCAGGACGAAGTCCGGGCTCGCGCCAACGATTCCGCGCTCGGACTCGCGGCGTCGGTGTGGTCGGCCGACGAGGAGCGCGCCTTCGACTTCGCCGCCCGACTGGAAGCCGGCTTCACCTTCGTCAACACACACAACCGCACCGGAATGGCACTGCGCGCCCCGTTCGGCGGGACCAAACGCAGCGGATACGGCCGGGAATACGGCGACGAGGGACTGCGCGAATACGTGCAGACCACCGTCACCCACCTGCCCGCAGCGTTCCGCGCCGGTGGTGCGGGGCTGTCCGCTCGTGCCTACCCGCACTGATCCGCCCACGTGCTCGCCCCTGCGCCGATACCCGCACAGGGGCGAGCACCCACCGGTTCAGGTACGACGACGACGCCGCACCAGCAACGCGGCCACCGCGAGCACCACAACGACGATGACCACGACGGCGACGACGATCGCCGTCGTATGCGAATCCGATGAACCACTGTCCGCCGCGGCGGCTTTCGGTGTCGTCGTCGCGACCGCGGGTGCATGGCCGAACGTCAGCGGCACCGAGGCGAGGATATGGCCGGGGTCGGTGAGGCTTGTGACGGCCAGGGTGCAGGCGCCGGACGCCGCTGTGCAGTCCACCGCACCGACCGACGCGGTCAGCGTGATGGTGTCGCCGCGCATTCCGGGCTGCCAGGCCCCCTGCGCGTCGGCGGAGCCGAGCAGCGAGGCGCCGAGATTGCAGTCGGTGGGCGCGACCACCTGCGGTTTACACTGGCCGACCGCCACCTGAGCCAGATTGGGTGGCAGCCCGTCCACGGCGACGGTGACGACCTCACCGACGGTGACATCACCGGTCGGCGAGGGATGCAGGGTGGGTGCGGCCGCGGCGAGCGGGGCCGTCGCCAGTAACGCGACGGCAGTTGCCGCCGCGCCGGCGGTACAGCGAAAGATGTTGCGTCTCACGGCTTCACCTCATCCGAAACTGAGGGGAATCGAGGCGAGGATATTGGTCGGATCGGTGAGGCTGGTGACCGCGATCGTGCACGCTCCCGCCGCCGCCGTGCAGTCCACGCCACCGACCGACCCGACCAGGGCGATACTGCCGGCCTCCCAATTGCCCTGCCCGTCGGCTGTGCCCAGCAGTGAGCCGGAAAGATTGCAGTCCGAGGGTCCGGAGATGTTCGCCGTGCACTGCCCGACCGCGACCGAGGCCAGATCGGGCGCCAGTCCGCTCACCGAGACGCTGATGCTCTGCCCGACCGCGACACCTCCGGACTGGCTCACCGCGACCGTGGCCGCCTGTGCGGGCGCCCCACCGAACATCGCGACCGCGGTGAGACCCGCGAATACCGCGCTCACCAGGTTTCTGGTTCGAAACATGTGCTCCTCCTGGATTTCCTAGAGCCGCCGCCGGTCGGCGAGGGCGATTGCGGCGACGACGACCAGCAGTGCCGCCGTCAGCGACCACAGCACCGCGGACGGGCCGTGGGTGTCGGTGGAGCCCGCCACCACCGTGCCCGCCACCGGCACAGCCGCGGGCGGTGGGAGGCTCGAGCCCGCGAAAACCACGGGGATCACGGCGGAATTGGCGGCGATGACTCCGGCGGGTTCGGTACCGGGCAGCGGCGCGGCCGCGATCACGCACTGCTGCCGCAGGCAATCGATATTCTCGAACTGCGGATGCAGAGTGAGCACGAGCGCCGGAAAGGTCCCATCGGACGCGATATTGACGAAGGTGGCGCCGCCGTCGAGATCGCAATCGTTCAACCCGTTGGTATAGCCCTGTTTACACAGCCCCACGGCAACCGCCGCCAGGCCCGGCTGGAAACCGCTGCCGCCCACCGTGACTCGCTGCCCCTCCCGCAGGTCCGTTGCGGCGTCGATATGCAGGGTGGCGGGCGTATCGGCCGCGACGGGCGCCGCGATCGCGGCGGCGAACACGAGGCCCAGTCCGCCCCGTAGTAGTGCGCGTGTCATCGGGCGCCTCCTTCGACGGCGATCTCGCTGGACTGGGTGGCGGTGGGATGCGCGTCGGCGCGGCGGTCGACGGTCCTGGTTCGGCCGCCGCCGGGCACCGGCGTGCGCGCGACCGCCAGCGCGGCCAGCAACACCGGCACGCCGGCCAGGGTGAGCGCGGAGCCGGTCCCCCACAGCCGCCCGCAGGCGACGGCGGCGCCCAGGCCACAGATCCCACCGACCGCGACGACCAGGCCGGTCACGGCACTCCACCACTGCTCGCTGCCCGGAAGTCGCTGTCGCAGCTGGTGATCCATCACCGAGAGGCAACGGATCCCCGCCGCGGCGGTAACCGCGACACCGACCATCGACTGCCACGCGCCCGGCGCGATCGCCACCAGCACCGGGCCGCCGGCGGCGAGAATCAGCAGCGGCGGCACCGCATCGAGCCGGTATTCGCGCGCGGCGACCACGAGCACCGCCGGCACCATCGCGACGGCCAGGCGCGCGGGCTGATCGGGGTCGAGCACCTCCCAGCGAAACAGCAGCAGATGCAGGGCCGGCAGCACCGTCGCCCCCAGTGCGAATCCGACTGCGCCATATCCCGTCGCTCCGCGCAGCGCGGTACCGGCCAGGCGAGGGCCGCCCGCGACACCGCCGAAGGATGTGTTCCGCACCGACACCGACAATCCGGCCGCGATCACCACACTCCCGGCCACGAACAGCGCCTCGCCCGGTTGCCGGCCGCACGCGCCGGCCAGCACCGCACCCGCGAGCAACGCGGCCGTCACCGCTGCGTAGCAGACTCGGACACCGGCCACGGCCCGAGCGGTGACGAGCAGCGGTCCCGCCACCACACCGGCCACCACGACACCACCCAGCAAGGCGGGCATCGACGAAAACAGGGCTGCGACAAGCATTCCCACGCCACCGGCGACGGCGAGCGCGCCGGCGCGGCGACTCGACGCGGTGAACCGGAGCCGCACGCCCGGCACCACCGTCAGACCCCCGAGCACACCCGCGCTCAGGGCGATGTACCCCACGACCGCGCCGGGCAGCCCGACCACACCACCGAGCGGTTTGCTCAGCAAGACGATCTCGATACCCGCCATCGGCCCGGTCGCCGCCGCGGCGATGGCGAGCAGCCACATTCCGGTCCGGCTCGCGGGGGGCAGTTCAGCTGGCGTGGCTCCGGACCCGGGCCGCGCTCCCGCCGGTGGTGTCGTCATTTCTCACCTCCGCCCGCGTTTCGCAGAAAGAAACACGGTTTCGCAGTTGCCATATTGAACCGTCGGCGACGATGGCTGTCAAGCGAGAACAAGCACGTAACGGCGTGGAAACAGCCGATTTTCGCGATCCGGCGAGGATTGCGGCACAAATCTCGACCGACCACTGGACAGATGCGCGGCACCGGTACAGAATCGCAACTGTTGGAAACAGCGTTTCGTTCTACGAAACGGGTTCGATAAGGAGGTGCGCGCTCATGACGCGAGTCGCCGCCGTCCAGCTCGCCGCCGGCACCGATGTCGCGGTCAACCTCGCCACCTGCCTGCGCCTCATCGACGACGCCGCAGCGCACGCGCCGGACCTGGTCGTCCTGCCCGAGTTCTGTAACCACCTATCGTGGTACGCCGACCGCGACCACGCGCACCGAATGGCATGCCGCATCGGAGATCGATTCCTGAGCGCGATCGCCGAACGCGCCGCACGGCATCGGATGTACGTCAAGATCGGGGTCACGCTGGCCCGAGACGACGGCCGCACCACCGGCACCGGCCTGCTGTTCGGCCCCGACGGCGCACTGCTCGCCCAGTCCGACAAGCAGATTCTGATGGGCGCCGAGAACGATCACCTCGACCCCGGCGACTCCGATTCCGAGATCGTCGACACCCCGCTGGGCCGCATCGGCCTGTACGCCTGCATGGAAGGCGTCATCTGCGAGGTGACCCGGTCGCTCGCGGTACGAGGGGCGCAACTGCTGCTCAACAGCCTCAACTCCTTCGCCGTCGACGAGGCGAGCCTGCACATCCCGGTGCGTGCGGCGGAGAACAAGGTCTGGGTGGTGGCGGCCAACAAGGTCGGGCCGCTGCTGCCCGACGACGAGCTGCCCTCGATCGCGTCCAGGCTGGGGGTGCCGCCGGATCGGTTGCACGGCGCCGGCGAGAGCCAGATCGTCGCACCGGACGGGACAACGGTGGCGCGCGCGCCGGTACACGGTGAGGCCGTGGTCGTGGCGGATATCGATATCGGTCTCGCCGACGACAAACGACGCCCGGACGGAACCGATGTGCTCGCCGCTCGCCGCCCGCGGCTCTACGCCCCGATGCTCGACATCTCGCACCGGCGCGCCCCTGCCGGTGCGCCAACCCTTCCCGTGGCCGCGGCCCTCGCCGATCTCGGCCTCATCGCCGATACCGCCCGCAGCGGCGCCGCAGTGATCGTGCTGCCGGCGCTGACCGGCCGAGGCGATGCCGCACCGGGAACAGCATTGGCGGCCGAGTCCCCATCCGCGACGGTGTCCATTCCGGAGGTGGCGGCGGCGCTGCGGGGGACGACAGCGCATGTCGTGGTATCCCTGCGCGACGGCGACGCCCATGCCGGAGTGCTGGTGAACGCGGAGGGCGTGGTCGGATGTCAGCGCCAGCTGCACCGCACCGAACGCCACTCGTGGCTGTCGGATCTGGGCTCCGCCCTGGAGATCTTCGAAATGCCTTGGGGCCGATTGGCTCTCGTGGTAGGTGACGATGCACTGTTTCCCGAGACCTTCCGCCTGGCCGCGGTCCGGGACGCCGATGTGGTGGCGGTGCCACACGTTCTCGGCGAACCCTGGGAAACGCGGCTCGGCCTGCCGGAACGCGCGGCGGAGAATCGGCTCAACATCGTTGCCGCCGCCGAGGATTCGACCGGGGCGCTGGCCGGTTCGATCTACGCGCTGAGCGCGGATTTCACCTTGTGGACGTCCTGGAGCGGGCCGTTCACCGGCGTGATCAGCGTCCCGCAGGTGACCTCCGCCCCGGCCGGCGCGAACCGGGTGCAGGCCGACATCCGACCGGCCCAGGCCGTGAACCGCGCCGTATCCCGGGGCACCGATCTGGTCGCGGGCCGTCCCGCCGCCGCCGTGTCCGCCCTCCTGCGCGAACCCGCCACCGCGACAACCGAACCGGAGCTGCCATGAGTGAAACCGTGCAACATGTCGAGCAGATGGTCGACGAGAACCCCAGAACCGATGTCACCGAGATATTTTCGGAATGGCAGGAGCTGCTGGCCGGACTGCAGGCCAGGATCGCCGGCCGCTTCGAACTGACCCGCGACCCGAGCACCGCCGACCTCGACTCCTACGGTGACGCGGCGACAGGGCCCTCCGGCCGCCTCGCCGCCTACACCGGACCCGAGATCGACTGGCTGGTGCATTCCTGGATCGGCGATCCCCGCACCGGTTTCGTGAACATGCACCTCACCGCGTGGCTCGGGCCGCAGGTACGGGTTCCTCATCTGGCGTCGGCGCTGCTGCTGTGGCCGCAGGGCTGGTTCTACGTGGATGCGGTGCCGCGCGGTGATCTGGTGGGCGACGGCGACTATTACGACCGCTACTACGCCGAGGCCGACGAGCCGTGGCTGGCGTTCAAGGCGGACCACCCCGACTTCACCTGGTTCACCAGCCGCACCGGATTCATCCGCACCAGCCTCTCACCGGTCGCCTACTGCTATTCCTTCCCGCCCACCCGGCCCAATCTCGACACGGTGGCCGAACTGCTCACCGCCAAGGTCGACCAGTGGCTGGGATGGGTGGACGCCGCCGAAGCGGTGCCCGACGACGAACGCGCCGGCCTCGCGGCCCGGGATCTGCGGATCCGCCGCAACATCGCCGAACGCGATCCCGCGAACGTCATGGGCGAGCGCATGTTCGGCCCCGACCTCACCCAGCGACTGGTGCGCGCCCTCTGGGGCGGCGACCGGGTGCTGCCGCGGCCGGTGGGGTGAACATGAGCTTGATCCGCTCCCTGTGGTGGTCCGCGCGCACCGACGGCGACGCGCCCTTCGACACCGCCCACCTCAAGCTCTACTACCCCGCCGTCGCCTCCGGCGACGATGCCGAGCGGCTCACCGGCGTCTTCGCTCCCGATCCGGCCGGCGCGCCCTATCCGGTGGTGGTCTTCCTGTCCGGCGTCAATGTCGGGCAGGACAGCTATCGCCGATTCGCGACCGCGATCGCCGAATCCGGTTATGTGGTGGTCACCTTCGATCGCGTCGCCGATCTGTTCGGTGGGCAGCGCGGGCTCACGCCCGGCGTCGATCTGGCGGCCGCGCGACCCGACACCTATGGCACCAGGCCCACCTGCCCGACCATCCCGGCGGTGCTGGACGCGCTGGCCGAACTGAACACCACCGAACCGTTGCGCGGCGCACTCGATCTGGAGCGCGTCGCACTGGGCGGGCATTCGGCGGGCGGCACCGTGGTGTTGCAATCGGCGCGGTACTTCCCTTGCGTGCGCGCGGTTTTCGCGTGGGGTGCGCACACCATGGTCGCCACCATGCTGGGCTGGGACCCGGGTACGGTGCTCCCGGCGCAGGTGAGCTGCCCGGTGCTGCTGGGTGTCGGCGGCAACGACGGCGTGATCAAGGGCAGCGCCGACCGCTACGGCGAGGGCGAGGATCGCCCGGATCCGGTGGCCCGCACCTTCGCCGAGGCACTGCCCGACGGCGATCATCTGCTCGCGATCGTGCCCGGCGCCAATCATTTCGGCATCGCCGACGCCGATCCGACCGCGGCCCGCGCCTTCCTCGACGGCCCTGCGGAGTCCGATGCCCTGCCCCGGTTCGCGCGGCTGACCACGCTGTTTCTGAACACTCATCTGAAGGCTTCAGCGAGCGCTCGCGACGAATTATCGGGTTTCGACGACGGAATGCTGCTGAAGCGGCACTGAGGAGATCACGGTGCTCAAAAACTTTTGGTACGCACTGGAATTCGCGGACAAGGTCGGGCCGACACCGCGCCGGGCGACCTGCCTGGGCCAGGACTTCGTGCTCTACCGCACCGAGTCCGGCGCGCCGGTCTGCCTGTCGGATCTGTGCGTGCACCGCGGCGGCGCCTTGTCGCTGGGAACGGTGAGCGGGGACTGCATCACCTGCCCATACCACGGCTGGCAATACGACTCCGGGGGCGTGTGCGTCCGCATCCCCGCCAACGCGCCCGGACGGGCCATCCCCCGCAAGGCGCGAGTGGACGCCTATCCGGCGGTGGAGCGCTATGGCATGGTGTGGGCGTTTCTCGGCGATCTGCCCGAGGCGCAGCGGCCTCCGATTCCGGAGATTCCGCAGTGGGAGGATCCGGGGTTTCGGGCCGTCCAGTACGAGATGGTCATCGACGCCAATTACGAACGCGCCTTCGAGAACGTGGTGGATGCCTCGCACACGCCCTTCGTGCACGGCACCGCGTTCGGCAACCCGGACAAGCCACAGATCCCGGATTTCCGGGTGCGGCAGACGGACTGGTCGGCGGAGGCGGATATCCCCCTGAGCCCACCACCACCGAAGGGGCTGTGGGGCCTGCTGTTTCGCGGCAGGGCGATGCCGGAGTACGTGACCGTCACGAATGCCTGGTATCTGCCGAATATCGTGAAACTGCATGTGCGGCTGCCGATCGGCGATCTGATGCTCTACGACTTCAACATTCCGCTCTCGCAGGACCGCACACTGATCAAGATTCTCGGCTTCCGCAACTTCTTCACCGGCTCCTGGGCCGACGGCAACGCCCGCAAACGCATCGAGAAGATCCTGCTGCAGGACCGGCCGGTGGTGGAATCCCAACGCCCGGAGCTGCTTCCGTTCGACCTGTCCGACGAGCTGCATGTGCGCAGCGATGCCCTGCAGGTCGCCTACCGCCGGCGCCGCGCCCAGTTGATCAAGGACGGCTGGTGGCTCGGTGGCGACGATGTGATCACCGGCGATGCGCCGCGGCGCAGGGCCACCGTCATCGCCTCGCCCGCACGCCTGGACGATCCCGAACTCGCCGCCGCCTGGGTGCACAAGGCCCGCCAGGGAGGAGACCCACGATGAGCCTGCCCACCACGCTGAGTACCCGAACTCTCGAAACACTCTCCAGCGCAACGGGTTCGACCGTCGTCGAAGACAGAGTGCTGACCGGTCCCCTGTCACCCGAACCGGTGGGCAGGCTGCGGGTGTCGCGTGGCGGTCCGATCGACAAGGTGGTGACCGTCGATCTGGTGGTGCCGCCCATCGGCCTGGACAGCCATATGATCTTCGCGTTCACCGCGGCCGATTCCGCGGTGCCGCATTTCACGCTCGACGCGGTCTACGGCGGCGAGTACTACGCCATGCATCTCGACCTGATTCCGCGTGCCGATCTGGCGGTGAATCTGGACTATCTGGACGCCGCATATCTTCCGTTGACACCGCTGCTGGATGCGGCCTGGCAGCTCGACGGCGTCTCACCGGCCGCCATCGGTCCCCGGCAGCGGGCGCTGATGTCGCCGTGGATGGTGGTGTGCCGGGCGAGCGCACCGGCATTCGAGCAGCTCACCGAGACCGTCGACGCATACCTGCGGCATTGGCTCACCCTGCTGGACAAGGGCGTTCCGGCCCCGGATGCCGATCTGCCGGCCCGCGACCGCGCGAACCGCGCCAACCTGTTCAGCCCCGAGGTCGACCCGGTGTGGCATCAGGTGACCCGCCTGCTGGGCGCCGAGCAATCCGAACAGGTGCGCCGGGAGTTGCGAGGATGAGCAGCGCCGAGCCGAGCCGCTGGCAGCAACGCATCGCGGGCGAATGGGTGGGGCGGCCCTCGCTGTTCGACGCCGAGGGCGTCTGGCTGGGATTCGAGGATATCCGCCGGTCCTCGGTGTTCGAGGACGGCACGACCACCTACTACATGGACGGCGGGCTCACCGGCGGCGGGCGGCTGGCCGGGCGGTTCGCCCTGGGCGCCCCGTTCGAATTCGGTGTTCTGGACTCCGACGGCGATCGCATCTACACCGGGCCCGACTTCTACGGTTCCGGGCAGCCCTACGGCGGATTCGTCGACGCCCACTACTACAGCCCCGGCTGGCAGGTCTCACTGAACACGTGGAATCAGACGATCGAGGACACCCAGGTGTATTCGTCGGTGCTGTATCAGGGCCCGGCGATGGTCGGCGTGTTCACCGGGCTCTACACCCGCGATCCGGCGCTCGCCGAGGAGCGAGTGAATACCGAAACACGGTGCGGCGAAGTCACATTCACCTTCCCCACCAAGGACGACAGTTGCTATGCCGGCGATCTGGAACTGTGGTCGGCGGAGCAGCGTAGCCTCGGCACAACTCGGCTGACCCGCACCGTCGCGCCCCTCGATCTGCTCACCGCATCGCATCGGCTCGAGTTCGCGGGGCCGCTCGGAGCCGAGAGCGATGTCGTCGTCCGTCGCGACGGCGCACGCAGTTTCCACGAGGGCCCCGATGCGTTCGGCAACGGATTGGCCTGCGGCCGCGCCAATTTCGTGCGTCTGCACCACAGTGACGGCCGCCGGCTGATCGGCCGGGAATTCATGATGGACGCCGAACCGGGAATGGGCGCGGGGTCCACTGTCGCGGTCGCCTATCAACTGTTCGAACACAACCGGCTGTCGGTGATCATGCACGGCGTTCTGGAGCGGCAATGAGCAGCGTGGTCATCACCGGCGGCACCCGGGGTATCGGATTGGGGATGGCCCGGGCGCTACTGGCCCGCGGCCATCGAGTCGCGGTCTGCGGCACCGACCCGCGGCGGATCGAATCGGCACGCGCCGAACTCGGGGAGGCGGCCGTTGTGCTGGCCGCCGACACCACCGATCGCGACGATCTGCGCAGGCTGTGGGATGCGACGGCACAACGATTCGGCGCCGTGGACATCTGGATCAACAACGCCGGCGTCTCCCAGACCCGCGCGCCGATGTGGGAGCTACCGGACGCCGTGGTGCGAAAGGTGATCGATACCAATCTGATCGGCGTCCTCAACGGCTGCGCGGTCGCGATTGCCGGCATGTCCGAGCACGGCGGCCACATCTGGAATATGGAGGGGTTGGGCAGCGACGGACGCACCGTACCCGGACTCGGCGTCTACGGAGCCAGCAAGCGTGCGGTCCGCTACCTCACCGTGGCGCTCGCCGAGGAGGTTCCGCCCGGCGTCTCGGTCGGTGTACTCAGCCCCGGCCTGGTCACCACCGATCTGCTCACCCACGGATACACCGACCCGGACGAATTGGCCAAGGCCCGCAGGATCTTCACCATTCTCGCCGACCCGGTGGACACCGTCGCGCCCTGGCTGGCCGAGCGGGCAGTCACTCGCACCCGCAACGGTGCCCGGGTCGAGTGGCTTACCACGGGCAAGGTGATCCGCCGCTTCGCCGCGGCACCGTTTCGCACCCGCGACCCGTTCGTCGCGTAACCGATTGCAGAAGGAGCTGGTTCGATGCCCGACGTCCTCGGCTGGCGAGCCAAGTTCGGGGTCCTGGCCCCGTCCACCAATACCGTGGTAGAGCCCGATTTCGCCCGCCTGGGGGTGCCCGGGGTGACCGCGCATTTCGGCCGCATCCACATCCGCGACCAGGATATGAGCGACGACGCCGGAATGGGCCGGCTGCTCGAGCAGATCCGCGACGAAATCGTCGCCGCGTGCGAGCGGGTGCTGACCTGCGACCCCGATTACATGGTCATGGGAATGTCGGCCGAGACGTTCTGGGGCGGCGTCGAGGGCAACCGCCGATTCGTGCGCCAGATCCACGAAGTGACCGGACTCGAGGTCGCCACCGGTGCCGAGGCGTGCCGGCGCGCACTGGCGCTCTACGGTGCGCGCCGCATCGGCGTGGTCACGCCCTATCAACCCGTGGGTGACGAGAATGTGGTGCGATTCTTCGGCGAGCTGGGTTTCGAGGTGCGGGCGATCAAGGGATTGCGCTGCCCCACAGCCGTTTCCATCGCCCACGTCACCGAGGGCGAGCTGCGCTCCGCCCTGCGCGAGGTCGACGGTGACGGCGTGGACGCGCTGGTGCAGTGCGGAACCAACCTGTCGATGGTGCGGTTGGCCGACGAGGCCGAACGATGGCTGGGCAAACCCGTGCTGGCGATCAATGCGGCGACCTGGTGGATGGCGTTACGCGACAACGGGTTCACCGATCGCGTCGAGGGCGCGGGATCACTGCTGCGCGACCACTGACGCCCCGTGCCCCTCCGGCGACACGGAGAGGCACGGAGCCGCGACCTACTGGTAGCTCGGATTCGCCCACGCGCCGACGGATTTCGACCGGACCGGTTCGATGAACCGCGGCGCCGCCGTCTCCGGGAAGTCCGGCCCCCAATTGGTGGCATCACCCGCCATCGACACGCTCGCATTCTCGGTGTACCAGTCCGCCAGGTCCGCGTCCGAGCGGATGATCCAGGTGCAGCCGCGCTCCACGTCGGCGGTGAAGTCACCGTGCCGGATGAACGCCGGACGCCAGAAGTAGGTGCCCGGCCACATGGTGCCGAAGTTGTACTCGAAACCGCCGTCGAGACAATAGGCTTCCTCACTGCACGGATGGTGCGCCAGCGGCACCTCTCGCCATCCCGGCTTCGCCTTGATCAGGCGGGTGTAGAAGCCGGTCTTCGCGTCGCGGTGCAGCAGTTTGATATAGAGGCCGGGCACGGGGGTCCCGCCCAGATCGAACCGCATCGGACTGCCGTCCTTCACGTCGATCCACGGCATCGACGCGGTCTTCAGGACGACGAGTTCCTGGTCGGGACGCACGAATTCGCGATCACCGTCCGCCAGGTCGAACCCCCAGCCGCCGCGCTCCCGGAACAGCAGAATTTCCGTACCGGCCGCTACCCGGATCGACGGCGTCCACACCCCGGCCGGCGCCGTCCAGTAGCCCTCGGGGCCGAGTTCGACGTCACCCACGGTTATTCGTCCGGACAGTACGAACCATTCGGTGTCGGCCACGTGCACGCCTGCCGGCCGGGACCAGTCGCTGATGAACCGAACCTTCAGCGAGGCCGAGCCGTCCTCCTCGTCATAGCTGAGGTTGCGTTGTTCGGCACTGCCCGTGGCGCGCTGGAACTCGGCGCGGTGCCAGATCAGATCTTTCTCATCGATGAGCTCTACATGTGGACGCATGGGTCCTCCTCCGGGAGCTGATTTTCCGATACAAAATGTAGTGCTTATCAATAAGCAAAACAAGATGTATCGTTTATTACCGTGAACAGACCCGGACGTCCTTCCGGACCGGCCACCGACACCGCGCAGATCGTGCTCACCGCCGCACTGGAACTGGTCCTCACCGAGGGCGCGGCGGCGCTGACACCCCGCCGGCTGCACGCCATGACGGGCGTGGCCCGCACCACCATCTACCGCCATTGGCCCGCGCCCAAGGACTTCCTCGCCGCACTCATCACCGTCGCACCCCATCCCTCCCCCGAGCCGACCGGCGATCCGGTCGCGGATCTGCACGGCGAGGTCGACTCACTCTGTGATCGACTGCGCGACAAGCCCGTTGCCGCATTCCTTCGCGCCCTGATGACCGCCTCGGTCGCAGATCCCGACTGCGCCGAATTGCGCCATCGATACGTCAGCGACCTGCTCGCGCCGTTCCGCGCCGCGGTGCGCCGGGCCGGAGTGCGGGAGCGCGCGGTGATCGAGGAGATCGCGCTGTCCATCGTGGCGCCGCTGCTCGTGGACGTCCTGCTGCTGGACGGCCCCGTCGACCGGGACCGCGCACACCGGGCGGTCGATCGGGCAATGGAACACAGTTCCGGCCGTCGTTGAGGCGGCCGATCGCAGCGAGCGAGGAGACCTCGAGATGACCAATGCCGTGGGACCCCGCGCCGTGTTCGGCGTCATCGTGCCCAGCACGAATACCGTTGTCGAACACGACTATTGGCGGGCCGGGCTGCCGGGAATCAGCTACCGGGCCGGTTCGATGTACATTCCCGATCCGGTCATGGGCGACGACGACGATTTCCGGGCCCTGCTGGGCCAGATCCGCGCCTCCATCGATACCGCCGTGCGCGATGTGCTCACCGCCGAACCGGACCGCATGGTCATGGGCATGTCCGCGGAAACGTTCTGGGGCGGGGTCGAAGGCAACGCGGCCTTCGAACGGCGGCTGCGTGAACGCACCGGCCTGCCGGTGACGACGGGGGCGAGTTCGTGCCGGGCGGCGCTGCACGCCCTGGGATGCCGGCGGATCGCGGTGTTCTCGCCGTATCAGCCGATCGCCGACAAGGAAGTGGGCCGGTTCTTCACCGAGGCCGGCTTCGAGGTCGCCGCGATCACCGGTCTGCGCTGCCCGACCGCCCTGGATATCGCCAAGGTCCGGCCCGACCGGCTGCGCGCTGTGGTCGCGGAACTGGACGGACCGCAGGTGGAGGCGATCGTGCAGGTGGGCACGAATCTGTCCTTCGTGGCGACGGCCGACGAACTGGAACGCGAACTCGGCAAACCGGTGATCGCGATCAATGCCGCCACGCTGTGGCATGCGTTGCGAGAGCACGGGATCGGCGATCGGGTCGAAGGCGCCGGACGACTACTGCGCGAACAGTGACCGGTCGCCCGCTTCGGCCAGCAGCCGCCGGGCGCGGCGGACGACAGCGAGATCGACCATGCGGCCGTCGGCGTCCAGCACGACGCCACCGGCCCCGGCGGCGAAGCGCGCCACCAGATCCCGGGCGCGCGTCAGCTCCTCGGCAGACGGGGTGAACACCGCGTTCACAACCGGCAGCTGGGCGGGATGGATACAGGTTCGGCCGCGAAACCCCAAGCGCGCCAACGCTTCGGTACTCTCTCGGAGTGCGGCGAGATCGCGGAAGTCGGTGCTGACCGGAGCCGGCGGCGGTTCGAGACCCGCGGCCACGCTGACCAGCACCAGCCGAGTGCGGATCGCCAGCAGTTCCCCGCGGTCGGGGCCCGGCGCCATCCCGATATCGGCACACAGATCCGCCTCCCCCAGCTGCAGTCGCGACACCCGCGGGGCCGCGGCGATCTCGCGGGCGGCGAGCACCGCCGCCGCGCTTTCGAGCAGCGGGCAGATGCCGACAACGCCTGGTGCGGGCTCATGGTCGCTCAGCACGCCCGCCGCCGCGCGGACTTGTTCGGCCGATTCGGTTTTCGCCAGGCACACCGCGGCGGGGCCGCCGGCCGCCACCGCGCACAGATCGGCTTCGTCCTCGAAATTGACCCGCACCCAGACGCGTTCGCGGCTCGCCGCCGAGAGCCCGCCCAACCACGCCGACACCAGGTCACGGGCGCGGGCCTTCTCCCCTGGCGGGACCGAGTCCTCGAGGTCCAGCAGGACCACGTCGGCGGGACCCGCCAACGCCTTACCGAACAGCGCCGGACGGTTCCCCGGAACATAGAGCGCCGATCTCATCAACTACACCTCGCACCGGCTCGGGAATCGCAGTACTATTCCCTTGTAAGAAACACCGTTTCGGTGAATGAAACATAGCGGTCTCGGCGTGCAGCTGTCCACCCGTCGGGGTTCTCAGGAATCTCTCGCGATCGGCTCACCGCGCCGAAACCGGCTGCCCGGCACAGGGAGTCGCGATGGGCTTTCGACCTTCGGCCCTCACCGTCATGGCCGCGGCATGCGTCGCCGCTCTCGGATTCGCCCCGGCGGCCGCCGACTCGCCGGGTTTACCGGGGACGATCGCGCTGCCGTGCGGCGCCGGGGCGCCCCTCGCGCAACATGCCGACTGGTATCTGCCCGCCGGCACACCGCGAGGACTGGTGTGGTTGCAGCACGGATTCGCCCGCGCCGACGGCAATGTCGCCGCGCTCGCCGCTCGTTTGGCCGGTACCGGCAACCTCGTCTTCGCGCCGAGCCTGCCGTTCATGAACCTGTCGGGCTGCACGTTGCAGAACCTCGGTGACAATACGGCGTTCCTGGATCAGGTGGCCCGATTGTTCTCCACCGCGACCGATCCCACCGGCCCCCTGGCCACCGCGCTCGCCACCGCCGCCGAACAGGCCGGCGTCACCGCGCCCGCCCTGCCGCGACAATTCGTGTTCATCGGCCATTCGGCCGGGGCCGAGGCAGTCGAGTACGTCGCCCATCGCCTGCACACCAGCGCTCCGCAGGCCTGGCCGCAGCTGCGCGGACTGATCCTGCTGGATCCGGTGAAATCCTTCCTCGGCACCAATACCGACACGGCTCTGGCCGATCTGGACCACACCACCCTGCCGGTCCTCACGGTGTCCGGCCCGCCCGGTCTGTGTAACAACTTCGCCAGCGGCACCGCCGCCCTCCAAACACATCTGCACCGGCCGTTCGTCGGCATCCGCCTCACCGTCGGCGAACACACCGACGCCGAAGGTCCTTCCACCGATGCACTGGGCGAACTATTCTGCGGCACACCCCAACCCGCCAATTGGGCCGTGCTCGAACGGACCACCACGGCATGGACCCGCGCCTACTTCACCGGCACCACCGACTATTCGGTGACCTCGCCGGCCACCGCTCCGAACGTCGAAACCCTCGCCGGTTCGTAGCGGCTACGGGTCACCGCCGCCGCTCGGCGCCGACGACGGATCAGACCATTCGAACTCGCCGCCCTGCCATTCACCGATCATGACATCGACGGTCGCGGGCTCCAGCGTGGCGCCGTCATCGGCGCCGCGCCCGCTGGGCCGCTTCGCGGTCGGTGACGATCTGCTTGCGGCGTTGCGTCATCGCTTCGGCGGGTGAGGCGGTGCCGACGATCGCGTCGAAGACCGCGCGGGCGTCCTCGAGCGCGTCGCGGGCGCCCACTCCGGCGGCCGGAGTGATGGCGTGGTCGGCGTCACCGATGAGGATGACCGAATCCTGCGGTACCCGTGCGCCTTCCAGGGGGACGTTGCGAGCGTTGCTGACGTGCACCGATCGCGTCCGCGACAGGAAGGCCGACACCAGCGCGCGACTGGAAGGCGTTGCGGCCAAGACGGTTTCGGCCCACTCGCCGGCCGGTCGCAGCCCGATGTCGTCGCGGGTACCGGGGAGCGGATCGCGCGGGATCCGCACGAACCACAGTGCCGCCGGATCCTCGGGACGCCAGATGTGGCCGAAAGTACTTCCGGCACTGCCGTCTTCGGCGACCTCGGCGAAGAAGTGGAGGACCGCGGGGGTAGTTGGCGGCGGCGGGTCCAGTGGCGTGCCGGTCATTCCGTACAGCACGACGTCACCGGCGTATACCGGGGTGCGCTCGGGTTCCAGGGCCGCGCGGACCACGGAATCGATACCGTCGGCGCCGATCAGCAGTCCTTCGGCGGCGACGACTTCGGAGCCGCGCCGGATCGTGTGGTTGTCCTCGCCCACGATCACGCCGGTGATCGGCTCGCCGTAGCGCAGCTCGGCGCCGGAGTCCGCGACGAACTGCGACAGCACGCCCATGAGGTTGCGGCGCAACCAGAAACGATGGCCTCGACTGGGCATCGCGCTGCGCCGCCCGCGGCTGTCCTCGTAGTCGAGTCCCGCCAGCGGATACGAAACCTCGTGCAGCGATGCACGATCGACGCCCATCGCCTCCATCGCGTCGTGTCCGCGCCCGTCGATGAACAGAAACGCCCCGGCCCCGGGCCCCGGGCGCTGTTGTTCGTACACCGCTACCCGATGCCCGCGCCGTGCGAGACCACCGGCCAGGCAACTGCCCGCGATCCCACCACCGATAACGCTCACCATGTCCTGCGACCTCCTAGCGTCGTCGTGCCGGCGGCCGCCCGCCGGGAGCGGCACGTGTCCAGAGTGCCACGCCCACGGGATTATTCGCCGAGAACCCGATCAGCGAATGACGCCGCCCTTCGAGCCCGCCATGAGGTGCTCAGCCGGGCGGAACTCGCTTCAAACTACCCACGCTGAGCGATCCATCGACCCCGGTCCGCAACGCCGCCTCCGCCGCGCGGACATAGCCGGCAGGGTCCTTGTCGACGGACACGACACCGGCGTAGTTGCGCGCCTCGTACGCGGCGAAGGCCACGGCGAGGTGATGCCGGCGCTGCAACCCGGCCAGGCGGCGGAAGTCGGTGAGCCCCTCACGCTCTTCCTCGGCCATATGATCGCTGTTGGCCAGATTCGCCGCCGCGACCGCCGCGTACCACTCGTCGGTGCCGACCTGGTGCCGCCCTACTTCGGCGACCGCGTCCCTGATCTCGTTGTGGTCACCGATCGCGTCGAGCGTCTCGTCCTCCGCCCCGCTCGCCCGCCGAGCCGCGATCCCCACCTGCAGCAGCGCGGGATAGAAAATCTCCTCCTCGGCCTGCGCATGCAATTCGAGAAACGCAGCCAACCTGTCCCAGATCGCCCCCAGCGCACCGGTGTCGCCCCGATCGATCTGCTCCAGAATCGCGAACAACCGCCGCTGCTCGTGATGGTCATCGAGGATCAACTGGGTGATATCCACATTTCCTCCCTGACGCCGCATCGCTGGTAAGCACGGAACTCGACGACCGACTGCCTCAGCCGGAAACCTGCTGGGAACCTGACGACAATGTACTAGGCCGGAGCAACCGCGCGAGGTCACACACTCAGTCCGAGATCCCCTAGCCCCTCTACGGCGGTGCATATCCCGACTCGGAGGCGTATCGCACCGAAACCCGCAGCAACCACAACCTACTAACCACGCCCATCGTCTGCCTGCGCACCAACAGTTCCCGGCAAGCCACGCCTTCGATCGGACTCCGATCCGATGTCCTCGTCCGCGCCGCAAGCCCGGCCCTCCGACGGACGCCCGCTCAGTTGCCGCGTCTCCGCCCTAGGGCTAGCGCGGTCGGGTGGTGTCCAACACCCACTCCCGATATCCCGGATGCGTCTGGACTGCTTCCGTGGCTATCACCTGCGGTGTCTCGTCCGGATGCTTGTCTTTCAGGAACGCCAGAATGTCGTCGACCCGCGATCGCCGAGTGTGCAGGATGGCCAACGACTCCCGGTCGTCTTGCACTGCGCCGTCCCACCGGTAGATGCTGCGGATTCCGGGAACGATGTTGCCGCAGGCCACGTATCCGGCTTCGACTAGTTCGCGGACCAGCCCGGCGAGAAATTCCGGGTCGCTGGCAGTAATCGAAACGTCTACTACGGTTTCAGTGTCGGCCATGCCTTCAATTGTCCCTCAGTTCGGGCCATGTCACGGACGAGGGCCTCCGCGACCCAACGTTCCCGCGCGACCGCGCACCAACCTTGCACAACCGGTGCGACATACGACTGACCGACCCATCCGCCTCTCATCATCTGGCCGTGCGGGTGAAGCTCGAAATACAGCGTTCCCTTCGATCGCACATTTCCGTCAGCAGCGACATACCAACCCATGAACGCCTCGGAATCGTAGAGTCTCATTTCACCTGTCCACGCGTAGGAGCCTTCCGACACCGGCCGTGCCCGCGCCCCAGCAAGTTGGAGCCACAACCCGTCTTGCTCGATATGCAGTTCGAGCGTGTCGATCCGTTCCCCGGCGTCGCCGAATGCCTGCCCCGAGTACCACCAGTCACCGGAGAAATCGAGCCCGGCGGCGGTCTTGCCCGCGAGCGTGTTCAGCGACACGTCCAACACCTCGGAGAGTCGGACGAGGTCCGACACCACCGGTTCGGATTCACCTGTCTCCCAACGAGACACGGTCTTCTGGTCCGCGTCGACCAACTTCGCAAGCTGGGTCTGTGAGTAGCCAAGGACCTTTCTCCGTTGCCGGATGACGTCGCCCGTCACGCTCACTGGTAATGCCTCTCGTCGGTTGGCCTACGTGGCCGATTCTATAGCTAGACTCATGCGTCTAGACTAGACAGATTCGCCTATCGAGTGCATCATTGCGATACGCCCCGGCGCCGGGTCGAGACAGCCTCTCCGGCGCCGGATGCGATACCGGAAACCCTTCGAACCGGGGAGCGCCTGTCGATGAGTGTTGAGGGAAACGAGACGAAATCCGCGATGCTCGACATGTTCGCGCCGTATATCGCCGAAGGCGGCGTCGATGAGAGCTGAGCCCACGGCGCTCGCATGGATCGCAGACGAGGTCAGCGAGACAGCGCAATGGCACGCAGCGCAACTGAGGAGGCTGGCGCGGCATCTCGGCTACACCCTCGTGTGGCCTGAAGCGAGTCTCGTGCCACTGCCGGATCTCGTACGGGACGCCGACGTCGATGCCGTGCTCACCCCGTCGCCGGAGCACATGGACGCGCTCACACTCAACGCCGTCATGGCGCTGGCAGACGTCGAGACCGTATCGCCGCGTTTGTCATTCGCGAAATGGCCAGAAATCAAGCAGCGGAAAGGATTCGGGTGCTCGGTCTTCTGATCGTCGTATGCCTGCTGTCGGTCGCCGTCTACTACGCGGTGTTGTACTGGCCGCCACGGCAGCGCAAGCCGCGCTCGGCCGACAAGGGGAAGGACCTACGCGCGGCCATCGGCGCGCCGGGCGAAGCTCGACGTCAATCCAGTCCGACGAGATCGGCTGAGACGGACCATAGTTCGTCGATGAGGCGGCGGTTGTGGGCCTGGGGCGACTCGGGGCCTTTCGCTCGGTGGCGGTGGAAGTAGACGCCGTTGATTTCCGGGTCGGCGCCGCGGCGGGCCAGGTCGATCAGGGGTTCGGCGCCACGGGCGGGAGTGATGGTGCCGACGTGGCGCAGGGGGGTGCGGTAGAGCAGGCCGACGGCGCGGGAATCGCGGCCGAAACTCGAGGCCACCGGACCGGGATGGACTGCGGCGGAGACGATTCCGTCCGATGTCCAGCGCTCCGCGATACCGCGGGTGAACATGATGTTCATCAGCTTGCTCGTCCCGTAGGCGCGCCATCCGAAGGCGCGGCGGCGCCGGTAGTCGAGGTCGGAGATGTCGACACGCCCGAAGAGGTTGCCGACGCTCGCGGTGTTCAGTACGAGGGCGCCGTGGGCGGCGAGTTTGTCGTGCAGCAGATTGGTGAGCAGGAACGGGGCCAGGTGGTTGATCTGGAAGTTGGGTTCGTGCCCATCGACGGTCCGCTGCCGCGGCTCGAAGAGGCCGCCCGCGTTGTTGAGCAGCACGTCGATCGCGCCGGCGTGTTCACCGATCCGCTCGGCGAGACCGCGCACATCGTCGAGGACGGCGAAATCGGCCGTGAAGGCGGTGGCACCGGTGTCGGCGGTCACGGCGGCGAGTTTGCGCGCCGACCTGCCGACGATGACGAGGTCGACGTCGGGAGCGGCCAGCGCCCGCGCGGTCACCGCGCCGATGCCGTCGCTGGCACCGGTGATGACGATCGTGCGTCGCGAATTCGAGGCTGATCTGCTGTCTGTCACCGGGGTCTCCAGTCGGTGGATGCGTGGCGTACAGCCGCGCGAGCTGTCATGGGATTGTGGTGTCGTACGACGTGACCGCGCCCTCCGTCTGCCACCAGCTTACGACCCGGCCGACGCCACGGTCATCGTGCGCCCTCCAGCTCGCAGATGACCACCGGGATCTCCCGCGTGGTCCGCGTCTGGTAGTTCGCGTACCCCCGGTAGGCCTCGGTGATCCGCGGCCACAGCTGTGCGCGCTCCTCGGGATTCGCGGTGCGGGCGTGGATCTTCCGGCGGCGTCCGTCGATCACGAGTTCGGCATCGGGGTGCGCCTGCAGGTTGCGGTACCAGTCGGGATGGCGGTCGTCACCGCCCTTGGACGCCACCAGTATCACGCGGTCCTCGTCGTGCACCGGCGAGGTGAGGTAGCAGGATCGCGGCAGACCGGATGTACGGCCGACGGTGTGCAATTCGACCACCGGCATTCCGAACGGCTTGGCCAGCAGCCGATTTCCGCTGATTGTGAGGACCAGCCGGTGCGCGATGTTCATCAGCTTGGCCCCGGCGTCTTTCATCGTGTTCGTGTTCACCACGTACCCCTTGTCGGATATCTCGTCGTGGCGGTTCACATTCGGTCCGCCTGGCCACCAGAGCGAGTTAGCGGCGCATACATTAGCAGACGTGTGAGCGTCGTCAACATATGAAGTCCGCGAACGATCGAATCTCGGGCATCATCCGGCACCGAGCGCGGCGAACACCGTCGAATGCACCGTGGCCGCAACGACTTCCGGTGACGACGCATCGAGCTTGCCGTCGAGATGCAGGAAGGCCAAGCCGTGCACCAGCGCCCACACCGCGGTGGCCGCGGCGTTCGGGTCGGCGCGAGGAAACGCCTGCCGCACAACGTTTTCGACGAAGCCCTTGATCGCCTCCGCCGCGACCCGCTCGGCATCGGCCGAACCGCAGGGTTCGGCGAACATCACCCGGAACATCCCCGGCCGCGTCAGAGCGAATCGAACATAGGTTTCGGCCACAGCCGCCAGCCCCTCGGGCGTCGCCGGCTCGGGGTGCGCCGCGGCCAGTTGCCCGGCCAGATCCGCATACCCCACGGCGGCGACCGCCGAGAGCAGCGCCTCACGGTCGGCGAAGTGCCGATAGGGCGCCGCCGTGGAGACACCCGCCCGCCGCGCGGCCGCCCGCAGCGACAGCTCCGACGCACCGCCCTCCTCCAGCAGCTCCACCGCCGCACAGACCAACGCATTGGGTAGATCCCCGTGGTGATACGACGCGGTCGACAGTGCCATACCTCACCACCCGACCATTGTTGACGACGCTTACATTCTCCTCTATGTTAGCACTGTCCACGCAATGTGAACACCGCAAACATACCTCGGGAAGGGAGGTCCCCGTGCCCAGCGCTTCGACACGAGACACGTTGTTCTCGCCGGTGGAACTACGGTCAGGGCAGATTCTGCGCAATCGCATCGCGAAGGCCGCCATGGAGGAAGGCTTGGCCGGGAAGGCCCAACTGCCCGACGATCGGCTGATCGCGTTGTACCGGCGGTGGGGTGCCGGCGGCGCGGGGCTGCTGATCACGGGAAATGTGATGGTGCATGCCGAGGCGCTGACCGGGCCCGGTGGCATCGTCCTGGACGCCGATTCCCCGCTCGAGCCGTTCGCGGCGTGGGCCCGGGCCGGAAAGGCCGGCGGAGCCGCGATGTGGATGCAGATCAGCCACCCCGGTCGCCAGGTGCAGGCGAATATGCCCGGAGTCGTCTGGGGCCCGTCCGATATCGCCGTCGACCTGGGCCGGCATTCCAAGCGGTTCGGCCGCCCGGTCGCCATGACCGCCGAGCAGATCCACGAGACCGTCACCCGCTTCGCGACCACCGCCGAGCGGGCCGAACTCGCGGGCTTCGACGGCGTGGAAATCCATGCGGCACACGGGTATCTGCTGTCACAGTTCCTGTCTCCGCTGGTGAACGACCGCACCGACGAATGGGGCGGTTCCCTCGCCAACCGCGCGCGGATACTTCTGGACATCGTGCGCGCCGTCCGTTCGGTGGTGTCGCCCGAATTCGCGGTCGCGGTCAAACTGAACTCCGCCGACTTCCAGCGCGGCGGATTCGACGCCGACGACGCGCACAAGGTCATCGGCATGCTCGCCGGTCTCGGTGCGGATCTGGTCGAGGTGTCGGGCGGCAGCTACGAAAGCCCCGCCATGTCCGGGCGGCCCACCGACGGACGCACGGCGGCACGGGAGGCCTACTTCCTGGAGTTGGCCGCCGAACTGGCCGAGACCAGCCCGATTCCGCTGATGCTGACCGGCGGCATCACGCGCAGCGATACCGCCGAGCGCGTGCTCGCGAAGAATGTCGCCGTCGTCGGCATGGGCACCGCACTTGCCGTCACCCCGGATCTGCCCAACCGCTGGCGCGAGGGCCTGGGCGCGGCCGGCGCCTTGAAACCGGTGACCTGGTCGGACAAACCCCTCGCATCCCTGGCCCAGATGGCGCAGGTCCGCTACCAGATGCGACGGATGGCCGCCGGAAAGGACCCCGCCCTCGGCATCCGGCCCGCGCTCGCTCTCCTCGCGGACCAGCGAGAGAAGTCGCGCGCGCTGCGCCGCTACTCACGATGGCTGGCATCGACGCGGCGCGAACGAGCCGCGTCACCGGCTTCCCGCGTCACGGCGCAGTGAATCCTGACCATCCGCCCTCGGCGAGCACGGCTCGTCGTCGCCCCCTCGAAGGAATCATGTCCACGAGTACGACAGCGCCGCACGGCACACCGGCGGGCACCGTCCCGCATTCCCATGTCGCGATCATCGGCAGCGGTTTCGGCGGCATCGCGACCGCGGTGCGGTTGCACCGCGCGGGATTCTCCGACTTCGTGATGCTCGAACGCGCCGATGAGGTCGGCGGGGTGTGGCGCGACAACGACTACCCCGGCGCCGCCGTCGACGTGCAGAGCAATCTGTACTCGTTCTCCTTCGCACCGAACCCGCGCTGGCGCAACACGTTTGCCACCCAGCCCGAATTGTTCGACTACCTGAGAAAAGTCACCGATGCGCAGGGGCTGCGCTCCCGTCTGAGACTCGGATGCACGGTCGAGCGCCTGGCATGGGATCCGACCGCCTACCTGTGGCGCATCGACACCACCCTCGGTCCGCGGACAGCCGCCCACGTGGTGCTGGCGACCGGCGCCCTCGCCGATCCGCTGCTGCCCGCGATTCCCGGGATCGACCGATTCGAGGGTGTGAGTTTCCATTCCGCGCGCTGGAATCACGACTACGACCTGACCGGCAAACGCGTCGCGGTCATCGGCACCGGCCCCTCGGCCGTCCAGTTCGTTCCCGCCATCCAGCCCGGCGTCGCGCGGCTGACCGTCTTCCAGCGGACTCCCGCCTGGGTCGTGCCCCGCCACGACCGCCCGACGACCGCGCTGACCCGCGCCGCGTATCGCAGAATGCCGGTGCTGCAACGGCTCGAGCGCCTGCGGGTGTATCTGCGCCGCGAATGGCAGGTCGTCGCCTTCCGTAACCCCGCGCTGATGGCTCTGCCCGAACGCGGCGCCCGGCGCCACCTCGAGTCCCAGGTCACCGACGAACGGTTGCGGGAACGGCTGCTTCCCGACTTCCGGCTGGGCTGCAAGCGCGTCCTGATCTCCGACGACTATCTGCGCGCACTCGACCGCCCCAATGTCACCGTGAACACCCACGGGATCGGTTCGATCACCGAGACCGGCCTTATCGACAACACCGGCACCCCGCACGAGGTCGACGCCATCATCTACGGCACCGGCTTCCGCACCTCGCACCTGCCGCTGACCGACCGGACCTACGGACCCGACGGCCGGACCATGGCCGAAGTGTGGGACGGCAACCCGACCGCCTACCTCGGCACCTCCGTCTCCGGATTCCCGAACATGTATCTCATCCACGGTCCGAACATCGGCCTCGGCCACACCTCGGTGATCCACATGTTCGAATCCCAGGCCAACTACATCGCCGGCGCCCTCGGCTATGCCCGCGACCACGACCTCGACGCCATCGAACCCACCGCCGCCGCCCAGCGGGCATTCACCGAGGACGTCGAGCGCCTCGGTGAGGGCACCGTGTGGACCGCCGGTGGCTGCACGAGCTGGTATCTCAACGACAACGGCCGAAACACCAACATCTGGCCCGGATCGACATTCGACTTCCGCCGTCGCACCCTGCGTTTCGATCCCACCCGTCATCTGTTGCATCGCCGCACCGGCGAGGTGGTGGCATGAGCGCCGGGGCATCGGTCACCGCAACGCCCGGCGCACCCACGGTCGTATTGATCCACGGCCTCGCGAGCTCGTACCGGGTGTGGGACCGGGTCGTGCCGATGCTCGCGGATCGCGCGAATATCGTTGCGGTGCATCTGGATTCGGCAGGAACCATCGAAGACGACGCCGACGATACCGCGCAGCTGCTCGACTCGCCGTCGATCGTGGTCGGCCACTCGCGCGGCGGGCTGGTCGCGACCGCTCTCGCCGAACGTCGCCCCGATCTCGTCTCGTCGCTGATACTGCTCTGCCCGCCCTGGTCGCAGGCGAGCCGGAAGTCCGCACGCGGACCGGTCGAGCGGGCCCTCACACTGCCCGGTATCGGAGATCTGTTGTGGGCCTTCGCCTCCGAGGAACGGCAACGCGACGCACAGCGCAGTGCCTTCGCCCCGGGCGCCCCGATACCGGACCGGTTCGTCACCGACGCACGCCGGCGCGGCCGGCGCAACTTCGCCACCAGCACCCGCGCCATCGACACCTACCTCGCCGCGGCGGCACTGCCCGATCGGCTGGCCCGCCTGCCACAACCGGCCCGGTTGGCCTTCGGCGAACTCGACGCACGAATTCAGGCGCCTACCGTGGAATTCGACGGGTCGATATCGACGACGTTTCGAGCGGTCGGGCATACCCCGCCGTGGGAGGCGCCGGAGGCCGTCGCGGATCTGATCGCCCGGTCGTTGCCGACGACGGCGTCCTAGCCGTCGCGTAAACTTTCCACAACCACAGGAGGTAAGCGAAATGCCGAAAGTCCTGTTCGTCATCTCTGCCGCGGACCGCTGGACGTTGAACGACGGCGAAATACACCCTTCGGGTTATTGGGCCGAAGAGGTGGCGGTGCCGCACCGCATCTTCTCCGAGGCGGGCTGGGACATCACCCTCGCGACGCCGGGCGGAAAGGCCCCGACACTGGATCGGCTGAGTCTCGGAATCTCCGGCGGCCTGCCCTGGAAACGCCGCGACGTGAAGCAGTATCTCGACAGCATCGACAACGCCCTCGCCCATCCGGTGGCACTGGACACCGTCGATCCGGACGCCTTCGATGTCGTGTTCTACCCCGGCGGTCACGGTCCGATGGAAGATCTCGCCTACGACGCGACCTCCGGGGCGCTGCTGACCGAGCGGCTCGCCTCCGGCAAACCCCTCGCCCTGCTGTGCCATGCCCCGGCCGCCATTCTGGCCGCGACGCCACCCGACGGGAACTCCCCCTTCGCCGGCTACCGGATGACCGGACTGTCCAACCGCGAGGAACTGTTGAACCGGTTTGCGAAAAAGGCGCCCTGGCTGCTCGAGGACAAATTGAAGGAGACCGGAGTCGAATACTCCAAGGGCCTGCTGCCGTTGCGCCCACACGTAGTCGTCGACCGGAACCTGTACACCGGCCAGAATCCCCAGTCGTCGGAGAAACTGGCCCAGCGATTGCTCGCAGACGTCGGCGCCTCGGCGTAAAAGGACGAAATCTCAGCCGAGCCGCGAAATATCGAGGACCGCCGACACCGCCGCTCGCACCCGCTCGTCGACAACCTCCTCGGAGGAGGCGTCGAGCTTCCCGTCCAGATGCAGGAAAGCCAAACCGTGGACCAACGCCCACATCGCGGTCGCGGTGGGCTCCGGGTCGGCGTCCGGGAAGATCTGTCGCACAAGCGATTCCAGGTATCGATGGATGGCCTCCACCGCGGCGGCCCGCTCCGGGCTGGTCGCATCGCAGGACTCTGTGAACATCACCCGGAACATGCCGGGCCGGGTCAGCGCGAATCGGACATAGGCGACCGCGATGTCGCCGAGGCTGCCGGTGCCCACCTGCTCCGGGTGCACGGCGGCCAGATGCGCGGCCAGATCGCGGTACCCCACCGCCGCGACCGCGGACAACAAGGCATCACGGTCGGCGAAATGGCGATAGGGCGCGGCAGTGGACACGCCGGCCCGCCGCGCCGCGCCACGCAGCGACAGCTCCGACGCCCCACCTTCCTCGAGCAGCTCGATCGCTGCACGCACCAGCGCATTGGGCAGATCACCATGGTGATATGGCGTTGCCGACGTTGCCATCACAACCAACCTCAACAGGTATCAGTCATCGATCTCGAGAACCTCCACAGTAGCCGCGGCCGCCGTACGGGCTGTCGGGCACCAGCGCTGCCGGCGGTCGTGTCGACCCGCCACCGCTGAGTGCGGCGACGAGGTCTTCCACGGCCTGCGCCATCGGATCGAGATCGATGTCGGCACCTTGCCCCGACGCCGACGATGGCCGGTACGCGATCGGAGAAGACCTGCCGGGCATCGACCGGACGGACCTCGTACCGGAATACATTGCCAGGCACGACGAGTGGCTGCACGGCGGACGCCGACCGACGGTACCGGTGTGGTGGGTCGCCGGCGGTGCTGTGCGGCGATAAGCCGAGCCGCACCGCCGCCGCGAAACCGGGGGCACCGTTACGCTCGCCGACACCGTAATGCGCTGAGCAGCACCGAAACCCGGATATCCATCTGCGGCGGTGACGTCGTTACTTTCATCCGTTCGAGCCACGCCGAGCGATCAACTTTCTACGTTGCTGTCAGCGTATGGACCGACGGGCCGGCCGACCCGAGTAGACCGCTACTCGAATTCCGCGGCTACCTTCCCGCGGTCCGGTGCGGAGGCCCGGATCAGGCTGCGTGACATGCCACCTACTCGCCGACTCTAATAAATAGATGCGCATATATCAGTAGACAGATAGGTCTCACGGCGCTCGTCATGGAAGGCGCCACCCGCTACCGCGCTGCCCCGATCCGGGCCAGGAGTGCGGGGAGTTTGGAGGCTGCCATGAGTGCGCGGAACTGCCAGCTGTCGTCGCGGGGCAGAACGCCGCCGCGCTGAGTGGCGTCGAGGAAGTCGTACAGGGTTTCGCCTTCTTCCATGAGTCCGTCGGCGTTGAAGTGGTAGCGGTCGACCGCCGGGCACTGGATGAAGCGTCCGTTGCCGTAGATCACGGGCGCGGACTCGTCGTAGGGGTATAGGCGCAGCGGGCCGGTCCAGTGTCCGCTGCCGATGTAGCGGATCACGGTGCGCACCATGCCTTCCGGCGTCACGTCCAGATACACCTGGTTCGGCAGCGGGTCGTAGCGCCAGTCCGGGATGGCGTCGAAGAAGGCGAAGTTGTATTTCACGAATTCGTCGATGCCGACGATGGTGCGCCCGAACGTCGTGACGTCGGTGTAGCGGATGTCGGGTGCGTAGAGCTCGTGGTTGAGGCTCATATCCCGGACCAGAAAGCTCCACCAGTACTTCTTGGCCCATTCCATGACCCAGCTCAGATCGGCACCGAGTTTGCCGTAGAGCTCGAGTTTGCGTTCGAACTCGCCGAACCACTCGAGGGTGCCGGCCTGCAGTTCGGCTTCGGGGATGGCCCGGATCGGTACGGCGCGATTGGAATTCAGGAATTCCGGTACCGGTTTCGACAACCGAGGCTGCCGCAGCGCCTGCTGGAACTGTTCTTCGTCGAACATGAGTGACCCCTTCACACGATCGGCGCGACCGGCCACGATGCCGGAGCTGCGCGCCTCAATGTGAATCACATGATTCATGTAGAATCAGGTGATGTCAATGCGGTGTGCGGACGGGATGCGAGGATGATCGCGTGAGCACCGCACCCAAACTCTGGCGAGGCCAGACGCTGCAGGACCGTTCCGGCGAACGCCGTGAGCTGTTGCTGGATTGCGCTTTCGACCTGCTCGGGACAGCGGGAGCCGGGGCGGTCACGATGCGAGCGGTGACGCGACGGGCGAATCTGAGCCCGCGCTATTTCTACGAAAGTTTCGAAGGCCGCGAAGCGCTGGTCCTCGCCGTCTACGACCGGGTGGAAGCGGCGTTGCGCGAACGGCTGTCGGTGATCGCCGCGGGCCCCGACCCGTATGCGGCGATACGGTCGGCGCTGCACACCTGCGCCGATTTCTTCGACGAGGACCCGCGGCGGGCGCGGGTGCTGCTGCGTGAACCGTTGGCCGACGACGATTTACGGGCGCACATCACCCGCCGCACCCCGGCGGTGATCCGGGCTCTGGCCCCGCTGCTGGGCGAGGGCGCCGGGGATCTGTTCGCCAGCAGTGATGCCGCGCTCGCCACCATCGGCACCGCGCTGGCCGGAGCGTTGACGTCGGTGTACCTGGAATGGTCCGACGGGCACCTCACCATCGAGCGTGACCGGCTCGTCGACACCTGCACCGGCATCGTCGCCGCACTACTCGGACTCACCCTCGGCCCACGCACTCACTGAGCCCACCCGGCGCCCCGGAGGCGTCGTCGGTGCGAGACGTCGGGTCAGGGACCTTTGGGCAACGTGCGGGCGAGTGCACGCACGGTGGTCTGTAGTCGTTCCGGCGGGAATCGGTCGGGATCGGAAATGACCATGCGGCCGAGGGTTTCGATGAATCCGAGCATGACGTAACCGACGAGTTCGGGGTCGGCGTTGGCGGGCCCTCCGCGCAGCTCGATCCCGGCTTCGAGGAGCTGGATCAGCCGCTCGACGATCTTCTCGCGCGCAGCCGACAACAGTTCGGTGTAGTCGGCGGGCGCTCCGTCCGCGTGGGTCAGGATCAGCCGCCAGCGCACCGGGTCCGATTGCACCGCACGCAAGAAGGCCATGACCGAATCGGCGTAGGCCGTATCGGGGTCGATCTCGCGAAGGTTGTCGGGCAACGTGTCCATCACCTGGCGGATACCACGCGCGTGCTCGCGATGCAGAAGGCCGGCGACGAGTTCGGGTGCGGTGGGATACACCGCGTAGAGCACCGGCTTGGCGACACCGGCCTGCTTGGCTACCGCCTGCATCGTGAGGCCGGACAGCCCGTCCCGGCCGACCACCTGGAATGCGGCATCGAGCAACTGCTCCCGGCGCTCGGGCAGCGGGAGCCGCGGACCGTTGCGTCTACCGGTCTTCCCCCCGGGCCGCCGGGGGGAGACCTGCCACACACCGGGGAGTTTCTCTTCGATAGCCACCCACGAATCCTCTCAAACGCCAGCGCGGTCGCGAACCCCCTTGCTAACGTCTCTCCTCATTACTACGCAGCCGTAGAAATAACTCTACTCAAGCGTACTTAACCCTTGGCTACGCGCTGGTAGCGAGGCGTGTCGTCGATGGACCGATGAAGGGGTGCAGATGTCAGCGCAGGGCACGCACGGGAGGGTGCGTTCGGGCGGAGCAGCGGCGGCTTCCGACCGTCGACGCGTCATCGGATTCGGCGTCGGCTACTGGCGTGACCATCCGCAGCGCTCGGTGGAGACCGCGGGCCGCCAGGTCTCGATGACGGGGCGCGCGACGCTCGAGCTGGTCACCGCGGTGTTCCGGCGGCGATTTCCGTGGCAGGAGTTCATCAAACAGTGCGCCTTCATGGCGAGTGTGTCGGCCACCCCGACACTGCTGGTCGCGGTGCCGATCGCGGTGGTCGTCTCGATCCAGGTCGGATCGCTGGTGAGCCAGGTCGGCGCCACGACGTTCATCGGCGCGGTGAACGGGCTGGGCATCATTCGCCAGGGCGCTCCCCTGGTGACCTCGCTGATGATCGCGGGCGCCGTCGGGTCCGCCATCTGCGCCGATCTCGGTTCCCGCACGATCCGGGAGGAAATCGACGCCATGACGGTGATGGGCGTCGACCCGATCCGGCGCCTGGTCGCTCCCCGGCTCGCCGCGGCCGTCCTCGTCAGCACCCTGTTGTGCGGGTTGGTGGTCTTCGTCGGTTTCGCAACCGGTTACGCCTTCAACGTCTACATGCAGGCGGGCACACCCGGCTCCTATATCCGCACCTTCGCCTCGTTCGCGGTCGCCACCGATCTGGTGGTGGCCATGCTCAAGGCCGCGATCTTCGGTGCGCTGGCGGCAATCATCGCCTGCGACACCGGATTACATACCCGTGGCGGACCGGCCGGAGTCGCCGACGCCGTGAACTCGGCGGTGGTGAACTCCGCCATCGTCCTGTTCGGCATCAACATCCTCATCACCCAGATCTACAACACCCTCTCCCCCTCGAAAGTGCTGTGAGATGGCCACCTACGTCCCCCCGCTGCTACGTCCGCTCCGCCGGGCCGGGGTCGCGGTGCGCATTCCCGTCGGCCTGCATGTCCGCCTCGGTCACCAGGGGCTGGTCTTCGCCGAGGCGCTGACCGCCGTTCCGTTCGTGCTGCGTCACTACCGAAAAGAGTTGCTGCGCCTCATCACGGATGTGACGTGGGGAAACGGTTCTCTGGTGGTGGGCGGCGGCACGGTGGGCGTGATCGTGATCCTGTGCGGATTCGGCGGCATCACCGTCGGCATGGAGGCCCACAGCGCGCTCGATCTGCTGACGATGAGCCCGCTCACCGGTGCGATATCCGGCTTCGCGACCACCCGCGAACTGGCACCGCTGCTGGCGACGATCGCATTCGGCGCCCAAGCCGGCTGCCGATTCACCGCACAACTCGGCTCCATGCGGATCTCGGAGGAGATCGACGCACTGGAATCGATTGCGATTCGGCCGCTTCCGTATCTGATCACCACTCGGATGCTGGCCGCGGCGGTCGCCGTCGTTCCGCTCTACACCGTCGGCCTGGCGATCGCCTACGTGAGCACCAGGCTGGCCGTATTGCTTCTGGGCGGAACAACTCTGGGCACCTACGACCACTACTTCCATCAGTTCCTCGACCCGGTCGACATCGTCTACTCGGTGCTGAAAATCGTCGTGTTCGTGGTGATCGCCTCCTTCATCCAGTGCTACTACGGTTTCGTCGCCGCGGGCGGGCCCGAGGGGGTGGGCGTGGCGGCCGGTCGCGCGATCAAGATGACCATCATCGTGGTCGTCTTCGCCAATCTTCTTCTCACCTTGGCGATCTGGGGTATCGACCCCGGTATCCGGATCTCGGGCTAGGAGTCGCGATGATCATCGATCCGAGTGGCCGCGGCCCCGGCGCCCTGCGACTGGGCGTCATCGGCGTCACCATGGTCGGCGCCCTGGCCGCGGGGATATATCTGCTGGGCCTGCGCTATACCGGCGCATTCGCCGACACGGTCGCCGTCACCGCCGAGATGACGAGCACGGGCGACGGTATGCCACCACACGCCGATGTGAAGTTCCGCGGCATGATCGTGGGCTCCGTCGCCGATGTGGACATCGCCGCCGAGGGGCAGCGCCAGCTGGTTCGACTGCGCCTGAAACCGTCGGTGGCGCAGCGGATTCCAGCGACCGTGACCGCACGGGTGGTTCCGGCGAACCTGTTCGGCGTCACCGCTCTCGAGCTGGTCGACAACGGGCCGGGCCGCGACGGTCTGCGCACCGGCACGACGATCCGCCAGGACACCAGCGCTGCCACCGCCCAGCTACAGGCCACGTTGACCACACTGCGCACCGTCCTGGAAGCGATCCAGCCGCAGAGGTTGGCTCGCGTCCTGGGGGCCCTCGCCGACGCGCTGGATGCCGGCGCCCGTGTCCCCGGCTCGACCATCGAACGACTCGACACCTGGACCACACAGGTGCGAGCGATCCCGGGTATCGGAGACATGCTGGGGAACCTCGGTGCCGCCGCGACGGCGGTGAACCGCTCGGCACCGGAGCTGATCGAGGCGCTCGGCGACTCGGTGACCGCGGCGCGCACCTTCACCGAACGGCGAGCGAAACTGGTCGCCCTTCTCACCGACGCCGGGTCTGCCGTGGCGGCCACCAACGGGCTGTTCGCCCGAAACCCCGACGCCGGAAAGGAATTGGTATCCGGGCTCGACGACGTCTTCGGCGCCGTGGCCGCCGATCCGGATGCGATCGGCGCCTCGGTCGCGAATCTGAATCAGGCGCTGAGCGCCTACGCCACCATCTTCACCTGGGGACCACATCAGCAGATGCGATGGGCCATCGACGTGACCTTCACACCGTTTCGCCCCTATACCGCCGCCGACTGCCCACACTACGGGCAGCTCGTCGGTCCCCGATGCGACGCGGTACCCGACTCTCCTGCGCCACAGGAGTTTCCGCCTCCGCTGCTGCCGGGGCGGATCGGCCCGGCAGTTCCCGGAACGAACACCCCGGCCGGGCCGCCTCTGCCCTGGCTTCCGGGGCTACCGCCCATCCCCGGTCTCACCGCACCCGCAGGCCCGGCGGCGGAGGGGCCGCCGGCACCGACGACGCCCGGTGCCGCAGCTCCTGCCTCCTATACCGGGAACGCGGCGATCACCGCCCTCCTCGGGCGCGAGCCGAACCCCGCCCAGCTGTTGCTGCTGCGACCGGTGCTCGCCGACGGCACTGTCACAGTGCGCACCTCACCACTCTCGAACGGCGGACGTTGACATGATCACCACTCGCACAGCCGCACTCGGCTTCACGGTCTTCGTCGTCCTCGCGCTGGTCGCGAGCTGGACGGTCTATTCCACCTTGCAACGGTCGGTGTCCGGCGACACCAACCGCTACCAGGCGACTTTCGGCGACGTTCTCGGACTGCGCGTGGGTGACGACGTGCGGATGGCCGGGGTTCGTGTGGGGCGCGTCGACTCCATCGAACTCGATGATCAGCGCGCCCGCGTCGGATTCCGCATCCGTTCCCGCCAGCACCTGTTCACCACGACCAAGGCACTGATCCGATATCAGAACCTCATCGGACAGCGCTACATCGCCCTGGCGCCGGGCTCCGGCCCGGCCGAGCCGCTACCACCGGGAGGCTCGATTCCGATCGAACACACCGAATCGTCCTTCGACGTATCGACGGTCCTGTCCGGATTCGAGCCGTTGTTCAGCGTGCTGCAACCCGATGAGGTCAATTCGCTGTCGCAGACTCTCGTCCAAGCGCTGCAGGGCGACGGCGTCTCACTCAGCGCTCTGATCACCCGGGCAGCGGGGCTGGCGAATACGTTCCGCGACCGCGACGAGATCCTGGGCCGGGTCGTCACCAACCTCAGCGGCGTCGTCGCCGGACTCGCCAACCGCGCATCGGAGCTGGAAACGCTGATCACTCAGGCGCGCACGCTCGTCACCGGGCTGTACGAAGAAGGCGAAACCCTCAAAGGGGCCGTCGACCGTGCCGCCGGAGCGACCGGGCAGCTCAGCGGTCTCATCGGCGCGATCGAACCCGGTATCGCGCACGCGCAGCAGTCGGCCACCTCGGGGGTGAATCTGTTGCTGGCCAACGGTTCCCGACTCGACCGCGCCGCGGTCGAACTGCCACTGCTGCTGGCCGGACTGGCTCGGATCAGCGGTAACGGTACCTACATCAACTCCTACGTCTGCGGCTTGGACGTCTCCCTGTGGGGCGTGTTGTTCCCTCCGGGGTTGTTCTCCCAGGTCGGCGGCAACTCGCACTCGGAGGTGTGTCGATAGTGCACCGATTCCTCAACCGGTTCCGCAGAATCAACTGGCTGCTGGACCGATTCCAACTCCCCACTCTCCCCGAGATGTGGGACGCGATCCCGTCCTACCGGCAGAACCGGCACTTCTGGCTCGGCATCGGCGCCGGGACCGCGGTGATCGCGCTCGTGTCCGGCGTCGTCTTCGTCACCGGCCTCGACCTCGGCCACCGGACCGTGCGCGCCGAGTTCGCACAGGCCGCGGGACTGCGGCCGGGCAACAGCGTGGACGTGGCCGGGATCGACGTCGGCACCGTCGCCTCCGCACACCTGGCCGGTGATCGCATCGTCGCCGAACTGAAGATACGACCCGAGGTCCGTCTGGGCCCCGACGCCACCGCCGCGATCAAGATGAGCACGATTCTCGGCAAGATGCACGTCGAACTTCACCCCGGCAACGGAAAGGGATTGCCCGGCAATGTGATTCGACTCGACCACACCGAAGTTCCCTATAATCTGGACAAGGTCGTCAACGACCCGAAATACACGAATTCCTTCGAACACCTCGAGAAACTCGACCCCGCGGCCCTGCGGGCCTCCCTCGACGCCGTGGCCCGTCAGATGGGGGACTCGCCACAGCTCACCGCCGCTGCCCTCGACTCGGTCGGTGTGCTGGCCGGGGTGATCAGCGACCGCCGCGACGAAGTCGACACACTACTGAAGAACATCGACTCTGTCGCCACCTTGGTCGATGAGAACCGCAACGGCGTACTGCTGCTGCTCACCCGGGGCCGAGCGATCGGGGACGCGGTGGCACAGCGTCAAGACCTGGTGAAAAGCCTCCTCGACAACATCGCCACGATATCGAAAAGCCTGCAGCAGATCGGCGACGGCAACAACGGACAACTCGGCCCGCTGATCCGCAGCCTCGACACCATGTCGCAAGGCCTGCAGCAGAACCGAGACAACCTCGACCGTCTCTATCAAACGATGCCCGTAGCGTTACGGCAGGTCAACAACACCTTCGGCAACGGGCCGTACGGCGAGGTCTACCTCCCCTGGGGGCTGTTCCCCGACAACTGGCTGTGCGCCACCCAGGCCGTCGCGGGGTGTCGCTGATGCGAATCACGACCATCGTGCGCGTAGCCATCGTCAGTGCCGTCACGCTGATGCTGGCCGGATGCGCCCTCCCGCACAGTCTGACGTCGACGCCGAATCGGCTGCTGGGCAGGCAAATTCACCTGACCGCAGACTTCGACAACGTCGCCGGACTCTACCCCGGCAACGAGGTCTCGGTGCTCGGACTCCCTGTCGGCCAAGTCGATTCGGTCATCCCGCGCGGACACTACGTGGAGGTCGCGATGACCGTCGACGACGGCGTGACGATTCCGGCCGACGCCATCGCCGCACTGGTCTCACCACAATTGATCACCAACCGCCACATCGAGCTGACACCTGCCTACCCGGGGCGCGGACCCACCCTCCGCGACGGCGCCCACATTCCGCTCGAGCACACCCGCACACCGGTGGAACTCGACCGCATCCTGCGCACCTTCGACGACCTCGGCAAATCCCTGGCCGGGGACAATACGGGCGGGCCGATGGCGAGCAGGGTGCTGTTCCCCTTGCTCGACGGTAACGGCGATCGCATCCGCGAGACCCTCGATGCCCTGTCGAAGGCCTTCCGGACCACCCTCGCGAACAAGGACCAGATCTCCGATGCCGTCATCCGGCTCAACGACCTCACTCAGGTCGTCGCCGACAACGACCGGACCGTGCGCGAATTCAGCGCCCGCCTCACCGAGCTGGTGACACTCATGAAGGATCAAGCGCCCGGCCTGCGCGCCGTTCTCACCCAGCTCGACGATTTCGTCGCGAACACCAGCTCCGTGGTGGCCGAGAATCGGCAGCCACTCATCGACGCGCTCAACCGGCTGACCACCATCACCACCCACATGCGCGGCCACGGAACAGATCTCATCGAAATCACCGATGTGGCGCCGCTGTTCTTCCAGAACTTCGCCGAAGCCATGAGCGTGCAGACCGGTTCGGTCCGGCTGCATCTGCTCACCGACAAATCCCTGTTCGACGGTGAAGCCCTGTCGCTGCTGTGCGAACGCGTACAGCTGCGCGCCGACGGCTGCCGCACCGGCAAACTCACCGACTTCGGACCGGACCTCGGCTTGGCCGGCGCGCTGCTGGGGCTGACCCGATGAGGGCCCGCACCGCCCGCCTCCTGGCCGCCGCCACCGCGACAGTGTCGATCAGCGGGTGCGCGGTCACCGTCGACAACGTCCCCTTACCGAAACCCGGGGTCGACGGGCCCACCTACCACCTGCGTGCGATCTTCGGCGACGCCCTCAACCTGCCCGAACGGGCACGAGTGCGGATCGGCGGCTCCGATATCGGGGTGGTCACCCACATCGATACCACCGACTTCCTGGCCGCCGTGGACCTCGACATCCGCGCCGACATCCAGTTGCCGCGTGGCACCCGAGCCGAATTGCGCCAGCCCACGCCACTGGGTGACATCTTCGTCGCGGTCATCCTGCCGGAGCAACAGCCCGGCGCGGTGATGCTGCACAACGGCGACACCATCGATCGCGCGCACACCTCGGCCGGCGCGTCGGTCGAGGAACTGATGACCGCGGTCTCGATGTTGCTCGGCGGCGGCGCTCTCGAACAGGTCGCCCGCATCACCAGCGAGATGAACTCCATGTTCGCCGGCCGCGGCCCGCAACTGGCGCACCTGCTCACCGAATTGACGGCGACGCTGACCGCCTTGGATCAGCGCACCGGCCAGATCGACAGCGTGCTCCGAGGACTCGACGGCCTCACCACCACCCTGGCGCAGCGGAAGACCGAGCTCGGACAGACCGCCGACACCTTCCCGCCGCTGATCGGGGTGATCGCCGAAAACAACCGCGCCATAACCGATCTCACCGCGAAGGTATCGACGACCATGGCCGCGCTCGGCGACTTCACCTCGACCACGGGACCACGTTTCGTGAATCTGTTCGACAGCGTGCAACGACTGATGGACGGCTTCACCGGCATGGGCGACAATCTCGCCGGTGCCCTGGACCGCCTCCATGCGATCCAGCCCGGCCTGCTCGGCTCCACCCGCGGCAACGCGCTCGCGGTCGGAGCCACCGTGTCGTATCTGGATCTCGGTGCGCTCACCGATCCGCAGGGCAGCAAGCTGCCCGACGGATCCGATCTGGGCGCATTCGCCGGCAGTCTCGCTCAGGTTCTGCAACGCGTGCTCGGCCGGCTGCAGGGAGGCCCTCGATGAAGCCCTCGGTGCGTACGCGGGTCACGAACGCGGCGATCCGCGCAGTCTGCGATCTCGACGAACTGCTCGACCTGGGTGCCTGGATTCTCGTGCGCCTCGCGCAGTGGGCCCGCCGCCACACCGTGGCCTTCTCCACCGCCGGGCTGATCGCGCTGCTGATGGCCGGCACCGGATATCTCGCCGTGGGCGTGGTCGGCGCCAACCCGCTGCGTCAGGGCTACACCGTGCGGGTGCAACTGGCCGAGTCCGGAGGTCTGTTGCCCCGCAACGACGTCACCTTCCGTGGGGTACGGGTCGGCACCGTCCACGCCGTCGAACCGGCCGGAGCCGGGGTCGTCGCCCTCGCCGACATCGATTCCTCGGTCCGCATTCCCGCCGGCGGTACGGTGGCGGTGGCACGGCTGTCGGCGGCGGGAGAGCAGTACCTCGACTTCCGGCCCGTTACCGACGGCGCGCCCTACCTGCGCGACGGCGCGGTCGTCGACGTCACCGCCACCTCGACACCGGTCACGATCAACGAATTCCTGGGCAACACCAGCGCATTCGTCTCGGGACTCAATCCGCAGCGCCTCGACGGCATCGTCGGCGAACTCGACAAGGCCCTCGCCGGCGGCCCCGACCGGCTCCGCGCGGTGATCAGCGGTCTCAGTCACGCCATGGCCGGCCTGACCGACCTGCTGCCCCAGACCCGCAGCCTGATCGAACATCTCGAGGTGATCGCCGAGACCACCTCGCACGCCCAACCCGACCTGGCCACACTCGTCGCGGGTTCGAGCGAACTGTTCAGGCAATTCAGCGACGCCGACGACGAACTGAAGCGACTGCTCGACGTCGGGCCCGGCCGGCTCGCGACCCTGGGCGGGGTGGTCGCCGAGACCACCGACCCCGTCACCAACCTGGTCACCAACTTCCTCGCCATCACCCGCGCCGCCCGGCTGCGCACCCCCGCCCTGCGAGCACTTTTCCCGGCGCTGCGGGCCGGCACGGGCGCCATGGGTATCCCCGTGCACGACAACGCCTTTCACACATTGATGGACATCTGGCCCCGTCCCACGTGTGAATACGACAGCATCCCCGTGTCTCCGGTGCGGCTCAGCGACGGCAGGGTCCGCCTCTACAACTACTGCGTCACCACCGATCCCGGCATGCAGATCCGCGGCAGCGCCAACGCCCCGCGCCCGGATGCCGGGGCCACCGCGGCGCCGCCGGGCGCCGACCCCGACGCACAGACTCCGCCCCTGCTGCCGAAATGAGCAGGACACCCCATCACACGAAGGACCAACGATGACCTCGGACTCCGAGCAGACGACCACCCCCACAGAACCCGCGGAGAGCGAATCCACCGCTGCCGGGCGCCGCGGAAAGTGGTTGCGCCGCAGCGCATCCACCCTCTCGGTCACGGGCGCCGTCGCGGCCGTGGCCTGCGCGGTGGTATTCGGCACGAAATACGAACATGCCGATGCCCACGCCGAAGCCCGCGATCAGGCACACCGGGCGGCGTGCGCTTTCGGCCCCATCCTGGCCACCTACGACTCCACGACGATCGATGCGTACTTCGCCGCCGTGCTCGACCACGCCACCGGTGAGTGGAAAAAGGAATTCGCCGCCACCAGCAAAGATCTCCGCGACGTCCTCACCCAGGGCCACGTGGTCGCGACAGCGGGAACCGTCCACTGTGCGATCGGATCCACCACCGACACCACCGCCGAGGCGATCGTCATCATCGACCAATCGATCACGAGCGTCGGCACCCAGGGCCAACCCCGCCGCGGACAGCTCGCCCTCACACTGACCCTGCGGAAGAGCGGAAACCGTTGGCTGATCGACAAACTCGACTCCCCCGCCCTGCAACCCTGACGACCACGCAACACTCGAACGGCCCGGCGGCACAGTGCCACCGGGCTATTCATATCTCGAGCCGTTTCCTCTGGTCACCTCAGGCTGATATCAGAAATCACCAACGGCGGCCACGCGATTATTTCTCCGATCACGGAAAAGAGTTCGTCGAACCCGTGCAGCTCACCCAGATGATCGTGATGTGTCCACAGCCAGATCAGTCCGATGCCGAAGTACGGAATGCCGACCACGACAGCTGCCATGATCGCGAGATACAGCATCTGACGGAAACTCAGTTGCCGATCGAGAAATTCTTTCAACACGCTTTACTCCCCCCGCCTTCAGGCCATCCGGCCGAGGATGGGTTCGGATTCGATGAGCCCCTCGTCGCCGGGTGCCAGCCCTTTGTTCAACACCCGGTTGCGCTGCTTGGCGCGCAGATCATGATGCGCCTCACTGGGAATGGCATACCCATAGTGTCTCTGCGCCTCCCGGGGAGTCGTCGTCATCGGCGTGACCGGAGGGACCTTCATCAACACGGGCGCCGCCACATCGACCGTCATCGGCGACAAGAACCGCAGGAGCACGATCTGGAGCCAGACGTTCATGCTGATCAGGGTGACGATCGCGCTGATCGGTGGAACGATCAGCAGATCCAGCACCGGGTTGGTCGGCAAGCCCGCCATCTTCCGCATCCACCGCGGCATCGTGGCCAGCGTCGCGCGCCGCAAGAAGGCCGCGACGATCGCGAAGAACGGCCGGAAGACGAACGGCATCGGCGGCAGCATCACATCGGCTCGCAGCAGGTGCCGCATCGCCTTTCGCGCGATGTCGGAACCGATCAGCTGCGGCCGCATCTGCTCGAAATATTTCCGGACACCCTCCCGGGTTCGCGGTACGTCGGCGGGGTCGCACGTCTGCAACTCGGCAGCGCGAGCGCACTCCTCCCAGAACTGATTCTCCTCGGCCTCCGACAGCCGCCCCGGGCCGTACTTCTCGTAGGTGACCAAGATCGAATGCCATGCGGTCAGATGAATCCACAACTGCGACTGCGGATCGTTGGCGTCGTAGATGCCGCCCGTCACCGGATCGACGCCCACCGCCTTCGAATGCACCTTGACGAGCACGTCGGCCGCCTTCGCCGTCGACCGGCTGTCACCGAACAAGACCATGGCGAAATACCGCAGCGTCCGGTCGTAGCGAGTTCGCGGCCTACTGTAGATGGCACTGGTCTTGTCCACCGCCGCGATGAGCGCCGGATCGAGCTCTTCGATCACCACGGCTCGCTGGAATCCGAGCGACAAACTCGTCGGATAACTCCACACCTTCCATGCGACGGAGTCGGGCCCGAAGAAGCCGTAATCCTCCGGCGGTTCCACCTCGGGCAGAAACAGCCATTCACGCAGCGTCGCCATCACAGCTCCTATTCTACGGTCGCGTAGAGTGTTTTCTACGCTTGCGTAGGAATGCTAGGTGTGGCATTCCGCGACGTCAATAGGTGTATGAGGGGGTGGGCCATTCGCTCGGAAGCAGTTCGCCGAGGCGCACGTCGGACGTCGCCCCGTCAACTCGAACGCGGTCAGGTATGCACCTGGCGGCATTCGGCGTCGAGCGAAATCGGCATCCTCCCCGAGGGGCGCACCCGTGATCGGAAACCTTTGTCAGGCACCGGGTTCGGCGGATCGCCCCTCACCGTCGGCCGGATCGTCGTCCACCGCCCCTTGGCGCCGCAGTCGCAGAGCCAGCTCGACATGTCCGTTGTCGAGCAGAAACCCCAGAAACAACGCGCGGAACGCCGCGTGTACCGAATCCGGCGGCAGCGCGCCCGGCACGGCCATTTCGTGCAGCGCCAGCCCGTGCGCCAGGGCCGTGAACGCCGGTGCGGCCGTGTCGGGTTCCGGCGATCCGGCCGCGCGAACGCCCGCGGCGGCGGCCCGTCGGGCGGCATCCAGCGCCCGCGCGGCGGCGTCGCGGAACTCCGGGTGCCGCGCGGCATGCAGATAGGCCTCGAACAACGCCGGCGTCTCCGGCGAGCGCGGGGTCGCGGCCGACGACAGCGCCGCGGCGATCTCGTCGGGCGTGCTGTGCGCCTGGGCCAGCGCCTCGGCGAGCGCGACCTGGGTATCGGCGTCGGCGTCGGTGTAGACGCGCAGCGCTTCCTCGGTCAGCGCGTCGATCGAGTCGAAGAAGTAGCCGACCGTGGTGAGCGGCAAGCCCGCTTTCTCGGTGACCGCGCGATGGGTCACTCCTGCCACGCCCACGGCCGCGGTGACCTCGACAGCGGCCGCGAGCAGGGCTTCGCGTCGAGCCTGGGCGCTCGGACGATGGCGGCGCGGGGTCACGCGGCCAACCTTAGGCCATCTCTGTAACTACTTACAGTTTCCTCTGGGCAGAGTCTGTAAATTCTTCTAGACTCAGCCGCCATGACGTCTCTTCACGCATTTCGCGACGATGCGCTCGCCGAGCACGACGCGGTCGCCCTCGCCGAACTGGTTCGCGACGGCTCGGTCAGCCCGCAGGAGCTCGCCGCCGCCGCCACCGAGCGGGCGCGCGCGGTCGACCCGCAACTCGACGCCGTCGCCTGCGCGATCTACGACGCCCCGCGCTACCACTCGCGCTCCGAGACCGCCCTCTACGGCGTGCCGACCTTCGTCAAGGACAACTCCGACGTCGCGGGCTTGCCGACCAACCACGGCAGCGAGGCGTTCCGGGCGCGGCCCGCCGCGAAGAACGGCGCCTACACCGACCAGTTCCTCGGCACCGGGCTGACGTTGCTCGGCAAATCGCGACTACCGGAGTTCGGCTTCAACGCCACCACCGAATTCATGACCGAACCGCCCGCGCGCAACCCGTGGGATCTGGCCCGCTCGATCGGCGCCTCGTCCGGCGGATCGGCCGCACTCGTCGCCGCGGGCGTGGTTCCGATCGCGCACGCCAACGACGGCGGCGGATCCATCCGCATCCCCGCCGCATGCGGCGGACTCGTCGGGCTCAAGCCGAGCCGCGGCCGCCACATCGACGGCGAACAGGTGCGGCACGTGCCGATCCACATGATCTCCGAGGGCGTGCTCACCCGCACCGTGCGCGACACCGCAGCATTCGTCGCCGCGGCCGAGAACGTCTGGCGCAACCCGAAACTCGCCCCCATCGGCGAAGTCCGAGGACCGGCGCAACGACGGCTGCGAGTCGGGCTGCTCATGCACAGCGTCACCGGCGCCGAGGTCGACGCACCCACCCGGGCCGCGGTCGAGCACACCGCCACGCTGCTGGAGAAGGCCGGGCACGTCGTCGAACCGATCGCACTCCCGGTCACCGAGCAGTTCGCCGCCGATTTCGTCCAATACTGGGCGCTGCTGGCCGATCTCGCGGTGAGCACGGGCAAGCTCATCCTGGATCGCTCGTTCGACGCGGCCGCCACCGACGGACTCACGCGCGGATTGCGCGCCCATCACCGGCGCAACCTGCACCGGACACCGGCGGCACTGCGCCGATTGCGCGGCATCCCGGCCACCTACGCACGAATGTTCGCCCGGCTGGAAGTCGTTGTGTCGCCGGTACTCTCGCACACCACTCCGCCGCTGGGCCAGATCGCTCCGACCGTTCCCTTCCCCGAACTCATCGACCGGCTCACCCGCTACGTCAGCTATACGCCGCTGAACAACATCGCCGGTACCCCGGCGATCTCGCTGCCCTTGGGCCGCACTCCCGACGGCTTGCCGGTCGGCGTGCAACTGTCGGCCGCATACGGCGACGAACGCACGCTGATCGAACTGGCCTACCTCCTCGAAGCCGAGCAGCCCTTCCCCCGCATCCAGGAGCGGACCACGAACTCCTCACCTCGCTGACGCCACGATCGTTCCCCGCCTCACAGCGACCCGCGGCAGCAAACCCACGGCGCGCGACGGAGGAATGCCGTTCGTCGACTCGATGCCGCCACGGTGACGTGGAGGGAAACGTCGATCGAACACTTCCGCACCGCAAACGATTGTGACCCGAATCCGAGCGCTGAATGTTTGCTGCCAGTAGCGGAGCGGGTAACAGAGAGGTGAGGCCGACGTCCTGCCCGGCGCCGGCCCGCGCGTAGGCCGAAGGCATGACGGGCTGCGTGAAAGTCGTTGCGATGCCGCCGGGCCGATCGCCACCCCGGCGGCATCGCTTCGTTCGGCGACACGAGTCAGGCGTCGGTCAGGGCGACGGGGGCAGCATCCGATACGGAGAATCCTGAACCGTGACGAGAACGACGACGTCGCCGTAGGGGGCGTTTCCCCGCGCCAGCCGGTGACCGAACTTCGCCAGCGGAATTCGCCACCGATACTTGGCCTCGATCTCGGCCTGAACGTACGACACCAGCGTGCCCGCGGTCACGACCTGCGCGTGGCCCTGACGCTGGTGCGATCCCAGCGCCGGACGTCCGCGCCGATCACCGGCCTGGACCAGCACCCGGCCGTCACGCATCAAATCGTCGGCTTCCGGAGCCTGCGACGAAACGCGAAACGCCAACTGGCCCAACCCGATAGGGACGACCAGCCGCGGCACGGTCACCAACTGCTTCGGGCCGGCGACGCGGGTGACGAGCACAGTCTTCGCCTCCTGCCACTCGCCCGCGGGCCCGGTCATCGGGACCGGACGGGCCGACGTCGCCCGCGCGACCGGGACGGGCCGGGCGAGCCGAAGGGGTGCGGTGGGGATATCGGTCAGGGTGTCTGTCATCGCATTCGCTCCTCTCCGCGACGATTTCGTTCGCTGCTACCGCCGCCAAGGTCTGCCGAGGCCGGTGCGGACCACCAGCCGCGCCGCGGCCGGGAGCGGGGCTCACCGTCGACGATGTGAGAGTGACGAGTCGCCAAGGGATTTCACGCATCCGGCGGCCGGGCCCGCTCGGTCCTGCACGAGCATCCTTGATCGGCCGATTTCGATAGTGCACGCACATCCTCGCGTCGGCAACGATGCTGGTCACAGCTGGTAGGACGGGCCGGGAAAACGCGCCGCCGACACGAGCCCGCACACCGTGATCGCGACGGAATCGGCGGCTAAGTTGCCGATATGGTTCTCGCGCTCGACCCACCCGTGGTCGCCTCCGCGACCGATACCGGCCTGATTCTCGACATCGTCGGCATCACCATCGCCGACCCCCTCGGCGGCGGCGAACCCCACCTACGACTACGCGACGGAACCACGGTCACCCTGCCCGCGCCGCTGCGCGACTGGGCCATGGCCATGCTCGTCACCCATCATCACCGCGCCGACGCCGCAGTCCCGAGCTTCCCCTGCCGCATCGAATTCGGCATCCGCGACGGCCACATGTACGCGCGCCCACCGACCGCTGACGAACACCACGACGTGCCGTAACACCGGTCGCGCTCCATGCCGCGAGCGGCCCGGCAGCCACCGACATCACCGGTCCTCCGGGACCGCCTGCTTCATTTCCGAGCTACCGACACCGGACAAGCCGGGACTTGCGGAAACCGCCCCGGCGATCCCACGCGTCCTCGCCCGGATTCGCCGATCAGCGATTCCACGGGTTGCGGTAGCCCACGGGAATCATGCTGTCGAACAGGGCCCGAGCGCCGTCCGGGAGGCGCAGCAGTTCGACGTGGGCGCCGAGAGGTCCGCCGGTCAGGTAGGCGAATTCCATTCCGAGCTCGGCGACCGTGCAGTGCTGGACCACCTCGATCCCGCGGGCGCGCGCCCGGTCGAGGGATGCGTCGAAATCCTCGGGGACATAAGCGATGTGATTGAGTCCGGGACCGGAGCGCGCCAGTTGTTCGGTGTACAGGTTCTCCCCCGACACCGGGGCGATCAGTTCGAGTTGCTGGCCGCCGGCGTAACCGAGGGAGGTGTCGACCGTATAGTCGGCCGGCGCCCCCCGGTAGCGCGCCTGATCGGGACCGAAATGCATGCTGGGCATGCGCATCCAGGTCTCGACGCCGTAGTGCTCCCCGAATTCTCGCTCGGCGGCGTCGAGGTCGTGGACCACCCACGCCAGCTGGAAGATCGGGCCGGTGACGATATTCATGCGGTACTCCTCGATGAATCGCGAATGCTGTCGGGTGAAAAGTGGTGGGCAGGAACGGGTTCAGTAGTCGGTGAGCCGAATGGCGTTGGCGGCGCGCTCGAGCGGCTTGATGATCGGTCGCAACGCCACACCCTTCCACGGCATGTGCCGCAGCATCCGCAGCATGGTGGTCTGCAGGCGGATCGCGCGCCGATCCGCCGCGACCATCTGGGTGGCGTTGTTCCAGCCCAGGCTCAGATTTTCGGTGACGTAGTCGTGCAGCACGGCATGGTAGCGATCGAACGCGACGGTGTGGTCACCGGCGGCCGCTTTCAATTCTCCGGCAAGGACATACGCGCCGACCAAAGCCATGCTCGTGCCCTGCCCGGACAGCGGCGACGGGCACCATGCGGCGTCACCGACCACCGCGACGCGCCCGCGCGACCAGCGATCGAGGTGGATCTGGCTGACGGTGTCGAAGTAGAAGTCGGGAGAGTGCGGCATGGCGTCGAGCAAGGCGGGTGTCTGCCAGCCCGCATCGGCGAACGCACCGGCCACCACCTGTTGCTGAGCGGCGCGGTCGCGACGGTCGGGCAACTGCTCGGGAACCCGGAAGATGAACTGCGCCTTGGCCACACCTGCCTGAGTCGCGTACACCTGCACCACCTTGCCGGGGGTGGGGTGTATCAACTCCCAGTGGTCGAGTTCCAGAAAATTCGGGACCGAGACCACACAGGCCGCCATACCGGTGTGCCGGGCGAACTGCTCCTCGGTGCCGAACGCCAACCGGCGCACCGCCGAATGCATGCCGTCGGCGCCGATCACCAGATCGAACACCCGTGGCGCGGCATTGCGGAAGCGAACGCACATTCCTTCGGCGTGTTCTGCCAGCTCGACGATCGAGTCACCGTACAGGTATTCGACCTCGTCCTTGGTGGCGTCGAAGAGAATTCTGGACAGGTCTCCGCGCAGGACCTCGTCGTCGCCAGGGGAACGCAGTCCGATCAAGTCGGGTCCCACCGTGGCCAGAGCTTTGCCGCTGCTGTCGACCCACGCCCCGCCCCGGATCGCGGTGGAAGCCTCGCGAACCGCCTGCGACACACCCATCCGGTCGACGACGTCCATCGCCACACCGCGAATGTCGACCTTGTAGCCACCCTCCCGCAGCGTCGGCGCCTGTTCGACGACGGTGACGGCGAACCCGTACCGGGTCAGCCAGTAGGCCAGGGCCGGCCCGGCGACGCTGGCGCCGGAGATGAGAACCGTCTTGTTGGTGAATCGCTGCGTTGTCATGGACACAGCGTCGGGTGCGGCACTCACCGCGCCCTCACCGCCGGCTCACCGCCAGTCACCGAGCAGCGCCGCCACCTCCTCGATTGTGGCTCCGGCACCGCGGGCGTATGCGGCCCCGAAACCGTGTTCACCCAGCTCCGCGCGGCACCGGGCGGCGATGTCGGCGACCTCACCGCGTCCGGCCGCGGACATTCCGCGCAACGCCTCGGCCGCGCCGAGCAACACCGCACCCCGTTCCGGATCGCCGAGCGCGGCCGCGAACCCCGCCACCGCTTCGACGGCCTCGGCGGCCACCGGCCGGGAGACGCGCTGCGACAACGCGAACGCCTCGCGGGGCGCCGCGAGGCCGGCCTCGATGTCGCCTTCCGTCAGCGCCACCCACCCCATTCCGATGAGGCTGCGGGCCCGGGCTTCGGCCATGCCGACCGATCCGTTGTCGGGCGACTCGAAGGCGGCGGCGTAGTACCGTCGCGCCTCGGCCCGCTGTCCGGCGGTCCGGGCCAGGTCACCGAGCCCACGCAACGCGTTGGCATGGATATCCATCGCGCCCGCGTCCCGGGCCATGTCGGCCGCGCGCCGGTAGGCGACCTCGGCGTCGGCGACGTCATCAGCGCGCGCCGGGTTGTGCGCCAGCAGGTCGCCGCGGCGGTTGAGCAGATCGGCGGCCTCGTCGCCGACACCCAGTTCGGCGAGCAAGAGCACTGCCTCGTCGATCGATTCGAGGGCTGCGCCGCGCTCACCGCGCCATTCGGCGACGACAGCGAGTTTGTCCAGCGTCGTCGCTATCGCCCAGCGATCGCCGGCGGCGCGGAAGTCCGCCAGCGCACAACACAATTCGGGTTCGGCGCGCCGAGGTTGCCCGGACATGAGCAGGCGCAGTCCCTCTCCGAGTCGGCGAAAGGCCCGCGCCCACGGGTCGGGACCGAACAATCGATCCAGGCGCTCGGTCTCCGGGCGCGGTAGCCCGCCCACGGTCGCCAGCAGAAACACCAGATGTGGTCGCCGCAAAGGCTTGTCCACCTGTGACAGCGCCGCGACGGCCACGCCGACCGCCGCCGACGGACCCGGCTCCCCTCGCGCGGCCACGGCCACACACAGCGCGTATTCCTCGACGCTCGCGTCCGGATCCAGAAGGGGCAGCAGCGTACCCGCCAGCTCGACCGCGTCGCCGGGGCGACCGCTGAGCCACCAATACCATGCCTGGGCGGCGATGAGCCGTTGCGCCAGTGCGGGATCGGCGCTCACGGCCCAGCGCAACGCTGCTTGCAGATTGTCGTGTTCCTCGGACAGCAGCGCCAGCCAACGCAACTGATCCGGGCCACGCAGCAGATGATCCGCCCGCTCGGCCAGTTCCGTGTAGTAGCGGGCAAAGGCGCCGCGCAGCTGCTCGTGCTCACCGGATTCGACCAGCCGGGCCAGGCAGAAGGCGCGGATCGTCTCCAACATCCGGTAACGGCCCCGGCGTACCTCCACCAGAGATTTCTCGGCCAAACTCGAGAGCAGTTCGTCGGCGTCGTCGAGTTCACAGACGGACGCCGCAGTGGCCGGGGTGACCGCGCCGGCGAACACCGCGAAGCGCCGGGCCAGCAGACGCTCGCCGGGATCCAGCAACTCCCAGCTCCACTGCACCACTGCCTGCAGAGTTCGGTGCCGAGGTTCGGCGGTGCGGTCTCCCCGCGTCAGCAATCGGAACCGGTCGGCGAGCCGGGCATCGATCTCGGCGGTATCCAGCGTGCGCAGCCGCGCGGCGGCCAGCTCCAGTGCGAGCGGCAGCCCGTCCAGTCGCGCACAGATGCGCCGCACGAGCGCGATCGTGCCCGCGTCGACGGTGAATCCCGGCCGCGCTGCGGCGGCCCGATCGGCGAACAGCCGTACCGCGGCTCCGCCGAGCTGTTCGGCCAGGGGCGCCTCGGCGTCCGCGACCGGCAGCTGTCCGACCACGAGGACCGTTTCACCGGTGAGGCGCAGCGATTCCCGGCTGGTGGCCAGCACCCGGACGCCCGGGCAGTCGCGCAGCAACCGATGCACCAGCCGAGCCACGTCGTCCACCAGGTGCTCGCAATTGTCGAGCACGATCAGCACCGTTCGTTCGGCGAGCAGGGCCGTCAGCTCACCCTCCGCGTCGTCGTGCTCGGTGCCCGCGCGACCACCCAGTACCGCCGAGATCTCCCGGGCGATCTGCCCACCGGCCGACAGCGGCGACAAGTCAACGAAGAACACCTCACCCAGTGCCCGCGCCCCGGCCTCCAGCGCCAGCCGCGTTTTGCCGGTGCCACCGGGGCCGGTCAGCGTCACCAGCCGGGACCGGGCAAGTAACACCGAAATCTGTGTCAGCTCATCGTCACGTCCGACGAAGCTGGTGAGTGGCGCCGGCCAGCGGCGGGTCCGGGCCGTCCCGGCTTCCGCCCGCAAGATGTCCACGTGCGCCTGCGAGAGTTCCGGCGAGGGATCGACACCGAGTTCGTCGGCCAGCAGCCGCCTGCCCTGTTCGAACAGTTCGAGCGCTTCACCACGGCGGCCGGTGCCCGACAGCCCACGCATCAACAGCGCTCGCGCTCGCTCCCGGAGTGGTTGCGCGGCAACCAGTTCCGTCAGCACGGCGACCGCGCCGCGATGGTCACCGAGCATCAGCGCGGCTTCGGCGCGATCCTCCCGGGCGGCCCACCGTATGTCGGTCAGGCGGGTGGCCACGGCGGCCGCGAACGGGGCGTCGGAGATGTCGGCCAGGGCGGCGCCCCGCCACATCCGCTCGGCTTCGTCGAGCAACGCGGCGGCGGCCGCCGGGTCCCGGTCGCGCAGGGCGCCGCGAGCATCGCCGGCCAACCGGGTGAATCGATGCGCATCCACCGCTTCCGGGTCGATCGCGAGGCGATAACCGGCTGCCGTCGACTCCAGGCACTCCTCGGCACCGGCAGCCCGCAACGCCCGCCGCAAGCGCGAAATCTGCGACTGCAACGCATGTTTGGCGTCGGCCGGCGGTTGCCGCCCGTACAGGTCGTCGATCACCCGATCCCGCGACACCAGCGAACCGGCCTCCGAGGCCAACAGTGCCAGCACCATCCGCAGCTGCGGACCACCCACCGCGACCGGACTCCCCCGGCCCGGCGCATCTCCACCGGACCCAGAATCCCGATCTGCACGACCGCAAGTATGCCCAACACCGGGCGCGCGGGCTCGGCCCGACAGAGGGAACACCGGCCCGTCAGGTTCCGGCCGCACCCCCACGCACCGAGCCGGCGGGCACTCGAACGGTCACGGCTTCTTCCCCCCGGCAGATACCTCGTCGACGATGATCCTGCGATGCGACGCATCGACCGCCGGTCTGGTCTGTGGTCAGGGCATCAGGATGAGCCGCCCGTGCACGCCGCCCTTTTCGAGACGGTGGTGTGCTTCGGCTGCTCGCGCCAAGGGCATCGTGTCGGCGATTCGCGCGGTCAGGGTCCGGTCGGCGAGCTTCTGGTTGAGCACGGTCGCCGCGGCGGCCAGGTCGGTGACGGTGGCGTTGCTGATCGCGAACCCAGCCACAGTGACGTCGTGGGTGTAGGCGCGGTCGACGGGTAGCGGCACCCGCGCCTGTGGTCCGGCCGCTGTCAGCAGGAGCCGGCCCCCGCGGGCCAGCAATGCGACCGCGACGTCGATGTCGTGGTGGCCCGAGGTGTCCCAATACACGTCCAACCCCTGGGGCGCCGCCGCCCGGATCCGGTCGACCATATCGGGGTCCCGGTAGTCGACCACCGCGGCGGCCCCCGCATCCCGGGCACGCTCGAGTCCGTTCCCGGAGGCGGACGCGATCACCCGGGCGCCGGCCGCGTGCGCCAGGCGGACCGCGGCATCGCCGACGTTCCCGGCACCGCCGCCGATATATACGACGTCCCCCAGCCCGAGCCGAGCGTGCCGGAACAACCCCAGCCATGCCGTGGCGCCCGGATGTGCGACACCGACCGCCTGGACCGGGTCCACCCCGTCGGGCAGGTGGTACAGCCGGTCGACCGGGACAACCGCGTACTGCGCGAACGAGCCCTGCCGGCCACCGTGGCCCAGACTGTTGCACCACACCGCGTCCCCGACCGCATGACCAGCTACACCGTTGCCGACCGCCGCGACGTTTCCGACCAGGTCGCGGCCGATGACGAACGGGAAAGGAGTCGGCGTCGCATACGCCCCCGACCGCACGAACGTGTCCACCGGGTCGACCGTGACCGCGTGGACGGCCACCAGCACATCGGTGGGTCCGATCTGCGGTACGGGCAACCGCCCGTAGTGGATCGCATCGGCCGGGCCGAGCGCCGCCACGTAGGCCGCGTACATCACGTCCGGAATCCCGGCCATCGTGGCCTGCCTCCTTTCGGCCGATGAGGCGCCGCACGCCGGTCACGGCCTGGGGACTTACCGGACCCCGTACGTTTCGGCCCAGGCCGCCCGCAGCTCGGACTCCGTGGCATGCCCGAACTGGTAGGCCGGCGAGTCCACCGGCAGGGCGCGGTCGACCGTTACCAGTACCGCTTCGATCGCGGGATATCCCGGTCCCTGCGTGGCGAGCAACCAGTCGTGAATCCACTCGAACACCGGGCTGCCGGGTCCATGGAATTCGGCGGTGCCCTTGAACCGGTACCCGCGGCGTTTGAGGAAGTCGACGACGTTGATCTCCAGCCGGGAATCACGCCGCAAGTTGGCGACCGTGCCCGGCGATGCCTGATTCAGGAACACCAGATGGTCGTCGTCGTACACCCGCACCGTTCCCTTCGGGGAAAGGTTCGGTGATCCGTCCGCGCACACCGTGGCGACGAATCCCAGTTTGGCGCTGTCCACGATCGAGCGCATGTCCTCGTCGATGACACCCATGCCCCCTGCCTACCCCCGGACCTCCCGGCGAATCCTAGCCAGCACTCGTCATGATCTGCGCCATGACGGGCGCGCCTCGGCCGGCTTCACAGCAAGTCGCTCACCGCGTTCCGGCCGGAGACAGACGTGCGAGCTGATTCCGGAAACTTTCACGAAGAGCGGGTTCTGTGAACGCCGAGCGGGCGCTGGGGTCGCCGGCTACTCGGCTCTCCCAATGCAGACGAGCATCGTTTGTCGAGATCTTCTTCGCTCCATGCCCGGGAAGAGCCCGGTATGCGCCGGGCCGAGGGATGGGGCGGTGCATGAACGCCCAGCCGCCAGTCCAATCGACTCGCAACTGCAGCCGCGCACTGGGATAGAAGTCGAGAAGCCACCCCCGCCCCGTCAGCAGTGACCGCTCGGGGGACGGGACTTGCCGCGCGCGGCAGGTTGCCGCGATTTCGGGCGCGAGGCGGTCGAGGGCACCGAGCACGTCGTGCCATGCCACAGGCGCATCTGCCGCCGACGCAGACTTGTTCGATTGCGGCTCTACGCCCGGCGTCTGCCAGCGAAGCCGCTGTCCGATCCCCACGGATGAACAGGCTCGCATGACTCCCTATATTCCTGCAACCGAGCGGTGGCCAGCACCGGTGAAAACAGCGCGCGGGCAAGTCGATTCATCGCGAGCACGTCATAACGTCCGTTACAGATCCAGGCCGGCGCATCGGAGATGGCGTCGAGTACCTGCTGCAACGTCGAGCGCACCGCCACGGCAGGCCTGCGCCGGCGCGGCCCGTTGGACGCTCCGGATCGGCGGGCGAGGTGGAACAGGTGGTCGCGCTCACCTCGTCGAGTCGCAACGCAGAAGCCATCGCGTCGAGCACACCATCGGAGGCACCGGCGAGGCTGCCTCGCTCCATGCGCACGTAGTAGTCGACCGATACCCCCGCCAGTAACGCCATCTCCTCGCGACGCAGACCCTGCCGCGCAAGTCGAGGGTGCGCGCGTCCCCGAACAGTTCGAGTCGATGCTCGGCCGCTGACGCGCGCGAATTCTGTACCGGGCCTGCGGGATCGAGGTCGAACCGGCATGGTCGACGCGCACCGCCTCGACGTCGAGAGCTGCGGCGATCAGCGGGCGCTCACCGGCGAATCTCCGCGGCCGAGCGGGAGGGAGGCTACGACCTTGAGTGCGCGCTTCTCAGCTCCCCGGTTGCGCGGCCTCGATGACCGCCTTCAGCTGCTGCAGATCTTTGCGGTTCGCAGACCTCATCGCCGGTGCCATCAGCGGGGCGACGAGCCCGGAGAATCCGGCGGGCTCGCCACGATTGCGCAGTGTCATGATCGTCGAGCCGGTCGGGGTGTCCTCGAACGCGTATGTCGTCTCCATGGGAAACGGGCCGTCGGCGGACGCCATCACGAGCCGCCTGCCCGGCTCCAGAACGACGACGGTGTAGGTGTAGGCAAGGGATCGCCCGAGGAAACGAGCTTCGAAAGCCATGGCCGAACCGACCGCCAGCGGACCGGGCGTGAGCAGCCGGGCCGAGTCGATGTTCCGATACCACGCGGTGGCGTTGGCCGGGTCCATCGCGTAGTCGGCGACCTGCTGCCGATCCCGCCCGATCTCGATCGTGGTGGTGACATCCACGGGCACACGTCGATGGTAGTTCCTCGGGCGCGCCGCGGACGTTGCCCGATTCCTCGACCCGAGGCCCGCCGGATCACACCGCGGGTGACCGGCCGCCATCACGCCAGGCCATGCGCCCTATCCGGGGACACCAGCAAACAGCTGCCCGCACATTGCAGGAGTGGTGCATGAAACGTAAATGAATGCTGGCGTACTGGACCCGGCGCGTGCGCAGTCGCTGATGCTGAATCGATCTTCACGCCCCACCGGCGGATCGGGAACGACCGGGCCACCGCCACCAACTGGACCTGCTCGTGTCGAGCACACTATTTCGCCGACCGGACGCCCGAACAGTGCTGTCAGAGATCACCCGAGTAGTCCTGGCTGATCCAGCGGTCGGGGCGGATGGTGAACAGTACGGAGTCGTTGCCGTCCATCCGGTCCGCGAAGGCGCGGCCCTCCTCCGGACCGAGATAGCGGCTGGCGATACTCACCCGCGCCTCCCGAGGCGAGGGGGTGACGGCCTCGACGACCGTGCCCTCGACGATGACGTACTGATAGGGCAACTCTTCGCGCTGCACCGTCAGTGTCACCACGCCGGCTTCCCGCACCAGCCTGGCCTTACGTCGCGCCGCGCCGGTGTTGATGCGAATATTGCCGCCGGGGGTGTAGTCGTACCAGATCGGTGCGGTGGCGGGCGGACGGCCGTCGGTAGCCGCGACCGACAGCACTCCGATGTGCTTGCCCGCCAGGAACTCTTGACGCTCGGCTTCCGAGAAAGGTTTCGGCATAAGACGTCGAACGGAGCGGGCCGCGCCGTTATTCCGGTCGAGAACGCGAATCCCACTGGGCGAGGACGGTCCGCAAGGTCGCCACCAGCGCAAGCGGTTGATCCATCATCGGGTGATGACCGGCCTCGGCCAATTCGACCACCGTCGCGGGTCGCCCGAACAAGTTCGCGATCTCCAGCGCCCGCTCCCGGGTCACCAAACCGCGTTCGCATCGGATGTAGAGCACGGATGCGTCCACGGCTCGCAGTGAGCCCAGCGGTGGGATACGCCCGTCTTCGAGGCGCTTGCGCAACATCTCGGGATCGAACTTCCAGCCCCACCCGGCACCGGTGTCTCGCACCGATTCCTCCGCCACGTGCCGTGCGACGTAAGGAAGCACAACCGCCTGGTCCGGGACGGTTCTAAACCGGCCACAGATCTCAGCCCGCGTCGAGTACGTCTTGGGCCGGTGGAGCAACTGCGCGATGATGGACTCTTCCGACGGCTCCTGAAACGGAGAATCGATGACGACCAGACCCGCGAGCGATTCCCGATGCCGAGCAGCGGACACGGCGCTCACTCGCCCACCCATGCTGTGCCCGATGACGTATGGCCGTCCGGCTATCCCGCCGGCCTCGGCAGCGGCCATCACCTCATCCGCCCAGCCCTCGATCGGATACCGGGATCGCACGGCGCTGTCACCGTGACCGGACAAATCCAGCGCCACCACACGATACGTACCCGCCAACAGCGGAGCGATGTGGTCCCACCAGCCCGAATGCGCCGATCCGCCGTGCACCAGCACCACACCGGCCGTCCCCGCCCGGCCCCAGCACCGCAGGTGAACGACACCCCCGTCGACGTCGACCTCGCGATGTTCGGGCAGTTCCGCAATGGCCTGCGTAAACCATCCCGGCGCCGCGACATCCGCCTCCGCCGTCACTGCCATCGCCGCCTCCTTCGCCCGGGCCCGCTCCTCGGACCATATCGGCAGGTGTACGCCACCGGTGGCGCAAAAATGGTGTTCTCGATCCCGACCACCCGGTCCCGGCATGCCCGAGACGGATCGGCGCTGACATGCGAAAGCCGCCGGGGGCCATCCCGAGCCGGGGAACAGCAAACTCCGACTGTTCGCTCCACAATTCAATTCTTCTGTGCAGCAGTACAATTCGACAATCGAACCATCAGCGCGGCGTCGAACGCCGCCACCGCTCGCAACGTTCCGCCGAGCGGTCAGCACACTGGCTGTTCAGCAGGGGTTCCCAACCAGCGAACTCCGGGCAAGACTTACAGAACCGGCGCGGACCGGCCTCGAACTCATGGCCGGAGCGCACCCCACCACGGGGCACAGGCACTTCGTCGAAGGGATCTGTGATGGCCATGGATTTCACCAACCGATCCGGCGAGGATGCCGGGCCCAGCGGTCCGAAGGACGCGCGCGTGGTGCCGGAGTTCCATCCGTACGATCATCCGGCCGCCGGCTGGGGTGCGGCCCGATCGGTCACCGATTTCATGATCGGCCAGGAGAAGGAGCCGATCCTCGGCCCCCGGGCGATCATCAAGATGAACCACGAGAACGACGGGTTCGACTGCCCCGGCTGTGCCTGGCCGGATTCGATCAAGGGCATCCATCTCGACATCTGCGAAAACGGGATCAAGCACGTCACCTGGGAGATGACGCACAAACGCGTCGGACGCGAGTTCTTCGCCGCGCACACCGTGAGCGAACTGTCGACCTGGAGCGATCACGACCTCGAGGACCAAGGCCGGCTCACCGAGCCGCTGACCTACGACCCGGACACCGACACCTATGTGCCGATCGGCTGGCCGGCGGCGTTCGAGATGGTCGGCCGAGCCCTGCGCGAACTGGACGATCCGAATCGGGCCGCGTTCTACACCTCCGGCCGCCTCGGCAACGAGGCCACGTTCCTCTATCAGCTCCTGGCACGCGAACTGGGCACCAATAATCTGCCGGACTGCTCCAACATGTGCCACGAGGCCAGCGGCCGCGCGCTGCAGGCCGCACTCGGCACCGGTAAGGGTACCTGCGACCTCGGGGACTGGGAGACCACGGACGCGCTGTTCATCATGGGTGTCAATGCCGCCTCCAACGCCCCGCGCATGCTCACCGCACTGGCCGAGGCGGATCGGCGGGGCGCACAGATCGTGCACATCAACCCGCTGATCGAGGCGGGTTCGCGGCGCACCATCATTCCGCACGAATTCCTGGCGATGGCGACCTTCCACGCCACCCCCGTCGGCACCATGAACCTGCAGACCCGCATCGGCGGCGACTTCGCGGTCCTGCGCGGTATGGCCAAGGCCGTGCTCGAGGAATCCCGCACCGATCCCAAGGCCCTCGACCACGAGTTCATCGAGCGCTACACCACCGGTTTCGACGCCTACCGCGCGAAGGTGGAGGCCACGTCGTGGGCGCAGATCGAGGAGCAGTCCGCGCTGACCGAAGCGGAGATCCGCAAGGCGGCGCGCGTCTACTGCGACGCCGACCGGTCGATCATCAGCTGGTGTCTGGGCATCACCCAGCACGAGCACGGCGTGGACACCGTGCGCGAGATCGTGAATCTGCTCCTGCTGCGCGGCAATCTGGGCCGCGAGGGCGCCGGGCCATCACCGGTCCGGGGTCACAGCAATGTGCAGGGCAACCGGACCTGCGGCATCGACCATCGGCCGACACCGGAATTCCTCGACCGCCTCGCGGAGGTGTGCGAGATCGACCCGCCCCGCGCACACGGGCTCGACACCGTCGCCACCATCGAAGCCATGCACGCCGGTGCGGTGCGGGTGTTCGTGGGGATGGGCGGCAACTTCGCCCTCGCCGCGCCCGACAGCGCCTACACCTTCGACGCTTTGCGCAAATGCGAGCTGACCGTGCAGGTCAGCACGAAACTCAATCGCAGCCACCTGGTGCACGGGGCCCACGCGCTGATCCTGCCCTGCCTGGGCCGCACCGAACGCGACGAACAGCGCGGCGGCCTGCAGCGGACCTCTGTCGAGGATTCGATGGCGATGGTGCACCTGTCCAAGGGGATGAAGAAGCCGGCCTCGCGTCATCTGCTGTCGGAACCGGCCATCATCGCCGGTATCGCCAAAGCCGCGCTGCCGCAAAGCACAACGCCCTGGGACTATTACGTCGAGGACTACGACCGGATCCGGGACACGATGGCCCGGGTTCTGGTCGGTTTCGAGGACTTCAACCGCCGTGTGCGGCTGCCGCTCGGTTTCCGGATCAAGCAACCGGCCCGCGAACTGGTGTTCCTCACTCCGTCCGGCCGGGCGGAATTCTCCGCCGCGGACCTGCCCGACCTCACACGGGAGCCGGGCACGCTGACGCTGGCCACCATTCGCTCGCACGATCAGTGGAACACCACCATCTATTCCGACAACGACCGCTATCGCGGTGTGAAGAATCTGCGCACCCTGGTGTTCATGAACGAGCAGGACATGCGCGAGCGCGGCCTGGAACTGTTCGACGAGGTCGACATCACCAGCATCGCGCGCGACGGCAGCACCCGATCGGTGCAGCGGTACAAGGCGATTCCCTACGACATCCCGCGCGGGTGCGCCGCCGGATACATGCCGGAGCTGAATGTGCTGTGCGCGATCGGCGACTACAGCACCCAGAGCGATCAGCCGATCGTGAAGAACCTGAAGGTCACGATCGAACGGTCTCAGTGACATCCGTTCCCGCCGGCAACCGCAACCACGGCTCATTCCACACGAGGAGCGACATGGACGATTCCACGACCATCATCGCGAAGACGATCGGAAATCCCGAGGGGGTCGACAACAATCCGTGGGCATCCGGGCATCCTGCCGACGGGGAACGCGTGGCGATCTTCGCTTTCGACGTGACCAGCGTCGACAACGAGTCCGGCGATATCCGCACCTACCACGTGACTCCGCCCGAGCGGGCGTGCGAGGGCACGGTCGTGCCCGAACATCGCACCCCGCAGGGAGTCACCGTCACCTGGCTCGGATGCGGTGCCGGCACGGTCGTCCGGCCTGCGACCCACCTCGATATCGAGCAGGCGATGATGGACCCCGACAACGCCGCGGAGACCATGTTCCAGTGCCGGGTCCGACCGGACAACCCCCACCTCGCCCGCTGAGCGAGCCCGGCGAAAACCATTGCGGCACAGGTAACCAGCCCGCCGATCGGAGAACCATGAGCGACAAGAACGAACGTGAAGAGAAGATCGAGAAGGAAGAGGAGCAGCGCGAGAAGGAGCGCGAACGCCTCACCGAGGAAGAGGAGCGCCGCCTGCGCTAGTTTCAGCCCCACGGAGTCGGGTCGCCGACGAACTACCCGCCCGCGGCATCCGGGCAGTCATTTTCGCTCGCGGAAGTTCGTGAATGCGTTGTCGGTCAATGGTGGACGAGCCGCGACGAACTCCGTGTGGCGATCGTGGTCTGGATCGAAAAGACCTACCACCGCACCCGTCGGCAACGCCGGCTCGGCCGACTCACTCCGATCGAGTTCGAGACGATAAACCGGCCCGCACTCGCGGCCTGAAAGACCGAACGCGCGAGTCGACCAAACTCGGGGACATTCCCGGAAGCCGAGCAATCCGACTCCGTAGAACCGGGTGGAACACCACCACCGAATTACGCGGAACAGGCCTCAGCCTACCGGGAGTTTCACCACCGGATCGGCGCCCAGGTCGGTGATATAAACGTTGCCCGCCGTGTCGACTGCCACACCCTGGGGATTCTTCAGGCCGGTGAACGGCAGCGGGGTCGGCGTCGACGCGCCCGTCGCCAACCTCACCACCCATTGATTACCCCAGTCGACGACGTACAAGTCTCCCGCCTTGTCGACCGCCACGCCCTGAGGATCCTTCAGCCCGGTGAACGGCAACGTGGTCGGCGTCGACGCACCCGCCGCCAACCTCACGACCCGCTCGGTACTCAATTCGGTCACATATACGTTGTGCGCAGCGTCGACCGCGACCCCGTGGGGATCTTGGAGCCCCGTGAACGGCAGCGTCGTCGGCGTCGACGCACCCGCCGCCAACCTCACCACCCGATCGTTGCCCCGGTCGCTGACGTACACATCTCCCGCCGTATCGACCGCCACCCCCTGAGGATCCTTGAGCCCGGTGAACGGCAGCGGGGTCGCCGTCGACGCACCCGCTCCCAACTTCACCACCCGATTGTTACTCGTGTCGGTGACGTAAACGTTGCCTGCCGTGTCGGCCGCCACCCCCTGGGGATTACTCAGCCCGGCGAACGGCAGCGGGGTCGCCGCCGACGCACCCGCCGCCAACTTCACCACCCGATCGTTACCCATGTCGGTGACATATACGTTGCCAGCCGCGTCGACAGCCACATCAGTGGGCAAGCTGACGCCGGTGAACGGCAGCGGAGTCTGGGCCGAGTAGGCCGAGTTGATAGGCGGGGGCGAGCTGCCACCGCCGCCCGATTGCCGTTGAACACCGATGACGACAGCTACGGCGGCCACCACCGTAACCGCGACCGCGGCGGCGAGCAGCCCGGCGGTCTTGGGCGACAATCTGATTCGCCGCCCACGGCGCGCAGCCCCAGCGGTGCCGACCGCGGAATCGCCCAGCGCGGCGTTGGCCGCCGCCGCCAGCTCGCGCACGGTCTGGTAACGCTCCTCGGGGTTTTTGGCCATGCCCTTGGCGATGACAGTATCGAACGCAGTCGGTACATCGGGTGTTGTGGTGCTGGGACGCGGCGGCGGAGTGTGCAGGTGATGGGCGATCACACCCTGCAGCCCCGCTGCGCTCGCAAACGGTGCTCGACCGGTCAGGCACTCATACAGCACGCACGTCAACGCGTACACGTCCACTCGGGCATCGGCCTTGACCTCCGCGCTGATCTCCTCCGGCGCCATGTAGGCGACGGTGCCGATGGTCTCACCGATCGAGGTCAGCGTACGGTCGTCGGCGGCGTGGGCGATCCCGAAGTCGATCAGGGAGGCGAACTCATCGGCCCCCAGCAGGATGTTGGTGGGTTTGACATCGCGGTGTACCAGCCCGACATCGTGGGCCGCCTGTAGCGCGCCGGCCACCTGTGTGATGATCGACACCGCCCGCCCCGGCGACAAGGCCCCTTCTCGCGTGATCACCTTGCGCAGGTCGGTGCCCTCGATCAAGCGCATATTCAGATAGAGCCTACCGTCGATATCGCCGAAGTCGTGGATGGGGATGACATGCGGCTCGGTCAACTGCGCCACCGCCCGGCACTCCCGGCGGAACCTCTCGCGCAGCTGTTCGTCATCGGCAAAGCGCTCCGGCAACACCTTGAGCGCTACCACCCGGTTGGTCAGCGAATCATGCGCCCGCCACACCTGGCCCATGCCACCCTGACCCAGCAGCGTCAACAGCCGATATCGCCCGAACGCCTCCGCTGAGATCGTGTCCCCGCCACCAACTGACGTGTCATCCATTGTGTCGTCCCGTGACCATCCGACTGGCGAAAGGTGTACATGCCTGCGTCCCATCCCCGCCCCAGCTGGTACCCCACCCCAGTTGATTCAGCCAGGCCAGACAGTCGAGAGTCGGCGCTATCCAACCACAAACCTGTCGCGACTCAAGCGTACCTCTCGCTCTTGATTCAACCGCCCGGAACCGGTGTAGCCAGTGTCTGCCAGCCACACGACCACGTCACCGACCTGCGCGGCGGCTACCGCGACGGTCCAGCGAATTTGCGTTCGGAAGAAGTCTCGGGGGCATCGTCGGCGGTCCGCCGCAGGAAGCGGTCCGGCAGCGCCGGTGCTCGATCTGGTAGCAGAGGTTGCCGCTCATGAACGCCATGACTGGGCCCGCCCGCGGCTGTCGGCCTCATACCCCTGGTTCCAGGTCCGCTCCACCAGAGAGCCGACAAGCAGCTGACGCTCGGCGCACTCGGTCAAAATTCGCGGTAGCGCCGCTAGCGTCGCGCGCCACGAGCCGCGTGCCGATGTGCAGTCGGAGTCGTGCAGCAGGATGGTGCCCCCGGGGCGGAGTTCGCGGATCACTCGGCGTGCCACCGTGTCCGGCGTTGCGGTCCGCGTCCAGTCCTTCCCGCACGCGGTCCACAGCACGGGCGTCATTTCCAGGCGCCGGGCCGTGGTCAGCGCCGCGGCCGAGAGTATCCCGTAAGGCGGTCGGTAGTGCAGCGGTCTGCTACCAGTCGTCTCCACGATCAGGCCGTACGCGCGCGCGATGTCGTGGTACGTCGACACCGGCCCGCGCGCCAGCAGGCAGCGGTGACTCCAGCCGTGCAGCGCCACCTCGTGACCTTCCGCGACGATCCGCGCGCCGAGCGCAGGTGCCCGCTCGAGCATCGATCCGAGGAGGAAGAACGTCGCGTGCACGCGAGCGGTGGCCAGCGCGTCCAGGATGGCCGGTGTCGACGCGGGGTCCGGGCCGTCGTCGAAGGTCAATGCGACCGTGCCGGCGTCCGCGGATCCGGACAGGCGAGGGGTCAGGTGCTCGCGAACGGTGGAGATCGCCGTGACCGAGGGGAGCGCGTTCAGCATCACGGCACCGGTAGCGGCGATCATCGCCTGCGCGACAGCGGATTTCACGCGCTCGTTCGCCCGCGTCGCACGGCGTTTCGCGCTTCCCATTCGCTGCCCAGCATGTCCGCCAGTCCCAGCTGCGCGTGCCACCCCAGTTCCCGACCGATTCTGGCGATGTCGGCGATCACGCGGGGCGGGTCGCCGGGCCGCCGGTCGCCGACCTCGTATCGGAACCGCTCGCCGGTCACCGCGCGGGCGGCATCGAGAATTTCGAATACCGAGTACCCGCGCCCGGTGCCGACGTTGTACACCGAATTCCCCGTCCCACCGCACTCGAGCCGTTCGACAGCGCTGACGTGTGCGTTCGCGACATCGAGCACGTGCACGAAGTCGCGGACGCAGGATCCGTCCGGCGTCGGGTAGTCCGCACCGAAGACGACCGGCGGCTGGCCGGTCGAAATCGCTTGCAGCACATTGGGAATCAAGCCGGTCGCGTTTCGATCCCCGAGCCCCGGGCCGCCCGCCCCCGCGACGTTGAAATAGCGCAGTACGGTCGAGCTCAGCGCGCCGAACGCCGCGGCGGCGTCGGCGACGATCCACTCGCATGCGAGCTTGCTGCGCCCGTACGGGTTTATCGGGTGCGCCGGTGTCTGTTCGGGTACCGACCCGTTTCCGACCTGTGATCCGTATATCGCTGCGCTGGAGGAGAATACGAGATGTTCGACGCCGGTAGCGCGCATCGCGGCGAGCAAGGTGCGGGTTCCGCCGGTGTTCTGCTCGTAGTACTCGAGCGGGTGGGACATCGAATCCACTGCCGATTTCCGGCCGGCGAGGTGGGCGACTCCGGTGATTTCGTGGTTCCGCAGTGCGGCGGTCATGGCCGCGAAGTCGGTGACCGACGCCGCGACCGTCGCGACATCATCGGGTATCGCGGCGCGGCGACCGGTCGAGAAATCGTCGAGGACGACCACGGACCGGCCGGTCGCGCGGAGCGCGCGCACCACGTGCGATCCGATATAACCGCCACCACCGGTCACCAGCCAGCTCACCCTACCCTCCTCGGGGTCGGGCCGGTCTCCGCCTCGAGCCTGCGCGCGGCCGACGCGCGATCGCGGCCGAGACATGTCACACCGACGGATACCGCCAGCAACGCGAGGACGAAGGCGGCGCCCGCGCCGCCTCCGGGGATCTCGTCACCGAGCACGGTGACACCGAGCACGACGGGAACGAACGAGGACAGAAAGCTGGTGACCGGAAACGTGAGGACCGCGGCGCCCGCCTGCAGACCGCGCTGCAGCAGGCTGATCCCGAGCACCGAACATACCGCGAGCACATAGGGTGTCGGCGTGGCGAGCATCGTCCAGGGATGGTCTACCTCGAAGGTGAGTCCGACCTGGCGTGTCGCTACCGTTGCGATGCCGTAGGCGATTCCCGCAGCGGTGCCGAACCCGAGCGCCGCGACCCATGGTCGTGGGGTCCTGGCACCGAGGTCTCCCGCGACCGCCCCGGCCGCGGCGGCCGCTAGGCCGCCAACGAGGAACAGGAGCATCTGTGCGTTCGACGCGGGCGAACCGAGTGCCGATTCGTCGTTGAACGCATACGCCATCAGTCCGGTGCCGAGCACCATCGCGACGATCCCGTAGCGCCCCACCGCCGCCAGCCGTTCATCGAGACCGCGGCGGGCAATCACAACGAGAAACAGCATGTCCAGGGTCAGCAAGGGCGCGACCAGAGTCGCCGGCGCCACCGAGAACGCGTATGCCTCGGCCGCGAAACCGCCGATCTCACAAGCCAATCCGAACAGCCACAGCGGCCGCACGGCGAGCCGCGCCAGCAACAGCAGTCCCAGGCCGCCGCCGTGCGCGGTTCGCCGCGCCGCCGTGGCCTGGATCGCCGGCGCGCACCCGTACAACGCGGCGGCGACGACCACCGCCGGCAACCCGTAAGCCAGCGACTGATTCACGGCGCCGACGCCCGGCCGCCCAGCCCGACCCGGTCCAGTGTGGCGCCGAACGCCTCTTCCCACGCCTCGGGTTCGACGGCAATTCGAGTCGGCGGTGGTTCGACCCGCTCCAGACAAGCCAGAACGCAACGCCGGATCGCCTCCGGTTGCGCGGACGTCACCGCGGCAGCGCCGCGCACGAGCTCCTGATGGAGGTTGTCTCTACCGTGTCCGGGCACGACGTCGAGCAGGAGCAAGTCGCGGCCGATCACTCTCGCCTCAGCGCAGGTATCCCCCGACGAGGTGATGACGAGGTCGGCGGCGGACATCAGCACGGGGATCTCGTCGGTGAAACCGAAGGGGACGATCCGCTCCGTGCCAGCGGCCATCGACCGCAGCCGGGCTTCCAGTCCGGCATTGCGGCCCGCGACCACCAGCACGTGAACGCCTGCGCGCGCGATCAGGTCGGCCGCCTCGGCCAGCGGACCGACACCCCACGCCCCCGATATGAGCAGCACGCATTTCGCGTTTCGGGGCACACCCAGCGCGTCCCGCGCCTCGGCTTGCGGCGGCGCCGCGTAGAACTGCGGGCGTACCGGCGCCGGTACCACCGCGATCTCCGCGTCGGGTTCGAAGCGCCGGATGTAGCGGGCCGCCGGGGCCGAGGTGACCAGGTAGAGATCGGTGTTGGGATGCACCCACAACCGATGCGGGCAGGTGTCGGTGCAGAACACCGCATTCACCACATCGGGATGACGATCCTTGATCCGACTGGCCGCGGCGGCGCCGGTGGCGAACACCGACACCAGCAACTGCACCGGCCTGGCGCGCAGCCGCGCGTCCAGGGCGGGAACCAGGTAGCGGCAGGAGGCCGCGTCGATGAACCGGGCCAGCCGGCCTCCGGAGCGCAGTGGCCCGAAGTGGAAGGCGTCGTACAGGCCGGGCACGGCGAGCATGCCGCGAAACACCTTCTCGCCGAGTCCACCTCGACGGTTCCCCATCATCCGCATGCTGTCGACGGTGTCGGTCGTCCAGCCGCGCCGGCGCAGCGACACCGCGCACGCGTCGGCCATCACATCGTGTCCCATACCGAGCGAGCCGGACAGCAGCAGCGCGGAGGGAGTCGACATCGCTATCCGTTCCCGCGGGCCGCGGCCGTGTCCGGATGCTCCGCCAGATACCACTCGACGTATCGCCGGACGCCGTCCTGGAACGAGGTCGTGGGTCGCCACCCGATCAGCTTCTCGGCCAAGGCGTTCGATACGTCGATGCCCCGGAAATCACCCGGCCGCGCCGGAACATGCTCGATAGGGGTACCGGGGAAACGCGCCTGTACGGCCTCCGCCATATCGAGCACACTCACCCGCTCGCTGCCTTCGAGCGCGATCACCTGGTTCTCGGCAGCGTTGTCGAGCACCCGGGCATGCGCATCGGCGAGGTCCTCGACGAAAACGTAGTTCCGGAATTGTTTGCCGTCTCCGGCCACAGTCAGCGGCTCACCCGCGATGGCTTTGCGAACGAATCGGGCCAAAACGAGTTCGTCTCTCATGCCGGGCCCATACGGCACGCCGTAGCGCAAAATCGTGAACGGCACCTCGTAGGTCTCGGCGTAGCTGTGGATCAGCATCTCCGCGGCGATCTTCGTCGAGGTGTAGATGTGGCCGGCCTTGGCCGACGCCATCGGCGCCGCCTCCGTCAGCGGCCGCGTCCCACCCGAGACGTCGAAGGCGGCCCCGTACACCCACACGGTGCTGGCGAAGACAACTCGGCGCAGGCCGTGGACACGGGCCGCGTCCAGAATGTTGGCGGTGCCGTCCACGTTCAATCGCACCGTCCGCAGCGGATCACGATGCGCCACATCGACATTCGACATGCCGGCCAAATGGAAGATCACCTCGAGATCCGCCGAGGCGCCGACGACCGCGGACGAGTCGAGCACATCCAGCCGGCGGAATCGCGCCCGGGGGTCCGGACTCGATGGGGCGACCGTATCCAGGGCGTAGACGGTGTGTCCGGACTCGGCGAGCCGGCGAATCACGTGGGCTCCGATGAAGCCGGAACCGCCTGTCACTCCGATCCGCATATCTTGTTCAGCCTCCCATCAGTGTGTCACGGACCTCGCGAAGCGCCGCCAGCACATGATCGACCTCCGCATCGGTCATGTCCGAATGCAACGGCAGGCAGATGTGCCGGGCACAGATATCGTCGGCAACCTCGAGCCGGCGGCCGCCGAAGCGCTCGAACACCGGTTGCCGATGCAGCGGCGCCTCGTACACCTCACCGCTCAGCGCAACCTCGAACCGTTCCTTGACCGCCTTCTTGAACTGTGCCCGGTCGATGTCGTCGGTGGGCAACACGATGTACTTGTAATAGTTGCTGCGCGCTTCGGGAGCGATGACGAGCCGATCGAATCCGTCCATGGCGTCGATCGCCGCGTCGTAGCGGTGTGCCGCGGCCTGGCGCACCCGCAGAAATTCGGGAAGGTGACGCAGGTGAACCAGGCCGACCGCGGCGTGCAGTTCACTCATCCGCCAGGCATACCCCTCGCGGATGTGCACGTTTCCGAGGAAGCCGGCCTTGCCCTGGTCTCGGTAGATCACGGCTTCGTCGCGGATACGCTCGTCGGCGGTCACGATCATTCCGCCCTCGCCGCTGGTCAGCACCTTCGTCGGATAGAACGAGAAAGCACCCGCGACGCCGAAGGAGCCCGCGAACCGCCCACCGTAGCTACAGCCGTGGGCATGCGCCGCATCCTCGACGAGCACGATCCCCCGCTCGTCGCACAGCTCCCGCAGGGCCGGCGCGTCGGGCGAGACCAATCCGCCGATATGGACGAGCACGACGGCCGCCGTGTCGGGTCCGAGCGCCGCCTCCACGGTAGCGGGTGACAGCGCGAACGTATCGCGATCGACGTCGGCGAAGACCGGGTTGCCGCCCGCGCGCAGCACCGAAAATCCGGTGGCGGCGAAGGTATTCGCCGGCACGACGACGTCACGTCCGGCAACGCCGACGCTGCGCAGGATGATCTCCAGCGCGGCGGTTCCGCTGCTGACGGCGACCGCATAGGGGGCGCTGTGGGCGGCGGCGAAATCGGATTCGAACTCTCGTGTGTTGGGCCCGAGAGTGAGTGCCCCGGTGCTCAGCGCGGTGGTGACACGACGGGCGATTTCGTCTCGATCATCGTCGGTGAACAGGATTCGCGCGGCCGGAATCTGCATGCGAGCCTTTCCTCGTCAGCGAAATATCCATTTGTCGGCTACTGCGGACGGCGATCGGCCCCACTCGAAATGCGCCGCCGTACTGTCACTACAACCGGGCTACGCATGGACGCGGCAGGTCGAATACCCACCGGCTCCAGCCGCGGCACTATTCATTTCGACCAAGCAGGACGAATCTTACACGGACAGGCGCCGCTACCAGCGATTATTCGGTCCGATCCGTAACACGGTAAGCGTCCTCATCCTCACCTCGGAGCCTCTCACAGCTCACCTCTGAGCGATGCGTGTCGGCGGGGAGTGTCGGATTTCCAGTCTTTCTGTGGAATCTGAAATGTCAAGTTTGTGAGGGTTTCCGTGGCGGACCCGACGATCTGCAGGTGGATGGCGCCTGCTGCGCCGACCTCACGGGGCGATCCCGGCCGGACAGATGGATATACCGAAGTGTGGAGTCGGTGTGCCGCTGGCCAGCGAACGCGGCGATCGCGTGGACGTCCCATCCCATCCGCGCCAGATCCGTCAAGCACAAGTGCCGGGTCGTGTGCGTCGAGAACTGCGCGACCCCGGCGTCGACTGCGATGCGCCGCACCACTTTCGGCCACATCCACAGACTCAACGGCTCACCCCGAGGACGCCGTGATTCCGCCAGGAACAGAGGCGGGAGGCTCGGCCGCGCGGCGGGCGGGCGCCGATACAGCCGAACCCGGTCAGGCCGCGATCGACGTCGCGATAGGCCCTGGACGAGTGCCGTGATCCGGACCGACCCAACGCCTCGCAGGGGATGACCTACTTGTGACGTCCTTGTCGACTGGCGGACCCAGCCAGGTTCGAAGGTGCATGTCGCCGTCGTGATCTCCACCAGATCCGAATCCGTCGGCGAAATACTCTCTTTCGCACAGGCTTTCGCGATCGCGCTGGCCGGCTGCTCCCGCAGCGTGGAGTCGGGACCGGCCACCACACCCGCGGCCCCGATCTCGACGATCCAGCTCAGCCCCAGCGCTTGCGCCTTTCCTTGCTCATCACGACCACCGCGGCGCTCATCACGACCACCGAGGCCGCGCCGTCGGAGATCTGCGACGCCGACCCCGCGGTGATAGGGCCGTCCTCGGCGAGGCCGGACCTGGCTGGGCGTTCCGCGAAACGGGAGGACCTGCGGAAAACTCGAAAACCTCACGACCGAAATCCAATCCGACGATCCCGTACCGACGCGACGTGGCAAGTGAGCGAGGAATTCCACGGCTCGCCGTCGTCTGGTCGATCCAATGCCGAAGCGACCCGTTCGGCCTCGAGCCACACCATGTCCGACTCTGCAGGTGCACAGGTTCGGGAGCCAGACACGCCGGGATGAGCGGACGTGTCGGCCGGTGCAGGCGGTGCGCCTACCGTGGTCGCGTCGGGTTGTCTGCCCGGCGCCGCGCGTGAGCGCGGCCGGCCTGTCGATCAGCTCGATCAGCTTGTCCAGCAAGTTTCTTGCGCTGTCGCGGGGAGAAGCCGGCCTCGTGGCGGCACGACCGGATCGGTACGACACCCCAGGAGGTCGAAAATGCGTGATGCTCGTTGTGCCCGGCCCCTTGTGCCCACCGCCTTCCTCGCCGCCGCGGCCGCGGTGACAGTGTGGGCGCCGACGGCCTCAGCCGAGCCGCTCGGTCCGCTGCCGGTCTACACCTGCGACGTCGCGGAGCAAGGGTTCGGTGTGACGGAACTCGACGGAACCAGGGCCATCACGGGGCAGAACTGCCAGGCCGACCAGGGCACGCCCACCAGCGGGAAGGTCGAGGAAGCGACTCTCATCCAGCCCAGAGACAGCGACCTCGCCTACATCTGCAACGGCACGGTGTTCATCCACCAGAACATCATCAACGGCCAGCTGGACGTCAAGACCGATCGTTGCCGCATCCCCGGGCAGTGACGAATTCGAATACGTGCCTACAGATCTCGGCTTGTCCGGCGTCGCGAGCACAGACCGATCGAGACACCGCCAGCCGGCACGGACAGTGGTTACACCCTCGGTTCCGCGGCGTTGTAGGGGCGCAGCATGATCCGGGACATGTCGGAGACGAACTTGCGGCCTTTGGCGCCAGAGTCGTCGAAGGTGAAGGTCGTCGTCGCCGAGATAGCCCGCTCGGCACGCACCATATCGTTGATCTCCGCCTGCACGCGATCGAGCTCGTCGTCGCGCATCACCGACGGGGCGGCCGGAGGTTCACCTCTCACCATATGACGGCGATGCCCGTCGCGTTACCCGGCTACGGTCCTAGAAACAATCGTTCATTCGGCAGGCGGACTTCCGGCAACGAGCGGCCGACGGCGGAGCGAATGAGTTCGATTGCGCACCAACGCCTTCGCCGCCAATCGCGGATCAGGTTCTCGGCTGCGGCTATAGTGGCGCGGTAATCGAAAGCCATACCACGCAACCAGATACGGACGTGCACATCGCCACCATCCGGCAGCCACTGCTCGGTAGGTGTCGCCATCAGGCCGAGGCTGCCCAGGGCATTTTCTCCCACTGCCAGGATGAAGTCAGTGCCTCCAGCAGGGATCGCTTCAGCCAGCGAGTTTCCCGATCGTCCTTCCGGTGGGGACGCAAGCCGAAACCGATCATCCCCTCGAAACGCTCTCGGCTGGTACCGAATGCGACCAGCAAGTCACCCGAGCAGGCCCCTCCGAACGGAGCCCACCGGATGGCGAATTCGATCATCGGCGCGATGTCCAAGTCGACAACCCCGGCCACACAGAGAAACTCGAGCTGGCTGAGCGAGGACCGAACCCACTGCGCGTTGATATCTGCCGCCGTCGGCGGCTCCGTCCCCGCTTGGGAACGTGGTGCCCGTCTGGACGACGAGAGCGTTCTTCGACTGGGGCTATTCCTGGTTCGTTGCGGTTTCTGCAATTTCATGATGTGTTCCTAGAGTTTCGGCTGAGGAGCCTTCCGAAGCTACGATTTCAATCGCGGCGGCTGCAGCCGCCGCGTCCAGATATCGACCACGACCGACAATCGGATTCAGATCGTCGTCCAGGTCGTATCGCAGCGGAATCCCGGTCGGAATGTTCACTGCCATGATCCCGTCGTCCGAGAGCCGATCCACATGCTTGACCAGAGCTCGTAACGAATTGCTATGTGCCACAATAAGTGTCGTACTTCCAGGAGCGAGCCTCGGGACGATGGCGTGTTTCCAATACGGCAACAACCGTGTGAAGACATCGCGCAGTGACTCCGCGCGGGGTATCACCTTTCCAGTCGTGGCCGGACCGCTCGACCGTGTCGAGTTTTCGGTGAGCTCAGGTGGTCGCCCGTCATACGCCCGCCGCCAGCGAGCGAAACAATGGTTGCCGTACTCGGCGCGGATTTCCGCCTTGATCCGCCCTTGGAGGGCGCCATAGTGGCGCTCGTTCAACCGCCAACTGCGACGGACCGGAACCCACCGCGTGTTCAGCGCGTCGAGAACGAGGTCCGCGGTCAGCGTGGCGCGACTGAGAACGGACGTGTGCACGATGTCGGGCCGCAGATCCGCGTCCGCCAGCAATCGGGCGCATCGGCGAGCTTGGTCTCGGCCGTGCGGCGACAGTGGGACATCGATCCAGCCTGCGAATCGTCCCTCCGCGTTCCACACGCTCTGGCCGTGCCTCAGCAACACCAGCGTGCGAGACGCCCTCACCTACAGATCGCCTTGCGCGTGCAGTTTGTTGTATTGGTTCACCGCGGTGGCGATGCCAACGGGAGCGCCGACGACAGCGCCGCCGACGACCGCTCCGACACCGCCGATCGTGCCGGCTCCGATCAGGCATCCCAACGCGGCAGCGGGCAGCGACAATGTAGCGAGAGTGGTTGGTACCGCGGCCAGCCCACCGGTGACGGCACCGACGCCGCAGCCGATCGCGGCGCCTGTGACTCCGCCTGCCATGGCGCCGACACCGGTCGCCAGGCCGAAGTTCGTGGCAACAACTCCCACAGCCGCGTTGATGTCCGCCTCACGGTCGCGAGGCGCCGCCTCCCCCGCGGCCGCGACATCGGCCGACGGTCCCGCAGTCGGCGACGACGTATCGCGGGCCACAGCCAACGCCGGCGGCGCCGGCGCGGTGTTCGACGAACCCGGTAGCGTCCCTGGCATCATGGATCCGAATACGTTGTCCCCGTGAATATTCTGCATTTCGTAGCTACCGGCGTCGGTCGTCATGCTGCCGATAGCCGTTGTGATCCGGGCCGTCTGAGTAGAGGCGTTTCCGGTGTATCGAACCCCGGGCAGAATCTCCACGGTCACCGTGTTGTCAGCTTCTGCAGGCTGGGCGCTGGCAGTTCCGGTAGCAAGCGCGGCGATTGTCAGGCTGACCGCTGCGAAGCCCGTCGTTGTCACAGTGCGGTTCATTGCTTTCCTTTGATGGTTGAAATCAGTGGAGAGTGTTCGAAATGTATTGCAGCACTAGCCTGTTCGCCGTCACGCGACGCGGCCGGCGATGCCGTCGAGGCCGGGTACCGCTGGTATGCGGTCGAGCAACGTGTCGTCGTGTCCTGCGATGACGCGGCCAATGTCGCCGTCGGCGAGGTCCACCATCCGGTCGAAACCCTCGTAGACCATGGGCAGGTCGGTGAATACCGCTGTCGGCGCGTCACGGCAGAGGTTGTCCTGCAGGTGTGATGCGTCGCCCGCGAGCACGATCGGCCCATCAGCGGTATCGACCCGCACCACCTGCATGCCCGGGGTGTGCCCGCCCAGCCGATACACGGTGACTCCCGGGACGATCTCCTTACTGCCGTCGACGAATTGCACCCGTCCGGCATGGCTCAGCTGCACAAGCCGGACGACGTCCTCGGTCTCGACATACCGGCGCAATTCGTGGCGGTGGGCGTGGCGACCGGTCCAGAATTGCAACTCTTGATCTTGCACAACGATTTTGGCGGTCGTGAACGGCTCGAGATCGCCCGCATGGTCGTAATGCAGATGCGACAGAATGACGTAAGGCACTGTCGAGAGCTCGACGCCGAGGAGCTCGAGAGCCTCTGTGGGCGTCCGGAAGTAGTCGGGCCGATTGCGCTTGCGGGCGACCTCCGGGGTGTACCCGGCGTCGACGACGATATCGGCCCCTGGTGAGCGCAGGAGCCAGACGAAGTAGTCGATACCCAGCGAATCGTTGAGCGGTTCGGCGGCGGCGCCGTGGAAGAAGTCCGCCCGCCGGCCCCGCCGGTGCTGAGCGAATTTCACCGCGTACACCTCGTATGTCGGTGTGGTCATGCCCGTTCCGTTCCGGATCGGTCGATCGCGCGCACGACGGCGGTGTGATAGTTGTCTCCGTAGCCCATTTCGATCGCCGCCTGGAGCAGACCGCTCGCGAGCCGGGCGGCGGGGAGGTCGAGTCCGGCGGCGGTCGCGGCTTCCATCGCATAGATGAGGTCTTTGAGCATGTAGCGCGAGGAAAAGATCCCGAGGCCATGGTCGTCGGGCAGGATCGCCTTCATCCCGTGATGGCGGAGGGCGAAGCTGTCCGCCGAGCCGGCGGCGAAGGTTGAGAAGAGTCTGTCCGGGGCGACCAACCCCGATCGCCGCGCAACGCTGAAGGCTTCGGACAGGGCAACCACTGTTTCGAAGACAACCATGTTGTTGAGGACCTTGACCATCGCGCCCGCGCCCGTCGGACCGCAATGGGTGACTTCTGTCGCCATACAGCGCAGCAGTGGCTCCACCCGACGGAAGTCCTCCTCCGTGGGTGCACCGACCATGATGCTCAACGTTCCCTCGACCGCGGCCTGCCGTGTCCTGGCCACCGGAGCGTCTACGAACAGCACTCCTCGCGCAGCCAGTTCACGCCCCAGCTCTTGGGTAAGTTCTACCGGCGAGGTGCTGAGGTCGATGACTATCTGGCCGGGCCGCAGCTGCTCGGCTAGGCCGTCTGGCCCATTGACAACCGCCTCGACTTGCGGTCGTCCGGGCAGCGACAGAAGAATGACCTCCGATGATTCGGCGATGTCGCGAATTGCGTTCGCGGCGAGGGCGCCTCGTTGTACGAGCGCGGCGATCTTTGCAGAGTCGGTATCGAAGACAGTTACTTTCGCCCCGGATTTCGCGACGATGTTTGCGCATTCCGGGCCGCCCATCACCCCCAGTCCGATGAACCCGACGGTTCCGAAGCCGGTTCCGTTCATGAGTGCGCCCCGAGGGTCGAGTTGAGCTGTAGTTCGAATCGCATTGTCTTTCAATCCTTTTCTTCTGCGGGCGCGCCCGAATCCGGAATCACTGCTGATTCGTGCCGAGGTCGAAGGTGAAGACCTGGTCGTCGAATACCGAGTAGCTCTTGTAGTCCAAGAGGTCGTACAGACGCGTGCGCGTCTGCATTTCCGGCACCTTCGACTGCAGCGAGCCCTCGGCGGCCAGCGTGTCCAGCCCGCGCTCGGCGGCGCCCATGGCCAACCGCAACAGCGAAACCGGGTAGATCACCACATCGACGCCGACATTCGCGAGCTGCCGCACGGTGAACAGCTCGCTTTTGCCGAACTCGGTCATATTCGCCAAAATCGGCACATTCACTGCGGCCCTGATCGCAGCGAACTCCTCCAGGGAGCGCATCGCTTCCGGAAACAGGGCGTCGGCGCCGGCATCGACAAGTGCTTTTGCGCGGTCGATCGCAGCGGGCAGGTCAGCGACGCCCCGCATGTCGGTGCGGGCCATGATCAGGAAATTGGCGTCGCGGCGCGCCTGCACCGCGGCTTTGACGCGCCGGATCGCGGTGGTCTCGTCCACAACGTCTTTGCCGTCCAGGTGGCCGCAGCGTTTGGGGTTGACCTGATCCTCGATGTGCATCCCCGCCAGGCCCGCATCTTCGAGGATTTGCACGGTACGGGCTAGGTTCATCGGCTCACCGAATCCGGTGTCGGCGTCGATCAAGGTCGGCAGCGCTGTCATTCCTGCGATCTGGCCGCCTCGCTGAGCTACCTCGGTGACGCTGGTAAGTCCGATATCGGGAAATCCAAGGTCGGCACTCAACACCGCGCCGGAGACATAGACCCCTTCGAAACCCTTCTCTTCGATCAGCTTTGCGCTCAGTGGGTTGAACGCTCCCGGCATACGCAGAATGTCCGGCCCAGACAGGCGAGCGCGGAAGTCGGCCCGTTTCTGTGCGGCGCCAATGGTGGCGTAGAGCATCGGTATGGCCTCCTCAGCTCGCGCGTCCGAGCCGGCCACCGTCGATGACCAGCGTGTGACCGGTAATGAAGCTGGCCAGCGGGGAGGCCAGGAACACGATGGCTCCGACCACATCGGCCGGCTGTCCGATCCGCCCGAGTGGAGATTTGGCCGCGGTGGCCGTGCGCTGTTCGGGAGTGTCGAGCGTGCCCTTGACGAACGGTGTTTCGATCGTCGCCGGCGCGACGGCGTTCACTCGAACACCCAGAGGAGCGAGTTCGGTCGACGCCGCGGTGGTGAGTTGGCGGATACCGGCTTTCGTCATGGCGTACGCGGTGGCGGGCAGGCGGGCGGCCACGAATGCCGCGGTGGACGCGAGGTTGACGATGGCGCCGCCTTCTCCGGCGGTCATCTGCTTCGCGGCCTCCTGCAGACAGAAGAAGTTTCCACGCAGGTTCACCGCCAGGAGTTGATCGAAGCTGTCCTCGTCCTGTTCCAGTACAGATGTGTATTTGATCAACCCCGCGGTGTTGACCAGGATGTCGCAAGGCCGGTTGAGTGCATCGAACGCGGCGCGTACCTGGGCGACATCGGAGATGTCGAGGACCGCGGCGTGCGCACTGCCTCCCGCAGCGTTGATCTTGTCGACCACGTTTTGCGCGAGGGCCGGATCTCGATCCAGGACGGTGACGGTGGCGCCCAGTTCGGCCATAGCGATGGCTGTCGCGCTGCCTATTCCGCCGCCGCCACCGGTGATCACCGCGTGCTTTTCCGCGATATCGAAGGTCAGCATCGTCTTTCTCCTTCCGGCCGCCGTTGTGCGGGGGTGTTCATCGCAGCGTCGTGTTGTTGCGGAATAGGTTGGTGCACCGAGTCATTCATGTCGGCCGCCCAACAGTTCGAGCAGATCGGTCAGGCGCGAGGCGGCGTCGAGGGTGTCGACGGCCTGTTCCAGTGCTGCGACATGATGTGGGGGGTATACGGTTCCGGCGAGGAGACGGAATTTCGCGCGCACCTCGTCGACGGTCATCGGGTCCTTCGAGCTGCCGTGGGCGTGATCACGGGCAGCGTCCAGCATGGTGCCGTCACGGAGAACCACCCTCAGGCGTGTCTTGTGCCGGGCCGTGTCACCGAGCGCATCGATTTCCGGGTCTGCGACTACCTGGACACGACGCGTCAGCGCCACCAAAGTGGGGTCGGCGATGCGCTCCGGGGTGAACTGGTCGACGAATGCCTCTCCGTCGGTGAGTACCACCGCGGTGATGTATGGCAGATTCATCTGCGCGGTGGTCACGGTATCGGGATGGTAGGGCCAGCCCACGTGTTTGACGGTCGCGGTGGATACCGAGATCGTGACGCTCTCCACATCGTCGGCGTGGACCCCGCGCTGGTGGTACATCTCGCGCAAGCAGTCGATCGAGGGGTGGCAGCTACCGTTGGTGGAATAGGGCTTGAAGCCCACCGCGAGTGTCTCCCATCGGTCGCCGAGTCCGCTTGTCAGGAGCGTGGGATCGGCTCGGGGAGAGAAAGTAGACAGGTACCCGCCGTACTCGGCGCCGAACAGGTCGCGGATTCCGGTGTATCCGCGCTGTCCGAGCAGCGCCGCATACAGTCCGCTCTGCGCGGCTCGGCCCGCGTGGAAACGCTTCACCATGGATTCGTATTGGGCGGCCATCAGGCCGGCAGACTGCGAACCGGCCGCGCCCAAGGCGTCGGCCAGCTGGTCGGTGTCCAGGCCGAGTACGGAGCCGGCGGCGGCCGCGGCCCCGAGGGTGCCGTGGGTACCCGTCGGGTGCCAGCCGGCGAGCAAGTGCGCCGCACCCATGGTCGAGCCCACGCGTGCCGCCACTTCGTAGCCCAGGACCATCGCCGTCAGAAACTCCCGGCCTGTTGTCTCTTCGCGCAGTGCTGCCGCCGCGAGTGCTGCGGTGGCAACTACCGAGCCGGGATGCACGATCGAGCGCGGATGCAGGTCGTCGAGTTCGAAGGCGTGGACAGCGGTGCCGTTCGCAAGTGCCGCATCCGCAGGGCCCAGGCCGACATCGGAGCCCAGTACCAGGGCCTTACCCGCGCCCGACTCGGCCAGCATGTCACGCACGATCGATGCCTGCGGAGTGGTGGATCCGTACAACCCGCATCCGAGGGTGTCGAGCAGACACAGTTTGGCGTGGTCGACTACCTCTGCCGGGATATCGGCCGGCGCAGTGTTTGCGACGAAAGCCGCGAGAGAATCCGTCGAAGTCATGAGTCCACCTCCGGGCGTGCGTCCAGGTTGAATAGCCGTTCCGGGTTCTCGTGGGTCATCCGGTGCACAGCACCCTCCGGAACTCCCAGAGCGAGCATGGTGGCGATGAACATCCGCAGTACCTCCGGTGCCGGCGGGTTCCATGCTTCGATGGCGTCGCTGGCCATGACGCAGTGCTCCGGGCCCACGGCCTCGATGGCCTCGACGATGCGTTTCGGGTCCATTCGCTGGTGCATCGGCATGCAGCCGATGAAGACGTGTTCGATGGTGCCGCCGTGGCGCACCACTGTGCGCTGCTCGTCGATCGTCGCGCCGACAGAACCCGACAACGGGTGAGTGAGCAGCAGCCGAACGCCCTTGGCCTCGGTTTCCTCGGCCAGGATCAAGCTGGCTTGAATCGGGAGATGGCCGGTGGCCAGCACCATGTCGTAGTCCCTGCACAGCTCGACGATGCGCGCGACTTCGGGAAGCAATGTGCCGTCGGGCGCCAGAATCCCGAGATCGGGGACGAAATCCGGGTCGGTGGTCAGGGTGCGGATCCAGGGTTTCATCCGCTCCCTGAAGATGCTTGGCTTCGGTGGCTCCTGCCGTGCCGACCAGGTGGGCATCCACACGATGCGGCCGCCGGTCTGCGCGGCCAGTTCCACCGTCAACGGGTTCAGTCCGCCCGAGGACGGATTGCACGAGATCCCGCCGACGATGTCGAGGCCGGGCTCCAGCCCCCGCAGCATGTGCGCCACGTTGGTGGTCGGGAAGATGTGGGACTTCACGACGAAACCTCGCATACCGGCCGAGGCAGCCAGACGCGCCCACTCGACGTTGTCCACTCGCGGCGGCATACCGAGCGTGAACTCCGGATGCCCGTGTGCATGGGTGTCGAACGCTCCCTCGAGGAGCCGGTCCTCACGCTGCATCGTCGGCCCCCTCCACTGCGCACAGCGCGATCAGCTCCGTAGCCGTGCAGGTATCGCCGACGGCCTGGACGACCTTGCCCGCAGCGCCGTCCGGGAGCACCGGACCGGCCAGCCGCGCGAACTTGGCTTCCAGATCCGCGTCGGTCATCGGGTTGCCCAGCGAGCCCTTCGCGTCATCGATCTGTGCGACGACGGTGCCGCCGTCGCTACGGCCGGCCTCGAGTCGACACGAGACACCACGGGGGAGGCTCGGATCGGTCTCGATGCTGATCTTTTTCATGAAGGAAACGAGATCGGCGCGGTGGACTTGGTCGTCGGTGTACTGGGCGGGCAGGGCGGCACCGTCGATCAGCGCGACCGCCACCGAGTACGGCAAACTCACTTGGGCCTCGTGGTAGGTGGCCGGTGCGAAATTCCGGTGGTAGTCCGACCAGTCGGGGTGCCGGAACACCACCAGGTGCTCGATGTCCGCTGCGGATACGCCTCGGTCGCGAAGCCGCAGGGCCGCGTCGATGGCGTTGTGGATCGGGCGCGCAGCGGAGTAGGCCTTGTACTCGACCGCGACCGGGACGGTGGTGCCCAGATCCTCGAGCAGTACCTTCACGTCAATCCCGTCGGCGAACGCCTTACCGAATCCGCGTTCGCCCTCGAAAATCGTGTCCGCGCCGGTGAATCCGGCTTTCGCCAGCATGGCCGCGGTAATGCCGTTGCGTGCGGCCGGTCCGGGGTTGATGCGCTTCTGCATCGATGGCCCGTACATCTCCATCAGGCCCGAAGCCTGCGCACCGGCCAGCCCGAGCGCGTTGACGAGCTGGGTGTGATCCAAGCCCAGCAAGCGGGCTGCGGCGACCGTCGCACCGAAAACGCCGGTGGCCGGCGTGGTGTGGTAGCCGCGGTCACGCAGCGCAGGGTTGGTGGCCAGGCTCAGGCGGTTCATCATTTCGCAGCCACACAGCATCGCGGCCAGCAAGTCGCGTCCGGAGCTGTCGGTCCATTCCGCGACGGCGAGAGCAGCCGAGACGACGGGCGGCCCGTGGTGGAACAGCGCGAGGTCGTCGACATCGTCCATTTCGATGGAATGCTCGGAGACGGCGTTGGCGAAAGCGGCGTGTACGGCAGGCACCTTGTCGCCGTGCCCCAGGATGGTGGCCTGGGTCGCTCCCCCGAGCCCGGCCATGACCTCGCCGGCGATACGGCCGGATTCCGTGCGACTTCCCGACAGCGCGACACCGAGGTAATCCAGCAGAAGCCGGCGCATCTCGTGCATCGGCGCCTCCGGCAACGATTCGGCGGAGACGGTGGCAAAATGCACAGCGAGTTCGTCGGCAGCTGTCATTGAATTTCCCTTTCGTATAAACGATCCGGTCGCCTGACATCTATCAGTTAGGGTCGGCGCTCCGATTGCCGAGGATTGGTTGCTACTTCGGCATCGATTCAGACCGTATGCCGCCGAACCCGTTCGAATCCGTATCACGTTGAGACAGTGCTCGAACCAGGAGGAGTCAATCGAGGGATGAATAAAGCACAAAGGTGTTGTCCCACGGGTCCCGTACGACTGCACGTAGTTCGTGGGGTCCGGCTTCGGCCGATCGCACGACGACCCCACCTCGATCGAGGACTGCCTGCACGGTCGCACTCAGATCCGAGACTTTGAACGAGACCGCCGCCACGTCAGCAATATTTTCGTCCGGGCCGGCCAGGGCGAGCACGGTCGATACCGCGTTCAATGCCGCATAACGGTCACCGTCGGAAAATTTTACCGTCAGACCGAGGCATTCGCTGTAGAACCGCGTCGCTGCGGCGACATCGGTGACGGGGTGGAGAACATTGCCGATTTTCGTATCGTGGTCATTCATTCGGATGCTCCTTTTCGCCGGGTGTCAAGTGGGTCGCGAACGTGCCCGCCGGTCCCGGATAGGGTGGGAAGTGGTTGCGGACGCGGCTGTCGTGGCCGGGGATGACCTCGGCTCCCGTTCGTTTCGCGAGATCGCCGATCATTTCGTAGGCGCTCTTGACCTGCGATAGATCGGAGTGCGCGAAGAAGGGCCAGCCGTGGTGGATCTGCTCGTACAGGTGCGCGGCATCGGAGGTCAGAACGATCGGCCCGCTACTCCCCTGGACCAGCGTGATCAGTTGCCCCGCAGTATGGCCGCCGACAGGCTGGACGCTGATGCCCGGCCCGACTTCGGTTACTCCTTCGCCAACCAATTGCAGGCGCCCTTCGGAATGCGCTCGTTCGATCTCGTCGAGGTCCCGGGGCGCGGCGAAATGGTCCGCGAGCGCGACGCCGGATCGGCGAAGCGCAAACCAATGATTGTATTCCGCGCGTGCTGCAATCACCCGGGCGTGAGCAAAGAGGTTGAGAAATCCGATATGGTCGTAGTGGAAGTGCGACGCTATAACAGTCGAGACCCTCAGGGGATCGACATCCAAGACAGCGAGAGCTTCCGGCGGACTGATCGTTTGGGACTCGTCGAGCCAATCGCCCCGCGGGATGTCGTAACCTGTATCGAGCAGCAGCATTTCTTCGGCACGTCGGATCACCCAAAAATTGTAGTCGACTCGGATTTCCTGGTCCGGTTCCCCGTACGAGGCGAAGTCCGGAAAGGCTTGACTGAGCAGCGTCTTCCTCTCCCCGTACTTCACCTGTATCACGTCCCATTCGGGCATGACTGAGCGCGGCATTCTACACAGCCCCTTCGATAAAGAGAATTTACTTTCGACCTTCGATGGCGAACTCCGCGTCGGAGCCCCTTTTCGACACATTGGATGACAACCGGAGACGACGACCGATGCGAGGGCACGCTCGACCCCGCGCCGATCAGCGGTCGCAGCTTTCCAGCGATTGAAGTTGTCAGGTATGGCGACCGGAGATTGGGATCCCGAACGTGCGCATCTTCCGGTACAAAGTGGCTCTGCCTATTCCGAGTATTCTCGCCGCCTGCGTTCGATTGTTACCCACATCGCGAAGCGTTTCGATGATCAATTCACGTTCGACCCGTTCGTAGGTCGACAAACTGCGCCCGCCCGATTCCTTGACCAGCCAATCGGGAAGATCACCCGGCTGGATCTCCCCACCACGGACGGCCGCGGAGGCGGAGCGGAGCGCCCGCTCCAATCCCGCCACATTGTCCGGCCAGCGGTTCTTCATGAGCATCTGCATCGCGCTCGACGAGCATCGCAGGCCCCGCCCTCCTGGTTGCGAACCGAGCAGTGCGGGCACGATGTCGGTGAGGTCCTCGGGGCGGCGGCGCACGGGCGGCAGATGTACCGAGCAGGCTGTACCAGTCAGGCTCCGCTCCAGCTCCCCATCCAACGCATCCGGCACACGGACGGTCACGATCAGGCGGCCGGCCCGCTTATCGGAATCCGCACACATTGCCGCTCGGCTCACCAGATCCGACAGCTCGCCGGCGGGTGTTGGCCCGGTGCAGCGCAGGATGACCCCCCTCCCCTGCGTCAAGGTTCGGATGATTTCGTCGGCCACGTAATCACTCGATTCGACAACATGCGTCTTGCCGCGCTCGGAACCGATGCTCTGTACCTGTCGAGCCAGCGTGATCTTGCCGAGCCCTTCCTCTCCGAAGATCACGACCGGCTCGGGCTTGTTCACCTGCCGCCTGAGTTCATCAACAGCGCGCCGCCACAGCGCACTGCGGCCGGGCAGATCGACTGCGCTCGCCGTAGCGGCCGCGCTGCGCCGCCTGGCGCCACCCGGCGCAGCGATGTAGTCCAGGCGCATGACATAGCCGCGCTCCTTACCGAGGGTGGGCGTCACCGGCGTGCAGGTGACCATGCACGGCCCCGCACCCAACTGGATCGTGGCGACGAACTCACCGGTCGTTGTCTTCGACGTCGCGAATTCCCACAGCACGGTGTGGTCGTACGGCTGGATCACCCCCGTCGCGGCGGTATTGCTCAAGAAGATGTTCGCGGCGATCGCGACCACCGGTCCGTGGCATTTGGTCGACGCACGCCGGAACTCCTCCATCAGAGCGATCTCATGGGCGCTGGAGAAATGCGTCAAGCGAGTTTCGATATGCTTCACCGCCTCCAGCACCAAGGGCGCCATCAGCGGGTTGTAGTCGCCGACGAGCGTGGTCAAATCCAGCACGCCACGCAGTGCACTCGTGATCGGATGCCGGATCGGCGCGCCGACACACGACAGGTGCTGCATGTATTCGACGAAGTGCTGGTCTCCGTGCACGGTCGTGACCGACGCGTCTTCCAACGTGGTGCCGATGCCGTTGGTCCCCGCGAACTCTTCGGTGAACCAGACACCCGGAGCCGCTCCCGATATTCGCAGAGCCTTGTGCAGTGTCTGGACATCGCCGATGCGCTGGTCCACGATGCAGCCGTTCTCATCGGCGAGCATCAGACTCGCCGGCGCGCCGGACAATGCTTGCCCGAGCCGGTCGAGAACCGGCTGCGCCGCCCGCACGAGCGGCCGGTCGTCCAGACCGTCAGCAGAGTAAGGCAGTTCTTTCCGGCTGGTCCGCTGCAGACCGCAGGCCGAGGATCGATGCCATGAGACCGCGATACGGTCCGGGACCGAATCGGGAATTTCAATCGACTGGATGGGGCGTGACATCGGAGAACTCCACTCTGAGCTCGCTTGGGGCTACGTTTCGATACGCCGGTCCGGGACAGCCCGGGCGGTAGGAATCGACGAGTGCGCGTACGTCAACATGCGATCGAGTGCCCGAGCCGATCGCGTTTGGTTCGCAGATACGACAGGTTGTGCTCGGTGGCCTTCGTCGGAAGCGCAACCCGATTCGCCACGGTGATTCCGTGCTCGGACAATCCGGCACATTTCGCGAGATTGTTGGTGATCAGGTCGACTGCGCCGACACCCAGATGAGTCAAGATGGCCGCTCCCACACCGTAATCACGCGAATCGATCGGTAGCCCGAGGGCGAGGTTGGCATCGACGGTATCGAGCCCGGTGTCCTGCAGGGCATAGGCCTGTAGTTTCCGGCCGAGGCCGATACCGCGGCCCTCGTGACCGCGCATGTAGACCAGTACGCCGACGCCTTCAGCGTCGATCATACGCAGCGCGTCGCGCAGTTGAGAGCCGCAATCACAGCGCAGCGAACACATGATGTCGCCGGTAGCGCACTCGCTGTGCAGCCGTGCCAGCACCGGTTCCGTCGCGGTGGACGGATCACCACGGACCAGGACCAAGTGCTCGATCGCCGTTTCCGTGCTACGGAAGGCATAAGCCCGGAACACCCCGAATTCGGTCGGCAACATCGATTCACCGGCTACCTCGACGAGAGCCTCGCCGAGCACCTGCCGGCGATAGTGCACGATGTCGGCTACCGTCACCAGTTCCAGCCCGTGCCTTTGCGCGAACGCCCGCGCGCTGCCGCCGCGCATCATCGCACCGGAGGGGTCGACCAGTTCACTGATCAGGCCGGTCTCCGGCATTCCCGCCATCCGCAACAGGTCGATCGTCGCTTCCGTGTGGCCGGCGCGGCGCAACACCCCGCCTTCGCGATAACGCAGGGGAAACACATGACCCGGCCGCCGCAGCTGCTCCCCTCGCGTGCTGGGATCACCGAGGGATCGAATCGTGCGCGCGCGGTCCGCCGCGGACACCCCGGTCGACGTTTCGACGTGATCGACGCTCACGGTGAAGGCCGTCTGGTGACTGTCGGTGTTGTCCTCAACCATGAGCGGCAGTTCCAATGCGTCCAGGCGATCTCCGCGCATCGGGCAGCAGAGGATTCCCGTCGTGTGCGCGACCATGAATGCGACGCGGGATTCCGTGGCCGCCGATGCCGCCATCACCAGGTCGGCTTCGTTTTCGCGATTCGCGTCGTCCATGACCACCACCATCTCGCCACGGGCGAGGGCAGTCAGCGCGCGTGCCAGTGCTCCGTCCGGCTGCCGGGTTCCGGATCCCGTTGCTGCCTCAACCATTGTTCTCCGCCATCGGGGCGTGCAATCCGAAGGTGCCCTGGTGGTAGACGAGCGGGGGCACCGGCAGGTGATCCAACGCCGCGACATGCCCGAGCACGATGATGTGGTCGCCCCCTTCGACCATGCTCGCCACGTGGCAGGCCACCCACCCGCTCGCCTCGTCGATACGAGGAAGTCCGGAATCGACGTGCCAGGCTGTATCACTGATCTGCATTTTGTCGGTGCCCTTCTTCGCGAACGCCGCCGCGATGGCCGACTGATGCGCTGCCAGCACGTTGATGGCGAACCGTCGCGATTCGGTGATGTGGCGCAACAGGTCCGAGGATCGGTCGAGAGACACCACGACCATCGGTGGAGCGATGGACAGCGACATGAATGCACTCACTGTCGTTCCGTGCGGCCGATCCCCGTCGAAGGTCGACACCACCGCCACGGGCGTCGGTATCGACCCCATGACAGCTCGAAATCGTGTATCGGTGATCGGTACTTTCGCGCTCATCTCGCACAAACCTCCCATGCGGCGCTCATTTGATCAGGAATCCGGAATCGACGGGCAGACTGACTCCGGTGATATACCTGGCCTCGTCCGAGGCCAGGAAGACCACCGCATTGCTGACATCGACAGGTTCGACCCATGGGGTCGGCAACACGCTGACGGAAGTGAAGGCCGCCTTGGCCGACTCGAGCGTCGGATTCGGATTAGCCGGTTGGAACAGGCCCCATACGCGGTCGTTCTGGATCATGTCGGTGTTCACATTGGTGGGATTGACCGTGTTCACCCGGATCCAGTAGTCGCCGAGTTCCTTGGCCAGTGTCTTCATCAGCCCGACGACCCCGTGTTTAGAGGCGGTGTAAGGCGCGGCGTTCGCCAGACCCTTCAAGCCGGCGGTCGAACTGATCAGCACGATGGAACCGCCCGATCCCTGGCTCGTCATATGAGGCAGAGCCGCCTGAACCGTGTTCCAGACGCCGGTGAGATTGATATCGATGATGTCGCGCCAGCTGTCGGCACCGACCGACGTGACCGGATCGAGCTCGAGGATTCCGGCGTTGGCCACAACGATATCGAGGCGCCCCAAGACGTCGACCCCCTCGGCGACAGCCCCGTTCAACGCGTCCGCATCGCGGACATCTACCTGAACTGGAACGATTTTGCGGCCGTAGAACTCGACCTCGGCCACGGTCTGCTTCAGATCATCCGCGGTCGCAGGCGGGTAACAGGTCACCGATGGCACGGGACCGCACAGGTCGACGGCGATAATGTCGGCGCCTTCTTCGGCGAGGCGAACGGCGTGACTGCGGCCCTGGCCTCGCGCTGCCCCGGTGACGAAGGCGACTTTGCCCTCCAGACGGCGCATGGGTAAATCCTTCCGATTGATTACTTGCGATCAGGTGGAAGCGAACGGCCGAAACCTCTCTGCCAGAAGAGATTCGGCGTATCCGCCTCAATAAGATGTGCGATCGGGATTCATGCCGGGCAGCACCAAATGTCCACCGTCCACGGGCACTGCGATTCCAGTGACATCACAGGCTTCGTCAGAGGCGAGCCACAGGACTGCGTTACTTGTCGACTGCGACGACAGCAAACTGCGACCGGCCAGGGCAGACCAGTGGGCTGCGCCCGAACGACGGTCCTCGGCCGTGCCGTGATCGTGCCCAGCCATGAAGTTGCGCGCACCCTGCCAGTTGTTCATTTCGGTGCCGATGATTCCGGGGCAGATCGCGTTGCAGCGCACATTGTGGGGTGCGAGCTCCAACGCCGCGGACTTCATCAACCCCAGGACACCGTGCTTGGCGGCGGTGTAATGGGCATATCCCACACCGCCCTCCAAGCCGTTGATCGAGGAGACCAGCACGATGGATCCGGTTCTCCGCGCGATCATGTGCGGTGCTACCGCTTTAATTGTCCGCCACGCGCCGGTGAGATTGACATCGAGAATGTCCTGCCACTCCCCATCGGCGATTTCCCAGAACCGCCCGAGATTCCATACACCGGCATTCGCCACCACGACATCGAGTTGCCCGAATTCGGCGACCGTTTCCTCGACCACCTGCGCCAGCATCTCCGAGGACCGGACATCACAAGCGAAAGTCGTCACTCGCCGATCCAGCGCCTGGATCTCCGCACGAAGCGACTCCAATTCTTCGGCGCGTCCCAGGGGATACGGCACATGCTCGAGGTTGTCGGCGATATCGATCGCGACCACGTCGGCTCCGTGCTGGGCCAGAGTCAGCGCATGTGATCGCCCCTGTCCCCGTGCGGCGCCGGTGACCAAGACGGTCTTGCCGCTCATCCTGCCCATGCTGTCTCCTTCAAATACCCCTCGGCGCGAGGCTTTTCAGTGCGTGGCACGAATACCGGTGCGTGGCGAACTCGCTCAGATCCAGTTGGGTGCGACCTCGGTCATGTAGAGCTCGTGACTGCGCATCTGCACGTCGTGCGGCTTGGGACCGGAGTGCTGGAAGTGCACCAGATATTCGGGACCGTGCTGGCTGACCATCTTCTCGATGTGCCGGTTGACGTCGTCGGGCGTACCGACGAACTCGAACCCGCGCTCACGCAGAGTCGCGTAGTCCGAACCGATCGAACCGGTCTCGCCCTGGCGGCGGAAAACCTCGGAGAACCCGACAGGCCCGAACCAAGCCGGGAAGACGAAACCGTTGCCCCTTTCAGCCCAGTAGTGCGCCTCGTCGGCATCGCGGGCGACGAGAACATCGCGGAAGATACCGATCCGTTCCCCTCGTTTGAGGGAACCATGGCCCGATGCCTCCGCTTCTTCCTGGTACACGTCCATCAACCGGCTGATCATCGTCTCATCGGTGTTCATCAGGATCGGGACGATGCCCTCACGCGCGCAGAAGCGGAACGACTCCTCACTGAAGCTGAACGGCTGGAAAACCGGCGGATACGGCGACTGATACGGTTTGGGAGCGATCCCGACTTCCTTGACGATGCCGTTCTCGTCGAGCCCGGTGCCGTACAGGTTCACCGCCTCGTGGCCGAACTCCACATTCGCCGGTGGGATTTGCCAGTTTTCGGTCTGGATCGACACAGTGCGCTCGGTCCAGAGCTTCTTCATGATTTCCCAGTGCTCGACGAACCGGGCCCGGTTGGCCTGATCCTGCGCCGACTTGTCCGACGCGGTCGCGCCGACGTGATACCCCTGGCCCAGCACATCGGCCCAGCGCTTCTGGTACCCGCGAGCGATACCGGTGAATGCCCGGCCACGAGTCATGTGGTCCAACATCGCGATGTCTTCGGCGAGCCGAATAGGATTCTGGAACGGCAGCACGTTCGCCAGCTGACCCACCCGCAGGCGCTCGGTCTGCATACCGATGTAGAGATCCAGAAGAATCGGGTTGTTCGATTCCTCGAAACCCTCGATATGAAAATGGTGCTCGGTGAAGGCGACACCCCAGAAGCCGAGCGCGTCAGCCAGTTTCGACTGCTCGGAAATCTGCCACAGCATATTCTGGTAGTTCCGGTCGTTGACGCCGGCGAAACCACGCTTCAACTGATCGTAACTACCCACGACAGGCAGGTGGAAGAGAATATCTTTCATCGCGAATTACGCTCCTGTAGACGCGCCGAAGCCTCAGCATTTCATCGGCACTAGGTGATCGTTTACGGTCTTTTATGCGAGGGCGTCAGGGGCCGCCGCCTGCTCCCAGACACCCCGAACCGCAGCCGCCTGAGCGCTCGGTACCGCGAGTTGCCGCACACTGCGGTGCGGCACTCCCGCAGTACCGGCCTGAGGTCCAGACTGGGGAGGACATTGCTTGGAAGCATGAATCGACCATAAGGCGGTGATGTAGGTCGCATGCGTACCAAGTTGAGACAGTCCATACACTCCGACCGCGACAGCTCATACGCCGCGCACGAGCGACCGGGACGAGGGATCTGAGCGATGGGACCACGCCCAAGCGAGTCTCATGCGTTCCCCGGCTTCAACGAAACCCTCATCCGCTGTTTCATTGGCTACCGCCCCGACATCACTCTTGCCCCAGCAGCCCCAACAGTCACAACACCCAGCTGGATTCGAACCAGGAAAGCAGCGACATTTCCGCAGATAGAAGCGCTACAGGACCGAAAGCCAACTCACAGACAGCGAATGGCCAGAACCCATAAAGACCCTGACCAGGCATTATCAGAATTGTGGACCTGGCTGAGCGTTACGCGAAACGGGATGACCTGCGGAAACTCGAAAACCTCACCGCCGGAATCCAATCCGACAACCCTGAATCGAGGCAACGGCAGCGGAAAACAGCCACACCGGCGCAGGCCGAGCCAGCCCGGAACATCCAACGCCGACTCCCCCGCCACACCATCGACGAACTCGTCCACGCCTACCGCGACGGCGCAACTACCCTTCGAACTCGCCCGCCGATACATCATCTCCAAAACCGCGGTGCTGAACCTACTCACCAGAGAAGGCATCACCCGCCGGCACCAACCACTCAACGACACCGACATCGACCACCTCGAACGCCTCTACCTCGCCGGACACTCCCTCGCATCCTGCAGCCGACTGACCGGACACCCGCCAGCACGATCAAAGACGCACTCCACACCCGCGGCACCCCCATGCGCCCCGCCGGCGGCAACCCTAACAACCATCAACGACCCTGACACCCGGCGTCGACACGCCCGAACAAGTCACCAATTCGACGGCGCTAGCGAATATTCAGCAGTGTCCCGTAGGTGCGAACCTGGCCAGCGAACGCAAGCAACGCGGCCGCGGCCGCCTTACCGCGCGACACGCCACGCCGGAGGTGTGAGCAAGCCGGTCGTCGCCGCGATCGACAGGACCCGTGGGTCGGTTCACCGCGTGACCGGTTGTGGCACTTGACCAGCCAGCCCCCCGAATGGGCAAGGACACACTCTGGTGTGCTCGAAGTCCGAAACGAGGTCGCGTTACCGGGCCGCGAACGTCGCAGCGATGTCCGCGTGCTCTTCGCCGATGGCAGCCACATCGCCCTGGAAGTGCGGACTTACTCCCTCGCCATCGTCGGCACCCGCCGGCCGGATCGACCCGTCGAGCGCGAGCTGCTTCGTCGTTCTGCTGTCGCAGTCGGACAACACGCGCTACGCCGGGGTACCGCGTCACGGCGCCTCGACCTGAAGGTTTCCCGGCGCCGTTACCGCCGAGATGGCGCCACCACAGTGCAGGCAAAGGGCATCCGAATGCCGACCGGCAGGTGCTCCACCGACCTAACTCGGAAGCCCCAGGCTCGCCGAGACCGCCTTCGCGGCGCGCTCGCCGGAGGTGGCCGCGTCGGCGAGCGACGGCAGGTCGAGCTGGTAATCGCCAGCGAAATAGATGCTTTCGAGCGGGTCGCGCAGGGTCGGGAGCGTCGTGCGACGCCCGGGCGCCCAGAACGGAACGACGCGGTGGTGCCGGCGCAGTATGCCCTCCCCCAATTTCCCTTCCAGCTCGGGCAGGACCGTGAGCAGGTCGTCGGTGAATCGGGCGACGATCTCCTCGTCGGGCAGGTCGAGCAATGCGTCGGCCTTACCGCCGCCTGCGAAACAAGCCAGCGCCCCGCCAGGCTTGCGGTCGCTGCCGGTGCGCAGCGCCGCGGCGTGATTGAACACCGCCTGGAAGGACAGCTGGGGTGTGGAAATGGCGAAGTACTCGTCCCAGCGCTGCGGCCCGGCTTCATCGGTGAAGAAGCCGACAACGACGTACCGCCCGTAGGTGATGTCGTTGAACGCGTTGCGGTACCGCTGCGGAAGGTCCGGGATGATCCGCTCGCAGACGTCCGCGGGCGCGGTCACGATCGCTCGCCGGGCTCGCAACCGGGCCGGGCGATCGCCGGCGAGATAGTCGACGACGACGCCGTCACCGTCGCTGCGCACCGATTGCACCACGGAGTTCAGCCTGATTCGTTCCCCGAGATCTTCGGTCAGCACGTCGGTCAGGGTCTGATTGCCACCGGCGGGAAGGGAGAAGTTGGGGATCTTCTCGGGGTCGGCGAGTGCCAAACCGACCGAGGTGACGAATTGGGTGGCGGCCGTCTCGTGCAGATCGCATCCCATCCACTGCGCCGACCATGATCGGACGACCGAGCGAGCCAGTTCCGAACGCACTCCCTTCAGCAGATATGACGCGAGCTTGGTGTCGAGCCGGGCGCGAACTCGTTGGGCGACAGAGCTTTCCGATTCGAGGAACGGCGTCACCGCCAGGATGCGCGAGCCGACGAGGGCCAGGCCGAAACGGTCCAGCATGGTCATCCGGGTGCGGAACATGAGCGCGAACGGGTTCGAGGTGTCGACCGTCGCGCCGTTGAGGTGCAGCGCGATGCTCTTACCCGCGAGCGACCCCATCTCGATGCCGTGCCGGTCGAGTGCATCGATCAAAGTGCCGGTGCCCTCGGTGAACTGGGTACCGACGTTGATCCAATAGTCGCCCTGCCGAACGGTGTCGACGCGGCCACCGGTGCGATCGGTGGATTCGAGGACAACGGTGTCGGTGTGTTGTCCGAGCGTGGTCGCCGCGGTCAATCCCGCCATTCCGGCGCCGACGACGACTACGTCGGTGGTTTCTTCCACGACATCGTGGGTTTGCATGGTGACTCCTTACCGTGAAGCTTTCGTGAGGATCCGGTGCACCGCCGACGGCCCACGTGGGCCGTCGCGGCGATCGGCACCCGGGTCAAGGTCGGGCGGTGACCGCAGCGCCGGCACCGCCGAGCTGGGCGTCGACGCGCTTGTTGTGCGCGTCGAAGGCCCGATAGGCGCGGTAGTACGTGAACATCTGCAGGCCCCACGTCGACAGCGCGAGAATGTAGAAAATCGTGTGCTCGGAATCGTCACCCGGGATGTGCACGAAGTCGTAGATCGCGGCGATGAAAAACGCGCAGGCGGTGGCGATGCCGGCCCAGACCGCGTGGCGCCGCTCGCCGATATTCCACAGGCGCTTGACGAAATAGATCAGGAAGATCGTGGTGAGCACATTCACGACGATGTAGAAGATCTTGCCCGGGGCGCCGATATGGTCGGCGAACGTGCTGAGAACGAAGCCCACCACGGCGGCGAGCGCGAAGGCGCCGATGTCGACCGCGACGGACGGCTTGTATCGGTGGGTGACCTTCATCAGCCCCAGGACCAGAATCAGCGTGATGCCGACGGACCGGGAGAAGGCGTCGAGAAAGTAGGCGAAGTGGTACATCGGGCTGTCGTGACCCGCTTGGATGAGACCGTAGATCAGGAAGTTCGTTCCCGAGGTCGCCACGATCATCCACTCGATACCGAGCAGGTAGTTCTTGTAGTTCCGGATGAATGCGATCCCGCAGCTGAATCCGACAGCGATCATCCAGATGTCCGACACTGCGAACAGCAGCTCTCTGATGGACATGTATTTCTCCGTAGGTTGTGTGGAAGCTGACATCAGCCGACCGGCGGCGATGGCTCTTTCATGTCGTTTCGCCCGCTGGGACGACGGCGGTGCCGCGAGCGCGTACCGCGATCACGGGGGGCTGCAGAACCTGCGCGCGGCCGGTGTCATCACGGCCGCGGCAGAGCACCCGAAGTTCGAACTCGACTGTGCGACTGCGGTTTCCCTTCGCGACCAGCGTCGCCTCGGCTTCGACGACATCGCCGCCTCGGACCGGGGCGAGAAACTCGACGGACGAATATCCGGCGAACAAGCCCTCGTGGCCGTCCAATTCGATCGACAGATTCGTGCCGACGTCTCCGAACAGTTTCAGTGCGTAGGCGCCGTCGACGAGGTTGCCTGCGTAGTGCGCGTCGGAAAAGGCGACGTAGCGCCGATGGATCACGCGACTCATGCGATTTCCGAGTGGATCGGGCCGATGGTGCGAGAGCGCGCTTCACCGTCGATCTCGACGCCGGGATAACCGCGTTTGGCGATCTCGGTGCACATGCGGCGGTACTTGCCCACACCGCCCACGTACCCCAGGAAGGTGTTGGGTTTGCCGTCGATATTCGATCCGCGGTACCAGGATTCGGTGGTGGCGTAGAGGGTTTGGGCGACGGTCCCTTCAGTGATCTCCACCCACTCGTTCTCGGCCTCGGGAGTCGCCTCGATCATCGTGGCGCCGGTGTCGCGGGCGTGCTCGAGCAGGTCGGCGATCCAGTCGACGGCCTGCTCGATCGTCACCACCACGTTGCTCACCAGTGCGGGGCTCAACGGGCCGGCCACCATGAAGAAATTGGGGAAGTCGGCGGCCATGATGCCGAGGTAGGACCGGATGCCGTCGCGCCACGCGTCCTGCAGTTTCGCGCCGGACGCGCCGGTGAGGTCGAGTCCGTACAGCGGTCCGGTGAAGGCGTCGAACCCGATGGCCAGCACGATGGCGTCCACCTCGTAGGCGCCCCGGGAGGTGACGATCGCGTTCTCGGTCATCGTCTCGATCGGCTCGTCCCGCAGCGACACCAACGACACGTTCGGGCGGTTGTAGGTCTCGTAGTAGTCGGTACCGAACACGCTGCGCTTGGCGCCCAGCGGGTGATATTTCGGTACCAGCAGTTCGGCCGTGGCCGGATCCTTCACGATCTCGCGGATCTTGTCATGGATGAACTCCGACGCGGTCCGATTGGCCTCGGCATCGGTGAGCAGGTCGACGAATTCGGCGCCGACCCCCAGAAATCCGCTGCGTTCGTAAGCTTCCTCGTAGCGCCGCCGACGTTCCTCGTCGGAGACGTCGAAGGCTTTGTCGGTGACCGGCCGATCGGGAATTCCGCCGGGGGAATGTCGGCACTCCTCACGGATCGCCACATAGTCGTCTTTGACAGCGGCGACCTGGTCGGGGGCGAGTACACCGTTGCGGGCCGGCATCACATAGTTCGGAGTGCGCTGAAACACCGTGAGATGCTCGGCGACTTCCGCGATCAACGGAATCGCTTGCACGCCGGACGATCCGGTGCCGATCACGGCCACGCGCTTGCCGGCGAGGTCGTCGAGCGAGATGTTCCACCGGCTGGTCGACACTCGCAGCCCGGTGAAGTTCTCCAGCCCCGGCACATCGAAGTCCTTAGGAGCGGACAGGCCGCCCGCGCCCGAGATCAGGTATCGGCCGCGACGCGTCTCGCCGTTGTCCAGCCGCACTTCCCACAGTCGGTCGCCCGCGTTCCACGTAGCACCGACCACACGCGTGTCGAACGTGAAGTACTTGCGCAGGTCGAAACGATCGGCGACGTGCTCCAGATACCTGAGGATCTCCGCCTGCGGAGCGAACCGCTCGCTCCAAGTCCATTCCTGTTGCAGCGCTTCGTCGAACGAGTACGAGTAATAGATGCTCTCCACGTCGCAGCGGGCACCGGGATAGGTGTTCCAGAACCACGTGCCGCCGACACCGGGGCCGGCCTCGAAGCCCGCGAAGGTCCACCCGGCGGTCGTGAGCCGGTGCGAAAGGTAAAGGCCACTGAAGCCGGCGCCCACGCAGAGTACGTCGACAATTTCGGCGGCCGAGGCGGCAGTGGGAGTGGAGGGGTTCATGGAAATTGCTGCTTTCATCCGAAGTAGTCATATGTCCCGGTCAATTGACTCAGATGCTAGTAGAGCAGTGGTGCCAGTCACAGTCAAGTGGTTGGATAGCATTCGAAGCGATTTTCCCACCTGCGACGTTGCAACTCCCGGCAAGTTGGTCATATGACTCCGTCATACGACCTCGAATCGAATTCGCCCTGCACCAGGCGATCAAGTCACCGACCCGCCCGCGCTCTTGACACGGGCATGTAATGACGGTCACACTTCACGGAACTCGACGAGTACTCGTCGAGTTTCCCGCAGGGACCACCTCTCACTCGGTCACGACCTTCCTGCGGCTCCTTCTTCGACAGGGCGCCCCTTTCACCGCGGGTTCATCGAGCCGTTGTCGAAGTCATTCCCGGAGAAAGCGAATTCGCATGAACTACACACGAATTGCCGCGTCCATTGCCAGCGGGACAGCGGTCGTCGGCCTCGCGTGCGGAACGGCCCATGCCACTTCCGATCGGCCCGACGCCCCCCAACCGATCGAGCCTGCCGCATCCCTGCATACAACCCCGGCGCCCGGCATCGACTACACCGGAAATGCCGACGACAGTTCGGTTTTCGTTACCACACCGTTCGGCTCGCTGACAACGAGGGGGAACCAGTTCCAGGTACTCGACCAGCTCGGCGGGTACGTCGCCGGACAACCACTGACCCGTGGGGTCGACCCTGCACAATGGCCGTTGGCGGCCCGGCCGCAGCAGGACGACTACAGTGCCGATGATGTGACATCCTCACCGCCGACTTCTGCTGTCCCGGAACCGAATCGGCAGATCGACGCGAGCGCCGATTTCAACGCGGCGTTGGGTCAGGCCGCCGTGCAATTCGGTCTAGCCACCGGCGTGGGCACGCTGGCGGGCGGTGTGGTCGGTATGGGGCTCGGTTGCGTAGGAGGGGCGCTGACCGGCGGCTTCCTCGCTATTCCGACGGGGCCGATCGCCGCGCCGGCAGCGGCACTGGGCTGCGTCATGGGCGCCTCGCTGGGCGCCGGGATCGGCGGGGTGACAGGTGCCGCGCTGCTCGGAATTCCGGTCGGCGTCGCCAGCGCGGTTCAGATGTCCAACTCGCTGCATGCTGCCGGCGACATCTGAGGCCCGGACGGCATTGGCAGGCCCCGGGGCGGGAGGGTTTCGTCCCGGGGCTCGCAATTATCCGGATCAGCACCCAATCGGCACGCCATGGAGCCGGTACCGATCCAGCACGCCGCCACAGCGATTCACTCCCGCGAATGCAGTTGTGTTCCAACCTGATTCAGAGTGGAAGATCCGGCGAATCGACGCCGACCACCCGGTCACCGCAGAAGACTCGCACCGATTCCGCAGGGCCGTGGCCACCGATGCCCGCCGATCCCCAGAAACTCTGCGCGGAGTCGTCGCCGAGATCGGCGACCTTGGCGCCGTTGATCCGCACCTCGCCGGACAGGATTCGCGCGCCGACGTCGATGGCTCGGTCGGTGTTACCCCCGAAGACATAGGCATCCAGGCCGGACGGGTTCGCGTTGGCCACGTGCAGCGCCTCCTCGTCGGAGTCGACGGCGTGCAGGGTCACGACCGGACCGAACAGTTCCGAGGTGGCCTCGGCCCCCTCGATTCCGGTGGCGATGGTCGGGGAAAGGAAGAATCCCCCGAGTTCGGGCAGCCGAGCCGCCTGGTGAATGCTCGCACCCTTGGCTCGGAGCTCACCGATCCGGTGCTGCAAGGTCGCGAAATGAGGCGCATTCGAGATCGGGCCGAGCTCGACGCTGTCGTCCAATGAATGGCCTATCGCGATTTTCGCGATCCGCTCGTTCAGCGCTTCCACCAGGGGTTGCACCAGACTCCGGTGCGCCAGAACCTTGCCCGGTCCTTCACACCACTGGCCGTTGAGCTTGGTCATCCCCTCGAAGATGCCGTCGGCCGCGACGTCGATATCGGCATCATCGAGGACCAGCGCCGGATTGTTGCCGCCGAGCTCCAATTGCAGGACCTTGAAATCCTCGGCCGCCGCGCGTGCGATGGCGCGCCCGGCATGCGGGCCGCCGGTGAACGACACGATCTTCACTCGTGGGTCTCCGGTGATCGCGGCCCCGACCTCACCGCGCCCATGTACGAGTTGCACAGTGCCGCTTGGCAATCCGGCTTCGACAAAGCACTCGACGACGATCTGCGCGCTGCTCGGTGCGTGTTCCGAGGGCTTCAGGATGACCGGGCATCCGGCCGCCACCGCGCTGACCATCTTGGCCGCGGGAATGAAACTGGGACCGTTCCACGGCGTGAGGATCGCCGCCGGACCCCACGGGATCTTGTGCAGGCGAACGTCTCGGCCGCCGGCGGCCAAGGCGCGCACCCGCGGGATGGTTCGCAGGTCCGTCGCGGTGGCCCGGATGCGCGCGGGCAGGAAGGCCGCCGCCTTGCGGGTGTCACCGATCGGTACTCCGCTGGTCATGGCGTCGGTGCGCGCGATGTCCTCCACACGCCCTTCGATCAGGTCGGCAACACGCTCCAGGATTTCGGCGCGCTCCTCGCGAGCCGCATCGTTCCAGCATCCACCGAGGTAGGAACGCTCGGCGTGGGCAAGTGCTCGTTCCACATCACGGTCGCTGGTGGTGACGGATCGGTGCAGATGCTCGCGGGTATTGGGGTCGAGGTTCCATTCGCCCGCGATCGTGTCGCATTCGATCCAGCTGTCGGCGATGTAGTTGACCGGCTCGGGGATCGACATCGTCGGATTCGTCATTCGATAACACCTCTACATTCGGGATAGGTTTCGGTACAAGGGGATTCAGGCCGCTACTGCTCCATATCGACCACGACGCGGGTCACGTCGCCGGATCGCATCGCCTCGAAGCCCTTGTTGATCTCGCCGAAAGGGATCACCTGCGTCACCATCTCGTCGAGCAGCAGCCGCCCCTGCAGATACAGCTGGGCGAACTGCGCGATGTCTTGCCGTGCCTGCCCCGACCCCATATACGAGCCGATCACGCGCTTCTCGCCGAAGAAGAAGTCCGACGCGGGCAGCGTCAGCTGCGTGCCGTCCGGCGCGATGCCCACCAGACAGGCGGTGCCGGTCGGCCGCAGCACCGCCAGCGCGGTGGCCGCGGTACGGGCGGAACCGACTGCTTCGAAGGAATAGTCGACCCCATCGCCCAGCACATTCCGGATCTCGGCAGCCACGTCGGCGACACCACCGTCGACCACATGGGTTGCTCCGTAGCCGCGCGCCGCCGCCAGCCGGGCCTCGTCCAGATCGACCGCGACGACAGCGGAAGCACCGGCCAGGCGTGCGCCCTGGATGATGGCCGAACCGACTCCGCCGCAACCGATTACCGCAACCGTACTGCCCGGACGAACCTGCGCTCCTCGGAACACCGCCCCGACGCCGGTGATGACGCAGCACGACAGGAGGCATCCCACGTGGAGCGGCACCGCGTCGGGCACCTTCACCAGCGCGTTCTCCCGCATCAGGATGTGCCGTGAGAATGCGCCCACATCGCCGAGCCGTTCGACCGGCTGTCCACTGGGCAGCTGGTAGGCGGGCCGGGGACGGCGACGGATTTCGTCGACACGCTGACACTGTGTCGAGCGGCCTGCTTCGCAGTTGACGCAACGGCCGCAGGACGGCGTGAGGGCGCCGACGACCCGGTCCCCCGGCAGCAATCCGGACACCGCCGAACCGACCGCCTCGACCACACCCGCCACCTCGTGGCCCACGACCACCGGTAGCTCGGTCTGCACGGTCCCGGTCATATAGTGCAGATCGCTATGGCACAAGCCCACATTCGAGACCGCGACGCGCACCTCGTTCGGTTCGGGGTCGTCCACCTGGATCGTGGTGAGTTCCAATGGTTCGTCGATCGCGGTGAGCACCGCGGCTTCCGTGTTGATCATGGTCTGTCCTATCTGTCGTTCTTGTGTGCACGAGGTGGCGCGTCTTCCCGGCTCCGATCACCCCGAGCGTCGTGAAACTTCGTGATACCGGCCCTGAAAACACCGCTCTCCCAAGCTTTTTGCGCCGCGATGTCCTCGCGGGCAAAGGCCGACTCGATCACGTCCAGCGCCGGGCGCAGCAGGGCGAGGTGAAGTGCGGTCGTGTTGTTTTCCGGGGTCCACTCGACGACCAGATCGACCGCGCGCGCGAGCAGCCGCTCGGGTTCGACGATTTCGTCGAGGAGCCCGATCTCCAGCGCCTCCGTGGCGGCGACCCGGGGCGATCCGAGGACCATGCGCATCGCGTGGTTACCGACGAGACGGGTCAGCAGCACGCTCGAGGCGTTGGAGATGGCGATTCCGCGACTGTTCTCCGGTTGGAAGTATTCGGTCGCCGGCGTCCCGATCCGGGCATCGCAGCACAGGGTGATTTCCGATGCACCGCCCACGGCGAGACCGTTGACAGCCGCGACGACGGGAACCTTCGTCTGCAGGATCGCGCGGGTGATGTCGTGGAATGTGGCGACGGCTGCGCGCAGGTCCGCGTACGACGTCGGTGGTGTCGTGAGGTCTTCGCCCGCGGAGAAGGCTCGCCCTTTCCCGGTCAGGACGATTCCCCGCACGTCGTCGCCCGTTCCGAAGTTCCGGATTGCGCTCGCCAGGCGCAGCCTGGTGTCGACGTTCATCGCGTTCAGCTTTTCCGGCCGATGCAGGGTCAGGACGGCGACATCGCGTTCGATCCGGATGTCGAGGGAGTGTGCCGACGGGGCGCTCATCCGCGAGTTCCGTTCTCGCGCAGGTCGTAAACGATTCCCGGGCTTTCGGCGGCACGCGCCGCCAGCGCCGGCTTCGACACTCGCTCGGACGGGGTTCGCGGGAAATCATCGACGAATTCGACGTAGCGCGGGACTTTGAAGCGGGCCAGCTCCTGGCGCGCTCGCTCGATGATGCGGGCAGCGGTCGCACGCTCGGCCGGGATGCCGGTAGCCAGCCGGATGTAGGCCTTGACCTCTTCTCCCAAGATATCGTCGGGTTCGCCGAGGACGGCTGCCGATACGACCGCGGCGTCCTTTTCCAGGACGGCCTCGACCTCGGCACTCGCGATGTTCTCTCCTCCCCGCCGAACCATGTCCTTGATCCGGCCGACGAGGCGGTAGCGGCCGTCGCAGCTGCGAACGACGACGTCGCCGGTGTGCAGCCAGCCGTCGCGCAGGGTGCGTCCGGTGGCCTCGGCGCGGTTCCAGTAGCCCAGCATCATCGGTCTACCCGACAGGATCAGCTCACCGGGTTCGCCGTCAGCCACGTCGATGCCGTCCGCGTTCACCACGCGCGCCCGCTTCGTGGGCACCGGCCGCCCGAGGTTCCCGCTTCCCACGTCGCCGGTATCTTCCGGAAGGCTGACCAGGTCGCAACCCGACTCCGTCAGACCGTAGATCTCCCGCCACGGCGCACCCCACCGCTCCTCCAGCTGTCGATGCAGTCCCGTCGGGATCCCCGAGCACATGATCAGCCGCAGGTCGTTGTCCCGGTCGTCGGAGCGTGGTGGCTGTTTGAACAGGAGGGTGGGCATGGCGCCGAGAACGTAGGTGAACGTCGCCCGATGGCGTCGGACGTCGGCGAAGAACCCCGAGGCGGAGAACCTCGGCAGTACCACCAGCGGCGCCCCGATCGTCAAGGCCAGAGCGGTATTCCACTGTGGGTCGATGTAGGAGAACGGCTGGGCGGTGAGCAGAACGTCGTCCGCGTGCAGGCCGGCGGCCGCCGCGCAGATCCAGCCCAGCCGGACCCAGTAGTCGTGAGTCAGCATGCACGCCTTGGGGAACCCGGTGGTTCCGGAGGTGTACTGCAGATTCGCGAGAGTGTCGCCGGTGACCGGCACATCGGGGGCCCGGTCGGGGAAATCCTCGGAGCCGTCGGCGGCGATATCGATAATGCGTAGATCCGACAGATCACGCTCGGCGTGCGCCACGTCGCGCAGCAGCTCCAGCTTCTCCCCTTCCGAGAAGACGACGCGGGCCCCCGAGTCGCGCAGGACGAAGGCCAGATCCGCCCTGCGATAGGAGCTGTTCACCGGCACCGTCACGGCGCCGGCCTTGAGCGTCGCCAACCAGATCACCGGCCACTGCACGAGATTGGGCAGCATGATCGCGACCCGGTCACCGGGTGCTATGCCGTCGACCTCGATGAGTCGACGGGCCAGGCGCGAGGTCCAGGCGTCGATACGACCGAACGTCCACGACTCGTCCCCGACCCGGAGGAACTCGCGATCCGGTGATATCCGGGCACGCGTGGTCAAGAGTTCGACCAACGTCGCCGACGCCGGATCGTCCCCAAGGCGATTCCGGACGATCACCGGCCGGCGGACCGCGTCTCGGGTCGATTCGATTGCGTTCACAGTTTCTCCTCGCAGTGTGATGCCGGCCATAACCGTAGCCAAAACATAGTCATTTGACCCAGCCAAATGGCCAACTTCTGGGGTGCACCCGCCCCGCCGACCATGATCGGACGGTCATGGACAGTGATATGTTCGAGTTAGACTTGATCAATCGCCCAACTCTTTCAGGAGGCAGCAGTGCCACGGATCCCTGCGACCGAACGACGCAACGACCTCGTCAACGCAGCCATCCAGGTGATCGCCACCCACGGCGTCGACGGCGCCACCACCCGCCGTATCGCCGAACAAGCCGATGCACCGCTGGCGACCCTGCACTACTGCTTCGACTCCAAGGAGGTTCTGTTCGCGGCGGTGTTCGAGCGAGTAGCCGCCCGGTACCAAGAGGTGATCGTCGGCAGCGACGTGCACGGCGATGTGACGACCACCGCCAGGGAACTGCTGCGTGGAATCATGGGCTGGTATTTGGATTCGAAGGAATTCAGCGCCGCAACCATCGAGCTCATCAGCTGGGCACAACGTCAAGAGGGAAACCCCGCAAGCATCGTCTACAACCAGGCCTATGCCGTCCTGCGCTCCATCCTCGGAGAGGCGAACAGCGACGGGGCGCTGTCCGCCGAGACGATCGATGACATCAGCTATGTCGTCGCCGCGCTCTCCGACGGATTCGCGCTCAACTGCCTCCACTTCGGCACTCCCGAGGAAGAAGCCCGGCGAATGGAGTTGAGCATCGCCGTCCTCGACTCGTGGCTGGCCGCGAAGCTCGCGCCGCCGGCCTCGGCCACGCCGCCGACCCCCGGACCTGAGGTCGAGCAGAAGACCGGACTGAGCTCGTTGGTCTCCTGGGTGAACGTCGGCTGAGAGCACCGATCGTCGCAGCCCTCGGCTACCACCGCCCGCTCGGCGTCTCCGGGCAGACCGGGCCGGCGCCCCGAAAGGCTTGTGCCGGCCCGGCATTCCGCTTGCGACAGAAGGCGTGCTGTCCATAATCCGACGCCGCAGGGTCTAGCTGGGCCGGCCGACGCACAGCCGCTCGGCCGCTGCTCCGACGACCCAACTCAGTGCCCGGTCGTCCCGCTCCATCCACTCCGGATGCCATTGCACCCCCAGCACGGGAGCACCGGGGAGCTCGATCGATTCCACGACGCCGTCCACGGTCCGGCCCGTGACCACCAAGCCGTCGCCGCATTCGTCGACGGCTTGGTGATGCCAGGAGTTGGTGACGGCGTGGTCTCCGAAGAGGGCCTGCGCGATCGATCCGGGCTGGAACGACACCACATGATCGGGGCCACCGTCGGTGAGCGCGGACCGCTCCGACAGATGCTGTACCGGTCCGGCCGGGAGATCGGGGATCAGCGTGCCACCTCGCGCCACATTCAGAATCTGCAGGCCGCGGCACACCCCGAGCACCGGGGTATCGCTCTCGATCGCCGCGCGCACGAGCGCCGATTCGTAGGCGTCCCGTTCAGGGTCGTGCACCATCGGATCCGACCGCGCATCGATCGCACGCACCACCGACAGATCACCGCCCCAGCAACCGGGATGCACGTCCTGCCCGCCAGTGATGACCACTCCGCTCAGCCAATGGCAGGCCGCGACAGGGTCGGCGTCGTAGGGCAGTAACACCGGGATCCCGCCCGCACGCGCGATGCGGTCCGAGAAGTCGGACATGAACGCGTCGGTGAGACGGTCCGCGTATCGGGAGTCCAGCCCGTTGATCAGTCCCAACCGGAACCGTCGGCCGGTGATGCCGATGAGCGGTCGCACGGCGGTCGCGGTCTCGCGTACCGCGGTCACGGGAACTCGAAGTAGCGCGCGGACTCCCATTCCGAGAGTTCAGCGAACGGGTCACCGCCGCCGGTGTGGAATTGCATCCACTCCCATCGTCGGGTTCCGATCCAGTAGTCGATGAACTCGTCGCCGAGCAGTTCGCGGAGAAGGGGGTCCGCATCGAGGGCGTCGGCCGCCTTGGTAATGGTGTCCGGCAGGCGCTTGATTCCTGGCGGCATGCACCAGGCCATGTCGGATACAGGCTCCGGGGGCTCGATTTCGCGCTCGAGTCCGGCGATCACACCGGCCAGCACCCCCGCGGTCGCGAGATAGAGGTTCGCGTCGGCACCCGGGAGACGATACTCGAGCCGGGCGTAGGTACGGTGCCCGCACACGGCACGGACAGCGGTGGTCTTGTTGCTGATGCCCCAGCTCACGGTGACCGGCGGACCGCTGAGATCCACCAGCCGCCGGTAGGAAATGATCTGCGGCAACACGATCGAGGTGTTGCCCTCCAGCGTCGCGAGCAGTCCGCCGATAACGTGGCGCATCGTCTCCGAGGGACCGCCCTCGGCGTAGAACGCGTTCACGCCGTCGCGCTGCAGCGAGAGGTTGATGTGCGACGCCTGTCCGTATCCTGCGGTGGGTTTGGCCATGAACGTGACCGAATGTCCCTGCTCGAATGCGACTTCACGCATCACCTGCCGCGCCCGCGCCCAGGCATCGCACACCGCAATCGGTTCGCCCGGAACAAGATTGAGCTCCACCTGCCCGGCGGCATCCTCATCGCTCCACGCCTCCCACTCGATCCCGAGTTCGTCGAGGCGCCGCGACACCGCCGTCATGTAGTCGATCCAGTCCTTCGACTTCGCGAGGTGGTAGGCGGTGCCCGCAGTCCCGCCGAGGGGAGTCAGATCGCGGTAGCCCTTGGCCCGTGCATCATGGATCGATTCCTCGAACAGGGTCGCCTCGATCTCGACGGCGATGGTCGCGATGTATCCCGACGTCGCCAACCGATCGACCATCTTGCGCAGCAGATTTCGCGGACAGATGGGTACCGGCGTGCCGTCTTTCAGCCAGTAGTCACCGATCACCGATTCCAGCCCCGGCTCCCACTCGACCAGCGTCGCCATATCGGGTTTGAAGCTGACATCGTCGAGATGACCGCGCCACCCCGGATAGGCGAAGCCCATGCTGGGGGCATTGCCGAGGTCGAGGCCGAACAGCAGGTCGGCGAAATTGAATCCCGCCGGAGCGCTCGAATCGAACTTCTTCGGGGAGACGTTCTTACCGAGGAAGCATCCCTCGTGGTTGGTGGCCTCGAGCCGCACGGCCCGGACGTCGCGGCCGCGGACACCGAATTCCGAAGCAGCGGTGGAGATTTCAGACATCGAAACGAGCCTTCCACGATGCGCCGATCATGACGGACAGCTGAGAGAGGGTGCCTTGGACCCCGAGGGCACCGGTAGCGAGGGTCGCGAACAGATCGTCGGCACCGGAGAAGACGCCGGCCAGCGTGTCGGGCGCGCCGGCGATCACATAGTGGGTCTCCCCCTCACCGCAGACAGCCTGTTCCACTCCCTCGGGCCCCTCGGTGACAGCAATGAGGACGTCCGGGACGCCGGGCACCGAACGCGATACGGTCCAGAAGTGCTCGGCGGCTGTGCGCCAATCGGGTAGCGGCGGGCTCAACGCAGTCAAGGCGTCGGCGGCCGGTTCCTGGTCACCGATCGGGTCGCCGACCGGGGCGAACCTTGCGTTCAGGTCGACGGTGGCGATGGCGTCGGCGTCGTTCAGGGCCCCGCTCGACACCTCGACGACCCCGTCACCGTCGAAGACGATCGTCGCGGATTGCGGCGTGTCGTGTGAGCGGATCGCCACCGTCGCAGCGGCTCGCCGCAGCGCCGGCAAGGCGTGGCCGGCGCGGGCGGAATCTCGCAACGTCCGGCCGATCAGCCGGACGATCGGTGTGGCGTCCTCCTCGATCCGTATGTCGATACCTCCGGCCGCGGCGGCGCTCGGCACCACGCGGTCGATCGTGGTTTCGGTCATCTTCCAGTCCTTTCGACTCCGCGAGATCGTGTGGCGCGCGCTGCTGCAGACCTCGAATAGAACGTGACCGTCATAGTCTGTTGTCTGGGTCACGTGACTATGATCGTGAGGCACAGGTCACTCGTTGTCAAACACTCGAATAGGAACGCCGATGCACATATCGCCACCCACGTACTGGGAACTGCTGGATGCAGACGCACAAATGGCTGCGCGGGCCATTGCGGCCGCACTCCCGAAGCCGCTCCGTGAGCTCGGACCCGAAACCGCCCGGGAGCTCCTGGCGACACCACCGCAGCCACAGCCCATGAACACCGTCGGTAGCGTCGAGAATCGCGAAATTCCCTCCAGAGCAGGAACTTTGGCCGCGCGGATATATCGGGATACCGCCGCGACGGACGCCCCCGCTCTGCTCTACATGCACGGTGGCGGGTTCATCCTCGGCACTCTGGACGGCGTCGATGAGCTCTGCCGGGTCATCGCGGCTCGTTCGGGTTTCGTCGTCGTCTCACTGGCCTATCGGCTGGCTCCCGAGAATCCGTATCCCGCGGCGCTCGACGACTGCCTCGACACCTACTTGTGGCTCCGCGAGCATGCGCGCGACCTCGGCATCGAGCCCGACTTCATCGCGGTGGGCGGCGATTCCGCGGGCGGGGCCCTCGCGGCCGGACTCTGCCTTGCGCTCCGCGACAGCGAGCAGCCGCTGCCGATGTCGCAGGTGCTGGCATACCCGCCGGTCGATGACTCCTTCGCCACCTCGTCGTGGACAGAGTTCGCCGACGCGCCGCTGCTGACCAGCGCAGACGCCAAATGGCTCATCGAGCAGTACCGCGGCTACGACTACCGGGACCATACCGACCCGCTGGCCGCACCGATGCGCGCGAAGTCGCTCCACGGCTTGCCGCCGGCATTGATTCTCACCGCGGAAGTCGACCCGATCCGCGACGATGCGGAGGCCTACGCCGCGCGTTTGCGCCGGAACGGCGTTGCGGTCACGACGATCCGCTACCCGGGCGTGTTCCACGGATTCTTCACCGAAGTGGGCGTCTTCGCGAAGACGGAACAGGCCATCGAGGACGTGTGCGCGTACCTGCGCGGCTGGGCTCGACGGCAGCACAACGGGGGCACACTTCCGAACATTGTCATTTGATCAACTAGAAAACTGGCAGGTGGAGCTGCCAGACAACCAGCAGACCGCCCTTTATTTGCGAAGAGTTGGTCAAATACCTTGATCACATGACTACGTTCCTTCTACCGTATGGCGCGGATCACAACTCGGCGCGGTGACTGCCCGCAAGTGCGCGGATGAGGCCGCCGGTTTCTACGGAGAACGAACCATGACTGAGATCAATGAAACGACCGGCCCCGGCCGGAATTCGACCGCCGGGGCTACCCCGCCGAGAGGGGTGCTGATCGGAGTCGGCGCCCTGCTGGTCACCCTGACCAACGCGATCATCTTCGTCCTGCCGCCGCTGCTGCCGATCATTCAGGCGCAGTACGGACTCGCCACGGTCTCCGAAACCACATGGATCTACACCGTTCTCACGCTCGGCGGCGGGGCCGGCTTCATTCTGCTGCCGCGGCTCGCCGACGTATTCGGCGACCGTAACGCGACCGTGTTCGCCGCCGGATGCCTCACGCTGGGAGCGCTCGTCCCCGCCCTCGGCGATTCGTACCCCGCCCTTCTTATCGGTGCCGCCCTGATGGGGATCGGCGGGGCAGCTCAGCTGCTGCCCTTGGGATTTCTGCGACGGAACCTGGCCGACAACGGAGTCGCGACGGCAGTCAAGGTTCTGGTTGTCGCCACCGGGATAGGCATCGTCGTCGGCATGATCGGCGGCGGCCTGATCGTCGAGAACCTGTCCCTGCGTAGCTTCTTCTGCATCCTCACTGCCGCCTTCGCGGCGACGACGGTCGTGTCGTTCGTCGTCATCCCACACTCGCCGCCCGCGGAGCCTTCCGGTCGGATCGGCGCGCTGGGTACGGTGTGGATGATCGCGTGGGTGGCCGCTCTGCTGCTGGCTTTGACCCAAGGATTGGTGTGGGGTGCCGGGGCGCTCATCCCCCTGGCCGCGGGTGTCGTCGGTGGCGCCGTGTGGGTGCGCGTCGAACGTAGATCCTCGGCAGCGGTATTCGACGTCGCCATGCTGAAAGCGCCCTTCGTCGCCGCGGCAAGTGTGTCGATCACCTTGTTCGCCGCAGTGAACGCGGCATTCCTGTTGCTGCTCAGCACCTACAGCCAGGTCGATCCCGATTCTCTCGCCCCCTCGGACGCGTATGGGCTCGGACTCTCCGCGCTGCACACCGGACTACTCATGGTGCCGTTCGCCGTGCTGTTCCGGGTCGGAGGCCGCGTGGCCGAGGGGCCGATCGCCAAGGGACACGCCGCCCGTATCTTCGTGGTCGGAGCACTCGTCTGTGTCGCCGGACTCGCCTGGCTGGCGCTCGCCCACGACCGCCCGTGGCAGTACCTCGTGGGCGCCGGCGTCGTCGGACTGGGCTGCAGCATGGGCTACGCCGCGGGCTTCACCGTGGTGCAGATCGCGGTACCCGAAGAGAAGGCCGGAATGGCCGCCGGCGTCGCGGGTACGTCCATGGCTGTCGGTTTCGCGTTCGGCACGGCACTGATCACCGGTGTCCTCAGCGCTTCAGTCGTTCACGTTCTCGGAACGGACGTCGGTGTCGCACGAGAGAGCTTGTACGGCACGAGTTACTGGATCTCGGCCGCCTTCGCTGCACTTGTTCCGGTGACTGTCCTGATCTCCCGTGCCCGTGCTCGCCGACGCGCCGCAGTCGCCGTGGCCTGAACGCCGAACACTTCCGACCATGACGGTTCCGAAACGAGGATCAGCGAAATGAACACGGACAACGTGGAATACATCACCTTCACCGGGTGGATCGAACCGCCCGACGATGTCCGCCCGGAATTGACCGACGACATCACCTGCGCGGTAGCAGTCGTGGGCGGCGGCTTGAACGGGATGTCGACGGCGTTGCGGCTGGCCGAGCGTGGCCGGGACGTGGTCTTGCTGGAAGCCGAATTCTGCGGGCACGGAGCCAGTTCCCGCAATGCGGGCCAACTGCCGGGTGCCCCCGGAGGCGACATCCAGCTTCTGAATTTCCTCTACCCGAAGAAGCTGCCGCACGTCGTGCGGTTCGCGGATCACGCCGAGCATCACGTCGAAGATCTGATCAGGGCGTACGACATCGAGTGTGAGTTCGAAGCGACCGGCAATGTCGCAGTGGCGGTTTCGCGAGGACAGCTGGGACGCGCGCGCCGCGTGGCCAGGATTCTGCAGCGGGCCGGCGCCAAGGCGGAGTTCGGTACGAGCACGGAGTTGGGCATCCCTCGCGGATTTCTCGGCGGGATGCGCGAGGCCACCGGCGGAACGATGAATCCGGGAGAGTTCACCAGGGGTGTGCGGCGAGCCGTCCTTTCCTCCAGCGCACGGGTTTTCGAACAGACCCGGGTCGCCGATGTCACGCGAGAAGGCAAGCACGCCGTCATCCGTACGCCCGGCGGTGTGGTGCGCGCCGACACGGTCGTCCTCGCGACGAATGCGTACGGCGGCGAGTTGGCAATCACCCCCAAGCACCTGTCCGCGCCCATCTGGGTGGTCGAGGTGGAGACCGAGCCGATCGACCCCGCTCGTCTGGCCGCGCTGGGGTGGACCAGCCGCGCCGGACTGATCACCCAGCACAACTTGATGGAGAACTACCGGCTCACCCCGCGCAACACAATCGTTTTCGGTGTTCGCCGGATCGAACGAGGAAAGCCTGGCCCGCTGCCCACCAAGCAACCGGATCCAGGGCTCGTCGCCGAACTGGCCCACGCCTTCGCCACACGATTCCCGGCACTGTCCGACGTCGCGGTCGCTCGGGCGTGGGGAGGCTGGATCGCAATCACCTCCTCGTGGCTGCCACTCGCCGGTCGGATCGACGACAACATCCTCTACTCGATCGCCTGCAACGGCCACGGATTGGCCCAGGCGCCCTACCTCGGATCGCTGATGGCGGACCTGATCATCGACGGGAAGCCGCACGAGGATCTGCAGGCGCTGTGGCAGCAAAAGCCGAAGTTCCCACCCCCGATGATGATGGGCCCGTGGGGATTACGCACCATCTGGGCCGTCGATCGGTTCAACGATCTAGTGAACGGGAGCCGACGTAACGCAAGGCGGGGCTCCACACCGGTGAGCTGAGCGAGCGCAACAAGGGCCCAGTTCATAGGCCCGCGATAGAGCGGTCCGGTTCGCGGCTGCCGACTGCCGGCAGGCGGCCAGCCCTTTCCGTGCGTCCGCGCCCACTCAGCCGGCGTCGCTGCGGACTCTCCGACGTCCGGCCGAGTGGGCCTCGGCTCTATCCCCCTGGAAGGCGACGTAAACGCTTTCGAGTGGTTGCCATGCTCGTTTGCAAATCTGAACCGTCACGGCCAGCATGCCCCTGCGACCAAGCGATCCACCGGCCCCCACCATCCGCCCGATCTCGACACCTGACGATGGACCAACCAGGAGTAGCTAGCTCAACGAAGCATCCACCCAACGACAGGAGCGCCTACCGAACCCAATGACCACGGAAAACACATTTGTCACACCTGCGTCAAAAGGCACAAAACACCCAGCTCGGTTCGAAACAGGAAAACGTCCATATTTCCGCAGATCAGACGGCTGCACAGGCCAAAAGCCAACCCGGACACAACGAAGGGGCAGAACCCAGAAAGGGCTCTGACCAGACAGTATAAGAATTGTGGTCCCAGCTGGTTTCGAACCAGCGACCTCTCGCGTGTGAGGCGAGCGCTCTCCCGCTGAGCTATGGGACCGGGATATTTCGGGGCGGCTGGAGTGCCGTTCCGAACGAGAAGGAACCTTAACACGCATCCCTGGGGTCACACCAAATCGGGGCCTGACCTGGACGTTTCAGTCGATCCGCGATGGACGGAACGTGAACGGGCGCAGAAGGTCTCGGGTGAGCCGATCGCCGCACGGTCGGCGCCCTCTGTCGGCGTGAAGCACTGCGGACAGTGGCTGGAACACCGTCCGCCGGGCCGCAGTTGCGGTTGCCTGCGCCCCGGAGGGAGGGGCGTAGAGAGAACCGACCGGACTGCCCGGCCGCCAGCGGGGGTGCAGTCGCCGCACCGAGCGGATGCCCTGTGGCCGTGGGCCGTCAGCGGCGCCGGAAGGACACCGCGCCTGTGTTCACCCCACCGGCGTCGCCCTATGGGAGGCACTGGCACGCACACCCCGGAAAACACACCCTTGTTATTCACTTTTACCCCCATCTACCAGGCGATTTGTTGAGCGTGCGGGTTGTGGGCTAATGTTCTCTCTCGCAGCCGGAAGGGGCCGAAAAGCCCCGGAGACGCAGCGTGCGGATGTAGCGCAGTTGGTAGCGCATCACCTTGCCAAGGTGAGGGTCGCGGGTTCGAATCCCGTCATCCGCTCGAAGGCCAACCCGGCCTTGGTTGGCGGTGTGGCCGAGTGGTGAGGCAACGGCCTGCAAAGCCGTGCACACGGGTTCGATTCCCGTCGCCGCCTCTGAGTAGGCGAACCACGCGCGATTAGCTCAGCGGGAGAGCGCTTCCCTGACACGGAAGAGGTCACTGGTTCAATCCCAGTATCGCGCACCAACGAAGAACAGGTCAGCCCCGGTTTCGACCGGGGCTTTCTTGTATCCGGACCAGAAACGAACGCGTCCGCCGTCCCATCGACTGGGATACGGTCGAACAACAAGCCGAGCGGCAAGGAGAGATGTCGTGCGCGATTCGGTAACCGTCCACATGGCCGCGCCGCCGGCGCAGGTGTGGGCGCTGGTCAGCGATGTCACCCGGATCGGCGAGTTCAGTCCGGAGACGTTCGAGGCCGAATGGGTCGGCGGGGCAACGGGTCCCGCGGTGGGGGCGAAGTTCCGGGGGCATGTGCGGCGCAACCAGGTGGGGCCGGTGTACTGGACCACCTGCCGGGTCGAGGTGTGCGAGCCCGACCGCGAATTCGCCTTCACCGTCCTCGGGCCCGGCGGAATGAGTATCAACAGGTGGAGTTACCGGCTCGAACCGCGCGACGGTGGCACCGATGTCACCGAGTCGTTCGAACTGGCGGCGATCGCGCCGTTGCGGCTGTACTGGACGGCGCTCGGGTGGGCGCGCGGCCGGCGCAACCACAACGACATGGCCACCACGCTCAACCGGATGAAGATCGCGGTCGAGCACGGCTGAAGCCGGTCCGGCTATCCGGCGAGATCGACACCCAGCACCCGATCCAGTACCCGCGCTCCGCTGTCGGTCAACCGCAGCGTGCGGCGGGCGCCGGCGCGTTCCACCCAGCCCGCGGTTTCCATGCGGGTCAGGACCGCGGCGCCGAGCGCGCCGCTCAGATGATGGCGTTGCTCGCTCCAGTCGACGCAGAAACGCAGCAGCGGGCGGCGCCGGTCACGCGCCGCGTCCAGATCGACGCCCAGCTCGGCGAACAGGGGCTCGGCATTCGGTCCCAGGCGGTACGGGTGATCGGTCATCGGCGCCGAGATCGGATCTCCCTGTGCGCGCGCGGTTCCCGCGACACCGTCGGTCCGGGTCAAGGCCTGCCGATCGAGTAGCGCCTCGGTGACCGCGACGCCCAGTTGCCCGGCGAGGTGGTCGTAGCAGCTGCGGGCCCGGCGCAGCGCCGCCGCGCGAGTGGATTCCCGCGGGGAGCGCACGGGCCGCGTCGGCGCCAGCACGGCCAGCGCTTCGATCGCGGCGCCGACCCGGGAATTCGCGATGCGGTAGTACCGGTGCCGGCCGGATCGCTCGACGGTGAGCAGTCCGCCCTCCACCAACCGGGCCAGATGCTCACTGGCCGTGGACGCCGCGACGCCGGATTCGGCGGCCAGCACCGACGCGGGCAGCGCGCGCCCGTCCGCCAGGCCGATCATCATGCGGGCCCGGGTGGCGTCGGCCAGCAGGGCGCCGACAGCGGCGATATCGGCGTACCCGTGGAGAGGTCGGCGATTGGTCATGACCCGAGTCTGCCGCGACTACACTTCGGTGCCCACCGAATCATCGTCGACCGCAGGACACGACGACATCCGCCGACCGGTCCCCGGCGGGCGGGCGGCGCCGGCTCCGCGACCTTGACTACCGTCCTGGTTCGGCCGACATTGAGGTGGTGCGTGTGCGTGCGGAGGAACTCGATGCGCCGCCGACCGAGGGTTTCGATCCGATCGGAACGGTCGAGATGACGCTGAGCGCGTTCGGCGCCGGCGATATCCACGGCTCGATCGACGAGATCGCGTATGCCGCTGCCGACCTCGGTGGCGAGTACTTCCACGTCACCGACTCCCTGGGCGCGCGGGTCACCGCCGTCGTGTATCGCCGGAGTCGCCGCCGGCGATGGTTCCACCGCCGGACCTGACTCCGCGCCGCCACGGGCGAAGAGCGAAAGAAGCCGCGGGAGAAGCCTGTTCGTCGTCACAAGCTGCTCCGTCGCCGATACTTCGGTCCGAACCGAAGGGTTCCGCACCCACACTGCGGATATGACTTCGACTCCACGGGTGCGCAACCCGGCCGTCATCCTCACGGTGATGTGCGCCGGAATGTTTCTGGTGTTGCTGGATGTGACCATCGTGAATGTCGCGCTGCCCGCGATCGGGCGCGGTCTGCATACGGACGTCGCATCGCTGCAGTGGGTGGTGGACGGATATGTGGTCGCGATCGCGGGACTGCTGCTGGCGGCGGGGACCGTCGGCGATCGGATCGGTCATCGCCGGATGCTGCTGGCCGGATTCACGGTCTTCGGGCTGGCGTCGCTGGCGTGCGCACTGGCTCCGGCGATCGGCGTGCTGATCGCGGCGCGGGTGGTCCAAGGCGTGGGCGGCGCGCTGCTGTTGCCCAGCACCATGGCCGTCATCGTGGACGTCTATCCGGATCGGGCCCGACAGGCGAAGGCGTTGGGTACGTGGGCGGCGGTCTCATCGCTGGCGCTGCCGGCGGGGCCGCTGGTCGGCGGAATACTCGTGGACCGTTTCGGGTGGCGGCCGGTGTTCTGGATCGCGGTGCCGCTGACGATCGCGGCGACCGTCGCGGCGCGGGCCGTGGTACCGGCCGCGCCAGCACGGCGTGGCGGGCGTGTCGATATGGCGGGGCTGACCGGGTTCGTCCTCGGCCTGAGCGCGCTGGTGTTCGCCATCATCTCCGCGGGCCACCACGCGGGGACCGCGGTCGTCGGCACCGCGGCGGTGGTCGCGGTGGGCGCTCTGGCGGGCGCCTACGGCTCGGCGCGGCGCAGCACCCATCCGTTCCTGCCGGTGGACCTGTTGCGGCACAAGGATTTTCTCGCTCCCAATGTCGTGGCCCTGATGATGAACCTGATCTTCAACGGCATCCTTTTCATCGGCATGCTGTATCTGCAGGACACGCTGGGGCGCTCCCCCGTCGCGGCCGGCGTGAGCGTGCTGCCGCTGGCCTTGCCGCTGGTACTGCTGGCGCCGGTATCGGGGCGTTCGACCGCCCGGTACGGGCCGCGCCCGGCGATCGCGATCGGCTGTGCCCTCGCGGCCTGCGGTTCGGCGATGCTGCTGACACTCGACGGCGGCGGTGGAAGCGGCGGACTGCTGCTGAGTTTCACCGTGCTCGGCTGCGGATCCGGCCTCATCACCACATCGGTGGTCGCGGCGACGGTACGCGCCACACCGGCGGACCGGTCCGGGCTGGCGACGGGTGTGTCCAATACCGCCCGGCAGGTCGGAACCGCTTGCGGGGTAGCGATATTCGGTGCGGTTGCCGGATCGCCGACCGGCGCGGGCTTCGTCGGCGCCATCCACGCGCTGGGGATCGGATCTGCGCTCGCGTGGGTGGTGGCGCTGCTGATCACCGTGTTCGCCATCGAAGGCGACGGGTCGCGAACGGCCGAAGCGAGCCGACACAGCCTCACCGACGCGGCCCGCCGCTGAATCCGGTCACCACATCGGCGGACACGCCCGCGCGCGAGCACCCGGAACCCGCACGAGGGCATAGGCTTTCGAAAGGACGTGCGAGACAGCGAAAGGCATGTGGTGACGACCAACCGGATCGAGGAGATACAGGCCGGGCTGCTCGACGACCTGCGCGACAACATCTCCTTCACCTCCGAGCAGATGGCCGACACGCTGGCGGACATGGTCGCGGCCCAGGCCGAGGAACGCCCTCGCGACGGCGAGCTGCTCACCCGCCGGCTCGGGCTCGACGGTGCGCGGCCGGAGACCTTGACGCTGCTGGGCGCCCGTTTCGAACTCTCCCGCGACCGGGTGCGCCAGCTCTACACGCGGGCGGCGGGGCAGCTGCTGCGGCGAGTACAGGCCACCGGCCACCCCGACCCCGCCTTCTTCGCCGGACAGTATCCGGTCGGCTGGGGCGATCAGCGGCTGACGCGCACACTGCTCATCGAAACCTACGTCGGCGATTGCGATATCGCCGCCCAGGATCTGGCATATCTGAAGCTGCGGCTGGCCGGGCATTCGCTGATCGACGCCAAGCGTGTGGCCGGCTTCGTCTATCAGCGCATCGCGGGATGGCAGCAGCGCGGCCGGTGGCATCTCGATCGCCCTCGTGCGGCCGAACCCGCTGCCGGGCAACTGCTTCCGCTGCTGCGGCGGGTGGAATGGCCGAGCGGCGATCCCGACGACCTGCCCGAGTTGCCCATCACGACGGTCGATGCCGACGACGACGCCCGCGGCCATATGTTCGCCGAGAAGCTCGGCCGCGAAACCACATTCGACACCGCGCTGCAGGCCCGGCTGCTGCGCATGCTCGACGACGGTGAACAGGTCGACAGCTACACCGAGCGGCCCACGGCTGTCGACTTCACCGTCGACGGCGTCGCGGACTCCTACTGCCCCACCGTCGGCGCGCGACTGACCGACGGGCGGGTACTGCTGATCGACGTGGTCGCGTTGGGGCAGGTGGGATTACACGCCAACCGGGTACGGCTCGCGGCGGCCCGGGCGCAAGCGCACACCCGCGGGTGGGGCTGGCTGGTGTTCACCGGTAGCCGGCTCGGAGAGCCGGATCTGTTGCGGCACACCGTGTCCGCTCGTTCGGAGAACATCCTCCGCAACCGGATCGCCACCGGCGCCGTGCACTGGTCCGAGTTCCGCGGCCTGGTCGACGAGACCGGCCTGGAGCCGGTGGACCTGATCGCGCTCGTCCTGCGCCACGGCTGGCGCTGGGATCGTGCCCCGTTCCGGCTGAGCGCGTCCTGACCAGTCCTACTTCAGCATGAATCCCGCCACGATGAACGTCACGATCACCAGCATCGCGAAACAGGTCATCAGCTGCCAGTGCAGCACCGCCTCGCGCTGACGCGCGATCCGCACCCGCAGGCCGGCCTCCAGACGGTCGCGGTCGGACAGCCGGCGTTTGACCGCATCCAATTCCCCGGCGACGAGTTCGGCGCGTTCGAGCCGGTGCATCATCTTGTGCATCTGTTTGGCTTTGTCACGAGTCGCCCTGCGCGCCAACGCCAATTCGGTGCGCTGGTCGAGCAGTTCCTGCCGCTGCTGCGCGATCATCATCGCCTGCGCGTGGGTGTGGGCCTCCCAATCGCTCACCGTCGCCCACCCTCTCGTGTCCTCGTCCAGATACCCGCAGGCCAACGTGCCAGCGACCCAACCATCGATGAATTCCCTTATTCCCCACGGGGTTTGCCTGGGGCTGAGGATACCGTCGGAGTCGACGACCAGCCCACCCGACAACGCCCGGTACTCACAGCCGGCGGCGGCGAAATCGTCCACGCCCAGCGCCGGTATCTGACCGATCCAGTATCCGGTCGGGCACAGCCACAACACCTCGTCACAACCCACCGCCTTCAACCGGGCCGTGCGTTTTCGCGCGTGCTCGATCGAGACCGGCGCGCTGCGCACCTCGATAGCGCACAACCGGTTCCCACGCCGCCACAGCAGACCCGGTGTCTGCGCACCCAGCGGTTTGTCCACCTCGGCATCGTCGGCGCCCGCCGCCAGCAGCCTGCCGCGCAACCAGTACTTGAGCCGCTGCACATCCCAGTGACAGTCGCCACATCCGGGTTCGCGACACCGGTCGCCCGCCTGATGTCCACGCGGATTCGGCTCCACCACAGGCAGTTTCACCGGCTCCAGGGGAGCCAGCGTCGTCGTCTGCTGCCTCGCTTCGGCCCGTTCTGTCGTACTCACGCGACCACTCCCCTACCCGTGCACCAGCGGGCCGTGCGGCCCGCTGTATCCAGAGTGCCGCACCGGCCAGGGGGCTACACGTGCCCGTGACCGGTTTCGTTATCCAACCGGGAGCCCGACGTGATCATCGAGTCCGGTGAACTGCGGAATCGCCCGCCGTCGGACAACGGCGTAATCGCGACGTTGCGAAGCCGGAACGTCCGTTGCCGCCCGGGTGGCGCGAGCTCTCAGCTACCGCCGCCGGGCACTCACCCAGTAGGCTGCGCAGATGTTCGACCGCGGATACATTCCTGTATCGACCACCCTGGGGGCCGCCCGCACCGCCAATTCGGTGGCCTTCGCGCTCCAGGGCTTCTTCCTCGCGGTCGTGCTCACCGAACTGCCGCAACAGCGGGATCGGCTCGGGCTCACCGACACCGTCATCCTGGTCGCGGTCGTGATGATCTCCGGCCTGGCCGCCGGCGGCAGCCTGCTCGCCGAGCGGGTGGCGGTGCGCTGGTCGAGCCGGGTGGCGCTGCGGGCCGGGCTGACGCTGATCGCGGTGAGCGGGCTCGCGATCGCGGTCGCTCCGAATATCGTCGTCGATCTGATCGCGCTCGGCTGCTACGGGGTCGCGGTCGGCATGGTCGACGCGGGCACGAATATGCAAGCGGTCTTCATCCAGCACGGGTACGGGCGGTTCGTGCTGTCGTCGTTCTACGCCGCGTGGAGTGCCGGCTCGATTCTGGGCGCACTGTTCGTCTCCGGGTGCGAGAAGGTCGGAATCACGCTGCCCTACGCGGTCACCATCGCCGCCGTGGTGGTCGCGGTGGCGAGTCTGGTGTTCGGGCCGCGACTGCTCGGCGCCGGCCAGGCCGAGGCCGGGCCCACCGACTCGGGCCTTACCCCGGAACCCGTTGCGGCCGTTGCCCTGCGGGCCTATCTCGCCCTCGGAATCGCGATGGCGCTGGTGTTCGCGATCGATCTGGCGGTGGGCAACTGGTCGGCGCTCTACCTCACCGACGATCTGCTGTCCTCGTCGGCGACTGCGGCCCTGGCACTGGCGGCCTACCAGGGCGCCTCGCTGCTCACCCGGCTCAGCGGCGACTGGTGGGTGCGGCGCTACGGCGCACGGGCGGTGGTGCGGGTGGCGGCCGGGATCGGCGTGCTCGGACTGACGCTCGTGGTGGCCGCGCCCGGACCGGGCACCGCGCTGGCCGGATTCCTCATCGCGGGCCTCGGTCTGCCCGTGATCGCGCCGCTGTGTTTCAGTGAGGCCGGTCGACTCACCGAAGGCCGCGGGCTGGACGCGGTGATCGCCCGGCTCAACCTGTTCAATTACGCGGGCACGCTGATCGGCGGCGGCGTGGTCGGTGCGGTCGCCGCCGCGTCGAGTCTGCGGATCGGGTTCGTGATCCCGCTGCTGTTCGCGCTCGTCCTCATCGCGACCGCGCGCTTCTTCCGGCCGCGTCCGGCGCCCGGCGACCTGTCGGCGACGCGCACCGGACATGTTGTACTGGACCCATGACCGAGCAGGAAGTCGTCGTCGACCGCGCCGGACTCTGGGACGCCGAGGAATTGAGCGACGTCGCCACCGCGACGTTTCCCCTGGCCTGCCCGCCGGAGCTGACCGAGGAGAACATCGACACCTTCATCGCCGAGGTGCTGTCCGACGAGCGCTTCGGCGACTATCTGAGCGATCCGCAGCGGATCGTGCTCAAGGCCGTCCTCGGCGGCGACATCGTGGGCTACGCCATGCTCATCTCCGGCGAACCGGTCGATCCCGCCGTCGCCGCCCTGATCGAAGCCCGCCCCGCGCTCGAGATCAGCAAGATGTACGTGATGCCCGGCCATCACGGCAAGGGCGTCTCGACCGCTCTGATGAACGCGGCGGTGGATTACGCCCGCCGTGGCGGATATCCGGTGATCTGGCTCGGTGTGAACCAGCGCAACGAGCGGGCCCAGCGCTTCTACGGCAAGCACGGCTTCCGCCGGATCGGCACCAAGACCTTCACCGTCGGCGACCAGTTGTGCCACGACTTCGTGATGCAGCGAGAGTTGTGAATCCGGCTGTCCCGCAACCGAATTTGATTCGCGTGCCGAAATCTCCGGTCAGGACAGCAGTTTCGCCTTCAATGTCGCGACATCGCCGTCGGTCAGCTTCAATCCGTCGTGCACATAGTTGTCGAAACTGCCGTAGCTCTGATCCACCTGATCGAAGGCGGAATCCAGCGCCGACTGCACGACCCCGTTGACCGCGTCGCCCGCAGCGGCGTCGCGGTAGTAGTTCGACAGCAGGAAGTCGTAGTTCACGGTGTCACGATCGACGCCGAGGATCGTCAGCAGCACGGCGGCAGTCCAGCCGGTGCGATCCTTACCGGCCGAGCAGTGGAACAACACCGGACCATCGCTGCCGGCGATGTCGTGCAGGACTCCGGCGAACGCCTCGCTCGCACCGGGGGCCGTGATGAACGCGCGGTACAGGTCGCTGCCGGCGCTCAGCGTCGACGCCACGACCTGCGGCGGCGCTTGGCCGATCACATCGCGGATGTTCAGCGCCGCCCCCACCGGCACCCGGTCCGGACCCAGCGCGCGCTCGTAGCTCGTACGCAGATCGTCGACGACCCGCAGCCCGCGCGCGGACAGCGCGGCGGAATCCGCGTCGGACAGTTTGCTCAGGTCGGCGGTACGCAACACCAGGCCGGTCCGGACGACGCGGCCGTCGGTGGTGCGGTATCCGCCGATATCGCGGGCATTCTGCACACTCGCCAGATGCAGTGACCGCTTCTCGGTGTTCACCGAGACCGACGAGGGGACCGCGGGCGGGTCGGCGGCGACCGCAACACCGAATGCCGGACCGGTCGCGATCAGGGCGCCGGCGGCGACGGTGGCGGCGAGGCGAATCGAACGATGGGCCATGTCAGCTCCGTTCAGAGGGAAACTGGACAGTCGTCCATGGGGAAATTCGCCTCCCGACAGTACGCCGTACGAACCGGGCTCAGCCCGCCGGGACCTCGAATCGCGACAGCGCCAGCAGGCGCGAGATCGCGCGCAGGTACTTCTTGCGGTAGCCGCCGCCGAGCATCTCCTCGGAAAAGATTTTGTCCAGCGGCGCGCCCGACACGGTGACCGGCGTGCCGGCGTCGTAGAGCCGGTCGGCCAGCACCACCATCCGCAGCGCCACCGCCTGATCGGTGATGGTGTGCACCGCCGAGATATAGACCGACGACACCCCGGCGATCAGCGAACCGTACTTCGACGGATGCAGCGTGCTCAGGTGGGCGAGCAGCGCGTCGAAGTCGTCGAGCGTGGAATTCGGTGTGGCCGCGGCCTTTTCGGACAGCAGCCCCGGATCGGTCGGCTCCGGCGCGGGCGGCAGATCCCGGTGTCGGTAGTCCGGACCGTCGACGCGGACGGCGTCGAACAGCGAACCCAGCTTGCGGATCTCGCGCAGGAAGTCCTGGGCGGCGAACCGGCCCTCGCCCAGCTGATCGGGCAGCGTGTTCGACGTCGCCGCCACCGACACGCCACGGGCGGTCAATTCGGTGAGCAGTCGCGACACGAGCATCGTGTCGCCCGGATCGTCGAGTTCGAATTCGTCGATGCACAGCACGCTGTTGCCGCCCAGGCGTTCCACCGCGTTCGTGAAGCCCAGCGCGCCCACCAGATTGGTGACCTCGCCGAAGGTTCCGAACGACTTCGGACCGGGCGAAGCATGGAAGATCGAGGCCAGCAGGTGCGTCTTGCCGACGCCGAATCCGCCGTCGAGATACAGCCCGGCGCCGTCGACCTGCTTCTTCTTCCCGAACAGGGATTTCTTACCGGCGGCCGCGTGGATCTTGCCGACCCGCGCGGAGAAATCCTCGGCCGCGCGCACGGCGGCGGCCTGGCTCGGCTCCTTGGGGTCGGGAATGTAGGAGGCAAAACTCACCTCGTCGAAGGTGGGCGGGGGCACCATCTGGGCGATGAGTTGATCGGCCGGAACCTCCGGATGACGATCGACGAGGCGTTGTTGCACGCTCGTAGCGTACTGACGTGGTGTGATCGGACCTTATGCAGCGTGTCCCCGATGCGATCCAGTTCACAGCACTGACCACCGACGGTGCCGGCGAGATCACCGACCTGGTTCAGCTCTACACCTATCCGGCGGCCCTGGAGCGGCCGTGGATCCGGGTCAACTTCATCGCCAGCCTCGACGGCGCGGTCACCGTCGACGACCGCTCCGGCGCCCTGGGCCGGCCCGCCGACGCCACCGTCTTCGCCATCCTGCGCGATCTGGCCGACGTGATCGTGGTCGGCGCCGGAACCGCGCGCGTGGAGAACTACGGCGGTGCGCGCACCGACTCCCGGCGCCGGATGCGCTTGCATCATCACGGGCTGGGCGGCGCGCGCGACGGTGCGCCGCCGCCGATCGCGGTCGTGACCGCCAGCGCGGCGCTGGATCCGGCGAGCCGGCTGTTCACCGACACCCAGCGCCCGCCGATGATCCTCACCACCGCCGCGGCCGACGGCGAACGCAAACACCTGCTCGCCGAGACCGGCGCCGAGGTGATCGAGGCCGGGCAGAGCACCGTCACCGCCGCCGACATCCGCCGGGTGCTCGGCGAGCGCGGACTGCTGCGGGTGCTGTGCGAGGGCGGGCCGTCGCTGTTCGGTGAACTGATCGGCGCGAGCGCGGTCGACGAGTTGTGCCTGACCGTCTCGCCGCTGCTGGTCGGCGGTACGGCGGGCCGAATCGCGGTGTCGCCCACCGCCTTGCCGACCCCGATGAGCCTGCGCCACGCGCTGATCGACGACGACGGCACGGTGCTGACGCGGTGGGAACGCAGCCGCACCCGAGGCTGAAACGGCGCACCGGACCTGGCAGGCTGTAGCGCATGCGTTGGACTCGCGCCGCTCTGCTGGCATCGTCGCTGACGATTCTGCTGACCACCGCCTGTGGTGCCGGGCCGTCGCAGCGGCCGGGCGTCGCGGTGGAACAGCCGCACGGCGGCTCGGGTCCGGCCCCCAGCACCAGCGCCGCGCCGGCGCCGCCACCGCAGGCACAGGTCCCCAAAACCGATCTCGCCTGGCACGATTGCGCGGCACCCACCTTCGCCCTCCTGGGGACCGGGGCTCCACCGGCCGGAGTCGAACTCGATTGCGCGGAGTTCTCGGCGCCGATCGATTCCGGTGGCACCGTCCTGGGCACCTTCCGGATCGCCGCGGTCCGCGCGCGCACACCGCAGACGCCCGCCGACGCCGCGCCGCTGGTGGTGACCTCCGGCGGTGACCGTTCCTCCACCGCGACCGTCGCGGGCCTGGTGTCCGGACCGGGTGCGGCGATTCTGGCGAGCCGGCCGGTGGTGGGGGTGGACCGGCGCGGCATCGGCAGCTCACAGCCCATCGACTGCCTGCCCGACGACACCCGGCAGGGACTGGCCGACAACGCACAGTTCGCGCCCGGCGGCGGCGACCGGGTGGACGCGGTGGCGACACTGAGCCAGAACGCCACCATCGCCTGCCAGGACTTCCTGCAGCCCTATCAGGGCACCTTCGACGCCCCGCACGCCGCCGACGACATCGAACAGCTGCGCAAGCAGTGGCAGGTCGACCACATCGATCTACTGGGCACCGGGAACGGCACGCGGGTGGCGCTGAGTTACGCCGCCAAATTCGGTGACCGGCTGGCCCGGCTGGTGCTCGATTCGCCGGAACCGGCGAACACCGACGCGGTGACCCGGACCGAACAGCAGATCAAGGGCGCGGAAGCGGCGCTGACCGGGTTCGCCCGCCGCTGCGCCGATCTCCGATGCTCGCTCGGCGCGGATCCGCGCGCCGCGATCACCGATCTGATCAACCGGGCGGGAGCGGGACAACTCGGCACAGTCTCGGCCTCGGCGCTGACCACCACGATCACCGCGTTCCTCGGCGATCCGCGCGCGGATCAGGCCGCGCACACCAGCGAACTCGCCGACGCGCTGTCGGCGGCCGGACGCGGCGATCAGGGAGCTTTGCAGGCTCTGGTCACCCGGGAGGCGGCAGCGGTGGGAGCCGACGGACAGTTCGTCTCCCGGTGTAGCGACGACCAGCAGCCCGCCACCCCCGACCGCGCCAAGCAGCTCGAAATCGACTGGGCCGCCAAATATCCCGCCTTCGGTAAGACCGCGGCGGCCGGGCTGATGGAATGTTCGGCGTGGCCCGTGGCGCAGGCGCCGCGACTGCCGGACAAATTCACGCTGCCCGTGCTGGTGCTGGGCACGACCGCCGATCCCGTCGTCGGCGGGGACGGGCGGTCCTCGGTCACCGGCGCGCTGGGTGCGGCCGGTGCACGCACGTCCACCGTGCAGTGGCAGGGCTGGGGGCATCCGGTGTTCACCCATTCGGGCTGCGCGCAGCAGAACATCGTCGGCTACCTGAAGGACGGCACGCTGCCCGCCGACGGCACCGCCTGCCCGGCCTGAGGTGATCGTGCGGGGGCGCACGAAGTGGCGCGGCACACACCCGGCGAAAGCGGTCTCCGGCGCGGCCGACGGCGGGTCCGCGCAACCATCGTCCAGGTTTCCGGTGTACCGTGCCCCAGTGTTCCTTCGTCAGCTCGAGCCGCGCACCGCTCGCACCACCGCCGAAGTGTTCAACTTCGCACTGTGGCCGTTTGCGATCCTCACAGTGCTGCATCAGGTCATCGTCAAAGGGACCAACTTCTCCATCACCGACGATTTCGCGCCGGTCTACAAGGCCTCGCTGGCCTTCCTCAACGGACGCGCCATCTACGGCGAGAACTTCGACCTGGTCGACCCGCACTACCTGTACCCGCCCAGCGGCACCCTGCTGATCGCGCCGCTGGCGCTGATCGACCCGGAGAAATCGCGCTGGTGCTTCATCGCGCTCAACGCGGTGGCGATCATCCTGGCCTGGTATCTGCTGCTGCGGCTGTTCAAGTATTCGACGAGATCGGTGGCCGCGCCGCTGCTGCTGTTGCTGATGTTCGCCTCCGAAACCGTCATGAACACACTGGGTTTCGGCAATGTCAACGGCTGCCTGCTGCTGGGCGAGGTGCTGTTCATCCATTTGCTGTTGCAGCGGCGCGACCTGCTGGCCGGACTGGTCATGGGACTCACGATCGCGGTCAAGCCGACGCTGGCCCCGATGCTCCTGATACCGCTGGCACGTCGCCAGTGGCAGGTCTTCATCACCGCACTCGGCGTGCCCGCGGTGCTGATGGCGGTCGCGTGGCCGCTGACCAAGGATCCGATGGACTTCGTCCACCGCACGCTGCCCTATCTGCTCAAATCGCGCGACTACTTCAACAGCGCGATCGTGGGCAATGCCGAGTACTACGGACTGCCGGTGTGGCTCACCTGGAGTATGCGCATCGTGCTCGGTGTGCTGGTGCTGATCTCGCTGTGGCTGCTGTACCGGTACTGCCTCGACGACGAGCTGTTCTTCGCCTGTACCACCGCCGGCATCATTCTGATCGCGTCCTGGCTGCTGTCGGGTCTGGGACAGCAGTACTACTCGATGATGCTGTTCCCGTTCCTGATGACCGTGGTGCTGCGTAATTCCGTGCTGCGGAACTGGCCGGCCTGGCTGGCGATCTTCGGGTTCATGACCTACGACAAATGGTTGCTCGACCACTGGCAGAGCACCGGGCGCGCGTTCGAGTACCTGCGAGTCACCTTCGGCTGGGCGCTGTTGCTGATCGTGACGTTCTGCGTCCTCGGCGACCGGTACCTCACGGCGCGGCGCGAGGGCCGGCTGGATTCGGGCATCGAGCCGGCGTTCCTGCTGCCGGAGGCGACCACGACTCCCGCCGCTCCCGCCGAGCCGGCGCCGCGGATCGAGCGCCACGAACCGGTGCCCGATGACGAGACGCTGGATCCGGCGCCTCAGTCCGAGGCGGGCGCACTGCGCTGACCTGCGATGATCCGGCGCGGCCCGGTAGTGGTCGGGCGGCGCCACTAGACTCGCGTCATGAGCTCACAGGATGGTTCGCCCGCGACCTCATCGCTTCCGGCACCCAAGATCGAGCTGAGTCCGCAGCAATGGCGGGCGCGGCTGACCCCGCAGGAGTACGCGGTGCTGCGCGAAGCGGGCACCGAACGCGCCTTCACCGGTGAATACACCGATACCGAAACCACGGGAGTCTACAGCTGCCGGGCCTGCGGCGCGGAATTGTTCCGCAGCACCGAGAAGTTTCATTCGCACTGCGGATGGCCGTCCTTCTTCGATCCGGCCGATTCCGATGCGGTGATTCTGCGGGCCGACGATTCGCTGGGGATGCGCCGGGTCGAGGTGTTGTGCGCCAACTGCCACAGCCACCTCGGGCACGTCTTCGAGGGCGAGGGTTATCCGACACCGACCGACAAGCGGTATTGCATCAACTCGATCGCGCTGCGCCTGCACCCCTCGGACGACACGGCGGGCTGATCGCGACAGATGGAGGGTTCGAGCCCGCCGGGGTTCGAACCCACTGTCCGAATACCGGATGCGATCCGCCGACCGCTGCGGATCGCGCGCCGAGCAGGCGCGCGACCGAGCTGACGGGAAGACTGTACGGCTCGGCCGCCTGCCGGGCACGCCCCGAGTTCCGGGGGCACCGGCGGATCTCGCGGCTCAGGGCAGGGCGTTCACCAGCTGTTCGACGTCCACGCGCGGGCCGCTGAAGAACGGAATCTCCTCGCGCACGTGGTTGCGGGCGTCGGTGGCACGCAGATCGCGCATCAGGTCGACGATGCGGTGCAGTTCCGGGGCCTCGAAGGCGAGGATCCACTCGTAGTCGCCGAGGGCGAACGAGGCCACCGTATTGGCCCGCACGTCCGGATAGGAGCGGGCCTGCTTGCCGTGGTCGGCGAGCATGCGGCGACGCTCCTCGTCGGGCAGCAGGTACCAGTCGTAGGAGCGCACGAACGGGTAGACGCAGATGTAGTTGCCCGGATCCTCCCCGGCCAGAAAGGCCGGGATGTGGCTCTTGTTGAACTCCGCCGGGCGGTGCAGAGCGGCGTTGCTCCACACCGGCGTGCTCGCACGGCCCAGATCGGTGGTGCGGCGGAAATCGGCGTAGGCCGCCTGCAGATCCTCGATCCGCTCGGCATGCCACCAGATCATGAAATCGGCGTCGGCGCGCAGGCCCGCCACGTCGTAGAGACCGCGGACCACCACGCCGCGCTCCTCGAGCGAGTCGAAGAACTCCCGCGCCTGCTTGACCACGGTGTCGCGCTGATCTCCCAGCACTCCGGGTTTGACCTGGAACACCGAGAACATCAGATACCGGATGGTCGAATTGAGAGCTTGGTAATCGAGTCGCGCCATAGCGTCCATCGTGCCACTGAGCGCTGTCAGACCGGACGGCCGGACCCCGTGTTCTGCGGCACGACAACGGTCGTGGGGTCACGCGGATCCGCCGGTCGCCGTCGCACGGAGCACTCGGAACGGGCCGAGCCACCCCGCTGGAACGCGGCGACCGAACGAGCGGCGGAGCGGCGGCGAGTCTGGTGCCGGCCCCCGTCCGCCCGTGCAAGCAACGCGCTCTCAGGCCGACAGAATGCGTTGCGCCGCAGCGGTTCCCGAGGCAGCGCAGGCCGGGACGCCGACGCCGTGCAGGTAGGCCCCGGCGACCGCCAGGCCGGGCAGTGCCGCGACCGCCGATTCGAGCTCCGCGATGCGAGTGGTGTGGCCCGGCGCGTACTGCGGCAGGCCACCGCGCCAGCGCTGCACGAGGGCGGTTTCCGGCCGGATCGGCAGTCCGGTGACGGTGGACAGATCGGCCACCGCGGCTGCGACGAGATCCCCGTCCGACCAGTTGAGCGGGGTGTCGTCACCGAAACGACCGAAGGATGCGCGCACCAGCGCCACATCGCGTTCGGCCAGATGCGGCCATTTGCGGCTGGAGAGAGTGAACGCCTTGGCGCGCAACGATTCTCCCGTGGCGACCAGGATGCCGGAATTGTCGGGCAAGGGTGTGTCGGCGGGAAGTCCGAGCGCCACCACGGCCGACGACGACAGTTCGATGGTGGCCGCGACCGCGGCGGCTTCGGGAGCGACCGCGCCCAGCAGCGCCGCGGTGACCGGGGCCGGGGTGGCCACGATCACCGCATCCACCTCACCGATGGGGTCGACCCGCCAGCCCGTGGCCGTCCGTGTCAGACCCGTTGCCGCGGTACCGGTTTCGACCTTCGGCGCGGCGGCCTCGCGCAGGGCGTCGAGGAGTACGCGATATCCGTCGCGCAGGCCGCCGAAGACCGGGGCAGTGGACGGCGGCGGCAGGGCGTCGGCGACCGCGCGAGTGAGATTCGGGGCCCCGGCATCGAGGGCGGCGGCCAGGGTCGGCAGCGCCGCCCGCACCCCGATCGACTCCGCCCGCCCGGCGTACACCCCGCCCAGCAGCGGATCGACACTGCGCCGCACCACCTGCGCGCCGAAGCGGTCCCCGACCAGTTCGGCGACCGAGACATCACCGCCGCGTTCCCAGCGCAGCGGCCGGGTGGGCTCGGTGGCGATGCGCTCCAGGGTGTCGGCGTCGACGAGGCCCGCCACGGCCTCGGGCCCGGCGGGAATGCCCATCAGGGTGCGTTCCGGCAGGGGGTGGGCGGCGCCGCCGGACCAGATCAGCGGTCGCCGACCGGCCGGGTGCACCAACTGCTCGGTCAGGTCCAATTCCGCGAGCAGCGCGGGGATTTCGGGGCGGCGGCCCACGAACGCCTCCGCCCCCAGATCCACCGGCTCGCCCGCCAGCTCGGCGGTGTGCAGAATGCCACCGAGCCGGTCGCGCCGCTCCAGCAACACCAGTTCGAGCTCCGAGCCGAGGGCCGTCCGCAGCCGATACGCCGCGACCAGACCACTGATCCCGCCCCCGACCACCACGACCCGCATAGCCTGCTCCTCACTCGTCGAGCGCGTCGGCGCCGCACCGCGCCTCTGCAACGTACCCGCCCGGAGACCAGCGCCCGGTCACCGCCTCGTGCGCTACCCCTGCCGACCCACGTCGCGCGTTACCCGACGTCGGCACCGGATCATCGCCGACCGCTACGATCCCGCCATGGAGGTACCCGACCTCGCCGAACTGATCTCGCTGTTCGAGGACGCACCGACCACCGAATACGACGACCTGGACTGGCCGGTCGGCAGGCACACCTTCCGGTTGACACGCGGACGGATCACCGTGCGGTTCGCCCTCGATCCGCTCGCCGGCGAGGTCGCCGTCACGCTCTTCGCCGACGAGCAGGAGGTCGCCCACCTCGGGCGGATCCGCACCGTGGACCGGCTGACGATCACGCGGGACCGATCCGGAGGCGAGGGTCTGCGGCTGTGGGCCCCGGCCGTCTCGAGCCGGCCGCTTGTCCTGCGCACTCGACCGGCGATAAGCCTGGCCTGGGACATACGCGACACCGGGCAGTGGTGAGCACGCCGGAGACGTAACCCACTGTCCGGCACCGGATTCGGTTACAACGGTGTGGGCAGGTCGTGGATCAGCTCGACCGCCGCGGTGATCGCGCCGGGGTCGGTGTCGGGCAGCACGCCGTGGCCCAGGTTGAAGATGTGGCCGGTGGCGCCGAGGGTGATCGCCTCGTCGGCCTCGTGGGCGATGCGGCGGATCTCCCGGTCGACGACCTCGCTACCGGCGAACAGAACAGCCGGATCGAGATTGCCCTGCAACGCTTTTCCGGGTCCGACCCGGCGCGCCGCGGCGGTCAGCGGCACCCGCCAGTCGACGCCGACGACATCGGCTCCGGCCTCCCCCATCACGCCCAGCAGTTCACCGGTGCCCACTCCGAAATGGATGCGCGGCACACCGGCTTGCCCGATCTCGGCGAAGACCCGTTCCGAATGCGGCAGAACGAATTCCCGGTACTGCGCCAGCGACAGCGCTCCCGCCCACGAGTCGAACAATTGCACCGCGTCCACGCCGGCCGTGATCTGGGCGCGGAGGAATTCCACGGTGATGTCGGTGAGCACACCGAGCAGCGCGTGCCAGGTCTGCGGATCGCCGAGCATGAGCGCCTTGGTCCGCTCGTGGTGGCGGCTCGGCCCGCCCTCCACCAGATACGACGCGAGAGTGAAAGGGGCACCGGCGAATCCGATGAGCGGCGTCTCGCCGAGTTCGTCGAGCAACAGCCGCACACCGTCGGTGACCGCGCCGACCTCTTCGCGTCGCAGCCGCGGCAGCGCGCGCACGTCGTCGACCGAACGCACCGGATTCGCGATGACCGGCCCCACGCCGGGCACGATATCGAGATTGATGCCGGCCGCCTTGAGCGGAACGACGATGTCGGAGAACAGGATTGCCGCGTCCACACCGTGACGGCGGACCGGCTGCATGGTGATCTCGCACACCAGCTCCGGGTCGAAACACGACTCCAGCATCCCGATGCCCGCGCGCAGTTCGCGGTATTCGGGCAGCGACCGGCCGGCCTGCCGCATGAACCAGACGGGACGGCGGCCGGGTCCGGCGCCGGTGGCGGCGGCGAGGAACGGCGCATCGGGCAAGCGGCGGCGGGTTGGTGTGCTCATCCCCGCTATCGTATGCCGCCGCCGAGCGCCTACCCGCGCGGCCGTCCCCGCCCGGTCACGGCGCCCATAGCGGCGCGCCTCCGCGTGCCGGACACCGGAGAGGTCTACCGTTCACAGTCGTGACACCGCTCGACTTCCGCGACGGCGCCGCACCGACCCCGGGCCCTGACAGCGAACCAGCCCAGTTTCGCGCCGCGGTCGATGCGATGGGCACCGCATCCGTCCATCCTCGGATCGAGCTCGCACCGATCCGGCCCCCACAACGCCTGGCACCCTATTCGTACGCCATCGGAGCCGAGGTCAAACATCCCGACACCAATGTCATCCCGGTCGATTCCGACGACGACGCCTTCGGCCGCCTGATCCTGCTGCACGACCCGAACGGGCACGAGGCCTGGCACGGGGTCTTCCGGTTGGTGGCCTACATCCAGGCCGATATCGACGCCGCGCTGGCCGGCGATCCGCTGCTGCCGGAGGTGGCATGGAGCTGGCTTGTCGACGCCCTGGAATCGCGCGGCGAGGAATTCACGGCCCTGGGTGGCACCGTGACCTCGACGAGTTCGGTCCGCTACGGCGATATCGCCGGGCCGCCGCGCGCCTATCAACTGGAGTTGCGTGCGTCGTGGACGGTCGGCTCGCCCCAGCTGGCCCCGCACGTCGAGGCGTTCTGTGAGGTGCTCGCCTACGCCGCGGGACTGCCGCCGGCCGGCATCACCCATTTGCGGCCGCATCCGCAGATTGCCGACGACCAGTTCTGAGCGACACGTAGAGTTCGGGCTATGCCCGAAGCCGACGAGTCCGACACCATCGCGAGGACATCACCGCCACCGCAGCAGCCCGCGCAGCACGAAGCGGACAGCGCGGTTCCTCTGCTCGCCCCGGCCGACGGCATCCCCCCGGTTCTCGATTCCGCCCGTGAGATCGCGGACGCGGCCACCGCGCTGGCCGCCGGTTCCGGCCCGCTGGCCGTCGACGCCGAACGCGCCTCCGGATTCCGCTACTCCAACCGGGCCTATCTGATCCAGTTGCGCCGACGCGGCAGCGGAACCTTCCTCATCGATCCGATTCCGGATCCGGCCGCGGTGGACGCGTTGGCGGCGGTGATCAACGACCTGGAATGGGTGCTGCATTCCGCCGACCAGGACCTGCCGTGCCTGGCCGAGTTGGGGCTGCGACCGGCCCGGCTGTTCGACACCGAACTGGGTGGCCGGTTGGCCGGATTCGAGCGGGTCGGCTTGGCCGCGATGGTGGCGCGGCTGCTGGGCCGGGAACTGCGCAAGGGGCACGGCGCCGCCGACTGGTCGACCCGGCCGCTGCCGCAGGACTGGCTCAACTACGCGGCCCTGGACGTGGAACTGCTGGTCGAGCTGCGCGACGAGGTCGCGGCCGTGCTGTCCGAACAGGGTAAATCCGACTGGGCCGCACAGGAATTCGACCATGTGCGCACCGCTCGCCCCGCCCCGCCGAAGCCGGATCGCTGGCGGCGCACCTCGGGCATCCACACGCTGCGGCGGGCGCGACAGCTCGCGACCGTGCGCGAATTGTGGACGGCCCGTGACGGTATCGCACGCCAACGCGATGTGGCGCCGGCGCGGATTCTGCCGGATTCGGCGATCATCGCCGCGGCGCAGGCGGACCCGAAGACCGTGCCGCAGTTGCGCACGCTGCCGGTCTTCGGCGGACCGCGGCAGCGGAGATATTCGCGGGAGTGGCTCAACGCGGTGGAACGTGCTCGCGCGCTACCGGATTCGCAGTTGCCGCCGATGTCGCAACCGTTCGACGGCCCGCCGCCGGTCAATCGCTGGGAGCGCCGCGATCCGGTCGCGGCGGCTCGTCTGGCCGCCGCCCGGGCCGCGATGAACCGGTTGTCGGAACGACACGCGGTGCCGGTGGAGAATCTGCTGACCCCGGATCTACTGCGCCGGCTCTGCTGGGACGGCCTGCCCGAATTCCGTACCGGCGCAACGCCGTCGGACCCGGCGGCCGCGATCGGCAAATATCTCGAGGCCGGCGGCGCCCGGACCTGGCAGCGTGAACTGGCGGTTCCCGAGCTGACCGCGGCGTTGTTCCCGGGGCCGGATCAGTCCTCGTAGACCGGGGTGCGCCGGTCGCGGCGGGCGCGGATGGCCTCGTCGAAATTCTCGGTCGTCAGCCGCACATACAGTTGCGCCGTACCCTCGTGCTGCATATGCGATTCCAGGCTGCCGGCCTCCATCCCGCTCCACAGCATGCGCTTGGTGAGTTCGGTGCCCACGCGGCTGTAGCCGATGATGCGTTCGGCCAGTTCGTAACACGTGTCGAGGAGTTTGTCGGCGGCGACCGTGCGCGACACCAGGCCGATCCGCTCGGCCTCGGCGGCGTCGATATCGCGGCCCGACAACATGATCTCGAAGGCCCGGGAGGCGCCGATCGCCCGCGGCAACAGATAGCTGATGCCGAGTTCGGCGGAGGTCAGGCCGTTGTTGATGCCGGCGGAACGGAAATAGGCCTGTTCCGACGCGATGCGGATATCGGTGGCCATGCTCAGGCAGAACCCACCGCCGATCGCGGCCCCGTTGATCGCCGCGATCACCGGCTGATGCATGCGCCGCAGTGCGGTCATCACATTGTCGAGCAGGTCCATCGAACGCCGCGCCACGGTGGTGCGGGTGAGGCCCTCGATATTCGGCACCCGGCCGGCGCCCTGCAGATCGGCGCCGGAGCAGAAGCCGTGACCCGCTCCGGTGAGCACGACGACGCGGACGTCGTTGTCGGCGGCCACCGACTCGAGCGTTTCCCGCAGCGGGATCATGACGTCGAACGCCATGGCGTTCATGCGTTCGGGCCGGTTCAGGGTGACCAGCGCGATCTGCGGACGAGGCTTCTCGACGAGCACGAACGACATGCGGACTCCTACCGGCGGCGAAAACTGTAACCGGTTTCAGAATCTACACCGCTCCACCGGTCAGCCACCGGGTAACGCGCTCGGCGATGTGCTCGGCCGTCAGGCCCAGCTCCTGATGGATCTGGGCCCGCGAGCTGTGCTCGAGGAACTGCTGCGGCACACCGAGTTCGCGGGTCGGCACGTCGAGTCCGGAATCGCGCAGCCGCGCCGAGACGGTGCAGCCGATACCGCCGTGCAGGCCACCGTCCTCCACGGTGACCACCATGCGATAGTTCTCGGCCAGTTTGACCACCGTGTCGGAGACCGGCAGCACCCAGCGCGGGTCCACCACCGTCACCGAAACTCCTCGGTCCGCCAGCAGATCCGCCGCGGCGACCGCGGTGGCGCCGAGCGCGCCGACGGCCACGAGCAGGACGTCACCGCGCACCGCCTGCGCCGAGGAGCCCTCCGGCATCCGCAGCACGTCGACGCCGTCGAGCCGTTCCAGCGCCGAAACCTCTTCGACGACAGGTCCTTTCGGGAAACGCAGCGCGGTCGGCCCGTCGGCGACGGCCAGCGCCTCGGCCAGCTCCTCGCGCAGGGTCACCGCATCGCGCGGGGCGGCGACGCGAATACCGGGCACGATGCCCAGTACCGACAGATCCCACATGCCGTTGTGGCTGGCGCCGTCGTCGCCGGTGATACCGGCGCGGTCGAGCACCAGGGTCACCGGCAGTTTCAGCAGCGCCACATCCATCAGCAGTTGATCGAAGGCGCGGTTGAGGAAGGTCGAATAGATCGCGACCACCGGATGCAGGCCGCCCAGCGCCAATCCGGCGGCGGAGGTCATCGCATGCTGTTCGGCGATACCCACATCGAACAACCGGTCGGGGAACCGCTCACCGAACGGCGCCAGCCCGGTCGGACCCGACATGGCGGCGGTGAGGGCGACGATGTCGTCGCGCTGTTCCCCGTGGCGTATCAGTTCCTCGGAGAACACCGACGTCCACCCCACGGTCTTGCCGCCGGTCGGCCGTCCGGTCTCGGGGTCGATGGCGCCGATGGAATGCATCTGGTCGGCGACGTGGTCGACCGCGGGCTGATATCCACGGCCCTTGAGCGTCACCGCGTGCACCACGACCGGACCGCCGAAATCCTTGGCGCGCCGCAACGCGGCCTCGAGCGCCACCGGATCGTGCCCGTCCACCGGGCCGACGTATTTGAGTCCCAGATCGCTGAACAGCTCCTGCGGGGCGACCGCGTCCTTGATACCGGCCTTGAGCGCGTGCAGCATCGAATAGGCCGAGCTGCCCACGCGCGGAATGCCCTGCACGAACCGTTTGGTGGCGTCGAGCGCCTGTTCGTAGGCGGGTTGCATGCGCAGCGCGGTCAGCCGGTCGGCCAATCCGCCGATGGTCGGCGAATACGAGCGGCCGTTGTCGTTCACCACGACGATCAGTGACCGATCCGGACCGGCGGCGATATTGTTCAGCGCCTCCCAGCACATACCGCCGGTGAGCGCACCGTCACCGACGACCGCGACCACGTGGCGATCCTGTCCGGTCAGCGCGAAGGCCTTGGCCAGACCGTCGGCATACGACAGCGAGGCCGAGGCATGGGAGGACTCCACCCAGTCGTGCTCGCTCTCGGCGCGGCTCGGGTATCCGGACAGGCCGCCGTGTTTGCGCAGCCGATCGAATCCGTCCTTGCGGCCGGTGAGGATCTTGTGCACGTAGGCCTGGTGCCCGGTGTCGAAGATGATCGGATCGGCCGGCGAGTCGAAGACCCGGTGCAGGGCGATGGTCAATTCCACCACCCCCAGGTTCGGACCCAGATGGCCGCCGGTGACCGCTACTTTGCGGACCAGGAACTCCCGAATCTCCTCGGCCAGTTCGCGCAGCTGCGGCACCGTCAGCCGGCGCAGGTCCTCGGGCGTATCGACCCGGGAAAGAACTCCCACCGTTCTCGCTCCCTCTCCGATGGCTCATCTGTCTCGAACAGTCTACGGAGCCGCATCCGCGCCCGACGACGGGAACGACCGGCGAGCTGCGACATCCGATATCGGTGTGAGGCTCGACATAGATCGACCGCATTACAGTGGGTGACTGCCCGTCCCGCCCGCAGGAAGGACGATATGACTGTCGAGCAGCAACGAGCCGACTCGTCGGCGCGGCAGCGACATGCCACCGTCACCACATTCGGACACGGTGTGGCGACCGCGACGCCCGACCGGATGCAGGTATCGATCTCGATCGAAACCCGCGCCGAGGCGGTGGCCGTCGCCTACGGCCGGGCCGGCGAACGCACCGCCGCGGTCACCGGCGCCCTGCGCGCCGACGGGGTGGCCGCGAGCGATATCGCCACCACCGGCTTGTCCGTACGGACCGAGACGATCTGGACCGAGAACGAGGGCACCCGCATCACCGGTTACGTCGCGACCACGTCGCTGACGGTCAACCTGCACATCCCCGGCGCTCCCACCGCCGATCTCGGTACCGCGAACACGGCCCGCTCCGACGCGACCGCACCGGCCGATCCCGCCGCCGTCATCGCCCGTGCCGTCGAGGCCGGGGGCGACGACGTACGCCTGGGCGGGTTGAACCTCGCGGTCGCCGACCGCGCCGACCTGCTGATCCGAGCCCGCGAGGCGGCATGGGACGACGCCCTCGACCGCGCCCGCCGCTACGCCGCGCGGGCCGGCCGCAGCCTCGGATCGGTGCTCGAGATCACCGAAAACGCCGCGGGCACACCGGAACCCCGAGGCGACATCCGTTTCGTCGCCGCCCGTTCGGCCGCCCCCGGCGCCCCGGTCCCCGTCGAATACGGCGAACACGAGGTCACAGCCGACCTGCGAGCCACCTGGCACTTGGCCTGAGCAGCAACGATTGTCACCGGAAGCCGGTTACCGCCCGCGTTCCCGTCACGCCCGTTCGAGCAGGGCCAGACACTCCACATGGTGTGTTGCGGGAAAGGCGTCGAACGCGCGCAGTTCGCGCACCCGGTACCCCGCCTCGCGGTACAGGCCCACGTCGCGGGCGAAAGCGGCTGGGTCGCAACCGATATGAACGATGCGCGCGGGCGCGGCGGCAGTGAGCGGGGTGACGACCTGCTTCCCGGCGCCCGCACGGGGCGGGTCGAGGACGACGACCTGCGGGGCCCGGTCCTGGGTGGCGATCCAGCGTTCCACCCGATCGGCGCGCAGGTCGACGGCGGGGAGATCGCGCAGCGCGGCGGCACCGTCCGCGACCGCCGAGCGAGCCGATTCGATACCGAGCACCGATCCGCGCGGTCCCGCCTGTTCGGCCAGCCGGGCGGCGAAAACGCCTACGCCGCAATATAAATCCCAGGCGGTGGCGCCCGGATCGAGGCCTGCCCAGTCGGCCACCACATCGGAATAGCGTTGCGCCGCATCGCGATGCGGCTGCCAGAAGCCCGTCGCCGAGACGTCCCAGCGCCGGCCCGCCACGTATTGGACGGCCCGTCCGCTGCCGGACATCACCCGCTCGCGGCGGCGGGCATGGGCCGCGGCACGACGAGCGGCGGTGGCGCGACGGTCGCCTCCTCGGCGCGGCGGCGTGGACGGCGCGGCGAGTTCCACCACGTGCCGCATACCGTCGGCGTCCACCGCGATCACCAGTTCCGCACCGGGCGTCCATCTGCTCTCGGCGATGCCGTCCACCGCACCCGAAACCGGTTGCGGGCAGCGCAGATCCGCGATCACGTCACTGCTGCGATAGCGATGGACGCCCGCCCGGCCTTCGGCGTCGACCACCAACCGGACCCGGGTCCGCCACCCCGTTTCGGGCACTTCGCCGGATCGCTCGGGAGCCGCTCCTCCCGCGAGCGTCTCGTCGCCGGGTCCCTGCGGCAGTGGTTCCACGACGATGTCGGTGTCCCAGTGCGCGAGACGCCGCAACTGCTCGCGCACCACCGCCGCCTTCAGGCCGCGCTGAGCTTCGGGCGTGGCGAAGGCGATATCGCAGCAGCCGGCGCCGCCGGGACCGGAAACCGGGCAGTTCGGCGCCACCCGGTCCGCGGACGCCTCCAGGATCTCGATCGCCTCGGCGCGGCAGAACGAGCCGCCGCGGTCCTCGGTCACCCGGGCGCGCACCAGCTCACCGGGCAGGCCGTGGCGGACGAACAGCACCCGGCCCTCGTGCCGGGCGATACAGAAACCACCGTGGCCGGGTGGCCCCAGCCGCACCCGCAGTGTGCGACCGGACCACTCCGGCCCGGCACTCACGAACGATCCTCGTAGCCGCGGCGAACCGCGCCGGGTGCGTTGACCACTTCGGGACGGCGTGCCTTGGCCGACGAACTCAACTGCCACGGCACACTCGTCACCATCACACCCGGCTCGAACAGCAGCCGGCCCTTGAGCCGCAGCGCACTCTGGTTGTGCAGCAACTGCTCCCACCAGTGGCCGACCACGTATTCGGGGATGAACACCGTCACCACGTCGCGCGGCGAATCCTTGCGCACCCGCTTGACGTAATCCACCACGGGCTTGGTGATTTCGCGGTACGGCGATTCGATCACCTTGAGCGGCACCGGAATATCGCTGTCGGCCCACTCCCGGACCAGCGCCCGGGTGTCGGGTTCGTCGACGTTGACGGTGACCGCCTCCAACGTGTCCGGCCGGGTCGCCCGGGCATAGGCGAGCGCGCGGCGCGTCGGCAGATGCAATTTCGACACCAGCACGATCGAATGGGTGCGGCTGGGCAGGACGCCGGTGAACTCCTGCTCCTCGAGTTCGCGCCCGACCGTGTCGTAGTGGCGGCGGATCAGCCGCATCAGGCCGAAGATCGCGGCCATGGTGACGATCGCGATCCACGCGCCCGCCAGGAACTTCGTGATGAGCACGATGATCAGCACGGCGCCGGTCATGGTCAGGCCGATGGCGTTGATCACTCGTGAGCGCAGCATCCGCCGGCGCACGGCCGGATCGGTTTCGGTGCGCAGCAGCCGCGTCCAGTGCCGCAGCATGCCGGTCTGGCTCAGCACGAACGAGACGAAGACGCCGACGATGTAGAGCTGGATCAGCCGGGTCACCTCGGCGCCGAACAGCACCACGAACGCGATCGCGGCGCCGGACAGGAACAGGATGCCGTTGCTGAACGCCAGCCGGTCGCCGCGGGTGTGCAGCTGCCGGGGCAGGAACCGGTCCTGCGCGAGAATCGAGCCGAGCACCGGGAAACCGTTGAAAGCGGTATTGGCGGCCAGCACCAGGATCAGCGCGGTGACGATGGTGATGTAGAAGAAGCCGACCGGGAAGCCGGAGAAGATCGAGTCGGCGAGCTGCGCGATGAGGGTCTTCTGCTCGTAGCCGGGGGGCGCGCCCACCAGATCCGCCCTGTCCGCGGCGAAGACGACGCCGAGTTTGCGCGCCATGAGGATGATCCCCATCAACAGGGTGACCGCGATGGCGCCGAGCATCAGCAGTGTGGTGGCGGCGTTGCGGGATTTCGGTTTGCGGAAGGCCGGCACGCCGTTGCTGATCGCCTCCACACCGGTCAACGCCGCACATCCGGAGGAGAACGCGCGCGCTATCAGGAAGGCGAAGGCGATGCCCTGCAGATGTGACTCGTTGCCGTTGAGGCTGAATCCGGACGATTCGGCATGCAGATCGTCGCCGAAGACGAAGATCCGCACCACGCCCCAGGCCAGCATCAGGAAGACACCGATCATGAAGCCGTAGGTGGGAATCGAGAACGCGGTGCCCGATTCCCGCACGCCGCGCAGATTCACCGCGGTCAGCAGGACGATCGCCGCCACCGCGAACAGCACCTTGTGGGTGGCCACGAACGGCACCGCGGAACCGATGTTCGACGCCGCCGAGGAAATGGAGACCGCGACGGTGAGCACATAGTCGACGAGCAGCGCGCTGCCCACGGTGAGCCCGGCCATCGGGCCGAGATTGACGGTGGCGACCTCGTAGTCGCCGCCACCGGACGGATAGGCGTGCACGTTCTGGCGGTAACTGGCCACCACGACCGCCATCACGGCAGCGACCGCCAGCCCGATCCACGGCGTGTAGACGTAGGCGGACAGGCCGGCCGTGGAGAGCACGAGGAAGATCTCCTCGGGCGCGTACGCCACCGACGACAGGGCGTCGGAGGCGAAGACGGGCAGCGCGATCCGCTTGGGCAGCAGGGTATGTCCCAGGGAATCGCTACGGAAAGGGCGGCCGACCACCATACGCTTGACGGCCGTCGTCAACTTGGACACTCGGCACAGCATAAGGGCATGGCCTCGAGGGGCATAGCGGGCGGTTCACTCGCGTTTCGGTGCCGGCGAATGGGGGAACGTGCTGCGGGGAACCGTCAACGGGTACGGTTCCCCCGAGAGGGAACCAGACCGCACACCACGGTTTTCGGCGGAATTGGGGTTGACACGGTGTACGTAGTGATCATGGGGTGCGGCCGAGTCGGCTCCGCATTGGCGCGCGCCCTGGTCCGGATCGGCCACGAGGTAGCCGTGATCGACCGGGATCCGGGCGCATTCCTGCGGCTGGGCAAGGACTTTCCCGGTGAGCGAGTCACCGGCGTCGGCTTCGATCGGGGGGTGCTGACCCGCGCGGGCATCGAGCGCGCCGGGGCGTTCGCCGCGGTGTCCAACGGCGACAACTCCAACATCATCTCCGCGCGCGTCGCCCGCGAGACCTTCGGCGTGGAACGGGTGGTGGCCCGCATCTACGACGCCAAACGCGCGGCGGTCTACGAGCGGCTCGGCATCCCGACCATCGCCACCGTGCCGTGGACCACCGACCGGTTCCTGCGCACGCTCACCGGCGACGAAACCACCGCCACCTGGCGCGATCCCACCGGTACCGGCTCGGTCACCGAACTCGTCCTGCACGAGGACTGGTACGGGCGTACCGTGCGTGATCTGGAGGACGCGGTGCCGGTGCGGGTGGCCTTCCTGGTCCGCTTCGGACAAGCGCTGCTGCCCACCAGCAAAACGGTGCTGCAGGCCGACGACACGGTCTACATCGCCGCCGTCTCCGACAAGGTCGGCGAGGCCGTCGCCGTCGCCGCCACCGCACCTTCGAGCGAGGACAAGTCGTGAACGTAGCGATCGCGGGAGCAGGCGCCGTCGGCCGCTCCATCGCCCAGGAATTGCTGCGGGGCGGGCATCGGGTGACCCTGCTCGAGCGGCGGCTCGACCATATCGACCCGACTGTCGCACCCTCGGCCACCTGGATGCACGGCGACGCGTGCGAACTCGAACTGCTCGAGGAAGCGGGCCTGCAGGACTACGAGGTGGTGATCGCGGCCACCGGCGACGACAAGGCGAATCTCGTGTTCAGCCTGCTCGCCAAGACCGAATTCGGGGTGCGCCGGGTGGTCGCACGGGTCAACGATCCGCGCAACGAGTGGCTGTTCGACGGTTCCTGGGGCGTGGACGTCGCCGTCTCGACACCGCGGCTGCTGGCCTCGCTGGCCGAGGAGGCGGTCTCGGTCGGCGACCTGGTCCGGCTGATGACGCTGCGTCAGGGCCAGGCGAATCTGGTCGAGATCACCCTGCCCACCGACACCGCGCTGGCCGGCCGCGCGGTCCGTACGCTGTCGCTGCCGCGCGACGTCGCCCTGGTGACGATCCTGCGCGGCGGCCGGGTGATCGTCCCGCAGCCCGACGATCCGCTGGAGGGCGAGGACGAGCTGCTGTTCGTGTCCACGGTGGAGGCCGAGGACGAACTGCGGCGCAGCCTGGCCACGGAACCGGCGGGCGCGGCGCCCGCCGGCGCGGAGCCGCCCGCCTCGATCTGAGCCTCGCTCAGGCGCTTTCGGGGACGAGCTGCGCGCGCAGTTTGGTCAGCGCGCGATGCTGCATCACCCGGACCACGCCGGGGCTCGTGCCGATCGCCTCGGCGGTCTGCGCGGCCGTCCAGCCGAGCACGATCCGCATCACCAGCACCTCACGATGGGCGGGCGCGAGGATCTTCATCAGCTCGCGGGTGGCCTGGCGGCGTTCCAGATTGAGCGCCAGCTCCTCGGGGCCCGGCGCGGTGGAGGCGCTGTCGGGGAATTCGGCCACCGGATACGACGGGTGCTGCTGGGCGCGGCGGAACGCGTCGGCCACCTTGTTCGCGGAGATGCCGTAGACGAAGGCCAGAAACGATTTTCCCTGATCGCGGTAGCGGGGAATCGCGGTGACGGTCGCGATGCAGATCTCCTGCGCGATATCGTCGGCGGTGACGTGCGGGTTGTTGCTGCTTCCGACGCGCGCGGCGCAATAGCGGCGTACCAGCGGATGCACGATGCGGATGATCTCGGTGACCGCGCGCTGATCGCCCGCGGCGGCCGGCCCGATCAGGCGGTCCAGTTCGGCGGCGGCGCGGCGGCTGTCGGAACCCGCGGGCGCCGATCTCGGTGACCGCACTCCCGCACCCTTCGCCGGACCGGGCGCCGTCACCGTGTCGTTCTCGGTATCCACCGGGGATCCTCTCGCCGATCGCTACTGACTAACACGATCGTGCGCCGAAACCGGTTCGCGGAATAGATACCCCAGGGGTGGGTTCACCCCACCCCATCGTTGCGTGCCCCCAGAATTGTTGGCGTCAAGCCGACTTCGAGTCGGTTCGGTCCGCCGGGCGAACGTCCGGAGAGCTATTCGGTGGCCGAGGAGACCGGCATATGGCCGGCGCGGCGCACCGCCCACACCGTCACCAGCAGGGCGACCGCGGTCAACGGCCAGCCCATCGCGATACGGGCGGCGGCGAGCCAGCCGGTGCTGTCGGTGTCGTAGAAATGGTTCTGCACCAGGTAGCGGGCGCCGAAGACGATCACCCACACCACCGTGGCCAGATCGTAGAGTCGCATCGCGCGCCGATCCGACCGCCAGCTGTGGCCGTGGCCGTTGAGGACTCCCCAGATCACCCCGGCCAGCGGCCAGCGCACCAGCAGCGACACCAGGAAGACCCCGGCGTAGACCAGGCTCGCCCAGATACCGAAGAGGAAGTATCCCTTCGCCGCGCCGGTGCGGTGGGCGATGAAGGCACAGACCGCGACCCCGATGAATCCGGAGATCGCGGGCTGGATCGGCGAACGGCGGATCAGCCGCCAGACCAGGACACCGGCGGCGGTGGCCAGCGCCGTCCAGATGGCGGCCGTCAGACCCCACAGCGTGTTCGCGGGGACGAATACCACCACCGGCAACGTGGAATAGATCAGTCCGCTGATACCGCCGAGTTGCTCGAGCAGCGTCTGCTGGATCTCCTCTTCGCGGTCCTCGCCGGTGTAGGCATGGTCGTCATCGCCGGCGGCCGGATGGCGTGCCGGAGATTCACCGCCGGACTCACGAAGCCGGTGACGTCCGCGCCCCGCAACAGGTTTCGCGCGGAGTCCGGCCACGGCGGCCGGGTCGGCGCCCTCGTCGTTGTGGGGTATGGGCATACGTCAGGAATTCTCGCGGAGTTCGTAGTAGGGGTTGAACATCACCTTGGCGCCATCGCGTTCACCGATGCGACCACGGACCAGGATACGGCGTCCCGATTCGACACCGGGTATGCGGCGCCTGCCGATCCACACCAGCGTCACCGCATCGGTGCCGTCGAAGAATTCGGCCTCCACCGAAGCGCTGGCCGATTTCGGACAGGCCTCCACACTGCGCAATCGCCCCAGCATGGTGACCTCTTCGCCACGTCGGCATTCCGCCGCCCTGCACGCGCCCGAGGCTTCGGAGGTCTCCGCCAGCTCCTCCGCATCGAGCACGTCGAGATCGGCCGTCAGACGACGCCCCAGACGCCGGAAATAACCGCTGTCGGGGCCTACCTTGCCCGCGGCACCGGAACCCGCCTTGTTTCCGCCTGTGAAAGGCATCTTGCAACACTTCCTGCACTACAGACGGCGTGGGTCACACGTCGTCGGTTTCCCACACGAACGGCTGATGGGCCGTACACCGCCACTGTAGATGCACCCGGACGCCCTCGCTACGGGAGCCCGGCACCACCGAGACGGCGCTGACCGCACCGTTTGCTGGGTTCCCCGCCGATCCGCGCGCGAACCCTCGGATTCGAGTGGTCGACAACACGTTTTCCGGGCCTCGCGAGGCGGGCTCGCCCGGCCCACCGGCTAGGCTGCGGCCCGTGTCAGAGCTACCCCGTTCCGGCGGCCCGGGCCCGGCCGTCGTCGTCGCCCTGCCGGGGACCGGATCCGACGCCGACTTCGCCCGGCGTGCGTTCGAATCCGCTTGTGCCGCAATGGATCTGCCGTTCCTCGCGGTGGAACCGGATCCGCGGACGGTGGTCGCGAGCTGCCGGGCGGCCCTCGACGAGGCGGCCCGCACCGGGCCGGTGCTCGCCGCCGGAATCTCGCTGGGCGCCGCGATCGCGGTGGAATGGGCCGCTGTCCACCCGGAATCGGCGTTCGGCGTGGTCGCGGCCCTGCCGGCGTGGACCGGCTCCGACATCACGGGGTGCCCGGCGGCCCTGAGCGCGGCGGCGACGGCGGCTCAGCTGCGCGCCGACGGCCTGGAGCCGGTCATCGAGCGGATGCGGGCGGGCAGCCCGGCCTGGCTGGGACGGGCGCTGACCCAGTCGTGGCGCACCCACTGGCCCGATCTGCCCTCGGCACTGGAAGAGGCCGCCACCTACGCTTGGCCGGACACGGAATTGCTTGCGGCACTGCGGGTTCCGACCGCGATCGTGGGCGCGATCGACGATCCGGTGCATCCACTGACCGTCGCCGAACAGTGGTACGAACTGATCCCGCGGGCGCGCATCCACCGCATCACCCTCGACGAACTCGGCGCCGATCCGGGGATTCTCGGCGCCCGGGGCATCCCCGGCCTGATCCCGCCCCGACCGCAGGCGTGACGGCCGCTGGGCGCCCGCGCTACCGCGGGCGCCCAGCGCCGATCAGTTGCGACCGAGTTGCTGCATCGCCGACCCCTCGGCGCCGCGGCGCGGTCCCTGCTGTTCGGCGGTGACCACGGGGAACGTGCCCGTCGCGGCCGCCTCGGCCGCGGCCGCCTGCGCGGCCAGCGCCTGCTGCTGCGCCTCGACCTGCTGCTGATGCGCGGCGATCAACTGGTCGGCGAGTTCCTGCGGCAGCACCACCGGCAGCGGTTCCCGCACCGGCATCGGCTCGTCGCCGCGACGCACGACGGTTTCGGCGAGGATCGCGCGGGCCGCCTCGACCAGCGGACCGCCCTCGTCGGCGGCGCCCGACGGCCCCGCCGCCACCAGCCGGACCATCCAGCGATAGCCGTCGACACCGATGAAACGCAGATCGGCGCCCTCGGTCACCGCGTGCAGCTCACGGCCCCACGGCCCGGTCTGCACCGAGACCTGCGCGCCGTCGGCCCGCAGCGAATCGGCCAGGTCCGCGGCGACGGTCCGCCACTGGCCCGGCGACTTGGGTGCCGCGTAGGCAGCCACGGTGAGACGTCCGTGTGGGGTCGCCAGATGGACCGCCTGCGGCGTGCCGTCCGGTGTCATCTCCACCTGCAACTGACCGCCGTCGGGGACGGGGAGCAGTACCGACCCCAGATCGAGATGCTGATCGGAGATCTCGGCCAGGATCTCGGACACCTCTTCGTAATCGAAGGGCCCGGTCCGCGGTGCGGAATCCTCGGCCTCGCCGTCCTCGTCGTCGTAGTCGCCGGAGTCGTATTCGTCGTCGTATTCGTCGGTGTCGTATTCGTCGTCGTACTCGTCGGCGTAGTCGGAGTCGCCGGCGTCGGCGTCGTGGTCGAGGGGTTCGGCGTCGTAGCCGTCGTCCTCGGCGTACGCCTGCGCACCGGCATATCCGGAATCACCCGCGTAGCCGGATGTCGCAGCGGGCTCCTCGGCGTAGGCATCGGCGTAACCGGGAGTTTCGGCGTACGCGTCGCCCGGGTGCGCCCCGGCCGGCTGCCGGTAGGGGTCGGCAACAGCGAAACCGCCTGTGGCCGGGCCGGATTCGGCGGGATCGTAACCGTGGTCGGCGTAGGGGTCCGGCACCGCCGCACGCGGCTGCGCGGGCTCGCGATAGCCGGCGTCGACATCCACGGGGCGATGGCGCCCTCGCTGCGGGTGGCCGTAGTCGGCGTCACCGGAATCCGGGCGCTGGTGTGCGGGCACAACGGGATGCCGGCCGGTAGCCGTCGGCGCGGGCGCCCCCATCGGCTCCTGCCTGCGTCGCGGCGGAAGCGGAGTTCCTGCGGGCGGGCTCGCCGGGGCCGGCCTCCCGCCCGGCAGCGCACCCGGGCCCGGCGCCGGGCGTCCCGGTCCGGGACCAGCGGGAAGGCGTGGGACCGAGCCCGTCGGGGGGCCTGCCGGGTTCGGTCCGGGCGGAATCCGCCGGACCGCTCCCGTCACCGGCCCGGCCGGTCCGGGCGCTGCGCCGGGAAGCCGCGGCACCGCACCCGTGCCTTCCGGCCCCGGAGGATTGCGCCAGGTCGGGCCCGTACCGGCCGGAGGGCCGGGATGGCGCGGCACCGCACCGGTGTCGCGCGGGCCGCCGGGAACACGCGGCGTGGCCCCGGTGCCGGCCGGTCCACCCGGAATCCGCGGCGTCGCACCGGTTCCCGCCGGCCCGCCGGGAACACGCCGGGTCGCCCCGCTACCGACCGGGCCGCCGGGAACACGCGGCGTCGCACCGGTGCCGCCCGGACCGCCGGGAACCCGTGGCATCGCGCCCGTACCCGCCGGGCCGCCGGGGATACGCGGGAGCGCACCCGTGCCGCCCGCCTGCCGCGGCGGCAGCGGGCCGGGCGGAATCCGCGGAATCGGCCCGGTGTCGTCCATATCTCCGTGCGCCGGCGGCAGATCCTGCCGCGGTCCGCCCGGCGCTCGCCGCGGCGGACGGGCCGCCGCCTCACCGCGCGGCGGAGTACCGGGGCGCGCCGGAACTCGTGCGTGCGTGCCCGTCTCGTACGGGTCCGGTCGCCCGCCGGGATATGGAGGAGGCACCGATCGGCCGGGCGAACCGTATCCGGGCGGAGTCATCTCGTGGTCCGGCTCCGCGCGGCCGTGCCGGCCCCCGGTGCGCCCGGCCGGGTACTCCGGCTCGGAATAGCCGGTGGCGTAGCCGGATTCGCCGTACTCTCCCCCGTCCCCCAGATCCGGTGCCCGATGGGTCCCGGTCCGGTAACCGCCCTCGGCGTATCCCTCGCCGTAATAGGAATCGCCGTAGTCGGTGTCGTCCCGCTCGGAGTCATGATCGGATCGATGATCTCCACGGCCGAACATGTTCATACCTCCCCTCCGGCGCGGCCCACCCCGCCGGATTGTGGCGACAGACTGTGGTGTCCGCCGCTCGACCCGTAACCGCCTGCGCCGCGCGTTGTGTCGTCGAGCTGGTCGACCTCCACGAAATCCACCAGTTCCACACGCTGCACCAGCAATTGTGCGATCCGATCGCCGCGACGCAACTGAATCGCCGTACGCGGGTCGTGATTGATCAGGCAGACCTTGATCTCACCCCGGTAGCCGGCATCGACCGTGCCGGGCGTGTTGACGACGGACAGACCCGTCTTGGCGGCCAGCCCCGACCGGGGATGAATGAGGCCGACGGTGCCCACCGGCAACGCGACGGCGATTCCGGTGCCGACGAGCACCCGCTCGCCCGGCTCCAGGATGACGTCTTCGGTGGTGCACAAATCCACTCCGGCATCGCCCGGGTGCGCACGCGTGGGCACCGGGACGCCGGGATCGAGCCGCAGCAGAGGTATGGGTGCAAGTCCGGTCACGTCCAGCGAGCCTACGCGTCCGGCGGCCGGGCCGTGGGAGCGCCGGGCCCCGATCTGGCGGCAACGATCGACGGCGGTCGCCGACGGCGCGCAGCGGCTCCCGCCGACAGCGAATATGTCGGCCTGACCTAGCATGATGTGGTGTCCGACCAGTCCCACGCAGTACCTCCCCACGAGTCTCCGGCGCGCGCGCACGCCGACGCCCCCGCCGCGGTCTACTCCGAACGGTTGTGGGTCCCGCTGTGGTGGTGGCCGGTGGCGTTGGCGGTGACCGGTCTGCTGGCCGCCGAAATCCATATGGGCGCGCCGGGAATCCGGGCGTGGCTGCCGTACGTGCTGCTGTTCCCGGTGCCCGTCTGGGCGCTGATATGGGTGAGCCGCCACCGGGTGGAGGTGGCGCCGGATGCCGACGGCATCCTCGAATTGCGCGCGGACCGGGCCCACCTACCGGTAACGTATGTATCCCGGGCGGTGGCGGTGCCGGCCAGCGCGAAAAGCGCGGCACTGGGTCGTCAGCTCGACCCGGCCGCATTCGTCCAGCATCGTCCGTGGATCGGGCCCATGGTCCTGCTCGTCCTCGACGATCCGGACGACCCCGCTCCGTACTGGCTGATCAGTACGCGTAAACCCGAGCAGGTACTGGCCGCGCTCGGCGTGCCGAGCGCGGGCTGACGAGACCTGCCGGGCTGTTTGTCGTCGTTTCTTCTTGCTACCCGCGGAACGAATCCGCTGCGGCCGCACGGATCCGCTCAGGCAGCGCAATCCATGCAGATCATCTGCCCGCCGGCCTCACTGGCGAGTCTGCTGCGGTGATGAACCAGGAAGCAGCTCGAGCAGGTGAACTCGTCGGCCTGTTTCGGGATCACCCGGACCGAGAGCACCTCCTCGGACAGATCCGCGCCGGGAAGCTCGAACGACTCCGCGGTATCGGATTCGTCGATATCCACGACGGCGGACGCGGCCTCGTTGCGACGAGCCTTCAGCTCCTCGAGCGAGTCCTCCGACACTTCGTCGGATTCACTGCGCCTAGGTGCGTCATAGTCGGTTGCCATGTCGTCTTCCCCTCGTCCTTACTCCGTATATCCCGGACCGGCTCCGCCGACCGTCGATCCCTGTCGGAATCGCCCGGCGATGCCGCCCCGCCGTGGTGTACGTCACGTGTACACCGCTCGCCGCCCGGCCGGATCACCCTGACCCATACCGGATCGCGCTCGGTCAACGCAGGACATGCCCTGGTTGTTCCCGAAATCGCTTCCCTGATTCACATCAGCCGATTCGTATCGGGCCGCCAGACAATAGCGGACGCCGGGGCAAAAGTCGCAATCAAAACTCGAGCGAGTCGAAACCGACGGGTAATCGTCACTGCGACCGCACGGCTGTGGCGATACGCCACCGCTTCGTGCCCGGTGATTCCCCGGCCCGTGATCCGATCGCGATCCGAGCGGCCCCGCCGATCGTTACGATCCCGATATCCACCGTGGCCGTAGCTGCCGATTTCCACCACCGCGATAGCGGTCCGTTGCCGCCGTGGTTGCCCTGGCAATCGGCGCGCAGGTGTCCGCGTGCGCGACCGCGGCCCGCCAACTCGTAAGGTGTGCGTGTGGTTTCACTGATCACCGAAGGCAGCGCGGTCGACGACAAGGGCCGTCCGTTCCTGCGGCGCCGCTACCAGCCGTGGGTCGCACTCATCGCGGTTCTCGCCCTCATCTGCGCAATCGTGTGGATCAAGGCGCTGACCACCGCCGACGCCACCCATACCGCCATGGCCTGCAATTCGCCGGCTCCCGTGTCGGATCCGAACGCCCCGCAGCCCGCGCCGCTGGGCGAGGTGGTCTCCCCGTCGCGGCTGCACGATGTGGAGCCGGCGCCGCTGGCTCAGGCGAAGGTGCGGGTGCTCAACGGTTCCGGCCAGCGCGGCCTGGCCGAGCACATCGCGTCGAAACTCGGTGACTACGGCTTCGCCAGCCCGCCGGCCCCGGTCTTCGGCAACGATCCGGTCTACCTGAGCGGCGACCTGGTGTGCACCGGCCAGATCCGCTACGGCGTGAGCGGGCGCCCCGCCGCGGCCGCGGTACAGCTCGTCGCGCCGTGCGCCGAACTGATCGAGGACCAGCGCACCGACGACACGGTCGACCTGGCCCTGGGCACGCTGTTCGGCAACGATCTGCAGCCGAGCACCGATGCCGAGGAAGTGCTGCGCGCCCTGAAGAACCCGGCCCCGAACGGCCCGGACGTCGATTCGGCGCTGCTGCAGGCGGCCCGCACCGCCCGCTGCTGATCCGCGCTCACTCCTCCGGGATGGGGGCCGCGACGCCGAGCCGGTCGAAGAGTTCGGCGAGTTCGTCGGCGATGCCCGCCGCGGCGGCCACGGTCAGCGCCCCCTGCGCGCCGGTGGAGTCCGCGCCGGGCAGCCGCAGCACCGCGCCCGCCTCGGCCGCGATCAGCGCTCCGGCGGCCCAGTCCCAGGGATTGAGGCCGTGCTCGTAGTGGGCGTCCACGCGGCCCGCCGCCACCATGCACAGGTCGAGGGCGGCCGAGCCGATCCGGCGGATGTCGCGGACTCTCGGCAGCAACCGCGCCACCAGTTCGCCCTGCCGTTCCCGTCGGGCCGCGCCGTAGCCGAAGCCGGTGGCCACCAGGGCCAGCCGGACCGAGTCGATATCGTTGCAGCGCAACGCGATCGGCTCGGCGTCGCCGCCGGCCACGGTGGCGCCCGCGCCCAGTCCGGCGCTGTAGGTGACCTTCCCGGCCACGTCGACGACCGCACCGGCCAGGGAGCGGCCACCGCGCATCGCGGCCACCGATACCGCATAGGCCGGGATGCCGTATACGAAGTTGACCGTGCCGTCGATCGGATCGACCACCCACACGATCTCGCCGCCGGCTCCGAGGCTGCCGCCGCCCTCCTCACCGAGGACCGACTCCCCCGGGCGGGCCTCGGCCAGCAGCGAGCGGATCAGCCGCTCGGTCTCCGTGTCGACCACGGTGACGGGGTCGGTGGGCGTCGATTTGGTACGGACCGAGCCGCCCTCGGTCCGCCCGGGGCCGAAGACCTCGGGCCGGCGGCGGCGGACGTGTGCGGCCGCGGTCTCGGCCAGATAGACTGAGACACGGCGTAATTCGGCGATTTCGGCAGGATCGAGGACGGGCGCTTCCGCGATATCGGCGGGTGAATTCGTCTCGGGCACGGTTTCCATCCGACCACAGATCCGCCCGGACTCGCATCTGCGCGGTCGCAGCCGTGGGCGCGTCGCGCGGTGTAACGTGCCGCTGGCACCTTCATCGGCCTAGACCACAGGGAACGAGGAGTTCGCGATGTCCGCTCGGGGGCAAGCATTCGGTATCGATATCGGGGGCAGCGGGGTGAAGGGCGCGGTCGTCGACCTCGCCACCGGCGACCTCGCCCACGAACGGATCAAGATCTCCACGCCCCACCCGGCCACCCCCAACGCCATCGCCGAAACCGTCGCCAAACTCGTCACCCAGGCCGGCTGGGACGGCCCGGTCGGCCTCACCCTGCCCAGCGTCGTGGTCAACGGCATCGCCCGCACCGCCGCCAACATCGACAAGAGCTGGATCGATACCGACGCGCGTCAACTGTTCTCGCTGGCACTGGGCGGACGCGAGGTCGTGGTGCTCAACGACGCGGACGCGGCGGGCCTGGCCGAGGACCGCTACGGCGCGGCCCGCAACATCGACGGCCTGGTGATGCTGCTGACGTTCGGCACCGGCATCGGCTCGGCGCTGCTGAACCACGGCGTCCTGGTTCCCAACACCGAACTGGGCCACCTCGAGGTGCACGGCAAGGAGGCCGAACATCGGGCCGCGTCGTCGGTGAAGGAACGAAAGAATCTGTCGTACAAGGAGTGGGCCGCCGAGGTGACCAAGGTACTGGTCACCCTGGAGGACCTGTTCTGGCCGACGGTGTTCGTCGCCGGCGGCGGGATCAGCCGCGATGCCGAGCACTGGATCCCATTGCTGGCCAATCGGACTCCGGTCGCGGCCGCCCATCTGCGCAATACCGCGGGTATCGTGGGCGCCGCGATGGCCGTGGATAGCGGGATCGCGCCGTGAGCACTCGTTGCCGATAGTTACAATGGAACGAGACCGGCGGTGAGCCGGAAAACAACCCCGGCACGTAGAGCCGGGTTCAACCCCGACAGAACCGCTCCGCCGGATGATTACTCTGGCGTGACGCCGCACGAGACCGTCACGAAAGGGCGTACGTGGTAGCCACGAATACCCGACAGACCGCCGAATCGGCCGAAGCTGCCGACTCCGCAGAAGGCACCGCAGCACGGCCGGTCCGCAAGGCTGCCGCGAAGAAGGCCCCGGCCAAGAAGGTCGCCGCGAAGAAGGCCCCGGCCAAGAAGGCGGGAGCCAAGGCTGCGAAGAAAGCGCCCGCCAAGAAGGCCACCACGAAGAAGGCGGCCCCCGGTGCGGACAACGAATCCGACGAGCACCTCGACGACGAGTCGCTGGAACTCGACGACCTCGGTGATCTGGAGGTCTCCGAGGACGATCTGAGCGACGACGGCGAAGATCTGGTCGAAGAGACCGCCGAGGACGAAGAGGCCGAAGCCGAGGACGAGGAACCCTCGGAGAAGGACAAGGCCTCCGGTGACTTCGTCTGGGACGAAGAGGAATCCGAGGCCCTGCGCCAGGCTCGCAAGGACGCCGAGCTCACCGCCTCCGCGGACTCGGTGCGCGCCTACCTCAAGCAGATCGGCAAGGTCGCGCTGCTGAACGCGGAGGAGGAGGTCGAACTCGCCAAGCGGATCGAGGCCGGTCTCTACGCCACCGAGAAGCTGCGCGAATTCGCCGACAAGGGCGAGAAACTGCCGGTGGCCACCCGCCGCGATCTGCAGTGGATCATGCGCGACGGCAATCGCGCCAAGAACCACCTGCTCGAGGCCAACCTGCGGCTGGTCGTCTCGCTGGCCAAGCGCTACACCGGCCGCGGCATGGCGTTTCTGGACCTGATCCAGGAAGGCAACCTGGGTCTGATCCGCGCGGTGGAGAAGTTCGACTACACCAAGGGCTACAAGTTCTCCACGTACGCCACCTGGTGGATCCGCCAGGCCATCACCCGCGCGATGGCCGACCAGGCCCGCACCATCCGTATTCCGGTGCACATGGTCGAGGTCATCAACAAGCTGGGCCGGATCCAGCGCGAGCTGCTGCAGGACCTGGGCCGTGAGCCCACGCCCGAAGAGCTCGCCAAGGAAATGGACATCACGCCGGAGAAGGTCCTCGAGATCCAGCAGTACGCGCGTGAGCCCATCTCGCTGGACCAGACCATCGGCGACGAGGGTGATTCCCAGCTCGGCGACTTCATCGAGGACTCCGAGGCGGTCGTCGCGGTCGACGCGGTGAGTTTCACGCTGCTGCAGGATCAGCTGCAGTCGGTGCTGGAGACGCTGTCCGAGCGCGAGGCGGGCGTGGTCCGGCTGCGCTTCGGCCTCACCGACGGCCAGCCGCGCACCCTCGACGAGATCGGCCAGGTCTACGGGGTCACCCGTGAGCGCATCCGCCAGATCGAGTCGAAGACCATGAGCAAGCTGCGCCACCCCAGCCGCTCCCAGGTGCTGCGCGACTACCTGGACTGATATTCACGCCACCGACGATGCCGCCGAGGTTCCGCCTCGGCGGCATCGTCGTTATGTCCGGCGTATTGCCGCGACGGCCCCATAGGGTGGGCTGTCGTGGATCAGTTGGTGTTGGTTTTCGTGCTGGCGTTCGCGACGATCCTGGCGCAGCCGCTGGGCCGGCGCATCGGGTTGGCGCCCGCGGTGCTGATGACGGTCTTCGGACTCGTCATGGCGGTCCTGCCGTTCGTGCCCGATATCGCGCTGGCGCCCGACCTCATCCTCCCGCTGGTCCTGCCGCCGCTGCTGTACGCCTCGGCCCGGCGCACCTCCTGGCAGCAGTTCGCCTCCAACGCGGGGGCGATCCTGTTGCGCGCGGTCGGCCTCGTGGTGGCCACCGCGGCCGCGGTCGCGGCGATCTTCCACCTCTGGTATCCGGCGCTGCCGGTGGGCACGGCGTTCGCACTGGGTGCGGTGGTGGCGCCGCCGGATCCGGTGGCGGTGAGCGCGGTGGCGGACCGGCTGGGACTGCCGCGGCGTCTGGTGGCGGTGCTGGAAGGTGAGGGCCTGTTCAACGACGTGACCGCGGTGGTGATCTACGACGTCGCGGTGCACGCGGTGGTGACCGGGCAATTCTCGGCCTGGCGGACGGCGATCGACTTCGTGGTCTCCGCGGTGGTGGCGGTAGCGGTCGGACTCGCGCTCGGCTGGGCCGGCAGTGCCATGATGCGGCGGCTGACCGAAGCGCCGTGGCAGGTGGCCCTCGGCTTGCTGCTCCCGTTCGCCGCCTACGGGCTGGCCGAGGCCGCACACGGTTCGGCGGTGCTCGCGGTACTGGTGTGCGCGCTGTATCTGACCGATGCCGCAACGGATTTCAGCGATGTCGGATATCGGATCGTCGGCGATTCGTTCTGGGACGTGATCGACATGCTGGTCACCGGATTCGCCTTCGGATTGGTGGGCCTGGAACTGAGCACGGTGCTCGCCACCACCGGGCCGAACTGGCCGCGTCTGCTCGGCGGGGCGGCGGCGGTGGTCGGCGTGGTGGTCGCCCTGCGGCTGGTCTGGCTGCTCGCCAGTACCGGGCTGTTCCGCGGATGGTGGCGCCGCCGGCGCGTGGACGAGCCCTACACCTGGCGTGAAACCGTGGTCACCTGGTGGGCAGGGATGCGCGGGGTGGTGACCGTCGCACTGGCGCTGGCGTTGCCGCTGACCACCGATTCGGGGGCGGACTTCCCCGGCCGCACCGAGGTCTTGTTCATCGCGTTCGTCGTCGTGCTGTTCACGCTGCTGCTCCAGGGTCCCACGCTGCCCCTGGTGGCCCGCTGGACCGGAGTGAAGGCCGATACCGAGGTCGAGCGCGCCATGGAGCGGCGGTTGTGGACGCGGATCCTGCGCGCGGAACTGGCCCGGCTGGAGGAGATCGCCGACAACGAGGATCTGCCCGACGAGGTGTATCAGCGGCTGCGCGACACCGTGGAACGCCGGTTGATGCGCGCCGATCCGGAAGCAGCGGAGGCCGCCGACGGCAGCAAGGCCGTCGAGCACGCCATGCGACTGACCGGCAAATTGCGCACCATCAGCAACGACGTCCTCGACGCCGGGCGCGGTGAGGCCTTGGCGGCCCGGCGCGAACCGGGAATGCCGCCGGATCTGGTGGACCGGGTGATGCGCCGATTGGATCTGCGCCCGCCGCCGCTGCTGTGAGATTGCGGGGCCCGCGGCGCGGTCGAGTCCCCTGAACACGTGGCGGCGATCGGCGGCCGGGCGGGCGAACCGCCGATGCGAACTGGGGTCGAGCTCCGGCAAACATCAGCTATTTTCCAGGACTAACGTTCGGGAAATTTACTACCTGCGAGTATCTCGCTAATGTGCGGACGGTCACCGGCATGGGGATGCGGTGACGCACTTTCGGCAAGGAGTCCGCATGCTTCAGATCGACCAGTTCACCTACGGGTGGTTGACACCCACACTGGCCTACGTCATGTCCGTCATCGGTTCGTTGCTCGCGCTGCGCTGCATGGTGCGCGCGCGAGCCAATCCCGGGCACCGCGGATGGATCGTCACCGCGGCGGTCGCCCTGGGCGGCACGGGCGTCTGGGTGATGCACTTCATCGCGATGCTGGGCTTCTCGGTCCGCGGGGCGACCATTCGCTACAACATCCCGATCACGTTGATCAGCGCCGTGATCGCGGTGGTCGTGGTGTGGATCGGTCTGTCGCTGGTGATCCGCCGGCAGGGCGACACCTCCGCCCTGCTGACCGGTGGGGCGGTCACCGGGCTGGGTGTGGCCGCGATGCACTACGCCGGCATGTACGCGATGAAGACCGATGTCGCGATGCACTACGACCCCTGGCCGGTCATCGTCTCCATCGTGATCGCGGTGGTGGCGGCCACCGCGGCGCTGTGGTTCGCGCTGCACGTGGAGGGGCTGCCCGCCACCATCGGTTCGGCGATGATCATGGGCGTCGCGGTCTGCGGTATGCACTACACCGGCATGTACGCCATGCAGGCCCATATGGCCGACCATATGCAGACACCGTCGGGCGCCCAGGCCAATGAGCTGCTGACCCCGCTGATCATCGGCGTGAGCATGGTGACGCTGCTGCTGTTCCTGCAGGTCGGTATCACCGATATCCATGAACCGGATCTGTCGCGTATCCGTGGGCAGCGCGCGAGCCGGTACTGGCCCAGCAGCGCCGAGGCCCAGGCTCCCGCGGCAGAGCCGTTCGCCCGCGAGGAGTACCCCGGCGACGACACACATCGGCACCGCCGATAACGACCGCGGCGTGAACCCGCGCAATCCGGTGATCGCACAGCGGCTCGCCGGAATCCGCCGCGAGGCGAACCCGCGGCACCGGATTACGCGGGTCGGTGGGCGGAGCGGCCCGGCGCGGGCGACACTGGCATACGTGGCGCCCTCCGCATTGAATCACTACCGGTCCCCGTGGACCCGGCCTCTCGACCTCGACGCCGGGCGGCGGCACCTGCTGGACTGGTGGCACGGCCCGGACCGGATCTACCGCGCCGGGAAGGCGGTTCACGACCATCTGGCCGGTGCGCCCGCCTCGTGCGCCTACGCGTTCACGCTGTTCGTCACCTGGTGGACGCTGCGCGGGATCAGCGATTTCGCCGGGCATCGGCTGATCCTGTCGGCCTCGACCAATCTGCACAATATGCGCCGTGAGCCGGTGCAGGTGCTGGTCGCTTCGGCGTTCTGGACCGACGGCGGATTTCCGTGGGTGATCATCCTCGGTTTCCTGACCGTGATGGCCTTCGCCGAACGCTGGCTGGGCACGTTGCGCTGGATCATGGTGTTCGCCTGCGGCCATGTCGGCGCCTCGATGATCGTGGTCACCGGCATCGCCTTCGCGGTGCATCACGACCTGATCCCGTTGCGCATCGCGGTGGCCTCCGACGTGGGGTCCTCTTACGGCTTCACCGCGGTGCTGGCCGCATTGGGCTTCCATCTACGCGGCACGCCCCGAGCCGTATGGGCGGCGGGGTTGCTGGCCTGGTTCGGTTTCGCCGCCTGGCACGGGCGCACGTTCACCGACTACGGACACCTGACGGCGCTGTGCATCGGCTTCGCGGTCGGGGCGGCCGCGGTGGCGTTGTCGCGGCGGCTCGAGCGGATCCGCGACCAGCGGTCTGCGGGCACGCGCCGCCCGCCGGGCGGCACCGGGACCGGGCCGTTCGATCCGCCGCCGGCGGCGGACGCGCTGGTGCCGGAGAACCAGCCCTCAGCCGACGGCCGGAGCGAATCGACGCTGCATTGAGCGCACCACCGGTTCCACCACCCGCGCCGCGACCGGTCCGAGGATCGCCATCAGCAGGACGTAGGCGGAGGCCAGCGCCGCCAGCTTGCCCGGCACCGCCCCCACCGAAACGGCAAGTCCCGCAATGACGATCGAGAATTCACCGCGGGCCACCAGGGCGGCACCGGCGCGGGCACGACCCAGGCGCCCGATGCCCTGCCGCTTGGCCGCGAACCAGCCGGTCGCGATCTTGGTCAGCGTGGTGATCACGGCCAGCAACACCGCCCAGCCGAGGACCTGCGGGATCTTCTGCGGATCGGTGTTGAGGCCGAAGGCCACGAAGAAGATGGCGGCAAACAGATCTCGCAGCGGTTCCAGCAGTTTGGCGGCGCTCTGCGCGGTGGACCCGGAAATCGCGATGCCCAGCAGGAACGCACCGACCGCGGCCGACACGTTCAGCCCGGAGGCGATGCCCGCGACCAGCAGCGCCGCACCCAGCAGCTGCAGCAGGAACACCTCGCGATCCTTGCTGTCCACGATCGCGGACACGAAGCGCCCGTAGCGCAGCGCGATCACCAGCACGATCGCGATCACGAGCAGGGCGAGCGCCAGCGACCGCAGCCCTGCCATCCAGCCGACACCGGCCAGGATGGTGGTCAGGATCGGCAGGTAGATCGCCATCGCCAGATCCTCGAACACCAGGACCGACAAGACGACCGGCGTCTCCCGGTTACCGAGCCGGCCGAGGTCGTTGAGTACCTTCGCCGCGATGCCGGAGGACGAGATGTAGGTGACGCCGGCCAGGGTGATCGCGCCGGTCGGCCCCCAGCCGAGCAGCAGCGCCACCGCGGCGCCGGGCGTGGCGTTGAGCACGATGTCGAGCAGGCCCGCCAGCCAGGATTTGCGCATTCCCGACACCAGTTCCGGTGCGGTGTATTCCAGGCCCAGCAGCAACAGCAACAGGACGACGCCGATTTCGCCTGCGAGATGGCCGAATTCGGAGGCCGCTTTGACGTTCAGCACACCGCCGTCGCCGAAGGCCAGGCCGCCGAGCAGATAGAGGGGGATCGGGGACATGCCGAAACGCCCTGCGACGCGCCCCAGGACACCGAGGGCGAACAGGACCGCTCCGAGCTCGAACAGGGCTAGTGCGGTCGACTCCACCGGCTCACCCGCCGGTCAGAATCTCGAGCGCCTCGTCGAGGCCGTGCGGGGTTCCGACCACGACCAGCAGATCGCCCGCGACGAGCACGAAGTCCGGACCGGGCGAGGGATAGATCTGCCCGGCCCGCATCACGGCCACGATCGATGCCTTGGTGCGGGTACGCATGCGGGTGTCGCCGAGCGCCCGCCCCGAATACGGCGATTCGTCGCCGATGGGGAGCTGGCGAGTGGTGATTCCCGGCAGATCGCGGTGATCGTCCTTGAGCTTCTCCACCAACTGCGGTGCGCCGAGCAGATTCGCGAGCACGGCCGCCTCGTCGACGGTGAGCGGTACCTGGGCCGCGCAGTCGTCGGGATCGTCGTGTTTGGAGACGATGAGATCGATGCCACCGTCGCGATGCGCGACCACTCCGATCCGGCGACCGGACCGCGCCTCGAAGTCCTTCCGGACGCCAATTCCGGGCAGTTGTGTCACATCGACGTTCACGAAATCCAGCCTAGATCAAGCACTTCGAGAGGCAGGCCACTGATCCGGATCAGCGGTGAGTGCCGGAAATGTCCCTTTTTCATCCAGGCCATAGTAACTGGTGCGCACCACCGCCGTAACGGGAAGTGGGCCGTAGAGGTGCGGAAACCGCATCGAACCCGGATCGCCGGCCACGCCCGGCTCCCAGCGCAGCGGCGCGGTCAGGCGGGTGACATCGATCCAGAGCAGCAGCATATCGTCGCGGCCGGCGAACAGCCGGTTCGCCGGCAGGTGCACCTGGTGCGGCGCGGACAGATGAAGAAACCCCTCGCTCTCCAGCGAGGGTGCCACGCGTTCGCCGATCCGCTGCGCCTGCTCCCACTCCGCGGGGGTGCAGAGGTGAACCAGCATGCGCCCGTTGACGTTCTCGGTGTCGGCGGCGTGGGCAACGTTGTCGGCAGTCACGGCAGCACCATACCCAGCGTGGCGCGCGCGACCCGCCGAAAGGAACGAAGCGGACGTTTGATTGCGCGGTTGATTGTCGGTGGGCGCGGGTAATCTGCGATCAGACAACTGGATCGGCCTTTTTCCGAAGTGTTGAACCACAGGTGGTGAACCCGGGTTCCCAAGGATGGCCATGGTGTTCGCCCACAGCGAAATACCTGGTCATGTTAGGGAAAACACATACAAACATCTTCGGGAACAAAGCCCCCGTCCCGAACGTCTGACAGAGTAGTCATCAGCCACTGCTGGGAAGTAGCGGTAGCGAGCCCGCGGAAGGGACCGCGGGCCCCACACCAGGCGAACGGCTTTCTGCGCCGGGAGCCAGGACGGAGGAGTCATGCCAGGAACACTGACAAGCACCCCACTGACCGCGGTCGATCGTTGCGACCGTTGCGGGGCGGCCGCGCGCGTGCGCGCGACACTTCCCGCCGGCGGCGAGTTGCTCTTCTGCCAACACCACGCGAACGAGCACATGGAGCGCCTGCGCGAGCTGGAGGCAGTCATCGATACAGAGTCGGCACCGGCACTATAGGCCGGCTCCTCACGTCCCCTGTCAGCCAAGGGCGGCCTTCGGGCCGCCCTTTTCGTGTCTCCGGTCACACCGGCCCGGGTGCGAGCCCGTCCAGCAGGCGAACCAGCCCGAACTCGAAGGCGCCGTCGGGATCTCCGGGCGCCTGATACTGCTCCCCCACCGCGGTACCCACCCGCTCCGCGAGCGGAAACGACCGGCCCGCCATGGCGTCGGTGAGCAGCGGCCCGTACACCTCCCACCACCGCGCATCACTCATCTCCTCGGCTTCACGCCGGGCCGCGACCGCCGTGCGCGCATTGCCGGTCGCGAAATCCGACAGCACGGCGATGGTGCGATCCATCTCGACGTCGGTCAGTCCCGATTCTTCGAGCGCGCTCAACTGGCGCTCGTAACGCCGCAGCCGCCCCGGGCCCAGATCCAGCCGCCACGGCGGCACCTCCAGCAGCCACGGATGGGCGAGCAGTTCCGCGCGCACCCCGCGAGCGACCGCGGCCAGACGCTCCCGCAGGGGCGCGGCCGGGTCGATCGGCGTATCCTCGCCGGCCACCCAGTCGACCATCGCGATGATCAGCGCCTGCTTGTCCGGGACGTAGGTGTAGAGACTCATCGGTCCCAGTCCGAGCGCCGTGGCCACCGCGCGGATGGACACCGCGCCGTAGCCGTCGCGGTCGGCGATGCGGACCGCGGTGCGAATCACCTCGTCCACCTCGACCGTCTGCTTCGGCCCGCGGAGCACCGGCCGGGCCGGGAGTTCGCGGCGCCACAGCAGTGCGACCACCTGTCGCGCCCGGTCGGACGCGGATTTCTGTGCCACGACACTCCTCGGGAATCTCATTACACCGTACGGGGTTATACTACTCCGTACGCTATACGTAGATGAGCGAGGGTCCTCTGCACACCACACATGCCACCTATCTGCCCGACCGCCATGCGTTCGCCCTGTGGAACTGGGCCGGCCGGGTGACCGAACCCCCGCCGCACGGCGCACACGACACCGTCCGGCTCGCCGTGCCGGAGCCCGACGGCGCCGCGATCGAGGTGAGTGAGGTCGCCTGCACCGTGGTCGACGCCGACCGGCTCGAAGAGGTCGAGGTGGACCGCGCCGGTTCGTCGCTGGCGGCCTGGCAGCGCGTCGCGCGGGAGGCGGGCGGGCCCGAGCTGCTGCCCGCCGCCGGCCACGCCGTACCCAACGCCGCCGCCACGGCTATCGTCTCCGCCGACCGGGCGGTGCGGGCCTACCGCGAGACCGAGGAGATCGCACGGGCGTTGCGCGAACCCCTGCGCGCGCGGTTGCGGCCCTATCAGGCGCGCGGTATCTCCTGGCTGCACCGGACGACCGCCGAATATGGCGGCGCGGTGCTCGCCGACGAGATGGGCCTGGGAAAGACCGTGCAGGCCATCGGCTTTCTGCTCGGTCGCGCCGACGCCGGCCCGCAACTGGTGGTCTGCCCGACCTCGCTGGTCGGCAACTGGGTGCACGAGATCAGCCGCTTCGCGCCCGGACTGCGCCCGATCGCGTGGCGCGGCGGGGAGTTCGGCGATCTCGCATCCGATGCGGTGATCGTCACCGGATATCCGACGCTGCGCGGCTATGGGCCGGCATTGGCCGATATCGAGTGGGCCACCGCGATTTTCGACGAGGCGCAAGTGCTGAAGAATCCTCGCACGCAGGTCTCGCGGGCGGCGCGGGGCGTGTCCGCACGAGCGCGGGTCGCGTTGACCGGTACGCCCGTGGAGAACCATCTCGACGAATTGTGGGCGCTGCTCAATCTGGTCACGCCCGCCGCGTTCACCCACAAGGCGCAGTTCCGGCGACGCTTCGTCCGGCCCATCGAGGAGGGCTCCACCGCCGCCGTGCGGCGACTGCACGACACCATCGAGCCGATCGTGCTGGCCCGCAGGAAACTTCAGGTCGCCGCGACCTTGCCGCCGAAGATCCACACCGATCTGGTCTGCGATCTGACCACGGAGCAGCAGCGCCTCTACGACGAGCTGCTCGACCGCGCCGAGGCCGACGGATTCGGCGTGGGCGCCGAACGCAGTGCGCGCGTGCTGGCCGCGCTGACCGCCCTGAAGCAGGTCTGCAACCATCCCGGGCTGGTCACCGGCGATCTCGACGAACTCACCGGACGCAGCGGAAAGTTCGACGTCTGCTCCGACATCCTCGCCAACAACCTCGAACTGGACTGTCCGACATTGGTTTTCACCCAGTATCGGCGCACCGGCGAGTTGCTGGCACGACACTGCGCCGAGCGATTCGGTGTGGCGGCGCCGGTATTCCACGGCGGCCTGTCACAGGCCGAGCGCGACGCGATAGTCACGGCATTCCAGAGCCCCGACGGCCCGCCGATCCTGGTCCTGAGCCTGCGCGCCGCCGGAACCGGCCTGACCCTGACCCGCGCCGCGGACGTGGTGCACTACGACCGCTGGTGGAATCCCGCGGTCGAGGCGCAGGCGTCCGACCGCGCACACCGCATCGGGCAGACCCGCCCGGTCACGATCACCACACTGACCAGCGCCACCACCGTCGAGGAACATATCGCCGGCATGCACGATCGCAAATCCGCGCTGGCCGGACTCGGCGCCGGTGACGGACGGTCGGCGGTAGCGCGGCTGGCCCGATTGGACGACGACCATCTGCTGGCGGTGCTGCGCCGGAAGCGAGGCAATTGACATGCCCGACAACGAATTCGGCTATACGCCGTGGGGTATGGGCTGGGTACGGCTGGCCGAGCCGATCCGGACCGCACGTCCCGAGCCGCTGCTGCCCCGGGCCCGCAGTATCGCCCGCAACGGCGGCGTCCGCCTGGATGTCGACGGCACGACGGTCTCGGCGCATATCCATCGCGGCGGACAGGCATCGGTGACACTGCTGGAGATCGCACCGCTGCCGGCGTCCGTCGTGACCGCCATGGCCGCGCACATCCCCGCGCACCTGGTCCAACTCACCGACGAGGTGCACGCCGTCCTCACCGCCGCCGGCCTGGCCCCGATACCGCGGCTCGGCGCGACCGACTGCTCGTGTTCGGCCCGCAATCCCCGTTGCCTGCATCTGCTGGCGGCCTGCTACGCCCTCGCCCGGGCGGTGGACGAAAACCCTTGGCTGTCGTTGGATCTGCAGGGCTACCGGTCCGGTGGCACACCGGAGACCGGAGCGGCGGACGCCCGGCCCCCGCGATGGACACCGCTCGATTCCCTCGACCCCGCAACGTTTTTCACCGGCATGGCGACGGCTGAACCGGTGCGGCGACACTCTGCCGGTTGAGCGCCGCGGCTGCCGCCCGGCTCGGGTGGCAGCCGTCTCGCAGGCCTGAACGGTCGGACCGGCGCGGACTTCAGGCGTTGGTACCGCCGTCGACGGTGAGGGTCGCCCCGGTCAGCCGGGCGCCGGACGGGCCGGCGAGGAAGGCGACGACACCCGCGATGTCGTCGGCCTCGCCGAAGCGGCCGAGCGCCGAATGCCGCAACTGGTTCTCGGCGTGGGAGGACGCGGCCGGATTCATCTCGGTGTCGGTGGAGCCCGGCTGGACCAGGTTGACCGTGATCGCGCGTGGGCCCAGTTCCCGGGCGAGGGCACGAGTGAATCCGTTGAGTGCGGATTTGCTGAGGTTGTAGAGCGTCAACCCCTCGAACAGCGCGCGCTCGGACAGATTCGAGCCGATGCTGATGATGCGCCCGCCGCGGCCCATGTACGCGAGTGCGGCCTGCGCCGCGACGAAAGCCGCGCGGGCGTGGATGTGCAGCGCCTCGTCGATCTCGGCGACGGTGAAATCGGTGAACGGCTTGGCCGGGAAGATACCCGCGTTGTTGACCAGGATGTCGACCCCGCCCAGTTCCGCGGCGGTGCGATGGACCGCCGCGACGACCTGCCCGGCATCGGCACTGTCGGCGCGCACCGCGATCGCGCGCCGCCCGAGGGCACGGATATCGGCGGCCACCGCCTCGGCCGCTTCGGCGGCGCCGCGATAGGTCAGCGCCACGTTCACACCGTCGGCGGCCAGCCGCCGCGCGATCGCGGCGCCGATGCCCCGGCTGCCTCCGGTCACGAGGGCCACGGTGGTCGACTCGCTCATCTGCACTCCATTTCTGTGTCGATCAATACAGAAATAGACAAGCAGGTCGAACCCGCAGGCGTCAAGAGATATATTTAGTGATCGACACAGAAAGAGGATTCGATGGCCGAACGCGGACGACCGCGCGGATTCGATCGCGATATCGCGCTGCGGCGCGCGATGGAAGTGTTCTGGGTGCATGGCTACGAGGGCGCCGCGATGAGCGATCTGACGTCCGCGATGGGGATCAATTCCCCCAGCCTGTACGCCGCCTTCGAATGTAAGGAGCAGCTGTTCCGCGAGGCCGTCGAGCTCTACGGACGCACCGAGGGCGGGTACACCGTCCGCGCGCTCGAGACCGCACCGACCGCTCGCGCGGCCGTCGAGGCGATGCTGCGCGACAACGCCGCCGCCTACTGTGACCCCGCCACGCCGCGCGGCTGTCTGGTGGTGGTCGCGGGAAATACGGCGGGCCCTCGCCACGGCGCCGTCCGCGATCTGCTCGCCGAGCGCCGCCGCTACACCACCGAAGCGGTGCGGCAGCGACTGGAACGCGGCATCCACGACGGCGATCTGCGGGCCGATGCCGACATCGAGGGGCTCGCCGACTTCTACACCGCCGTGCTGTTCGGCCTGTCGGTGCAGGCCGGTGACGGAATGGACCTGCATCGACTCGGCCGGACCATCGACCGGGCACTGCAGGCCTGGCCGGAATCCATGCCCGCCGCGCAAGGCTGACGCCCCGGCTACCGGAAACACTGCGAGCCAAGGCTTTTCGCCGCAGCGTCGCGGCGGCCGCTACATACGCCGCAACGCCGCGATGCGCTGGGACAACTGGTCGGCGGTCGCCAGTGCCGTCGGCGGTCCGCCGCATTCGCGCCGCAGCTCGCCGTGGATCACCCCGTGCGGTTTCCCGGTGCGGTGATGATGCATGGCGACCAGCGAGTTGAGCTCGCGCCGCAACTCCCCCAGCCGGTCGGCGGTCGCGACGCGCTCGGCCGCGGCCGCCGCGGAGGGTCCGGCGTCGGGCGCCTCGGCCACCGAGACGGCGGCGCTGCGTTCGCGGATCTGGCGAGTCTGGCGGTCGCGCAGCAGGGCCCGCATCTGGTCGGCGTCCAGCAGGCCCGGAATGCCGAGGTAGTCGGCCTCCTCGTCGCTGCCGGAGAAGGTCGCGGTACCGAACGAATCGCCGTCGTAGATCACCTGATCCAGTTCGGCGTCGGCCGCCAGCGCGACGAAGGCGCGTTCCTCCTCGCCCGGCTCGTCCTTCTGCTTGTTGGCGTCGATCAGCAGTTCGTCGTCGAGAGCGTTCTTCTCCCGATGCGGTTTGCCGATGACGTGGTCGCGCTGCACTTCGAGCTGGGCGGCGAGATCGAGCAGCACCGGCACCGACGGCAGGAAGACGCTCGCGGTCTCCCCCGTCCGCCGCGCACGCACGAAACGGCCGATGGCCTGGGCGAAATACAGCGGGGTCGAGGCGCTGGTGGCATAGACGCCGACGGCCAGACGCGGCACGTCCACACCTTCGGACACCATGCGCACGGCGACCATCCACGGATCGGTGCTGTTGCTGAACTCCCCGATCCGCTGGGAGGAGGTGGGGTCGTCGGAGAGGACCACGGCCGGTTTGCTGCCCGAAATATGTTCCAGCAGTTCGGCGTAATCGCGGGCCTTCTCCTGGTCGGTCGCGATCACCAGGCCGCCGGCGTCGGGCATGCCGGTGGCGCGCAGCTGCCGCAACCGGGTATCGGCGGCGGTCAGCACCTTCGACATCCAGTCGCCCGCCGGATCGAGGGCGGTGCGCCACGCGCGCGCGGTCTGTTCGGCGCTCAGCGGTTCACCCAACCGGGCGGAATACTCCTCACCCGCGCTGTCGCGCCACTGCGCCTCACCGGAATAGGCGAGGAAGACCACCGGCCGGACCACGCCGTCGGCGAGGGCCTCGGAATAGCCGTAGGTGTAGTCGGCGCTCGACCGCGGAAAGCCGGACTCGTCCGGTTCGTAGTTGACGAACGGAATCTGCGAATCGTCGCTGCGGAAGGGAGTACCGGTCAGCGCCAAGCGGCGAGTGGCGTCACCGAACGCCTCGGCGACCGCATCGCCCCAGCTCTTGGCGTCACCGGCATGGTGGATCTCGTCGAGAATCACCAGGGTCCGGCGATTCTCGGTCCGCACCCGGTGCTTGAACGGATGCGAGGCGACCTGGGCGTAGGTGACCACGACGCCGTGGAAGTCGCCGGAGGTGCCGCCGGTGCTGTTGGAGAAGTTCGAATCCAGCTGGATGCCGAGGCGCGCCGCCGCCGCCGACCACTGATGTTTGAGGTGTTCGGTGGGCGCGACCACGGTGACCTGGTCGACGGTGCGGTCGGTGAGCAGCTCGGTCGCCAGCCGCAACGCGAACGTGGTCTTACCCGCGCCGGGCGTCGCCACAGCCAGGAAGTCACGTGGTTTGGTCGTCAGATATCTGGTGAGTGCTCTGCGCTGCCATGCTCGTAACGAACCGCCACCACCCGAAGTCACTCGACAGACAGTAGCGACCGGCACCGACACCTAGCCAATTCGACACCACGTGATCTGCCACGAATCCGGCGACGGCCCGGCTCACCTCGCAGATCACGGCGGGCCTGTGCGGCAGAACACTGACGACACGTTCGCGGCCCGTTGCTGCCGTGGCGCCCGCGGTGGGCAATGCTGTACTCACCATGTGTTCCGACCGACCGGCCTCGACGTCCGGCGCAGCGCGCTCCTGGCAGCGGCTGCGCGGTCGAGTGGTGGCCGCGCTGCGGCGGATCTGGCAGGTGATCGCGCGAGTCGCGGAGAAGGCGTGGGGAGATTCGATCTTCGCCAAATCGGCCGCAGCTGCGTTCTGGCAGACCCTCTCGCTGGCGCCACTGCTGCTCGGACTGCTGGGCAGCATCGGGTACGTCGGCGGGCTGTTCGGCCCCGACACCGTCCATATCGTCGAGGGCAAGATCGTCAGCTTCAGCCGCAATCTGTTCAGCGCCAACATCGTCGACGAGATGATCGCGCCGACCGTGCGCGACGTACTGCAACGCGGGCGCGGCGCGGTGGTGTCGGTCGGTTTCGTGCTGTCACTGTGGGCGGGATCCTCGGCGATGGCGACCTTCGTCGACTCCATCGTCGCCGCGCACGGGCAGGCCGATGCCCGCCATCCGGTCTGGCAGCGGATCTTCGCGCTCGGGTTGTATCTACTGTTCCTGGTGGCAGCCGTATTCGTGCTGCCGCTGGTGGCCTTGGGCCCGACCCTGATCGGGCGCACGCTGCCACCGGGCTGGCGCGAACCCGGGCTGCGCCTGATCGACACGTTCTACTATCCGGCGGCCGGGCTGCTGCTCATCGTCGGCCTGACCACGTTGTACAAACTGGCCCTGCACCGGTCGCTGCCGTGGCATCGGCTCTTCGGCGGGGCGCTGGTGGCCGGCATCTTCTTCATGGCGGCCAGCGACGTCCTGCGCCGCTATCTGACCTACGCGGCGCGGGCCGGCGTCAGCTACGGGGCGCTGGCGACACCGATCGCCTTCCTGCTCTTCACGTTCTTCCTGGCGTTCGCGGTGATTCTGGGCGCGGAATTCAATGCCACCGTGCAGGAGTTCTGGCCGGCCCGGGCGACCCGGTTCGAACAGTTCAAGCAGTGGTGGGCCCGGCGCAAGCACCGGCACGACGGCCGCGACGACGAGGACGAGACCGCGCGGACAGACGACGAACAACCCTCGGATCTGCCGTGGACACGAACAGGTGACCCGGAAACCGCGGATCCGCCACACCCGGGCGGCCCGCCGCCGGCCGACCGGCCCGACGATCCCGCCGGTGGTTCCGCCCACCGCGCCGAGGCCCACCCACCGTCGGTTCTCGACCAGGGCCGGATCCGCCCCGCCGGATAACCGGCGACCAATTCGAGCCTGCGCCTCACACAAGCGAGGCGGGTGCGGGTGCAGACGGACGAGACGGCCCGGAACGGCCGCTCGATCCGTCCGCCGAGCTCAGTCCTTCTTCATCATTTCGTAGATGCGTTTGCAATCCGGGCAGACCGGCGAGCCGGGCTTGGCCGAGCGCGTCACCGGGAACACCTCGCCGCACAGCGCCACGACATGGGTGCCCATGACGGCACTTTCGGCGATCTTGTCCTTCTTCACGTAGTGGAAGAATTTGGGAGTATCGCTGTCGGTCGTCTCGTCGGTGGTCGTATCCGGACGAACCAGGGTGTCGGTGCTCACCCCATCGATTCTGCCATCGGCGCGCGAGGGGGGTGAGCGGGTGTCGCCAACCTCATCGAACACCCCGCGGTTCGGCGGTGCTTGCGCGGTGGCGGGCGCGTGTGCATTCGATCATGCGGAGTGGAAGACTCGACGTATGCAGCGTGACGGCGACTCCTCCGACCTACCGCCCGAGTCCCGGACGTCGGGCCCGGGACGGGTCGGTTCGGAGCGCGACGACGCACGCGCGGGCGAACCCGGCGGCTCCGCGAATACCGCCGAGGCTCCGGACATCTCGGTGGCGCCGGACGATCCGCGGCCTTCGGGCGCGACGTTCGAGCGCCGGCCACCCGGATCGATCCCCCGCCCCGCCCGCGCTTCGACCGGTTATTTCCCCGGTGATGACAAACATCCGGTGTTGATCACCGAGGCCGCTCCCTCCCTGGACCAGCAGCACCGCGCCCGCGTGAAGCGCTACATGATCCTGATGGGTTTCCGCATTCCCTGCCTGGTGCTGGCGGCGGCCGCGTACGGCCTGTGGAGCAATGCGCTGATCTCGCTGGCCATCATCGGCGTTTCCATCCCGCTGCCCTGGATCGCCGTACTCATCGCGAACGACCGGCCACCACGCAGCAAGGACGAGCCCAGCCGCTGGGACGAGCGCCGCGCGGCGAAAGCGCTCGAATCGGGACAGCACCGTTCCATCGACGGCTGAACGACACGCCCGAGCTGACCGGCCCCGGCGCGCATGGCCTCCCGTACCAGGTGGCAGAGTTCTCGTGTGCCTGCCGACCGGACCACCACCTCCCTGCTCACCGCCCTCGCACCCGCGCTGCGCGCCGCGCTGATCCGGGTCCGTTACGACGCCGACACCGTGCTCGAGGCCATCGGCGCCGACGCCCACGCCGCCCTGGGACGTTCCGAACCGGTACCGGTGCGCCGGGCCGCGCGCGACGCCGGTGAGCTCGGCACGCTGATCCGGCTGCTGCTGCTCGGCGACGCCCTGCCCGAACGGGAGGTGGCCGCGGCCTTCGCCCCGCTCGACGTCGACCGGGCCGTCGCCGCGGGTCTGCTCGAGCGCGACGGCGACTCGATCCGCGCCGCGCTGGACCTGCGGCCCCTGGATCTGGGGTCGGGCACGCGCTGGGTGCTGTCGGATCTCGACGACTCGATGCGGCGGCGCACCCTCAGCGCCGACCATGTCCTGGGCGTGGGCCAGGCGTCGCTGTCGCTGCTGCGCGCGACGCCGACCGATCCCGTCGGATCCGTTCTGGATCTCGGCACCGGCTGCGGTGTGCAGGCGGTGCACGCCGCGGGCTACGCGAAGACGGTGACCGGCACCGATGTCAGCAGCCGCGCGTTGTGGCTGGCCGAGGCGACCGCCGCGCTCAACGACCTCGACATCGAATTCGTCGAGGGCTCGTGGTTCGAGCCGGTCGCCGGGCGCCGATTCGATCAGGTGGTGGCCAATCCTCCGTTCGTGGTCGGACCGGCCCGGATCGAGCACACCTACCGCGATTCCGGCCTGGCGCTCGACGGTGCCAGCGAACTGGTCGTCTCGCAGGCGCCCGGTCTGCTGAATCCGGGCGGTACCGCCGCGATGCTCGCCTCCTGGGTGCACGCCGACGAGGCCGACTGGCGGAGCCGGGTGGCGAGCTGGCTGCCCGATCACGGGGTCGACGCGTGGATCGTGCAGCGCGATGTGGCCGATCCGGCACTGTACGTCGGCACGTGGCTGCGCGATGCCGGACTGGATCCGCGCGATACCGAGGCGCAGCGGCGGGCCGAGCAGTGGCTGGCCGCCTTCGACGCGGCGCGGGTCGAAGGCATCGGCTTCGGCTTCGTCTATCTGCGCGCGATCGACGGGCCCACCGAGGTGCTCGCCGAGGATCTCACCCACGGTTTCGACGACCCGCTCGGCGCGGAGGCGCCGGCCTACTTCCGCCGTTCGGCGTGGCTGCGGACGGTTCTGGCGGACAACGAGGTCGCCTGGCGTGCGCGATTCACCGTCGACGCCGCGACCGCACTGGAACGCGTCCTGCTGCCGGGCGCCGAGGGCTGGCAGGAGCGCGTGGTCCGGTTGCATCGCGGTGACGGCCCCCGCTGGCAGCACGAGATCGATGACACTCTGGCGGCGTTGCTCGCGGGAATGCGGCCCGACGGACTGCCGTTGGAAGAGCTGGTCGAATTGCTCGCAATCGGCCACACCGGAACCACCGCCACGCCGCAATTCCGAGCCGAGGCGTTGTCGGCGGTCACCGGATTGGTCCGGCACGGACTGATCACACCGGACGAACTCGACGCGACTCCGACCGACGCCGCGCGTACCCCCGTGTCCTCGAAGTTCCCTTCTTAAGAACTTCTCAGACGGAGGATGTGAAAGCCGCAGCTCAGCACGGTTTATCGGCGCCAAGGCGGGGAACTTTCCCAGTGTCGGGTCCGTTGTTCGGAGTGAGACACCACCGACAGGAGGCAAGTCATGACAAGCCCCGCCACCACTGGAGTGCGCGCCATCGATTCGGACCTCGACGCCCAGAGCCCGGCAGCCGACCTGGTACGTGTGTACCTGAATGGGATCGGTAAGACCGCGCTGCTGACGGCCGCCGACGAGGTCGAATTGGCCAAGCGCATCGAGGCGGGCCTCTATGCCCAACACCTGTTGGAGACCGGCAAGCGGCTCTCGGCGACCCGCAAGCGGGACCTGGCGATCCTGGTCCGCGACGGTCAGGCCGCCCGTCAGCATCTGTTGGAGGCCAACCTCCGCCTGGTCGTATCGCTGGCCAAGCGCTACACCGGCCGCGGTATGCCGCTGCTGGATCTGATCCAGGAAGGCAACCTGGGTCTGATCCGCGCGATGGAGAAGTTCGACTACGCCAAGGGTTTCAAGTTCTCCACCTACGCCACCTGGTGGATCCGGCAGGCCATCACCCGCGGTATGGCCGACCAGAGCCGCACCATCCGCCTCCCCGTGCATCTGGTGGAACAGGTCAACAAGCTGGCCCGGATCAAGCGCGAACTGCATCAGCAGCTCGGCCGCGAGGCCAGCGACGAGGAACTGTCGGCCGAATCGGGTATTCCGGTGGAGAAGATCGCCGATCTGCTCGACCACAGCCGCGACCCGGTGAGCTTGGACATGCCGGTCGGCAATGACGAGGAAGCCCCGCTGGGCGACTTCATCGAGGATTCGGAGGCGACCTCCGCCGAGAGCGCCGTCATCGCCGGGCTCATGCACCGCGATGTGCGCAGCGTGCTGGCCACCCTCGACGAGCGCGAACAGCAGGTCATCCGGCTGCGCTTCGGCCTCGACGACGGCCAGCCGCGCACCCTCGACCAGATCGGCAAGCTGTTCGGTCTCTCGCGTGAACGCGTGCGCCAGATCGAGCGCGAAGTCATGGCCAAGCTCCGCAAGGGTGAGCGGGCGGATCGCCTGCGCGCCTACGCCAGCTAGGTCACACAGACGCTGGGCCGCCCGGAATCCGGCCCAGCACCATCCCGGTGACCGGATAGCGTGGTCACCTCCGCTGCGCCGGCCGACGCCGCTGTGCCCTTTTCCCCTCCGGGGCACATCCGTCGGCCGGCGTGCTGTATCGATCGGCCGGTCGCGAATCCCGTTGCCGCGACTCCGAATTGCGTGGCTACCCCGAATTGCGCAGGGCCGTCGCCAAGCCGTTCATGGTGAGCAGGATGCCGCGCTCGACCAATTCCGATTCGTCCCCGGCGCGCCTGCGCCGCAACAGGTCCACCTGCATCTGGTTCAACGGTTCCAGATACGGGAAGCGGTTGCGGATGGACTCGGCCAGCGCCGGATTGTCCGAGAGCAACTGATCGCTGCCGGTGATCGCCGCATGCACCTGCACGGTGCGGTCGAACTCGTCGCGGATCATGCCGAAGATGGTGGTGCGCAACGTCGCATCCTCGACCAGTTCGGCGTAACTGGCGGCGATATCCATATCCGCCTTGGCCATCACCTGCGCCAGGTTGGACATCACGGTCCGGAAGAACGGCCACCGCCGATACAGGTCGCGCAGCGTCTGCCAGCGCTCGGAGTCGGTACCGGCCCACTCCTGGATGGCACTGCCGGTGCCGTACCAGCCCGGCAGCATCACTCGTGACTGGCTCCACGCCATCACCCAGGGAATCGCCCGCAGATCCGATACCGAACTGGTGGGTTTGCGCGAGGCGGGCCGGCTGCCGAGATTGAGGTCGGCGACCTCCGCGATGGGCGTGGAGGCGCGGAAGTAGTCGACGAAGCCGGGCGTCCGATGCACCAGCCGCGCATAGGCCTCGCGCGCCGCGTCCGCGAGCTCCTCGAACACCTCGTAGGCCGCCTCGGCGCCGGAGCCCAGACCTTCGACATCCAGCAGCGACGATTCCAGTGTGCCCGCGACCAGCGATTCCAGATTGCGGTGGGCGGACCCGGATTCGGCGTACTTGGTGGAGATCACCTCGCCCTGCTCGGTCAGTCGCAGCGAACCGCGCACCGCACCCGCCGGTTGGGCGAGGATCGCGTCGTAACTGCGCCCGCCGCCGCGGCCGACGGTCCCGCCCCGACCGTGGAACAGCCGCAACCGGATTCCGGTTTTCCGGGCGGTTTCCACCAGGTCGAGTTCGGCGCGGTACAACGCCCAGTTCGCCGCCAGATATCCGCCGTCCTTGTTGGAGTCGGAATAGCCGAGCATCACCTCCTGCGCCATCGCGCGGGCGGCGACCAGCCGGCGGTAGGCCGGAACCTCCAGTGCCGCGGCCAATGTCGCCGCACCGCCGCGCAGATCGTCGATCGTCTCGAACAGCGGAACCACCCCGACCGGGGAGTGCGGCGGCGTCTGATCGTCGCCGGGGTCGAGAATTCCCGCCTCTTTCAGCAGCAGCGCCGCTTCGAGCATGTCGCTCACCGAGGTGCACATGCTGATGATGTAGTTGGGCACGGTATCGGGCCCCAGCGCGTCGATCGCGGCGCGGGCCGCACGCACCACACCCAGCTCCTTGGTGGCGAGATCGCTGAGCTGGGCGTGCGGGCCCAGCAGCGGCCGTCGCGTACTCAATTCCGCTGCGAGCAGGTCGACGCGCTCCGGTTCGGACAGGCTGCGATAGTCCGCGTGCACACCCGACCAGGCCAGCAATTCGGCCACGACCTGTTCGTGCACCTCCGAGTTCTGGCGCATGTCCAAGCCCTGCAGGTGGAACCCGAAGGTCTCCACCGCGCCACGCAGCGCGGCCAGGCGGTCGTCGGCCAGCAGACCGTCACCCGATTCGCGCATGGAAGCGTCGACGATGTTCAGATCGTCCAGCAGCTGGTCCGGACCCTCGTACGGCGAGACGCGGGCGAGTTGCTCACCGGACAGCTCGAACACCGACGGGAATTCGGCGGCCGACCCGAGCGCACGCTGCGCGGTCGCGGCGAGGCGCAGGCGAATGCCGCGGATCGCGCGACGATACGGTTCGTCGGCGCGCTGTGGTGAATCGTCACCCGCGGCGTCGGCCAGCCGGGACAGTTCCGGGGTGATCGCGACCAGTCGGATCGACTGCGACAGCGACTTCTCCAGGGCGACGAGCTCTTTCAGATAGTGGCCGAAGATCACTGTGGCGGCCCGGCGGGTGGCGCGTTCGACGACCTCGCCCGTCACGTTCGGGTTGCCGTCGCGGTCGCCGCCGATCCATGAGCCGGGCCGCAGGATCGGGCGGGCGAGCAGATCGTGTCCGGGCCACCGGGCCCGCAGCGCTTGACGCACCTCGGCGTTGATCCGCGGAATCACCTCGAGCAGGGTGAGGTCGTAGTAGCGCAGCCCGACCTCGATCTCGTCGGAGATCCGCAACCGCGCGAGGCGGATCAGGGCGGTGCGCCACAGGGTGAGGATCTGGCGGCGGAGGTCGTGGTCGATGGTGGCGTACTCGGGTTCGTCCTCGCGGTAGCGGGCCCGCCGGCGCATCAGTTCGGTGATGCGGGCCTGAACGTCGAAGACGGTGCGGCGGCGCGTCTCGGTGGGATGGGCGGTGATCACCGGCGAGACCAGCGCGTCCTCGAGCACCTCCGCGGCGAGCGCGCCGTCGACGCGAGCGTGGTCGAGCGCCCGATACGTCGCGGCCAGACTGGATTCCTGGGGCGGCTCACCGGCGGCGACGTGCACCGCGCGACGGCGGTCGCGCTGCAGATCCTCGGCGAGGTTGGCCAGCAGCAGGAAATGGCTGAACGCCCGGATCAGCGGGATCGCCACCGGCAGCTCGGTATCGCGCAGCATTTCCGCGACGGCGCTACGCTCCACTTCCGAACGCCGCACCCGGAAGGCCTCGACCCGCACCCGTTCGACGAGGTCGAACACCTCGGGACCCTCGTGGTCGCGGATCGTCTCGCCCAGGATCGCGCCGAGAAACCGGATATCGTCCCGCAGGGGCGCCGTAGCGCTCTCGATCTGATCTTCGCGCATACCGCCAGTATCGACCATGACCGCGGACCCGCCGCGGTGGCGCTGGTCACCACGGTATGGCGGGCCGGGCACGGACGGGCTCACACCAGGCGGCGCGGACCGTTGTCGAAGCGGCTCGGTTCCGGGCCGATCCGCACGCGCACGTATAGGATCGCGGCCCCCTCCGGTGAGGCCAGTATCGGTTCCACCGACAGTTCCCGTACCTCCGGCAGATCGTCGCAGAGAGCCGAAATGCGTTGTGCCAGTGTGGCCAGCGCCTTCTTGTCCACCGGTTCGCCGATGGTGCGACCCGATCCGGCCTGCCCGTCGAGCAGCGGGGCCGCGCGCGGGGCGTCGATCAGTTCGACCGCCTCGGCCTGGGTCAGCGGCAACGCCCGGTAGGCGCGGTCGCCGAGCAGGTCGATGATGGTTCCGGAGAGACCGAACCCGATGACGGATCCGAACGACGGGTCGTCCTGCACCCGCAGCACACACCCCACGCCCTTGGTCGCCATCTTCTGGATATGGACCACCGCGTTGCCGGTCAGTTCCGCCAGATCGGTGTAGGCACGCCGGACCGCGGTATCGCGCCACAGGTCGAGGCGGACACCGGTGAAATCCGGTCGGCTGCGCCACATTTCGCCGGTGGCCTTGGCGGCGACGGGATATCCCAGTTCGGCAGCCGCCGCGACGGCGGCGTCGGGATCACGGGCTTCCCGGAACTCCACCACGCGAATGCCGTAGCAGGCGAGCAGGTCCGCGGCCTCGAGATCGCCGAGCCAGTCCCCGTCGGGACTGCGAGACATCCACTGCTCCACCAGTTCTCGCGCGCGCCCGACCTCGAGGCCGTCCGGGCGCACGACCAGGGACGCCGGGCGGGTCCGCCACGCCGCGTATCGCCGCACCCGCGCCAGCGCTCGCGCCGCACGTTCCGGATCGGGGTAGGACGGAATGGAACCGCGGTCGACGATGCCGCCGGCACCGCGCACGGTGAGCAGATTCGGCATGCCGTGATCGGCGACGAAGGTGGTGAGCACGGGTTTGACCGCATCCTGCGCGCCGGCCCGGATCGCCTCGGCGAAGGCGGTGACCGCTGTGGGCACCGGCGGCGCGAAGATGACGATGACAGCGTCGACCTGCGGCGAATCCATCGCACTCGCGACGGCGGTCAGGTAGTCGGCGGGTTCGGCCTGCGGCCCCAGATCGGTCGGCTCCCCGACCTCCAGCCCCTCACCGCGCGCCGCGTCCACCGCCAGCCAGCCCAGGGCGGCACTGTTGCCGATCACCGCGAGACGCGGGCCGTCCGGGAGCGGCTGGTAGGCCAGCAGCATGGCGCAGTCGAACAGTTCGGCGATCGTGTCGACCTGCACGATTCCGGCCTGGGCGAACAGATCGCGCTCCACCGAACGTTCCAGACCGCTGACCGGCACGTTGGCGGCGTTGCGGCCGCTGCTCACCGCCACCACCGGTTTGGTGCGAGCCACCCGGCGGGCGATGCGGGAGAACTTGCGCGGATTGCCGAAGGTCTCGAGATACAGCAGCACGACGTCGGTGTCGGCATCGGTATCCCAGTACTGCAGCAGGTCGTTACCCGACACATCGGCACGATTGCCGGCCGAGACGAAGGTCGACAGACCGAGCTTGCGCGCCGCCGCTTCCGCCAGGATGGCCGCGCCCAGCGGCCCGGACTGGCAGAAGAATCCGACCCGGCCGCGGCCCGGCAGCACCGGCGCCAGCGTCGCGTTCAGCGAGACCGCCGGATCGCTGTTCGCGATCCCGAGCGCGCTCGGTCCCACCACGCGCATGCCGTGGCCGCGCGCGGCGTCTACCAGATCGCGCTCGGCGCGGAAGCCCGCCGGACCGGTTTCGGAGAATCCGGCGGTCAGCACGACCAGACCTTTGACCCCCTTGGCCATACAGTCGTCGAGGACGGATTTGATCTCCTCGGCCGGGACGGCGACAACCGCCAGATCCAGTTCGTCGGGGATGTCGTGCACGGTCGGATAGGCGCGCACACCGCGCACGGAGGTGCGGTTCGGATTCACCGGATACACCGGGCCCTGGAACACGCCGGACAGCAGATTCGCCAGCACCGCCCCGCCGACCCGGCTCGCCGCCGGGGTGGCGCCGATGACCGCGATCGACCGCGGAGCCAGCAGATTGCCGACACTGCGTGCCTCCGAGGCCCGCTCCCGCGAATCCCGCACCGACAGCAGCGCTTCGGTGGGGTCGATGGCGAATTCGAGGTGCAGCACGGACCCGTCGCGGCTGCGTTGCACCTGGTATCCGGCCTCCCGGAAGACCGTCACCATGGTGTGGTTCTCGGCGAGTACCTCGGCGACGAAGGTGTCGATATCGTTCTCGGCGGCCGCACCGGCCAGATGTTCGAGCAGGATCGACCCCAGCCCGCGGCCCTGATGTTCGTCGGCGACGACGAACGCCACTTCCGCCGCGCGCGGACCTTCGCGATCGCTGAGCAGTTCGTAGCGGCCGACCGCGATGATCACCGACCCGAGTTCGACGACCAGCCCCACCCGGTTGTGGTAGTCCACGTGGGTGGTGCGGTACAGGTCCTTCGGTGTCATCCGTGGGTACGGGCCGAAATATCGCAGATACCGGGTCCGATCGGACAGCGCCGCGTGGAAGGCCTGCATCGGCTCCGCATCGTCGGGGGTGATCGGCCGCAGCCGGACCACACCGCCGTCGGCGGCGAGCACATCGGCGAACCAATGCTGCGGGGGCGGCGGCGGATCGGCGGGAGTGTTCTCGGCGTCCGGTGCGGGGGCGGATGATTCAGTCACGGGGGTCCTCCGGGTCCAAGCCCAGCAATCCGTAGGTCGCGCGGCGGGTGGCGAGCACCGAGGTGTCGATCGCGCGTTGCGCGCGGTCGAGATGGGCGTCGCCGGTGTCGAGCGCGCCGCCCGGCCCCTCCCAGGGGATGTAGGTGGTGTCGCCGCCGTCGCCCATCGTGGTCGGCGCCGGCACGGTCGGGGCGTAGCCGCGCACCAGCTCACGCCAGTCCTCGGGAACGGCGGTGCCCGGATCGATCTCGCGATCCAGCGCCGTCGCCAGCAGGTGGGTCCACGCGCGCGGCACCACCCGGACCAGTCCGTAACCGCCGCCGCCCACCGCGAGCCAGCGTCCTTCGGCGTACCGGTCCGCGAGTTCACGCATGGCACGAAACGCCGCGCGCTGGCCGTCGACGGTGAGTTCGAGGTCGGCGAGGGGGTCCTCGCGATGGCTGTCGACCCCGCACTGACTCACCACCAGCTGCGGCCGGAACGCGGCCAGCGCTCCGGGCACGACGGCGTGAAAACCGCGCAGCCACTGCGCATCCCGGGTGCCGGGCAGCACCGCGAGATTGATCGCGGTGCCCTCCGCGGGGCCCGCGCCGATCTCCTCGGGCCAGCCGGTGTTCGGCCACAACGTCGCCGGATGCTGATGCAGCGAGATCGTCAGCACACGCGGATCGTCGTAGAAGGCGCGCTGCACGCCGTCGCCGTGGTGCACGTCGACGTCGACGTAGGCGATGCGGTCGAAGCCGTTGTCCAGTAGCCACGAAATGGCCACCGCCACATCGTTGTAGACGCAGAACCCGGATGCCGCGTCGGGCATCGCGTGATGCATACCACCCCCGATGCTGACCGCCCGCCGGGCGCGGCCCGCCGCGATTTCCGCGGCGGCGGCGAGGGTTCCGCCGACGATCACCGAGGCCGCCTCGTGCATATGGGGGAAGACGGGATTGTCCATCGAACCGAGTCCGTGCGGAGGTGCGGCCGGTGGTGTCGTGCCGGGAGGTGCGGGGACGGCGTGACGCACGGCCTCGAGGTAAGCGGCGGTGTGGATGCGCAGCAACTCATCGTCACCGGCCGGGCCGGGGGCGAGGGTCTCGATGCCGTCGAGCAAACCCAGACCGCGCGCGAGCGCCATCGTGAATCGGAGCCGGGCCGGTTTCATCGGATGTTCCGGGGTCCAGGTGTAGTCGAGGAAGCGGTCGGTCCACACCACGGCGGCGTCGTCTGCCATAACGGTCACGCTAGCCCACCGCGGCCCGTCGCCGTGGCGTTGCTCGCACCGGCGGGGACACGGGAAGCAGACCACCCGCGTTGTCGTTGTCATGCAGTAGAAATGCAAGACGACACCGGGCGCGCCTGTCGCCCGCGCGCATCCGGTCGCGCGCGCAGGTATCGGCGAGGTTCGTGCAGGACGTGCGAAATATGCTGACGCCGATTGTGCAGCCGGGCGTGGGTAGAATTCGTGCCGACGAAGGGGTAACAGGTGAAGGATCTGGTCGACACCACGGAGATGTATCTCCGTACCATCTACGACCTCGAGGAGGAGGGCGTGGTGCCGTTGCGGGCGCGTATCGCCGAGCGCCTCGAGCAGAGCGGCCCGACGGTGAGTCAGACGGTCGCGCGGATGGAGCGCGACGGTCTGCTGATGGTCGCCGGCGACCGCCACCTCGAACTCACCGACAAGGGCCGCGCGATGGCCGTGGCGGTCATGCGCAAGCACCGGCTGGCCGAACGGTTGCTGGTCGACGTGATCGGGCTGGACTGGCAGAACGTGCACGCCGAAGCCTGCCGCTGGGAGCACGTGATGAGCGAGGAGGTGGAACTGCGTCTGCTCGAGGTGCTCAATCACCCCACCACCTCGCCCTACGGCAACCCCATCCCCGGATTGGACGAACTCGGCGTCAACTCCATCAATTCCGGCGAGGAGACCCTGGTCCGGCTCTCCGATCTGCCGCCCGGCCAGGTGTCGGCGGTCGTGGTGCGCCGGTTGTCGGAACATATTCAGGCCGATCCGGACGTGATCGGTCAGCTGCGGGAGGCCGGGGTGGTTCCCGATGCCCGCGTGACCGTCGAGACCAAGCCCGGGGTGGTGATCATCTCCGTGCCCGGGCACGTCGGTTTCGAACTGTCCGACGAGATGGCTCACGCCGTCCAGGTCAGGCTGGCCTGACGGATGAAACTTCTGGTGACCGGCGGTGCCGGATATGTCGGCGGAGTCTGCGCCCAGGTACTGGTTCAGGACGGCCACGAGGTCGTGGTGGTCGACGATCTGTCCACCGGTAACGCCGAGGGTGTGCCGGCCGGGGCGAAATTCGTCGACGGGGATATCGCGACCACCGGCGTCGAGCTGATCGAATCCGAATCCTTCGACGGCGTCCTGCATTTCGCGGCGCAGTCGCTGGTCGGCGAATCGGTGCAGCAGCCCGAGAAGTACTGGTACGGCAATGTGGTGAAGACGCTGGCGCTGCTGGAGGCGATCCGCCGCACGCAGACCCCGCGGCTGGTGTTCTCCTCGACCGCGGCGGTCTACGGTGAGCCGGAACAGGTTCCGATTCTCGAGTCCGCGCCGCCCCGCCCGACCAACCCCTACGGCGCCTCCAAGCTCGCGATCGACCACGCGATCACCTCGTACGCGGTCGCGCACGGTCTGGCCGCCACGAGTTTGCGGTATTTCAACGTCGCCGGCGCGTACGGAGGGCTCGGCGAGAACCGCGTGGTGGAAACCCATCTCATCCCGCTGATCCTGCAAACGGCTCTGGGGCATCGGGATTCGATTTCCGTGTTCGGCACCGACTATCCGACGCCGGACGGCACCGCGGTGCGGGACTACATCCACATCCGTGATCTCGCCCACGCGCATGTATTGGCACTGGCGCAGTCGCGGCCCGGCGAACATCGCATCTTCAATCTCGGTAGCGGTACGGGTTTCTCGGTGCGCGAAGTGATCTCGGCCTGTGAGCGCGTCGTGGGCCGGCCGATTCCGGCGGTGGACGCGCCCCGGCGCGCCGGTGATCCGGCGGTGCTGATCGCGTCGAGCGCGAAGGCGATCGACGAGCTCGGCTGGCAGCCCGAACACAACGATCTCGACGAAATCGTCTCCGACGCCTGGGAATTCCTCACCTCGCTCGGCGACCGCGCGCACAGCGCTCGCTGATACGCGCGGTCTCCCGGCCCGTGATCGGGTCGCTGTCATCGCGACTCCGGTTCGCCGGGATCGGCGATGACGAGGTCGACACCCAGACCTGCGGCGATATCACGGCCGCTGACGGCGAGTTTGCGCACATCGTCGGGGCGCATGCCGGTGCGTAGCGCTGCATCCAGGAGTCGTGCGATGCGGTGAGCCGGGTCGGCCTGCAACGCCGCCTCGAACGCGACACCGGCCAGCGGTCCATCGCCGCGGGTGTAGGCGCTGTAGCCGAAGAGGGTGGCCAGCTCGGCCCGGTCGGGGCCGGTGAGGCTGCGGCAGGCGCGAGACCACAGCGCCTCGGCCGCCGCGGCGTGAGCACCCAGTGCCACCGCGAACAGGGAATCACGCACCGCGGTGTCGCGCACGGCGACGGCCAGATCCGCGAGTTCGCGTGGATCGAGATCATCGCCCGATTCGACCGTGCTGATCTGCCACAACACCATGTCCAGGGCCGCGCGGCTGTAGGAGCGCGGCTCCCCGGCGCGCAGTGCGCGCCGGAACCGCTGCCTGGCGGCCTCCGCGGCGTTGCCGATCGCCGCGTCGACCTGGACACGCAGCGGTGTGTTCTCTGCCACCGCGGCGGTGAGCTCGGTGCGCGAGCCGCGGATGGGACGGCCGTCGAGAACCTGCGCGAGCGCGACCGGTGAGGCCGCCGGATCCGCTTGCGTACCGGCACTGCCGGTATCGAGCACGCTCCACCAGTCGGCGCCCGGGGTGATTTCGCCCACGGCCCATGCCTCCGCGAGAAGCACGTCCTGGCCCTGCAGCGCGCCGTCGAGCACCCGCACCAGCTCGCGGTGCCGGGCCGCGCGTCGCCCGGCCCGTCCCGCCCGCGGCGCCGTCGCACGATCGTCGACGATCAGCGCCACCACACCGACGGCTTGCTCCTGCCCGCAGATGGCGGCCAGTTGCGCGGCCAGCCGCACCCACGCCCCGCATCCGGCCACATCGAGATCGTGCCGGGCCACCGCGCCGAGATAGACCGCGCCCGGATACTTCTGCGACCGCAGCAGCAGGCACGCCACCAGCGAACGCTGCGGGCGAAATCCCAGCAGTGCGGGCACGGCCGCGATGAACTCCGCCGGCGCGTTCATGGTCAACGCCTTCGCCGTCCACAGCTGTTCGGCGCCTTGTGCCCCCGCATGGTTCACCACGTCTTCGCCCCCCTCCCTGGACATGCCATCGCCGCCCGCGCCGGGCAAACCCGGTTCGGCCCCGCTCTCGAGACAATCCTTGCCGGGCGGTGTCGAACCGGGTCCGGGGATCTGGGCGTCCGCCACGCTTTCCGTGGGCTCCGGCGGCGTACCACCCTGCGGCGGCAGCGGTTTCGACCTATCACCACCGGGGTCCACCCTCTCGTCCGCGTTGTGCACAGCACCGCACTCCTCGTCATCGCTGTCGCTTCCGCGGATATCCGCACGTGGCCGCAACACCTGGGCGGCCTCACAACGCCCACGACGCTCCCGCCCCGTCGAGTCGCCGCATCCGTATGCGGCGCCGACGCATTGGCGCACAGCCGCGCATCGGGTGCCGGCACACGTGTCTCGCGGCGCGTCCACCCGTGTGTCCCTACGAAAAGCGCCGCAGTGCAACGAAACTGACCCCGCCCCGGCCGCCGGCCTGGTGCCCGTCGCTCCACCCGCCGCGCGAGTGCCTCCGACCTGTGAGCGACAGATCCGGTTCGCGCGCGCGGCGGTGCGCCGCGAAGAAGGCGACGACACCGTGCCGCACTCACTGTCGGTAGCGGCGTCGTCCGCCACGGCCTGCGCGGCTTCCGAAGCCTCCACCGCCTTCGGCACATGGCCCGCGGTGGCAGAGCGGCCCTCCCGGCCCGGCGTGCCCTCCCGCACCGCCGACTCGGGCGGGGGCGGGGTGCCGGGGCCGGTCACGACTCGTATCGTGTCCGCCTCCGGTGAGGCCGCGTCTGGATGCGCGGCAGCGCGCGAGGGCGAGGGCGAGGGCGAGGGCGTCCGCACGGCATCGGGGCGGTCGGTGCTGGGCAGGCTGGGGTCCGTGTGCGTGGTCATGGCATTCACCCTGCCCGGGCATCACCACAGGCCCACCGGGCTGAGCTGGGCTTTCATTTCGTCTGGGGAGCCCGCCGAGAACTGGGGATCGCGGCCGCGACACGCGGTGGAACCGGGCGAGGATGTCGGTGGCTGCTGTTACGGTTGCGCCGGGGAGAGCACAGTCGCCAGAGGGCTCAGCGGGCGCGGACCTTGGCGACCGAGGCCGTGAAGACCTGGTCGAGGCCGGTCGTATCCGGTGCGGCGGCACCGAAAGTCATTGCCGTGGTTTCGATTCGGATGTCACCGACCTGCCCGAGCAGCGTGCGCAGGGCTGGATCGGCGGAGGTGCCGGGCGGAGCGCCGGTCACCGTCCGGCCGAAGGCCAGGGTCTCGTCGGCATCGACCGGCGGGGGCGGCAGGAGCCGCGTGCTGATCGTGCGATCGATCGCGGCGTGCCGGGCGTGCACCGTGGGGCAGCGCGAAAGCTGGTCTCCCAGAGAGGACAACGGCTCGTTCGTACGGCTCAGCACCACGGTGATCGTGGCTCGGGTCCGGTCGTCGGTCCCGACCGTCGCCGCGATCCCGGTGGGATCGGGCGGGGCGGGTGCGCAGCCGGGCGGATCGATCTGCGCCCCCGGCGGAATCGCGGTGAGGTCCGCGGCCGCCGCCGCGGCGCGATCACCGGAGGCGACGACGGTGGTATATCCCGCCGGGAATCGGTCCTGACCGGGCAGCATCGCCGTCAGATCGCCGTCGATATGCCGGGTGACCACGCTCTGCCGCATCGCCGTCGGATGCCCCGACACCGTGGAACCGCACGCGGCGAGCAGACAACTCAAGGCCGCGTACCCGACGGTGTGGCCGAACCCGCGGCGCTTCCGCGAGGCCGGCGGATTCGGGACGCTCACTCCCCCACTATGGCCGATGCCGCCGTCCCTGCGAATCTGCCACGCCGACCCGGCGGGAATACCCGGCGCCGATCCGGAGTTGTGTTCTCCGGTAGGGCATGAGCGTGGCCTACCTCCGCCGGGTACGCTCCGCGACCGCTACTCTGCGGGGGTTACATCCCCCGGTGGACCGGCGGTTTCCGTCGGATGTCACCGCCCGCACGCCGACCGGTACGCGACACCCCCGCGCGTATCCTGGACGGTGGCGAGGTGGCGAGATCCGGCACCGGACCACTACTGAAAACGACTGAGGCGGACAGGGCTTGACCAGGGAGTTTGGCAAATGAGCAGTATGTACGAGCTGGAGTTCCCCGCTCCGCAGCTGTCCTCGGCCGACGGCGAGGGTCCGGTGCTGGTGCACGGCCTGGAAGGTTTCACCGACGCGGGCCACGCGGTACGGCTGGCGACGACCCATCTGCGCGAAAGCCTCGAATCCGAGCTCGTCGCCTCGTTCGACGTCGACGAATTGCTCGACTATCGCTCGCGGCGGCCGCTGATGACCTTCAAGACCGACCATTTCTCGGACTACGCCGATCCGGAACTGAACCTGTGGGCGCTGCGCGACACCGCCGGTACCCCGTTCCTGCTGCTGTCCGGCATCGAACCGGACCTGCGCTGGGAGAAGTTCGTGACGGCCGTGCGCCTGCTGGCCGAACAGCTCGGCGTGCGCCGCAGCATCGGCCTGAGCGCCATCCCGATGGCGATTCCGCACACCCGCCCGCTGGGTATCACCGCCCACGCCAGCGACCGCGATCTGATCGGTGAACATCAGCGCTGGCCCGGCGAGCTGCAGGTGCCGGGCAGCGCGTCGTCGCTGCTGGAGTACCGCATGGGACAGCACGGTCACGAATCCATCGGATTCTCGGTGCACGTCCCGCACTATCTGGCGCAGACCGCGTATCCGGAGGCCGCGCAGACGCTGCTCGAGAACGTCGCCGACAACGCCGGCCTGGAACTTCCGCTGGCGGCGCTCGGTGAAGCCGCGGCCCGCGTACGCGAACAGGTCAACGAGCACATCGCCGGAAATGCCGAGGTGGAGACGGTCGTCCAGGCGCTCGAGCGTCAGTACGACAGCTTCGTCACCGCGCAGGAGCGCCGCTCCAGCCTGCTCGCCGGAGAGGCCGACCTGCCGACCGGTGAGGAACTGGGCGCGGAGTTCGAGCGCTTCCTCGCCGAGCAGACCGAATTCGGCGACGGCGACGAACCCCGGGACTGACCCGCACCCCATCGCCCGGCGCGCACGGCTCACCGCCGTGCCGCCGGGCGATGCGGTACCCGCGACGGTTCGTCGGTAACGTGGACGCACGTGCAGCTGTCCGAACTGGTTCCCGACCGTGCCGTGCCCGACGTGGATGCCGACTGGCTGTACGAAACCTTCGCCGAATGGGCCTCCGCCCAGGGGCTGACGCTGTATCCGGCGCAGGAAGAGGCGTTGATCGAGCTGATGACCGGCGCGAACGTCATCCTCGCCACACCCACCGGCTCGGGAAAATCGATGGTCGCCGTCGGCGCGCACTTCGCCGCGTTGAACCGGGGTGAGCGCAGCTACTACACCGCGCCGATCAAGGCACTGGTCAGCGAGAAGTTCTTCGCGTTGTGCGAGGTGTTCGGCGCCGACAAGGTCGGCATGGTCACCGGCGACGCCGCGGTGAATCCGACGGCCCCCATTATCTGCGCCACCGCCGAGATCCTCGCGAATCTCGCGCTGCGGGAGGGCGCGGACGCCGATATCGGCCAGGTGGTGATGGACGAATTCCATTTCTACGCCGATCCCGATCGCGGCTGGGCCTGGCAGGTGCCGCTGCTGGAACTGCCGCGCGCCCAATTCCTGCTGATGTCGGCCACTTTGGGTGAGGTGGACCATTTCGCGCGGGATCTGGAACGGCGCACCGGACGACCCACCGCGATCGTCACCGGGTCCGAGCGCCCGGTGCCGCTGCTGTTCTCCTATGTCCGCACCCCCATCACGGAAACCTTGGAAGACCTGGTGACCACCAGCCAGGCCCCGGTCTACGTCGTGCACTTCACCCAGGCCGCCGCATTGGAGCGCGCCCAGGCGCTGACGAGTGTGAACTTCGCGTCCAAGGCGGAGAAGGACGCGATCGCCCAGGCGCTGGGTGGTTTCCGGTTCGCGACCGGCTTCGGCAAAACACTGTCACGGCTGATCCGCCACGGCATCGGCGTCCATCACGCCGGGATGTTGCCGAAGTACCGGCGTCTGGTGGAGCGGCTGGCCCAGGACGGGCTGCTGAAGGTCGTCTGCGGCACCGACACCCTCGGCGTGGGCATCAACGTGCCGATCCGCACGGTGCTGCTCACCGGGTTGACGAAATTCGACGGGGTGCGCACCCGGCGTTTGAAGGCGCGCGAATTCCATCAGATCGCGGGCCGGGCCGGGCGCGCCGGATACGACACCGTCGGCACCGTGGTGGTCCAGGCGCCCGAGCACGAAGTGGAGAACGCCCGGCTGGTCGCCAAGGCCGGCGACGATCCGAAGAAGCTGCGCAAAATCCAGCGGCGTAAACCGCCGGAGGGTTTCGTGTCCTGGTCCGAGGACACCTTCGACCGGCTCGTCGCCGCACAGCCGGAACCGATGGTGTCGCGGTTCCGGGTCACCAATTCGATGCTGCTCAATGTCATCGCCCGGCCCGGTAACTGCTTCGACGCGATGCGTCATCTGCTCGAGGACAATCACGAACCCCGGCCTGCGCAGCGCAAACACATCCTGAAGGCGATCCGGCTCTACCGCGCGCTGCGCGATGCGGGAGTGGTCCAGCAACTCGACGAACCGGATGCCACCGGCCGCCGGGCCCGGCTCACCGTCGACCTGCAGCGCGACTTCGCGCTCGACCAGCCGCTGTCGCCGTTCGCGCTGGCCGCGCTGGAGCTGCTTGACAAGTCGGCTCCCAGCTACACACTGGATGTGGTGTCGATCATCGAATCCACACTGGAGGATCCGCGCCAGTTGCTGCTCGCCCAGCAGCACCGGGCGCGGGGCGCGGCGATCGCCGAGATGAAGGCCGACGGCATCGAATACGACGAGCGCATGGAGCTGATCGAGGAGATCACCTGGACGAAACCGCTGGCCGAGCTGATCGAACCGGCCTTCGAAACCTATCGCGCCGGCCATCCGTGGGTCTCGGAATTCACCCCCTCCCCCAAGGCCGTGGTGCGCGAAATGATCGAGCGCTCACTGACTTTCGCCGAACTGGTGTCCCAGTACGAGCTGGCGCGCTCGGAGGGCCTGGTGCTGCGCTATCTCGCCGACGCCTATCGCGCACTACGCCGGACCGTCCCCGAGTCGGCGCGCACCGAGGAACTCGAGGACATCACCGAATGGCTGGGTGAGCTTGTCCGCCAAGTCGATTCGAGCCTGCTCGACGAATGGGAACAACTCACCAATCCGGGCGCCGAGACCGACGACGATCAACTCGCCTTCGGCGCCGACACCGTGCGGCCGATCACCGCGAACGAACGCGCGTTCCGGGTCATGGTGCGCAACAGTATGTTTCGCCGGGTCGAGCTGGCCGCCCGGCAGCGCTGGGACGAACTCGCCGAATTCGACGACGGTCCGGACTGGGCCGACGATCTGGCCCCGTACTTCGACGAATACGGCGCGATCGGCACCGGCCCGGACGCGCGCGGCCCGGCCCTGTTCGCCGTGGAGACCCGACCGGGCTTCTGGCGAGTGCGCCAGGTGCTCGACGACCCGGCCGGTGATCACGGCTGGGCGCTCGAGGCCGTCGTCGATCTGGCCGAATCCGATGCCGCCGGCGAGGTGGTCTTCGACGAGATGACGGTGCGTGCCGGATGAGCACGATCGTCCTCGACCTCCGCCGCGATCCCGCCACGACGCTCGTACGCCGCCGAAAACCCGGTGCCGACGCGCTGATCTGATCCGGCCACCGTCCCCGGTGCGGGCCCCGCTCACTCGAGCGTGATCAAGCCGACCCTCGTTCCGGTTCGTTTCCCGTGCCCTCGCGCTGATACTCTCTCGCTCGCTGCCTGCAGCGGGAGGCTGCCCAGAAGAAAGAGAGTTCCCTTAGATTGACCGGTACAAACGCGCCCGAGTCGCCCTGTCTCGTCATCGACCTCGATCGGGTGCGCGGCAACTTCCACGCTTTCCGTGCGGCCTTCCCGTCGGCACGAATTCGCTTCGCTGTCAAAGCATCTCCGATGCCGGAGATCATCCGGCTGCTCGATTGCGAGGGCGCCGAATTCGACGTCGCCAGTATCGGCGAGATCGAGATGTGTGTGGCGCTGGGCGTCGACCCGGCAGCGCTGTGCTACGGCAACCCGATCAAGAAGGCCGCCCACATCGCCGCCGCCTACGCCGCGGGCGTCCGCCGGTTCGCCTTCGACACCGAGGACGACTTGGAGCGGATCGCCGAACTCGCGCCGGGCTCGGAGGTGGAGTGCCGGTTCCTGGCCTCGGCGCCGCAGTCACAGACCCCGTTCGGCACCAAATTCGGCTGCGCGCCCGGTGAGGCGGTGCGACTGCTGGTGCGCGCCCGCGACCTGGGCCTGCGGGTGGCCGGCCCCTACTTCCACGTGGGCTCCCAGCAGCTGGATCCGGTGGCGTGGCAGATCGGCATCGAGCAGGCCGCGGCCATCACGGAAGCGCTGGCGGTCAAGGACATCCCGGTGGCGTCGGTGAATATCGGTGGGGGCCTGCCGATTTCGTACGCCGATCCGGCGCCGGAGCTGGCCGACCTGGGTGTCGTGATCGCCGAGTCGGCGACGCGGCACCTTCCCGAGCACACCGACCTGGTGGTGGAACCCGGCCGCGCCCTGGTGGGCAATGCCGGTGTGATCCACGCCGAGGTCGTGAATGTGCGCATCGCGCCGGACGGGCGGCGCTGGGTGTATCTCGACATCGGCCGCTACAACGGTATGGCCGAGACCGAGAACGAGTACATCGCCTACCGGATCGAAACCGACCGCGACGGTGACCCCGCCGACGAGGCGGTGATCGCGGGCCCGACCTGCGATGGAGACGATGTACTGTATCAACGCACGCGAGTCCTTCTGCCGACCACGCTGCGAGCCGGTGATCCCGTTCGGATCCTCGATACCGGCGCTTATACGGCGAGCTATTCGTCGGTGTCCTTCAACGGTTTTCCGCCTTTGACTGTGCATGTCATCGGCGCTGAGCGAGAGTGAGTTTGCCCATGACGGCAGAATTCACCGGCTGGCACGTGCTGGCCGAGTTCGGTGGTGTCGACGTAGCCCTCTGCGACGATCTCGAACGACTCGAAACAGCGCTTCGACAATCGTTGCTCGCCGCGGGAGTGACGATCTGCGAGGTGGTGCACAAGAAGTTCGAGCCACACGGGGTGACGGTGCTGGCGCTGCTGTCGGAATCGCACGCGTCGATCCACACCTATCCGGAGTCCGGCGACATCTTCGTCGACGTGTTCACCTGCGGCAGCATCGGCGCCGGCGCCACCAAGGCGGTCGAGTTGCTGCAGGATGCGCTGCAGCCGGAATCGGTGCACATGGAGGTCGTGCAGCGCGGGCATCACGCACGCCGGGTGCACGAGCCGGTCGGCGAGGGCCTGACGCGCGTCTGGGATCTGTCCGAGGTGATCGTCGATGCGCGAACTCCGTTCCAGCACATGGTGATCGCGCGCACCGCGCAAGGTGTGTCGCTGTTCTCCGACGACGATCGGCAGTCCACCGAGTTCTCCCAGCTGACCTATCACGAGGCGATGCTGGTCCCGGCCTACGCGCTGGCGGCCAAGCTCGACAACGTCCTCATCATCGGTTCCGGCGAGGGTGTGGCCAGCCAGATGTCGGTGGCCGCGGGCGCGACCCGGGTCGACCACGTCGATATCGACCGGATGGAGGTCGAGCTGTGCGCCCGGCATCTGCCCTACGGGTACACCCCGGCCGATCTGGAGGCCGCGGTCGGCGGTGACGGCGCGATCCGGATGCACTACGCCGACGGCTGGGATTTCCTGGCCGAGGCCGAATCCGCCGGTGTGCGCTACGACGTGATCGTCATCGACCTGCCCGACGAGCGGGTCGAGGACGCCCAGCACAACCGCCTCTACGAGGAGGAGTTCCTCACCCGATGTAAGGCGTTGCTGGCCGAGGGCGGCGTGCTGGCCGCTCAGGCCGGTTGCCCGACGATGTGGCGCAACGAGACGCTGAAGCGGTCGTGGCAGCGGTTCACCGATCTGTTCGACACCGTGGTGCCCTACGGCAGCGACGAGCACGAGTGGACGTTCCTGTTCGGTGTCGCCGAGCGGATCGACGATCCGGTCGCGGTGATGTGCGAGAAGCTGCCGAAGCTGCCCTACCGTGCGGAGACTGTCGACGAACGCGCGCTGGTGCGCGGCGCCGTCGAACCGTACGCACTGCGGGAGATCGCCGCTCGCGCCTGACCCGGCCGGCATGCACCGCGCGGGGATCGTCTTGCGCGGCAATCGAATACGAGAAGGACCGCCCGGGACAACCGTCCCGGGCGGTCCGCGTCTCGGTAACCGGTGCCACCGAACGGCCGCGCAGCCCCCTGGGCGTCTGACGCTCGGTGGACGACCACCGGCGCTCAGGCGCGCTCCTGGCGCCACTGGGCGGCGCGTTCGACGTAGCGGTCGAGGTGGTGGGAGACGAACACTTCGGGCAACCAGTCGTTGCCGGTGACCGCCGACGACCAGACGAAGGTCCGCACGGGCTCCTCACATCCGATGAGCTCGATCGGGCGCAGATCGTATTCCGGATCCTCGAAGGCTTCGATGATCCGCCAGTCGGCCGCGGTCAGGCCGCGCAGGACCAGCCCGCCCGCCATTCGCCCGGGCTCGGCCACCAGCCCCGGATAGAGCCGCTGCGGCAGGGCCGCGACCCGCCAGCCTCGCGCGACCGCGACATCCATGTCGGGAGTGCGGCCCAGCAGCACCTCCAGCACGGGACCGAATTGCAAGGTGCCGTAGGCGAACAGGTCCGGGCCGGGATCGTCGGGGCGCGCGCGCCGTTGCGGCGCGGGCTTCTTCGCCGCGGTCATCGGATCACCCGCCCGGTATCTCCGGCGCCGCCTTCCGCGCGCCTATCCGTCGTTACGTCGAACCATCCGTTCCTACTCGCACACCCGTTTCGCATCCCTCCACTGTGCCGAATGCGCGGGCGGCGTCTCCCACCGGGTAAACATGGCCTACATCACAGCGCGTCCTCGCTGGTCACGGTTGCCGAGAAGTGGCCATGCCGGGAGAAGCTATCCGACGGGCCGCACCGAATTCCCGGTGACCCGGGCGAACAGGTCCGCGTCGTGGGAGTTGACGATGGTGATCGCGTGGCCGTGCGCGCGGCCCAGTTCCACCAGTCGCCGGCGGTTCTCCAGATACGCGCCGCGCACGATCGAGCCCAGCTCGAACGACCACCAGAACAGCGGCGTCTTCGGCCCGGCCGGGTCGATCTCGCTCGCGACGTAGAACGCGTCACCGGCGTGCAGCAGCCAGCCCGATCCCGTGTCGACGGCGACCCCGACGTGGCCGCGTGTATGGCCGGGCAACGGGACGACCAGGATTTCCGGCGGCAGGCCCGGCAGGTCGCGTACCGCGCGGAAACCGAACCACTCGTCGGTGCCGTCGAGTTCGTTGACCATCCAGCGCGGACCGTGCGACCACTGGGCCGCGCGGTAGCGCAGCCGCTCCGACAGCGTCCGGCCGGCGGTCGCCGCGCGAAATTCGGGGCCGTGCACGTGAATCGTGGCCTCCGGGAAATCCGCCAGTCCCGCGGCATGGTCGAGATCGAGATGGGTGAGGATGATGTGGCGCACGTCGGCGGGGTCGTAGCCCAGCGCCTGGATCTGCCGGATCGCGGTGTGGTGCTCGGCGGGGCGGATGCCCAGCAGAAAGCGGCCCGGTCCGACGAAGCGGCCGGGATCGCGCACGCAGTCGAGCCCGAATCCGGTATCCACCAGCACCAACCCGGTCCTGGTCTCGATGAGCAGGCAGTGGTCCACCATGCCCATGGCCATGGTGCCGCAGTTGAGGTGATGAATCCGCACGCGACGAGCGTTCCAGACGCCCACCGGCCGGTCAATTGGGATGGGAGACCATGGAATTTCTCATATCGGGCGTTGTGCCCGAATGATTTCCGCCAGCTGTTCGTAGTCCTCCACGCGCGCGGTCGAACCCCGGAACACCAGGCCGAGGGTGCGCCCCGGCGCCGGCGCCGCGAAACGGGCGATATCCAATGTGCCACGGGAGGTTTCGGCCGTCACGGCCATCTCGGGAATCAGCGTCACCCCGAGCCCACCGCCCACACACTGCACCACCGTCGTCAGTGAGGCCGCGCGGGTATCGCCGACCGGTCCCGGACGCACGTCCTGCGACCGGCACAGATCCAGCGTCTGGTCCCGCAGGCAATGCCCCTCGTCGAGCAACAGCAGCGGCAACTCGTCCAGAGCCGCGGGCGCGATGTCGCCCCGCCCGGCCAATTCGTGCCCGAGGGGCGTGACCAGCACGAATTCCTCGGTGTAGAGCGGGATTTCGACCATGCCGGTGGCCTCGGACGGCAACGCCATCATCGCCACGTCGAGGACGCCGCTGCGCAATCCGTCGAGCAGCCGCGCGGTCTGATCCTCGATGACGTGCGGCACCAGGGCGGGCAGCCGCCGGCGCAGCTCGGGCAGCAACGCGGGCAGCACATAGGGCGCGACGGTGGGGATGATGCCCATACGCAGGGTGCCGCCGAGGCCGTCGCCGGCCGCGGTGGCGACGAAGCGATCGGCGGCCTCGAGGGTCGCCATCGCCTGCGGCAAAAGCCTTTTCCCCGCGGCGGTCACCAAGACCCGGCGGGTGCTGCGCTCGATCAGCTGCAGGCCCAGTCCGTTTTCCAGTGATGCCAGCGCCTGCGATAACGTGGGTTGGCTCACATTCAGGTGAGCCGCAGCGGTCCCGAAGTGGCGATATTCCGCAATCGCCACGAACGCACGCAGCTGTGACAGGGTGGGCTGATAAGTCTGATCAGTCACGCCTATCAGTATAGTGCAACTGATCACCTTTACCTTTTACTGGGTTTTGGGCATGATCGACAGCGAAATGCTTCGACGGTGTCCCGCACCAGGGCGACCCGTCACCCGTGCCCCACTACGACGAAGGAGACAACATGGCTCTGCTGACCATCGGCGACCAGTTCCCCGCCTACAACCTGACAGCGGTCATCGGCGGTGACCTGTCGAAGGTGAACGCGCAGCAGCCCGACGACTACTTCACCCAGGTCTCGAGTGACGACTACGCCGGCAAGTGGCGCATCGTCTTCTTCTGGCCGAAGGACTTCACCTTCGTGTGCCCGACCGAGATCGCCGCCTTCGGCAAGCTGAACGAAGAGTTCGCCGATCGCGACGCCCAGGTCCTGGGTGTGTCGGTCGACAACGAGTTCGTGCACTTCCAGTGGCGCGCCCAGCACGAGGACCTCAAGACCCTCCCCTTCCCGATGCTGAGCGACCTCAAGCGTGAGCTCGTCACCGCGACCGGCGTGCTGAACGCCGACGGTGTCGCCGACCGCGCGACCTTCATCGTCGACCCGAACAACGAGGTCCAGTTCGTCTCCGTCACCGCCGGTTCGGTCGGCCGCAACGTCGACGAGGTGCTGCGCGTGCTCGACGCGCTGCAGTCCGACGAGCTGTGCGCCTGCAACTGGAAGAAGGGCGACCCGACCATCGACGCCGGTGAACTGCTGTCCGCGAGCGTCTGATCACCGAAAAGGAAGTGCCTGCCCGTGTCTGTTGAAAACCTGAAGAATTCGCTTCCCGAATACGCCAAGGACCTCAAGCTCAACCTGTCGTCCATCGCGCGGTCGACCGTGCTGAACGAACAGCAGCTGTGGGGCACCCTGCTCGCCGCGGCGGCCGCCACCCGGTCGGCCACCACCCTGCGCGAGATCGGCGAGGAGGCCGCCGACACGCTGTCCGCGGAGGCCTACAACGCGGCACTGGGTGCGGCCTCGATCATGGGCATGAACAACGTGTTCTACCGGGGCCGGGCGTTCCTCGAGGGTCGCTACGACGACCTGCGGGCCGGACTGCGCATGCAGATCATCGGCAATCCGGGCGTCGACAAGGCCGATTTCGAGCTGTGGTCGTTCGCGGTGTCGTCGATCAACGGCTGCCAGCACTGCCTGGAGGCCCACGAGCACACGCTGCGTGAGGCCGGTGTGTCGCGCGAGGTGATCTTCGAGGCCCTGCGCGTGGCCGCGATCGTCGCCGGCGTCGGCCAGGCCGTTCAGGCCAGCGAGACCCTGGCCGCCGCCGCGGTCTGACACTCGAAACGCCTCTCTCACGATGCCCCGTCCCGTCCATCGGGGCGGGGCATCGTGGGTGTTGCTACGGGTACGCTGGGACAGCATGAGCCAATGGGAAAGCGACGGCACGCAGGTCGAGGTGGTTCGGGTCTTCACCGACGTCAGCGGCAGGCTCGGTAACCCACTGGGCATCGTGCGCGCGGACGCGGTGACCGAGGTCGATCATCAGTTGCTGGCAGCCCGCATCGGTCACAGCGAGACGGTGGTCCTCGACGATCCGGTATCCGGCCGCACCCGGATGCGCATCTACACCCCGGCGCGGGAGCTGCCGTTCGCGGGACATCCGACGGTCGGGGCGGCATGGTGGCTGGCCGATCAGGGGCATCCCGTGAAGATCATCGACGTCCCCGCCGGTCCCGTCGAAATCCAGATGCTCGACGACGGACTGGTCTGGATTCGTGCCCGCGCCGAGTGGGCACCCGAATTCACGTTCGACGAATTCTCCGATGCCGCCTTTCTCGACACGGTCGACCCCCGCCACTTCACCGACGGCCAGCACTACGTATGGGCCTGGACGAACGAGGCGCGCGGTGCCGTCCACGCGCGAATGTTCGCTCCCGCCTTGGGAATCGCCGAGGACGAGGCGACGGGCGCGGCCGCGATCGCACTCACCGCGAAGCTGCGCCGCAGCCTGATCATCACTCAGGGCGCGGGCTCGCAACTGTTCACCGAATGGGATTCCGACGGCTGGGTGCGCCTGGGCGGGCGGGTCGTGGCCGACCACCCCGTGCTCCTCTGAGGAGACGAGCTCAGGCGACGGCGGCGATCAACATGTACGCGGTGCCGAGGTCCATCACCACGTGCGGGATGGCGCCGATCGCGCCCGGCGCACCGGCTGGATGCGAAATACTGTGCCGCAGTGCGGTTCTCGTCCGCGGGAACAGCAGCAGGAGACCGTCGAGCGCGAACAGGGCGGCCACGATCGCGACGGGCACGACGGGCGGGCCACCCGTCCCGCGCATCTCCGCATGCCCCATACCGTGGTGATGCCCGGCCATCACCCACAGCATCGCCGCGGCCGCGACCAGGTGATAGACCACCGCCGGAAGGCGGAATTCGGCGCCGCCGTCCCCGGATGTGATCCGCCAGTGCGCGATGCGCACGATCGACAGGCCCGCGTACACGACGATCATCGCGATGAGCACCGCGCGGATCGCATCGGGCGCGGCAGCCGCGGGGAACAGCAACATCGCGAGCATGACCAGGCACATCAGCAGATGAGCCGCATCGGATTCGTGCTCGTCGACTCCGATCGGCCACGTCCCCGGCCGTGGTCCACCCGATCCTCCCGGCGCCACCGGCACCGCCACGTGCCGCACGAGGACGATGCCCGCCGCGGCGACGAACGCCACGATCACGCCCCAGCGCAACACCTCGTGCTCGGTCACGAAAGAGCCCACACCCCACCACCTTCCGACGCGCGGCGTGTCCGCCTTCGCACACCATGCTCGCACGGCGAGGCATCGGGCACCGCTGTCCGGGCGGCCGGGGGCATCGAAGAGGCAGCTGACGGGCAGAGCGCGTACTAGCCCAGCGCGCGGCCTATCGCCGCCGCGAGCTCGGCGATCTGCTCGCCGGTGATGACGAACGCGGGCGAGATCTGCAGCGCGCCCTGCCCGGCCGACCGGGTGGAAACCCCTTCGGCGCGGAGCGCTTTCACCATGGCCGGTCCTTCGGACGGATCGGCGAGCTGGACCCCGGCCACCGCGCCCAGCCCACTGCGTACCTGCGCCACGCGGGGATGTCCGGCCAGCGGCGCGAGGTGTTCGTGCAGCAGCGATTCGATGTTCTTGCTGGCGTCGAGCAGATGCTCGCGTTCGATGATGTCGAGATTGGCCATCGCGGCGGCGGCCGATCCGGCGTGGCCACCGTAGGTGTAGCCGTGCCGGAACCACACCCCGCCACCGAAGAACGGTTCGGCCACCCGCGGCGCCACGAAGACCGCGCCCATCGGCAGATAGCCGGAGGTCAGGCCCTTCGCGGTGGTCATCAGATCCGGTTCGAGCCCGAATCGGGTGGAGGCGAACCAGGATCCGCCGATCCGCCCGAAGCCGGTGACGACCTCGTCGGCGACGAACAGGATGTCGTTGTCGCGGCAGAGGCGGCGCACCTCGGTGAGATATCCCTCCGGCGGCAGATACACCCCGCCCGCCCCGATGATCGGCTCGCAGAAGAACGCCGCGATGCGGTCGGCGCCCACCTCGTCGATCAGCGTCCGCAGCGCCTGCGACTGGTCGAATTCCACCGTGCGGGTATCGGCCATCAGCTCGCCGTAGCCTTCGTGATTGACCTCGATGCCGGCCAGCGCCGTTCCGGCGACGTGCATTCCGTGATAGGCCAGCCGGCGGCCGACCAGCAGCGTCTTGTCCGGACGGCCCTGTTCACGCCAGAACCGGCGGGCGAGTTTCGCGGCGGTGTCGACCGAATCGGACCCGCCGGAGGTGAACATGATCTTGCTGCCCGGTACCGGCGCCAGCTCCGACAACCGCTCGGCCAGCCGTTGCGTCACCGGCGCGGTCAGGTCGCCGAAGTTCGAATAGTGGGCCAGCGTCGACAATTGCGCCGCGACCGCGTCGGCGATCTCGCGGCGGCCGTGACCGACGTTGGTGAACCACAGCCCCGCCGTCGCATCGAGATAGCGCCGCCCGGCCTCGTCCCAGATGTAGGCGCCCTCACCGCGGGCGACCACGAAGGCGCCGTCGCGCTCCACCGCGCCCATATCCGCGAACCCGTGCCACAGCGAGCCCATGCTCGGCTCCTCTCCCCGTCGTCCGGTGGCGATGGGAACACCCGATCGCCCGCGCCGTCAGACTACCCGCGCCGCGCCCGAGCGGGCCTGGTCGCCGAACCCCCGCAATCCACCGGCAACTGCGTGATCAGACCGGTACGGGAGCGTCGCGACGGTGGTGCAGCGACCCGAGCCACGCCACCGCGATCGCCAGCAGCGTGATCACCGCGGCCAGCACCACCACCCCGATCAGCAGCGACGGGTAGCCCTGCACTCGCGGATCCAGGAACGGGTAGGGATACCAGTCCACGATCTCGCCGCGGATCAGGCTGTAGCCGCAGTAGACGATCGGATAGACCAGCCACCCGCCGATGAGCGCGGCCGAGACCCGCAGCCGCGCCGACACCAGAATCCAGTCGGCGACCACCACGATCGGCAGCACCCGATGCAGTGTGTCGTTGATCCACTTGTCGGTGAGCATCACATCGACGTTCGCCAGCAGCACCGCGTAGATCACCGCGGTGATCAGCAGATACAGCGTCGCCGCGCCGCGCACCACCTGCCAGCGCCGCGCGGCCGGATCCAGCAGGCCGCCGCCCAGCAGAACCAGGACGCCGGCGATATTGGATTCGATGGTGAAGTAGCTGAGGTAGTTACCGAGGGAGAAGCCCGGCGATCCGTGGTCGCGGAGCGGAATCCACAGCAGTGCAACAATTCCCAGCACGCCGACGGCGATCCGCAGGATCCGGATCCAGATCGGCGTCCCCGCACGGGCCATCATCGTACGATCCTCGCATACCGGTCGGCCGGCGAGGCGATTTCATCACCGGCACCGGGGCCGCGGGCAGACGACGACCTCTGCCACCGGCGTCATCCGGTGACACGAGAAGTTCTCCGGGCCTAGGCCTATCCGATCGGCGAGGTGCGCTGCCTCGTCGCGGCCTCCGCCACCGGCCGGCGCAGCGTGTGCGACGCGGTCGTCGCGACCGCGTGCACGCCCTCGCGAACCAGTGCGGCAATGCCCAGCAGCACCGACACCACGCGCAGTCCACGGACCCACATCGGCGTTCCGGAACCAGCAGTCATGGCCCGATGGTGACATATCCGGCCCCGGCCGGGAACCAAGATCATCCAATAGCAACGATTCGGTTATCTTCACGATTCGGCGTCCCGACCAGCGCGGGAACGGGCCGGACGGCCGGTTTCGCTACGCTGGTCGATGCAATGACCTCGACTGCCACCACCCGCGAGCTGCGCGCTCGCCTGGCCGACCTCTCCCTCCGCGACGAACACCGGCTGCGCCGACGGCTGGACAAGGCCCACGGCAACGACGGTGAGATCGAGCGGCTGGAGCGCGAGATAACCGCCGCGCAGGCCCGTATCGAGTCCCGCCGCGCCGCCGTCCCGGCCATTCGCTATCCCGAACAACTGCCCGTGTCCGCCCATCGCGACGATATCGCCGCCGCGATCGCCGCCCATCAGGTCGTGGTGATCGCCGGGGAGACGGGCTCGGGTAAGACCACGCAGATCCCGAAGATCTGCCTGGAACTCGGGCGCGGGATCCGCGGCACCATCGGGCACACCCAGCCTCGGCGGCTGGCGGCGCGGACGGTGGCCGAACGCATTGCGGCCGAACTCGATACCGAACTCGGCGACGTCGTCGGCTACACCGTGCGCTTCACCGATCAGGCCTCCGATCGCACCCTGATCAAATTGATGACCGACGGCATCCTGCTGGCCGAAATCCAGCGCGATCGGCTGCTGCGCCGCTACGACACGATCATCATCGACGAGGCGCACGAGCGCAGCCTCAACATCGACTTCCTGCTCGGCTACCTGAGGTCGCTGCTGCCGAAGCGTCCGGACCTCAAGGTGATCATCACCTCGGCGACCATCGACCCGGAGCTGTTCGCCCGCCATTTCGCCGATCCGGTCTCCGGGGAGCCCGCGCCGATCGTCGAGGTGTCGGGGCGGTCCTATCCGGTCGAAATCCGGTATCGCCCGCTGGCTCCCGAGATGACCGACACCGACGACGAGGCCGAGTTCGAGGAGGAGCCGGCGCCGCGGCGCGGCCGGCCGAGCGGACGCGCCACCGCCGAGGACGCTCGCGACCAGACCGATGCCATCGGCGACGCGGTGCGCGAACTGCTCGCCGAAGGCGACGGCGACGTGCTGGTCTTCCTGTCCGGCGAACGCGAGATCCGCGACACCGCCGACACCCTGCGCGAGCTGAAACTGCCACGGACCGAGATCGTTCCGCTGTACGCGCGACTGTCCGCGGCCGAACAGCATCGGGTCTTCCAGCCGCACACCGGCCGTCGTGTGGTGCTGGCCACCAACGTCGCCGAGACCTCGCTCACCGTGCCGGGCATCCGCTACGTGGTCGATCCGGGCACCGCGCGCATCTCCCGCTATTCGATGCGCACCAAGGTGCAGCGCCTGCCGATCGAGCCGATCTCACAGGCCTCCGCACGGCAACGGTCCGGGCGCTGCGGACGTGTGGCCGACGGTATCTGCATCCGGCTCTACTCCGAGGAGGACTTCGAGTCCCGCCCGGCGTTCACCGAACCGGAAATCCTGCGCACCAACCTGGCCGCGGTCATCCTGCAGATGACCGCGCTGGGGCTCGGCGACATCGAGAGCTTTCCGTTCGTGGAGGCACCGGACCGGCGGGCGATCCGCGACGGTATCGCGTTGCTGCTGGAACTCGGCGCACTCGGGCGCCCCGGCGAGACGCCCGCGCCCGCACGCGGTGCTCGCCGGCGCCGCGGACGCGGCAGCGACGCCGCCGGGGGTCATGTGCGCGCGCCGGAGAGCGGAGACGAACTCGCACTCACCGCGGTGGGGCGGCAGATGGCCCAGCTCCCGGTCGATCCGCGGATGGCGCGCATGCTCGTCGCCGCCGAGGCCAATGGCTGCCTGTCCGAGGTGCTGGTCATCGTCGCGGCACTGTCGATCCAGGACGTGCGGGAGCGGCCGGCCGAATTCCAGCAGGCCGCCGATACCAAACACGCCCGGTTCACCGTCGAGGGCTCGGATTTCCTCGCCTATCTGCGACTGTGGGACTACCTGCGCGCTCAACGGAAATCGTTGTCGTCCAATCAGTTCCGGCGGCTGTGCCGCGACGAGTTCCTGCACTATCTGCGCATCCGGGAATGGCAGGATCTGCAGGGGCAGCTGCGCACCATCACCAAGAGCCTCGGCTGGTCCGCCGCGGAATCGATCGCCCCGCAACAGAATCCGGAAGCGCTGCCGTGGGACGGCGAGGGGATCCATCGCGCGCTGCTGGCGGGCATGCTGTCGCATATCGGTGTGCGCGAGGCGGAATCGCGGGAGTTCCTCGGCGCCCGCGGCGCGAAGTTCATGATCTTCCCCGGATCGGCCCTGGCGAAGAAGCCGCCGCGCTGGGTGATGGCGGCCGAACTGGTGGAGACTTCGCGGCTGTGGGGCCGGATGGCCGCGCGGATCGAGCCCGAATGGGCCGAACGGCTCGCCGGTGACCTGGTCAAACGCAACTACTCGGAACCGCACTGGTCCTCCCGGCGCGGCGCGGCGATGGCCTATGAGCGGGTCACCCTCTACGGCATTCCGCTGGTCACCCAGCGCCGCGTCGACTTCGGCCGCATCGATGCGCAGCTGTCGCGGGAACTGTTCATCCGGCACGCACTGGTCCAGGGCGAATGGCAGACCCGGCACGGGTTCTTCCACCGCAACCGCGAACTGCTCGACGACGTGGCCGACCTGGAGCATCGGGCGCGCCGGCGCGACATTCTCGTCGACGACCAGGCGCTGTTCGATTTCTACGACCAGCGCATCCCCGCCGACGTGGTGTCGGTGCGGCATTTCGACAGCTGGTGGCGCAAGGCCGAGCGCGAGGACCCGCATCTGCTGGACTTCTCGACCGCCACCGTGGTCAACGCGCAGGCGGCCCAGCTGGATCCGGCCGCCTACCCGGACAGCTGGCGGCAGGGCGAACTGAGTTTCCCGCTTACCTACCAGTTCGAGCCGGGACAGGCCGACGACGGCGTGACCGTGCACATTCCGGTCGCACAGCTGGCCCATGTGCGGGCCGTGGGCTTCGACTGGCTGGTCCCCGGCATGCGTGCGGAACTCGCCGCCGCGCTGATCAAGACCCTGCCGAAACAGCTGCGCCGCAGCGTCGTTCCCGCGCCGGACTTCGCGCGGGCCGCGCTGGCGCGGCTGACCCCCCGCGCCGAACCGCTGCGCACCGGACTGGCCCGCGAGCTGTCGGCGCTGGCGTCGACCACGATCGCGCCGGCCGACCTCGACCCCGGCGCCCTGCCCGATCATCTGCGGATGACGTTCGCCGTCACCGGTCCCGACGGCGCGACCCTCGCCCGAGGCAAGAGTCTCGCCGCCTTGAAAACCCAACTGTCCCAGCAGGTTTCGCAATCGGTGGCGAAGGCGACGAGCGCGGCCGAACGAGCACCGGCGACGGTGTGGACGGCGCAGACGCTGGGTACGGTGCCGCAGACCATCCGGCGTGAGGTCGGCGGACAGACCATCACCGGCTATCCCGCCCTGGTCAGCGAGGGTGACGGGGTGGCCGTGCGAGTGTTGTCGTCGCCGTCGGCACAGCGTGCCGCGATGCGCACCGGCACCAGGGCGCTGCTGCTGCGCGAGATGCCGGCCGCGCAGCGCTCGGTCACCTCGGGACTGTCGGCCGCCGATCGCCTCGCGCTGAGCCAGAACCCGTATGGATCGATGGATGCGCTGCTCGACGACTGCCGCGCCTGCGCGGCCGACGAACTGGTCGCCGCACACGGTGGTCCGGTACGCAGTCCGGAGCAGTTCACCCGGCTCGTCGACCAGGTGCGACCGCAGTTCGCCGGTGCGGTCGCGCGCGTCCTCGCACTGGTTGTCCCGGTGCTGGCGGCCGCACACCGGGTGCGGACCGCCCTGGCCGACACGACCGATCGCGACATCGCCGACGATGTCGCCGGCCAACTCGACGAACTGGTCTTCGCCGGCTTCGTCAGCGAATTCGGCACCACCCGGCTACGCGAGATTCCGCGGTATCTGCACGCCGCCGAGGCACGGCTGCTCGCGCTGCCCGCCTCGGCCGATCGCGACCGTCAAGGCGCGGCCGAACTGGATCGCGTGCACGCCGCGTACGCGCGACTGCTGGACCGTCTTCCCGGCGCGCGTCGCACGGCCGCCGACGTCACCGAGATCTGGTGGATGATCGAGGAACTGCGGGTGAGCCTGTTCGCACAACAGCTGGGCACGCCGTATCCGGTGTCCGCCAAGCGAATCATCAAGGCCATCGACGGAATCGGCGCGGCACCGGCCGGGGCCCGGCCCCGCTGATCAGTCGGCGCCGGCGGCCACCGAACGTCCGGCGCGGTGGCGGCGCAGATCGTCGATCTCGCGTTCGAAATCGTCGGCGGAGCTGAAGGACCGGTACACCGAGGCGAAGCGCAGATAGGCGACCTCGTCGAGATCGCGCAACGGACCGAGGATGGCCAGACCGACCTCGTGGCTCGGCACCTCCGGAGAACCCTTCGCGCGCACCGCATCCTCGACCTGCTGGGCGAGCAGGTTCAGGGCGTCGTCGTCGACCTCACGCCCCTGGCAGGCCCGGCGGACGCCGCGGATCACCTTCTCGCGGCTGAACGGTTCGGTGACACCGCTGCGCTTGACCACCGAGAGGATCGCGGTCTCGACCGTGGTGAAGCGGCGCCCGCACTGCGGACATGCGCGACGGCGCCTGATTGCGCTGCCTTCCTCGGCCTCACGCGAGTCGACCACCCGCGAATCCGGGTGCCGACAGTACGGGCAATGCATCCGGGATCCTTCGTCGATGCCTGCGTCGGTTCGCGACGAGCTGCCTGCCCTCGACCTGTTCCGCCGATACAGCCGCACTCACCACGTATGTCCTGAGCGTCTTTCAGGATACCCGTACGGCGTTCGCCCCGGCCCATGCGGACCCGCGACCGGGGCCGCTCACGCCGTCAGTTGCCACTGGCTCGTCAGGTCGGTGAGCAGATCCGGCAGTCGATTCAGCAATCGTCCGGCAGCGAGATCACCGGCGAACGGGACCGACAGCACCTGGCGGGCGAGCCACGGAGCGGCCTGCATCCGTTCGTAGCACGGCACCAGATCGCCGGTGATGTAGGTCCAGCGCGGGTCGCGGTCGGCCCAGTTGAAGGCGGGCAACGGGGTACGCAGCGTCATCGTGCGCCCGTCCACCTCGGCCGATACGGTGGTCGGCGCGAACACACCCGGTGCGCGAACCCCGGGCACCGCGGGTTTCGCCGCCAGGGTGCTGACGTAGGTCATCACCCGGCCCATGGCCCCGCGCCCCCGTGAGGTGGCATCCCATTGATCGGCGATGATCTGATTCTGTTCGCGATCGGTCATCCGCATCAGCGCGTCGTCGTACCCGGCGACCGTACCCGTGGCGAGTGAGCGCCAGGCCCGCACCGCGTTGTCGTCGAGCACACCGGCGGCGTACATCTCCTCGATCGCGGGCAACCCTCCCGCGATATAGGCCTCGTGCATCGGCACCTGGTCGAGGAAGATGTGCTTCTGCATGATCATCAGCCGGGTCTGGAACCACGCCAGATCCTCGGCGGTGAGTCGCGGACCCTCGGTGGCCAGGAGCCGGATGTCGGCGGGCAGCGCCGCGACGAGCTGCGGCGGTGTGGCCCGCAGCAGATCCGCGACCGCGCCGCCGAGCTGGTGGATACCGGGCACGCTGAGAATCGTTGCCACATCGCTCATATCGAAGAATCCCGAGGCGAACGATCCGCCGGCCAGTCCGGCCAGCCCTGTCCAGTAGAACTCCGGATGGGCGGTCGTCAGCCGGAGGTAGTTCACGTAGACCTGGGTGAAGGTGCGCGAATTCGGGGCCACCCCGCGGATCGGATCCCACGCGGCCAGGTCGATATCGGCATCGGCGGTGGCCACCGTCAGCCAATACTGGTGTAGCAGTGCCGCATACCGCCGTGGTGCGATCCCGTCGGCGCGGGCCTGCTCGAGCGCCGCGGCCAGCGTCGAACTATCCAGAGGCAGGTCGGGATTCAGGCCGCCTGCGCTCTCCCCCGCCCCGTTCACCACCGGAATGTCCAGATATGCGGTGTATCCCGGCTCTGCGCGCACCGCGGGTGCCGCGGCACAGGCGATCACGAAACAGATGAGCAGTGCGGCCGTGCACGCGAACCGTCGCGGCAGCGCTCGATGGAGGGTGTGCACCATGATGCCTCGTCCTCGAAATCCGTTGGCGGAGAATGTAGCCCCGATCACATTCCGAGCAGAATAGCAACATGTTTCAGTTGTGGATCAATAAATCCGGCCACGCGATTACGCGCCCCGGGAGCCCTCGACCACGACTTATCGCGATGCCGGAACCACGAGAGTGCGCCCGGCGGCCACTTCGGTGCCACGCAGTCCGTTCAACTCCACGATGCGGGCCACCGTGTCGCGGACCGCATCCCCCGGCGCCACCCGCTGCGCGAGGTCGGACAGCGACTCGCCGGGCTGCACCTGAACCGTCTGCGTGGATGCCGGGCCGCCCGCATCACGCAACTGCGCCACCCCCAGAAGCCCGCAGACCGCCGCCGCGGTGAGCAGTGCGGTCGCAGCCAGGGTGGCCAGCCCGATACGGGCCTGTTCCACCCGCCGGAGCGGATGCGGCCCGCGGGCGGGCGCGGCAACCGGTACCCGGTCGTAGCCCGCCACGACATGCGGGCGATGCGGACCCCGAGGACGCCGGAGGTCGGCCCGGCGGTGGCGCCGAACCGGCCGCACGGTGTGGACAGGAGAATCGCCGGACGAACCGGCCCGGACGCCGATCGTGCTGAATTCATCGACCGCGGTACGCATCTGACGACCTCCATGAATGCTGTGACGAGTGTGCTGGGTGGATGGATCACAGGGGTATGAGAGTTGTGGCGTATTCGCTCATCTGTTCGAAGAACTGATGTTCGAATTCTTACCACGCGGGGCCGACAAAGTCACCAGCCACGCCGACATGCGTCGAACAGATGTTTGAAACCTGGGCGCGGGCGGACTACATTCGAAGCACGCGATCCGGCGGCGCCGGCAGAACCCGGTGCCGGCAGAACCCGACAGACACGCCCCGGCAGACAGACGAACGGAGGACGGCGAGCGTGAGCGAACGTACGGTGGTCGGACACGAGGAGGCGGCCGGCAACGGCACGGTCTCCCCCGGCGGCGCCCAGGCGTCGGCCGGTGACACCGAAACCCCCGGCAACGGAGCGGATCTCACCGTCCGCCAGCGCAAGGTACTCGAGGTCATCCGGACCTCGGTGAACGAACGCGGCTATCCCCCGAGCATCCGCGAGATCGGCGACGCGGTCGGACTCACCTCCACCTCCTCGGTCGCGCATCAGCTACGCGCGCTCGAGCGCAAGGGCTATCTGCGCCGCGATCCCAATCGTCCCCGCGCGGTCGATGTCCGCGGCCTGGACGAGACCGCCGTGCGGGCGGCCGGTGCCGCGCCGGTACTGCGCGCGGTGGCGACCGAAACCTCCGACGCGACCCCGGCGCCCACCTACGTGCCGGTGCTGGGCCGCATCGCCGCCGGCGGGCCGATCCTCGCCGAACAGGCGGTCGAGGACGTGTTCCCGCTGCCGCGCGAACTGGTCGGCGAGGGTTCGCTGTTCCTGCTGAAGGTCGTCGGCGAATCGATGGTCGACGCGGCGATCTGCGACGGCGACTGGGTGGTGGTCCGCCAGCAGAACGTCGCCGACAACGGCGATATCGTCGCCGCGATGATCGAGGGCGAGGCGACGGTCAAGACGTTCAAGCGCACCGGCGATCAGGTGTGGCTGATGCCGCACAACCCGCTGTTCGATCCGATCGACGGTAACGACGCCCAGATCCTGGGCAAGGTCGTCACGGTGATCCGCAAGATCTGAGGGCGGTAGCTCGTCCGGTAGGCATCGTCGGCTGCCGCCCGGACGGGCGAATCCGTCAGCGCCGGAAGCGGTCGCGCAGCACGGGATCGTTCTCCCACCACAGTCCGCTCTGGACCGGCGCCTCCGCATGCGCCGTCGTCGCGGCGGCGGGTGCGGCCGAGGTCCGCGCCGCCTCGCTCACCGGCAGTGCCGAAAGTTCCTCGGCCGCGTCGAGTTCGGCGTCCATCCGCGCGGCGTTGCGGCGTTCGTCGGCCGCCCACGACCGCATCAGGGTGAGCAGATAGGGCAGGCCGAGCACGTCGCCGAGCACCCAGATGATGCCCGCGCCGATGATCTGGTCCATCCGCAGATCCGGGCCCCACGTCCGGCCCACTTCGGTGTAGTAGTCCATCGCCACCAGCGGCCCGAACCACAGCACCAGCCCCAGCACTCCGTCTGCCAGTGATTCGAACACCGTGATCAGCAACGAGACCGCCTGCGAATAGCGGTGCGGAACGGGATCGGTCTGCAGCCGCGAATAGAAGTACAGGAATCCGACGGCCACCAGCAGCAGTCGGGTCAGCGCGTCGACCACACCGTGCCGCAGCACCGCTTCGAACCACGGGGTCAGTATCAGCAGCCACGGGGTGGCCAGGATGGCGAGCGACGGGACCAGCGGATAGGTCACCAGGCGAGCCGGCGCCGAGGCGAGGACACGGTCCAGCCACTCGCGTCCCACCGGGCCGAGGGCATCGCGCAGCACCGTCAGCGGGCGACCGGTCGCCAGGCCGAACGGCACCACATAGAGCAGCAGCAGTATCTGCAGCGCGCGCATCCAGAACAGGGTGCCGGAGTACACGCCGATCACGCTGATGCCGGTCAGCAACCACACTCCGAGGCCGACCGCGCCGAACGCCCAACTGCGTCCCGCCGACTCGGTACTCCCGCGCCGATCGGCGCGCCGGCGCGCCAGGCCGTAGCCGAGCCCCAGCGCGGCGGTCACCACGATCGTCGAGGTGTCCCAGCGCCATTCCTCGACGACGGACTGCACGGTCAGCGGCGCGTCGATCCATCCCACGGCCGTCAGTATCCACCCGGGGTCCGGGAGCGTTTGCGCCGGTCCGGCGGGGTGTCCGGTTAGTTCTGATTACCGGATTCTTGGGTCTGCGCGACATCCGGTGAGCGGTGCGCCGGGCCGTGCGACTGGGCGCAATGGCCGCTCGGCACGGCGCCGAGTTCGATCAGTTCGGGTTGGGCGTGATCGACCTGCAGTGTGGCGTGCTCGATGTGATGGTCGGCGGCCAGCCACCGCGCCAGATCCTGGCGCACCGCATGGCAGTCGCGGCCGGGCTCGACGAGCACGTGCGCCGAGAGCGCCGGGGACCCGGAGGTGATCTCCCAGATGTGCAGATCGTGCACCTCGACGACACCGTCACGGGCGGCCATGCCGACGCCCACCGCCGCCGGATCGATATCGGCCGGGGCGGCCTCGAGGAAGATCCGGCTCGACGCACGGACCAAGCCGACACCCGCCTTCACCATCAGCGCGACCACCACCAGCGTCGCGATCGCGTCGGCGCGTTCGAAGCCGGTGAGGATGATGACCACCCCGGCCACCGCGGTCGCCAGGAAGGCGTAGAGATCGGTGAGGATGTGCTGGAACGCCCCCTCGACATTCAGGCTGCTGCGATTGGCCCGCGAAATCATCCAGGTGGCAGCGAGATTCACCACCACACCCACCAGCGCGGTCGCGAGCACCAGTCCACCGGTGACCGAGGGGGGCTGGATCAGGCGGCGGATCGCCTCGTAGAGCAGCCAGGCCGACAGGACCAGCAGCGTCAGGCCGTTGGCTTGCGCGGACAGGATTTCCACTCGCTTCCAGCCGAAGGTCATCCGCCCGGCCGGCGGCCGCGCCGCGAGGCGAATCGCCCACAGTGCCAATGCGATCGAGGCCGCGTCGGTGAGCATGTGCGCGGCATCCGACAGCAGGGCCAGCGAACCGGCCACCACACCCACGACCACCTCGCCGAGGAGGAAGACCACGATGACCGCGAGCGCCCCGGCCAGCCAGCGCCGATCGCTGTCGGGAGTGGCGTGCGCATGACTGTGCGCGTGCCCGTGGCCCGAGCCGTGTGTATGTCCGGCACTCATGCTCCGTACTCCTCTCCGTCGCTACCGCTCGTCATCATATGCATACATCACTATGTGTGCAATATCCCCTGCTCGCACCCGCCGCGGCGGTCGGCAGCCGGGTACCCGCACGCCGATCCCTTTATCCGAACCCGGCCATCCGAACTCCCGGGCAGTGTCCGAAGACCGCGAGCATTCCGATAACTTTTGCAGGCCGCGCACTAAATGCGTCTCGCCGATTCTTTTCTCATTCCGGGAACATTCACGATCGAAACCGCCCGAATAGCACCGGATTCACTACGACCGGTCGCAATACGGTACGGTATACACAATCCCAGTTGCTCCGTGTCAGTGCGAAAGGGCTCGATCATGGCCAAGAAAGTCACCGTCACACTCATCGATGATTACGACGGGAAGTCCAAAGCGGATGAGACCGTGCAGTTCTCGATCGACGGTGTGGCGTATGAAATCGACCTGTCGACATTGAATGCCGGGAAGCTGCGCGGGGCACTCGAACCCTGGACGGAAAAGTCCCGCAAGGTCGGCCGCCTGAAGTCCGGCGGCGGCACCCGCACCAAGTCCGCGGCCGATCGCGAGCAGACGGTGGCGATCCGGGAATGGGCCAAGAAACACGGCTATAACGTCTCCGCGCGCGGCCGCATTTCTTCCGAGGTTGTCGCCGCCTATCACAAAGCGAGCAAGTAGCCGGCATCCGATCTTTCGACCGAGATCGCACGTACGCTACGCACCCAGCGGGCCCGCAGCATCACGTCACAGCCGTGATCTTGCGGGCCCGCTCGGCGCGGTAATCTGGTTCTCTGGTTCGGCGCCGCGCCGTACTCACAAGTCGCTGGGAGTAGTTCCGAGGCGGGGTGGTGTGCATGACAGGGGAAACCGGGATCGGTGAACTGGCCCGACGATGGCGCATCGCGATCGCCGACACCGGCTTCGTTCCCATGTCCATGCGCGAACTGGAGCAACTGCTGGCGGGTCTGCTCGAGCAGTTCGTCGCGATTGTCGGGGCCGAACCGTTCGACGCCGCCGCCGCGGCCACGATCGGCGCCGCCCTGGTACGCGCCAACCTCACCGATCCGCAGGTCATGCCCCGCTCTGCCCGGGCGCTGACACCACTGGCCACCACCGTGTTCCCGCCGGGCGATCGAGTGCTCGCGGTTCTGGGCGAGATGGCCCGCGGATATACCGAGGAGTTACTCGCCACCCGGGCGCGGCATCAGGAAATGTTGCACTCGGCGATGGCCGACGCCCGCAATGCCGCCGAGGCGCGATTCCGGGTGGTATTCGACAATGCCGCCATCGCCATCGGCATCGGTGACGCCGAGGGCCGGGTGGTCGACGTGAATCCCGCGATGGCCGCGATGCTCGGCGTCAGCCGCGAGTATCTGCTCGAACGCGGGGTCACCGATCTGATACATCCGGACGACCGCGTGGAATTGCGGCGCCGCGTACTGGGCGAGCTTTTGCACGCCGGCTCGGGCACGGTCCGGATGGAATTGCGCTATCCACGTCCCGAGGGCGTCGACGGCTGGGCCACGTGGGCGATCACCCTGGTGCCGGCGACCGGCGGACGGGCAGCGTATCTGCTGGTGGTCGGCGAGGACACCACGCAGCGGCGGGAATTGCAGGCCGAATTGCATCGCCAGGCCCGGCTGGACCCGCTGACCGGCCTGCCCAATCGGCGGCAACTGGTCGAAGCGCTCTCGGCCATCATCGCCGACGCCGGGGCCGAAGACTGCATCGGCTTGTGTTTCATCGACCTCGACGGATTCAAATCGGTCAACGACACCTACGGCCACGGAGTCGGTGATCGGCTGCTCGCGGCCGTCGCGGAGCGGCTCTCGGCGGCGGTACCGGCGATCATGCTGGCGCGGGTGGGCGGCGACGAGTTCGTCGGGCTGGTCCGGCCGACCTGCGACACCGAGCACATCGCCGCGGTGGCCCAGCGCCTGCTCGACGCGCTGGCCGAACCCATCCCCGTCGACAATCACGACCTGATGATCTCGGCGTGCATCGGCGCGATCGTCACCCCTGTCACCGGCACCGACGCCGAGCGGCTGCTCGACGCCGCCGACGCCGGGCTGTACCGCGCGAAGGCCAGCGGACGCAACCGCTGGGTCCTTCATGCAGCTGATGTCGCCGCCCGGGTGCGCGGCCTAGGATGAGCGGCGTGCAACCTCTGTTACCCGACTGGGCGGCCGACGACATCGACCCCCGGATTCCCAGCCCGGCGCGAGTGTACGACTATCTGCTGGGAGGATTCGCCAATTTCGAGGTGGATCGGTCGGTCGCGGCGCAAATGATCGAGGTCATTCCCGAAGTTCCGCGCACGGCCCGTGCCAACCGCGCATTTTTGCAGCGTGCGGTCGGTTTTCTCGCCGAGGCGGGTATCGACCAATTCCTCGATCTGGGTTCCGGAATTCCGACGGCGGGCAACGTGCACGAGATCGCGCAGCGCGTCGTCCCGGGTGCGCGGGTGGTCTATGTCGATATCGATCCGGTCGCGGTGACGATGAGCCGCAAGCTGCTGGCGGACAATCCGAACGCGACCGCGGTACACGGGGATTTCACCGATATCGACGGGGTACTCGAGCATCCGCAGGTCCGGGAGCTGCTGGATTTCGATCGGCCGGTCGCCGTCCTGCTGGTATCGATGTTGCATTTCGTGGCCGACGACGACCTGGCCGCGACGGTATTCGAGCGCCTGCGCGCCACCATCGCTTCCGGCAGTTATCTGGCGCTGTCACATCTGACCAGTGAGGGTCCGCCCGAGCAGATGGACCGCATGCTCGCGGTGACCGAACGCGTCACCGGCCGCGGTGACCGGCTGCGCACCCGCGCCGAGATCATGGAACTGCTCGGCGATCTGGTCCTGGTCGAACCCGGCCTGGAATATCTGGCCCGGTGGCGGCCGGATCCGGACGAGCCGCTGGCGGAGGTCCGGCCCCTCGACGGCTACGCGGGTGTCGCCCGCAAGCCCTGATTCGAGCCGCTACCCGGCGAGCGCCCGCGCGAAACCGGGCCACGCCTCGTGCAGGGACCGCTCCCAACACGGCCAGTCGTGCAGGCGTCGATCGTCGCCGCGGCGACGCCGGTCGACAGCGCCGCCACGACCGCCGGCGCCAGGCACAGCATCGCCGGGCGGTACCACGACCCGAATCGCCTGCTCATCGAGCTCACCCATCGTTCCGGGATGCGACGCACATCACGCCCTGGACAATCGCCAGCGAACTCACAACCGCGGCCCCGGGCGCGCCGGGAATTGTCACAAGGCATCTTCTGCGCGAAGTCGATCCCGGTTACAAAGGAATTCCCGCCGGTGCGCTCGAGGAACCGGCCCGCGAGAAGTGTAAGAAGTTGGCTACCGAGGTTTTCGACACCGCCGTCGAGCTGCCGGTCGAGCGCAGTGCCGTCTGGAAGCTGCTCGTCGACCCGCAGCTGTATCCGCGCATCTTCACCGGGATCGGCGCCTGTGAACGGATCGAGACCGTCGCCGGCGCGCCGCTGTGGCAGCTGCGCATCGGCACCGCCGACACCGAGATCCGGACCCTGTCGCTGACGGTGCGGGTGGGCCCGCGCGGGGAAGCTTTCGAATTGCACTGCGCGGCGACCGGGAGTTTCGCCTCCGTGCGGCTACGCGATATCGAGGGCGGCACCCGGGCGGTGATCACCTGTTTCGCCGCCGGCCGGATACATCCGGTCGCCGCGCGCGTCTCGACGGCCGGCGCGCAGGCCTGGCTGGACGCCGGGCTGCGAAGACTGCGCGAATTGGTCACGGCCGCACCGACTTCGGTCGTGGTCAACCGCGAGAACACGCCCCTGCGACGGCACGCGGATGTGGCGCGCCACATCCTCGGCACGGGCGTGGTGCGTACCGCGCGGCCGGACCGCAGTGTCGGGCAGCTGCGCGGACTCGCGCGGTGGGGTTTCAATCTCGCCGGCGGCTACGCCGCCGCGGCCGCGCACTCCCCCACTCGGATCGCCGTCGTCGACGATCGGCGCAGCCGCACCTTCGCCGACATCGACCGGCGCAGTACCGCACTGGCCGGTGGGATGGCCGGACTGGGCCTGCGCACCGGCGATGCGATCGGCCTGCTCGCCCGCAATCACGCCGGCATGGTCGAAACCATGGTCGCGGCGGGCAAACTCGGCGTGGATACGATCCTGCTGAACGCGGGTCTGTCGGCGCGGCGCATCGAGGAAATCGTGCAGCGGCACCGGCTGGCACACGTCTTCGTCGACGCCGAACTGGAAGAACTGATCCACTACCTGCACTCCGACATCGTCCGCATCGCCACCGACGACGGCGCACCCGGCCGCACCACCATCGAGGACCTGATCAGCCAGGGCGACAACGGTTTCGACAAGCCGGCGCGGCCGGGCCGATTGATCGTGCTGACCTCCGGAACCAGCGGCACCCCCAAGGGCGCGCGCCGCCCGCACGCCAAGGGGTTCGCCACCGTCGCGGCCCTGCTGTCGCGTATCCCGTTGCGGATGAACGACACCATGCTGATTCCGGCGCCGCTGTTCCACACCTGGGGTCTGGCCGCATTGCAGTTGAGTACCGCGCTGCGCGCCACCGTCGTCCTGCCGGAGCAGTTCGATGCCCGCGACACCCTGCGCCGGATCGCCGAGAACCGGGTCGGCACAGTGATTCTGGTGCCGACCATGGTGCAGCGGATCCTGGATCTGCCGACCCATGTGCGGGCTCGCTACGACACCTCCAGCCTCCGTATCGCGGCCAGTTGCGGCGCCCCGCTGGCCGGTGCCACGGTGCTGCGGTTCGCCGACAACTACGGCGATGTGCTCTACAACATCTACGGCTCCACGGAGGTGTCGTGGGCGACCATCGCCACCCCCGAGGATCTGCGGACCGCGCCGACCACGGCCGGACGGCCGCCGCTCGGCACGAAAATCGCTGTGCTGGGCCCGGATCGGAAGCCCGTGCCGATCGGCGCTACCGGACGCATCTACGTGGGCAACCACATGCTGTTCGACGGATATGTCAATTCGGCGCCGCCGGACGAGACCGACGGCATGCTCGATACCGGCGACCTGGGGTACCTGGACGCCGACGGCCGGCTGTTCATCGCCGGCCGCGACGACGAGATGATCATCTCGGGCGGTGAGAACGTCTTCCCGCGGCCGGTGGAGGAGGCACTGTCGCATCTGCCGCAGATCGCCGACGTGGCCGTGGTCGGCGTGCCGGACCACGAATTCGGTCAGCGGCTGGCCGCGTTCATCGTCAAGCGGGAGGGTTCGGGCCTGGACCCGGACATGATCCGCACCTACGTCCGCAACCGGCTGAGCCGGTTCTCGGTGCCGCGCGATGTCACCTTCCTGTCGGCACTGCCGCGCGGCGAAACCGGCAAGGTGCTCAAACGCCTGCTGATCGGCGGGAATGCCGAACTGACCGGCCCGTTTCATCCGGCGGCCGAGTTGTGACCGCTCACCAGGCCACGCCCGGGCGGCCTCCTCATTTGTCACGAGGATGGACGAAAGACATCCATCGGGGTCTCGTTACGGTTACGTTATAAAGGCAGCGCAGTAAACGGGCGGGGGAAGGAAGTTTTCGCCAATGTCTGTTGCCACGCCGGGTTCTGCCGCCTCGCCGGGATCCACCACGTCCCGGGAGCCTCTCGCGGCCCCGGGCGCTTCCGGCGACGCCACCGCCACCTCGACACGCCCCGGTCTGACCATGTCCGGTCAATTGCTGTCGTCGCCGTTGAAGGATGTGTGGTCGCTGTCGCGGCACATGGTCGGCCACTTCGTCGAAAACGTCGCCCCCTGCGGCACCCTGCCCGGCGACGCCATCCACGGCGACATCACCACCATCACCCGCACCTGCCTCGAACTCGCCATCAGCCTCCTCGACGGCCGCGACATCCCCGAAAAAACCGAACGCCTCAAAGACGCCGCCGCCGCCTGGGCCCGCGAAGGCGTCCCCATCGACACCATCCACCACGCCATCCACGAAGGCTTCAAAATCGGCTTCGACCTCGTCGTCACCAACGCCACCACCAAAACCCGCACCACCAACAACGGCAACGCCGGCAACGGTGCAGGCACCAGCACCGGCACCGGC
>NZ_BDCM01000013.1 GCF_001613505.1 Nocardia mikamii NBRC 108933
GGCGCACAAACAGTCCGGCCGGCTAACCGACCTTCTTGAGAGGCAACTTTTCCAGCCTAACCACTGAAGCTCGCGAAGTCAACTCGCGATCTCTGGGTCCCACTGGCCGTCAGGCGCTCCTCGTCCTACCTCGTTGTCCCGGGCCTCTCGGCTCCGGGTCGGTGTCCGTGTCGCTCTGACCTGGAATAAGTTACGTGGCGGAGAACGGAACGTCAAATCGCCACGTCGGCTCGCATTTGCGCAGGTCACCGAGCCTCGAAGGGGCGGGCGGCCGACCTGAATCACACGGATGTGACTCAGGTCATGGCCAGATCAGCTCCCGGCTCGGCGCGCGCCGGCGAAGTTCTTCTTGCCGCGCCGCAGCACCAACCAGCGTCCGTGCAGGTAGTCGGTATCAGCGGGCACCCAGTCCGGATCGGAGATGCGGGCGTTGTTCACCGAGGCGCCACCGTCGGCCACCGCACGGCGAGCCGCACCGCGACTGTCGGACAGTCCGGAGGCGACCAGCAGATCCACGATCGTCGATTCGGGACCGGCCTCCGCGACGGTGCCGTCACCGGCGGCCTCGGCCAGTGCGGAACCGAGTGTCGCTTCGTCCAGGTCGTGCAGATCGCCGCGGCCGAACAGCGCTTGGCTGGCCAGCTGCACCGCGCGGGTGTGCGCCTCTCCGTGCACGAGGGTGGTCATCTCGGCGGCGAGGCGGCGCTGCGCCTCGCGGGCATGCGGACGCTCGGCGGTCGCGGTCTCGAGTTCGGCCAGCTCCTCGCGGTCGAGGAAGGTGAACCAGCGCAGGTAGCGGATCACGTCGGCGTCGCCGGTGTTCACGAAGTACTGGTACCAGGCGTACGGGCTGGTCATCTCGGGATCGAGCCAGAGGCTGCCGCCGCCGGTCGACTTGCCGAATTTCTTCCCGTCGGCGGAGGTGACCAGCGGGGTGGTGAGGGCGTGGACCTGTTCGCCGTCGAGGCGGCGGTTGAGTTCGACGCCGGCGATGATGTTGCCCCACTGATCGGAGCCGCCGACCTGCAGCCTGCAGCCGTGGGCGCGGCGCAACTGCACGAAGTCGTTGGCCTGCAACAGCATGTAGCTGAATTCGGTGTAAGAGATGCCGTCGCTGTCGAGGCGGCGCTTGACCGTCTCGCGCGCGAGCATCACGTTCACCGAGAAGTGTTTGCCGATATCGCGGAGGAAGTCGACGGCGCTGAGGTTGCCCGTCCAGTCCATATTGTTGGCGATGATCGCGCCGGTCGGTGATTCGTCGAAGTCGACGAAGCGTTGCAGCTGGCCGCGGATCCGGTCGGCCCACTCGGCGACGGTGTCGGTCGAGTTCATTACCCGCTCCCCCACGTCGCGGGGGTCACCGATCAGGCCGGTGGCGCCGCCGGCCAGGACGATCGGGCGATGTCCGGCCTGCTGGAACCGCTTGAGCGTGAGCAGAGGGACGAGGTGACCCGCATGCAGACTCGCCGCCGTGGGGTCGAAACCCGCATACAGCGTGATCGGGCCCTTCGCCGTATCGGCCCGCAGGGCGTCCAGATCCGTGGACTGTGCGATCAGCCCACGCCAGGTCAGTTCGTCGATGATGTCGGCGCTCACGCCCTCCCATCTTTCCGCACCGGGCGCGATCGGCTGCGCTGGGTCGGCATTGTCCGGATGGACATGCCGTCGGGTGGCGGGCGAGCGACGCCGGCGCGCCGATCACGACGATCATCGGCGGAAACAGTTCGCGAGCCCGGCGTGGACGCGCGCGTATGTGTGCGAGCGTCCGGACCATGGCCGGGGGGCTCCGCTCCGGATGTACTCGACACATGACCGAAAACATCATCAGCCAGAACGAAATCATCGGCACTGCAACGATTTTCGATACCGCCGAATCCGATCATCCCGCTGTCGCGTCCACCGCCTCCCGCGGCCTCGACCGCACCGACGCCAGTCCCGTCGTCGTCTTGGGCGGCACGGGGAAGACCGGCCGCCGGGTCGTGGCGCGACTTGCCGAGCGTGGGATCGAGGTACGACCGGCCTCCCGCTCGACGGCACTCCCCTTCGACTGGGCCGACCCGACGACCTGGGACGCCGCCCTGCACGGCGCCCGATCCGTCTACCTCGCGTACCAGCCGGATCTCGCCGCCCCGGGCGCCGACGGGGCGATCAGCGCACTGACCGAGGCGGCGCGGCGGGCCGGGGTGCGGCGACTGGTTCTGCTCTCCGGCCGGGGCGAGCCCGAAGCGCAGCGGTGTGAGCAGATCGCCCTGCGCAGCGGCCTGGCCACCACCGTCGTGCGGTGCAGCTGGTTCGCCCAGAATTTCAGCGAGGACTTTCTGGCCGCGGAGATCGCGGCGGGACAGGTGACACTGCCGGCCGACGCGGTCGCCGAGCCGTTCGTCGACGCCGAGGACATCGCCGATGTCGCCGTCGCCGCGCTCACCGAGAACGGGCATGCCGGTGAGATCTACGAGCTGACCGGGCCGCAGGCGCTGACCTTCGCCGAGGCCGTGGCCACGATCGCCGCCGCCACCGGTCGCGAGATCAGGTATCAGCCGGTAAGCCTGGACGAGTACGCCGCCATGATGTCGGAGATGGGACTGCCTCGCGAGGTCGTCGACTCGCTGACCTATCTGTTCGGCACCGTTCTCGACGGTCGCAACACGGCCGTCGCCGACGGGGTCGAGCGCGCGCTGGGTCGGGCACCACGGTCGTTCGCCGACTATGCCCGGCGGACCGCGGCCGAGGGCGGAGCGACGGTGGCGGGCGGCGAACCGTCCGACGCGTTGCGCGGGTGATCGGCCGTGCCGGTGATCGTTCGCGATTTCCCGGGGCACCGCCGCCCCACCGCCGCTGGGAACCCGGTTGCCGCGCTCGCCGCCATGCGCGATCGTCGTGGGATGGATGCCCTCGCCGACCTGCTCGACGGCCCGCGCGCTCGCGGTGCGTTCGTGATGCGCTCGCTGCTGGACCCGCCGTGGTCGCTGCGGATCCAGGACCGGGCGCCGCTCACGGTCGTGGTGGTGACCCGCGGATACGCCTATCTCGTGCCCGACGGCGACGATCCGATCCGGCTCGACGAGGGCGCGGTCGCGATTCTGCGCGGTCCCGACCCGTACACGGTGGCCGACGAGCCCTCGACCCCGCCGCAGGCGATCGTTCACCCCGGGCAGACCACGACCACTCCGGACGGTGAATTGCTCTGTGAGACATGGGATCTCGGGGTGCGCAGCTGGGGGACGAATGCGGCCGGAACGACGGCGCTGCTGACCGGGACCTACGAGGTGGCCAGCACGGTGAGCGACCGCCTGTTGCGCGCCCTGCCGCCGCGGGCCGTACTCGACGGTCACGAGGTGGACGAACGCCTGCTCGGACTGTTGGTCGACGAGGCCGGCCGCGATATTCCCGGACAGGCATCCGTTCTCGACCGGCTGCTGGATCTGCTGACCATCGCCGCACTGCGCACCTGGTTCGCGCGGGCCGAGGCGCCGCAGTGGTACAGCGCCTACGCCGATCCCGTGGTGGGACAGGCGTTGCGGCTGCTCGAGCACAACCCGGCCCACGATTGGACGGTCGCCGAACTGGCGGCGACCGTCGGTGCGTCCCGGGCGGCGCTGGCCCGGCGGTTCACCGAACTCGTGGGGGATCCGCCGATCGCCTACCTCACCGAATGGCGGCTGGCCCGCGCGGCGGACCTGCTGCGCGGCACCGACGCGACGATCGAATCGATCGCGCGGCAGGTCGGTTACGGGACGGCGTTCAGTCTGAGTGCCGCGTTCAAACGGCGTTACGGGGTCAGCCCGGGTATGCATCGGCGCACCGAACCGGTTGCGGCGGAACCGGAACGTGACGCCGGTGCCGGCGGCTGACCCATGCGACGCTGCCGACATGCCGATGGGCCCGGGCCGGGCGTTTTCCCGGAGCGGGCCCATCGGGCGGTTTCGACCTCAGTGTGCGGGGCGGCGTTCGTAGGCGATCCAGGCGAAGACGGCCGCCAGGACCAGCGGGAAGATCGAGCCCGCCGGGGCGTCCATGACGAAGGCCTGGGTGGCGGCGGCGCAGACCATGGTGATCGACAGTCCGGCGGCGGCGAGCCAGGACAGGCGCGGCACGAGCAGCCCGATTCCGCCCGAAATCTCCACCAGCCCGGTGAAATAGCGGAACCAGTCGCCCCAGCCGATGTCGTGGAAGATGCGGACGGCATCGGATTGGCCGACCACCTTCGGCAGCCCCGAGGCGATGACGAAGAACAGGCCCAGCACGATCTGCAGGGTCCACAGCACGCGGTTGCGGATCGTGCCGGGACGGGTGGAGGTGACGGACGAGGCGGAGGCGGTGATAGCGGTCATGATTCGGTGTCCTTACGGATGCTCGGTGTCTGTTCGAGCGCGCTCACCACAGAAGACGGGCCGCCCCGGAGGAATTCATCGGTCAGGAGAACGCGGATTTCAAGGCGCTCAGATGCACCCGGCTGGCCGTGGCCGCCGCGTCGGCCGACCGATCCCGGATCGCCTCGAACAACACCTCGTGGGCGTGATGGTCCGCGGCGGGATCGGCCATCGGCCGCATACGCAACATCTGCGTCATCGCGCGGTGCACGCGCGGGACGAAGGCGTCGAACAACTGCAACAGCACCTCGTTGTGCGCGGCCGCGATCACGGTGCGGTGAAAGGCGGTGTCGGCGTCGACGAGACGTTCGACCGAATCGTCGGAGCCGGCCCGCACCGACAGCGCCTTACGCATGATCCGCAGGTCGGCAGGGGTGCGCCGCCGCGCCGCCAGAGCCGCGGCCTCGGCCTCGATGGCGATGCGGGCCTCGATGACGGCGGCGATATCGGCCCGGCGCAACACCTCGTCCCAGTCCTCGGCCACCTCCAGCGCGGTCACGAAAACGCCTGCCCCCTGGCGGCTTTCGAGCACGCCCTGACCGGACAGTTCCCGGATCGCCTCGCGCAGCGTGGAGCGTCCGACGCCCAGCTGGGCGGCCAGGGTCGTCTCGCCCGGCAGTTTGTGTCCGAGTTGCCATTCACCCGCGCGGATCCGGTCGAGCAGCAGCCGGGCGGCCTGGGCCGCGAGCGGTTGCCTCTGCACAGTCGCCATCGGCCCGCACCTCTCTACTTGTCTGAGGAGTTATCACTCGCTATGGTAGCCCCCATGGGACAGGGACTGCTTCTCCTCGGCCGCCGCGGCGGGGTCTGAACGACCGGCACCCTGCCCGCGGGTTGCTGGGCTGCGCCGGTCGACATCTCCGACGCAGAAAGCCGATACCGTGCCCGAACGCACTTCCCACTGGAATCGCCAGCGTCCCTCCGTCATGCCCTCGCATCGCTATCACGATGTGTATCACCGGGTTTCGGTGCCGCTGACCGAGCGCGGCTGGCCCTCGAAACGCCTCGAATCCGCCCCGCTGTGGGTGCCGGTCGACCTGCGCGACGGCAATCAGGCCCTGGCCGAACCGATGGATCCGGAGCGCAAGCGCCGATTCTTCGAGATGCTGGTCGCGATCGGCTACAAGGAGATCGAGGTGGGCTATCCGAGCGCCTCGCAGACCGATTTCGACTTCGTCCGCCTCATCCGCGACGCCGAGCTGGCGCCGGCCGACGTGACCCTGGTCGTGTTCACCCCGGCGCGTGCCGATCTCATCGCCCGGACCCTGGAATCGGTGGAGGGGATCACCAACGACGTGGTGATCCACATGTACACCGCGACCGCGCCGCTGTGGCGCGAGGTGGTGCTGGGCCGCTCCCGGGCCGACGTGGCGGAGATGATCGTCGCGGGTGGACGCGAGATCGCGCGATTGGCCGGTGACCGGCCGAATCTGCGATTCCAGTTCTCCCCCGAGGTGTTCATGCTCACCGAACCGGATTTCGTGCTGGAGGTGTGCGATGCGATGACGGACCTGTGGGGCGCCTGCCCCCAGCGCCCGGTCGTGCTGAATCTGCCGGCGACGGTGGAGGTCGCCACGCCCAATGTCTACGCCGACCAGATCGAATACATGGACCGCAATCTGAGCCGCCGCGACGGGGTGATCCTGTCGGTCCATCCGCACAACGACCGCGGCACCGGCATCGCCTGCGCGGAACTGGCGATGCTGGCCGGAGCCCAGCGCGTGGAAGGCTGTGTCTTCGGCAACGGTGAGCGCACCGGCAACGTCGACATCGCGACGCTCGCCTTGAATCTGCATGCCCAGGGCGTGGATCCGATGATCGACTTCTCCGATATCGACGGGATCCGCCGCACCGTCGAGTACTGCACCCGGATGCCGGTGCCCGAACGGCACCCCTACGTCGGCGATCTGGTCTACACCGCGTTCTCCGGAACCCACCAGGACGCGATCAAGAAGGGATTCGCCGACCATCGCCGGCGGGCCGAGACCGCCGGGGTGCCGGAGTCCGAGATCGAATGGCAGGTGCCGTATCTGCCCATCGATCCGGCGGATGTCGGACGCAGCTACGAGGCGGTGATCCGGGTGAATTCACAGTCCGGCAAGGGCGGTATCGCCTATCTGCTGCAGACCGGCTACGGGCTGGACCTGCCGCGACGGTGGCAGATCGACTTCGCCCGGCACGTGCAGCGCCATACCGACGACAGCGGCGCCGAGGTGACCGCGCGGTGGTTGTGGGATCTGCTGCGGCAGGTCTACGGCCCGGCCGGCGACGGTATCGACTGTGCCGCGGGCCGGATTCGGTTGCGGCACAACGAATCCGGCGACATCGTGTTCACCGCGCCGGGTACCGACGGGGACGTCGAGACCACCTCGGCGCCCGCCGATGCCGCGAGCACATTCATCGAATTACTCGCCGCGCACGACATCTCGATCGAATCGCTGCACTCGACCGGCCACCGGCTGCCCCGCGCGGATGCGGAATTCGTCGTCTACGGGGAGTTCCGGATCGGCGGCGACACTCGCTGGGCGCTCGGCGTCGCCGATACTGTCGCGACGGCCGAACTGGCGGCGACGGTCGCGGCGGCGCAGCGCGCACGGGTCCCGGCCGATGTGACGAGCTGAGCGCTCAGGCCGACCGCCCGACCTCGGGAGCGCGTGGACTGCGGCGGTAGGCCGAGACCGCCGGGGAGTCGCGCAACCACAGTCGCCACGGGCGGTCGGCGGCCAGGCTCACGCCGACCCGGGGGCCCACCCCGATCGCGGCGGAGTCGGTGATCTCGGGCTCCAACTCCAATCGGATCGGCGCCGCCGGATCGAACAGCGCGGTGCCGTAGTCGGAGAGGGTGATTCCGAGTGCACTACCGAAGTTCCCGGGCCCGCGCGCCAGATCGGCTTCGGTGCGGGCCGCGGGACGCCGGGAGCGCGCGACCTCGTGCCCCTCGATCACCTCACCGGCCCGCAGCAGCACCGCACTGGCGACGCCGTCGGGGCCGCTGGTGACGTTCACGCAGGTGTGCATGCCGTAACTGAAATAGACGTAGAGCATGCCGGGCGGCCCGAACATGACGGCATTACGAGGGGTGCGGCCGCGTCCGGAGTGGGCAGCCGGGTCGTGCCAGGGTCCGGCCGGGTCACCGCCGTACGCCTCGACCTCCACGATGCGTACGGCGACCGGGCCGGACCGCATCGTCGCGCCCAGCACGCGGCGGGCGGCGGCCAGCGGTTCCACGGCGAGTTCCTCGGCAGACACGGGTTCTCATTCTTACTCGAGCACCCGTGGTGACCGGCGCCACGCCCACCGTGGACCGCCCGGCTCGGTCAGAGCCAGCGCTCGACACCGCCGTGATGCGAGCAGGTGCCGCTGCGGTGGCGGCTGTAGCTGTAGGTGCCGTCGCCGCACTGTGCGGTCGCGCCGTCGGGATCCGAGCCGGGACGTGGGACGCAGGCGTGGTCGACGTTCTCGTAATCGCCCGCGGGGCAGGAGACGAAGGCCGGGGCGGCGGTGGCGGTGGTGGCGGGGGCGAAGACGGCGGCGAAGCCGACACCGGCGGCGAGCAGCCAGCCGGTCAAGGTGGTTCGACGGGCCGGAATCCTGGCGCCGGATCGACGGGTGCGGCTCGCTACGCTGTGCACTTGTGAAACTCCTACCATTCTGATCTCGGCCGGAACTGTCCCGGCGGATGACAAAAATAGCGCATCCCGCAGCCGCACAGGACATTTCGGTCGAATCAGGGTTGCGGATCTACCGCGACGGGCGCAGGCCGGCGAGCTTGTCGGGATTCACCTGGAAGCGCAGATTCCGCACGCGGCCGTCGAGGATGTCGAAGGTGAGCGCGCCGACCGGGAATCCGCCGATCTCGCCGACCACGCTCAGCTCGCCGTTCAGCACCGCGGCTCGCATCCGGATGCCGGTCAGGACGGGTTTGGCCAGGACGCCGAGCAGCCACCGGGCGACATGGTCGGGGCCGTGCAGCGGGCGCCGCGCCGCGGTGACCTTGCCGCCGCCGTCGTTCCACAGGGTGACATCGGGAGCGAGCAGTCGCATCAGCGCATTGACGTCGCCCCCGTTGGCGGCCGCCAGGAACCGCTCGGTGATCTCCTGCCGCGCAACGGGATCGGTGTCGTAACGCGGGCGGCGCGCCTGCACGTGATCGCGGGCCCGATGCGAGATCTGCCGGACGGTCGGCTCGGGCCGATCGAGGAAGCCGGCGATCTCGGCAGCCGAGAAGCCGAAGACGTCGCGCAGCACGAACACCGCGCGTTCGACCGGGCCCAGCGTCTCCAGCACGACCAGCATCGCCGTGGACACCGTGTCGACGATCTCGACACGCTCGGTGGCATCGGGTTCACTGAGCAGCGGTTCGGGCAGCCACGGGCCGACATAGGTTTCGCGTACCGCGCGGGCGCTGGTCAGCCGGTTCAGCGACAGGTTCGTCACCGTCCGCACCAGATACGCCTTGGGGTGGCGGACCCGGTCCCGGTCGGCCTCATGCCATTTCAACCAGGCGTCCTGCAGCACGTCCTCGGCGTCGGCCACACTGCCGAGCAGTTGATACGCGGTGGCGAACAGCAGCCGGCGATGCGTGTCGAACGCATCGCCGGGGTCCGCCGGCGGGTCCGCGGGCCGCGCGGTCACCGCACCGGCGTCCTCGGCATCACCGTCCATGCGCTCATCCTCTCCCGCTCGATCGAGCACCCGCAATATCACGCCTCAGGCCGCGACGCGGCCGGCCGTGCGGGTCGCGCGTCCGCCGCGCGACAGGGTGACCGAGACATTCGCGCGCCGGCTCAGCCGGAACGTCGGGACCGGGCTGCCGCTGACGAGCTCCTTGTACCGCACCGCGGCGCGGCCCGTCAGATATCCGCGCCGAGGGCTGTCGTCGGCGTGGGTGAATCCGATGACGGCATCGCGGCGGCCGAGGCTGACCGGCTGATGGAAGTAGCCGAATCGGAACGGCCGCACCGGCTTTCCGCGCAGTCGCCGCGCGATGGTGTCGGCGGCGTAGGCCGCGGTCGGCATCCCGCTCTGGCAGGTGCCGTGCATGCGGCCCCACGGCTGGGTGATCGCGGCAGCGTCGCCGATCGCGTAGATGTCCGGATGCGACACCGACCGCAACGTCGCGTCGGTGACGATGGCCCCCGCCGCGTCCGTGGTGATGCCGGCCTCGGCGGCCAGGGCGGGCACGCGCACTCCGGCGGTCCACAGTGTGAGTCCGGCGGGCACCATCACGCCGCTGTCGAGGCGCACCGCGTCCGGCAGCACCTTGGTCACGCGAGTTCCGCTGCGGCGCACGATGTTCAGGCGATCCATGGCACGTTCGACGTAGGCGCGCGGACGCTCCCCCAGCATGGCGGCGGGTTCCCCGGTGCTGATCAGGGTGACGGTCAGGCCGGGATGGGATTCGGCGATTTCGGTAGCGGCTTCGACGCCGGTGAGACCGCCACCGCAGACCGCGACCGCTCCCCCGCTCGCCTCGAGTTCGGCGAGGCGCCGCGACATCCGATGCGCCGCGCGCGGATCGTCGAGGGTCCGGGCATGCTCGGCCACACCCGGCACCGTGGTGGTGTCGGCGCGGCTGCCGAGGGCGTAGACCAGGGTGTCGTAGCCGAGTTCGGAACCGTCGTCGCAGTTCACGCGGTGCGCGACCGGGTCGATCGCCGTGGCGGCGGCGCGCCGGAAGGTCACGCCGGTGCCGGCCAGCAACTCCGGGATGCGGTGGTCGGCGAGCTCGGCGCCGGCCGCGACCTGATGCATGCGCAGCCGCTCGGTGAACCGCTCCGACGGATTGACCAGTGTGATGCGCACCGGCTGCTTGCGGGTGCGGCGCGCGAGCCGGATGGCCGCCAGCATTCCGGTGTAACCGGCGCCGAGGACGACGATGTCGTGCGGACGTCCGGCGCCCGGCTCGCGCCGGCTCCCCTGGTCGCCGCGCTGCGTCTCCTGGTTGCTGCGCTGGATCTCTCGGCTGCTGCGCTGGGTCTCCTGGTTGCTGCGCTCGATGTCGCTCATGGTCCTGTCCTTTCGCGGCGGGTCGACTGTGCGATTCGGTGATGGGACAAGTCGGCCGCCGCATTCGTGACACCAGGTGATGTGATGCCGGTCACATATCAGGGAACAGGCGGGGCAGGCGTCCGGTTGACATGTCAGGACTTTCCGAAGAGGTGAATGAGGTGACCATGGCCGTACAGGTCGAGATCTGGACCGATATCAACTGCCCGTTCTGCTATCTGGGCAAGCGACGCTTCGAGCAGGCGCTGGCCGGCTTCGAGCACCGCGAGCAGGTGCGGGTCGTCCACCGGTCCTTCGAACTGGACCCGACGCTGCCGGCCGGGCACAGCGGTCCGGTGGTCGCCCATATCGCCGAGAAGTACGGAATCAGCGAGGCCCAGGCCGCCGCCGACGAGCGCGGCATCGCCGCCCAGGCGCAGGCCGTCGGCCTGCCGTATCGCACCGAGGGACGCGACTTCGGCAACAGCTTCGATATGCACCGGCTGCTGCACTTCGCACTGGATCGGGGACGGCAGGACGAAGTACTCGACGCGCTGTACGAGGGCAATTTCGCCGACGAGCGGCCGGTGTTCGGGGATCGGGAACGGTTGATCGAACTGGCGGCGCGAGCGGGACTGGACCCGGTCGAGGTGCGCGCGACCCTCGACGATCCGCAGGCCTACGCCGACGCGGTGCGCGCCGACGAGAACACCGCCGCGCAACTCGGCGCGCGGGGCGTGCCCTTCTTCGTCTTCGACCGCACCTACGGCATCTCCGGCGCCCAGCCGCCCGAGGTGTTCAGCCAGGCCTTGGAGCGCGCGTGGGCCGATCACGCTCCCGCGCTGCAGGTCCTCGGCGACGGCGACGCCTGCGGTCCGGACGGTTGCGCCGTCCCCGCCGCGGACGACCGAGGCTGATCGCAGTCCCGCGCCGCAGGACGCCACCTATCCCGAGACGGGTTCCGCGTCGCGCAGCCCGACCCTGGCGTGCACCCACCGCAGCGGCCGCGGCGCCCACCAGTTCCAGCGGCCCGTCAGGTGCATCAGCGACGGAACGAGCAGGCAGCGAACCACGGTGGCGTCGACGAGGACGGTGAGCGCCAGACCCAGACCCAGCAACTGGATGAACGCCAGGCGGGAAAAGACCAGGGCGCCCAGGACTATCGCCATCAGCGCGGCCGCGGCGGTGACGATACGACCGGTGCGGGCCACACCGAGCGCCACCGACCGGGTGTTGTCGCCGCATCGCAGCCACTCCTCACGGATCCGTGAGAGCAGGAAGATCTCGTAATCCATCGACATCCCGAAAGCCAGACAGAACATCATGATCGGGACGTTGGCAACCAGATAGCCGGTCGGCGTGAAGCCGAGCACGCCGGCCAGATGCCCGTCCTGGAATATCCACACCATCGCCCCGAACGCGGCGGTGAGCGACAGCACGTTCATCAGCAGCGCCTTCACCGGGAGGACCACGCTCCCGGTGAACAGGAACAGCACCGAGAACATCGCGACCACGATCCACACCGCGGCGACGGGCAGGCGTGCGCCGATCGAATCGAGCGCGTCCCGGTTCTCGGCCGCGGCGCCCCCGAACAGCGGTGGCGCCGGCGCCGCGATCGCGCGCAGCCGATCGAGCTGCCGGGCGCCGGCCACCGAATACGGGTCCAGGTCCGTGCCGACGAGGAGTACTTCTCCGGCGGTGCCGCTCATCCCCGGCGGTGCCGACGCCATCCTGGCTCCGCCGACGTAGGTACCGGAGCCGGAGAGAACCGCCGAGACGTCGGGCACTCGCGACAGTTCAGCGGCATAGGCGCCGGGGTCGCCGTGATAGCCGGGCAGGACGACGGTGACCGAATCGGTGGGATTGCGTGCGAACTCCGAACGCAGGATGTCGCCGACCGTCCTGCTGTCGGCCACCCCGGCGCGAATCGCCCGATCATCGGGAGTGCCGAACTTGATCGCGAGAAACGGCGCACCCAGCAGCAGCAGTAACGCGGTGACCACCACCGCGACGGGCAGTGCGCGGCGCATCACGCCGGTGACCATGCGATACCAGACACCGTCCTCCAGCGGCACCGTCCGCCGCGGCGACAGCCGGAGCAGACGCCGCAGCGGCGCCCGGAGGTCGAGGGCGTTCACCCGGTCGCCGAGCAGCACCAGGCACGCCGGCAGGACGAGCACCGACGCGAGCGCGGCCACGGCCACCACGACCAGTCCGCTGTAGGCGAACGAGCGCAGGAAGAACATCGGGAAAACCAGCAGCGCCGACAGCGAAAGGATCACCACCAGAGCGGAATACAGCACCGCGCGGCCTGCGATGCAGACCGCGCGGATCACCGCCTCCTCCCGGTCCGCCCCCCGGTCGAGTTCCTCCCGGTAGCGCGACACGACGAACAGGCTGTAGTCGATGGCGAGTGCCAGACTCAACGCCGTGGTCGTATTCAGCGCGAACACCGACACATCGGTGAACTCGGTCAGCAGCCGGAGAACGGCCAAGGTGGTGACGATCGACACCAGCCCGATGAACACCGGCAGCAACGCCGCGATCACACTCCCGAAGACCAGGATCAACACGATCGCCGATATCGGGATGGCGACGGCCTCGGCCGAGGCCAGGTCTCGCACGCTGACCGCGCTCAGGTCGCGCAGGGTCGCCGCGTAGCCGCCGGCGTGAATCGTCACCCCCGCCGGTGCCGGCAGCGCGCGGGCGATCTCGTCGGCGGCCTTCTGCTGGGCCGTGTCGTCACCGGCGATGCGGGCCACGACCAAGGCGGTCCGGCCGTCCGAACTGCGCAGTGCCGCACGCAGATCCGGCGGTGACGTCCAATACGACTGCACCGCCGTGATGTCGGACCGTCGCTGCAACCACGCGGTCACGTCCACGCCCGCCTGCCGGGCCGAGGGGCTCTCGACGCCGCCGTCGGCGCCGACGGTCAGGACGAGATTCGGTGCCACGCCGCCGAATTCGGCGTCCACCAGTTCGCTCACCCGCGTCGACTCCGCGTCCGGCGGTGCGAAGCCACCGGCCTCGAGCCGGTCGAAGACCGAACTGCCGGCCGCGGCGGCGATCAGCACCACCAGCAGCGCGACGCCGAGGATCACCTTCGGGCGGAACGCGGCGACCCGCGCGACGCGCTCGAGTACGGAGGTCTTCTTCATCGTTCCTCTCCGGTGGCCGGACGCTACCGCACCCGGACGATCACATCGATTCCGTCGTCGAGGGGCAGGGTTGTCCGTAGATAGGTCTGCGAGCGTTCCGCTACGTATCGGTGGAACTCGTCGAGCAGGTCGGCATGTCTGGAGACATTGTCCGAGACGATGATCGAACCCAGCGTCAATTTCGGCTCCATCGCTCGAAATACGGGCAGATGCAGGGGCAGCCACCCGTCGAGCAGCAGCAGTCCGACGGGGCCGGACACGGTCGGCAACGTCTCGAGCGCATTGCCGACCAGGACGCGCACCCGATCATCCACACCCGCCTCGGCGAGATTGGCGGTGGCGACCGCCGCCTTGTGCGCGCTCAGTTCGGTGCCGATCACCCGCGCGCCCGTACGTTGCGCGGCGGCGGCCAGATACAGCGTCGACATGCCGTGTGAGGTGCCGTATTCCACGATCGTGGCGGCGCCGGAGCTCACCGCCAGCTGAAACAGCAGACGGCCCACGGAACGGGCGACCGGTAGCATCGCCGCCTCACCCGTGGCGGTCATCGCCCGCAGGGTCTCGGCATCCGGTGTGGCGCCGAGTTCGCGCAATCGCACCGATACCGCGCCGATCACCTCCCCGTCGGCGCGGGCCGCCACTTCCAGTCGCTCGACGACACCGCGCACCCGGTCGTCGAGAAAGTCGAGACCACTGTCGGTTCCGATGTCGATCATGATTCTCCCCTTCGATGTCCGTTGCTCGAAAGAACCGGGCCGCTTGCCATTTCGGCGCTGATCCATTCCTGCGCCTCTCGTGCGGAGATGCCGGCGTTGTGCAGCCGCTCCGCGACCACGCCGGGCGGCGCGCCCCGGCTCAGCGCCTCACGCACCATCGGGGCGAAGCGCGCCCGTTCGACGACGGCCCGGTGGGCGGCGACGAAATCGGCGCCGGCGCGCGCGGTCCCCGCGCGGAGGGCGTTGCCGAGCTGTTCGAGCGCCAGGGCGACCAGCGCTCGCACGGCGGGATCCGTGACGACCACCGACCCGTCGGCATCGGGACGCAACAGGCTCGGCGCCGAGGCCAGCACGATTTCCGGTTGGTACAGCACGGTGTTGCCCAGATACGACAGCACCCGGTTCAGGTCGGCCAGTCCGCGCGCGCCGTTGCTGCGCGACAGCGTCACCACCACGGGCACGATCACCTTCCCGCGCAGGGCGCCGCCGCCGTGCGGGCGGGACAGCCAGTCGAGGGCGTTCTTCAGTACCCCCGGAACGGACTGGTTGTATTCCGGGGAGGCGACGATCACCCCGTCGGACGCAGCCACCGCGGCGCGCAACGCCCGCACGCCCGGCGGCGGCGCCGCGGTATCGATGTCCTCGTTGTACAGCGGCACCTCGCCGAGTCCGTCGAACACCTGGTAGCCGCATTCGAACGGCAGCAGGTGCGCGACCGCCTCCAGGAACATCCGGTTGTAGGACTGCCGCCGCAACGAGCCAGCGAGTCCGAGCACGGTCGTCATCGCTGCGGCTCACTCACCCGGCGGCTGGTAGCGCAACTCGCTGATCTGCTCGATGTCGTATTTCTGGCGCAGTGCCGCCACGGCGGCCGGGTCCACCGCGGCGCCGGTGCGGAAGATCTCGATGAGTCCTTCGAAATAGTGTTCGTGGTCCGGCGGCGGTGAGGCCTGGAAGAACATCTTCGCCGGCGCGTCGGAGGCGTTGCGGAACGCGTGCGGGCATCCGGGCGGCACGAACACCACGCTGCCGGGGCCGGCCGTGATGACGGTGCGGCCCTCCTCGGAGCGCCACTGCGACCAATGCCCTTCCCACGAAACCGGTTCGAAGGCAAGGAATTCCAGCTCGCCCTCGACGAGGTAGAACAGCTCCTCGGAATGGTGATGCAGATGCGCCCCGACGTCGAAGCCCGGTGGGACCAGCACCTCGAAACTGGACGCGGCGGTGGAGTGCTCGCCGGTGACCTTGAAAACCACTTCGTGTGCGGCGCTGACGAGTCGTTTGCCCTCGCCCGGCGCTACGTAGAGTCCGTGAATCGACATCAGCTGTACCACTCTCCCAGTGAGATCTCGGCGGTGATTCCGGGACCGAACCCGGCGATGATGCCGCGTCCGATCTTCGGGTTGTCGGTGTCTTCGAAGAGTCGCCGGGTCGCGTCGAGCACCACGGCGCTGGCGATATTGCCGTGCCGGGTCAGCGTCTCGCGGCTGTAGCGGAACTGGTTCGGCGCCACGTCGAGGAATTTCGACAGGTCGTCGAGGATGCGCGGTCCGCCGGCATGGATGATGTAGAAGTCGAGGACCCCCGCATCCCAGCCCTCCTGTTCGGAGACCGCCCGGAGCACCGGCGCCAGCGGTTCCATCGTTCCCGGGACCCGCTTGTCGAGCTGGAAGTGGAAGCCGGTCGCCCGCACCGCGTAGGAGATCCAGTCGATGGTGCCGGGAATCAGGTAGGACGCGTTGCGCCGCAACTCGATTCCGGCTCTGCCCGCGACGGCGGCATCGGAGACCACCACGGCCGCGACGGCATCGCCGAACAGGCCGTTGGACAGCAGGGTGCCGACGGAGACGTCACTGGGCTGGTAGCACAGCGAGCAGAACTCGCACGACACCACGAGGACGTTCGCGCCGGGGTGGGCCCGGCAGTAGTCCAGGGCGCGGGCGATGGCGGCACCGCCTGCGGCACAACCGAGTTGAGCGATCGGAAGCTGTGCCGTGGAGTACCGGAAGCCGAGTTCGTTGATCATCCACGCGGTCAGCGACGGCATCATGAAGCCGGTGCACGAGACGTAGATGATGGCGTCGATATCCGCCGCGGCCTTACCCGCGTTGGCCAGCGCCTCGCCGACGACCACCGGCACGTAGCGTTTCGCCTCCACCTCGTGCAGTCGATTGCGTTCCTCGAAACCGGGGTGCCGCAACGCGCGATCCAAGGGCTGCACGATGTTGCGGGTCTCGACGCCGGTGTTGCGGATCAACCGCAACGCCAGCTCCAGGTCCGCGTGGTCCGCGTGCAGCCGGCGCGCGACGTCCAAGGTCTGTTCGAGGGTGACCACCTCGTCCGGGAAGGCCACCGCGGGTTTGTACAGGATCGCCATTCGCCGATCTCCTAACTCGTAATTCGATGAGGGCGGCGCCTAGCGGGCCGCGAAGGCGAAGACGGCGGCGACGACTGTCGTCCACCCGACTAGAAGGGTGTGCAGCGGAGCGAGTTTCGACGAAGCGCGCAGCACGGCCACTCCCTCGTCGACCGGCTTCCCGCGCACCGCCCGGGCGGTGCGGGCCATGAACCGCACCGCGAACAGGCAGGCCGCCAGATACGGCACCAGTCCCCAGACCGGGCCGGCCAGCACCACGATCGACGCGGTGACGACGATCGCTCCGAGCGACAGCATCGCCACCCCGAGCCCGAGCGCGCGGGTCAGTCCGAGGGTCCGGACGTAGGTCATCACCGAATACAGTTCGTCCTCGGGGAAGTCCTCGGCGTGACTGATGACGATGATGCCGATGTTGGTGAGGCTGAAGCCGCAGATCGCGGCGATCGCCGCCCACGACAGCGGCCCTTCGAACGCGCGCAGTACGAACAATCCCGGCAGGACGAAGTACACGGCGTGCAGCACCGGCAGCTGCCAGATGCCGCGGCCGTTGAGGTGCAGCGGCGGCAGCGAGTAGCCCATGCCCAGCACCGCCCACAGACCGCCGATGAGCAGCAGATCCAGATGCCCGGTGCGGTAGGTCAGCCAGCCCTCCGCGACTCCCACGATCAGCATGGCGACCACGATCTGGCGGATCACCCGGCCGACGCCCAGGCCGTAGACCGCACTCGACAGCCTGGTCTTGTAGATCGCGTCCATCCGGCGGTCGGCGAGGCAGTTGGCCATATTGCCGATCTGAATGGAGACCACCACGACGATGGTCGCGAGCAGCATGTCGAGGGACAGCAATTCGCGCATCGTCCGAGCCATGAGAAGGGCCGGCACCAAAGGAACCGTCACCGTCAACGGTAGAAATTCAACGCGTCGAATAATGAGGCTGTAACGCAGCCAGGACTGCACCGAGAGTTTCTCGGTCGGTGCCGAGCCGTCGGCGGTGAATATCTCCGTCCATTGCGCGGCGAGGCTGACTCGATTATCCGTCATTGTGCATTTCTCCCCTATAGCAAGATATTGTCAGGCGGTCGCGAGCCTCGGATATTTCATCCAAAACTGCTGTTGGACAGGCAGTTTCGAGACGATCTACGGGAGGGGCGGCGGCGACGAGGCCGACTCGTTGCGCACGACGGTGGCGCTCGGACAAGATTGACACAGCGCTCTCGTAAAAGTCAACGGATCTAATTGTTGACGGCTTCGACGGAAATGTGTCACGCTGACTTCGCACTGTTCATGTGTGAATTCGACTCCCCATCTGCCGAGACCGGAAAGGCTGCGCAGCCGCAGCCTCGAGGTGTGGGAAAAATTCGGCATTCGATCCGGAGGGAACGGATATCAATGACCCTCGAAACAGCACTACCCACGGCCGGCGATCTGGGCCGGATCGTGCAGGACGCCCTGGACTCGGTGCAGGCCGACCCCACCCTCGTCCGGTTTCCGCGACAGCTGCTGGAATCCCTCGGCAAGGCCGGGGTACTACGCGGCCGCTGGTCGGCGGCCGCGGCACCCGGCACCGACGCCGGCGACGTGGTCTTCGGCGTGCGCCTGGGCGCGGAGCTGTCGAGCCGGGCGCCGGCGGGAGTCGCCATCGGCGTGTCCCTGCACACCGAAACCGTGCTCTCGCTGCTCCACCGCTTCGGTCACTCGGATTACCTTGTGGCACTGCGTGAACAGGCGTTGGACGGCACCGCGGTCGGCTGCATCGCCGCCAGCGAACCCACGGGCGGCAGCGACCTCTCGGCCGTCACGTGCCTGGCGACCCCGACCGAGCACGGCTGGTCGGTCACCGGTCGCAAGAAATTCGTATCCCTGGGCGCGGTCGCGGATTTCGCCGTCGTGCTGTGCCGGATCGCGGCGGCCGACGGCCGGCCCACCGATCGCCACGCGACGATCGTGGTGCCGATGACCGCGGCCCGGATCCTCCGCGAGCACGACAAACTGGGCACACACGCGCTCGATACCGTGGCCGTCGAGTTCGACGGCGTCGAGGTGGATCGGCAGGCGACGCTGGGCCGGGCCGGGCTGGGCGTGCTCAATCTGAACTACGGATTGTCCTTCGAGCGGCTGGCGATCGCGGCCCAGGTCGCCGGCGGATGCGCGACCGCGATCAGCCTGGCGGTCGAACACGCCGGGCGCCGTACACAATTCGGTAAGCGGTTGCTCGAGCACCAGTACATCGCCTTCCGGCTGGCCGAGTTGTCGGCCGAGGTCGAGGTGCTCTCCGGTGCGGTCGACACGATCGCCCGCGACCTCATGGCCGGACCGCTCGACCGCGCGCTGATCAGCAGGATCGCCGCGGTCAAACTGTGCGCGGCACGGGCCGGTGAACGCTTGATCAGCGAAGCGATGCAGGTGTTCGGCGGCCCGGGCTATCTCCCCCGGGAGACGCCGTTCGGCCAGTTCTGGAACGACATCCGTGTGGCACGCATCGGCGCGGGAACCGACGAAATGATGCTGGCGATCATCACCGACTCCCTACGCGGCAACCCCGACCTCTACGACCGGCTGGTGAGCATCTCCTCATGACCCTCGCGACAACCGCCACCACACCCGCTCACCGCCGCACCGCGCCGCGCCTGCTGATCGCCGGGCTGACCGGACAGGTCGGGCGCGGCCTGGCCGAGGCACTGACCGACAGCCCCGACCCGGCCGGCACGACGGCCGTCGTGCGCCGCCGCCCGCGGGCCGATCTCGACCGCGCCGCCATCCCGCAGCACCAGGTGATCGGCGACGTGGCCGAAAACCTGTGGGGCCTGGACTGTTCGACGTTGCCCGCGGTCGACGTCGTGGTCGACCTCGCCGGCATCGTCGACTGGACGGCCGGGCAGGCGGCGCTGGACCGGATCAACTACCTCGGTGCGCTCAACGGTCTCGCGCTGGCGCGCGAGCTGAGCGATCGACTCGGCCGTGTCGTTCCGTACCTGTACGTGAGCACCGCCTACGTGGCAGGCACCGCCTCCGGCAATATCGCCGAGGATCTGCACCCCGCGCATCCGGACCGCACGCCCTACGAACTGAGCAAATGGTTCGCCGAGCAGCATCTGATCCGCCGGGCCGCCGCCGACGGTCACCCGGTGCTGATCGCCCGGATCGGCGGCGTGATCGGCAGTTCCCGCACCCGATCGACCACGCGGTGGAGTTCGCTGTATCAACTCGTCACGCCGATGTCGTCGGGGCAGTTGCCGGTCCTGCCGGTGCGGCCGGAAGCCCGCGTGGACATCCTGCCGCGCGACGTGATCGGTGAGGGCCTGGTGCGGTTGCTCGACCACGGCGCCGCCACGGAATACGCGTCGTGGCGCGGCGGGGCGATCGTCCACCTGGTCGCCGGTGAAACCGCCCCCACACTGGCGGCACTGCTGACGGTGTTGCAGTCCAAGGACATCACCGGCCGCTACGACCCGCCGCGACTGCTGGTCGCTCCCGACCGCGCGCTGCGGCTCGCGGAGAACCTGGCGTTGAAGTACGCGCGCTGGAATCGGGAGATGGGCAATCGCCTGTTCGGGCTCCGATACGTCTCCATCGATCGGATCTTCGAACGAACCCGGTTGCGGGCACTGACCGACGGCTGGGCGCCCAGCTACTCGGTGGAGGACCTCATCGACGTGGCCTTCGATCTCACCCCGCCGGTGGCTCCCGAGCCGCTGCCCGAACTCCCGCTGGGACGATTCGCATGAAAATACTCGTCGCCGGCGCCTCCGGCTATCTGGGAAGTACCGTCTCGAGACTGCTCGACGCCGAGGGCCACGAGGTCGTCGCACTGAGCCGCAGCGGCCGGACCCGCTACGGAACCGGCGTCGCGGGCGATGTGAACTCGCCCGGATTCGGCTCGACCGACGAGGCCCTCGACGCCTTGACCGACATCGACGCGGTGGTCTGCGGATTCGGTTCGGTGGATATGGGTTCGGATCCGACGGGCGTGGTGAACCTCCACGTCAACGGCACGCGAAACGTCCTCGATCTGGCCGCGTCGATCGGGTCGGTACGCCGCGTCGTGTACGTCTCGTCGATCCTCGCGCTGGGCCGCGCCACCGGTCCGATCACCAATCGCGATCTCAGCCGTGGTCAGACCTTCCGCAACTGGTACGAATACGCCAAATACCGTGGCGAGTTGATCGCGCGCCGCGAACGCCGGGTTCCGGTGACAGTGCTCCGGCTGGGCACCTTGCTCGGGCCCGCCCCCGCCGAACTGATCCCCCGCCGCGGTGGGCCGGTGTCGGTCCTTCCGCACCTGCTCAGCGGGTTACCGGTGACACTGCACGACTGCGGCCGGTATCCGGTCTACGCGGCCGACGTCGAGGTGGCCGCGCGAGTGGTGCGAGACATCACCGTCAGCGACGAACACCGCGGTGGCTGTACCTATTTCGATCCGGAGCGGCCGACGCTGGCCGACGTACTCGAGCGCCTGTGCCGCCCGTGGCAGGTGGTGCCGAAGATCGTCGACGCCACCGGCCCCGCATGGACGCGCCGCCTGCTGACTCGTCGCTTCGGGCTCGAGGAGGACGTCGTCGACTACGCCCGGCCGCTGTTCGATTTCGATCCGGGCATCTTCGACACCCTCCCGAGCCCGGACATCCGGTCGGCGACCGACTACATCGCCGAAACCGGTGTGGCACTGCGCGATTCGGGTCTGACGAGCCGCAGCCTCGATGTCCTGGGAGCAGCACAATGAGCATTTCACACTGTCGTGTCGACACCTATCCCCATCCGGAGCTGCGGGTGTACTCGGCCGGAAATTTCGGGGAGATCGCACCGCAACGGCTGTCACCGATGTCCTGGTCGCTGGTCGGCAGGCCGATGGAGTGGGGCACCCGGCAGTTCATACGCGACATCCTCGGCCCGCAGCGCTGGGCGACCGGCTCGGACTACGTGTTCACCGGCTACTTCAATTGCCGTCCGTACCACAACCTTACGGCCTACTGCCGCATCGCCGACCAGGTGAATCTGCTGACCCCCGAGGACGTCACCGCCGCGTACTTCGAGGGCATCGATCCGCCCCGGCCCAGCTCCGGCCGCCGGCCGGGCCGCCTGCGCCGCAACGGCGCCACCGCGCGGATGCTGCGCGAGCTGGTCGAACTGCGGCCGCGCGTGATCGAGCTGGAACAGGCGGTGTTCGAATTCGAACAGGACGTCGACGCCGTCCTCGGCGACGAGGCCGTCTGGCGCCTGGGCGAACTGGCCACCCGCGGCGACGCACTGCTGGAGCGAGCCTGGCATCTGCACATCATCAGCACGTCGGGGTCGGTCGCGGCGGAGGTGTTGCAGCGCACCGTGGTCGGCCGGCTCGCACGCGGCGGCAACCTGATCACCAACTGGCTCAAGGAACCCGCCGAATTGCCGTGGGGCCGCATCGGTCAGCTCGCGCCCCTCGCCGACGGGCCCGCACGCTTCGTCCAGCACCCGTTCTACGAGATCGCCGATACCGACCTGCCCTGGTCGGACTATGTGATCGCGCCCATGAACCACACCCCGGCCGCCACCCGGGAGGAGTCCGATCTGTCGCCGCGGGAGGCGCTGCTCGGCATGTCCGGAGCGGCGCGCGGCCGGGCCATCGACGCCTCGGTGCTGTTCCTGGGCGACGTGATGGCCTTGCGGGAGCACAGTAAATCGCTGGCGATGCGGTTGCTGCATGCCCACCGGCGGTTCGTGCCCGTGATCGCCGCCCATCGGGGCGTGGCCGCCGCGGACTGGCCGTACCTCGCGATGCGCGAACTGCGTGACGCCCTCCCGGACCGCGCGGAAATAGAGCGGCGCCGCACCGCCTGTGAGGACGCCCTCGCGGTGGCGATGCCGGATTATCTGGATCTGTCGCCGGGCGCGCCCGCACACCATCAGCCGCACCGTACCCCGCACGGGGCCGCGGCGGGCGTCTGCGACGGGATCGCCATCGGGCTCGGGGACATGCCCACCGAACGGGGGGCGGTGCTGGCCTGCGAGAGCGCCGACGCCAACGTCATTCCGATCCTGCCGTTCGTCGGCGCGGTGGTGACCGCCCGCGGCAGTCAGTACTCACACATCGCGATCATCTGCCGGGAACTCGGGATCCCGGCCGTGGTGTCGCATCCGCTGGCCACCGAAATCAAACCGGGACAGCGGGTGTACGTGAACGGAGATACGGGAGAGGTGCGAATTGTCCACTGATAACCAGACTTTCGATCCGGTAGCCGATCCGGAGGCGGTGCTGACGGTCCTCGAGGACAAGATCGCGGTCGGCCGGCCACGGCTGGACCTGCGGCTGACCGATTCGGTCCGCGACGACATCGACCTCGACTCGCTGTCGCTGATGGAGGCGCTGACCCGGGTCGAGGAGGAGTACGGCATCGAACTCATCGACCACGAGGACATCTACGGCGTCGAGACCGTCGGCGACCTGGTCGCGCTGATTCAGCGCACCTATCACGACCGGTACCCGAACGACCCCGCGTCCCGGGAGGCGCGGTGAGATCACTCGTCGACTGGATCACCGACCGCGACAACGACGGCACGGTCCGCTTCTACACCGGGCACGAGTGGGAGAGCCTGGGCTACGACTCGATGGCCACCGAGGCCCTGAACGTGGCCGGCGCGCTGCGCGAACGCGGTATCGGGCGCGGCGACCGGGTGGCGCTGGTCCTGCCGACCTGCCCCGAATTTCCCCGATACTTCTTCGGCGTCATGGCGATCGGAGCGATACCCACCGTCGTCGCCCCGATCGGGCTGCCCGAGGGCGGCCGGGCCGGGCACCTGTCGCGGTTGCGCGCGCTGGCCCCGGCGGCCGTGGTCGCCGGGCCGGAGACACTCGCGGGGCTTGCCGAGCCCGGCCCGGACCGGCCCCGCCATCTCATCGACGCCGAGGAGCCGGTGCCGGCGGCCGACCGGGTCGCGCTGTGCCCCGCGACCGATGACGAGACCGCGATCATCCAATTCACCTCGGGTTCGAGCAGTTTGCCGCGAGCCGTCCGGATCAGCGCACGCGCCGCCATCGCCCACGTGGAAATGCTGAAATCGGTATTCCACGACAGCACAGGGCATTCCACCCAGACCTTCGGATCCTGGCTGCCGTTGCACCACGACATGGGGCTGATCGGCACCTTCCTGTCACCGATCCTCTACTCCCAGGACGCGTGGCTGATGCGCCCGGAGCATTTCGTCCGGCGCCCGCTGACCTGGCTGGAACTGTTCGGGCGCCACGGAGCGAACCATTCGGCCATACCGAATTTCGCGATCGAACGCATCGTGCGGCTGGTGGGGGCCACGGCCCTGGACGGCATGGACTTCTCCGAGTGGCGGTCGCTGATCGTGGGATCGGATCGCATCAATTTCGCCGCGCTGCGCAGCTTCTACGAGTTGCTGGCGCCGTTCGGGCTGCCCGCCCGGACCGTCAAACCGGGCTACGGGATGGCGGAGACCACGCTCGCGGTGTCGGTCTGCCCGCTGCCGGACGTGCCGACCGCGCTGGATATCGATCACCGGACCCTGTCGGATCGGGCTCAGGTCGAGGTGCTCGGGCAGCGGGACCTGCTCGATGCCGAGCCGGTGCCCGACGGCGCGACCTGCATCGTGTCGTGCGGGCGGGCCCTGCCGGGTGCGCACATCGAGGTCGTCGACTCCGATCGCGTCGTGCTGCCCGACGGCCAGGTCGGCGAGATCACCGTGGCCTCACCGGCATTGTTCAGCGGCTATCTCGACGAGGACGACACCGTCCCCGTGGTGCATTACACCGGTGATCTGGGCTTCCGGTACCAGGACGAGGTCTACGTGCTGGGCCGGATGGGCAACGCGATCAAGGTGAACGGCACGTTCATCACCGCCGAGGACGTCGAACTCGCTCTCGCCGAACGACTTCGGGTCCATCACGACAAGATCACCGTGGTGCTGCGTGATCTCGAGATGGCGGGTAAACCCTCGAGCCTGGTGGTCTTCCAGCAGCGGGTGCCCGCCGAGGCCGTCGAGACGACGCTGTCGGTACTGCGGCGGTCGGGGCTCGACGCGGCCACCGCGGCCCTGGTCACCATGGCGCCCTTGGCGATTCCGAGGACCACGAGCGGAAAACCGCGGCGCGTCGAGCTGTGGAACGATCTGGCGACCGGAATCAGCGCCGCCCGCCACCTGTTCATCGGCGCCGCCTCACCCCTGCTGCGCCTCACCCTGGGAGCCGGTGATGAGTCACCCGGGCATTGAGCGTTTCGAGACCCCGCAGATCTCGCGGGCACTGTTCGGCGGCAAAGGATTCTTCCTCACCAAGCTGGCCGAGATGAATTATCCGGTACCACCCTTCCGGATCCTGCCCGGTGAACGCCTGCGGCGCACGGGCGGCCGGCTCGACGAGATCACGCAACTGGTCCGGGAATTGCGGAAGGAAGCGGCCGCGACCATGGCGGCCGACCGCGCCACCGTGGCCTTCGCCGTGCGATCGAGCGCGCCGGTGAGTATGCCCGGCATGATGGACACCCTGCTGTGTATCGGTCTGACACCGGAGCACGTGCCCGCGCTGAGCGAGCGGCTCGGCGGGCAGGAATCCGCCTGGGGCGCAGTGGTTTCCGGTGTCCGCGCGCTGTGCGTGCACGTCGCGGGTGTGCCGGAGGCGGAACTGCCCACCGGACCGCCCGAGCGGATTCGTTCCGAGCTGATCGACATCTACGAACAGCAGACCGGGGCGCGATTCCCGGTCGAGCCCGCGGCGCAGGTGAAGGCGGCCGTGGATGCGGTGGCCGCCTCGTGGAACAACCGGCGGGCGCGGGAATACCGTGCCGCACATGGCATTTCGGAATCAGACCGGCCGTCCGTGGTCGTGCAGGCGATGGCGTACGGAACCGCGGCCACCGCCAGCGGCAGCGGTGTCGTCTTCAGCCACGATCCCCTCACGGGGATGCGCGGACTGCACGGCGAATATCTGCCCGCCGCGACCGGGGAATCCCTGGTCGGCGGCACCGCGACACCGGCGCACATCGAGGTGCTCGCCGATACCGCGCCGGGCGCCTACGGCGAGCTCGCCGCCACGGTGGACGAACTGTTCTGCTGGCTGACGCTGATCGTCGAGGTCGAATTCGTCGTCGAATCCGGGAAACTGTGGCTCGTGCAGGTGCGCCCGGCGGTGGCCGCCGAGCGGGTCCACAACACGGTCACCGTCGACGCCTGGCGTGCCGGGCTGCTGGATCGCCCGGCCGCCCTGCGACGGTTGCGGCCGGCGGCGCTGTTCGACCGTGCGTCCCCGCATGCCGCCGCCGGTCACGCACCGTTGCTCGCCAGCGGAATCGCCGCGTCGACCGGTGTGGCGTCGGGCCGGCTGGCCCGCGACACCGCGTCCGTGCTCGCCGCGGCCGGTGAGCCGACGGTGCTGCTGCGGCCGTCCACCGAGCCCGAGGACTTCGCGGGCATGCTGCATGCGACCGCCGTGGTGACCCAGGAAGGCGGGTCCGGTTCCCACGCGGCGGTGGTGGCGCGTGAACTCGGAAAGCCGGCGGTGGTCGGTGCCCGGTTCGTCGATCCGGAGTGGCCGGCGCGGGCCGGCGGCGAACTGGTGACGGTCTGCGGGACCACGGGCCGGATCTGGCGCGGGCTGGTTCCGGCGGTCGACGGGCACGCGCCGCCGTGGCCCTCGGATCTGATCGGGGAACCGCTGCGCACGACCGTGGTCGACGCACTGGACGACCTGCCGTCCGCGGACGTGGACGGCGCGGGCCGCGGTCTCGTCGTCACCGCCGACCCCGACCTCGCCTGCCGCGCGGCGGCCGGCTCGCCGATCGCCTTCGTCTGCGGCGCCGGTCCGGCCGATCGGCCGTGGCTGGCCGAGCTGCCCGATATCCCGCTGCGCTACGTGGTGGTGAATTCGCCCGCGCAGCGGCGCTTCGTCAGCACCCTGCTGGCGATCCGAGAAACCCTGTCCCCCGGATCGGAGACGCAACGATGACCACCACCGACGATGCGCTCGTGGTGATACCCCGGCGCACCCGAGTCCTGCACACCCTGCGGGTCGCCGGGTGGCTGGCCGCCGACCACTTCGGCGCGGACGCACCGCTGAGCGACGCGTCACTGTTCAAACAGGTCCCGACCCCACGCGGCGACATGATCACGCTCACCCCCGCGGGAGAACACGCGGCCGAGGTGGAACTCGACGCCGTCTGCCGTCACCTGTCCGCGGCCGGGCGGGACCGCATCGCCGCCCTGCTCGATCGGTTCGAACAGGCCGATCCGCGAATCAAGAACGCGGTGACCGCATTCCAGCGCGATCGCGGTCCGGTGACCGCGCGCGGCGTGCTCGACCTGCACGGCGAGGTCGCCGATCTTCTCACCGCGATCGGCGGCGCCCTCCCGCTGTGGGACGACTACCCGGCACGGTTCGCGACCGTGGTGGCCCGCATCGAGTCCGGCGATCTCGACAGTGTCGCCTCGCCGCTGCGGGACAGCTACCACACGGTGTGGCATCTGCTCCATCGTGATCTGCGCTTGGTGGCCGAGTGCCGGTAGCCGTGCCGGCTACTGCGGCGAGTCGGCGGCCACCGCGTGATCGTCGCCCTGCACGACCAGCGCGACGTGCAGGCGGGAGCGGCAATCGAGCTTCTGCATGATCTGGCGAATGTGGTTGACCACGGTCCATTCCGAGAGGTTCAGCCGCTTGGCGATCATGCGGTTGGTCATTCCGGTCGCCACCAGCTCGGCGATTTCGCGCTGGCGGGCGGTCAGCACATCCAGCCGGGAGTCCGCCGGTGCGAGGGTGGCCGGTGCCGACAACGAAAAGGCGGCGGCATCGGCCACCGTCCAGTGGTTCACCTGCGCCACGTACTCCCGAATCCGGTCCGGCCCCACCATCGTTCGCAGGCGATGGACCGACCCGGGTACGTCCTCCGGATCGAGCTGGGGAATGCTGTGCCGGGCGCGCAATCGCCGCGCCGCCAGCCACAGTCGTGCCGAATACTCGTGGGGGGCGGCCCCGGCCCGGTCGTAGACCCGGGCACAGCCTTCGATCGCGATCACGGCCGTCACCACTTCGGCGGCGATCCCCTCGTCCGCGAGCACCTCCCGGTAGACCGCCAGCGATCGGTCCGGTGCCGGCCCCGCGATCTGACTGCGCGCCAGCGAATTCAGCGCCGGCAGGCGAATCGATCCGGCGCAGCGCCGGATCCGGGCTGCCACCTCGTCCCAGCCCTCGGCGCCGGCCGGAAGGCCGGCCAGGGCTTCGGTGATCCACATCCAGTCGGCGAACCGTTCGCTCAGTCTGCCCGCGAATCGCGACGACAGCCGCAGGCAGTGCCGTGCCGATTCCGCGTCACCCAGTGCGCACAGCGCGGCGGCGAGCGGCACTCCCGTCCGGGCGGCCCGGAATTCGTCGCCGGCCTCGCGGTAGCCGTGCCCCGCCGCGGTCAGCATTCGCATCGCGCGATGCAACCGGTCGGTGCGTAATGCCCACAGCCCCAGCAATTCCCGGCACAGCGCGGCCGACACTCCGGCGAGCGGCTCGGCGCCCGGCGCCAGAAGTCCGGACAGCACCGTCTCCAGCTCACGCACCCGCCCGTGCTGCGACCACACCGGATCCAGGAGCGCGATCGTTTCGATCGCGCGTTCGGCCTGCCCCACCGCGATCAACTGGTTGATCGTCGTGAGCAGACTGTCCGGAGCCGCCCGCCGGTTCGTGCGCGCCCCGGCGTCGAGCACGCGCTCGGCGAACTCCGCGCGCAGCCGGGCCGCGCGCGCCGGATCGGCCGCATCGACCCGGCGGCAGTAGCTGCGCACCGTGGCGCCCACCCGGCAACTGCCGACATCGGTTCCGGATTCGACCCGGTGGATCAGTCCGCGCTCGAACAGCACATCGAGTGCCGCCGTGGTGCGGCCGCGATCCAGCACACTCACCCGATAGGCGAGCTCGATGTCGAACGGCGTCTCGAACAGTGACAGCCGCAGCAGCAGGTCGACCACATGCCCGTCGAGATCCCCGATCGTCCACTCGACCGCATCGTGCATGGTGCGGTGACGGGTCGGAGCCGAGCCCAGCGCCGGGGACTGCAGATCCACGCCGGCCTTGATCCGCCGCAACGCACGCGCCGGGCCGAACCGCGCGATCTCGGCGGCGGCCAACTCCAGCGCCAACGGGACACCGTCGAGTTCCCGGACGATCTCGTCGAGCACCAGGCGATCGGCCAGGGAGTGCATCCGCCGGTAGTGGCTGTCGATACTGGCCAGCAGCAATCGCGAGGCCGGCGAGGATCCCGGATCGTAGTTCAGCAGACCGGTATCGACCGCCAACGGCCGCACCAGGACCACGTACTCCTGCGGCAGGCGCAGCGCCTCGCGGCTGGTCACCACGATCCGCACCTGCGGACATCGCTCGAGCAACTGTCCTACGTGGGGCGCCAGTTCCCGGGCGACGGGATCGCAATTGTCCAGCAGGACGATTCGCGCCTCGTCGCCGATCACCGCCGCGAGCTCGGAGAACGCGGACGCCACCTGCCGCGGCTCGACCGTCACGGCACCGGGCGCGGCATCCAGGAAGCCGATCAGCTGGTCGCGAAACTCGCTGTGCCACAGCACTTCTCGCGCCAAGCGGGACTTCCCGACGCCGGCGCGGCCGATCAGGGTCAGCAATCGGATCGACTGCTCACCGAGGAGCCGGCGGAGGGTGTCGACGTCGTCGCCGCGCCCGACGAAGGCGGGACCGGACGGTGCGGCGGAGCCGGGTGGAGAAAGCGGGTGTTCGTGCGTCATGCGCCAATCACTTTCACACTGCGCCCCGATGGCGACCGAGAGAACCGATCAGGCCGTGCCGCGCTGCACCATTCGTCGCGCGAATCCAACTCCCCGAATGTCGACGAATACGCCGTGATCCCGCATAACGATACCAACCCGCGCCCGCTCACGAGCGGTATCGAACCGGTCACGATCATCTTCCCGGACCGTGATCGACATATCCGGTTCCGCCGCGAGGCTTGCGCCGCAACCGCACCCGGGGCAGAATTCAACACACAATGAATTCAACGCTCGGTGAATAATCTCGCCGGTCGTGCGAGCTGAGAGGTGGACCGTGGCGAACTCCGATTCGTCCCCGGCGATCACCGTCGAGCACCTGCGGGTGCGGCGCGGGGGACATGAAGTGCTGCACGATATTTCGCTGACCGTCCCGATGGGCAGCATCACCGGCCTGCTCGGCCCCTCCGGCTGCGGCAAGACCACCCTGATGCGCGGCATCGTCGGCACCCAGCTGATCCAGGCCGGCAGCGTGCGGGTACTCGGCGAGGAAGCCGGCAGCCGTGGTCTGCGGTCCCGTATCGGGTACGTCACGCAGGCGCCGAGCATCTACGACGACCTCAGCGTGCTGGAGAACGTCTCCTATTTCGCGGCGCTCTACGGCCGCGACGCGAAAGCGGTGCACGCGGCGATCGACCAGGTCGGCATGACCCCGCACAGCCGCCACCGGGGCAATCAACTCTCCGGCGGACAGCGGACGCGGGTGTCGCTGGCGTGTGCGCTGGTCGCCGATCCGGAACTGCTGGTCCTCGACGAACCGACCGTGGGACTGGATCCTGTGCTGCGGGCCGAGCTGTGGAAGCAGTTCCACGAACTCGCCGGTCAGGGCCGCACACTCGTGGTGTCGAGTCACGTCATGGACGAGGCCGAGCACTGCGACCAGCTCCTGCTCATGCGCGACGGCCACCTCCTGGCCCAGCTCACCCCCGACAAACTGCGCGCCGACACCGGCGAAACCAGTTTGGAGAACGCATTTCTCGCCCTCATCACGATGGGACAGCCGCGATGACAACGACATTCGCCCCGCCGTCGCGCCGGCCGCTGCGCTGCTACACCGCGACCTCGGCGCGCATCCTGCGTCAGTTGCGCGCGGACCGGCGCACCGTCGCCATGCTGCTGCTGGTGCCGACGCTGCTCATGGCACTGTTGTATTTCGTCTATCACGAGACGCCGACGATGCCCGGCGTGCCGTCGCTGTTCGACCGCGTCGGGATCAGCATGCTGGGCATCCTGCCCTTCATCGTGATGTTCCTGATCACCGCGATCGCCATGCAGCGCGAGCGGACCTCGGGCACGCTGGAGCGGCTGATGACGACACCGCTGTCGAAGCTGGATCTGCTGGGCGGATACGGCACCGCGTTCTCCGTCGCCGCGGCGGCGCAGGCGGGCCTGGCGTGCCTGGTCTCCTTCTGGTTGCTGGGATTACAGGCCGCGGGCAGCGCCTGGCTGGTACTGCTGATCGCCGTGGTCGACGCGGTGCTGGGTGTGGCGCTGGGCCTGTTGGCCAGTGCCTTCGCGCGCACCGAATTCCAGGCCGTGCAGTTCATGCCGCTGGTGGTGGGCCCGCAGTTCTTCCTCTGCGGCCTGCTGGTCCCGCGCGATCAACTGCCGCGCTGGCTGGAGATCATCAGCGACGTGCTGCCGCTCAGCTATGCGGTCGACGCGCTGCAGGAGGTCTCCCGGCATCCGGGTGCGACCGCCGCGATGTGGCGAGATCTGGGCATCGTCGCCGCATTCGCCGCTGTCGCACTGGCTTTGGGCGCCGCCACCCTTCGCCGGCGCACGCCGTGAGCGGTCGGGCGCCGAGGCGGCAGCGCGGCGTCACCAGGCGGCGCCGCGCTGCTGCCGCGGAAGGAGCAGCATGAGCGACGTGACCGATCGGGTGAGCGGGCGTAGCGGGCGGCGGGCCGGCGAATCCGGTACGCGGGAAGCGATTCTGGGCGCGGCGCGCACCCGCTTCGCCGAGGTCGGATTCGACAAGGCGTCGATCCGCTCGATCGCGGGCGCGGCGGGAGTCGATCCCGCGCTGGTACATCACTACTTCGGCACCAAACAGCAATTGTTCTCCGCCGCATTGAATCTGCCGATCGATCCGGAGGTGATCCGCGGGCCGATCCGGGCCGCCGAACTCGACCGGCTGGGCGAGACCGTGGTCCGGACCGTGGTCGGCGCGTGGGATTCCTCGGTGGGAGAGCACGCGGTCGCGGCCTTCCGGGGCATCCTCGCGGGCGGGGATGCCGCGCTGGCGCGCAGCTTCCTGCTGGAGGTCGCCCTGAAAGACGTTCGGGAGAAGGTGGATTCGCCACCGGGCACCGGCACGACGCGAGTGGTACTCGCCGCGTCGCAGATGATCGGACTGCTGGTGGCGCGCAAAATTCTGCAGGTCGAACCCGTGGCGTCCATGCCGCTGGACGAGCTGGCCGCGGCGGTCGGGCCGACGATGCAGCGCTATCTGACGGGCGAGCTGCCGATCGCCGGCGGCTGATACACCGCCGGCCGGACGCGCTCAGCCCTGGGCGGTGAAGGCCTCGTGCTCGGCGTCGCCGACCGCACGGGCCTCGTCCACCAGCAGCACCGGGATCCCGTTGTCGACCGGGTAGGCGCGGCGCAGGCGCGGGTTGTAGAGCACGCTGTTGCCGTCCGCGTCGCGGACCAGCGACAACGGCCCCTTGTCCTCCGGACAGGCCAGCAGGCTCAACAACGTCGGGTCCAGGGTTTGCTCCGCCATATCCGACAACCTACCCGTCGACATGATCCGCGGGCCGGGCCGCCCGCCGGAACGAGATGTGCCGATGCCCGAAGAAGCTGAGCACCGCCACCAGCCCCATCACCACGACCGTCGCGGGAGTCTCCGGCAGGTCGAACACCCCGACCGCCAGTTGCACTCCCGCCATGTTCAGTATCAGCCCGCCCGAGTTGACCGCGACGAATCGCGCGAAATCGGCGAGCAGGTGACCGCGCACCCGGAAGACCAGGGTGCGATGGGCGAAGAAGGCGAACACGATGCTGATCGAGTAGGCCAGCGCCACCGCCACCGCGGGCGGCCAGCCGCCGGGCAGCAGTTTCAGCCACATCACCGTCAGCCCCATGCCCAGCAGCGTGTTGGCCGCGCCGACCGCGGCGAAGGCGATCTCCTGGCGGCGGATCAGTCGCAGCAGCAGGCCCGGCGGCGGGGTGTCCGGCTCCCCCGCCACCCGCGCCGCGGCCGCTCCGTCCGCACCGACGCTCACGAGATCGCGCCCGCGGCTTCCTGCTCTACCGGTTCGCCGGATTCGCCGGGACGCCGCCGGGAACGCAGGTACAGCCACTGCATCACCGCCAGCAGCACCAGGCCGCCGGCCGCGGCGGCGACACCGATGCGCCACCCCGGCGGCTCCCAGGAGACCTCCAGCGTGGCATCGCGGGTTCCAGCCGGAATATCCACGGCGACAATCGATTTCGCCACCTCGCGAATCGGCAGATCGTGCCCGTCCAGCGTGGCGCGATAGCCGGGCCAGTTCAGCCGCGCGAGGACCACACGCCCGCCGTCGGGTGAGCTCACGCGTACCCGGCTGGTGCGGTCCGATTCCGACAGCGAGCTCGCCTGCACGTCGTGCGCGTCGGCGATGCGGCCGTCGAGCGTGGAAACCAGGCCCTGCTCACGCTCGAGTACCCAGATGTAGCGTTCGTGGCCCGGATAGTCGACCCACTTCCAGCCCGGCGGCGCGGGCTGGTTGCCCAGCTCCGGGTACATGGCACGCTGCAGGACCACCCGGTCGAGTTTCATCAGGTCCACCGGGGCGACCCCGGTGGACGGCTCGGGGGTGAACAGCCGCCGGAACGAGTCCGGACAGACGCTGGAATCCCAGCGCATGCACAGCATCTCGCCGAACCAGTAGTGCCCGTTGGGTGTGTAGCCGTTGACGTAGTTGCGATGCACGTCCTTGGCGAAGTTGCCGAACACCAGCGATCCGTAGGCGCCCCGCAGGCTCTTGTCCTCCGGCTGCAGCAGCCCGCGGTCGCCGAGCTGGATGGTGACGCCGTCGAAGGCCGGGAACGCCGCTTCCGCCTCGGAGCGGTGCACGGGCAGATTCCAGCCCATCGGCGTCGGCTGCACCAGATACACCTGCAGGTAGGCGATCGGGAGCATGGCGACGGCGGTTGCCAGTGCGGCCGCCCCGCTTCCGCGCCGCGCCCACAGCCACACCACGCCGGCGCCCAGCGCCGCGACCGCGAGCGCGGAGAGCACATGCCACCAGATGTCGTGCGGGTCGGCGGAAAACGTTCGCACCCAGAGCAATCCGATCAGCACCGCCGCCGCCACCGCGCGCGGGCGCCGGTCGCGCACGGTGCCGAACCGGCCCAGCAGTACGCAGACCAGGATCAGCAGGCCGACCGCCACCATCGGCAGCACCCGCGCCGGCCAGCGCAGCGGGCCGACCGTCCCCGGTCCCGCCGTCCACATCAGGAACATGATGGCGAACAGCGCCACCGAGATCAGTTCCCGCCAGACCCGGCGCGCGCCGTTCCAGTCGACGAATGCCAGCGCCGGGATCAGGAACCACGCGATATAGGTGACCGGCAGCGGCTGCACATATCCCCACCACGAGGTGAACGCCGGCATCGCCGACGGCAGGCTGGCGTTCAGCGATTCCGACCACGGCACCGTCAGGAACCGGTCGTTGTTGATCTGGGAATTGCCCCGCCAGCTCACCGTCGCGGACAGCATGCTCGGCAGATACGTCATCAAACCGGCCATACCGGCCGCGGCGGCGACCACCGCCACCCGCAGCACCGGCCGCCAGGCGCGTTGGACGACGATCTCCCCTACCGCGACGGCCACCAGCATCAGCGCCGCCTCGACGGCCGGAAAGACGTATTCGACCGAAATCGCCAGGTACAGGAAGACGAACAACGGTATCGGCCCGTAGCCGCGGGTGCCGCCGTAGCGCGACCGATCACCGGCCGGGCCGCGGGCATAGCGCACGGCACTGGCCCAGGCGTGCAGCATCCAGGCGGTGCCGGTCAGCGCGGTGACCCAGCTTGCCTCGTCGAAGAACAGGAACCAGCCCGAGAGCGGAAAGGCGATGCCCGCCACGGCAGCCCAGGACGCGCGACTGCCGTAAACCAGGCAGACCCGGTACACGCCGAGTGCGGCGACGATCGAGAAGACCAGTTTGACGACCGTCGCCAGCAGCGCGAGATTGTCCACCGAGGGCGCGATCAGATCGATCAGCAGTTGCGGCGGATTGAACAGGCCCGCCTCTTCCATGGTGTAGTTCCCGGTCATCCATTGTTCGGGCACCATCAGCGGCAGATGGCCCTCGCGCAGATGCCGGCCGAGCATCACCCACAGCGGTGTGTACTGGGACTCGGTGTCGTCGGTGTAGAAGTGCCGCGCGTTGGCGAGCAGCACCGCGATATATCCCGCAATTACTCCGAGTGCGGTGATCGCTCCCCATCGGAACACGATCCGCCGCGGATGCCCCGCGGCACTCTGCTCGGGCCGGGGAGCGGCAGGCCGCCCATCATCGACGGCGACATCGCGCCGATCCTCCCCGGGCTCCGCGAGCGCCGTCGTCGACACTGCACTTTCCACCACGATTGACAGACCCTACCCGCCCGCGCGCTCACGGTCACCGCACCCGGAAACCACCGCCCACTCGCGGAGCCGAAGCCGGTGACCAGCAGCGTGTTAGAGTTCACCCCGATTCGGGCTCTGGATACAGGCGAGGAGTTCCGGTGCGCACCGTCATCGAAAGTCGAACCAGCTGATGCCGATTCCGTCCGCAACCGCACATCCCCCTGCCGCCGGGCAGGCTCCGACACCGGATGTTCACCTCCCGGTCACCGGCGGCGGCGAGCGGGTGCATGCGGTCTCGGTGGTGATCCCGGTGTATCGCGGGGAGCAGACCATCGCCGGCCTGGTCGCCGAACTACACGCCGTGTCGCAGTCCTCGGCGACGCCGGAGGGCAACCATTTCGCGGTCGAGGAGATCGTGCTGGTCCACGACCACGGCCCCGACCGTTCCGACGTCGTGCTGCAGCGGCTGGCCGCCGAATATCCGCAGGTGCGGGTCATCTGGCTGAGTCGCAACTTCGGACAGGACGCGGCCACCATCGCCGGGATGGCCGCCGCCCGCGGCGAGTGGATCGTCACGATGGACGAAGACGGACAACACGATCCGGGATTCATCGGCACCTTCCTCGACACCGCGCTCGCCCAGCGCGCTGATCTGGTCTATTCGAAGCCGACCAACACCCGCCCGCACGGCCTCCTGCGCAACCTCACCTCGCGCGGGGCCAAGGTGGTACTGGCGACGGTCTTCGCCTTCCCCGATTCCACCCGCTTCGAAAGCTACCGGCTGATCCGCGGCGACATCGGCCGTCAGCTGGCCGAGGTCGCCTCCAACGGGGTCTATCTGGATGTGGCGCTGACCTGGGTGGTGGACAACACCGCGCAGGCGCCGGTGGTGCTGCGCGCGGAGGGCCGCGAAGAGTCCGGTTACAACTACCGCCGGTTGTTCTCGCTGTTCTGGAAGATGGTGCTGTGCAGCGGAACTCGCGGCCTGCGCCTGGTGAGCATGCTGGGCGTCACCCTGGCCGCCGGTGGTGCCGTGATGGCCGCGGTGGTGATCTGGAACGCCCTGTTCGGCAACGGTCACGACCCCGAGGGCTGGGCCTCGATCATCGTGGTGCTGCTGCTGGTCTCGGGCGCGATCCTGTTCTCGCTCGGCCTGATCGCGGAGTATCTGGGTGTGGCGTTGCACGTGCTGGTGGGCAAACCGCTGTATCTGACGGTAGATTCCCCGACACCGCGTCCGCACGCCGAGGCGCGGGTTCCGACCACGGCCGCAGCAATCGGGGGACACGATCCGGGTGAGCACTGACCGCATCCTCTTCAGCCGTCCCTACCGCGCCCAGGCCGAGCTGACCAATCTGGCCGCCGTCCTGGCCTCCGACCACAGTCACGGTGACGGGCCGTTCACCGCGGCGGCGACGGCGAAATTGCGCGCCATCACCGGCGCCCCGCACGCCCTGCTGACCACCTCGTGCACCCACGCTCTGGAGATGGCCGGGCTGCTGCTCGAACTGGGTCCCGACGACGAGGTGATCGTCCCCAGTTTCGCCTTCACCTCCACCGCCACCGCGGTCGCGATGCGTGGGGCCACCTGCGTCTTCGCCGATATCGACGAGCGCGGCAACCTCGACCCGGAGTCGGTGGCCGCGGCGGTCACCGAGCGGACCAAGGCGATCGTGGTCATCCACTACGGCGGCGTCGGCGCCGATATGGACCGGCTGCTCGAGATTTCCGAGACGCACGGCCTGGCCATCGTCGAGGACACCGCGCACGGCCTCGGCGGCCGGTGGCGCGGGCGGCCGCTGGGCACGATCGGCACCGTCGGCGCACTCAGCTTCCACGACACCAAGAACGTGCACTGCGGTGAGGGCGGGGCCATCCTGCTCACCGACGAGATCCTCATGGGGCGCGCCGAGATCATCCGCGAGAAGGGCACCGACCGCGCCCGGTTCCTGCGCGGGGCGGTCGACAAGTACTCCTGGCAGGACATCGGATCGAGTTATCTTCCCAGTGAGTTGAATGCCGCGGTGCTCGATGCGCAACTGGCCGAATTCGACCGGATCCAGGCCGGCCGCCTGCGGGTGTGGAACGCCTACGCCGCCGCACTGCCGGAGTGGGCCGCGCGCAACGACGTGCGGCTGATGCAGGTCCCGCAGGATCGCGAGCACACCGCGCATCTGTACTACCTGCGCACTCCGACCGAGGACGCCCGCGACGCGTTGATCGGATACCTTCGCGAACAAGGCATTTCGGCCCCGTTCCACTACGTGCCGCTGCACTCCAGCCCGGCCGGGCAGAAACTGGGCCGCACCACGGTCCCCTGCCCGCGCACCGACGACTTCTCGGCGACCCTGCTGCGCCTGCCGCTGTGGCCGGATCTGAACGATCGGCAGGTCGCGCGGGTGATCGAGACGGTCACGGCTTTCGCGGTGTGAGCGCAGCGCCTCGAAAAACGAGGGGAGCCGGCCGTCTGCCGGACCGAAGCGGGCGCTGCACGCGCCCGCTGCCGCCCCGTGACGTCTATTTCAGCAGCGCCGCCGCGACCTCCGGGGTGAGCACCTCGTAGCCTTCCGCTTCCCGGTTGTAGTACCAGGTGTTCTCGTTCGGTTCGAGGCGAAGGGCCGACCGCACCGCGTGGGTGGCGGGACGGAAGCTGGAGCTGCGGGCAATCTCTTCCACCACCTGAACGACATCGGGTCGCTGGGCGGGGTCGAGGGCGCGCAGGCCCTCGGTGACGTCGGCGGGTTCCAGGCGGTGGCCCGCGCGCACGCTCACCACGGCGACCGCGAGCGTGGTGCTCGGGGTGCGGTGGCCGAACGCGACCTCCATGTCGACGGCGGCGATGTCGTTGAGCGCGTCCACGATCGGCTGGGTGTAGACCGGTCCCCGCGCGGTGGCGATGACGGTGTCGCGACGGTCCATCAGCCAGTAGTCGCCGTCGCTGTCACGGCGGAACAGATTCTCCGTCGGCATCCAGGCGTCACCGGCGCTGAAGACCCCGCGCAGTCCGCCGCGGGAGATGTCGACGGTGTCGGCCGCCCGCCCGATCAGCAGGCCCACCTCGTTGTCGGCGGCGCGACGCGCGAAACCTCTTGTGTCGGTGACGATCTGCTCGGCGATCGGATCGTAGGAGATCAGTTCCACCTTCGCCGTGCCCGGCACCGGGCGGCCCTTGCAGCCGATCTTCACGCCCGCCACGTTCGCGAGCACCACATCCCCCTCGATGGAGGCATAGAACTCCAGCACCCGCGCGGGGGCGAACCGTTCCGTGGTGCGCCGCCACAGACCGGCGGGCATACCGGAACCGATGAACAGCCGGATCGGATGCGAGTGGCCGGCGGGGAAGGTTTCGGCATCGAGAATGTCGCGCAGCATGGTCCAGGTGTAGGTGACCACCGTGACCCCGTAGCGATGGACCTCCGCGGCGAAGCTGGGCGGATCCAGCGACCGGGCCAGCGCGATCCGGCTGCCACCGGCGACCGCGCCACCCAGGCTCACCAGCAGCCCCGACGAATGATGCAGCGGCGCAAGGCAATACACCGTATCGCGCCGGTCCAGGTCGGCCGCCGTCGCGGTGCCGAAGGCGGACAGCGCCCACCGGTGGTTGGTGATGTACTTCAGATCGAGTTTGTCGCCGGTACCGGTGACCAGGATGAATGCCAGTTCGCGCGCCAGCCCGGGATCGGGGCGGAACCAGCCCGGCAGCGCCACCGCCGCGGGGTCGACCTGCTCCAGGTCGACCACGTCGGCGCCGTCCGGAATGTCGAGCGTGCGGGCATTGCCGCCACCGAGCACCAGAACCCGGATCCCCGCGGCGGCCGCGGCCCGGAAATTCTCCGGATCGGCCACGATCACGGTGGTCCCCGTCGATTCGACCGCCCGCGTCGTCTCGCTGCCCGGGGCCAGCAGCACCGCCACCGCCCCGATGCGCGAGAGCGCCGCGACCGAGGCCAGCGCACTCGGCCGGGTTTCCATCAGCACCCCGACACGGGTGCCGGGGCGTACGCCGGCCGAGATCAGCCCGCGCACCACATTGTCGATGCGGGCGCCGACCGCGGCGTGGGTGTGCACTCGGTCGTCGAAGAGGAACAGGTCCTGCATCGGCGCGCTGCGCTGTTGTTCGGCCAGCAGACGGCCCAGCGAGATCCGGGTGTGCGGCTGGATCATGCCGAGCCGGGTCAGCCGGGGCAGCGCCCGGGCGGCCTCCCCCGTCAGCTCCTTCGATCCGCGCAGCGCGTTTCCGGCCAGGCTGCCGAATGCCGCGCCGATTCCGGCGCCGGCTTCGGCCAGGGTGGCCGCGGTGTGCACGACCCGAGTGGCGGCGGTGGACTGGCGGTCGGCGGCGACGTGCTCGTGCATGGGCGCGATCTGTTCGGGCAGGTCGGCGTGCCCGCCCAGCCAGTTCACCCAGTCGCGCACCAGCGGCCAGGTCTGGTTGGTGGCGGTACTGCCCGCCACCAGGCCGAAATGCCCTGCCACCAGCGTGGCCTCGTAGACCTCGGCGTTCGGCGCCGCACGCACGATGCCGCGCACCGCGGCCGGTTGGCCGATATCGTCGACCTCACCCACGAAGGCGAGGATGGGGCATTTGAGTTCGGCCAGCGAGATCGGCTGATCACGAATGACGAAGCCGCCGGACATCATCCGGTTGTGCGCGACGAACTGCTTGAGCAGATCGGCGGCCGCCGGTCCGGAGTAGCCCACCCAGCCGTCGTGTTCGAGGAAGCGGCGCTGACGTTCCTTGGGCAGCAACGCCTCTCGGTCGTGCAGCTGGCGCAGGAAGTCGATGCGGGCCTTCGCGGTCTTCACCGGGTCGAGCAACTGGAAGCCGACGCGCACCATGGCATCGGTGATGGGCAGGCGGGTCAGGACGTGGTCGGCGACGAAATCGGCCACCTCCGACACCAGCCCGTAGGGCAGCCCGAACGGCAGGCCCGCCACGATGTCGACCGGGCTGCCGAAGGTGACGATGCTCTGCACGCCCTTGCCGTAGCGGAACGCGGTGGCCTGGTAGGCGAACATGCCGCCCTGCGAGTACCCCATCAGGTGCACGCCGCGGCCGGTCAGTTCGTTGACCGTGTCGATCGCGCTCGACAGGGCGAGGACATGGTCGGCCAGATCGCGCTGCCAGCCACCTTCCTCGGTGGCCGGTGAGCCGAAATCCAGTACCCAGCAATCGATTCCGGCGCGATGCAGGATGCCGACGGCGCCGCCCTCGGCGTTGACGTCGTAGATGTCGGCATTGACCATCAGCGGTGGCACCAGCAGCGCGACGGGCCGGTCCGGGGCCGGATCGTCGGGAAAGTAGTGGCGCAGCCGGTACATCCGCTTGCGCTCGGTGACCTCGAAGGGCGAAGACTCCACATCGTGGGCGAGGCCGCCGAAACGGATGACCTCGAGACCGTTCTGCGCGGTCGCCATCAACCGCCGCGCCGGTCCCGTCAGGATTCTCGTATCGAATTTCACAACCACTCCCAGCCCTTGTGCCCTGCGCTCACACCTTCACGCCCCCTGCGTGCGGGTCGAGCCTGCCACATCGACAGCCTACTGCGGCCCCGTTGTGATCGGCCCCATCCGCGATCACAGGTTGCGCATGGACGGGGTGCGGGTGCGGCAGGCGGCGCCGCGTTTTCGCCGCCGATAAGGTAGGGCGGTGACCGGCACCCACACCACCTCCACCGACAGCAGGGTCGACCGCGAGTCCCTGCCCGTCGAACTGGTCGACGAGCAGGGCCGCGCGACCGGAATCTGCCCGGTGTCCGACGCGCACACCGCGCCCGGACGGCTGCACCGCGCGTTCTCGGTGCTGCTGTTCGGACCGGACGGGCGGGTGCTGCTGCAGCAGCGGGCCGCGGTCAAGACCCGGTTCCCGCTGCGCTGGTCCAACACCTGTTGCGGACACCCGGGGCCGGGCCAGTCCCTCGTCGAGGCCGCCACCGTCCGGCTGGGCGAGGAACTGCGGATCGGCGCGGAACTGCGTGAGGTCGGGGTCTATCGCTACCGGGCCGACGACCCCGCGACCGGGCGGGTCGAGGACGAATGGGATCACGTACTGATCGGTGAGTTCACCGGCGTGCCCGAACATCCCGACCCGGCCGAAGTAGCCGCGCTGCGCTGGGCTGATCCGAATCGGCTCGACGCCGATATCGCTTCCGCCCCAGCGGATTTCACGCCGTGGCTGCACGGGGTCCTGGCTACGGCGCGCACCGGCCGCTGAGCCGGCTCACAGATCCAGCAACCAGTCGTCGGGGGGCGAACAGTACGAAGTGGACCTGCTCGTCGGCGACACCGGCGGCCGTCAGCTGCGCCCGTGCCGCCCGCGGGAAGCCGGTGCCGCCGCATAGGTAGATCTCGGCGTCCGCGGGCAGCTCGATGCCGGTCGGAACAGCAGGCCCGCCTGCGCTGGGCTGCTCGTACCAGACATGCAACTCGGCCTCGGGCAGTCCGGCGACCGGATCGGCCTGGGTACCGCGCAGCCGAACGCGTCAGTGCGCGCCTCCCAGTTCCAGCGCCAGCACCCCGGCGATCAGGAGCGCGATGCCGCCGATCTGCACCGCCGAGAGCGGCTCGTCGAGAAACAGCACGCCGATCGTGGCGACCAGCGCCACCCCGATCGCCGACCACACCCCGTAGGCGACGCCGACCGACATCCCCCGCTTCAGAGCCTGCGACAGGAAGACGAACGCCGCCACATAGCCGACCACCACGACGATCGAGGGCACCAGCTTGGTGAATCCCTCGGACAGCTTCAGCGACACCGTCGCCGACACCTCGGTCACGATGGCCAATCCGAGAAAGAGGAACATCATGCGCGCACGATATCGGGCGCGACGCCCGAATTACCCGCCCGTGTCGACAGGGCAGGCCCCGTCCGCCGGTTCAGCTCAGCCAGGTGCGGGCTTCGGCGGCTGTGGTGCGGACCTCGCCCAGCTGTTCGGCGACCCGCACGCCGGCGGTACCACCGCGGGAGTTGCGTGAGGCGATCGAGCCCTGCACCGTGAGCACCTCGCGCACCTGCGGCGTCAGGGCCGGGTCCACGGCGGCGAACTCGGCATCGGTCAACTCGTCCAGGCCGACGCCACGTGTCTCGGCGGCGCGCACGCACGCACCCGCCGCCTCGTGCGCCACGCGGAACGGAACGCCTTGGCGCACCAGCCATTCCGCGATATCGGTGGCCAGGGTGTATCCGGCGGGCGCCAATTCGGCCATCCGCTCGGTGTAGAAGGTCAGGGTGGAGACCAGACCGGCGATGGCGGGCAGCAGAAGTTCCAGCTGTGCCACCGAATCGAACAGCGGCTCCTTGTCCTCCTGCAGATCCCGGTTGTAGGCCAGCGGTTGCGCCTTGAGCGTGGCCAGCAGACCGGTGAGGTTGCCGATCAGGCGCCCGGCCTTACCGCGGGTCAGCTCCGACACGTCGGGGTTCTTCTTCTGCGGCATGATCGACGATCCGGTCGACCAGGCATCGGCGAGGGTGATGTAGCCGAATTCCGGTGTGCTCCAGATGATGATCTCCTCCGCCATGCGCGACAGATCGACAGCGATCATCGCGAGGACGAAGGCGGCCTCGGCGGCGAAGTCGCGCGCGGAGGTCGCATCGATCGAATTGGCCGCGGCGGCATCGAAATCCAGATCGGCGGCGATCGCTTCGGGATCGAGGCCCAGCGACGAACCGGCGAGTGCGCCCGAACCGTACGGGGAGATCGCCGCGCGCTTGTCGAAGTCGCGCAGCCGGTCCACATCGCGCAGGAGCGGGTGCGCGTGGGCGAGCAACTGATGGGCCAGCAGCACCGGCTGGGCCGCCTGCAGGTGGGTCTTGCCGGGCATCACCGCGTCCGGATGCGCCGCGGCCTGCTCGACCAGGGCGTCGACGACCTCGAGCACGCCGAAGGCGATGCGGCGCACCGCATCACGCAACCACATGCGGAACAGGGTGGCCACCTGATCGTTGCGCGAACGTCCCGCACGCAACCGGCCGCCGAGTTCGGCGCCGACCCGATCGATCAGACCGCGTTCGAGCGCGCCGTGCACGTCCTCGTCGGATTCGGCCGGGGTGAACGCGCCGGAGGCGACATCGGCCGCGAGCCGGTCGAGCCCGTCCAGCATGCCCGCCAGATCGGCCTCCGACAGCAGTCCGGCCTTGTGCAGCACCCGAGCGTGCGCCTTGGACGCGCGAATATCGTAGGGCGCCAGCGCCCAGTCGAAATGGGTCGATTTGCTCAGCGCCGCCATGGCGGCGGCGGGGCCGGAGGCGAAACGCCCACCCCACAACGCGCCCTCGTTGGTGGCTTGGCTCATCGGTTCTCGTCTCCTCGTGTGGCGGTCATCAGAATGTGGCGATCCAGTTCGGCGCGAGCGGCCTCGGGCTGCTCACGGCCGTGGTCGGACAGGACGGCGACCGGATCGCCGGTCGTCACGGCCCAGCCGTGCGCGGTGAACCAGTCGCGCGGGTCGGTACGGCCCTCCCACGGGTACCAGAGTTCTTCGAGGTTCAACGTGATCCCGGCCTCGGCGAGCAGTCGCTTGCGGCGCTCCCGCATCGCTTGCAGGGCGGGCGAATCCTCGCTTCGCCCGCGCCCGATGTTCAGGGCGATCCGGCTGCCGGGCGCGCTGAGCGCCGCGATATCACCGAACAGCCGGTCCTGTGCCTCGCCGGGCAGGTAGCGCAGCAGTCCCTCCGCCAGCCAGGCGGTCGGTGCGGTGGGATCGAAACCGTTGTCCCACAGCTCCTTCGGCCAGTCCTGGCGCAGATCCACACCGATCGCGCGCCGGTCGACGGCGGGTTGCTCATCGGCGAGCACGGAGTTCTTGAACTCCAGCACCTTCGGCTGGTCGATCTCGAAAACCACAGTGCCGGAAGGCCATTCGAGCCGGTAAGCGCGGGCATCGAGTCCGCTGGCGAGAATCACGACCTGCCGGATGCCGGCGGCGGAGGCGGCAGCGAAGTATTCATCGAAGTAGACCGTGCGAGCGATGAGCATCGCCGCCAGCGAGCTGTAGACGGGTCTGCCCTCGGTTCCGCACGGGCCGTCCGCACCGGAACCGTCGTCGCTGGCGTCTGCCGTGCCTTCGCTCCCCGCGGGATCGGCATCGCCCGATGCCGCCCCGATCTGAGCGCGCATGATGTGGCTCCAGCCCGAACCGGCGGCCTCGACCAGACGCGCGGCGTAGGGATCACGGAACAGCGCATCGGGGCGCCGGGTCTCGGCGGCCCGCATCGCGGCCACACCGAGGGCGGTCGCGCCGACACTTTCGGTGATATCCCAGCTGTCGTCGTCACTGCGCACGGACATCTCCTCCCGTTGGGGCTGCGTCGCCTCCTACACGATGCGCACCCTGCGGTCGTGCGGTGTCACCCGGTGGCAGGCTACTCCGCACCAGGTGCGGCTCCGGACTCCGCACCAGGCGTGCACGCACTCGGCGCGAGGAGTGCGCACAGCCGAACCGTGCCGGCTGCCCGCCGGAGGTGAACCCGAATGGCGGAGACGATCGCCTACCGCGACGCATTCCCGCGCGCCGCACGTCCATCGGATCCGTCGGCCTGTGCTGCACGGCCGGCGCCCGCTCACGAACCTTCTGCGTCCACCACTCGCGTTGCGCTCGGAGACCTTGCCGCGTCAGGGGGCCTGATCGTGGCACACCTGCGGCCTCTGCGGCGCGGCCATCGAGCGATCGAGGACCGAGCGCACGGGCCTCCGCGCGGCCGACCGGCAACGACCGGCACGCAGGCTGCCGGCCGGGCGCGCGGCCCAGCCGAAACTGCCGGTTTCCTACTTCTTGGACAGGTCCCGGCGCGCGGCGACCTTGGAGGACAGGCCGTGGATCTGGACGAAGCCCTTGGCCAGCGACTGGTCGAAGCTGTCGCCCTCGTCGTAGGTGGCCAGATTGAAGTCGTAGAGCGACTCCTCGCTGCGGCGGCCGTTGACGACGACGTTGCCGCCGTGCAGCACCATCCGCACCTCACCGGAGACGTGCTGCTGGGTATCGCGCACGAAGGCGTCCAGGGCCCGCTTGAGCGGGGAGAACCACAGGCCGTCGTAGACCAGCTCGCCCCAGCGCTGCTCGACCTGCCGCTTGTAGCGGCCGAGTTCGCGCTCGACGGTGACGGCCTCGAGTTCCTGGTGCGCGGTGATCAGCGCGATCGCGCCCGGCGCCTCGTAGATCTCGCGGCTCTTGATGCCGACGAGGCGGTCCTCGACCATATCCAGCCGGCCCACGCCCTGGCGACCGGCACGCTTGTTGAGTTCGGTGATGGCCTCGAGCACGCTGACCGGCCGGCCGTCGATCGCGATCGGCACACCCTTGTCGAAGGTGACGATCAGTTCGTCGGGCGCCTCGAAGTTGACGGTCGGGTCGACGGTGTAGTCGTAGACGTCCTTGGTCGGCGCATTCCACAGATCCTCGAGGAAACCGGTCTCGACCGCGCGGCCCCACAGGTTCTGGTCGATCGAGAACGGCGACTTCTTGCTCACCGTGATCGGCAGCGCGTTCTCCTCGGCGAACGCGATGGCCTTCTCGCGGGTCCAGGCGTAGTCGCGCACGGGGGCGATGACGTTCAGATCGGGCGCGAGCGCGCCGATGCCGACCTCGAAGCGGACCTGGTCGTTGCCCTTACCGGTGCAGCCGTGGGCGACGGTGGTGGCGCCGTGATATTCGGCGGCCTCGACCAGATGCTTGACGATCAGCGGGCGGCTGATCGCGGAGACCAGCGGGTAGCGGCCCATGTAGAGGGCGTTGGCCTGCACGGTCGGCAGGCAGTACTCGTCGGCGAATTCGTCGCGGGCGTCGACCACGATGGCCTCGACCGCGCCGCAGTCCAGTGCGCGCTGGCGCACCACGTTCATATCCTCGCCGCCCTGGCCCAGATCGATCGCGACGGCGACCACCTCGGCCCCGGTCTCCTTGCCGATCCAGCTGATGGCAACGGAGGTGTCCAACCCGCCGGAATAGGCGAGTACGACGCGATCGGCCATATCTGATGCTCCTCAGGTTCGTGCGTTTGCGTAGGGGGTGCGCGATGTCACCGGTGCGATGTGCCGCCGCTACCCGCCCTCGGACGGCTCACATCAACTGCAAATGATTATGCATGATGATGCAATCCCATTCATAACCGGGGGTGGGCATACCACCGCCCGAGCACCCCGGCGCCCCCGCCGGCCCGCCCGACGGATCGGACAACTACGGACATTCACCCCGAAACCTCTGTGCGTCAATGAGATTGCCGCCACCGGGTATCACCGATATGTCACCCTGATAGCGAACGGCCTCGGATGCCCCTGGAAAGGCGGACCCATGCTCTCCACGTTTGCGGGTTATTTCGGCACGATCGGATCCGATGTGCTGTCGGTCGGCCAGTCGGTGATCACCCTCATCTCCGACCTGATCGGCGCGGGCGGCGCGGGCACGCCGGGTGGCGGCCTCGGCGGGAGCTACCCGCCCGGACAGTACCCGCTGGCCTGAGCCGGAGGAAGCGCTGCCGGGCTCGCGTTTCGAGTGGCGCGAGCCCGGCTCTCATCCGAAGCTGACCCGGTCGAGCCAGAAGTCGAGCAGTCCCCGATCGCCCAGAATCTCGATCTCGGCGTCCTCGACCACCCGACGACGGTAGATCACCAGCAGGAGTTCGGTGAGAGGTCCGCGAACCGCGACCGCGGCCCGCTCGTGGGCTCGCCGCCAGCCGATGGTGTCGCCGGTGAGATCGACGATCCATTCGGCGTGGAGGTCCTCGGGCGTGTCGGTGGCATGGAAGTGCAGGGTGCGGCCGGGGCCGAGCAGTTCCCGGGATTCGGGTTTGTAGTCGAACATGACCGGCAGCGAGGCCAGTTCCAGCCATTCGTCGATGGCGTCCGCGGCCACGTCCGGCGCGGCGCGATAGTCGGCACCCAGAGCGAGCGTGGCGTCCGCCCGATGGATCAGCGTTTCATGGGTGAAGCGGCGGGCGTAGAAGTCCGTCGTCGGCACGACCGGCACCGGGGTCCAGAGTTCGAGGCCGGGCCCGGCCCGGCGGAGTTCGGCGGACAGATCCGCGGCACCCTCGACGAGCCAGCCGCGCAGTTCTTCGGGGTCCTCGTCCAGATACCCGGACAGATCCCGGAACGCGAAGTCGTCCTCCGGCAACGGTTCTCGCACCCGCCCGGCGACCGCCGCCCGCGCCCACCGCTGCGCGCCACCGAGGTGACGTCCCAGCTGCCCCACGGTCCAGCCCGGGCAGCTCGGCACGGGAACCGCGGTGTCGGCGTGCGCGAGCGCGGCACGCAGCATCTCGGTCTGGGCCACGATCTCATCGCAATACCGCTCGAAGGTCAGTGCCATGCGCACACCCTAGGAACGGGCACCGACAGGTTCGCGGAGCCGGCGCGTCAGACCTCGCCGAGAACACCGGTGACGATCCGGCGAATCCGCTCGTAGTCGGGATCGGCGGGACCCGGTCGCCGTTCGGGCCACTCGTCCGGCGCGTCCTCGACGCCGAACAGGACCGCGGTGAAGCGGGGATGGATTGCGAGAGAGAAGATCTCGTCCACCGCGGCTTGCGCCTCGGATTCGGGCAACCGCCACTGCGCCGCGACGAAGGCCGTGAGGTTGCGCCGCGTGGTCGCGAAGATGGCGTCGTAGAAGTCGGCGGCGGCCGCCGGCACCCGCTCCGCCTCGGCGATCACCAGCCGGCAGGTCCGCACCGACTGGACCCACACCACCGACCACAGGAATCCCACGCAATATCCGGTCACCGCGTCCAGGCGGTCGTCACCGTAGTCCTCGGGAGTCCCCAGGCGGGTCAGATGCAGACCCCGCACGAAGTCGACGACGGCGAGGAACAGCGCGTCCTTGTTCTCGAAATGCGCGTACAGGGTGCGCTTCGAGGTTTCGGCGCGCGCGGCCAGCACATCCATCGACGTCCGCTCGAACCCGACCTCGAGGAAGACGTCCTTGGCTGTCCACAGGATGTGTTCGCGCAGTCGATCGCCACGCCTCGCCATACGGTCTTCCCTTCCGTCAAAGTAAACGGTACGGTGTAGTTTACTTACGTCGCACTCGTTCAGGAGTAGCTCATGATCGTCGTCACCACACCTACAGGCAGTATCGGCCACCAGGTCCTCGACCTCGTCGCCGACAGCGATCAGCCGATCCGGGTGATCGCCCGAGACCCGGCGCGCCTGGCCCCGCACATCCGCGAGCGGGTCGAAGTGGTGCAGGGTTCGACCGCCGACCGCGAGGTCGTCGCCGCCGCGGTGAAGGGCGCCGACACCGTGTTCTGGCTGGTGCCGCCGAATCCGTCGGCGCCCAGCGTCCCCGGGCACGTCCTGGAATTCGTGACGCCGCTGTGCGAGTCGCTCGACAGCATCGGCCGCGTCGTCGCCGTCTCGAGCCTCGGCCGCACCAACGGCCGTAAGGCGGGCCAGATTTCGGCAATCTTCGCCATGGACGCGCTGATCGAGAGCAGCGGGGTGCATTATCGGTCGTTGTGCCCGCCCGGATTCATGGAAAATATGCTCCGGCAGGTCGATCCGATCCGGAACATGGGCACCTTCTTCGGCACCGTCTCCGGCGATCTCCGCGCACCCACCTGCGCCACCCGGGATATCGCGGCCGTCGCGGCACGGCTGCTGCTCGACGACTCCTGGACCGGACAGGACAGCGTGGAGATCCGCGGTCCGGAAGATCTGTCGCACAACGAGATGGCACGCATCATGTCCGAGGTGCTCGGCCGCTCGATCGGCTACCAGCAGGTGCCGGCGCCCGACTACGCGGCGTCGCTGACGGCGCACGGGATGAGCGCGGCCTGGGCACAGGGCCTGGTGGATATGTCGGCCGCGGTCGAGGACGGCCTCTACGACACGCCGCGCACACCGGAGTCCTACTCCCCCACCGGTTTCCGGCAGTGGTGCGAGGAGGTGCTCGCCCCCGTGGTCGCCGGCTGATCCGTCCGATTCGGGCCGCAGGTCCGTAATGTCGCGCGAAATCGGCGAACCGGCGCGTCCGGATCCGCCAATCCCATTGATCGCCAACATGTTCCGGTCGGCCCGGGAATCCGTGCACGAGTGCTTGGTTTCGCATATCATCCGAGCGAGACGATCCCGTGCCGACAGGACTGTGATGACCGCATCCGACACCAGTGCGACCTCCGATGCCGAGGCGCCCAGCAGTGCCCGCATCTACGACTACGCATTGGGCGGCAAGGACAACTACGAAGTCGACCGCCGCGCCCTCGAGCAGGTCATGGAGGGCTTTCCGACGGTGCGGATCGCGGCCCGGCACAACCGGCAGTTCATGCATCGCGCCGTCGACGTCCTCGCCGACGCGGGGGTGAAACAGTTCCTCGACATCGGCACCGGCATCCCGACCGAACCCAATCTGCACCAGGTGGCGCAGGAACGGGCGCCGGAGGCCCGCGTGGTGTACGCCGACAACGACCCGGTGGTGCTGGCTCACGCGCGCGCCCTGCTCGCGGGATCGCCCGAGGGCCGCACCGCCTACATCCAGGCCGACCTCACCGATCCCGAGGCGATCCTGTCCGCACCGGAATTGCGCGACACCCTCGATCTGGCCAGTCCGGTGGCGCTGAGCCTGGTCGCGGTGCTGCATTTCCTGTCCGCCGACCAGAATCCGGCCGGCGTGCTGAAGACCCTGCTCGACAACCTCGCGCCCGGCTCGTTCGTGATCGCATCCCACATCACCGCCGATCTGGACCCGGAAGGGATGGACCGGGCGCTCGAGATGTACCGCCGCAGCGCCGTCTACGCGCAGGCTCGCACCCGCGACGAATTCGCCGCCTTCTTCGACGGCCTCGAACTGCTGGATCCCGGCGTAGTCGCGGTCAACCGCTGGCGCCCCGGCATCGAACCCCCGTCCTGGCTCGACAAGCAGGTCAACTGCTGGGGCGCGGTCGCCCGAAAGCCGTAGCGCCGCACGCTCACCCGCACCAGTCCGGATCGCGGCCGAGGAGGGCGACGAGAGCGTCCAGCGGCGGGCGGGATTCGTCCTCGGCCAGCCGAGGGCGATAGGCGCCGCCCGGGCCGTTGAGCGGACTGCCGGGCGCGGTGATCGAGCGCGCGATGGGCAGGGCCGCGGTCAGCAATCGCGCCGGCACCGGGCAGGGACGGCGCAGGGCCCGGGCGAGGTCCCAGCGGTGGGTGAGCATGTCCACCAGATGGACACCGAGCACGTGTTCGGTGGGCAGCGGACCGGACCGCGGCAACACGACCACCTCGCCGGAGCGTTCCATCGCGGCGATCCAGCGCGCCGTGATCTGCGCGAACTCTGCGCGCGGATCGTCCACGCCGCCGACCGAGGTCTCGAGCACGGTGGCGTTGACCGCCTCGTGCCGCTCGTTCATATGGGTGATCAGATCGGCGACATTCCATCCCGCGCACGGCGTCGGGGCGGTGAGGTCCGCGTCGTCGAGTGTGACCACGTCGTGGCCGATCAGGGCCAGAGCCATCGCGTCCAGTCGCAGAAGTTCGCTCATGACAACACCTTTCATCTTTTAGCGTACGAGCGTTCGCTAAATGACTATAGCGAACGATCGGACGCTATGCTGGGCTCATGTCACCTCGCCGTTCCGCCGCGGACGCCGCGCACACCCGGGAGCGCATCATCTCGGTCGCGGTCGAACAGGCCTCGCTGATCGGCGTGGAGGGGGTGACCATCGGATCGCTCGCCGAGAGTCTGGATATGAGCAAGGCCGGGGTCGTGGGGCCCTTCGGATCGCGGGAACAGTTGCAACTGAGCGCGGTGGAGCAGGCCGGGAAGATCTTTCGAGCGGCGGTGATCACCCCGCTGGACGGGTTACCGCCGGGCACCGAACGGCTGACCCGCCTGATCGACAACTGGATCGGCTATCTGGCCGAATGCCCGTTTCCGGGAGGCTGTTTCGTCACCGCGGCATCCACCGAACTCGACGGCCGGCCCGGAGTGCTGCGCGAGCGTCTGCGCGCGTACGTGACAAGCGCCCGCGCAGCGCTGGAATCCGAAATCCTTGCGTACCAGGCGGAATCGGATGGGCCTCATCGTCCGGCCGACGAGCTGGTCACCACCGTCATCGGAATCACGATGGCGGTCAACCAGGAAATACAACTGCTGGAGGATCCCCGCGCCGCCGAACGCGGGAGGGCGGCACTTCGAGCGGCCCTCGGACTGACCGAGCCGACGGAGGCGTCCTCGCCGGGCCGATCTGCCGGCCGGACGCAACGTCGGCCCGGAACGTAATCCGCACCCCTCAGCTGGACATATCCGACCGGGAAGCTGGGACGTACCCGACCGGGAGCGGCCCCGCCCGAATGACCGACGGCGCCGTCGAATACGACGATCACACGCTCGGGGTCGACCTCGAGCGGTCTGCGGGACGCGAACCCCATGACCCGCGATCACGGCTGTCGAGCCCCGGCGCCGGTCGCGGCCGGACTGCCGGCCCGTCGGCGTCCTTCGCCACGCGCGGGTAAACGACCGGCCGGCGAGTCCGCTGCAGGCCCAACCCCTTCGCGTCGGAAACGATCCGGCGCGGAATCGGGCCTCTACGCCAGGCGTTCGATCTTCGCGGCCAGTTCCGCACCCGTCATGGGTTCGCGGGCGATCACCGCGATGGTGTCGTCGCCCGCGATGGTGCCGACCACTTCGGGCAGGGCCGCGCGGTCGAGCGCGCTGGCCAGGAAATGCGCGGCGCCCGGCGGCGTGCGCAGGACCGCGAGGTTACCGCTGTGATCGGTGGAGACCAGCAGGTCGCCGAGCAGTTTCGAGAGCCGGGTCGTACCACCGGTGACACCACGCACGGGACTGCCGTCCTCGGGGACGACGTAGATTCCGGCGCCACCGTCGGCCGCGCGCAGCTTCACCGCGCCGAGCTCGTCCAGATCGCGCGACAGCGTGGCCTGGGTGGTTTCGATGCCCTCGTCGGCGAGCAGGGCCGCCAACTCGGTCTGGCTGCGAACCGCGTTGGCGGACAACAGTTCCACGATGCGCTGCTGGCGCCCGGCGCGGGTGCGCGCGATGGCCGGGCCGGTGCGCGGACCCTCCGATCCGGCGCCCGACCCGTTCGCTCTCGCCGTGCTCACGCCGCACCGCCCGATCGTCGCTCCAGCAACCACACCAGCAGCGCCTTCTGCGCGTGCAGCCGATTCTCGGCCTCGTCCCACACCACACTGTGCGGACCGTCGAGCACCTCGTCGGTGATCTCCTCGCCGCGATGCGCCGGAAGACAATGCAGCACAACAACATCCGAGGCGGCGTGGGCGAGCAGCTCGGTGTTCAGCTGGAACGGGCGGAACGGGCCGACCCGGTCGAGGCCGTCGTTCTCCTGCCCCATCGAGGTCCAGGTATCGGTGACCAGGGCATCGGCGCCGGTGGCCGCCGCGACGGGATCGTCGGTCAGGGTGATCGTGGCGCCGGTTTCGGCGGCCCGCTTGCGTGCGGCCTCGAGCACCCAGTCGTAGGGCTGGAAACCCTCCGGCGCGGCGATGGTGACGTCCAGCCCGGCGGTGACGCCGCCCAGCAGCAACGAATGCGCCATATTGTTCGCCCCGTCGCCGAAGTAGGTGAGTTTGCGACCGGCCAGCTCGCCCTTGTGCTCCCGCAAGGTCAGCAGATCGGCCAGCACCTGGCACGGATGGAATTCGTTGGACAGCGCGTTCACCACCGGAACCGTTGCCGCCGAGGCCATCTCGTCGAGCCGATGCTGCTCGAAGGTCCGCCAGACGACGGCGTCGACATAGCGCGAGAGCACCCGGCCCGTATCGGCGAGGGTTTCCTCACGGCCCAGCTGGGTGTCGCGGCCGTCGACGACCACGGCGTGCCCGCCGAGTTGCGCGATGCCCATCTCGAAGGAGAATCGGGTGCGCGTGGAGTTCTTCTCGAAGATCACGCCCACGCCGCGCGGCCCCTCCAGCGGCCGCCGGGAAATCGGCGCCGCCTTCAATTCCGCTGCCAGCGCGAGGATTTCGGCCTGTTCAGCGGGCGTGACGTCGTCGTCGCGCAGGAAATGCCGCACCATGGTCACTCACTCTCCTGGGAAGCCGCGTCGAGGATGCCGGGCAGGTCGGCGAGGAAGCCCTCCGCTTGTGCCTCGGTCAGGATCAGCGGCGGGGCCAACCGGATCACATTCGGCTTCGGCGGATTGATCAGATAGCCGGCCGCGCGCGCGGCCGCCTCGACTTTCGCCGAAACATCCTGGGTCAGTTGAATTCCGATGAGCAACCCCGCGCCGCGCACGTGGTCGATCAGCGGGTGGCCGAGTTCTTCGATGCCGTCGATCAGCGTCTTGCCGACCGATTCGACATGCGCGGCCAGCCCCTGCTCGTCGATGGTCCGCAGCACCGCCAGCGCCGCGGCGGCGCTGACCGGATTGCCACCGAAGGTGGTGCCATGCAGTCCGGGAGTGAGCAGCTCCGCCACCGGGCCCTGCGCCAGCACCGCGCCGATGGGCAGGCCGCCACCGAGCCCCTTGGCCAGCGTCATCACATCGGGCACGATGCCCGCGGCGTGATGCGCGAAAAACGGTCCGGTGCGACAGATTCCGGTCTGCACCTCGTCGAGGATCAGCAGCGCGCCGTGCTCGGAGGTGATCCGCCGGGCTTCGGCGAGATAGTCCAGCGGCGGGACGACCACGCCGCTCTCCCCCATGATCGGCTCGAGGAAGACCGCGGCGGTGTCGGAATCCACCGCGGCGGCCAGCGCCGCGGCGTCGCCGTAGGGCACGTGCACGACACCGGGCGGCATCGGTTCGAACGGCGCCCGCTTCGACGGCTGCCCGGTCAGCGCGAGCGCGCCCATGGTGCGGCCGTGGAAGGCCTCGTCGCACGCGACGATCTTGGGCCGTCCGGTGAGCCGCGCGATCTTGAACGCCGCCTCGTTGGCCTCGGTGCCCGAATTGCAGAAGAACGCCCGGCCGTGTCCGATGCGGCCCGATCGGGGGCCCTCCGTGGTTACGCCGGCTGCCTCCTCCGGGCCCTGACCGAACGGGCCGTTGCCGTCGCCGAAATGCGCGAGCAACTTCTCGGCCAGTTCCAGAACCGGTTCGCTGACATACAGATTCGAGACGTGGCCGAGGGTGCCGAGTTGCTGGGTGACGGCCTCCAGAATCGCCGGATGGGCGTGCCCCAGGCTGTTGACCGCGATACCACCGAGGAAGTCGACGTAGCGGTTGCCCTCGGCGTCGTACACGACCGCGCCCGAGCCGCGCACCAGCGCCACCTTCGGGGTGCCGTAGTTGTTCATCAGCGCGGACGACCACCGCTGCTGCAATTGCTCCGTGCTCGTGACGTTGTCGCTCATGAGTGTGTCGTTCCTGCCGTCTCGGGTGGGGTCACCATCGTTCCGATACCTTCCCCGGTGAACAGTTCCAGCAGTACCGCATGCGGCACCCGGCCGTCGATCACGTGCGCGGTCGGGACACCGGCCTGGACGGCGCGCAGGCAGGCCTCCATCTTCGGCACCATGCCCGCGTCCAGGCTCGGCAGCAGGGCGGCCAGGGCGCCGGTGTCGATATGGGTGGTCAGCGACGAGCGGTCGGGCCAATTCGTGTACAGGCCTTCGACATCGGTGAGCACCACGAGTTTCTCCGCGCCGATGCCCTGGGCCAGCGCCGCCGCGGCGGTATCGGCGTTGATGTTGTGCACCACGCCGTCGGCGTCGGGCGCGATGGTCGACACCACCGGAATGCGCCCGGCGCGAACAAGATCCAGCACCGCGTCCGGATTGACCGCGGTGACGTCGCCGACCAGGCCGATATCGGTCTGCTCGCCGTCGACGGTGACGGTGCGGCGAGTGGCGGTGAACAGCCGCGCGTCCTCACCGGAGATACCGACGGCGTACGGGCCGTGCGCGTTGATCAGCCCGACCAGTTCGCGGCCGACCTGACCGAACAGCACCATCCGCACCACATCCATCACCTCGGGAGTGGTGACGCGGAAACCGCCGCGGAATTCGCCCTGCAACCCCAGCTTCTTCAGCATGGCGCTGATCTGCGGGCCGCCCCCGTGCACCACCACCGGATGCACACCGACGGTGCGCAGGAACGCCATATCGGCGGCGAAAGCGTGTTTGAGGGTGTCGTCGATCATGGCGTTGCCGCCGTATTTGACGACCACGATCTTGTCGCGGAACTTCTGCAGCCACGGCAACGCACCCGCCAGGACGTGCGCCTTGTCCAGTGCCGACAGATCCTGAGTGGTCACCGGCACCTCCGGTGTCGCTTCGGTGGTCATGAGCTGTAGGCCGAATTCTCTTCGACGTAGCCGTGCGAGAGGTCGGTGGTGCGCACGGTGGCGGTGCCCTCGCCGAGCCCCAGTTCCACCAGCACCGCGATATCGGGCCCGGACAGATCCACCCCACGCGCGCCGGGAGCGCCGGTTCCGTTGACGCACACCGGATTTCCGTTGAACGACACGGTGACCCGATCGGGATCCAATTCGATGGGGGCGATGCCCACCGCGGCCAGCACCCGGCCCCAGTTCGGGTCGGAACCGAAGAATGCGGTCTTGACCAGCGAATCACGGGCGACCGCGCGGGCGGCGATCAGCGCCTCGTCCTCGCTCACCGCCCCGGTGACGGTGATCTCGACGCGCTTGGTGACGCCTTCGGCGTCGGCCATCAGCTGCGCGGCGAGGTCGTCGCAGACCGCCAGCACCGCGGCGTCGAGTTCCTCCTGGCTCGGGGCGACGCCGCTGGCGCCGTTGGCCAGCAGCAACACGGTGTCGTTTGTCGAGCAGGAACCGTCGACGTCGAGCCGGTCGAAGGTCAGCCGGGTCGCGTTGCGCAGCGCCGTGTCCAGCTGTTGCGGGGTGGCGGCGGCGTCGGTGGTGACCACCACGAGCATGGTGGCCAGCGACGGGGCGAGCATGCCCGCTCCCTTGGCCATCGCGCCGACGTTCCATTTGTCGGCGTGGTGGAACGCGGCCTGTTTGGGCACGGTGTCGGTGGTCATGATGGCATGCGCGGCATCGGTGCCGCCGGACAGGCCGCCCGCCATCTCGTGCACGATCTCGGTCACACCGGGCAGCAGCTTGTCCATCGGCAGCCGGTCGCCGATCAAACCGGTCGAGCAGACCGCGATTTCGCCCGCACCGGTCTCGGTTCCCCAGTTGCTCAACGCTTTCGCCAATTCCTCGGCCGTCGCATGAGTGTCCTGGAATCCGCCCGGCCCGGTGCAGGCGTTGGCGCCGCCGGAATTGAGGATCACCGCGCGCAGACGGCCGCTGGTGAGCACCTGCTGCGACCACAGCACCGGTGCGGCCTTCACCTTGTTGCGGGTGAACACACCCGCCGCGGCATAGTCGGGCCCCTCGTTGAAAACCAGTGCCAGATCGAGCTTTCCGCTGGCCTTGATGCCGGCTGCGATGCCGGCGGCCCGGTATCCGAGCGGTGCGGTCACACCCTGGGTGCGGACCAGTTTGCCGCCGGCGATATCGGTGTCGGTCACGGTGCCACTCCTACGGTGGAAAGTCCGGCGGTCTCGTCGAGACCGAGAGCGAGATTCATCGATTGCACCGCGGCGCCCGCGGTGCCCTTGGTGAGATTGTCGATCGCGCCGATCACCACCAGCGTGCGAGCGGCGGTGTCGACGGCGACCTGCAGGGTGATGGCGTTGGAGCCGACCACCGAACCCGTCTGCGGCAGTACGCCTTCGGGCAGCAGGTGAATGAACGGTTCGTCGCCGTAGGCCTTGTCGTAGACCGCGCGGACGGCGGCCGGATCGGCCACCGCACCCGCGGCGTCGGGGCGCAGGCGCGCGGTGCAGGTGGCCAGGATGCCACGCGGCATCGGGGCCAGCACCGGCGTGAAAGAGACTGTGACGGCGCCGATCTCGGCGCCGGTGGCCGCGGCCGCGGCCTTCAGGTTCTGCGCGATCTCGGGGGTGTGCCGGTGCGCCCCGGCGATGTTGTACGCGCGGACCGAGCCCATCACCTCCGAACCCAGCAAACCCACATCGAGTTTGCGGCCCGCGCCCGAGGTGCCGCTCACCGCGACCACGGTCACATCCGGTTCGACGATGCTCGCGCCGACCGCCGGGGCCAGGGCCAGACTCGACACCGTCGGATAGCAGCCCGGGACCGCGATGCGGGTGGCCCCGCGCAGCTGTTCCCGCGCGCCGGGCAGTTCCGGCAGACCGTAGGGCCAGCTGCCGGCATGCGGGGACCCGTAGTAGGTCTCCCAGTCCTCCGGATCGGTGAGCCGGAAGTCGGCGCCGCAGTCGATGATCACCGTGGACTCCGGCAACTGCTGCGCGATGGCCGCGGACTGTCCGTGCGGCAGCCCGAGGAACACCACGTCGTGCCCGGCCAGCACCTCCGCGGTGGTCGCCTCGAGCACCCGATCGGCCAGCGGCAGCAGATGCGGCTGCGACTGCGCCAGCTTGGTGCCGGCATTGGATCCCGCGGTCAGCGCCCCGATCTCGAGGCGCCCGGCTCGGTACTCCGGATGCCCCAGCAGCACACGCAGGACCTCACCGCCCGCGTATCCGCTCGCACCAGCTACCGCGACCCGCACCACGGGCCCACTCGAGGTATCCGCCATGTGATGATTATGCACGATCATGCAAGCTCATTCACGGGCGGGGGGCGTCCACGCCGCCAGTGCCGCTTTCGCCGCACCGTAGGAGGTCGCGGCGTACTCGGCGCCGGTGGACCCGATAGTGACGATCGAGCCGCCGGGCCGTCCCGAATCGGTGTTGCCACCCGCCATGTTGACCACCAGGTCGAGGTCCGGCCCCAATTCCTGCGCCATTCCCGCCACCGCCCGCGCGGAGCAGGCCGGGCTGGTGGAACGATCACCATCGTCGGTGTCGCACCGGGCGGTCGCGGTCCGGCTCACCGAAGCCGGTCACAGGATGATCGAAGCCACCGTGCGTCAGCTCCTCGAGCACGAGGCCGACCTCGTCAGCGCGCTCTCCCCCGCCGAGCGAGCGACCCTGACCGGCCTTCTCGGCGGTCTGGAACAGGCGCTCGTCACGCCGCGCGACACGTGACCAGGCGCGGTCACCGGCGGGCGCGCCCGAAAAATAGAGTGGCCCCGCGCTGTTCGAGTTGTTAATCTTCCGCGGTCCGACCTGATCACGCGAGGGGGTGAGTCCCATTTTCACGGCATTCCTTGGGCGCTCCCCGTTCTCACGATCGGACGTTTGACGCACGTCGTCATCGGGAGTGCTCGTCCGAGCGATCCCGAGAGGGGACGACAATGCATTCTTCCGAACTCATGGTGACGCGCATCGCGGACCGGCAGTGGCATGCGCTGACCGGCGACCGCGTGGTCGGTCGTGGCGAAGCATCGCCGCGGCCCGATGGGCGACTGTTTCTCAGCATCGACTCCTGGCAGGCCGACGCCTTCGATCGGCTCGCCACCGCCATGCTGGCCGACCTGCCCACACCGCTCTACACGGTGGTCGACGAGACCGACCTGGAGCTGAGCGCGCAATGGCGCCGGGCGGGTCTCGTGACCCGGCGGCGCGAATGGGAATACCGGGTTCCCACCGATCCGGCGATCACGGGACTCGATTCGGCACCGCCGCCGGGTATCGATATCCTGAATTTCGGTGCGGCCGAGGCGCATTCACTGCGCGAACTGGACCGCACCATACGCGCCGAAGTCGAGGCCGCCGCCGGTTGGCAGACCATGCCGGCCGAGGTGATCTCCCCACCGATCGACCCCGCGAACTACGTGGTGGCGGCCCAGGCCGGCCGCTACGCGGGGCTGTGCCGGGTGACGCAACCGACGCGGCTACCGCGCATCGGCCTGATCGCGGTTCGCGCCGAGTCGCACCGGCGCGGCATCGCTCGCGCCCTGCTGGGGCGGGCGCTGGGCTCACTGCACCGCGCCGGAAAGGCTTGGGCGTCGGCCGAAATCGACGAATCCAACGCGGCGGCGACCGCCCTGTTCGAAGGCATCGGCGCCGAGCGGTCGAACAGCGCCCTGGAGTTGGTGTGGCGATGAAGAAGGGAGCGATCGAAGTTCAGGGGCACGTCGTGGAATGCCTGCGCAATGCGACATTCACGGTGGAGCTGCCCAACGGGCACAAAGTCCTCGCCCACCTGTCCGGCAAGGTCCGGATGAACTACATCAAGATCCTCCCGGACGACCGAGTCCTGGTCGAGCTCAGTCCCTACGACTTGACCAGGGGCCGAATCCTGTTCCGCTATCGGAGTTAGCGCCCTGGCAGGGCAAGGTAAGTCGACGATCTGCGCACCCGTTTCCGTGTGCGCAGGTTCGCCACCTACTCGGCCGAACCTTTCGTGCAACCTCCGCGGTGATGCGCGAAAACGGCGTGTTTCGCAGAGGTTTGCACGACTGGTTCAGCATCGCTGCGGCGGTATTCGGTCTGCCCGTGTCTACTACCGGGTCCAGCCGATCGGTGCCCCCACATCGGATGGCCACATCTCCCCCGGAACCCAGTTCCGCTTCACTGTGGAGGCAGATGCGGTTCCGACGGCGGCGCGCCACTGGGGCCCGCATGGGGGGTGGGAGCCGAGGTCGATTCCGGGCCACCGCGCTGCTCCGGTGAGGAGGGGTAACCCGGTTGCGGATCGGCCGCACCGTGGGCCGGCGCGGCGGGCTGATGGACGTGGCCCGACGGCGCGCCGGCGACCGGGTGCGGGTGGGCGGCGTTCGAATCTTCCTGGGCACCCGACGGAAGAGGCTGGTAGCCCGGCGCCCCAGGGTAAGCCGGTGCGGGGACGCCCGGATAGCCGGGAACAGCGGCGCCCGGATGCGAGGGCCAGCCGTGAGGCGCGGGAATGGGTGACGCAGACCCGGGGACCGCAGGTACTACGGGAGCCGGATAGCCGGGCTGGGCGGCGGGGTAGACCGCCGGCCCCGGGTAAAACGCGGCGCCGGGGTAACCGGGGACCGCCGACGGAGACGCGGAGGTCGCCGGGGCGCCCGGTTTGCTCGCGATCAGGGTTCCCACTGCCGCGAGAATCGCGATGGCGGCGGGTATCGCGAGCCAGTTGCCTCTGTCTGCCAACCGAACGTAGGACTCGATGCAGACCACCACGACGTTCTGGGTGACCGTGACGAACAAGGCGCCGCCGCCCAACGCGGCGATGGTGCGAACCCGAACGGATCCCGAACCGGAAATCGCCAGCAGAGTGCCGCCGACCAGCGCGGCGAGCGCGCACACCCAGAACGGGATCAGCGCGGCACTCGAGCCGTACTCGAAGACGGAATAACCTCCGCCCGAGACGACGAGTCCCCAGATGGACTGCGCGGCTGCGAGAATCGCCGCCGCCGCCAAGGCAATACCCGCCACGACGTCGACGGCAGCGCGCTTACCGGCAGCCGTGGGCCGCGAGAATGGCTGAGCACCAGGGTAATTCGGCGGCACACCCCAGCCCGGTGGTTGCGGTGCGGGATATCCGGGCTGGTACGGGTTCGCCATCGGTCGCAGCTCCTTGTCGACATCGCTTGCGGCTCAGCCTAAGCGACTACCGAGGTACGCGCGGGTTCGCCGGCATACCGTCGAAGCGACGCGGCGACAACAGACAGGGCGACAGCCGAGGGGCCGACCAGCCGGTCAGCCGCGGAACCGCGACCGGCTGCCGAACGGCGCACACCAACTGGACCGGCTACCGCGGCTCCGCCGGCCCACCAGGTCGCGAACCTGCGCCGTGTCGCCGTACGGTCGACACCGCCGGCGACGCGGCAGGGCACGGCTACATCGACCCCGTGCAGAACATCGGCTGGACCACGAAATTGTTGCCGGGGTTCGTATCCGGCGTCGTACTCGTCACCGTGGCGGTGATCAGTTCCAGCGTGCGCGCGGTGCCGACCGTGTAGTTGGCGATTTCTCCCGGCGCCAGAGCGGGTTTGACGATGGACCCGGACGGACCGAACGGCGTCCAGTAGTCGACCGCCACATTCTCCGCGGTCGCGGTGCCGATATTGCGGACGATCACCTGCAACGGCGGCGGGAAGCCCGGCAGCGCCCCGCCACAGTAGGTGTAGACCTCCACATCGGCACCGGTCGGTTCGGCCTGCGCCGCAACACCGAAACCCACCGCGGTCGTGGCCGCCATCGCCACCCCGGCGGCCAGCACGCCGATACGCCCGATCTTCATAGGAACCTCCCGCTCGCCGAACTCACGTACGGAATATCGAGATCTCGGCGGGCCTGTTATGCCCCGAAAAGGATGGGCACGCCCGGCATGCTGCCCGATCCGCGGGCACCAGGTACCGAGTGGCGTCGCGCACGGCGGGGAAGGCCCATCCGTCCCGGCGGCGCGAACGATCACGGGCGGCGCCGTGCACACGAGCGTTCGTGCGCTCTCGAGCGGTTCACAAGTTTGGCGATAACTCACGAATCCTCGTTCACTTTCCGCTATCGTCGCGCTCGTCGGGACGGTGTCTCGGCGGGGCCGGTGTCGCGGCGGCGAGGCAGGTCCCTCTCGACCTTCGGTCGCGTCCGGACCGTCGGCGGTGTTGTGGAGGAGCAGGATGTACCCCGGTGCGCATGTGGATCGTTTCCCTGATAAACCGGCGGTCGTGCTGGCCGAGAGCGGTGCGGCGCTGACCTACCGCGAGCTCGAGGACAACTCGGTTCGCCTCGCGCGTCACCTCTACGACGCGGGCCTGCGGAGGGGCGATCACGTCGCGCTGCTGTCGGGCAATACGCTCGAGGTGTACGAGGTCTACTGGGCGGCGTTGCGATCCGGCCTTTACATCACGGCCGTCAACCGGCATCTGTCGGCGGATGAGATCAGCTATATCGTCGACGATTGCGGCGCGCGGGCGCTCATCGTGTCGGCGGAGCTGGCGGATGTGGCCGAGCGGGTGGTCGAGCAGACGCCCGGGGTCGGGATCCGGCTCGCCTTCGGCGGCACTGTTCCCGGATACGACTCGTACGACAAGGCGCTGGCCGCGTCCTCTTCGGAGCCGCTGCCGGATCAGCCGCGCGGCGCCGACATGCTGTATTCGTCGGGCACCACCGGCCGCCCGAAGGGCATCAAACACCCGTTGCCCGACCGTCAGGTCGGCGATGCGCCGGGTGACACCTACACCGCTGTATTCGGCCCGCTCTACGGATTCGACACCGACACGGTGTACCTGTCGCCGGCTCCGCTGTATCACGCCGCGCCGTTGCGGTTCGGCGGCGTCGTGCACGCTCTCGGCGGAACCGTGGTGGTGCTGGAGCGCTTCGACGCCGAACAGGCGCTCGCCGCGATCGAACGCTATCGCGTCACCCACAGCCAGTGGGTGCCGACGATGTTCGTGCGCATGCTGAAACTCGACGAGAGCGTGCGTGCCCGCTACGACGTCTCGAGTATGCGAGTCGCCGTCCACGCCGCCGCACCGTGTCCGGTGCAGGTGAAGCAGGCGATGATCGACTGGTGGGGGCCGGTGCTGCACGAGTACTACGCCTCCACCGAAGGAAACGGCGCCACCTTCATCGACAGCGAGCAGTGGTTGCGCAAGCCCGGTTCGGTCGGGCCGGCGGGCTTGGGCGCGGTTCGCATCTGCGACGACGACGGGCGCGAGTTGCCCGCCGGTGAGATCGGCACCATCTATTTCGAACGCGAGGAAGTCCCGTTCGACTACCACAACGATCCGGAGAAGACCGCGAAGGCGATTCACCCGGATCACCCGACCTGGACCACCACCGGCGATATCGGCTACATCGACGCCGACGGGTTCCTGTTCCTGACCGACCGCAAGGCGTTCATGATCATCTCCGGCGGGGTGAACATCTACCCGCAGGAGATCGAGGACGCCCTGGCCCTGCACCCCGACGTCCTCGATGTGGCGGTGATCGGTGTGCCCGACGAGGAGATGGGCGAATCGGTGAAGGCGGTCGTCCAGCCCGCCCCCGGCGCGGAGCCGGGATCCGAACTGGCGCAACGACTCCGCGATTTCCTGCGCGAGCGCATCGCCCACTACAAGGTGCCGCGCAGCTTCGACTTCGCGGACGAATTGCCTCGTACACCGACGGGAAAGCTGGTCAAGGGCAAGCTGCGCGCGCAGTACGTGTGAGGGTCGGTCGGGTCGGGCTCGCCCGGCGACCACGAAACTCACCGGGAATCAATGCTTTTCATCGTGGGACGTTGCGCAGATTCGATCGAGCCATGTCGATCATGCGGCCCACTCCGCCGGTGAGCACGATCTTGCTGGCTGCGAGCGCGAAGCCGCGTACCTGGGCCGCGGTGATGTGCGGCGGCAGGGACAGGGCGTTCGGATCGGTGACCAGGTCGACCAGCGCGGGGCCCGGATGTGCCAGCGCCTCGGCGAGGGCGGCGTGGATGTCGGACGGTTCGGTGACTCGCACGGCATGGATGCCCGCGGCGCGGGCCACGGCGGCGAAATCGACCGGGGCATGGTCGGTTTCGAAATTCGGCAGGCCGTCCACCAGCATCTCCAGCCGCACCATACCCAGCGACGAATTGTTGAAGACGATGATCTTCACCGGCAGCCGATGCAGCGCCACGGTGAGCAGTTCACCCATCAGCATGCCCAACCCGCCGTCGCCGGACATCGAGATCACCTGCCGGTCCGGATAGGCGAATTGCGCGCCGATGGCATGCGGCAGGGCGTTGGCCATCGTGCCGTGCAGGAACGACCCGATCACCCGGCGGCGGCCGTTCGGCGTCAGATAGCGGGCCGCCCACACATTGCACATGCCGGTGTCGACGGTGAAGATCGCGTCGTCGGAGGCGACTTCGTCGAGGATATCGGCGGCGTATTCCGGGTGAATCGGCGTGTGGTCGGCCACATTTCGGGTGTAGGCATCGACGACCTGCTCGAGCAGGCGGTAGTGCTCGCCGAGCATGCGGTCCAGGAATTCGCGGTCGGATTTCTGCCTCAGCAGTGGTAGGACCGCCCGCAGCGTTTCCCGGACGTCGCCGTGCACGGCCAGCTGCAGCGGCGTGCGCCGGCCGAGGCGGGCGGCGTCGTGGTCGATCTGCACCGTATTGGATCCCGGCAGGAATTCGTCGTAGGGAAAATCGGTGCCGACCAGCACGACCAGGTCGGCCTCGTGCATGGCCTTGTAGCAGGCGCCGTAGCCGAGTAGACCGCTCATTCCCACGTCGTGGGGATTGTCGAACTGGATCCATTCCTTACCGCGCAGGCTGTGCCCGATGGGTGCGTGCAGCAGTTCCGCGAGCCGCATCACCTCCTCGTGCGCCTCGCGCACGCCCGCACCGCAGAACAGGGTGACGGTGCGCGCCGCGTTCAGGGTGTCGGCGAGCGCCCGCACCGCTTCGGCGGCAGGCATGACGTGGCCCAGTTCGGAGACGAGGCTCGTCTCGCCGGTCGGATGCGCGGCGTCGAGCTGCGCGACGTCGCCCGGCAGCACCACCACCGACACCTCGTGGCGAGCCAGCGCATGCTGGATCGCGATCCGCAGCATGCGCGGCATCTGCGCGGGACGGCTGATCATTTCGCAGTACCCGCTGCATTCGACGAAGAGCCGTTCCGGATGGGTTTCCTGGAAGAACTGGGTGCCGATCTGATCGGAGGGGATGTGGGAGGCCAGCGCCAGCACCGGCGCTCCGGTGCGGTGCGCGTCGTAGAGGCCCTGGATGAGATGCGTGTTGCCCGGGCCGCAGCTACCCGCGCAGACGGCCAGGCGGCCGGTCAATTGCGCCTCCGCCGCCGCGGCGAAGGCGGCGGCCTCCTCGTTGCGCACGTGCACCCATTCGATGTCCGGGGTGCGGCGTACCGCGTCGACGATCGGATTGAGGCTGTCCCCCACCACGCCGTAGATCCGCCGCACTCCGGCCTGCACGAGAACGTGCACGAATTGGTCGGCCACATTCGTTTTCGCCATACGCTCTCCTCCACCGCTGTGATCGGCGCCGGCGTCTTCGCCTTCGCCCGGAGCCGAAGCTCCCTTCCCGGATGAACAGATTCGCGATTGCCACGAATACTACCGGGCAGGGCTACATGGAAATGGCGTCGGACATCACGCCCGGACGTTTGCCGCAGCAGAGACGATTTTCGGGAAGAGCGCCGGGACTCTGCCCCACATTCGGTGCCGGAGGCGATCTACGGACAGGCCCGGCAACCGTCAGAGAAATTGCCTTTTGAATATTCACAGCGCAAACCTGCCGACGGGTAGAGCAGTCTTCCGCCCGAATCTCACCGACGCAAAGTCGCTGGTGAACAACAGATCTCGAGATACCGACCGACGGAAGCGCCGTACTGCGAGTACGACCGACAATGCGCGGGCGCCGTCGATGCGCTTACTGTACTTTGCTGTCCTGAATCGACCTGCGCTGCACGGCGGTTCACCGCTCACGCACCACCATCGTCCGGTCCGCTCATGAGATGCGAGCGTCGTGGCTCTCGCGGTGGGCCAACACCTCGCCCATGTGGTCCTGTGCCCAGGCTCTGAGGCCGCGCGTCAAGTGATGGAGTGAGAGGCCGAGTTCGGTGAGCTCGTAGGTGACCGTGACCGGGACGGTCGGCGTCACCGTGCGGGTGAGCAGACCATCACGCTCGAGAGCCCGCAGGGTTTGAGTCAGCATCTTCTGGCTGACTCCGACCAGCAGGCGAGACAGTTCGGAGTAACGCATCGCTCCCGGGGCACGCGAGACACCGGGCCGATCGGACGCGGCGCCCGCATCCCCGCTCAACGCGCACAGAATCAGCACAACCCATTTGTCGGAGATTCGATCGAGGAGTTGACGACTGGGGCATGCCGCCAGGAATGCGTTGTACTCCGCGCTGCTTCGAGCCCCCTCGAATACCTTCGCTGTCACCGGTCTCGCCTTTCATCGGAGAGTTACGCACTTTCGAGTGCCTACTTCCCGAAAGGAAGTAGCTCTCCAACAATGGTGCCAGGAGGTCGGAGACATCTCCTCCCGATAAGAGACGAAAGGCACCACGTGAACGCACCCCTCCTTCCCGGCGGTACCCGAATGCTCGGCGACGCGACTGTCACCCGATTCGGCTACGGCGCCATGCAGCTCGCCGGCCCCGGGGTCATGGGGCCGCCCACCGACCGCGACGGCGCGCTGGCCGTGCTGCGCGAGGCAGTCGATGCCGGTATCACCCACATCGACACCAGTGCCGCATACGGGCCTGATGTGACGAACGAGTTGATCCACGAGGCGCTGCACCCCTACCCGGACACGGTGTACATCGCCACGAAGGTCGGGGCGCGCCGCGACGCGCAGGGCGGCTGGCCTACGGCGCGGCGTCCCGAAGAGTTACGCGAACAGGTGCACCAGAACCTGCGGTCGCTCGGGGTCGATACGCTCGACCTGGTCAACCTGCGCATGGGCGATGCCGCAGGCCCCCAGCCCGGCTCGCTCGCAGCGGCGTTGGAGACGCTCGCCGACCTTCAGCAGGACGGTCTGATACGCCATCTCGGAGTCAGCAACGTCACCGCGGATCAAGTTGCCGAGGCGCGGAGCATCGTGGCGATCGTGTGCGTGCAGAACATGTACAACCTCGCCCATCGCCACGACGACGACCTCATCGACCGGCTCGCCGCCGACGACATCGCCTACGTACCGTACTTCCCGCTCGGTGGCTTCACACCGCTGCAGTCGGAGACACTCGCCCGGGTCGCGACCCGGGTGGGTGCCGCGCCGCTGCCGGTGGCGCTGGCCTGGCTGTTGCGGCGCGCACCGAACATTCTGCTCATCCCTGGTACGTCGTCCGCGGCTCATCTGCGCGAGAACATCGCCGGGGCCGGGCTCTCACTGTCGGATGAGGACGTCGCCGCGCTGAACGGCATCGCCCGCTGACCATGCCGTCGAGGAACCGCCCGCCCTGCGGCCGCTCATCCCCCGCGCGCTCCCGGATCCTCCACGATCACTTCCGGCTCCGCCGGCCGCCCCGGCCACGGGCGTTCGGCGACCACCGGGAACTGTCCGGTGTGGTCGTGGCGAATGGCGGCTATGCGCAACACTTTTCGGCGCGTCAGGAACCATCCTCCGACGAGCACCGGGCCCATCGCGCAGACCGTCGCCACGACCGCCCAGCGTTGGATCGGGTCGCTGCTGCACGCCATCAGGGCGATCACGCCCGCCAGGAAGGCGAGGGTCGCGTAACCGGTGTAGGGGGCGCCGATCATGCGGTAGGCGGGGCGGTGGGAGATGCCGTCCCACCAGCGGCGCCACAGGCGCAGCTGGCAGAGCAGAACCACCATCCACGAGACGATCGTGCCGAGAGCGGAGACGTTCAGGACGATCTCGAATGCCTTGTCCGGCACCACCGCGTCGAGGCCGACGCCGATCAGCGCGATCGCGCCGGTGGCCAGGATGCCGACATAGGGCACGCCGGTGCGCGACATCCGGGTGGCGACGGCGGGGGCGCTGCCGTTCGCCGACATCGACCGCAGGATGCGGCCGGTGGAATAGAGGCCCGCGTTGAGGCTGGAAAACGCGGCGGTGAGCACGATCAGATTCATCATCGACCCGGCGGCGGGGACGCCGATGCGGGCGAAGAACGTCACGAACGGGCTCTCGCCGTCACGAAAGGCGGTGTAGGGCAGCAACAGTCCCAGCAGGACGAGTGAGCCGACGTAGAACACCCCGATGCGGGCGATGACCGAGTTGATGGCGCGCGGCATCACCTCGTGCGGATTCTCGGTCTCCCCCGCGGCGATGCCGACCAATTCCACTGCCGCATAAGCGAAGACGACGCCCGTGGTGACCGTGACGAGCGGCAGCACGCCGGTCGGGAACAGGCCACCGTGATGCGCGATCACGCTCACCCCCGTGGACTCGCCCCGCAGGGCGAATCGGCCGGCGAGGAAGACCGTGCCCACGATCAGAAATCCGATGAGGGCGACGACTTTCACCAGCGCCACCCAGAATTCGAGTTCCCCGAACCACCGCACCGAGATCAAATTCGTGCCGACCACCGCGATCAGCGCCACCAGTGCGATCACCCACTGCGGCACCACCGCGAACGCACCCCAATATCGGACATATGTCGCGATCGCGGTGATGTCGACGATGCCGGTCATGCACCAGTGAAAGAAATACATCCAGCCGACGGCGAATGCGAGTTTCTCGCCATAAAATTCGCGTGCGTAGGATACGAACGATCCGGACGACGGCCGGTACAGCACCAGCTCCCCCAGCGCCCGCAGCACGAAGAAGACGAAGACACCGCAGACCGCGTAGACCAGAAAAAGCCCTGGACCTGCGTCGGCGAGACGTCCACCCGCACCGAGGAACAGTCCGGTGCCGATCACTCCGCCGATCGCGATCATCTGCAATTGACGGTTGCGCAACGACTTTCGGTAGCCGTCCTGCTCGGTATGCAACGCCGCGGCCAGAGCCGACAATTCGACGGGTCGGTGGTCTGTGCTCATGACCGGACCTTCCGGTGGACAACATTGAATCTTCAAACAACGTAGCGCCGGACACCGGTACGTTCACCGGTGGGAATATCCATATACCGCGCGGTCGGTTCTCAGAAAATGGACAGCCGTACCCTCTGTGTCGAAAATTCAAACGTGCATAATCGAATTCGACGAGGGGCAATTCGATGTCGCCGAATCGTTGCCGGTCGGGTCCGGCGACCGCGATACCGGCACCCCGCCATACCCCGCGGGGAATTGCCGGCCCTCACACCTCGGCCCACGCTGGTCTCGTGAACGACATTCGATACGGCCTGCTCCTCCCCGGCGGCGTCGCGCAGTTGGAACGCGGCGGCGCGGCCCGCAGCCTGGCCGAGTTGGCGGTGACAGCCGAAGGGATGGGATTCGATTCGGTGTGGCTGGGCGATTCGCTGAGCCGCGCTCGGATCGAACCCCTGACGGTCCTCGCGGCCGCGGCGGCGGTAACCGAACGGATCACCCTCGGGACGGCTGCGCTGATGCCGGCCTACCGGCACCCGGTACAGGCCGCCGCCACCCTCGCATCGCTGGACCAGCTCGCCTCGGGCCGGCTGATCCTCGGCGTGGGCGCGGGCTTCCCGGACCTCAGCCGCGCCGAATTCGACCTCGTCGGCGTGGACTACCGGACCCGCTTCTCCCAGCTCGACGACACCGTAGACCTGTGGCGACGGCTGTGGTCCGGGAACACCGACCCGTTCCACGGCAAGGTTCTCCACTACGACTGGTTGCCGGACGTCCCGCAGCCGCATCGGCCGGGCGGGCCGCCCATCTGGGCCACCGGTATCACCCCCGCCGCGCTCGCCCGGACCGGACGGCGGTACGACGGCTGGCTCCCCTACCCGCCGGATGTGACCACCTATGCCGACGGCCTGGCCACCGTCCGGTCTGCTGCGATCGCCGCCGGCCGCGCCGAAACATCCATCACCCCGGCACTTTTCGCGACCGTCTACCTCAGCGACGACGGACAGGAGGGCCGGGCGGCGCTGGACCGCTACGCGCAGGCGACCTACCGGATGCCGGTGGAGACGGTCGAAACGATCCAGGTCCTGCTGACCGGCACCGCCGAACACGTTGCGGCGCACCTGCATCGGTACATCGACGCGGGCGCCGAACACATCCTGCTGCGCATCGCCGCCCTCGACCCGGCTGAGTTCACGGGGCAATTGGCCCTGATCGAGCCCCTGCTACAGCCCATGACGATGTCGCGCTGACACCTGATCCAGCACCGCCTTCGGGTGAGCCGGGTCGACGCTCGCCGCGGTCCATCGGGATCGCGGCGAGCCCGACGCCGGGCAGCCGCTGTTTGTGACACCGAATACTTGTGCCGCACATCACTTCTCCGCACTGTCACGCCGATCGCGCGAGCGGCATCTTGTGTTCGTTCACCGATCACGACAGCAAGGACGACGTCATGGAACCCCGTTTCACCCTCACCGGCAGTGCACTCGGCGCCAAGTTCGCCAAGCGATTCGGCAACACCAGCATGGTCATCCTCCAGTCGACGCTGCCCAAGGCGACCCAGGACCTGATGATGCTGCGCGTCAGCCAGATCAACGGCTGCGGGTGGTGCACCGATGTGCACAGCAAGGACCTCGCGGCCGCCGGCGAGCCCGCGGTGCGCATCAACCTGGTCGCCGCGTGGCGCGAGGCGTCGGTGTTCAGCGAGGCCGAGCGGGCCGCGCTGGCGCTGGCCGAGGAGGGCACCCGTCTGGCCGACGCCCACCAGGGAGTCTCGGACGAGACCTGGGCGCAGGTGCGCAAGCATTACGACGACGACCAGATCGCCGCACTGGTCGGCCTGGTCGCGCAGATCAACGCGGCCAACCGGCTGGGCGTGATCGTGCGCCAGCAGGGCGGCTCGTACGAGCCCGGCATGTACGCCGAGGTCAACGGCTGATCAGCGAGCGAAACACGATCCGGCCCGGGTGGTGGTCGACCTGGGCCGGACCGCTGCCGCAGTGGGCGCACGCCGTGCGTTACTTCGTGGCCTCGGCCAGGATCGCCAGCACCGGCTCGGAGGTGTAGAACGGCTCGAGGCGCTCGCGAATCAGCTTGGCCAGCACGCCGTTTCGCTTCGCCGCCTCGAGCACCGCGGGGCCGTAACGCAGAATCTCGGTGCGGATGTCGTCGGCGGACAGGCCGAGTTCGGGCAGCAGCGCGCCGAGGGTGTGGTCGCCGTACTTGGTGAAGAACACGTCGACGCATTCATCGAGAAGCACACCCACGTACTCCTTGTCGCGGGTGGTGACGACGATGCGGTGCACCAGCAGGGCGAGTTCGCGCAGGTCGGCCTGGGTCAGGTAGTCGCGCAGGCCGCTGACCGGCTCACCGGCGTGCAGATCCCAGAACTCCATCGCCGCACCGTGCACCGGTGCGTCGCGCAGCATTTCCCGGATCGCGTTGTTGGTGCGCTTGAGTGCGAACATCGCACCCTTACCGGCCATATCCCCGATGAAGGTGCCGCTGCTGGCCTTCTCGGCGGCCTTGCGCGCGGACTTGGCCGCGTTGGTACCGAACGACACCAGCGATCCGACGCCCGGAACCTTGCTGGCCATCTGCCGGTTCGACTCCATGAAATCATCGATCAGCTTGTCGACGAATTTGGACGCCGCCGTCGCCACCAAGGGGCTTTCGGTCAGCCGCTCCAGCAGGCGCTCCTGGGCCTGGTGCATGCCGAAGATCTTCTCCAGCAACGCTTCCACGGGTTCGCGGTCCACGACGTCGCCGAGAGCGTAGTCGTTGTTCTCGGCGATATTGTCGTAGATCGCGTCGGCGAACACCGCCACCGAATCCTGTAGCACCGGGCTGCCGCCGATGCGGTTCACGACGGTGCGCACGGTCTGCCGAGCGTCTTCGACGGAAACCACATCGCGGAAGACGATCGTGTCGGCGACCGCCAGCACATCGTCGACATCACGGGCGACGACCTCGGCGAACCGATCTCCTGTCACCTCCGCCAGCAGATAGTCCACCTGCGCGTCGAGCAGTTTCGCGGCGACGTCCTGTGCTGCGGTCATCGGTTCCCCTTCAGCTGTCCGGACCGCCGGACCAGCCGGAATCACACGTCGTCGCGCATCGACTTCCGGATCTCGTCCAGGCGTTCCCGCGCGGCTTTCTCCCGCGCCTGCCATTGTTCGTCGGCGCTGCGGCCCGCCGGTGTCTGCCGGTCGAGTTCGCCCAACCCCTGGGCGGTGCCGTAGCGCTGCTCGACCTTATCGCGAACTGACTCGAAAGTAGGGACTCCGGATTCGGAGTATCCGCCGGGTACACCGAAGCCTTCCGGCGGCAGCGGCACGCCAGAGCCCACCGCGACCTGCCCGAACCCGCCCGAGATCGGCGGCGGCACGGCGGCGGCGGCACCGGGAGTGTCCGAAGTCACATCAGCCTCGGGCTCGGCACGAGCGGGACGGGCCGCCAGTTCGACCGCGGCCAGATGCAACTTCTCCAGACCCGGCCGGCCCGTGGTCGCGGTGACCACGACCCCGAGCAGATCCTCATCCTGCAGCGCGGCGAGCAGGGCCGCCATATCACCGGTGTCGGACATGCACCCAGGCTACGCATCGCGACCGCGGTCCGGCCGATTTCACTCGCCGGTCACCGATTCCACGCCCGCGAGCACGTCGCGAACCCACGCCGAGACGGTTCCCGACCACCCGGGAATCGAGACCAGGGTGTTGTGCCCGGCGTTCGGGTAGATGAGCAGCCGCTTCGGCTCGGCCAGCGCCGCGTACAAGGTGCGGCCCATCTCGACCGGAAGCAGTTCGTCGGCCTCACCGTGCATGACGAACGTGGGCACCCGCAGCTCGCGGAGCCGCTGCAACGTCGGAAAGGCGTTCGGCACCAGAGGTTTCGGAATGAACGGGTAGACCGCGCGGGCCGCCTCGCGCAGACCGGTGAAGGTGGACATCAGAACCATCGCCGCGGGCGGATACTCGGTCGCCAACTCCGTGACGACCGCGCCGCCGAGCGACTTGCCGAGGTAGACAACCCTTTTCGGATCCACCCCGGACTGCTCCAGCAGCGCCCGGCGGGCGGCCCGGGCATCCAGATACAGCCCGCGTTCGCTCGGCCGGCCCGGACTGCGACCGTAACCGCGATAGTCGAAGGTCAGCACGTTCAGGCCCGCGGCGGCCAGCAATGCCAGGATCGGCGAGCGGTCGCCGATATTGCCGCCGTTGCCGTGGGCGTAGAGCACATGCGCGATCGGCTTCTCGGCGCGCACGAACCACGCGTTGATCCGGGCCCCGTCGTCCGCGGTGAGCCACAGATCGTCGTGCTCGAATCCGAACTGTTCGGGCGTCATGGTGATCCGACGTTCGGGATGGAACGTCAGCGCGTTGAGCACGCCCTCGGCCGGATGTCGCATAGTCCCTTCCTACCTGCGCGAGGGCCGGTGCGCGAGCCGGCTGCCGGTACTACCCGCGCAGCACGGCCCCGACCGCGTCGGCCGCCGCCGCGACCGCGGAATCGCGGGCGGCGCTGGCCTCGTCCTCGGTGAGGGTGCGGTCGCCGGCACGGAAGCGCAGGGCGTAGGTCAGGGATTTGCGGCCCTCACCGGCCTGGGCGCCCTCGTAGACGTCGAACAGGGTGATGTCCTCGAGCAGGTCGCCCGCACCGGTGCGCAGCGCCGATTCGACCTGAGCCGCGCCCACGGTCTTCTCCACACTCACCGACACGTCCTGCAGGACCGCGGGGAAGGCGGAAACGACCGGTGCGGGCCGGGATTCGCGCAGCGGCAGCGCGTCCAGATCCAGTTCCAGCGCGCAGGTGCGCGGCGGCAGCCCGCTGCGCTCGAGGACGGCGGGATGCAGTTCGCCGGCATGGCCCACCACCGTGCCGTCGACCAGCAGTTCCGCACAGCGGCCCGGATGGAACGGCAGATAGGCGGCGGCTCGGCGCTCGATGGTGACGCCGGCGGCATCGGCGACGGCATCGGCGAGGGCGAACGCGTCGGCCGCCTCGGCGACCCGGCCGGGGCCCCACGGGCCACGCGGTTCGCGCCGGCCGGTCAGGACGGCGGCGATGTGGACCGGCTGGGCGGGCAGCGATTCGATCAGCTCACGAACCTGCTCGTCGGTGGGGCGGCGGTCGACCGGCAGTTCGGCCACCCCGTGGGTGTCCGGTCCGGGCAGGACGACCTGCGCGATGCCGTAGATCGACAGATCGCGCTCGCCACGGGAGATGTTGCGCGCGGCCACCTCGAGCAGGGCGGGCAACAGCGTGGTCGCCAGTTCCGCCTTCTCCACATCGAGCGGGTTCAGCACGCGCATGGTGTCGCGGCGCGGATCGTCGGCGTCCAGCCCCCAGGTGTCGAACACCCCGGCGGTCATGAAGATCGGTGCCGGGACCTCCACACAGCCGGAGAAGGCGAGCGCACGGCTGACGGCGCGGCGGCGGCGCTGCACGGCGGTGAGACCGCGCCCGGCCGGAGCGGTCGGCAGCACCGACGGAATCTTCTCGAGCCCCTCGAGTCGCAGCACCTCCTCCACCAGATCGGCGGGCTGGACGAGATCGGGCCGCCAGCTCGGCGGCGTCACGACCAGCTGACCGTGGCCGGTCTCGCTGACGCTCACCTCGACGGAGCAGCCGATCTGCGCGAGCCGGCGCGCCGAGGTGCCGGTGGGATAGACGACGCCCGCGGTGCGGTCGGCCAGATCGATATCCATCCGGATCGGCTCGGTGGCGGGCACCGGGAGCCGCACGTCGGTCAGAGCGGATTCGACTGTGCCACCGGCGATTTCGGCCAGCAGAGAGGCGGCCCGATCCAACGCGGCGACGTTGATCTCCGGATCGACGACGCGCTCGTAGCGTTTACCCGCCTCCGAGACCAGCTTGTGCCGGCGCGCGGTGCGGTAGACCGCCAGCGGATTCCAGGTCGCGGCCTCCAGCAGGATATCGGTGGTGTGGTCGCCGACCTCGGTGCTCGCGCCGCCCATGATGCCGGCCAGCGAGATCACACCCGAATCATCGGTGATCACAACGTCTTCGGCGTGGAGCGTGCGCTCGACCTCGTCGAGGGTGCGCAGCGTCTCGCCGGTGTGCGCGCGCCGGATCACCAGCGGCCCGGTCACTTTCGCGGCGTCGAAGGCGTGCAGCGGCTGGCCCAGTTCGAGCATCACGTAGTTGGTGACATCGACCGCGGGCGAGATCGGGCGAACCCCGGCCAGCAGCAGCCGGCGCTGCAACCACCACGGGCTCACCGCGTTCGGGTCGACGCCGGTGACCCTGCGCACCGCGAACCGGGTGCAGCCGGATTCCGGTTCGACCGTCACCGCATACGCGTCGGCCTCGTCGTCGGGCAGCGTGCGCACCGCGGGATCGGCGTAGTCGAGGTCGAAACCGCAGGCGAGTTCGCGGGCCAGGCCGCGGACCGAGAGGCAGTAGCCGCGGTCCGGGGTGATGTTGAGCTCGATCACCGTGTCGTCGAGGCCCAGCAGTTCGTTGGCGTCGGCGCCCGGTTCGGCGGTGCCCGGCTCCAGCACGAGAATGCCGGAATGATCCTTGCCGATGCCGAGTTCGGCGACCGAGCAGATCATGCCGTTGGAGACGTGGCCGTAGGTCTTGCGCGAGCTGATGGCGAATCCGCCCGGCAGCACACCACCCGGCAGCACCACCACCACGAGGTCGCCGACCGCGAAATTGCGTGCACCGCAGACGATCTCCTGCAGCTCCGGCTTACCGATATCGACCTTGCAGAACCGGATCGGCTTCTTGAACTCGGTCAGCTCGGTAATCTCGGCGACCCGGCCGACCACCAGCGGGTGTTCGATATCGCCGGTGACCGGCCGCAGGGTGTCGAGTTCCTCGACCTCGAGGCCCACGCGGACGAAACCGGCGTCGAGCTCCTCGGGGGTCAGCGACCAGCCGGGGGTGGTCCGCTGCAGGGTTTCCGTCAGCCAGGACTGCGCTACTCGCACGTGACGTTTCGCTTCCTCGTATGAAGGTTCTCGGGTGGTGGGTGTGGGAGGCCCGGATCAGGCGCGGATGCCGAACGGCAGCGTGAAGCGCACATCGCCCTCGACGATGTCGCGCATATCCGGAATGCCGTTGCGGAACTGCAGGGTGCGCTCGAGTCCCATGCCGAAGGCGAATCCGCTGTAGACCTCGGGATCGATCCCGCTGGCGATCAGCACCTTCGGGTTGACCATGCCGCAGCCGCCCCATTCGACCCAGCCGGCGCCGCCCTTCTTGTCCGGGAACCACACGTCGACCTCGGCGGAGGGCTCGGTGAACGGGAAGTAGTTGGGGCGCATGCGGGTTCGCGTATCGGGTCCGAACAGCGCTCGCGCGAACGCGTCCAGCGTGCCGCGCAGATGCGCCATGGTCAGGCCCTTGTCCACGGCCAGACCCTCGACCTGGGAGAAGACCGGGGTGTGGGTGGCGTCGAGTTCGTCGGTGCGGAAGGTCCGGCCCGGGCACACGACGTAGATCGGCAGCTCGCGCGACAGCATGGAACGCACCTGGACCGGTGAGGTGTGGGTGCGCAGGACCTGCCTCGAGCCTTCCACGTCCGAGGCGTCAGGGCCGGAGGCGGTAGCCGAGCGTGCCCCCGCAGGCCCAGCCTCGGACGCCGATGTATACCGCGCCACATGGAAGGTGTCCTGCATGGTGCGGGCCGGGTGGTCGGGCAGGAAGTTCAGCGCGTCGAAGTTGAAGTGCTCGGTCTCCACCTCGGGACCCTCGGCGACCTCCCAGCCCATGGCGACGAAGACGTCCTCGATCTGCTCGGAGATCACCGTGATGGGATGACGCGCGCCGATCGGACCGCGCCGGGCCGGCAGCGTGACGTCGATCGACTCGGCGACCAGGACGGCGGCGTCACGTTCGGCGAGCAGCTGGGCGCGGCGAGCCTCGAAGGCGTCCGTCACGCGGCCACGGGCCACGTTCACGCGCTTACCGGCATCGGCCTTGTCCTGTTTGGGCAGCCCGCCCAGCGCCCGCTGAGCCAGCGCGATCGGCGATTTGCCGCCCATATGCTCGGTCTTGGCGGTGGCGAGCGCATCCAGGTCGGCCGCGGCCGCGAACGCCTTCTCCGCGGCGGCGGCCGCAGCGGAGAGAGCCTCTTCGCTGAGCGCCTCCGCCGGCGTCGCTGACTGCTCGGCTGCATCCTTCTCGTCGGCCACGATGGTTCGTCTCTCCCCTGGGCTGGTCGGGTCCGTGCGGTTACCTGCTCACGCGCATCGGCATCGGCACATGCGATACACGACTCCGCGATGCCAACTATTGTCGCTGGTCGAATCGTAGGCGATGTCGGCAGGCCGCCTCACACGGATATTTCCGGCAATACCGGACCGATACGACAGGCGCACCGCCCGGACATCCGAGCGGTACGCCTGTCTCTCCCGGGCCTGCCTTACCCGACCGGGGTGATCCGCCGCGGTAGCAACGCGGTCGCACCCGCACCGAGTGCCACGATCACCGCGCCCACCCGCACCGCCGGCGCCATGCCGGCGACGAAATCGGCCGGGCTGAGGTACGAACCGTAGGAGGCGAAGATCGACGCCAGTATCGCGACACCCATCGCCACACCGACCTCGCGGATGGTGTTGTTGGTCCCCGACGCGACGCCCTGATCGGCCGGCGGGGCACTCGCCATCACCACGGTCGAACCGGGAGCGAAGGTCAGGCCCATGCCGATACCCGCGAGCAGGAACGGCCCGATGAACGCCGCACGGGACATGTCGGCGGTGACGAGCGCTCCGATCCAGGCCAGCGCGGCCGCCTGGAACACCTGCCCGGCCACGATGAGGGTGCGCGCACCGATCCGGTCGACCACCAGACCGGCCAGCGGCGCGACCACCATCGGCGCCATGGTCCACGGCAACGTCCGCACCCCCGCCGCCAGCGGTGAGTACCCCTGGACGACCTGGAAGAACTGCGCGAGCAGGAAGATCGATCCGAAGACACCGACCGCGAACGCGAACGCCGACACGTTCATCACCGCGAACGCCCGGGAGCGGAACAGCCGCATCGGCAGCATCGGCGCCGGTGAGCGCAGTTCCCATCCGACGAACGCGATCAGGGACAACCCACCTGCGACCAGCGTGGCGAGAACGGGTGCCGAGGTCCAGCCGTCGTCGGCGCCGTGCACCACGCCCCAGACGATCGAGAGCACGCCACCGGCCGAGAGCACCAGCCCCAGCGGATCCAATCGCTTTCCGCCGCCGAATGATTCGCCCAGCACCCGCGCCACGAACGGCAGTGCCAGCACGCCGATCGGCACGTTGAGCCAGAAGATCCACTGCCAGCTCAGTCCGTCGACCACCAAGCCGCCGACCACCGGGCCGACCGCGATGCCGAGCCCGGAGATTCCACCCCAGATCCCGATCGCGGCGCTGCGCTTGGCGACCGGCACCGCATTCGCCAGCAGCGTCAGCGACAGCGGCATCACCGCGGCGCCACCGAAGCCCTGAACCGCCCGGGCGAGGATGAGCATCCACGGCTCGGTCGCCAGCGCGCACGCCGCCGAGGCCGCGGTGAACAGCGCGATTCCCGCCAGGTACATCCGGCGGCGGCCGAACCGGTCACCCAGCGCCGACGCGGTGAGCAGCAGCGACGCGAACGACAGTGTGTAGGCGTTGACGAACCATTGCAGGTCGGCCAGGGACGCGCCCAGTTCCGTGCGGATCACCGGGAGCGCGTTCGTCACGACCAGGTTGTCCAGGGTGACCATGAACATCGGGATGCCGACGGCGGCCAGGACGGCGCCGAGCGGCCGGGCGACGGGGCCGGACGTACCGGCGCGGGGTGTGGTTTCGAGGGTGGTGGTCATCGCAGATCCTTTGTTGTTATCGACTGATAACTTGATGCGAAAAGAGTATGCATCCACTGATAACATGTCAACAGGCGACGGTGCCGGATCCCGACTTCCGAATGCCCCGCGCTACCGTGACCGACGGACAATCGCGAGGAGGACCATGGCGGACTCGACCCGCACCCGCCTGACCGCGGCCGAGCGCAGCGAGCAGGTACTGGCCGCCGCGGTCACCGCCTTCGCCGAAAGCGGTTACGCCGCAACGAAAACCGATGAGATAGCGCGACTCGCCGGAGTGTCGCAGCCGTATGTGATCCGGTTGTTCGGCACCAAGGAACGATTGTTCGTGGCGGCGGTCAACCAGGCCTGCGGGCGGATCGAAGAGGTGTTTCGCACCGCGCGCGGCGATGCCACCGCACACGCCACCCCGCAGCAAGCGCTGAAGGCGCTCGGCAAAGGCTACGAGGTCTTTCTCGCCGAACGCGAATTGCCGCTGATCATGTTGCACGGCTTCTCCGCCAGCGCCGATCCGGCAATCGGCGACCACGTCCGCGAGCGTTTCGGCCGCATCTACGACCTGGTCCGCGAACTCACCGGCGCCGACGCCGACGATGCCCGGCAGTTCATGGCCACCGGCATGCTCATCACGGTGATGACGGCGATGCAGGTGATCGGACCCGATGCGGTGCCGACCCGCTGGGCCGAGGAAATCAACGCCTGCCTTCAGGACGACTGACCAGGCGTTTCGTCCTCTTCTCCGCGATGTGATCGAGCACACCGCCCTGTCGGCCTTTGCGCAGCGTTCTCACAGGATTATAGTTACTTTCGTTAATCAACTTGTTTGATATCCCCCGAACACCTCTTGCTGCGGCGACATCGGCACCACCGGCCGACCGCCGCATCGACCGCTTCCGGAAAGAGAACGATGGCAATCACCTCTGCGAACGACGCCGCGCGCAGATCCCCAGAAACGGGTGAAACGGCGGCGATGACGCACCGGCAGATCATGGAGGCCCTCTCCGGCCTGCTGCTGGGCATGTTCGTCGCGATCATCTCCTCCACGATCGTGACCAATGCGCTGCCGAAGATCATCGGCACGCTGGGCGGCGGGCAGTCCGCCTACACCTGGGTCGTCACCGCCTCCCTGCTCGCGATGACGGCCACCACCCCGCTGTGGGGCAAACTCGCCGACCTGTTCAGCAAGAAGGCACTCGTCCAGATCGCCCTGCTGATCTACGTGGCCGGTTCGGTGGTCGCGGGCCTGTCACAGAATCCGGGCATGCTGATCGCCTGCCGCGCGGTGCAGGGCATCGGCGCGGGCGGTCTGTCCGCTCTGGCCCAGATCGTGATGGCCGCGATGATCTCGCCGCGCGAACGCGGCCGCTACAGCGGCTACCTGGGCGCGGTGTTCGCGGTGGCGACCGTCGGCGGCCCGCTGCTCGGCGGTGTCATCACCGACACCAGCTGGCTGGGCTGGCGCTGGTGTTTCTACGTCGGTGTGCCCTTCGCGGTGGTCGCGCTGATCGTGCTGCAGCGCACGCTGCGTCTGCCCGTCACCAGGCGCGAGGTGAAGGTCGACTGGCTGGGCGCCTTCCTGGTCACCGCGGCGGTGTGCCTGCTGCTGGTGTGGGTCACCTTCGCCGGCGACAAGTACGCGTGGGCCTCGTGGCAGACCCTGGTCATGGTGCTCGGCGCCGTCGCACTGGCCGTGCTGTTCGTCTTCGCCGAACTGCGGGCCGCCGAGCCGATCGTTCCGATGCACCTGTTCGCCAACCGCACCATCAGCCTCGCCTCGGCCGCCTCGCTGTTCATCGGCGTCGCGATGTTCGCCGGCACCGTGTTCTTCAGCCAGTACTTCCAGCTGGCGCGCGGCGAATCGCCCACGATGTCGGGCATCATGACCATCCCGATGATCGGCGGCCTGTTCATCTCGTCCACGGTGTCGGGTCAGATCATCACCCGCACCGGCCGGTGGAAGGCGTGGCTGGTCACCGGCGGCTTCCTGGTGACCGCCGGCCTGGGCCTGCTCGGCACCATCCGTTACGACACCAACTACTGGCTGGTGGCGATCTACATGGCGATGATGGGCCTGGGCATCGGTATGACGATGCAGAACCTGGTGCTGTGCACCCAGAATCAGGTGGCGCCGCACGAACTGGGCGCGGCCAGCTCGCTGGTCACGTTCTTCCGCAGCCTCGGCGGCGCGATCGGCGTCTCGGCGCTCGGCGCGGTGATGGCCGAACGGGTGAAGGACTACATCAGCGACGGGCTGAGCCACCTGAATCCGGCCGCGGCGCAGGCCATGGGCGGCGGCAGCCAGATCCCGGACATCTCCGCACTGCCCGGCCCGGTTCGCACGGTCGTCGAGGACGGCTACGGTCACGGCATCGCCGATGTGTTCCTCATCGCGGCGCCCATCGCGCTGGTCGCCTTCCTGCTGACCCTGTTCATCAAGGAGGTCGCGCTGCGGACCACCGGCGCGCTGGCTCAGGCCGCCGAATCCGGACCGGAACCGGTGCTCTCGGCCCAGATCATGGCCGAGGATGCCTCGGGCCTGGTGCCGGAGGAGTTCGTGAGCACCGGAATCACGATCCACGGCCGCGTCCAGGCCGGGGACGGCTCACCGGTGACGCGCACCGCGCTCACCCTGATCTCCCCCACCGGCCGTCAGATCGGCCGTGCCATCGCCCGCGGCGACGGGCACTACACGCTCGACGCACCGGAGCCCGGTTCCTATGTGCTGATCGCCTCGGCCGACGGATTCCAGCCACAGGCCACGCCGATCACCGTGGGTGCGCGACCGCTCGAACACGATGTGCGCCTGAGCGGTATGAGCGGATTGGCCGGCACCGTGCGAGCGGCCGACGACGGCACACCGGTGCCCGATGCGCTGGTGATCGTCACCGACAGCCGCGGCGACGTCCTGGCCGCGGGCGCGTCCGGCCCCGAGGGCGACTACGCGCTGACCGAACTGGTTCCCGGACCGGTGACCGTCGCGGTCAACGCCGCCACGTTCCAGCCGGTCGCGTTGCCGGCGGAAGTCGCGGGCCAGGGCATCACCCAGCTCGACGTGGTGCTCTCGCGGGGCGCCCAGCTACGAGGTGTCGTGCACGGCGCCCACGGTCCGCTGCGCGATGCCCGGGTGACCCTCGTCGATGCGGGGGGTGCGGTGATCGACAGCACCACCACCGACGCGGACGGCAGCTACCTGTTCGCCAACCTGGCGGTCGGCGACTACACGGTCGTGGCGGCCGGTTATCCGGCGACCACCTCCACGCTGACCCTGGCCGCGGGCACCGGTGACGACCACGTGATCGAGTTGGCGCACCCGCGCGACTGATCGCCCCCGCTGTGGGCGCCGGATTCGACAATCCGGCGCCCACAGCCATATTCGAGGCACGACGTGCGGAGCCGGTGGAACGGTTCCGCGCCGGTGCGGGTGATCGGCGACTCGGTGACCGCCGAACCCGTCAGCGGTGGCGGACCCGGGCGTCGGCGTAGAGGCAGATCGCGGCGGCGGCGGCCAGGTTCAGGCTTTCCGCTCGGCCGTGGATGGGGATGCGGATGCGATGGTCGGCACGAGCGGCGACGGCGGGATCCAAACCGTGCGCCTCGTTGCCGAAAAGCCATGCGGTGCCGCCGGATTCGCCTGCGGTACGCAGCAGGTCGTCGGCGTCGTCGAGATCGACCTCACCCCGCGCGGTCGTCGCGAGTACGGTGATGTCGTTGTCGCGCAGCGCGTTCAGTACGGCATCGATATCGCGGTCGCGCGCGATCGGCACGTGGAACAGGCTGCCGGCGCAGGCACGCACACATTTGCCGTTGTGCGGATCCACCGAATCACCCGCCAGCACCACACCATCGGCACCGACCGCGTCTGCCACGCGAATCAGGGTTCCGGCATTTCCGGGGTCGGCGATCTCGACCGGAACGGCGAGCAAGCGGGAAGCCGAGGCAACCTTTCCGGAAACAGGCCCGGACTCCGCGGCCGCCGCCGCACCCGGCACCTCTCCGCGCGGCGAAACAACCTGTGCCAGTGGCCGATCGACGAGGCGGCAGACCGCGACCAATCCGGGCGGGGTGACCGTCTCACCCAAGTGTTCGGCGGCGCGCTCGCTCACCAGCGTGGTGCGGACCCCGAGCGCGGCGGCCGTGGCCACCAGTTCGTGTTCGCGTTCGGCGGCGCGATTCGAGTAGAACAGCTCCTCGACCCGCTCGGTATCCAGGGCCGCGGCCACGGAATTGGCGCCTTCGGCCAGGAACAGGCCGGTTTTGCGGCGCGATGCGGAGCGGTGCAGTTTGACAGCGGAAACGACCCGCGGATTGCGTTCCGACAGTTCCGGATTCGTCCGGTCGCCGGATCCGCGCTCCGCGGGTCGTTTCGACGTGTTGGTCAACTGGTCGCGACTCAGGCGGCCGGGGCGTTGACATCCTCCGGCAGGGCGGCCTTGGCCACCGCCACCAGGCCGGCGAACGCCTCGGCGTCGGAGACGGCGAGCTCGGCGAGGATCTTGCGGTCGACCTCGACGCCCGCGGCCTTCAGGCCCTGGATGAAGCGGTTGTAGGTGATGTCGTTGAGCCGAGCCGCGGCGTTGATGCGCGCGATCCACAGCTTGCGGAAGTCACCCTTGCGCGCCCGGCGGTCCCGGTAGGCGTAGGTGAGCGAGTGCAGCTGCTGTTCCTTGGCCTTGCGGTACAGCCGCGAGCGCTGCCCGCGGTAGCCCTTGGAGGCCTCGAGCACGGAACGGCGCTTCTTCTGAGCGTTGACGGCCCTTTTGACGCGTGCCACTGGTCAGTCCTTGTTCGATCGAGGGGCGCGGCGGCGCCCACAGGTTGGGAGAGGGAACGGTGCGCGAGCGCGCTCAGATACCGAGCAGCTTCTTCACGCGACGGACGTCAGCGGGCGCGACGACCTCCGTGCCGTCCAGACGACGAGTCCGGCGGCTGGACTTGTGCTCGAGCAGGTGGCGACGGTTCGCCTGCTGGCGCAGCAGCTTGCCGCGACCGGACACCTTGAATCGCTTCGAGGTGCCGCTGTGGCTCTTCATCTTCGGCATGGATTCCTCAATCTTGTCTCGTTCCGGCGGTATCGCGTCGTGCGATACCGCCGGTGCTGTATCGGTTTACTGCGGGCTGGCCGCTTCGGCTTCCGGCGCGGGCGCCGAACCGGCCGCAGCGTCGCCCCCAGCGGGCGCGGAACTGCCCGGCGCCGAACCACGCTGCGCGGTCTGCTGCGCGGCGGTCTGCGCCTTCACCCGGGTCTTCGCGCCCTTGTGAGGTGCGAGGACCATCGTCATGTTCCGGCCGTCCTGCTTGGCGGAGGTCTCCACGAAGCCGAGGTCGGCGACATCGGAGGCCAGCCGCTGCAGCAGCCGGAAACCGAGTTCGGGACGCGACTGCTCGCGGCCACGGAACATGATGGTGACCTTGACCTTGGACCCGGCCTCGAGGAACCGCATCACGTGTCCCCGCTTGGTCGCGTAGTCGTGGTCATCGATCTTCGGACGGAGCTTCTGCTCCTTGATCACGGTCTGCTGCTGGTTCTTGCGGGACTCGCGCGCCTTCTGCGCGGTCTCGTACTTGAACTTGCCGTAGTCCATGATCTTGCAGACCGGTGGACGCGCGTCCGGTGCGACCTCGACGAGGTCGAGGTCAGCCTCTTGGGCGACGCGTAGTGCATCTTCAACACGCACGATCCCCACCTGCTCACCCCCCGGTCCGATGAGTCGGACCTCGGGCACGCGGATGCGATCGTTGATGCGGGTCTCAGTGCTGATGGGGCCTCCTAGGTCAAGCGGTGTCATCCAACGACCGCGAGCAACAACTGCAACCCCATACCCAACACGAAAGCCCCGTTGCGGTATTTCACCGCCACGGGGCCCGAATGTCGACCGGTCGCCGCGGGCGTCCACCAACAGGACTGCCACCTCGACCTCGCCACGGACGGATCCGAACGAGAACCCGCCGCATACGGCGGGTGACCGGACCATCGAACCTGGCACGCAGGCCGGCCGATGGTGGGAGTCGGGCTCCACTTACAGCCCCGAACCGGTGCACTGGATCGGTTCCAGCACAGGACCGGGGCGGTCGTCGCCGACCACTTTAACACCGCAGGCGCCCCTACTCCCAATCGGCCGCCCCCGCAACCCGTCGACGCGAACTCGATGACATGCTACGGATATGAGCGAGCATGCCGGCGACCCGTCGGCCCTGAGTGAGTCCGCGGATCAGGAAACGGTGCGGGAGCTGGCCGACATCCCCGCCGTCGAGGTGATCAGCCGGGCCGCGGTGATGCTGATGAGCTCGGCCGCCGAGAAGCTCGGCCTCGCCGACGAGGATCCCGACTCCAGCCCTCGCCGCGATCTGGACGAGGCCCGCCGTGTGATCACCGCCCTCGCCGGCCTGGTGACGGCGTCGGTCGAATATCTGGGCCCGCACGCCGGACCCATCCGCGAGGGTCTGCAGTCGCTGCAGCGCGCGTTCCGGGAGTCGTCGGCGCATCCGGATGCGCCGGGTGCGGGACCGGGCGAGAAGTACACCGGTCCGGTCTACTGAGCCGAGCTCCTGTTCGGCGAAGTCGTCCCGCGGCGTCCCGGGCGCGGGGCAACGGCGGGATTCACCGCACGGCGATCCCCGAGAGCAGGGTGGCGACGACGGCCTCGACCGGGGGCGGCACGAACGGGCGCGGCGTTCCGGACAGCAACGACGACAGCACCGCGTCGTGACAGATACCGATCAGGACCGCGGCGGCCGCATCGACGTCCGCATCCGCCGCCACTCGGCCCAGATCGCGTTCGGCGCGCAGATAGTCGACCAGCTGTTCGCGCCACATCCGTTGCCGGCCTTCCATTTCGGCGAATCTGGCCAGGACCGCGGGCTGGGTGATCAGGCCCGCGAACACGGGCAGTACCGCCTGATGCAGCGCCAGCCCCTGGCGCAGGCACACCGCCAGATTCTGCGCGAGCTCGCCGGTGCCCGCGGCGGGTAGCGGCGGGAAACGTCGATCCACCGATTCGACATGGGACCGCAGCGCCGCGGCGAGCAGTTCCTCCTTGTCGGCGAAATGGTTGTAGAGCACCCCGTCGGACACCCCGGCGGCCCGGGCGATGGCGCGCACGGTGAGCCCGGCGGCGCCCTGTTCGGCGAACAACTTCTCGGCCGTGGCGATCAGATGGGCACGCAGATCGCGGTCGTCGCGGTTGTGCAGTGCCGCCGCCCGTCGGGGTGACATGCGACCTACGGTAGTGCGACGGTGGCGGTGACGAGGCGAGAGGCCGCCCGCAACCGAACCGGGCCGTCACCGGCGAACGGCGCGAGCGCGGCGGCGACGGCAGCCCGGACCTCGGTATCGGTGCCGAAATCGTTGCGCAGCCGGTGATATCGCACCGGCCCCCAGCCCACGACGAATTCGGTGGCATCGTCGACATCCGTGCCCCAGATGCTGTCGGTGACGACGAGTTCGTTTCCGATACCGGCGAATCCGGCCGCTTCGTTTCCGATACCGGCGAATCCGGCCGCGCCGAGCAGGTCGGCGGTGGCCGCCGGATCGGCGAAGGCACTGAAGCCGTGTCCCACCTCGAAACCGGGCAGATGCGCTGCGGCGGCGGCGAAGACACCGGCGATCTCGGAGTCCGCCATGGCCGGGACCGCCACCGCCAGCCGCCCGCCGGGGCCCAGCGCGCGGGCGATGTTGGTGAACGCCGCCACCGGATCGGCGAAGAACATGATGCCGAACCGGCTCGTCGCCACATCGTAGGAGCCGGGCACGAAGCCGAACACCTGCGCATCGCCCTGCTCGAACGAAACATTGTGCACGCCTTCGGCTTCGGCGAGCAGGCGCGCCCGCGCGAGCATCGGCGCGGAGAGGTCGACCCCGGTCGCCGAGGCGGCCCTCCGCGCCGCCGCCCGCGTCAATTGGCCGTTGCCGCAACCGATGTCGAGGACGCGGTCTCCCGGACCGACCTGCGCCGCGGCCAGCAGCGGCTCGTTGATCCCGGAGTTCACGGCGTCGTAGCGATCGGCGTGGCCGGCCCAGTGTTCGCCCTCGTATCCGTTCCATGCCTCGGACTGCGCGGTGTTGACGATATGGGTCATCACGGTCTCCTCGCGATTGTTATGAACAAGCGTTCATGAACGTGTGTTCATAATGGCCGAGGGCATGCCCGGCCGTCAAGATGCCGGCACCTCACGATCTGCGTCGGCGGCACATCGCTCGAGGTGATCGACCGGTTCTGGGTACCGCCGGGGACTGATCCGGTGCGGATCAAGCCGCATCTCTCAGCCGTCTCGGCGGATCGGACGCCCGGGAACTTCTCAGCGAATCAGGCGTCTCGGACGAAGCGGGCCGCCGCGGAACGCGGCACCGCGAATTGGATCAGTTGCCGCGCGGCGTGATTCGCCGAAGCGCCGTATCCGTCTCCTCGGCGAGCACACCCACCAGTTCCGTGGCCGACGCGATCGAGGTGATCCGGTCGACGGCTTGGCCCGCCCACACCGGAACCGCGGTGAGGTCGTTGCGGGCGACGGCTTCCCGGTACTCGCGCAGGGCGGCCTCATCGGTGCGCAGTTCGTCGTCGCGCCCGCGCCACCGGTCGATGAAGGTGTTGCGCAGCGTACGGGCGGGATACTTCGCCGGCCACGGTGCGCCGCGGGCGATGTCGAGGGTCCGGTTCACCTCGGTATCGCCGCCGGTGGCATCCACCAGGGCCTTGCCCAGTTCGACGGGAACCAGGGCCTCGTGGGTCGCCTGGAAGCGGGTGCCCACCATCGCCCCGGCCGCGCCGAGCGCCAAGGCGGCCGCGATCGCGCGACCGTCGGCGATTCCACCGGCGGCGAGCACCGGCACCGCGCCTGCCAGATCGACGACCGTCGGCACGAACGAGAGGGTCCCGATGCCCTGGGCGGCGCAGTGCCCGCCGGCGTCGCTCCCTTGCGCCACCAGCACGTCCGCGCCCGCGTCCAGCGCCCGGCGCGCTTCGTCGGCATCGGTGACCTGGACGATCAACACCGCACCGGCGTCCCGGACGGTCGCGGCCAAGGGCAGAGGATCGCCGAAGGACAAGAGGACCGCCGCGGGGTCGAACGACAGCGCATGGTCCAGTACGGTCCGGTCGATCGCCCAGCTCAGGAAGCCGACTCCCCATGGCGCGGTGGTGTTCTCGCGCACCAGCCGCAGTTCGCGCTCGACCCATTCCCGATCGCCGCGACCGCCACCGACGAGCCCCACACCGCCACCCTCGGACACCGCGGCGGCCAGCGCACCGCCCGCTTCACCACCCATCGGCGCGGACACGATCGGGTGGCGGACGGAGAGGATTTCGGTGAATGCAGTCGGGATCGCCATACCCCGATCGTCGCAGGTGTGCGCGGCGGACAGGCGGCGGCGTGCGGACCGGTTGGTCGTTATCGCGCTCGAGCACCACCCACTGCTCGCGGTGATTTGCCCCAATGCGGGCGTTTTCGCCTTCGCCGCACGGTAGCCGCCTTCTATGATTCGCCGAATGTCTTCATGGGTACGTTCCAGCGGAAGACGTGACGATACCGGGGTGCAGCATGACCGCCAGAAGAGATCTGGACCACGAACTCGGCGGCCCGACCGCCGCCACGGATCTACTGACCGATCACGAGTGCGCCGACCTGTTGCTGCTGTTCACGCAGGCACGTCAGGAGGAGGCGAAGGCGCTGTCGCAGTCGGTGGACGCGATGATCAGCGCCCTGCCGCGGCCACTGCGTACGCCGGCGAAGAAGATCATGTTCGGGAACCTGCTGGACTGATGACGGATCCGGTAACCCGCGCCCAGCTCATCCTGCTCGCCCGCACCCTGCACGTACCACCGGAACGACTCGCTCATCTGGAACGGCTCGGCGCCCAGAATCTGCACGAGCTACAGCAGCGAACGGCCGCGATCATCTTCGATCAGCATGCCGAAACCTTCAAGCGGATAAGCAGATTGGTGCCGATCATTCCGCTCGGCATCTCGATGCCGCTGGTGCAGAAGCTGGTGCCGCCGGCGCTGACCGGTCGCGCGGCCGGCGCGGTGGGCGTAGACCATCCGAAGAAGGCCGCCGAAACCGTCGCGCTGCTCGGCATCGGCTACGCGGCCGACTGCGCGCCGTATCTGGATCCGCGCACGGTCGGCGAACTGGCCGACATCGCGCCGCCGGAACCGATCGTGCAGATCGTCAACGAAGTGTTGCGCCGGCGCGACTACATCACCGCGGGGCCGTTTCTCGGCTATGCCTCACCACGGCTGATCGAGGCCGTGGAGCGCGGCGTCCCCGACGACGAAGGCCTGATCTTCTCGGCGTCGTTCGCGTTCTCGACCAGCGCCCTGACTTCCGTGCTGCGCCAGTTGCTGAACGGTCCGGCGCGCCGGATGCCGCGCATGATTCAGACCGTCCTGCACGGGTCCGCGGAATTGCGGCTGGCGGCGTTGTCGATCTTCGCGCGCTGCGACACCGACGTCGTCGCCGACGTCGGAGATATCGTGCTGGGCGTCGGAACGCCCGCAGCGCTGTGCAATCTGGTGACGACCGCGATTCACGGTCGAGCAGTGCGCGATATGGCCGTCTTCTTCGACACCTTGCGTCCGCCGGCTCTGGCTTCGATGGCGGCACTGCCGATCTTCACCGATACCGCGGTGCCCGCCGCCCTGCTGCAGGGCTTGGAGGGCTGCTCCGATCCGGCGCCCTGGCACGGATTGTTCGCCCTGCTGGCACGGCTCGATCCCACGATGCGGCCGGCGCTGGCCGATATGCTCGCGCAGCAGTCCGACGCCACCATCGCGGCGCTGCCCTCGCACGCCACCGAGGCCGATCTGTGGCCCGTCCTGCTGGATATCGTTGCCACCGGCGATCATTCGGTCCAGACGCGGATCGGCAGCCGCTGGGCGATGCTGCCGCCGGAGCGCCGCGCGGGGGTGCAATGGCATCTGGACGAACGCAGCGACGACCCGCGGCTGACCACGGTGGCCGGCGCGGTGGCCGCCAGTTCGGTCTCGGTGGAAGAGGTCTTCTTCCGGCGCCGGCAGCTCGGCCGGCGCCGTGGCGCCGACAGCTGGGACGCCGTCTGACCGAGCCGGAACACCACGCGGCGGCGCAGACATCACCCATGCCACGGCCAGACGCGACGGACCCGCAGGAAACCTGGCAGGTCCGCCGCGCGATGCTCGGGGCTCAGCCGACGGCAGCGGCCTTCCGGCGCCCGGCCGGCTTCGCAGCCGCCGACTTGGCAGGCGTCGCCTTCTTGGCCCTGGTCGTCTTCTTCGGTGCGGCCGGCTTGTCGAGAACCTCGCGCAGGAACTGGCCGGTGTAGCTGTCGGCAACGGCCGCAACGTCTTCCGGGGTGCCCTGTGCGATCACGGTGCCGCCGCCCGAACCGCCCTCGGGACCCATATCGATCACCCAGTCGGAGGTCTTGATGACGTCCAGGTTGTGTTCGATGACGATCACCGTATTGCCCTTGTCGACCAGTCCGTTGATCACCGCGAGCAGTTTGCGGATGTCCTCGAAGTGCAAACCGGTGGTCGGCTCGTCGAGGATGTAGACCGTGCGCCCGGTCGACCGCTTCTGCAGTTCGGCGGCCAGTTTCACGCGCTGCGCCTCACCACCGGACAAGGTCGGGGCGCTCTGGCCCAGCCGCACATATCCCAGGCCGACATCGACCAGCGTCTTGAGGTAGCGGTGGATCGAGGTGACCGGCTCGAAGAATTCGGCCGCCTCCTCGATCGACATGTCGAGTACCTCGGCGATGGTCTTGCCCTTGTAGTGCACCTCGAGGGTTTCCCGGTTGTAGCGGGCGCCGTGGCACACCTCGCAGGGCACGTACACATCCGGCAGGAAGTTCATCTCGATCTTCAACGTGCCGTCGCCGGAACACGCCTCGCACCGGCCGCCCTTGACGTTGAAGGAGAATCGGCCCGGCTGATAGCCGCGCACCTTGGCCTCGGTGGTGGCCGCGAACAGGGTTCGGATCTTGTCGAAGACGCCGGTGTAGGTCGCCGGGTTCGAGCGCGGGGTGCGTCCGATCGGCGACTGGTCGACCTGCACCAGCTTGTCGAGGTGGTCGAGGCCGTTGATCCGGGTGTGCCGGCCGGGCACCTGCCGCGCACCGTTGAGCTTGTTCGCCAGGACGGTCGCCAGAATGTCGTTCACCAGTGTCGACTTCCCGGAGCCGGAGACGCCCGTCACCGACGTCAGCACGCCGAGCGGGAAGGCCACGTCGATGCCGCGCAGATTGTGTTCATTCGCGCCGACCACGGTGAGCTGCTTCTTCTTCGACACCGGCCGGCGGACCAACGGCACCTCGATCACCTCGCGGCCCGACAGGTAGGCGCCGGTCAGCGAATTCGGATCCTCGAGCAGACCCGGGTACGGGCCGCTGTAGACGACCTGGCCGCCGTGCTCGCCGGCCATCGGGCCGATGTCGACGACCCAATCCGAGGAGTGGATGGTGTCCTCGTCGTGTTCGACCACGATGAGCGTATTGCCGAGATTGCGCAGCCGCGTGAGGGTTTCGATCAGACGCCGGTTGTCGCGCTGGTGCAGCCCGATGGACGGCTCGTCCAGCACGTACAGCACGCCGACCAGCCCCGAGCCGATCTGGGTGGCCAGCCGGATCCGCTGCGCTTCACCGCCGGACAGCGTCGCCGCCGCCCGCGACAGCGTCAGATATTCCAGGCCGACGTCGAGCAGGAAGCCCAGCCGGGCCTGGATCTCCTTGAGTACCTGGCCGGCGATCGCGGCCTCCCGCTCCCCGAGCGCGAGCGAGTTCAGGAAGCGTGAGCAGTCGCGGATCGAGAGATCACACACCTCGGCGATGGAACGGCGCCCGCCCTCGGCGTTGAGGGTGACGGCCAGAATCTCCGGGCGCAGCCGCGCACCGCTACAGACCGGGCACGGCACATCGCGCATGTACCCGTCGTAGTGCTCCTTCATCTGCTCGGATTCGGTGCTCTCCAGCCGCCGCTGCAGGAACGGCATCACGCCCTCGAAATCGGCGTAATAGGACCGCTTGCGACCGTAGCGGTTGGTGTAGGACACGTGCACCTGGTCGGAGCTGCCCTCGAGCACCGCCTTACGGGCCTTGAGCGGCAACGTGTTCCACGGCGCGTCCATCGAGAAGCCGATCGCCTCGGACAGCCCGGACAGCAACCGGTTGAAGTATTCGGCGGTCTGCCCGCGCGACCATGGGGCGATCGCGCCGTCGTTGAGGCTCAGTTCCGGATCGGGTACCACCAGATCCGGATCGACCTCCTTGCGAATGCCGAGACCGGTGCAGTCCGGGCAGGCACCGTAGGGCGAGTTGAAGGAGAACGACCGCGGTTCCAGATCCTCGATATCGAGCGGGTGACCGTTCGGGCAGGCCAGTTTCTCGGAGAACCGCCGCTCGCGGTCGTGTGCGTGCTCGTCGCGGTCGACGAAGTCCAGGACCACGATGCCGTCGGCCAGCCGCAACGCCGTCTCGATCGAATCCGTCAGTCGCTGTTTGGAGGTCGGCTTGACCGCCAGCCGGTCGATCACGACCTCGATGTCGTGCTTCTCCTGCTTCTTCAGCTTCGGCGGCTCGGTGAGCGGATACACCACGCCGTCGACGCGCACCCGGGAGTAGCCCTGGGTGTTGAGCTGGTCGAACAGGTCCACGAATTCGCCCTTGCGGGTCCGCACCACCGGAGCCAGCACCTGGAAGCGGGTGCCGGGCTCCATCTCCAGCACCTGATCCACGATCTGCTGCGGGGTCTGCTTGGCGATCAGCTCACCGCACACCGGGCAGTGCGGCGTTCCGGCGCGGGCATACAGCAGGCGCAGATAGTCGTAGACCTCGGTGATGGTGCCGACGGTCGAGCGCGGATTGCGGTTGGTCGACTTCTGGTCGATCGACACCGCCGGGGAGAGTCCCTCGATGAAATCCACATCGGGCTTGTCCATCTGCCCCAGGAACTGGCGCGCGTACGCCGACAGCGATTCGACGTAGCGGCGCTGGCCCTCGGCGAAGATGGTGTCGAAGGCGAGGCTCGATTTACCGGACCCGGAGAGTCCGGTGAACACGATGAGGCTGTCGCGTGGCAGGTCGAGGTCCACTCCCTTCAGGTTGTGCTCCCGAGCTCCGCGCACGGTCAACAGATCCGCCACCGGCTGTCCCTTCTCGATCGAAATTCGGCGTCCAGAATCTCCCCGGACGCCATGCTAGGCACACCCACCGACAAGTTCGGCGACACGACCGCGAGCGGACCCGCCGACACCGACCGCGAGCGGACCCGTCGGCCACCGCGAGTCACGCCGGACCGAGCACCACCACGGAGTTGTGCCCGCCCATGCCGAGCGAGGTCTTCACCGTGAATCCGCCGTCGAACGGGGTGGGTCCGTCCAGCAGGCGAGGATGCGCCTCGGCCACGATCGGCGGCGCCACCACGACGCCGCGCTCGTAACCCAGGGCCGTCGCCGCGATCTCGACGCCGGCCGCCGCACCCATGCAATGTCCGGTCAGCGGCTTGATCGAATAGACCTGCGGGCGGTCGTCGAAGATCCGCGCCAGCACGGCCCGTTCGGCCACATCGCACTGCCGGGTTCCCGGACCGTGGGCGTTGTAGTAGCGCACATCCCCGGGGCGCACCCCGGCCCGGTCCAGGGCCTGGCGCGTACAGTCCAGTATCCGCTCCAGACCGGGGTCCACGGACACGACGTGATAAGCGTCATTGGTCATCGCCCCGCCGAGCATCGCGCAGTACGGTCGCTCCACCTGCCGGGAGACCACGAACGCCACCGACGCCTCGCCGAAGCTGAATCCCCGGCTGCCCTCCTGGAACGGCCGGCACGCCTCCAGCGGGTCGGCGTCGATCACCGCCGCACCCATCTGCACGAAGTGGTGGACCATATCGGGGCTCGACGACAGGTCGGTGGTCACGCACACGACGTCGTCGGCGAAACCCTGATCCAGCCACATCTGGGCCGTGATCAGCGCGACGTTGGCCGAACTGCAGGCCGCCGAGACGTTCATCGACGGTCCGTGGAAGCCGAACTCCTGCATCAGCAGCGAGATCGGGGTCGACGGCAGCAGCCGCAGATAGTCGCGGGAACGACGGCGGCTGTCGTCGGTGAGGTAGAAATCCTCCCAGTCCCGGACATCGCCGAGCACGATCGCGTGGATCACCCCGACCGTGCCGCCCGGCCGCCAGCCTCGTTCGGCCGCATCGGCGATCGCCTCGCGCGCGGCCTCGTGCACCGCGCGGGCGTAGCGGCTCGGGCTCAGCGACTCGTCGCCGCCGTCGGGTACCAGCGCAACCCACGCGTATTCGTCGCGATCGGGACCGTAGCCGGGGTAGAGCCCGGCGGCCGCCTTGCCGGTGTGCAGACCGCGCCACAGCGTCTCCCGGCCCCAGCCGTAACCGCTGACCACGCCGATGCCTGCGATCGGCATACGATCTTGATATTCTCGAGTTGATATCGGGGTCGTGTTCGGCATTCGCGCTCCTACACCCGGCCTGGGCTACTGCCTCCGGCGTCACACCCGGTCCGGTCCCCCGACCGGACCGCACCCGAACCCGACAGCGTACCCTCCGCCGATACCGCGGGAACGGCACCTGTCATGATCACTCACAGGCCCGATTAGAACCTGAACTGTGACCGAACCAATACCGTCCACACTGTGATCCGCGGTACGTCACCATCAGAATGATCCCGTGCGCCAATTGACCTGAACAGACCATGATCAGGGGGTACATGTGGTTGAGGCAGGTGAGAACCGGTCCGACGGCGTGATGGACGCCGAACAACTCGCCCAGCGGTACCGCACGCTGGTCGAGCACAGTCCCGACGGTGTCGTCGTGCACGAGGACGGCGTCGTCGTCTTCGCCAATCCGGCCATCGTCCGGCTGCTGGCCGCCTCGGGAGTGGACGAGGTGGTGGGGCATCCGGTCGCCCAGTTCGTGGCGCACAGCGACGTGCCGGCGATGCTCGAGCGCATCGACCGGCTGCATCAGACCGGCGACGCGTCCGAAACAGCGGAAATGACCCTGATTCGGTGCGACGGCCAGGCGGTCGACGTCGAGACGGTCTCGGTGCTCACCGTCTGGCAGAACCGGCTCGCCTATCAGGTGGTGATCCACGACCTCACCGCGCAACGCCGGGCCGAGGCCGCGCAGCGACGGGCCGAACACCATTTCACGGCCGTGGTGTCGCAACTCGAGGAGGGTGTGGTCGTCATCGACCGCGAGGGCCGGATCGAATCGATCAACCCGGCGGCGCTGCGCATCTTCGGTCAGGACGGCGACGATCTGATCGGCCGCCGCATCGATTCGCTGCCGCTGGCGCTGCTGGACGCGAACGCCCAGCCGCTGGCTCCGAGCCATCACCCGGTGGCGCGGACGCTGGCCACCGGGGAAACCATCTCCCGCTACGTGTTCGGCGTGGACCGCCCGGACGGGCAGCGGCGCTGGCTGTCGGGTTCGAGCCGGTTGCTCAACCCGGGCGCACCCGATTCGCCGGCCGTCTCCTCCTTCAACGACGTCACCGAATTCCGTGCCAGCCGAAGGCAATTGGAGTATCAGGCGACCCACGATCCGCTCACCGGGCTGGCCAATCGGTCGCTGGTGCTCTCGCGGCTGGCGACCGCGCTGGGCGTCGACGAACGGTCGCCGGTGTCGAACGTGCTGTTCATCGACCTCGACGGATTCAAGGCCATCAACGACACCCTGGGCCACGCGATCGGCGATACCGTGCTGCAGATCGTGGCGCAGCGGCTGCAGCGCGGCCTGCGCACCGACGACGTGGTGGGCCGCATCGGCGGCGACGAATTCCTGGTGCTGCTGTCCGGCCGCACCCAGCCGGACGATCTGGACGGACTGATCACCCGGCTGCGCCGGACGATGGCCGAGCCGATCATCGCGCGCGGCCACCGCATCCACATCGAGGCCTCGATCGGCGTCACCGCGCTGCGCCCGGGTGATCCGCGCACTCCGGAAGCGGTGCTGCACGACGCGGATCTGGCGATGTACCGTGCCAAGCCGGCGACCTCCGAGAGCAACGCGCTGGGACGGCGGCCGAACAACACCCACGCCTCCTGAAAGACCCGCGGATGATCCTCGAACACGCGCTGCTGTCCGTCGCACCCGATCGGACCGCCGAATTCGAAGCGGCGTTCGACCGAGCGCGCGCGCTGATCGCCCGGGCCCCGGGATTCCGGTCGCTGACGCTGTCGACATGCGCCGAGTCGCCGAGCACGTATCTGCTGCTGGTGGAGTGGGAGCAGCTGCGCGATCACACCGAGGGGTTTCGCGGCTCCGCGGACTATCAGGACTGGAAGCGACTCCTGCATCATTTCTACGATCCGTTCCCGGTGGTGCAACATTTCACTACCGTGTTCGCGGCGCGTTCACCTGCGGCTACGGCGAGTCCGGCGAACCCCAACTAGACTCGACGATTCCGTTCTCTTCGCGCGCGGCCCGCTCGGCCCCTGTGGTGACAAGGAGTTCCGTTTTGCCCGACCGCCTCACCGAGGATCGCCCCGCCACCGATCGCGCCGCCGAACTGGAGCGGGAGCAGAGCTATCTCACCCTGCTGTATCAGCGGCTGGACGGTATGCGCGAATACGCACAGCGCCGCCTGCGGACGGTGCTGCTGGAAACCGGCGGCACCCCGCAGGCCCGCAGCGAACGCGAATCGTTCACCCAGCTCTACTCCGAGGATCTGGCGAAATACGACGCCGCCGAGAACGGACTGTGCTTCGGCCGGATCGATCTGGCCGTGGAGAACACGGCCGTAGAGAACACCGAGGGCACCGGCGACGCGGGCACCGAGGGCGAGTACCGCTACATCGGCCGCCTCGGCATCCTCGACGAGGACGACGACTACAACACCTTGCTGCTGGACTGGCGGGCCCCGCTGGCCCGGCCGTTCTACCTCGCCACCACCGCCGCCCCCGACGGCGTGACTCGTCGCCGGCACATCCGTTCGCGCAATCGCACCGTGACCGGAATCAGCGACGAGTACCTCGATCTGGAGATGGCGCGGCGCGCCGGCGCGATCGAGTCCGACGACGGTGGCGTCGGCAGCGAGAGTGCTCTGCTCACGGCCCTGAACGCGGCGCGCACCGGCCATATGACCGATATCGTCGAGACGATCCAGAGCGAGCAGGATGCCATCATCCGCTCCGAACACCGCAGCGTCCTGGTGGTCCAGGGCGGTCCGGGTACCGGGAAGACCGCGGTCGCGTTGCATCGCGCGGCGTATCTGCTCTACACCTACCGTCAGCAGCTCGACAAGGCCGGTGTGCTGATCATCGGCCCCAATTCCACCTTCCTCGACTACATCGGCCAGGTGCTGCCGTCGCTGGGCGAGACCGGTGTGCTGCTGTCCACGATCGGCAATCTGTATCCGGGAGTCGAAGCGACACTGGAGGATTCGCTGCGCGCGGGCGAGCTCAAGGGTTCGCTCGACATGCTCGATGTGCTGAAGAAGGCGGTGCGCGACCGGCAGGAGGTGCCGCGCGACCCGGTCCGCCTCGACTTCGACGGGTACGAGCTGACGCTGGATCGTAAGATCGCGACCCGCGCTCGCGGCCGGGCCCGCTCCTCGCGCCGCCCGCACAACCTCGCCCGCCCGATCTTCGCCGCCGCGGTGGTGGACGCGCTGACCGACCAGCTGGCGCAGATCATCGGCAAGGACCAGTTCGCCGACACCGTCGACGAGGCCGATGCCGCCGCCGGCCGCCGGCCGTCGAACACCGGCCGCAATCTGCTGAGCCAGGCCGACCTCACCGAGATCCGCGACGAGATGCGCGCCGACGCCGGCATTCAGCGCGCGATCGCGCAGTTGTGGCCGATCCTGACCCCGCAGCAGGTGCTCGCCGACCTGTGGGCCGACCCGGAACGGCTGGCGCATGCCGCGGACCGGCTCAGCGCCGAGGACCGCAAGGAGCTGTTCCGCGCCCTCGACCCGGCGAGCGGGCCCGCGTTCGCGGCCGCGGACGCGCCGTTGCTCGACGAGCTGGCCGAATTGCTGGGCATCGACGACGCCGAGGAACGGGAGCGCTCGCGGCGGCGGTGGCGCGCCCAGCTGGCCGAGGCACAGGAGGCGCTCGACATCCTGACCGGTTCGGCGCCGCAGGATCTCGAGGACGATCTGGATCCGGAAATCCTGATGGCCTACGACCTGATAGACGCCGGCCAGCTCGCCGAGCGCCAGCATGTGCGCAATCGCCAGACGACCGCCGAGCGGGCCGCCGGCGATCGCAGCTGGACCTACGGGCACGTGATCATCGACGAGGCGCAGGAGCTGTCGGAGATGGCGTGGCGGATGGTGATGCGGCGCATTCCGAATCGCTGGGTGACGGTGGTCGGCGATGTGGCGCAGACGGGCGATCCCGCGGGCGCCTCGTCGTGGCAGCGGATGCTGGAACCGTATGTCGCACAGCGCTGGAAACTCACGGAACTGACGGTCAACTACCGCACGCCCGCCGAGATCATGGCGGTGGCCGCCGATGTGCTGGCAGCGATCGATCCGGAGGCGACGATCCCGCGATCGGTGCGGGAATCCGGCTGTGCGCCACAGGCCGTGCAGGTCGCGGCCGGCGGTTCGCTGGCCGCGGTGACCGAACTCGTCGCCGCCGAGGCCGGCAAGCCCGGTATCACGGCGGTCCTGGCGCCGCATGCGACGGTGAGCGAATTCGCCTCGCTGGCGGGCGATTCCGTGCAGGTGCTGACGGTGGCCGAGGTGAAGGGCCTGGAGTTCGACGCGGTCGTGCTGGTGGAACCGCAGGCCATCCTGGACGAATCGCCGCGCGGGCTCAACGATCTGTACGTGGCGCTCACCCGTGCCACGCAGCGATTATCGGTGGTTCACACCGGCACGCTGCCCGAGGTCCTCGGCGCCTTGCGCTGAGGCCCCGGGCGGCCGGTCATGCGAACGTCAGCGGACGGTGTGCACGATCAGGACGTCGCTGCGCGACTTGCGGGCGACGTCGGAGGGCACCGAACCGAGCAGGCGCCCGGCCAGGGTGTTGAGGCCGCGGTTACCGACGACCAGCAGATCGGCCTCCACCTCCTTGACCAGGTTCAGCAGCGATTCGACGGGTTCGCCGACGACGGCCCGCTCCACGATGTTGGTCGCCCCGGCGGCGGCCGCCTTGTCCCGCGCGACCCGCAGGATCTCGTTGGTGGGCGCCGAGCCGCGTACCTGGTAGGCCTCGTCCTTGAGGACGTCGGCCGCGGCGGCCACATCGCGGTCGTCGGTCGGGTAGTACGCGCACGCGACGTACAGGGTGGCGCCCGCGTCGCCGGCCAGCGCGGCAGCCTTCTCGACAGCGACATACGACGAATCCGAGCCATCGGTACCGACGACAATGGACCGGTAGGCGGTCATCTTTCCTCCAAACGTACAAGTGGGCGGATGCCTGCGCGCAATTCCGGAGCAGAAACCCGCGCGGGCAACTGCGCTAGACCATAACCGTTATCGCGGCGGAATCATCGACAATCGCAATACATCACATCGGTGCGCCCCGCGATCCGCGGGACACATTAGCCGGCCGGGTGGCCGCGCGACCCGTCTCACCAGCACAGATACCGAGATCGGCCGCATCGCGCTGCGATCGTCGTCGCACTGGCGAACCCGGTTGTGGCCCTGGGATTTTCGTCACAGAAGGGCTTTCCTCAATTGCACGGACCGCGATTGCCCGGATGCACAGAGCACACCCGGGCGTGATGGTGAGAACTCACAATTCACGGCGGCGAGAACCGATTCCGGCGGTTTCCGGATACGCGAGGCAATAACCGGGAATGTGGAATGCCGGTCGTTCCGCGTTCATCCGAGGTGGAATAACGGTCCGGTGATTGTGGCGCCGAGATCGTCGACATGGGCGAAGAAGGCGAACAGCATCAGGGCCGCACCGGCCAATGCGAGATCCTTGTTGAAATGAATCATCTCCCCTTGTTTGGCCTGAGCATCGGATTCCTTCCAGAACGGGTGCATCAGGAATGCGGTCGGCAGCAGGAAGACGAACAGCAGCAGCGCACCCAGATCGGCCCACACCCCGAGCAGCACGCTCAAGGCGCCGAGCAGCAGGACCACCCCCGAACCCAGCACCGCCTCCTTCGCCATCGGAACACCCTTGCTGCGGGCGTAGCCGGTCATCGCGTCGGCCTGGGTCAGATGCCCGATCGCCGAACTCGCGAACAATATGACGAACAGAATGCGCCCGATCAGCACCAGAACACTCATCGCCAACTCCTCTGTCGGCCGGCAGCACCGCCGCCGGGCTGGTAGTACAGCATTCAACTACTTATGAGTTCGGATATTCCCGGAACCGGAGCGGCTGAAACGAATCAGCGATCCGGCGCCGGATCGCCCGGTGAGGCGTGGTGTGACAGTAGCGATGCGCGTGCGTATTCCAGCGGTGCCATTCCGATCTCGTTCGCGAATTCGCGGCTGAAATGGGCCTGATCGAAATAGCCGAGCTCCAGCGCCAGCGTCGCCAGATCGTCGGTGCGGCCCTGCGCCAGCAGCTGCGCGCCGTCCTGCAGACGATAGCGGCGCAGCACCCATTTCGGCCCGGCGCCGACGTAGCGGCGGAACAGGCGTTGCAGGGTGCGGATCGGGATGTCGAAACGAGCGGTGACCTGATCGACCCGGGTCAGATCGGGATCGGCCTCCATCGCGGCGATGACCCGCAAGACCAGCAGGTAGTTGCGGTCGGGGGTGCGACGGCCCGCGGCGCGGGCGAAGTAGGCGTCCACGATGTCGCGGCGCTCCTCGGCACTGTCGGTCGCCAGCACGCGTTCGGTCAGCCCCTCGGCCTCCGGCAGCACCTCGGTCAGTTCGATGGCGGTATCGCGCAGGGCGGCGACGTCGATGCCGGTGAAGGCGCCGAAGCCGCCGGGACGGAATTTGGCGGCGAAGGTCTCCCCCTCCCCCGTCAGTTCGCGCACGAATTTGCCGGTGGTCACGCCGTTGACGAATCCGCCGGTGCGGGTGGCGGACCGCTCGAAACTGACGTTGACCGAGGGGAACGGCAACACCTGCGCGTGATAGGGCGGCCGGCCGCGCAGATCCCAGGAGACCGACCAATACCATTCGACGAATTCGGCCGTGTGCGAGCCGGCCGGCAACCGGATCAGCCTGCGGTGACGCTCCTGCTCGCGGGGATGCAGGATGCCCTTGGTCACCTCCGGCGGAGGCACCGGAACCGGATGCAGCGCAGCGCCTTTCGCGCGCTCGTCACCGGTCGGCACGGCCCGTCTCCCACCGCGGACGAGGCTGTCGCTTTCTTACAAGATCTATTCCCCGCGATGGCCGAGAGTTGTTCCCATGAGCAACGACGTCAATCCCATTCCCGAGGGTTATCACTCCATCAACTGTTTCCTGGCCGTACCCGACGGCAACAAGGCCATCGAGTTCTACTCCGCGGTCTTCGGCGCGAAGGTGCTCAGCCGCAACGACCTTCCCGACGGGCAACCGGCGCACGCCGAACTGGCGATCGGCGATTCCACCATCCAGATGGGTATGCCCATCCCCGACCACGGGGTGCGCGCACCCGAATCGGGCTGGGTGCACACCAGCATCGTCCATTACTGCCCCGATGCCGACGCGGTCGTCGCCCGCGCCGCCGAACACGGCGCCGCCCGGGTCGAGGAGCCGCAGACGTTCGTCACCGGCGACCGCTACGGGCTGGTGATGGATCCGTTCGGACATCGCTGGGTGGTCATGACCCGGGTCGAGGACGTCTCGCGCGAGGAGGCCGAGCGCCGGGTCAACGAGTGGATGGCCACGCAGAGCTGACGCGGGTCGCGCGGGTGCCCCGGCCCGGCCGGGGCACCGCCGCGTGCGCGGGAAAGACGCTGCGCGGGAACTCATTTCAGCCCGGCGGCATCCATACCACGCAACTCCTTCTTCAGGTCGGCGATCTCGTCGCGCAATCGCCCGGCCAGCTCGAACTGCAATTCGCGGGCGGCGTTCATCATCTGATCGGTCAGCTGGGCCACCAGATCCGCCAGTTCCGCGCGCGGCATATTCGCGATATCGCGGCCCTCGTACACCCCGGCGCTCACCGCGCGGCCGGGTTCACCCTGGGCTCGGCGACCGCGGCTGGCATTGCGCCCGGATCCGCCGACCTCCACCTCCGTCTCGTCGGCCTCGCGGTAGACCTGATCGAGGATGTCGGCGATCTTCTTGCGCAGCGGTTTCGGATCGATGCCGTTTGCTTCGTTGTAGGCGACCTGCTTGGCCCGCCGCCGTTCGGTCTCGTCGATGGCCTGGCGCATCGAATCGGTCACCTTGTCGGCGTACATGTGCACTTCGCCGGAGACGTTGCGCGCGGCACGCCCGATCGTCTGGATGAGGCTGGTGGCGCTGCGCAGGAAGCCCTCCTTGTCGGCGTCCAGGATCGCGACCAGCGACACCTCCGGCAGGTCGAGGCCCTCACGCAGCAGGTTGATGCCGACCAGCACGTCGTATTCGCCCAGCCGCAGCTGCCGCAACAATTCGACGCGGCGCAGCGTATCGATCTCCGAATGCAGGTAGCGGACCCGCACACCCATGCCCAGGAGATAGTCGGTCAGATCCTCGGCCATCTTCTTGGTGAGGGTGGTGACCAGTACCCGTTCGTCGCGTTCGGTGCGGGTGCGGATCTCGTGCACCAGATCGTCGATCTGGCCCTTGGTCGGTTTGACCACCACCTGCGGATCGACCAGTCCGGTCGGGCGGATCACCTGTTCGACGAACTCACCGCCGGTACTGCCCAGTTCGTACGGGCCGGGCGTCGCCGACATGTACACGGTCTGCCCGATCCGGTCGGCGAACTCCTCCCAGGTGAGCGGGCGGTTGTCCACCGCCGAGGGCAGCCGGAAACCGTATTCGACGAGATTGCGCTTGCGCGACATGTCGCCTTCGTACATGCCACCGATCTGCGGCACGGTCACGTGCGACTCGTCGATGATCAGGAGGAAATCCTCCGGGAAGTAGTCGAGCAGCGTGGCCGGCGCCGAACCGGCCGGACGGCCGTCGATATGCCGCGAATAGTTCTCGATACCGGAGCAGAACCCGACCTGCCGGATCATCTCCAGGTCGTATTGGGTGCGCATGCGCAGCCGCTGCGCCTCGAGCAGTTTGCCCTGCCGCTCCAGATCCGCGAGCCGCTGTTCGAGTTCGGTCTCGATATCGGCGACCGCGCGCTCCATCCGATCCGGCCCGGCCACGTAGTGGGTCGCCGGGAAGATGCGCAGGGTCTCGACCTGGCGCACCACATCGCCGGTGAGTGGATGCAGGTAGTACAGCGCCTCGATCTCGTCGCCGAAGAACTCGATGCGGACCGCGAGTTCCTCGTAGGACGGGATGATCTCGACGGTGTCGCCGCGCACCCGGAACGAACCGCGGGTGAAGGCCATGTCGTTGCGCGTGTACTGGACATCGACCAGCAGGCGCAGCAGCCGGTCGCGCTCGACCTCGGTGCCGACCTCGAGCTGCACCGAACGGTCCAGATAGGACTGCGGGGTACCCAGGCCGTAGATACACGACACCGAGGCGACCACCACGACATCGCGGCGGGAGAGCAGGCTCGACGTCGCCGAATGGCGCAGCCGCTCCACATCGTCGTTGATCGAGGAGTCCTTCTCGATGTAGGTGTCGGTCTGCGCGATGTACGCCTCGGGCTGGTAGTAGTCGTAGTAGGAGACGAAGTACTCCACCGCGTTGTGCGGCAGCATCTCGCGCAGTTCGTTGGCCAGCTGGGCGGCCAGGGTCTTGTTCGGCGCCATGACCAGGGTCGGGCGCTGGACCCGCTCGATCAGCCAGGCCGCGGTGGCCGATTTGCCGGTACCGGTGGCGCCGAGCAGCACCACGTCCTTCTCGCCGCCACGCAACCGCCGCTCCAGCTCCGTGATCGCGGCAGGCTGGTCGCCGGCGGGCCGATGCTCGCTGACGACCTCGAACCGCCCGTCGGAGCGTTCGATCGCCCCGATCGGCCGGAATTCCGAATGCGCCAGCGGCTGCTCGCCGGGTGCGTCCGAATCCGCGGGGATCTCCGTTGCGAAAGCCATGGTCACCAGGGTAAGCCGCGGCACCGACAAGTTCCGGCGCCGTGACCGCGGGCACAGCGACACGCCCGGCGATCATTTTTCGGCCACGAGTGCGTATCGGCGGGCACAGGCGCCGCCGCCGCGTGGCCAGGCGCCGCCGGCCGTGGCGACCGCGGCGCTGGACGCACCGACCGCTCAGGGCAACCACACGGCAAAACCAGCGGCCCGCCGGCCGCCCGGGGCGAGGACCACACCGCGGGCTCGGCCGGCGTGCCCGCATCCACACCGGCCCGCATCGTCCACGGCGAACCGGCGCCGCCCCATCGGGCATCGGCGCCACCGGCCGGCGGCGGAACGGGTTCATCCCTCCGGAACACGCCCTATCCCAACCATTTCGACCGGACCCGCGTCACCGGCACCACAATTCCCGGCCGACTCGTTCGGACATTTCGAACAATTCGATTCATCCCACGGCTTTTCGGCCACAACAGGCCGAACGCCCTGCTCCGCAGAATAATTCGATAATTCACCCCCAGTGACGGCACAGTTCCGCACGGCGGCGCCTCCGAAACGCCGCCGCCGACCTTTGCGACAAGGTCCGGCCCGAGGTTTGCCAGGCTCGCGGGAGCATTGCCCCGGCAACCGCGCGCGCAGCATTGAATCAAGCGACCAGATGCCCGAAATGTCTGGTAGAGCAGGGCGGCTCGATGATAACGACGCGGCCGAATCAGCCGGATTCCGTGTCGTTTTCACCCCGCCGGAGGGGGTTGCCCGGGTGTACGCTGATCCGGTCGGAAGTCGAGAAGGGCAAGTGTTATGGCCGGTTTCCTCGCTGAACGTGTCACCCGGACTCTGCGCACTGCCGCGCCCAATGGAGTCAGCCCAATGCCGTCGAATCGCAACATTCCGGGCCGAAAAACACCGATTCCGGTGCCACCCTCGGGGACGGCGCACAGACCGCACGTCGAATATTTCGACATCGCCGATCTCACCAGAACCGATTCCCGCGGTTTCGTCCATTCGGTCGACAGTTATCACGCCGAGCCGTGGGGTCTGTATCTGGTCCGGGCGGCCGACACCCCGCCCTACCGCTACACCGAGACCTGGCTCCTGCCCCAGCAGTCGGTCCGCGTCACCATGCATCACGTCAACGCGGCGCACGATCGCGATCCGATCTATCACATCTATATCGGCGACTTCGCCAAGATCGCGCCGAAGCGCTGGCGGGCCGAGTACCACTACATCGACATCGCCGCCCGCAACGGCCACGTCTGCGAGCTGCACGGAGTCGATGAACTGTTCGCCGCGCACGCGGCCGGCCATGTGTCGGCCGAGACGGCCCAGCGGGCGTTCGAGCGGGCCACCGCCGTCGTCGACGGTATCGCCTCGCACGATCACAACTTCGAACGCTGGCTCACGACCCAGGGCGTCACGCTGCACTGGCTGTGACCCCGGCACCACCCGCTCGCGCCGATGATCATCGAATCACGGCGCGAGCGGGCGTTTCGCGGGCCGGCGACGGTAGATTCGGGGCATGACGCAGGGGCACGTGGTCGATCTGCATCGGCCGAAGATCGAGTACTTCGACCTCGCCGGGTCCACCAATACCGATCCCAAGGGTTTCGTGCGGCCGGTCGAGACGTTCCGGACCGAACCCTGGGGGCTCTACATGGCCCGCACCGCGGATCACCCGGAATTCCACTACCTCGAGTCCTGGCTGCTACCGGAGCTGTCGCTACGCGCCACGATCTTCCACTTCCGCCCCACCCACCCGCGCGATCAGGACTTCTACCTCGATATCGGTGATTTCTCCGCGGCGGGACCGCAGATGTGGAAGTCGGTCGACCACTACCTCGACATCGTCGTCCGCACCGGCCGGGAGGCGATTCTGCTCGACGTCGACGAACTCCTGGCCGCCCACGCCGCCGGATATCTGAGCGCCTCCGAGGCTCAGCAGGCGATCGAGGCCGCCACCGCCGCCATCGACGGAATCGCCGCGCACGGACACGATTTCGAAGCCTGGCTGCGCTCCCGAGGTATCACCCTCGGCTGGCGGTGAGACCCGGTGCCGAGCCCTGTGCGACGGGTGCGGGAACGAGTCGGGCTGAGCCGAACTCTTCTCCACGGTAGGCCCACGCCACTAGGGTCCAGCCAGGTCGTTCACGTCCCCTCGAGAACCGGGAGAGCCATGGGTGAGTCGTCGTCGTTGCGTCGTGTCGGGAGTTCGGGGCTCGCGGTATCGGTCGTCGGGCTGGGCACCAACAATTTCGGGATGAAGCTCGATCTCGAGCAGAGCAGAGCGGTGCTGCACGCCGCGCTCGACCACGGCATCAATCTGATCGACACCGCCGACTCCTACGGGGAATCGGAGCGGCGAATCGGCGAGATCCTGCAGGGCAGACGTGATGACGTCGTCATCGCGACCAAGTTCGGCAACGACGTGCGCCGCCTCGGCGGGGACAACGGCGAGGACTGGGGCGCGCGTGGCTCACGCCGCTACATCCGCCGCGCGGTCGAGCAGTCGCTGCGCCGGCTGCGCACGGACTGGATCGATCTTTACCAGCTCCATCGCCCGGATCCGGCGACACCGATCGAGGAGACGCTGTCCGCGCTGGACGATCTCGTCCACGAGGGCAAGATCCGATACCTGGGCCATTCCAACTTCACCGGCTGGCAGACCGCGGACGCCGAATGGACCGCGCGGACCCGCAATCTCGAGCGGTTCATCAGCGCGCAGAACGAATACAGCCTGCTGCAGCGTGGGATCGAGGCCGACCTGGTGCCGGCCCTCGAGCACTACGGCATCGGGTTGCTCCCCTACTTCCCTTTGGCGAGCGGCCTGCTCACCGGTAAGTACAAACGCGGCGTGCCGGCGCCCGAAGGCAGCAGAATCCAGGCGTGGGGCCGGGAATCCGCACTCACGGACGCGGCTTTCGACATCGTGGAACAGCTGGAGGATTTCGCCGCGCAGCGGTCGATCGCCCTGCTCGACGTCGCCATCGGCGGTCTCGCCGCGCAGCCCGCGGTGAGTTCGGTGATCGCCGGGGCCACCTCACCCGAGCAGGTCGAGGCCAATGTGAGGGCCGGGCAGTGGCAGCCCACCGCCGAGGACCTCGTGGAGATCGACCGGATCACCTCCGTATCGCGCTGACAGCGGAGCGGGCGCCCGGCGGAAGCCCTCGGCCGGTGCGCCCGATCGCGGTGGGAGCCTGTGTCAGCCGCGCGGAACCCGCTCGTAGACCTTGTCGAACCAGGGTTCCTTCACCGACAGGTACGCCTCGACGGCCTCGGCTCCCACCGTGCCCGTCGCCTCCGCCTCTCCGCGGCGCTTGATCTCCAGGTACTCGGCGCGGGCGTCGGCGTCGGCACGCAACCAGTCGCGGAAGTCCAGGGCGAACCGCTGTCCCGGCGAACCGTCCACGCGCACATGGACATTCGCGAGCCGTCCGGGATCGGCGTTGCCGTGCAGACGTTTCGCCCACAGTTCGGCATCGGTGCCCGCAGGGTCCTGAGGCGTCGGCTTCGGGTTGTCGCCGGTGAGCGAGTCGATGAGGGGAAAACCGGCGGCGGCCAGTCGATCTCGCAGCGCGTCGGCCGTCGCGAGGTCGGCGACCGTGATCTGGATGTCGACGACATCCTTGGCGGCCAGCCCCGGTACCGCGGTGGAACCGATGTGATCGATCCGGCGCGCGTCGCCACCGCAGGCCAGCCACAGCCGGCCGATCAACCGCTGCGCCTGCGCCGGCCACTGCGGATCCGGCTCGACCAACCGCACCGGCCCGGTCGAGCGCGCCGGAGTCCGGGTGCGCACATTGTGTTCGAAGGGCAGCAGGCGCTGCTCCCACAGCGCCCGCACCTGCGGCGCCAGCGCCTCGGCATCGGAGTTGTTGTCCAACAGGACATCCGCGGCCGCACGCCGTTGATCGTCACTCGCCTGCGCCTTGATCCGTGCCAGCGCGTCCGCCCGGCTCACGCCACGGAACTGCTCGAGCCGGTGCACGCGAGTCTGCTCGTCGGCCATCACCACCACGACGAGATTCATCATCGCGCCGAGATTGTTCTCGACCAGAAGCGGAACATCCTGCACCACAACGGCGTCCGCGGGCGCGGCGGCGATCAGCTCGGTGGTGCGCCGGCCGACCAGCGGATGGGTGATCGAGTTGAGCGTCGTGCGCGACTGCTCGTCCGCGAAGGCGACCGCCGCGAGCGCCGGGCGGTTCAAACTGCCGTCCTCGGCCAGAATTTCCGGGCCGAACGCCGCGACCAGCGCGGCCAGGCCCTCGGTGCCGGGTTCGACGACCTCGCGGGCGATGGCGTCACTGTCGACCAGCACCGCCCCGTGTTCCACCAGCAGCCGCGCCACCGTCGACTTACCCGCTCCCATGCCTCCGGTGAGACCGATACGCAACATTTCCCCAGTCTCGCATCCACTGCCCGCGTCCGCGCCCGCACCCCGGCTCAGGCCGAGCGGGCCGATTACCCATCGCGTGTTTCTTTTTCACCTCGTCCACGCGGTATTACCCATTCCGTGACGCCGGTGATATCAATTCGCAACTTTCTCCGCCAGATACCGACCTGGAGTTGGCAACTTTCCGACACGCCGGGTCCGAAGTCACGCAAAATCCGCAACCTCACACTTTTGTTCCGCTACTGTTTCGCCGCGGGCGATCCAGGCCATCCGAGCTAGCGAAGGACGATCATTGGGCACCACACACATCCAGTCGGGTCGCCACCGGCTGGGTTTGGCAGGCACCGTGCACTGCATTCGGATACCCGCCGTAGCGGCAGCACTGGCCGAACATCGCCGTTCGTGGTTGACCGCCCTGCTCAGCCCGGCTCGGCACAGCTTCGCGGCCATGCGCAGCCGGGGCGGCGCCACCCGCTGGATTCCCGCCACGGCGAGCTGACCAGTACGTCGAACGTTCGGCGGCCCACCGAGTCTCCGGTGGGCCGCCGGTCTTTCACACCAGACCGCTGGGGTTTCGGCGCGAGCCCGGTTCCTGACTCGGCATCGCATTCGGCGGCACCGGATAGGGAATTCCCTTCCCGGCGGTGCCGAGCGCGATATTCGGCCCACATTGCGCCAGAGCGGCATCCGATTTCGGTGTCGGATCGGTAATTCGCGGCGGCACGGAATCGGGTGCCGAACCGAAATCGAAGGCCGAGGTCATATCGCCGGTGACGCTGCGGCGCCAGGCGGTCAAATTCGGCACGTCCGCACCGAAACGACGTTCCAGCAAACGCAATTGCGAGGTGTGGTCGAACGTCTGCGAGGCAACCAGGCCGCCACGTGAATACGGCGAGATGACGAAACACGGGACGCGGTAACCCAATCCGATCGGGCCCGCGACACCCTTGGCGGCGGGTACCCGGCCGAGGTCCACGGTGAGGTACTCCCCGGGCGTGCCGGGCGGCGGGGTCGGCGGAGTCACGTGGTCGAAGAATCCGCCGTTCTCGTCGTAACTCACGATGAGCGCGGTCTTCTCCCAGACCTTGGGATTGGAGGTGAGGATGTCGAGCACCTGCATGATGCCCACCGCGCCCAAAGCCGGTGGCAGCGCGGGATGTTCGCAGTTGAGCAGCGTCGGGATCACCCACGACACCGAGGGCAGCCGGTCGGCGGCCACGTCCGCGGCGAAGTCCTGCGGATAGACCGGAGCCTTGCCGCGCTTGGCCAGCTCGGAATTCGGGTCCGCGGCCTGTGTGAAGCAGCCCATCATGCCGTCGAGGATCACCGACGAGATCGGGCCGACGTCGCGGTTGTTGTAGATCTTCCAGTCGACGCCGGCCTCGGACAGGTTCTCCGGGTAGGTGCGCCAGCTGAAGGCGTTCTGCGGGATCAGCGTCGGCGTCTCCACGAGCGGACCGCCGGCCAGACCGTCCGGGTCGATGGTGGCGGAGACCCAGTACAGCCGGTTCGGGTCGGTCGGGCCGAGGACCGAGCAGTGGTAGTGGTCGCAGAGGGTGAACGCATCGGCCAGCTCGTGGTGAATGGGGATATCGGCGCGGGTGTAATACCCCATGGCCGCCGGACCGTTGGCAGCGCCGACGCTGGCCACCGACATCGGCATCCAGCGGTCGTTGCGGCCGCCGTTCCACGCCTCGTGCATACCGCCCCAGGAATGATCGGGATCGTTGATGCATTCGCCGTCGAGTGTCGCGCCGCGCGTGGTGTCGAGCCGGAACGGGACGATGAACCCGTCGGCGGTGGGCCCGACGCCGGGTGCGTAGCCGTACTGCTTCCACGCCGGCGAGGCATCGTCGAAACCCCTTACGCCGGACAGGGTTCCGAAGTAGTGGTCGAACGAGCGGTTCTCCTGCATGAGCAGGACGAAATGTTCGATGTCGCCGAGCCCGCCCATGCCCGCCGGGTCGGCCGCGTGCGCACGCTCGATGATCGGGTTCGCCCACGCGGCCAGCGCTCCGACCCCACCGGCCGCCATGGCCTTCGCCAGAAAATCGCGCCTCTTGATGCCGTCGAACAGACCCATGCCGGTGCCGAGACCTTCCGCGTCGGTGAAAACAACAGTGCCGGATGACAAGACCGCGTCAACCGGCAAGACCGTGCCGACTGACAGAGGACAGTGGCAGATCCTCGCCGAGAATAATGGACCGGCGGTAGCGACGCGATGGCGAGGCGGTGGCGACGGGCTGAATGGACGGCCCGGAGATGGGCGAAGGCCCCGGTCCATCGGACCGGGGCCTTCGTTTCAGCTCAGCGAATTACGCGTTGCCGGACAGCTTCTCACGCAGCGCGGCGAGCTGCGCGTCGCTGGCCAGCGAACCACCGGCCGACTCCGAGGAGCTGGAGGACGAGCTCTGCGCGCCGCTCTCGGAGGAGTAGTTACCGGAGGCACCGCCGTTGGCGGCCTCGGCGGCGGCGTCGGCCGCCATCTTCTCCATCTGAGCGGTGTGCATCTTGTGGCGACGCTCGGCCTCGGCGTAGCGGCCTTCCCACTCTTCCCGCTGCTTGTCGAAGCCCTCGAGCCATTCGTTGGTCTCGGGGTCGAAGCCCTCGGGGAAGATGTAGTTGCCCTGCTCGTCGTAGCTGTCGGCCATGCCGTACTTCGACGGGTCGAACTCGGCGTGGTAGTCCTCGTTCGCCTGCTTCAGCGACAGCGAGATCCGGCGACGCTCCAGGTCGATGTCGATGACCTTGACCATCGCGTCGTCGCCCACGGCGACAACCTGGTCCGGCACCTCGACGTGGCGCTCGGCCAGCTCGGAGATGTGCACCAGGCCCTCGATGCCCTCTTCGACGCGCACGAACGCACCGAACGGAACCAGCTTGGTGACCTTGCCGGGCACGATCTGGCCGATGGCGTGGGTACGGGCGAACTGACGCCACGGGTCTTCCTGGGTGGCCTTGAGCGACAGCGAAACCCGCTCGCGGTCCAGGTCGACGTCGAGAACCTCGACGGTGACCTCCATGCCGACCTCGACGACCTCGGACGGGTGGTCGATGTGCTTCCAGGACAGCTCGGAGACGTGCACCAGACCGTCGACGCCGCCGAGATCGACGAACGCGCCGAAGTTGACGATCGAGGACACGACGCCCTTGCGGACCTGGCCCTTCTGCAGCTGGTGCAGGAATTCGCTGCGGACCTCGGACTGGGTCTGCTCCAGCCAGGCGCGGCGGGACAGAACCACGTTGTTGCGGTTCTTGTCCAGCTCGATGATCTTGGCCTCGATCTCCTTGCCGACGTACGGCTGCAGATCGCGGACGCGGCGCATCTCGACCAGGGACGCCGGGAGGAAGCCGCGCAGGCCGATGTCCAGGATCAGACCACCCTTGACGACCTCGATGACGGTGCCCTTGACGGCCTCGTCCTTCTCCTTGAGCTCCTCGATGGTGCCCCACGCACGCTCGTACTGAGCCCGCTTCTTCGACAGGATCAGGCGGCCTTCCTTGTCCTCCTTGGTGAGAACGAGGGCCTCGACCTCATCGCCCACGGAAACGACCTCGGCCGGGTCGACATCGTGTTTGATGGACAGTTCGCGGGAAGGGATGACGCCTTCGGTCTTGTAACCGATGTCGAGCAGAACCTCGTCGCGGTCGACCTTGACGATCGTGCCTTCGACGATATCTCCGTCGTTGAAGTACTTGATCGTCTTGTCGATGGCGGCGAGGAAGTCCTCGGCGGAGCCGATGTCGTTGACGGCTACCTGCGGCGAGGTGACGGTGGTGGGCATATGTTGGGTTGCTCCGGACGGATTGTGGTCGGTAGTGGACATTGGAACTCTCGGTTTTGCTGTGAAGTCACAGCGGTGGAACTACGTTGACGGCCATGCACAGCACATCGCTGCGACACAGCACAACGCTGTACTCACTGCAGAAACTCACAGCACCGGCTGCGAAATCACAGCCCGCGGGCGACTTCCGAAATCCGTAACCCCTGCGCCCGGTACCGAGCGCTACAGTACCGACAGCGGCTACGCAAATGCCGAAGACACTCGCGGGAAACAGCGTACGCGACGTGAGTTACGCCAAGCAAACACGGGTCCCCGCCCGCATCATGATCATACGTCCGCACCGAACACCCTTCCCGCACAGTGTGGTACCCGTCACGGCCGGGACGTGATCACCCCGCTCGCGAGCACCCCGGCGGGCACCTCCCGACGGCGTCCGCGAGGGCCCGCGGTCAGCGGTGCCATACGCTGCGAACCATGTCCGACGACCCGCATCCGGCCCTCCTCGACGACGCTCGCCACGCCCAGGCCAACGCCCTGCTCGGCACCGCGCGGGTGACCCGCGCGAGCGTCGGCTCGGCCGCCAGCGAGCGCGCCAACCGGCGCTGGTGGGATGCCGACGCCGCGCAGTACCACGAGACCCACGCCGATTTCCTGGGCGTCGACTCCGAGGCCGGAGAATTCGTCTGGTGCCCGGAGGGCTTGCACGAAGGCGACTGGCATCTGCTGGGCGAGGTCGCCGGGCGGCGGGTGCTCGAGATCGGCTGCGGATCGGCGCCGTGTTCGCGCTGGCTCGCCGGCCAGGGTGCGCATCCGGTCGGACTGGATCTGTCGCGGGCGATGCTCGACCGCGGACTCGCCGCCATGGCGCGCGGCGGACCGCGGGTGCCACTGGTGCAGGCCGGCGCCGAGTCGCTGCCGTTCGCGGACGAATCGTTCGATCTGGCCTGTTCGGCGTTCGGCGCGATCCCGTTCGTCGCCGATGCCGCCCAGGTGATGCGGGAGGTGGCCCGGGTGCTGCGGCCGGGCGGGCGCTGGGTGTTCTCCGTGAATCACCCGATGCGGTGGATCTTCCCCGACGATCCGGGCCCGGACGGACTGCGCGCCACGATCCCCTATTTCGACCGGACGCCCTACGTCGAGGTCGACGCCGACGACGAACCGATCTACGTCGAACATCACCGCACGATCGGCGATCGGGTCCGCGACATCGTCGGCGCGGGCCTGATCCTGCTCGACATCGTCGAACCCGAATGGCCGGAGTGGCTCGAGCGCGAATGGGGTCAGTGGAGCCCGTTGCGCGGTGAGATCTTCCCCGGCACAGCCATTTTCGTTACCGAGAAGCCGTCGCGGCATTAGCCCGCGCGGCTCGCGGCAGCGGCGGCGGCGCCACCGCCGCCTTGCCGTCGGATACCGAGGTCTGCGCGGGAATGGGCGTGGTCTTGCCGGGATCCGGCTTGGCCACCGGCGTGGCGGATGCCGCGGCGGGTTCCGTCTTACCCGTGGGCGCCGCCTTACCGGTCGACGCCTCCGCGCCGCTCGGGCCCGGGAACGGCGGCAGCGCCGCGAACCGCGGATCGATGCGCGCGGTCCGGCTGACGTGGGTGATCCAGCGCCGCGCGCGGGTCAGCGGATGGTCCGGGAACTGCGGATCCCAGCGCGCGTCGTCGGCGATGTTGTAGGGCAGCTTGCCCTTGACCTCGGGCGCGTACGGATGCGGCGGGAACATGTTCGCGAAGCCGACCTTCGGCACGACCGCGGCCTCGCGGACGCCGGACCGGCCGGTTTCGGGGCACATGATCTTCACGATCGCGCTGCACCCGGCCTTGGGCACGACGATTCCGGCGGTGAAGCCCAGTCCCGTCGCCTGATCGGCCAGCGGGAACTTCTCCAGCCGCAGCAGGGCCGGCTGGGAGTCCACGCTGATGGCATGTGCCTCGATCAGGCAGCCGAACTCGGCCTGCAGTTCGGTGAGGCGGCGGCGCAACGTGTCGATGTCGGACAGCGGGGCGGGTAAGTCCGGTACCAGATCGATATAGCTCAGCGTGATGATGTCACGGGTGGCCGGATTCCCCCACGTGGTCTGGTCAAGCTGCTGCAGTCCCCCGGTTTCGAACACGATTGGCACGCCACCAAGCTACCCATTCGTGACCTTTTCGCACTTCCTGGGGCGTTTTGTGTTCAAGGCGTGACCACCTGGTAATAAATACCGGACGAAACGGGTGTCAGGTTTGTTTTTATTCGGGGGTCTCCCCGGCCCGCCGCGGGGAGCGCCCCACCTGATCGAGCGCCATCCGCAGGGCGTACTCGATCTGAGCGTTGATGCTGCGCAGGTCGTCGGCCGCCCACTTGGCTATCGCCTCGTGGACGGCCGGATCGAGCCGGACGAGCACCTTCTTGGGCTCGCGCTTGGCCATCAGGAGTAGAGCGTTCCGGTGTTGACGACCGGCTGGGCGGACCGATCGCCACACAGCACCACCAGCAGATTCGACACCATCGACGCCCGCCGCTCCTCGTCCAGGTCGACCATGCCCTCCTCGGTGAGCCGCTGCAGCGCCATGCCCACCATGCCGACCGCACCTTCCACGATGCGGCTGCGCGCGGCCACCACCTGCGCGGCCTGCTGGCGGACCAGCATCGACTGGGCGATCTCCGGCGCGTACGCCAGGTGCGTGATGCGCGCCTCGAGAATCTCGATACCCGCGAGCGCGGTGCGCTCGCGCAGTTCCGTGGTCAGTTCCTCCGCGACCTCGGCGCCGTTGCGCAGGCTGGTCGGAGCCGGGTCGCCGGCCCCCGCGAGAGCGGGCGTCACCGCCACGGCCGCGGGCAGCACATCGGGGGCGGCGTCGTAGGGGTGCACGGTGGCCAGGTGCCGGACCGCGGCCTCGGACTGGGTCTGCACGTACTCCTCGTAGTCGTCGACGGCGAAGGCGGATTTGAAGCTGTCCACGACCCGGTAGACCACCACGGCGGCGATCTCCACCGGATTACCGTCGAAATCGTTGACCTTCAACTTCTGCGTCTCGAAGTTGCGGACCCGCAACGAGATTCGCCGCCTGGTGGTCAGCGGCAGGGTCCAGAAGAAGCCCGCGTCGGCGACCGAGCCGACGTAGCGGCCGAAGAACTGCAGCACCTTGGCCTCGTTCGGGCCGACCGTGGTGAGCCCGGTCAGCAGGATCACCGCGACCGCGAGGATCACATAGCCCGCGACCGCTCCGATCGCCGCACCGGCACCCCCGCCCGAACCGGCGGCACTGGAGGCGGCGACCCCGCCGATCAGTCCGGCGGTGCCGACCACCAGCAGCACCAACAGCATCAAGAACCCGTTCAGCCGGAAGGCCGGACGCAGCGACATGACATCCTCCCAATATTGAAGTGATATCACGACGATAGCGCAGCGATACTCCCGGCGACAAGGGGCCGGGTCGCCGGAGCAGCTCAGGCGGGCCGGATGTTGCGGTTGAAACGGAACAGGTTGGCCGGGTCGTATTCGGACTTCAGCGCTTGCAGCCGGTCGTACGTCGGCGCGGCGTATCCGGCGCGGGTCTGGTTCTCGTCGGCCCACTCCCCGGCGCCGTACAGGAAGTTCAGATTGTGGCCGATCGTCCACGGCGCCAACGTCTTCGCGACCAGGTCGTGGTAGCCGCGCAGATCCGGGCCGTCCGAGTTCGGCATCGTGATGACGCGCGCGTTGTATTCGGCCTCCCGGTGATCCATCGCGATACCCGCCGGACCGGGACGGCGCAGCGCACCGCCGAGATGCCGGAAGCCCGCCACCGCCGCGACCGGCGCCTCGGGGCCGGTGACATCGAGGAAGGCCGCCGCCGCGTCCGCGGTCAGATCCGACAGCAGGGCATTGGTCGCGGTATAGGCGTGCGGGAAGCTCGGGTCGCGGTAGATGCCGTGCGTGTCGCGATAGGGCATAGTCCGCAGGTCGTCGGCGATCCGGGCACCCACCTCGCGCAGCGGCCGGACCAGCCGCTCACCGTCGGCCGCCGACCCGGTGAAGGCGATGTTGACGGTGGCCAGGTAGCGCCCGCGCAGCGGTTCCGGAATCGCCGGGACGTCGGGCATCGTCATCATGGTGATCGCCGAGGTCATCTCCTCGGGAACCTCGGCGGTCCACTGCCGCCAGGCCTCGAGCGCGGGTTCGACCAGCGGGGTGTCGAAGGTGAGCTGTCCGCCGTAGACCTCGGTGATCGGGAACAGTTCGAGCTCCATGCCGGTGACCACACCGAAGTTGCCGCCGGACCCCAGTGCGGCACCGAACAATTCGTCACCGGGGGTGAGGCGGCGCAGCCGTCCGTCGGCCGTCACCAGTTCCAGGACGCGGACGTGGTCGGCGGCGTAGCCGAAGGTGCGCGCCAGAATGCCGAGTCCGCCACCCAGGTGATAACCGACCACACCGACCGAGGGCGAGGAGCCGTTCAGCGGCGCCAGATTGTGCGCGACCGCCGCCGCGATCAGTGCCTCGGCCTGCACACCGGCGGCCACCCAGGCGGTGCGGGCTTCCGGATCGACGCGCACGTCGGTCATCCGGCGCGTGCTGATCAGCACACCGCCCGCGGCCGGCACGGAGAGCCCATGCCCGGTCGCCTGGACCGCGACGGGCAGCCCGTGCCGGGCGGCGAATTCCACGGCCGCGCGCACATCCTCGGCGTGGACCGCGCCGACGACCAGGTCCGGCCGGTGCGTGTAGGCGGTCTGGAAGCCGGAGACCTCGGCGTCGTAGCCGTCCGCACCCGGTCGGAAGACCGGGCCGGTGACGGTGGGCAGTTCGGCGGGGAAGGTCGAGTTCGTCATGTCCTGAACTCTGCCGCCGCGCGAATGAGAAGTAAAACAGATAGTTCTTCTCGATACTAGAATGAACAGTTATGGAACTGCGGCAGTTACGCTACTTCGTCACCGTCGCCGAGGAGGCGAATTTCACCCGGGCGGCCCAGCGCCTGCATCTGGCGCAACCCGGTCTCTCGGCGCAGATCCGGCAGCTGGAACGGGAATTGGGTCAGCCCTTGCTGGACCGGTCGGGACGCACCGTGACACTGACCCCCGCCGGCGCCGCCGTGCTGCCGTACGCACAATCGGCATTGACTGCGGCACAACAGATCTCGTTCACCGTCGACGAGTTCACCGGACTGTTGCGGGGGCAGGTGCGTATCGGCCTGATCTCCGGGGCGGCGACCGAGGAGTTCGACGTCGCGACGGTCCTGTCGGCCTTCCACCGGGATCATCCGCAGGTCGGTATCACCCTCACCGAGGACACCACGGAGCGGATGCTCGCCGCGCTGGCCCACGGCGAACTCGATATCGCCCTGGTCGGGCTGACCGGCGCGGAACTCGACGAGCGCCTGGCCGTCGACATCGTCTTCGAGACGCGCCTGGCCGCGGCCGTAGCGCGCGACGACCACGAATTCGGCTCGCGGATCGCGCTGACCGAGTTGCGTGAGCGCTCCCTGATCTGCCTGCCGCGAGGCACCGGAATTCGTGGCGTGCTCGAACATTGCTGTGCCGCTGCGGGATTCACTCCGAAGATCGAGTTCGAGGCCGCCGCGCCGCCGCTGCTCGTTCAGCTGGCGGCCGGTGGGCTGGGAATCGCCGTGGTTCCGGCCCTCGACGCCACCCACGCCGAGGCCGCGGGAGTCCGGATGATCGAGATCACCGACCCGGAGTTGCACGGACAACTCGGCCTGGTGTGGCGTTCGGATCGACCGGCGGCGCCGGCCGCGAAGGTACTGCTCGGGCAGTTGCGGATCGCCCTGGGCCACCGCAGGGCGGGGCACCGCTGAGACGGGGCATGCGATGGCGGCCCCCGGTGCGCGGAACTCGAGGCGTCTACCGGCCCGCGCGCCGACGTCCCGACTCGGCGGGCGCGGCCGCGAGGCGAGCCGCTCGCGTCCGCCGACGGCTCATCCGGCACCGACCGCCGAGCGGCACGCATCGATATATCCGCGGACGAGCGGGCGGGAGTCGCCGCGCCGCCACGCCAGCGCCAGTTCGCTCGGGCCGATGCCGCGTACTTCGCGGGCCACCACGCCCTCGTGCGCGATGAGCGGAACATTGCCTGCCGCGAGAAGCACCACACCGTCACCGTTCAGCAGTGCCTCGTAGGTTTCCTCGGTGCTGGAGATCACCGCCCCGATGACCGGGGCACGGCCGCCACGTGCGTCGACGGCCAGCCAGTAGTCACGCAACTCGGCCGCCGACTCCGGCAGCGCGAGGAACGGTTCCTCGAGCAGGTCTGCGAAATCCACCACCGAATGCGCTGCGAGAGGGTGATTTTCGGGCAGCGCCACCATGCGCGGTTCGCGTGCCACCACGATCCAGTCGTAGCGGTCCGGCTGGGCCAGTGGCAGCCAGACGAAGGCGACATCGGCGCCGGCATCGGCCAGTCCGGCGGTCGGATCGGACCAGCCCAGTTGACGCAGCGCGGGTTTCGCATGCGGGAACGCGGTGGCGAACCGGGACCTCACGGCCGGCAGCAAACCGCGCCCCGGGCTGGTACTGATCCCGATGGTCAGGGTGGCATGCTGGCCGGCCTTCGCGGCCTCCACCTCGGCACGCGCGCTGTCCCAGTCCGCCAGCAGCTTTCGCGCATGCGGCAGCAGCGTCCGGCCCACCGGAGTGAGGCGGACCGCCCGGCCGTCGCGATCGAACAGCGGCGCCCCGATCTGGCGTTCCAGGGCGCGGATCTGCTTCGACAGCGCGGGCTGGGAGATGAACAGAGCCTCGGCCGCACGGGTGAAGTTCAGTTCGTCGGCGACGGCGACGAAGTACCGCAGATCACGCCCGTGCACATCCATAACCCATGGTTATAGCGAAAGGTCTTGGACTCCACCACTGGGGACAGGCAAAGATTTCTCTCGTACCCAGAACTATCGAGGAGAGTTTCCGTGAGCACAGGTAAGGTCTGGCTGATCACCGGCGCCAGTAGCGGTTTCGGCCGCGCGATCGCTCAGGACGCGATCGACGCCGGCGATATCGTCGTCGCGGTCGCCCGCCGCACCGCGGCGCTGGACGATCTGGTCGCCGCCCACCCCGATCGCATCGAGGCCGTCGCCCTCGACGTCACCGACACTGCCCGCATCGACGCGGTCGTCACCGATGTGATCGCCCGATACGGCCGCATCGACGTGCTGGTCAACAATGCCGGCCGCACCCAGGTCGGCGCGGTCGAGGAAACCACCGACCGGGAGTTGCGTGACCTGTTCGATCTGCACGTCTTCGGTCCCGCCGCGCTCACCCGCGCCGTCCTGCCGCAGATGCGCGCCCAGGGCAGCGGGGCGATCGTCATGATGAGCAGTGTCGGCGGCCAGATGTCGTTCGCCGGCTTCTCCGCCTACAGCGCCACCAAATTCGCGCTGGAGGGGTTGTCGGAGGCGCTGGCCGACGAGGTGGCGCCGTTCGGCATCCGAGTGCTCGTCGTGGAGCCGGGCGCCTTCCGCACCGGCCTGTTCGGTTCCGGCGCAGCCTATTTCAGCGCCGAATCCGACGTCTACGCCGACACCGCCGGCAAGACCCGCCGCATGATCGAGGGCGGCGACGGCACCCAGCCCGGCGACCCGGCCAAGGCCGCGGCCGCTATCCGCGCCGCACTCGAAGCCGAGCGCACCCCGCTGCGGCTGCCGCTGGGCAGCGATTCGGTCGACACCCTGCTCGGCCACCTCGACTCCGTGCGCGCCGACATCGGCGAATGGGAGAAGGTCTCGCGCGCAACGGCGTTCGACGAGGACTGACCCTCGTTTCCTACAGGATGCGGGACAGGAAGGCCTGGGTTCGCTCGTGCTGCGGATTCGCCAGCACCTCGCGCGGATCCCCGGCCTCCACCACCACTCCCCCGTCCATGAACACCAGCTGGTCGGCGACCTCGCGGGCGAAACCCATTTCGTGCGTGACGACCACCATCGTCATGCCCGATTGCGCCAATTCGCGCATGACCGTGAGGACTTCGCCGACCAGTTCGGGATCCAGAGCCGAGGTGGGCTCGTCGAACAGCATCAGCTTCGGATCCATCGCCAAGGCGCGGGCGATGGCGACGCGCTGCTGCTGGCCGCCCGACAGCTGCGCGGGATAGGCATCGGCCTTGTCCGCCAAGCCGACTCGATCGAGCAGTTCCCGAGCGCGAGCGACCGCCTTGGCGCGGGAGATCTTCTTCACATGAATCGGCGCCTCGACCACATTCGCCAGCGCCGTGCGATGCGGGAACAGGTTGAAGTGCTGGAAGACCATGCCGACGTCACGACGCTGGCGCGCCGACTCGCGCGGCCGCAACTCGTAGAGTTTGCCGCCGCGCTCGCGATAGCCCACCAGATCGCCGTCGACGTAGAGCCGCCCGGCATTCACCCGTTCCAGATGGTTGATACAGCGCAGAAAGGTCGACTTGCCGGAGCCGGACGGGCCGATCAGGCACATCACCTGCCCGCGCGCGACCTCGAGCGACACCCCCTGCAACACCTGCAGCGCACCGAAGTTCTTGCACACCCGCTCGGCGCGGATCATCGGGACATCGGCCGAAGCCGCCGTGGCGCTGCTCATTTACCGGCCTCCGTGATCTGCTGAGCGGTGGCCAGCGCGCGCAGCTGCCGGCCGGTCAACTGCCGTGTCACCCCGCGCGAGTAGTACCGCTCGAGATAGAACTGGCCGACCATCAGCACACTGGTGATCGCCAGATACCAGGTCGCGCTGACCAGCAGCAGCGGGATCGGCTGGAAGTTGATGCCGTAGATATCGCGGGCGCGGCCGTACAGATCGGTGGTCAGCGGGATCGCGGTGACCAGTGAGGTGGTCTTCAACATGGAGATCAGCTCGTTGCCGGTGGGCGGGATGATCACCCGCATCGCCTGCGGCAACACCGTGCGCCGCATGGTCTGCCCCCACGACATACCCAGCGCCACCGACGCCTCACGCTGCCCCTCACCCACCGAATTGACTCCGGCACGCACGATCTCGGCCATGTAGGCGGCCTCGTTCAGTCCCAGGCCGATCATGGCGAAGATGAACGGCTGCGACCAGTCCTGAACATCCCACTGCACGAAACTGGGCCCGCCGAACGGGATGCCGAGTTGAACCGATTTGTACAGCGCCGGGAACAGACCCCAGAAGACGAGCTGGATGTACACCGGGGTGCCGCGGAAGATCCACAGATACACCCACGACACCGACCGCAGCACCGGATTGGGCGACAGCCGCATCACCGCGAGGATCACACCGAGCACGACGCCGATCGCCATCGCCAGCACGGTCAGTTCGAGGGTGACCACCGCCCCCTCGGATATCCGCCGATCGAACAGATACTTCCAGTAGGTGTCCCAGCGATAGGCCGGATTGGTGGCGGCGCCGTAGACGAACAGCCCGAGCAGGATCAGCAGCACCGCCGCGGCGATCCAGCGTCCCGGCCGCCGCAGCGGTACGGCCTCGATCGGCTCCGGCATCGAGGCCTCGGGCCCGGTCTGCGAGCCGGCGGGGGGTTGCGCGGACATGTGCACTCAGCCTTTCGCGCCGTTGATGACCGACGTGGTGATCGCTCCGGCCTCCACGCCCCAGTTCTGCGCGATGGTGCGATAGACGCCGGAATCGATCAGATGCTGCAGCGCCGCTTGCAGCACCGGGGCCAGCGGCGAACCCTTCGGCACCGGCCAGCCGTAGGGTTCGGCCTCGAAGACCGGACCCGCGGCCTCGATGGTGTCGGGATTGCGCTTGATCGCGTACGCGGTGACCGGCGAGTCGGCGGACATGGCGTCCACTTGGCCGAGGACCAGTGCGGTGGCCGCCGCACTCTGTTCGTCGTAGGACATCTTGTGGATCTCGGGCTTGCCGGCATCGGTGCAGGCCTTCGATTTCGCCGGGATCTCGTCGATGTCCTCGGTGGTGGTGCGCTGCACGGCGACCTTCTTGCCGCAGGCGTTGTTCGGATCGATGGGACGGCCCTTGCGTTGTGCCCACTGGATGCCGGCGGAGAAATAGTCGACGAAGTCGACGGTCTTCTCCCGTGTCAGATTGTCGGTGAACGACGACATGCCCACATCGACGGTGCCGGCCTCGATCGCGGGAATGATCTTCTCGAAGTCGGCTTCCTGATAGTCGGCGCGCACACCGAGCACGCCCGCGACCGCATCCATCAGATCGACGTCGAATCCGATGATCTGCCCGGTGTGCGGATCCCGGTACTCGTTGGGCTGATACGGAACGTTCACACCGACCACGAGCCGTCCCGCCTGCGCGATCTTCGGCGGCAGCTGCGCGGCGATCGACTCGACCTTCGTCACCGGCACCTTGGGCACCTTCGGCGATTCGTCCTCGGTGTTGTCCGCGCATCCCGCTGCCAGCACCGCCGCACCGACGATCACGCACGCGGCTCGCAGGATGTACCCGCGGGCGCCGAGTCGAACTGACACGCGGCCCTCCGTATTCGCGCGACCCGCCACCATGGGCGGATCGCCGTGTAGCAATGCAGCCATCGAAAATCTAGGCGATCGGCACGGGATGCGCCGGTCGGTTACCGAAGGTTAATGCGCGCCGCGACCGGCGGCAGGGGTACACGCCGATTCACCGGCGATGCACGCGTGCCCGGACCTGCTCGGTGAATTCACTGGTCGAGGCCAGTCCGCCGAGGTCGGCGGTGGCGATACCGGCCGCCAGGGTCGCCGCCACCGCACGCTCGATCCGGTCGCCCGCGCCGAGCAGCGCCGGATCGCCGTCACGGGTGCCCAGCCAGCGCAGCAGCATCGCGGCCGACAGGTGCAGGGCGCCCGGATTCGCCCGGTTACGCCCCGCCAGCGCGGGCGCCGCGCCGTGCACCGCCTGCGCCATCGCCTTGTCGGCCGAGCAGTTCAGCGAGGCCGCCAGGCCCAGCGAACCGGCGAGTTCCCCCGCGAGGTCGGAAAGTATGTCGCCGAACAGGTTCTCGGTCACCAGGACGTCATAGTCACCGGGCGCCCGGACCAGATGGGCCGCCGCGGCGTCGACATGTTCGTCGTCGACCTCGACGCCCGAGTAGCCGGCGGCCACCTCCGAGCAGACGTCGCGGAACAGACCCATCGTCATCGGCAGCACATTCGCCTTGTGCACGATCGTCAACCGGCCACGCCGGGCCGCCGCCAGCGCGCAGGCCTGATGCGCGATGCGTTCGCAGGCGACCCGGGTGATCACGGCCACGGCCATCGCCACATCGGCGGTGGGCCGGAATTCGCCCGAACCGGCGAACATGTTGCGGTCGGCGTAGAAGCCCTCGCTGTTCTCGCGCACGATCACGAGGTCGATGTCCTTCGCCGCCGCCCGCACGCCCGGAAAGGTCCGAGCCGGGCGGATATTCGCGTACAGGCCGAAGCGTTTGCGGATCGCCCCGCCCGGCGGGGCCCCGATGCGGTGCTGCGGCGCGTAGGAGACGTTGTCGTGCGGACCGAGAATCCAGGCGTCGAGGTCGGCGAGAGCCGACAGCGTGCTCTCCGGCAGGGGTTCCCCGCATTCGGCGATGGCCGCATGCCCGATCGGCAGTTCGACCCATTCCGGCGTGGGCGCGCCGGCCGCGGCGAGAGCCTCGTCCACCACCGCCCGGGTCGCCTGGACCACCTCCGGCCCGATGCCGTCGCCCTCGATCAGCCCGAGCCGCACCACCCGCCGCGCATCCACCGCGCTCACTCCTCTGCTCGCACCCCGTCCCGGCCGGTCCGCGGCCCGGCACACCGGGTCACCCTATTGGGTGGCGCGTCATCCGGCTCACCGCGGGCCCGGGCGCCGGCGAAGCCGGGTATTCGACGCACCGCACGCGATCCCCGCGCGTAAATTGGCCTGAATCATGGTGCAGTCGGTGGAGCTGGTGCTCGACGAGGCGGCGGAGGCCGAGATTCGCCGGCAGTGGCGCATGCTGGCCGAGGCCGGAATGCACAGTCCCACACCGGAACACCGGCCGCACATCACCGTGGCGGTCGCCCGCGAGATCTGGCCCCGGCTGGACCGGACACTGGCCGCCCTTCCGTTCCGCCCGCTCCCGATCAGGCTGGGCGGCCTGCTGATATTCGGCGCCCGGCATCCCATTCTGGTACGGCTGGTGGTGCCCACCGAGGACCTGCTGACGATGCAACGGTGCATCGCGGCGGTCGTCGACGCGTGCCCCGGCGTTCCGGCGACCATGTGCCCGGACGCGTGGACGCCGCACGTGACGCTGGCACGGCGGCTGAGACCGGAGCACTGGCCCGCGGCGATCGACGCGGTGGCCGCCGAGCGGGATTTGGCGGCTACCGTGGTGGGTATTCGGCGGTGGGACGGTGATCGGCGGATCGAGTGGCCGATCGCCCCAGGGGGTGGGGACCACGGTTGAGCCAGCGGACGCCGGCCGCACGGAAGATACGCGCAGCGTCCCGCGTTGCACCGCATACAACGACACGAGAGGAACCCATGGCCACCCAGACCCTGACCGCGCAGAACTTCGACGAGATTGTGACCGGAAACGACGTCGTACTCGTCGATTTCTGGGCCGATTGGTGCGGGCCCTGCAAGGCGTTCGCGCCCACTTTCGAGGCGTCCTCGGAACAGCATCCCGATGTCGTCCACGGCAAGGTCGACACCGAGGCCGAGCAGAGCCTCGCCGCCGCCGCCAACATCCGCTCCATCCCCACGATCATGGCCTTCCGCGAGGGTGTCCTGGTCTTCGCGCAGCCGGGCGCACTGCCGCCGGCCGCGCTGGAGGATCTGGTCTCCCAGGTGAAGGCGCTCGATATGGAAGAGGTGCGCAAGCAGCTCGCCGAACAGCAGCAGAGCTGACTCGCCGGAACCGGTGCCGCATCCCGATTTCTCACGAAACGGAATGCGGCACCGGCCTTTTCGCCTGTCGGCCCGGTTGCCGAGCTCGGCTCAGTTCCCGAGTTTGTTGATGCCCGCGATCATAGCCCGGACGGTCGACTCCGGCCCGTCCCCGGCGAGCGCGGCGCCCCAGCCTCGGCGGCCGTTGCATTCGCACTGCACGAAGGTGGCGGTGCCGCTGCCGGTGCGCCGCTGGTGGAACTGCAGAATCTCCACCGGATAGCCCTCGTCGTAGAGCGCCGAGGTCAACGCGGCGACCGGGCTACCGGCGGACACCACGGTCCGCGCATGTCCGGCCAGTTCGAGGGTGGCGGTATAGGTCGCCCGCTGTTCGGCCCGCGCCCAGTCGCTGAGCTTGACCGGGCCGGTGTGCGCGCAGTAGCGGTCGTAGAACTCCGCGGGCGACAGGTCGGCGGATTCGGCGCGCAGCCCCTTGGGCGCGGCCGCGATGAAGGCATGTGTATCGATAGTGATCGTCATTGGACTAGGTCTTCCCGAAGCTTTGTCGTTGGTCGGATGACAGAGGGGACCAGCGCAAACACTTGTCAACGGCCGCAGCGAGGGGGCCGGTCCGAATCAGCTCCCGCTACGGCGAGGTACTACGAGAAGTCGCGCCGCAGCCACCATCGCGGTAAGCGGAAGGAGCACCACGCGGTCGCGGTCGGCGACGTTGCGCGCGGCGCTGTGGCTTGCGGCGGGATTCGGCACGGCTTCGAGAATATGGACTCGTCGCGACGATGGCAACAATATTGCGGCGGAACCAACGAGTAACTTCGTCACATTTTCGAGTGAACGGTATGCCAACGGACAGTGCCGTGGTGAGCGCCGCATTCGCCCAGGCCACAGCGGGTCCACAGGATGTGCGGCGGACAGGTTCGGCGTGTCGTCACCGGGGTTGCGCGGGTTTGTCCCACCGCAACAGATAGCGCCAGAACACCAGTCGGCGCACCCGCGCGCCCGGCAGGAGGTCGTGCGACCGGCGGGCGACCTCGCGGGTGGTGAGTGGCGGATCGAGCACGACCGGCATCGCCGCATGCGTGGGCTCGTGGGCGTACCAGGCGCCGCGGCCCGTCGCACGCAGCGTCGCGAAAGCCAGGCCGAAGAGGCGTTGCGCGAGTACCGCCGTGACTTCGGCGGGCAGTTCACGCAGTGGATCGGCCCGCGGCAGCGCGATCACCGCGAGTACCCCGCCCGGCCGTAGCGTGTGCGCGAGCCGCGGCAGCACCTGGTCGAGAGGCAGGTGGTGGAGGGTGGTGAGCGATACGACGGCGTCGTAGGCGGCCTCCGGCAGCGGGTGATCGAGTATGTCGGCCCGCGCGCAGGCGACGTTGTCCGGGACGACGCGGCGGGCCGCCTCGATCATCTCCGGCGACCGGTCCACCGCGTCGACACGGTCGGCACGCCGCGCCAGCTCGGCCGCCAAAGCGCCTGCCCCGCAACCGACTTCGAGGATTCGCTCACAGTGCTGCGGCAGCTGTCGCAGCAGCGTCCGATGATAGAAGGCGTTGTGATCCCACTCCCATACACCCATCGCGCCACCCTACGATGCGGCCGGTCGGCCGCGCACCGATCGGCGTGCCGCCGGCACACCACTGGGCCGGGCACTCCGAGGTCGGCGCCGCGCCCCGGTCAGTGCGCGGCCGAGTCCCAGCTGCGGCCCACGCCGACGGAGACCTCGAGCGGCACCGACAGATCGATGGCGCTTGACATCTGTTCGCGGGCAAGCGATTCCAGCGCCTCCCGCTCACCCGCGGCGACCTCGAAGACGAGTTCGTCGTGGATCTGCAGCAGCATGCGCGACCGCAAGCCCGCCTCGGCGATGGCGGCCTGGGTGTTGATCATCGCCACCTTGATGATGTCGGCGGCGGTGCCCTGGATGGGCGCGTTGAGCGCCATCCGCTCGGCGGCCTCGCGGCGCTGGCGGTTGCTGGAATCCAAGTCGGGCAGATAGCGGCGACGGCCGAACAGCGTCTCGGTGTAGCCGACCTTGCGCGCCTGGTCCACCGCGTCGCGCAGATAGTCACGAATCGCGCCGAAACGGGAGAAATAGACCTCCATCTGCGCCTTCGCCTCCTCGGCGCTGATCCGCAGCTGCTGCGAGAGCCCGTACGCGGACAAGCCGTAGGCCAGGCCGTAGGACATCGCCTTGATCCGGCGGCGCATCTCCGGGTGCACGTCGGCGATCGGGATGTCGAACGCCTTGGACGCGACGAAGCTGTGCAGGTCCTCGCCCGAGTTGAACGCCTCGATCAGCCCGGCGTCCTTGGACAGGTGCGCCATGATCCGCATCTCGATCTGGCTGTAGTCCGCCGTCATCAGCGACTCGTAGCCGGGGCCGACGACGAAGGTGTCGCGAATGCGCCGGCCCGTGTCGGTGCGGATCGGGATGTTCTGCAGATTCGGCTCGGTCGAGGACAACCGGCCGGTGGCGGCGATGGTCTGGTTGAACGTGGTGTGGATGCGGCCGTCGTCGGCGACCGACTTCAGCAGGCCGTCCACGGTGACCTTGAGGCGGGTGGCGTCGCGGTGCGCCAGCAGATGTTCGAGGAAGGGATGCTGGGTCTTCTCGAACAGGGACTCGAGCGCGTCGGCGTCGGTGGTGTAACCGGTCTTGGTCCGCTTCGTCTTGGGCATGTCCAGTTTGTCGAACAGCACCACCTGCAGCTGCTTCGGCGAGCCGAGGTTGATCTGCTCACCGATCACCTCGTAGGCGGCGTCCGCGGCCGAGGCCACCCGGTCGGCGAATTCGCGCTGCAACTCGTCCAGTTTGTCGCAGTCCACGGCGATGCCGGCGTGCTCGAGTTCGGCCAGCACGCCCAGCAGCGGCAGTTCCATCTCGGTGAGCAACGGGACGGATTCGATGCGGTCGAGTTCGGTGTCGAACGCCTCGGCCAGATCGGCCACCGCGCGGGCGCGCAGGATCTCGGCCTGCGCCAGTTCGGTGTCGACCTGATCTTCGTCGTCGAGCAGCGACAACTGGGCGTCCTCGGCGGCTTCGACCCGCAACTCCCGCGACAAATACCGCAACGACAGATCGTCGAGGTTGAAGGTGCGCTGCCCGGGCCGCACCAGATAGGCCGCGAGCGCGGTGTCGCTGGTGAGCCCGGCCAACCGCCAGCCGCGCCCGCGCAGGGCATGGATGGCCGCCTTGGCCTCGTGCACGGCCTTCGGGGTCTCGGCGTCGGCGAGCCAGCGACCGATGGCGAGTTCGTCCTCGGGGGTCAGCGCGACCACGTCGAAGTAGCCGCCCTCACCGTCGGCGGCGGCGATCGCGATCGCCTTCACATCACCCTGCACCGGAGTGGTCGTCCCCACGATCGAAACGCCGTGGCGTGCATCGGTTTTCGCATGCTCGGCCAGCCAGTCCGCGGCGGCGCCGGGCGCGACCGGGCCGCCGCTGATCTCGAAACCGCTCTCGGCCTCCGGCTCGGGCGGCGCCAGCGTCTCGAACAGCCGGTCCCGCAGCACCCGGAACTCGAGATCGTCGAACAGGCGGTGGATCTTGTCGCGATCCCACGGCTGCTGGGCCAGCTGCTCCGGGGTGTACGGCAGCGGAACATCCTTGACCATCTCGGTGAGCTGCCGATTGAGCACCACACTGGACAGGTTCGCGCGCAGTGCGTCGCCGACCTTGCCGCGCACCTCGTCGACCCGTTCGACCAGGGTGGGCAGATCGCCGAATTCGCGAACCCACTTGGTCGCCGTCTTCTCCCCCACGCCCGGAATGCCCGGCAGATTGTCACTCGGGTCGCCACGCAGGGCCGCGAAATCCGGGTACTGGGCCGGGGTCAGGCCGTACTTCTCCTCGACCGCCTCCGGCGTGAACCGGGTGAGCTCGGAGACACCCTTCTTCGGGTACAGCACGGTGACATCGGGATTGACCAGTTGCAGCGAATCCCGGTCGCCGGTGACGATGAGCACCCGGAAACCTTGCGGCACAGCCTGAGTCGCGAGGGTGGCGATGATGTCGTCGGCCTCGTAGCCCTCGATGGCCATCACCGGGATGCCGAGCGCGCCGAGCACCTCCTGCGTGATCTCCACCTGTCCGCGGAATTCGTCGGGCGTGGAGATGCGGTTGGCCTTGTACTCCGGATAGGCCTCGACCCGGAAGGTCTTCCGGCTGACGTCGAACGCGGCCGCCACATGGGTCGGCCGCTCGTCGCGCAACAGGTTGATCAGCATGGCCGTGAAGCCGTAGACGGCGTTGGTGGTCTGCCCGGTGACGGTCTTGAAGTTCTCCGCCGGTAGCGCGTAGAAGGCGCGGTAGGCCAGGGAATGGCCGTCCAGCAACAACAGCGTGGGACGCTCGCCGGGAGCACCCGCCGCCGTACTGCCGGCTTTCGGCGCTGCCGCTGCGGCGGTGGTGGACGACACACTGCCCTGACGCTGATCGGTGGAGGCTGGAGTCACGGCACAGAGTCTAGGGACAGGCACCGACATCCCCGGCCACCGGGCACGGACCGGCATGTGTCGCGTTCGAATTCGCGCACGCGGATCCAGCTGCCCGCTGTCACACAGGCCACACCCGCCCCACCGGACCGGCAGCTGCCACGCCCGCGACGCTCGACCGTCGCGGCCGGCAGACGATGCGCGGCCGGCCACGAGCGGCGATCAGGACTTCGGCGCGAGATTGTCCAGGACGACCTCCGCGACCGCCTTCATGGTGGTGCGGCGATCCATCGCGGTGCGCTGGATCCACTTGAACGCCTGCGGTTCCGACAGCCCCTGCGTCTGCATCAGCACGCCCTTCGCGCGCTCGACCAGTTTGCGGGTCTCCAGGCGGTCGGAGAGGTTCGCGACCTCCTGTTCCAGCGCCGAGATCTCGTGAAAACGGCTGGCCGCCAACTCGATCGCGGGCACCAGATCCGATTTCGTGAACGGCTTCACCAGATAGGCCATCGCGCCCGCGTCGCGCGCCCGCTCCACCAGGTCGCGCTGGCTGAACGCGGTCAGAATCACCACGGGCGCAACGCGTTTGGAGGCGATTTCACCGGCGGCATCGATACCGTCACGCCGCGGCATCTTCACGTCCATGATGACCAGATCGGGGCGCAGTTCCACGGCCAGGTCGACCGCCTGCTGGCCGTCGCCGGCCTCACCCACCACCTGGTAGCCCTCCTCGGAGAGCATCTCCACAAGGTCCATCCGGATGAGCGCCTCGTCCTCGGCCACCACGACACGCTTCGCGGCAGCCGGCGCGTCCTGCTTCGCGCCCGCGCCCCCTGCATTCGTTCCCATAGACAGACCCCTCGATATTCCGATGCCGACACCCGATGTGCGCCTCCGGTCCCACCCTGTCACCGGCCACGCACGCCGAGTGTCCTAAAGCGTACCGTTCAACGTCGCTCACAACCCATCTACCCAGCGGGAACCCGCCCGCGTGGGACCGATTCGGTAACCTGGGCACCCACCGGCTATCATTTCCTCCCGGTGCGCCGAGTTGGCGGAACTGGCAGACGCGACGGTCTCAAAAACCGTTGTCCTCACGGACGTGTGGGTTCGAGTCCCACACTCGGCACCATGACGAGCAGTGCTCACGACGGGCAGTCGGCGAGGCGGCTACGTTCGAAGACCATGCGGCACACCGCCTTCGAGGTCGAACCCCATATATCGGGTACTGCGATGCAACGCCGCTGTCTGCGGCAGCTCAGGCAATCCACGATGCTGCGGAACGCATCGTGACCGGTTCATGGTGATGGGAAACCCCCTCGTCGGGGCCTGAAATCCCCGAACGCGACCGCCGGCGCGAGGTGGATGCGAATCCGGCCCGCGTTCAAGCCCCCTGATCCGGCGCGCGGCGCGAACCGTCCCGGCCGGGTCGGCCGCCGGAAGCCTTGCCCGCCACCACGTTCGCTCCTGCCGTCACGCCGGTAACAAGATCATAACCGCGTTAACGGCCGAGGCGGCGATCACCGAGTTGTAGTAGCCGGGTCGAACCGCGACCGCGGCGAAAGGAGATCCACCGTGGCGTCTCGCACGATCTTTGCCCTGTTCGCCTGCGCTGTGGCGCTGTCGGCCACCGCCTGTTCCGCCGCACAGTCCGGCGACCGCGCCGCCGCCACATCCGCGCCCGTCAGCTCCGGCACGACCCGATCAGCGCCACGGCCGGACACGCAAGCATCTGCCCCCACGCCCGCGCCCGGCGATGCCGCCGCGACACAGCACCCGCAGCCGTCCGCGCCACAACCCGGCACCGACCCGCACCCCGATTCGCAGCCCGGTGCAGAGGCCGGGCCCACCGCCGCGCCGGCCCCGACCGCCGCACCGGCGCCCTCCGACAGCCCGGCCGGCCACGGCTACTGCCTCGACATCAACTCCGCTGTCGTCGCCGACGCATTCGCCACCCTCGGCACCGCGCCCGGTGGAGAGCCGTGGCAGCCGCAGGCGGGCACCGACGCCACCACCGGCCACTGCCCGGCACTGATGTGGATGACCGCGCAGACCCCGCGGGGAACCGTCTCCTCACCGGAACACGTGTTGTTCTTCCACGACGGCACCTACCTCGGCACCGCGACCGCCCGCCCCACCGCCTTCACCGCCGTCACCGGGTCGACCGACACCTCGGTCTCGGTGGAGTACCGGTGGATAGCAGGCGACGAACCCAACTGCTGCGCCGCCGGTGGGCCCGTCACCGTCACCTACACCTGGAACGGATCGGCCGTCGTCCCGGACCGGGAACTGCCTTCACAGGTGACCGGCTAGCCGATCGAACCGAACGCCGGTACAGCGCGTGAATACGCGTAGGGTGGGGGCACACGACCCCTGGCAGGAAGAGGTCGCGCGTATGCGGGTGAATCGGCTCACCGCGGATCTTTCGGGATATCCCGATCTGGTGGTGATCTATCTGGGGATGCGGGTGCGGACCCCGCGGGGGGTGCTGCGTCTGCTCGGCCTCGGGCCGAAACTGTATCGCTCCCATCATGATCGGCCCGACGGGCTGCTGCGGCACGAGGACATCATCTGGTCGCTGTTCCCGCCGCACTGGGGCGCCCGCCAATACTGGCGTGACCTGGACAGCCTGGAACGCTGGACCCGTTCCCAGCCGCACCGCGACTGGTGGCAGCGGTTTCTGCGTGACTCCGGCGGCACCGGGTTCTGGCACGAGGCCTACTTCCTGCGCGGGGGCATCGACACCATGTACGACGATATGACCACGCCCACCGGCCTGGGCGCGTTCGCTCCGACCCGGTCCATGCGCGGACGGCTGTTCAGCGCGCGCGGCCGGGCCCAGGACAACGCCGCCCGCGCCGGCGCGGACAGCGCTCATCTCGGTGCGGAGCCGACGGTCGCGCCCGTGGTCGAGGAAGCCTCCTACTATCGAAACGCTTCCGGCGCCGACGGTTCCGACACGGACCGGCAGCCGTAGCGCCACACCCTTCACCCAGTCGGTCAGCGAAAATTCGGCAAACGGTCGAACGCGACGCGCTACCGGCAGCTGAACATCGCGTGAAATCAGCGGTTTTCGGCCGTCTCCGGCTTCTGCCGGTGGCCGCGGCCACCTACCGTAGCAGTTATGCACGTCCTGTTCGTCTGCTCCGGCAACGTCTGCCGCTCGGTGATCGCCGAACGTCTGACCCGCGCCGTCGCCGCCGAACACGGTCTCGACGACCTGACCGCCGAGAGCGCCGGCACCCGCGCACTCGTCGGCTTCGGCGTCGATCCCCTTGCGGCACAGATCATCACGGGCCTCGGCGGCGATCCTGGCAACTTTTCAGCACGCAAGGTGAGGCCGGAGATGGTCACGCGCGCGGATCTCGTGCTCGCGATGACCGAGCAGATCCGCGACCACATCATCGACCTGGTTCCGAATGCCCGGCCCCGGACCTTCACGCTGCTCGAGGCCTATCGGGTGGCGAAGGTCTCCGGTGCTCGCACGATCGCCCACATCGACAGTGCCCGAAACGATCTCGCACTGGTGGGCCGGGAGAACATCCCCGACCCGGTCGGGCTGTCTAGCGAAAAGTACTGTGCCGTCGGCGATCGGATCGCCGAGACGCTGGTCCCACTGCTGCTCGCGCTGCACGCCCATCGCGACGCGGGGCGCACGACGTCCGGCCGGCCCCGGTTGGTCCTGCTGCCCGGCGGGCGCATCGAGACCCCGCCGTGGGGTATCGAGCCCGTGCGAATCGGCCGTCACGCCTGAACAATCCGGCGCCGGGCATGCCGCTCTCCCGCGGATCGGGATCCGGGGTTAGACTCCCCGCGGAAACTGCCGACGCCGATGGTTCGACACCGGAACAGGACACAGACATGCCGAAACGAATTTCGGATGTTTCACTCCATGTTTACGTCACACCGGAAACGCTCGACCGCGTCGTGCACACCGTGCGCTGCGTGGTCGACGACCACCTCGCCGAGCACGATGTTTTCGCCTGGCGCTTCACCCTGCCCGTCGACGCCGATCAGCCCGATCACACGGTGCTGGAGACGCAGTGGCGCCTGGAACACCCCCACCGCGACCCCGGCTCGCGGCGCACCTACGAGATAGCGCTCAGCCTGGTGGGCGATCCCGATCAGCTGACCGAATCCGGCCTGGCCGCACTCGAGCACCGACTGGTCCTCGGGATCGCCACCACCGCCGACGCCGTCCCGTACACGATTTCCGCTCTCCATCGCGACAGCTACGACTTCGACGAGAACCGCGAGCGCCTCTGACCGGCGCCGCCGGACAACAGCCCCCGACCGGCGCCGCCGGACAACAGCGCTACTTGCGTGACGGGAAGTGCCGGATCACGCCTTCCTGGACGACGGTGGCCAGCAGCTCACCGGCCCGTGAGTAGAAGTGACCGGTGGCCAGACCGCGCGAACCGGCGGCCACCGGTGACTGCGTCGCGTACAGGGCCCAGTCGTCGAAGCGGAACGGACGGTGGAACCAGATCGAGTGGTTCACCGTCGCGGCCACGATCCGGTCGTGCCCCCACGACAACCCGTGCGTGGTGATGATCGAATCCAGCACCGTGGTGTCGGACGAATACCCCAGCGTCGCAACGTGGATCAGCGGATCGTCGGGCAGTTCGCCGTCGGCCTTCATCCACACGCGGTTGTGGTTGAGGGTGCCGCCGGTGCCCTTGAGGATCCACGCCGGATCGTTGGTGTAGCGCATATCGATCGGATGCGGCGCCTGCACGAACATCTGCAGTTTGTCCTCGAACCCGGAGAAGGACTCCTCCACCCGGGGCAGCCCGTCCGGATCGGGCACCTGCGGCTGCGGGCTGGCGTGTTCCAGGCCCTTGGCCCAGTCCTGGAACGCCGCCAGCATCACGAACAGTTCCTGATCGCCCTGATACGCCGTCACCGTGCGGTTGGCGAAGGCACGCCCGTCACGATGGCGTTCGACCCGGTATTCGATCGGTTTGCGTACATCCCCACCGCGCACGAAATGCGCGTTGACCGCGTGCACCGGGCGTCCCGGCCCGACCGTGCGACCGGCCGCGATGATCGCCTGCGCCACCAGCTGGCCGCCGAAGGTGCGACTCCACACCTTCTCCGGATGGTGACCGAGAAAGACGTCCTCGCCGATCTCCTCGAGTTCGAGCAGGCCGAGCAGGACGGCGAGATCGCCCCCGCTCTCGCGGCCGGTACCGACCGATTCGCCCAGTGATGCACTCACCTCAGTGGTCCTCCTCGCCGATGCGATGCACGTGGATCAGGTTCGTGGACCCGACGGTTCCCGGCGGGGAACCGGCCACGATCACCACGAGATCGCCCTTGGCGTAGCGATTCAGCGACAGCAGTTCCTTGTCGACCTGGCCGATCATCTCGTCGGTGGTACCGACCGGCGGGACGATGAAGGTTTCCACACCCCAGGTCAGCGCCAGCTGACTGCGCACCTCCGGCAGCGGGGTGAACGCCAGCAGCGGCAGCGTGGTGTGCAGGCGAGCCAGCCGGCGCACGGTGTCGCCGGACTGGGTGAACGCCACCAGCGCCTTGGCGTTGAGCCGCTCGCCGATATCGCGGGCCGCATAGGAGATCACACCGCGCTTGGTGCGCGGGACGTGGGTCAGCGGCGGCACCCGGGTCGAGGATTCGGATTCCACGGCGTGCACGATGCGCGCCATCGTCCGCACCGTTTCGATCGGATACTGGCCGACCGAGGTCTCACCGGAGAGCATGACCGCGTCGGCGCCGTCGAGCACGGCGTTGGCGACATCGGAGGCCTCGGCGCGGGTCGGTCGGGAGTTGCCGATCATCGACTCCAGCATCTGGGTGGCCACGATGACGGGTTTCGCGTTCTCCCTTGCCATCTGGATCGACCGCTTCTGCACCAGCGGCACCTGCTCGAGCGGCAGTTCGACGCCGAGGTCGCCACGGGCCACCATGATCGCGTCGAACGCGAGCACGATCGCCTCGAGATTGTCGATGGCTTCGGGCTTTTCGAGTTTGCCGATCACCGGAACCCGGCGGCCGACGCGATCCATGATGTCGTGGACCAGCTCGACGTCCGACGGCGACCGCACGAACGACAGGGCGATGAAGTCCACGCCGAGCCGCAGGGCGAATTCCAGATCCTCGATGTCCTTGTCGGACAACGCCGGAACGGAAACGTCCATACCCGGCAGCGAGACGCCCTTGTTGTTGGAGACCGGACCGCCCTCGGTCACGCGGCACACCACGTCGTTGCCCTCGACGCGGACCACGGTCAGCCCGACCTTGCCGTCGTCGACGAGCAGCCGGTCACCGGCCTTGGCGTCCTCGGATAGTTGTTTGTAGGTGGTGGAGACGCGATCGTGGGTGCCTTCCACGTCGTCTACCGTGATCCGCACCTCCTCGCCCGTCGCCCACACGGTGCGGCCGTCGATGAATCGGCCCAAGCGGATCTTCGGTCCCTGCAGGTCGGCGAGAATGCCGACCGCACGGCCCATCTGCTCGGCGGCGTGCCGCACCTTGTGATAGTTCTCGGCGTGATCGGCGTGTTCTCCGTGACTGAAATTCAACCGGGCCACGTCCATGCCGCTGTCGACAAGTTCACGGATCCGGTCCTCGGTGGCGGTGGCCGGTCCGAGGGTGCACACAATCTTTGTCCGTCGCATCACGAACCGAGCCTAGTCCTGCCGCCGCAGTGGCGCTGATCGGCACACCCGCCACTGTCAATCGACGAAAATATGACGCACATCACATATTCACCCGGCATGGTCGTCACTCCTGCAGGGGACGGTTGTACGGATCGCGGACTTTGCCGGTGAGGATCAGAATCGCGTCGATGAACGGCCAGATGCCGCCCAGACCGCAGGTGAACAGCGTGACCAGCAGCTGGGCGACGCCGATGCCGGTGTAGCCGAGGTAGAACCGGCCGATCCCGAGGCCGCCGACGAACAGTTGCAGCAGCCCGGCGGTGAGCTTCGATTTGTCCGAGAACGGTTCGCCGTACATGTTGCGCCCGTAGGGCGCCTCCGGATCCATGCCGTAGGGCGCGGGTGGGTAGCCGGGGGCGGGAGCGTAGGGCTGGGCGTAGGGGTCGGCGGGCTGGCCGTAGGGCTGGCTGTAGCCGTAGGGCCCAGATGGGCCGTAGCCGCCCGGATTCCCCGGTCCGGTACCCGGGGCACCGTATTGCGGGCCGTAGCCGGGCTGCGGCTGATAGGGGTCGGTCACGAAGTCCTCCTGGTTCGAGCGGTCCGCCCGCTCAGCTCTTGTCCGCTTTCTTCCGGCCCGGCTTACCCGACTTACCTTCGGCCCGCCGCTCGCTGTTCCCGGCGCTGGTGGCACCGGCCGCATCCTTGTCATCGGTGAGCGGATCCAGTTCGTTGCCGCTCGCCGCCGAATCGGAGAGGCCGGCGGTGGACTCGTCCGATTCGCCGGATCCAGGGCCCGCGGCGGGTTCGGACTCGGTGGATTCTCCCGGCTTCGCCGACGCTTCCTCCGGCTTCGCCGACGAGGACTCCTTTTCGGACCCCGCGGCACCCTCGTCGGTCTTCCCGGCCTCGGACACGTCGTCCGCCTTGCCGGCCGGGCTCACTTCGTCCGCGGGTTTCGCGGCTTCGCCGGACTCGGCGCCGTCGGCCGATTCGTCGGCCGTGACCGCCGCGCCGCTCTCGGCCGCGGCGGCCTGCTGTCCGGCGGCGCCGTGCCGGCGCAGGGCGCCGATCTGCCAGGGCCAGGGACGCTCGCCGCCGGCGGCGAGCTGGGCGGCGGTTTCGCGGCCCTTGGTGGCGAGGGCGAAATACGCCAGGGCACACAGGAATACGATCGCCGAGGTGTAGGAGTTCACCCGGATGCCGAAGATGTGGGTGGCCTCGTCGTCGCGCAGCAGTTCGACCCAGAAGCGGCCGAAGGTGTAGATCGCCACGTACAGCGCGAACAGGCGGCCGTGGCCGATCCGCCAGCGTTTGTCGACCATCACCAGCACCAGGACGCCGAGCAGATTCCAGATCAGCTCGTAGAGGAAGGTCGGCTGCACGACCTTCTCCACCACGCCGGTGGAGACGCCGTTCATCATGTCCAGCTGTCCGTCGGAGTCGAACCGCAGATAGATCTCGAGGCCCCAGGGCAGATCGGTCTTGCGGCCGTAGAGTTCCTGATTGAAGTAGTTGCCGAGGCGGCCGACGGCCTGGGCGAGCAGAATCGCCGGGGCGATGGCATCACCGAAGGCGGGCAACGGAATTCGATACACCCGGCAGCCGATCCAGGCGCCGACGCCGCCGAGCAGCACCGCACCCCAGATACCGAGACCGCCCTCCCAGATCTTCAGCGCGTTGATCGGGTGCCCGCCGGCACCGAAATACTTCTCCCAGTCGGTGGCCACGTGATAGAGCCGGCCGCCGACGAGTCCGAACGGCACCGCGAACATCGCCACGTCGAGCACCTTGCCCTGCTCGCCGCCGCGCTCGCGCCAGCGCCGCTCACCCCACCAGATCGCGACGATGATGCCGATGATGATGCAGATCGCATAGGCACGCAGCGGGAACGGCCCCACATCCCATACGCCTCGCGGCGGACTGGGAATATAGGCCAGTACCGCCCCACCGTGCACATCGACGCCGTCTGCCAGGACTGGAAAAGTCACGGGCCCCACCGTAACGGAGGGTGCGCCCGCCGCCCAGTTCGCGTCGGCGATCAGCTGGTGACGGTCGCCGAACGCACGCCCTCGGCCAGCTCCGCGGTGAGTGTCCGGACCTGGTCCAGACCCTGGCCCGCAGCCGTCACCAGCGCCGAGCCGACGATGACTCCGTCGGCATAGGAAGCGATTTCGGCCGCCTGCGCACCGCTGCGCACGCCCAGGCCGACACCGACCGGGATATCGGAGTGAGCACGCACCCGCGCGCACAGTTCCGGGGCCGCCGAGGACACCGCGTCGCGGGCGCCGGTGACGCCCATGGTGGACGCGGCGTAGAGGAATCCGCTACTGGCCTCGATGGTCTTGACCAGACGCTCCTCGGTGGAGGACGGGGCGACGAGGAAGATGCGGTCCAGATCGTGGGCGCGGGAGGCATCGAACCACTCGCCCGCCTCCTCGGGAATGAGATTGGGGGTGATCAGCCCGAGCCCGCCGGCCGCGGCCAGATCGCGGGCGAAACGGTCGACGCCGTACTGCAGCACCGGGTTCCAGTAGGTCATCACCACGGCGTTGCCCCCGGCGGCGGTGATCGCCTCGACGACACTGAAGACGTCGCGCACACGCACCCCGCCGCGCAGGGCCTGCTCGGTGGCGGCCTGGATGGTGGGGCCGTCCATCACCGGATCGGAATAGGCGATACCGACTTCGATGATGTCGCAACCGGATTCGACCATCGCGGTGCACACGTCGATGGATCCGGCCAGGTCCGGGTAGCCCGCGGGCAGATATCCGATCAGCGCGGCGCGGCCCTCGCCGCGGCTGGCCGCGAAGGTCGATTCCAGACGGCTCACGAGCGATTCTCCTCCGGGGCGGCGGCGTCGTCGAACAGGCCGAACCAGCGCGCCGCGGTATCCATGTCCTTGTCGCCACGTCCGGACAGATTCACCAGAATGATTGCGCCCGAACCCAATTCCCGGCCCAGCTGCAACGCGCCCGCCACCGCGTGCGCCGATTCGATGGCCGGGATGATGCCCTCGGTGCGCGAGAGCAGCAGCAGCGCGTCCATCGCCTCGACATCGGTGATCGGCCGGTACTCGGCGCGGCCGATGTCCTTCAGGTAGGCGTGTTCGGGTCCGACGCCGGGATAGTCCAGACCGGCCGAGATGGAATGCGATTCGATGGTCTGGCCGTCCTCGTCCTGCAGCAGGTACGAGTAGGCGCCCTGGAAAGCGCCCGGCCGCCCGCCGGCGAAAGTGGCTGCGTGCCTGCCGGTATCGACACCGTCACCGGCCGCCTCGTAGCCGATCAGCCGCACGCCCTCGTCGTCGAGGAACGGGTGGAAGATGCCGATCGCATTCGATCCACCGCCCACGCACGCCACCACCGCGTCGGGAAGACGCCCGGTCTGCGTCTGCACCTGCACCCGCGCCTCCAGGCCGACGATGCGCTGGAAATCACGCACCATCAGCGGGAACGGATGCGGGCCGGCCGCGGTGCCGAAGCAGTAGTAGGTTTCCGAGGCATTGGTGACCCAATCGCGCAGCGCCTCGTTGATCGCGTCCTTCAACGTCTGCGAGCCGGTGGTCACCGACACCACCTCGGCCCCCAGCAGCCGCATCCGCGCGACGTTGAGCGCCTGACGCGCGGTGTCGACCGCGCCCATGTAGATCACGCATTCGAGGCCGAGCAGCGCACACGCGGTGGCGGTCGCGACGCCGTGCTGACCGGCGCCGGTCTCGGCGATGACGCGCGTCTTGCCCATCCGCTGGGCGAGCAGCGCCTGGCCCAGCACATTGTTGATCTTGTGCGAACCGGTGTGGTTCAGATCCTCGCGCTTGAGCAGGATGCGGGCGCCGCCGGCGTGCTCGGAGAGCCGCCTGCATTCGAAGACCGGCGAGGGCCGGCCCGCGTAATCGCGTTGCAGCCGGTCGAGTTCGGCCAGGAAATCGGGATCCAGGCGTGACTTGTCGTATTCGGCGGAGACCTCCTCGATCACCGCCATCAGCGCCTCGGGCACGTGCCGGCCGCCGTAGACGCCGAAGTGGCCACCGGTATCCGGTTCGTGGCTGCGATGGGTGACACCCTCGCTGGCCTGGGGCAGCTGCTCGTGCACGCCGGTCATCGGGTGACACCCCGCCGCAACGGACGCGGGCACGACGGATGGGTGCCGGCGGTCACCAGCTCGGAGACGGCCGCACGCGGATCACCGCTGGTCACGAGGCTCTCGCCGACCAGCACCGCATCGGCGCCGGCCCCGGCGTAGGCGAGCAGATCGGCGGTGCCGCTGACACCGGACTCGGCGACCCGGATGACCTCGGTGGGTAGTCCGGGCGCGATGCGGGCGAAGACGTCACGATCGACCTCGAGGGTCTTCAGGTTGCGGGCGTTCACGCCGATGACCGAGGCGCCGGCGGTCAGTGCGCGGTCGGCCTCCTCCTCGGTGTGCACCTCGACCAGCGCGGTCATACCCAGCGATTCGGTGCGATCGATGAGCGAGGCCAGCACGTCCTGTTCCAGGGCGGCCACGATCAGCAGGATCACATCGGCGCCGTGCGCCCGGGCCTCGTGGATCTGGTACGGGCCGACGACGAAATCCTTGCGCAGGATCGGCACGTCGACGACCGCGCGGACGGCGTCCAGATCGTCGAGCGAGCCGTGGAAGCGGCGGCCCTCGGTGAGCACGCTGATGATGCGCGCGCCACCGTCCTCGTAGGACTTCGCCAGGCTGGCCGGATCCGGGATGTCGGCGAGCTCACCCTTCGAGGGGCTGGCGCGCTTGACCTCGGCGATGACTCCGATCCCGTCCGCGTGCAGTGCGGCGAGCGCATCGCGCGGCGAGGGGGCCGCCGCGGCGGCCTTCTTGACGGCCTGGAAATCCAGGAGGGCTTCCCGAGCGGCCACATCCGCGCGGACCCCGTCGAGAATCGAGTCGAGTACCGTCATCTGGCTCGAATCCTTTCTGGGGAGACGGACTTGCTACCTGAGAATCCCCCCAGGTGCTGTCTCACCGATGCTGATAAAGAGTAAATGGAGGTGTTCACCGAGCCGACGGCGGGGTGTGACGCCTGCCGCCCGGCGCGCCGTGATAAAGCGCTCATCGGCCCGCCTCGTCGTCGGTCGGGTCGGCGCCGGCGTCGAGCGCGTCCCACAGCACGCGCTGCGAGAGTTCGCCCGACTCCGGCTCCGGGGTGTGCGGAGGTGACGTCGGCGTCGCCGGCCGCGCCGCGCCGGCGGCCCGCGCGGCCGACTCCGTCTCACCCGCGCGGCGCAGTTCGGCGACCTGTTCGGCGGCGGCGGCCCGGCGGAAGACCGGGTTGTCGTACTTACCCGACATGCGGGCCGTCGTTTCGGGCATGCGGGCCAGCAGCACTCCGGCGGCGAAGGCCGCGACCGCACCGACGACGCTGAGGGCGGCCGGGAAGGTGGCCGCCGTGGCCGCGTCGACATGCGCGCGGGCGGGCAGTTCGGCGAGCCGGGCGGCTCGTTCGGCGAGCTTGCCGTGCTGGGTAAGCAGGGCCAGGCCGGGCACCGCGGCGACCGCGGCGACCAGCGCCACCACGACGCCGATCAGCCGGCGCAGCCAGCCCTTGGTGGCGAACACGGCCGCGATCGAGGCCAGCAGCACCAGCGCCAGCGGCGTCAGCGCCCCGAACCAGAGACCGCCGTCGAGATGCCGGGTGCGCGGTTCGGTCAGGCCGTCGGAGGACCGCAGCGTCACCCAGGTCATGCGCGAGGAACCCCACAGCGCGGCCGCGCCGACCGCGAGCAGCAGGACCGGCAGCACGGGGCGGGCGCGTTTCGGTGTCGTGTCCTCGCTGTTATCCGGCTCAGGAACGTAGCGGTCGGGGTCACCGTCGCCGGACCGCGGGGCGGCCTGGGTGTCGCGCAGCACCGCCGGCGCGGGAGCGTCGGACGCGATCGCGTCTTCGTCCATGGCTTCGCTCCCCGTTCGGGAACGGATCGGATCACTGCCGACGCCCGGTGGAACCGGCGCGCGATCGGCGGCGGAGCTGTCGGCATCGGACCGCGGGCGCGCCGCGGTGGACGACGTGCCGTTCGCGCCCGGCGCGGACGTGTCTTCCGGCTGGCCCGGTGAATGTCGTCGGGCTGGTTCGGATTCCGGGTTGCTCATAGCAGGGTGCCGTCGGGTTCGGGGGTGAAGGTACGCACGGTGCGCGCGGCGGCGACGGCCTTCAGGACCGCCATCGCCTTGTTGCGCGACTCCTCGTCCTCGTATTCGGGCTGGGAGTCGGCGACGATGCCGGCACCGGCCTGCACATAGGCGACGCCGTCCTTGAGCAGCGCGGTGCGGATCGCGATCGCGGTATCGGCGTCGCCTGCGAAGTCGAGGTAGCCGACGACCCCTGCGTACACGCCGCGGCGGGTGGGCTCGTTCTCCTCGATCAACTCCATGGCCCGCACCTTCGGCGCACCGGAGAGGGTGCCGGCCGGGAAGCAGGCGCGCACGGCGTCGAGGGCGATGCGCCCGGCCGCCAGCCGGCCGGTGACCGTGGACACCAGATGCATCACGTGGCTGTAGCGCTCGATGTGGCGGTATTCGGTGACGCGCACGGTGCCCGGTTCACACACCCGGCCCAGGTCGTTGCGCCCCAGGTCGACGAGCATGAGGTGTTCGGCGTTCTCCTTCTCGTCGGAGAGCAGATCCTTCTCGAGCAGCACGTCGTCCTCCTCGGTGGCGCCGCGCCACCGGGTGCCGGCGATCGGATGCGTCGTCGCCACACCGTCTTTCACCGTCACCAGCGATTCCGGACTCGAGCCGACGATGGAGAACGCGGTGCCGCCCGCGCCGTCGGGAATGTGCATCAGATACATGTACGGGCTCGGATTCGAGGCGCGCAGCATCCGGTACACATCGCGCGGTTCGCCGTCGAAGTCCATTTCGAACCGCTGCGACAACACCACCTGGAACGCCTCGCCGGCCTCGATCTCGCCGACCAGCCGCCGCACGCCCGCGCCGAAGTCCTCGCTGGTACGGCGGCGGATGTAGTCCGGCTCGGGACGGTCGAAGACGGAGACGGTCGATTCGGCGGGCGCGGCCAGCGCCGCGGTCATCCGGTCGAGCCGGGCGACGGCGTCGTCGTAGGCCTCGTCGACGCGTTCGTCGGTGCCGTTCCAGTTCACCGCGTTGGCGATCAGGGTGATCGCGCCCTCGTGATGGTCGAAGGCGGCCAGATCCGCCGCGAGCAGCAGCACCATCTCCGGAACCCGCAGATCGTCGGTGGTCAGCTCCGGCAGCCGCTCGATGCGGCGCACGATGTCGTAGCCCAGATAGCCGACCAGGCCGCCGGTCAGCGGCGGCAGGCCGGGCAGGCGCTCGGTGCGCAGCAGTTCCAGGGTGTCGTGCAGCGCCTCCAGCGGATCACCACCGGCCGGCGCGTCGGCGGGTGTGGCGCCCAGCCACGCCGCCTGACCGTCGACGACCGTCAGCGCGGTGGGGCTACCGGCGCCGATGAACGACCACCGCGACCAGGAACGACCGTTCTCGGCCGACTCCAGCAGGAAGGTGCCCGGCCGGTCCGCGGCCAGCTTCCGGTAGGCGGACAACGGGGTCTCCGAATCCGCCAGCACCTTGCGCGTCACCGGCACCACGCGGTGCGCGGCCGCCAGCACGCGGAACTGGTCCCGGGTGGTGGTGGTTGCGGTTTCCGGACGGTCGAATGCGGCGCCGTGCATATCGCTCATCATTCCAGTCGGCCGCAACCGAGATTCCCGGGCCCCGCCGCGGCCCCCACGCGGTCCGCGACGGGTACCGGGCAACGGTGCCGACCGGTACCCTCGCGATTGTGAAAAAAGGCCAGCGCGCACCCGGGTTCGAACTTCCCGACCAGACCGGCACCGTCCGGTCGCTCGATTCGTTGCTGGCCGACGGACCGCTGACGCTGTTCTTCTTCCCCGCCGCCAACACTCCCGTGTGCACCGCGGAGGCCTGCCACTTCCGTGATCTGACAAGCGAATTCGCGGCCCTGGGCGCCAGTTGCGCGGGAATCAGTACCGATTCGGTCGACACCCAGGCCGGTTTCGCACAGTCGCAGACCCTCGGCTATCCGCTGCTGTCCGATCGCGACGGTGCGGTGGCGGAACGGTTCGGCGTCAAACGTTCCGGAGCGATCGGCGGTCTGCTCGGCAACTTCCTGCCGGTGAAGCGGCAGACCTTCGTGATCGACACCGACCGTACGGTCCTCGCGGTGATCTCCGGTGAGCTGCGCGCCAACGTCCACGCCGACGCCGCGCTGGCCGCCCTGCGCGAGCACCGGTCCTGAATCGCCCGGACGCATCCCGGGTCATCCGCGCGTGCCCACCACTCGTCCGCTGGTGAGAGCGCATTGACGACCTGACACGGCACGATTCTCCCGGCGTAGGCGCGCCCCTCGCGCATACGCTGGATTCATGACATCGACGAGCTCCCTCACGAACTCCGGGACCAAACCCCGAGCCACCGTGTGGCGGAATCGAGCCCTCGGCCTGCTCGCGGTCATCATCGTGCTGGTCGTCGCCTATTTCGTGCTGTCGGCCTTCATTCCGCGCTGGTGGGCGCAGCGGATCGCCGGCATGTCCGGGCACGGCAGCTTCGCCCAGGGCATCTGGTCGGGCTTGGGGGTCGGCTTCCTGTGCACGCTGATCCCCCTGCTGCTTCTGCTGGGCGCGGTGCGGGTGTGGCGCACCCGGGCCGGCAAATTCGCCGCCGGCGCCGCGGCGGTGCTGGCGTTGATCGTGGCGCTGCCCAATCTGATGACGCTGACCATCGTGCTGGGCGGCAACAGCGCCGCACACGCCGGGGAACGCGTCCTCGACGTGGATGCGCCCGGCTTCCGCGGCGCCTCGCTGGTCGGCGCCATCGTGGCGGCGGCGATCTTCGTGATCCTGCTCGTGCTACTGCTACGCAAACAGTGGCGGGCGCGTTCGGCCCGCCGCGCCGAAGCCGGCGTGGTCACCGCACCCGACACCGCTAACGCCACGCGTCCACCAGGCGATATCAAGGAGTGAACCCGACAGCGTCGCGATCGCGCCCCGGCGTGATAGCTGTCACGTCATCAGCAACCGGGCTGACCAGCGAGCGAAGTCGTGGCAAACTTGTTGGTCGCGAGTGACGGTGAACTGCGATTTACGTCACTGGGCTGCAAGAGAGGGCGCGAAGTGACGGAATGGCTCAATCCCACCGAACGGCGAGCGTGGCGGACTCTGGTCGCGCTGACGACGCGATTACCGGCGGCAATGGACACCCAGCTGCAACGCGAAGCCGGTATGACGCATTTCGAGTATCTCCTGATGGCACTGCTGTCCGAGGAGCCCGGACATCGCCTGCAACTCAGCGAATTGGCGAGCAGGGCAAATGCGTCGCTATCACGGTTGTCCCATGTGGTGACGAAGCTGGAACGGCTGGGCTGGGCCAGACGCGACGCGGTGCGCGGCCGCCGCGGCGCCTACGCGGTGCTCACCGACGAAGGTTTCGAACAGGTACAGAAGGCCACTCCCGCCTATCTGGAAGGGGTGCGGGGGCTGGTCTTCGACGGCATCGACGATGAGCAGGTCGACCAGCTGCTCACCCTCGGAGAGGCACTCGTGGCACAGCTCGACGCGGGCCTGTCCCGGGGTATCGGCCGCGCCGACGGACTGCCCGACCCGCCGGCCGCCGAAGCCACGGCCGGCGCCGCCAACTGACCGGTTCAGCTCCCGTCGGCGAGCAGCAGATCCCCGTCCCAGCAGGTGTGGGTGCCGGTGTGGCAGGCCGCGCCCTGCTGGTCGACGATCAGCAGCACGGCGTCGCCGTCACAGTCCAGCCGCACCTCGTGCACGTATTGCGTATGTCCCGACGTCTCGCCCTTGACCCAGTACTGCTGCCGCGAGCGCGAATAGTAGGTGGCCTTGCGGGTGGCGAGAGTGCGGGCCAGGGCCTCGTCGTCCATCCACGCCATCATCAGCACATCGCCGGTGCCGCGTTCCTGCGCGATCGCCGCGACCAGGCCCGCCTCGTTGCGCTTGAGCCGGGCGGCGACGGCGGGATCCAAACTCATACCCATCGTTATACCTGTCCTGTCGGTGCCGTTCGCCCTCTGCCGAGGGTGCTGCCCGTCCTCAGCGGACGGTGATGCCCTCGGTGCGCATCGCGTCTTTGACCTGCGGAATCGTCAGGTCGCCGAAGTGGAAGACGCTCGCGGCCAATACCGCGTCGGCGCCGGTCCGCACCGCGGGCGCGAAGTGGTCGACCTCGCCGGCGCCGCCGCTGGCGATGATCGGCACCGAGACGGCGGCGCGCACCGCGCTGATCATCGGCAGGTCGAAACCGCCCTTGGTGCCGTCGGCGTCCATCGAGTTGAGCAGGATCTCGCCGACCCCCAGCTCGGCGCCGCGCACCGCCCACTCCACCGCGTCGATGCCGGTACCGCGTTTGCCGCCGTGGGTGGTGACCTCCCACCCGGACGGGGTCGGCGAGCCGGTGTCGGGCACGCGGCGCGCATCCACCGACAACACGATGCACTGCGAGCCGAAGCGCTGCGACATCTCGCGCAGGATCTCCGGGTTCGCGATCGCCGCGGTGTTCACCGACACCTTGTCCGCGCCCGCGCGCAGCAGCCGGTCCACATCCTCGACGGTGCGCACGCCGCCGCCCACGGTGAGCGGGATGAAGATCTGCTCGGCGGTGCGGGTCACCACGTCGATCATGGTGCCCCGATCGCCGCTCGAGGCCGTGACGTCGAGGAAGGTGAGCTCGTCGGCGCCCTGGGCGTCGTAGGCGGCGGCCAGTTCCACCGGGTCGCCCGCATCGCGCAAATTCTCGAAGTTCACGCCCTTGACCACCCGGCCGGCGTCGACGTCCAGGCACGGAATCACGCGTACCGCCAGACTCATTGCGTCCCTTCCGAATTCTCGTTGCGCTCGGAGGCGCGGTCGACGGCGCTGTCGATCATGTCGAGGAGTTCTTCGTGCACCCCGGGCGCGGCGGCCAGCACCGACCGCGAGGTGATCGACCATTCTTCGCCGCGCAGATCGGTCACCACACCGCCCGCGGCGCGTACCAGCGCCACTCCGGCGGCGTTGTCCCACGGATGGTGGCCGAAGACGACCGCACCACCCAGCACCCCGGAGGCGGTGTAGGCCAGGTCGATGCCGGTTGAGCCGTGCATGCGCACCCGGCTCGACAACCGGCTCAGCGCACCCAGCAGGTCGAAGCGGAACCGGCCCGGGATCCGGCCGTGGGCGTCGATGTTGAACGCGCCGAAGCCGATCATCGACTCGGCGAGGCGGCCGCGTTCCAAGGGCGGCAACGGTTTTCCGTTGAGCAGCAGCGGGCCACCGGCCGCCGCGGCGTAGCGGCGGTCCAGCAGCGGCAGCCAGGTCAGACCGAGGACGGGCTGTCCGTCGGCCACCAGCGCCAGGAGCATCGCCGAGAGCGGATGGCCCGCGGAGTAGTTGAAAGTGCCGTCGATGGGGTCGAGCACCCAGGCGGTGCCCGAGCTCAGTTCCGGCCCGCCGAATTCCTCGCCGTGCACCGGAATTCCGGTGCGCTCGGCCAGCTGCTGCGACAGCGTGCGCTCGAGTTCCAGATCCAGGGCGGTGGCGAAGTCGCCGCGCCCTTTCTGGACCGCGCTCGGCGCCCCCAGCCCTTCGACGAAACGCGGTGCCGCACCGTCCAATATCTCGCTCGCCGTCGCGAGCAGCGCGGCCGGGTCGGAGACGGCGGTGGTCACGTCAGCGAACCGCGTCCAGCGCCTCGGGCAGGGTGAAACGCCCGGCGTACAAGGCTTTTCCGACGATCGCGCCTTCCACCCCGTCGGACACCAGCCCGGAGATGGCCCGCAGATCGTCGAGGGTGGAGACGCCGCCGGAGGCGATCACCGGCGCCTCGGTGGCCGCGCACACCTGCCGCAGAATGTCGAGGTTGGGGCCCTGCAGGGTGCCGTCCTTGCTCACGTCGGTGACCACGTAGCGGGCGCAGCCGTCGCGTTCCAGGCGCTCGAGCACCTCCCACAGGTCGCCGCCGTCGCTCACCCAGCCACGGCCCCGCAACCGGTAGTCGCCGTCGATGATCCGCACGTCCAGCCCGACCGCGACCCGATCGCCGTATTCGGCGATGGCGCGGGCGCACCACTGCGGATCCTCGAGTGCCGCGGTACCCAGGTTGACCCGGGCACAACCGGTGGCCATCGCGGCCTTCAGCGAGTCGTCGTCGCGGATGCCACCGGACAGCTCGACCTTCACATCCAGCTCACCGACGACCTCGGCGAGCAGTTCACGGTTGGAGCCGCGCCCGAAAGCCGCGTCCAGGTCGACCAGATGCACCCATTCGGCACCCGCCTCCTGCCAGGCCAGCGCGGCATCGCGGGGGGCGCCGTAGCTGGTTTCGCTGCCGGCCTCCCCCTGAACCAGGCGCACGGCCTCACCATTGGCGACATCGACGGCGGGTAGCAGCACAAGACTCACGTGTGAAGCCTACTGGCTACCGGTTGGCGTGGCGGTGCCGGGATGGCGCATATGGGACGCCGGTCACTGCCTGCGGGGACGAGCATCACACGTTTGAGCTGGACAACGACGGGCAATCCGAAGTCTGCGTGTGTCACTGTGCGCAGGAGGTCCAGACCGGCGGCTTCCGCGTACGTACCCTGGGTCGGGGGCACGTACTGCCATCGTTGTCGACGAAGAGGATCTTCACCCATGTCGCGGATCACGTTGCGGCCCATCATGTTCGCGTTGTCGTGCGGGGCGGCCGGTGCCGCGATGCTCGTGCCGCCCGCGGCGACGGCCACCCCCACCGACCCGATTCAATTGGCCGCCTGCGATTTCGGGCGGCAGTTCACCACCTACGACTGGGCCGGTTACGACGACTACGACCGGCGGGTCCTGGAGCTGTCCACCGGCGCGTTCCACGACCAGTTCGCCGCGTCGGCGCCCGATCGCCGCGCCCACGTGACCTCGGTGCACGTCCGCTCCGAGGCCAACTCGGTGGAATGCCGCACCGACGTGGCCGATCCCGAACATTCGGAGGTCGTGGTGACCGTGGACCGGTCCGAACGCAGCGACGCCACACTCGGCCTGCCCCGGCCCGAACGGTCCCAGCTGCGGGTGTTCCTCGACAACATCGACGGCCGCTGGCTCGCGGGCCGGGTCGACACGCTGCCGCCGCAGGCGTAGTCCTACAGCGAACCGACCCAGTTGCGCAGCAACTGCGCACCGGCGTCACCGGACTTCTCCGGGTGGAACTGGGTGGCGCACAGCGGTCCGTTCTCGACGGCGGCGAGGAACGGCCCGCCGTGTTCGGCCCAGATCAGCTTCGCCGGGGCGATGGTGCCGTTGTCGTCCCATTCCCACTTCTGCGCCGCATAGGAGTGCACGAAGTAGAAGCGCGTCTCGGGATCCATCCCGGCGAACAGCACGCTGTCGGCGGGAGCCTGCACGGTATTCCAGCCCATGTGCGGAAGTACCTGCGCCGGAAGCCGTTCCACCGTGCCCGGCCACTGCCCGCAGCCCTCGGATTCGACCCCGAACTCGACGCCGCGTTCGAACATGATCTGCATGCCCACGCAGATGCCGAGCACCGGCCGGCCCCCGGCGAGACGGGTGCCGATGATCCGCTCCCCGCGCACCTGCGTCAGACCGGCCATACACGCCGCGAAGGCGCCGACACCGGGCACGACCAGACCGTCGGCGTCGAGCGCGGCCTGCGGATCGGCGGTGACGGTCACCTCCGCGCCGGTGCGGGCCAGCGCGCGCGCCGCGGAATGCAGATTGCCGGAGCCGTAGTCCAGCAGCACAACCGATTTCACAGCGTTCCCTTCGTGGACGGCACACCGGTGACCCGGGGGTCCGGTTCGACGGCGGCGCGCAGAGCCCGTGCGACGGCCTTGAATTCGGCCTCGGTGATGTGGTGCTGGTCGCGGCCGTACAGCACCCGCACGTGCAGTGCGATGCGGGCGTTGAGAGCGATCGACTCGAAGACGTGCCGGTTCAGCACCGTGGAATAGGACGCACCGGGACCGGCGCTGGGAATCACGGTGTGCAGCAGCCGCTCCGGCTCGCCGTCGTGAACGCAGTACGGCCGCCCCGACACGTCGACGACCGCGTGGGCGAGGGTTTCGTCCATCGGGATGTAGCAGTCGCCGAAGCGGCGGATGCCCTTCTTGTCACCCAGTGCCTCGCCGAGCGCCTGCCCGATCACGATGGCGGTGTCCTCCACGGTGTGGTGCGCCTCGATCTCGATATCGCCCTTGGCCTGCACGGTCAGATCGAAGCTGCCGTGCTGGCCGAAGGCGGTGAGCATGTGGTCGTAGAACGGGACCCCGGTGGAGATGTCGGTCCGGCCGGTGCCGTCGAGATTCAACTCGACCACGATGCTGGATTCGCGGGTGGTGCGTTCCACCCGGGCGGTTCGATTCATACTCGCTTCCGTACTCATCGGGCGATCACCTCGGTGGCCACCAGCTTCTCGCTCACACGCAGGAACTCGTCGTTCTCGGCGGCCAGTCCGACGGTGGTGCGCAGATAGCCGGCAATGCCGACGTCGCGGATCAGCACACCCTCGTCCAGATAACGCTGCCAGGTGCGCGGAGCGTCGGCGAAGTAGCCGAACAACAGGAAGTTCGCGTCCGAGGTGACCACCTCGAAACCCATCCCCCGCAATGCCGTGGCTACTCGTTCCCGCTGCGCGGCGAGTTCGGCGACACTGGCGAGAGTTTCGTCGGCGTGGCGCAGCGCGGCGCGGGCGGCGGCCTGAGTGACCACCGACAGGTGGTATGGCAGCCGTACCAGCAGCATCGCCTCGATCACCGCGGGCGCGGCGACCAGATAGCCGAGCCGCCCGCCGGCGAAGGCGAAGGCCTTGCTCATGGTGCGGCTGACCACCAGCTTCGCCGGATATCGGTCGATGAGCCCGAGTGCGCTGGGCGCGGCGGAGAACTCACCGTACGCCTCGTCGACCACCACGATGCCCGGCGCCGCCGCGAGCAGCCGCTCCAGATCGGCGAGGGCGATCGAATGCCCGGTCGGATTGTTCGGGCTGGTCACGAACACCACATCGGGGCGGCGGTCGGCGATCACCGCGGCCGCGTAGTCGATGTCGAGGGAGAAATCGCTGTTGCGCTTGGCCTCGATCCATTCGGTGTCGATGCCCTCGGAGATGATCGGGTGCATCGAATACGAGGGCACGAAGCCGAGGGCGCTGCGGCCGGGCCCGCCGAAGGCCTGCAGCAGTTGCTGCAGAATCTCGTTGGATCCGTTGGCCGCCCACACGTTCGCGGTCTGCACGGTGACGCCGGTCTGGCGGCTCAGGTACGCGGCCAGGTCGGTGCGCAGCGCCACCGCGTCCCGGTCGGGATAACGGTGCAGGTCGGCGGCGGCGGCGCGAATGGATTCGGCCACGTCGTCGATCAGCGCCCGGCTCGGCGGATGCGGATTCTCGTTGGTGTTCAATTGCACCGGCACCGCCAATTGCGGTGCGCCGTACGGGCTCTTACCACGCAGGTTCTCGCGCAGCGGCAGATCGTCGAGGGTCGCCGCGGCGCCCGGGATATCGGCGGTCGCGGTCATGACAGGGCCTCGAAACGCACCTGCACGGCCTGGCCGTGCGCCGGCAGATCCTCGGCATTGGCCAGGGAAACGACATGGCCGGCAACGTCTTTCAGCGCGGCTTCGCTGTATTCGACGACGTGGATGCCGCGCAGGAACGTCTGCACGCTCAGCCCCGAGGAGTGGCGGGCGCATCCGGCGGTGGGCAGGACGTGATTCGATCCGGCGCAGTAGTCGCCGAGGCTCACCGGCGACCACGCGCCGACGAACACCGCACCCGCGCTGCGGACCCGCCCGGCGACCGCGGCCGCGTCGGCGGTCTGGATCTCGAGGTGTTCGGCGGCGTAGGCGTTGACCACTCGCAGGCCCTGCTCGATATCGTCGACGAGCACGACACCGGACTGCTTGCCGGACAACGCCTCCGACACCCGCTGCCGGTGCTTGACCACCTCGAGCTGGGTCGTGACCGCGGCGTCGACCGCATCGGCCAGCGCCACACTGTCGGTGACCAGCACACTCGCGGCGAGCACATCGTGTTCGGCCTGTGAGATCAGGTCGGCGGCCACGTGCGCCGGATCGGCGGTGGCGTCGGCGAGGATCGCGATCTCGGTGGGACCGGCCTCGGCGTCGATGCCGACCAGGCCGCGGCACAGCCGCTTGGCGGCGGTGACGTAGATGTTGCCCGGACCGGTGATCATGTCGACGGGGGCGAGCTGTGCGCCGTCGGTGTCGGTGCCGCCGTAGGACAGCAATGCGACCGCCTGAGCGCCGCCGACCGCCCACACCTCCTCGACGCCGAGCAGTGTCGCCGCGGCGAGAATCGTCGGATGCGGCAGCCCGCCGAACTGGGCCTGCGGCGGCGAGGCCACCACCAGCGAGTCCACGCCCGCGGCCTGCGCGGGGACGACGTTCATGACGACACTGGACGGGTAGACGGCATTGCCGCCGGGTACGTAGAGTCCGACCCGCTCGACCGGCACCCAGCGTTCGGTGACGGTGCCGCCGGGCACGACCTCGGTGGTGGTGTCGGTACGGCGCTGATCGGCGTGCACCTTGCGGGTGCGTTCGATGGCCACCTCGAGCGCCGCGCGCACGGCGGGCGCCAGCTCGGCGAGGGCCTTGTCGAGTTCGGCGGCCGGAACGCGCACGCTCGCCGGGGTGACGCCGTCGAACTTCGCGCTGAACTCCTGCGCGGCCTCGACACCGCGATCACGGATCGCCTCCACCACCGGCCGCACATGATGCAGCACCGAGTCCACATCCACTCCCCCGCGCGGCAGCGCCGCGCGCAGTTCGGCAGCGGAGGGCGTACGTCCGCGCAGATCCACGCGGGCGAGCTCGATGCGGCTAGTCATAGCGGTGTGAAATCCTTGTCTGTCCGGCCGGTCTGTGCTGGTCATCACATCGAAGCGAATGCTCCGGACCGCCTACCAGCCTATCGGGTCGGCGCCAGTCGATATCCGCCGCCCGAGCCGGACGCGGCGCCACGCTCCCGCCTCCGCCTCGGGCCGCGACGGCTCATTCCGGCACCAGGCGATACAGCGTCATCGGCTCGGCCAGGATCCGATCCAGGACCTCGGCGATATGGCGGAAGTGCGGGGTCGCGAAATGGGTCTCGAGAGCGTCCGGACCGAGCCAGCGCTCCACCACCGCCATGCGGGCCGCATCGTTGGGGTCGGCGTAGGGGCGGTAGTCGAGGCATCCGGGTTCGGCGAGCGACGGTTCGATCATCGCCTCCAGGGCGGTGCGCAGCCGATCCTCCTGGCCGGCGCGGGCGTGCAGTTCGGCGACGACGTGCAGGACCACGGTGTTCTCCTTCGATCGTTCGGACGGATTCACGGGCGGACCGGACCGGTACCGGCCCCGGTGGCGATGAGTGCGGCGGTGATCTCGGCCCGGTCGGCGGCGGTGAGCACCAGTTCGCGAGCACCCGCCCAGCCGTCGATCTGCGCCGGGGTGCGGGCGCCGACGATCGCCCCGGTGATGCCGGGCCAGCCCGTCACCCAGGCCAGCGCCACCTCCGCCACCCCGGCGCCGTGCCGGGCGGCGATCGGGCGCAGGGCATCGACGAAGGCGAGATTGACCGGCAGGTCGGTGGTGAACTCGGCGTAGCCGCGGCGCCAGTCGTCGGCGGCGAGGACCCGGCCGGCGGTGAACGCACCGGTGAGCAGTCCGGACTGCAGCGGCGAATAGGCGATCACACCGGTGTCGTGCGCGGCCGCCCACGCGATCTCCGGCGCCGCGGCGCGGTTGAGCGCCGAGAACGGTGGCTGGATCGCGTCGACGTGTGCGATGGACTCGGCGATATCCAAGTGCCGCACATCGTGATTGGACAGGCCGATGGCACGCACCTTGCCCTCCTTGCGCAGGTCCGCCATCACCTGCCAGTACTCCTCGAGCGGTGTGGCGTCGCCGGTCGGCTCGCCCGCGGCCCCGTAGACGAAACGGGCGCCGGTATCGGGCCAGTGCACCTGGTACAGATCGATGTGGTCGGTGCCGAGGCGGCGCAGCGAATTCTCCAGTTCGCGGCGGACCGACTCCGGTCGCATCACCCGCAGCGGCGGGCCGTTCGGATCGTCGCCGTCTTCCCAGATCAGACCGGCCTTCGTGAAGATGTACGGGCGATCCCGCTCCGGGATGCCGGCCAGGGCGCGGCCGACGAGTTCCTCGGCATGACCGAGCCCGTAGGCGGCCGCGGTGTCGATCCAGTTGAGTCCGGCTCCGACGGCGTGCCGGATCGCGGCTACCGAATCGGTGTCGTCGGTGCTGCCCCACGAATACTGCCAGCCGGGGCCGGAGATCACCCAGGTGCCCAAACCCAAGGGGGTGATGTCCATTCCGGTGCTGCCGAAGCGGCCGGTGGTACTCATCGATGCGTCTCCTTCGCTCGCGCCGCCCCGGTGGCGGCGCCGCTGTCGAGAGTCGTCGTCGGCGACGACGGCTACCAGTGCGTGCCGAGCCTGGGCATCCCGTGACCAGGTTCGGTGGCGCCGGACGCGCGATACTGACCGCATGAGCCTGGATCGACGCGCCGAACTCGGGGAATTCCTGCGATCGCGCCGCGCCCGTCTGCGTCCGCAGGAGGTGGGCCTGGCCGAGCACGGCACCCGCCGCCGGGTGCCGGGACTGCGCCGCGAAGAACTGGCGCTGCTGGCCGGAGTGAGCGTGGATCACTATGTGCGCCTGGAACAGGGCCGCACCCTGCACTTTTCGGAATCTGTGCTGGACGCGGTGGCGCGGGCGTTGCGGCTCGACCCGCTCGAACGCGACCACCTGTACCGGCTGGCACGACCCTGGTCCGGTACCGAACCCGTTGCCGCGCAGCAGGTACGGCCCGGTCTGCGCCGACTGCTCGACACCGCCGACGTGCCCGCCTACATCGTCGGCCGCGGGACCGACGTGCTGGCGTGGAACCGCACGGCCGCCGCGCTGATCACCGACTTCGGCGCGTTGCCGCCCGGGGAGCGCAATCTGGCGCGGCTGGTGTTCTTCGACGAAGGTATGCGCGACCTGTACGAGGACTGGCCCGGCAAGGCCGCCGACGTCGTCGCCTATCTACGGCTGGACGCGGCCCGCAATCCCGGCGACGACCGCATCGCGGCGCTGATCGACGAACTGCGGCGGCGTGATTCGGATTTCGAGCGGCTGTGGTCGCGCCACGCGCTGAAGGACAAGACCCACGGCCGCTACGTCTACCGGCATCCGGTGGTGGGGCGACTCGACCTCGGCTTCGAGACGCTGCGCCTGCCCGACGACCCGGACCAGGCGTTGATCGCCCATACGGTGGAAGCGAATTCGCCGAGTGCGACCGCCCTGCGACTGCTCACCGACTGGGCCGCCGACGCTGAATCCGCCCCGCGCTGAGGGCGTTTCAGACCCGGTGGCGCTGCCGCAGAGTCGCCACCCCGGCACCGGTGAGCTCGTCCAGCACGACCGGGCGGCCCACCACGGCCAGCGCGAGCGCCTCACCCGGGCCGCGCACCTCCGGTCCGGTCCCCGACGACCACTCCATATCGGTGGCGACGAACCGCAGTCCGCGGGTGTATTTTCCGGGTGTCGCGAAGGGGTCGGGATGCTCGAGGACCGCGATCACGCGAGCCGCGGGAATGGTGCGGGGCCGGCCGAGAGGCCGGCGGATGTCCTGCTGATGGACCAGGATGTCGGCCAGCCCGATTCTCGGCAGCAGGCGGGTGATGCGCCGGCCACAGTGCTCGAAGCGGTCCAGCAGGTGGGCGGTCGTCAGCTCCCGCGTGCGGTCGACGAGGTCGCCGTTGATGCGATCGGTATTCATCCGCCGGCGCAGCGCGAACCGGGCATATCCCAGCGGGGTGATCTCGTCGTAGAGCAGGTGGCTCACCACATCGCGCACCCGCCATCCGGCGCACAACGACGGCGCCTCCCACTCGTCGTCACTCAGATCACGCAGCAGCGAAATCAGTTCCGCCCGTTCGTCGGCCAGCAGCTCCGCGGTGTGCACAGCGCGAGAGTACCGGCGCGGCACCGGGCCACGACACATACCCGGGACGGATTGTCACATCCACCCCCGGGCGGAGACCGTACGTGCCGCTACCGCGCGGCTCAGTGCGTATCGCTGTCGATGAGCAGACGCCCGCTGCTGCCCACCACGACGCGCAGTTCGATCGACTTGGACTGACCGCCGTAGGTGATGCTGGCGACCGACATATCCACCGAGCCATCGGAATTGGCGCTGCTGCCGCCACCCCGCGCGCCCTCGATGGTGTTGTACGCGGTGATCTGGTTCTGCTTCCAGTAGGTCGCGAACGCCTGCTGGCTGCCGTACACCTGCTGCGCCGCGGGAGTGAGCAGATTCCATGCGGTGCCGGTGTTCTGGTCGACGAGTGCGTCGTAGAAGTTCTGGATGACACCGGCCGCCGAACCGACATCCGTCTTACCGGCGCTCTTGGTCTGTCCCACGGCCGCGACGCTCTGCGACGAGGTACCCGACTGCGCGGTGGCGGTCGCCGACGGCGAATTCGCCTGCGAACCGGGCGATTCGGTTTTGGCGCCGCCGAACATCAGATACAGCGCCGCGGCGACGATCACCAGACCGGCGGCGAAACCACCGGCGAACACCCACGGTTTCGCGTTGCGGGTGGGTGCCGGCTCGGCGGCGGGCACCGGATTGGAGCGGGTGGGATGCGCGCCGGCCGCGGCGGCCCGCACCGGCTGCATCTCCGGTTCGGACAGTACCGCCGCGGTGGCCATCATCTCCGCGGTGGAGATATCCGCCTGTGCCGCACGGCGATCCAGGGTGCGCGTGGCCTGGCGGCGAGCGCCCCCGCGGTGAGTCGCCAGCATCCGGGTCGATTCGGCGTCGGCGGCCTGATCCGCGAAATCGGCCAGCTGATCGCGCACGTCGGTCATGCCCGGCCGGTCCTCCGGCTCGAAGCTGAGCAGATCCAGCAGCAGGTCGGTGAGCGGGCCGGCGTTGCGCGGCTGACTCAGCTGACCGTTGGCCGCGGCGTACAGCAGCGCCAGCGGATTCGGATTGGTGCCGTAGGGCGGCTCACCCTCGAGGGCATGGAAAAGCGTTGCGCCCAGGGCGAATACGTCGGCGGCCGGGCTGGGTTCCGCGCCGCGGGCGACCTCGGGAGCCAGATAGGCGGCGGTGCCGGAGATCAGGCCGGTGGCGGTGAGGGTGACATCGCCCTTGGCCTTGGAGATACCGAAGTCGGTGATCTTCACGGTGCCGTTGTCGCCGAGCAATACGTTGCCGGGCTTGATATCTCGGTGCACGATGCCCGCGCGATGGGCGGCCACCAGCGCCGAGGCGATCTGTTCACCGATGCGCGCCACCTGCGGCAGCGGCAACGTCCCCTGCGAGGACAGCACCACGGCCAGGCTCTGCGACGGCAGATACTCCATGATCAGGCAGGGATCGCCCTCGTGGTCGGTGATGTCGAAGACCACGATCGCATTGGGGTGCTGGAAGCGTGCCGCGTTGCGGGCCTCCCGAGACGCGCGCTGACGCACGATCTCTTTCTCACCCGGCGGCAGACTGGGCTGGGTGAGGATCTGCTTGATCGCGACCGACCGTTCGAGTCGTTCGTCGACGGCACGCCAGACGACGCCTGTGCCGCCGCTACCAATCCGCTCGACCAGGCGGTAATGCCCTGCGATCACTTGGCCGGTTTCGATGGCACTACTCCGAGTTTCTCCGCGATCCGTGACTTACCGCGCGCGGGGTCATGTCCCGCGCGTGTTTCCCGGACGAGTGTAGCGGGCGTGACGCGCCGCTTTGACGCCGGAGCGAGATCTGCGCGGAATATGCGTGACCACCATGCGATGCGGTCGAGATCACTTCGCTATACACCGAGAGTATGTGTGACGAAGTTCACTCGGTTGCGTGGCGCGCTACTACTGATTCCGCAGGAAACGTCCGGCCGCCTCGACCGCCGGCGTCGAGCTCCCGGCATCGCCGACGAACACCGCCAGGGCCAGGTCACCGTCGATGCCGACGAACCAGCCGTGCGCGTGGGTGTCGTCGATGTATTCGGCCGTGCCGGTCTTGCCGAGCATGCCCGGTATGTCGGCGAGGCTGGTGGCCGTGCCGTTCGTAATCGTCTCGCGCATCATGGATTTCACCTGATCCAGCACCGGCGCGGGCACGGGATCCGGGGTGCGGTCCGCCTTCCCGGGCGATCCCGCAACGATGGTGGGCGCCGGCACCGAGCCGTGGGCGACGGTCGCGGCGACCAACGCCATGCCGAACGGCGACGCGGTCACGCGGCCCTGGCCGATCCCCTCCTCGACCCGCAGCGCGGAAGTGTCTGCGGTGGGCACCTTTCCGGTCACCGTGGTCATGCCGGGGGCGGTGAAATCCACACCGAGGCCGAGCTGTGCGGCCGCGCGGGTCAGCCCATCGGGCGGCAGATTCACCGCGAGCCGTCCCATCGTGGTGTTACAGGACCGTGCGAACGCGGTGTGCAGGGGGACGGTGCCGAGATCGAAGTTGTTGTCGTTGGGGATCTGCCGGCCCTCGATGTTCTCGGTTCCGGGGCAGGCGACCATCGTGTCGGCGGTGACCTGCCCGGCCTGCAGCGCGGCCGACACGGTGACGGTCTTGAAGGTCGAACCCGGTGGGTACAGCCCGGTGAGCGCGATCGGGCCCTGCGCGTCGGCGGGCGCGTTCTGCCCCACGGCGAGTACGTCACCGGTGGACGGTCGCAGCACCACCATCGCGGCCGGAGTCGGGATCGGCGCGAGCGCGGCCTCGGCACGCCGCAGCATCCCGGTGTCGAGCGTGGTTCTGATGTCGGCGACGGGTTTCGGATCCTGTCCGCCCACCGCATGGACGCCGTCGGCGCCCCGCGCGCGCACCGCCCAGCCCGCCGCGGCATCGGTGCTGTGCTGCCACAGGTCGCTCACCCCGGACAGGGCCGGTGAGGTCAATGCCTTGTCGACGGTGAGCAGCCGGGTCTGCGGCGCCAGCGTCACATTCGGCAGCGCGGCGAGCCGATCCTGCACGGGGGCGAGATCGCCGGCCCGCAGCGCGATCGCGGTGACGGGTTTGCCCTGGGCCTTGTCCATGTCCTGGCGCAGGCTCGCCGCGGAGATGCTCGGATCGATCGGACCGAGTACGGCCGCAACGGCATTCGGGTCGGCGCCGGGCGCCAGCTGGACGAGGGTGACGACCTGCTGGGTCATCAATTCCGCGCCGTCGCGGTCGAGCACGCGCGCGGCCGGCTGCGCGGTGACGGTGTCGTAGGACAGCGGCCCGGTCTCGAGGCCGGGCGCCACGGTGGCCGGATTCCACCGGACCTTCCAGTCGTCACCGGATTCGTCGGCCGTCCCGGTGGTGGTGTAGGTCCACTGATTTCCGGCCGCGCCGAAGGTCCACGTGGCGGCCAGGGCGAATGTCGCGTGGTGGTCGGACCGATCCACCGAACGCACGTCGACGCGGACCTTCTTGCCGAGGCTGTCGAAGAGGGCGCCGAGGGTGGTCGTGGCCCGCGCCGGATCGCTGGTGACGGCGGCCGCGGCGGCGGGATCGCCGTGACTCAACGCATCGGCGAAGGTGTGCACACTGTGGTCGAGCCGATCGGCGGAACTGTCGCCGGAACACGCGGCGGCAGCGAGAATCGGGGCGGCGAGCAGGGCGAACAACTTCGATCCGGTGCGCACGCGGCCGACACTACCGCCGCGAGCCGGCGCGGCGGGGTAATCGGCCGCCGCGCGCGGTCAGCCGCACAGCCGGTCGTCAGTGTGGCAGCCAGACCCCTGCCGCCAGTTTCGCCGCGTCCGCATCGTCGAGTTCGATATCGAATTCGGCCGCCAGGATCTTCGGCAGATCGGCCGGCGGCAGGTCGCGGCTGTGTGAGGTGCCGTCCGGATATTCGGTGATCCAGGTGGTGTTGTCGACGATGTCGTGCCGGTCCGGCCGGAACCGCTGCACATACGGCCGGGTCACGAACGGTGAACGCGCGGATGTGGAGACGAAGTGATTGCCGACCGCGTAGTCGATGCGGTACTGCGGATTCATGGTGAAGCTGTAGCGATCGATCCAGCCGTCGCGAGCGAAGTGGTGCAGCACCCACAGTTCCGAATCGAGTTCGCCGCGTGTGCGTTCCAGCCGGAATCGCCAGTCACCGGCGCGCACCTCCCCCGCATCGGGATTCAGTTCGAGCGGGGCGAGCGGGCCGGAACCGAAACCGACATCGCACAGCCACACCCGTTCGTCGTCGGCGGTGGTCACACGCAGCAACGCGTGCGTCGCCGGGCGGATCTCGCCGCGCGCGCCCATACTCACCCGCCCGTGCAATCCGGTGACGCCGAAGCCGATCCGTTCCAGCGCGGCGGCGAACAGGCCCACGTTCTCGTAGCAGTAGCCGCCGCGCCGGGACCGGACGAGCTTGTCCTGCAACGACGGAAGATCCAGCGGCACCGGGCGTTTCAGCACCGGCTCGATGTTCTCGAACGGGATGGTGGTGGTGTGCGCGTACTGCAGCGCGCGCAGGGTGTCGAGGGTCGGCGCCGGCTCGCCGGTGAAACCGATGCGGGCGAGATACGCCGGCAGATCCAGTGCCGCACCGTCCCAGTTCGTGACCGGGGCCGGACTTTCCGTCATGACTTCTCCTGTCTTTTCACTGTCGTTCGCCCCCATGATCAACGACCGCGTGTCCCGCATCCTTCCCACCACTGCGACCGGCCGCCGTTCGCCACGCGGCGATCACCCCGCGGGCATGCCGATCCGCTCCCGTTCGAGTTCGCCACGCAGCCGCGCGAGGGTGCGCGCCACAGCGGGCAGGGACGCCTCCGACGTGACGGCGCCGAACAGCTCGGCGAGCCGCTGCGCGAAGCTCTCTTCGGCCGCGGCGAGGAGATCGGCACCGTCCTCGGTCAGAGCCAGCACCGACGAGCGGCGGTCCGACGGATGCGGCTCGCGCACAACCCATCCCCGGGCCACCAGCCGGTCGACGCCCTTGCTGATCGCTCCGATGCCGGCCGCGAACTCGGCAGCGAGATCGGCTACCCGCACTCCCGGATGATCACGGAGAAACCGCAGCGATTCGAACTGGGAGGCGACGATGCCGTGCCGTTCCCGGAGCCGGTCGTTGACCGCGTTGTACAGCCGCGTCTCGCACCGCACGAGATCGGCGAACAGATTCTGTAGATCCACGGCATCCGGTTCCAAACTACATTCCATGGCATATACTGTACAGGAAGATAGTTCTCAGGAAGGCACATATGAGCGAGGAACAACGCGCACAGGTCGACGCGATGCTGCGGCGGCCCCACCCCGCGCAGCCGCGGTCCGTGGCCGAGATACGGGCGGAATTCCGGACACTGATGGCGCGGATGGCCGTCCCGTCCGGAATACGCACGCGGACGATCACCCTGGGTGCTCGGCCCGCGGTGCTCGTCGAACCACCGGAGCCGGCCGAAGCCGGAACGATTCTGTACTTCCACGGCGGTGGTTTCGTCTTCGGTTCGCCCGAGACGGCAATGACCTTGACCGGGAATCTGGTGTGCAAGACCGGTTTCCGGGCGCTGTCGGTCGATTACCGGCTGGCGCCGGAACATCCGTTCCCGGCCGCGATAGAGGACACGCTCAGCGCTTATCGGGCCCTGCTCGACAATGGCGCCGAACCCTCGGCCATCGCCTTCGCCGGCGACTCCGCGGGCGGCGGCCTGACCATCACGACGAGCCTGGCCGCCCGCGACGCGGGCCTGCCGCTGCCCGCCGCGATCGTCGCCTTCTCGCCAGGACTCGATATGACCCGCACGGGTGCGAGCATGGAAGCCAAGGCCGGCATCGACCCGGTGTTCACCCGCGCGAGCCTGGATCACACCGGCGCCATGTATCTCGCCGGGCAGGACGCCGGTCAGCCACTGCTCAGTCCGGCGGTCTCGGCCGATCTCACCGGCTTTCCGCCGATCCTGCTCCAGGTGGGGACCAACGAAATGCTGCTGGACGATTCCACTCGCCTGGCCGCACGCGCGCGGGAAGCCGGCGTGGACGTCATCCTCGACGTGACCGCCCGTGTGCCCCATGTGTTTCAGTCCTTCACCGGCCTCCTCGAGGAGGCGGACGAAGCCCTGGACCGGGCGGCGCATTTTCTCGGCCAGCGCATCCGAAACGGGCATCACGCAGGCTAGGATTCGACCATGCGTTCGATCACGGTCGCTCAGCGACGCGCGCGGCTGGCACGACGGCATCGGCTCGGTGCCGAATCCCGAGGCACCGAGCCCGCCGATATCGCCGATTCGATGGTCGCCCTGCACGCCACAGATCCGGCGACGGTGTATCTGGCGGTCTGTGCCCGCACTCGCGGCCTGACGCCCGCGGACGTGGAACGTGCCCTCTACGAGGATCGCTCGCTGCTGCGGCTGCTGGCGATGCGCCGGACCATGTTCGTCGCGCCGGTCGGCCTGGTTCCCGTCCTGCAGGCCGCGGTGGCCGACGCGCTCGCGGTCAAGCAGCGCCGCGCCTACGGGAAATATCTGGCCCAGGCCCTCGAGGGCGATATCGACGCCTGGCTGGCCGAAGTGGCCGACGAGACCCATCGCGAACTGCTGGCCCGGGGCAGTGCGACCGGCGCGCAACTGTCGGCCGCCGTGCCCCGGCTGCGCACCCAGGTCGACACCGCGCCCGGCAAGCCGTATTCGAAACCGACCAACATCACCACCTGGGTGCTGCTCATCCTCGGATGCGACGGGCTCATCGTGCGGGGCCGCCCCAACGGCAGCTGGACCAGCAGCCAGTACACCTGGGCGCCCCGGGAGGCGTGGCTTCCGGATGCCGCGCCGATCGCACTCGACGCGGCGCGCGCCGAACTGGCCCGCCGCTGGCTGCGCACCTTCGGACCGGCGCCCGTGGACGACCTCATCTGGTGGACCGGATGGACGAAAACGGACGTGCGCAAGACACTGTCGAGTCTGGACCTCACGGAAGTCGACCTCGACGGCAGGACCGGAGTGGTCCTGGCCGACGATACGGACCCCGAACCCGAGTGCGGACCGTGGGCGGCGCTGCTGCCGGCCCTGGACCCGACTCCGATGGGCTGGCAGTCGCGCGACTGGTTCCTCGGCCCGCATGCCCCGGCCCTGTTCGACACCAACGGCAATATCGGCCCGAGCATCTGGGTCGACGGCCGCATCGTCGGCGGCTGGGCTCAGCGCGCGGACGGTGAGATCGCCTGGCGGCTACTCGAAGACGTCGGCGCCGACGCGAAGGCGCTGATCGATGCCGAGGTGGAACGCACCGCCGCCTGGTACGGCGACGTGCGCGCCGTCCCCCGCTTCCGGACTCCGCTGGAACGCGAACTCACCCGCTGATCCGGCTCACATATCGAGGCCCAGGTCCAGCACCCGCACCGAATGGGTGAGGGCGCCGACGGCCAGGTAGTCGACCCCGGTGCGGGCGTAGTCGGCGGCCGCCTCGAGCGAAAGACCGCCGGAGGATTCGAGTTTCGTGCGCGGCGAGCGGCTGTTGCGGCGCTGGACGGCGGCCTGGGTGGCCCACAGCGGGAAGTTGTCCAGCAGCACCAGTTCCACGTCCTCGGCGAGGACGGCGTCGAGCTGATCGAGGCTGTCCACCTCGACCTCACATTCGATGTCGGGATCCAGTTCGCGCACCGCGCGCAACGCGGCGACCACCGATCCGGCGGCCACGACGTGGTTGTCCTTGATCAGGGCGGCGTCGCCGAGGCCCATGCGGTGGTTGACACCACCGCCGACGCGTACCGAATACTTCTGCAGCGCACGCAGTCCCGGCAGGGTTTTGCGGCTGTCGCGGATCCGGCAGTTCGTGCCCTCGACCGCGTCCACCCAGGCGGCGGTGGCGGTGGCGATCCCGGACATATGGGTGACCAGGTTGAGCATGGTGCGTTCGGCGGTGAGCAGCTGCCGGGTCGGCGCGACGACGGTCAGCACCGCGTCGCCGGGGCCGACCCGGGTGCCGTCGGCGACGCGATCGGTCACCTCGTAGTTTCCGGCGCCGATCACCTCGTCGAGCACCAGCAGCCCGACATCGATGCCCGCGACCGTGCCCGGCTGCCGCGAGACCATCGCGGCCTTGACGGTCGCCTCGGCGGGAACGGTTGCGGCCGAGGTGATGTCGGGCCCGTAGCGCAGATCCTCGTCGAGGGCGGTGCGGATCAGTGTGTGCAGTTCCCCGGGGTCGAGTTGCGGGTCCAGTGCCATCATCTACTCCTCGGCATGTGGTGCGTGGCGGCGGTCATCGGGCGCTCACCGCCGGTAGGGGGTCGGCGGTGGTGAGTGGCTCGGCGACGACCTGCGGGCGGCCGTCGTCGCCGAGCCGGATCGCGACGCTGCGCCGCAACTCCTCGCGCGGATCGGGGTAATCGGATCGGGTGTGGCAGCCGCGGCTTTCGGCGCGGGCGGTGGCCGCGAGGAGCAGGGTCCGCGCGGCCAGGGTCAGAGCGGCGTCCTCCACCGCGGCCAGTACTCCGGCCTGTTCCCCGTGCAGTCGCGACACCGCCTGCGGCGACGGCGGCTCCGGCGCCGCGGCACCGGAATCCAGCTGACCGGGCGCGGATGTCGTGCCGGTATCCGATTGTGCCGCAGCGTCTTCCGACGCATCCGCGGTTCCGGACTTCGCCGTGCCGCTGCCCCGCAGATGCAGCACCCGCAGCATCGCCCCGCGCAGCCCGTCGCCGTCGCGCACCACGGCGGCATGTGCCGACATCAGCTGCTGCAGCGCACTGCGATCGATGCGCGGCAGCGACATCTCCGGCACGGACGTCACCTCCGGGGCGGAAGCGACCCGCTCGGCCGCGGCGGCCCCCGCCCGCTCGCCGACGACCAAGCCCTCGAGCAGGCTGTTCGACGCCAGCCGGTTCGCGCCGTGCAGACCGGTGCGCGCCACCTCACCGGCCGCGTACAGGCCGGGGACGGCGGTGCGCCCGTACGTATCGGTGACGACGCCGCCGCACTGGAAGTGGGCGGCCGGCGCGACCGGGATCAGATCGGTGCGCGGATCCAGGCCCGCGGCGTGGCACGAGGTCGTGATCGTCGGAAACCGTTGTCCGAACCCGTCGATCGCGCGGGCGTCGAGATACACGTGATCGGTGCCGAGCTGTCGCATCCGGGCGGCGATGGCCTTGGAGACGATATCGCGCGGCGCCAGATCGCCCCGCGGATCGACACCGGCGGTCACCGAATCACCGTTCGAGTCGACCAGCACCGCGCCCTCGCCGCGCACCGCCTCACTGATCAGCGGCCGCCGCCCCAGCCCGCCGGGGCTGAACAGCACGGTGGGGTGGAACTGCACGAATTCCAGATCGGCGACCAGCGCACCGGCCCGCAGCGCCAGCGCGATCCCGTCGGCCGTGGCCCCGGGCGGGTTGGTGCTGCAGGCGTAGAGCTGTCCGAGGCCACCGGTGGCCAGCAGGACGGCGGGGGTGTGCACGACGCCGAAACCCTGATCCGACACCACGATCACACCGCTCACCCCGTCGGGCCCGGTGACGATGTCGAGGGCGGCGGTGCCGAACACCACCGGCAGTCCGGCGGCGTTCAGCGCGCGCTGCACCTCGGCGCCGGTGGCGTCGCCACCGGCGTGAATGATGCGGCGCGTGCTGTGCCCACCCTCGCGGGTGCGCGACACCTGGCCGTCGCGCCCGAGATCGAAGACCGCGCCCAGATCGGTCAGGGCCGCGACGGCATCCCTGCCGCCCGCCACGATGGAGCGCACCGCCTGCGCGTCGCACAGTCCCGCTCCGGCGTCGACGGTATCGGCGACGTGCGAGTCGACGGTGTCGCCGTCCGGCGCGACCACCGCGATCCCACCCTGTGCGTATTGCGTGGACGTATCCGTCGGGCCACCCTTGCTCAGGGTCAGGACCCGCAACCCCCGCAGCGAGGCGGTGCGGGCCGCGGTCAAACCCGCGACACCGCCACCGATCACCACCAGATCAGCTTCGGCTTCCCAGCCGATCGAAGGCGTCATCATCATCGATCGAACCTTTCCGGCCCGCCCGGAGGCGGGTGCCGGTGCTATTCGCCGCCGCCGGGATTGCCGATGGCGATCATGCGCTGCACCGAATTGCGTGCCAGTGCCGCGGTTTCCGGATCGACGTGCACCTCGTCGAGTTCGTCGGTCAGGCAGCGCAGCAGCGCGGCCGGCGTGATCATCTTCATGTACTTGCAGGACGCGCGATCGTTGACGGCCTGGAAATCGATGCCGGGGGCGGCCTTGCGCAGCTGATGCAGCATGCCGACCTCGGTGGCGACCAGGACCTGGTGGGACTGCGCGGCCTTCGCGGCGTCGATCATGCCGCCGGTGGACAGGATGTGGACCCGGTCGGCCGGGAACGCCCCCTCCCCCGCGAGATACAGAGCCGAGGTGGCGCAACCGCATTCGGGATGCACGAACAGCTCGGCATCGGGATGGGTGCGGGCCTGTTCGGTCAGTTCGTCGCCGTTGATGCCGGCGTGCACGTGGCATTCACCGGCCCAGATGTGCATGTTCTCCCGTCCGGTCACCCGCTTCACGTGGGCGCCGAGGAACTGGTCGGGCAGGAACAGCACCTCGCGGTCGGGATCGATGGAGGCGACCACGTCGACGGCATTGGACGAGGTGCAGCAGATGTCGGTCAGCGCCTTCACCGCGGCGGTGGTGTTCACGTACGACACCACGAGAGCGCCGGGATGTTCGGCCTTCCACGCGCGCAGGTCGTCGGCGGTGATGGAGTCGGCCAGCGAGCAGCCCGCGCGCTGGTCCGGAATCAGCACGGTCTTGTCCGGACTGAGGATCTTCGCGGTTTCGGCCATGAAGTGCACGCCGCAGAACACGATGGTGTCCTCGGGCGCCTCGGCGGCGATCCGCGACAAGGCCAGGGAATCGCCGACGTGATCGGCCACATCCTGGATCTCGGGTAGCTGGTAGTTGTGCGCCAGGATCGTGGCGTTGCGCTCGCGCGCCAGCCGCTTGATCTCCTGCGCCCACTCCGGTGTGGCCTCGACTCCGCCGAACCCGTCCGGACCGTCGATGACCTGCGCTGCGAATGCCTGCGTCGTCGGACCAGTGGTCGCTGTCGTCAGACTCGTTGACGCCATGGCATGGCTCCTTCCTCATGCGCGCGGCACTCGCGCCACGCGCATCACCCCGGGCCGATTCGCTTCAACCCGGTTTTCGACTTACAATCGAAAACGTGGCCCATAGTAGCACCATTCACGAATCGCTCACCGCGGTGTTCCAGGTTCGTCGCTTCATGGACACCGTCACCGCAGGTCCAGGGGGTGATCACTCGGTGATCGCGAGCGAACCGGTGGATCCGCAGAGTCCGCGCGGCAATCACGGCCTCCGCACCGAACTCGGGGTGTTGCTGTGGCAGCGAGCGATGGAACCACAGACCGGCACCTGGTCGCTGCCCGGCGGCCGGCTGCGCGACGACGAGGATCTCGACACCTCCGCCCGCCGTCAGCTGGCCGAGAAGGTCGACGTGCGTGAGCTGTGGCACATCGAGCAGTTGTCGGTCTTCAGCGATCCGCATCGAGTGCCGGGGGTACGCCGCATCGCCTCGGCGTATCTGGGACTGGTGCCGCTCACCGCGGACCCGCAACTGCCCGCCGACACCCGCTGGCATCCGGTGTCGGCCCTGCCGAACATGTCGTTCGACCACGGCACCGTCGTCCACCACGCCCGGACCAGGCTGGCGGCGAAGCTGTCCTACACCAATATCGCCTTCGCCCTGGCTCCCTCGTCGTTCACCATGTCGACATTGCGCGAAATCTATTGCACCGCACTGGGTTACGAGGTCGACACCACCAACCTGCAACGAGTGTTGAGCCGCCGCAAGGTGATCACGCCGACCGGGGAGACCGCCGCGCCGGGCAAAACGGGTGGGCGGCCCGCGGCGGTCTATCGGTTCACCGACGACGAAATCCGGGTGACCGACGAATTCGCGGCGCTGCGACCCCCGGGGTGAGCGGCGTGCACGGCGCTCGGGCTATGCGCGGTGTGCGCACGACGGCCTCCACCGCTGTGTGAGCGGTCCGCGCATGACCGGCGCCGGGGACGGCGGACGCCCATGGTCCGCGCACGGTAGCGTCGGCGGAATGGAATCGCTGATGCACCGGATTCTCGATATCGCGCCGGTGTGGGTCTACCTGACGGTCGGTCTGCTCGTTTTCGCCGAGGACGCGATTTTCGTCGGCTTCGTGATTCCGGGTGAGACGGCGGCCGTTCTCGGCGGTGTCGCGGCCAGCCAGGGACATGTGCTGCTGTGGGCGATGATCCTGCTGGTGGTGGCCGCCGCGATCATCGGCGACTCGGTGGGCTACGAGGTGGGCAAACATTTCGGCAGCCGCCTGCTCGCCGCCTCCTACCTCGACAAACATCGCGGCCGCCTGGACAGAGCTCAGGACTTCCTCGCCCGCCGCGGCGGCTGGGCCGTTTTCCTCGGTCGCTTCACCGCCTTCTTCCGCGCGGTGATGCCGGCTTTGGTCGGCGCCTCCCGCATGCCCTACCCGAAGTTCCTTTCCTTCAACGCCATCGGCGGCATCGTCTGGGGAACGACCTTCGTGGTCCTCGGCTACGTCGCCGGCAATTCCTACGAGAAGGTCGCGAAAACCGTCGGCCGCGATATGGCGATCGCGGTCGTGGTGATCGTCGTCCTGGCACTGATCGTGTGGAAGCTGCGCGAACGCCGCGAGGAGAAGAAGATCGAATCCGAGTACCACGCCACCCACGACGGGCGCTGAATCTCTACCCCCGGCTCACCACTGCCGATCCCGATGCTTGACCGTGCGCCGATAGGTGCGCTTGCTCGCCACCGGCTGCGCCGCAGCGGACCGGCGAAGTTCGTGCCGGCGCCGCCATGCGATGAGATCGGGTCGTTCGCTCGGTTCGATTGCCGCACAATCACTTTCCGATCGCGCTTGCACTTCTGCCATTCCTACTCACCTCCCCTCCTGGCTGATCCGGCGCAACAGTAAACGACCGCGAGCCCGGATTACCATCGAATAAATGGCGATCCGGGGCTCGATAGCGATCACTCGCACGGAGACCGATACCTCACCCGCAGGGAGATCAGAGAGCCCACGTCCTGTTGCCCAAGTTCAGCGCTTCGGCCGCCGAGTTTGTTCAGAGTCGGCGACCTCGATGTCCGGGCGCAACGGCGTCGGCGCGGTTCAGCGCTGCGAATCGGCGTTCTGATACGACCCGGGCCGATGGTAGGGCCCGTAGGTCACCTCGGACAGTGGCGCGCGGGGTGCGGGTTCCGCCGTTTCACCGCGGCCGCTCCCGAGGTCCTCGGAGGTGCTCAGCGCCGACAGCAGGAGTACGACCAGTCCGGCGACCAGCGGTTGCAGCAGCAGCGCGGTCCAGCCTTCGACGGTGGGCGCGAGCTCCACGACGGTGTGCACGGGAGGGTTGTGGGAGCGGGGGTGGATCCAGCGCGCGACCTGTTCGCCGAACCACGACATCACCCAGGCTCCGGCCAGCGAACCGATCAGCAGACTCACCAGCATGATCGGCCCGCGCATCGCGCGCCGGCGCCACACCGCGGCGGCGCTGAGCAGTCCGGTCACCAGACCGACGCAGGCGAAGATCGCCACCGCGTCGAAGCGGTGCGCGCTTTCCCCCGTGAGCGCCATACCGCTGCCGGGTTCGACGACGAAGACCTTCTCGGTCGGTGCGAGCATGGCCCACACTCCGCCGCCGATGATGCTGACCACCAGCACCGCCGCGACGATCCACAGCGCCGCGCGCAGCTCGCGCGGTGCGGGAGAGGCTGCGGCGGCGCCGCGGGAGGTCATCAGCGATGGTCCAGGCTGTGGGAATCGATCACCCCGTGCCGCGAACATTTCGCCCACCAGCCGTCCGGACTCACCTGGACGATCATCCGGCGGCCGCACTGCTCACAGAAGCGCGGCGGTTCCAGGCCCAAGGCCGCGGCCGCCGGCACCGGATCGTCGAGGCCCACGACGATCCGCTTCCCGGTGTACGGGTTGTAGCGCTCTTGCATATCAGGCTGTGGCATCTGGACCACCATTCGCGAAACCCCTCATGAAGTGCAGCTCTCCAGCTGCTCGACAATACCCGAACCGCCGCGGCCGCAGGCGCTCAGAGGGTCTCGTTGAGCGCCTTGATCGGCATCTTCAGATCGGTGAGCAGGTCCAGGTCCGCTTCGGCGGGACGGCCGAGCGTGGTCAGGTAGTTGCCCACGATCACGGCGTTGATACCGCCGAGGATGCCCTGCTTGGCGCCCAGGTCGCCGAGCGTGATCTCCCGGCCGCCCGCGAAACGCAGAATGGTGCGCGGCAGCGCGAGCCGGAACGCGGCGACGGCGCGCAGCGCATCGGCCGCGGGCAGCACCTCGAGGTCACCGAACGGGGTGCCCGGACGCGGGTTGAGGAAGTTCAGCGGGACCTCGTCGGGCTCCAATTCGGCCAGGTTGGCAGCGAATTCGGCCCGCTGCTCCAGGGTTTCGCCCATGCCGAGGATGCCGCCACAGCACACCTCCATACCGGCCTCGCGCACCATGCGCAGGGTGTCCCACCGCTCCTCCCAGGTGTGGGTGGTGACCACGTTCGGGAAGTGCGAGCGCGAGGTCTCGAGGTTGTGGTTGTAGCGGTGCACGCCCATCGCGGCGAGCTGATCGACCTGTTCCTGGTTCAGCATGCCCAGCGAGCAGGCGACCTGGATGTCGACCTCGTTGCGAATGGCCTCGACGCCGGCGGCGACCTGCGCCATCAGCCGCTCGTCCGGACCGCGCACGGCGGCGACGATGCAGAATTCGGTGGCGCCGGTCTTGGCGGTCTGCTTCGCGGCCTCGACCAGGCTCGGGATGTCGAGCCAGGCGGCGCGCACCGGCGACTGGAACAGGCCCGACTGTGAGCAGAAGTGGCAGTCCTCGGGGCAGCCGCCGGTCTTGAGCGAGATGATGCCCTCGACCTCGACCTCCGGGCCACACCACTTCATCCGCACCTCGTGTGCGAGCTCCAGCAGTGCCTCGAGCTGGTCGTCGCCCAGGCGCAGCACCTCGAGGGTCTGCTCCTGAGTCAGTCCGACGCCACGTTCGAGAACCTGCTCGCGCGCGGTGGCCAGAATGTCGGTCTTCACGGGTGCCTGCGTCACAGCACGAATCCCTTCCGTCCGGCCGGTGCGGCCGTGCCTATTGCGGCATGGACTGGGCCCTCCGTGGTTACGCAGGCTGCCGCCTCCGGGCCTGCGCGTCCATGCCGTGCAACTTGAACGGTGTTCAGGCTAGGGTAGCGGGGTCAGTGAGTCAAAACATGCGAGGGGTAGAAGTGCAGCTACATCGGGCGGATGTGATCGACGGCGCCATCGCCATCCTCGATCAGTACGGGCTCGCCGATCTGACCATGCGCCGCCTCGCCACCGCTCTGCACGTGCAGCCGGGGGCGCTGTACTGGCATTTCCCGAACAAGCAGGCGCTGCTCGGCGCGGTCGCCGACCGCATCCTCACCCCGATGGAGGAACCGGTCGCCGCCGAGGACTGGCCGGGCCAGATCAGCGAACTCGCGCATCGGCTGCGGTCGTGTCTGCTGGCGTATCGCGACGGCGCGGAGGTCGTCTCGGCCACCTACGCCTCCCGCCTGACCACCAGCAAGGGCCGGGAACGCTTGGCCAGTGCGATGATTCGCGGCGGCATGACCCGTGAGGAGGCCGATCTGGCGGCCTACACGCTGCTGTACTACGTCCTCGGCGAGACGGTGGACGAGCAGTCGCGGATGCAGATGGATTCCGCGGGCGCGCTGGCGGAGGAGGATTCCCCGCTCTACGAGAACACCTCGGCCACCGAGCGATTCGACTTCGGATTGCAGCTGTTCGTGGGCGGGGTGCTGCATCTGCTCGGGAGCCGGGTGCGCTAGCCGGACATTTCGGACGGTAGTATTCGGAACCGTCATCCCCGGCGGCGCGGGAATCCGGTGGAAATCCGGAACGGTCGCGCCACTGTGATCGCGGGCGGGCGCCGACGTGCGGACCGCTGCGGGAGTCAGACCTCGGTCGCCGGGCACTGCTCTGAAGAGGTCGCGTGATGCCTGTGGAGTTCCGGCGATGAATCGCGTCCGGACAACGATCGTCGTCCCCGTGACGCTGGCGTCGCTGCTCGTCGCGATGGTGGTGGCGACCGCGTGTGGCGCCGAACCGCTTCCGATCCCGGCGGTGCTCGAGGTCCTGGGCGGACATCTGGGCGGCTCCGGTGCGGTCGATTCCGCCTTCGACACCATCGTGTGGCAGTTGCGGGTGCCGCGCACCATCCTGGCCGCGGTGGTCGGCGCGGGCCTGGCACTCGCCGGTGCCGCCATGCAGACATTGGTGCGCAATCCCCTGGCAGATCCCTATCTGCTGGGCGTGTCCTCGGGCGCGGGTGTGGGCGCCGCGGCTGTGATCACGTCGGGGTTGTTCGCCGGGGCCGGAATCTGGGCGCTGTCGGGTGGCGCGCTCGCCGGCGCGTTGACGGCAGCGGCCACGGTGTTCGCCATCGCGATGGCACAGGGCGGGTTGACGCCGCTGCGTCTCGTCCTGACCGGAACCGTGCTGGGATCGGCGTTTTCGGCGCTGAGCAGCTACCTCATCTTCCGCAGCGCCGATCCGAAAGCCGCGCAGTCGGTGCTGTTCTGGCTGCTCGGCAGCCTGGCCGGGGCCGACTGGACGCGAATCGCGGTGCCCGCCCTCGTCGTTGCGCTCGCGGCGGCGACTCTGCTGGCCGTGCACGGGTGGCTGGACGCGTTGAGCGTGGGCGCCGAGACCGCCGCATCGGTGGGAGTGCCGGTGCGGGCCGTGCGTTACGGGTTGTTCGTGGGACTGGCGATTCTGGTCGGCGTTCTGGTGGCGGTATCCGGCGGGATCGGCTTCGTGGGCCTGGTGGTACCGCATGCGGCGCGGATGCTGGTGGGCTCCACCCATCGGCGATTACTGCCGGTCGCGGCGCTGTGCGGTGCGCTGTTCCTGGTCGTGGCCGACGCGGCGGCACGAGTCCTCGTGCGGCCCATTGAAATTCCGGTGGGCGTGCTGACCGGACTGATCGGCGCGCCGGTATTCCTGCTGCTGATGGGGCGGCGGCGTTACCGGTTCGGTGCGGCATGAACGGGCCCGCGCCGCAGTTTTCGGCGGACGGAGGCGTCCCGGCCGCCCCGTCGGCACCTGTCCCCTCGCCCCCGCTCGCCGCTGAGCGCTCGTCGGAAACGGTCGCCGCCACACTGCGGGTAGAGCACCTGACGTGCGGGCCGCGCGGCAGAGTGGTACTGGCAGATGCCGACTTCGACGTCCGTCCCGGTGAAGTGGTCGGCGTCGTCGGACCCAACGGCGCCGGAAAGTCCACGCTGCTACGCACCCTGGGCGGACTGCTGCGCCCGCGCCGAGGCCGCGTCCTGGTGAACGGCAGTGCGCTGCATGCCCTCTCGGCGCGACGCCGGGCTCGGCTGGTCGCCATGGTCGGGCAGGACGACCAGCCGCCGGCGGATCTGTGCGCCGGCGAAGTGGTCGCCCTGGGGCGCACGCCGTATCTGCCGCCGTGGGGCGCGGGCAGCCCGGCCGAACGCCGCGCGGTCGGCGACGCCTTGGCGGTTGTCGATCTCGCCGGATTCGCCGATCGCCCGGTGCGGCGGATGTCCGGCGGTGAGCGGCAGCGGGTGCTGCTGGCCCGGGCCCTGGCGCAGGCGAGCCCGCTGCTGTTGCTCGACGAGCCGACCAATCACCTGGACATCACCCACCGGCTCGCGCTCCTGGATCTGGTGCGGGGACTGGGCCGCACCGTCGTGGTCGCACTGCACGATCTGACCCTGGCCGACCGTTACTGCGATCGGGTGCTGGTCGTGCACGACGGCTCCGCTTCGGACCTGCGCCCGCCACGGGAGGCGTTGAGTTCCGAGGTTCTCGCCACGGTCTTCGGTGTCCGGGCGGCCCGCGTGCGGCATCCGGAGACCGGCGCCACACATCTACTGCTGGAACCGCATTCGGAGGCTGCGCGATGAGGCGCCGGCACCGCCGCGAACCCGGCAGCCGTAGTCCCGGACACCGTCGGAGGTAGACGATATGCAACTTCTGCGATGGCTCGCCATCGGATCGACCGTCGCGTCCTTGGTGGCGTGTGGCCCCGCGCAGTCCTCCGACGGCACTCTGACCCTCACCAATTGCGGTGAGCAGGTGCGCTTTCCGGCTCCGGCACAGCGCATGTTCGTCAACGACACCAATATGGTCGCGATGACGCTGGCCTTGGGCGCACAGGATTCGGTGGCCGCGGTGGCCGGTCTGCAACAGGACGTCGCGACCTTGCGGCGGCACTACGGTGACGTCGTCGACCGGTTGGACAATGTCGCGCCGAGCTCGCCGTCCCGGGAGACGGTGCTGGCCCGGCGCCCCGATGTGATGGTGGCCGGCTGGAACTACGGCTACAGCGAGGCCACCGATCTCACGCCGGATACGCTGCGCGCCAACGGTATCACGCCCTACATCCTCACCGAGAGCTGCCGCCCGCACGCCGGTCGGCGGCAACGCGGCACCGTCGAGCCGTGGGCGGCGCTGCGCGCGGATCTGTCGAATCTGGGCGCGATCACCGGACACCCCGACCGGGCCACCGCACTCGTCGCCGACATCGATACCCGCCTCCAGCGCTTGCGCGCCGCACCACGGGCCGCGACACCGCCGACCCTGTTCGTCTTCGACACCGCGAGCGAAACCATCTTCTCCAGTGGCAGATTCGGCGGCCCCCAGGCCGTCCTCGAGGCCGCCGGCGCACGCAACGCACTCGACGACGTGGCCGACACGTGGACGGCGGTGTCGTGGGAACGCCTGGCCGCCGCCGACCCGGACGCCCTCGTCTTCGTCGACTATCCGGGGCAGACCTTCGCCCAGAAGGTGGACGCCCTGCGCGCCAAACCCGGCATCAACCGGCTGCGCGCGGTGACCGAGCAACGGTTCCTCGATCTGCCCTATGTGCTCTGGACGTCGAGCCCGCTCAATATCGATGCCGCCGAGCAGGTGCGGGCACAACTCGAGCGGTGGAACATGCTGCCGCCTTCGGATATTCGGCCGGCATTCGACGACGCCGTGCGCTGAACCGCCGGATCACGGCATACCCATGGTCTGCTCGGAATGCACCAGCCCGATGAACGGCACGATCTGCTGGGCGATCACGGTGTTGTATTCGCGCGGATGCTGCCGTGGATCGGCATGTCCGGTGCTGCGGGTCAGCACCACCAGGAGGGTGCCGTCGACACCTCCGACGGTGTCGATCAGCGCACGATGGGTGTACTCGTCGTCCACGACGGTATCCCGGTACGGATTGTGCGGGCGGATGAAGACGACGGCCGGGCGGGCTTTGCCGGACGCCGGTTTCGCCAGCGCGCGCAGGTCGTCGATCGCGCCGCTGGCGACGATGGCCTTGAATTGATCCTCGATGAGGCCGTTGCTGGCGGCGTCGGTGTTGAAGATCTTCTGCCGCAGCACATCGGTGACCGTGCGGCCCAGCGACGCCATCCGGATTCCCGGCGGGTCGGAGCCGTAGTCGATGAATTGGTCACGGCGGGAATAGGTTTCCGCCAGCAGTCGCAGCCCCCGGCTCTCCCGTGTGCCGGGGAACCAGCCGAACCAGCGCAGCAGATCCTCACCCTGGTCCCGGCTTTCCGGCCGTACCGCGGCCAGGTCGACCGGCGTGCAATCCAGGATCACCCCGGACAGGGTGCGCGTGCTGTGGGTGTGGATGTGCTTGGCGATCTCGAGTGCGATCACCCCGCCCATGCTGTGGCCGACCAGCACCACCTTGTGGATACGGGCGGCCTCGGTGACGCGGATGATCAGATCGCTGATGACCTTCGTGTCGATACCGGTGTTGTCGTAGCGCACCGCCCACACCGAGCCCAGTTGCCGCAGCGAGGGCAGGGCCCGTGCGGTATCGGAGGCGTCGAGCGAACCCAGGCCGACGAGGTCGAAGACCGCGGTATCGCGATCGCGATCGCTCGCCGCGGCCGGGCCCGAGATGGGCAGCACCGCAGGATCGGTGCGCGCCAGCCGTGCCTGCTCGGGGGAAACGTCGTAGTGCCAATACTGCGCGAACACGACGAGTACGACGATCGGGACCAGCGCCGCCCGCAGCAGCACGCGCCGCGTCCGCCCCAGCGTCCGCGGGCGGTGCCCCACACGGGTTTCGGTCAGCCGGGCCCGCCGTCGCGCATCGTCGTAATCCGCGACCGTGGAAGGGTGCCGATCTCGCATGGACATCCCTACCCACTGTAAGGGCGTTCGCGAGCGGCGCATCCGTTCCGCGGCGCGCCACGGTGATATCCGCCGTCGATTACCGCTGGTCGTCGAGGAGGTGGCGGGGTGCGGCCTGGCGCCAGGAATCGAGGATGATCGCCTCCAATTCGGCCCGGTCGTCCAGGGCGGCCAGCCGGGCGCGCACCCACGCGTTACCGGCCTCGTGCGTGGCGATCCAGAATTTCCCGGGCTCGGCCACGACCAGTTCGTCGCGGTCGACGATCGGGCAGCGCACCGCGATCGAGGTCTCGGCCTCGGGCAGTGTCAGAAACAGCTTGCCCGCGACCCGGAAAGTGGGCATCCCCCAGGCGAATTGCTCCGATGTCTCGGGCAGCGACAGGGCATAGTCGCGGGCATCCTCCCCGGTTGCGCTCATGTCCCGCATCCTGCCAGGCCCCACCGACACGAACGGGGCCTCGCCGCGGCGGGCGGCTCAGCCGAGGTAGCGGCGAACCCAGTCGGCGTGGAACCACCCGGAGGCGGTGTCGGCGAATCGCTCGGGCAGCCACTGTCCGGCACCCTCGGGAATCACCCCGACCACCTCGGTACCGGTGACCTCCGGCAGATCGGTGCGGTTGCATTCGGACGCGAGATCCGGTGCGCTCGGCCAGGATCCGATGACCAGGCCCGCGCACCGCACCCCCGCGGCGGCGAGGGCCCGGGTGGTGAGTTCGCTGTGGTTGAGGGTGCCCAGTCCCGCGGCAGCGACCACCAGCACCGGCGCGTCCAATTTCTGTGCCAGGTCGAGCAGCGTGAACTCCCCGACTCGAACGAGCAGGCCGCCCGCTCCCTCGATCAGGGTGAGGTCGGCATCGGCCAGCGAGTCGATTCCGGCCACCGTCTCACCGAGGGTGAGCAGCGGTTGCCCGCAGCGGCGAGCGGCGGTGTCGGGGGCCAGCGGTTCGGGATAGCGGGCCAGTTCGAGCGTGCGGGTCACACCCGCCAGCCGCTCGATCACCGCGAGGTCGCCGGCTTCGCCCGGAGCCACGCCGGTCTGTGCGGGTTTGCACACCGCGACCGTGCGCCCGGCCGAGCGCGCCGCCGCGGCCAGCGCGGCCGTGACGACGGTCTTCCCGACGTCGGTCGAGGTGCCCGTCACGATCAACCTGCTCATATCGCCTCGCTCCTGTCGTTTGCTCGCATCACTCAGGCGGCCCGCGGATCCCGCGCCGCGGTCAGCACCTCGTCCAGCACCGTGGCGATGGTCCGCATCTCCGCGTCGGTGAGGTCGGCACGCGCGGTCAACCGCAGCCGCGAGGTGCCCTCCGGCACCGACGGCGGCCGGAAACATCCCACGCTCAGACCGCGCGCCCGGCACTGTTGCGCGGCGTCGAAGGCCACCTGCGCCTGCCCGAGCACCACCGAGACGACCGCCGAATCCGGTTGCGGCACACCGGCGATGCGGGCGATATCGGCGGCCCGGGCGAGGACTCGCCCGCCCAGCTCCGGTTCCTTGCGCAGCAACCGCAACGCCGCATGAGCGGCGCCCACCGCGGCGGGCGCCAATCCGGTGTCGAAGATGAAGGTGCGCGCGGTATCGATGAGGTGGGCGCGTACCCGCTCGTCGCAGAGCACGATTCCGCCTTGCGCCGCAAGCGCTTTCGACAGAGTGGCGGTGACGATCAGATCCGGTTGCCCGGCCAGGCCGAGTTCGTGCACCAGACCGCGGCCGCCGTCGCCCCGCACGCCGATGCCGTGCGCCTCGTCGACGATCAGCACGGCACCGTTCGCGCGCACCACCCGATGCAGGTCGGTCAGCGGCGCGAGGTCGCCGTCGGCGCTGAACACCGAATCGGTGAGCACCAGCGCACGGTCCTCCGTCCGCTGTGACAGCAGCCGGTCGACGGCCTCGACATCGCGATGCGGCGCGATCTCCACCCGTGCCCGCGAGAGCCGGCAGGCGTCGACCAGCGAGGCGTGGCTGCCGGCGTCGGAGACCACCAGCGCGCCGCGGCCGGCCAGTGCGGTGACGACACCGAGGTTGGCGGCATAGCCGGAGGCGAAGACCAGGCCCGACTGCGCCCCCACGAAGTCGGCCAGGTCGGACTCGAAGTCCTCGTGGGCGACGGTGGTGCCGGTGACCAGCCGCGATCCGGTCGCGCCGGCGCCCCAGGTCCGGACCGCCTCGACCGCGCCCGCGATCACCTCGGGGTGGCGCGACAGGCCCAGGTAGTCGTTGGAGGCGAGGTCGATGAGATCGCTGTGCGCCGGTCGCGCCCGCAACTGCCGCCGCAACCCGGCGCGCACCCGGTCACCCGCACGCTCGTCCAACCAGCTCAACGGATCCTCGTTCACAGCTCGGAAGCATACTTGAACGCCGTTCAGGACGGTGGCGGCGGGGGCGGTCGCGGTTCTCGCCGCAGGTGGCGGACCGGTCAGGCCGGCGGCGTCCAGTCGAGGGCGCGCGCGAAGGCGCGCGGCATCGCCCAGCCGGGCATCAGCCGCAGCGCGGTGTCGCGGGCACGCACCGCGGGCGTCCACGACCATTGCGCGACCGTTCCGATCCGCCGGGAACGATGGGCGAGGGCCCGGGTGCGCGGGCGCCGCAGCGCGTCGTAGTGGCGCAGCGCGTCGTCGATCTCGCCGTCGCCGAGCAGCGCGGCCAGGGTGACCGCATCCTCGAGGGCGAGGTTCGCGCCCTGGCCCATGTTCGGCGTCATGGCGTGCGCGGCGTCGCCGAGCAGCGCGACGCGCCCGCGGACGAACGTCGGCAGATCGGGCAGTTGGTAGATGTCGTGGCGCATCACCGAATCCGGCGACACCGCACCCAGTAGCCGTGGAACCGGATCGGGCCACTCGCCGAAACGTCGCCGCACTTCGGCGAATTCGCCGCCGGACGCGCGCTCGCCTTCGTCCGCGTTCACCGCACCGAACATGTACACCCGGTGGTCGGCGAGCGGGACGATGCCGAAAATCTCACCGCTGCCCCAGATCTGGCCGCCCTGGCGAAGGTCGGGCAACGGTTCGGTGATCATCCGCCAGGCGGTGTATCCGGCATAGCGGGGTGGGCGGGCGCGCGGACAGACCGCGGTCCGCACGACACTGCGCAGGCCGTCGGCACCGATCACGAGATCCGCGGTCTCCGCTCCCCCGCTGTGCAGAACGGGCACCGCCGGCGAGGCATGTCCACCCGCTGGACGCTCGTGCCCGGCTATACCGCCGTCCCGCACGGATCCGGGCCCGGCGTCGGCTGTCCCCCAATGGTCTTCGATGTCGACCCCGGTCACGGTGACTCCCAGGCGCAGACGGTCCGCGCCGAGGGCCGTGCGCAGGATGTCGAACAGATCCGCGCGATGGACCGCTACCACCGGGCCGTACCGGTCGGCCAATTTCTCGGTGTCGGTGCGGGTCAGCCAGCGGCCGGAGCGGTCACGGATTCCGCCCTCGGTCTCGGCCATCGCGCGCGAGCGCACCTCCGGGCCCATGCCGATCGCATCGAGCGCGCGTAACCCGTTGGGCCACAGGGTCAGTCCCGATCCGACCTCGCCGACGGCGGCGGCTCGCTCCCAGACCTGGACGTCGTGTCCGCGCCGATGCAACGCGATCGCGGCGGCCATACCGCCGATTCCCCCGCCGACGACGATCACTCGCAGTGCCCGCATCCCCACTCCTCGGCTCTAGGCGTCGGCGTCCAGCCAAACACACCGCGCCCACCGCCGCAGGTCAGCCGCCGATGCGCGCATGTGCCAGTCGGCACAGATCCACCGGTTGCAGCGCATCGGCCCGCTCCCACCAGCCCGCCGGTACGGCCGCCCGGTGGCTGATGTGCTCGACCTCGGCGAATTCGTACCGGTGCAGGAGGTCGTCGAGGGTTTCCGGGGTGAAGGTGCTCAGCCACGGTTCGCCCTGCGCGCTGGTGACGGGCTGGACGGATGCGGCGTAGGCGTGCCCGTTGCCGTCGCGCAGTGCCGGATCGAGCATGTACTCCATCACCAGTTCCGAACCCGGGGCCAGACCGGACAGGGCGGCCAGCGTGTCACCGATCGCCTCGGCGGTGAGATACATGCTGACCCCGAGCCAGCTGACCACGGCCGGACGTTCACGGTCGAATCCGGCATCGGCCAATTGCCGTGGCAATTCGTCGCATTCGAAATCTACGGGTACGAAAATCACCTCGCCGACCGGCTGGATATCGCCGATGTCGAGGATTTCCCTTTTCCACCGCTGGGTGCCGGGATGGTCGACCTCGAATACCCGGACTCCTTCGGCCGGACCGCGATATCCGAAACTGTCGAGGCCCGCACCGAGAACGACATATTGCGCTGCGGCCGACTCGGCGAGGCGCTGTTCGACCCAGTGGCTGCGCACCGTCGCCTGCGCCCGGACCGCGGCGAGCAGCGGATGGTCGCCGTGGTGCAGGTGGTAGCCGATGAGCTCCTCCGCATGCGGGCCGAGCAGGGCGGAGGCCATGGTATCGCGGAACAGACAGGGCTCGCTGTCGATCAGCAGGTGGGCCGCGCGAGCCGCGGCCGCCATCATCGCCGTGCGGCTGGGTTCGGTGCCGATCATCGAATTCCCTTTCACCGTGCTGGGACCCGGTGGATATCACCGGGCGAATGCCGATGATAGACAGGAATTTTCGCGCTCGCCGTCACCATATCACACGAAAATAAATATCCGATATACGACGAACGGCGGGCCGGAAGGGAATTCGGCTCAACCCGCCGCGGCGGTGGCGACGACGCCGGCGGCGATGCGCGCGATATCGTCGGCACTGCTGATGAACGGCGGCATGGTGTAGACCAGATTGCGGAACGGCCGCAGCCACACGCCGGCCTCGACGGCGGCGCGGGTCGCGGCGACCATATCGATCGAATGGTCGAGCTCGACCACCCCGATCGCGCCGAGCACACGCACGTCCACCACGCGCGGATTGTCCTGCGCGGCGGCGAGTCCCGATTTCAGGCCGGCCTCGATCGCGGCGACCTCGCCCGCCCAGTCCCGCGAGAGCAGCAGTTCGACGGAGGCCACCGCGACCGCACAGGCCAGCGGATTGCCCATGAATGTGGGCCCGTGCATGAGCCCGCCGTGCGCCGCGCTGACGGTCTCGGCGATGCGGGTGGTGCACAGTGCGGCGGCCAGGGTCATATATCCGCCGGTGATGGCCTTGCCCACACACATGACGTCCGGCGCCACCCCGGCGGCCTCGGCGGCGAAAAGCGTTCCGGTGCGGCCGAATCCGGTCGCGATCTCGTCGAAGACCAGCAGTACGCCGTGCTGATCGCACAACCGGCGCAGTTCGTTCAGGTAGCGCGGATGATGAAAACGCATCCCGCCCGCACCCTGCACGACGGGCTCGACGATCACCGCCGCGGTCTCGTGCGCATGCGCGGCCAGCAGCCGATCCAGCTCCGCGACGTAGGCGGGATCGAAGTCGGCCGGCGGTGCGGGCGCGAAGATCTGCTCGGCCAGCACGTCGGTCCACAGCGAATGCATGCCACCCTCGGGATCGCACACGCTCATCGGGGTGAAGGTGTCGCCGTGATATCCGCCGCGCCAGGTGAACAACCGCCGCTTGCCGGGCTGTCCGAGCGCCCGCCAGTACTGCAGGCACATCTTGGCCGCGACCTCGACCGACACCGAACCCGAATCGCAGAGGAACACCTTGTCCAGACCGTCGGGGGTCAGTTCCACCAGCAGTTGCGACAGCCGCACCGCCGGCTCGTGGGTGAGCCCGCCGAACATGACATGACTCATCCGCCGCGACTGCTCGACCAGCGCGGCGTCCAGCACCGGATGCCGGTACCCGTGGACGGCCGCCCACCACGAACTCATCCCGTCGACAAGCTCCCGGCCGTCGGTGAGGGTCAGGCGGGTGCCCGCGGCCGAGGCGACCACCAGCGGTTCGGTGCTCGCGGGGAAGCCGCCGTAGGGATGCCACACATGGGCGGCGTCGAGGGCGGTGATCTGGTCGGCTGTCAGGGCCACGCGGATCCCTTCACGAGACGGTCTTGAACGCTGTTCAAGTTATCACCGCGACGAAACACCTCGGCACCGGGACCGCGGGCCCGGAATATTCGTTCCCCCGCACCGCGAGGCATTCGCGCGATATCTTTGACTCAGTCAAAGAACTGGAGGAGGGCCATGACGACTGCGGCACTCGACCACGACGACGTCGGCGCGGTGCGCGCGTTCAACCGCCGCTATACCCGGTTGATCGGCGTCCTCGAGGAACATCTGCTCGACAGCGACTTCTCGCTCACCGAGGCGCGAATCCTGTTCGAACTCGCCCGTTCCGGACCGCTCGGCGTCCGCGCGCTGCGCACCGAACTGGGCTTGGACCCGGGTTATCTGAGCCGGATCCTCGCCCGCTTCGAGAGCGCCGGGCTGGTGCGGCGGCACCGCTCCGAGTCCGATGCACGCCTGCAGCTCGTACACCTCACCGACGCCGGGCGGGCCGCGGCCGACGATCTCGACCACCGGTCCGCGCGCGACATCGCCGAGCTGCTGGCCGGGCACAGCGCCGCGGACCGGCGGCGCCTGCGCACCGCGATGCGCACGATCGAAGAGCTGCTCGCCCCGGCCACTACGACGGGCCGCGCAAGCACGTCTGCGGCAGGCGACGCAAACACATCCGCGGCAGGCGACGCGAGCACGTTCGCAGCGGGCCGCGCAAGCACGTCGGCAGCACGCGACGCGAACACATCAGCTGCCGGCCCCGGGCGCGAGGTCCGCCTCCGATCTCCGCGCCCGGGCGACTACGGCTGGATCATCCAGCGCAACGCGGTGCTCTATGCCGCCGAATACGGCTGGGACACCGAGTACGAGGCGCTGGTCGCGAAGATCGTCGCCGACTTCCTGGCCGGGCACGATCCCGACACCGAACGGGCATGGATCGCCGAGGCCGGCGGCGTCGCGGCCGGGGCGGTGTTCTGTGTGCGCGAGGACGACACCACCGCCAGGCTGCGGCTACTGCTCGTGGAACCGTCGGCGCGCGGGCTCGGCGTGGGCACCGCACTGGTCGAGCAGTGCCTGCGGTTCGCGGCCGAGGCCGGATATCAGGACATGGTGTTGTGGACCAACGATGTGCTCACCGCGGCGCGGCGGATCTACCAGCGCGCCGGATTCGAACTCGTCGATTCCCGACCGCACCGCAGTTTCGGTGCCGACCTCGTCGGCCAGACCTGGCGGCGCGGCCTGCGGTAACGGCGGCGCCCCGGAACCCGCGCGGCCGGTCGGCCGAGGCCGGGTCATCGATAGCCACCGGATTACCGGCCCGGCACGACCCGGCCCACCCGCACCGGCGGCTCCGGCACGACGGTTACTGTCGATGTATGGTTCGGCCCGATACATCCGGTGAGATGACGCCTCTCGGCGTCTGGCCGGGTGCCGCCTATCCGCTGGGCGCGACCTACGACGGGGCCGGCACCAACTTCTCGGTGTTCTCCGAGGTTGCCGAACAGGTCGAGCTGTGCCTGATCGATCGCGCGGGCGGTGAGCACCGCATCGCGCTCGACGAGGTCGACGGGTACGTCTGGCACGCCTATCTGCCCACCGTCGCCCCCGGCCAGCGCTACGGGTTCCGCGTGCACGGTCCCTACGATCCCGCCCGCGGATTGCGCTGCGACAGCAGCAAACTACTCCTCGACCCCTACGGCAAGGCCTTCGCGGGACGGTTCGCCGCCGACGCCACCCTGCACACCTACGGCGCGGATACGCTGGGGCACACCATGACCGGCGTGGTGGTCAACCCGTACTTCGACTGGGCCGGCGACCGCCCGCCGCGGCGGCCCTATCACGAAACCGTCATCTACGAAGCCCACGTCAAGGGGCTGACGATGACGCATCCGGCGATTCCGCAGCGACTGCGCGGCACCTACGCGGGTATCGCGCATCCGGCGATCATCGACCATCTGCTGTCGCTGGGGGTCACCGCGATCGAACTCATGCCGGTCCACCAGTTCCTGCACGACCGGATCCTGCTCGACCGCGGCCTGCGAAACTACTGGGGCTACAACAGTTTCGGTTATCTGGCGCCGCACCACGAGTACTCCGCCGACCCGCGAGCCGGGGCCGCGGTCACCGAATTCAAGGCGATGGTCCGGGCGCTGCACAGCGCCGGTATCGAGGTGATCCTCGACGTGGTCTACAACCACACCGGCGAGGGTAATCACCTCGGGCCCACGATCGGCCTGCGCGGCATCGACAACGCGGCGTACTACCGTCTGGCCGAAGACGATCCCGCGCACTACATGGACTACACCGGCACCGGTAACAGCCTCAACGTGCGCCACCCGCACACGTTGCAGCTGATCATGGATTCGCTGCGGTACTGGATTCTCGATATGCACGTCGACGGCTTCCGCTTCGATCTGGCGGCCGCGCTGGCGCGCGAACTGCACGATGTGGACCGGCTTTCCACCTTCTTCGACCTTGTGCAGCAGGATCCGGTGGTCAGTCAGGTCAAACTGATCGCCGAGCCGTGGGATGTCGGCGAGGGCGGCTACCAGGTCGGGAACTTCCCCGGGCTGTGGACCGAGTGGAACGGCAAGTACCGCGACACCGTCCGCGACTACTGGCGCGGCCGACCGGCGACCCTGGGCGAATTCGCCTCGAGGTTCACCGGCAGTTCCGACCTGTATGAAGCCACCGGCCGCCGCCCGGGCGCGAGCATCAACTTCGTCACCGCCCACGACGGCTTCACGCTGCGAGACCTGGTGTCCTACAACGACAAACACAATCACGCCAACGGCGAGGACAATCGCGACGGCGAGGACTACAACCGATCCTGGAACTGCGGGATCGAAGGCCCCGCCGACGATCCGGAGGTGTGTGCGCTGCGAGATCGCCAGAGCCGCAACATGATCGCCACCCTGGCGCTGTCGCAGGGCACGCCCATGCTGCTGCACGGCGACGAGATCGGGCGCACCCAGCACGGCAACAACAATGCCTACTGCCAGGATTCGCCGGTGTCCTGGATGGATTGGGCCGCCGCGCAGAAATACGCCGACCTGCTGACGTTCACGCGCGCCGCGTTCGCGCTGCGCCGCGCCCATCCGGTGTTCCGGCGCCGGCGCTTCTTCGACGGACGTCCCGGCACCCCCGACGAACTCCCGGGCGATATCGCGTGGTTCACCCCCGGCGGCACGGAGATGACCACGGCCGACTGGAATACCGGCTTCGCCCGCTCGCTGGCGGTGTTCCTCAACGGCGAGGCGATCGCCGAACCGGGCCCGCGCGGGGAACGAGTGCGCGATGATTCGTTCCTGCTGTGTTTCAATGCCCACGACGCACCCCTCGAATTCGCCGTACCCGGACCGGAATTCGGCGCGCACTGGACGGTGGCGCTGGATTGCTCGACACCCACCGGGCGCGCAGATGCCACCTATTCCGCAGCGACCACGGTCGCCGTACCCGCTCGCTGCCTGCTCGTTCTCCGCCGTTCCGAATCCACACCGATATCGAGATGACAGACACCCCTTCCCCTGAACACCGCACCGGCCCGATCGCCCGCCGGACCCCCGTGCGCAGCACGTACCGACTGCAACTGCGCCCGGACGCCCTGACCTTCGCCGATGCCCGGGCGATCGCCGAATATCTACAGCAGCTGGGTATTTCGCATCTATACCTGTCCCCGGTGATGACCGCGATGCCGGGCTCCGCGCACGGCTACGACGTCACCGATCCGACCACCGTGTCGGCGGCACTGGGCGGGCCGGGCGGGCTGAAAGCTCTCGCCGACGAGGTCCGCGCCCGCGGCATGGGACTGATCGTCGATCTGGTGCCCAACCACGTCGGCGTCGGTGATCCGCGGCGCAATCCGTGGTGGTGGGATGTGCTGCGCAACGGCAAGAATTCGAAGTTCGCGCACTTCTTCGACATCGACTGGAGCCCGGGCAACGGCGCGGGCGGGCGGCTGGCGCTGCCGGTCCTGCACAGTGAGAACGATCCGGCGGCGCTGACCGTCGACCGCTCGGGCCCCGAACCCGTCCTCGCCCTGCGCGATCTGCGCTTCCCGATCGCCCCCGGCACCGACGGGGAGAACGCGCTGCGCATCCACGACCGCCAGCACTATCGCCTCGTCAGCTGGAAGGCGGGGATCTGCAGCTATCGGCGATTCCTGGCGGTCTCCGAACTGGCGGCGATCCGGCAGGAGGAGCCGGCGGTGTTCGATCTGACCCATCGCGAACTGGCCGCCTGGTGCGAACACGATCTCATCGACGGGGTGCGAGTCGATCATCCCGACGGATTGTCGTATCCGGCGGCCTATCTGGCGAAACTGCGCCGGCTGATCGGTCCGCAGCGGCTGCTGATCGTGGAGAAGGTGCTCGGCCGGAACGAACCGCTCGACGCCACCCTGCCCGTGGACGGCACCACCGGATACGAAGCGCTCGCGGAGGTCGGCGGCGTCTTCGTCGATCCGGCCGGGGAGCACGCGCTCACCGAGCTGTCGCGGCGGATATCGGGGCACGGCAGCGATGCCGCCTGGATGGCAGACACCGAACATCGCATCAAACGGGCGGTGGCCGAACGGCTGCTCGTACCCGAGGTCCGCCGATTGGTCGGCGCGGTGAAGCGCGACGCCGCGGTGAACGGTTTCGATTCGGCGGCGATCAGCGATATGGCGCTGACCAATGCCACCATCGAGGTGCTGTCCTATATGCCGGTGTATCGCACCGACTACGCACCTCTGTCCGGTGTGCTCAGCACCGTGGTGGCCGAGGTGCAGCAGCGCAACCGGGAGCTGACCGCCCCGCTGTCGGTCCTGGTGCGGGCGCTGGCCGCCGGCGGAGAAGCGGCGCGGCGGATGCATCAGGTCGGCGGCGCGGTCGCGGCCAAGGCGGTCGACGACACCATGTTCTATCAGGCGGCGCGTCTGGTGTCGCTGCAGGAGATGGGCGGTGACCCGAGCCGGTTCGGACGTTCGGTGCTGGAATTCCATCTGGCCAATGCCGAACGCGCGGCGCGCCGCCCGACCACGATGACGACGCTGTCGACGCACGACACCAAGCGCGGCGAGGATGTGCGGGCCCGCATCACGGTGCTCTCACAGGTGGCCGACAGCTGGGCGAAGGCGGTGGGCGCGTGGCTGGAACTGGCGCCCGCACCGGACGGGCAGACCGCGATCTTCCTGCTGCAGAACATGTTCGGCGTGTGGCCGGTCGACGGACGCCGCCCCGCGACGGTGCCGCGGTTTCGCGAACGCCTGCACCTGTTCGCCGAGAAGACGGTGCGCGAGGCCGGATTGAGTTCCTCGTGGGAGGAGCCCGACGTCGACTTCGAGGCGGAGGTGCATCGCTGGCTGGACACCGTGATCGACGGGCCGGTCGGCGCCGAACTGGGTGAACTGGCGACCCGGCTCGCACCGCACGCATGGTCGGATTCGCTGGGACAGAAGCTGCTTCAGCTGTGCGGCCCCGGCATCCCCGACGTGTATCAGGGGTGCGAGTTGTGGGAGGACTCGCTGGTCGATCCGGACAACCGGCGGCCGGTGGACTTCGGCCATCGCCTGGCGATGCTGCAATCACTCACGGGCACACCGGAATTGGACATCTCCGGCGCTGCGAAGATGTGGATCGTCGCCTACGCCCTGTGGTTGCGGCGGGAGCGGCCGGACTGCTTCGTCGGCGGCTCCTACACCCCGCTGTTCGGCAGCGGCGACCGCAGCGAACACCTGGTGGGGTACGCGCGCGGCCGCAGCGGCGAGGCGCCGCAGGTGATCGTGGCCGCGACCCGCTACAGCGTGGCCCTGACCGAGGGCGGGTGGGCCGATACCGTCCTCGACCTGCCCTCGGGCACCTGGACCGACCGCCTCACCGGCCATACGTTCACCGGCCGCACCCGGCTGGAGAAGCTGTTCGCCCGCCTGCCGGTGGCGCTGCTGGTGCGCTGAGTCCGGAGCGAGCCCCGGATCAGTACGCCGAGAACACGCTGTCGATCGAGCCGTAGCGGTGCGCGGCGTAGTTGCAGGCGGCGGCGATGTTGGCGACCGGGTCGTAGATGTCCCCCGAGGTACCGTCGACGTGATAGGCGGCGAAGGTCGGATCGATGACCTGCATCAGGCCCTTGGACGGGATACCGGCCGCGGCGTTGGAGTCGTAGAGGTTGATGGCACGCGGGTTGCCGCCCGACTCGCGCATGACATTGCGGTAGATGCCGTCGTAGCTGCCCGGAATGCCGTGCTGCCCCATCACGAAGAGCGCGTGCTTGATCCAGCCGTCGAGGTTGTCGGAATAGGTCTGCGGGACCACCTGCTGCAGCGGCTGCGGCAGGTTCTGCAGGAATTGCTGAGCCTGATCCTGCTGCGGCTGCGGCAATCCCTGTACCAGCTGCTGCAGTTGTGGCGGCGCAGCGGGGGCATCGGCGTGGGCCGCGACGGGCACGGTGACGACGGCGGCGAGGACGGCGAGGGGTAACAGTCTTCTGATCTGCATGGTGATACGAACTCCGGATACGTCGAACGGTGGTGGGACCAGCGCGACGATCTACAGAACAAAAGCCCGCTCGCCGCGTTGAAAACAGACCGTTGGTCTGCTTCCTGGCGAGTCACAGAATGATTGCGGCAAGTTAACGTAAACATAACGTCAAGTGAACAACAGGTGTTATTACGCTGAGAAAAATCCGCTGGACCTGCAGTGATGTGTGCACCGGATCACACGCCGGTTTTATCTCGATCAGATCACGCACCACCGTCACAGGCCGAGCCGAGATCGCTGCGCACCCTTAAGCCACTGAGACACAAGCGAACCCGGGCGCGTACCGGAAGCGCCCGGGGACAAGTTTCAGCGGCCGGGATCGCCCGGCGGCGGACCGCTGCACACGACGGAAAATCACCGCCGCGAGGCCACTGGTTCGGAGACGACACCCCTGACGAGCGCCGGGAACCGGTCATTTCCGGCAGCAGCAGGCGGCACCGCGCCGGAGCCGCGGCACCGCGCCGCCGGCGAACGCCGGGAGCACGCGGTGACGCTCAGGCGGCGGTGCCGGCTACCGAGCCGCTGCCCGCCGGATGCTCTCCGCCCGGCGCCTGCTGTTCGGCTGCCGGGTGGGCACGGTCGGCGCCCTCGTCGTGCTCGCCCACCGGCAGGGTGGGCAGCGGTCCGGCGAGCTCCTCGGCCCAGCGGACGACATTCGGCGGGCGGTAGGTGGCGCACGGCGCGGCGCAGTCGGCGAGGTACACGCGCCGATCACCGGGTGCGGACAGACGGCGCCAGGAATCGGCGTAGAAGCGGGGGTTGCGCGGATGCAACGCCCAGCCGACGCGATTGAGGACGCGGTAGAAAAGGGTCAGCGAATCATGCGCCCTCGGAGGCGAATCCGCCGCCGCGACAGTCGAATCCGGCGCGGCGGCCGGCTGCGCCGGGGTGTGGCGGCTCAGCAGTTGTTCGACGCGCTCGTCGTCGAAACTCAGTCCCGCCCCGCGAGCCTGGTCGACCATCCAGCGCAGCGTGATGTCGGAGAGCCGGCTGTCGGCGTAGCCGCCGCCGATATCGGTGTGCACTCCCTCGAACCACACCTGCTGCACCCGGTCGGCGCCGGACGGGCCGCCCTCGGGGTCGTCGGTGACCTCCCACAGGCACGGTGCGTACATCCGGCGGCGTTCGTCGATCGCCAGCGCTTGCCGCGCGTACCGCACATTGCGCGACAGCCGCACATCGTGGAAGCGGTAGCGCCACGAGGTCAGCAGCGGCACCCCGAGCGCGCCGACGGTGTCGAAGACGCCGACGAAGGTGATCGGCACCGGGTAGATGCAGTGCCGCCGGCGGAATTCGATCCACTCCGGCCGATCCGGGCCGTCGGGATCCACTTTGCGCTGGCGGTAGATCGCCAGCGCCTCCGGATACGTCCGCTCGATCATCGCGTCGGCGGTGAGCAGCCCGAGCCGGTTGACCATTCCGACCAGACTGCGGGCGGTATAGGCCCCGCGACTGAAGCCGAAGACGTAGATCTCGTCCCCGGGCTCCCAATTCAGGGCGAGCTGCCAGTACATCGTGGACAGATTGGCGTCGAGTCCGAGCCCGAACGCGCCGCCGAGCAGTTTATCGGCCAGATAGCCGCGGGAGCCGGGGCCGTCGACATAGAAAACCCGTTGCCCCACATGGTCGCCCGTGTCGGTGACGGCACTCGACCGCACCGACTCGGCGATCTTCACAACATTGGAGACCGTCGGATTGCTCTCCGATCCCCACGTGCCGTCACAGCACACAACCAAACGCTTCATACCGGTAATCCTCCCGCCCCGTACCGTGTCGCTCGCGAGTAGCGAACTACTCGAATTATCGCGCCGGGCGTGTGTTTACGTTAATGCTCGCCCGCATCGGAGGGCAGGGATGCGAGTAGTGGAAGCGTGGCTGTCCGCGATCCGCCGGCAACTACCCGGGACGGCGTTCGACGCCGAAGACCAACGACGGCGACGGAGAGAATGATGACGGCCGACCGCCCTCGTCTCGGTCGACCGTCATCGGCGAGACGGGGAGCGGCACGTTGACCGCCGACCGCCGTGACGCACCGATCTGCCCTTGTGGACCGTTCGTCTCTCGCAGCCGGGTTATCGCTGCCCGGGCCGCGCGGCGTTACCGGGACCACTCGAATCCCTTCCGGCTATCGCGCGCGGCGGTGAGATTCGCCACGGTGATGCGGGAGGTTCGCGGCGATTCCGGCGGACTCGCCCGCCACGTGCACCCGTGAATTGCAGGCATGTAGTTCCCTGGCGCCGGGTGTCGGTCCGGTCGACTAGGATTCCTCGCGTGGCCGACTCGGGATTCGTACATCTGCACAATCACACCGAGTACTCGATGCTCGATGGCGCCGCCAAGATCACGCCCCTGTTCAAGGAGGCGGAGCGGCTCGGTATGACCGCGGTCGGCATGACCGACCACGGCAACATGTACGGCGCCTCGGAGTTCTACAACTCGGCCAAGAAGCAGGGCATCAAGCCGATCATCGGCATCGAGGCGTACATCGCGCCCGAGTCGCGGTTCAACACCAAGCGCGTGCAGTGGGGTGACCCGAGCCAGAAGAGCGACGACGTCTCCGGTTCCGGCGCCTACACGCATATGACGATGGTCGCCGAGAACGCGACCGGTCTGCGGAATCTGTTCAAACTGTCGAGCCTGGCCTCCATCGAGGGACAGCTCGGCAAGTGGGCGCGCATGGACGCCGAGATCATCGCCCAGCACGCCGAAGGGATCATCGCGACCACCGGCTGCCCGTCCGGCGAGGTGCAGACCCGGCTGCGACTGGGCCACGACCGCGAGGCCCTCGAGGCCGCGGCCAAGTGGCAGGAGATCTTCGGCAAGGACAACTTCTTCCTCGAGCTCATGGACCACGGGCTGTCCATCGAGCGCCGGGTGCGCGAGGGCCTGATCGAGGTCGGCAAGAAGCTGGGCATCCCGCCGCTGGCCACCAACGACTGCCACTACGTGCACGAAACAGACTCCACGAATCACGAAGCGCTGCTGTGCATTCAGACCGGTAAGACGCTCTCGGACCCGACCCGCTTCAAATTCGACGGCAGCGGCTACTACCTGAAGTCGGCCGCGGAGATGCGCGAGATCTGGGACGGCGAGGTCCCCGGCGCCTGCGACAACACCGTGCTGATCGGCGAGCGGGTGCAGTCCTACGAGGATGTGTGGACCCACCGCGACCGGATGCCGAAATTCCCGGTTCCCGAAGGTGAGACCGAGGCGTCGTGGCTGCGCAAGGAGGTCGCGCGCGGCCTCGAGTACCGCTTCCCCGACGGTGTCCCGCAGAAGTACCTCGACCAGGCCGAATACGAGATCAACGTCATCCTCGAGATGGGCTTCCCGGCCTACTTCCTGGTCGTCGGCGACCTCATCAACCACGCCCGCGAGGTCGGGATCCGGGTCGGGCCCGGTCGTGGTTCGGCCGCCGGTTCGCTGGTCGCCTACGCGCTGAAGATCACCAACATCGACCCGCTGCCGCACGGTCTGCTGTTCGAGCGATTTCTCAACCCCGAGCGCGTGTCGATGCCCGATATCGATATCGACTTCGACGATCGCCGCCGCGGTGAGATGGTCCGCTACGCCACCGAGAAGTGGGGCACCGACCGGGTCGCCCAGGTCATCACCTTCGGCACCATCAAAACGAAGGCAGCGCTGAAGGATTCGGCCCGCGTGCTGTTCGGCCAGCCCGGCTTCGCGATCGCCGACCAGATCACCAAGGCGCTGCCGCCGCCGATCATGGCCAAGGACATCTCGGTGTCGGGTATCACCGACCCCGAGCACGAGCGGTACAAGGAGGCCGCCGAGGTCCGCACCCTCATCGAATCCAATCCCGATATCGCCAAGATCTACGACACGGCGAAGGGGCTGGAAGGCCTGATCCGCAACGCCGGCGTGCACGCCTGCGCGGTGATCATGTCCTCGGAGCCGCTGACCGACGCGATCCCGGTCTGGAAGCGGGCCCAGGACGGCGCCATCATCACCGGCTGGGACTACCCGTCGTGCGAGGCCATCGGCCTGCTGAAGATGGACTTCCTCGGCCTGCGCAACCTCACCGTGCTCGGCGACGCGATCGACAACGCCAAGGCCAACCGCGGTGTCGACGTCGACCTGGACGCGCTGCCACTCGACGATCCGAAAACGTTCGAACTGCTCGCCCGCGGTGACACCCTCGGTGTGTTCCAGCTCGACGGTGGCCCCATGCGCGATCTGCTGCGACGCATGCAGCCCACCGCCTTCGAGGACATCGTGGCCGTCGGCGCGCTGTATCGCCCCGGCCCGATGGGCATGAACGCGCACAACGACTACGCCGACCGCAAGAACGGGCGCCAAGAGGTCAAGCCGATCCATCCGGAGCTGGAGGAGCCGCTCAAGGACATCCTCGGCGAGACCTACGGTCTGATCGTCTACCAAGAGCAGATCATGCACGTCGCGCAGAAGGTGGCCGGCTACTCGCTCGGACGAGCCGACATCCTGCGCCGCGCGATGGGTAAGAAGAAGGCCGAGGTGCTGGCCGCGGAGTTCGAGGGCTTCGAGAAGGGCATGTTGGAGAACGGTTTCTCCAAGGCCGCGATCAAGGCGCTGTGGGACACCATCCTCCCGTTCGCCGGCTACGCGTTCAACAAATCGCATGCCGCCGCGTACGGCCTGGTCTCCTATTGGACCGCCTACTTCAAGGCCAACTATCCGGCCGAGTACATGGCCGCCCTGCTCACCAGCGTCGGCGACGACAAGGACAAGGCCGCGGTCTACCTGTCGGACTGCCGCCGCCTCGGCATCACGGTGCTCCCGCCCGACGTCAACGAGTCCGAACAGAACTTCGCACCGGTCGGCACCGACATCCGTTTCGGCCTGGGCGCGGTGCGCAACGTCGGCACCAACGTGGTGTCCTCGATCATCGCCGCCCGCACCGAGAAGTCGAAGTTCACCGATTTCTCCGACTACCTGAACAAGATCGACACCATCGCCTGCACCAAGAAGGTCACCGAATCCCTCATCAAGGCAGGCGCTTTCGACTCGCTCGGCCATCCGCGCAAGGGACTGCTGCTGGTGCATTCCGACGCCATCGACGCGGTGATGGCCACCAAGAAGGCCGAGGCGATCGGGCAGTTCGACCTGTTCGGCGGGCTCGACGACGGGGACGATTCGATCTCGTCGGTCTTCGATGTCAAGGTGCCCGACGAGGAGTGGGAGGCCAAGCACAAGCTGGCCCTGGAACGCGAGATGCTGGGCCTCTACGTGTCCGGCCATCCGCTGAACGGGGTGGAGCATGTGCTCGCCGCACAGGCGGATACGCCGATCCCGGCGATTCTGCAGGGCGACGTCAAGGACGGCGCGCAGGTGACCATCGGCGGCATCCTCGCCTCGGTGACCAGGCGCGTCAACAAGAACGGAATGCCCTGGGCCTCAGCGCAACTGGAGGACCTCACCGGTGGTATCGAGGTGCTGTTCTTCCCGCAGGCCTATTCGGTGTACGGGATGGACATCGCCGAAGACGCCGTCGTGCTGGTGAAGGCGCGCGTCTCGGTGCGTGACGACCGGATCTCGCTGATCGCCAACGATCTGGTGGTGCCGGATCTGTCGTCGATCGGCATGGAGAAGCCGCTGGCGGTGACGATCCCGACCCGGCTGTGCACGCCCGACAAGGTGAGCGCGCTCAAGCGGGTCCTGTCCAGCCATCCCGGCACCGCCGATGTGCACATCCGCCACGTCGGATCGCGTGAGAAGACCACCCTGCTCAAGGTCGCCGACAACCTGCGGGTGTCGCCGTCCTCGGCGCTGATGGGAGATCTGAAGGCGCTGCTCGGCCCGGGCTGCCTCGCGAGCTGAGGACGTGCGCGGCGTCGCGCACCGACCGGGGCGTGGTGCCGTAGTCCGCTACCGGCGATCCGCCGCGACTCCCACGATCCAGCGCAGTGCCGCGACCCCGGCGCCGACCAGTACGGCGAGCTGCGCCGACCCGGTGATCAGGCCCAGCATCAGCGCGAGCAGCAGACCCAGCGCGACGGCCTCGAGTTTGTACACCGGCCACGGCACATCCGCGAGCCGCACCGTATGCGTGGCACGGCGGACCGGGCGAACGATGGGGCTGACCGCTGTCATGTGGTCAGGCTACACGTATCCCGAAGTTCGGTCCACCGAACATTCGCGGCGATCCGGTCACCAACGACGCCGGGAACACATCCGCGGCCATCGATTGTTATGCCGGGCATGCCACTCACCGGAGAATACGCACCCAGCCCGTCCGACTGGTCCCGCGAGCAGGCCGAGAAGTACGAAGCCTCCAACGGGACCCAAGCCAACACCCTGCTCGACCGCGGAATTCCGATCATCCTGGTCACCAGTGTCGGCGCCAAGACCGGCAAACTGCGCAAGACTCCGCTGATGCGCGTCGAGCACAATGGCGAGTACGCGGCGGTGGCCTCCCTCGGCGGCGCCCCGAAGCATCCGGTCTGGTACTACAACCTCAAGGCCAATCCGATCGTCGAACTGCGCGACGGCGACGTGGTCAAGGACTACACCGCGCGCGAGGTGACCGGCGAGGAGAAGGCCGTGTGGTGGGAGCGCGCGGTCGAGGCCTATCCGGACTACGCCGACTATCAGAAGAAGACCACCCGCGAGATCCCGGTCTTCGTCCTGACCCCGACGTCCTGATTCACCGGTCCGCGATCACCGCCGCGACGCCCGGCCCTCGGTCCGGGCGTCGCCGGTTTCCGGGCGTACCGGACCGCTGGGGAAACTGCCGCGCGCCGCACCTACCGCGACCGATAGCATGTTCGGGTGTCTGAACCGCTGGATGTCGTAGAGAAAGTATCCGCTCCGCTGCCCGAACTGAGCGCGGACGAGATCGACGCGGCCGCCAAGCGAATTTCCGACATCGTCGAGCCGACGCCGCTGCAGCGAATCGAGCGGTTGTCGGCGGCCACCGGCGCGAACGTCTACGTCAAGCGCGAGGATCTCACCGCGGTCCGCTCCTACAAGCTGCGCGGCGCCTACAACCTGATCGTGCAACTCGATGCCACCGAACGCGCGGCCGGTGTCGTCACCGCCAGCGCCGGCAATCACGCCCAGGGGGTGGCCTTCGCCTGCCGCGCGATGGGGATCCAGGGCCGCATCTACGTGCCGACCACCACACCCAAGCAGAAACGCGACCGCATCCGCGCCCACGGCGGCGAATTCGTGGAACTGATCGCCGTCGGCGACACCTTCGACGCGGCGGCCGCGGCGGCCGCCGCCGACGTCGCCCGCACCGGCGCCACCATGGTCCCGCCGTTCGACGACGCCCGCACCGCGGCCGGGCAGGGCACCGTGGCGGTGGAGATCCTCGAACAGCTGCCGACCGCCCCCGATCTGGTGATCATCCCCGTCGGCGGGGGCGGTTGCCTGGCCGGCATCGGCACCTATCTGCGCGACCGCTCGCCTACCACCGCCATCCTCGGCGTCGAACCGGCGGGCGCGGCCTCGATGACGGCCGCGCTCATCGCCGGGGGCCCGGTCACGCTGCCGCAGATCGATCCGTTCGTCGACGGCGCCGCCGTGCGGCGGGTGGGCGACCTACCCTACGCCACGGTGTCGAAGTTCGGTGGGCGCGTGGTGTCGCATGCGTCGCTACCGTTGCTCATCGGCACCGAATCCCCCAGGGGCGCAGGATCTTTCCGGATGATGCAGGTCGACGAGGGCGCCATCTGCACCGCCATGCTCGAGCTGTATCAGAACGAGGGTGTGATCGCCGAACCGGCGGGTGCGCTGGCGGTGGCCGCGCTGGCCGAGATCGATATCGAGCCGGGGTCGACAGTGGTGTGCCTGCTGTCGGGCGGCAACAACGACATCTCGCGCTACGGCGAGATCATCGAGCGCTCGCTGGTGCACCGGGGCCTCAAACACTATTTCCTGGTGAACTTCCCGCAGGAACCCGGTGCGCTGCGCCGCTTCCTCGACGAGGTACTCGGCCCCGACGACGACATCACCCTGTTCGAATACGTCAAGCGCAACAACCGGGAGACCGGGGCCGCGCTGGTCGGCATCGAACTGGGCGCGCCCTCCGGGCTGACGGCACTGCTGGCACGCATGGACGACTCGCCGATCCAATGCCAGCAGCTCGATCCCAACTCCCCCACCTACCGGTACCTCACCTGATCCCCGCCGAACTGCCCTGTGCCGTGGAATCTCCTGCGGCACAGGGCAGTTCGATGTTCACGCGGCGCGTCGCTGCGACGTGCGGCGGCCGTCGCGCATGGCCTTGGCGCCGCGCATCACCAGCGGCAGCACCCAGGCCGCGGCCAGCTGATCCCAGACGAACGACTGGGGCGTGAATCGGTTGTGCACGAAGCCGACCGACAGACCCAGGCGCGGTTCCGCCCAGCCGAACGACCCGGCCAGCCCGATATGGCCGAACCCGGAGGAAGCCCCCGGAATCGGGAACGTGTGATAGCCCAGATGCCACATCATCGGGAAGTAGAACAGGGCGTGATCGAGCCGGTGGGTCTGCACGCGCCGGATCTGGCGCATGGTCTGCGCCGACAGATACCGGCGACCGGCGATCATGCCGCCGTCGGCGAGCACACCGTAGACCGACGCCAGCGCGTTCGCGGTGAACACGCCGTTACCGGCGGGCATTTCGGTCGCGAGAATGGACGGTTCGTCACCATCGAACAGCGCGTGCAGTCCCGGCAGGAACAGCGCGCGAGTCGCGGCGCCGGCCGGCCCCGGGAAACGTCCGGCCTGCCCGAGAACCAGGGCACCCAGCGCGGTTCCGGCCACGGCCAGCCGGGAACCGGCGAGCGCGGCGACGGTGGTGCCCGAGTCCGGCGCCGGACGCCCGAGATGCAGGCCGTCGATGCCCAGCGGCTCGGAGACCTCGGTGCGGAACAGCTCGCGCATATTCATGCCGGTGACCGCCCGGGCCAGGCCCGCCAGCAGCCAGCCGTAGGTCAGGGCGTGGTAGGCGGGCACCCCCAGCAACCGGTCCGGCGCGGCGGCCGCCAGGCGGTGTTCCATGAGTTCGTGGTCGAGCACCTCGTCGAGTCCGCCGGCGACGGGCGGAAGCGAGGACAGTCCGGCGCGGTGAGTGAGCAACTGCGCCACCGTGATTCGCGATTTGCCCGCCGCACCGAATTCCGGCCAGTATTCGGCCACCGGAGCGGAGTAGTCGATCAGGCCGCGGTCGGCCAGGCGATGAATGACGGTGGAGGCGATGCCCTTGGTCGCGGAGAACGCGACGCTGCCCGTCTCGCGGGTCCAGGGCGTGGTGAGATCGGAGTAGCCGGTCCAGACATCGACCACCGGCTCACCGTGCCGAAGCACGGTCAGACCGCCTCCGGCTCCGGCACGGCCCCCGACGATCCGTGCGAAATTACGCACCAAGGGTTCGAACTCGACCGCGGCCGAGCCACGCACACCTGCGGGCAGAGCCGCAGAACCTGCGGGTAAAGCGTCGTTGCTCACAAAGCCTACGGTACGGGCGTACCGTTGCGCGGGCAACGACGTTGTCCGCACGGTGACACCCCCGAGACCGGTTCGACGCGGACCGCACGCGGCGCGGATCCGGCTTGTGACCTCCCCGGCCGCTCCGACATCCCCTGCCGTGACCTGCCGAAACAGCCCTGCGCCCGCGACGGTGTGCCATGGTTGAGACATGCGATCGCCGCGGTCTGAGAGCTCCGATTTGCCGGGATCCCGCGGCCGGGCGGGGACACCGCCGACATCGCGGCGGCATCGGGCCCTGATCGCGGCGGTCGCCACGCTGCTCGCCGTGGCCCTGGCGGCCTGCTCGACTTCCGACAAGGTGACCGCGACGCCGCGCCCCGCACCGGTCACCGGCGACTGGAACGGGGTGGTGCCGCTGCCGAATCAGCAGCTGCCGATCGGGGTGACCTTCACCGAAGGCGGTGGGAGCGTGACGGTTCCGGCGCAGGGCATCTTCGATCTGCCCCTCGAACAGGTCGATATCGCGCCCGATGCGATCGCCTTCACGATCCCCGGACTGCCGGGCGATCCGCACTTCAACGGCCGCTACGACCGTCGCGCCGATGTCGTCACCGGCACCTTCACCCAGTCCGGTCACGATCTGGCGCTGACCCTGCACCGCGGGAAAGTGCCGGCCCCGCTGCGCCCGCAGGAGCCGCCTCCGCCGTGGCCGTATCTCTCCGAGGACGTCGGCTACCGCAGCAGCGACGGCACCGCCATCGCCGGGACGCTCACCCGGCCGCGAGGGCCGGGACCGTATCCGGCCGTCGTCCTGGTATCCGGCAGCGGACCACAGGATCGCAACGAGGAGATCGCCGGGCACAAACCGTTCCTGCTTCTCGCCGATACGCTCACCCGCGCCGGATACGCCGTTCTGCGCACCGACGACCGAGGCGTGGGCGGCACCGGCGGACAGCTCGACACCTGCAGCTACACCGACCTCACCGACGACATCATGGCCGGGCTGGGCTATCTGCGCAGCCGCCCCGACATCGACGGCAACCACATCGGCCTGCTCGGCCACAGCGAGGGCGGCTATCTCGCACCGCTGGCCGCCACCCGCCCCGACAGCCGGCTCGCCTTCGTGATCATGATGGCCGGGCCGGCGGTGCCGGGCTCGGAGGTGCTGCTCGCACAGAACGAGCTGATGCTGCGCAGCGAGCACGCCGACGCCGACGCCATCCGCGCACAGGTCGGCTACATCACCACGCTGACCACGTTGATCCGTACCGGTGACGACGAGCAGGTCCGCCGCTTCGCCACCGAACACAACGACTCGCTACCGCCGGAGCAGCGCCAGCCGCAGTCGGCGATCGATCAGCTGACCACGCCGTATTTCCAGGCCCTGGTCGACTACGACCCGGCACCGGCCCTGCGGGCGCTGCGCATTCCGGTGCTGGCCTTCTACGGGACCAAGGACGTGCAGGTTCCCGCCGCCCAGAGCGCCCCGGCCGCCCGGGCGGATCTGGCGGGCGACCCGAATGCCGACGTCCGCGTCTTCGACGGACTCAACCATCTGATGCAGCCCGCCGATACCGGTAGCCCGAAGGAATATCCGACGATCGAAACGACGATCGCACCCGAGGTGCTGAACTACATCACGACGTGGCTGGGCACATACGTCACCCCGGTGCCGTAGCGATCCGGGCGGCGTGAACGCTCGGACGTAGTTGGTTTCCGGGACACAGACGATCGCGGCCGCCGGCATACGTCACCCCGGTGTGCCCTGGCGGGTAGCGGCGCGCAGGGCGACTTGACACAGTGAGGGGGTGGGAATCTACAGCGAGCGGTTGCTGCCGCGGTTGACGGATCGGGTGTGCGGAGTGGCGGCCAACGACCGGTTGCGCCGCCGGGTGTGTGCCGGGTTGCGCGGCCGGGTCGTGGAGATCGGTTTCGGCTCGGGCCGCAACGTGCCGTTCTATCCCGCCGGGGTGAGTCGCGTCAGTGCCGTGGAACCGGCGGATCTGGGGTGGCGGCTGGCGGCGAAACGGGTCGCGGATTCGCCGGTGCCGGTGGAACGGGCGGGGCTGGACGGACAGGCATTGCCCTTCGCGGACAACAGTTTCGACAGCGCGTTGTCGACCTGGACGCTGTGCACGATTCCGGATATCGCCGTCGCGCTGCGGGAGGTGCGGCGAGTTCTGATGCCCGGCGCCACTTTCCACTTCGTCGAACACGGTCTGGCGCCGGACGCGAACGTGCGCAACTGGCAGCATCGGCTCGATCCGATCCAGCAGGTGATCGCGGGTGGCTGCCACCTGAACCGCGATATCCGAGGATTGCTGGACGAGGCCGGATTCGAGATCACCGAGCTGGATCGGTTCTACGATTCTCCGGCGCCGAAGACGTTCGCCGCACTGTCGCTCGGTATCGCCGTCTCGCCTTGACGGCGACGAAGTCGATATCGGAAAAACCGGCGGCCGAAGCGAATTCGGCCGCCGGTCGCGCACTACCGCTGTTCGCCGGTCGCCGCTGGCCAACCGCCGTACGGTACGGTCAGCAATTCCATGTAGTGACCGCTGGGGTCGAGGAAATAGATTCCGCGACCGCCGTCGTTGTGGTTGATCTCGCCTTCCCGGCTCTGCTGCGGGTCGGCCCAGAACGGCAGCCCGCGATCCCGGATCTTCGCGTAGGCCGCGTCGAATTCGGGTTCGGAGACCAGCAGGGCGTAATGCTGCGGCTGAATCTCGGTGATATGCGGCGGGACCCGGGCGAAGTCGAAGGTGACGCCGTTGTGCACGGTGACCGGAATGAACGGACCCCACGGCGTTCCCACACTCAACCCCAGAATATCGGCCCAGAATTGCGCCGATTCCCGATTGTCACGACAGCCGACAATGGTGTGGTTGAACTGGATGGACAGGATTTCTCCTCTGATAGTGACGATCCCGACCCCGGACCGGTACTCGTCGGCCTACGGGAGCATCGCCACGAATCCGACATTAACCCAGCGCGTCCCGCCGTGCCAAGCGCCGGGACCGCCGCAGCGCGTCCCCGGTGAAGACCGCCAGAGCCGTCCAGATCAGCCCGAATCCGATCCAGCGCGAGGCCGGCATCGGCTCGTGCCCCACCAGCACACCCCAGGCCAATTGCAGTGCGGGAGTGAGGTATTGCAGAATCCCCATGGTCGACAGCGGCACCCGCGAGGCGGCGAAGGCGAACAGCAACAGCGGGATCAGCGTCACCGGGCCGGTGGCGACCATCAGGGCGGTGTGGCCGGCTCCGTGCCCGAACTCGGCGTCCCCGCGCACGCCCAGCGCGATGACGACGGCCAGCGCGAACGGCGCGGACACCACGCCCTCGGCGGCGACGCTGCGCATCGGGTCGAGCCGGATGACCTTCTTCACCAGACCGTAGGTGGCGAACGAACAGGCCAGGACGAGCGCGATCACCGGCGGCTTGCCGTAGTCGACGGTCAGCACCACCACCGCGGCGCCGCCGAGCCCGAGCGCGACCCACTGCGGCCACACCAGCCGCTCCCGGAACAGCACGACCGCGAACAGGACCGTGACGAGCGGATTGATGAAATAGCCGAGCGCGCACTCCACCACGTGCCCCGATGTCACGCCGTAGACGTAGGTCCCCCAGTTGATCGAGATCGCCGCCGCGGCCACCGCCGCCAGCCGCCAGGTGCGGCCGTCGATCGCCCCCAGTTCACGCAACCGCCCGGCCGCCAGCAGCAACACCAGCACCACGACCAGGGTCCACAGAATCCGCTGCGCCAGGATCTCCACCGGTCCCGCGAAGTCGAGCAATCCGAAGAACGCGGGAAACATTCCCCAGATCAGATACGCCCCCGCGCCGACCGCCACCCCGCCACCGGTGAGCGACCGCCCGAGCCGCCGCCGCACCGAGCCACCCGCGCCGGACATCTCCTCCGTACCACTCACCGCTCCACGCACCCGCACGAGCGGCACGCTACTTCCGTCCGGCAACATCTGTCGAGCAGGTTTCGGACGGCGCTCTCGTCGGCACCGCGCGGATCGCCGGCGCGGTCGCGGTGCCGAACCCACCCTGGAGCGCCGACCGAAGCAGTGCGCCCCTTCCCCGTCTCCTCACTGCGGAAGGGACAGGGTCTCCTCGTGCGGCAGACGCACCACACCGTCGAGGTAGCGGTGGCAGCGGCCGGTCAGCAACACCCGGGAGCCGCTCACCGTGCACCGCAGCCGGCCCGTCCGGGCGGACAACTGGCGGGCCGATAATTCGCTGCGGCCGAGATCGCGGGCCCACAGCGGTGCCAGCTGGGCATGCGCCGAGCCGGTGACCGGATCCTCGTCGACGCCGACCCCGGGGGCGAAGAAGCGGGAGACGAAATCGCAGCGGTCACCGCGCGCGGTGAGGATCACACCGCGCCGCAGCGCCGGAAAGGCGCCGAAACGAGGGCGAGCCCGGCGCACTTCGGCTTCGGTGTCGACCACGACCACCTCGTCCTGGCCGGTCAGCACGCGCACCGGGCGCACCCCGAGCGCCGCGATCAGATCCGGGTCCGGGACGGTGTCCACCGATTCCACCAGCGGCAGGTCGAGCTCGAGCTCCGGGCCGGTGCGTTCGACGCCGAGCCAGCCGCTGCGGGTGAAGAAGTGCAGCCTTTCGGCGGTGGGATGCATATCGTCGAAGATCTGCGCCGCGGTGGCGAGGGTGGCGTGCCCGCACAGGTCGACCTCGGTGGCCGGGGTGAACCAGCGCAGCCAGAACGCCGGGCCGTCACCGGGCGGCAAGCCGGCCTCCACCGGCAGCGCCGAGGTGTAGAAGGCCGTCTCGGACAGCCGGTTCTCCTCGGCCAGCCGCTGCAGCAGCTCGTCGGGCAACCAGCCCAGCAGCGGCATCACCGCCGCTGGATTACCCGTGAAGGGCGCATCCGCGAACGCATCGATCTGATGCAGCAGGACCTCCATACTGCCGAAGGTACCCGCGTTGCGAATCGATGCGGGGCACAAGGACGTTCACGGCGCGCCATACCATGCGACCAGTTGACGTGCCGTCGCGGCTCAGTCCTTGTGCCCCACGGGCTTCCGGCCCGGCGAATCCGGGAACAGGTGCCGCTGTTCGCCGGTCACCATCGCGGTGATCCACCACGCCACCTCCACCAGCACGATGCCGACGGCACCGCAGGCGAATGCCACCCCGGTCAGCTCCGCGTTCGACGGGTCGAGTTTGAAGAAGTGCCGGGTGAACGGCACCGTGAACAGGATCAGATAGCCCGCGACCGACCCGGCGATGAGCGCGATCTTCCACCAGTTCCACGGCCGCGCCACGATCGCCAGCACCCACACCGCGATCACCAGCAGCGTGATCAGCGCCGTCGTGCCGATCTGCACCTCGCGCGCCTCGGCCGGCAGACTCTGGTCCGCACTCCAATAGGCGATCAGATAGGCGATGAAGGTCATCACCCCGATCACCGTGCCGGAGGGGATCGCCAGCCGCAGCACCCGCGGCACGAAACCCGTTCGCGCCCTTTCGTTGTTGGGAGCCAGCGAGAGGATGAAGGCCGGGATGCCGATGGTGAACCAGGCGGCGATGGTGACGTGGCGCGGCAGGAACGGATACGACAGCGGGGCGTAATCGAAGATCTGCGATCCGATGCCGGCCACGCCGACCAGGAAGGCCAGCAGGACCGAGTACACGGTCTTGGTGAGGAACAGGTTCGAGACGCGCTCGATATTGCCGATCACCCGCCGGCCCTCCCCCACCACGTACGGCAGGGTGGCGAAACGGTTGTCCAGCAACACGATCTGCGCGACCGCGCGGGTGGCCGGACTGCCCGAACCCATCGCGACACCGATATCGGCGTCCTTGAGCGCCAGCACGTCGTTGACGCCGTCGCCGGTCATCGCGACGGTGTGCCCACGCGACTGCAACGCACCCACCATCGCACGCTTCTGATCCGGGCGGACGCGGCCGAAGGTGGTTTCACGGTCCAGCACATCGGCCAATTCCCCCTGGGCGGTGGGCAATCGGCGCGCGTCGACGGCATGGTCCCCGCCGGGCAGGCCGAGCGAGGACGCCACCGCGCCCACCGACACCGCGTTGTCGCCGGAGATCACCTTGATCGAGACATCCTGGCCGGCAAAGTAATCCAGTGTTTCGCGGGCATCCGGGCGCACCTTCTGTTCCAGCACCACCAGCGCCTGCGGCGTCACCGTGCCCGGCGCGTCCGGGTCGTCGACGGGGCGATCCGAGGAGGCCAGCAGCAGCACCCGCAGGCCCTGCGCGCCGATGTCCTGCGCGGTGGCGGCGATGCCGGAATCGGGATCGAGCAGCACGTCCGGTGCGCCGAGCAGCCAGTTCCCGTGCTCGCCGTAGGAGAGGCCGCTCCACTTCTTGGCCGAGCTGAACGGCGCGACCGCGGTGGACGACCAGTCCGGATCCTCCGTCATGGCCTCGGCGATGGCCAGCACGCTGGCGTTGGGACGCGGATCGTCGTGGGCGAGCGCGGCCAGGACCGAGCGCAACCGCTGTTCGGGCACATCGCCGACCACCCGCAGCTGCGACAGCCGCATCCCGTTTTCGGTGAGGGTGCCGGTCTTGTCCGCGCACACCACGTCGACCCGGGCCAGGCCCTCGATCGCCGGCAGCTCCTGAACGAGGCATTTGCGCTGGCCCAGCCGCACGACGCCGACCGCGAACGCGATCGAGGTCATCAGCACCAGGCCCTCCGGCACCATCGGGACGAGCGCGGCGACCATACCGTTCAGCGCGTGCCGCCAGCTCTGGTGGCTGGAGAACAGCTGGTTGTAGATGGTGACCAACCCCGCCGGAATCAGCAGGTAGGTGATCACTTTGAGGATGGTGTCGATACCGCTGCGCAGCTCCGAGTCGACCAGGGTGAATTTCGAGGCCTCGTCGGCCAGTTGCGCCGCGTAGGCGTCCTTGCCGACCTTGGTGGCCCGGTAGGCGCCCGATCCGGCGACCACGTAACTGCCGGACATCACCTTCGCGCCGACCGTTTTGTCGATCGGATCGGCCTCACCGGTGAGCAGGGATTCGTCGACCTCGAGCAGTTCGCATTCGACGACCTCGCCGTCGACCACGATCTGATCACCGGGACCCAGTTCGATCAGATCGTCGAGCACCACTTCCTTGGGGCCGACCTCGGTGGCGGCGCCGTCGCGGCGCACCACCGGCTTGGCCTGGCCGACGATGGCGAGTTTGTCCAGGGTCTGCTTGGCGCGCAGCTCCTGCACGATGCCGACCACGCTGTTGGCCACGATCAGCAGGCCGAACATGCCGTCGATGATCGATCCGGTGGCCAGGACCAGCACGAACAGGACGCCGAGGATGGCGTTGATCCGGGTGAACACATTGGCCCGGACGATGTCGGCAACCGATCGGCTCGCGCGATCCGGCACATCGTTGGTCTGCCCGTCACGAACGCGCTGTGCGACCTCGGACGCGGTCAGACCCGGTGCGCGCGCTTGCTGCTCGGTGATCGACATGTCCGACAGCCTAGAGCGTTTCCGGCGAATCGGACGGCATCCGGTACCGGGCCCCGAAGTGGGCAACCATCGGGCATCCGGTCGTGCGTGGTGCGCGGTTCAGCGATCGACGATGCGGCGGGTGAGCGCGACCAGATCGTCACCGCGCAGCCGCGGATATCCGTGCAGCAGCGCGACCCACTGCGGCGGGATCGCCGAGGCACCCCAGCGGGCGCCCAGTAATCCGCCCGCGATGGCGGCGGTGGTATCGGTATCGCCGCCCGCGCGCACGGCTGCTTCCAGCGCGGCCGGCAGGGATTCGGTATGGGTGATCGCCCACCAGGCCGTCTGCAGCGCGTGCACCACCCAGCCGTTCTTCGGGAAGTCCGCGGGATCGCCGGATTCGGCCTCGTCCAGCAGAGCGGCCCAGAAATCGGCGTCCACGAAGGCCAGGCCGCCGCGCACGCCGTCGTAGTCGCCGTAGAGCACGGCATGCCGGATCGCCCACGTCCACAGCACGCACGCCTCGCCGGCCCGCACATCGCTGTGGGTGAGTTCGCTCACCGCCCGGGCGGCGCGGGCGCAGTTGTCCGGATCGTCGAGATAGCACAGGGCCACCGGCGCGGTGCGCATCAGCGATCCGTTGCCGCCGGTGAGCCCATCGAGTTCGAACGAGCGGCGGCGCATATCGGCCGCGTCCGCGCTGCGCCACTGCAGCACCTGACTGGTCTGATATCCGACGTCCTTGGGCCGGCTGTCCCACCAGCGCACGAACTGCCGGGCGACGGCGTCCAAGCCCGCCGGGTGGTGCAGCGCACCGTGTTCGGCGGCCGCGAGCGCGACCCCCACCGCCATCGCGGTGTCGTCGGTCCACTCCCCCGGCTCCCACCGCAGTGAGCCGCCACCGCGCATCTCGATCACCGAATCCGCTGCCGGATGGGTGAATTCGTAGCCGGCGCCCAGGGCGTCACCGGCGGCGGTCCCCAGCAGCACCCCCTGTGCCCTGTCCCGCAGCCCTGCGTCTCGATGCACCGGCACATCCTCTCCCCTCGCCTGCCTCGATTATGCCGGGTGGCACCGACAGCGCCGGTCCCGGTTCAGTGGTCGGGGATCGGGCCGTCGTCGGGGCCCGGCGCGACCACGTCGACGTGTTCGGGCAGGAACGGCACCACGGCGAACGCCCCCGCGGCGGCATCCGGCGGCAGCGCCTGCACACTGCGAATCTCGCTGCGGGAGGCCAGACCTCGCAGCTGGGCGAGGGTGCCGCGGACCACCAGGTTCACCGCGCAGGCGCAGCCGGAGTGCAGGCGCGTGGCCAGCACCGCCGCGAGGCGCCGGGTGCGGTCGTCGTCGGCCTGCACGTGATCCATCGCGCCCGCGGCCGCCGCCTGCGCGGCCCGCAGCGCGGGGGTCCCGGCCGGAACCGGCACCGTGATCACCGGGGTGTACACGCGGTCGATCGCAACGTGATAGAGCACCTGCGAAATACGCAGTCCCGCACCGATTTCGACGACGGCGTCGGTAGTCAGCCCGGTGCTCGCGGTCGCCAGGGCCCAGCGGGGCGCGGTATCGGCGCCGGACAGCGACTCGTGCGCGCGCTCGAGATAGTCGGCGACGTGTTCGCCGGGGTCCGGCCCGAGCCGGTCGGTGCCGAGGATCGACGCCCGCGGCGGCCGCGCCCAGCCCAACGCGACCACGGCGATCACCAGCACCACCACGACCACGAAACCGGCTGCGGCGCGCCACTTCTCACTCACCGGCCGCATCCGTCACACCGCGCGCAGCACAGCCAGCGCATGCTCCAGATCGCCGGGATAGTCGCTGGTGATCTCGATCCAGCGACCGTCGGCGGGATGGGCGAAGCCGAGACTGCGCGCATGCAACCACTGCCGCTGCAGGCCCAGCCGCTCGGCCAGCCGCGGATCGGCGCCGTAGGTGAGATCACCGCAGCAGGGGTGGCGGATCGCGGAGAAATGCACGCGGATCTGATGGGTGCGCCCGGTTTCCAGGTGGATGTCGAGCAGGCTCGCGGCCTGGAATGCCTCGACGGTGTCGTAATGGGTGACGCTGGGCCGGCCGTCGGCGGTGACCGCGAATTTCCAGTCGTTGCCGCGGGCCCGCCCGATCGGGGCGTCGATGGTGCCACTGGACGGATCCGGATGCCCCTGCACCAGCGCGTGATACCGCTTGTCGACCGTGCGCTGTTTGAACGCCCGCTTCAGCACCGTGTAGGCGTGCTCGGACTGCGCCACCACCATGACCCCGGAGGTGCCGACGTCGAGCCGGTGCACGATGCCCTGGCGTTCGTGCGCGCCGGAGGTCGAGATGCGGTAGCCCATCGCGGCCAGCCCGCTCACCACGGTGGGTCCCGACCAGCCGACTCCGGTGTGCGCGGCGACGCCGACCGGTTTGTCGACCGCGACGATGTCGTCGTCGGCGTAGAGGATCTTCATGCCCTCGACCGGGGTGGCCTCGACGGTGAGTTCTCGTTTCGGTTCGGGGAACTCCACTTCCAGCCAGGCCCCGGCCACGAGCCGATCGGACTTCCCGGCCGCGGTGCCGTCGATCTGCACCGAACCGTCCTCGGCCAACGCGGCGACCGCGGTCCGCGACAGGCCCAGCAGCCGCGAGAGTCCGGCGTCGACCCGCATGCCGTCCAGACCGTCGGGGATCGGCATGGCTCGTGTCTCTCTCATTCGCCCGCCTTCCCGTTCTGATCGTCACCGGCGCGGGCGCCCTGGTCATCGTCGTGGCCGGCGCGGGTGCCGTCGGGCTCGAATCCGAACACCGTGAGCACCACCAGCAGAATCGCGCCGCACACGATCGAGGAATCGGCGACGTTGAACACCGGCCACCATTTGGTGACGGCGATGAAGTCGATCACATGCCCCTGCAGCGGGCCGGGCGAACGGAACAGCCGGTCCACCAGATTGCCCAGCGCACCACCGAGAACCAGGCCGAGGCCGATCGCCCAGCTCAGCGAGCGCAGAGTACGGCCGATGCGAATCACGCCGATCACCACGGCGACCGCGATCAGGGTCAGCAGCCAGGTCATGCCCGTGGCCATCGAGAACGCCGCGCCGGAATTGCGGATCAGGGTCAGCCGCACCACGTCACCGATGATCGAAATCGGTTCGCCGGGCGTCATCTTCGCCACCACCAGGGCCTTGGTGCCCAGATCCACGGCCAGCACGACGGCCGCGATCAGCAGCAGCCACGGCAGGCGGCGCGGGACGGCCGCCGGGGCGCCGGACATCCGCGCGGGCGATCCGGCCGCAGAATCCGCACCGGCTCCAGCGGTGCTCGCGGCCTCGTCCCTGTCGCCGCGGTCCGACGCGGTCCCGTTCTGAGCGGCCGCATCCGAGCCGCTCGCTGCCGGAGCGGAACCCGAGCCGGTGTCGCGCGCGCCGGATTCTTCGTCGCGGTCGGCGCCCCGATCCGCCGCGGACTCACGCGGGGGTTCGTCGGGATCGTCGAGGTGCTGCTCACGCGGCCGGTCCGTATTCACAGCTAGCCATCATTCCTTATCACGTCACCGCCGGTTCGCGGTGCCGTCACCCGGCACCGGGCCGAGCGGGAGTCAAAGCTGTTTTTCAGGAACCGGTCGTACCCTGTTCGGCGTGACGGTGTTGTCTTCCCACTCCTGCGCCTCGGTAACCGGTCCGCGCCCCTCGGGTGCCTCCGGCCGGGGCCCGAATCCGCGCGCGGCGCGCTCGGGAGTGCTGTTGATGGTACTGGCGGTGACCCTCTCCGCGCTCGGCGTCGGTTGCAGCGACGGGACCGAGACCACCAGCGACGCCGAGGTGGAGCCGTCGGGTTTCGGCAAGGAGGTCACCCTGCCGATCTCCGCCGCGGTCGCCACCCTGGTCACTCCGGGTGAGGAACCGCACGCTCCGCTGCGCCCGGCCGTCCGGCCCGGCACGTCCCAGCAGGTGACCCTGCGCACCGACCACCACGTCGAACAACAGATCAACGATCAGGCGGTGCGGGACTTCTCGCCGCCGGCGGTGACGATTCCGCTGACCGCGGACGCGAAGGCCGACGGCGTGGACCTCGTCCTCGGCACGGCCACGTCACCGGACCCGGCCCTGGATCAGCAACTGCTGGCGGCCGACGGATCCCACGCCGGCATCGAGTTCACCGATCTCGGCGCCGTCACCGCACTACGCATGGCGCCCGCCCCGTCGACGCCCGACCCCGCCCGCGCCGCCATCGAACAAGCCTTCTACCAGGCGGTGTACGAGGCGATCGCCTTCCCCGCCGACGCGGTCGGCGAGGGAGCGGTGTGGACGGTCCATCAACGCGTCTCGGGTGTGGTTCCGCTGGACCAGATGACGACCGCGACGCTCACCAAGCGCGACGGCAATCTACTGACCATCGCCCTCGACATCACGCAGACGCCCACATCGGCCACCTGGCAGTTGCCCAACAACTCCGGTGACCTCGACATCATCGACTACCTCATGCACGGTGCGGGCACCATCACCGTGGATCTCGGCCTGCCACTTCCGGTTTCGGGCGCGATCACCATCGGCGGCAATCAGTGCTACCGGGATCCGCACACCGAGGTGCTGCTGCGCCAGGACGTCCGGACGCAGGTGCGATGGGGCGAGTGAATCGCGCCGCGGTCGTCCTCGCGGGCGTCGTCGTCGGGGTGAGCGCGTGCGGACACCACGACGATTCGCTGCCGGCGCTGTCCGCGACGGCGCCCGTGCCCCCGATCACCGCCCCGGCCGTCACCGATTCCGATGCGCTGCGGGCGCGGTTGCTCACCCCGGCCGACCTTCCCCCGGGTTTCACCCAACTCGAGGACGCCGCACCGGGTAACGGGCAGACACCCCCGGACCGCTCCCGCACCGATCCGGCCGAATGCGCGAAAGTGCTGGCGCCCGTGGGTGATCTGTACAGCGGGCCGTCCGCCCGCGGCGCGGTGCACTACTCGTCGCCGAATTTCGCCAGTATCGATATCGATATCGCCAGCTATGCCGACGGGAATGCGGCCCAGGCGTTCGCGGCGGCGCAGAAGCTGCTGCACGACTGCCGCGGCTATTCCGGCACCGATGCCGACGGCACCTCGGTCGACTACCGGCTGGGCGGGCTCGATCAGCCCAAGGCCGGTTCGGTGTCGACCTCGTTCCAGATCCGCACCACCAGCGGTGGTATGTCGCTGTATTCCGCGGCCACGATCGCCGTGGTCGGCAGCAGTGTGGTGCAGATCGCGGAAACCTCACCGGCGCAAGTGGATCCGGCCGCGCTGCAGGACCTCACGGCCAAACAGGTCCGGCGACTGGAAGGTGCCGCCGGACCCTAGCGGCCTCAACCCCAAGCGGTGTTGATGTGGCCCGGATTCCACATGCCGCCGTGGCTCTCCCGGGTCACCGTGGGCACCGCGGCGGTCGCGGAGGTGTCGCGCGGGGTCAGCCGCTGCAGTTCACCCCAGTCCCGGCGCCAGTCGTCCTTCAGATAGGTGGCCAGGGTCTGCGAGCTCAGCAACTGCTGGCTCCAGCCCAGCGGGCCGCCGCCCTCGTGGCTCTCCCACAGTGTGGTGTCGTGTGCGGCGGTGCGATCGGGCAGGATGCGCCAGTTCGGAACCTGCGCGATCCCGTCGCGGTGGTCGTAGGGCCGCTGGCACGGGAACTGCAGTCCCACCGCCCAGTCCAGCAGTACCGGACTGTGCGAGCCCACCATGTCCTGCAAGGTCGTGGTGCGCGGGACGCGCGGCGGTGTCAGCGCCAGCCACTGGTTGGGGTCGCGGCTGCTGTCCTGGGCGACGATGCGGATCACATCGGCCTGCGGCGGGATCTGGCCGAACGGCACCCGAAGGTTGCGCCACGACGGTGTCGGCCCGATATCGACGGGGATCACCGAGCCCAGCGCATGCGCGTCGGTCGGTGAATCGCTGGTGCCGTATTCGATCTCGACCCGCTGGCCGGGGGTGACCACGCCGTCCTTGTCGATCGAGCGGATGCGCCCGGCCGCGGTGATCGCCACGATCCCGGTGCGCTCGGCGGCCGGAGGCAGCCGGTACCAGCCGGTGGTGAGTTCGGCCGGATCCTGCTGGCCGGCGGTGCCCAGTTCCGGGGTGGTGGCCGAGTCCAGGCCGTACGGCAGTGGCGCACCGGCGGTTTGGGTGCCGGCCTCGCCCTGGTTCTTCCCGCTGTCGAAGGCGCTGGAGATACTGCTGCTGTTGGTCGGCTCCCCCTCCGGGGTCAGATCGCCGACACCGTTGGGCACGAATCCGGTCGCGCCGGCGGTGAACGTCGTCTGCGGGTCACCGGTCAGCGGCGCCAGCATCGAGGCGTTGGGATCGGTTTCGACGAGTACGTCGTCGGCCAGTCCGCACGGTTTACCCAGTACCGCATCCACATTCGAGCGCGCCAGCGAGAACGCCGGATACTGGGCGACCGCGCCCTTGGCGAACGAGGCCATCTCGAACACCACCAGCAGCGCCGCGGCGACAGTCAGCGGCGGAATCTTCGCCCATCGCCACGCCGGGCGCGAAATCCGGTGCGGCGTACCGGGTTCCGGTGCGCGCACATGCCACCATCCGGCCAGTGCCAGCAGCACCACGGCCACGGCGAGGAAGAGCTTGCTCAGCCCGAAGCCGTGGATCGAGGGCGGCTTGTCCCACCACGGAATGCCGTAGCTCGAGACGTACCACCATTCGTTGACGCTGGTGAAGATCTGCGCCATCACCAAGGCGACCACCGCGCCGAACAACGCCCGGTTGCGCGGCGAGCGCATCACCCGCGGGCCGACCGCGACCGCGGTCAGCACCGCCACCCCACCCGCCAGTCCGGCGTACACGCCGTTGTGGTGGGTGAATTTGGTGGGAGTGGTGGCCATCAGCAGCATCGACGCGAAGGTGATGCCGAGCAGCCGCCGCGCCGGCCCGCCCGCGGTGAACGGGATGCGCCCGCCCTTGCGCAGCAGGACGAAGACGCAGACCAGCAGGCCCAGCCACATCGCCACCATGCCGAAGCGGCGCCCGATCGAACCATCGGCGGTCGGCATGAACAACCACTGATAGTTCAGGTAGTCGTTGTACCAGGGGTCTGAGGGGCCGACCGCGGTGTGCACGCGGCGCATCTCGAACATCGCCGAGAGCGGCTGCACCGCGAAGGCGAAGGCCAGCACCAGGGCCCCGGCCGCCGCCAGCGGCGCGAGCAGGGAACCGTAGCCGTACAGCACGGCCCAGCGGGAGCGATGCTCACCCGTCTGCGGATCGGCGGCGAGCTCGCGCGCCCGGACACTGCCGAAGCGGAACACCGATCGCATACCGGCCAGCAGCGGCGCCACGCAGATCACGCCCGAGGGCGCCGCGGTGAAACTGAACGCCGCCACCAGGATCGCGATCGCATAGGGCAGCAGGCGCCGGGTCGCGATGGCGCGTTCGACGAAACACCAGGTGAGCAGTACACAGACCGCGATCACGGGTTCCGGTCGCAGACCGTTGTTGTAGGGCAGCCAGACCGCCAGGAAGATCAGCGCGCCGGTCCACACCGCCACCCGGTCGTGACGCACCGCCACACCGAGGCGCGGAATCACCTCCCGGCTCAGCGCCAGCCAGGTCACCACACCGGCCAGCAGTGTCGGAATCCGCATCCACGGACTCGCGGTGCTGATCTCGGTCATATGCGCGATGATGTCGTACGGCGGTGTGCCGACCGGATTTTCGGGCACACCGAAGAACCGGAAGTAGTTCGCCATATATCCCGACACCAGCGACGCGCGCGCCATGCCGAACTGATAGCCGTCGTCGGAGGTGGTCGAGCCGATGAAATGCCAGATCACCAGTCCGCCCAGGACCACGGCGTCGACCGGTCCGAAGCTCCACCACCGCTGGGGCAGCCACCGCCGGACGCGCCGGCCGTCGAGCCGGTCCAGGCGGAACAGCGCGGCCAGCGCGATGAGGGTGAACGCCACCGCCAGCACGGTCGCGATCCGCTTGAGCACGGTGGGCACCACGGAGAATCGGCTGTCGACCTGGGCGGTGACGCTGGTTCCGGCGGCCCGGGTCAGGTCGCTGTACACACCCACCAGCTGCGGGCGCCAATCACCCTGCAGCGTCACCGGTTTCACGTCGGCACCGGTGAAAGCGGCTGTGGTGTGCGAGATTTCGGAATGCACGGTGAAGGCGCAGTCGCCGCCGAGCCGGTCCACCGGGACACTGGCCAGGGACTGGTTGCGCAACACCGCTTCGAACTGGCCGGGCTTACCGTCGGTTCCGGGCCGGACCCGCGCGACGAAACCGTATCGCTCCAGGTCCGGGGCACTGGACGGCATGGTGGCGGTCAGTGTGGAACCCTCTGCGGGCAACTGCGCGAGCGCCGCGCACGTGACGGTGGCGTCGAAGGTCAGCGGGGCGTAGGAAACCAGCGGCGCGTCGATGCCGCGGGTCGAGCCCTGCTGCGGCCACGACAGCGTGGTGTGGTCGACCTGCACCGGCAACAGCGGTACCGCGATGGCGCACAGGGCGCCCAGGAGTCCGGCGATCAGCGCGATCGGCTGGGCCCAGCGAGCGAGTCGTGACCGGTCGACCCGGTGTCCCTGTCCTGCCGCGGGCGTGTCGTCCGCCCTCACCATCGTGTCGGTCACGGAGGCAGATGCTAGCGCGGGGCCTCCGGAACGAACGAAGTCGTCCGACCTTTCTCAGTCTTTGTTTAGTTTCATTGTGCGTCCGTCACGGCATAGCGCCTCGTCGTCGCACCTCGTCATCGCGCTGGGAACGACTCGGGCCGGCGTTCCGCGCGGAACGCCGGCCCGGACCGGTACGACGAGAACTACTCGCACGCGGGCGACTGCTGGCCCAGATTCTTCAGGCCGGCGCAGGCCCAGCTCTTCTGCAGCTTCCAGCTGTTGTCCTGGGCGACGAACGGCACGTCGGCCTTGGTCGGCGCACCGCCGTTGACGGAGAAGTCCACCTTCGCGGTCAGCGTGTCGCCGCCGAGATACGCCACATCGGTGACGTTGATCTTGGCGTTGTTCTGCTGGTACGCGTCGGTCAGCTTCTGCATCATCTCGGGATCCTTGGCCAGGGCGTCCTGACCGTCCTCGAGCCACTGGGCCTTCTGCGCGGCCGGCACGCCCGGGTCCAGCGCCTGCGCCAACTCCGAGTTCAGATCGGCGACCGTGGGCACCGGCGGCACGTTGGCGGCCGAGGTGGCGGCGGCCTTGGTCGTGGTGGACTTGTGGCTCGAGTGCTTGTCACCGCTGCCGCAGGCAGACATGCCGAGCGCAGCCACGACAGCCAGGGTGGCGACCGCGATGCGTCCAGTCATCTGAAGCTTCAATGCTCGTCCTTTGCGTTCGAGTTGGTCTGGTTCCGTTCACGTGACAGCTCCCACCCGACCGGCGGCAGTGCACGAGTGGCCTCACGCTACCCGCCAAATTTCAACGAAGACTAAGGAGTGGATCGGCCGGGGTGAGATCGTCATCGTCGGCAGCGAACGTATACGCCGGGCCCGGCCCTGTCGAGCGGGTCTCGAATCGAACGGTGACCCGGCCGTGTCCGCTGCCCTGTACCCAGCCGTGGCCATACCGGGGGTGGCCGACATCGCGTCCGGGATACCAGAACTCGGTGGTGTAGGAGCGGGTCGGCGGCGGCACGACCGGCTCCTCCGCCAGCGCCGGCGCGGCGATCGGTTCCTCGAAGATCGCGTCGCCCACCGCACCGGTGTCGCGATCCAGCTCGGGGAACAGCGATTCCTGCCGCACCGCCGACAAACCGCCGAATCCCACACCCACCAACCGAATCGAGCCCAATTCGACGGGATCAATGGCCGAGCGCTGGGCCGCCGCGGTGAGCGTGGCCGGATCGGTGGTGGCGTAGGGCAGGGTGAGCGAGCGCGTCACGATGCTCATATCGCTCTTCTTCAATTTCAGGACCACCGTGCGGGCCGCGCGGCCGTCGCGCAGCAGCCGCCGGTGCGCGGCCTGAGCCATCGCCTCGATCGCCGGGCGCAGCTGCGCCAGCGTGACGATGTCGGTCTCGTAGGTGGTTTCGGCGCTGATCTGTTTGGCCTCGGCCCGTTCGGCGACCGGTCGTTCGTCGATACCGCGGGCGAGCCGGTGCAGCGCCGCGCCGACACTGCCACCCAGCAGCGACGCCGCCTCCGGTTCGGGCAGGGCCGCGAACGCACCGACGGTTTCGATGCCCACCGAACGCAGCCGGTGTTCGGCCACCGGCCCGATCCCCCACAGTTTGCGCACCGGCAGCCCGGCCAGCAGCGCCTGCTGTTCGGCCGGTGAAATCACCCGCACCCCATCGGGTTTCGCGAGTCCCGACGCGATCTTGGCCAATTGTTTGCCGGTACCGGCGCCGACGGAGGCCACCAGCCCGGTTCGCTCCCGCACCGATCGCCGCAACTGCTCGCAGAATTCACGCACCTGCGCCGCGTTCGCACCGGCGAGTTCGGCGGGCTCACCGAACGCCTCGTCGAACGACAGCGTCTCGAGCACCGGAATCCACGACCGCAGGGTCTCGAAGACCTGTCCGCTGACTTCGCCGTAGACCACCCCGCGCGGCGGGATCACCACCGCGGTGACGCCGACCAGCCGGCGCGCCTGATGCATGGGCATCGCCGAACGGGCCCCGAAGACCCGCGCCTCGTAGCTGGCCCCCGCGACCACGCCCCGGCCGCCCATCCCGCCGACGAGGACGGGCCGCCCGCGCAATGTCGGGCGGGTCAGCTGTTCGACCGAGGCGAAGAAGGCGTCCATATCGATGTGCAGCACCCAGCGCCGCGCCGCGACCGTGCCGGCTCCGAAATTGCTGTCGGGTTCCTGTGCGTGCAGATGCACTGCCGGCCCGGCCCCGGCACCCGCGTCGACCCCGGCGGATACCCGCTGACCAGGCACGAGACCGCTGGTAGCCGCGTCGGGGGCAGAGTGCATACCCGGAAATCTACGCGTGGGGACCGACATATCCGGCAGCGGAAGTGTGTGATGATCGGTTCATGACCATCCGCAAGGCAGTGATCCCAGCCGCCGGCATCGGCTCCCGCCTGCTGCCGCTGACCAAGGCCATCCCCAAGGAGATGCTGCCGGTCGGCGACAAACCGGTGATCGAGCACACCGTGCGGGAGCTGGTAGCCTCCGGCATCACCGATATCACGATCGTGGTGAGCGGCGGGAAGTCCCTGATCCAGGACCATTTCCGTCCCAATCCGGCATTGGTGGCGCAGCTGCGCGCCGACGGTAAATCCGCCTATGCCGACGCCGTGGAAGAGGTCGGCGAACTCGGCCGGCTCGGCCACATCACCTATCTGGACCAGCACGGCCCCTACGGCAACGGCACGCCGGTGCTCAACGCCGCCCGCGCGCTGGGCGACGAGCCGATGCTGGTGCTGTGGCCCGACGACGTCTTCGTCGCCGAGGTGCCGCGGGCGCAGCAGCTCATCGACGCCTACAACAAGACCGGCTCGCCGGTGCTGGCGTTGATGCCGATGGATCCCTCCGACTCCCAGCGCTACGGCGTGCCGGTGGTCGAGGATTCCTACGAGCCCGGCCTCATGCGCATCAGCGGGTTGCGGGAGAAGCCGAAGCCGGAGGACGCACCCTCCGCATACGCCGCGATCGGCGGATACGTCGTCACTCCCGGCATCGTCGACGAGCTGCGCAAGCAGGTCGACCAGTGGTACACCCACCACACCGGCGAGGTGTATCTGACCGACGCCATCAACGTCTTCGCCGCCTCGAACCCGGTCTACGGACAGGTGATCCGCGGCCGCTGGTACGACACCGGCAATCCGGCGGATTATCTGGTCGCCCAGTTCGCCTCCGCGCTCAGCCACCCTCAGTACGGGCCGCTGCTGCGCGATCTGTGCAACGAGTGAGATTCCGAGCGCCGCAACGATTCTCGCGGCGTGGAACCGCACCCGCCGCCTCCGAAGGACGGGCGTCGGTGAAGTGCGGCGTTCAGCCGCCGTCGGCGGCGTTGTAGCGCTCCAGATAGGCGGCGAGCCGGGCGACGTCATGGTCGTCCCAGTCGCGGAAGCGTTCGTTCACCGCGGCACTGCGCGCCCGCTCGGAGTCGGCCGCGACGCGCCGGCCCTCCGGCGTGGCGTGCAGGACGTGGTTGCGGCGGTTGGCCGGGTCGACCTCCTTGACGAGGTAGCCCTGCTTCTCCAGCGCCGCTACCTGCCTGCTCATCGTGGACTTGTCGAGCACGAAATACTCGGCCAGTTCGGCGGCTAGGCAGCCGTCGCGCGCGATCACCAGATCGAGAATGCTGTAGGCCACCAGCGGTAGTTCCGGATGGAGTTCGGCGGCGCGCCCGCGGGCGCGACGGGCGAACGCGGTGAGCTCGCGCTGGATTGTCTGAATCGCCACAGTGCGGGACGGGTATGGCTGCGACCCCTTCATGGTTGTATAGTACAACAAACGATAGTTGTATTTACCAACCTTTGGAGTGGCGATCATGTCCCTGCACCAGCTTCGGCACATGGCCGGACATCTGCTGACCCCGTTACTGATGTGCCTGGGCATGGGCCTGGCCTACCTGGGTGCCTTCCACCAGCCCGAACCGCACCATGTGCAGGTCGCGATCGTCGGCGACAGCCCCCAGGTCAAGGTGATGGCACAGACGCTGAAGGACCGCGCCGGTGACGCGCTCGACGTCGTCACGATCGCCGACCGCGCCGACGCCGTGAACCGGTTGCAGCATCGCGATCTGGCCGGCGCCTTCGTTCCCGATGCGCAATCCCCCGAACTGCTTGTCGCCAAGGCGAATTCGGATACCACCGCGATGGCCGTCGAAACGGTGTTCGGCGCCGTGACCGCCCAGCAGAATCTGCCGCTGCGCACGACGGATATCGCGCCCACCGCCGCGGGCGACCCGACCGGGCAGGGCCTGTTCTTCGTCCTCGTCGCGCTCAGCATCGGCGCCTACGGCAGCGTCGCCGCGATCAGCGTCGCCGGCGCGGGCACCCGCATGGCCGTGCGGGCGCTGACCGCGGTGGCCACCTCGTTCGTCGTGAGTGTGATCGGCATCGTGCTGGCCGGACCGATCTTCCACGTCGTCGACCACAATGACGCCTCGATCTGGGCGATGGGCTGGTTGTACGCCGCGGGCATCCTCTTCATCGGCATCGGCCTGCACCCGTTCCTGAAGCGCTGGACCACGCTCGCGGTGATGGTGCTGTTCGTCATGCTGAACTTCACCACCTCCGGCGGCATCTACCGCCCCGAACTGCAGAACGGCTTCTTCGGCGCCCTGCATTCGTTCTGGAACGGCGCGGGCTTCGTCGAGGGCGCCCGCAGCCTGCTCTACTTCGACGGCAACGGCGGCCTCGGCGGCCGGATCGCGAGCCTGGCGCTGTGGTTCGCGGCCGGTGTGGTGCTGGTGCTCGTGGGCGGCGCCCACGAACGCCGCCGCGCCGCCGCGCAGTCCGCGGCACACGTTCCGGCGCACGCGGCCACGCCCGGTGCCGCACACGCGGCTCTCCCGACCACCGGCGGAGTACCGGTCGAGGCACACCGCCCGACCGAGAGCGCCGCAGTCGGCGGAGTTGTCGACGAGGACTCCGACGCCGAGGAGGAGATCGAACAGGCGGTGGGCGTCTGAACTCGCGTCGCCGCGCGAACAGGTCCGCGGCAGATCGCCATGCGGGACGCGCCCACATCGCGGAGTAGTCGGCGCGGGCCCGGGTTGCGATACGAGAATTCGCAGCCCGGGCACTCGGCTCAGAAGAAGCGGCGGATCGCGTAGATGTCGAATTCGCTCAGCGGTGTCAGTCCGATCGGCACGCCGGGCCCGTAGGCGTTGAGCAGCATGCCGCCGCCGGCGTAGATGCCCTCGTGGGAGCCGTCGGTATTCACGACGACCACGTCGCCGGGCATCATCGCGCCGAACGGCACGGCACTGCCCGCGGTGGCCTGCTCCCAGGTGGTGCGCGGCAGCATGATGCCGACCTGCCGGAACGCCCACTGCACGAGTCCGGAGCAGTCGTAGGCGTTGGGCCCGGTCCCGCCCCACTCGTAGGGCTTGCCCGCCTGTGAGCCGGCGATGCTCAGCGCGATCGACGCCCGCGGGCTGGGCAGCGGCAGCGCCGCCGAACCGCTGGCGCTGCCGGAGGCCGATCCGCTACCCGATCCGGAGCTGCTGCCGGCGTCGAGGGATCCGGAGGAACTGCCGGTGTCGGCGGGTGCCGCGGTGGCCGGACCCGCCCACATCGACACGGAGACGGCCGCCGCGATCGCGGCCAAGAGATAGCGGGTGTATCTGCGGCGCGAGGATCCGCGCACGGATAGCGGTGCCATGTACTCGCCCTTCGGTATGACATGCATCCACCACGGCACACCGACCGGCGATTACACAGCACACTGCATGGACTTGGGATGGCCGCTTCCCCACGGGCATCTCAGCCGGTCAACTACCTGGTAGTGCAGCTTCAACGGGGGGTCGATCCGGGAAAAACACCTAAGCTCAACTAAAGAGTGACGGTTGCTGTGACATAGCTGTTTTAGCGCAAGTCACATGCACACCACAAGTACCAATCCGCAACCGTGATCCGTTCCGGCCACACGGGACACACCCCAGGTCATACCGGGAATCGGCGCGCCACCCGCCGCGCTCGCCCCTGTCGCCACGCTCGAAGGCGGTGTGTGAGCGCCGTCTACCTGGGTATACGTGACCGGACCCGACCGGACCCGACCGGACCCGACCGGACCCGACCGGACCCGACCGGTTCCGACCAGACCTGGTCGGTTCCGACCGGGCTTGGCGAGTGCCAACCGGACTTGGCCGGTTCCGACGTAGAGACGCCCAGGCTCGCGGGGCCACCGATCTCGCACTCGCATTCCGCTGCGGACTCGGAAGCGGACGCGGAAGGTCCCGAGCCGAGCCGATGCGGTGACCCGATCGAAGCTCATACGGCTCCGTCGGCGCCGCCCGCGTGGTGCCCGCGCAGCTGCCGAGGCGGGCGAAGGATCGGACAGTGCCGAACGAGCCCGGTCCGACACAGCGGACCGGGCTCGTTTCGGGATTCGCGTGCTTCAGGCCTTGGTGATCGCGGCGCGCACACCGCCGACCACATCGGCCGCCTCGGCGCCCGCGGGCGCGAAGCTCAACTCGGTGGCGAGGATTTCCCCCGCGATGAGGTCGCGGTGGGTGCGCGCCCACTCGGCGCGCTCCTGCGGCACCTCGAGCACCACCGTGATGCGATCGGAGACGTCGAGACCCAGCGACTTGCGGGTCTCCTGCAGATCGCGGATCAGGTCGCGGGCCCAGCCCTCGGCCTCGAGTTCCTCGGTGACCTCCGAATTCAGCACCACCAGGCCGGCATTGCCGGGCAGGGCGGCGGTGGACTCGGGTTCGGCCGCCACCAGACGCTGGGTGTACTCCTCGGGCAGCAGCGCGATGCCGTCGTCGTGGCCGGCCACCAGCGCGGTGACCACCCCGTCGTCCTCGCGCCACTGGCCGGCCTTCACCGCCTTGATCACGCCCTGGACGTCCTTGCCCAGCCGCGGACCGGCGGCGCGGGCGTTGACGACCAGTTCGAACCGGCCGTGCGCGGCCACATCGGTGGTCAGGTCCACCTTCTTGACGTTCACCTCGTCGGCGACGAGATCGGTGAACGGACGCAGCCGCTCCGCATCGGGCGCGGCGATGGTGACCTCGGACAGCGGCAGCCGCACCCGCAGGTTCTGCGCCTTGCGCAGGCTCAACACCGTCGAGCACACCGAACGCACCTCGTCCATCGCCGACACCAACTCCGGATCGCGCGGCAGTTCGGTATCGCCCGGCCAGTCGGTCAGATGTACCGACCGCTCCCCCGTCAGCCCGCGCCAGATCACCTCGGTGATCAGTGGCAGCAGCGGCGCGGCCAGCCGGCAGGTGACCTCCAGCACGGTGTGCAGGGTGTCGATCGCGTCGCGGTCCTCCTCCCAGAACCGCGAACGCGACCGGCGCACATACCAATTGGTGAGCGCGTCGGCGAACGAACGCAGTTCGTCGCAGGCGGTGGCGATGTCGTAGACCTCGAGCGCCTCGGTCATCACATCGCGGGCCGCGGCCAGTTTGGCGAGGATGTAGCGATCGAGCACATGCGCCGAATCCGTCCGCCACACACCAGGCTTCGAGGCGTAGAGCTGCAGGAACGTCCACGCGTTCCACAGCGGCCGCAGCGCGTGGCTCACCCCTTCGCGGATCCCGCGTTCGGTGACGATCAGGTTGCCGCCGCGCAGCACCGGCGACGCCATGAGGAACCAGCGCATGGCATCGGAGCCGTCGCGGTCGAACACCTCGTTGACGTCGGGGTAGTTGCCCTTGGACTTGGACATCTTCAACCCGTCGTCGCCGAGCACGATGCCGTGCGCCACAACGGATTTGAACGCCGACCGGTCGAACAGCGCGGTCGAGAGGACATGCAGGTTGTAGAACCATCCCCGCGTCTGCCCGTTGTACTCGACGATGAAGTCACCGGGACTGTGCGCTCGAGCAACGGACGTGCCCGCAGTGTTCGATGTGACGGCTCCGCCGTCGAACCATTCCTTGTTCTCGAACGGGTAGTGCACCTGCGCGTACGGCATCGACCCCGACTCGAACCAGCAGTCGAGCACCTCGGGGGTACGCCGCATCATCGACTTCCCGGTGGGGTCGTCGGGGTTCGGGCGCACCAGCTCGTCGATGCCCGGCCGGTGCAGATCCGCCGGGCGTACGCCGAAGTCGCGTTCCAGCTCGTCCAGCGAGCCGTACACGTCGACGCGCGGATAGGCCGGATCGTCGGAGATCCACACCGGGATCGGCGCACCCCAGTACCGGTTGCGGCTGATGTTCCAGTCGCGTGCGTTCTCGAGCCACTTACCGAACTGGCCGTCGCGGATGTGCTCGGGCACCCAGGTGATCTGCTGGTTCAGCTCCACCATGCGGTCGCGGAACTTCGTCACCGCCACGAACCACGAGGGCACCGCCATGTAGATCAGCGGCTGGCCGGAACGCCAGCTGTGCGGGTAGGAGTGCTCGATCGTCTCGTGCCGCAACAGCTTTCCGGCGGCCTTGAGGTCCTTGATGATGACCGGATTGGCGTCGAAGACCATCAGGCCCTCGTACGGCGGCACCATCGAGGTGAACTTGCCGCCGGCGTCGAGCGGCTGCACCACCTCGATACCGTTGGCGGAGGCGACATCCATGTCCTCCTCACCGAACGCGGGCGCCAGATGCACCACGCCGGTTCCGGAGTCGGTGGTCACGTAGTCGGCGTTCAGCACGCGATGCGCGTTGGGGTGGCCGAGGAAGAAGTCGAACGGGGGCCGATAGCGCAGGCCCGCGAGCGCCGCGCCCGCATGCTCCGAGAGCACCTCGAGTCCGTCGTCGGCGGTGCCGAGTTCGCGGGCGTAGTGCGAGACTCGCTCGGCGGCCAGCACGTACCGCTTGCCGTCCTTGCCGCGCACGTGGGCGTAGGTGATGTCCGGGTGGACCGCGATCGCCAGGTTCGACGGCAGGGTCCACGGCGTGGTGGTCCAGATCAACGCGTTGGCGCCGTCGAGTTCGCCCAGCGGATGATCGGGCGCGACCTCGAGCAGCATGTCGACGGTGACCGCCGGATCCTGGCGCATCCGGTAGGCGTCGTCGAGGCGCGCCTCCTGATTCGACAGCGGCGTCTGCTCGTACCAGCTGTAGGGCAGCACCCGGAAGCCTTGGTAGACAAGCCCTTTGTCGTACAGCGACTTGAACGCCCACATCACCGACTCCATGAAGTCGAGATCGAGGGTCTTGTAGTCGTTGTCGAAGTCGACCCACCGTGCTTGGCGTGTCACATAGTCACGCCACTGATTGGTGTAACGAAGCACAGAGGATTTACACGCGGCATTGAATTCCGCGAGGCCCATCGCGTCGATCTGTGATTTGTCCGTGATACCGAGTTGCTTCTCCGCTTCGATTTCCGCGGGCAATCCGTGTGTGTCCCAACCGAAGCGCCGTTCGACACGCTTACCGCGCATCGTCTGGAACCGTGGAACCAAATCCTTCACATATCCGGTGAGCAGATGTCCGTAATGCGGCAAACCGTTGGCGAACGGCGGGCCGTCGTAGAAGACGAACTCGTCGCAGTTCTCCCGGGCGGTAGCGACGGGCCCGGAGGCGGCGGCCTGCGTAACCCCGGAGGGGCCCGCGGACGCCGAAGAAGACACAGCACGGTTGTCGATGCTGGCACGGAAGGTGTCGTCGGCGGCCCAGTAGTCCAGCACCCGGCGCTCGAGCTCCGGGAACGACACGCTCGCGCCCTGCCGCGAGCCGGCGTCCGCATCGCTGAAGTCGACGCGGGGATAGGCGTTGCGGGTGGATGTCTCGTCCGCCATGGCGGCTGTGGTCTCCCTCGTGCCAGTGCGCGCGTTCGGCGCAGTCGGTGGGCACGGGGACGACCTCGGCGCCTGTGCGCCGCTGCCGCGGTACCACCCCGCTTGTCCGGGCCGGATGTTCCGGCGGGCGGACCTCTCGTTGCGAGCTGTGACGGGCTCACCCGTTCGGTTCTACTGGGCGCCTGTGGCGCCGTTCTTCCGAAGGCTCCCCGGTGATGGCCGGATCACTGCCGATCTACAGGTTTGATTGTAGCCAGTGCGGGCAACGTTATTTCCGTGCCCTGTTGCCGCCCTGTTCACCGTGCCCGCTCAGCGTTTGGCGTGACGGCCGGGACGTGATTGCGGGCCTTCCTCGGGTTCCCGCATGGCCAGCGCGCTGACCAGCAGCAGGACCGCACCGATCACGCAGACGACGATGCAACCCCACGCCCAGATCACCGATCCGGTGGTCAACGCCGTCACCAGCAGGGCGAAGCCGATCGCGGCCAGGACGAGCGTCAGAACGAGCATGGTCACCCCCTAGGCGGGCAGGGCGGGCCGCGTCGCCCCGGAGGGGCCTGGCGGCTCGGCAGAACTACGACCACACAGCGGCATGCGACGCCGGACCCCGTCGTATCGGCGGGGTGGCGGGCACCCGGGACGAGCTACTTGCCACCCTTGGCGAACGACGCCGGACCATGGCTGTTCGATACCGCCTCGAAGGCCTCGCCACCGTCGACCGGCACGGCCGAACCGCGGTTCTCCAGCTCCTCGAGCTGCGATTCCAGGTAGGACTTCAGCCGCACCCGGTACTCGCGCTCGAAGGTCTTCAGCTGCTCGATGCGGCTCTCCAGCACGCTGCGCTGCTGGGTGATGGTGGCCATGATCTCGGTGTGCTTGCGCTCGGCGTCGGCCTGCAGGGCGTCGGCCTTCTCCTTGGCCTGGCGAAGCTGGCTGTCGGAACGGGTCTGCGCGTCCGAAAGCAGCGAGTCGGCCTTCTGCCGCGCCTCGCCGACCATCGCGTCCGAGCGGGTCTGCGCTTCACTGACCATTCGCTCGGAATTCGCCCGGGCGTTGGAGAGCAGCTGTTCGGCCTCGGCCTTGGCGTCGGTGGTGAGCCGGTCGGCCATCTCCTGCGCCAGGCTCAGCACCTTCGCGGCCTGCAGATTCGCATCCGCGGCGGAATTGTCCTTGGGGGCCACCGGCGCGGGGGCCGGCACCGGCACCGGCGGCGCCACGGGCGCGGGCTTCGGCGGTTCCGGTTGCGGCGGAGCGGGTTTCACCGCCTGCGGCGCGGGACGCGACTTCTTGGCATCCGCCAATTCGGCATCCAGCTCAGCAACCCGCTGGCGCAGGTCCGCATTCTCCTCGATGAGGCGCGAGAGCTCCTGTTCGACCAAGTCGAGGAAGGCGTCGACTTCATCCTCGTTGTAGCCGCGCTTCCCGATCGGCGGTTTGCTGAACGCGACGTTGTGCACATCGGCTGGAGTCAGCGGCATGGAAGGATCCCTTCGCGCTTCGTACGGAGATCTAACGTAGATCTTCTAGCAAGCTCTTCTTCTCGGCCCATTCTGTCACACCGGAGCTATCGGCTGCCCGAGCCTGCTGACGATGGACATGAGAATGAACACGATGAAAAGCAGGACCATAATCGACAGATCCAGGCGAATTCCTCCCAAGTTCACGGGAGGTATCAGGCGCCTCAGCAGTTTCACCGGCGGATCGGTGATCGTGAAGATCGCCTCCAGAACGACGGCGACGAACCCCCGCGGATGCCAGTCGCGCGCAAAGCTGCGGATGAACTCCACGATCACTCGGCTGATCAGCAACAGCCAGAAGAGGAACAGGAGTACATACAGCACCTGAAACAAGGCCACCTGTCCACTTTGCCTCAGATTCGGTGTCCTGCAAACTCCCCGCGCCGTGCATTCGGCGTCATTTCCCCCCGTAGCGGCTCACCCGACCGGGGCCGCCGCCGCGCGCGGCACCCGGTTCGGGGTTATTTCTGGTTGTAGAAGCCGTTTTCGGCGATGCGCCGCCGCTCCTCGGCCGATACATCGACATCCGACGGTGAGAGCAGGAACACCTTGGTGGCCACCTTGTCGAACGAACCACGCAGCGCGAAGGCCAGTCCGGCGGCGAAATCCACCAGGCGGCGCGCGTCGGCGTTGCTCATCTCGACCAGGTCCATGATGACGGGCGTACCGTCACGGAAACGCTCACCGATGATCGCGGCCTCGGCATAGGTGCGCGGACGCAGTGTCGTGATCTTGGACAACGGTCCTCCGTCCTCGAAGACGGGGGCGCGGCGCGGAGCCGGCTCGAACCGGGCGCGCTCCTCCATCCGCCGCTCTTCCATCCGGCGTTCGGCCTCGGGATCGACCGCCAGCGCACCGTGCGTGGTGCCACGCACCATCGGAGTGCCACCGCCGAGTCCGCGCGAGCGGCCCGAGGGTGCGGATTCGATCCGGGTCGGGCGGCGCAGGGGCTCGTAGCGGTCGTCGGAGTAGGACTCGTCGGCGAACTCCGAGCGGCGCGGCACCGTGTAGCCGGGCTGATAGGGCGCCTTGTACGCCGGCTCCGGGTAGCCCGGATCATCGGCGAAGCGGTCGTCACCGAAACGCGAGCGCCCGGCGTCGTACGGATCGTCGCCGAAACGCGAGCGGCGCGCGCCGCGGTCGTCCGCCCCCAGCGGGCCACGGTCGTCGATACCCCGAGGGCCACGGTCGTCGACGTAGTCGTCCTCGTATTCCTCGAGCGGGACCATGCCGAAGTAGGCCTTGAACCTGTGCAGCGTACTCATGCTCCCACCTCACTAACGCTGGGCTCCAGCACGAGCATGCTCGTGGCTGCGCTGATGTCTCGCTCGCTACGCTCGCTCATCCTGGTCGACCTTCCTACGGCCCCGACTGACCTGGGGTGTTGAAGTCCTGCTCAGTCCTCGTCAGCCCCAAGCATATGTTTCGAATGTGACTGATGAGGTTTCTTTGCTACTGCGAGGTTATCGGTCGTTCGCCCATGAGAGCAGTACCGACACGCACGCAGGTAGACCCGTGTCGAATGGCGACCTCCAGGTCGCCCGACATGCCCGCCGACAATTCGGTCGCGCCCGGATGCGCGGCCAGCAGCGTGCGGTGCAGACCGGCCAGTTCGGCGAACGCCGCGTCCGGCTCCGCGCCCAGCGGCGGAATCGCCATCAGGCCCGCGAGCTGCAGATTCTCGGATTTCGCGACCTGATCGGCCAGCATCGGGAGATCATCCGGGACGACGCCGCCGCGCGCCGGATCGCGATCCAGGCTCACTTGCAGTAGCACACGCAGCGGATCCGAGCGCGCTCCCTCCGCACGTGCGGCCGCCGTGGCGGTGTCAAGGGCCCTCACCAGACGCTCCGAATCCACCGAGTGCACCGTATCGGCCCAGCGCACAACCGATTTCGCCTTGTTGCGCTGCAGTCGGCCGATCATGTGCCAGCGCATCTGCGCCAGATGTCCTAATGAGGCCACCTTCGCGGAGGCCTCCTGTTCCCGCGATTCACCGAATTCCCGGCGCCCGAGCCGATACAGGATCTCCACGTCGGAGGCCGGGAAGTATTTGGTCACCGGCAGCAACCGGACGGTGTCACGATCGCGCCCGGCAGCGCGGCACGCGGCGTCGATGCGGTGTTCCAGGCGGGTGAGCGCGGCGGCGAGTCCGGCCTCACGGGACTGCGGCGCGCCCGGCCCGGATTCGGTTGTGCCGAGCCCGGATTCGGCGTGGTTCACCGGTTCTCCTCCATCCAGATCACCCCGGCGATGCGGCCGGTGGGCGCGCCGCGGCGGTGGCTGAACAGAGTGGCGTCGGAGATGGTGGAGCGTGGATCGACCGCGACCGCGCCGACCCCGGCCGCTTCCAGCTGACGACGGATTCCGGCTCGCAGATCCAGCCCAGGCGTACCGCGCCGGGTCGTGGTGGCGCTGCCGGGCAGATGGGCCTCGACGTCGTCGCGCATGGCGGCGGGCACCTCGTAGTCCTCGCCAGCGGCGGCCGGGCCGAGGAAGGCGCCGATGCGGTGCGGCTGGGCGCCGACCGAGATCATCGCCTCGAGGACCTTCGGGACGATTCCGATGCGGGCGCCGACGCGTCCGGCGTGCACCGCCGCGATCACCCCGGCCTCGTCGTCGGACATCAGCAGGGGGACGCAATCGGCGGTCAGCACCACCAGCGCGAGATTCGGCACGGTGGTGACGAGCGCGTCGGTCACCGGTACCGGTTCGGCACGCGGGCCGTCGACGATCTCGACGTTGCGGCTGTGCACCTGTTCCATCCACACCAGGCGGCCGGGCGGCAGGCCGATGCCCTCGGCGAGACGTATCCTGTTGCGCCGCACCGCTTCCGGATCGTCGCCGACATGGTCGCCCAGGTTGAACGAGTCGAAGGGCGCCGCCGAGAACCCACCGGCCCGCGTGGTCGTCACCCGTCGCGTCCGAACCGAAGCCTGTGTCATATCTCCGAGATTAATAGGCCGCGCCGGTTCGGAGTCGAGCCCGCCGCCGAGTGATCCGGAACGGATGTGGCGAGGCGGCGGAACGGGGCACAACGCGAGCATGACCGCCGAAGTACCCACGGCGTGCGAGTTCATGCACACGACAATGCCGCCACCCGAGATCGCCGCGTTCACCACCGCCGGGTGCGATGCCTTCCCTCGCGGTGTCCGGTATCACACATCGTCGCCATGGACATCGCCGGCGGCATCCGGACCTACACCAGACCGCCCGCGCGGTGCCGGACCGCCGGAATGGGGGTGGCACACGGGGTTTCGGTCGGCCTCCCCGGGCCGCGAACGCCGCTGCCCCCTCCGAAAACGTCGGAGGGGGCAGCGAGATCGGCGTCTGCTACCGGCGCATGAAATCGGGGACGTCGACGTCGTCGGTGTCCTCGTCCGGCATCTGGATGTGCGAACGGCTGTTGTGCGCGATGGTCGGCTCGGTGGCCGGGCGCGGTTCGTAGGACGGGGCCGGGCCGCGGGCCGGCGTCGGATCGGCCGGACGCTCGGGCTCGGACTGACGGGTGCTGCCGAAATCGCGGCGGGTCGTGGACTGGCCGATGTCACCGGCTCGGCCCGCGCCGATATTCGTCCTGCCCGCCGGTTCGATGCGCCGGGCCGGGGTGCCACCGTCGAAGCCGGCGGCGATCACCGTGACCCGGACCTCGTCGCCGAGCGAATCGTCGATCACCGTACCGAAGATGATGTTGGCCTCGATGTGCGCGGCCTCCTGCACCAGTGAGGCGGCCTCGTTGATCTCGAACAGACCGAGATCCGATCCACCGGCGATCGACAACAGCACGCCGTGCGCACCGTCCATCGACGCCTCCAGCAGCGGCGAATTGATCGCCGCCTCCGCGGCTTTCACGGATCGTCCCTCACCGCGCGAGGAGCCGATGCCCATCAACGCCGAACCCGCGCCGGACATGACGCTCTTGACGTCGGCGAAGTCGACGTTGATCAGACCCGGGGTGGTGATCAGGTCGGTGATGCCCTGGACACCGTTGAGCAGCACCTCGTCGGCGGAGCGGAAGGCGTCCATCAGGCTCACCGCCGCGTCGCCGAGCTGCAGCAGCCGGTCGTTCGGGATGACGATGAGGGTGTCGCAGGATTCGCGCAGCGCCTGGATACCGGCTTCGGCCTGGTTGCTGCGGCGCTTGCCCTCGAAGGAGAACGGCCGCGTCACCACACCTATGGTCAGGGCGCCCAGCTTGCGGGCGATCGAGGCCACCACGGGCGCGCCACCGGTACCGGTGCCGCCGCCCTCGCCGGCCGTCACGAAGACCATGTCGGCGCCCTTGAGCACCTCTTCGATCTCGTCCTTGTGGTCCTCGGCGGCCTTGCGGCCCACCTCGGGATCCGCGCCGGCGCCGAGACCGCGGGTGAGTTCGCGGCCGACGTCGAGCTTGACGTCCGCATCACTCATCAGCAGTGCCTGGGCGTCGGTGTTGACGGCGATGAACTCGACTCCCTTGAGTCCCTGTTCGATCATTCGGTTGACGGCGTTCACGCCGCCGCCGCCGATACCGACGACCTTGATCACTGCAAGGTAGTTGTGCGGGGGCGTCATGGGCTCTCGCCTTCCTTCGATCCAAAGCCTGTCGTTTTCGGATTCTCGGCAGAGCGCCGATTCGAGGTCCCCGGTCCACCCGGGTTTTCACTCGGACGAACCCTAAACCTGAACCATAGGGTTGGCGTTATGTCAAGTATCCGACTGGTGCGGAACGCTATTCGCACCCGCCGCGATCCGTGCGCAGGCGCGCCGACACGAGGGGCAGAATCTTGTGTGATCCGTCTCGTCCGAGCCCGTCGGGCATGGTATCGCGAACGGCCGCCACAGACATCGAGATCGGGTCTCGATATCCGCACGACCGCGGATTCTCCGGCCCCGCACGCGACCGCGGCACCCGGACGGGCCCAGGCGCCACGGCCATCACGCACGGCCATCGACTCCCGGCCGCCGGTCGAAAACCGCAACGGCACAACGAGTGTCACTATCTTACCGTTACCAGATCGGGACTCGAAACGTCGAATACCGTTCCCGGGCGCGTCAGCACCGGAAGGACCACCGCGGCTTTGCGTTCCGAGTCGTCCGGACCGCCCCAGACCACCGTACGGTCGTCGCGCAGCTTCAGTTCGATATCCGAAACCGTCCGCGCCACAACCTCTCCCACCTGGGCGCGAAGCGCCGGCGGCGCGGCGTCGAGGACCGCGACCGCGGCGCGGGTCACCGGGTCGGCGCTGCCGGGATGGCCGGTGACCAGTTTCGCGACGCCGGGCGGCGGCGGTTCGATCGCGAATTCGACGCTGTCGGCGTCGAGCAGATGGGGGCCCTGCGGACTGTCGAAGAACACCACGGCCGAGCGCTCGTCCACCGTGACCCGCACTGTGGAGGGAAGCACCCGCTGCACCCGCGCCGACCGCACCTTCGGCAGCGACGCCACCCGGCGCGCGATCGCGTCGGTGTCGATGCGCAGCACGGAGCGGCCGTCGGGGATCTGCAGCACCGCGCGGACATCCTGTTCGGGCACCGTCGACACACCCTCGACCTGCACGGTGCGCACCGACAGCGCAGGGGTGAAGTAGGCAACCACCAGCAGCACGATCACCACGACCACGATCGGCGCGCCCCACAACAGGATCGACCGCCACCGGCCGTCGAAGGGCAGCCGCGCGCGGGCCCCGGGCCGGTGGATGCGATCGTCGCCTTCGTCGCCGTCCGGGGCGAATTCGGCCTCGGCGTCCGGATCGATGTCCTCGATCGTCCCGCGGCGTGTCATCTCCACCTCCCTCTCCGGCCGGCACCGCCGGGCGGGGGCGCCGTGCTCACCGCCCCGTCGACGGGCGCACCCGCAGTCCGTCCAGAATCTGCCCGCCAAGCATCGTCACGTCGCCGGCGCCCATGGTGATCACCACATCGCCCGCGCGGGCCAGGCTCGCGGCCTGCCGGCCCACCCGCGACATATCCGGTTGGTAGTGCACGGGTTTGGTGACCGCCTGCGCCACCAGCGCGCCGTTGACCCCGGGCAGCGGCTTCTCGCGCGCGCCGTAGACATCGAGGACCACGACCTCGTCGGCCAGCGACAGCGCCGCGCCGAATTCCTCGGCGAAGGTCGCCGTGCGGCTGTACAAGTGCGGCTGGAACACCACGATCACCCGGCCCTGCCGGGAGCGGGCGCCGTCGGCCGCCTCCTGGCGGACCAGTTCGGCCGCAGCCCCCAGTACGGCTCGCACCTCGGTCGGGTGGTGGGCGTAGTCGTCGAAGACCCGCACCCCGTTCTCGCGGCCCACGAACTGGAAGCGGCGGTGCACGCCACCGAATCCCTCCAGGCCCTGCATGAGTTCGTCCACATCGGCCCCGGCATCGCGGGCGGCGAGCAGTGCGGCCAAGGCGTTGAGAGCCATATGGCGGCCGGGCACCGACAGGCGCAGCGTGCGCGGGGCGGGTTCGTCGCCCAAGTGCACCGTGGCCACACCGCCCACGTCGCGCGGTTCCCAGCTCACCAGCCGAGCCCGCATCGGCACCGGCGCGTCGGCCGTCTCCGTCGAGCCGTAGCCGGCCAGCCGGATGTCGAGTTCCCCGGCCGCGACCCGCTCGGCGACCCGGCGGGCCAGTGCCAGCGAGCCGGGATCGTCCAGGCAGACCACGAGCAGTCCGCCGGGGACCAGCCGCGCCACGAAATCGTCGAACACCTGGACGTAGGCCTCGTCGGTGCCGAAGAAATCCAGATGATCGGATTCGATGTTGGTGACCACCGCGACGTCCGGATCGTATTGCAGCAGCGAGCCGTCCGACTCGTCGGCCTCGGCCACGAAATAGCCGCCGGTGCCGTGATGCGCGTTCGTCCCGGCCTCGTTCAGTTCACCGCCGACGGCGAACGACGGATCGAAACCGCAGTGCTGCAACGCCACGACCAGCATCGAGGTGGTGGAGGTCTTGCCGTGGGTGCCCGACACCAGCAGCGTGTGGTGGCCGCGCATCAGTTCGGCGAGGACCGTGGGGCGCATCAGCACCGGCACACCGCGCCGATTCGCCTCGACCAGTTCGGGATTCGTCTTGGGGATGGCGGCGTAAGTGGTCACCACCGCGCTGGGGCCGCCCTCCAGCAGATCCAGCGCACTCGCGTCGTGGCCGATGCGGACCTGGGCCCCGCGCGCCCGCAATGCCAGCACGCCGCGGCTCTCCTTGGCGTCCGAGCCCGACACCTCGCCGCCGCGGGCGAGCAGAATCCGCGCGATGCCCGACATGCCGGCACCGCCGATGCCGACCATGTGGACCCGCCGCAACAGCTCCGGCAGTTCGGCGGGGGCCTGCCCGGTGTGATTCACCGGGTCCGCGGCTCCCACTTCGGCCGTCTCGTTTCCTCCGGTCACCGTCCGGTCACCTCCAGCACGATTCGCGCCACCGTGTCCGCGGCGTCGCGATGTCCGGCACCGGCGGCGGCGACCGACATGTTCGTCAGCGCGGCCGGGTCGGTGAGCAGCGCGATCACCTCGTCCATCACGTACTTCGGCGTCATCTCCGCATCGGCGACGATTCTGCCACCGCCCTGCGCGACGATCGGGCGGGCGTTGAACTCCTGTTCGCCGTTGCCGTGCGGCAGCGGCACGTAGAACGCCGGCAGACCGACCGCCGACACCTCGGCCACGGTCATCGCGCCCGAGCGGCACACCGTGGCATCGGCGGCGGCATAGGCCAGATCCATCCGCGACAGATACGGCACCGCAACGTATTTCGCGCCGTCGCGGCCGGATTCGGTGTCGATGCCGTCCAGATCGAGCGTGTTCTTGGGTCCGTGCGCGTGCAGTACCGAGATGCCCGCCGCCAGTAGTTGCGCGGCAGCGCCGGACACCGCCTCGTTCAACCGGCGCGCGCCCTGGGAACCACCGAAGACCAGCAGCACCGGACCCTGTTGCGGCAGACCGAAGTGCTCGCGCGCCCGCGTCCGCAGGCCGGCCCGGTCCAGGGTGGCGATCGAGGCGCGCACCGGAATCCCGACCACCTCGGCATCGGCGCGCCCGCGCGCGTGCACTCCCGAATTCGGCACGGCGGCGAGCACCCGCGCCGCACGCCGGGCGCCGACCTTGTTCGCGATCCCCGCCTTCACATTGGCCTCGTGCACCACCAGCGGCACCCGGCGCGAGCGCCGCAGCACTCCCCCGCCGGCCGCGAGGTAGGCGGGCACCGAGACATAGCCGCCGAATCCGATGATCACATCGGCCTCGACGGCGTCGATCACCGCGCGGGTCCGCGCCACCGCGGCGCGGACCCGGCCGGGCAGGCGCAGCAGATCGGCGGTGGGTTTACGCGGCAGCGGCACCGGCGGAATCAACTCCAGCGGATAGCCGCGTTCGGGAATCAGCGTCGTCTCCAGCCCGCGCTGGGTGCCCAGTGCGGTGATCCGGATCGAGGGATCCAGCCGGCGCAGTGCGTCCGCGACCGCCATCGCGGGTTCGATATGCCCGGCCGTGCCCCCACCGGCGACGATCACCGAGAGCGTCCGTTGCCCGGAACCCGTCGTGCCGCCGCTCTCGCCGGTTGTCACCTCGAATTACCTCGTTCTCTCGCATGTGTCATCGGATAGCTGGGCTCCCAGGCCCGGGTGGTGCGCCACGACGACGCTCCGCGCGCCTCCCGCCGTCCGGCGTCGGCGCTGCGTCGTCGTGCCGAATCCGAATCTATCGACCGCCGCGGTATCGCCGCACTCCCACCCCGCGCCTGAGCGGCCCCGCGGGACGCGCTCGCGCCGCGGGACCGACCGGATTTGTCCGACCGCTTGCGGGCGGGCGGCAGTTCCCGCCGTCGCGGGCCGGAGACCGCGCGGGCTCGCCCCGCACGAGCGGGTGCGTAGGTTTCCGGGATCGGCAGTCGCAGCAACCGGCTGAACCGCCCGTCCTGACCGGCCTTCAGCGCCGCGATCGCCTCGGGTTCGTGCCGGGCCGCGCTCGCGATCAGACCGAACATCATCAACGTGATCGCCAGCGACGAACCACCGGCCGACACCAGCGGCAACTGCAGGCCCGTCACCGGCAACAAGCCCACGACGTAGCCGATGTTGATCAGCGCCTGCCCGGTGATCCAGGTGGTCGCGGCCGCGGTCAGCAATCGCAGAAACGGATCGGCCGACCGGCTGGCGATGCGCAACCCGAGGAAGACGAACAGCGCGAAAAGCCCGAGTACGAGGGCACATCCGAGAAATCCGAGTTCCTCGCCGATGATGGCGAAGATGAAGTCGTTGTGCGCGTTGGGCAGATAACTCCACTTGGCCCGGCTCTGGCCGAGCCCGCGCCCCCAGATGCCGCCGTCGGCGAGGGAGAACAGCGCTTGCCGCGCCTGATAGCCGATGCCCTGCGGATCGTCACCGGGATTGAAGAACGCGCGCATGCGATCGGATCGATAGCCGGCCGACAGCGCCAGAATTCCCGCCGCCACCGCGCCCGAGACCGCGATGGTCACGAACAGCCGCACCGGCAACCCGCCGAACCACAGCAGCGCGACCAGCACCAGGCCGACCGCGATGGTCGTCGACAGGTTCGGCTCCAGCACGATCAGCAGACAGGTCAGCAGACCGGCCGGCACCAGCGGTACCAGAATGTCCTTGTACCCATTCTGGTCGCTGCGGCGGGTCGCCAGCAGGTGCGCACCCCACAGGATCAGGGTGACCTTCACGATCTCCGACGGCTGCACCGAGACGAATCCGAGGTCGAACCAGCGGCGCGAACCCTGGACCTGCGAACCGATTCCGGGAATCAGCACCAGCACCAGCAACAGCACCGACGCCGCGAACAGCGGGAACGACAGCTGCCGCAGCACCCGCATCGGAATCCGCAGCGCCACATAGAACAAAGCCGCACCCAGTCCCGCGAAGAACGCCTGCTGCATGAACAGCGAATAGGCCGAACCTCCGTCGGCGTAGGCCTCGACACTGGAGGCCGACAGCACCATCACCAGCCCCAGCACGGTGAGCAGGGTGGCGATGGTGACGACCAGGTGGAAATCGGCCAGCGGGCGCGCCAGCCAGGCACCGAACCAGGTGCCCACGGGCTTGCGCGCCGGTTTCGTCACTGCTGGCTCCCGATATCTCTCTCGTCCAGGGCCTGCACCGCCGCCACGAAACTGCGACCGCGGTGGGTGTAGTCGGCGAACATGTCCAGGGAGGCCGCGGCCGGGGCGAGCAGGACGGTGTCACCGCGCCCCGCGTATCCGGCGGCGATGCGTACCGCGCGGGCCATCACCGCGTCGGCGCCGTCGATCTCGGCGACCAGAGAGGCCGTGGAGGGTTCCCCGCTCATCTGTGCATCGTCACCCGAACCGAGCTCGACCACCGGGACATCCGGCGCGTGTCGCGCCATTGCCGCCGCGATGACCGGCGCGTCCTGACCGAAGACCACCGCGGCGACGAGACGCTCGGCGACCTCCTCGACCAGATCGTCGATATGGGCGCCCTTGAGCTGACCACCGGCGATCCACACCACCTGCGGATGCGCCAGGATCGACGACCGCGCGGCGTGCGGATTGGTCGCCTTCGAATCGTCGACGAATCCGACTCCGGCCAGTTCCCGCACGAAGGCGGCGCGATGCGGGCCCACCTTGTGCTCGGCCAAGCCCTCCTTGACGAACTGCGGGGCCACGTCGATGGCGCGGGTCAGCGCGGCCGCGGCCAGCGCGTCGGCGACACCGGCGGGTCCGGGCGGGCTGATGTCGCCGACCTCGGCCAGAATCGCGGCCTTGGTGAAGGCGCGGTCCAGCAATTTGCCGTCGACAACGCCGAGTTCGCCGTCGGCCGGCACCCCGATCCGGAAGCCGACGGTGCGGCGCGCCTTGGACTTTCGCGCCAGCGCGGCGGCCACGGCGTCGTCGAGTCCGACCACGCCCACCCGTCCGGTGAGCGCTCGCGCCTTGGCGGCGGCGTAGGCGTCGAGGCCGCCGTGCCAGTCCAGATGATCCTCGGCCACATTCAGCACCACACCGGCCTCCGGGCGCACCGACGGCGCCCAGTGCAGCTGGAACGACGACAGCTCGACCGCGAGGATCTGCGGACCCGGGGTGCGCCGCAGCGCGTCCAGGATCGGCAGTCCGATATTGCCGCAGGCGACGCTGGGCAGTCCGGCCGCGCGCAGGATGGCGTGGGTCATCTGGGTGGTGGTGGTCTTACCGTTGGTTCCGGTGATCACCAGCCATTTGCGCACGGGACCGTAGAGCCGCGCCTGATCCACCCACCAGGCGAATTCCACATCGCCCCAGACCGGAATGCCCTCGGTGACCGCGGAAACCAGGACCGGCGAATCCGGTCGCCAGCCCGGGCTGGTGATGACCAGCGCGAACCGTTCCAGCGCACCGGGTTCGAGCAGTGCGGCGCCGGTGGCGGTGTCGAGGCCGAGTTCGGCGGCCTCGGCCATCGCCTTCTCCCCGGCGTCGGTGACCACCGGACGAGCGCCGATATCGCGCAGCGGCTCGATCAGCGAGCGGCCCGACACCCCCCATCCCGCGACGAGAACGTCACGGCCGCGCAGAAATTCGAGCATGGGACCCGGTGATCGCAGGGCCCGCGGAGTATGTTCGACCATCGCTGCTTACCCGACCTGAGAGAGGTATTCGCTGTAGAACAAGCCCAGACCGACCGCCGCCGCGATTCCGGCGAGCAGCCAGAACCGGATGATGACCGTCGTCTCCGCCCATTTGCTCAGCTCGAAATGGTGATGGAACGGCGCCATCTTGAACAACCGGTTGCGAGTGGTCCGGAACACCGCCACCTGCAGCACCACCGACACGGTCTCGGCGACGAACAGTGCGCCGATCACGACCATGAGCAGTTCGGTGCGGGTGGTGATCGACAATCCGGCGAGCAGGCCACCGAGGGCCAGCGAACCGGTATCGCCCATGAAGATCTTGGCGGGCGCCGCATTCCACCACAGGAATCCGACACACGCCGCCGCGCCGGCGGCACACACCAGCGCCAGATCCAGCGGATCGCGCACGTTGTAGCAGCCGGCCTCGGCCTTGAATTCGCAGGCGTGGTAGTACTGCCAGAACGTGATGATCACGTAGGCGCCCAGCACCAGGCTCATCGACCCCGCGGCCAGGCCGTCCAGGCCGTCGGTCAGATTCACCGCGTTCGACCACGCGACCACGACCAGGCAGACGAACGCCAGGAAGATGATCACGCTCATCGAGACGGTGTTGATCTCGCGCACGTACGACAGATGCCGGCTGGCCGGAGTCCGCCCGCCCGCGCCGCGGAACTGCAGCGCGAGCACCCCGAAGATCACCGCCGAACCGAGTTGGCCGATGTACTTGCCGGCCGCGGTCAGGCCCAGATTGCGCTGCTTGCGCAGTTTGATGAAGTCGTCGATGAAGCCGACCACGCCCAGCGCGGTGGCCAGGCCGAGCGCCAGCAGGCCCGAGGCCGACGGCCCGTCGGCGTGATAGCCGATGCCGATCAGGTGCGAGCCGAGATATCCGGCCCACATGCCGATCAGGATCGCGACACCACCCATGGTCGGAGTGCCGCGCTTGGCCTGATGACTCTCGGGGCCGTCGATGCGGATCTCCTGGCCGAATCCGCGTCGCGCGAACATGCGGATCAGCAGCGGCGTCAGCAGGATCGATACCGCCAGCGCGATCCCCGCCGCGAACAGAATCTGCCTCATCCAGCTGCCTCCGTGCCCTGCTCACCCGATGCGAGCACGTGCTGCGCCACCGCCCACAGACCGGCGGAGTTCGACGCCTTGACCAGCACCACATCACCGGCCGCGATCTCGTTGTCCAGCAGGGCGATCGCGGATTCGATATCGGGTACGAGGATCGATTCCTCGCCCCACGAGCCTTCCATGACCGCACCCTGATGCAGCGCGCGGGCCGGGCGCCCGGTGCCGACCACGATCAGCCGGTCGACGTCCAGCCGCACCGCGAGCCGGCCGATGCCGTCGTGTTCGACGACCGATTCCTCGCCCAGTTCGGCCATTTCGCCCAGGACCGCCCAGCTGCGCCGGCCGCGCGGCGCATCCGGCGTACCGCCGGCGCGCGACATCGACACCAGCGCCTTGAGGGCGGCGCGCATGGAATCCGGGTTGGCGTTGTAGGAGTCGTCGACGACGGTGACCCCGTCGGGCCGGGTCCGCACATCCATCCGGTGCGCCGAATCGACCGTCGCGCCGGCCAGTGCCTGTGCCACGGTGTCGAGATCCGCACCGCATTCGAGCGCCACGGCGGCCGCGGCCAACGCGTTCGAGATCTGGTGTTCGCCGTACACCGCCAGATGCACCTCGGCGTGAGAACCGTTGGCGTGCAAGGTGAACCGTGCGCGTGCTTCGGAGTCGAGCACGATGTCGGTGGCCCGCACGTCGGCGCCGGACGCCTGACCGAAGGTCACCACCCGGGCCCGGGTCCGGGCGGCCATCGCCGCCACCCGGGGGTCGTCGGCGTTGAGCACCGCGACGCCGGTCGGCGGAAGCGCTTCCACCAGTTCGCCTTTGGCCTGCGCGATGGCATCGCGGCCGCCGAACTCACCCAGGTGCGCGGTGCCGACGTTGAGGACCACACCGATCCGCGGGGGCGCGATATCGGTCAGCGCCTTGATATGGCCCGGGCCGCGCGCGGACAGTTCCAGCACCAGGAAGCGGGAGTCGGCTCCCGCGCGCAGCGCCGTCCACGGATGGCCCAGTTCGTTGTTGAACGATCCGGGCGGGGCGACCACGGCGCCCAGCGGCGCGAGCACGCGCGCCAGCAGGTCCTTGGTGGAGGTCTTCCCGGCCGAACCGGTCACCCCGACCACGTTCAGGCCGGCGGCGGCCAGCCGGTCCACGCTCGCGCGCGCCAGTTTGGCCAGCGCCGCCAGCACGGCGGCGCCGGAGCCGTCGGTGTCGTGCGCCAGCACATAGGAGCGGTTCGCCGCCGCGTCGGCGGCGGGGGCGAACGGTTCGACCACGATCGCCGGTACGCCGACCGGACGCGCCGCCAGCACCGCCACCGCACCGGAGGCCACGGCCTTGCCGGCGTAGTCGTGCCCGTCGACGTGCTCGCCCGGCAGCGCCAGGAACAGGTCGCCGGGATTGATTCGGCGCGAATCGAATTCGACCGCACCGGTCACCGTTACCGCGGGATCGCTCACGTCGTGCAGCGTGCCGCCGACGATCTCGGCGATCTCCCGCAGAGTCATTTCGATCATGAAACCGTCAGGTCTTTCGTTTTACGTTCCAGGGCCTGTCCCAGCACCTCACGGTCGTCGAACGGATACTTCACACCCGCAATCTCCTGCCCGGTCTCGTGTCCCTTACCTGCCACCAGCACCACATCCCCCGGCCGTGCCCAATCCACGGCCGCGGCGATGGCGGCGGCCCGATCGCCGATCTCGCGCACCTCACCGCGCTCGGCCTCGGCGATACCCAGTGCGCCCGCGCGAATCGCGGCGCGGATCTCGGCCGGATCCTCGGTGCGCGGATTGTCGTCGGTGATGACCAGCAGTTCCGCGCCGCGCGCCGCGGTGGCGCCCATCAGCGGCCGCTTACCGGCGTCACGATCGCCACCGGCGCCCACGACCACGGCCAGGCGGCCACCGGTGTCCCGCAGATGCCGGCGCAGCGTCGCGATCACCGATTCCACCGCGGCCGGCTTGTGCGCGTAGTCGACGAGGGCGAGGAAATCCTGTCCCGCGTTCACCCGCTGCATCCGGCCGGGCACATCCACCTCGCCCAGCGCCGCGGCCGCCACCGCCGCGTCGACACCCGCCGCCGCGCACACCGCGATCGCGAGCAGGCCGTTGGCGATGTTGTAGCGCCCGGGGAGGCGCAGCCGGGCCGGAATCTCGCCGTCGGGCCCGATCGCGGTGAACTGCTGCCCGCCGTCGGCCAGCGCGGCGGCGCCGGTCACCGTCCATTCCGGTTCGGTCTCCCCGGTCGGGCAGTCCGCGGTCGCCACGGTGACGACCCGGGCGCGCCCGCTCGCCTCCCGCGCCAGCCGCCGGCCCCAGGCGTCGTCCACGCAGATCACGCAGGTGTCGGCCGCGACCTGCCGCTGCGGCGACCCCGGATCCGGGACGAACAGCCGGCGCTTGGCGGCGAAATAGTCCTCGAAATCGGCGTGGAAGTCCAGGTGGTCCTGCGACAGGTTCGTGAACGCGCCGACGGAGAAGTGCACACCGTCCACGCGGCCCAGCGCCAGCGCGTGGCTGGACACCTCCATCACCACGGCCTGCACACCCTGTTCCACCATCAGCGCGAACATCGCGTGCAGCTGCGGCGCCTCCGGCGTGGTCAGCGCGCTGGGCACCCGGCGGTACTCGACGGCGCCGCTCGCCTCGGCCGCACCCTCCGCCTGGTCCGGATCGACGCGCCGCGCGATCCGCGTCTCGATCGTGCCGATCAGCGCGGTCGACAGGCCGGCGGCGGTCAGTCCGGCCTCCACCAGATAGGAGGTGGTGGTCTTGCCCGACGTGCCGGTGATGCCGATGACCTGCAATCGCCGCGACGGATGACCGTAGATCGCCGCCGACAGTTCACCCAGCACCGCACGCGGGTCGTCGTGCACGAGGACCGGCACATCCAGGTCGCCGATCAGTTCGGCGCCGGCGGCGTCGGTGAACACAGCGACCGCACCACGTGCCACGGCGTCGGCGGCGAAGCGGGCGCCGTGGGCCTTGGCACCGGCCAGGCCGGCGAACAGATCACCGGGCTGCACGGCGTTCGAGCGCTGTTCGATGCCGGTGATCTCGATCCCGGCCGGGTCGCCGGAGTTCAGCCGCGCACCGGTCAGTTCGGCAGCGGCCTGCACCGGCGTCGGCAACGCAACGGCGGGGCGAAGCACCTGCGGGCTGGGCTGCACGGGCACCAGGCTCCTTTCGTGGGCGCACATCTGTGCATCGGGTCGAGATTCGGGGTCGGGGAGTCAGGTTACCTGTGGACGATCGGCGGCCACGCAGCGTGGCCGCCTCGCGCGCACCGGCTCCCCGGCCTCACCGCGCCCGCACCCGCCCGTGCGGCGGGCCGCACACGGACACCCACGCTTCCGAAACCGGACATTCAGCCGCATACACCACTACATCGCCTGGAGCACAAGCTGTTTCGGCGGCACCGTCGACGGCGGAACGCGATCGCGCTGCAGCGCCCAGGAGGCGATGCTGTGGAACAGCGGCGCCGCCGACTGCCCACCGCTGCCGTCGGTGCTGCGCACGGGTGCGTTCAACATGATGCCGATGACGTAGCGCGGATTGTCGGCCGGGGCGATTCCGGCGAAGGTGATCCAGTAACGATCGGCGGAATAGCACTGGCATTTCTGGTCGATCTGCTGCGCGGTCCCGGTCTTCCCGGCGATCTGGTAGCCCTCGATCGCCGCGGGAGCGCCCGTGCCCTGCTGATATCCCATCGGATCGCGCTGCACCACGGCCTGGAACATCTGCCGCAGCGTACTCGCGGTCTGCGGGCTCACCACCCGCACGCCGTCCGGCTGCGGTTCGCCGGTGCGGTGCCCGTCCGGGCCGATCACGTCCTTGACGATGCGCGGCGGGATCCGCACCCCGTCGTTGGCGATGGCCTGGTACATCCCGGTCATCTGCAGCAGGGTCATCGAAAGGCCCTGTCCGATGGGCAGATTCGCGAAGGTCGAGCCGGACCACTGGTCGCGCGGCGGCACGATGCCACCACTTTCACCCGGCAGCCCGACACCGGTGCGCTGCCCCAGCCCGAAACGCTTGACCATATCCGCGAAGCGATCCTCGCCGACCCGCTGGGCGAGCATCAGCGTGCCCACGTTCGACGACTTACCGAAGATGCCGGTGGTCGTGTACGGCATCACGCCGTGCGACCACGCGTCGTGCACGACGACCCCGCCCATGTGGATCTCCCCCGGCACCTGATGAACCTCATCGGGGTTGGTCAGGCCGTATTCGATGGAGGCCGCCGCGGTGATGATCTTGTTCACCGAACCGGGCTCGTAGGCATTGGTCACCGACGGATTGCCGATATCGGCCGACGCCCAGAACTTCGGATCCTGCGCCGGATTGAAGGTGTTGTCGTTGGCCATGGCCAGCACCTGGCCGGTGTGGGCGTCCAGCACCACGGCCGAGGCGTCCTGCGCGCCGGATTTGTCCTTGGCCTCCTGGACCTGCTGCTGCACGTAGTACTGCAGATCGGAATCGAGGGTCAGTTCGACATTGGAGCCGTTGACCGCGGGCACCTTGTCGCGCTCACTGCCGGGGATGACCGCCCCGTCGGAGCCGCGATCGTAGGTGTGCGAACCGTCGGTGCCGGCCAGCGTCGCGTCCATCGACGCCTCGAGCCCCACCTGGCCGTGTCCGTCCCAGCCGGTCGCCCCCACCACATTCGCCGCCAGCGCGCCGCCCGGATAGACCGGTGTGTCCTGACGTTCGGTCCCCACCTCGGGGAACTTCTCGGTGATCTCGTCGGCCACCCGGGAGTCGACGTTGTAGGCCAGATAGGTGAACTGGTCGTCGCTGCGCAGTTTGGCGAGCAGCTCCGCTTCCGGGGGCGCGTCCTTGCCCAGCTTCTCGTGAATCGTCGCGGCGATCGCTTCCAGCCGCTTGTCGACCTCGGGCGCCTTGTCGCTCTTCGCCCGCGCGTCGGCCAGATCCTTGCGCACGGCGATCGGCCGGAAGTTGAGCTTCTTCGTCACGACGGTGAACGCGAGCGCGCGGCCGTCGCGGTCGAGGATGGCACCGCGTTGCGCCCAGTCGGTCTGATGCACCGTGCGCTGGCTCGCCGCCTCGGCCGACAGATTGGGCGCGGAAAACGTTTGCAGCCACAGCAATTGCATCGCGACGACGAGCAGCGCCACCAGCATCAGCACACGTCCGACTCCGAACCGCAGCCGCGTGGAGGCATCCGCGGGCGATCCCGCCCGCGGCCGGGGAGCGCGACGCGGCCGGGCAGGTGTGGATCGCATACCCGCCCGGCCGCGTCCTGTGGCACCCCCGCCGGTTCTGCCTCCGCCGCGGCCGGTCATCGATCGGCCCCCTCGGGTGCCGCCTGGACCACCGGCTGGGTGCCGGCCGGCTGCGCGGCGGGTGCGATGGGCGCGGGCGGAGCGGTCTGTGCCGCCGGTTGCGTCCCGGCGGGCGCGACCGGAGCCGCCTGCGCCGCGGGCTCCGGCTCGGCGGCCGGTGCGGCCGGAGCCGCCTGCGCCGCCGGTTGCGTCCCGGCCGGTGGTGCGGCCGGCGCCGCCGGTGCGGCCTGCACCGGTGCCGGAACCTGCGTCGGCTGGGCCGGCGGCTGCGGCGCGGTCGTGGTCGGCGCCGGGGCCTGGTTCTGCTGGGCCGGACCGGGAGCGGGAGCCTGCGGGGCCGGCGTGGTGGTCACCGGGACCAGCCGTTCGCCCTGGGCCTGAGCGAGTTTCGGCGGCAGGGCGCCCGGTTTGGCGGGAGTCGTGTTGAGCGGCGGCACCGGCGCACCCTCGGCCGGCGTCTCCTTACCGATCACCGTGACCGAACCGTCCGGCGCCACGAGCAGGCGGGCGGGATCCTTGGCCGGGATCATGCCCAGTTCGCGTGCGCGGTTGGCCAGTTCGGGCGCCGAGTCGGCGGCCTCGACCTCGCGCTGCAGGGCCGCGCGTTCGTCGAGCAACTGCCGGTTGATGCGGCGTGCGTCGCTGAGCTGATAGCTGTCCTCGGCGGCATGAGTGGTCAGCACCAGAGTCGCGAGCAGACCGCAGCCGAGCAGGGCCAGAATCGCCGCCACGAACGGCAGCCGACCGGCCATCATCGACCCGGCGCGCCTGGGTAGCGGCGGAAGCACGCGCTCCCCCGCCCGATTGCGCCGGCGCGCATACGCGCGTTGGGCCGCACCGGATTTCACGCGGTCGGCGCTGTGCGCTCGCCGCGGTGCGGACCGCTGCGTCCGCTGTGGTGCGTCCACCCGTGTCCGCACGCTCATATTCCTGCCTCCCCTACCGATTTCCTGTGGGACTGCCCGTCGTAGTGCTGCCGGACCGGCAATACCCCCGTAGCCGGATCGCTGTCACCCGGCCGCCTGTATTCGCTCCGCGGCCCGCATACGCACCGGCGCCGCGCGTGGGTTCTCCTCGATCTCCGTTTCGCTCGCCTTCTCCGCGCCCCTGGTCAGAATCGCGAATTCCGGTCCCATACCGGGCAATTCGACGGGCAGGTCCAATGGTGTGCGCGAGGCCGAGGCCTGCGCGAAGATCTGTTTGACGACCTTGTCCTCCAGCGACTGGTAGGACATGACGACGATCCGGCCGCCGACCTCCAGCGCGGCCAATGCCGCCGGCACCGCGGCCTCCAGCGACTCGAGTTCCCGATTGACCTCGATCCGCAATGCCTGGAAGGTGCGTTTGGCGGGATGCCCGCCGGTGCGCCGGGTCGCCGCCGGGATCGCGTCGTAGAGCAGTTCCACCAGTTGGGCACTGGTCGTGAACGGCCGCTGCGCGCGCCGGCGGAGGATTTCGCTCGCGATCCGGCCCGCGAAGCGTTCCTCGCCATAGGTTTTCAGGATCCGGGCCAGGTCCCCGTGACTGTAGGTGTTGAGCACATCGGCCGCGGTGAGGTCGGAGGTCGGGTCCATCCGCATGTCCAGCGGAGCGTCCACCGAATAGGCGAATCCCCGCTCGGCCTCGTCGAGCTGCATCGAGGACACACCGAGGTCCATCAGCACCGCGCGCACCGAACCGCGTTCCGGCAGTCCGGCCTGCCGCAGGGCGCCGGGCAAGCCGTCATATCTGGTGTGCACCAGCGTGATTCGATCGGCGAAGGGCGCGAGCCGCTCGCCCGCCAGGCGCAGCGCCTCGGTATCGCGGTCCAGCCCGATCAGGTGGATCGCGGGATAGGTCCGCAGGAAATGTTCGGCATGCCCGCCCAAACCGAGCGTGGCGTCGATCAGGACTCCGCCGGATTCCAGTGCGGGACCGAGGATTTCGTCAGCACGACGCAAGAGAACCGGAACATGGCGGGGGCGGTCGCTGTCATGATTCACCTCGACCTCCCGGATCCTGGCTCACGGTGCTTGCGACGGGTGGATGGCCTAACGAGTGGACAGCCAATGCCCCGGGGTCTCTGACCGAACACGGCACCTGGCGTTGGGGAAGTACGTCAGGGTCCGTGCCGGGCAGAGGCCGCAGGGCACTCGCCTGTCTCGGATCAGAAAATTCCGCCCAGCGACTCGTCTCCTGCCAGCGAGTAGTCCTCCTCGTGCTCGGCGAGGTAGGAATCCCACGCCTGTTTGTCCCAGATCTCGAGGAAATCGACCGAGCCGATCACCACGCAGTCCTTGGACAGGTTCGCGTAGCGGCGATGTTCGGCCGACAACGTGATCCGGCCCTGCCCATCGGGACGTTGTTCGTCCGTGGACGCCGCCAAGGCACGAACGAAAGCCCTTGCCTGCGGGTTGCTTCGGGACGCCGCCGCGGCTCGCCGCGCCAGGGCGGTGAACTCTTCTTTGGGATAGACGGCAAGGCTGTGGTCCTGACCTTTCGTGACCATCAACCCTCCCGCCAGCTCGTCGCGAAACTTCGCAGGCAACGTCAGTCGCCCTTTGTCGTCCAGCCGAGGCGTGTAGGTACCGAGAAACACAGTCTCGACACCTCCCGCTCGATCACCTCGTCTGATCGGCTCTTATCAGTGCGCGCTCCACATTACCCCACTTTCCCCCACTTTCAATCGAAAGCCGCGGTGATCTCGGTCCCCGGTTCGGGGATCGAGCAGGTCAGCCCAGCTATCACCGCGGTGGGGAGATTTCGTCGAGTTCCCCCGACACGCGCCGCCGGCGAGGCGGTCCGTCCGACAACCATCAGCAAACCCGCAGCTGGGAGCCGCCCCGCCGGGCGGTGGGTGAGAGTGGGGGCCGGGCGTGGGGCAAGGTGGGGAACGGCGGGGGGCGACGAATCCGGCGCAGCGTGAACGCGATCCGGATCACTTCGCGAAAAGAAAACGACACGCCGCACATCACGGCGTGTCGTTCGCGGTTGTTCAGTTGTCGGCTACTCGGTGCCGGGCACGGCAATCATCGCGCAACCACATTCGATCGCCCGCCACCGCCTCCAGGGCGCGAGCGCAGGCTCAGCTGTCCTGCTCGAAGCGGCGCCTGAACCGATCTTCCATGCGGGCGGAGAAGCCACCGGCCTTGCGTTGCTTACTCTTTGCCGCACGGCCGGGAACACCACCGGGGCCGGAGGAGGCGTCGCCGCCGCCCCGGCCGCTCTTGGTCATACCCGAGCCGCCCAGCAACAACAACACACCCGCGCCGAACATCACGATGAAGCCGAGCAGGCTGATGATGGGGAATCCGCCGGGCTTGACGGGCAGGGCGATTCCCGCGATGAGAAGAACGAGGCCGAGGACGAAGAGCGCGGCCGCCTGAAGCCTGCGTCTTCCGGTGGCAGAGCGAAGCCGACCACCACGCACGGTCGAGGCGAATTTTGGGTCCTCAGCATAGAGCGCGCTCTCGATCTGTTCGAGCATGCGCTGCTCGTGCTCGGAGAGTGGCACGGTACCTCCCCCGGCACTAGGTCCTGGTTGTCGTCTCCGGGTAGACGACAAGTAGCCGACCTTGGCGGCTACTGCCACCAATGATACGAGTTCGATCAGTGCGCTACCACCTACTCGCCGATGTTCACGCCGTGCCGTCGGCGAGCCAGCCCGGCGCGGGACGCAATCGGGCCGCGGTAATCGCCAGCGCATCCTCCACATCGCGCAGGAATGCCTCCACCCGAGAGGCGAACTCGTCGGCCTGGGTATCGCTGATCGCGCGGTCGAGTCCGGCCTCGAGCGCCGCTCTGGTTTCGGAGAAGGAACTGAAGTAGTCCGACCACATGACGAATTCCGGGGCGGCCTGTTGCATCAGCACCCACGCGTTACGGGAGCGAGCCCGCGGCGCCCGGTCGGCCCCGGTCGCCGCCAGCACCGCCCCGGCGCCGCGCAGGGCCGCCAGATACGCGCTGCGCAGCCGCTCGCTCGGGTCGGGTTCGGCCCAGGCCTGCTGCACCATCGTGTCCGCCCGGTCGAGCAGACCGCCCGCCCGGCCGGCACGTCGCGGATCGTCCATCCGACCAGCCATCTCGACACCTCCACATTTCGCATACCGGCCCGGTCGACCGTGCCGAACCGAACAGGTATTCGAACGTTTCAATTGAATGTGAATATAGAGACGACCACCGACAGACTTTCGCGCCGAACGAGAGCCGCGCACCCTGGATGGGGACCCCGCACCCCCGTCCGACCCCCGAATCCGACGTCCGCCTTCCAGACCACAGAACCTTCGACAGACAGAGACGGCCCCGAAGATATGGCACCCCGCACATGACCGCCGTCAGGCCCCGCCACACCCCCGCGCCCGTCGTCGTCGACCTCTCGGCCGCGACGCTGCGCCACCGGCTGCACGACGCCCTCGCCGTGTACGTCGCGGCGATGGACTATCCACGCGGCACCGAAAACCACCGCGCCCCGATGTGGGCCGAGCACACCACCCGGCCCGGCTGGCAGGCCGTCGCCGCGGTGGTCCCCGACGACAGCGGCCACGTCGATCTGCGCACCGCGCCGATCGTCGCGATCGCCTACGGTTATCGCGGTGCGCCGCACCAGTGGTGGCATCAGCAGGTGCACACCGGAATGCGCCGCTCGGGCTGGCCGGAGCAGACCGCGCGCGCCCTGCTGTCGGACTATTTCGAACTCACCGAACTGCACGTCCATCCCTCCGCCCAGGGGCGCGGGATCGGCGAGACCCTGCTGGTGCGGCTGCTCGAGCAGCGCACGGAGGCGGCGGTGCTGCTGTCCACGCCGGAGGTCGACCGCGAGTCCAACCGCGCCTGGCGGCTGTATCGCCGGCAGGGATTCACCGATGTGGTCCGGCATTTCGTCTTCTCCGGTGATACCCGGCGCTTCGCCGTCCTCGGCCGCCGGCTACCGCTGCGGACGCCCGAGCAGTGACGACACTGATCCTCGGCTCCGGCCACAACGCACTGGTCGCGGCCTGCTATCTGGCACGGGCGGGACATCCGGTGGAGGTCCTCGAGCGCGACGAGGTGCTCGGTGGCGCGGTGTCGACTGTCGAGCGCTTCCCTGGTCATCTCGTGGACCGCGGTTCCTCGGCACACATCATGATCCGCCACACCGGCATCATCGAGGAACTCGAGCTGGAGAAGTTCGGGCTGCGCTACATCGACTGCGACCCTTGGGCTTTCGCACCCGCACCGGTGGGTTCCGGCGCTGAGCCGATCGTCTTCCATCGCGATGTCGACCGCACCTGCGCCTCGATCGAACGGGCCTGCGGTCCCCGCGAGGCCGAGGCCTACCGGCGGTTCGTCCGCACCTGGGGACCGCGGGCCCAGCGGGTGATGCGGGCGTTCGGTGGTGCGCCGACGCCGGGCCGGTTCCTGCGCGCGTTCTGGGGCCTGGACGCCCGGGGCGGCGGCAGCGCGCTGTCGCGGGAATTCCTGCAGTCCGGAGACGCCCTGCTGGACAGCTGGTTCGACGACGAACGGCTGAAGGCGGCGCTGGCCTGGTTCGGCGCGCAGTCCGGGCCGCCGATGTCGGAACCCGGCACCGCGCCGATGGCCGGTTTCGCCGCGCTGATGCATACGCTCCCGCCCGGCCGCGCGGTCGGCGGCAGCGGCGCGCTCACCACGGCACTCGTGGCGCGGCTGCGCGCCGACGGCGGAACCGTCTCCGCCGGTGACGAGGTGACCGAGCTGCGCCGCTCGGGCGACGGCTGGCGGGTGCGCACGGCAGCCGGCCGCAACCTGTCCGCCCGCACCGTGATTTCCGGCACACACGTGCTGACCACGCTGGAGTTGTTGCGGCGCGGCGGATTCGACGACACCGTTGTCGAAGACTGGCGGCGTCGCATCCGCGTCGGGCCCGGTATCGGCATGGTGGTGCGGGCCGCCACCACCGCCCTTCCGGCATACCCCGGCGCCACCCGGCAGGAGTCGACGCGCGGGCTGCAGCTGCTGGTGACCGATCGGCGGCAGTTGCGACTCGCCCACGCCGCCGCGCTGGCCGGGGAACTGCCGCCTCGTCCGGTGGTGCTGGCGATGAGTTTCAGCGCGCTCGACCCCACGATCGCGCCACCCGGCGAACATCAGCTGTCGCTGTGGGCGCAGTGGCATCCGTACCGGCTCGCCGACGGCAGCGACTGGCGCGCGCACGGTGAGCGCGAGGCCGACCGCATCATCGCCGAAGTCGACTCCTACGCACCGGGTTTCGCCGATTCGGTGCGGCAACGGTATGTGCAGACCCCCGCCGATCTGGAGAGCGAGCTGGGGCTGATCGGCGGCAACGTCATGCATGTCGAGATGTCGATGGATCAGATGTTCTTCTGGCGGCCCATTCCGGAGTTGTCCGGACAGAAGGTGCCGGGTGCCCCCGGGCTGTTTCTGACCGGGGCCTCCACCCACCCCGGCGGCGGGGTGTCGGGAGCGAGCGGGCGTACCGCGGCGGGGCTGGTGCTGCGCTCGCTGCGCCGCGGCCGTTTCGCGCGGCGATGACGGCGCGGGAGTGGCCGGCGGTGACCGCCGTGGCCTGGGTCGCGGCGCAGATCGCCTATCCCCTCACCGACGGCTCGGCGCGAGATCGGGTGACGATCCTGATCGTCGCGCTGTCGGCGGCCACCGCGCTGCTGCACGCCCGGGTGGCCCGGGGCATCGGCTGGGCGGCCGGGTATGCGGTGATCGTCGGCGGCGTCGGCGCGGTCGCCGAAATGATCGGTACCGCAAGCGGTTTCCCGTTCGGCTGCTATCACTACGCGCACGGCCGGCTCGGTCCCGATCTCGCGCAGGTGCCGCTGGTCGTACCGGTGGCCTGGGTCGGCGGGCTCTATCCGATCTGGGTGGCGACCGGGCTGCTGTGCCGCCACACCGTCACCCGCGTCGTGGCGACCGCCGTGGGCGCGGTGGGCTGGGACCTCTACCTCGACCCGCAGATGGTGGCCGACGGGCAGTGGACCTGGTGTTCGGCCCATCCGGGCCTGCCCGGAATCGGCGATATCCCGTATACGAACTACCTGGGCTGGTTCGCCGTCGGCGCCCTGATGGCGACGCTGCTCGCCACACTCGAACGCCGCTGCGCCCCGCGCGGCGCTGGACCGGCGGTGCCGATCGCGGTGCTGTTGTGGACCTGGTTCGGATCGGCGCTGGCCCATGCGGTGTTCCTGGATCTGCCCGCGTCCGCGGGGTACGGCCTGATCGGCCTCGGAGTGGTGGCCGTACCCACGGCGGTATGGGTGCTGCGGCAGGCTCGAGACCGCGGGCGTCTGCCCGCGCCGCCGTAAACGCCCGTCGCGTGCCGACGATCACAGCGGCTCATGGCACGATGTGTGCCGTGCAGCCGAGTCCGACACCATCGATGCCAGAGTCGACCCACACGCCGCGGCGAACCCGGCGTCGTCGCCTCTGGTCCGTAGCCTTGCTGGCGCTGCTGCTGGCGCCGTTGCTGACCGGCTGCCTGCGGGTCCAGGTATCGATGGGCGTGTCCTCGAACGACCGCGTGTCCGGCCATCTGGTGGCCGCCGTGATCCCGGCCAACGACAAGGACAAGGGCCCCGAGCTGAAGGCGCCCGAGACGCTGGCCGCGAAGATCCGGGTCGAGCCCTACAGCCAGGACGGCTACGTCGGCAGCCAGGTCTACTTCGACGACCTGACCTTCGGCGAGGTGCAGCAACTGGGCGCGCTGTCGGATCAGACGCAGGGCATGTTCAACCTGCAGTTCATCCGCACCGGCGACAAGGTGACGCTCACCGGCCGGGTCGACCTGAAATCCGTTCCGCCGCAAGGTTCCGACGTGCAGTTCACCGTCGCGTTCCCGGCCCGGGTGGCCACCACCAACGGCACCCGGCAGGGTGATTCGACGGTCTCCTGGAAGCTTCCGGCCGGCGATGTGAGCACCGTGCGCGCCGAGGTCAGCTACGCCGATCCGAACACCCGTTCCTTCGCCGGATGGGCCGGAATCGTCGGCGGCATCACCCTCGCCGTGGCCGCCATGGTCGCGGTGCTGGCATATCTGAATCGCAATCCCACGCCGCCGTGGCGTCCGCAGGTGAAGCAGGACGCCTGATCCGGACCACGATGGGCCTCGCGAGCACCGTCCCCCGCCGCCTCGGCGCAGCCGCCGGGAGAGGTCACATGACGCCGCGCGGCGCGCGGTCGGTAGTCGAGCCGATCGTCACGGCGGGCGCGATCGTGGCCGGTGCGGGATGTGCGGTGGCCCTGGTGAACCGGCTCGCCATGCGGCGGCTGCGGGCCGGCACCACACCGGTGATCGAGCCGGTGATCATCGCGATCCCGGCCCGCGACGAAGCCACTCGCCTACCGCGGCTGATCGCGGATCTGCGTGCTCAGCAAGGTGTTTCGCGCATGCGGATCTGGATTCTCGACGACGGATCCACCGACGGCACCTTCCCGGCCGCCGTCGAGGCGATCGGTGACGACGACCGATTCACCGTGGTCGCCGCCGACACCGACCCCGAACCGGGATGGACCGGTAAGACCGCGGCCTGCGCGCGCCTGGCCGAACTCGCGGGCGTCACGGCCGGCCCGCCGCCCGGTGCCCTGATCTTCCTCGACGCCGATGTGCGGCTGCGCCCGCAGGCGATCGCCGCCGCGGTGAGCGAATTACGCCGCAGCGGTGCGGGTTCGGTGTCGCCGTGGCCGTATCAGCGGGCCGGATCGCTCGCGGAGGCGCTGGTGCAGCCGCTGCTGTGCTGGTCGTGGGCCACGACGCTGCCGGTGCGGCTCGCCGATCGCAGCCTGCGGCCCTCGACCGCGGTGGCGTGCGGGCAGTTCCTCGTCTTCGACGCCGCGGCCTATCGCGCGGTGGGCGGGCATGCGGCGGTGGCCGGTTCGATCACCGAGGATCTGGCGCTGGCGCGGGCGCTGCGGCGCGCCGGACATCGCACCGTGCTGGTGGCGGCGGGGACGCTGGCGAGTACTCGGATGTACCGGGGCGCAGCCGAAGTCGACGGCGGCTACACCCGCTGGCTGTGGTCGGCCTACGGCGGCCCGGCCGGTGCGGTGGCGGTGGATACGGTCGCCGCGATCGCGTACGTGCTACCCGCCCTCGCGGCGCTGCTCGGCCGCGGCCGGATCCGGCGGACAGGTGTCACCGGCTACGGATTGGGTGTCGCGAGCCGGCTGCTGGCCCGCTCACTGGAATCCGGGACGGGCCCGCGCGGCGCCGATCTCGGTGCGGCGCTGGCACATCCGGTGTCGATCGGCGCGTATCTGTGGCTGTCGGGCCGGTCGTGGTTGCTGCATCGGCGCGGCGCGCTGCGCTGGAAGGGACGCCCGGTTCCGGACGGCCCGGGCCGCTCCCGGCCCGGGCGCACCGAACTCAGGGCACCGAGGTGACGCCGACCGTCGGCAGGAACATGCAGGTGTTGGCGCCGTTGCGGACCGTGCCGAACACCGCCGCCAGCACCGTTCCGGAGCCGGTGTCCACCGGCACCGCGCGCACCCCGCCGACCGGCAACGACGCCAGGAAGAAGTTGCGGATCGCCTGTTCGAACGCCGGGCGCACCTCGGGCGGCAGATTCGGCGGCACCATCGAACCGACGACCTGGGACAGCGGGCCCATGGCGGCGAATCCGCCGCGGCCGTTGGACACGTTCAGCCAGGCCACCTGCATACCGGTGGTGTCGGCGCCGTCGGGACCCATGCCGTAGGGGACGAAGGCGAACATCGTCTGGCCCGCCTTCACCGCGGACAGGTCCAGACCGGGTACCGGCACCGCCAGTTTGGGCCACGGCCCGGGCACCGCACCGGCCAGTGCCGGGACGAGCCCGAGGGTGCTGCCGTCCTGGCAGAACGCCGACCCGGACGGATACAGGAACGGCTGGATGCCCAGCTGCTTCAGCGAGTCGACCGCCGTCTGATACGCGGACAGCAAATCCGTCGCCGCCGCCGGGTTCTGGCCCAGGGCGGCGATGGTGGCGGCGGGGTCGGGCGGGGCGGCGGTCGCGGCGGCGGCGCCGGCGAAGGTCAGCGCACCGGTCACGGTGAGCGCTGCGGAAAGACGGACGAGACTGGTCACCACGGCCATCGGGGTTCTCCTGAGTTCGGCGGAACATCCGCACCAGGGTCGGTCCGCCGGGCCGCACAGCATGGCTCGGGAACCTCCGCGTCGTCACGGTGCACGAGAGGGTACCGCCGGTGGAGGCGAATGCGCGGCAACTCGCCCGCGAAACGCCGATCAGGCGCTGACGGCCGCCGGGGTCACCGTATAACCGAGGTTGGTGAGCACCTCGGTGGTCGCCTTGGCGAAGTTCAGGGTGATGAAATGCAGGCAGGGCGCGCCCTCGTCGATCAGCCGCTGCGCGATCTCGGTGGCGATCTCGATGCCCACCGCGCGCACCGCGTTACGATTGGCCTCCGGATCGTTACCGGCCGCCTGCTCGAGCCGCTGCATGACCCGCGCGGGCAGCGGCCGGCCCGACAGTTCCTCGGCGCGCTGCACCGTGCGCAGCGAGGTGATCGGCATCAGCTCGGGAATGATGGGCTTGGCGCCCTGTTCGGCGTCGTAGGCCGCGACCCGATCCCGCAGGCGCAGATAGTGTTCCACGTCGAAGAACATCTGCGTGATCGAATATTCCGCTCCCGCACGCAGTTTCGCGGTCAGATAGCGGGTGTCGTGGTCCAGGTCGGGGGATCGGTAATGGCCCTGCGGAAACGACGCCACGCCCACGTGGAAGTCGCCGAGTTCGCAGACCATGCGCACCAGTTCCTCGGCGTATTCGACCCCGTCGGGATGTTTGCGCCACTCCCCCAGCGGATCGCCCGGCGGGTCGCCGCGCAGCACGAGCATGTTGCGAATGCCGGCGTCGGCGTAGCTGCCGACGATGGACCGCAGTTCGGCGACGCTGTGCCCGACCGCGGTCAGATGCGCGACGGTGAGCAGTGTGGTCTCGCGGGCCAGCTGCCCGGTGATGCGCGCGGTGCGATCGCGGGTGGATCCGCCCGCACCGTAGGTCATCGACACGAACGCCGGATGCATCCGCTCGAATTCACGGGCGGCGCGCCACAGCCGCGCCTCGGCGGCCGCGTCGCGGGGCGGATTGAATTCGACCGAGAACGGAACGGTGCCGTCGGGGCGGCGGCCCAGCTGCCCCACCACGGAGGGAGTTCCGGACGGCGTCCGGGAAGGTCGGCCTGGGGTCGATCGTCCCCGTACGTTGTCGAAACTCACCGGTCCAGTGTAGTAGGACACCCTCGCTCGACGGGCCGCCCGGTCCGGATCCGCGCCGGTCCAGCCGCTGGTGCGCCTCGCGCGGGAGCTGTGCGTCGCTGTGTGGCCACCGTTCGCTCCGACGACCCCGTGGCGGCGGTCCCCACCCGCCCGCGATCTGTCGACCGGTCACCCCGGGGCGCCGCGTGCCGGTCGCGCACGGACCGGCCGGCCGGCCTCGATCTCCCGCGTCCGATGCGACGCGGTACCGGCTACGGCGCTGTCGGGCGACGGAACCGACGCAGTAAGGTTCACGGTGGTCCGGCAGGCGCCGCGACGCGAACCCGTTCGCGATGGCCGGCCGGAGGGAATCGGCGGGACAGCCGCAGCCGTCGCCGGTGCAGACGCAGGTCTCACCGGCCACATCCTCGGTACGCCGGATATGCCTCCGGCGTACCCGGTATCGGCTCGCCGATACGACGAACTATCTGGAGGTTGCGTTGTCCGTTGGTCCGGCCAGCCCGGCACGTCCGGCGCCGAACGACTCCGCGGCGCTGGTGCGCGCGGTCGAACAGGCGCTGACCGGATTCTTCGCCGGCCGCCGCGAACTGGTCGCCGAACTGGGGCCGGTCGTCATCTCCGCCACGGCCGCCCTCGAGGATTTCGTGCTGCGCGGCGGCAAGCGGACCCGGCCGGCGTTCGCCTGGACCGGATGGCTCGGCGCGGGCGGCGACCCGACCGGCGAACAGGCCGAATCGGTGCTGACCGCGTGCGCGGCCCTGGAACTGGTGCAGGCGTGCGCGCTGATCCACGACGACATCATCGACTCCTCCCGCACCCGGCGCGGCTTCCCGACCGTGCATGTGGACTTCGAACATCGCCACCGCGACCGGGGCTGGGGTGGCGATTCGGCGCATTTCGGCGTGAGCGTCGCGATCCTGATCGGCGATCTGGCGCTGACGTGGGCCGACGACATGGTCGCCGCGGCCGGATTGGACGCCGCCGCCCGGGCCCGGTTCGCCCCGGTCTGGGCGGCGATGCGCACCGAGGTGATGGGCGGTCAGCTGCTCGACGTGCACGGTGAGGCCGGCGCCGACGATTCGGTGGCCGCCGCGCTGCGGATCAACCGGTACAAGACCGCCGCCTACACCGTGGAGCGGCCGCTGCATCTGGGCGCGGCACTGGCGGGTGCCGATCCGGAACTGATCGCCGCCTACCGCGAGTTCGGCACCGATATCGGCATCGCCTTCCAGCTGCGCGACGACCTGCTCGGCGTCTTCGGCGATCCGGCCGTCACCGGCAAACCGTCCGGTGACGACCTGCGCGAGGGCAAGCGCACGGTCCTGGTCGCCGAGGCGCTGCGCCGCGCCGACGCCACCGATCCCGCGGCGGCGCGGCTGCTGCGCTCCTCGCTGGGCACCGACCTCGCCCCCGAACAGGTGACCCGGTTGCGCGACCTCATCACCGGACTCGGCGCCGTCGACGACGTGGAGCGCCGCATCACCGAACTCACCGACCGCGGCCTCGGCGCGCTGGCGGCGAGTTCGGTCACCCCCGAGGCCGGCGACCGGCTGCGGGCGATGGCACTGGCCGCGACCAGGCGGGTGGCATGAAAACCGTTCCCGGACAGTGCGATCGGATCGTCGTCGTGGGCGCCGGCCTGTCCGGGCTGGCCGCGGCGCTCCATCTGACCGGAGCCGGGCGCCGGGTCACCCTGCTCGAACGCGCCGATCATCCGGGTGGGCGGGTCGGCGTGTACCGCGGTCCGGATTACGAGATCGACTCCGGGGCAACGGTTCTCACCCTGCCCGGGCTGATCGACGAGGCGCTGGCCGCGGTCGGCACCGATGCCACGGCCCACGGACTGCGGATCCACCGCCTCGATCCCGCCTATCAGGCGCGCTTCGCCGACGACAGTGTGATCGGCGTCTACGCGGATCCGGAGCGGATGGCCGCCGAGGTGGGGCGCGTGTGCGGGCCCGCACACGCACAACGCTATCTGGACCTGCGGGACTGGCTGGCCCGGATCTACGCCGGCGCCTACGACCAGTTCATGGACACCAATTTCGATTCCCCGCTCGACATGGTCCGCATCCCCGGCAAGCGCGCGGCCCTGTGGGAACTGGTGCGCCTCGGCGCCTTCGGCCGGCTCGGCCCGCGCGTCCAGCGCATCCTGGGTGATCCGAAGTTGGCGCGGCTGTTCACCTTTCAGGCCCTCTACGCCGGGACCGCACCCGCGCAGGCATTGGCCGTCTACGGTGCGATTCCGCATATGGACACCTCGCTGGGCGTCTACTTCCCGGTCGGCGGCATGCGGGCGATCACCGCGACGCTGGCGGCGGCGTTCACCGCTGCCGGTGGGCAGTTGGAACTGAACTGCGAGGTCAGCGGTATCGACTATCGCGCCGGGCGCGCCCGGCGGGTCCGCACGACGGACGGGCGCGGCTTCGACTGCGATGCGGTGATCCTGACCGCCGACCTCGGCTCGCTGAGCCGCTTCGGCATTCACCGGCGCCGCCCGTTGCGGGCGGCCCCTTCCGCCGTGGTGGCGCACGGCACCATCCCGGCCGAGGTGGCGGCGCAATGGCCGCTCCAGGCTCACCACACCATCGATTTCGGCCGGGCCTGGGACGAGACCTTCGCCGAAATCGCCGCCCGGCGCGGCCGCGGGCGACTGATGAGCGATCCGTCGCTGCTGATCACCCGGCCCGCGCTCAGCGATCCCGGCCAGTTCGTCGATCGGGCCACCGGCCGCTACGAACCGCTGTCCGTGCTGGCCCCGTGCCCGAATCTCGATGCCGCGCCGCTGGATTGGCCGCGTCTGGGACCGGCGTACCTGAGCGAACTGCTGGCCGTGCTGGAACAGCGCGGTTACCGGGGAATCGCCGAGCATTTCACCGTCGATCACCTCGACACGCCGCAGACGTGGCACGAGCAGGGCATGATCGCCGGAACGCCCTTCTCGGCCGCGCACCTGTTCCGCCAGACCGGCCCGTTCCGCACCCGCAACCTCGCCCGCACCCCGGCCAACGTGGTGCTGGCCGGATGCGGCACCACACCGGGGGTCGGCGTGCCGACCGCGCTGCTGTCGGGAAAACTGGCCGCCGAACGCATTACCGGCGCCTTCGGGCACGCCGACGCTCCCACGGCGCCGACCGGCGCGCTAGGGTTGCCCGCAAACCGTTAAACTGGCCCGCGAACTGACCACTCCCGCGGTTCCGCACCGCACCGACATTCCCGGGGGGAAGACGAACCATGCCGACCCCCGATATGGACACTGCCCCCGTGACAGCACCGGTGACCAGCACGGTTACCACGGTGCCGGTGACCGCCGTGCCGGTCCCCGAACCGGCCGTGCACACCGTGCGCTGGTGGGTCCGCTGGGCCGGTGACTTCTTCCGCAGCCCCGAGGGACACGCCGCCCTGCTCGGCTTCTGGGGTGCGGTCCTGATCACCTTCGGCGGCCTGGGCGCCGGCGCGGTGCGCCGCAGCGATCCGCTGCTGGAAGCGGCACATCTGTCGTGGCTGCGATTCGGCCACGGCTACGCGCTGGCCACCATCGTGGTGTGGCTGGGTGTGCTGTCGATGATCATCGCCTGGGTCCGGTTGGGGCGCATCACCATCGGCACCGGCGCGCGCCGCGGTCCTGGCAGCACCGTGACGCTGAACGAATTGCGGGTGATCGTCGGCATCTGGATTCTGCCGCTGCTGTTCGCCGTGCCCATGTTCAGCCAGGACGTGTACTCGTATCTGGCGCAGGGCGCACTGCTGCGCGACGGTTTCGACCCCTACAAGGTCGGCCCGGTGGTGAATCCCGGTGTGCTGCTGGACAACGTGAGCCCGGTGTGGACCACCACCACCGCACCCTACGGTCCGATCTTCCTGCTCATGGGGCAGGCCATCACCAGCATCACCGGTGACAACGTGGTGGCCGGCACCATCGCGATGCGCCTGGTCATGCTGCCGGGCCTGGCCCTGATGATGTGGGCCGTCCCGCATATGACCAAACACCTCGGTGGCAAGCCGACGGTGGCGCTGTGGCTGGCCGTGCTCAACCCGCTGGTGCTGATCCACCTGATCGGCGGCGTGCACAACGAGATGCTCATGGTGGGCCTGATGGCCGCCGGCATCGCCCTGGTGCTGGAGCGGCATCACGCGGCCGGCATCGTGGTGGTCGCGATCGGTGTCGCGATCAAGGCGACGGCCGGTGTGGCGCTGCCGTTCCTGGTGTGGATCTGGATGATTCACGAACGCGAGCGGCGAGCCGCGGAGAACAAGGGACCGCTGCCGCATCCGATTCGCACCTTCGTCAAGATCGGCGGCCTCGGCGTGTCGGTGTTCGCGGTGGTCTTCGTGGCCGCCTCCGCGGCCGCGGGTGTCGGGATCGGCTGGCTGACCGCGCTGTCGGGCTCGAAGAAGATCATCAACTGGCTCTCGCTGCCGACGATCATGGCGCACATGGTCACCTGGGTCACGCCGCTGAATCTGGGTGAGGTGCTGGTGTGGACGCGCGGACTCTGCGCGCTCGCGCTGGTCGCCATTCTGGCGTGGACCTGGTGGCGCTACAAGAGCTCCGAACGCGATGCGGTGATGGGCATCCTCATCGCCTTCGTCGCGATCGTGATCCTCTCCCCCGCGGCGCTGCCCTGGTACTACTCGTGGCCGCTGGCACTGGCCGCCGGCTTCGCCATGTCCACCACCACGTTGATGATCCTGGTGGGGCTGTGCACCTGGTTGATGCTGGTGTTCCAGCCGGGCGGCTCGATCGGGCTGTACAACGTCTGGCACGTCGCGGCGGCCACCTTCGTCGCCGTGGTGGCGGCGCTGTCGCTGCGCAAGGTGGATCCGCTGCGGCTGCGCGCCGATTCGGGCAGACCCAAGCAATGACCGGCCGCGGCCCCGACGCCGGACTGGCGGCCGCATACCGGCACTGCAGGGCCATCGCGGCGGAACACGGCCGCACCTACTTCCTGGCCACTCGCCTGCTGTCCCCACCGCGACGGGCCGCGGTGCACGCGCTCTACGCGTTCGCACGGGTGGTCGACGACGTCGTGGATCATGCCGAAAACACCTGGGATACGGGCGGTTTCGACGGGCCCGGTCCCGAGCGTTCGAGGGCAGGCGATGTCGCCTCCGCGGATGTCGAACACGACAGGGGCCAGGTCGCGCCCGTTCCCGGAACCGCCGATCGCACAGCGGCGTCGCGGCTCGACCGGATCGATACGCAGCTCCATACCGCGCTGACCGAGGCGGGCGTCGCCGCCGGCCGGGCCGTGACCGGCACAACGGAGGCCGAGTGCCGTCTCCCCGGCGGCGCGGAGATCGACGGCCGGGTACTCACCGCCCTCGTCGACACCATCGCCCGCTATCGCATCGCGCCCGAACACTTCCGGGTGTTCCTCGACGCGATGCGGATGGATGTGCCGGGGAGCGCGCTGTTCCGGAATCGGTATGCGGATATGGGCGAATTGCGGGAGTACATGCGCGGTTCGGCGGCGGCGATCGGCCTGCAGTTGCTCCCGGTTCTGGGCACGGTGGTGCCGGTGGCCGAGGCCGAACCTGCGGCCGCCGCGCTGGGTGAGGCATTCCAGCTCACGAACTTTCTGCGTGATGTCGCCGAAGACCTCGATCGCGGGCGCATCTATCTTCCCGGTGACGCACTCGCGGCGTTCGGCGTCGACGCCGCTCTGCTCGCCCACTGCCGGCGCACCGGCCGGACCGATCCGCGGGTGCGCCGCGCCCTGGCACATCTGATCGCGGTCAACCGCGCGGTCTATCGCACCGCCGCGCCGGGCATCGATCTGCTCCGGCCGCGGGTGCGACCGGCCATTCGCACCGCGGCCGTGTTGTACGGCGGGATCCTCGACGAGATCGAGCGCCACGACTACGCCGTCTTCGACCGCCGCGCAACGGTTCCCACCACGCGGCGGCTGCGCGTCGCGATCACCGAGGCCGGTTCCGGGCTGCGCCGGCCGAGGAATCCGGCGCCGTCTCTGCCCCCCGTGGCTACCCGCGCTTTTCGCACAGCACAGCCGACCGCACCACACGCCTGACCGCACTCATCGCACCGCCGGCCATCGGTAGCGTCGAACGCCACGCGGAGGACGCACTCGGCACAGCTGCCCGAGAAGTACTCGCCGTCGAGGTGCGGCCTTCGGCTCAGCGCCGAACGGAACCGCCCCCGACCGCCCCGGCCCGTTCGCGGCGTGTGACATCATGACGCGGGCGAATGCCTCTCGGGTGAGCCCAGCGCGCGGACCAAGGGGACGACGATGTTTTCACGCGGTTCTGCTCGGATATACCGGATCGGAACATGGGTGGCCGCCGCATGCGTCGCGGCCGCGATGCTCGCCGCCGGACCTGCCGGAGCGAACGCCGACCGCCCGGGACACTATGTGGCACTGGGCAGTTCGTATGCCGCGGGCCCGGGGATCACGCCGGTCGCCGACGCCCGGTGCGCGCGCTCGGGCCGGAACCATCCGCATCAACTGGCGGCGGCACTGGGATCGGACCTCGTGGACGTGACCTGTTCCGGAGCGACGACCGCCGACATTCTCTCCCGCTCCCAGCGTGGCTTCGACGCTCGTATCACCCGAATCTCGCAGGCATGACCGCCACGGCGGACTACCTCACGCGGCGATCACTCCGCTGAACGGCCGAACTCTGCGCCCCGCGCCGCCCGGCTCAGAACGGTTCGGCGGCGGCCCGGCGGACGACCTCGCGGGCGAGCGGCCCGTGGATGGCGTCGATCGGACGGCCCGGCAGGGTGTCGTCCTCGGTGTACAGCCACTCGAGGATTTCCTCGTTCGTATATTTCGCATCCCGCATCACCGTGATGAGGCCGGTCAGGGGTTTGACGACCGCGCCCGAGGAATCGAAGAAGTCCTTCGGAATCCCGGCGATACCGCCACGGCGCAGCGCGATCAGTTGATGATCGCGCAGCATCTGATGCACTCTGGTCACCGCGATGCCCAGTTGTTCGGCCACATCCGGCAACGGAAGCAGGGTCACCGATTCGGGAACGACATCGTCGCTGCAGGGAAATGCACTCACCTGCACAACGGTAGTCCGTCGGGTTCCGGATACGGCGTACGCCCGGTTTCCGCGGGGGCGTGAGCACGTCATCGGCACCGTGACGGCGCGCGCCTATACGATCGGAGGTGCCGTCACGGGGCGGCAACCGCTAGGTGAAATTCGGAGGACAGCAGTTGATCGGCCAGATGCTGGACGGGCGCTACCGCATCGACGCGCCGATCGCGCGCGGCGGGATGTCGATGGTGTTCCGGGGAGTCGACACCCGGCTGGACCGGCCCGTGGCGATCAAGGTGATGGACCCCAAGTTCGCCGGTGACCCGCAGTTTCTGACCCGCTTCGAATTCGAGGCCCGCTCGGTGGCCAAGTTGAAGCATCCCTCGCTGGTCGCTGTCTACGACCAGGGCATCGACGGGGAGTATCCGTTCCTCATCATGGAGCTCGTCGAGGGCGGCACCCTGCGCGAACTGCTGCGCGAACGCGGTCCGATGCCGCCGCACGCGGTGCGCGCGGTCGCCGAACCGGTGCTGCGCGCGATCGGTGTCGCGCACGCGGCCGGACTCGTGCACCGCGACGTCAAACCGGAGAATGTGCTGATCTCCGACGCCGGTGAGGTGAAGATCGCCGACTTCGGCCTGGTGCGCGCGGTGGCCGGCTCGAATATGACCTCGGCCAGCGTCATCCTCGGCACCGCGGCGTATCTGTCACCGGAACAGGTCACCGCCGGTAATGCCGACGCCCGCAGCGATGTCTACTCCTTCGGCATCCTGATCTTCGAAATGCTCACCGGCCGTGCGCCGTTCACCGGTGACACCTCGCTGTCGATCGCGTATCAGCGGGTCGAGAAGGATGTGCCGAGCCCGAGCCGGTTCATCGAGGGCGTACCACCGGAATTCGACGAACTGGTCGCGCACGCCACCGCCCGCGAACCCGCGCACCGCTTCGCCGACGCGACCGACATGGCCACCGAACTGCATCGCATCGCCACCGCGCTGCACCTGCCCGACTATCGGGTACCGGCGCCGCGGGAGTCGGCGGAACATCTGTCCGCGCGATACCGCGTCGTCCAGACGCCCGCCGCGGCCGCCGGACCCACCCACACCCCGCAGCCGGTCACCGAGGCGACGACCCGGCTCGCGGCCGAACCGTCCCACACCCGGGTGATGACCGCGGCCCATCCGATACCCGATCCCGAACCGGAGCGCCCGCACCAGCCGCCGCCCCCGCCGCATCGGCCGGAGTTCGTGCCCGATCGCGGCAGATCCCGGCGTCGGGTGCTGATCTGGGCGGCCGTGGTGGTGGTCCTCGCGCTGCTGCTGGGTATCGGTGGCTGGTGGCTGGGCGTCGGCCGCTATTCGTCGGTGCCGGCGATCGCCGGGATGACCACCGAACAGGCGACCGCGAAGCTGAAGGACGCCGGATTCGGAACGACCGTACGCGACAGGGCGTCCGACATCATCCCGGTCGGCGGGGTGGTCGGCACCGACCCTTCCGCCGGGGCGAAGGTGCTGAAGGGGTCGACGGTCGCCGTCCTGGTGTCCAGCGGACAGCCGCAGGTGCCGCAGTTTCAGCCCGGCCAGGACACGAAGACGGTGAACCAGCTCATCCGCGATGCCGGGCTCACCCCCGTCGACGGCGGGGAGAAACCGAGCACCGCACCGAAAGGGTCGGTGGCGCAATTGGATCCGGCGCCCGGCACGGTCCTGCCGACCGGTGCGCAGGTGAAGGTCTACCGCAGTAAGGGTTCGCAGCCGGTGAAGCTGCCCGATGTGCGCGGCAAGACCGTCGACGAGGCGAAGGCGATGCTGCAGACCGCCGGACTCACCGTCGGTGACACCCGCACCGACTTCGACGCGAAGATCAAGCCGGGACAGGTCGCGGGCACCGATCCCGCCGCCGGCACCCAGGTGCTCTCCGGTGCGACGGTGACGCTGATCGTCTCCGACGCCATCCAGGTTCCCGATGTGATCGGCAAGAACGCGGCCGCGGCCCGCTCCGAACTCGAGGGGATGGGCCTCAAGGTCGTGCTGAATCAGGTGTTCAGCGGCGACCGCGGCACCGTCCGGGTGCAGTCACCGTTCGGTGGCGCGAATGTGGCGCCCGGATCGACGATCACCCTCACCGTCCTGCCGTTCTGAATCGGGGCTCAGCCGAGTACACCGCCCACATCCGCGCCGCCGAGCAGTTCGGCCTCGCTGATCCCCAGCCGCCGACCGGCCAGGTCGAGCGCTTGCCGCAGCACCGCACTGGCACTGGCGCCGACCACCTGGGACAGTTCGAGCCGGCCGTTGCCGCGCACCACCCGCACCCGGCAGCGCCACGCGATGCCGGCGCGGTCGACCTCCGGGCGTTCGATCACGATCGTGACCGGGACACCATCGATCTCGAGCACATGTTCGGCGAGGGCGGCGACCGGCCTGCCCGCAGTTTGCAATCCCCTGGCTACCGATGCGCTCTGCATAGCGATCCTCTCAGCACATATCCCGCACAGCCTGTTGCCGCAGCAGTGTCACGCCTGGAAACCTAGTGCAGGTTCCGGCGTTCAGCAACCGGACAGCTAACTTTTGCGGATCATGTCACGATCGCGTGATCCCCGGACGGGCGATTCAGCCGACCGCCAGCAACGGGTCACCGGTTTCCGGATCGTTGACCGCGACCACCGCGGCGGTGGTGAACACCTCCACCGGCACCCCGCCCATACTCGGGCTGATGTTGGTGGTGATCTGCGCGGCGGCCGCGGCGGGCGCGTAGCCCGCAGCCACGTCGAACCCCCAGGAGATCTCGTAGCCCCAGCAGATGTTGAAGATCAGCAGGCGACTGCCGTCGCGCAGCACGACCTCCGACGGGATCCCGTCGCGGTCGCGGTCGCGCAGCAACCGCAGGATGGTGCGATCGGCGTTGCCGATCCGCAGCGCGCTCTGCGCGCTGGCCGGGCCTTCCCCGCGCGGGCGGCCGTCACCGCGCGAGGGGCCCTCGTCATTGCGAAATACGACGTCCACTACGGCCGATCCGTCACCGCAGCATTTCGGCGACCAGGAATGCCAATTCCAAGGACTGCTGCGTGTTGAGGCGCGGATCGCAGGCCGTCTCGTAGCGGTTCTCCAGATCCAGATCCGAGATGTCCTGCGCGCCACCGAGGCATTCGGTGACGTTCTCGCCGGTGAGCTCGATGTGCAGGCCGCCCGGATGCGTGCCCAGGGCGTGGTGCACCTCGAAGAAGCCCTGCACCTCGTCGACGATGCGATCGAAGTGCCGGGTCTTGTACCCGGTGGACGATTCGTGGGTGTTGCCGTGCATGGGATCGCACTGCCAGATCACCTGATGTCCGGTGGCCTGCACCTTCTCGATGATCGGCGGCAGCACGTCGCGGACCTTGGTGTTGCTCATCCGCGCGACGAGGGTGAGCCGGCCCGGCTCGTTGGTGGGATCGAGCCGCTCGACGTATTCCACGGCCTGATCCGGCGTGGTGGTCGGGCCGATCTTGATGCCGATCGGATTGGCCAGCAGTTCCGCGAAGGCGATGTGGGCGCCGTCGAGCTGGCGGGTCCGCTCACCGATCCACAGGAAATGCGCGGACAGGTCGTAGAGCACCGGGTCGCCCGCGGCATTGCGGGACAGGCGCAGCATGGCCCGCTCGTAGTCGAGCACCAGCGCCTCGTGGCTGCAGTAGATCTTGGCCGACTGCAGGCTGGGGTCCTGCACCCGGCAGGCGTTCATGAACGCCAGGCCGCGGTCGATCTCGGAGGCCATCTGCTCGTAGCGGGCACCGGCCGGCGACTGCGCGACGAAATCGCGGTTCCAATCGTGCACCTTGTGCAGATCGGCCATCCCCGCGCCGGTGAGCGCCCGCACGAGGTTCATCGCGGCGCTGGCGTTGGCGTAGGCGCGCACCAGCCGCGAGGGGTCGTGTTCGCGCTGAGCCGCGTCGGCGACCAGCGCGTTGACCATGTCGCCGCGGTAGGACTTGAGGCCGAGCGCGTCGACATCGGCCGAACGGGGTTTGGCGTACTGGCCCGCGATCCGGGCCACCTTCACCACCGGCAGGCTCGCGCCGTAGGTCAGCACCACCGCCATCTGCAGGAGGGTGCGGATGTTGCCGCGAATATGCGGCTCGGTGTTGTCGGCGAAGGTTTCCGCGCAGTCGCCGCCCTGCATCAGGAAGGCTTCGCCGCGGGCCACCTCGGCCAGTCGCAGCCGCAACTCCTCGACCTCGGCGGGCACGCACAGCGGCGGCACGCTCTCGAGAACGGTGCGCATGGTGGCAGCCTGCTCGGGATCCCACGACGGCTGCTGCAGGGCGGGGCGGGCGAGGGCGGCGTCGAGTCGCCGACGGAGCTCGGCAGGCAGCGGTGGCAGTTCCGGCAAGCGATCGATCGGTACGTCGACGGTCCAGTTCACCAGATCAGAATACGGACCTTCCGCAATCACGGGGTAACCCGGAGGGTAGGGGCGATGAATACGCCCGCGCGGGCGGGGCCGTAACCTCGAGCGCGGGGCCGGGTCGGGCGGTTCGGCCGAGATATCACCGCGAGCGCCGGTGTACGCCGAATCGGAAAGGGCACTACCGCGTGAAATATTTTTATGACTGCGAATTCATCGAGGACGGGGTGACGATCGATCTGATTTCGATCGGCGTGGTCTGCGAAGACGGTCGGGAATATTACGCGGTGTCAACGGAATTCGACCCAGAGCGGGCCGGGCAGTGGGTGCGGCGCAATGTATTGCCGAAACTCCCCTCCCCTTCCTCGCCGCTGTGGCGCAGCCGGCAGCGCATTCGCGACGATCTCTATCAATTCCTGGTACCGCGTCCCACCGTGCGGCCGGAATTGTGGGCATGGGTGGGCGCCTACGACCATGTGGCGTTCTGCCAGCTGTGGGGTTCGATGGTCGATCTGCCGGCGGCCCTGCCGCGCTACACCAACGAGCTGCGCCAGCACTGGGATCATTACGGCCGGCCGGAACTACCTCCGGTTCCGGCCGACGCGCACGATGCGCTGGCCGACGCCCGGCACAATCTCGCCAAGTACGAAGCCATCGAGGCGTTCCGGCGCAGCGGCGCGAACGCCGGAATCGATCGGCGCTGAGCCGCGGCCACCTCTCGCGCGACCGACTCGCGCCGGGACGAAACTCGGCCCCCGGACAACCGTCCGGGGGCCGAGAACGTAGGTAGCGGGCGAGCGGTCAGCTCGCGAGGGTCTCCGGGATCCGCTCGGCCTCGGGCCGGCTGCCGGAGGGCACGCCCTTCTTCAGGCTGGCGGCGTAGACGTCGACGTACTCCTGGCCCGACATCCGCATCAGCTCGTACATGATCTCGTCGGTGACGGCCCGCTCGACGAAGCGGTTACCGCCCATGCCCTCGTAGCGGGAGAAGTCGATCGGCGCACCGAATTTCACGGTGACGCGGCGGCGACGCCACCGGAAGGGGCCGGGAGGGCACACCTCGTCGGTCCCGATCAGTGCCACCGGGATCACCGGCACACCGGTCTCCAGGGCGAGGCGTGCCACACCGGTCTTGCCCTTGTACAGGCGGCCGTCGGGCGAGCGGGTGCCTTCCGGGTACAGACCCACCATGCGGCCCTCGCTCAGCAGTTTGCGAGCGGTGTTGAGCGCGTCCTCGGCGGCGCTGGCGCCGCTGCGGTCGATCGGATACTGACCGGTGCCGGAGAAGAAGAACTTCTGCAGCCGGCCCTTGAGGCCGGGCGTGGTGAAGTATTCGGCCTTGGCCAGATAGGTGATGCGACGCGGGCTCAGCAACGGGGTGAACAACCAGTCGGTGAACGACAGATGATTGCCGGCGAGGATGACTGCTCCGTCGGCGGGGATATTCTCCACGCCCTCGACCTTCGGCCGGTTGTAGATGTGCATGAAGGGCCCGACCAGCACGAATTTGAGCAGCCAGTAGAACATTGCGTCCTTTCCCCTGTGATTGTCGAACGGGACCGGCCTCGTCGCAGGCACCTCCGTCGGCACCGACTCTACCGTCGCCGACCTGCTGCGACCAACCCCACACGAGGTATTTCACATGCCGGCAATCACATCGGTGAAATCGGGTACACATGAGATGCTTCCGCCGGGCGAAACCGACCGGCAGTTGAGCGAATCGGCGAGATGCACGACGCTGCGGATCATTTGCTCCCCACCCGTACGCCTCGTCCGCCGAACGAGCACGACGAGAGTGGCCGATTCGGTTTCCACCGCGCGGCATCGGCACCGAGGAGCCGGAGGCTTGCCCCGGACCGCCGTGGCGGACTATTCCCGGCCCGCCGTGGAACGGGCTCGCCGCACGGCCGCCGAATCGGCGCGGCCGGTTGCTTGCGCACGCCCCTCGGCGGCCCCGGTCTCCAGGGCCGTGCGCGCGAGTTCGGCCGCGCCGATCATGCCCGCCGCCTCCCCCAGTTGCGTGGTGCGGATGCGGGGCAGCGGACGATGGCGGCCGCCGGTGATCGCGGCGGCGTAATGCTCGCGCGCGTCGTCGAGGAACAACGGCGCCGAGGAGCTGACGCCGCCGGCGATGACGATCAGGTCCGGATCGAAGATATCGCTGACGAAGGCCAGTCCCAGCCCGAGCCAGCGGGCGAAATCGGCCATCACGTGCAGCGCCACCGGATCACCGTCGTGGGCCGCGCCGGCGACCCGCCGCCCGGTCAGCGATCCCGGATCGCCGACCACCTCTCGCCGCAGGATCGTCGACGGCATCGGATCGGTGGCGAGCATTTCGATCGCGGTGTCGACCAGCGCCGTCCCGCTGCAGTAGCGCTCCCAGCAGCCGCGTTTGCCGCACGGGCAGATCCGGCCGTGCGGCACCACCTGCAGATGCCCCAATTCCGGTGCGACACCGTAACTTCCGCGATACAGCCGCCCCTCCACCAGCAGCGCCGCCCCGATCCCGGTGCCGATCGCGACCAGCACGCCGTTGTGCGCGCCGGCGGCCGCGCCGAACCGGTATTCGGCCCACATCGCGGCATTGGCATCGTGTTCGAGAATCACCGGCAACCCCAGCCGCCGTCCGAGCCGTCCCGCGACCTCGGCGTCTTCCCACGGCAGATGCGGTGCGAAGCGCACCGAGGACCGGGATTCGTCGACGAAGCCCGCGACCGCCAGCCCGACCGCCCCGATGTCGTGGCGCGCGCACAGTTCCCGCACCGCGCGGTCGAGACCGTCCTCGAGCGCGTGCGCCGAATGCGGGGTGGGCGCTTGCACGGTGTCGAGAACTTCCCCGTCCCCGTCGACGACCGAGGCCCGGATATTCGTTCCGCCGACATCGATGCCGACGGTGAGCGGAGTCTCTCGTCCGACCCGAGTGGTCATTTCTTGATCCGCACCGGGATGGGAACGTATCCGGGTCGCTCGACCGAATCCCGCCCCCGCCCAGCGCGTTCGGCCGCGCGCCGGCCACCGCGGCGCGCCTTGCTCCCCCGATCGTCGGCCGGCGGCTTCGCCCCCGAGGCCGTCTCCTCGGCGCCGCCCCGTTCGGGTCCGCGCGCGCCCACATCCCCTCGGACGCCCTTCGCGCGGCGGTCGGCACCGGAACCACTGCCACGCACTTCCGTTTCGGGCCCTCTGCCGCGGGATTCGGCACCGCCCGACACATCCCCGGCGGCCCCGCCCGCGATCCACCCGTCGTGCTCCGTACGCTCCGAACTCGGATCGGCGCCGACTTCCGTTGCCGCGGAATCGGATTCGTCCGATGCGTCGCCGGCATCCGGAAGGTCGTCCGGGAGCAGCGGTTCGACCGGCACGCCGGCCAGCGCCTCGCGCAGCACCGTCACGATCGCGGTGCCGTGGTCGGCGACCGCGGCGACCACGTCGTGATGCTCACCGCGGACCAGTGCCGCGGTCGCGCAGACCGGACACCAACTGCAGCTGTCCCATGCGCGGCCGTCGGCGGCCGCGCGACGCAGGGCCGGTTCGACGCGTTCGAGCAGGGTTTCGGCGAGGGCGCGCAGTTCCTGGGCGAATTCGCCGAAACTGTCGTCGTGGGCGTGGGTCATTGCGGCCATACCCCCGGGTCGGGCCGGAAACGCACGACGAGGTGCTCACCGTCGAGTTCGGCGCCGTCGACCGTGCACCGCCGCAATACCGGCGCCAGTCGTAGCCGCCGCCGGACCCCGTCCGCTCCCACGATCACATCGTCCTCCACTCGTCCCAGTCGCAGCGTGCCCGGGTCGACCACCGGCAGACGCATCCGCAGCGTGAATACCGATTCCAGCCCGGTGCCCGACTCCCATCGCACCTCCGGCTCCCCCGTCGCGCTACCGGGCTCGGGCGTCGTGTCGCTCAGCATAGGGTCTGGTGCGGCCGCCGGCGGGTTGCCACGAACGGGCAATGCCTGGGCCAGCGCCGACAACGCCCGCGGACCGACCGGTTCCGGCCCGCTGTGATGGGCGATCACCACGGGCACATCCGGCATCCGGCGGCGCAGATCCGCGATCACGTCGAGTTGTTCCGCGCGACGCTGCAGATACCACTGCACCGCGGGGTGAGCGCCACCGTCGGCCGGCGGCACCGGCGGCAGCACTTTGTTCACCACCACCGCGTCCAGACGTATACCCAGAAGCGCCGCCGCCGAACGCACCCGCGCCGATTCGGCCAGCGCGACCCGTTCGGCGCCGGTGATCAGCCGGGCCCCGGTGCGTTGCGAATCGGCCAGCAGATCCCGAATCGCCGTGACCGCGGCCGCGATCCGCTCCACGGTCGCCGCCAGCACCGCGCGCCGCATATCCGTACCGGTCGCGCTCATCACCCGGGCATGGGTGGGCCAGATCCGTTCGAGGTAGCCGAGCAGGGTGTCGGGTGCGGTGACGATGCGCAACATGTCCGCCGAGGGCGGGCAGTCCACGATGATCAGATCCCAGTCGTCCTCGCCCGCGAACTGAGCGATCTCGGTCAACGCCAGCAGTTCCTGCACGCCCGGCAGTCCGGTGAGCTCGGCCGGATCGAGCGCGGCGAGGTCGATGCCGTGATCGTGGCCCGCGCCGGACAGCATCCGCGCCACGTCGCGGAACCGATCCTCCAGCAGCGCAAGCGAATCGATCTCGATGACGTCGAATCCGGGGGCGACGGTCACCACCCCGGCGACCGTGCCGGGATCGTGGGCGAAGCGGAAACCCAGTGCGTCACCGAGCGAATGGGCCTGGTCCACCGAGGCGACCAGCACGCGCCGGCCGGCCTGCACCGCGGCGATGGCCGCCGCGCAGGCCAGCGTGGTCTTACCGACTCCGCCCTTGCCGATGAACAGTTCGAGACGGGTCGTGACGGCACCACGACCGCGCTGCGGCGGCCGCGTCAGCCTTCGACCCGTTTCTTGAGTTCCTTGAGGGCCGTATCGGTGATCACCTTCTCGGCCTTGCGTTTGAACATCCCGATCATCGGGATGGTGAGATCCACGGTCAGCTCGTACACCACCTGGGTGGTGCCGTCGGGCTGGTCGATGAGCTCGTAGGTGCCGTCCTGCGCCTTCTGCAGTTCGCCGCTGACCAGTTTCCAGCTCACCGCCCGGCCGTCGGCCCGCCAAGTGTAGGACAGCACGTAGGTGTCCTTGACGACGCCGGCGTCCAGCACGAATTTCGCCGTGCGGGCCCGCCCGTCGGGGAAGGTCTCCAGTACGTCCACCGATCGTGCCGCCGACACCCATTCCGGATACGACTGCAGATCGGCGATGACGGCCATCACCCGATCCGAGGGGGCATCGATGGTGATCGACCTCTGGGTCCGGTCGGCCATGACTGACAGCGTTTCCTTTCGACCTAGCGTGACGGCGCCACACCGGCCGGACGGCCGGCCTCCAGCCGCGATTTCACCTCGAACGACATCTTCTTGCCGGCCACCCGGCGGGAACGGTTGGCGGCCATCAGGGTTCGGGGCGAGAGCGCGGCCGCGCCCGGCGGTTCGGCGTGCATGAAGTAGTGCAGGATCACCCCGTCCAGCGACGGCTCCAGCCAGACCTCCATGGTGCCGGTCAGCGGGCCGCTGACCGACCAGCGAATTCCCTTGTCACCCCGGTCTTCTCGCACCTCGAGGGTGAGGTCGGGCCACCAGCGGTGCCACCGCGACCGGTCGGCCAGAACCTCGGCGACCGCGGCGCCGGACGCGGCGACGAAGGTCTGGTCGGCCACCTGGATGCTGCTCACGGCTGGGGCTCGCTGCTGCGCTCGCTCATGAAACCCGAGCCTACTGGGTCGGAGCCCGGAGGCGGTAACGCAGTGCCGGGCACGCGCGACGCGCCGCCGCACCCGGCCGGGGCGCCGGCTCGCTCACCGGCCGACGCCGTCGGATCCCACCGCGCCGGAATGCGCGCCGGGATCGAGCAGCGTCCGCAGCCGGCCGCCCAGGACATCCCAGCGCCACTGGTCGGCGACCCATTCGCGTCCGGCGGCGCCCATCCGCGCCGCGGCATCGCGGTCGGAGAGGATGCCGACGACGGCGTCGGCCACGGCTCGCTCGTCGCGCCCGTCGACCACCGTGCCGGTGCGGCCCTCGAGCACGGTTTCCGGTGCGCCACCGGAATTTCCGGCCACCACGGGCACACCCGTCGCCGACGCCTCCAGATAGACGATGCCGAGACCTTCCACGTCCAGCCCGGCGCCCCGGGTGCGCGAGGGCATCGCGAAGACGTCGGCGAGGGTGTGGTGGGCGGCCAGTTCGGCGGCGGGGACGCGACCGGTGAACACCACGTCCGCGTCCAGGTCCAGCGAGCGCACCAGCGCGCGCAACTTGTCCTCGTACGGGCCGCCACCGGCGATGACCAGCACCGCGCCGTCGATACGGCGGCGGATCTCGCGCATCGCCAGGATCAGCATGTCCTGGCCCTTGCGCGGGACCAGCCGCGACAGGCACAACACCGTCGGCCGCTCACCCAGGCCGTACCGGGCGCGCAGTTCCGCCCGCGCGGCGGGATCGGGGTGGAAGACGGTGCTGTCCACACCCGGCGGCAGATATTCCAGGGCCGCCTGGGCGCCGAATGCCGCGGCGAAACGCCGGCGGGTGTATTTGCTGACGTAGGTGACGACATCGGTGTGGTCGCCGATCACGCGCAGCACCTGCCGGGCGCCCGGCAGCATGGACCAGCCGACCTCGTGACCGTGGGTGCTGGCCACGACCCGGTCCGCACCGAGACGGCGCAGCGCCGGCGACATCAGTGCCAGCGGCGCGGCGGCACCGAACCAGACGGTGTCGCATCGGTGCTCGCGCAGCAATGTCGCGGCGCGGCGCAGCACCAGCGGCGTCGGCAGCATCAACGTGGTCGGGTGGCGCACCACCTCGAACGGCTGCTGGGCATCGAACCGCTGATGGGAGTCCCCGCGCCAGCGCGGTGCGTAGACGACCAGATCCTCCGGCGGCATCCGCAGCGCGAGCGAATGAACATACGACTGGATGCCACCCGGCCGGGGCGGAAAGTCGTTGGTGATCAACAGCGTGCGGCCCATGGGGGCGAGTCTATGGGTGTCCCCGCCGCGGCCGGTTCTACGGGTGCGGCCCGCGCGGGCGCTCGCGATGTGGCCGCCGCGGCCGAGCAGTCCTCAGGTCGCGACGCGGGCCTTGATCCAGTCACGCCAGGCGGAGACGAAGTCGGTGCGGCCGAGACCCACGGTGTCGCGCAGGCTGCGGTCCAGCGCGGCCTGGTCCTGCGGGCCGGTGGCCAGCCGACGGTAGAGAGCGACGAGTGCGGGCTCACCGAATCGGTCGGCGACGAAGGCGTTGGCCGACCACGCCTGTTCGTAGGCGAGGGCGGCGTCGGTGCCCAGGCTCGGCGCGAAGGCGGGGTCGCCGGGCAGGTCCGCGGGCAGGTCGCCGGAACGGGCGCGGGTGGTGACGGTCGGTGCCACCTGGGCGAAGCGCCGCTGGTCCCCGCGGTGGCCGCAGTATTCGGCGAATCCTTCGAGCACCCACTGCGGGGAGCCGTCGACGGTCCGGGCGCGGGCGGCGATGTGGGTGAGTTCGTGGCGCAGGGTTTCGCGCAGGCCGTCCGGGCCGAGCCGGCGCCCGGCATCGGATGCGAAGACGATTCGCTGACCAGCGGGCTGGGTGCCCGGCACGAACGGATCCGACACCGAGGCCGCGGCGACCTCGCCGGACACCGGACCGATGGCGTGGGTCAGCGCCGCGAATTCGGAGCTGCTCGAGGCGACGGCCACCACGGCTTCGTGGGCCCACTCGGTACCCCACACCTCGGAGACTGCCGTGACCGCCGGGCCGACCTCGCGGGCGAGCTGGTCGACGTCACCGCGCTGGTACGGATGTCCCAGCACCACCGACAGCTTGCCGTCGTCGCCCGAAACCTGTTGCGCGACAACGGGTCCGTACGAGCTCATGACGCGGCGCAACTCGGGCAGCTGGGGATCGGCGTGTGCCGGCGCGGCATCGGACTCCGCGGCGGCGGGCACGGTGCGCAGGCCCGTCTTGGGCAGCAACAACAAGGCGCCGCCGGCCGCGGTCAGCGCCACCACCACGGCGAGGGTGGCGACGAACTCGAAGCGCCCACGATGGGCCAGCCATGTCCGGATCCGCAACAATCCGCTCATACGACACGATCCTCACGTCGGTGTGATGACTCGCCGCCAGATTCTCGCAGTGTTTACGGCATTCCGATCCAGTATCGGCGCGCGGAATGGAAAGGCGTATTACCCATCGGCGCCACCGCGACCGGCACACCGAAGGTGGAGGCGTGCAGGATCATGCCATTCCCGGCATAGATGCCGACATGGGAGGCGTCCGAATAGAAGAACACCACGTCGCCGGGCTGCAACGAGTCGCGGGACACCGGCGTGCCGACCGTGGCCTGCGCCTGGCTGGTGCGCGGCAGATCGATGCCCACGTGATGGAAGGCCCACTGCACCAGGCCGGAGCAGTCGAACTGGTCGGGGCCGGTCGCGCCCCAGACATACGGGTCGCCGACGCGGGTCAATCCCGCGGCGAGCGCACTGGTTCCGCTACCGGGTACCAGACCGCGCAGCAGGGTGTCGCGGTCGAAACCGGGCGGGAACAGCGATCCGGCGAGGCTGGATTTCTCCCCGGCCGAAAGCGCACCCCAGGCCTGAATGACCTGGGCCATCGCGCCCTGCAGATCAGCGCGCTTGTGTTCGAGGTCCGCGCGCACCTGATCGGCCTTCTGCGCGGCGGCCTGCGCGGCGTCGGAGGCGGATTTGGCGGCGGTTTCGGCGGCAGTGGCCGAATCGGTGGCTTTGGAGAACTGCGCCAGTTGATCGGCCGTCTGCGTGGACAGCACGTCCAGCGTCGACATCTGGTCGAGCAACTGCTGCGGGGAATCGGAGACCAGCACCGAGAACAGCCGGTTGGTCCGGGCGCCCTGATAGGCGGCGATCGCGGTCCGGTCCACGGCCGGTTGATATTTGCGCACCTCGGCCTTGGCGGCGTCGAGGGCCTGGGTCGCGGTCGTGAGTTTGGCGTCGGCGTCGCGGGCCACGCCCTGTTTGGCTTCGAGATCGCCCTGCGCGGCCAGCGCCTGCTGATTGAGCTGCTCGGACTGATGCGACAACTCGATGAGCCGCTGCACCGCGTCACCGGCGGTGGCCGGTTGTTCCGCGGGAGCCGGATCGGCCGTCGCCAGGCCACCGGATGACGCTCCGAACATGAGCGCACCCACCGCCAGTGAGCCTCCGACCAGGCGTCTGGTTCTGTTGTTGCGTTGCGCGTTGCCCTTGTGCGCTGTCACGGCCTGCCGTGCCCCGTTCTCTCGTCCCGAGCTGGAAACCACGAAGGTCTCGATAAGGTTACGGAACGGCGACCGTCCATGTCCAGCAGGGCACGAAACGATCACGCCGTATACCCCGAATGCCCGGATCGGCGGTCCGAACTGTACGGAATGCGCCGATCCGGGCGGGGTGAATCAGTAGCGGCGAGCGCCCGCGACCGGCATCGAGGAGATCGGGGCAACCTTCACCGGCTCACCGGCGGTCGAGGCGTGCACCACGTTGCCGTCACCGACATACAGCGCGGAGTGGCTGCCGCCGTAGAAGGACACCACGTCACCGGGCTGCAGCGCGTCGAGCGAGACGGGGGCGCCTTCCTCGAGCTGTTCGTAGCTGGTGCGCGGCAGTTCGCGACCGGCCTGCTCGTAGGACCACTTCACCAGGCCCGAGCAGTCGAAGGCGTTCGGGCCGGCGGCGCCGTACGAGTAGGGAGCGCCGACCTTGGACAGGGCGGCGTCGGCCGCGCGCTGGCCGACGGTCTGCTGCGGCGCGAACGGCGCGGGAATGCCCGGGATCTGGATGCCCGGCGGGACGGCGCCCGGCGGAACGGCGCCGAGGACCTGATCGGGAACGTCGATGGTGCCGACGCCCGGTACGGTGACCGGCGCGGCTGCGGCGGTGGTCGCCGGGAGCAGCAGAACGCTGAGGGTTGCTGCGCCAACGGCTCCGGCCGCAACGGCCCGGCGGGCGGTACGAGGCAGCCCCTGAACCTGTCGCTTGATCGCCATGATGCGGTACTCCTCATCTGCCCCACGACGCCGCACCCGGTGGTGCGTCGGACTCCGTGAGGTCTCGAAAAGGTTACGAGGACATAACGGTGCGTTGTAAAGCCCCGGCGGTCCGGGGCGGGCTCGGGTATGAGCTTCCGCGCGACGGCATGCGAGATAGCTCACAGTAATCACGAAACGATAACGACGACCGACGCGACTTGCGTTTACCCAGGTGCGCTCCCCCTCGCGAACGGGCACGCCGACCCGAGGCCCGGGACGCACCCCGGGCGGGAAACCCCAAGTAGCCCACAGCATGTCCGGCAGAAACCAACCGAACAGTCCGCAGGTTTTGCGGCAAATACCGAGCAGCCGGGTCCGGCTACGCCAACGGCTTCGAAGACGCCGACAGCTCGCCACCATTCATAGCAATATCGAATTACCGTGACCCTGATCACTTTTCGGCATACTCGCGCAAACCGAACCTCGCACATCGCAAACCTCGCTCCGGCTCGACCGCCGGTGAGCATCAGGACCGATCCTGTCGGACCCTGCGCCTACGCTGCTCGCCGTGCCCTCCCCCGTTCCGCGACCGGCCCAGCTGGCCCTCGAACTCCCCGGTCACGGCGGTGACGAGCCCGAGCTCGCACTACACGACGTCACCTTCGTCGTGGTGGACCTGGAGACCACCGGAACCCGGCCCGAGGGGGACGCCATCACCGAGATCGGCGCGGTGAAGGTACGCGGCGGCGAAGTACTCGGCGAATTCGCGACGCTGGTCGACCCCGGCCGGGCGATCCCGCCACAGATCGTGCAGGTCACCGGCATCACCACCGCGATGGTGTCGGCGGCGCCGCGGATCGACGCGGTGCTGCCCGGATTTCTCGAATTCGCTTCGGGCGCCGTGCTCGTCGCCCACAACGCCCGCTTCGACATGTCGTTCCTGAAGGCGGCCGCCCAGCGCTGCGACACCGCGTGGCCGGCCTTCCAGGTGCTGTGCACGGTCCAGCTGGCGCGGCGCATCCTCGACCGCGACGAGGCACCGACGGTGCGGCTCTCGGCGCTGGCTCAGCTGCTCGGCGCCTCCACCCGGCCCACGCATCGCGCCCTCGATGATGCCCGCGCCACCGTGGACGTGCTGCACGCGCTGTTCGAGCGGGTCGGCAATCTCGGCGTCCAGACCCTGCCCGAATTGATCGACTATCTGCCGGAGGTCACGCGCCGCCAGCGCTCCAAACGCATCCTCGCCGCCGATCTGCCCGCCGCGCCGGGGGTGTATCTGTTCCGGGGCCCCTCGGAGGAGGTCCTCTATATAGGGACGGCGGTGAATCTGCGCCGGCGCGTGCGCAATTACTTCACCGGCTCCGAAACCCGGCCGCGGATGCGGGAAATGGTCATGCTCGCCACCCGCGTCGACCACGTCCGCTGCGCGCACGGCCTGGAAGCCGGAGTGCGCGAGCTGCGGCTGCTGGTGGCGCACACCCCGCCCTACAACCGGCGCTCGAAATTCCCCAAGCGCGCGTGGTGGCTGACCATGACCGACGAGCCGTTCCCCCGGTTCGCGGTCAGCCGGACTCCGACCGCAGATGCCTTGGGGCCCTTCGGTTCCCGCACCGATGCCACCGAGATCGCGGCGACTCTCGCGGAATACAGCGGCCTGCGCACCTGCACGACGCGCATCCCCCGCGGCGGTGTGCACGGCGGCGACTGTCCGCCCGCGGCCGTGGGCGGGTGCCCGGCGGCGATATTCGGCGAACGGGTGCCGGCCGCACAGTACGCGGCCGCGCCGCGGGCGGTACGGGATCTGTTCATCGGCCGCGACGACTCGCCCTTGCGTGCCATCGCCGCCCGCATCGACGAGTACGTCGCCGCGGAGCATTTCGAGGCCGCCGCCCGGCTGCGCGATCGCACCTGCGCCGTGGTCCGGGCGCTGCGGCGCACGCAGCGCCTGGCCGCCCTCGCCCGGATCGCCGAACTGATCGCGGCCCGCCCCGACGGCAGCGGCGGCTGGGAATTCGCGGTGATCCGCTACGGCCGCCTCGCCGCCGCCGGAACCGCCGCGCGCGGTATCCCACCGATGCCGGTGGTCGACAGTCTGGTCGCCGCCGCCGAGACGGTCCGCCCCGCCACAGTCACATCGGGCGCCTCCTCCCTGGAGCCGCGTATCCCCGCCGGGACCGACGATCTGCACGACCCGGACCACCCGCCGCTACGCGGCGCCCCGCCCGAGGAGACGGGCGTGATCGCCCGCTGGCTGGACCAACCCGGAACCCGCATCGTCCGCACCAGCGAGGGCTACCGGGAACCGCGTCTGGGTGCCGGCCCGTGGCTGGAGTGGGTGGAGCGGGCGGACACCGCGCTGCGCACGGAATCGGCGGCGGGCGAATACCTTTCCCGCACCAGCGCCTGAGCGAAACCCGGTCCGCCGGTGGTCACTCCCCCAGCGAGAAGCCGGCCTCCACATCCGCACTCGAATACGACTTGAAGGCGATATGGGTCGTCGTGCGCAGGACTCCGGCGGTCTTGTTCACCCGGCCGGTGACCACCTCGGCGATCTGTTCGTGATCGCGCACCCGCACCACCGCGATCAGGTCGACGTCTCCCGCGCAGGAGTAGACCTCGGCGACGCCGTCGAGATCGGCCAGTGCCTGCGCGGTTTCGGGAATCCGGGCCGCCTCGGCGTGGATCAGAACGATCGCGGTAATCATGAGCGCGAGTCTAATTGCGCGCCCGCAACGCACCCGCGGCGCGGCCGCACCGGCGCCGGACTGCCGGCGACGGCACCGCACCGGGCCGTAGACGCGACGAAGCCCCGAGCCGAATGATCGACTCGGGGCTCCGCTGCTGCGAACTCAGTGGCTGTGCTTGCCGCCGCTGCCGCTGGTCTGCTCCTGGTAGGTGGCCAGAACCTCCAGCTGCTTGTGCTCGGCTTCGTGCTCGCTCGCGGTGAGCGCCTCGGCCTCGGCGGCCGGATCGGCCCGCAGGAACGAACCCGGACCCGGCTTGCCGGCCCAGCCCAGCTTGTTCATCTTCTTCGGCACCGGCGCGCCCTGGTATTCCAGCGGAATCGGGTGGCCGTGCGAGTCGACCGGGCCCAGCGGCTGGTGCACCTCGATGTACTCACCGTGCGGCAGGCGCTTGATCACACCGGTCTCGATGCCGTGCTCGAGGACCGTGCGGTCGGCGCGCTGCAGGCCCAGGCACAACCGGTACGCCAGGAAGTAGGCGATCGGCGGCGCGACGAGCAGGGCGATACGGAAGAACCAGGTCGTCGCGTTCAGCGACACATCGAACTTCAGCGCGATGATGTCGTTGACACAGGCCAGGGTCAGCACCAGGTAGAAGGCGATGGCCATGGCGCCGATCGCGGTGCGCACCGGCACGTCGCGCGGACGCTGCAGGATGTTGTGGTTCACCGTGTCGCCGGTGAGGCGCTTCTCGATCCACGGGTAGGCGATCAGCACCATGAACACCAGGCCCATGATCAGTGCCACCCAGAACGGAGCCGGAACGGTGTAGCGGCCCAGATACAGCTCCCACGGCGGCATCAGACGGGCCATACCGTCGGTCCACATCATGTAGAAGTCGGGCTGCGAACCGGCCGACACCTGTGACGGGTTGTAGGGACCCAGGTTCCAGATCGGGTTGATCTGCAGCACACCACCCATGACGGCGAGCACGCCCAGGGTGAACATGAAGAACGCGCCCTGGTCGGCGGCGAACACCGGCACGATACGGGCACCGACCACGTTGTTCTCGGTGCGGCCCGGGCCGGGGAACTGGGTGTGCTTCTGGTACCAGACGATCGCCACGTGCGCCGCGATCAGCGCCAGCATGATGCCCGGGAACAGCAGCACGTGCGCGATGTAGAGGCGCGGGATGATGATCGTGCCCGGGAAGTCACCGCCGAAGATCAGCCAGTGCATCCAGGTGCCGACCAGCGGAATACCCATGGTGATACCACCGAAGGCGGCCCGCAGACCGGTACCCGACAGCAGGTCGTCGGGCAGCGAGTAACCGAAGAAGCCCTCGAACATCGCCAGGATCAGCAGCAGCGAGCCGATCACCCAGTTCGCCTCACGCGGCTTGCGGAACGCGCCGGTGAAGAAGATGCGGAACAGGTGGATGATGATCGAGCACGCGAACAGCAGCGCCGCCCAGTGGTGCACCTGGCGGACGAACAGGCCGCCGCGCACCTCGAAGGAGATGTTCAGCGCCGTCTCGTACGCCCGCGACATGGTGACGCCGCGCAGCGGCTGGTAGGCGCCGTGGTAGACGACCTCACTCATCGACGGGTCGAAGAACAGCGTCAGGTAGATACCCGACAGGATCAGGATGATGAAGGCGTAGAGCGCGATCTCACCCAGCAGGAACGACCAGTGGGTCGGGAAGACCTTGTTGATCGACCGTTTCACGAACGCCGCGGCACGATACCGCTCGTCCATCTCGTTGGCCTGTGCGACCACTTTGCTCGGACTCATGAACGACGCTCCCAGAAGGCCGGACCGAGCGGCTCGATGAAGTCGCCGTTGGCGACCAGGTAGCCGTCGGTGTTGACGGTGATGGGCAGCTGCGGCAGGGCGCGGGCGGCGGGACCGAAGATCGGCTTACCCCACTCGGTCGCCGAGAACTGCGACTGATGGCACGGGCACAGGATCCGGTTGGTCTGCTGCTCGTACAGCGACGTCGGGCAACCCAGGTGAGTGCAGATCTTCGAGTACGCCCAGTAGTCACCGAAGTTGAAGCTCTCCTGGCCCCTGCGCTTGATCGCCTTCTGCCCGTCCTCCGGGCGCAGGCGGATCAACATGACCGCGTTGCGGATGCCACGCAGCGACTGGAGGGTCTCCTCCTCGTTGCCACGCCATTCCTCTTTCCAGGGGAACACGGTCTCCATGGCGCCGGCGTCGAGGTCCTCCGGCCGCACCAGCACGATGTCCTCGGGCCGGCCGGTGTCCTTGCGCAGGTAGATGGTCTGGCCCGGGAAGTCCGGAGTCCAGCCCGACACCCACAGCGGGGACTTCATGCCCTTGGCCCACGGGTTCTTGATCATGCCGCCGACGAACAGGAACAGTGCGCCGATACCCAGCACACCCACGCCCAGTCCGGCGGTACGGGTGATCATCTTGCGACGACCCAGCGTCGAGGTCTCCAGCGCGTCCGACAGCTGCGCGCCCAGGGTGCGGCGGTCGACCTCGTCGGAGGGACCGTCGTGGCGGGTCTGGATGGAGATCTCGTTCGGGATGAACTTCTTGCGGATGATGACCGCGGCGACGCCGATGGCCAGCACCGCGATACCCAGCAGCAGGCCGTAGAGCGGCGTGGCCAGCGAGTACAGGCCGTTGCCGTCCTCGTTGCGGCCCTTGTACTCCCAGGGCCAGAACAGGTAGACGCCGATCAGCCCGGCCGCCGCGAGGGCGGAGATGGCGAACCAGAACGTCACGTGCCGCTCGGCCCGCTTCTCCGCGCGTGTGCCCGGAACCGGCCAGCGCGGAGCGCGGTAGACGACGTCGACACCGTCGCGCGCGGTACCGAGTTCGACCAGCTCGGCGGTCGACATCGCGTCGAGCTGCTCCTCGGTGGGGTTCAGGTTCACGCCCTTACCGCCGCCATCCTCAGGCCGGCTCATCTCGTTTCGCTCCTGTTCGCTCATGATCGCGATCCGATCCACATCGCGGCGCCGACCAGCACGATGATGCCGGCGACCCAGATGGCGATGGCCTCGGTCGCGGGACCGAAACCGCCCAGGCCGTATCCGGCCTCCGGCGTGGTCTCGGTGCGGTCCTTCACATAGGCCACGATGTCACGCTTCTCCTCCGGAGACAGCTGCCGGTCGGAGAATTTCGGCATGTTCTGCGGGCCGGTGAGCATCGCGGTGTAGATCTGCTGCTCGCTGGCCGGCTCCAGCGGCGGCGCGAACTTGCCGGAGGACAGCGCACCGCCCTTACCGGTGAAGTTGTGGCAGGACGCGCAGTTGAGGCGGAACAACTCGCCACCGCGGCCCAGGTCGGCCCCCTTGATCAGGGAATCCTGCGCGATCTCGCCATTCGGGTCGCGGACCACGGTCGGGCCGCCACCGTTGGCCGCCACGTACGCGCCCAGCGCGTCGGTCTGGCGGGCGTCGAACTTCGGGGGCTTGCGCTGGATCTGCGCGCCGTTGCCCGCGGCGGGCATGCGACCGGTGGATACCTGGAAGTAGACCGCCGCCTCGCCGACACCGATCAGGCTGGGGCCGCGGTCCTGCACACCCTGCAGGTTGGCGCCGTGACAGGTGATGCAGGAGGTCTCGTAGATCTGCTTACCCTCGCGGATCAGCGCCGACTGATCCTCGTTGGCCGTCGCGACCTGTGCGTGCGGGGTGAGCGCCGATGCCGCGAAGCCGGCTCCGACGAGGCCCATCAGAAGAACCAGACCGCCGGCGAGCTTGCGGCGCATCCGGCGCTGCTTGCGGGTCTTGATGGCCTGGTTGTTCTCAGCGCTGCCGATCCCGCTCGTGGGATCTGGCGCTGACGGGGGAGATGAACTCATCTGTGTCCCTTTGGAGTAGACGGAACCGACTTGTGCAAAGTGTGTATTTGTCGCGGACCGCGCGTGACGGCCGCCGCCCGGCTAGCGGACGAAGTAGATCGTGGCGAACAACCCGATCCAGACGATGTCGACGAAGTGCCAGTAGTAGGAGACGACGATGGCCGCGGTGGCCTGGGCCGGCGTGAACTTACTGACCTTGGTGCGAATCAGCAGGAAGATGAACGCGATGAGACCGCCGATGACGTGCAGACCGTGGAAGCCGGTGGTGATGAAGAACACCGAGCCGTAGATGCTGCTCGAGATGGTGGTGCCCTCTTGGTAGAGCGCGTGGTACTCGGTGCCCTGACCGGCCACGAAGAACGCGCCCATGAAGAAGGTGACCAGGTACCAGCGGCGCAGGCCGAAGACATCGCCGCGCTCGGCCGAGAACACACCCATCTGGCAGGTGAACGAAGAGGCGATCAGCACGGCCGTGACCGGCACGGCGAGCTTGAGGTTCAGCTCGGTCGGTTCCGGCGGCCAGTTGCCATGAGCCTGGGCACGAGCGACGAAGTACATGGCGAAGAGGCCGGCGAAGAACATCAGCTCGCTCGACAGCCAGATGATGGTTCCGACGCTGACCATGTTGGGCCGGTTCAGCGAATGCACACGCTGAGTAATGGCCGATCCTGGGGTCCCTACTGCGGTCGTCACGCCGGTAAGTATGACTCGTCGTAGTACGACAGGCGTAGCCGGGTGCGAATTCGGGGTGTCGGGCTCGGAATCGTCAGCGCGCGTGCGGGTCTGGGGGCCGGTTCGGCGGGTCCGGTGAACCGGCGGGTCCAGCACCGATGTCACTATGGTGACCAGCGGATATCGCGGGTATGGGATGCTGCGTCCGGGCGCGGAGGAAGGCGGGTGGAATGGGAATTCGATCGGTGTGGCAGCGGCTGTCGGGCCGGGGCGCGGCGACGGAATTGGATCCGGCACGAACGGATCTGGTGGTCGTTGTGTCCAGTTTCGACGACGCCGAAGCCTGCTCGAGCGCGCTCGATCGCGCGACCGCCTGGCGCGCCGACCAGCAGGCCCTGCTGCGTCATCATCTGCGCATTCCGCCCGCGGCCCGGGACGAGGTCGTGGACATCGCCGCCCAGGACGGATACTCCCCCGCCGAACCGCCCGTCCCCGGCGTCGAGCCCGACGGCCCGGCCGACGATGCGGCCGACGGTCGTATCGAACTGGTATTACAGCGGGTGCAAGTCCTGGATGCGCTGCACTGTTCGCAGGAACGTTCGCGGATGGCCGGGCTGGCACAGCGGCACGAGGGCACCGCGCTGGGCTGGGACGCCCTGCAGCCGGCGGCCCGTGCGGGATACGACGCCGAGCACAAAGAAATTGCCTCCGCCGATTAGGCTGCTAACCGGGCGGCCGACGGCACTCCTCGGCCTGCCTCCGCCCGCGCGGACGGCCGATGCGGGTGTCCGATCGCGAACGGGAGATGTGATGAGCGCGCGCAGCTGGCCCGAGATTCTCGGTGCCCTGACCGACGGGGTCGATCTGACCGCGGAGGAGGCGGCGTGGGCGATCGACGAGATCTTCTCCGACAACGCCACTCAGGCGCAGATCGCGGCCTTCGGCGTGGCCATCAAGATGAAAGGCCCCACCGCGATCGAGTTGTCCGGCCTCGCGACCGGCATGTTGAGCCATGCCCGGCGGGTCTCGCTCGATCTGGGCGCGGTCGATATCGTCGGCACCGGCGGCGATCGATCCGGCACGGTCAATATCTCCACGATGTCCTCGATCGTGGTGTCCGCGGCGGGCATTCCGGTGGTGAAGCACGGTAACCGGGCGGCGTCGTCGAAGAGCGGCGGCGCGGACGTGCTCGAGGCGCTGGGGGTGCGGATCGCGTTGAGCCCGGAGTCGGTGGCCCAGTGTGTGCGCGAGGTGGGCATCGGTTTCTGCTTCGCCCCGCTGTTTCATCCGGCGCTGCGGTTCGCCGGTCCGGCGCGCAAGGAGATCGGCATTCCGACCGTCTTCAACGTGCTGGGCCCGCTGACCAATCCGGCGCAGCCGAGCGCGGGCCTGATCGGGTGTGCCTTCGCCGAACTCGTCCCGGTGATCGCCGGGGCGTTCGCCGAACGCGGCGCCAACGCGCTGGTGGTGCGCGGTAACGACGGCCTCGACGAGATCACCACCGCCGATACCACCGACGTGTGGGTCGTCGCCGCGGGTGAGAAGTACGAGACCGTCATCGACCCCACGCGCCTGGGCATTCCCCGCGTGGATCCGGCGGCGCTGCGTGGCGGCGATGCGACGGTCAACGCCGCGATCGCCCGCGACATGTTCAACGGCGCCCCGGGGCCCGTCCGCGACGCGGTCCTGCTCAATTCCGCCGCCGCCATCGTCGCCTTCGAACTGACGCCGGAGACAGCCCGCACCGATATCCACGAGCTGCTGCGCCCGGCCCTGGAACGGGCGGCCGCGTCGGTCGACACCGGTGCGGCCACCCAACTGCTCGACCGCTGGGTGAAAGTGACCAACGAACTCGGCGAGTGACCACGAGCGACGGGGCGGATCTCCCCGTCGCCACCGGACATCACCTCAGATAGCGCACGATGCTTTCCGCGACGCACGCGGGCTTGTCCGCGCCTTCCAGTTCGATGGTGACCGTCCGCACCGCCTGGATGCCGCCGGGGATCTCGGAGACCGAGTCCAGGTGGACGCGGGCGCGGATGCGGCCGCCCGAGGGGACAGGCGTGATGAAGCGAACCTTGTTGAGCCCGTAGTTGATTCCCATCGTGATGCCGCCGACCGTGGTCGCCTGGTTGGTCAACGGCACCAGCAGCGACAGCGTGAGGAATCCGTGCGCGATGGTGTGTCCGTAGGGGCCCTGCGCGGCCTTCTCGGCGTCGACGTGGATCCACTGGTGGTCGCCGGTGGCGTCGGCGAAGGTGTCGATGCGGTCCTGGTCCACCTGCAACCAGTCGCTGACACCGAGTTCGGTGCCCACGGCCGCGGCGAGGGCGTCCAGATCGGCGAAATCGGTCATATCTCGTCCCTTTCGTGCTGCCGGCGCGCAAGCCGCCGGGTCACATGAAACGTTGCTTCAGTTCGCGTTTGAGCACCTTGTGCGTCGGACCCAGCGGCAACTCGGAGACGAACTCCACCCGCCGCGGGTACTTGTACCGTGCCACATGCTCACGACCGTAGGCGATCACTTCCTCGGCGGTCAGCGGTCCGGCGGGCACGACGACCGCCACGATCTCCTCGCCGTAGTTCTCGTCCGGCACCCCGATCACCGCCACCTGCGCGATCTTCGGATGCCGCAGCAGCGCCTCCTCCACTTCGGAGGGATAGACGTTGAATCCGCCGCGGATGATCATCTCCTTGATCCGGTCGACGATCCGCAGATAGCCCTGCTCGTCGCGCACGCCGAGGTCACCGGTGCGGAACCAGCCGTCGACCACGGCACGCGCGCTCGCCTCCGGATTGCCGGTGTAACCGCTGAACACGTTGTGCCCGCGCACCACCACCTCACCGACGCTGCCGGTCGGCAGCAACTCGATGCGGTCGGTGATACCGGGATCGGCGATCTCGACGTCCACCCCCCACACCGGATGTCCGACGGTGCCGGCCCGCGGTCCGAAGACCGGTTGATTCACCGCGGCGGTCGGCGAGGTCTCCGACAGCCCGTAGCCCTCGAGAATCTGCGCGTCGAACACCTCCTCGAACCGCTCCAGCACCGGCAGCGGTAGTGCCGCGCCACCGGAGATGCACAACCGCAGCGCCGGAAGTTCGGTGGCGTCGGCGGCAGCCTCGACCAGCCCGTGATACATCGTCGGGACGCCGTTGAAGATACTGACCCGCTCGGCCACCATCAGCCGAATCGCCTCGGGGGCGGTGAATCGCGGCATCAGCACCACGGTGGCGCCCACGCGCCAATTGGAATTCATGGCGACCGTCTGCCCGAAGACGTGAAACAGCGGCAACGCGCCCAGGGCGATGTCCTCGGCGCGAACGTTGTTGGCGTCGAACGCGTTCACGGTGGCGCACATGACCATATTGAGATGGCTCAGCTCCGCGCCTTTGGGCCGGCCGGTGGTGCCGCTGGTGTAGAACACGACCGCGGTGTCCAGCGGGGATCGCGGGACGAACAGCGCAATCGCGTCGTCGGCGAGGTCTTCCGGCCGCAGACAGGCGATTCCGGCCCGCCGGGCCGCTTCCGCGCCGACCGATTCCACCTGCGGATGGCAGATCAGCAGCGTCGCCCCGCTGTCGCGCAGGACGAATTCGGCCTCGTCGGCGGTGAGCAGCAGATGCACCGGCACCACCGTCGCCCCGGCCGCGAGGATCGCGTAATAGGCCCGGGGGAATTCGGCGGTATTCGGGCACATGAGCGCGACCCGGTCCCCCGGCCGGATGCCGCGCCCGATCAGCGCGCCAGCCTGTTCCCTTGCCGCACGCCACAATTCGGCGAAGGTGAGCCGGCGGTCGCCTTCGATGAGCGCGACGTGATCGGGCCGGCGCCGCGCCGGTTCGGCGAGGATGCTCGCCAGCGACAGCGTCGCGTTCACAGCCCCATATCCTTGGCGATGATCATCTTCATGACCTCGTTCGTCCCGCCGTAGATGCGATTGACCCGATTGTCGGCATACAGCCGGGCGATCGGATATTCGTTGATGAATCCGTAGCCGCCGTGCAGTTGCAGGCAGCGGTCGACGACGCGCGCGGCGACCTCGGTGCAGAACAGTTTCGCCGAGGCGGCGTCGGCGGCGCTCAGTTCACCGGCGTCGAGGGCGTCGAGGGCCCGATCCACCACGGCCTCGGCCGCGTCGACCTCGGCCTTGCAGGCGGCGAGTTCGAATTTGGTGTTCTGGAACGAGGCGACGGGTTTGCCGAAGACGTTGCGCTGCTGTGTGTATTCCCGCGCGAACCGCACCGCGGCCGCGGCCTGGGCGTAGGCGCCGACGGCGATGGAGAGCCGTTCCTGCGGGAGGTTCTGGCCGAGGTAGGAGAAGCCCTTGTTCTCCTCGCCCAGCAGGTCCTCGACGGGAACGCGCACATCGGTGAAGTTCAGCTCGGCGGTGTCGGAAACCCTGAGCCCGAGCTTGTCGAGTTTGCGGCCGACCGTGTACCCCGGCGACGTCGTGTCGACCACCAGCAGGGAGATCCCGAAGCGGCGGTCGTCCTCGCGGGGCGGCGCGGTGCGGGCACAGACGATCACGCGGTCGGCGTTCACACCACCGGTGATGAACGTCTTCGCGCCGTTCAGCACGTAATGCGTGCCGTCCTCGGAAAGTTTGGCGGTGGTACGCATTCCGGCCAGATCCGATCCGGTACCCGGTTCGGTCATGGCGATGGCGAACATGATCTCACCCGCGGCGAATCCCGGCAGCCAGCGTTGTTTCTGCTCGTCGGTGGCGAGCTTCTTCAGGTACGGCAGGCACAGGCCGACGTGCACACTCGATCCGCCGAAGGACACGCCGGCGCGTGCCGCCTCCTCCATCAGGACGGCCTGGAATTTGAACGATTCGATGCCGGCCCCGCCGAATTCCTCCGGCACCTCGATGCCGAAGACGCCCAATTCGGCCATCTTGTAATAGAACTCGCGGGGCACGATGCCCGCCTCGTACCACTTGTCGTAGACCGGGACCACTTCGGTGTCGACGAATTTGCGGACGGTGCCGCGGAAGGCTTCGTGGTCATCGGTGTAGCTGGTTCTGCGCATGATGTTCTCCGTAGGTTGTTCGGCGGCCCGGAAAGGTGTCAGAGCCGACGGCCGCCGTCGACGTAAATGGTCTGGCCGGTGATGAAGGACGCCTCATCGGAAGCGAGGAAGGCCACGGTGTTCGCGATGTCCTCGGGGCGCCCGACCCGGCGTACGGGAGTGATCTCGGCCGATTTCGCCTGCCACTCCTCGACCGTCACACCGACCCGGGCCGCGGTGGCGGCCGTCATCTCGGTGACGATGAAGCCCGGCGCCACCGCGTTGACGTTGATGCCGTACGGGCCCAGTTCGATCGCCAGGGTGCGCGTCAGTCCCTGGATGCCCATCTTGGCGGCCGAGTAGTTGGCCTGGCCGCGATTGCCGAGCGCGGAGACGCTGGAGGTGTTGACGATCTTGCCGTAACGCTTCGCGACCATATGCCGTTGTGCCGCACGCGAACACAGGAAGGCGCCGCGCAGGTGGACCGACATCACCGTGTCCCAGTCGTCGGCCGACATCTTGAACAGCAGGTTGTCGCGCAGCACGCCGGCGTTGTTGACCAGGATGTCGAGCGATCCCAGTTCGGCGGCGACACTGTCGAAGGCGGCGTCGACGCTCGCCTCGTCGGTCACGTCGCAGGCCAGCGGGACGGCCACTCCACCGGCCGCGAAGATCTCGTCCGCCGTTGTCTTGCAGGCGTTCTCGTCGAGATCGGCGATGGCGACGGCCGCACCGTCGGCTGCGAGCCGGGCCGCGGTGGCCGCGCCGATGCCCCGGGCCGCCCCGGTCACGACGGCGACTCTGCGCTGATCAGACATGGGAAAACACTCCTCGAACTCGAAAGCTGTTGTCACACGAAGGCGTTCACGCCGGTGAGGGCGCGGCCGATGAGTAGTTTCTGAATCTGGCTGGTGCCCTCGTAGAGGGTCAGCACCCGCGCGTCGCGCAGATACTTCGACACCGGGTATTCGTCGATGTAGCCGTACCCGCCGAAAACCTGGATGGCGTTGTTCGCGGCCTTCACCGCGGCCTCGCTGGCGAACAGCTTCGCCACCGACGCCTCGGTGCCGAACGGCTTTCCCCGGTCGACCAGGTCCGCGACCCGCCAGGCCAGCAGTCGCGCGGCGTCCACGTCGACGGCGATATCGGCGATCAACTCCTGGACCAGCTGATAGGTGGCGATCGGTTTGCCGAACTGTTCGCGTTCTCCGGCGTAGCGCACGGCGGCCTCGAGGCAGGCACGGGCGACGCCGACACATCCCGCGGCCACGCCCATGCGCCCCTTGTCGAGGGCTGCCATCGCGATCCGGAACCCGTGCCCCTCGTCGCCGAGTCGCGCCGAATCCGGCACCCGCACCCCGTCGAGCACGATTTCCGCGGTGGCCTGGCCGCGCAGGCCGAGTTTGCCCTTGATCTCGGTGCGGCCGAAACCCGGTGCGTCCGTTGGTACCAGGAAGGCGGTAACCCCCTTGGGTCCCGGTTCTCCCGTGCGAGCGAAGATCAGCGCGATATCGGCCCAGGTGCCGTTGGTGATGAACATCTTGGTGCCGGTGAGCACCCAGTCCTCGCCGTCGCGGACGGCGCGGGTGGTCAGATTCGCCGCGTCGGATCCGGTGCCCGGTTCGGTGAGGCCGAAGCAGCCCAGCGACTCGCCCGCGCACAGTCGCGGCAGCCAGTCCCGCTTCTGCTGTTCGCTGCCGTAGCTCTTGATCGACTTGCCGACCAGGCCGAGCGAGACCGACACGATGCCGCGCACCGAACTGTCACCGCGGCCGAGCTCTTCGAGTAGCACGCAGTACGACAGCGCGTCGCCGCCCGAGCCGCCGTATTCCTCCGGGATCTCGATGCCGAGAAAGCCCATGTCACCGAGCTTGCGCACGATCGAGGTATCCACCGATTCGGCGCGGTCCCAGGCCGCGGCATAGGGCACGACCTCCTTGTCGACCCACGCGCGGGCGACCTCGCGCAGCTCGCGGTGGGCATCGCCGAGTTCCAGATCCATGAGGGAAACTCCTAACCGAACGTTGTTAGGTATCTACCGCCACGATAAACTAACACTGTTCGGATGTTCAAGGCCCCGGTCCCGGACGGTGTAGGTTGACTCGGCACGGATCGGTATCGCGGCGAAGGAGGTGGCGAGGATGCCCCGGCCACGGGTACCGCTACTGAGTCGCGAACGCATCCGCGAGACGGCACTGGAATTGATCGACCGCGACGGTCTGCCCGAGCTCTCGATGCGGAAACTGGCCGCCGAACTGGGCGTTCAGGCGGCCTCGCTGTACGGCCACTACCCCACCAAGGACGATCTGCTCGACGATATCGCCGCCGGCATCATGTCCCACGTGGACGCGTCGGCGTTCGAAACCGCCGACTGGCGCACCGGCCTCGTCTCGTGGGCGCGTTCCTACCGCGCGGCCCTGGTCCGCCACCCCAACTTCGTCCCCTACCTGGCCTCGGGCCCCGGTAAGCGCGAGGAGAATCTGCGCGCGGCCGACGCCGTGCACGGCGGCCTGGTCGGCGCCGGCTGGCCACCCCGCCAGGCCACCATGATCGGCGCGGCCACCCGCTATGTGGTGATGGGCTCGACCATCGGCTCGTTCTCCCGAGGCTTCGTCGACGACGTCCAGGTCTATCGCGACCGTTATCCGCACCTGGAACAGGCGCACCTGCTGCGCGCCAAGGCCGACGAAATCGACTCGGAGAGTTTCGAATTGGCGCTGGAGTCGTTCGTCACGGGCCTGGAGATCCGCTTCGCCGCCATCCAGCAGCGCCGCGCCCGCCGCCGCGAGAAATCCACCGAGGGCTGACACCGTTCGCGTGCCGGTTCATGCGGCAGAAAACGCCGCGGGCCGGCTCGGACAATGATTCCGAGCCGGCCCGGGGGGGGGTACAGCGATCTCACAGATCGGCGAAGACCGACCGGACCTCGTCCTCGGTCAGCCCGTAGTCGGCCAGCGAATACTTGTGCGCGGGTTTGCGATCGCCCGATTTGCTCTCCTCGTCGAGCGCCCGCATCGCATTGCGGGCGGGCTCGGTGTAATCCAGCCCGAAGGTCGAATAGATCTTCTCGACGGTGCCGAACGGGTCCGCCCGCAGATCCTCGAATTGAACGTCGAGGAACTGGTCAGGGTTGTAACGCCCACGCGCGGAATTGAATTCGCGCAGGCCCCGGGACCACAACTCCAGCTGGGTGCGGCCGATCGTCTCGCCGACGAAGGTGTTCGACCAGCCCTTGGTGGCCTGTTCGGACAGGCTGCACGAGGAACCGACGATGGTCACCGGATCGCGGTGGGTCTGGACGATCAGCGCGTCGGGGTAGACCTCCATCAGCGCGTCCAGCGCGAACAGGTGGCTGGGGTTCTTCAGTACCCAGCCCCTGGAATCACCGAGGCCGATCAACTGCAGATTGCGCTTGTGCCGCTCGTAGGCGTTGGTCCAGTCCTGCTTCTGCAACCACTGCGAGTACGTCGGCAGGTAGGCCAGCGATTCGTAGGCGATCGACTTCACGGTCTGGCGCAGCAGCTGCCAGCATTCCTCCACCTCGGCCGCGCTCATGTAGTGCAGGCCCATGAATTCCGGATTGTCGATGTGATGCTGCGCGAAACCGGCATCGATCTGCTGGAACACCGGATTGTCGGCCCAGGTCTCACGCGGCGGACGCGGCTGCGGCAGTTCGGTCAGCCACATCTCCAGCGCCTGATGCTGCGGGTCGGCGGCCAGCAGCCGATGCAGCGCCGTGGTGCCGGTGCGAGGCAGGCCGGTGACGAAGATCGGCCGCTGGACAGCGGTCTCGGCGTACCCGGGATTGGCCTGCCAGGACGCCTCGCTCAGTGCCCGCGCGACCAGTGCGCCGCGCAGGAAGTAGCGATTCATCTTGGAACCGAGTTCGGTCAGGTCGGCGTCGCGCCGATAGGAGTCGAGCAGCACACCGAGTGCCTCGGTGTAGTCGTCGGGGCCGAAATCGGTGAGGCCGCACGCCTTCGTGGCGGATGCGTGCAGATCCTCGACGGTGCCGACGTTGGTACGAGCGGTCATGAAATTCTGTTCCTCACACGTGGTATTCGCCGCAGTTGACGTCCAGGGTCTGGCCGGTGATGGCACTGGCCCACTCGGAGGCGAGAAACACCACGGCCCTGGCGATCTCGTCCGGTTCGGGCAGACGTTTGAGATCCGACCGGGAGGCGGTCTGTTCGTACACCTGCTCGACCGTGATGCCGTATTTCTTGGCGACCTCACCGAAATACCACTTCAGCTGATCGGCCCAGATGTAGCCGGGCGCCACACTGTTGACCCGAATCCCCTTGGCGCCCAGTTCCGTTGCCAGCGTCTGCGACATCGCCAGCAGCGCCGATTTCGCGACCTTGTAGCTGCCGTAGCGCGGTTCGGAATGCCGCAGCACCGACGAATTGATCATCACCACCGCGCCGCGGGTCTTGGCCAGTTCGTCGGTGAAGGCCTGCGTCGCCCGCAGTGTGCCGAGAACGGTCAACTCCAGGCTGTCGCTGATCTGCTGAAAGTCGGTGCGCGCCAGCGATTTCATCGACGGCATCGCGAACGCGTTGTTGATCAGCGCGTCGACCCGGCCGAAGGTCTCGACCGTGCGCTCGACCAGATTCGCCACCGCGGCATCGTCGGTGATGTCGGTCGGCACGATCAGGCTCGTCCCGCCCGCGCCGTCGATCTCGTCGGCCACCTCCCGCAGCCGCGATTCGGTGCGCGCGGCCAGGACCACCTTCGCACCGGCCGCGGCCGCCTGCACGCACAAGGCGCGGCCCAGTCCGGGGCCCACGCCGCTGATCACGACCACCTTGTCGGCCAGCAGGCCCGTTCCGGCGCTCATCCGAGCATCCGATCGGCGAAACCGCGCTGGCGGTCGGCGATGCGGGCCCGCCAGCCCTGCTCGTCGATGCGGTTGAGGTCGTAGTGCGGCAGCTGCGCCGCCACCTCGTCGAACGGCACCAGGGCGAATTGTGGCCCGTCCGCCGGGGTCATCTCGCGGGCGACGCGCTGCCACCGGAACTGCAGGATGCCGCGGCGGCGGCCGGTGGTCTCGATCCAATTGGCGATGCCCGGGTTGCGCGCCGAGACCACCATGCGGATCATTCCGTCCGGATCGACCTGGGCCTGCGCGCTGTTGAGGCTGGTCTGATGGTTGACGTAGTCGAGCGAGATGTACCAGCGGCTGCCGAGCTGGAATCCCTGATAGGGCGCATCGGATTTCGGCACCGTGATCACCAGCGCCTGGTCGTCGTCGAGATCGAAGTGGCCGACCGAGGAGTACTGCGTGCTGAGCCCGCCCGGGGTCAGCCGCGGTTCGGTGAGGGTGTTCACCGGCAGGTCGAGGTAGAACCACTTGGGGAAGTTGAACCAGGTGTGGATGCGCTGCACCAGCGCCCGAGCCGCGGCCCGATACCGCTTGCGCAGCTGGTCGACACCGGGCTCGGGCGCCGCGGTGCCGATGGTGTCGAGGCGCTCGATGCGGATACTGCCCTTCGTTTCCGCGTTCCAGTCGCCGTAGACCTCGCGCACCGCGAGCATCGAGGCGCCCTCGCCGAGGACGAAATAGTTGGGCCCGGCATCGGCTTTCGGCGGCCCGAAGCGGAGCTGGTAGCTGCCGTCCTCGGCGATCTGCAGGCGGCGGTCGTCGAAGGCGTCGTCACCGTTGGGCACGTCGGTGGCGGTGTAGTCGCCGCGCAGCACCTGGAAGCTGAGGTCGACGGTGCTGCCGCGGACACCGGTGAGCAGATATTCCGCACCCGGCTCGACATTGGCGTGGTAGTAGAGCGTATCCGGGTTGTCCAGGCCCATTTTCGCGTGCGGGCCGGTCGAGCTCACGAAGTACGGGTGGCTGGTGCCGTGCGTGCCCGAGAGCTGCAGGCAGGCGGCGATACTGCCGGCGAGGTAGTCGTAGCCCTCGGCGAGATCCTTCTCGTCGTGGATGAAATCCGCTGCCGCGATCAGCTTCTCGGCCTCGGCGATCGCCGCGGTGAAGGGTTCGGTGAGCGACCCGCCGGCCGGAAGTCCGTTTCCGGCGGCGGTAGCGGTTCCCGGTGACGATCCTGTCGATGTACTCATGTCGTCCTTGCGTGTTGTGCGGGCAGAACTGCGGTTCACAGTCTCAGTTCGCGGCGGATCAGCGCGGCGATTTCGGCGGGTGAGCCGTGATCGGGGGTGATCACGAGCTCGGCGTGTTCGGGACGTTCGTAGGGTGAGTCGATACCGGTGAACTCCGGCAGCCGGCCCGCGCGAGCCTTGGCGTACAAGCCCTTCGGATCCCGGCGCTCACACACCTCCAGCGGGGTGTCGACGAAGATTTCGTGGAAGTCCAGGCCGCTCGCGGCGTGCACACCGCGCGCCTGTTCGCGCTGGTCGGCGAACGGGCTGATCACCGAGACGATGGCGATCAGACCGGCGTCGGCGAACAGCGAGGCGACCTGGGCCACCCGGCGGATGTTCTCGCGCCGGTCCTCGTCGGTGAAACCGAGGTCGGCATTGAGCCCGTGCCGCAGATTGTCGCCGTCGAGCCGATAGGCCGGGCGGCCGGCGGCCACCAGCTGGCGCTCCAATTCCACGGCGATCGTGGACTTTCCGGAGCCGGACAGACCGGTCAGCCACACCGTCGCACCGGCGTGCGGACGCTCGCCGCGCCCCACCGACGAGCTGTGCCAGACGACGTCCGCACGCACCACCGCGGGTGCGGCCGAGGCGTCAGGCACGGACTCCGGTCCGGTGTCGCGGGCCAGGATCATCCCGGCGGCCACGGTCTGGTCGGTGTCCTCGTCGACGAGGATGAAGCTGCCGGTGCGGCGATTGTCGCGGTAGCTGTCGACCATCAGCGGACGCTGGCTGCGCAGGGTGAGACGACCGATGTCGTTGAGCGCCAAGGCTTCCGCGTCGGTGACGCGGTGCAGGGTGTTGACGTCGAGCCGGTAGTCGAGTTCATGGACCTGGACGCGGGTGGTCTGGGCGGCGGTGCGGATCGAGTAGCGCGCCCCGGGGCGCAGTTCGGTGGTCTCGGAGAACCAGCACACCATGGCGTCGACCTCGCCGGCGATATGCGGCCGGTTTCCGGGACGGGCCAGCATATCTCCGCGCCCGACGTCGACCTCGTCGTCGAGTTCCACCGAGACCGCCATCCCGGTGAACCCCTCGTCCACCTTCACCCCGCCCGGCCCCCAGATCCGCGCGACCCGCGACGAGCGCCCGGACGGAAGGACGACCACCTCGTCGCCGGGTTTGAAGATGCCGCCCGCGATGGTTCCGGCATAGGTGCGATGGCCGGCCCCACCGGCGCCGGCGTCGGTGGCGTGCGGGCGGATCACGTACTGCACCGGCAGCCGCGCATCGATCAGATTGCGGTCCGAGGCGATATGCACCTGTTCGAGGTGGCTCAGCAGCGGCGGGCCCGCAAACCACGGCGTATGGGCGGAAGCGGTGACCACGTTGTCGCCGTGCAGCGCCGAGACCGGCACGAAACTCAGGTCGCCGACGGTCAGCTTCGCCGCGAAATCGGCGAATTCCTCGCGGATCTCCTCGAACCGCGCGGCCGACCAGTCCACCAGATCCATCTTGTTCACGCACACCACCAGGTGCGGCACCCCGAGCAGCGAGGCCAGGAACGCATGCCGGCGGGTCTGCTCGACCACGCCCTTGCGCGCGTCCACCAGGATCAACGCCAGATCGGCCGTGGAGGCGCCGGTCACCATATTGCGCGTGTACTGCACGTGGCCCGGGGTGTCGGCGATGATGAACTTGCGGCGCGGCGTGGTGAAGTAGCGGTAGGCCACGTCGATGGTGATGCCCTGTTCCCGTTCGGCGCGCAGGCCGTCGGTCACCAGCGCCAGATCGGTCGCGGCATCGCCGCGTTGGGCGCTGGCCCGTTCGATGGCAGCCAGCTGATCGGAGAACAGGCTCTTGGAGTCGTAGAGCAGACGGCCGATGAGGGTGGACTTGCCGTCGTCGACGCTGCCCGCCGTCGCGAGACGTAACAGATTGCGGCTCATCAGAAGTAGCCCTCCCGCTTGCGGTCTTCCATCCCGGATTCGGAGATGCGGTCGTCGGCGCGGGTGGCGCCGCGTTCGGTGAGCCGGGTGATCGCGGTCTCGGCGATCACCGCCGCCGGATTGCCGGCCTCGCTCTCGATACATCCGGTGCAGGTGGCGTCGCCGACGGTGCGGAACCGGACCGTCGTCTCGAACACCGGCTCGTCCGCGCCCGGGGTCAGGAAAGGATTGGCGGCCAGCAACATTCCGTCCCGCCGGAAGACCGGGCGGCGGTGCGCGTAGTACAGCGGCGGCAGTTCCACCGCCTCGCGGTCGATGTACTCCCAGATGTCGAGTTCGGTCCAGTTCGACAGCGGGAACACGCGGATATGCTGGCCCGCACGGTGTTTGCCGTTGTAGAGGTTCCACACCTCCGGGCGCTGCGCCCGCGGCTCCCAGGCGCCGAATTCGTCGCGGAAACTGAACACCCGCTCCTTGGCGCGTGCCTTCTCCTCGTCGCGCCGCGCGCCGCCGAACACGGCATCGAAGCGGTGTTCGGCGATCGCGCGCAGCAATGTGGTGGTCTGCAACCGATTCCGGCTCTCCCCCGGGCGTTCGGTCACCCGCCCGGCGTCGATATCATCCTGCACCCGCGCCACCAGCAGCCGCGCACCGAGCCTGGCCGCCGTGCGATCGCGGAAGTCGATCACCTCGTCGAAATTGTGCCCGGTGTCGACGTGCAGCAGCGCGAACGGCAGCGCCGCCGGCCAGAACGCCTTACGCGCCAACTCCAGCATCACCGCCGAGTCCTTGCCACCGGAGAACAGCAGCACCGGTCGTTCGAAGGTGGCCGCCACCTCCCGGAAGATGTGCACCGATTCGGCCTCGAGGGCCGACAGATGCGACAGCTCGTATCCCGTCCGCATCACATTCGCCTTGTCCGCATCGCTCGCACCGCTTCCCCGGCTCCGAAATCTCGACCACTTCCGGGTTGCGGTGTCGAATATTCGACGCTATTGTTCGATATTGTGACACCGACGATAAGCGGACGCCGGTGCGTCGGTCAAGGGGCTGCCGACCCAGCGCGGGTTTCACAGCCGCACCTGGCCGCCATACCGGTGCGAAGTCGCTGCATCGACCCGCTTCGGGAGCGGAACTGCGATTGCGGCACGGCGCACGCCGACATTCAGCGCGCTCCGAGCCGGCCACCGAGCCCACCTCTCCGGGCGGACCGCACAGCAACGACCGGCGCGGTGAGCCGCCTGTGCGCACCGAACGCAGCCACCGCCCGGCACACCCGGGACCGAGACCGCGGCTGTGCGGCACCCGGGGCGTGGAAGTCCGCACCGGCGCAGGCACCAATCCAGGCCGCCGCACTCGAAGGACCACGCCCGCGGCGACCGGTACGGTGAACGGCGGTGTGACCCGTCACCGTCGGGGGCGGCGCGATCGGCGCCCGCGTGGATCAACCTGCCGACCAGGAAAGGCGCCATGTCAGAAGGCACCGACATCGCTACTCCCGCCGCCTCCGCGGGATCACCACCCACGCATCGGGTGGTGCGAGTGATCGAACTGCTGTCGCGGCGGCCCGCCGAGCACTTGTCCCTGGCGCGGATCGTGCGCGAGACCGGACTCTCGCGGGCGACGGCCCATGCGGTGCTGACCCAGCTCACGGCCGACGGCTGGACCGTGCGCGATCTCGACGGCAACTACGGCCTGGGAATGGGACTGCTCGCCGTCGCACGCCGTGCGGAGGCGGCGTTCCCGCTGCGCCGCCTGGCCGCCGATCTTCTGCGGGAATTCGTTGCCGAACAGGGCTTTCCGGTCTTCCTGGCCGAACGCGACGACGGGTCGATCATCATCACCGAGGTCGCCGGGACCCCTTCGGTGCCGTGGATCCGGCAGGGCCGCCGCCTGCCCCTCGCACCGCCGGTCGCGCGCGAATTCATCGCCTGGGCACCAGCTTCCGAACGCACCACATGGATCGACCACGCCGACCCCGCCCATCGCGAACGCCTGCTCGCGGTACTCGGCGCCGTCCGCGCCCGTGGCTACTCGGTCGAACGCCTCGCCGACGAATCGGCGCCCGTACTCGAAGCTCTTGCCGCTCTGCGCAATTCACCGGTCACCGACCCCCTTCGCAACCGCCTCGGCAGCATGATCAGCGACCTGATCACCATCGACTACCTCCCCGACGAACTCGGCGCCGAGAACGCCGTGGTCACCGTAGCCGCCCCCATCTTCGCCGGCGACCGCGTCATCGCCGCCGTAGTCGCCTGCCCCGACACCCGCCTGTCCGCCCAGCACCTCACCGACCTCGGCGCAGCGATCACCGCCACCGCAGCAAAGATCAGCCGAACCACCACCGGCACCTGATCGCCGTGCTTGACGTGCCCGAGCACAGAAATAACCCCACCGCCCACCGGTTCCACGCGCGGCGACGCGGCAGCAACTACGGTCGGGATGTGCCGACCACACACCTCCCACGCCGTTCGCACCCCCGCCGTGCCGTTCTCCCCCTGCGGATTTCGATCGCCGTATCCGCACTGACCGTGGCCATGTCCGGCTGCGGGTCCGAACCCGATACGCCCGCAACGGCTACCGCCATCGCGGGCACGTCGGCCGCCACCGCGCACACGGCCGGCGACGCGACCAGCCCACCGAAGGCGTACGGGGTGACCGGCGAACTACACAGCCGGGCGTCGGTGTGGCATCGGCTCGGGCCGTGGCACGAGGTGACCCACGGCCTCGAGACCGGCTCGACCGCTCATATCCGCAGCCGGGCTGACCGGCCTGCTCGAGCGCTTGTCCCCGGCGGATCAACCACGCAGCCGGTAGCTGGGGCTCGGGTTCGCCGCGACGTAGTCGGCCCAGGTGCGGGCGCCGTCGGCGTGGTCGGGACAGGTGTTGTCGCCGGCACGGAAGGCCCGCGCGATCTTGCCGGGGAGCCGGAGCGGCACCGTCCGCCGAGGGCGCCCGTAATGCTGCTGCCACGTCGTCACCAGCTCGCCCAGCGTGGCTACCTGCGGTCCGCCGAAATCTGCTGCACGGCTACGGGGTTCCCCTTCGACCAGGTCGGCCAGGCGGGTGGCCACATCGTCGGTGGCGACCGGCTGGAAGCGAAAATCCAAGGGCAGCGGGGCGATCGGGAGCTTCTGCACACCGGACAGGACCGCGGCGATCAGGTCGTGGAACTGGGTCGCGCGCTGAATCGTGTGCGGCACACCGCTGTCGGCGATCAATTGCTCGCAGGCGAGTTTGTTGCGGTAATAGCCGAAGGGGATGCGGTCGATGCCGACGATCGACACGTAGATCAGGTGCCGCGCTCCCCCGGCGACCGCGAGCAGATTCCGCGTCTGCTCGATATCCGGTTTACCGAACCGCCGGAAATCCGAGGCCGCGTGCACGATCGACTCCGCGCCCTCGGCAGCGTCGCGCACCCCGGCCCCCGTCGTCAGATCCCCCACGTGCGTTCCCGCACCCGGGCGTCGCGAGAGCACCCGCACGTCGTGCCCGCGTTCCCGCAGCCGATCCACGACGTGCCGCCCGAGCGCGCCCGTTCCACCGGTCACCAGCACTGTGCTCATGCCTCCACCCAACCCCGCCCCCGCGGTCCGGGCAAGCACCCGACAGCCGATGTCACATCCGAATCACCACCGACCGGCACCATCCCTGGAGCGACGGGAAGGGGCTGGAATCGGTTCCGTGGTTGCACGACGGCGCGGCCCTCATGATGTTCGCGCCGACGGTGGCCGTTCTGGTCGCGCGGGCTCTCGACACCAGCATGCTGGTCGCGATACTGCTCGAATGCCTCACCACGGCCGTCGTCGCCACGGTGCCGAACGCTCTCGGCGAGGAGATCGGCTGGCGCGGTGGCTACTGCCCCGGCTGATCTCGCGCCACGGAATCGCGGTAGCGCTGGTCGCGACGGGCGTGATCTGGGCGCTGTGGCATGCTCCGCTCACCCTGCTCGGCTACGGCTTCACCGATATCGGCGCCTGGTCCGCCGTGGCCTACATCCCATTCTGCATCTGCTTCGGCGCGTTCCTCGGCCGGCTTCGCCTGCGGTCGCAGAGCGTGTGGCCGGCCGCCGTCGCACACGCCTCCTGGACGCCGGCGCGATGGTCTTCGCCGCGGAGCAGTCGAGCGCCTCACGGGACGAGTCGCACACGCTGCTGAGCGGTTCCGGCATCCCGGGCTGGATCGTGTGGGCGGCCGTCGCGACCGCGTTGTTCGCCTTCGCGCCGATCGCGCAAACCCCCGCACCTGCACCGCACACTTCGGTGCAGACGTAGCGCCGCTACTGTGGTTAGCTTTGAGGCCATGAGTACCACGCTCGCTGCTCTTCCGGAGGAATACCTGCCCCGCGACACCGCGGATGTCGTTCGCACAGTGCGAGATTCACGACCGCAACCGCTGACCGTGCGCGGCGGCGAACACAGCAGCGAGCACCTCGACGACGAACCGGCCCCGCCCGACCGTCGCATCGTGATGTCGCTGCGGCGGATGAACCGGGTGCAGGCGGTCGACGCCGACGCGCGACTGGTACGGGTGCAGGCCGGCGCACGCCTGTCCGATATCGATCGCACCCTGGCCGCGCACGGCCTCGGGCTGCCGATCGTCGGCGACCACCGCGAGATCACCGCCGGCGGTTTCGCGGCCGTCGGCGGGCTCAGCGCGGCCTCACACCGCTACGGCATGTTCAGCGACAACGTGGTCGCCCTCGAATACGTGGACCCCGAGGGCAGATTCGGCACCTGCGGGCGCACCCACCACGCCGACCGATTCCGGCGCATCCTCGGCGGAGCCGGGCGCACCGGCATCATCACGGCGCTGACCCTGCAAGCCATCGAGGTCGACAAGGACCACACCTGGCTCACCTCCGACGCGCACCGATTCCTCGACTTCGACACCTTCGTCGAACATTCGCACGCCGAGATCACCCGCCCCGGCGACGCTCTGTTGCAGGTCGGCCGCTGGGTGGACACCGCGCCGCTGCGGGTGTCGCGCCCGGTCGGCACCGGGAACATCCAGCTCGGCACGGTCCGCTTCGGCCAGTGGTCGAGTCTGCATCCCACCACCGCCACCCCCTCGCTGCGGGCCCGCCGCGAACTGGGCACTCGGGCGCGAAAGTCGTTGGGCGCCATCGCCTCCGCCGCGGGTGGACGCGCCGGTATGCCGGTGCGCAACGCCGCCGCCGGTGCGCTGATGTTCGCGCCGAAGGTGCTGACGCTGCGCGACGCCGAATATCTCGCCGACACGGTGATCAGCTCCTCCGAGCGCGGCCCCGCCTACCGGGTGGCGGTCTTCGCGCCCATGAGCAGCTACAGCACCGTCTTCCACCGGCTGCACGACCTGTTCGCCGACCATCGCGAACGCAGCGGCGCCATCACGGTCATCTCCGCCATGACCTACGGCGTGCGCTCCCCGGATCTGCACGAAACCGCGGGCGAGGACCACGGCTTCATCACCTTCACCTGCCGCCTGCGCCCCACCGGCACCTACTCCGGCCGCTCCGGCGCCCCGGAACTGATGCGTGACATCACCTCCGGCATCGACGACATCTGCCGCTCCGAACGCGCCCGCCGCTACCACACCCCGGACTGACCTCGCTGCGTAGACCGAACGCCCCGGCAGACATGTCGGGGCGTTCGGCTTTTCCGGCGATAACCCGAAAACAGCCCCCGGAACGACGAAGCGCCCCGGCCGAAGCCGGGGCGCTCGAGACTGCCGTCAGGTGCTCAGTGCTTTTCGGGTCCCACGTGGTACTCGAACACCAGGCCCGCGACCGAGGCCAGGACGCAGAGCACGCCCAGGCCGATCAGCCAGTACTGGAAGAACGCGAAGCCGAGCGCGGTGACCGAGGCGGAACCGGCCAGCAGGATGGGCCAGAAGCTGCCGGGCGAGAAGAAGCCCAGGTCGCCGGCGCCGTCGACGATTTCGGCCTCTTCGTAGTCCTCGGGGCGCAGATCGAGGCGGCGCGCGACGAAGCGGAAGTAGGTGCCGACGATCAGCGTCAGTCCGGCGGTCAGCACGATGGCGGTGGTACCCGCCCACTCGACGCCGGTGCGGGACTGGCCGGTGAAGAATCCGTAGACGACCGCCACGATGATGAAGAACACCGTGAGCAGCTCGAAGATGCGTGCTTCGACCTTCATGTCAGTTCAGTACCCTTCTCACTTGCTCTCGGCCTGGCTGGCTTCACGCGCGGTGCGACGGGTGTCGAACGGATGCGTGGTCGTCGCGACCGGCGACTCGCCGATGCTCGACAGCGCCTCGGCATTGGTCTTACCCGCTTCGCGGGCGGCGATGTACTTGTCGAACTTGTCCGGCGTCACGGCCCGCACTTCGAAGTTCATCATCGAGTGGAAAGTACCGCACATCTCCGCGCAGCGGCCGACGAAGGCGCCCTCGTGCTCGATCTTGGTGATCTGGAAGGTGTTGTCGGAGTGGTTTTCCTTCGGGTTCGGCATCACGTCGCGCTTGAACAGGAACTCCGGCACCCAGAAGGAGTGGATGACGTCGGCGGAGGCCAGCTGGAATTCCACGACCTTGTTGGTCGGCAGCACCAGCACCGGGATCTCGTTGGACGAGCCGACGGTCTCGACCTTGTCGTAGTGCAGGTAGGAGATGTCGTTGGCGGGCAGGCCGTGCACCGGTCCCGGCTGCGGGTGGCCGTCGGCGGTGCGCTCCTTGTACTCGCTCTGAATCTGCTCGTTCAGCGCCTGACGGGTCTGGTCGACCCCGTCGTAGGCCTGGCCGTTCTGGCCGACGACCTTCTGGTAGCCGAACTTCCAGTTCCACTGGAACGCGGTGACGTCGACGACCACGTCCGGGTTCGAGGTCTTCTCGTGCACGTAGTTCTGCACGACCACGGTGAAGTAGAACAGCACCGCGATGATCACGAACGGAATCGCGGTGTAGGTCAGCTCCAGCGGCACGTTGTAGCCGGTCTGCCGCGGGAACTCCGGGGAGTCCTTCTTCTTGCGGTGGAAGGCCACGGTCCAGAAGGTCAGGCCCCAGACCAGCACACCCATCGCCAGGGCGGCGACGACCGACCACGTCCACAGTTCCCGCATCCGCGTCCCCTGCGGGGTCACACCCGAGGGCCAGCCGAACCGAAGCACGGGATTGTCGATCGAGCAGCCCGAGACGAGCATCACGGTGATCCCCATGGACACCGCCAGCCCGGCCCGCCGAAGGATGCGGCCCCGCCGTACCCGGGCGGGTCGTGCCCCTATCGCTTCGCTCGCCTTGTGCGCCACGCTCAACGCCTTCCTGGTCGTCCATCCGACACGGCGCCACCCGGATGCCGGGCGGCGCGTTTTCAGCACGTTCGGGAGACTTCCGCGAGCCGCGCCGAACGCACGGCCGACCACGAGAGTTCCCGAGTACTACGCAGCGTAGACCAAACCGCCTCCCGCGTTGTCCCCGGGTCGCTTTCGACACACCGGCCACCGGGGGCGATCCCCGGCGGTACCGTCGGGCCGCTCGCGCGCGCGGGCGCGAAATCCCAGGCGGGCGCGACCGCCGCCCAGCAAGGCGACGAGCAGGCCCCCGGTGCGGCATACTCGGGGACTGGTTTCGAATGTTCTCCGCGTACCCGATCCGGAAACGAGGTTCTCGACGCAGTGTGTGGACTGCTGGGATTTCTGACCGCCGATGTGGCCACCGACTCCGTCGTACAGCAGGTGTACGACGCCTTGCAGTGCGGGCGCCATCGCGGCCCGGACGAGCGCGGCACCTGGCACGACGAACACATCATCCTGGGCTTCAACCGCCTGTCGATCATCGACATCGAGCATTCGCATCAGCCGCTGCGCTGGGGTCCGCCGGAGAATACGGAGCGTTACGCGCTGGCGTTCAACGGTGAGATCTACAACTACCTGGAGTTGCGCGCGCAGCTGAGCGAGGAGTTCGGGGCACGGTTCGCCACCGAGGGCGACGGTGAGGCGATCGTCGCGGCCTATCACCACTGGGGCACCGCGGCATTCTCCAAGCTGCGCGGCATGTTCGCCTTCGCCATCTGGGACACCGAAACCCAGGAGCTGGTGCTGGCCCGCGACCCGTTCGGCATCAAGCCGCTGTTCCTGGCCACCGGCCCAGGCGGCACCGCCTACGCCAGCGAGAAGAAGAGCCTGCTGGAACTGCTGCCCGCGCTGAATCTCTCGGACGCACTGGATCCGCGCGCCCTCGAGCACTACACGGTGCTGCAATACGTGCCGGAGCCGGAATCGCTGCACGCGTCCATCCGCCGCCTCGAATCCGGCTGCTACGCCACCCTGCGCCCCGGCGCCGCGCCGGAAGTCACCCGTTACTTCGAGCCGAACTTCCGGGTGCGCCCGTTCGCGGCGGGCTCGGAGGAGGCCCGCTACCGCGAGATCGCGGCGGTGCTCGAGGATTCGGTCGCCAAGCACATGCGCGCGGATGTCACCGTCGGCGCCTTCCTGTCCGGCGGCATCGACTCCACCGCCATCGCGGCGCTGGCGATCCGGCACAACCCGAATCTGCTCACCTTCACCTCGGCGTTCGAGCGGGAGGGGTATTCGGAGGCCGATGTGGCGGCCGAGACCGCGGAGGCGATCGGCGCGAAGCATTTCATCCGCACCGTCAGCCCCGAGGAGTTCGCGGGCGCGATCCCCGAGATCGTCTGGTATCTGGACGATCCGGTGGCCGATCCGGCGCTGGTGCCGCTGTATTTCGTGGCCCAGGAGGCGCGCAAGCACGTCAAGGTGGTGCTCTCCGGCGAGGGTTCCGACGAACTGTTCGGCGGCTATACGATCTATCGGGAGCCGTTGTCGCTCAAGCCTTTCGAGTATCTGCCGAAGGGCGTGCGGCGGCTGGCGGGCAAACTCTCGGACCGGATTCCGGACGGGACGCGCGGCAAGAGCCTGCTGCACCGCGGTTCATTGCCGCTCGAGCAGCGCTACTACGGCAATGCCCGCAGCTTCAACGATGCCCAGTTGCGTTCGGTGCTGCGCGAATTCCGCCCGGAGTGGACCCATCAGGATGTGACGGCACCGATCTACGCGCGCTCGCGCGGCTGGGATCCGGTGGCGCGCATGCAGCATCTGGACCTGTTCACCTGGTTGCGCGGCGACATCCTGGTCAAGGCCGACAAGATGACCATGGCCAATTCGCTGGAGTTGCGGGTGCCGTTCCTGGACCCCGAGGTGTTCGCGGTCGCCGAGCAGATCCCGTATCAGCAGAAGATCACCAAGGAGACCACCAAGTACGCGCTGCGCCGCGCGCTCGAGACGATCGTTCCGCCGCATGTGCTGCACCGGCCGAAACTGGGCTTCCCGGTACCGCTGCGGCACTGGCTGCGCGGACCGGAACTCTACGACTGGGCCGCCACCCAGATCGCGGAATCGCAGACCGACCATCTGCTGGACAAGTCCGCGATCAAGGCCATGCTCGAGGCGCACCGCGCCGGCAACGGCGACCACAGCCGTCGCCTGTGGACGCTGCTGGTGTTCATGATCTGGCACGGCATCTTCGTCGAGGACCGCATCAAGCCCGATATCCAGGAGCCCACCTACCCCGTGCGGCTCTAGCCGGCGGGCATCAGCGACGCGGGCGTCGTACCGCGGCCGATCACGGCCGGCGGTGCGGCGCCCGTTCCGTTTGCGGCGATCCCATCGCATACCACTCGTAGTCACGTCATCGTTTCGACGCTCTTGAACGTACCGTTAAACAGCGGTACATTAAATGACGTCAAGTCGAGCGGCCCGATCGGGCCGCGGACGGATACGCCCGAGACACGTACCGAAGGAATTCCGATGGTTCGAAACGAACTGCCCTCGAAGCTCCGCACCCGCATGTCACGCACCGTGATCACGGTCGCCATCGCGGCCGCACCGATCGTGGCGGCCGCCGCCCCCGCTCTCGCCGAACCGGCGGCGGCCCCGGCCCAGTCCCAGGAGGTACCGGCCTCCGGAACGGATCTCCAGTTCGTCCACGGCTGGGGGCACCACGGCTGGGGTCATCACGGCGGCTGGGGAATGCCGGGGTGGGGCCTGCCGCGCGGCGGCTACGGCGGCTTCTATCCGGGCTGGAACAGCCCGTGGTCGGGTGGCTACGGCTACGGGTACGGCTACTCGCCGTTCTCGACCGGCAGCGCCTCCTGACCCGATATCACAGCGGCTCGATCGCGATCGGCACGCGGCCTACCCTCGTAGCTATGTGCCGAAATATCACCGCCCTGCGCGGGCTCGAACCGGAAGCGACAGCGGAGGAGATCGAGGCGGCCGCGCTGCAGTACGTCCGCAAGGTGGGTGGTCTGAGTAGCATCTCCGCGGCCACCCGCCCCGCGGTCGACGAGGCCGTCGCCGAGATCGCCGCGGCCACCACCCGCCTGCTGGCGGCGCTGCCCGATCGCAAGGTGCCACCGAAGTCGGTTCCGCCGCTGCGGCGGCCGGAGGTGCAAGCGCGCATCGCCGCCCGCGCCTGAGCCCGGAACGGACCTGACCTGCCGCCACCACCCGGACCGTCGACAGGGTGAGGTACGGCACGGCACAGCGGTGTCATGGTGAGCCGTCGTCCCGGCTCGTGATTCACCCGGTGTTCGCCGTGGCGTGGGGTTTTCTGAACCCGGGCACGGTTGGCTGGGGGTATGGACGAGCGGGACACTGCGGGGCCGGTTTCCGATCGAGCGGATGACGGCGGAATCGGGGGAACCGGGGCGCACGACGGCGAAGCGACCGGCCCGGCCGCGGCCGCCGGGCCGCGGGGCGTGAGCCGGCGGTGGCTGTTCGGCGCCTCGGGTGCGGCGGCCGTGGCCGGACTCGCGGTGGGAGCCGGGACGACGGCGGCGTTGCACAGCGACGGAGCTACGGGAGGCGGCGGCGGGCGATTCTGGCCGCTGTCACCGGAATTGGCGACAGGTCCGGCCCGGGTGGCCGCACCGCCGGTGACGGGCTTGCACCTGCAGTTCGGTGCCGACGCCGCGCGCGAGGCCGTGGTGAGCTGGCAGAGTTCGGCGTCGGTGCGCAATCCGGTGGTGCGATTCGGCACGGCCACAACCGGGTTCGGCGCGACCGCGCCCGCGCAGACCCGGGTCTACCGGGACGCCGCCTCGGGCACCGAGGTATACGCCCATCACGCGGTACTGACCGGGCTCACCCCGGATACCGACTACATCTACGCCGCCGGACACGACGGCGCCACACCGGAATTGGGTACCTACCGCACCGCGCCCGCGGGACGGGCCGCGTTCCGCTTCACCAGTTTCGGCGATCAGGGCACTCCGACGCTCGGCAAGCTGGACAACGGCCGCTACGTCAACGACAACCTCGGCTCCCCCGTCGCCGGTGATGTCACCGCGGGGATCGAACATCTGGCCCCGCTGTTCAATCTCGTCAACGGCGATCTGTGCTACGCCAATCTCGCCACCGACCGGATCCGCACCTGGAACGACTGGTGGGCCAACAATTCCCGGTCCGCTCGCCACCGTCCGTGGATGCCGGCACCGGGTAATCACGAGAACGAACGCGGCAACGGCCCGATCGGCTACGAGGCGTTCCAGACGTATTTCACCGTGCCCGACAGCGGGGCCGAGGATCTCGCGCGCGGGCTCTGGTACGCCTTCACGGTCGGCGCGGTCCGGGTGATCGCGGTGGCAAACGACGACATCTGCCTGCAGGACGGCGGCAACTCCTACGTGCACGGCTACTCCGGCGGCGCTCAGAAGCGCTGGCTGGACAAGGAATTGGCCGCCGCCCGCGCAGACCGCGCCATCGACTGGATCGTCGTGTTCATGCACCAGACCGCGATCTCCTCGGCCGACAAGGCCAACGGCGCCGATCTGGGGATCCGCCGGGAATGGCTACCGCTGTTCGACCGCTACGAGGTCGATCTGGTGCTGTGCGGCCACGAACACCACTACGAGCGTTCCCATCCCGTCCGCGGGGTCCTCGGCAGCGACACCCTCACACCGAAACCGGTCCCGGCGGCGGTCACGCCTGCCACCGCGACCGCGCCCGAGATCATCGACACCTCGCGGGGCACAGTGCATCTCGTGATCGGCGGCGGCGGCACCTCCGTCCCCTCGAATGGGCTGTTCTTCCCCGGACAGCAGTGCCGGGTGATCACCGGTGTCGGCGCCGTCGACCCCGCCACGGGTAAGAAGGCGCCGATCTACGTGATGGAGCAGGCGCCGTGGTCGGCCTTCAAGGACCCCGACCATCCCTACGGCTTCTGCGCTTTCGACGTCGATCCCGGCGCCCCCGGCGGCCACACCACCATAACCGCCACCTACTACGCCGTCACCGACACGTTGACGCCGGTGGACAGCTTCATCCTCACCCGGCCGCGTTCCGACCACTGACCTCGGCCGCGGTCGTCGGCCTCCGTACAGAGTGAACGGCTCGCCCGCATCCACCGGCCCCGGCCACCCCGTCCTGTCCGCACATCCCCGCCCGCATCTGTCACACCGTCGACACAGCGCGAACGACTCCACCGCCCGACTGCTACGTGACGTGGATCAGATCCAGCATCCGGCGTGCCAGCTCGGCGTCGGTGGCCTCGGGTGGCGTGGCCGGCAGCCGATGCCACACGGTGAGAAGCAGGTCCGCCGCCCTGCCGGACAGAACCGTATCGGCCGCCGCCGCGCCGTGGTCGATCGTCGGCTCCGGATGGGTCAGGCGCAGCGTCCATGGCAGGCGGTCGAGGTCGGTGCAGGTGAATTGCGTTGCAGCTCCGGCAAGTTCGCCGGGCACCTCCGCTCGGGCGAGGAAGCGCGGGACGAAGACGTGCAGCCATTCGTCGACGCCGTCACCCGCGAACTCGGCGTCGATCGGCGCCGCCGCGCCGGGCCGCACGGCGTCCTGCGCATCCCACCGGTGCATCGTCGTCTCGTGTGCTTGGCGCCGCAGCCAGAACCGCACGGTCCGCCGGCCGACGAAGGTGTCGACCTCGGCGTCGAGATCCATCCCGTCCAGTTGCCGCAGCAGCAGATCGCGGCTCTCGCGATACCACTGCGACAGGTCCCCGCCGTCGGGGCGTGGCACCGGCGCGTCGTCGCCGCGCAGGAATCCCGCCGCCCACCGATGCACCCGGCCCACGTGGGAGATCAGGCGCGCCACATCCCATCCGGGGCAGGCCGCCACCGGCGCCCCGTACGCGTCCCGGGGTATCGCGGCGATCGCCTCGCCCTCGGCCACGAGTGCCGCCCGCCACCGTGAATCGTCCATGCCCGCAACCTATCCGCCGCGTCACGACGGCGCATCGCTCACGATCTCCGGTAGCCGGTCCGCACCCCAGCTGCGGTGGATGTAGCCGACGACCCGATCCAGTTCCGCGCGGTCCACCGCGGCCGGTTCGCCGCGTTCGAGCGGATCGAAATGGAAGATGTAGAGCCGCGACGCGAACTGTTCGAACGGCAGCGATCCCTCACCGAACCGTTCGCCGTGCCCGGCGGTGCCGACGACCACGCCGTCGCCCCAGTCCTGGCCGCTGTCGTTGTTCGGGTTGTAGAAGTAGACCCGCATGGTGTCCTGCGGATCGAGGCTGACGCGCAGGACGGTGATCGCGTGCCAGCCGACGAAGCGGGCGGCGCTGTCGGTGACCGCGATGCCGGCCGGCTGCGGGTGGATCAGCGGCTGATTGCCGTTGTAGAACGGGTGGTAGCTGGCGTAGAAGTGCCGCAGGAATTCATCGACGTCGATCAGCCGCCCGGTCTCCACATCGACGTTGATGCGGAACCCGCGCCCGGACCACCAGCCGTGGAATTCGGGGTTGATCCACCGATGCGGATCGCCCTCGCGGCCGGCGCAGCGCCGCCCCATCTCCGCGTAGATGCGGTCGAGATGGGGCACGACCAGCAGCGATACCGGGTCCAGATCCATCGGCAGGGTGGTCGCGACCCCGGCCCCGGCCTCCAGCGAGGAAATCGGCTGGCCCTCGAAATGCATGACGATCTCGTCGTCGCGTGCCGCCCACGCCACGGTCTGCAACAGGTAGTCGGGATCGTTGTAGGCCCACATCGACAGGGCGCGCGCCGACTGGCAGGTCGGATTGTCACCCTGCCCCACGCCCAGCGGCAGGCCCAGGATCGACAGCATCCCGGACAGCAGCCGCGCCCGCGCGTCCGGCACCGGCCCGAACACCTCGTGCAGCCGTTCCCGGGAGCGCTGCGACACCGGCAGCGCGAGTTGCCGCCACAGCGCGGGCGCGACCGGCGGTTGATACAGAATCCCCCGCTCCAGCAGCAGCGCGAGACCGTAGATGCCCTGCGCGGTCTCGACGTGCACGGCCTCCTCGATCAGGTTGCGCACGAGTTCGTGGTAGCACAGCAGGCTGTCGCGCCCGGTGCTCGACAATCCCAGCGCCTCACCGAGCAGATATTCCCCTTTGGTCAGCAGGAACCGCAGCAGCACCGCGTGATACGGCGACGCCAGCCCGGTGTCGTGCATCGAGCGCGCGAAACCCGTTGCCTCGTACTGCAATGCGCTGTCGTCCATACTTTCCAGGCGTGTGCGGTAGACCTCCACGCCCGGATCCTCCCGGCATGCGTCGGTGGTGCCGTAGAGGCTGCTGATCAGCCGGTCCGCGCCCAGCCCGGTGGCGCCGAGATCGATATCGGGATTGCTGCGGGCGACGGCGATCTGCGTGATCATCCGCTTCACCTGCTCGACCTGGATGGGACGCTGGCGCAGAATCCGCCAGATCTCGTCGACCAGATGCTCGAGCACCTTCTCGTAGCCGATTTCCTCCACCAGGTGATGCAGTAGCTCCCGCGAGACCCGCGCCATCCGCCCCTGCTGTTCGCGTTCGGCCTCGCTCGGCGGAGTGAACAGCAAGCTCAGATTGACCGCCAGCACCTGAGACAGATGCCCCAGCGCCTGTTCCGCACTCACCGACGGATGCGGGTAATCACCCTTGGCCACCGCCAGCAACCGCAGATCGCTCACCGTCTCCAGCACCATCGTGTCGGCGTTGGCGCTGCGCAGCGAACCCACGCTCAACGCGGGAATCAGGATCTCCGGATGCGCCCAGTCGGTGCCGAGGAACAGCCCGGCCGCCTCGAGCCCGCTCGCCCGCGCCCGCACCGCCGCGCAGCCGCCGGGCAGCAGCAGCACCCGCCGCAGTGCCCCCAGCACCCTGGACAGCTTGACCTGCTTACCGAAATCGCTGGTGGCGCCGAGAATTCGGGTGGCGTCGTCCAGCATGGCGAGACGTCTGTCCAGAGTGTCGTCGTCGCTGCCGAGTGGACTCAATCAGGATCCTCCCGTGATCCATTCCTGCGAGAAGGAGTCATACGTAGAAGTCGAGTTCTTCCTGTCGCTTCAGCAGGTCCCGCAGAGCGTACGGGTCTTCGCCGAAGAAGTACAGCAGACCCCAGTGATTGCCGAATGCGGTTCGCTTGGTGACCTTTTCCGCCAGCGGGGCGGTGAGTTCGTGGGTTTCGAAATATTCGTGATCCTCCGTCTCCTCCGGGATCGACAACCGGCTGACCACTCGCCGTCGCGGATAGACGCCGAACGAACCGGCGTGCCCTTTCGCATCCACCACCTCGCGGGGGAAGAACGCCTCGATCTCCTCCTCGGTGGTCTTCGGATCGAAGGCGAGTACCAGCGCGTGATAGGCGTTGAAACCGTATGCGCGCTCCAGCAATTCGAATACCTTGAAACCGGGCGGGCGATAGGCGACCTCGCCGAAATACATCTCGCCGTCGCTGGTGACGAAGTATTCCGGGTGCACGAACCCGAATTCGATATCGAAGGTTTTGATCAGCTTTTCCACCTGGCGGGTGATCTCCGGACGATACTTCTCCAGTTCCGGCGTGGCGGGGACGAAGACGGAGTAGCCGAGCCGCACATATTCGGAGATGTTGAGGAATCGGATCTTGCCGTCGTGGATCCACGCCTCGACCGCGAATTCCCAACCGTCCAAATGGGATTCCATCAGCACCGGGAACTCGTCGTCGGGGATCGCGTCGATCTCGTCGGGGGTGCGGATCACGCGGTGCCCGAGGCAGCCGGCCTTGTCGAATGCCTTGATGTGGATCGGATCGTTCGGATCGCCGTCGAGTTTCAGCAGGGTCTGGTTGACGCGCTTGAGGAACCGGATGACGTCGTCACGCTCGTGCGCCTCCTCGAAGATGCCCACTCGGATACCGCCCAGCTGCGCACGCCGTTTCATCAGCGATTTGTCGCGCAGCAGCATGGCCTGGCCGAGCAGCCGCGGATTGTCCAACAGCACCGAATTGATCGCGCCCGCCCATTCCACGGTCTCCTCGAAGATCGGGATGGCGACGTCGACGCCCATCTCCTTCAGGGTTTCCGCGATTTCCACGGACCAGTCGTTGAGTCGTTCGAAATTCCAGCAAAGATAGGGGATGTCGTGTTCGGTGCAGTACTCCTCTGCCCACTCCGGAGCCACCACGACATAGCGCCGATCGAATCGGTCCACCGCTTCGACCGCGTTCAGACTCCAACCCAGCAGGGCGACATAGCCTTTGTCCGGGTTCCTGCTCTTCGATTCACGGGATGACATCGACAAACCTGCTCCCCTCTTCGACCTCGGTGCACGTTCGTCGATTGCGAGGTCGTCTTGTCGCGCGGTGGTCCTGCGCTCGACACCGGGGCTGCGAATTCGGCGGGCTCCGGCATCGCCGCGCGTGCGCTCGGCATCGTCGGCGGGCGGCAACAACGGCGATCCGCTCTATCACCGTCATTGCCCACGGATACCCCGGTGCCTCATTCCCAAACAGAGGCAATGCGGTTGCGATATTGACGCACAACCGTTTTCGCTGGTCATCGTCCTCCGGTGCGGAGAAGACCGCACGTCGATCGAGAACTCGGCGGCGCGTCAGGACAATGACAGCACCGCGGCGGTGACCGCGACCGTCACTTCCACGGCGGCACCGAGCACATCACCGTTCAGCCCGCCGAAACGCCGCACACAGTGCCACACCAGCACCGCCACAGCGGCCAGCGCCCCGGCGACCGCGACCGGCCCGAGCCAATACGCGGGCGCGGCGACAACGCCGGCCACGATCGCGACGAGAGTCCAGACCGCCGAGGTCACCACCGACTGTGTGCGCGCCACCAACGCACCGAAACCGGCGCCGGGAGCAGGCGCATACCCACGGCAAGCGAGGACGACCGCGACCCGTCCGACGGCCACCGCCAGACCCACCGCGAACCAGCGCCCGTGCTCGGCCAAGGCGGCGAACGACAGCGCCTGAATCCCGATGGCGAAGATCAACGCCGCCACCCCGAAGGGCCCGGCCCCGCCGCTCTTCATGATCTGCCGGGCCCGTTCCGGCGGCCCGTAACTGCCGAGCCCGTCCGCGGTGTCGGCCAGCCCATCCAGATGCATGCCGCGAGTGGCCACCCCCAGCGCGCCGACGGTGATCAGACCGGCGAGCGCGAAACCCATTCCTGCCCAGACCGAAACCCACAGCAACCCGGCCGCGCCCGCACCGAGTACGAGCCCGACCAGGGGCGCCATCGCAATCGCTCCGGCCGCCGACTTCCGGCCGACCGTCTCGGGCCCGCGCACCGGCAGCACCGTCAACCACGAGACCGCCAGACGGGCAGCGGCGATCATCGCACCACGCGCCTCGCTCAGGACACGACTTCCGGTGCGGGCGAATCGGATTCGGCGGTGCTGACCCCGGCCTCACCGAAGGTCGACATCTCCGACAGTGCGGCGATCGCCGCGCGCAGCAGCGGCAGCGCGCTCACCGCCCCGGAGCCTTCACCGAGCCGCATGTTCAGCTCGACCAGCGGTTCCAGGTCGAGCTTGGCAAGGGCGAGCGGGTGCGCCGGCTCGGTGGACCGATGCCCGGCCACCCACCAGCGCTTCGCACCGGGGGCGAGCATCTCGGCGATGAGCGCGGCGGCGGTGACCACCACGCCGTCGAGAATCACCGGCGTGCGCCGGGCGGCGGCCTGAGCGAGATAGCCCGCGGTCGCGGCGAAATCCGCGCCACCGGCGATCCGCAGCAGCGCGAACGGGTCCTGGCGGTGCGGCCGCGCGCGCCACATGGCGTCGCGAATCGCGGAGGCCTTGCGCATCCATCCGGCATCGTCGACGCCGGTGCCGCGGCCGATCGCCACCACCGGTTCGGTATCGGTGAGGGTGGCGATGAGAACCGTTGCCGGCGTGGTGTTTCCGATGCCCATATCGCCGGCGATCAGCAGGTCGGCTCCGCTGTCGATCTCTTCGTCGGCGATCGCGCGGCCCGCGGCCAGCGCGGCGTACAGCTCGGCTTCGGTGAGGGCGTCCTCGCGGTCGATGGCTCCGCTGGAGCGGCGAATCTTGTGCGTGGAAACCGAGGGATCGGTGTCGGCGTCCACCGCGATGTCGACCACGCGCACGGTCGCTTCGGCCAGCCGTGCCAGCGCGTTCACCGCCGCCCCACCGGCCAGGAAGTTGGCGACCATCTGCGCGGTCACCTCACTCGGATACGCCGACACCCCGTATCGCGCCACACCGTGGTCTCCGGCGAACACCACGACCCGGGCGCGCCGGAACTGATGCGGCGGGCACTCCCCCTGGCATGCCGCCACCCAATTCCCCAGTGTCTCCAGCCGGCCCAGCGCCCCCGCCGGTTTGGTCAACTGCAACTGCCGCTGCTCGGCCTCACCCCGCACCCGGGCGTCGGGAGCGGCGACCGGGCCGAATGCCGGTGTGGTGCCGTCGAATTCGGCAAGGCCCCGCGGAGTCGAGCCCGCCGTCGATTCGGCGGCAGTAGCTCCCGCGCCGGCGAACTCGCGGCCCGCCGTGGCCTCCTCGTCCGCAGCGCCCGAGCCCGCCCGCGCCCCCGCACCCGCGTCATTCGTTCCGGTCGCCACAGCGGCGCTGCCCGTATCGTGACCGGCAGACAGGGCTTTTTCCGCCGCAGCGGAGTCGGCGAATCCGGAACCGTGGACAGGGCGCTCACTCCCCGCGGGATCAGCGCTTCCCGAGGCCGGAACACGCTCCGCCGCAACACCTCCCAGCCCGGCGGCCGCGGCCGCCGCGGAGGCCGTCGCGGTTCCGCTGCCGAGGGCTGCGCCCGCCGCACCCTTCAGCACGACCGGCACGCCGGCGACCACGAGCACGACCTCGTCGCACACCGCCGCGAGCCGCTGATTCAGCGTCCCGATCTCGTCCTGGAACAGTCGCCCCGACGCGGTCGCCGCAATCACGCCCAGTCCGACCTCCGGGCTCACGATCAGCAAGCGGTCCGCGTATCCGGTCACCGCCGCGACCAGTGCGTCGATATCGGGGCCGACGGTTCCGCGCGGCGATTCCCAGGCCGCGCGCGCGTCGATGCGGGCGGTCAGCCAGGTGCCGAGGTCGTCGATCAGCGTCACCGGCGCCGCATCACCGAGCACGGTGATCGGATCGCCCTCCACCACCTGCCAGGTGCCGGGGCGCCGGACGCGATGGGCGGCAATACGATCGGCGAAGTCCGCGTCGGCGGGATCGGGAACCGCGGTCGCCACGTAGCGCACCGGTCCGCTGCGGCCGGCCACCTCCTCGGCATAGGCGGATTTTCCCGAGCGCGCCCCACCGAGCACCAGCGTCCGCAGCCCTCGGCCGCCCGCAGCATCGTTCACCACGTCAGCACGGTACCAATCGGCCCGGACCCGAGCCCCCGCCCACCCGAGGCCCTGCCTCTCTGTGCCCCCGGCCGCCGCGACGGCCGGGTTCCGCCCGCCCACCGCCGCGATTCAACGGCCTCGCGGCGTCACCCGACCGGAGGAGCCCGGCATCCGCCTCGCCCGTCGACCGCGCCGTCGACCCGGACGTGCGGCTGCCGGCGAGGGATCGATCGTGCCGACCGAAGGATCCCCGGCTCAGACCGCGTCGCCGGGCGAAACCCGCGGCTTCGGGGCGCGCATACGGCGGATCTGGGAAGCGCGGACGAAGGCGTACCAGCCCAGCGACCAACTCGAGGTGGTGTCGTCGGGATAGCGCTCGCTCACCCGCTTGTTGATGAGGCGGCCGATCACGAAGCCCTCGGCGACCATGAACAGCATCATCACGATCATCGCGAGGGTGACGTAGGCCTGCACCTGCGGCGTGAGGAACATGGTCAGGATCAGCACCAGCGCCAGCGGCATGAACAGGCCGACCAGGTTGCGCCGGGCGTCGACCAGATCGCGGACGTAGGCGCGGACCGGGCCGCGGTCGCGCGGCAGCAGATATTTGTCCTCACCGGCGAGCATCCGGGCGCGGCGATCGGCGGCCGCGGCGCGGCGTTCGGCCGAAGCGACCTTGCGCTCCTCGCGGTTGCCGCGGGTGGCCTTGCGCCGGGCGCGGGCCTCCTTGGCGGTCAGCGGCGCGGGCGCAACCGGCCCGCGACGTCTGCCCTGGACGTCGCGACGTCTGGGCGTCGGCCGGCCCTTGCCGGCGGTCGGTGCGGGCCGCTGCGCTGCCGTGGCCGTGTCGTCGTCGGTCGCGGCCGACGTGTCGTCGACGTGGTCGTCGGTGGTGCTGGCATCGCCACGGCGCAGGAACTTCACGCCGACCAGGCTATTGGATGGCATACCGGCCTGGAAATACGGTCTCCGCGGAGCCTGTGTGATCGGTCATAGCGCCCATACCGGCAAACCGGCTCCGACCGGGCGGTCTGCACCCGCGACACGCCTCACGGGTGTGGCGATTCGCACGTCCGACCGCCGTCAACCCGGCAATTCCGGGGCCGACGGGCCCGTACCGGGGCGCGCAGTGGCAAGATTGGAATAGCCACCCGCGACGTGGCGTTGACAGCTACCGAGCCGTGCGCTGTTCACGGAAACAACGTTCACGGGTAACGAGGGTCTGCGAGGAGACTTCATGACTGTGCAGAACGAGACCACCACCCACGGTGTGATCCTGACCGACGCCGCCGCGTCCAAGGCTAAGGCGCTGCTGGACCAGGAGGGCCGCGACGATCTGGCGCTGCGCATCGCGGTGCAGCCGGGCGGTTGCGCGGGTCTGCGGTACCAGCTGTTCTTCGACGATCGCTCCCTCGACGGTGACCTGACCGCCGAGTTCGGCGGGGTCAAGCTCGCCGTCGACCGGATGAGCGCCCCCTACGTCCAGGGTGCGTCGATCGACTTCGTCGACACCATCGAGAAGCAGGGCTTCACGATCGACAACCCGAACGCCACCGGCTCCTGCGCCTGCGGCGACAGCTTCAACTGACGATCTGCTCCCGGCGCGGAATCTCTGCGGAGGTTCCGCGCCGTGTCGTGCACACGGTACGGTAAGGCTGATTCCGCCCTCGACAGACAAGGACCGGGCTTCGTGACGATCGCTGTGTCCGCTTCCATCGCGACCGACCATTTGATGCGTTTTCCGGGGAAATTCTCCGACGTCCTGCTTGCCGATCAGTTGCAGCACGTGTCGTTGAGTTTCCTGGTCGACGATCTGGTGATTCGCCGAGGCGGTGTCGGCGGCAACATCGCGTATGCGATGGGTCTGCTGAACGGTAACCCGCTGCTGCTCGGCGCGGTCGGCGCCGATTTCGGTGAGTACCGCGACTGGCTCGAGCGCCACGGCGTCGACTGTTCGGCGGTGCGGATCTCCGAGACCGCGCACACCGCCCGCTTCGTCTGCACGACCGACGAGACGATGGCTCAGATCGCGTCGTTCTATCCGGGTGCGATGAGCGAGGCCCGCGACATCTCGATCGCCGAGGTGGCCGAAAACCGTTCGCTGGATCTGGTTTTGGTGGGCGCCAACGATCCCGACGCGATGCTGCGCCACACCGAGGAGTGCCGCAAGCTCGGCATCCCGTTCGCCGCGGACCCCTCCCAGCAGCTGGCTCGCCTCGACGGCGAGCAGGCGCTCGCCCTGATCGACGGCGCCACATACCTTTTCACCAACGAGTACGAGTGGGGCCTGCTGCTGCAGAAGACCGGCCTGTCGCCCGAGGAGATCGGCCGCCGGGTCGGCATTCGCGTCACCACCCTCGGCGCCAAGGGCGCGCTGATCGTCGACGGCGACGGTGTCGAGGTGAATGTCGAAGTGGTGCCGGAACTTTCGCAGGTCGACCCGACCGGTGTCGGCGACGCGTTCCGGGCCGGCTTCCTCACCGGGCACATCGCCGGGCTCAGCCTGCAGCGCTCGGCTCAGCTGGGTTCGCTGACCGCGGTGCTGGTCCTGGAGACCGTGGGCACCCAGGAGTGGTCACTCGACCGCGACGAGGCGCTGCGGCGGTTGCGCGGCGCGTACGGCCCGGAGGCGGCGGACGAACTCGGCGCGCTGCTGAGCTGACGCCGCACCCGACGAACCGCGCCGTTCGGCGGCCCGCGGCCGTGACGATTCACAACATTGCGTCCGGATGCGCGGAGTTCGCCGGCGAACAATAGGGTGTGCGTATGGGATCCGATCGTTTATATTTTCGTCAGCTGCTGGCGGGCCGGGACTGGGCCGTCGGCGATCCGATTGCCACTCAGATGCGCAATTTCTCGTATCTGATCGGCGATCGCGAGTCCGGCGAATGTGTGGTGGTGGATCCCGCGTACGCGGCGGGTGATCTGGTCGATATCGCCGAGGCCGACGGCCTGCGACTGACGGGCGTGCTGGCAACCCATCACCACCCGGACCATGTCGGCGGCACGATGATGGGTTTCACCCTGCGCGGAGTGAAGGAACTGCTCGAGCGGGTGCAGGTTCCGGTGCACGTGAACCGCGAGGAACTGTCCTGGGTCGCCAACGTCACCGGCATCGCCCCGAGCGAGTTGACCGGACACGACCACGGCGACACCCTCGCCGTCGGCGGCGTCGAGATCGAATTCCTGCACACCCCCGGCCACACGCCGGGCAGCCAGTGCTTCCTGTTCGAGGACCGGCTCGTCGCCGGTGACACGCTGTTCGTCGACGGCTGCGGCCGCACCGACTTCCCCGGCGGCGATTCCGACGCCATGTTCCGCAGCCTGCGCCACCTGGCCGAGTTGTCCGGCGACCCGGTGGTCTACCCCGGCCACTGGTACTCCGAAGAACCCAGCGCGGCCCTCTCGTCGGTGCGCGAGAACAACTACGTGATGCGCCCGACCACCCTGGAGCAGTGGCATATGCTCATGCCCGGCTGAGCACACGCACCCGCCCTCACAGCCCTTTCGCCTTGTGCGAGAGGGCTTTTCGCATTTCCGGCACAGATTCACCACCCCGGCACATTTTTACCGACGCCGCGTTGATATCTTACCGACGCGCCGTCAGGAAGATGGTGCTGTCCCGCCGCCGGTCCTCGGCGGCAGCCGTGAGGAGTTGTCATGTTCCTGGCACTGCGCGAACTGTGGTACGCGCGAGTGAGATTCGGCCTGATGGGCGGCGTGGTCGCGCTCATCTCGATCCTGACCGTGATGCTGTCCGGACTGTCTTCCGGGCTGGTCGACGACGGCGTCTCGGGCCTGCGCGCCCTGCCCGTCGACGCCTTCGCCTTCGCGCACGGCACCAAGACCGACTCGGCATTCACCCGCAGCACGATCGACACCGCGCAGGTCGCGGCGTGGCGGTCCCAGCCGGGTGTGGCCGACGCCGCGCCCTTCGGTAATACGCTGGTCAATGCCAAGACCAGCGGTGGGGTCGCGGTCGACTTCGCCCTGTTCGGCGTCGATCCGCAGTCGTTTTTGGCGCCGGACCCGGCGCAGGGCGCGCGGCTGGATCGAGCGGACGGCATCGTCGTCAGCGCGACCGCGCTCGACAAGGGTGCGCGACTCGGCGACACCGTCGTGATCGATCGGCTCGGCACGACGCTGACGATCGTCGGTGTCACGGCGGGCAAACAGACCTTCGGCCACGTCGATGTCGCGTATGTGCCGCTGCACACCTGGCAGCAGATCCATGCCGGGGTCGAACCGGGCGAGCAGGTGCGGGAGCAGGCCTACCGGGAAGCCAGTGCCGTGGCTCTGCGCGCGCGGCCGGGGGCGACTCTCGACCTCGCCGCCGGCGACGCGGCCGCGGATACGACCGCCATGACGCGCACCGCCTCCTACGACGCCTCCCCCGGCTTCTCGGCGGAGATGGCGACCATGTCGCTGATCAAGGTGTTCCTCTATGCGATCTCGGCGCTGGTGGTCGGTGCGTTCTTCCTGGTGTGGACCATTCAGCGCGCGGGCGAACTGGCGGTGTTGCGGGCGATCGGCGCACCGACGCGGTTCCTGCTCGCGGACGGACTGACTCAGGCCGTGGTCGTGCTGGTCGGGGCGACCGCCGTCGGGGTGCTGGTCGCCGTCGGCGGCAGCCGGTTCATTCACGGTATGCCGTTCACCCTCGACCCCGCGGCCATCGCCACCGGCGCGGGTCTGCTGGTGCTGCTCGGCGTGCTGGGCGCGGGCGCCGCCATCGTGCGCGTCACCCGAATCGATCCCCTCACGGCCCTGGGAGCCAACCGATGAGCCTGTTCACCACACGCAAAGCCGATGCGGCACAGAACAATACGCGCGGGTGCGACCTCGACGACGCGATGACGGGCCTCGAACTGGACGGCGTAGCCCTCACCCTCGGCGACGGCGCCGATACGGTGACCGCGCTGGACGACATTCACCTGTCGGTCACGCCCGGGGAATTCGTCGCGATCATCGGCCCCTCCGGTTCGGGCAAATCGAGTCTGCTCGCCGTGGCGGGCGGGCTCACCACGCCCGACGCGGGACGAGTCCGCATCGGCGGCACCGATCTCACCGCCCTCGGCGCCCGGGCCCGCACCCGATTCCGCCTGCGCCACATCGGTTTCGTCTTCCAATCGGGCAACCTCCTGCCCGCGCTCACGGCCGCCGATCAACTGCGACTGATCGCCCGGCTCACCGGCGCGCGACGCGATCCGCGGGAATTGCTCGACGCGGTCGGGATGGGCGAGAAGGCGAATCGACGACCGGAGCAACTGTCCGGCGGGGAACGCCAGCGCGTCGGCATCGCCCGCGCACTCATCGGCTCACCGCGAGTCCTGCTGGTCGACGAGCCCACCGCCGCCCTGGACCGCGCCCGCAGCGCTGAGGTGGTGGAACTGCTGGCCCGCGAAGCCCGCGCGGCGGCGGTCGCCACCGTCATGGTCACCCACGACCACGACATCCTCGACCGCTGCGACCGCGTCCTGCACATGATCGACGGCCGACTCACCCCCGGACGCTGAACTCGCGCCACACGCCGGCGGCCACGGCGACCGGGTGTGATAGCACTGTCGCGAGGGTCGGACGCAGATCCGGCCGTGCGAAGACCTGCCCGGTCGTGCGAGAAGGAGGTGTCGTGCCGAGAATTCAGGCGGCGACGGTGGCGGAACACCGGCAGGCGCAGCGGCGTGCCCTCCTCGATGCCGCCCGCGCGATCCTCTCCGAACAGACCGGTGCGGCGCCCACTCTCGCCGAGGTGGCTGCCCGCGCCGGCCTGGCCCGGCCCAGCGTGTATCAGTATTTCGGCTCCCGAGACGAACTGTTCGAAGCGGTATTGGCCGACGCGCTCCCCCGCTGGCGCGAGCGGATCGCCGAACGCATGGCCGCGGCCGGCGATCCCGGCGGCAAGGTCCTGGCGTATGCGATGGCCAACCTCGAACTGGTCGACGAGGGCGAACACGCAGTGGTCCAAGGACTTTCGACCCACGTCGCCCCCGACGCCCTCGCCGCCCAGGGCCGCGCCATCCACGACGAACTCCGCACACCGCTGATCGCCGCGCTGATCGAACTCGGCGCACCCGATCCGGCGACGACCGCCGAACTGATCAACGCCGTCGTCCACACCGCCTCACGCCTGGTGGAGGATCACGCGCCGGTCGACGCCGTGGCGGCGCGCGTCCGAGAACTGCTCGGTCCGTATCTGCGTCACACCGCGTCCGGCACGCACGCACCCGGCGGCGTCTCGACGCGGCCGACGTCTGGATGATCCCGCCATACCCGGGGGCCGTCGCGCGTCAGCGTGCGGCAGGAGGATCGGCGACCACCCGGAAGCCCAGATTCCCGGTGGAGGAGACCGGTTCGCTGCCCTGCCGCGCCGAGACCCGGTAGCGGCGGCAGTAGGACAGGTGGCACAGATACGAGCCGCCCCGCATCACCCGGTCGCGGCCGAGATCGGGTCCGGTGGGATTCGCCTCGGGACTGTGCCGGTAGTAGTCCGGCGAGAAGAAATCCGAACACCACTCCCACACGTTTCCGGTGGTGTTGTAGAGCCCGAAACCATTGGGCGCGTAGGCATTCACGGGCATCGTGCCCAGATGCGCGCCTGGGGCCGTGCGGGGAAAGTCGCCGGTGAAGACGTTCATCCGTCGCTGCCCGCCCGGCTCGAAGTCCTCGCCCCAGGGAAACGGGCCGGTGGATCCGCCGCGAGCGGCGTACTCCCATTCGGCCTCGGTGGGCAACCGGGTGCCCGACCACGCGCAGAAGGCTCGCGCGTCCTCCCAGGACACGTGGACCACGGGATGATCGGCCAGGGTGCCGACATCGGAGTCGGGTCCGAACGGATGGGCCCAGTCCGCGCCCTCCACCTGCCGCCACCACGGGGCGTTCACCACCGCGCGGGTCGGCGGCATATCCGGCGGCAGCAGCCCGGCGAAGACGAACGACCAGCCGTATTTCTCGGCATCGGTGCGGTAGCCGGTGCCGGCGACGAAGTCGGCGAAGTCGGCGTTGGTCACGGCGTACCGGCCGATGGCGAAGGCGTCGACCGTGACCGGGTGGCACGGCCCCTCGCCGTCGCCGGGATACGCCCACCGGCTCTCGTCTCCCATCGTGAAGGTGCCGCCCGGGACCGGAACCAATGCGGAGTCGAACTCCCGGCCGTGTTCTCCCTCGGCCGGGCGACCGATGACGCCGACGCCCTCGGTCGAATCGGCGCTCTTTCCCGCTGACGGCGCGCAGCAGGCGTGGTGGGTGCCGGAGTCGGTGCGGTGTGGCATGACTTCCTCTCCCTCACTGTCCGAAACGTCAACGCAGGCAGCGATAGCCGACCGTACGCTGACCCCGACCGTACCGCCCGATTCGCCCGGTCGGGGGCGGTATCGGCAACTGGGTGCGCGGGAGCGCGGGACGGCACCGGAATTCACCCCGAGCGGATGAGGCCACCTCCGCGACCCAGTGGAACACCACGGCGCTGCGCTCGCTGCCCCGCTCCACCTTCCGGAGACAGCCTCGATAGCCACCGCATTGCGGAAGGCCGGCTGGGGCATCTACTGGGTCGGCGAGCACGCCGTTATCACGGTCGACGAACGGACCGCCGGCTCGTCGAGGGAGCGGTGACCGCTGGGACGGGGCTTCGACGAGCAGCGAGTACCGCGCGATTGCCGCCACTGCGGCGGTGCCGCGATGGCCGCCTCCGCGGCGGTGCCGCGATTGCCGCCTCCGCGGCGGTGCCGCGGGCCGACCCCGGGGCACCGGCTTTCACGCCAGTGTGCGCAACCAGCCGTGGTTGTCGGCGAATGTGCCGCGCTGAATTCCGGTCAGCGTGTCGCGCAGCGCCATGGTGACCTCGCCGGGCTCCCCGCCGCCGATCTCGAATTCCCCCTCGGCGGACTGCACCCAGCCGACCGGCGTGATGACCGCGGCGGTGCCGCACGCGAAAACCTCGGTGATCTCACCGGATTCGGCGCCCTTGCGCCATTCCTCGACCGACACCTTGCGTTCCTCGACCGGATAACCGGAGTCGGCGGCCAGGGTCAGCAGACTGTCGCGGGTGATACCCGGTAGCAGCGACCCCGACAGTTCCGGCGTGACCAACCGGGCCTCGGAACCGGAACCGTAGACGAAGAACAGGTTGTTGGTGCCCATCTCCTCGACGTATTTGCGCTCGCACGCGTCGAGCCACACGACCTGGTCGCAGCCCTTGTCGGTGGCCTGCTGCTGGGCGAGCAGCGAGGACGCGTAGTTGCCGGCGACCTTGGCCTCCCCGGTACCGCCGGGCGCGGCACGCACGTATTCGGTGGACAGCCACACCCGCACGGGCTTCACGCCACGCGGAAAGTACGCTCCGGCGGGCGAACCCAGCACCAGGTACTTGTAGCCGGACGCGGGCTTCACGCCCAGCCCCGCCTCGGTGGCGAACATGAACGGCCGCAGGTACAGCGACTCCTCACCACCGGCGGCCGGCACCCAGTCCGCGTCGACCTCGAGCAGCTGCCGCACCGATTCGATGAACAGTTCCTCCGGCAGCTCCGCCATCGCCAGCCGCCGCGCCGACCGCTGGAACCGCGCCGCGTTGGCATCGATGCGGAAGGTGGCGATACTGCCGTCGGCCTGCCGATACGCCTTGAGGCCCTCGAAGATGGCCTGGCCGTAGTGGAACACCATCGTCGCCGGATCCATCGACAGCGGCCCGTACGGTTCGACCCGCGCGTTCGTCCACTGCCCGTCGAGGTAGTCGATCGACACCATGTGGTCGGTGAAGTAGCGACCGAACCCGGGCGCCGCCAGAATCTCCGTGCGCCGATCCGCCGGAACCGGGGCGGGATGCGGGGTACGAGTGAACTGTGCGGCGACTGTCATGACCTCGATACTAGAACTGCGGCCCTCGGCGCCGATGCTCGGACCTGCGTCGAGACTCGCCGGGCAGCGGGCCGGGAACCGGACAATCGCGGCGTAATGCCCTCTTGACGGCGTCCGATACGAGCCATTCGCTCCACCCCGCCGATCCCGCCTGCCACCGTCGTGCAGGGCACATACCGGTCACCGGACGCTTCACTCCGGAAAGGTCATGATTTCCGTCACGTGTGTGGGGTCCGCGACCGCCGTTCAGGAGGTGTGCGGTGTGACGAACGGCGGGCGCACCACCTCGGCGCGCACGCGGCGGCCGCGTACATCGACGGTGACCTCGTCGCCCGGCTCCACTCCGGCGTCGGTATTCAGCAACGCCAGCGCGATGCCCACCTTGAGACTCGGCGAGAAGGTACCCGAGGTGGTTTCGCCGACCGTCTCCTCGCCGCGCAGCACCGACTGCCCCTGCCGCAGCACACCGCGATCGAGAGCTTTGAGCCCCAACAGGATTCGCCGCGGGCCCGCCGACTTCTCCTGCGTCAGTGCCGCTTTGCCCCAGAACTCCGGCTTCTTCCAGCCGACCGCCCAGCCCGCGCGGGCCTGCACCGGCGAAATCTCCGGCGACAGCTCGTGGCCGTGCAGCGGATAGCCCATCTCGGTGCGCAGGGTGTCGCGCGCACCCAGTCCGGCCGGCTGCCCACCCGCCGCGTCGACCTGCGCCGCCAGCGCACGGAAAACCGCCTGGGCATCGGACCAGCGCGGCAGCAGTTCATAGCCGTGCTCGCCGGTGTATCCGGTCCGGCAGACGCGCACCGGCCGCCCGTCCCATTCGGCATCGGCGAACGCCATGTACTCCATATCGGTCGGAAGACCCAGTGCGGCAAGCACTTCCGCCGATTTCGGGCCCTGCACCGCGAAGACCGCGTACTCGCGGTGCTCATCGGTGACCGTGATGCCCTCCGGCGCCGCCGTGCGCAACTCCGCCACCACCGCGGCCGTGTTGGCCGCATTCGGCACCAGGAAGATCTCGTCGTCGGAGACGTAGTAGGCGATCAGATCGTCGATCACCCCGCCCTGCTCGGTGCAGCACAGCGTGTACTGCGCCTTCCCCGGCCCGACGCGGCCGAGATCGTTGGTCAGCGCCGCGTTCACGAACGCCGCCGCCCCCGCGCCGCGCACGGTCGCCTTACCGAGATGGCTCACATCGAAAACACCGACGGTGGTCCGCACGGCGGTGTGCTCGGCGACGGTGCCCGCGTACTGCACCGGCATCTCCCACCCCCCGAACGGGGCGAAGGTCGCGCCCAGCTCCACATGGACGGCGTGGATGGGGCCCTGCTGCAGCGTCTCGTCGGTCACCCGGCGAGCTTATCGAGCGTTGTCCGCCGGTGGTCCACGGCCGGGCCGCCGTGTCGGTCCGGCGCTGCGCACCGCGCGCGGACCCGCCGCTTACGCCGGTTCGTCCTGACGCGCCCCCTCGGGCTCGCCCGCATCCAGCAGTGCGTCGCCGTGGATCTCGATCCACTCGCCGAGCGCGCGCATCGGTCCCTCGACGAGGCTGCGCCCCAGCGGCGTCAGCGCGTATTCGACCCGGGGCGGAGCTTGCGCGTAGCGCTGACGCCCGATCAGGCCGCGGCCGAGCAGCCGGCGCAATGCCTCGGTGAGCGCCTTGTCGCTGATCCCGCCGATCTCGGCGCGCAATTCGCTGCGCCGGCGCGCCCCGGCCAGCAGCCCGACCAACACCACCGGATCCCAGGTGTGCGCGAAAAGGTCTGTGGCCGCGCGCAATCGGCAGTCGGCGACCAATTCGCCCGCATGCTCGTCGTCACCGCTCATCCCGTGATGATCACCCCTCCGTCGCGCACCGATCGGTGCGTATCGGCTCCCCTACCGTAGCGCCGGATCGACAAATCGAAGGAGCACACGATGCGCATACGTATCACGATTCTCGGCACCGGCACCTTGGCCGAGGCATTGGGCCGCCGATGGGCGCGCGCCGGACACGAGATCACGGTGGCCGGGCGTTCGACGGACAAGGCCGAGGCGCTCGCGCGGCAGCTCGGTGCCGACGTGCGGACCGTGCCGTTGACGGAGATCGCGGCGGGCGGACAGGTGGTCCCGCACGCTCCGGCGGAGCCGTACCCAGCGACAGTCGCAGCAGGCCGGGAGGCAAAGTCTGCGACCGACGCGGGCACGCGAGCAGCAGCCGGACCGGCGGCAAGCACCGGCACCGAGCCGCGGGCCGATGCGGAGGCGGTATTGCTGGCGGTGGCCTACACCGGAGTCGAGGAGGTTCTGCGCGCGGTCGGTGCGCCCGGCGGCGCGCTGGCGGGTCTCACCGTCATCGACGCGACCAATGCGATCGACCACGGTGTCGGCGTGCTGCGCCTGCCGCCCGGCACCTCGCATGCGCAGCGCGTGGCCGAACTCGCGCCGGGAGCCCACGTGGTCAAGGCGTTCCACCTGTTCCCCAGCGAGCAATGGGCCGCGACCGAAACCGCCGACACCGCAGCCACCCACCTACCGCCGTCGGTCACGATCTGCGGCGACGACCCGACCGCTCTGCGCACCACCGGACAACTGGTCCGCGACGTCGGCGCCGTACCGGTTGTGCTGGGCGGTTTGGACCGCGCCCGTCAATTGGAAGAGGCCGCCGGTTTCGTCATCTCGCTGGCCTTCTCCGGCGTGGACCCCAGCCGGGCGGTGCCGGCCATGCCCAACCCGTAGTTCGATGCGCCGCGCCGGCCGCGCACGTCATCGCAGCGAGAGAAACCTCGCAGCCCGGCCGCGGCGAATGTGAGATCGGAGCAACCGCCTCTCTACACAGGGCAACCGGTCGGCGACACACCACTAACGGAGGTGAAACACACCGCTGATTTCCTGTTTTCATGCGAATCTCGTCACTTTTCTCGAAATCGTCCGCGGCCCCGTCCGTGCCAGCCCCGTCGATCTACGAGCAGATCGGCGGGCACGAGGCACTGGAAACCGTCGTCGAAGACTTCTACGTCCGAGTCCTCGCCGACGAGGACCTCGCCGGCTTCTTCACCGGCACCAACATGTCGAGGTTGAAGGGCCGCCAGGTGGAATTCTTCGCCGCCGCTCTCGGCGGGCCCGAGCCGTACACCGGCGCCCCGATGAAGCAGGTCCACCAGGGCCGCGGCATCACCATGCACCACTTCACCCTCGTCGCCGCCCACCTCACCGACGCCCTCGTGGCCGCCGGCGTTCAGGAGCCGACCCTCGGCGAAATCATCGGCGCCATCGCACCTTTGGCACCGGAGATCGCCTCCGACGCGCCCGTGTCGTGAGCCTGACTCGCGGCGTGTCGGGGAGAGAGCCACACCACCCTGCGCCGGCGACCCGCTATTCGATCTCGACGGAGTCCTCGCCGGACGGGGAGACGATCCGGAACAGCAAGGCGGCCGCCTCGAACAAGGCCCAAGAGCGCGTGTCGATCTCGGCCTCCCGCGCGGCGAGTGCGTCCGAAACGTCACCACCTCGAAAGGTTCGCAGAGCAGACAGCAGGTCGCGCAGCGCCGGAATGCGATATCCGGCGAGCCGGAGCTGATGCGCGATCCGCGCATCGCGCACATCCTCCGGCGCGTACAGCCGCGCACCGCGGGCCCGCGCCCGGCCGGGCACCACCACCCCTTCCGCATCCCAGTGCCGCAATGTCGACGGCCGCACACCGAGCGCGCTCGCCAGTTCGGACACCGTCATGAAGTCGGCGGGCTTCGCATCCCCGATCGGTTCCTCCGCGATCGCTTCGGCTGCTCGCTTCGCCAGCCGCAGTTCCCGGCGCTGCGCATCGAGGCGGGCGTGCGCGGCATCCAGCAGCATGGGCAACCGCTGCCCGGAATGTGCCTCGCGCAGAACAACTCTCGCCTGCGATGGCCCGATGGCCGCCGCCAGCAACCGATACGCGCGGGCCGACAGCACATGCACCGCACGGTATGTGCGATACCCGGACGGACCACGCTCGGCCGCGGGCAGCACGCCGTCCCGTTCGAGGTTGCGCACCTGCTGAACGGAACAGCCGGCTCGCCGCGCCACATCCACGGTCCGCAGAACAGCGGTTTTGCGACTTGCCACTAGCCGAGCTGCCCTTCTCGTAGATGAAGTCTCCACAAGCACATGAATGAAACGCTAGAGCCATGGAGATCAACGAGATCATCGAATTCATCGAAAAGCTCGGCGGCGTGCTGACGCTGACCCCCCGGCCGGGCGACGACACCCCCGACATCAGCTGGGGCGACACCTTCTTCTACTACGCCCCGACGGCGTAGTACCCCGCACCCAGCCCTTCGCCACCATCGTCACCAAGAACTATCCGGACGACGAGTCATCCCGCCTGAACCGTCCGAACACGTTTCGCCTCAACATCTTCGCGGGCAAAGAGGCGTTCACCGAGGTGACCGGCCACACCCCGCGCGACCACGCCGCGAATCCGGCCGACCCGAGCATCCCCGACACCTTGTTCCCCCACCCCGTCTACGGCGCCCAGGGCTGGCTCGCCGTAGTGAACCCGGGCCCGCGCACCGCCACCACGATCACCGACCTCCTCCAGCGCGCCCACCACATCGCCCGCACCCGATACGAACGCCGAGAATCACACGCGGACAACTGATGTCGTCCTGGACGCGGCCGACGCGGCACCAGATTCGATAACCTCAGCCGATGACCGGCCCGAAAAAGTTCGCCGAATCCCGATCACTCGTGTTGGCCCGCCCGTTCCTCAGTAAGACGGTCGCCCTCACCATCGACCGCCCGTACGGAAGCACTCACCCGACCTGCGGGTTCCGGTATACGACGAACTACGGGTTCGTCCCGGGCACACTCGCGCCCGACGGCAAGGAACTCGACGCCTACTTCCTGGGGCCAACCGTCCCGCTCTCCACTGCTAAGGGAACCTGTATCGCTATCGTCCACCGGCTCTTCGATGACGACGACAAGCTGGTCGTAATCCCCAGCGACAGCCAAGTTCTCCACGATGACGCGATCGCTGCTGCCGTCGAGTTCCAGGAGGAAATCGGCTGCTACGTCATCGTCCGACCGTGACCGCTACTTCCCCAACCACTCCAACGCGGCCACGACCAGTGCCTCCGTCCCGGTCCGCAGGGTGGGCTCGATGACGGGGGCGAAGGACGGCGAGTGGTTCACCGGGATGTCCTGGGCTATCCGTCCCGCCTTCGCCGCTGCCTGGAACGTCTCCGGGTCGATGCCGCCCACTCCCCAATAGGTGTACGGCACGCCGAGGGCGTTCGGGATATCGCTGAAATCCTCACTGGCGCTCTGCCGGGGCAGTTCGACGGCGCGGTCACCGAAGTGGGTGGTGAACGCCGCCGCGACCCGGCGGGTGGTCGCGGCGTCGTTGTCGGTCACCGGGAATCGGTCGAACAATTCGAATTCCGGGTCCTTCGGGGAGTTCGAGGCCTGGCATTCGGCGGTGACGATCCGGCGGATCGCGTCGAGGATCGTGGTGCGGGTCGATTCGTTGTAGGTGCGCACATTCAGTTGCAGCACGGCGTGGTCGGAGATGACGTTGCTCTTGGTTCCGGCGGTGATGCTGCCGACGGTCAGCACCGCGGTCTCGGTCGGCGCCACCTCCCGCGAGACCACCATCTGCAGCCTCAGCACGATCATCGACGCGAGCACCACCGGGTCGACGGTCACCTGCGGCATCGACCCGTGCCCGCCGCGCCCGTAGACGGTGATCCGCATACTGTCGGCGGCCGCCAGCATCGGCCCGCTGCCCGTTCCGACGATCCCGGCCGGTGCGGGCAGGACATGCTGGCCCAGGGCGACGTCGACCTTCGGCAGCAGCTCGGCCAGTCCGTCCTCGACCATCCCGCGCGCCCCGTCGCCGACCTCCTCGGCGGGCTGGAACAGTGCGACGAGCGTGCCCTGCCAGTGGTCGGTGTGTTCGGAGAGCACTTGCGCCGCGCCGAGCAGGCAGGTCACGTGCACGTCGTGGCCGCAGGCGTGCATCACCGGAACCTCGTGACCGCCGGCGTCGGTGGTGGAAACCGAACTGGCATAGGGCAATCCGGTCGCCTCCCGCACGGGCAGGGCGTCGATATCGGCGCGCAGCAGCACCCCGGAGCCGTCCCCGTTCCGCAGGATCCCGACCACCCCGGTTCCGCCGACGCCCTCGCGCACCTCGTACCCCCACGACCGCAACTTCTCGGCGATCAGTCCGGCGGTGCGGTGCTCCTGATGCGACAGTTCCGGATTCGCGTGCAGGTCGCGGTAGAACTCGTCCTGCCACCCACCGATTCCGTCCAACCCGTCCAATACCGCTGCTTCCTGCGCCGTCGAGGCCATTACCTCTCCTTTCGCCGTCCGTAACGCAACCGCTCCGGCCAACTCATCTGCTCCGGCAACATCCATCCCCGCCACCGCGCCAACAGGCACAGGCCCGCTCCGACCACCGTCGCCGCGATCGAACCCGCCGTCACATGCCCGGAATACCAGATGATCACCAGTGTCGCACTGGCCAGCAGCGCACACGTGGCATACAGCGTGTTACCCCCGAAAATGGTCGGCACCCGCCCCACGGCGAGATCGCGAACCACTCCGCCCCCGACCGCCGTCGTCGTCCCCAGCAACACCGCCGGCAACCACCCGAGCCCGACTTCGAGCGTCTTCTGCGCACCGACCGCCGCCCAGCAGCCCAGCGCCAGCGAGTCCACCCAGGGAAACAGCCGGTCCCACAACCGGCCCTCGAATCGGAACGCGAAGGCGATCAGCGCCCCGATCAGGGCGGTCAGCAGGTAGGTGTAGTCGACCAGCGCCACCGGTGTCCCTCGCTGCAGCAGCGTGTCGCGGATGATGCCGCCGCCCAATCCCGACGCGGTGGCGAGGACGGCGAATCCGATCGGGTCGAACCGGAACGTGCGCGCCACCGCCCCGCCGAGCATCGCGTTGGCGAACACGCCGGTCAGATCCAGCGCGCGCAGCAATTCGGGGACGGTATCCGACACTGCCGCCATCGACCCCGTTCCTTCCGCGATATCCACCGCATCCGCTATCGGCACGGTACCCGCCGGTCAGCGAATCGCCCGGGAACCGGCGGGCCGTCGTCGCCCGACCGGCTCCGGCACCCTCACTCGAGAACAGCGTGAATCCTTTCCCGTCCGCGATCGCTCTCATATCCGTGCGGGCAACGGGCCCGCGGAACCGAAGGAGTCGACATGGTTGTCGCCGTCATCGCCGTGGTGGTCGCGGCCGTACTACTGTGCAGCTGCATGCTGGTCCTGCGACGGAGGCGTACCCGTGGCTGAGTGCACGAGATCGGCGTGGCCCGAGGAACATCTGGTCGCGGCGGCCCGCGACGGCGACGAGTCCGCCATCGCCGCACTGGTTTCCGGTTCCTATCCCCACGTCCAGCGCTTCGCCCATTCCTTGTGCGCGACCAGTCAGGACGCCGAGGACGCCGCGCAGGAGGCGATGCTGGTCCTGTTCCGCAAGATCGGCACGCTGCGGGCGGCAAGCGCGCTGGCCTCGTGGATGTTCCGCATCGTGCGCAACGAGTGCTTGCGGCGGATACGCACCGCCACGCGCCGGGAACCGGACGCGGAGATCGCTGCGGCGTCGGCGGAAGACGACGTGCTGGCCCGGCTGGAAATCGAGCGGGTCGCCGCGGCGATCGCCGCCCTGCCCGCCGATCAACGTCGGGTCCTCATCATGCGTGATGTGCAAGGCCTGCCGGGCAGCATGGTCGCCCGCACGCTCGGATTGAGCACGGCGGCAATGAAATCCAGGCTGCATCGAGCGCGGGCCGCTGTTCGCGCCGAACTCGGGATGCCGGATCGAGGGCTGCGGCCATGAAGGACGTCGCCGGACAGCAGAGGACGTTCGCCAGCCGCTCGGTCCCGGTCCACCTGGCACGCGGGGTGCTCGGGTTCGGGCTGATCGTGGCCTCGCTCGCGTTGATTCCCGCCGCGGGGCCGGCCGCCCTGCTCCTGCTGCCGGCCGGTGTGGTCGCGCTGCGCGGTTGTCCTACCTGCTGGCTGATCGGCCTGGCACAGACGGTGTCGCGCGGCAGAATCGAACGACAGTGCACGCAAGGACAGTGCCGGGTGCGCGTGTAACCGCTACGCACCCTTCCCCATCTCTGGCCGGTCTCGCCGGATTGACAGCCGTCGGCACGCGGATTCAAGATCGACCGACAGCTGTAGAAGTACTCGCCGAGGGACGCAAAAACTGTTGCGCCCCTTGGCGAATCTTTCGAGTATGGGTTTCGGTGAATGGTTGAGGTAGTAACAGCGCGGCCGGAAACCTCCGGCCCGCCACGGGAGAACCTGCGGCAACGCCGCGGGCGATCATGGTGGGGTGCGGCGGCCGCGGTGGCGAGCGGCGTGCTGTTACTGGTGTGGCAGGCGGTGCAGTACGGCATCTGGCTGGTCGACGACGCCGGAATCACGTTCGCCTACGCGCGCAGTGTGGCCGAGGGGGCGGGGCCGGTGCTGCAACCCGGGGCGCAACCGGTGGAAGGATTTTCCGATCCCACCTGGCTCGCGGTGCTGGTGCTGGGTAAATGGTGCGGCCTGTTCGACTCCGGCTCCCTGTTCGGCATTCCCGATTTCGTCTTCTATCCCAAGGCGATCGCGGCACTGTGCTGCGCCGGGATCCTGCTCTGCTGTTACGTCGCCGCGCGGCGGGTGTCGCGATGGCCGGCGGTGGTGACCTTCGTCACCGGCGCCGTGCTCGGCGCGATTCCGTCGTTCGTGATCTGGTGTTTCTCCGGCCTGGAGAACTCACTGTTCGCCTTGGCGGCATGTGCTCTCGCCGTCCGCCTGTTCCTGGCGGTGCTGGATGAGCGATTGTGGACACCCACGGTGGCCGTAACCGCCGGCGCGATAGCGGCGTTCGCGGCGTTGACCCGCCCCGACGGCCTGATCTACCTCGCCGCGTACCCTCTGGTTTCGGTGATCCTCGTTCGTCGCGGCACCTGGCCCGTCGCCGTGCGTCACGTGGTGTATTCCGTTGTGGCGTTCGCGATTCCGTTCGGGGCGTATCTGGTGTGGCGGATCACCGAGTTCGGCCGGCTCGTCGCGAATACGGCGGTCGCCAAGAATCAGGCGATGCCGACCGTGCACGACCTGACCAGGGCCGGCGACCTGGTGCAGTATGCGGGCGCACCCGCCGTGGTCGCCGCCGTCGGCGTGGTCGGATTCGCCCTGGCCGGCCCGGGCAGAATCCGTCACGGCCTGGTCGCCCTGCTCGTTCCGCTGACGCTGGCGATTACGGGCTACTGTGTGCTGCAACCGGATTGGATGGGTCAGTTCCGGTTCGCCACTCCGGTGTGGGCGCTCGCCGCGCTCGTCGTCGCGCTCTCGGCGACGCAGGTGCTGGCCCGGCTGCGTACCCGGGGCCGGGCACTGGTCGCGCTGACACTGGTCGCCGCCATGATCCCCTCCGGCGTGGCCCTGGCGGATGCCGCGCGATCCTATCGGGCCGATTCGGATATCCCGTTGTGCTGGATAGCGTTTCGCTTCGGGCGCTACGTCAACGGCTACGCCGACATCCTCGACCTGCAGCAGGGCACACTGCTGGCCCCCGACATGGGCGGGAGCGCGCTGACCTCCCGGCTCCGGCTGATCGATATGGCCGGACTCGCCGACGCGCGGATCGCGGACATCTACGCGGGCAAGGCCGATATCGGCCTGTCCGACTACGTCTTCGAGGACCTGAAGCCCACCTTCGTCCACACTCACGGCGTCTGGATGCAGAACGGACTCACCGTCGATCCGCGCATGGACCGCGACTACTACCGGATCCAGCAGTCGCAGAACACCGCCAGCCCGGACGAGGACTGGGTCCGCAAGGACGTGGTGCGCGGCGACAGACAACTCGGGCAGCTGCGCCGGTATTCGAGCGAGGTCCTGCCGCATCTGTTGTCCGACTACCAGAAGACCGGTGACTGCGGGACGGTGCTGCGACCGGGGCAGACGGTGGAGCGCCGGCGAGAGGGGGACGCGCCCTAGCGCGACGGACGTCGCTTCCCGCCCCGAATCCGACAAACCGTTACGGTTGTCCTGTGACCGGCACGTGGACCGCACTCAACCCGACGAGTGGGTCCTCCCTGCTGGCCAATTTCGGCGCGCTGGCCGTCCTGGTCGGCACCTTCGCCGAATCCGGCCTGCTGGTCGTGGGGTTCTTCCTTCCGGGCGACACCCTGATCTTCCCCGCCGGCATCCTGTGCGCGGGCGACTCCCATTCCGGGCCCCATCTCATCCTGTGGCAGGTATTGCTCTGCGCCGCAATAGGTTCGATCGTGGGCGCGCAGGCGGGGTACACATTCGGCAAGCACGGCGGCCGAGCCGTTCTCCAGCGCACGTCGAACTCCCGCCTGCACACCGTCGTGGCCCGCGGCGAACGCTGGCTCGACCGGTACGGCGCGCGCCGGGCGATCGTGATCGGCCGATTCGTGCCGATGGTCAGGACGGTCATCAGCCCGGTGGCCGGTGTGCTCGACGTGCCCACCCGCACATTCACGCTGTGGCAGATCGTCGGCGCGATCGTGTGGTCGCAGAGTCTGGTCCTGCTGGGTTACTGGCTCGGGGCGTCGGTGCCGAATGTCGACAAGTATCTGCTGCCGGCGGTCGCGGTCATCGTCGTGGTGTCGATGCTGCCGCTGCTGGGGCAACTGCGCAGACGCGCATGAGGTCACTCCGGCGTAGCGCCCCGCCGCGGGCGCGGCCCGATCTGATCGAGCAGATCGTTGACCTCGTCGCCGAAACCGTTGCCGACCGGCTTCGGCGTCTTGTTGGGGAACCGGCGCGTCACATGCTCCTCGGCCGCGGATCCCGGTAGCACATAGACGGTTTCCGATTTGTTCTGCAACGGACGCACCACCTCGTCCAGATGCGTTTTCCGGTCGTCGAGGAAGGCGCCGATCACATCCTCACCGGCCGGGCATACGGCCATGCAGTAGCCGGCCTTGTAGTTGGGTTTGAACGACAGGCTCTGCCACATCGAGAACGACTCGCCCCTGGTCACGCGCTCGCGGTAGTCGTCGCGGCCGTCGCTGTCGGCGACGGTTTCGGCCCAGTCGGTGAAGCCGCCCATGAACTCTCGATAGTTGTGGGTGTAGCAGGCTTGGAAATCGAAACCACCGTCGTTGGTGATCGCGCCGACCGGGCACGCGGAGACGCACAGCTTGCATTCCAGACACGGAGTGAAGTCCAGTGCCGTGCTCGGCTCGTCGACGACGGCGTCGGTCACCACGGTGCCGAGCAGAATGAAGTTGCCGAACTTCGGATGAATCACATTGCGGTGAATTCCCATGACGCCCAGGCCCGCAGCCTCGGCCACCACCTTGTGCGCGAGCACCCATATCCGTCCCGGGAACTGTTCGACCTCCATCGGATAGCCGGGCGCCGGGTAGACCGCGCGATAGCCGGCCTCCTCGAGGGCCCGGGTGATGCGCCGCGACACCACGTTCGTCTCGTCGTCGGCATGGTTGAACTCGGCATTGGCGAGGCTGCGCATCGGACTGCGCAGATTGTCGCGGTTCATCCGGATGCAGAACGCCACGAAGGTGCGCGCCGACGGGAGGATCCCGCGCGCGTGCTCGCGCTCCTCCGCGACCTTCGGGTCCTCGACGGACACGAATCCCACGTCGTCGGCACCGGCGGCGAGGCAGATCTCGCGCAGCCGCGCCGCGGTCAGCACCGGATCGGGCGCCCTCCGCGCCTGGGCGGCAAGGTTTTTCACGGTCGGATGCTCCGCGTAGCGCCCGGCCTCGGTCGGCTCCCGGTCAGTTGACGACATCGCGCCCTCCTATCTCCACGAGACGTACGGCCTCGAAGAGATAGACGAATCCGGTCGCGGGAATTCATCGCCGGTATCCCCGCCGGCGGCAGACGTTATCGAAACGCAACCGAAGTCCGGACGTCGAAGACACTTGCACAGCAACGGCTTCGACATTTCACCCCACGTGGCGCCGGACCGCGTCGATGAGCCACGCTTCGTAGCGTTCCATACTCCACCCGCCCTGCAGAACGAGCTGCTGATGACTTTCGGGCGACCAGAGGAACGACAGCTCGTCGGCCGCCGTCTCGGGATCAATGCCGTCTCGCGCTATTCCGCGTTCGAGCAACATGCCGATCACGTTGCGGTAGTCCTGTTTACGGCGCGTCAGCAGTCCGGCCAGCGCTTCGGCGACGGCGGTATCGGCGTTCGCGGCGCTCAGGAACTCGGTCCACAGCACGCTGGTGCGAGCGTTGGCCGCGGCGACGAACCGGGCGGCCGATCGCAGGAAACCCTCCTGGTCGGCAATCGCGTTGACCTCTGCCGCGGCATCCCCGTCCGAGACCGGCGCCTCCCCCTCCTCACCCGCGAACGCCTGCTCGAAGGCGCCCAGCAGGAGATTGCGTTTGGGGCCGTTGGCCTTCACGGTCTCGGTCGACACCCCGGCGCGCGACCCGATATCGGACAGCGACGTGCCGCTGTAGCCGCGCTCCACGAAGCAGGCGGCCGCGGCATCGAGCACACGGCGGCGGGTCGCCGCGGCCTGTTCGCTGCGCAGGGCGGATCGGTAGGTCCGTGTCGCGGTCTTGTCGCTCATCTCAATTCCTAATTGACTACCCCGTCGAGGTAGTGAATACTTCATCGGTGTCACCAATCTTACTTCGCTTCACACTCGGGAAGACTGCCCATGACCTCCGTTCTCCTGACCGCCACACCCGTGCGCAGCCACGTCACGCCTCTGCTGTCCGTCGCGGAGGCACTCGTCGCCGCGGGTGACCACGTACGGTTCCTCACCGGCGCCCGTTTCCGCGAGGACGTCCTGGCCACCGGCGCCGAATTCCTGCCCCTTCCGCCCGAGGCCGACTACGACGATCGCGATATCGACGCGGCCTTCCCCGGCCGTCGCGGGCTGTCGGGCCCCGCCGGCATTCGCTACGACATGATCGAGATCTTCCTCCGCCCGGTGCCCGCTCAGCTGCGAGCGGTCCGCGAGGCCCTCGCCGCCGAGCCCACGGATGCCGTCCTCGCCGAGTCGATGTTCGCCGCCGCCGCGGTGTTCAGCGGTATTCCGCGCGCGCAACGGCCACTGCTGGTCAATCTGGGGATTCTGCCGCTCGCGCTGAAGCATCCGGACGTCGCGCCGTTCGGTCTCGGGATCGCACCGATGCGCGGACCGCTGGGGCGCCTGCGCAACGCGGTGCTCACCCTCGGCGCGGAGAAGGGGGTGTTCGCTCCCGTCCAGCGCTTCGCGAACGAGATCGCGCGCGCCGAGACCGGGCGCGCACTGCCGCGCTTCTTTCTCGACTGGCCGGCCGGAGCCGACCACATCGTGCAGTTCACCGTTCCCGAATTCGAGTACGTGCGTCGCGGCCTGCCCGACACCGTGCATTTCGTCGGGCCGGTGGCCCGGTCGCGGCCGTCGGCGATTCCGGTGCCCGAGTGGTGGGACGATCTCGCCGGCCGCCGCGTGGTCCACGTGACCCAGGGCACGGTCGCCACCGGCGAATGGAATCTGATCGAACCCACGGCGCGCGCACTCGCCCACGACGACGTCGTCGTCGTGGTCAGCACCGGCGGGCGACCGGTCGACACACTGCCGAACGACCTGCCCGCCAATGTGCGCGTGGCCGAATTCCTTCCCTACGACCGTTTACTGCCGCAGACCGACGTCTTCGTCACCAACGGGGGCTACGGCGGCGTGCACTACGCGCTCGAACACGGCGTGCCGATCGTGGTCGCGGGCCGCACCGAGGACAAGACGGAGGTCAGTGCGCGGGTGGCCTGGTCCGGAGTCGGCATCGACCTGCGCACCGACAATCCCACGCCGGACAAGGTCGCCGGCGCGGTCCGCACCGCGCTGACCGACGAGCGTTATCGCTTGCGCGCCGGGGAGATCGGCGAATCGATCCGTCGATCGCCCGGTCCCGAGGCCGTGCACGGCATCATCGCCGACGCGGTGCGGTCCGCCGGCCGGCAGCGCGCATAGAGCTGGTACCGCAGATCTCACGTTGCCCATAGGGGCCAGTTCTCTTCCACCACATCATCTTTCCCTTCATCCGACCTGCGCTTTCCGCAGGCCGGACGATCCGTCGCGCCCATTTTCGGGCCGCGACGGCAAACCCGACCAGGAGAAACCATGACCCTCCCGCACGAAGCCCTCCGCCGCGCGAACAGCAGACCCGGCGTCATCGGTCATCGAAAAGACGATGCGCCAGGGCACTTTCGCACCCTCGATGACCTCGCCGCGACCCTGTCCGGCGCCCTGATTCGACCCACGGATGCCGAATGGGATCAGGCCCGCTCCGCATGGCAATTGCTGGCCGATCAACGACCGATCGCCGTGGTGACCGCGGCGACCACCGAGGATGTGGCACTCACCGTCCGCGCCGCCGCCGCACTCGGACTGCGCGTCGCACCGCAATCCACCGGGCACAACGCCACCCCGCTGGGCGATCTCGCACGCACGATCCTGCTGCGCACCGGCGCACTCGACCGGGTCCGGATCGACGCCGACGCGCGCATCGCGCACGTCGACGCCGGCGCCCGCTGTGCCGATCTCACGGCCGCCGCGGCATCCGCGGGCCTCGTACCGATCGGCGGATTCTCCGCGGATGTCGGCGTGGTCGGCCTCGTGCTGGGCGGCGGCCTCGGCTGGTTCGCGCGCTCACACGGCCCCGCGCGAGCCTCGGTACTCGCGCTCGAACTCGTGACCGGCGACGGCGTGATCCGCCGCGTCCGCACCGGCGACGACCTGTTCGATTCGGCCCTGGCCGGCGCCGATATCGCCGTGATCACCGCGCTCACACTGCGGCTGCACGCCATCGATGATGTGGTCGCCGGCGCCCTGTTCTGGCCGGTCGAATCGACCCGCGACATCTTCCACGCCTGGACGACATGGACCGCGACGATGCCGGAGACCGTAACCTCCGTGGTACGAGTACTGCGCTTCCCCGACACGCCCGACGTCGCGCCGATATTCGCCGGACGGGCCTTCGCGATCATCGAGGCCGTCATCCAAGCCGACGCGGCGACGGCACACGATCTGCTCGCTCCGTTGCGTGAATTATCGCCTCTTGTCGACACATTCGAGGTCGTCGCACCGACCGCGCTCGCCGGTCTGCATATGGATCCGCCGGTTCCGGTCCCGGCGCTCGGGTGCGGCGCGCTGCTCCGGACGCTCCCCGCGCAGGTGGTGGACGCGATCGTCACCGCGGTGACCGCCGGGCCCGCCGACACACTCACCTCGGTCGAACTGCGCCACCTCGGCGGCGCCCTCGACCGCATCGACGCGAGCCCGACCCTCGGATCCGCAGCATTGTTGTTCGCCGTCGCCGTGGTCCCCGTCCCGGCCGCGGCCGAAGCGGCCGCCGCCGGGTTCCAGGCGCTGACGGCTGCCGTCGCCACCGTCCGATCGGATCGTGACCTCGGCAGCTTCACCGAAAGCGCCACGGACCCGGAGTGCTTGTTCGGCTCCGACCTGCCGCGATGGGTCGCCGCGAAGGACCGCTGGGACGCCACGGATGTCATTCACGCGAATCATTCCGTGCGAAACCGGCTCGGGGACTGAATATTTCCCGTTCAATTGAACAGCCGCTTCCTCGGCTGCCGGAGGGGTGCAGCCGGGGAATTGGGCGGCCGGCCGCGGGTGCCGGTTCGGTCGGCGTCGACGCGACAGCGCGCCCGGCACCGTCCGCTGTATCGCCCTTGTCGGAGCGGCCGGCCACCACTAGGCCATGCAAGGATCGTCCAGCGGGTACGCGAACGCGGGAACGCCGTGCGGCATCGCACGGGCGAGGATCACCGGCTCGTTGTCACCGATCCTGACGGTGAGCCGGAAACCGTGGCGATCGTCGGAATTGCTCTGCGGTTCGAAAGCGACACAGGCGAATCCGGCGTCCGCGCGGGAGTCCGCGGCCAGCCGGTCCAGCTCGGCGGAGACCGCCTGCCATTCGTCTGTGCCGACGTATTGGCGCATCACCGAATGCCACACCACGGTCAGTGTGCCGGGCTCCACATCGATGCCGGCGAGGAAGTCGCGGGCGCCGGTCACGGCGATGTCGACGGGGATCTTCTCCGCCAGTCGCAACGCTCCGTCGAGCCGGGCCGCACGCGCCCGCTGATCCGGCCAGACGTAGGCGCGCAATGCGAGTGCGTCGCGCGGCGACAGCGGATCCAACGGCGTCGGATCGCACCCGCGCCGCTCGACGACCGTGATCCGCGGATGGCGTCGCACCGCACCGGCCAGCCACTGCGGGACCGGCCCACGCCACGCGTCCGCGATCGTGACCGGTGAATCCTCCGGCCCCCAGCCGATATCGCCGCTGTCCCAACGGAAGTGGTCGGCGCGCAGGTTGAGTCCGCCGCTGGCGCCCAATTCGAGCAATCGAATCGGCAGCGGCGTCGCATCGACTGCCGCGAGCAGCCCGGCCAGCAGCGGAACGGCCCGCCCGACCTCGTTGGTCTGCGGCGGGCGTGTCAGCCAGTCGCGAATCCACTCGGCCCGATCGGCCACGACCTGCCGGAACGGATCCCACGCGCCGGCGGGATCGTGGGCGCGCGCCGACGCTCCCGAGCTGGGATAGAAGGGGGCGAGATCGGGTGCGGCGCCGGACAATACCAGCGCGTGCACGCCGGCCAGCAAGCGCAACGGCACCGCGGAACCGAAGTCGATGTCCTCGTGACCCTCCAGAACCGCGGCGCAGGGTCCGTGATCGTCGATATCGCGCGCGATGTCGCGCAGCAGGGAGCCGTACAGCGGTGAGCCGAGCTTGTCGCAGGCCTTGGCCTGCAACTCGAATTGCGATACCAGATGCATGAGTGAACTGTGCGCCCCGCCCCGGCCGGTAATCAATATTGATTATGGTCAACCCATGGAGTGGATAGACACCGCCGACGCCACCGAACGGCTCGGGGTGAAGCCCGCGACCCTCTACGCCTACGTCAGCCGCGGCGTACTGAAACGCCGCTACGACCCGGTCCGGCGGCGCAGCCTGTTCGATCCGGCCGAGATCGAGGAGCTGGCCCGGCGAGGCAAACCACGCCGCAAACCCGCGCCGACCGAAATCGACATCGCCTCCCGCATCACCACCCTCGGCGCCGACCGGCCGTATTTCCGCGGTCGCGACGCTGTCGACTTGGCCGCCTCGCACACGTTCGAGGAGGTCGCCGAATGGTTGTGGGACGGCGACCTCACCGACAGCGGCCCCTGGGCAGCCTCGGAAAAGGCGGTGGCGGCCGCACGCGCGACACAGGCCGGCCTGCCCGAGGGCCTGCTGCCGATCGACCGGCTGCAACTCATCGTGACCACCTTGGCCGTCGGCGATCCTCTGCGTTTCCACCGCGACCGCGCAACCGTCGTCACCATCGCCCGCGCCGCGATCGCCGGCATGATCGAGGCCCTCCCGCAACTGTCCATCCCGGTCGGCCGCTGCGCCGCCGCGATGCTCTGGTCACGACTGTCCGCCCGCGCGCCCGCCGGAGGCGACGAGGTGCGAATACTGAGCGCGGCAATGGTTCTGCTGGCCGATCACGAGCTGGCGTCCTCCACCTTCGCGGCCCGGATCGCGGCGTCGGCGCACGCCGACCCCTACGCCGTCGTCGGCTGCGGCCTCGGAGTTCTCGGTGGTCCGATGCACGGCGGCGCCTCGCTGGCGGTGGAGCGGATGCTCGCCGACATCCCCGGCCCCGGCGCCGTCCCCAAGGCGCTGGAGGAGCGTCTGCGTCGTGGCGAACGCATTCCCGGCGCCGGCCACGCCGTCTACCGATCCGGCGACGCACGCGGCACCTACCTGCTGGACGCGATCCGCGCGCTCGCGCCGGATCATCCGGCTCTGCTTGTGGCCGAGGCGATTTCGGCAGAATTGCGGCACCGGCGCCTGCCCGCGATCAACAGCGATTTCGGACTGGGTGTTCTCGCCGCGGTATTCGGCATGATTCCCGGTGCGGGCGAAATCATCTTCGCCGTCGCGCGAACGGCGGGCTGGCTGGCCCACGCGATGGAGGAGTACGAATCCGGGACACTCATCCGCCCCCGCGCCGTGCCACGACACCGATGACATCACGAACCGGCGATCGGACAGCGGTAGCCGCTAAGATTCGATGACATCCCCGAAGCGGCACAAGACATACAGGGAGGGCAGCGATGCGAGAGGTCTTGGTCGCCGAAGTCCGGTCGGATTCACAGCCTCGGCGCAACCAGAAGGCGCGAGCGAGTGACAACTTCTCGTTCGCTTCCGTGCCGGCGGAGGCGGAAGAACTGCTCTGGCGGACCGGGCCCGGCACCGAAGTGATCAAGTTCAGCGTGATGGTCGACGTCCGGGCCAACTACGACCAGCGCGTCCTCTCCAACATCGTCTCCGGCGGCAGAACCCGCATGCCGCTGGAACGGAAGTCGTTGTCGCGCCGCGGTTTCTACATCGCCGACCCGTCCGGCACGTCGCAGGAATTCCTCGTGCAGGTGTATGCGCTGATCCCCGACTGAGTCGTCGACGTCGGCACCCCGTTCCGCTAACCTCGGCAACCGTGCCGACGTCCTTTCCCCCGATCGACCCGTACGCCGACGGCCTGCTCGAGGTCGGCCAGGGAAACCAGGTGTACTGGTGCGCCAGCGGCAACCCCGCGGGCCGGCCGGTCTTGGTAGTGCACGGCGGACCGGGCAGCGGCAGCAGTCCGGGGCCACGAAAGTCGTTCGACCCGAGCGTCTTCCGGATCGTGCAGTTCGACCAGCGCGGTTGTGGCCGGAGCATTCCGAGCGCCGCCGACCCGGACACCGACATGTCGGTGAACACCACCGAGCACCTGATCGCGGATATGGAGCGGCTGCGCACCCATCTCGGCATCGACCGCTGGCTGCTCTACGGCGGGTCGTGGGGGTCGACGCTCATCCTCGCCTACGCCGAGCGGTACCCGGCGCGGGTCGCCGGAATCGTGCTGGTCGGCGTCACCACCACCCGCCGCCGCGAAATCGACTGGCTGTACCGGGGTGTCGCGCAGCTGCTGCCCGCCCAATGGGAGCGATTCCGGGCTGCGCTGCCCGGCGACGGTGACCTGGTCGACGGTTACCGGCGGCTACTGGAACACCCGGACGCGCAGGTGCGCCGCCGTGCCGCGATCGAGTGGTGCCGCTGGGAAGACGCGGTGATCGCGCACGAATCCCTCGGCCGCCCAGGGCAATACAGCGCCAAGCCGGACACGGCCATGCTCACCTTCGTCCGGATCTGCACCCACTACTTCGCGCACGCGGCATGGCTCGACGAGGGTGTGCTGCTGCGCGAGGCCGGGCAGCTGGCCGGAATCCCCGGTGAACTGATCCACGGCCGCCTCGATCTCAGCGCGCCCCTGGAAACCGCCTGGGAACTGGCGAAAGTCTGGCCTGAGGCCCGCCTGCACGTCATCGACGATTCCGGCCACACCGGCAGTCCCGCCATGAGCGAGGCGATCGCCCGCGCCATCGCCCGCTTCGCGCGGACCGCCGTGGGGTAGGTTCGCCTATCGCTCTCCGAGCCGCAGCGATTGCCGCACCTTCTCGGCGCGCGCTACCTCCCTGCCGTACAGCAAGCCGTAGGTGAAAGCGTTCTCCCCCGCCAGGTGCGCTTGGACGCCGAGGTTGCGCACTTCGGCGCGCGCGACGACCGCGTCCTGGTGGACGCCGAGGGATTTCTGCAACTTCTTCATGCGGCGGGCCAGTTTCCTCTTGCCGGTCGCCTCGGCCGCGTAGCGGGTGCGTTTCGCCGCCTTCCGCACCTCGTGCAGGCCGCGATCGGTGCCGAGCCGGCCGATGTCGCCGAAGGCGCGGTCGACACGGCGGCGAGTCTTGCGCAGCCCCTTCCCCTTCTTGCGGTTCAGCGGAAGCCGGTGGCTGGTTTCCAGGCAGTCCAGCAACGCGAAATACCGTTCGCTGTTCAGCGCCTCGAGCACGTCGGTGCGGGCCGCCGACCGGCGGGGGACGAACGACTCGGTCAGTCGCCGGCGTACCTCGCCGATCACCAGTTCGTCCGGCAACGCCCTGACCTCCGCGACCAGGTGGTCGTGCAGAACCTCGAGATCGCGCATATCGCCGAGCACGCCGGAGAGCCATTTCAGCTCGTTGCGCAGATCTCGCGACCCCTTGAAAGCCTGCAGGATGCTGCGCAGCCGGCGGCCGGCAACCCGCATCTGGTGTACCGAGTCGGGGCTGCGGCGCCGGATCAGGATGTCCTGCTCGATCATCTTGTCCGCCTGCTTACGCATATAGCCCTGCAGCCCCCGCTCGGGCGTGCGCGGCGTAGGCCGGACACCGAGGACGCGTAGCGCCTTCGGCGGCGCGTCCGAGGCCTTGCCCAGTCTCTTCTCGACGCTGTCGAACACATCCGGCCCGCCGTCGGCCAGTTCGACCTCGATCTCCTCCCACGACATCACCGACGACGACTCACCGAGCGTCTGGCCCGACACGCTGTCGGTGACGATCTCCGCCGCGACCGCGCCGCGGTCATCGAGCAGTCGCCATTTCCGACGTTTCGTCCGGACATGCGCCACCGGCGCGAGCGGCCGGCCCCTGGTGATCCCCGTCAGCATGTCGGTCAACTCCTCAGGCGCCGATTTGCCCCCGCGCCCCAGCGGGACCTGAATCTCTTCACGGGTGTCCTCCCCCAGCGGCAACTTCAGATGCCATCCCGCATCGTCCCCACCGGTCCGGCGCCGAAGCGTAATCCCCTTGTGCGCCAACCGCAGATCCGCGGTGTCGTGGTAGACGGCGTCCAGCACCTGCTCCTCGGTCAGCGGGTCCAGGGTCATACCGGGCATATCATCCAGCGGCACCCCACCCGTGATCGGCAACTGGTACTTCCGTTCCCTTTCGTTCACGTGCGTGGCCATATGGTCCGGCTACCACGTATGAGCGGTTTTAGTCGTGGGATGCTCCACCGACCGGCGGGAACGGTGTCGACACCGTGACCGCCACTCTCTGGTCCCGGGCCAGGCGCCGAGCGGACGAACTTCCAGCTTGCACCCTCATCGGTGCCGCAGAATGGGCCGAAGCACCAATCCGGAAAGGCGCCGATGACGACTCCATCGCTCACCTCCGAGTACGCCACCCTGGATGCTCTTCGAACCCGCATCCGCACACACCGGCTCTATTCCGAGACCGACGACGACGTGAACGCCTCGGTCGTCGATGCCTTGCGGCTTGCCGGATCCGAGCACCTGATCGATATCGGCTGCGGGACGAGCGAGTTCCTCGCACTTCTTGCCGAGCGTGGGCATACCGGCCGGTTGTGCGGACTCGATACCTCACAGTCGGCCGCGGCCGCGGCAGCTCGACTTCCAGGCGTGGCGGGTATCCGCGCCGCAGCGGAGCGGATACCCGCGCTGTCGCCGCCCGCTACGGATTTCGAGAGCCGCCGGGGATGCTCAACCACGAGGTCGACTCCGACACCGTGCCCGCGATGATGCGGGATATCTACGGCAACGCCGAAGTCCGAGCGTTCGACAACGCACTGGTCATCCCGGAACCCGAACCCGCGATTCGATTCGCGGAATCGTTGTTCGCGTTCTGCGGCGTCACACCGGGCGCGCCCGGTGGCTCCGAGGTGCGCGCCGAGGTGGAGGCCGAGTTGCGCCGCTGGTTCGCGACCAACCCGGGTCAACCGTGGCGAGATCCGAAGGGATACACGGTAATTACGGCGATCCGTGCGTAGCCGAGAAAGTCAGCGCCCACTGAGGCTGTCGGGTCCGGATCCGGTATCCGAGCGCCTTCATAGGCGCCGAATCATCCCTCGGTGATTCGACCTCCGACATGGACGGTGTCGCCGTAGCCACCTTCGGGTTGCCGGGCAAGGAGCGGCGGAACCTGGCGCGAGACCGCGGTGACCGGCTCGGAACGGGTGCTGACGTCGTGTGCTTCCTTGTCGCGCCACAGCTGGGTCAACCAGACCGTGTCCGGGTCGTCGAATGCCCTGTTGATGCTGAAGTGGAGCAGGCCGCTGTCGTCGCCACTGGCGCGAAATCCGGCGAGCAGCACAGCGATCAGCTCGTCACGCCGCCCGGGCAGAGCGGTCATTCGCCCGTAGACGCTGAACATGGTCCCGCTGGACATACACTTCGCCTTTCGCCTGCCTACCCTGCGTCGAGGCTACTCCCCGACGCCATTCGGGGTGTCTCTCCACATCGCCGATACAGCCACTGGATTCGCGACATGAAATAGCCGTGGCATATCCGGATGCGGTTCGCGCACGCCGCCGATCCTGCCGCGATACATCGCTCGGCGACACCATGCTCGCGCCGGATCGAGGACCGGACCGGCCGCCGTAAGCCTTCGACCTAGCTGGCCAGCAGGTCGAGCAGGGAGCCGAAGATGAACAGACCCAGGGCAATCCAGCGAAGAGGGTGCGCCGGATGTTCGCGGTGCATGACCCAGACGATCGAACGAGTTATCGGGACCGGGAGCCAGCACACGGCCGCCCAGAGCCAAGCCAGAACAGCCCCGGCACGGTGACGTTTATCGGGTTGCGTGGTCAGGTACGCCAACGGTGCGAGTATCACCAGCCCGATTGCGATCGCCACCATGAGCCCTGGCAGGTGCGATCCCACCGTCCACTGGGCGATGAGATAAGTCGGGGCGACGAGGACGAGGACTCCCAGCAGGACCGAGCCGATTCGCTCCACCCGCCGGTCGACGTATTCGGCATTACGCCACGCTGTTTTCTCGCTTCCGTCCAGCGTGTTGACGAAAGCCGCTTCGACCCGGCTCTCGAAAACCTTTTGGCCATGCTGACATTCCCACTTGTATACGCACGGCTCCGGCCCGACGACCACAATGTCGTCGGCGACCGAGACCGGGGGCATGGCATATCTGCACAATGCGCAGATGAGCTCGCCGTCGAACGTCTCGACCAGCGAAGCCAGCAGCGACTCGTACTCCGGAGTGTCGCATCCTCGTTGCCCTACCGTAAGGTCCGACTTCACGCGACACTCCAGTGCGCGCAGGCGTTCGAGTAACCGGGCCGCGTCGCGGGTTGCCGTGATTCTGTTTTTCGCTCTACGCAGACGCTTCACGTGCCGTCTACCGAACTCGTTCAACGCGGCAGCGCCGATCAGGTCGAAGATCACCGGCAGGCCGGCTACGAACTGAAGCCCTTTCCCGAGACGACCCCAGAAAAGTACCGAATGTCCCAGCAGGAGATTCGCTTCGGGCAGCGGGCCGCGCGACCACCGCACGCACAGCTCCCACCACCAGCCGCGGAAGACCACCGCCGCGACGAGCACGAGAGCACCGGCCAACCACCATGCGCGAAGGCCGAACCGGCGTCGCTCTCGTGCAGTGTTCCCTCCGCCCACCCCTACGACGATCGCCCAATCCCTGCGTGGCGTCCAGCCCGCAATTAAAAGGGCTGCGGGCAGATCGCACACCGCACCAGTTTTGCGGAGGCCGAGGGGCTTCCGGGCGACCTGGTGACGGGCGCCGGGGAAATCCGGCGGCGGGGCGAAAAGAACGGCTTCTCAGAGTTTGACGACGATCTTGCCGGTGTGGGTGCTGGATTCCATCAGGCGGTGGGCGTCGCGGATGCTGTCGAGACCGTCGAAGACCGCGCCGACGTGCGGGCGGAACACGCCGTCGCGGATCCCGGAGGCGATCCAGTGGTTGATCCGGCGGCGGCCGTCGGCGGTGGCCGACAGTTCCATGTTGGCGTAGCCGAGGATGCGGAGCGGCCAGTTCATGGGCATGGCCATCGGGCGCTGGTCGAGCCACCCGTAGACGACGACCGTGCCGTTGTGCGCTGCGGCCGTGCTCAATTCGGCCAGGCCGGGCCCGCCGACGGCGTCGAAGATCAGCTGCGCGCCGACGCCGTCGGTGATGCGTCGGGTCTCGGCCACGACGTCGGTATCGGCCGAGGTGATGACGTGCGCCGCTCCGTTGTCGAGCAGGTATCGGCTCTTCTCGCCCGTCCGGGTGACCGCGATGGGGACGGCGCCGACGCGGGCAGCGGTCTGCAGGGCCGCGATACCGACGCCACTCGACGCCGCGGTGATCAGGACGTGGTCGCCGGGACGCAGGCCCCCGGTTTCGATCAGGCCGCCGTATGCGGTGGAGTAGGTCAGCCAGGTGGCTGCGCCGGTGACCGCGTCGAGTCCCTCCGGGCGCGGAACTATCGACTCCACCGGCAGCACCACCCGCTCGGCATAGACTCCGGCCGAGCTCATCTCGATATTCGGGCCCGTCGAGACCTTCTCTCCCACAGCGTATTCGGTGACATCGGCGCCGATCGCCTCGATCACTCCGGAGGATTCGTAGCCGAGCCGGGATCCCGGAAGCGTCGGCAGGTAGTAGTAGGTGCCGGCCCGGAACAAGGCCTCCGCCCGGTTGAGTCCGAGCGCTTCGATGCGAATGAGTACCTCCCTCGGTCCGGGTGCCGGCAGGTCGAGATTCTCGATGGTCAATACCTCGGGGTCACCGAGTTCGTGGAAGACGACGGTGCGTGCGGTAATCGCGTCGGTTGTCATGTCACTGACGTTATTCACCGATGGAGAGATGATCTATGCGTGAAAGTCTTGCGACAATGTCCGTTCGTCTCGATGTGAGGATCGCGGCTACCATGCGGATATGGGCTTGGACGTACTCAGCGATGCCGTCGCGACGATGCGAACCGGACGTCCCCACTCCTCACGCCAGCACAAGTCGGCTCCGTGGGGAATGCGTTTCCCCGCGTCGGACGGCACGGGATTCCATGTCGTCCTGCAAGGTTCGGCATGGTTGATCGTCGAGAACCGCGAGCCCACTCCGCTCGGCCCCGGCGATATCGTCTTCCTGCCGCACGGCCGCGGCCACGCACTGGCCAGCGATCCGGGCGCGCCGCTGCGAGCGGTGAATCCGCTGCCCGACGGATCCTGGCCCCCACCCGCGTCCGACCCGCACACACCGGGCGCGCCGGTCACGCTATTGCTTTGTGGCGCCTATCAACTCGATCGCCGGCGCGCCCATCCCCTGCTCACCGACCTGCCCGATGTGGTCCATCTGCGCCCTCGAGTCGGCGCGCACCGCTCCCTGCGCGCAGCGGTGGAACTGCTCGGCACCGAACTCGAGGAGTCCCAGCCCGGTTCGGACGCGATTGTCACGTCCCTGCTCGACACATTGCTGCTCTACATTCTGCGCGCCTGGTGGTTGGACACCGAGGACGACGGCACCCCTCGTAACGGCTGGGCCGCAGCCTTGGCCGATCGCCCCGTCGCCACCGCGCTACGCGCCATCCACACCAGCCCCGAAAAGCCTTGGACCGTAGAGGAACTCGGGACCCTCGGCGGTCTGTCGCGCGCCGCCTTCTCCCGCCGCTTCACCGCCACTGTCGGCCGATCCCCACTCGCTTATCTGACCTGGTGGCGCATGACCCTCGCCGGCCGCTTACTACGCTCCGACGACACCCCCTTGCACACTGTGGCCCAACGAGTCGGCTACACCTCCGAATTCGCCTTCGCCAAGGCATTCAAGCGCGAGTACAGCACTCCCCCGGGCCGTTATCGCTCTGCGGCACATCATCTTCCGCGCTGACAGCCGCAGCTCCGGACGGACCACTAGTCGAAGCTGTCGTCCTCGGGCAGATTCTCCGCTGTGGAGCGGCGTCGAAAGAGTTTGCCGATGGCTGCGGCGACTCCCGCTCCGATCGCACCGCCCACCACCGCGCCCAACAGACTCTGCGGCAACGAATCCGACGGCAAAGTGCGCCACAGGAAGACGATCAGCCATGCGGCGATCAATGGATACGTCGTGGCATAGGCGATCCGTTTGCGCCGCAGCGGGAAGTTCTTCAGCAGGGTCTGCATATCGATGCCGCGCCGCGCGCAATAGCGAAGCAGCAGGAGTGAGGTGAGGCTGGGGAGCACGAAGATCAGCAGCGATACCCACTTGGCATCCACCGCCGCGGCGACGATCGCGATCGCATAGCAGCCGTAGATCGTCGCGCACAGCGCCAAGGTCGAGCCACGGTAGAACTCCTCGCGAGCACGCTCGTCACCCCACGCCGGTTCGTCGGGCGCTAGGAAGATGTCTTCGAATGCAGTGGTTTTGGCCATGTCCCCTCCAGATCCTCGGTCCAGAAAATGTCTTCCACCGTCGTTCCCAGCGCACGGGCGATCCGCAGTGCGAGATAGACACTCGGCGCGTAGTCGCCCTGTTCGATCGAGATCACGGTCTGCCGGCTGACGCCGACAGTCGTCGCCAACTGCGCCTGGGTCATCCGGCACTCGCGCCGCCGCGTACGTACCGGATGCTCCCGCTGATCGTCGACCACGAAGCAAATGTTAAGGATGTTTGACATCCGATGTCAAGGAAACTTGTCTTTTCGCCGCGACCCGTTCGCAGCGCACACAACCGCGAGGCCGGTTCGACGCCGTCCGGATCGAGGAGATCATCGCCCCATCGGTCCCGACTGTTCAGGTGCTCTTCGCTGAGTACAGCGGGGCGCCGGTGGCCTGAAGCGAAAAACACGGCTCGCCATGTCACTGTCGGACGAGTCTGCGGTGGAACGCATCGTTCATGCGCGTTTCGACGACCGTAGAGGCGCAGGATTTCCTCCGGCCGCACCACCGCACGCCGGTAGGCGAGCTCGGCGCCCCGGACCGCGGCCATCTGTTGCCGGCGCACAGTGGCAGCGGTCGAGTCGGCACGCCACCGATCCGGCCGCCTCAGGCGAGCGAGTCGTCCAATGGCGTCGCACGGACGAAGTCGACGACGACCGCAGCGAGTTCTTCGCCCTTGTCCTCCTGGAGGAAATGGCCGGCCGAGGTGATGGTCACCGGTGAATGTGCTGCGGCGCCAGGGATTTTCGACGACAGCACCTTGTCACCGCCGCGCGTGATCGGATCCGAGTCCGAGAACGCGCACAGGAACGGCCGCTCGAACGTTTCCAGGACTGCCCACGCGGCCCGGTTCGCGGGTGCGGCAGGATCCTCCGGACTGGTCGGAACCAGGAGCGGGAACTGGCGGGCGCCCTGCTTGTAGGTGTCGTCAGGGAAAGGGGCGTCGTAGGCAGCGATCACCTCGGGAGAGAGCTCGGTCCGGCAGGCGCCGTTGACGATCTTTCCGGCTCGGAAGTCGGGTGTGTCCTGGCTGAAGCGCTGCCAGGCGAGGAACGCGTCGCCGGGATGGCGGTCACCGGTCGGCAAGAACGTGTTCGCCGCTACCACGCGCGCGAAACGCTCGGGGTGTTCACCGACCAGGCGCAGGCCGATCAACCCACCCCAGTCCTGGCATACGAGAGTGATCCGGTCGAGGCCGATGGCTTCGATCGCCGCCCACGTCCAGTCGACATGCGCCTGATAGGTGTAGTCGGCGCGGTCCGCCGGCTTGTCACTGCGGCCGAATCCGACGAGGTCGATCGCGACCGCGCGCAGGCCCCCCGCCGCCAGGACCGGGATCATCCGCCGATAGAGATACGACCACGAGGGTTCACCGTGCAACAGCAGCACGACCTCGCCCCCGGGCGGGCCCTCGTCCAGGTAGTGCACCCGCAACGTGGTCCCGTCACCCGCGGGCACCTCGACGTAATGCGGTTCGAACGGAAAGTCGGGCAACCCGGTAAAGCGTTCGTCGGGCGTTCTCAATATCCGCATGGCCCACTCCCTTTCGTCGAAACTAGCCGCCGTTGCTGTACACCCGAGTCGGTTCGACCAGGACCGCCGCACGGCGCTCCGCCGCCATCACGCGGTCGTACTCGTCCCAGTCGTCGTGCTCACCACCGGCGGACGAGAACACCTCACGCAGAAGCCGGCGCAATCCCTCGGCGTCGATCCACGACTGCGGATCGTCGGGCCCGACGATCTGGGCGCGCCCCTCCACCGTCGCCCATGCCCAGCCTTGCCGGAACGTGGCGCTCACCTGCGGGCGAGCGCGAAGATTCGCAAGCTTCACCTTGCCGTAGGTGACAAAGCCCAGAATCGGCTCGCCCGTCGACGGATGAGCCAACAGCCCGACGTTGACCAGCGTGGACTGGATGGTCTGATCGGATCTGAGGGTGGAGACGACAGCAAGCCCCTTCTCGGCGCGACCGAGTTCCACCGCCTGTTCCAGTGTGGTCATCACATCTCCCGTGGTTGGCTGCTCCGATCCTCGCACGGCCCATTGTGCGCTTGGTGGATAGCGCGAATGGTGGCGACTTCACAAGGTTGGGCTGGAACTCGCCCCGCGCGGTGCCAGGCCTCTTTGCGCAGCACGGCTCCGTTGACGTAGCGCCGTGACGCGCGGTATGACGGCGTGGCGGTGACGCGGGTGTGTGACGCGGTGCCGCCAGGTGCGGGTGCGTCACGCGGTGAGGCGAGGGTGTGGTGCGAAGAGACCGGCGTTCGAATCGAATCGGCCTAGCGTCCCGCTGTAGGTCCCTGGATCGGTTCATCCTGTGCCTGGCGTGGACCTCCGGCGCGCAACGGCACACCGACGTCATGCAGGTGCCTCAGCGCCTCGCGGTACGAGGCGACCAGCCCGGTCTCGTGATACGGCACGCCGATCTCGGCGCAGTAATCGCGGACGATGACCTGGGCATGCCGCAAGTTCGGAGTAGGCATGCTCGGGAACAAGTGGTGCTCGATCTGATAGTTCAGCCCGCCGAGGGCGATATCGGTCAACGCGCCGCCACGCACATTGCGCGAGGTCAGCACCTGCCGGCGCAAGTAGTCGGGCCGGTCGCCACCGGTGAAGGTCGGCATCCCCTTGTGGTTCGGCGCGAAGATGCACCCCATGTAGAGACCGAACAGCGCCTGATGCACCGCGAAGAACGCAAAAGCCTTGTCGGCGGGCAAGATTGCGAAGAGCGCGCCCAGATAGACAGCGAAGTGGCCGAAGAGCAGCGCCCCCTCCAACACGCGATGCTTGACCGCCCGGTTCCGAAGCGCACGCACCCCGGCCACGTGCAAATTCAACCCCTCCAACATCAGCAGCGGGAAGAACAGAAACGCCTGCGCCCGCCCGATCAGCCGTGGCAGCCCGCGACTACCGCGCGCCTGCCGCTGCGACCAAACCAGAATGTCGGGCGCGACATCGGGATCGAGCTCCTCATGATTGGGATTGGCGTGGTGCCGGGTGTGCTTGTCCTGCCACCACCCGTACCCCAGTCCGATCCCCGCATTCCCGACGACCCGACCCACGATCTCGGTCGGACGCCGAAGCCGAAAGACCTGGCGGTGCGCGACATCATGCATGACGAGCGCGACCTGAGCGAACGTGACGGCCATGAACGCCGCAATCAGAAGCGTCCACCACGAATCGCCGACGAGGACGAACGCCGCCCACCCTGCGACGAACGCGATCCCGACGAGGCTGAGCCGGATCGCGTAATAGACAGGCCGGCGGTTCATCAAGCCCGCGTCGGAGACTCTGCGCAGCAGACGGGCGTAATCACCCTCGACGCCGGTGCGGCGCGATGATCGTGGGGATGACTCGGAAATCAAAGCCGATGTTGTCATGCTTCTTCCTGGGAGCTTCGGGGACGCCACGCCCACCCGCACCATCGACGGACCGACGTCGTTCGACGACACACTGTGACCGCGATCAGGCGGAGCGGCGATTTCGATACACCGAAGCTATCCGCAGAATTCTCGTTCCTTCTCATCCCCTGGTATGACAGAGAATTAGGCTGCGGTGTGGTACAGACGCTCCGTCGCGGACGAGGCTGCGCGTCACAGTTTCTCTTCGTTCTGCAGGCGCACAACAGCTTTCGTAGTGCGTTGAACGTCGGATCAAATTCAGGCGCATCCACACATCGCGGAGGCGTTCCTTTCGCCGAGCTGTCCGGGCATAGTCGACGGCCACGTTCTCAACCGCACGTTGTTCAACGGAACCGACGGCAGTCGCCCTCCGTCCAACAGTCAGAAGTGTTCAACCCTCACGCAAGGAGCGCGATGACCGACTTCCAAGTCGTACCCGACGATGTGGACAAGTTCAGCGGCGCCATGCGTGCTCTCGCGGGTCAGGCAGGCGCCGCAGGCACCCACGTGACGAAGTGGTTCAACCTCTCGGACGCGGACACCGGCATATTCGTCGAAGTCAAGGGGATCATCGAGCATATTCGGCAAAACCTCGAGGACAACTACAAGCATCTGCAGACGCTGGCCGACAACTCCGCGACCGAACTCGCCAAAGCCGCCCAACTCTACCGCACAACCGACTACGAACACGCTCGGCAGCTCGACGAGACGTATCCAGGGAATGCGCGATGACCCGCCCCGAGGAGAAGCTGGTCGACCCTCAGGCCGAGGATCCGATGCCGGGCCTGGTGTCGTTCATCGCCGGCGGCAACTTCGTCTCCCCCGCCTATTACATCTCGACCACGATCAAAACCCTTGTCGGCTTCGACATCTACGGCTGGGCAGGAGAGAAGGTCAACGGCGACTGGGAGGCGGTCGCGAAGGCCGCCGGAGCCGCGGGCAACCTGAGCCGCTTCAATTCGGCGTATGCGGAGTCGATCAACACTCAGTGGCAGCAGACCGCCGGCGCCACCTGGCACGGTCACGCCGCGGAGAGCTCGGAGACCTACTTCAAACATCTCGCTGCCTGCGTCGAGTTCCAAGTTCGCCCGCTCGAAGAGATCGAACGGCAGCTGACGAATATCAGCACCGGCATGCGGGAACTGGGCCGACGCGTCGGGGATTTCCTGCAGGACATCTCCGATATGGCCCTGCTCTGGCTCGCGTCGCAAGCGGCCGAGGCGGTTCTCGCTTCCAGCCTGGTCGGCGCTCCCGCTGCCGCGGCCCAAGCCGCAGTGTCGGCCGCCTATCTGGTCCAGATCGTGGCGAAGGTGGGCCAACTCATCAAACTCGTCACCACCGCGTACAAGGCCATATACGGGATGATCGGATTGCTGAACGCACTGTCGCGCCAAACAACACCGGAAAACCTACCCGCGCTGCCGACTTCGACGTACGACCATCCCGGGGTGTGATCGTATGGAAAATCCGTCCGAATTCAGCTTCGACGTGGCCCACGGCGATATCGCAGTGTCCCGTCAACTGCGCCGTTCCCTCGAGACGATCAAATCCGCCGTCGCCGATCCCGATCTTCGGAAACAACTCGACGATGTACTGAGCGGCCGCCGCAGCATGCGAGACTTCGGTACTTCCGACGCCTTCGCGGGCATCATGGACTCCGTACCCGCGAGCCAGCTGAGCCGAGCTCTGACAATGCCGGAAGACGAGCGTCATGCTTTGGCCCAGGTCGGAGAACAAGAACTCGAACGTCTGCGCAGCGATCAGTACGAGACTGTACCCCCTCTGCCTCCGGAGAACGAGGTCCCGACTCCCCCGAAAGATACTGGGAGTCCGGGGATCCCACGAACCAGGAAGCCGGACCGCGAACAGCTGTACACGCCCGGCGAACCGGACGAGGACGACAGCTATTTCCAACAGCGACGCAACCGAGGATGGCTGGAGTGAGCCCCCGATCCGACGTGCAAACCGATGTCGCAGTGCGGATTCGCCTCCGCGAAGACTTCGCCGAAGACCCCGATTTCGATCCGCAGGAAACGTTCGTCCTGCAACTGGCCGACGAACTACCCGACGTATGCACTCGTCACGGCGAGACCGCAGTCGAACAGCGCAACAAGGACTTCGACTTCAGGCCGAAGACGGGCCGGCGTTCTCCGGAACAACAGTGGATACAGCGGACCCCTTCATACGAAGTTCGATTTCTGCTGCGAGGTTTTTACCGCATCGCCACGTTCAGATGGGTCGAGGTCAACCCACCATCCACCGTCCTCGAGGGAACGTGGCCGATCTGCGCGAAATGCAAACGCACAAGCCAGATTTGCCAGTACACCGGACATGCGATCGTTCTACTAGGCCTCGCCACCATTCTCGTCATCCTCGCAGCCACCCAAACAACGACCTCCGACCACCTTCCCGTACCCCTTGTGCTGGCCGTCTTCCCGGGATGGGGGTTGTTCGGTCTGGTCGCCGCATACTTGCTCTACCGCCGCTCGACAACATTCGTATTGTTCAGGCCCATAGTTGATCTCGGGTCGGCGCGGATCAGAGCACACCCGCGATTCGCGGAGGCGTTCGAATCGCGGGGAACGGTTTCGGGCCGAGGATAGTTCCCCTCAACTCGGTCGTGGGCTGGCTCACTTGCGCGCGATGGACGAACCATCCGTGGAGTACATCAGGCCGTACTCAGCGGAGTAAGCGGGCGCAGATGTCGCCAGTTTGAACGGCGATCCATTGTCGTCCACCAAAATCGAGCTGGGTTTTCCGCCAACTGTAACGTCGACATAGAATTCCCATTCGTACACGCCGATCGGCGCCTGGCGGATCCAACCGTCACCTAACCCACTGACCTTATTCCGTACTTTTCGATACACAGACGGATACGTGGGCCCATCAGCACCCGACCATCCGACTTCGATATCGAAAACAGCAGGCTCTCCTCGCCCGAGCGACACGTAATGTTCGGCAAAGTACTTTCCGCCGTGCCCTTCCCAACAGTACGCGACCTGGTCCGATAAGGAATCGACTTCCGAGTCGGCCTGCGGATCGACATACCCGCACCCTTGTATCGGAAGCCCCTCTCCTTGCGATGAAACGTCGATCTCAGTGCCGCCCAACGGGTTAGGATCGTACCTGACTGTGTGGACACGTAGGCCGGTGACCACAGCAGTACTGTCACTGTTCCCGACCAGTATCAGTTCGGCTCGATAATTATCAATTTTGACACCGCCCTGAGATTTGATCAAATTCACGATATCGGCAGGTGTGATCACAGAGGGCTTCGACGGTACGTCATGCGGAAGCGCGAACATTCCGTCTGTGCCGGTACGCAGGGCCGGATCAGTTTTCACCGAGATCGTAACCGGTTCGACTTCTCCTTGCGAAGGCTCAGCGGGATTCCACAACATCGCTCCGACGATAACCAGGACGGCGACGAAGGTCAGGGACGCCCACCGTGCGCCCCGGGGAAGTTTCCGGTTCGAACCGGACCGCGCCGGACCGGTGAGATCAAAATAGAAATTCGTTTGTGTGTTGCCGTCTCCGACGGCCCCGATATTCGCATTTCTGGCACCAATTCTGGCGTTGACCCGGTCGTCCATCCCGTGCGCGCGACGACCACGAAACCCCATCGTCGGACGGTGCATTTCGATCACCGCGACCCGGGTCAGTCGCCCGACCGGGAACCGAAGACGTTGTACTGCTGATTCCTGTCGCCGATGGCACCGATATTCGCCCCACGCACATCGATCATGTACTTGCCTGCCCGGCTGCCCGAGGGATCGGCCACCTCCAGTACCTTCCGGGCCGCGGCCAGCACCTGCTCGTCCACGACCGCACCGGTGTCGGTGAGCAGCTTGGTCATTGGCGCCTGCCACGTATCCGGGTCCGACTCGTGCTCAGCCAGTACCATCTCGGCTTTCGAGTCTCCGCCGAAGACCCTGACCAACAGACTCTTCAATCCGCGATAGGCGTCGGCAACGGCTGTCGACGCCGCGTCTCCGACCCCTTTCGCCGCGCCGATGGACAACGCCGCGACGATCACCGTCACCGGATCCATCCCACTACCTCCCCAATGGCAGCCCCCGGAACAAGACCCGGGCTCACACCACTCAATCAAGCACCGCCCGGATCCGACAAGGGGTTAGAGCAACATAACTGGCGGTCTGCTACCGACCCGAGCGTTGCATCCGGATCTGCGATGCGCGGACCCTAGTGGCACTCGCCGGCACCGTAGCTGTCCCAAGAGGGCCGGCGTTGTCGCAGCCACCTGCGCCGTTGCGTTGGCTACTACATCACGAAAGTTATTCGAATACCGACAAATTCGAGATTGACGAAGCACACGCCATGCCGGTTCAGGTCGAGCGCACCGAGAGACAGCGACCACCTCGGGCACCGTCCGGCCCGCGGCTCTACCGGCTACGCTCGATGTACCTGATCTCATCGACCAGATCGACCACGCGCGCCGGCAGCACTCCACTGATCCCGGCCGCCTGGATCGCTGCGGTGAGACATTCGTCGACAACGGCCCGATCGAATACCCGCAGGACCGGCTGTGCTGAATCGTTGATGGGCACGCCGGCCCGCTCCGCGGTGATCACCTACTGCCAGAGCCTAGTGAACTCGAGGGATGCGTCCTGAAAATCTGCGATCCATTTCGCTTCAGGCTCATCGTCACCAGCGTGGCCGGTCGCCCAGGCACAGCTGGACAGCACATCCGAACCCGGTACGGCGCAATCATTTTCGTCTATCAGAAATGCGGCAACGGCACTCTCGCCGGCCGGCCGCTCGTCGGAACTGTCGGGATCGGGATCGAAACGCCGCGACAAGACCTCGAAGACTTCGTCGAGTCGGTAGATCCCCACATACACGATGTGACGCCACGCCAGGTTGGGACCCAAGGCGAGGCGGGCCAGTTCATGGTCCGGATCCCACGGCAACGGTTCGTCGGCCTCCACTTGAAAGACCCGTTGCTGCCGATCGGGTCGGTCCACCCGTTGCGGACTGAACATCTCCACGGCCTGCCAGAACTCGACGATCGTGCCGCCCCGCTCGTCTTCCCCACCCACCACCCGACCTCACTCCATCGGCAAGGTCGCCCAGTGGCCACCGATGGTAGTCACGGTCCGCCCGTATCGCCGAAACGATCAACGGTGCCGGATCCGCCTCGGCGACGACACTCATGCGGATCGCACAAAGACATTCGAAGCTATTGCGAATCATGACCGAACGTGGATGGCGCGCCGGCTCAGGCGTTCGACAGTGGTGAGGCGGAGAGTCGTGGACCGACCACACCGGCCGAGAACGGGTTCATGGCTCGGCAGAGCGCTACGCAGGCGCAGCGTTGCCAAACCGGGCATTGCTGATCTAAACCTTCATACTCTGTAACACCGCTCACAGCTACGGCTATCTCATACAGGCATGCGCGAGCCACACACCCTCCGGACCGCCACGGGAATTGTCTTGCGCCTCAACGAGATGAGGGAGCGTGACCAATCCACCGAACACCCTTCAGGCGCGGAGGTCATAGGACTGGCCCCGTCTGCCACCCGGCGCTCGAGAACGCCGGTCCCGCCGCCACACCGCACCGATCCGGCATCCTCAACTGCCCGCGTTGATTCGTGCCGATTGGTCGGCGATCGATGTCGTCCGCGATCCGCCATCGGCAACGAAACTTTCGGCTCCTACCTGGGACGATCCTCCAGCCGACGCATCTCGCCCCTGCTTCGAAGCTCGAGATCGTACCCGGGGATGAACCCAAATCTCGTCCTTGCAAACAGAATCCACCACAGAACATCGCCTGATCCTCAAATTCAGGCGCCACACCGGGAGGCACGAGCCCATGTCCAACACGCTCGACCGAATCAACATCATCGCAACCAAACTCCGCTCGACCCAGTCGTCGATCGTCACCGAGGAAGCGACAAAGAACGCACTCGTCATGCCGTTCATCGCCCAGGTGCTCGGTTACGACGTGTTCGACCCTTCCGAGGTCGTGCCTGAATTCGTTTCGGATGTCGGGACCAAGAAGGGCGAGAAGATCGACTACGCGATTCTCCGGGACGGCGCCGTCCAAATCCTGATCGAGTGCAAGAAAATCGCGGAGCCGCTCAACATCAACCATGCCTCCCAGCTCTTCCGGTACTTCTCCGTCACGTCTGCCAGGATCGCGATTCTCACCAATGGTCGTGAATACCAGGTTTATACGGACGGTGACCGTCCGAACATCATGGACTCGAAGCCGTTCCTGGTGTTCGACATTCTCGATATGGACAACGTTCTCGTTCCCGAGGTGGCGAAGCTGTCGAAGGAGTCGTTCGACCTCGACTCCATCGTAAGCGCCGCCGAAGAACTCAAATACATCGGTCAGGTCAAACGCCTACTGGCACAGGAGATCAAGCTCCCGACCGATGACTGGGTACGGTACTTCATCGCCCGCGTCTATGAGGGGAAGGCAACTCAGAAGATCGTGGACCAGTTCCGGCCGCTGGTTACGAAGGCCGCAGCGCAGTTCGTCGCCGACCAAGTGAGCGACCGGTTGAACAACGCGCTCGGCGACAATACGAGCGCGGTCATCGCGGCGCCTTCCGAGGCTCCTGCGGCGGCGGCTCCGCAGGCCCCCGAACCGGAAACACCAGTCACCGATGACGGTGTCGTCACCACAGAGGAAGAGCTTGACGGCTTCAATATCGTTCGCGCGATCCTCGCCAAGGATATCGACCCGACCCGGGTCTGCTACCGCGATGCGAAGGCATACTTCGCGGTGCTCCTCGACGACAACAACCGCAAACCGATTGTGCGCCTTCACCTCAACGGAAAGAGCGTCAAGTTCGTCACGACGTTCGAGAACGGGAAAGATGGGGAACGACATGACATCGGCAGTGTTGTCGATCTGTATCAGCACGCGGATCGGCTGCTCGCGACGGTGAAGAACTACGGGTGAAGCTCCAGTCGGCTGCGGCTGGATGATCTGTCACGAGGCGAGGGGTCGCGGAAATAGCGGCCCGTCTGACAGGAACCGCCGCGTATGGGGCCGAACCATCGACCGCCGCCAGGCCACGTACCGACTACCTCCCAGCCCGCCTGCACCCGCAACTGTCGGCCGAGTCCTTTCGCCGAGCCGCGTCACTCCCCAGCCGACAGTAGCGACAGCTTTCTCGGCTTCTGTCCCGCACCAGGCAAATCCGGACTCCGGATACCTCCCATCATCGAATGACACGCGATCATCGGTAACACCGCGAGGACAGGAATCACCAGAGCTGTTCTGGAATCAGAACTGTCCAGACCTGCCCCGTCGCGAAGGGAATGGTCGTTCCAGCGGGGTCTGTATAGGTTGTGCCCGCCTCCGGGGAGGGACGGTCCCACACGGCCGGGAACGCTTGGCCGTCGCGAAGTACGAGGGCCTGACCGCTCCCGGTCGTATGGGCCAGAGGTGAGACGCTACCCGCCACGTCGCTGATGGCCGAGTTCTGCACTTGCACACTCTGCAGCACGACCGTACTTGCCGTGAGCTGTCCGGTATCGGCAGCGGTGTAGGCAGCACCATCCATGGACACCAGCCAGCCGTGATCGCTGGGTGACCAGTCGAAGCCGATCGCCGCAGCCGGATACCGCGCTTCCTCATGTTGCGTGGGCCGGCCGCCGGCAGGCGCAGGACCGAAGTGCAGTTGCGAAGCCTCCGGCCAGCCGCCGCCTTCGGGCAACTGATCGGGGCGGACGAACAGGTTGTGTGGCGCGGCGCGACTGTAATCGCGGAAGTACGCCGCGGGTTGCAGATCGGCCGAGGCGTTCTGGAGCGAGGAGGAATCGAGGGCGGGAATCAGCTCGGGTGCGGAACCAGAGGATGCCAATGTCGGGTTACCGAACTGGGCCAACAGCGTCAGGTCCGTTTCCCGCGCACTCCGGACGGGCCCGATCACCGGGGGTTTCTGTGTCGAGAACACCGCGGCCAGCCGACTCAAACCACCCTCGACCGGCTCGACGTAGACCACATCGGCGGCTCCGAGCCCTACCGGGGGCCGTGCCTGCGGGCTGTTGTCTATCTTCGCGACCAGCACGGGCACCCCAACCCGGGAGGGTGGGGGCGAGTCAGGTGCCGCCTGCTCGGGTCCGGTGCGGGCGCCGCTACCAGTGCCGGTGCGAGCGCCGGTGCCGGTGCCGGTGCCGGTGCCGGTGCCGGTGCCGGTGTTGGTGCCGCTACTGCACGCGAACGTAGTGCACATTCCCAAGGTCATCAGGAACGCGGCAATCCACACCCACCATCGCTGTTGCATAAGGCAAACCTCTAGCTACCAATTTACGCGCACTTGACCACTCGGGCCGGTCGTTGGTTGAGGCTTATGCCCCTGGCGAGCGCCCGTAGAGCCACCCCGACGACGCGCGTCGCGTGGGCACGGACCGTCCGCGGGCGGTGAGGTGCTCGCCTGTAATCTCACGATCATGGTGGACACCCCCTTCGGTCGAGTCATCACGGCGATGGTGACCCCCATGCACGCCGACGGCTCGATCGACTACGACGGCCTGCAGAACCTCGCCGTTTACCTCGCCGACCACGGCCATGACGGATTGCTGGTCAACGGGACCACGGGCGAGTCCGCCACCACCACCGACGAGGAGGACTACGCCTGCGTGCGGGCGGTGGTCGAGGCCGTGGGCGACCGTGTCCAGGTGATGGCCGGCTGCGGCACCAACGACACCGAGCACTCCACTCGTGCGGCGCGCGAGATGGTCGCCTGCGGAGCGGACGCTCTGCTCGTCGTCACCCCGTATTACAACAAGCCGCCGCAGGACTGCATCCTCGAACACTTCCGTCTGGTCGCCGAGGCCGGCGACGGTGTGCCCGTCATGCTGTACGACATCCCCGGCCGGACCGGGACGGCGCTGAGCACCGACACCATCCTCCGAGCGGCCGACATTCCCGCCGTGCGCGCCGTCAAAGACGCCAAGGGTGATTTCTTCGAGGCCAGCCGGATCATGTCGAAGACCGACCTGCTCTGGTACTCCGGCGACGACGTCGTCAACCTGCCACACCTCGCGCAAGGCGCTACCGGCATCGTGTCGGTGGTCGGTCACGTGGCGGGCGATCGCTACGCGGAGATGATCGCCGCCGTCGACCGCGGCGACCTGGCTCGGGCACGGGAAATTCACCGGCGTCTCATCCCCGCCGTCGACGCGATCATGCACGTCTCGCAGGGCGCCATCCAGTCCAAAGCCGCGATGAAAATGCTCGGCGTCATCTCCTCCGATGCGCTGCGCATGCCATACCGGCAGGGCCCGCCGGAGCATCAGCAACGTCTGCGTGCCGGGCTCGAGGAATCCGGTCTGTTGTAGACAGGCACGCGAACATCACTGTGTGGCAGGCGCGTCCTGTTCTTGCCGATCGTCGATCTGCGCTCGGCACAGATTAGGTTTCGTCCGAACTTCGCGAAGCGCGTGGCCCAGCAGGGAACAGTCTCGGGCAGAGGGGAACCGCCGGTCGCACAGGCCAATGGCTTGTCGTGCCGCCCCGATCTTGCCGGGCTTGCGGCTCGTCGAAACATCTTGTCTCCCCGCGGAACCGTTCCGGATTTACGTGCGTCTTCTTCTTCGAGCGACCATGACGTCCGCTCGCCTGCCGACATCCCGTCGTCAGGCGGTCGGCAGACGAGGAGGTGTCCGGTGGCCGGGCTGTTGCAAGTTGATATCGAGGCGCTGGGCAAAGCGGTTCAGCTGCTGCGCAATTCGGAGCAGCTCCTGAACGATGCCATGAAGGCTATGGCCCACGACGGCCATACCGATATCGGTACGAAATCCCTCGATGACGCCGCTGACAGCTTTCAACGCAGGTGGCATTTCGGAATCCAGCGCATCGGCGAGGCTGCCACCACGACCGCGGATGGCATATCTCAGTGCCACGACACATATCAGCAGGTTGATTCGCAGTTTGCCCAGCTGATCGCACAGACGACCACCCCCGCGTCACCCCAAGCGGCTGCACCGGAGACACAGGCGTGAAGGCGGCCGCAAACCCGTATCCGAACTTGGGGTTCAACCCCGTCCCCGGTGCAGCCGACCACGTGGCCGGACTACGAGGGCAGATCAACTCGGCATACGAGGGCGTGAAGGAGACCAACGGCCTGCTCACACGCCTGCGCAACAGTAACGACAGCGTCTGGGTCGGAGATGGCGGCGACGCCTTTCGCGCATCTTTCGATGCCACACTCGCGCAGGACCTCGGCTACGCACAGAATTCGCTCGAGCGCGCAGTTGGTCTGCTCGACGAATGGCACACCGGCCTGGTGGCTTACCAGGAAAACGCGAAGGGCCTGGAGACCGAGGCGGCCGCAGCTCGCAGCGAACACTCCAAGGCCCAGGCCGCTCTCCAGCAGGCGCAGGCCAATCCCGATCTGGGACTGGCCAATACGAGCTTTACCGACCAGAACCAGTTGGCTGATGCCCAACGCCGGTTGAACGCCGCAACTGCGTGGGTTCGGTCCGCCGGTACCGCAGTAGGCGATACGCAAGCGACCATCGACGCCCTCATCAAACGGGCACACGATCTGGAAACCGAGCACGGCGGGCTCGCGAAACGGATCGCCGCCGAATTGGATGCGGCCGCCAAGGATTTCGCGCCCAGTCCGCCCGACAAGAGCATCTGGGACACGATCACCGACGCGGTGAAAAACGTCGGCAAGTGGATCGATGACCACCGGAAAGGCCTACACGAAGCTCTCTCCATGATTTCGGCCGTCTCCGGCTTGCTGGCAATCGTCACGCCACCACCGATCGATGCGATCGCACTGGGTGTGTCACTCGCGGCAGGCGCCGGCGCCCTGGCCCTGGACGCGACCGACGCCGACATGCGCGACGCTCTGTTGCACGGCAGCTGGGAGGAGAAGCTGAAGGCTGCGGGAACCATCGGAGGCGATGCGATGAGCCTCATCCCGGGTGCGGGGGCACTGGGAAAGGCCGGAAAGGTCGCGCTTCTCGGCGACGCGGCAGGGGACGTCGGCCGGTTCGAGGGGATGGCGCGCGCTTGGTCCGAATCAGCGCACGCACCCGGCTGGCTCAATCAGAAGACGATCGACGGCAATTGGTTCGGACTCGCCGACAAGATCAACGACTCCGGCGTGGCAACGGGCGTCCACAAAGTACTGCAATTCACCAATGTGGAAGGGGCGCACAGCATCCCCGATCCTGCGGTCGCGTTGAAGGTCTTGAAGGGGGTCAAGACCTCGGTGTCCGATATCGGACACTGGGGCTACAACCAATGGCGAGAGGACTGATAAGTGCAGGAGCCGATCGGCTCGGCCGCCGAATACGAACTCGCCGTCGAGATTCCTCCTGGATATTTCGAACTCCCCCTCCACAACATCGATCATCGTCTCGATGCGGCTCTTCCGTTTGTCGAGAAGTTCAGCGACGGGATGCCGGCGGAGGCCGTCGCCGACGTCGTGGGCACTTTGAAATTTCTCCTCACTGCGCTGGTCGCCGGCAATACTCGCTATTGCGGACTCGGACAGCATGTCTCGGACACGGGGGAACGTGTCGCCTCGTGGCTGGTGATTTCGGTGATGAAGTACGGCCAACCGCGGAGTCCTCGACTGACTCTGGGCGATATCGCGACCGCGAAGAAGTTGGAGGATGCATCCCTCATCGTTGAGCCGGTCGACATCGAAGGCCGACCCATCCTGTTCGCAGAGTCCATCCGGACAGAACCGCAACCCGAAATCACTGATCTCACAACAGAATCTGGTTCCGCGGCAGTCTTCCAGCTCGAGGCCTTCATCCCTTCCGAAGATGGGACCACCATTGCCGCCATCGAGTTCTCGACCGTATCGATGTCCGAAGGCCCGAACTTCCGGGAAATGTTCTTCCTGCTCGCGGCATCGGCGAAGCTCGATAAGACGCCAAGCCGGCCCTCCACGCTGAACATGTGAAACGAAGGTTGATCGCCGATGGAAAGTCCCCCCGATCAGGTGTCCATGCAACAATCGAGTCCGGCCATCGAGTGGCCCGCTACCCGCGCCGCCCTGCGAAGGAACTGGTTCTTCCGCTGGCCGCTGCTACTCATCGGCATCGCGTGCGGCGGTCTGTGTCTCCTGCTCATCAACGAGTTCGACCGGCCGGGGATCCACGGCGCGGAAAGAATCGGCCGACTGCTCATCTCCCCGACCGCCGTCATATTCACGATATGCACGATCGTGGGCGGCACCTTTGTCTGGATCGGACACCGGCGCCGAAGGTCGGTCAAACGCTACGCCTGGACAAGATGGAAGATCCAATACATCAGGGCAGGACGAAATGAATGGGTGATGTTACTCGATCCCCACCGAAACCCTGTCTCGACCCTCATCCTCAGCACCTGGCCGAAAGATCTCGGAAAGTTGGTCGACCACAACACCCCGGAGATTTGGTTCGCTGGCGATCCGAAAAAGTATGGAGTGATCTCCCGGCCCGGCGGCGAGGATCTGCGCTACGCCTATTACTCCAAGGCAAGGCAGCCACCGCGGTTCACATTCACCGATCGCGCCGAGGGACCGCGGAGCGGACAAGAGCACTCTGCGACAGCCGGTAACGCTGGTTACCAACTGAGCCGCGAAAATGGCACACTCGTCATGAAGTCGCCAACCGCGAAACCCACACCACCGCGCATCAGATACGGCAGCCTGCAGGATTCCGGCTATCCGTCTCCTCGCAAGCTGCGGCGAACGTGCGCGTTCATCGTCGACTTCGCGCTACATCTGCTGTCCGGTTTCGCGATAGCCCTGCTGGTCGCGCCCGGGTTCTCTCCGGAAGCGTTGCGCACCCACAATATTCAGCAGATCGAATTCAACCCGCTCATCGCCTTGTGCTGCTGGCTGGCGGCATCGTTCGTCGACCGCGTCGTCATCCAGTCGATCGTCCACACCACCATCGGTAAGTCCATCTTCGGCCTTGTCGCCATACAACCCGACACCAACCGCTATCCGACCTTCGGCCGACTCCTGGCCACCTGGCTGTTCCACCTCTATCTCCCGCTGGCCATCCTCGGCGACGGCATCGGCCCTGACGACGACGAAAACTACTTCATGACAGCCGTCCGGTGGCGGGATGTGCGCGAACGCAACCGTGTGGCAGGCCGACGCCCCGGCCAGCTATAGCGGCCGAGGTACGGGCTACCGCCGAGGACACTTGGGCAGGACTGTCGGCCACGACTGCCGAGACTCCGACATCGTTCAATTCACGCGACAAAGAATTCGTATTCTCCCGACCGATATCCGAGCAACCAGAACCCGGGGACATAGTGCGTACCGTGTAGTCAGGGGATCATTCACTACCTCTCGCCCCCGTCACGACCATGTTCACCAGGCGCTCGGTATGCGGCGTCGGGGCCCGGCGGTCCAATCACCTTGTGCGAGAACAAGACATGACTCAACGCAGCCCCGGTCAGCAGATGATCAACCGCTTCAACGATGCACCTGCGCCGCGCTGCGTCTGATGCGGGGGTGTCTCCGAACCAGGCTCTATCGCGACCAGCTGGATGCCGGCTGAGTACGATTCCTGGCCCAACACGACGGCGACCTGAAGTCCGCGGCGATCAGGAACCTGGCACGGCCGACAGGGAGCCGATGACGTTCAGCGGGTGGGGCTTTCGTGGCCGGACGTTGTGCACAGACGCTCGGCCAACGTGAAGAACACGCCGAAATTGCGGATTCGGCTGACGGCGACTGTCGGCGGGTTCAAACCGCCTCCGGTGACATCGACGACGACTACGCCCTTTTGAACCGAAACTCGCTGGATCGAGCTCCAGGGTATCGGCTTTCCTCGGTAGCCCAGCTCGGTCCGTGTCATCCACACGTCACCGAACTCCACTCGCCTTCCCGCCTCGAGCGCGGCCCAGGTCGAAGGCGCCTGCGCCTCGAACACACCGTCCTGAATCGCACGACTCCAATCCTGGGGGTTCGCCAGGATGCCGTCCATCCGGAATTCCGAACCATCGAGATCGACGAGGTCGTAGCGATATGCGGTTCGCAACACGCGCTTCTCACCGACGCGGTGATAATCGGTCGTCGCGTGCAACAGCGAGGTCCGGTCGTAACGAACGACACGCAGCCCACTTGCCTGCGTGTAGATCAGACCTCGGGCGTAGAGATCGAGTCGGACGCCACGATTCCTGTCGTAGTACGGCCGGCTCTTGATCACGTTTCCCACCAGAGCCAACGCGAACCCTACGGCGAAGATTCCGGTGAGAAACCACCAGTTGCCGTTTATCGCAATGCCGATCACGGTCGCCACGACGAGGACGGGGGCAGCGATACCGAGGAACTGCATGTTCTTACGGTGTTCCGGATGCACGGCCGGATGAGTGGAACGATGTGCGCCGAGATCCGCTTGCGCTGCGGCTCGTTCGATCTGTGCCAGCAACTGCGGATCTTCGCGATCCCGGACAGCCGTATCGGACACCTTGCCCCCTCGATAGATGTATTGCACTCGGCTGCAAGGCTATCCGACGAGCGACGTGTCCCGGCGGCCTGCGGGACGGTCAGACCTCAGCTACGTCTGTCGATGGGAACCGGAGCACCTCAACCGCGGCAGGTGGTTCCGTCCCGCCGGCGGACTCGATCATCGTTCCACGACCCGGCGTCCTCACGAGCGAATCGGCGGTGACCTGCCCATTTCCCGATTGCGCTCGTACATCATCGCGATGGACGGCCGGTCGACGGATCGTTTAGCATCGCTCCATGAGCGACAGCGGGGGGAACGTTCCAGCGTCTGGCCAGGGATTTTCGGTTGTCCCGGAACAGGTGCGCGACGTCGGCACGTACATCTACGGGCTGGCCGACACCTTGTCCCAAGCCTTGGATTCCGCAGCCAAGGACGTCGCCGAACTACTGAACGGCAGCTGGACCGGCGACTACGCCGACGAGTTCTCCGAAGGTTGGACGGAGGTGCACGACGGCGGGCGCCAGATATTCGAGGCATTGGCAACGATGGCGGAGAAGCTGGGTGTCACCGCGGAGACGTTCCGGTCGGTCGACGCCGACAGCGCTGCGGCACTGAATATCCCGACATTGAACTGGTCCTAGCCATGGCGTCGCAGTTCTCGGTCGACCTCGATCATCTCGACCAGATCGTCACCCGCCTGGCCGGACTCGCGGGCTTCATCGGTGACCACCTCACCGATATCGAACAGCGCGTCGCATCACTGCAAGGCAGCGGCTGGGAAGGCGTCGCAGCCCAGGCCTATGACGACGCTCACCGCGAATGGATCAGCGGCGCAAAAGAACTCGTGGACGGCGTTCGCGAGATGAGCGACGCTGCCAAAGAGGCGCACGCCGCCTACACCCGCGCGCTGGAGCTCAACCGCCGCATGTTGCAGAGCGGGCAATAGATGAACGTCGACTGGCAGACCTACTACGAGGCCGCCAAGAAATGCCATCAGCTTGCCGACGAACTGCGTAAGGCCGATAAACCGGTCCACGACGCGGTCAAAGGCACATGTGTCGGTATGGCCGGCGATGCCACGGGATGCGCGGAGTGGGGAAAGACCTACGACGACGCAGCCCGCAAGACATTGCAAGCGTCCGCCAGCCTCGCGAATGCGCTCACCAACTACGGCGCGGTCCTGTACGCCCAGGGCTACAACTGGGGCATCGCAAACAAATCCACACCAGCCCCGCCGAGGCCCCGTACCGATCAAGTCGGCGAATACACGGTCAACATCCCCAGTTCGGTCCACGACAACGGGCTCGGATTCGAACACGGCGGCGGAGTCACAGCGTTCTTCGACAAGCTTGTAGCGCAGGTTATAGAGAAGTTTCACAAACTTCCCAATGGCGACGCCGCGAAACTGGAAACTGCGCACGGGGTCTGGAATACCTTCGCCGCCCATGAAACCGTCACCGGCGCCGCAGCGCGGATCTCGGCCATCTCGGGCTTGTTCGATGGCATGGACGACGCTACCAACCGGCAACATATCCAGGACCACTTCGCAACCCTCGAAACCGGTGCCGACTCCGTGGCAACCGCCGCGCTGAACGTCAGCGCCCCGATCGGCAAGTATCACGACGCCACACTCTCGTTCGGCCAGGACACAGCTCATAAGATCAATTGGCTCGAGGCAGGTGTCGCCGCTGCCGCTGTCGCCGGTATAGCCCTTGCCATCTTCACCGTCGGTATGTCCGTCGAGGTCTCGGGCGAAGCCATCGCAGGTGCGGTCACAGCCACCATCGGCGCCATCGAGGAATCCTTCTCCGCCAGCGCCCTCGCAGAAATCTTCGGCTACACCGCCCTGGTGGCCGCCGCGGCAGTCACCATCAAAGCCTTCGACGCCGTTCCAAGCGACCTCGAAAAGGTCGCCGCCAATCTCGCGGCCATCATCGCGATGAAGGTCCTCATCGATGGCGGCGAACACCCGCAATCCTCCGACGAGCCCGACTTCCGGCACAGCGAATACACTCAGGCCGAGATCGAGGAGTTCATCAACGGGCATACCGGAAATGGCGACCCGACGATGGACAGACCGACCCCTGCGCAGGTCCACGACGCGCTGGAACACGGAACACCGGAGCCGATGGGAGACGGGCGCACTCCAGAGCAGGCGGAGCAATTTGTCTATAAGGGAATAAAAGTCGTCGTCAACTACGAATTGCCCTGGAAGTCCACAGCATGGAAGCTATGAGGAGATCGTGACAGATATCAACGGCGGTGGAGCTGTTCATTTTTCCGAGACTGAACGCGCAGAGCTGGACAATCGTTCGGTTACGCTTGCGTCGGGCGATCGGCGCGATGCGATCCGATTAGCCGATTCCTGGGCTGCGCATATCGAGAAAATTGACAACGACAGGTCATTGCCCTGGTCCGATCGCACCGTTTGGAACGAATATGACTTCTGCGCAGCCTTGACCATACGCGACTACCTGGACACAGCGATCGACCTCCTGCCCCCACCGCTGGCCGACAAGGTCTCGAGATACGCATCCGCGACCGATAACCGATACCGGTCCATTACGGTCGAGGATTCAGGAAAACGGATGTCCGCGGTCGCAAAGATTGATCCGAGCACACGTAAATGGTGGTGGTATCGCGTGCCGGATTCCGGACCCATCCTGGAAGACCTTGCTCGCTGGGATCGCTTCGAGAACTCGCAATAGCTGGATCGAACGCGCCCGCCTCAGCATCACGGCAGCGGATGGTTCCGGAAAAGCTGCCACATGCGATTCCGCACATCGGCCCCTCGGTCGCCGCTCGGCCAATCGTGGCTGCCTGCTTTGTATTTGCGCCATACGACGTTGGCGCCCTGCTCGCAGGAATACCGGTAGCCTTCCGCCACTTCGGGTCCGGTCTCGGTGGCGGCGTCGTTGCCGCAGCCGATGGTGCCGCGCCACTGGAGGTGCGCCGCGTAGACCGGCGCCTGGGTGAAGTCGTTGTCGGCGGTGAAGAAGCCGAAGGAGAGTTTGCGGATCGGGACGCCGTCTTCGCAGCCGCCGTGCGAGCCGCCGGCGTACATCGCCACCGCGCCCAGTTGCGCTGATGCGGCGCAGGCCATGCGGGAGGTCATTTGGCCGCCGTTGGAGTGACCGGTCATGTAGACGCGCTTGGTGTCTACGCAGCGGTAGCCCTCGATATCGGCGATGACCTTCAGCAGGAAGTCCACGTCCGTTCTGTTGCCGTTTTCGAAGTACCAGCTGCGGTTGGGTTCGGGAACGTCTTTCTTGCCACCCAGCGGGTAGGCGACGATGAACTTCTGCTGCGCGGCGAAAGGTGTCCAGCCGGACTGGTTCTCGTACGTAGTGGGGTTGCTCCCGCCGCCGTGGAGCGCTATCAGTAGCGGTGCGGCACCGGTCAGCCCACTGGGTACGCGAAGGAGGTAGGGCTGGCCGTTGATGGTGCGCGTCTCCGACGTGGCGGCCAGCGAGCACGCTGCCGGTGAAGCATTCGGCTCCGCTGGAGCCGACTCGGCCACGGCGACCACGCTCGGCATCGCCAGCGCGAAGAGGGCAGTGATGACTGTTACGGCTCGAGATACGGGTCCGTACGTAGGGATGCGATGCAACGAATACTCCCGCCCCACAGGAAAATTGAATTACTACCGTTCAAAACTATCGCAGTGCGGGTTGGTTCGCTGAGGTTCGACGCCATTTGTGACAGTTCCCCGAAGCGCCCTCGATGGATCAGATTCCCCCGGACGTCCAGGACGGTGAACCTCCGGAATCGGCTACGTCTTTTCCGGACTGGCACACCGGCAGGTATTTCTCGAAGACCACGCCGCGCTCCCGCAGGGCGGCCAGGGTGGCCTCGATATCATCGACGTAGAGGGCAACTGCTGCCGCAGCAGCAGCGCTTCCCGCGCGCGATCACCGAAACGACCACCAAGGCGATGCGGCCAATCCCTGGATAGTCGAACGGGCCGCAACCAGGGCGGGCAGCAGCCCCCGGCTCGCGGCCCCTCCGCAGGTCTCATCCTCGCGAGCAGGCGGTCCGCACACCTGCAAACCCTGCAGATCCACTCCGAAACACAAACACTTCACACTATGCTGGCCCGAACGCTGAAACATGATGCAGTTGGTCGAGAGGAACCCCATGAAACGACTAGCCGTCCTCGCCGTCGCAGTCGCCGCCTTCGGGATCGCCCCGGCCGGGACGGCCGGCGCTGGAACCGGAATCCCCTTGGAGTACAACAACACCGACGAGATCACGGCGAACGAGTCTGTCGTCCTGCAAACCGGTTCGACGGTGATCGATCTGCTCGCGTACATCGGCGCGGGCTGCATGGGCAGCTGGAGTCCGGCTCCGCCCGCGCACTGCCTCTGATGATTCGACAGCGTCACGCGCCCGGCCGCACCGACCTCGCTCCCACCCGCGGCGCTCTGAGACAATAGGGATGTGAGCACCACCATCAGCCACAAGAGTGGACATCGACTCGGCGACCCGACCGGCGCCGCGACTGGGACAGCGGCGCTCGTCGCACGGTAATTCGATGTCTGACCAGGAAGTACCGGGATCGCGATCCGCTCCGAAGAACACCGGGGCGGGCGCGCCGAAGGTCGTCCAGCTGCCGCGGCGTCCCCGGCGGGTGGCCGACGACGCCGCCGAGCCTCCGCGTAAGACGTGGCGTTCGGAGGGCGGCCGCGGCCCCGATCCGGCGCCGACCCGTCCCGTCATGCGAGCGGAATTGCAGCGGGAGACGGGATCGTGGCCGATGGATTCGGGCGCGGCGTGGCACGGCCCCGCGGTGGCCGATAAGGGTCCTGCGACGGATGACGCCAGCCCCGCCGATCAGGATGCGAGTGTCGTCGACCTCGACGAATTGCGACGGAAACGGGCCGGTGAAACTGCCCCGGCCGCCGGCATCCGGCGCATCGCCAAACCGCGCCGAATCGGCAAAGGTGCGAATGATCGATCCGGCGTCGACGGCGACAACCGCGACGGCGCTCAGGATTCTCCGTCGACCGACGAATATACCGGCCGACACCGCAGGTAGCCCAGGGACGCGTGCGACCACGCAGCCGAGATCGCTGCGCCACCAAATTTGTTCCGTTTGCCCGTTTTTGGCGTTTTGACTACCCTCAGACCACCATCGAGGGCACGGGGGGACGGTCATGGATCTGCATCAACTTCGGTACGCGAATCCGGGCAGCTGGCAGGCCGCGGCCGATGATCTGCTGGCGGCGGCCAAGGATTGCGAGGAGGCCGTCGCCGAGATCCATGCCAACGGATCGCGGCGGCTCGAGGAATCCTGGACCGACTATCTCGGCGAGATCGTGCGCGGGCGGATTTCCGATGTCACGGGGAAGTTGGAGGAGATCGGCGTCCTGTTGCGGGGCGCCGTCACCGCGCTGGACACATTGGAGGATGCGGCTCGGATCGCGCAGGCCCAGGCCGGGTCGGCGATCACGGCGGGAACGGTCGCGGGCCTGGAACTCGACGGCGACGTTCTGGTCGTGCCTGCCGGGCATCACGATCCGGAGACCGCGGCGGATGACTGCCGCCGGTACAACGCGCTGATCAAGGATGCGATCGATGCGGCGGATCGCGCCGACCAGGAAGTCGCCGGCGCGCTGCGCAGACTGAATATCAACGTCGACACCAGCTCGCTCGATGATGCGCTGAAGCAGCAGTCCGCGGCGGTGGCCGACGCGCTCGACGCCATTCGCGAGACCCTGCCACAGGGCCGGCCCGCCGACGTGGTGAAGGCATGGTGGGACTCGCTGGCCGTCGATCGGCGCAAGCAGCTCATGTTGGCGGTGCCGGTCGAACTCCACGATCTCAACGGGATTCCCGACAGTGTGAAGAAGGAACTCGAAGGTTCCAACGGCTACAACGCGGTCAAGGCGGTGCAGTTCGCGCGCGACCACGCGAACGATACATCGATCGACAAATTCCAGAACAACTGCGCGAACTTCGTTTCCACCACTCTCGCGTCGGCCGGCCTCGATTACAAAGGCACCCTGACCACCGATTCGGACGGCTGGAACCGCAGCCGGGCGGCGGGAATCAACTTCGATCCGCCGGGGCCCGGATCCCTGCAGGGACTGAGCCACAGCGACACCTGGTTCAATGCCGAGAAGCAGAAGAACTTCTTCCTGAACAACGGGGCGGAGGAGGTCGGCACGGCCGGGGCGAAACCCGGTGATCTCGTGTACTGGGAGCACACGCAGAACGTCGGCGACTACAAGCCGGGCGAAGCGCACCACACGGCGGTCGTGACCGCGGTACTTCCCAACGGTGACATCCTCTATTCCCAGCACACCACCAACGGGAAGGATTTCAGCCTGACCGACCGGATCGGATTCTCGAATCAGGACGGCGGCACCCAGAACGTCCGGATCATTCGGCCGAAGGAGACCTGGTAGTTGAAACGCCCCACGATCGTGTCCGCAGCACTCTTCCTCGCCTGCTTCGCATCTGCCGTCCTCCTCTTGGCGGTCGCCGATCACAAGCTGGATGAGCGGGCCGATGCTCTTCTCGAATCGCATTGTGCGCGAACTATTCCCGTTCCGACGGCCGCCACCGCCGCGAGCTGGGCCGCGACAGTTCTCTTGATCTGTGCTGCCGCGGCGGCAGTGGTGTTCCTCGTGTCCGCCACTCGTTTCTCCTCGACGCCGGCAAAGGTCCTCGGGATCGTTGTCGCGGCTTCGGCGGTGATCATCGGTATCGGTTACGCACTGGTCGTGGGATCCGCACTGCTGCAACCGGATACCGATGAACCGATCTCGCCTCGCTACCATCCGTGCGAAGCGTTCTTCTGACAGGGCTTCACCATGACAGACGTCTGTATCGACCCCGCGGCCGCACAACAGGCCGGGGTGGACATCTCCACCAACAGCAACGAATCCCGCGCCCGGGTCGAGCAACAATTCGACGAGATCGAACCGGCGCGGCAAGCGAACGAGGGCTGGCAGACCGGTCCCGCGCTCGTCGATTTCGCATCGGCGCGAAAGCAGGACATCCTGTCGAGCCTGACGGAGCTCGAGAGCATCGGCAAGAAGATCGTCGAGGTCGTCAGCGCGCGAACGAGTGTCGACGAGCGGTACGCGACCAGTCTCGGTCGAATCGGTCAGGCCGTGGACTCCATGTCCGAATAACAGTGGTTGCGCGATTCTCGACGTGTTCCGAACGGTGTCACCCTGCGCTGAACAGCCCCCGCCTCACCCCGGCATTGCCGGCTTGTTGTTCAAATTCAGCGGCTCGGTGCGGGGAAAGGTCACCGGCAAGGCCGTCAATGCTCGGTGGAACGGGCCGGGCCGCCAGCTCGGGGCGTCGGTTGCGAGCTCGATTTCGGGCAGGGCGTCGAGGAGTTGGTCGATCGCTTCCTGCGCGATCAGATACGCGATCGACTGGGCGGGGCACGCGTGGGGGCCGATGCCCCAGGCCAGGTGGGAACGGTTGCCGGTCATATCGTCGCTGCGAATCACGGGATCGTTGTTGCAGGCAGACATACTGATCACGATCGGTTGATTGGCGGGTAGCCAGACATCGTCGATCAGCATCGGCTGGCGCGGGTAGGTGATCAGCAGGTTCGCCAGGGGCGGGTCGTTGAACAACACCTCGTCCACCGCATCGCGGGAGGAGAGATTCCCGCCGAGCACGCTGCCGCCGAAACGGTCGTCGGTGAGTACCAGCAGCAAGGTGTTGGCGATCAGGTTCAGCTCGAATTCGATTCCGGTGCCGTAGATCTGCGACACATGATGCGAGACCTCGGTGTCGTCGAGGGCGGCCGGATGTTGTTGCAGGATCGACGTGATGTCGTTGCTCGGGGTGGCTCGTTTGAGCCGTACCAGACTCATCAGCGCCTCGCCGAGAATGCGGTTGCCCTGCTCCGCGTCGACGCCTTCGAGCAGCTTGGCGGTACCGGCCGCGACCTGCGCGCCGATTTCCGGCGGGCATCCGAGCATGACGTTCACGAGCTCGAACGCGAGGGGGTAGATGTACTGGGTGATCAGTTCCGCGTGGCCGTCCTGGCAGAAGCTGTTGATCAGGGGAAGTGTGGCCTTCTCGACCGCCGCGCGCAGCGAGTGGAGATCGACGGCGTCGATACCGGCGGTGATGGCCTCACGGTACCGGTGGAAATCGGCGCCGGAACTTCGGCTGGCCATCGGACGCCATTCCAGCAGCGGAAGAATCGGGCAGTCCGACGGCACCGTCTGCTGCCAGACGCGCGGGTCCGCGGGAAAGTGTTCGGGATCGTTGAGAATTCGCACCGCGGTGCGATAGCCGATCACCAGCGTCGCGGGCACGCCCGGCGCCAGTTCGACGGGCGCGAGTGAGCCGTACCTGCTGCGCATTTCGCGGTAGACCCGATGCGGGTCATCGGAGAAATCCGGGGTGTACAACGGGACGCGCGGGCCGTCGGAACTCGTCGGCGAGCCGTGGGCAACGGGACACATCGTCGGGCGGGTCGGGAACTGCGACGTAGTCATCAACCACTCCAGTTGTCGTATCGCGCGCCGTGTCGAACTGCATGAGGATGTCGCGCGCGTCGAAGGCTGCGCTGGTCGCACCCGGACGACCCTGGCCGGGACGACCATCGGCAGCACGATGATCATTCGTGGTAAAGCGTTACAGCAGGGGGTATTTCGTTGCGGACACTGTGCTTCAGACGCCGAGGGCGCCCAGGGAATCGTTGTCGTCGATGGCCGTGGTGATGCGTCGTAACAGGGTCAGGCAGGTTTCGTTCGACTGCATCCTGGGCTGGTAGCTCGCGCGCCCGATGGTGAAAGCCCATGCGGCGTAGGCGAACATCGACTGCTGACGGTAGAGCAACCAGGCGTCGTCGAAGGCCGGCGGCTTACCGCCGGCCTCCCCCAGTTCGTCCAGGTACGCCGCGAGCAGGTCCCTGTCCCACGCTCGGCGGTCTTCCGGCTCACATCCGGAGTTGACGGTGTAGGCGAAATCGTGTGCCCATCCGCCCCGCATGACGACCTGCCAGTCCACGAAACCCATGCGGCCGGCGCTCGTGACGTAGGTCTGCCCGATGTGGGGATCGCCGTGCAGCAGCGTCGGCGGAACCTCCTCGGTCGCGATGGCCACCGCCCGCTCGACACCGGCCCACAGCCGTTCGCTGCTGCCGTGCAGGGTCGGCGGAACGACCTCCTCCGCGCGGCGCAGGCCCACCTCGCACCGCTTCTTCATATCGATCGCGGAGAGGTACACGTCGAGCATGTACGCCGGGGTGTTGAGGACGTCGATCGCCTCGGATTCCCAGAAGGTGCCGTGCAGCCGGGCGAGATTGCGGACCAGATCCTCGGCTTGTTCGCGGGTGATCGACGCGGTGGGCTCGCTGAACACGGCGCCGCGGGTCGCGGCGATATCCTCCATCAGGGCGATCGACCGCCAGGACGCCGGATCGGACGCGCCCCAGTATCCGATGGGCGCCTCGATGTCGACGGCGGGCCGGAAGTCGCGGAAGAACCGGGTTTCTCCGTCGATCATCTTTCCGCCGCCCAGCAGTATGCGCTGACTGAAACTGGTGGTGGTCTTGGCGAACAACCGGGTCGGCAGCTGCGCCCGGGTTCCCGCCTCGTTGTATTCGACCCGGATCGCGACCCTCGTCGAGGTGCCGCTACTTCCGTTGGACGTCTCGAAGCCCGTCACCTCGGCCCCGGGAACATCGCGGCACAGCACCGCGGTCAGCCATTCGGGGGTGACGTGATCTCCGGAGATCGGTACGTCGGTCAGGGAGCGCGATCTCGGCCCGCGAATCTTCTCACCCAGCATCCGGGTCCCGACGGTGGCAGAACGACCGAGCAACCAGAGCTTGTGATTCACGCACGTATCTCGATTCCACTGTAAGACAACGATTATCCGAGCGAACAGGCGCCCTCACCGATCCCGGCGCCAGAAGCACAGTACCTTACGGCACTCGAAAGCATTGCAAGACAATAAAATACCTATTGCCTCAATTCTTCGATGCAACAGCGGGCAGGCGGGATGGAGTTACTCGCTGGTATCTCGAGGGTAGCCGAGACCGCTCTCACACCATTCGAAACAGACTGTGCGGCAGGTATTCCCCTATCGCGGAAACCACCGGCGCCCGCGCGTCGGCTGAGTCGGCGCAGCAAGTCACCAACAACCGGCCGCACCGGTTCATTCCCGCGCGGAGTCACGGCCGTCTGCCGCGATCAGCAGCGCGGCGAAGGCGAGCGCGATCGTCTGATAACCGATCCAGAACTCGCCGGCGGTTCGGTTGCCCTGCCATGCCAGCAGCAGCGCGACGACGGTCACGATCGACCAGCCGCTGTCGTAGCCGATCATGAGCCGCATATACGTGCTCATCGGGCGGCTACGCAGGTAGGCGAGTTCACTGCCACCCGCGATGAGCAGGGCTATGGCGCAGGCGATCAGCAGCCAGGCAGCGACACCGAGTTGATGACTCAGCGATTCGGCGGCGGCGATGTAGACGGCGGCGAGCAGTATTTTGACGGCGCCGTCGGCAAGAACGCCGACGGCTTGCCCGGTGATCGGCGTCAACGAAGTGCGAATCATCGTTCCCTCTCGATATGCGGCGTCACGCGACGAGGTCGACACGAAAGACGGCGCAGCGGTTCGCCGCGTCGGCGAAGCTGTCCCGCGAGCCGGAATCGACCAGGCCATTTCTGACGAACGCCTGTGCGCCCCTGGGATTTTGCACGGGAAAGGCGCGCAGCACGGGCCCGCGATGCTGTTCGGGCACTTCGATCAGGTCGACGGTCCGGGACTTGCGGCCACGCGTGAGGACGCCACGGCCGGCGGCTCGGGCGTTCTTGACCCACTCGGCATCGGGGTATGCCTGCACGAGGTACTGGGCGCCGTCCAGTTGTATCGGGGCGACGGGAGTGGTTCGGGGACTTCCCGTCGAACGACCGGCCATGGTGAGCAGGTGAATGGGGCCGAACGGCAGGCCGATGCGATGGGCGAGTACGACGATGCGATTGCGGATATCGCGTCGCGCGGAGGGCGTCCGGTGCGGATTTTCCCGCATCCGACGGATGCCGTCATCGGTCGAGCTGAATCCGACCACCGCGACGATCACCAGAATGAATGCGACTACGGCGCAACCGGTTCGGGTGAAATGAAACAGTTCCCAGCGTCGCAGGATATCGGCGTAATCCGTCGGCGGAGTGCTCACCGCCCATCGTTTGATCTGCTGGTTGATCGGCACATTCCCGAACCGCGTCACCAGGAAGGAGAGCAACACCAGCACCGTGGCGCCCGCGGCGACCCGGCGCCGCCCTCCCCTCGATTGCACCGCGAGTACCAGGGTGCCGAGCACGGCCAGCGCCATCAGCGATTGCATGACCGGGCCGTTGACTCGCATGAGCGCGACGTGGAATGTGAACCGGACATCAAGGGGCACTTCGCGAAACGCGTACAGCACGTTGACGGCGCCGTAGCCGAACGCTCCGGCCAGCAGACCGGGGAACAGGAGTGCGGCTCCCCGGACGGACTTCGACAGCATCGAGACTCCCATCGGAATATCGCAACATCGAGTTGCGATATTGTCAGGATGCCCGCCCGTCCGCGATATCGCAACTAGGAGTTGCAATGAGTCCGACCGCACCTCTGGGACGTGGGCCGAAGGTCCGCGCCGCCGTGCTCGCCGCCACCGTCGACGAGCTGAGCGAACGGGGATACGCCGCGTTCACGATCGACAACGTCGCTCAGCGCACCGGAGTGCACAAGACCACCGTCTACCGGCGGTGGCCCGATCGCGACAGCCTGATCGCCGAGGCGCTGGCCGAAAGTGTCGCGACGGAAATCCCCATTCCCGATACCGGTTCGGTCGACGAGGATCTCCGCGCGCTCGCGCGCAGCCTCGTCGCATGGACCACCAGCGCCTCCGGCCGGGCCATTCTGGCGGTGATGGTGTCCACCGCGGCGGGCCTGCCCGCACCCCCGAACTCCGCCCGGCACGTCTTCCGCGATCGCATTCGGCAAACGCTGCCCGTCGTGACGCGTGCGGTCGCTCGCGGGGAGTTGCCCGAAGGCACCGATCCGGCGGAGATGATCAAAACGCTGGTGGCCCCGATCTATTTCCGCGTGCTGATCACCGGGGAGCGGGTGGACGACGGTACCGCCGATGCCGCCGCGAGAGTGGCGCTGACGGGCGCGCGCGCCGGCCTGTTCGCCGGACCCGGCCGGTCCCTGTGACGGCCGGGGCGATCACGCATCGGGCTCCGGCATCGCGTCATCGCGCACGGGTGGCGTGAGGCCCCATGCCGCCAGCCGCAGATGGGTTTCATCGTTGCGCCACTGCGTGATCGAGGCATTGGGCACGGGCAACGGAGCGTCGAGGGGCGTCGCTCCGACACCGGCCAGGACGTGAGCGGCGGTGACGACGATCGCGTCGTGGGCGACGATCAGAATTCGCTCGGCGGTGGTCCGGTCGAGTTCGGTGAGCAGATCACGCATACGTAGGGCGACATCGGCCACCGATTCTCCGCCCGGCGGCCGATAGAACCAATCGCCGAGGCGGGCGCGACGCTCGTACTCCTGCGGGTCTCGGCGCCGAATGGCTTGCGGCGGAAACAATTCGAAGATACCCATCTCACGGTCGCGGCAGCGTTCGTCCACCACGACGGGAACGGCGCCGCATCCTTCGGTGATGCCGTCGGCGGTGCGGGCCATCGCCGCCCAGGTCTGCCGAGCGCGCAGATACGGGGAGCACACCACCAGCTGCGGGGTCCGGTCCGGTGTCAAGCCGGCCAGCCACCGTCCGAGCCCAGCGGCTTGCCCGTATCCAGTGGGCGTCAACTCGACGTCGGAGTCGCTGCCGGGGAAAGCCTCGTCGGCGCCGGCGCTGAAGGCGGCATTGGCTCGGCTTTCACCGTGGCGGACGATCCAGAGGTCGCATATGCGATATCGCGGCGGAATCGCGACCGAGGGAACGGACGGGAATGCGCTCGACGGGTCGGGACCCATTGCCGTCATCCGATCCTGCCTTTCGGTCCCGCTGCGCGACCGGGGTGCGCGTGGCCGGCGGGTGGTGTTCACGGTTGGTTTCCAGCATGCCCGATCGGGTTGCCATCCCGGACTACCGGGCAGGTCCACCGCCGCGCCGGCCGAAGCCGGGTGATTCAGCGTGTCGCCCCGATCGAGAAGACGATGTCGATCAGGCGGGTGAAGCGGGCGGTCAGGTCGCCGGCCGATTCTTCGGGATGTGCACGCGCCCAAGCCATTACCGCGTCGACCGCGGCGGTCCAGATGCCGGCGAGCGCTTCGATATCGCGTTCGTCGGTGTCGCCCAGGGCGTCGAGGAACCGGCGCACGCCCGAGTCGGCGTGCGCGGCGATCCGGTTGCGGTAGCCGTGCACCAGATCCGCCACCGCGCCGGACGCCGGAGCGGTCGGGTCGTGGATGATCCGCCAGGCGGTGCGGTCGGGGCCGAGGGTGTCGAAGAGGCCGCGCAGCGCGTTACCCGGCATCGCGAAAGGTGCTGTGGCGGGATTCATTTCGTCGTCGAGGCGCTCCAGGAGCGGGTCGGCCAGGACGGTCAGGCACTCCGCGTAGAGCTGTTCCTTCGAGGTGAAGTGCTGATAGACCAGGGCCTTGGAGATGCCCGCGCGACCGGCGATCGACACCATCGATACGGCGGCGAACCCGCGTTCGGCGAACTCCCGCATGGCGGCGATCAGGATCTCCTCGCGGCGGTCCCGCGCGGGCATGCCCTTGGTTCCGAGTCCGGCGGCCGTTGACATAGGCCCGAACTTACCCTACGGTCACTTCCATTGAAGTGACCGTAGGGTCATATAGTCGTTCCGGAGAGTGCCTGCGATGACCCTGTGGGAACAGATCAACCAGCCGGTGACCTACGCGGTGCCGTTCTTCGTGCTCGCGATGGTCCTGGAGATCGCCGCGCTGCGCGGTCATGCCGACGATCGCGCCGGCTACGACGTGACCGATGCGCGAACCAGCCTGACCATGGGTTTCGTCTCACTCTTCGTCAGCGGTGCCGCGAAATTCGCCGCACTCGTCGGCTACGCCGTGCTGTACGTGCACGCGCCGTGGCAGGTCGATCCGCGCAATCCGCTGTCGTGGCTGGGGGTCATGCTCGCGGTGGATCTGCTCTGGTACGCCTATCACCGCCTCGCGCATCGCGTCCGGGTGGTGTGGGCGGCGCATCAGGTGCACCACAACAGCCGATATTTCAACTACGCGACGGCGCTGCGCCAGAAGTGGAATCCGTGGTTCGAACTCCTGGCCTGGGTACCGCTGCCGCTCGTGGGCGTGCCACCGTGGATGATCTTCACGGCCTGGTCGTTCAACCTGATCTACCAGTTCTGGGTGCACACCGAGACCATCGGGAAACTGCCCCGCTGGTTCGAATTCGTCTTCAACACCCCGTCCCATCACCGCGTGCACCATGCCAGCGATCGGGAGTATCTGGACCGCAACTACGGCGGCATCCTGATCCTGTGGGACCGCGTGTTCGGCACCTTTCGCGCCGAAACCTTCCGCCCCACCTACGGGCTCACGAAGAATATCGAGAGCTCGAACGTCCTCACGCTCCAGTACTACGAATTCGGAGCGCTGTGGCGAGATCTACGCTCCACCGGACGAATTCGCGAATGGGCTGGATATGTGTTCGGGCCACCGGGGTGGCGGCCCGGCGCCGCGGACCCGAGCGAGACCGGCGATCGGCTACCTCCTCGCTGACCGCACCGGCATCAGCTCCGGCCTCGCCCACCCCGCGAGGTCCGGGAGCCGACGCGCCCGGGCTGCTTGAGGATTCGGCGAATATCCGCCCACGATCGGCCGCGGTAACCGGATCGGCTACCGTGCCAGAGGTGACCGACCGTATGCGCCCGGCCTGCGTGGTGGTGATGGGGGTCTCCGGCACCGGGAAATCGACGGTCGGCCGTCTGCTCGCCGACCGGCTCGGTATTCCGTTCGCGGATGCGGACGACCTTCACTCCCCCGCCGATATCGCGAAGATGTCCGCGGGGATCGCGCTGACGGACGAGGATCGCGCGCCGTGGCTGGCGGCGGTGGGGCGCTGGTTGCACGATCGGATGGTCGAGACGACCGGCGGTGTGATCGCGTGCTCGGCGCTGAAGCGGAGTTATCGCGAGATCTTGCGGGCCGCCGCGCCCGAGGTGTGCTTCGTGCATTTGACCGCGGAACGCGAGGAACTGATCGAGCGCATGACCGGCCGCCGTGGCCACTACATGCCCGTCTCCCTGGTCGATTCGCAACTGCGGATCCTCGAGCCACTGGACGCCGCCGAGCGCGGGGTTGTTCTCCACACCGATCGACCACCGGAATTCCTCGCGGAGAAGGCCGCTGCGCTGCTGCACAGGCAGAACACCGGCTAGTGCGTTTCCGGTCATCGTCGACGGCACCCGGTCGATGTCTCGGTGATCGGGAGGTTTGCCCTGAGCCGCAGCCGGGAGTTCTAGCGTCGACGCGTGCCGCGCAACCAGACCTTTCCGCACCTGCTCGCCCCCGGGACCATCGGGCCGATGACCGTCGCCAACCGCGTCGTTCTGCCCGCGATGGATATGAACCTCTGCGAGGACGGGGAGATCGAGCAGGGCGATATCGATCATTTCCTCGCCCGCGCGGCCGGCGGGACGGGGCTGATCATTACCGGATGCTGTGCCGTCGCCTATCCGGTGGGCTGTGCGAGCACCAAGGAACCCGGGCTGTCCGAGGATCGGTTCATTCCCGGTCTGCGCGCGCTCGCGGACGCGGTCCATGCCGCGGGCAGCAAGTTGTGTGTGCAGATGACGCACCACGGGAAGATCGCCCGGATCGATACCGTGCACGGGCGGCGGCTGCTGGTTCCGTCGGCGCCGCGCGGATCGGCGGATATGTCGGCGCTGGCCGACAACACCCCGGAAGAATTGCGGAAGCTGGCGGCTGTCACGGGCGGCAAGCAGGCCACCTACCGCGAAGCCACGCAGGACGATATCGATTGGGTGGTGCGGTGTTTCGCGGAGGCCGCGCGGCGGGTGAAGGCAGCCGGTGGCGACGCCGTCGAAATTCACTGCGCGCACGGATACATACTCGGCGGCTTTCTGAGCCGGGCGGACAACAAGCGGACCGACGACTACGGTGGCTCGCTGGAGAATCGGGCGCGGTTGGCGGTCGAGGTGATTCGCGCGGTGAAGGCGGAGGTCGGCGATGCGCTGGCGATTCTGGTGCGGATCGCGGGGCGCGAATTCGGTGCGGACGATGCGCTGACCACCGAGGAGGCGAAGCAGGCTTCGGCGCTGTTCGAGGCGGCCGGCGCGGACGCTGTTCATGTCACCGGCTGGGGACGCAACCCGTTCTCCAACTTCACCGATGGGCCGCTCCCCGACCGCGTCGGCGCCTATACGGAATTGGCGGGCGAGGTGAAGAAGGCCGTCTCGATTCCCGTGATCACTGTCGGCCGGGTACTGCCGGAGATCGGCGAGAAAATCATCGCCGAGGGAAAGGCGGATTTCGCGGCGATGGGACGGCAATTGCTCGCCGACCCGGAATTGGTGAACAAACTCCGTGCCGGGACACCGCAGAACGTCCGGCCCTGCATCAATTGCTATGTGTGCGTGCAGGAGAACTTCTGGGACGACACCCCGCTGTGCGCGGTGAACCCCGCACTCGGCGACGAGAAAGTTCTTCCGTCGGCTCGCAGCACGACATCGAGACGTATCGTGGTGGTCGGTGCCGGTCCCGGCGGGCTCGAGGTCGCCCGTCTCGCGGCCGAGCGCGGACATCGAGTCACGGTGCTGGACAAGGCGGATCGCCTCGGAGGCACCCTCTGGTTCTCCAGTCTGACCACGCCCGACAACGAGCGCCTGCTGAACTGGCTGAAGAGCCGAGTGGAGCAACTCGACATCGACATCCGGTTGAAGACCGAGGCGACCGCGCCGCTGATCCAGGCGCTGAATCCCGACGTGGTCGTCGTGGCCACCGGCGCGGTGCGAGATCGCCCCGCGGTCCCCGGCGGCGATCTGCCGCACGTGCACACCGGTGATACCTTGCGCGCCGTGATGACCGGTGTCGGAGACGTCTCCCGGGTGCCACCGTTGCTGCGCGCCCTCGCGAAGCTGAGCAAGATTTCCGGTATCACGAACAGCCCCGCCGCGATCCGATCGGTGACGCGCAGATTCCTGCCGATGGGCAAGAACGTGGTCGTGATCGGCGGTTCGCTTGTCGGACTGGAACTTTCGGAGTTCCTGGCCGAACGCGGCCGCACCGTGACATTACTCGAGGAAGGTCAGCAGCTGGGTGTTCCGATGGCGATGCCCCGGCGCTGGACCGCCGTTCGGCACGCGGGCGAGGCGGGCGTCACCATCCACCGGCACGCGACCGTACAGCGAATCACCGAGCGGCACGTGGAGTTTCGCGTCGGTGACCGGACGTCGACGGCGGCGGCGGACATGGTTGTGGTCGCCTCGGGTGTTTCCGCGCGAGCGCCCCTGGCCGATGCCCTGGCGGGGCTGGTTCCCGAGGTGCACGTCGTGGGTGACGCCGCATCGGTCGACTACATCGAAGGCGCGATCCACTCGGCATGGAAAGTCGCCGCGGCGCTGTAGATCAGTGCGGCGCCGTGAATCGGTGCGGACCGCCCGGCGGAAGCCCCGATGATCGGATCGCTCTCCCCCGGAGCTCAGAGTCGCAGGAGTTTCCTTATTCCCCAACGCATTCCACGCCCGATGCCGACCAGGAACACTACGATCGCCGCCGCTCCCAGTGCGCAGCGCAGCCAGTACGCCGCGCCGACCGGAGCCTCACCCATGGCCGCGTGCAGGCCGTTCTGCCACGCCGCGGCGCGCACGACGACCGCCGTCACCACGAATCCGCAGAGCAGCAGGATCGGGACGCGGTGGCGGCCGAAGCGTTCATCGATATCGATCCGCCAGTGGCCCAGTGTCGTGCGCACCACCCCGGCTACTCCGATGGCGAGTGCCACCGGCACACCGGTGAGGATGGCCTGGGATACGGAGGTGCGCGGCAGGACGGCCGGAAGCAGTGACATCACGACGGCGAGGGTGACGGCGACAACGGTATCGATGCGGGGGCGCACGTGGAGGGACCGATGCCGGCGCGGCTTCGTCGTCGCGTCGGACCGTGGGGTTGTGCTCTGCACTGTCATAGCTGTCACCCGGCGGCACCGGCTTCCGCGATGACGTTCGGGACCGCGAGCCGGGCCGGCCGCAGCCGCCGCCACGCCACGATCCCGACGATCCCCGCCGAGACCACTCCCGCCGCGGCCGGACCGCCGACATGGAGGAGCTGGTCGCTGAGCCGTTCGCCCGACAGTGGCGTGCCGAACAGGAACTCCGGGTCCGGGGTGGCGTAGTTCTGCCTCCGGGAATTCAGATCGACGCCTGTGGTGGCGACCGTCGCCAGAACATCGCAGCGGGCGCGGGCGGCGGTGTCGGTGCGCGTATCGCAGGCGGCGTGCATACGGCGCTGCAGGGTGGCGTCGATGGCTTGGCGTGCCCACGGCTGCAGCGGTTGCTGCCGCTGTTCGGCGTAACGCAGCATGTCGTAGCCCAGGTCGTGTGCCTTGCAGGCCTCGGTGAACTCGGCGGGAAGCTGAATCGGCGACGAGCAGTCCCCGTCGGGATCGACCAGAATCCCGTTCTCGACCACCGGACGATAGCCCGCCTCGGCGGCGAAATCAGTGGGTACGGCCACCGACCACGGGTGGTCGCCGACCAGATCGGTGACCGCCGCGCGGGCCGGCGCGTTCTCCACACCCGGCTTCGCCACCGCCGCCGAGGCGGGCATGGCGGGCGCGAAGGCCAGCGGGACCATGGCGGTCATCACCGCCAGCATCACCGAGACGACCACCTGGCGGACCTTGCCCAGGCGTCGTGGCCGGCGATCTCGGGCGGGTGCGGTGGGCGTCGATTCCGGCAGGGCGGGCGGCCCGGCCGAACCCGGTGATGCGACGGTCATGGATGCCGAAGGTAACCGATTCGGCTGAGAAAGACCGACTCGTGGCCCTCAATCCTTCATCAGCCCGATCCAGATGTGGTCGCGGGCGCGGGTCAGCGCCACGATGGTCTGGCGTGCCGCCAGCTCCGCCCGGTCGCGCTCGCTGCCGCGCAACCGGTCGACGGGTGCGGTCGGCGCGTCGGTGAGGTGGAACACCGCGGCGAAGTCCATTCCCTTGGCGCGATGCACGGTTCCCACCTTCACCACATCGTGCTGGGTGCCGTCGTAGTGTTCGAGCGAGACCGCGGGAATCCGCTGGCGTCGCAATGCTGCCCGGATCCTTTCCGCCTGGCGGTTGGTGTCGGTGATCACGGCGACGTCGGAGTGCAGATATCCGGAGTCGGTCAGGGCCGCGATCACCTTCTCCTCGGCCCGCGACCGGGAGAAGGTTTCCGAGCGGGCGGTGCCGCCCGGCAATACGACCTCGCTGTCGCGCAGGACGAATCCCGGGGCGCCGTCGAGGTCGTCGACCGTATTCGTGGCGTCGACCCGCTTGGCGCAGTCGTGCACGGCCGCGCGATTGCGGTAGTTGGTGCGCAGCACCGCGCCGCGGCCGACGATCGGGATGCCGGCATCGGACAGGCGCCAGCCGCCGGGATAGACCTGTTGCTGGCCGTCGCCGACCAGCAGCAGCGGCGAGGTGGAGGTGCCACCGGCGATCTGATGGACGAGTTTGAGTTCCATCAGCGTGAAGTCCTGGACCTCGTCGACCACCACCAGGTCGTAGGGTGCGTCCAGCGGCGCCGCGCGCAGTTCGTCGATCGCCAGATCGATCACGTCGTTGAAGTCGACCGTCGCGAGGTCCTGCAGCGCGGCCTGATACGGCAGGTACAGGTGGGCCCAGACCAGCTCGCGGTGAGTTTTGTCCAGCCGCAGGCCGTTGCGTCCTACGCGGTCGATCTTCAGATAGAGGTCGCGATCGATACCTTGACCCTTGATGACCCGATGCAGTTCGTCCTTCCAGTAGCTCGGGTTCGGTTCGAGGGGTTCGAGGTGGCGGCGGGCGTTGCGCCAGGCGTGGTAGAAGGCGTTGTCGCCGCTGCCCAGGCGGCAGCCGATATCGCGGCTGCGCAGAAATTGGGTGGTCCAGGCGTGAAGTCCGGTGAATTCCACCCGCTCACCCGCATGCGGTGCGAGGCGCCGGAATCCCGATTCGTGATAGGTCGGCAGTGTCCGCACGAAACTGGTGAACAGCTGCCGCCCGGCGCCTTCTTTGGATAGCCGTGCCATGCGATGCAGGGCGACGACGGTCTTCCCGGTGCCCGCCGGACCGCTGAATCGCGCGGGGCCGTTGTAGTTTCGGTAGACGAGGTCGAGTTGGGCCGGGTCGAGGAACGTCATCCATTCGCTGAAAGGTCGCTTCAACGCCCGCGCTCGTTCGTCCGCACGCAGCGTCGTCGTCTCGAAAAGCCCTTCGGCGGGCAGGGTTTCGGGCACCGCACCGCTGTCGGCGGACAGCAGTGCGAACCAGGTGTTGCGTTCGGCCACCGTCATCGCGATCTGCCGGGCGCTCCGGCTGGACAGGCTCGCTTCGGCGAACAACCGCGCGGCGAAGGTGGTCGGGTCGACCGCGACGTAGCGGGCCTCGACCGGCGTGTCGGCCGCCTCGTCCATCAGCAGCAGCACCTCGATCATATGCGGCACATACCGGGCGCGGCCCGCGGTGAGATTCGCGAACGTCTCCTCGGCACGCCAGCGGATCCGGCGTAGTTCCGCGGCGGGCGGCACCACATCGGTGAGGACCAGGGCGAAGACGCCGCCCGGGCCGACGGCGTAAGCGTCGAAGCGATCCGAACGACTGTTCTCGCGTTCCACGAGCACATGCCAGCCGTTGCGCATCAGCGGCACCGACAGGAACCGGCGCCAGGCCGGCGTGAGCACGGTCAGTTCGCCGAGCTGTTGCGCCACTCTTCGACGACGCCGCTCGAAGTTGATATCGGCCATCACGGGCCCCCTTACCGGCGTAGCCGGGCGGGTCCGTGGTGGAGCCGCCACACCCCTGGCTACCAAAACCTGTGTCTATCAAGGTATTACATTGCGCGAGGGAGTGCAGATGATACGGTCGGGAATGCCGGTGTGAGCGGTCTACATCGGCCGATCCCGTCCGGAGGTCTGCCATGACGACGTTGTCCTCGCCGCGTTCGGACGGTCCGGCGGCGTCGCCGAACCGCTACGAACGCTTCGTCGCGATGGGCGACAGCCAGACCGAGGGGCTGTGGGACGGCGACGACAGCACCGGCCTGCGCGGGTGGGCCGATCGGCTGGCCGAGCGCCTGGTTCAGGACAATCCGGAGATCCGGTACGCCAATCTGGCGGTGCGTGGCCGCCGCCTCGCGCAGGTCCGCGACGAACAACTCGACGCCGCTCTGGCGATGGACCCGGATCTGGTCGGCATCTGCGCGGGCATGAACGATGTCACGGCGCCCGGCACCGATTTCGCCGCGGCACTCGACCTCATGGAGGAGCTGTACGCGAAGCTGACCGCCGGCGGCGCAACGGTAGTGACAACGACATTCCCCGATGTGCGCCGCATCGTGCCGCTGGCCGCCCGCTACATCGGACCGCGCGTCGACCTGATCAACGATCGAATTCGCTTGTGCGCGAGCCGGTACGACCTGCGACTGGTCGATCTGTTCGGCGCCGCCTCGATGGTCGATCTGCGCATGTGGAGCGCGGACCGGCTGCACGGCTCCGAACTGGGCCACGAACGATTCGCGCTGGCCGCAGCGGAGGCCCTGGGTCTCGACGGCGCCGATCACAACTGGGCCCTGCCGCCGGACGGCTCCGAACGTTTCCGCGCGGCCGGCGCGGTCGGCGAACTCGCCTGGGTGGCAGCGACATTGCGCCCGTGGGTGTGGCGGCGACTACGCGGCGTGTCGACCGGTGAAGGCCGGTCGGCGAAACGCCCTGACCTGCTACCGGTCCTGCCGGGCGGAATGCCCTGAATGACCGAAGGATTCGCCGCGCAGCAGTTTGTCCGCTTCGCCGGAAAACGAATTTTTTCTCGGGTCGGATCACCCGCGGCGGCCCGTGATGCGGTAAACAATTCGGGTGGACAGTGACGGTCGGCAGGACCGACGCGGACTGAAACTCCTCACCGAACGGGCCGACGAGCCGGTCGGGTTCGTCGCGTCGGCATTCGAGCCGATACGACTGACGCAGGCGCGGCGCTGGGCCGAACTGTCCGTCGGTGAACTCGCTGATGCGGCAGGGCTGTCCCCCTCGGTCGTCGAACAGTACGAGATCGGCGCCGTACAGCCCGATCCGGACGTTCCGGCCGACCTGGCCAGGGCGCTGAAAGTCCCCGTCGACTACTTCGCCACTGGACGCCCGATGTGCCGGATCGACGCCGCGGACCTGCATTTCGACGATCCCGGTTCGGCCACCGCATCCGATCGGGCGAAGGCGGTGGCGTTCGCGGAGTACCTCTGGGAGTTGGCGTACACGCTGGCCTGCCGAATGCGGTTCCCGGCGCTCGACCTCCCCGCCTTCGAAGAAGGGACAGCGCCCGCCGACGCCGCGCGCCTGCTCCGCGACCACTGGGGCATCGCACCGGGTCCACTGGCCCATCTCGGCGCGACACTCGAGTCGCGCGGCATCGTAGTAGCTTTCGCGCCGGCGACCAGCGCGGCCATGGCTCGGGTCGGCACCTATGCCGCGCACACCTGGGGGCGCTCACTGATCGTCGTGGCCGCCCGGCACACGCAATGCGTCTACGGCTACCGATTCGCGTGTGCGCGCGCACTCGGTCATCTCCTGCTGCACCCCTGCCCGCTGCCGGGAGACCGGACTCAGGCAGAGGAGGCCGACCGGTTCGCCGCCGAACTGCTGGTTCCCGCCGATGACATGGACCAGCTGTTTCCGTCGCCGATTCACTTCCCCAGCCCGGCGGCGCTCGCACGGCAGTGGGGTGTGCCTACCGAGGTGATCAGGCGGATCGGCCAGGACCGAGGCCCCCGAATGCACATTCTCGAACCGACCCGGACTGTGGAACACGCTCGCGAGCCGGTCGCCGAATATCCCGGCGAGGCCCCCGGATTGCTCGCGGAGGCCGTGGCGCGGGCGCACAGCGCGGGGCTCGGACGCGCCGAACTCGCCGACGAACTGCGATGGACCTCATGGCTTCTCGCGGAAGTCCTCGGCGAGGCGCAGGTCGGTCCGCACCTGTCGGTCGTGCACTAGCCCCGCACTTCCCGCATCACCTTCGCGAACCCCTCCATCGCGGGCTCCAAGACGGTGACATAGGAAAACCCGTACCGTTCCCGGCGTCCGCGCACCTGATCGGCCATTTCGGCGGCCGTGCCGATCAGCAGGGTCGGCGCGTCCAGCACCTCGTCCACGCTCAGATGACCCATCTGCGCGGCGATCTCGGTCGCGGCGGCCTTGCGGTCGGCGGTTTCCACGACCTGCTGGATCAGGATGTTGAATTCGGGATCGCGGTCGTACTCGGCAACGAAACGCCGTGCCGCGGCGACACGTTCGTCGACCGTCTCGGCACTGGACAGGCGCAGGGAGCCGTCGGTGGCGCCGGGGACGGATTCGCCACCGGTGAACGCGATGATGTCGGCGTGGCGGGCGGCCAGCCGCAGCATGCGGTTACCGCTGCCGCCCAGCAAAATGGTGGGATGCGGTTCGGGCAGCAGCCGCCGGAGTTCGGTCAGCGTCTTCTCGAGGTGGTCGACCCGGGTACGTGGGGTGCCGAAGTCGAGGCCGGCTTCCTCGAATTCGTCTCGCACATAACCGGTTCCGAGGCCGAGCTCGAGCCGGTCCCCCGTGAGCCGGGCGATGCTGACCACGTCGCGAGCCAGCAGAACCGGGTTCCAGAACGCGGCATTCAGGACGAAGGTGCCCACCCGCGGGCGCTCGGCGGCCTGCGCGGCGGCGAGCACCGACGGGAAGGGTGCCGGGAGTTCCAGGTGGTCGGGAACCAACAGCACGTCGTAGCCCAGCGATTCGGCCCGCCGGCATTTCGCGGCCCACTCGTCGGCGGACCCGGGATTGAGGAAGTTGACTCCGAAGCGGAATTCGCGCACCCCACGACTCTATAGGCGGCTACTCGGCCATCGCATGTTCGCGTTCGACGACGCTGGTCGGGATCTTCGGCAGGGCATTCGGGTGCTCGTTGCGCAGCCAGGCCAGCAGTTCCTCGCGCACCGCACAGCGCAGCGTCCACACGTCGTCGGCGTTGCGGGCCGACATGGAGGCGCGGACCTGGATGCCGAAGGGGGTGCTGTCGGTGACCAGCAGATTCCAGCTGCGGCCGTCCCAATCGTCGCGGGTGCGCAGATAGTCGCGCAGATGTTCGCGCAGTTCGGCCACCGGCGTGCTGGTGTCCAGGTAGAGGAAGACCGTGCCGGTGATCTGCGGGCCGCCCTTGGACCAGTTCTCGTACGGTTTGGAATTGAAGTACGAGACCGGCATGGTGAGCCGGCGGTCGTCCCAGATGCGGACGGTGAGGAACGACAGCGTGATCTCCTCGACCGTGCCCCACTCCCCCTCGACCACCACGGTGTCGCCGATCTTCACCGAATCACCGAACGCGATCTGCAGGCCGGCCACCAGATTGCCCAGCGTCGACTGCGCGGCCACACCGGCGATCACGCCGATGATGCCGGCCGAGGCCAGCAGGGAGGTACCGAGGGTACGCAGATTCGGGAACAGCAGCAGGATCGCGACCGCCGCGGTGGTGATCGCCAGCACCGTGGTGATGATGCGCCGGACCAACGTCAGCTGCGTATGCAGCCGCCGCACCTTGGCGATGTCGGCGGTGCGGTGAGCGTATTTGTCCAGCGTGTTCTCGGCGACGGCATCGACGGCGCGCATCACCACCCAGGCGGCGGACAGGATCGCCACCGCGGCGAGGATGTTCAGCACGACCGCGTCGTGGCGCAGTTCGATCTCTGCCAGCGGGTAGGTGAAATGCAGGGCTATCGTCGCCAGGAACACCTGTAGCGGCAGGTGGATGCGACGCAGTAGACCGGGCAGTCGGTTAGCGGGATGCTTCTGCGCGGCGTGACTCAACAGGCGGTCGACCACCGCGCCGATCGAAATGGTGACCGCGAGCGTCGCGGCGAAGACCACCAGCGGTCGAAGTACCTCCTCCAAGGCTTCCAACTCCTTGCGACGGCTGTATCTCGGACTTGCTCGTATCTCGGGCTTCCAGCCACGCTACCGAGCGAAACCGCAGCTCGCCGCCGCCTGCGGCTGTGCGAAATCCGACACTTTCGCGACCTGGGACGACGTAGTGAATAGTGTTTCAGCGCAAGGCTTCCGGGTATCTTCCTCGCTCATCCAGGGCTCATCCGCACAGTAAATGCCGGCCGGTACGCGCCGGATCCGTCGCGCTGCGTAGCCACGGATACGCCCGCGGGCGCAGGCACGATTCGCCGAAGCGTCCTACGCTGGGTGCATCGTGATTTCGTTTCCCCGGTGAGGCGGTTGCCATGACCGATTTCGACCCCGCGGTGTTCGGGTCGCCGAGCGTCCGCGTCGGCACGGCCGAGCGTGAACAGGCCGCGGCCGCCCTGGGCGACCATTTCGCGGCCGGACGCCTCGAGCTCGACGAATACGACGAGCGCGTGAGCCGCGCCTACGCCGCGAAGACCGCCGCCGACCTGATCGTCCTGTTCAGCGACCTGCCGCGCCCGCAACCCGCCCCGCCCGCTCGGCCGTCGCGGGAGGCCCGTCGCCCGCGCCCGGTGTTCCCGGCGCTGCTGCTGGCCGCCGTGGTGGTCGCGGTCGTGATCGTCGCCACCACCCACATGATTCCGTTCTTCGTCTTCCCGGCGCTGTTCTTCCTGTTCATCCACCACCGCCGCGGATACGGCCCGCCGAGATACGGCCCCCACCGGCACTACCGGGTGTGAACGCACGCCGCGGCGCCCGAGCTCATCGGCGTTCTCGTCACTGAGAACTGCGGCGGCTCCGTGCCAGCATGGCCGCTGTGGGCGCCGAGAAGGTAGTACCCAGCTCGAGGATCCTGGCGGAAGCCGCGGCTACCCCTGGACCGACTGTGACCGCCAAAGCGGCCGCGACATCACCGCAGGCCGCCGCGCCCGACGACGCGACCACCTGCCCGACCTACGGGTGGACCGGGTGGACCGTCGAGTTGCCGCCACCTCCTCAGGCCAGGCAGGCGCTGAAGCAGACGACCGGCATGGTGCAGGCGGTCTTCCAGGCGATGGTCGACCACCTCGGCGTCGGCGACAAGGCCGCGGTTCCCGACGTGAATCGACTGCTCACCGACGCCGGTCTCGCCGACACCATCGATCACTCGACGGTCACCTCCGCGCACAACGCCACCGTCGACAAGCTCCGCGGCGTCACACAGGGCTTGGTCAGCCGGCACGCGGACATCGCCGCCGAGGTGGCGTCGGCGGCGAGAATGGGCACCGAGCTCAATCGCGATATCTGGGACGAGGTGGGCGAACTGAGGTCCGCCCTGCATGCCGCCGGGCCGGGAAAGCTGTCCGCCGGCGTGGAGATCGGGCTCATCGAGCGGCTGCGCACTTCGCTGCGAGAAGTCTGGAAGAAATACGAACGGGTGGCCGGTGCGAACAAGGCGAGCGCCGACGCGATGGGCCCCCTGACTTTTGCGGAAATGAAAACTCTTGCACCGAAGGCGAATTCCGACACATTGCGGAAGTACTTGCCGTATCTGAACAAAGCGATGCTGGCGGCCGGAATCACGACACCGGAACGCGAGGCCGCCTTTCTGGCGCAGGTGCTGCACGAAACAGACCAGCTGAAGACTCTCACCGAATACGGCGACCGAAATTACTTCGACAGTAACTACGGGCCGCAGACCGCGGTCGGGCGATCGCTGGGAAATACGCAGCCCGGCGACGGCGCCCGCTATCGGGGACGCGGAGCCCTGCAGATCACCGGGCGTTCGAACTACGCGGCCGCCGGGAAGGCCATCGGCGTCGACCTGGTCCATCATCCGGAACGGGCCGACGACCCGGAACACGCGTTCGACATCGCCGCGTGGTTCTGGCGATCACATCACCTCAACGATGCCGCGGACGCGGACGATCTGAACGCCGTCACGCGAACGATCAACGGCGGCGACAACGGCGCCGCGGCGCGACGGAAATACTACGACAAGGCGCGCGACGTCCTCGACGCCGACTGAACGCCGTCGACATGCGCAAGATCGGTCAAGCGCGCCCTGGCCCGCGCCGACCACACTGAACGGTGTGACGACCGGACGTGACCGATTACGGGAACTGCTCGATTCCGTTCTCGACGAGAACAACACCACGCTGAGCGCGATGGCGCAGGGCGCGTTCGTCTCGCCCTATCACTTCTCCCGGCAATTCTCCCGCGGCACCGGCGAGTCGCCGGTGGCGATGCGGCGGCGGGTGCTGCTCGAGCGCGCCGCCTGGCAGTTGAGTGGCGGCGCGGCGGTGACGGATGTGGCCTTCGCCGCCGGATACGACTCGGTGGAGGGGTTCAGCCGGGCCTACAGCCGCGCCTACGGACATCCGCCGAGCGCGACGCCGGCGGCCTCCCGCACCCGCTGGCTTCCCGCGGTGAACGGGATCCATTTCCACCCGCCGATGTCGCTGTGGGTGGAGGGCGAACCGAAAGGCAGACACGATATGGACCCGACATCGCTGCTGCTGCACCACGACGTGGAGGACACGCGCGAACTCCTCGACATGGCGAAGGGTCTCGACGAGCACCGGTACCGACGGCAGCGTTCGTCCGCGGCGGTGCTGGCGTGGGACGGACCGGATGCGTCGATCGCGGCCGTCCTCGCTCACCTGGTATGGACCAAACAGGTGTGGCTGGCCGCCATCGAGGGCACTGATCAACCCGACCGCGGATCCGACGACCTCCCCGCACTGACACGGCGATTCGAGGAGACGGTGCCGCGGTGGCTGGATACCGTCCGCGACATCGACCGTCGCGGCGGCTGGGACGACACCCTGATCGACGCCCTGTGCGAGCCGCCGGAGAGTTTCGTCCTCGGCTCCGTGATCGCCCACGTGCTCACCTATTCGGCCTACCGGCGACTACTGGTACGCCAATGGATCGACAGCGAATACCCCGATCGGGCAACCGAACACGACAACGGCGACCCCATCATGTGGTTGCGCAGGAGAGGATGACCATGGCCCGCACCGTGTACTACACCGCCACCACCCTGGACGGATTCATCGCCACACCGGACCATCGACTGGACTGGCTGCTGACCCGGCAGGTCGACAACGACGGCCCGATGGGGTACGACGCGTTCATCGCCGACATCGGCGCTATCGCCATGGGCGCCAACACCTATCGGTGGATCCTCGACAACCATCCCGATATGGAATGGCCGTACGCGATGCCCGCGTGGGTCTTCACTCACCGCGACTTCGCCCCGCGCACCGACGGGGCCGATGTGCGGTACACGCAGCAGCCGATCACCGTGGTGCACAAGGAGATGGCCGAGGCCGCGGCGGGCAAGAGCATCTGGATCGTCGGTGGCGGCGAGTTGGCGGGACAGTTCGCCGACCACGGATTGCTGGACGAAGTGTGCGTATCGATCGCGCCGGTCACCCTCGGGGAAGGGCAACCGCTGTTGCCCCGCCGGATCGAGATGAAGCTGACCGAACTGGCGCGCAACGGCGAATTCGCCTGCGCCCGTTACGATATCGTCCAGTAGACGATATCGCGAGTGGACGGTCGCCACGTCGGCTACGCGACCGTCACTCGTCCGGAGCCGGAGGAACGCGCGCACACTCCACCGGTCGAGGTGGGCGTGCGCGCGGCTGTCACCCGCGTCAGGCGCCGGGCGGCGGGGGCAGGGGACGGCCGTCGGGGCCGATCGGCGGCGGGCAGGGCTTACCGTCGGCGCCGGTGGGCGGGGGCAGCGGCTTGCCGTCCACACCCCGCGGCGGCGGCAGCGGGCGACCGTCCGGGCCGGTCGGCGGCGGCGGGCAGCCGTTCTGGGCGGCCGACGGGTCGAGAGCCTGATGCTGCGCCGGAGCGAGCGGAGCCGCCGCCGCCTGGCCGGCTGTCAGGCCGAAGCCCGCGATCGCGGCGGAGGCGAGAAGTGCGGCCGTAGTGCGTGTCATGCCGAATCCTTGTCTCGAAAGATGTTGTCCGTCATGGGTTTGGACGCTCCGGCGTCGCCGCGGTTCCACCGAACCGGAGATGTGAGTCAGTTCACAGCCGAGCGGTGGTGAGGACCATCGTGGCGTACGGCATCGTGAAGCTGCCGCCCATCGCGTCGATGGCCTCGCCGACGCCCGCGAGCACCTGATCCACCACCTCCGCCGGAGCTCGCGTCAGCGTGCCCTGGGTGGGCATCTGATCCAGCCACTCGTCACGGGTATAGCGGTGCTCCCAATCGAAGCGCCACCGCTGCACGTCACCGAATCCGCCGGCGTCGCGAATTCCGTTGGCGGAGTCCAGAAGTATCGGCTCGTAGGGGTCCACCGCCCGGTCGGCACGGGCCGGCGGACGGAAGGGCGAATCCGGGAGCAGCCGGCGGTAGACCTCGGCGAAAGCCTCGGCCACGGCGGGCGGCAGTTCGAAAACGTGCCAGAACAATGCCAACCGGCCGGACGGGCGCAACGCTTGCGCCGCCTTGCGCGCACCCTCGACCGGATCGATCCAATGCCACGCGGTGCCGGACACCACCGCATCGAAGACGCGCCCGGCCGGATCCCACTCCTCCAGCCGGGCCACCTCCACTCGCAGTCCGTCACGTCGCGCGAAGTCGGCCATCCGGGCGTCGGGTTCGACGCCCAGTACGGTGCGGCCCGCGGCACGGAACTGCCGCGCTTCGATACCGGTTCCGCAGCCGACGTTCAGGTAGTTCGGACCCGGGCTCGCCGCGATGATGCGGTCGATCATGGCTTGCGGATAGGGCGGGCGGGTGCGGTCGTAGCGGGCCGGATCGATGCCGAAGGATTCGCCGGTCGACCGGCGCTGGGCGGGCGTGATCGCCGGTGCGGGCGGTTCGGTGGAGGACATGCGGCAACGGTAGATCGGACGGAGACATTCGTCAACCGAAGGTTGACGATCAAGTACTCGTCAACACATAATTGACGCGAGTTGTCGTGTCGTTGCTCGTGCCCGCGGCCCTCACCGTCCCCACGCGAGGGTTATTCGCGTCGTCGCGAGGAAATCCGCCGTCAGTTCGCGCAATGCCAGGAACTGCCCGCCCGTCCCGTATTTCCTTCGCAGACTTCCGAAATCGGTGAACGCGGCCGCGGCGGCGATCTGATTGGAGTCGGGAATGCGGGTCGGGAACAACCGCGGCAGAGTGCGATTGGCCTGCAGGATCTCCAGGGTGGTGCGGTGGACCGCGGACGAACGTCGGTACTTGGTCACCACGACGCCGAGCTCCTCCAGCGGATCACCCCAGCGTGCGGCGAGGTGGCGCAGATGCGCCTGCACCGGCGGAATTCCGTAGGTGGACATGATGTCCGGGATGGTGGGGATCAGGTAACCGTCGGACAGACGCAGGCCGTTCTGAGTGATCGGGCCGAGATTCGGCGGGCAGTCGACGAGGACGTAGTCGTAGTCCTCGAGCACGCCCGACAGCGCCCGAGCCAGCACCGCGGTGGGTTCGCCCTGCCGCAGCGCGGGCATCTCGTCCTGCAGCGCAATCAGTTTCGGCGAAGCGGGCAGCAGATCGACGGTGGTGACCGCGTGCATGGGCGACACTTCGTGCTGAATCAGCGCGCGCACATCGGGGGCGGGCCGCCCGGCCAGCGCGGCGGCGAAGATCGCGGCCAGGGTGCGGTCACCGGAATCCAGTTCCATCGCGCGGTTTTCGCCGACCATCATCGCGGTGAGATTGGCCTGTGGATCCAGATCGATCAACAGGACCCGCTTGTCGAATTCGGCGGACAGGATCTCGGCCAGCGCGGCCGTGGTGGTGGTCTTACCCACCCCGCCCTTCAAGTTGAACGTCGCCACCACGTACGGGCGCGAGCGCCCCGGCGTACGCTCGGCCTCCCAGATCCGTTGCGGCCGTTCCAACCGCAGCACACGGCCGGCCCGGGTGCGCCCCAGCCAGTCGAATCCGTCCTCGTCGGCCGCCGAATTCGCCGGCTGCGCCGCACCGAGCGGACCCACGACCTCGACCGATCCCGTGCGCTGCCCGGATGTTGTCTCGCTTCGTAACTCCACCAGCCCGAGACCCTCCATTCACACCACCGTCGGCACGGTGCGCTACACCTTAATGATCGACACGCCCTGCGGCACTGCACGACACCGGCCCGCGAGGCGGAGATTCGATGACTTTTCCTGGGATATTGCACGTTCGGCGCGGCGTCCGGCGAAGATACCGGAGTGCGAACGAAATTCTCTTCCGAACTCGCGGCGCTCACCGACGAGCTCGCTCATATGGCTCGGTTGGCACACGAGGCGGCCGAACGCGCCGCGGTGGCGATCGAGAACGCCGATCTGACCGCTGCCTACGAGGTGTTCGCGCTGGAGGAGAGAATCCAGGCCGAGCACGCCAAATGCGAGGACCGGTCGGTGATCCTGCTCGCGCTCGAGGCGCCCGTCGCGCGGGATCTGCGCAATGTGGTGACCGCCATCCAGATCGCGGAGGATCTGTCCGGTATCGCGGGCGGGCTCAGCCGGGTGGCCGACGGTGTGGTACGGAAATTCCCGGAACCCGTGGCGCCCGAGGACATCACGCATCAACTCTCGGCGATGGCCGCGGCCCTGGTCGATCTCACGGCCGCGGCCATCGCGGTGATCTCGGCCCAGCAGGTGGAACCGGACACCACCCTGATTCCGCCGGATCCGGCGATCGAACAGCTCCAGCAGCACCTGCTGCGCGCGGTCGCCGACGACGGCTGGCAGCACGGCAACGCGATGGCGGTCGAAACGGCGCTGCTGGCACACCATTTCGAGCGCTGCGCCGCACACTGCGTGCGGATCGGGCGGTTGATCCGGTTCTTCCACACCGGCGTACCGCTGTCGGCGCAGACCGGCGAGGAGTGAGCGAAACCTCCACTCCGCCGCCAGCACGAACTCCCGCACCGGACTCCGTAGTGGCTACGGATTCAGGCCGTACCGGCAGAGGGTCTCGGCGCGAGATAGTGCGGTGCCACCGCATCGACCAGCCAGACTCCGTTGCCGGTGCGGTAGAACGAGTGCCCGTCGCGATACATCCGCTCGGCCGCGACGTCGAAGACCACCGGGCGACCGTGCCGGCCACCCACCGTGCGTGCCGTTTCCACATCCGCCGACAGGTGGACCGCATGCCGGCGCATCGGACGCAGCCCCTCGGCCATGATCACATCGACCAGGTGCTCGGCCGTGCCGTGGAACAGGATCGGCGGCGGTTCGACCGCGGTGTAACCGAGCTCGACCGGAATGGAATGTCCCTGCCGGGCGCGGATCGATGTGCCGCTCTCGTCGAATTCGTAGCGCTGCTTGTTGTTTCGGGCGACCACCGCGTTCAGGTCGTCACGAGTGATCGTCGTTCCGGCAGCGTCGGCCTGCCGCAGCAGGATGTCCACCGGCACCCAGCCGGCCGCGTCCGGTTCCAGGCCGATTCCCTGCGGATCGTGCCGCAACCATTTCGACAGGCGCTTCGACAAGCGCACCAATTCTCTATCGTTCATAGTGGTTCCCCACCACAATGACATGGCGACCCGCATCGGCACCAACGAATTCCGCGCGGCGGGCTCCCGTGGTGTTCGGCCGCGGAGTCGGGCCCGGCAGGCTGCCGCTCGCGATCGCGCCGCCCCCGGCAGTGTCGACGCCGGCGGCCGCGGTGGCCTCCGCGGTGACGCGCGGGCTGCCGCCTCCGGACGCGTCGCTCCCAGCAGCATCGACACCTGTGTCCGCAGCGGCCTCCGCGGTGACGCGGGCTGCCATCTCCGGCCGCGTCGCTCCCGCCGGGGCCCCGAGCCCCACCCAGTAACCTGGGCGCATGACAGCTGTTGCAGATCGTTCACTCGGCCCGGAACTGGCACGTACCGAGAGCATCGGTCCCGATACCGATGTCCTCGTGGTCGGACTTCTGTCCACCGACGACGGGCCCGTGATCGCCGCGGCCGACGTTTTCGACGCGGTGCTCGACGCCGGCACCCGGGAGCAGTTGCTGGCCTCGCTGCTGGCCGTCGGCGCGAAGGGTAAGGCCGAGGAACTGACCCGGATCCCGGCGCCGGACGGGCTCGGCGCGACCAGCGTGCTCGCGGTCGGACTCGGCGGACGTGAGGCGCTGGACGCCGAGCAGATCCGCAAATCCGCCGGTGTGGCCGCCCGCTCGCTCGCCGGCACCGCCACGGCCGTCACGACGCTGTCCGGACTGGATCTGGGCGCCGCCGCCGAGGGCTTCTACCTGGGCGCCTACACCTTCACCACGTTCAAGTCCGAGAAGTCGGCGCCCAAACCGGCCGAGCGGCCGCTGCAGCGCGTCGAATTCCTCGTTCCCACAGCCGATTCCGGCGAGGACGAACTGTTCCGCGCCCAGGCCGTCGCCGAGGCGGTGGCGACCGCGCGAGATTTCGTCAACACTCCCCCGAACGCCCTCTTCCCGGCCGAGTTCGCCGAGCGCGCGGCCGAATTGGCGCGGGCGGCCGGACTCGATGTGGAGATCCTCGACGAGAAGCAGCTGGAGGCGGGCGGTTACGGCGGCATCGTCGGCGTCGGCAAGGGCTCCTCGCGCCCGCCGCGGCTGATCCGCATCACCTACTCCGGCGGGGATACGAAGGTCGCCCTGATCGGTAAGGGCATCACCTTCGACACCGGCGGTATCTCGATCAAGCCGGCGGCCAATATGGAGAATATGACCTCCGATATGGGTGGCGCCGCGGCGGTCATCGCGACGACCCTGGTGGCGGCGCGCCTCGGGCTCCCGATCACGGTCACCGCGACGGTGCCGATGGCCGAGAACATGCCCTCGGCAACCGCGCAGCGTCCCGGTGATGTGCTCACCCAGTACGGCGGCACCACGATCGAGGTCATCAACACCGACGCCGAGGGCCGGCTGATCCTGGCCGACGCGATCGTGCGCGCGGGCGAGGACGACCCGGACTACCTGATCGACGTCGCGACGCTGACCGGCGCGCAGATGGTCGCACTCGGCACCCGCACCCCGGGCGTGATGGGCACCGAGGAATTCCGCGACCGGGTGGCGCGGCTGTCGCAGGAGGTCGGCGAGAACGGCTGGCCGATGCCGCTGCCCGCCGAATTGCGTGCCGACCTGAACTCGAAGGTCGCCGATATGGCCAACGTCTCCCCGCACCGCTGGGGCGGCATGCTGGTCGCCGGAACCTACCTCAAGGAATTCGTGCCCGAGGGGGTGCAGTGGGCGCACCTGGATGTCGCGGGCCCGGCCTACAACACCGGCGGGCCGTTCGGCTACATCGGCAAGGGCGGCACCGGCGTTCCCGTGCGCACCCTGGTCGCCGTGTTGACCGATATCGCGGGCGAATAAGCGGCACAGCACAATTCGGATTCCCGGTCGGCGGCTATCGGACGTGTGGCCGACCGGGATCTGGTCAGCGCATCACCCGGACCGGTTCGGCACCGACGCCGGCGCCTGCCCGACCGCGGTGTGCGCGCCCGACGCCTCACCACGAGCTGAGCGCACGCCAGTAGACCGGCGCTGGTGTCGACGGCCGCCGTCGCGATCCTGCTGACGCGAATTCCAACTATCGGCCCCCACTCGGCCCGAAGCTCCTACTCCGCGGACAGATCCCGCAGATCGGCCTCCAGCGCGCGCTTGCGCTCGATGCGTTTGCGGGCGTCGTAGTCGCGCATGCGCTGCGGGTAACCGGTGCGACCGACGTCGTAGACGGGAACCCCCAGGCGGCTCGACAATTGGCGCGCACCGCGCTCGCCCACGACCCGGCGTGTCCATTCCCCATCGGCGGCGATAAGAATCGCTGTGACATCGGTCACTGTCGTCTTGGGTTCGATATACGCCTCGACACCCACATGCGTGCGCACCCAGTCGGCCAGATAACGAATATCGGAGGCGTCGGCGCCTCTGCCCGCGCGGCCGCCGCGGAAACGATCGAGCAACCCCACGGCCGCCTACCTCCTGGTCGAATGTCGGGTGCGTGCACTCCCGATCCATCGATAGTGCCAGCTGTCGGGCATTTCGGGCGCACGCCCAGCTCCGTCGAGGACACGGTGTCCGATCCCCGCGGTTCGGCGCGGGGTGTCGAACCAGACACGCCGAGCCGGACGATCGACATCGGGGCAGCTCTCCGCAGCGGCGCGGATGCTGTGATGTCGCCACGGGCCCGCCGACCGCCCGCCCTGTGGTACGTATCGCAACGGCGAGTGCAAGGATGGAGAACCGGAACAAGAACCGCACGGATCTCCGGTGCCACAGGAATGTTCGGTGGCAGTCGGGTGCTCGCCGCGACCCGCGGCGCGCCCCGCCGAGAGACGAACTGTTGTGAACCCGTCGAGCAGTTAGAGGAGTCAACGGACATGGCCTTCTCCGTCCAGATGCCAGCTCTTGGTGAGAGCGTCACCGAGGGCACTGTGACCAGGTGGCTGAAGCAGGAAGGAGACACGGTCGAGGTCGACGAGCCCCTGCTCGAAGTGTCCACCGACAAGGTCGACACCGAAATCCCGTCCCCCGCAGCGGGTGTGCTCACCAAGATCGTGGCCCAGGAAGACGACGTCGTCGAGGTCGGCGGCGAACTGGGCGTGATCGGCGACGCCGGCGAGGCGTCCGGGTCCGCACCCGCCCCGGCACAGGAGGCACCTGCCCAGCAGGCACCGGCCGAATCCGCCCCCGCGCAGGAGGCCCCCGCGCAGGAAGCGCCCGCGCAGCAGCCCGCCCCCGCCGCGCAGTCCGGTGGTGCCGCCGACGGCACGTCGGTGAAGATGCCGGAACTCGGCGAATCCGTCACCGAGGGCACCGTCACCCGCTGGCTCAAGCAGGTCGGTGACCAGGTCGAGGTCGACGAGCCGCTGCTCGAGGTCTCCACCGACAAGGTCGATACCGAAATCCCGTCGCCGGTGGCCGGCACGCTGCTCGAGATCAGCGCGAACGAGGACGACGTGGTGTCGGTCGGCGGTCAGCTCGGCGTGATCGGCAGCGGCTCGCCCGCCGCCGCGCAGTCCGCGCCCGCCCCGGCTCCGGCGCCCGCGCAGCAGCAGGCACCCGCCCAGGAAGCGCCGGCTCAGGAAGCTCCCGCTCAGCAGGCCCCCGCCCAGCAGGCGCCGCAGCAGCAGGCTCCTCAGCAGGCGCCGGCCGAGCAGAAAGCGCCCGCGCAGCAGGCTCCCGCTCAGCAGGCGCCGGCCCAGGCCGCGCCCGCCGCGTCCGGTAACGGCGAATCCCCCTACGTCACCCCGCTGGTCCGCAAGCTGGCCCAGGAGAACAACGTCGATCTGTCGACCCTGAAGGGTTCCGGCGTCGGCGGCCGCATCCGCAAGCAGGACGTGCTCGCGGCGGCGGAGGCCAACAAGGCCCCGGCCGCTCCGCAGCCCGCTGCCGCGCCGGCCGCTGCCGCCGCCCCCGCCGCGCCGTCGGCTCCGGCCGGCGCCCGTCCGCAGTTGCAGGCACTGCGCGGCACGGTCCAGAAGGCCAACCGCATCCGGCAGATCACCGCCACCAAGACCCGCGAATCGCTGCAGACCACCGCGCAGCTGACCCAGACCCACGAGGTCGACGTCACCAAGATCGCGGCGCTGCGGGCCAAGGCCAAGAGCGCATTCGCCAACCGTGAGGGCGTCAATCTGACGTTCCTGCCCTTCTTCGCGAAGGCCGCCGTGGAGGCGCTGGGCGTGCACCCCAACGTCAACGCCTCCTACAACGAGGACACCAAGGAGATCACCTACCACTCCTCGGTGCACCTGGGCATCGCGGTCGACACCGAGCAGGGTCTGCTGTCGCCGGTGATCCACAACGCCAGCGACCTGTCGCTGGCCGGCCTGGCCCGCGCCATCGCCGATATCGCCAACCGCGCCCGCACCGGCGGCCTCAAGCCGGACGAGCTGGCCGGCGGCACGTTCACGATCACCAACATCGGCAGCCAGGGGGCCCTGTTCGACACTCCGATCCTGGTGCCGCCGCAGGCGGCGATGCTGGGCACGGGTGCGATCGTCAAGCGCCCGATCGTGATCTCCGACAACGGCAGCGAGTTCATCGGCATCCGCTCGATGTGCTACCTGCCGCTGACCTACGATCACCGCCTCATCGACGGCGCCGACGCCGGCCGCTTCCTGACCACCATCAGGCACCGGCTGGAGGAGGCTGCGTTCGAGGCCGACCTCGGTCTGTAAAACGCTGCGCGACATGACGATTCGGTGACGACATGAAGGTTGTGATCGCCGGTTCGTCCGGACTCGTCGGGACGGCGCTGGTCGCCGCGCTGCGCCGGGACGGGCACGAGGTGGCCCGCCTGGTGCGCCGTCCCGCCGCGGCCGAGGACGAGTTCAGCTGGGATCCGGTGCGGGCGCAGGTGCCCGCACCGGCCCTGCGCGCGGCCGATGCCGTGGTCAACCTGTGCGGCGCCGGACTCGGCGCGCGGCGCTGGAACGGCAGTTACAAACAGCAGCTGCGCGACAGCCGCATCGGCCCGACCGACGTGCTGGCCACCGCGGTCGCCGCCGCCGGCGTGCCGACGCTGGTGAACGCCAGCGGCGTGCATTTCTACGGCGGCGACACCGGCGACCGGGTGATCACCGAATCCGATTCCGCCGGAACGGGTTTCCTGGCGACGCTGTGCCGGGACTGGGAGGCCGCCACCCAGCCCGCGGTCGATGCCGGGGTGCGGGTGGTGCAGGTGCGCAGTGCGGTGGTGCTGTCTCGCCACGGCGGCATGCTGGCCCTGTTGCGGCCGCTGTATTCGATCGGCCTGGGCGGGCGCCTGGGCAGCGGGCGCCAGTATCAACCGTGGATCTCACTCGACGACGAGGTCGCCGGCATCTCGTTCGTCCTGACCACCCCGTCGGTGCGCGGACCGGTCAACATGGTCGGCCCCGCGCCGGTGACCAATGCCGAATTCAATCGCGCGCTGGGGCGGGCGCTGCATCGTCCGGCGCCGTTCATCGTGCCCGCCGTCGCCTTGCACGCCGCGGTCGGCGAATTGGCTCAGGAGGCGATCCTGCGCGGCCCGCGCGCGATTCCCACCGTCCTCGAGGACGCGGGCTACACCTTCCGCCACGAAACCATCGGGCAGGCGCTGGCGTCGGTGATCGACTGAGCGGGGTGCCGAGCGGTGGGTGAAACCGCTCACACCTGCACGGACACCGCTCGCGTTCGAGCCCGATCGGCTCGCCGCCGCCGAGGGTTGCGGATAGTTTGAGGCGGTGACCGATATCCAGTCGGGTGGACCGCGCATTCGCGATGCCGAGGAACGCGACATCCCCACCATCCTCGCCATTCACAACGACGCCGTGGCCGAGACGACCGCCATCTGGGACACCCAGCCGGTCGACCTCGACGATCGCCTGCACTGGTGGCGTGACCGGGTGGCCGCCGGATATCCGGTGCTCGTCGCCATCATCGACGGTGAGGTGGCCGGATATGCCAGCTACGCGCAGTGGCGGCCCAAATCCGGCTACCGGTACTGCGTGGAGAATTCGGTGTACGTCTCGGAGCGGTTCCAGCGCCGCGGCGCGGCGACCGCGCTGCTGACGGCCCTGCTGGGGCGGGCCGAGGAGTCCGGACGGGTGCACACGGTCATCGCGGCGATCGAAACCTCCAACAAGACCTCGATTCTGCTGCACGAGAAGTTCGGCTTCCGGATCGTCGGCCAGCTGTCCGAGGTGGGTCACAAGTTCGGCGGATGGATGGATCTGACCTTGATGCAGCGCACGCTGCCGGGCCCGATTTCGGCGGGCGTAGAGTCGTTCGAGTGACCTCCGTCGATACCCCGACATCGAACAGCGGCACGGCACACACCGCCGCGCCGACCACTTCGTCCTCCGATTCCCTGGTACGGGAATCAGGCGGTCGCAAATTGCTTCGTATCGAGGCACGCAACGCGCAGACCCCGATCGAACGCAAGCCGAAGTGGATCCGCACCCGCGCCACCATGGGCCCCGAGTACTCCGAACTCAAGGGCCTGGTCAAACGTGAAGGGCTGCACACGGTCTGCGAGGAAGCGGGCTGTCCCAACATCTTCGAATGCTGGGAGGATCGTGAGGCCACCTTCCTCATCGGCGGCGAACAGTGCACCCGCCGCTGCGATTTCTGCCAGATCGACACCGGTAAGCCCGCCGCGCTCGACCGCGACGAACCGCGCCGGGTGGCCGAGAGCGTGCAGGCGATGGGTCTGCGGTACTCGACGATCACCGGTGTCGCCCGCGACGACCTCGACGACGGCGGCGCCTGGCTGTATGCCGAAACCGTGCGCGCCATCAAACGACTCAACCCGCACACCGGCGTGGAGTTGCTGATCCCCGATTTCAACGCCGAACCCGATCAGCTGGCCGAGGTGTTCTCCTCGCGGCCGGAGGTGCTGGCGCACAATGTCGAGACCGTGCCGCGCATCTTCAAGCGGATCCGTCCGGCTTTCCGCTACGAGCGATCGCTGGCGGTGCTGACCGCGGCCCGCGAGGCCGGTCTGGTCACCAAGTCGAATCTGATCCTCGGTATGGGCGAGACCCCCGAAGAGGTCACCCAGGCGATGCGTGACCTGCACGAGGCCGGTTGCGACATCCTCACCATCACCCAGTACCTGCGGCCCTCGCCGCGCCACCATCCGGTGGACCGCTGGGTGAAGCCGGAGGAATTCGTCGAACATTCCCGCGTCGCAACCGAACTCGGCTTCGCCGGCGTGATGGCCGGTCCGCTGGTGCGCTCCTCCTACCGCGCCGGCCGGTTGTACGCGCAGGCGATGGCGCATCACGGGCGGGAGATCGCACCGGAGATGGCGCATCTGGCCGCGGAGGGCTCGGCGAGTCAGGAGGCGAGCTCGGTTCTCGCCCGATTCGGCAGCTGAATCGAATCAGCCACCTCGTAGCGACCGGCCGAATTCGCCTTCGGCCGGTCGTTCGTTGCGTCCGGGGTGCGGATTCACCACGGATGGGGTGCGGATCCCCGGAACGGGTGACACAGCCGCGCGCCGGTGGGAAGCTCGAAGCAACCGCACGTGTCGACTCCGGGAAGTGAAGAGACATGGCCGAGAAAGCGAGCACCGCCGCCCGTAACAGTTCCGTCGGCAGAGTCATCGAGGCGTCCCAGCCCGACGGTATCCGCAATGTGGTCCTCGTCGGGCACACCGGCTCCGGCAAGACCACGGTGGTGGAGGCACTGGCCATGGAGGCCGGGGCGCTCACCCGAGCCGGCCGCGTGGAGGACGGCACCTGTGTGTCGGATTACGACGATATCGAACAGCGACAACACCGCTCGGTTCAGTTGTCGGTGGTGCCGGTCGCCTGGAACGGCATCAAGGTCAATCTGATCGATACGCCAGGATACGCCGATTTCGTCGGCGAACTACGGGCCGGTCTGCGAGCTGCGGACGCGGCCCTTTTCGTGGTCTCGGCCGCCGCGGGCGCCGACGGTGTGGACGGGCAGACGCTGACGCTGTGGGAGGAATGCGCGCACGTAGGAATGCCGCGGGCCCTGGTGATCACTCATCTGGACGCGGCCCGCGCCGATTTCGATCTGATGGCCCGGACCTGCGCGGAACTGCTCGGCGACGGCGATTCCGACGCGATCCTGCCGCTGCACCTGCCGGTGTACGGCCCGAAGGGTCCCGACGGGCACCGCCCGGTCACCGGAGTGATCGACCTGCTCACCGAGCAGGTCTTCGATTGTTCCGGCGGGGCGCACACCCGCACCGACGCCACCGCCGAACAGACCACGCAGATCGAGGCCGCGCGCAACCGGCTCATCGAGGGCATCATCGCCGAGAGCGAAGACGAAACCCTGATGGACCGCTATCTCGAGGGCGAACGGATCGACCTCACCACCTTGATCGCGGATCTGGAACGCGCGGTGGCGCACGACCGCTTCCACCCCATCCTCATCGCGGCGCCTCCGCCCGAGGGCACCCGCGAGGGTCTGGGCATGGTCGAGATCCTGGAGCTGATCACCCGCGGCTTCCCCACCCCCGCCGAACACGCGGTCGCGGCACGCTGCCCGAGCAACGGGGCGGCGCCGCAGGCACTGTCCTGCGATCCCGCTGCGCCGCTGGCCGCCGAGGTGATCCGCACCGCCTCCGACCCGTATGTGGGCCGGGTGTCGCTGGTGCGCGTATTCTCCGGCACCCTGCACGCCGACGACACCGTGCACATCTGCGGGCACAACGACGGCAACGGGCACGATGTCGACGAGCGGGTCGGCGCGGTGACGGCGCCGTTCGGTAAACACCAGTTCCCGATCGGCCAGGCCATCGCCGGCGATATCGCCTACGTCACCAAACTGGGGCACGCCGAGACCGGAGATACCGTGTCGGCCAAGGATTCTCCGCTACTGATCGAACCGTGGCCGCTGCCCGAACCGCTGCTGCCGGTGGCGGTGCGCGCCCACGGCAAGGCCGACGAGGACAAGCTCTCGCAGGGCCTGTCCCGTCTGGTCGCCGAAGATCCGACGGTGCGCCTGGAGCAGAATCCGCGCACCCATCAGCTGGTGCTGTGGTGCCTGGGCGAGGCCCATCGCGATGTCGCGCTGGAACGGCTGCGGTCCCGGTTCGGGGTACAGGTCGATGTCGACGAGTATCGGGTGGCCTTGCGAGAAACGTTCGCGGGCAAGGCTTCCGGGCACGGACGGCATGTCAAGCAGTCCGGTGGCCACGGCCAGTACGCGATCTGCGATATCGAGGTGGAACCGCTGCCGGAGGGTTCCGGGATCGACTTCGTCGACAAGGTGGTCGGCGGCGCGGTGCCACGCCAGTTCATCGGCTCGGTGGAAAAGGGCGTGCGCGCGCAGGCCGAGCGCGGGGTCGCCGCCGGCTATCCGCTGGTCGATGTGCGGGTGACCCTGCTCGACGGGAAGGCGCATTCGGTCGACTCCTCCGACGCGGCGTTCCAGACCGCGGGCGCGCTGGCCCTGCGGGAGGCGGCGGCGGCCGCCCGGATCGATCTGCTCGAACCGATCGCCGAGGTGCGGGTGACCGTCGCCGACGATTTCGTCGGCACCATCCTCGGCGATCTGGCCGGCCGGCGCGGCCGCGTGCTCGGCACCGAACCGGCCACCGCCGGGCGCACCGTCATCCGCGCCGAGGTGCCCGAACTGGAATTGAGCCGCTACGCCATCGACCTGCGCTCACTCTCGCGCGGCGCCGCCCAGTTCGACCGCAGCTATGTGCGGCACGAACCGATGCCGAGCCAGATCGCCGCGGACCTGCGCAGTCGCAGCGAAGCCCCCGTCTGAGGCGAGCGTCGCACCCGTTCTGCGGCCCGTGCGGGGTAGGTCCCGCTCGACCACTATTCTGAGAGGTATGGCAGCAGGTAAGGGCGGCACACCGTCGAAGGAAGCGAAGGCCGCGGCGAAGGCGGCGCGCAGGCAGGCGTCGAAGGAGCGGCGTCAGCAGCTCTGGCAGACGTTCCAGATGGTGCGCAAAGAGGACAAACTGCTGCTGCCGCTGATGATCGGCGCGCTGGTCGGCATCACGGTGGTGCTGTTCCTCATCGGCTTCCTGTTCGACATGCAGTGGTTCCTGCTGCCGGTCGGCATTCTGCTGGGCGCGCTGGTCGCCTTCATCATCTTCGGGCGCCGGGTGCAGAAGAACGTCTACACCAAGGCCGAGGGGCAAGCCGGTGCGGCCTGGTGGGTGCTGGACAATCTGCAGGGTAAATGGCGCGCCACCCAGGCCGTCGCCGCCACCACCCAGCTCGACGCCGTCCACCGCGTGATCGGCCTGCCCGGCGTGATCCTGGTGGCCGAGGGGTCGCCGCAGCGGGTGAAATCGCTGCTGGCGCAGGAGAAGAAGAAGACCGCTCGCCTGGTCGGCGACACCCCGATCTACGACATCGTGATCGGCAACGAGGAGGGCCAGGTTCCGCTGAAGAGCCTGCAGCGCCACCTCACCAAACTTCCCCGCAATATCGACGCCAAGCGGATGGACCTCATCGAGGGCCGCCTCACCGCCCTGGCCACCCGTGGCGGACCGGCCCTGCCGAAGGGCCCGCTGCCGGCCGGCGCGAAGATGCGCGGTGTGCAGCGCACCATCCGCCGCCGCTGACATATTCGGCACGACCGTCTGCGCGCGATCTGCCGCAGGCACTGAATCACAGAATCGCCGCCGCATCCCGACATCGGGGAGCGGCGGCGATTGCCGTCTCCGCCCCGACCCGTGACGAACCCGGCCCTCGCGATACCCCGGTCGATGTACGCCGGCGCCGCTGCTCGACCTGGCAGCGGGCGGATCTGCGTCGAACCATGGACAGAGTCCCGCCCGCTCCCATAGGTTCGTATATAGGACACTCGGAAACGAATGTCGGACAGCGAGCAGGAGGTGTGATGCCGTACTACCGGGCCGTCGGCGCATTCCCGCGGCAGCGTCATACCGCCTTCAGTCTCGACGACGGCACGCCGACCTTCGAAGAGTTCATCGGGGAGGAGGGGTTCTCCGGGACCGGTTCGCTGCTCTATCACCGTCGCGTCCCGTCCGCATTGGTCGATGCCCGCGAGTGGGACCTCGGCGATCAATCCCTCACCGCGAACACCCCACTGCTGCCCCGGCATTTTCACCTGCCCGATCTGTTCCACAACGCCGTCGGCCGGGACGCGGTCCGGCACCGCCGCCCGGTGCTCGCCAACGCCGACGTCCGCATTTCCTACGTCGTGGCCGACGAGCCCTCTCCGCTCTACAGCAACGGCATCGGCGACGAGGTGATCTTCGTCGAGGCCGGCACGGCCACCCTGGAGAGCGTCTTCGGCCGGGTCGAGGTGCGGCAGGGCGACAACGTCGTCATACCGCGAGTCACCGTCCATCGATGGCTGCCGCACACCGACGCGGGCCCGTTGCGGCTGCTGTGCGTCGAGGCGGCCGGGCACGTCCAGCCGCCGGACAAACACCGCACGCGCTACGGCCAATTCCTCGAGGGTTCCCCGATCACCGAACGTGACCTGCGCGGACCGGCCGGACCGTTGCTCGCGCCCGGCGAGCTCATCGACGCCGACACCGAGGTCTACGTCAAACACCGCACCGCCTCCGGCCTGCACGGCACGGTGGTCGTCTACGACCACCACCCGTTCGACGTGGTCGGCTGGGACGGCCACCTCTATCCGTACGCGCTGAACTATCGCGACTTCTCCCCTGTCGTCGGCGCGGTACTGCAACCGCCGCCGACCTATCAGGTGCTGCAGGGGCCGGGTTTCGTGGTGTGCAATTTCGTCCCGCGCCCACTGGAATTCGCACCCGGGGCGATCAAGGTGCCGTACTACCACTCGAACGTCGACTCCGACGAGGTGATGTTCTACTTCGCCGGAGAGACCGCCGCGCGCAAGGGTTCCGGGATCCGGACCGGTTCGGTGAGCCTGCATCCCGCCGCGTACACCCACGGGCCCCGGCGCCGGGCCTATCTCGATTCCCCCGGTTTCACCGAACCGAACGAGATGGCGTTCATGATCGACACCTTCCGCCCGCTGGAGGTGGCCGAAGGCGGCACCGCGAGCGATGTGCCCGGCTATCCGTGGAGCTGGTCGGACAAACCGTATGCCGGTCGGCCACAACAGAAGGGAGGGCGCGGTGAGTGAGTCGTTCGAGCGGATCCCGGTGATCCTGCACGGCGAGGAGCAGCCCACTGTCCGCGAGACCTACGGATTCACCGGCGGTCACGGGATCGTGCTGGAGGGGCAATTGCTGCGCCCGCCGGGCGATCGGCGTTCGGGCGGAACGGTTTTCCTGTTCCAGCATCCGACCTCGACGCTGAATCTGCTGCCGATGCCGACCGCGCTCGCCGCCCGCGGACATCACGTGCTGTGCGGGGCGAGCCGCTACCCGAAGAACGATTCCGCACTGGTGATGGAGAAGGTGGTCCTCGACCTCGGCGCGTGGGTGCGCTGGGCGCGCGAGGTCGCGGGCTACGACCGCGTGGTCCTGGTCGGCTGGTCCGGCGGCGGATCGCTGTCGTTGCTGTACCAGGCCGAGGCATTCGATCCGAGCATCACGCACACCCCCGCCGGAGATCCGGTCGATGTTGTGGGAGCGGGACTTTCGCCGGCCGACGGGGTCGTGTTCATCGCGGCTCATCTGTCGCGGGCGGAGACGCTCACCGAATGGCTCGACCCCTCGGTGATCGACGAAACCGATCCGCACCGCCGCGACGCCACCTGGGACATCTATGCCGACGACGCGCCGCGGCGACCGCCCTACGATCCCGGATACGTCGCCGGATTCCGCGAAGCCCAGCGCGCCCGCAATCGCCGTATCTCGGACTGGGCGCTCACCCGGTTGGCCGAACTGCGCGCCGCGGGCGGACCCGAACAGGAGCAGCCCTTCCTGGTCCACCGCACGATGTGCGATGTGCGCTGGCTCGATCCGGCCGTCGACCCCAACGACCGCCGCCCGAACTGGTGCTATCTCGGCGATCCGCGCACCGCGAACGTCGGGCCGGTCGGCCTCGCGCGCTACACGACGCTGCGGTCGTGGCTGAGTCAGTGGAGTCTGGATCATTCGGTGGCGGGCGGAGCACGCAATGCCGCGCGGATCACGAAGGGCCCGGTGCTGCAGATCGAGAACTCCGCCGACGACGCGGTGCCCGCCACCCACAACCCGATCGTGCGCGACGCGCTCGCCACCCCGGACCGGACCTATCGCGTAATCCCCGGCGCCACACACTATTACGTCGGACAACCCGGCCATCTGCGCACGTGCCTCGCATACGTCGAGCAGTGGGCCGCCGAGCGTGAGCTGATCGAGGCGCCGCCCACGTAGGATTCCTGCCATGCCGGCTCCCGACACCTCGCAGACCCTGAGCCGGGGACTCGACGTGCTGAAGTTGCTCGCCAGCAGCCCCCATGCCCGCACCCCCGCCCAACTGGCGCAGGAGCTCGGGCTGTCCCGCACGATCATCTATCGCCTCGTCGGCACGCTGGTCGAACACGGACTGGTGCGGCGGGCCGAGGACGGCACCGTCAGTGTGTCCGCGGGCGCGCTCGTGCTGACGCAGCACGTCCTCGGCTCGGTGCGCGAGGCCACCCGCGAGACCCTCGAGGATCTGGCCCGCGAAGTGGAGGCCACGGCCCATTTCTGTGTCGCGGACGGGGACGACGTCCTCGCGGTCGCGGTCGTCGAGCCGCCGTTCACCACCTTCCATGTCGCCTATCGGGTCGGCGCCCGCACCGCGCGCGGACAGGGTGCCCTCGGCGAGGCGATCGAGGCGGCCCGGCGCGGCGAGCGCGGGATCTTCGAGAGCGAAGGCAAGCTCGTGCCCGGCGCGCACGGCGTCGTCGCATCGCTGCCGGGGCTGCCCGGCCCCCCAGCGGCCGTGGGGGTGGTCACCCTGGCCGGGCAGGAGACTGCGGCGATGGCCGATGCGGTGCGCCGGGCCGCCGAACGGTTGTACGACGCACTGGGCTGAACATTCCGGAGCACTTCCGAGCCGAGTATCAGACCACGAGTTGTCCGATAATCGGAAACTCCTTCACAACATACGATCACCGCGCTAGCCTGCTCACACTTCGTTCAGTCGTCAGGAGCAGCCGTGTCCGACTACACCTCCACCGCCCGCGCCGACGGCGCGCAGGCTCCGACCACGTTCCCGCCGCGGCGGCTGTGGATCGGCGGCCGCTGGCGCGACGCGAGCGGCGGCGCGACCTACCGCTCCGAGAATCCGGCCACCCTCGCGCACATCTGCGATATCGCCGACGCGGCCGCCGAGGATGTCGACGATGCGGTCCGCGCGGCGCAGGCGGCGTTCGACGGCAGCGGCTGGAAGGAGATGGGCGGCACCGAGCGGGGACGAATCCTGTTCCGCGCAGCGGATCTCATCGAGGCCGATACGCAGTACCTGTCGGCACTCGAAACCCTCGAGGTCGGAAAGCTGTACAAGGACGGCGTTTTCGGCGATATTCCGGCCACCCTCGCCACGTTCCGCTACTACGCGGGCTACGCCGACAAACTGCACGGCTCGACGATGCAATTACCCGATTACGCCGGGCGGCACCGGCTCAACTACACCCTGCGCGAGCCCCTGGGCGTGGTCGGCGCGATCACGCCGTGGAACAACCCGATCGTCGTCGCCGGCTGGAAGATCGCCCCGGCACTGGCCGCGGGCAACACCGTGGTGATCAAGCCGCCGGAGGATGCGGCGCTGTCGATCCTGCGGCTGGCCGAAATCCTCGCCGAGGCCGGGGTGCCGGACGGGGTGTTCAACGTGGTGCCCGGCCGTGGCGAGACCGCCGGCGCCGCGCTCGCCCGTCATCCCGGACTTGCCAAGCTGACCTTCACCGGCAGCCCCGAGGTCGGCGCCCTCATGAGCACCCACGCCGGCGGCCAGTTCCGCAAGGTCACCCTCGAATTGGGCGGCAAGAATCCGCAGATCGTCTTTCCCGACGCCGACCTGGACCGCGCGCTGCCGTTCATCGCGGTCGGCAACTTCCTGCATCAGGGCCAGGTGTGCGCGGCCGGGACCCGCGTCTACGTCCACGACAGCCTGGTCGAGGAGGTGACGCGGCGGCTGGCCGATCATGCCGAATCGCTGCCGCTGGGCGACCCGTTCGACCCCGACGTCGCCATGGGACCGGTGGTGAACCGGCAGCAGCACGAGCGCATCGGCGGCTACCTCGGACTGGGTGTCGCCGAGGGCGCCGAACTGGTGACCGGTGGCTCACTCGCCGACCGGCCCGGCTATTTCGTCGAGCCGACCGTCTTCCTCGGCCGTCACGACCAGCGCATCGCGCGCGAGGAGATCTTCGGCCCGGTCGCGACGATCATCCCCTTCTCCGACACCGCCGAGGTGCTGACCCTGGCCAACGACAGCCATTTCGGGCTCAACGCGATCATCTACACCGAGGACCTGCGCACCGCGCAGACCACCGCGCGCGATCTGCGGGTGGGCAATGTGTGGATCAACGCCTTCGGCATCCCCGACATGACCACGCCGTGGGGCGGGCGGGCCGGGAGCGGTGTCGGCCGCGAACTCGGCCCGGCCGGTATCGAAGCCTATACCGAGGAGAAGACCGTCCAGATGATGTTCTGAGCCCGCTGTCAGGCCCGTTTTTCGAGCGCGGCGAGCATCCCGGCATCCAGCTCGACCTCCCGCGCCGCCACGTTCTGCTCGAGATGGTCGATGCTGCGAGTCCCCGGGATCAGCAGGAGGTGCGGATCGCGGGCCAGCAACCACGCCAGACCCACCTGACTCGGCGTCGCCCCGGCGCGGCCGGCGATATCGCGCACCACAGCGTCCTCGGCCACCTTGGGCCGACCCGGAAACCCCGAGCCGAGCGGGAAGTACGGCACGAAAGCGATTCCCCGCGAACAACATTCGGCCAAGACGGGTTCCTCCTGGCGTTCCAGCAGGTTGTAGAGATTCTGCACGCACGCGATACCCGCGGGAGCGGCGTGACGGAGCTGCTCGACGGTGACATTGCTCAGCCCGATCGCCCCGATCTTGCCCTCGTCCCGCAGCGAGACCAGTTCGGCCAGCTGGTCGTCGAGCTTCACGATCTGATCACCGGTCGCCACAATGCCCGGCGCGGCGTCGGCCCGGCGCAGATTGACCACCGCCAGCTGCTCGGCATCCAGCGCCCGCAGGTCGGCTTCCACCGCGGCCCGTAATTGCTCCGGCTTCTGCGCGGCGACGAGCCCGCTGCCGGTGTGCACGGCGCCGACCTTGTCGACCAGCAGCAGATCGTCCGGATACGGATGCAGCGCCTCGCGCAGAAGCGCGTTCACCGAGCCGTTGCCGTAGAAACCGGCGGTATCGATATGGTTCACGCCGAGCTCCACCGCCCGCCGCAGCACCGCGACCGCGTCCGCGCCGGCTTCCAGCTGCATCGCGCCGTAGCCGATTCGGCCGACCGGGCGTCCCGCCAGTTCGCCGTCCCGCGGTTGCGTCATGACCGTCATCCGGGTCTCCCTTGTTACCCTGTGCATAAACGGAGGAGCCTCCGCTTAATTTCAGAGTAGTACAGAAACGGAGGGCCCTCCACTTTGTCCGGACAGCCGCGTGGACGCCGCGACGCCCAGCGCAATCGCCAACTACTCCTCGATGCCGCACTCACCGCGTTCACCGGCGAAGCAGGCACGGCGAGCCTGGAATCGATCGCGAAATCCGCCGGGGTGGGAATCGGAACGCTGTATCGGCACTTCCCGTCCCGGGAAGCGCTCATCGAAGCCGTCTACCGCAGCGAACTGGAACAGCTGTGCGATCAAGCGGCGCACCTGCTCGCCGACCACGCCCCGGAGGTCGCGTTACAGATCTGGCTCGGCCGCTACGCCGACTTCGTGGCCACCAAACGCGGCATGGCCGAGGCGCTGCGCGAGGTCACCGCCTCCGGGGCGGTGACCTCGGCGCAGACACGCGAAAGACTCAGTGCGGCAATACGTTCCGTCCTCGATGCGGGAATCTCGGCAGGCACTCTGCGAGACGACGTCCGGCCCGAGGACATCACGGCGGCGATGGCGGGCGCGACGCTGGCGGGTATCGACCGCGAGCAGATCGACCGTCTCCTCGACCTGTTGCTCGATGGTGTGCGACCCGGCGCGGGGAGGCCCAGCGACGCGGGCCGGCCGATTGTCATCGAGCGCGGATCAGTGCCGTCCCGGTCGCCCGGTCGTGCATACCGCGACGATCCCCGTCGGTGAACAACGCGGGCACCACGAAGGTCAGCAGAACCTGCCTCGCCACCGAGCGCACGAATCCGACCGGCGCCGACGCGTCGATCCGCACGGTGCGCATTCCCAGGAAGTACTGCCCGGGCGTGAACCCGAACAGCATGACCGTCACGACGCCGATCACGAACCAGATCAGATAGGTGACGGTGTTGAGCGAGCCGGCGCCGCGCACGATCAGCGCGGCGATACCCATGGCGATGAAGTAGTCCACGAACAGCGCGACAATGCGGCGCGACATGGGCGCCAGCGACCCGACACCCTCCTGCGGCAGGCCGAGCAGCTTGCCGGGATAGTCGTCGGACTGCGGCTCGCCGGGGTGGGCCGCATTCGGGCCGGACAGCCAGGAACCGGTAATTCGCGCCATGCTCCCAGCGTAGGCGTATCGGCGGTGAGGATTACGTCACACCCGGACCGCGCGCGTACCCGCGCGTAACACCGGCGACCGGACGCCGCCGTCGGCGCGCGGCGTCTCCCCCGCGGTTTCGCGGGCCCGCGGTGGCGGCAGCGCGATGCCCCGCCGGGACGATTCACCAAAGCGGTTGCGGGCGGGAAACTCTCGGGGGCGCGCGCACCGATCGGCGACGATGCGCGGTCCTCGAATCGAGCGCCGGATGCCGTGGTGGCAGGATAACCGTGCTGGTCCGGCACCGCATCAGGAACGAACCCTCGCGTGGTGTTGCCCGGGGAGGCCGCCGACCCGTCCAGCAGCACGTGTAACACTGGCGAAACACAGCCTTGATTGCGGGGAAACACCGCATCCATACCGTTCAGCGCTGAAACCCAGCAATCGGCACAGGCTGGGAACCGATCCGTAAGGAGTACTAAGTGGCGTTCAGCACGGCCGACGAGGTCATCAAGTACATCAAGGAGGAGGACGTCGAGTACGTCGACGTACGCTTCTCGGACCTTCCTGGCGTTCAGCAGCACTTCTCCATCCCGGCGAAGTCGTTCACTTCCGACCTGGCCGAAGAGGGCCTGGCGTTCGACGGCTCCTCGGTGCGCGGTTTCCAGTCGATCGACGAGTCGGACATGCTGCTGCTGCCCGACTTCTCCACCGCCCGGATCGACCCGTTCCGTGCCGCGAAGACGCTGAACCTGAACTTCTTCGTGCATGACCCGTTCACCCGTGAGGCCTACTCCCGCGACCCGCGCAACATCGCGCGCAAGGCGGAGGAGTACCTGCGTTCGACCGGTATCGCCGACACCGCGTTCTTCGGTGCCGAGGCCGAGTTCTACATCTTCGACGGCGTGCGCTACGGATCGGCCATGAACGGCTCGTTCTACGAGATCGAGTCCGTCTCGGGTTCGTGGAACACCGGCAAGGAGTTCAACCCCGACGGTTCCCGCAACCTGGGTTACAAGGTTCGCAACAAGGGTGGCTACTTCCCCGTCGCGCCTTACGACCACTACGTGGACCTGCGCGACAAGATCTCGACCAACCTGCAGAACGCGGGCTTCGAGCTCGAGCGTGGCCACCACGAGGTCGGCACCGCCGGCCAGGCCGAGATCAACTACAAGTTCGGCACCCTGCTGTCGGCTGCCGACGACCTGCAGCTGTTCAAGTACATCGTGAAGAACACCGCGTGGCAGGAAGGCAAGTCGGTCACCTTCATGCCGAAGCCGCTGTTCGGTGACAACGGCTCGGGTATGCACGTGCACCAGTCGCTGTGGAAGGACGGCAAGCCGCTGTTCCACGACGAGGCCGGCTACGGTGGCCTGTCCGACCTGGCCCGCCACTACATCGGCGGCATCCTGCACCACGCGCCGTCGCTGCTGGCGTTCACCAACCCGACCGTGAACTCCTACCACCGTCTGGTGCCGGGCTACGAGGCCCCGATCAACCTGGTGTACTCGCAGCGCAACCGCTCCGCCGCGGTCCGCATCCCGGTCACCGGCAACAACCCGAAGGCCAAGCGCATCGAGTTCCGCGCGCCGGACTCCTCGGGTAACCCGTACCTGGCCTTCGCCGCCATGATGATGGCCGGCCTGGACGGCATCAAGAAGAAGATCGAGCCCAAGGCCCCGGTCGACAAGGACCTCTACGAGCTCCCGCCGGAGGAGGCCAAGAACATCCCGCAGGCCCCCACCTCGCTGGCCTCGGTCATCGACCGCCTCGAGCAGGACCACGAGTACCTCACCGAGGGCAACGTCTTCACCGACGACCTCATCGAGACCTGGATCCAGCTCAAGCGTGACAACGAGATCGCGCCGGTGAACCTGCGTCCGCACCCCTACGAGTTCGAGCTGTACTACGACGTGTAAGTCGTTACGGCGCAATTGAATTCACGAAGCCCCAGCCGGAATCGGCTGGGGCTTCGGTGCGTTCCGGGGCTCGTCACAGATGCGGGTGGCTACCCAGGGACGCGCTGTAGACGGCCGGATGCGCTTGGGCGGCAGCGAGATTGCGGCGTTCCTCGGCGGTCAGGGTGTGGCGGGCCAGCGCCCGGCGGGCGTAGGTGCGCAAGGTCCCCCAAAGCGAGGGGTGGGCGTGGGTGTGGATCATGGCTGGATCCCTCCTCCCTGAACGTTCGATGTGGCGAGGATCCCATTCTTCCATCAGTTCACCGAGATTTCAGGTTGTGTTCACTTCCGGTTGCACCAGCAACTCGACGGAGAGCAGCCGGTTGCCAAGATCGAAAGAGGGTGAGATGATTCGCATGTAATCCTCTCATCATGTCGAGTGGTCAAAGGAGATCACGGATGACCGCCTCCGTCGCCCGCGCCGAGCGCACCGAACACGAACTCGGCCCCCGGAAGCCGATCGAGCCCGGAACCCGCATGTGGGACGAGGTAGGACTGATCACCTTCTCCCTCACCGCCGGGTCGGCATTTCTGCTGCAGACCATGGAACCGACGATTTCCGCGGTCGTCGACGAGCACTCCACCTTCCGCACCGATCCGATGGGCCGCGCGATGCGCAGTCTGGCCGCGGTGATGACCTGGACCTACGGCGGTGACGAGGCTGTCGCCGAGGCCGATCGCCTACGGCATATGCACGCCTCACTCAACACCGTCGACGCCCAGGGCAAACGCCATTCCGCGCTCGCCTCCGGTCCGTGGGCCTGGGTGCTGCACACCGGCACCTACGCCTTCAACGAAGGTTCGAAGTACTTCAGCCGCACCCCGCTCACGTACGCGGAGAAGGAGCAGTACTACCAGGAGGTGCTGCAGCTGCTGCGCATGTTCTCGGTGGCGCCCAAGGAGATTCCGCCGACCTACGCCGAGTTCGAGGTCTTCTTCGCCGACACCGTGGAGAACCATCTGGTCGCCACCGACACCGCGCGCGACTATCTGAAGACGATCCGCCACGTGGCCCCGCCCAAGTCGCTGCCCAGGCCGCTGACGCCGCTGTGGAAGCTGGCCGCCTCCCCGCTCGGCCGCATGCAGTACTTCTGCACCGTCGGCACCACCCCCGAACCGGCGCGCCGCAAACTCGGACTGACGTGGACCGCGCAGGACGAGCGCAACCTGCGCATCCTGGGCTGGGTGCTGGCCCGGCTCGTTCCGCTGCTGCCGGAACGGATCCGCTACTTCCCCATCGCCTACGAGGCGCGCAAACTCGAGCGCGACCGCGCCCGGCTGCGCAAGGTGCTCGATCTGCGCCCGATGTGATCGAGGCCGGGTGACCGGCCGGTTTCCCGACCCCGGTTCTCAGGGCTGGACGGGTGGCGGTGCAGACTCGATAGTCCTATGGTGCTCGAGAATTCATCGCCGCGCGCCCGGCGCGTGCTCACGCGTGTGCTGTGCGGGCTGGTCCTCCTGACCGCCGCGGCCGCGCCGGTCACCGCGGCCGCCGCACCGGCCCCGGCGTATCAGTGGCGCCAGGAGTTCCTGACCACACCCGACGGCATGCGGTTGCACGCGGATATCCTGCGGCCCGCGGGGATGGCCGACGACGTGCGCACCCCGGTCGTCATGACGGTGAGCCCCTACCGCAATCACCTGGCATTTCTCACCGAGATCTATCCGGAGGGCGGGCTGGGCAAATGGCGCGCCCGCCGGGTGACCACGACCGCGCCGGAGATCCTGCGCGATTCCGGTGTCACCGTGGACTTCCCGCAACGACGAGGAGATCGATGACGGCGACCGGTACGACCGCGACCACCGTCGACGACGCGACCGCGCAGCGGCTCGCGGCCGCCCTGCGCTGCGTCACCGTCTCGCGCGACGACGCCGATACCGACGAGGTCGAATTCGACCGGCTCGCAAGCCTTCTCGACAACGAATTCCCCCTGGTGCACAAACACCTGGAACTGGAGCGGTTCGGCCACAGCCGGCTGTATCGCTGGCCGGGAACCGAGCCCGGGACGGCGGCCGTTCTGCTCGCCCACCAGGATGTGGTTCCGGTCGACGACGAGCAACGCTGGACCCATCCCCCGTTCGCCGGTGTGGTCGACGACGAATTCATTTGGGGCCGTGGCGCGATCGACGACAAGAGCCGGGTGCTGGCGATCCTGGAGGCGGCCGAATCGCTGCTCGCCGAGGGCCGCCGTCCGCGCCGCGCCGTCTATTTCGCTTTCGGCCACGACGAGGAGATCTTCGGCCGCGCCGGCGCCACCCGGATGGCAGCCCGGTTGCGTGAGCTCGAGGTGCGCGCCGAGCTGCTGCTCGACGAGGGCGGGGTGATCACCCAGGGCGTCGCCGACGGCGCCACCGCACCCGTCGCCTCCATCATGCTCGGCGAAAAAGGCTGGGCCACCGTGCAATTGCGCACCACCGACACCGGCGGCCATTCCTCGATGCCCGGCCGCGAAACCGCCGTGGGCCGGATCGCGCGGGCGGTCGCGCGCATCCAGGACCATCCGATGCCGCTGCGCATGACACCGGTGATCGCCGACATGCTGGCCCGGATGCGGCCCGCCATGGCCGAACCTCGCCGTTCCGCCCTGCGGCTCGCACCGATCGCGGGCGGGGTGATCACCCGCATGATGGCGGCGCGACCGCAGACCGAGGCCCTGGTCCGCACCACCACCGCGCCGACCGTGATCCGCGGCGGGGTGAAGGCGAACGTACTGCCGCAGCGCGCCGAGGCGCTGGTGAATTTCCGTATCCTGCCCGGTGATTCGGTGGCCGGCGTGCTCGATCACTGCCGCCGCGTGGTCGCCGACCCGCGCGTCGCGATCGAGGTGTTCGGAACCGCCTCCGAACCCTCACGGATCACCGGCCCCGGACCGGCCTTCGACGTGATCGCCGACCTCACCCGTGCCGTGGTGCCGGAGGCGGTGGTCACCACGGGCATCGTGCCCGGCGCCACCGACTCCCGCCACTACGACGGGCTGGCCACCACCCGATGCAACTTCGCGCCGATCGTGGTCGACGCGGCGGATCTGGAGCGCATCCACGGCACCGACGAACGGCTCTCCCGGACCAACTACGCGCGGTTGATCGAATTCAACCGCCGCGTCCTCGCGCACTACACCAGCGCCGGCGGCTGATGCCGGGAATGTCGGTGTTCGCCGCTACGCTCAGCGGGTGCGAGCTACAGCAACGTTCACCGTCAAATCCTTCGTCGCCACGGACGTCCTTCCCGATCCGGACATCCCCACCGCGACGCCGGTCGGAATCGCCCGGCTGGAAAAGCATTTCGAGGGTGAAGCGGTCGGACGCTCGGCCACGTTGTTCACCGCCGCGTTCGACCAGCTGTCGGGCCGGGGCACCTATGTGGCGATGGAGTCGTTCGAAGGTTCGCTCAACGGTTTGGCCGGCACGTTCAACTTCGCCCACTCGGCGACCACCGCGGGTGCGGACCGCAGTGCGGAATTCTTCACCATCGTGCCCAGCAGCGGCACCGGTGAGCTGAGCGAGATCACCGGGACCGGCGGACTGGCGGTCGACGCGGACGGCACCCACAGGATCTGGTTCGACTACGACCTGGGCTGACCGCCGATCCCGGCGCGGCGGGCCGATGTGCGACACTGCGGCCCGCCGTGCGCGACAATGGCGGCGCAGCGACGGCGCAGACGGAGGCAGCGATGACGACAGGCGATACCGGCGAATTCGACGCCCGCGGCGGACAGGTCTTCTGGCGGGCCTGGCTGCCCGACCGGGCGCGGGCCGTCGTGGTGCTGGTGCACGGCGTCGCCGAACACTCCGGGCGCTATGACCATGTGGGAAAACGATTGGCCGACAGCGGTTTCGCGGTCTACGCCTTCGACCACATCGGGCACGGCCGCTCCGGCGGCGGGCGGTCGAATATCGAATCGATCGACGCGGCCGCCGACAATGTGAACACCATGCTCGATATCGCGAGCGCGAAGCATCCGGGCCTGCCCCGGTTCGTCCTCGCCCACAGCATGGGCAGTTTGATCACGCTGTACCTGGCGACGCGGGCGCCGCTGGACGTCGCGGGGATCGCCGTGTCGGCGCCGCCGGTGGTGATCGAGGCCGGTAACCCGGTGCAGCGGTTGCTCGCCCCGGCCCTGAGCCGCTGGGCGCCGAATCTGGGTGTGCTGCAACTGGATTCGACGCAGATCAGCCGCGACCCGGAGGTCGTGCGTGCCTATGATCAGGATCCGCTGGTCTACCGCGGCAAACTCCCGGCCCGCACGGCGACCGAAATTCTGCGCGGCGCGGACTTCGTGCTGGGCCACCTCGACGCACTGCGGGTGCCGACGCTGGTGCTGCACGGCGGCGCCGATGCGCTGGCCGCCCCGGTGGGCGCCGATCGGATCGAGGCCGGAGCCACCGCGACCGATCTCACGGTGCTGCGTTATCCGGGCCTCTACCACGAGATATTCAACGAACCCGAACGTGAGAAGGTACTCGGCGACCTGGTGCACTGGTTGGAGGAGCACACCGGCGCGCAGTAGCATCCGAGGATGAGCAATACCGACCAGGGACGCATCGCATTCATCCGGGCCAACTGGCACCAGTCCATCGTCACCCAGGCCCACGAGGGTTTCCTGGCCGAGTACGGCGATCTGGGGTATTCGGCGGATGCCGTCGAGGTGTTCGACGTGCCCGGCGCGTTCGAGATTCCGCTGCACGCGCAGCGATTGGCGCGCACCGGCCGCTACGCGGCGGTGGTGGCCGCGGCGCTGGTCGTCGACGGCGGCATCTACCGGCACGATTTCGTCGCCTCGGCCGTGGTCGACGGGCTCATGCGGGTGCAGCTCGAGACGGACGTCCCGGTGTTCTCCGTGGTGCTGACCCCGCATCACTTCCACGAGCACAGCGAGCACGTGGACTACTTCACCAAGCACTTCCACACCAAGGGCGCCGAGGCCGCCCGCGCGGTCGCGACCACGCTCAGCTCCCTGCGCACCCTCCCGACCGGCGCGGTCTGAGAGAACGGGCGACCGGCCGTCCGGTCGCCCGTCGGCGTCACTTGAAGTTGTTCAGACAGGCGGCCTCACCGTCGAGCACTCCGGTGCGGTAGGCGTCGAGTCGCTGATAGCCGCTGGGCACGACCTTGCCGTCGGTATCGCTGGCGGCCAGTCCGTCGGCGAGCAGGCCGGATACCGCGGCGTCCAGATCACCGGCGGTCAAGCGCGGATCGCTGGCCGGGTCGCTGAGCTTGGTGGTGATCACGCCGGACAGACATGCCGTCCGCAGACCGGCGGTCTCCGGCCCCGACAGCGACAGATGCCGCTCGTTCTCCACCGCGAGCGCATAGCGGGAAATGAACACCACATAGGCGTTGTAGTTGCCGTCCACCACCGCCGACAGCGGATCGTCGTCGCCGGGTTGCGCGCCGGCGCGTTTGGCCAGCTCCGGCACATCGGTTCCGATCCGGTTCATCCACGGGCAGTACGAAACCGGTTCCGCCGCCTGGTTTTTCAGGCACAGTTTCACGATGCCGGAGTAGTCGAAGGCCGGCGGGTTCTGCAGCGGGTAGATCCGCCCGAGCGCGGCGGCGACGGCATTGAGACCGTCGACGTCGACACCCATCTGGTTCTCCTCGTCACCCGGTTCGAAGGTCGTGGGAAGACCGCCGCGGCGCTCCTGAATCTCCTTCTTGGTGATGCCCTTACATCCGGCCGCACCGTCGGACCAGCCGATCTGGACCGCCGTCACGCGCTCGAACGCCGACCCGTGCACATTCTTCGGATTGTCCGGGTCGCGGTCGCGCACGGCGACCGCCGCACCCAGAACACCGTTGAGCCCGTCGGTCGTGTTCAGCGTGAAGTGCGCCGACCCGCCCTCGGCCACATGCCGCAGGAACACTCCCGCGAAGCAGTCGGCCTGCTGCTCGAGCACGATTCCGGGCGTGAAGAATCCGTTGAGCCGGGCCTGATCCTGCAGCGAGTGGCCGTACTCGTGCGCGAGCACCATCACCACCGCCATCTTCCCGTACTTGCCCGAGATCAGCGGCAGCAGTTTGCCGCGGTCCCAGCCGACGGTCTTGTCGATCTTGCAGTAGGCCGCGTTCACCACGTGATAGGTGCTGGAGCGGCAGAAGGTGACCGATTGTTCCTTGGGCGCGTTGGCATCCCAGGAAATGAAGTGGTCGACCGGCTTGAAGGTGCCCGGGAAGTTCTCGCCGTATTCGGCGCCCCAGTAGTCCTGCAGATCCGACAGCGTGTTGAGCGCCAACCGGTCCATCTCGCCACCGTCGCCGTTGTCGGCGTGCAGTGGCGCGTCGGGCACGCCCGGTCGCGGACCGCTCGGCCCCGAGGCATTGGGCGCGGCGCCGCTCAGCGCCCACGGATTCTCGTTCGTCGCGGCAACGTCATGTGCCACAGTCGTTTTCGCATCGGTGCCGCAGCCGGCCAATACCGCGCCGAGCGCCAGCAGCCCGGCCGTCGCGGCCAGCCGCAGCCGCCTGTCGTATGTCATATCGTGTCCTCCCCGAATACCACTGTCGACGCCCGGACCGACGACGATCCGGATTCCGCACAGCGGTCCCCCCGTCTCCCGAGCGCTCACATCGTAATCGGGCGCTCGCGCGAATGCGCAACGCATGTCTCGATATCGGCACGGATGACGCACGGTGACGACCACGACATGGCGCGCACACCGCTCGTTCAACTACTATTTACCTACGTAGATAGTAGATGCTCAACGGCGAGCAGAGAGGCCTCTACCATGCCCCGACACCCCCGCGCATCGTTCACCCTTCCCGCCCTGGCGGCGCTCACCGCCGCGGGTCTCGGCTTCACCGCGGCACCCGCCGAAGCCGAATCCAGGCGATCGGCCCCCCAACCCGCCACCGGCTGCCTGTGGGCGGGAACCATCCACCCCGCGGGCGCCACGGTCATCGCGGGTGGACGCGGCTACACCTGCGGCGCCGACGGCCGCGGTACTCCGATGTGGTCGGCCGGCGCGACGTCGGACCGGCCCGATAGCGTCGCCAACCCCGGCTCGGCCGGCGATCCCGCCGCCCAATTCAGCCTGGGCGCACGCCAACCCGGCACCGCCTACAACGACTACTGCGTCGGCAATCAACTGGTCGAGGGCACCGATGACGTCTATCAGGTGGTGCGCGGCCACGACGGCCGGTTGTTCTGGAAGGCCGCCGGACCCGTCAGCGCATGGCGCTTCGATCGCGGAACCGTTGCCCCGCAACCGACCTGGCGCGGAACCGGGCTGTGCTACGAGGGCAATATGGCGTGATCGCGGCTCAGCCCTGTTTGCGATGCGGAACGAATTCCAGGGTCAGCAGCGCGAGCGCGGTGAAGACGATCTCACGCCAGCGGATCAGGACGAAACGCTGATTCCCGAAGGAGTTGAACTTGCGAAGGAACCGATACAGCGATTCCAGCCGGATCAACGGGTCCAGCGTGCGGGCCAGCACATAGATGGCCTGTTGGGAGCGCGACCGTTCCTTGTCGGCGAAGAGTTCGGGGAACGCCGCGAACGCCAGCGAGATGCGGTGCACGTCGTTGTCGCGGCCGTAGTCGACGAGGTCGACGATCATCCGCTCGTCCAAGCCGTTCGGGGCGTCCTTGCGCCGCCACGGCACATCGAGGCTGAGTTCGCTGCCGTGATTGGAGGACCCATAACGCTGGAATCCGGCGACCCGGCCCTCACCGTCGCGGGCGATCACCACGAGCATGCCCGGATTCCGGCCGTCGAGCAGATGGTCCAGGATCATCGAGAAGCCGCGGGTCTGGTGGCCGGTTCCCCACTCGTCGACGATGTCGAGCAGCGTCTCGCGCAACTCCCGGTCGAGGTCCCGTTCGGGGATCACCTCGGTTTTGACGCCGAAGTTGCGGGTGCGGCTGACCGCCTGGCGCAGGTTGCGGAATTTGCGGCCGACCATATCGAACGAGTCGACTTCCACCACCACGTCGCGGCCGATCGGAATGGCGTGCAGGCCATGATGATCGTCCGCGCGGGTGCGCCACAGTTCGGTGACCGCGGGGCTGGCGCCCAGCACCGCGATCCGCCAGCCGTGAGCGGAGGCGAATTCGGAGAACTCGGTGATGAGCCGGCCGAATTCGGCGCAGTTGCCGACCGGGTCCCCCGCGACGACCGCGATGCCGAAGCGCGCACGATATCCGATCGCGGCGTTCGAATCCGCGTTGAAGAAATAGGATTTGGCCGAGTGCAGCGCGAACGGGGCCAGCGGATCCTCGACCGTGCGGTCGACGAGGGCGGCGATGCGATGCCGCTGGTCCGGCTGCGGGCGCGAACTCTGCGGCAGCATGAGGATCAGGCCCGTCGAGGCGAGGCAGACGAAGCCGACGGTGCCATGGTCGCTGCGGTAGGCGATGTTGGAGACCCCGAGCACGATCACCGCGACGGTGAAATGCGGCAGCGTGATCGGCCGCCGCAGATGCAGACCGCGCGCCACGAACAGGCCCGACAGCGACACCGCCACGAACCAGCCCCGGTTGACACCTTCGCGGGAGGCACGGTCGGCGGCGTAGAGCAGCACCAACCCGACCAGCAACAGCACCACGATCAGCGGAACCCGCACAGCGCGGGTCGGATTCAGGGTGGCGTGCCGATAGGTGCGGTAACCGGTGACGGCCGAATTGAGTTCAGCCATCATCGTCTCCGATCACACAGTGCATGGCGTGTGCCGTTGAGCAGGTGGGCGTAGCGCACGTCCACGAACATCCTCACCATGGCGGTCCTCCCGAATGGTCGCGTACCGATACAGTATGCGGAACGCTCGTTCCGGCTCTGCGAGGCCCCTCGCGCGGTGACGACGGCACAGCACACTCCGTATCAACCGATATCGCGCCCGGTCTGTTCCCCGCAACACGTTTTCGGCCCGCAACCGCCCGTAGCGCGAGAATTCACCGCCGGTCCCCGAAAACGCCGCTTATCGCCCCGTGAGCGATCACACGTCCCCGGGTCCAGGAGGCACCCCACCGCGAAGGACCTACGCCCCGCTCACCCGCCGAAGACGCGCTCGACGACCGTTTTCGCCCGCCTCGTGACCCGCATGTAGTGGTCGAGGAATTCGCTGCCGTCATCGGTCGGCCAGCCCGCGACCCGGGCCACGGCCGAGAGCAACGGTCCGGGCCCGGGCAGCTGATCGGCGGGTTTGCCGCGCACCAGGACCAGGGCGTTGCGGGCCTTGGTCGCGGTCAGCCAGGCATCGCGCAGCAGCTCGACGTCGAGGGCGTCGAGCAGCTTCTCGCGTTCGATCACAGCGAGACATTCGAGAGTGGAGGTGTTGTGCAGATCGGGCACCTCGTGCGCGTGCTGCAGTTGCAGCAGCTGCACGGTCCACTCGATATCGGCGAGACCACCGCGGCCGAGTTTGGTGTGCGTGGCCGGATTCGCGCCACGCGGCAGACGCTCGGAGTCGACCCGCGCCTTGATCCGCCGGATCTCGCGCACGGCGTCCTCGGAGACACCGCCCTTGGGATAGCGGACCGGATCGATCGAATGCAGGAACCGCAGACCCAGCTCCTCGTTGCCGGCGACCTGATGCGCGCGCAGCAGCGCCTGCACTTCCCACGGCTGCGCCCACTGCTGGTAGTAGGCGCGATACGCGGCCAGGGTGCGGACCAGCGCACCGTTGCGGCCCTCGGGCCGCAGTCCGGCGTCCACCTGCAACGGCGGATCGGTACTGGGCGCGCCGAGGAGCCGTTGCACCTGTTCGGCCACGCTGATCGCCCACTTCACCGCGACCGTCTCGTCCGCGCCGGGGCGCGGATCGCAGACGAACAGCACATCGGCGTCGGACCCGTAGCCCAGTTCCATCCCGCCGAGCCGGCCCATACCGATCACCGCGAAGTCCGCGGGCGCCGGCGCTTCGTGTTCGGCCTCCCAGGCCCGGATCACGGCCTGCAGCGACGCCTCGAGCACCGCGACCCACACCCACGACAGCGCCCGGCACACACGCGGCACCTCCAGCATGCCGAGCACGTCGGCGGAGGCGATGCGGGCCAGCTCGTGGCGGCGCAGCGAGCGGGCGGTGGCGACGGCCCGTCTGGGATCGTCGTAGCGGGCGGCGCCGGCCAGAATGCTGGAGCGCACATCCTCGGCCTTCGGGGTCAGCAGCAGCGGCCCGTCCGGTCCGTCGGCGAACATCCGGATGGTTTCGGGCGCGTTGATCAGCAGATCGGGCAGATAGGCCGAGGAGCCCAGCACGATCATCAGCCGCTGCGCGATCGCACCCTCGTCGCGGAGTTCGCGCAGAAACCAGATCTGGTCGTCGAGGCCCTCGGACACCCGCCGGTAGGCCAGCAACCCGGCATCGGGATTCGGTGTGTCCCCGAGCCATTCGAGCAGCGTCGGCAACAGCAGCGCCTGGATCCGGCCCTTGCGTCCCACCTCGCCGGTGAGTGCCTTGAGGTGGCCGAGGGCGTTCTCCGGGGCGGCGTAGCCGAGGGCCGCGAGCTGGCGGACCGCGGCCTGTGGACTCAGCCGCAACGCGGCGGCGTCGAGGCGAGCCACCGATTCCAGCAGCGGGCGGTAGAACAGCTTCGCGTGCAGCCGGCGCACCCGCACGGTGTTGCGCTTGATCTCGCTGCGCAGCACCCCGACCGCGTCCTGGCGTCCGTCGGGACGCATATGCGCGGCGCGGGCGAGCCAGCGCATCCCCTCCTCGTCGTCGGGTGCGGGCAAGGTATGGGTGCGCTTGAGCCGCTGCAGTTGCAGGCGGTGCTCGAGCAGGCGCAGGAATTCGTAGGAGGCGGTGAGGTTGGCGGCATCGTCGCGGCCCACGTAGCCGCGCGCGGCCAGCGCGGTCAGCGCCTCGACCGTGCCCGGCACGTGCAGCGATTCGTCGGCCTTACCGTGCACCAACTGCAGCAGCTGCACCGCGAATTCGACGTCGCGCAGACTGCCGTGGCCGAGCTTGAGTTCGCGCTCGCGCATGTCCTCGGGCACCAGGCTCTCGACCCGGCGCCGCATCGCCTGCACGTCGGAGACGAAATCCGGTCGTTCCGAGGCGCTCCACACCATCGGCATCAGCGCCTCGCCGTACTGCCTGCCGAGTTCCAGATCGCCGGTGGCGGGGCGGTTCTTCAGCAGCGCCTGGAATTCCCAGGTGCGCGCCCAGCGCTTGTAGTAGGTGATGTGCGAATCCAGGGTGCGCACCAGCGCCCCGGCCTTGCCTTCCGGGCGCAACGCGGCATCGACGTCGAAGAACGCGCTGCCGGCGATACCCATCATCTCCGCGGCCAGCCTGGTCGCGGTGGTGTCGGCGGGTTCGGCGACGAACACCACGTCCACGTCGGAGACGTAATTCAGTTCGCGCGCACCGCATTTGCCCATCGCGACCACCGCCAGCCGGACCGGAACCGGCTCGTCGGGGCAGATCCGCGCCACCGCCACCGAGAGCGCGGCGGTGAGTGCGGCGTCGGCGAGATCGGTGAGATGATTGCCGACCTGCTGATACGGCAGCACCGGTTCGTTCTCGACGGTGGCGGCCAGATCGTGGGCGGCCAGCACCATCAGCTGATCGCGATATCGCTTGCGCAGCAAGGCGATCGCGTCGGGTCCGGCGTGGGTGGCCCGGTAGAGCATCGGGGCGGCGTTCGGCCCCGTCTCGGGCGTGGCGCCGACCGCGTCGAGCAGATCGTCGAGGATCTCTCGCGTGCTCGGCAGTTCCCGCCGCAGCAGCTGCCAGCTCCCCGGATCCGCGACCAGATGATCGGCGAACGCGCTCGACGAGCCGATCAGCGCGAACAGTCTGCCACGCAACGACAGATCGGTGCGCACCGCTGAATCCAATGCGGCCCAATCGGACCCGAGCGCCTCGCGCAGGCGGATCAGGGTCAGCAACGCCAGATCGGCATCCGGCGACCGCGACAACGCCCACAGCAACGCAACACTGTCGACGTTGTCCCAGGCGAGCTCTCGTAACGACGCGGCTGCCGTCGGCTCCAGCAATCCCAGCCGACCGGCACCGGGCACTGCGGGACGTGCAGTCGGTGGCCGGACCATTCTCTCAAATTACCGTTACGGCCGAGCATGCGGAAGTTGCCTGTTCACAGGTGGTGGAGGGAGCCCTGAGCCGATGTCGACCACGGAACCGATTCCGCCGCGGGGAGGCCGTCGGAACGCGGCCTCTCACCGACGGGCCCCGGCGAGCTGTGGGCGTCCCGGGACTGATGAGCCCCGGCGGTCGCGCGGACCGAAAGCCCCGAGCCGCCCACCGCAGGGGCGGACACGGCATCGGCGTCCACGGTGAACGGGGTCGACCGCGCGACAGCACGCGGCCGACCCTTCGCTCAGAAGCTGTGTTCCGGTCCCGGGTAGGTCCCCTGCGCTACCTCGCGCGCGTATTCCGCCGCGGCGCTGCGCAATTCGTCGCCCACGCGGCCGAAGCGCTTGACGAACTTGGCCGTCTTGCCGCTGGTGTAGCCGGCCATGTCCTGCCAGACCAGGACCTGGGCGTCGCAGTCGCTGCCGGCGCCGATGCCGACGGTCGGGATGGTCAGCTTGTGGGTGACCTGACCGGCCAGCTCGGCGGGCACCATCTCCATCACCACGGCCACGGCTCCGGCCTCCTGCACCGCGATGGCGTCGGCGATCAGCTGTTCGGCGCCGTCACCGCGGCCCTGCACGCGGTAGCCGCCGAGGGTGTTGACGCTCTGCGGGGTGAAACCGATATGCGCCACCACCGGGATGCCGGAGGCGGTGAGCCGGGCGATGTGCTCGGAAACGCGTTCTCCGCCTTCGAGTTTCACCGCGTGCGCACCCCCCTCCTTCATGAAGCGGGTGGCGCTGGCCAGCGCCTGTTCCGGAGAGCCCTCGTAGCTGCCGAACGGCAGGTCGGCCACCACCAGGGCGTGCGGCGCGCCGCGGACCACGCCCCGTACCAGTGGCAGCAGTTCCTCGATCGTGATCGGCACGGTGGTGTCGTAGCCGTAGACCACATTGGCCGCCGAATCGCCGACCAGCAGCACGGGGATGCCGGCCTCTTCGAACAGCTTCGCGGTGGAGTAGTCGTAGGCGGTCAGCATCGCCCACTTCTCGCCCGCGGATTTCCATTGCTGCAGGTGCTGTACTCGCGTCTTCCGCCGGGAAGTTGTCGGTGCGGCGCCGTAGGCGGTGGTTTCGGAAGCAGGATTGTCCTGAGCAGCGGACATCATCGTCCCTTTCGTCTGTCCTCGAGGCCCGACCGGGTCCCCGGGTTGCTATGACCCGTCCAGTCTGCCACCGCGGCACGGCCGCTTTTAAGGCGTGGCAGAGATGGGATTCGTCACACGCGGTGAAAGCGACGCGGCCGGAGGAGGCAGCCCGCGTCACCACGGAGGCTGCCGCGGACACCCGCAATGATCACAGGCGGAGATGGAAGGATGGCGCGCATGTCCTTGTCGCGATCCGGTCGCGTCGCAGCCGCGGTGGCCCTGATGTGTGTGGCCGCCGCCTGCTCGTCGACGTCGAAGAATCACCCCGTCGCCCAGCCGTCCGCGCCGAGTCCGGCCGCGCTGCAGAAGTACTACACCCAGGTTCCTTCGTGGGGTAGCTGTGACGGATTCGGCGATTCCTCGACCCGGTTCCCGCAGGGCACCGAATGCACGCACATCTCGGTACCGATCGACTACGACAAACCCGAGGGCGCGACCGCGCAGATCGCGGTCTCCCGGATCAAGGCGACCGGGCAACGCATCGGATCGCTGCTGTTCAACCCGGGCGGTCCCGGCCAGGCCGGACTGTGGATGGCCGCGCAGGGCCAGGACACCCCGCTCGCGCAGCGGTTCGACCGGATCGGTTTCGACCCGCGCGGCGTCGGCGCGTCCACGCCGCTGATCGCATGCCTGACCGGGCAGCAGTGGGATCAGCAGCGCGCCGAACCGCCCAAGGACTACACGCCCGCCGGCATCGCGGCCGCCGAGCAGGAGAACAAGGATTTCGCGGCGCACTGCACCGAGAAGACCGGCAACGAATTCCTCGCCCACGTCGGCACCCGCGAGGTCGTGCAGGACATGGACATCATCCGGGGGGTGCTCGGCGACGACAAATTGAACTACGTCGGCTACTCCTACGGCACCCGGCTCGGCTACACCTACGCCGAGAAGTTCCCGGACAAGGTGCGGGCCATGGTGCTCGACGGGGCACTCGATCCGGACGCCGATCCGGAGAAGGAATCGGTGCAGCAGGCCGCCGGATTCCAGAAGGCGTTCGACGCCTACGCCGCCGACTGTGCGAGCAAACCGGACTGCCCGCTCGGCCAGGACGCGACCCAGGCGGTGGCCCGCTTCCACGATCTGGTCAACCCGCTCTGGGACCACCCGGCCGAGACCCGCGACGGCCGCGGCCTCACCTACAGCGACGCCGTCACCGGTGTGCAGAACACCCTCTACGCCGAGGACAGCTGGAATGTGCTGAGCGCGGGCCTGGCTCAGCTGGCCAAGGGCAAGGGCGACATCCTGCTGCAGCTCGCCGATCTCTACGACGGCCGCAGTAAGGACGGCAGCTACGACAATTCGCAGGACGCGTTCCTGGCCATCCACTGCGTCGACGATCCGGCCATCAAGGATCGCGGCGAAACCGATAAGCAGGACGCGGAATACCGCAAGGTTGCCCCGTTCCTCGACGACGGCCACGCCACCGGGCAGGCGCCGCTCGAGATGTGCGCGTTCTGGCCCGTGCCCAACAGCGGCTCCCCGCACAACATTTCCGCACCGGGCCTGCCCGAGACCGTGGTCATCTCCACGACCGCGGATCCGGCCACGCCGTATCAGGCCGGTGTCGATCTGGCCCATCAGCTGGGCGCGGCACTGATCACCAACAAGGGAACCCGGCACACCGCGTTCCTCTCCGGCGGCGTGCCGTGCGTCGACGATGCCGTGTTCGCCTACCTCACGGACCTGAAGACACCGCCGCAAGGGCTCACCTGCGGCTGACGCCACACATGCGGACCGGCGGTTGTTGCACGATGTAACACGGATTTAACCGCGGGTGCCTACGCTCGCGCGTATGGATCGCCAGAAGGAATTCGTGCTGCGGACGCTCGAGGAGCGGGACATCCGCTTCGTGCGACTCTGGTTCACCGACGTCCTGGGATATCTGAAGTCGGTGGCGATCGCCCCCGCGGAGCTGGAAGGCGCCTTCGAGGAGGGCATCGGATTCGACGGCTCGGCGATCGAGGGCTTCGCGCGGGTGTCGGAGGCCGATATGGTCGCCAAGCCCGATCCGTCGACGTTCCAGGTGCTGCCCTGGTCCACCAGCAAGGGCCATCAGCATTCGGCGCGCATGTTCTGCGATATCGCGATGCCCGACGGATCGCCGTCGTGGGCCGATCCGCGCCACGTGCTGCGCCGGCAGCTGAACAAGGCCGGTGACCTGGGCTTCAGCTGCTACGTGCATCCGGAGATCGAATTCTTCCTGATCCGTTCCGCACTCAAGGACGGCCGCCCGGTACCCGCCGACAACGGCGGCTTCTTCGACCAGGCCGTGCACGACGAGGCGCCGAACTTCCGCCGCCACGCCATCGACGCGCTCGAATCGATGGGCATCTCGGTGGAGTTCAGCCACCACGAGGGTGCGCCCGGCCAGCAGGAGATCGACCTGCGCTACGCCGACGCGCTGTCGATGGCCGACAATGTGATGACCTTCCGCTACCTCATCAAAGAGGTCGCCATCGACGAAGGCGTGCGGGCGTCGTTCATGCCCAAACCCTTCTCCGACCACCCGGGTTCGGCCATGCACACCCACATGAGCCTGTTCGAAGGTGAGCACAACGCCTTCGCCGATCCCGACGACCCGAACAACCTGTCCGAGACCGCGCGCGCGTTCATCGCGGGCATTCTCGAACACGCCAACGAGATCAGCGCCGTCACCAACCAGTGGGTGAACTCCTACAAGCGCCTGATCCACGGCGGCGAAGCGCCGACCGCCGCGTCCTGGGGCCGGTCGAATCGTTCGGCGCTGGTCCGCGTTCCGATGTACACGCCGAACAAGCAGTCCTCGCGGCGGGTCGAGATCCGCAGCCCTGATTCCGCCTGCAATCCGTACCTGGCCTTCGCGGTGCTGCTGGCCGCGGGCCTGCGCGGCATCGAGAAGGGGTACACGCTGCCACCCGAGGCCGAGGACGACGTGTGGTCGCTGACCACCGCCGAACGTCGCGCGATGGGCTTCCGCGAGCTGCCCTCGACCCTGGACGAGGCGCTGCGGGCGATGGAACGGTCGGAGCTGGTCGCCGAAACGCTGGGCGAGCACGTGTTCGACTTCTTCCTGCGCAACAAGCGCCACGAGTGGGCCACCTACCGCGCCCAGGTCACGCCGTGGGAGCTGGGCGAGTACCTGACGCTGTGATCGGCTGTGCGAGACCGGCTTCGGCCGACCGCACCGACGATCGCTGAGCAGGTTAGGTTGTCTCGGTGAACGCGCCTGTATCGGTGGGCGATCAGCCACTGCGACCGCTGATCGACTGGGCCACCGCGGAACTCGGGAAGCTGGGACTGACCGTGGCCGGCGCGCACGAGATGCGGCGCCGGGACTGGACGCTGCTCGCGCGCATCGACACCGACCGCGGAGCCGTCTGGGCGAAGGCGAGTGCGCGTGCGTTCGCCCACGAGGGCCCGCTGCTGGAGGCGCTGGACCGGCTCGTTCCGGGCGCGGCACCGAAACCCCTTGCGGTACAACGTGAGAACGGGTGGTTCCTCGGCCGCGACGGTGGCGAGACCATGCGCACCGGACCGCTCGACCGGCAGTTCGCATCCGACGGCACCGACGCGCCGCCGCCGCGGCCGCCGGGCTGGGAATCGGTGCTGCGCTCCTATGCGGCCCTGCAGCACACCCTGTGCACGCACGCGGAGTCGTTGCGCGACACCGGAACTCCATACCTGCCTCCGGCACGCCTGATCGAGGTCTACCGCCATTTCGCCGATCGCCCCCCGGGTCTGGAGCACGCGATCGAGTCGGCCGCTGCCGAACTCGCGCAGTACGACCGGCTGAGTGTGGAACACAACGACCTGTATCCGGGCCACGTCTTCCGCACCACCGCCGCGGTGTTCGACTGGGGCGATGCACTGCTCACCCATCCCTTCCTGTCCGTGCGCACGTTCCGGGACCCGCACCGAGCGGCCTATTTCGACGCCTGGCGTGAACTGGCTACCGTCACCGACCGCGAAGTAGAGCTGGCCGAACGCCTGGCGCCCCTGACCACTCTGCATTCGTGGCTGACCATCGACACCGCACCGGGCCGACCGGCCGAACGGTTCGCGCCCTTCGTCACCGAGATGCTGGACCAGCTGCGCGCGAACTTCGCCTGAGCCACGCGGGCACCCGCGGCGAGGTGGCAGACTCGTAGGTCCACAGCAGGAACTTCGGATGAACTCCGGAATCGAACAAAGGGAACAGATGTCGCAGAGCCGTTGGATGACTCGCGGAGCGCTCGCCGTCGGTGCGGCGCTGGCCGTCGCGCTGGTCGCCGGATGTGGTGGCGCAAGCACGGGTTCGGCCGGGCCCGAGAAATCCGGCGCCTCGGCGACGTCGACGCCCGCGCGTCCCAGCGGTTCGGCCGGCGTCACCGCCAAACCGGGCCAGACCAGTCCCGTGCAGGTTCCCGACCCGGTCGCGCAGAAGCTGTGCGACGCCATCTCCCCGCAGCTGTCGGATTGGCGGGTGCAGGGCCCGACGCTAGGGAAGGTGGCGCTCAACATCACGGTGCACCAGTGGGCCGCGGAGAACGGCGGCATCAACCTCGCGGTGCTCGGCGACAAGGCCGTGGTGGACCGGATCACCACCAAGACCTGCTCGGATACTCGTACTCAGGCGCTGCAAGCGCTGGAGCTGCCCGATCTCGCCTCGGGAATCGCCTTCTGATGCGCACCCTGTACCCGCCGCTGGAGCCCTATCGCGAGGGCATGCTCGACGTCGGTGACGGGCAGCACCTCTACTGGGAGGAGTCGGGCAACCCCGAGGGCAAACCGGTGGTCTTCCTGCACGGGGGCCCGGGTGGCGGCACCAATTCGACGCACCGGCAGTTCTTCGATCCCGCCGCCTACCGGATCGTGCTGTTCGATCAGCGCGGCTGCGGGCGTTCGACGCCGCACGTGGCCGACGGGGCGAGCCTGGAGATCAACACCACCTGGCATCTGGTCGCCGATATCGAGCGGCTGCGCACCCATCTGGGTATCGAGCGCTGGCAGGTTTTCGGCGGATCCTGGGGTTCGACACTGGCGCTGGCCTACGCCCAGACCCACCCCGAGCGTGTCACGGAGATGGTGCTGCGAGGCGTTTTCCTGCTGCGGCGCAAGGAAATCGACTGGTACTACAACGGTGCCGCCGGATTCGTCTATCCCGACGAGTGGGAGAAGTACCTGGCGCCGATTCCGGCGGACGAGCGCGACGGGGATCTGGTGGCGGCCTATCACCGGCTGCTGCACTCCCCCGACGACGAGGTGGCGACCGCCGCCGCGGTGGCGTGGTCCAGTTGGGAGGGCGCGACGAGTTCGCTGCTGCCGCAACCGGAACGGGTCGCCGAATCCGCCGAACCCCGCTTCGCCCTGGCCTTCGCCCGCATCGAGAACCACTACTTCGTGCACGGCGGATTCCTCGAAGAGGGCCAGCTGCTGCGCGATATCGACCGGGTCGCGCATATTCCGGCGGTGATCGTGCAGGGCCGCCACGATGTCGTCTGCCCGGCGGTCAGTGCCTGGGATCTGCATCGGGCCTGGCCCGGGTCGCGACTGCATCTGGTGGCCGATGCCGGACATGCCGCGGCCGAACCCGGCACCACGCATCATCTGATCGAGGCCACCGACGAATTCCGGGCTCGGCGATGAGCGGGGCAGCCGGTCCCGCCGTCGTCGCCGCCCTCGGCGAGGACGTGGACCGGCTGCTGGCCGCGGAGCCGAAGGTCCGCGCCGACGAATCGGATTCGGTACATCAGATGCGGGTCGCCACCCGCCGGTTGCGGTCGGTGCTGCGCTCGTATCGGAAGGTCTTCCACCGCGACGAGATAGATGCCATCCGCGATGAATTGCGTTGGCTGGCAGGGTTGCTCGGCATCGCCCGCGACGCCGAGGTGCGCGCCGACCGATTCGCCGCGCTGCTGGACGAATATCCCGACGTCCAGCGCCACCTCGGCCGTCGGCTGGTGAGCACGGAACGCGCGGCCTACACCGACGCCCACCGAACCGTGCTGCGCGAACTCGACGGTGAGCGCTACGCCCTGCTGCGTGCGCGGGTGGTCGGCCTGCGCACCGATCCGCCGCTGCGCCGCAAAGCCGCCCGCCGCGATGCCGACCGCGTGTTCAGGGCAGCGGTGCGCGCGGATCTGCGCCGGCTGAAAACACGCGTCGACGCGGAACGAGACGTCGAGGAGGCCGACCGCGTCGAGGCACTGCACGATATCCGCAAGGCCGCCAAGCGGTTACGCTACAGCGCCGAAGCGGCCACCGATATCCTGGACGGCCCCGCCGAGGACCTGGCCCGCCGCGCGAAGGAGGTGCAGGGCGTCCTGGGCGATCACCGCGACGCCATCGAGGCGCTGGCCACCATCACCGCCCGCGCCGAAGTCGTGCGCGGCCACGGCGCCGATACCGCCCCCTACGAATTGCTGTGCGCCGCCGAAGTGGAAGCCGCCCGCACCGCCCTCGCCCAGTACCCGTCCCTCATCGAATTCTCGAACTATGACTACCTGTCCTGATCGGGCTTGACCTTCACGCATACGTCAATCCCTACGGTCGGCGGTATGACGTCCACTATCGCCACCACCCGCTCGATCCACCTGGCCGCCCGCCCCGGCGGGTTCCCCGAACTCACCGATTTCCGAACGGTCGACCATCCGATGCCGGCACCGGCGGCCGGCCAGGTACTGATCCGCAATCTCTTCATGTCCATCGACCCCGGAAGCCTGATGCAAATCGGCGCCTTTCCCGGAATTCCCCTGCCGCCCTTCGAGATCGGTGAAACCCTGTCCGGGGACGCGATCGGCGAGGTGATCGAATCAGGTGATCCGGCGGTGCCCGAGGGCGCCGTGGTCCTGCATCGGCTCGGCTGGCGGGAACACGCTCTCGCCGACGCGGGGACGGTGCGGGTGGTAGATCCCGACGCCTATCCCTCGCCGTCCGGATACCTCGGCTTCGGCCTGGTCGCCTACGTCGGGCTGACCGTCGCCGCCGAACTGCGCCGCGGCGATACCGTCTTCGTCTCCAGCGCCGCAGGCGCCACGGGGAGCCTGGCCGGGCAGATCGCGCGGCTGCTCGGCGCCGGCCGTGTGGTCGGCAGCGTCGGCTCACCGCGGAAGGCCGCCCACATCATCGAGGAGCTGGGTTACGACGCCGCTGTCGACTACCACGACGATCCCTTCGTCGATCGGCTGCGAGCCGCGACGCCCGACGGCGTGGACGTGTATTTCGACAATGTCGGCGGAGCCCAGTTGCGGGCGGCGATCGAGGCGATGAATCCCGGCGGCCGCATCGCGCTCTGTGGCGCTTTGGCCAGGCAGCGGGCCGGTGGCGAGCCGGACGGCGGTCCGGGTGATCTGTTGGCGGTGATCGGCAAGCGATTGACGTTGCGCGGATTCAGCACTATCGATCACTTCGACCTGGCCCCGGAGTTCGGCCGGAAACTGCGGGAGTGGACGGCAGCGGGAAACATCGTGCGGACCGAAACCGTCGTCGACGGGCTCGAGAACGCGCCGCGGGCACTGCTGGATACGGTCCGGGGGCGCTACACCGGGAAGGTTGTGGTGCGGCTGGCGCGTTGAGCACCACGTGAGACGGCGGAGAGGATACGCGCGATGTTGATCGGCGAACTGGCGGCCCGCACCGGAGTGACGACGCGGGCGCTGCGCTTCTACGAAGAACAGGGACTACTCACGTCCGGGCGCACCGCCGCGGGATACCGAGAGTACGAGGAGAAGGCGGTGGCCAGGGTAGGCAACATCCGCGAACTGCTTCGCCTCGGATTCACGGTCGAGGATGTGCGTGCTTTCGCTCCTTATCTGGACCGGGAGCTTCCCGACGTCTTTCCTTACGAACCCCGCTGCGCCTCGGGATACGCGGTGGTCGGGCCGCCGCGGGTGGCGGAGCTGAACGAGCGCATCGCCCGTTTGACACACCTTCGGGACCAGTTGGTGAGCCGGATGCCGTGGCTCGATCCCCAGCGAGGCACCGGCGACGAGCAACTCACTCCGCCGGAAAGCTGAAGCCCACCACGCGTTTGTCGGGGTCCGCGATGTCCAGGCGGACCCGCACCCGCTGGCCCTCCGGCGGCGAGCCGGTGCATTTGGCGAGCACCGGCGGGTCGGCGACGAAGATTTCGGCGGATCGGTTGCCGTTGCCCTCGCGGATGACCACCGCCTCGAAGATGTCGCCCAGACGTGGTGCGAGAACGGTGGATTCGGTGAGATCGATGCACGCGCGTTCGAGTTTGCCGCCGACGGCGTCGCTGCGCCGCATCGTGTCCGCGGCGGCGCCGAGTCCGTCGCGCACCCAGTGCGGTACGGGGGTGCCGGCGCAGCGAGCCAGGCAGATTTCGGTGGCGTACCGGTCGGCGAGGCGGCGCAGCGGCGCCGTCACATGGGCGTAGGCCGCGCCGATGCCGCTGTGCTGCACCACATCCGGTGTTTCGCCGTCGAGCACGGTGTAGGACGCGCCGCGCAGCAGGCTGGTCGCCTCGGAGTTGAGCACCAGCGCGGCGGGGGTGTTGGGATCCAGTCCGGCCAGCATCCGGCCGACCGGCATTCCGGCCGGCCAGCGCACGCCGAGCGCGGCGGCGGTGCGGCGCATGGACGCGATCGCGGAGGCCGGCGGCGCGGGCATGGTGCGCAGTAGCCCGATGCGGGCGTCGGAACCGTTGTCCGCCAGCATGATTCGGGCCGCGCAGATGCCGGTGAGCAGGGAGACCTGTTCGTTCCAGTCGTCGGCGGCGGTGCGCGGTTCGACCGCCAACTGCCAGTGTTCGGTGTCGTGGTCGCGGCCGTCGGGAATCACCGATTGCGCGGGCAGCCGCAGTTCGATCGCGCCGCGGGCCAGACCGGCCTCGATGCGCAGGCGGCCGAATTCCGGCAGTGCGGCGATCGAGGGATGCAGGCGGCCGGCGTCGGCGTCGGCCTGGACGCCGGGATAGTCGAGGCGGGCGCGGGAACGAACCAGGGCGCGCTGCACCGAGAAGCGTTGCGGCTCTGCCTTGTCGTCGCAGTCGATGGTCCACAGGGCGGCCGGACGAACCGCGCCGGGCAGCAGACTGGCCGACCCTTCCGAGAGCACCGGCGGATGCAGCGGCACGGTGCCGTCGGGGAGATAGAAGCTTTGACCTCTTACCAAGGATTCCCGCGCGATCGCGCCGTCGGGCGTGACCACCGCACCCACATCGGCGATGGCGTAATGCAGCAGGAATCCGGTCGGGGTGCGTTCGAGATGCAGCGCCTGGTCGAGATCCATGGCGCCGGGTGGGTCGATCGTCACGAACGGGATGTCGGTGCGATCGGCCCGGACGCCCGCGAACGCATCGACTGCGTCGCGGGCCTCCGAGACCGCCTCGGACGGATATTCCGAGGCGAGTCCGAATTCGGATCGCACGACACCGAAGTCCACCGGTGCCGAGACGATCCTGGGATGCAGTTCCACGCGGGGCGCTGAACCTTACTTGAGCGCCAGCATGGTGCCGTTCAGCTGATCGAACGGACCGTACACGGTGAAGACGACGCGGCCGTCGGGGTACTGCGACGACAGGGTCGCCGCGGCATCGAGAGCCTGGCCGAACGAGGCCGCCGACGGGTGCGGCAGCACCGCGATCGTCTGGCCGACGTGGGACTGGTGGACCCACTGGGTGTCACCCGGGCTGAGGTCCACCTGGACGCCACCCGGCAGCGGAGTGACCGCGACCGCGGACGCCGATCCCGCGCCCAGCACCGCCAAACCCGACGCAGCTGCGGCGATCAATGCACCGGCCGCCAACTTGCGAACTACTCGCATATATACAGAACCTGCTTTCCGACACTCGTAGCACCCATAGTCACCGCCGCCCCCGGCAGTGACACTTCCAACGGCCAACACTGTATGACGTCGATCACGGTTCCGGCCACTCCGGGGCGGTTCGTCGCACGGGACACGCCGAGACCAGCCGATTCGCCCGCATTTGCCGGGAATGCGCCCGCTCACCGGACCGGGCGTCAACCGAGGCGGGGACGGCGCGAACCGTCGGTGCCTGCTATTTCGCGCTCGCCCACCGCGACGGCGGCAATGCGGTCTCTCCGAGCGCAACGGGGGTCGACGAATCGGATCGCGCACGGCACGCAACGGTCGTCGAACCGGATCATTCCGGAAGGAAATATCACACCATTCAGAGCGAACAGTCATAACTCACGCGACTCGGACCTACGTCCAGATCACGCTACCGTACGCCGAATCCCCCCGTCGAGTCCGTTTTCCGCTGGGCCTGCGACTGTCGGAGCGCGCTGTTACTGTTGCCGATGGTGACAGGCCACGGCGTACCCACGGATTCGGGGGTCCGTGCAGTAACGAGAGTGCGCCGCGCGGCGAGAGTCGTCGAGTAATAGTTCCTCGAGTACAAGGAGTTCCACACCGCATGTCGTCCATCGTCTTCGACTACCTGCTGCCTCTCGTCGGTCCCGAGCAGGCGGCCTACTGGGCCCAGATTCTGGTGATCAACCCCGCCGGCTGATCATCGCGCGACCGCACCCGGTGCCGGCGGGCCGCCGCGGGCACCGCATGCGGTCGCAAGGCCCGGCTTCGACGACGATCCGACACAGGAGGCCTCCACCATGACCACCGATCACGTCTGGTTCATCACCGGCGCCGGCAGCGGCTTCGGCCGTGCGATCGCGGAGGCGGTGCTGGCCGAGGGCGGCAGTGTGGTCGCCACCGCGCGCAACACCGAATCCCTTGCCGAGCTTCGCGATCGCGATCCGGAGCGGGCGCTCGTCGCACAGCTGGACGTCACCGATACGGCGTCGATCACCGCGGCGGTCGAGGAGGCGCGAGTTCGGTTCGGCCGCATCGACGTTCTGGTCAACAACGCCGGATACGGACTGCGCGGCGCGCTCGAGGAATGCGACGACGAGCAACTGCGCACCCTGATGGAAACCAATGTCTGGGGCCTGATTTCGGTCACCAAGGCGGTACTGCCGCTCATGCGGGCCCAGCGCAGCGGGCATATCGTGCAGCTGTCCTCGGTCGGCGGGGTGCGTGCCCGCCTCGGCGGAACCCCTTACGCACTCAGCAAATTCGCGGTCGAAGGACTGTCGGAAGGTTTGTCGTACGAGGTCGCGCCGTTCGGCATCAAGGTGACCATCGTGGAGCCGGGACCGTTCCGCACCGACTTCGCCGGCCGGTCCATCCAATGGGCCGAACCGATGCCCGAATACGCACCGATCTTCGCCGAGGAACGAGAGCGCTTCCGGGCTCAGGACGGCGCACAGCCCGGCGATCCGGCCCGAGCCGCCGAGGCTATTCTGCACGCGGTCGCCATGGACGAACCGCCGTTGCGGCTGCCGCTCGGCCCCGAGGCATTCGCCGGCATCCGCGCCACCCTGACCCAGCGCCTCGCCGATCTGGACGAGCTCGAACCCTGGGCCGCCGACACCGGTTTCCGCTGATCACTCCCCGACCGCCGGAGGACCCGACATGCTGTCAGCGGACGATCGCTTCGCGATCACCGATCTGACCAACCTGCACGGCCACCTGACCGACAACGGCGATTTCGATGGGTGGCCCGCACTGTTCGCCGAGGACGTCGTCTACGACGTCACCGCCCTGGGCGGCGGCGTCCTGGTCGGCATCCCCGCCTGCCGAGACGCCGCGCTCGCACTGGGCGAGAACAACCCCGTCGCCCACCACGTCACCAACATCGTCGTCAACGAGGTCGCCGACGGCGCCGTCCGCGCCCTGTCCAAGGGCTTCGCCGTCATGGCCGACGGCACGGTCGGCAGTGTCACCTACGAGGACACCATCCAGCGCATCGGCGCCGGCTGGAAAATCACCCACCGCATCGTGCGCCCCCGGCGCACACCGCTGCACCCGTAGGAGCGAGCCCGGCGCCGACCGGCCCGCGGCCGAACCGCCGTTGCCGAATAGTCGCGAAATAGGCGCTGAAGTGCTCGGCACGGGAGATCATGAACGCATGACCGCGGAACCGCTACCGCACGCCCCCGGCCTGCGACGCGCACTGGACGAAGCCGCCGGGATCGCGCGCGAGGCCGGCCACACCGCCCTCGACACCGAACATCTCGTCCTCGCATCGCTACGTCACCCGAGTTCGGCGCTCGCCCGGGCTTTCCAGCGCACCGGCGCCGATCTGGCGGCGGTCTCGGACGCCTTGCACGAAACCCTGCGCAACGGGCCGTACCCGAATCCGACCGAACATCCGGACAACGGCGAGGGCTGCGCGCGCTAACCGGGAAGGCCGGTCAGCGCAGAAGGGTCTCGTCGCCGACCGTGAACTCGGTGACCTGCGCTTCGCGGATCATCGCGCCTTGCTCACCGGAAACGCCCGCTCCGCGAAACGCGTCCAGCGCCGCACGGTCGCTCCACGGAAACAGCTCGGATGAGGGAACCCCGGAGGGGACGAGTCGGTCTGTAAGCCGGATCCTGTTCCCGGTTCGCACCGGGAGGCGACCATCCATCTGGGTGCACCGTCACCGGGCACCTCGAGCGGCCAACCCGCAGGCTCGGGCGAGCAGCCCTCGGGCACCTGCGCAGCCGCACTCGCGAGAGTGCGACCTTCGACCTTGCTCCGGGCGGGGTTTACCGAGCCGCCCCGGTCACCCGGGGCGCTGGTGCGCTCTTACCGCACCGTTTCACCCTTACCGGCGGACCTCCGGAGAGACCGCCGGCGGTCTGTTTTCTGTGGCACTGTCCCGCGGGTCACCCCGGGTTGCCGTTAACAACCGCCCTGCTCTGTGGAGTCCGGACTTTCCTCGGCGACGGGCAGCGGCACAGCCGTGCCCGTTCCCGTCGACGCGGTCGCCCGACCGACTCGTCACGCACCATTGTGCCGTGCGAGCGCTGACGAGCGCACATCGGGCCGCAGCCGGCATTCCGGGCCGGGAACAGGCGGCGGCCGTCGCGCGGCGCGCCCCAGGACGGCGTGGCGCGGTACCGGAGGTTACGCATACAGTGAAGCCGCATTCGCCGTGGAGCGCGTCCCCACAGCGAACCGACGGCACAGAAGGGCAGCGCACATGGGGTTCGGCGACTTCCAGAACGAGATCTACTTCCAGGGGCTGCGCGGTGTCGTACCGGAGTACCCGGTCGCGTTCGCCGAACTCGAACAGCGCGCGCAGGCGGCCATGCCGCCCTCGATCTGGTCGTATGTGGCCGGCGGCGCGGGCGACGAGCGCACCCAGCGCGCCAATGTCGCCGCCTTCGACCGTTGGGGGCTCATCCCCCGCATGTTCGTCGGCGCGAAGGAGCGCGACCTGTCGGTCGACCTGTTCGGAATGACGCTTCCCACACCGCTTTTCATGGCCCCGGTCGGCGTGATCGGGCTCTGCGCCCAGGACGGCCACGGCGATCTCGCGACCGCCCGCGCCGCCGCCCGCATCGGCGTGCCGATGGTCGCCTCGACCCTCACCGTCGACCCGCTCGAGGATGTCGCCGCCGAATTCGGTGACACCCCGGGCTTTTTCCAGCTCTACACCCCCACCGACCGCGATCTCGCGGCGAGTCTGGTGCACCGCGCGGAGCGGGCGGGTTACAAGGGCATCGTCGTCACCCTCGACACCTGGATCACGGGCTGGCGGCCGCGCGATCTGTCCACCGGCAATTTCCCGCAGCTGCGCGGGCACTGCCTCGCCAACTATTTCACCGATCCGGTCTTCCTCTCCGGTCTGCAGCGCTCTCCCGAAGAGGATCCGATGAGCGCGGTGCTGCGGTGGGTGCAACTGTTCGGCAACCCGCTGCGCTGGGAGGATCTGGCCTGGCTGCGCTCACTGACCGATCTGCCCTTGATCGTCAAGGGAATCTGCCATCCCGACGATGTGCGCCGGGCCCGCGATGGTGGCGTGGACGGCATCTACTGCTCGAATCACGGTGGGCGCCAAGCCAATGGCGGACTGCCCGCCCTGGATGTGTTGCCCGAGGTCGTCGCCGCGGCCGAGGGTCTGCCGGTGCTGTTCGATTCCGGAATCCGCAGCGGCGCGGATGTCGTCAAGGCGCTCGCACTGGGCGCCACCGCGGTCGGTGTGGGCCGGCCCTACGCGTACGGTCTGGCGCTCGGCGGCGTGGACGCGATCGTGCACGTCCTGCGCACTCTGCTGGCGGAAGCGGACCTGATCATGGCGGTCGACGGCTACCCGGCGCTGAAGGATCTGACTCGCGAGTGTTTGCGTTCCGTTCACCCGTAATCGTGCCCTGAGCGGGGATCCACGTCTGCGGCCGGGCGCGCGACCCAGTACGGTATTCGCCCATGGAGCGTGTCGAGGTGGGGTTCGGTTCGGGAAGCGAACAGTGTGCTGCGTGGCTCTATCTTCCGGACGGCCCGCCCAAACCGCGTCCACTGGTCATCATGGGGCACGGGCTGGGGGCGAACCGGGAAATGGGTCTGGATCGCTACGCACGCCGGTTCGCCGCGGCCGGAATGGGCGTGCTGGTCTTCGATTACCGGCATTTCGGCGCCAGCGGTGGTGAACCGCGCCAGCTGATCAACATCGCGCGCCAGCGCGACGACTGGCGCGCCGCGATCGCCTTCGCCCGCACCCTCAAAGGTTTCGACGCGACCCGAATCGCTTTGTGGGGCAGTTCGTTCGGCGGCGGCCACGTCCTGTCCATCGCGCACGAGGACGACTATCTGGCCGCGGTCGTGGCGCAGTGCCCGTTCACCAGCGGCTGGTCCTCGGCGATGGCGAAGGGGCCGATCAGCCTCGCCAAGACCGGCACCCTCGCGCTCGTCGACCTCCTCGTAGGCCCGATCCGCCGCAAGCCGGTGGGCGTGCGACTGGCCGGGCGCAAGCGTTCGGCGGCATTGATGAGCGCCTCCGACGTGCCCGAGGGCTTCGGCCGCCTCGCCGAGGAGAGCGCGCAGTATCAGCCGAAAGTGGCTGCCCGCGTGGGTATGTCGGTGATGTTCGATTCACCGTGGCGGCGCACCAAGGCCATCAAGGTGCCGGTGCTGTACGCGGTGTGCGACAACGATTCGGTCGCACCGGTGGGCCCGACGCTCAGGGCCGCCGAACGCACCAAACACGGCATCGTGAAGCGATACCCCATCGGGCACTTCGACATCTACTTCGACGACTGGTTCGAGAAGGCCGTCTACGACCAGACCGAATTCCTGGTGTCGGTGCTGCGCCCCTGAACGCCCCACGTTCGGGCGCACCGCCCGAACACCGAGCCCCGGACTCTGCGCCGCCGGACTCCGTGGTCCTGAACCTGTTGCCCCCGGCCAGTGTTCAGAGGTACGAGGTGTCGTTGACCAGTCGCACCGACGATCCGCCGTCGGGATAGAACTCGGCGATCGACAGCGACGCCAGATCCAGGTGCAGCCGGTACAGCAGTGACGGGCCGACTTCCAACGCCAATTGCAGCAGCGTCTTGATCGGCGTCACGTGGCTGACCACGACGACGTTCTGTCCCGGATACAGCGCCAGCAGGTCGCGGCGCGCGGCCTCGACGCGTTCGCGCACCTGAGTGAAGCTCTCACCGCCTGGAGCGGGTAGCGAGGGATCACCGAGCCAACGCTGATGCAGTTCCGGATCCCGTTGCGCCGCTTCGGTGAACGTGAGGCCTTCCCATTCGCCGAAGTCGGTTTCGGTCAGCGCGTCCAGGACCCGCACCGGTACGTCGAGCGCTTGTGCCGCGGCCTGCGCGGTCTCCCGAGCCCGGCCCAGCGGCGAGGTCACGACCGCGGCGATATCGCCTTTCGCGGCAAGGTATTTCGCGGCCCGTGCGGCCTGTTCGCGACCGAGCGCGGTGAGCTCCGGATTGCCGCGGCCGGAATACCGTCGCTCCACGGACAATTCGGTCTGACCGTGACGCAGCAGCAACAGCCGGGTCGGCCGCCCGCGGGCGCCGGTCCAGCCCGGGCCGGGCGCCGCAGCCGTCTCCTGCACGACCGGATCCTCGTGCGCGGCACGGGCGTCTGCCGCTTCGTCGATCCGGCTCGGCAGCTCGGCTCCGACGCCGCGTGCCGAATCCTGGGCAGCCGATTCCGGTTCGGCCACACTGTCGATGACCGGCCGTTCGGTATCCGCCTCGCGCACTTCCGCGACCACCACCGCATCGTCCATGGCCTCGTTGGCGAGCCGATCGGCATGCGAATTCTGCTCGCGCGGAATCCATTGGAAACCCACCCGATCGAAGCCGGCGACCAGCTGGCGGGCTCGCTCGGCGAGCGGAATCATGGCCGCGTGCTTGACCTTCCAGCGTCCCGACATCTGCTCGACGACGAGTTTGGAATCCATCCGCACCTCGACGACGCGCGCGCCCAATTCGGCGGCGGCGGCCAAACCGGCGATGAGACCGCGGTATTCGGCGACATTGTTCGTAGTGACGCCGAGATATTCGCGACGTTCGGCGAGGATCGTGGCACGGTCGGAATCCCAGATCACCGCGCCGTAGCCGGCCGGGCCGGGATTACCTCGCGAGCCGCCATCGGCCTCGACGATCACCGAGCGTCCCGTCATCGCCGGCCCGTCACAATCCGGACTGCTTGGTGCGCACCATGATCGCACCGCATTCGGGACAGCGGACCACGACCTGCGGATCGGTCTTGGCGATCCGGGCGATCTCGCCGCGGTCGAGTTCGATCCGGCAGGCGCCGCACCGGCGGGCCTGCAGCAGCGCCGCGCCGACGCCGTGCTGGGCGCGCTGCTTGTCGTAGATCGCGAGCAGCTCCTCCGGGAATCCGGCGACCAACTGTTCGCGATCGGTGCCGCAGCGCTGCGCGGCCACGTCCAAGTCGGCGACCGCGTCGTCGCGACGGCTCTGCGCCAGGGTCAGATCCTCCTCGGCGCGCGAGAGGTTGGCGCCCGCGTGCTGGTGATCGGCCTCGGCCGCCTCGCGCCGCTCCATCACCTCGAGCAGTTCGTCCTCCAGGACCCCGCGCCGGCGTTCCAGGCTGCCCAGTTCGTGCTGCAACTCCGAGAGCTGCTTGGCGCCCACGCTGCCGCCCTCGAGCATGCCGCGATCGCGCGCCTCACGTTTGCGCACGGCGTCGATCTCGCCTTCGAGTTTGCGAATGTCGCGGTCGAGATCGTCGAGCTGGATCTCGACCTTGACCGCCGCATCCTTGCGGTCGGTGCGTTCGGCTTCCAGCCGCTGCACTTCCTGCTGTTCGGGCAGCACCTTGCGGCGATGCGCGATCCGCGTCAACTCGGCGTCGACGGCCGCGAGGTCGAGCAGTTTGGCCTGGATCGGTGGTTCGACATTCAACGCGGGACGTACTCCTCGACACTATGGACGGTTGCGGGGCGACGGGCAGCGGGTGCGCGACGCCGGTGCTCAACCGTACTCTGCCCACGGCCGGTTTCGCCCCAACCCCGCATCGCCCGCCCGCGACCACCGGATACGCGACCGAACGCGGTGTGCCGGGGTGGCCCTGGTACCGGTTCCCGGGCTCACCGACAACTCGAATGCGGCGCCGCCGCCACTGTGACACCCTGACCGGATGGCCGAACATCGCTATCGCGTGGACGTGGTGTGGACCGGCGCCACCACCGATTACCGCTCGTATTCGCGCAACCACGAGGTGCTCGCCGAGGGACGACCGCCGCTGCGGGGGTCGGCGGACCCGGTCGTCGGCCGGGGCGACGCGACCCGCTGGAATCCCGAGCAACTCCTGGTCGCCTCGCTCTCGGAGTGCCACATGCTGTGGTACCTGCATCTGTGCGTCGAGGCCGGAATCGTGGTGATCGACTATCTCGACGAGGCCGAAGGCGTGATGAACGAGAAGCGCTTCGAACATGTCACGCTGCGCCCGCGCGTCACCATCACCGACGCGACTCGGGTCGAGCAGGCGCGCGCCCTCCACGCCGAGGCCCACGAGCGCTGCTTCATCGCCAACTCGGTCAATTTCCCCGTCGACCACGAGCCCGATATCCGGACGGAGTGAATTCGCGCCGGTCCGCCGATCGCGAGAGAACGCCCGGGCCGGCCTCGCGCCGCTCGTCCCGTTCCGCCCAGAGGTGACACAGCCGGTCGGCTCGCCTCCGAACTCACCGGCCCGGTGTGACGGCCGCTCACGTCAGTCGTCGGCGGCGCCGAGAGTCCACGGGTCGGTACGGAGGGTGCTGACCCGGGTTTGCACGCCCGGAAGTGCTTCCCGCACAACACCTTCCGCTTGGGCGCACCAGGGGAATTCGCTGGCCCAATGGGCGACGTCGACGAGCACGGGACCGCCCGCGCGCAGGTGTTCGTCGGCGGGATGGTGGCGCAGGTCGGCGGTGACGTAGGCATCGACGCCGAGCTTCGCGACCGTGCCCAGGAAGGATTCGCCCGCGCCGCCGCATACCGCGACGGTGCGGATCTCACGGTCGGGATCGCCGGCCGCCCGCACCCCCCACGCGGTGCCGGGCAGGGCGGCGCGCACGCGAGCGGTGAAGGCGCGCAACGTTTCCGGTTCCGGCAGGGTGCCGATGCGTCCGAGGCCCTGCGCCGAAGGCAGCGCCGCGCGTTCGGTGACGTCGAAGGCCGGTTCCTCGTAGGGGTGGGCGGCACGGAGCGCGGCCAGCACCGCGGCGCGGGCCGACGGCGGCGCCACCACCTCGACACGGTCCTCTTCGACGAATTCCAGGTCGCCGACCTGCCCGATCGCCGGATTCGCTCCCGCCATCGGCCGGAACTGCCCGGTTCCCGGCACCCGCCAACCGCATTCGCGATAGAACCCGGCGCCACCCGCGCCCGCCTCGAACATCGCCGCCAGCACCGCATCGGTGTGCGCGCGCGGAATGAACACCACCCAGGTGTCCACCGGCGCCACCGATTTCTGTTCCAGCGGCCCGGTCACCGTCAGCCCGAGCGTATGGGCGAGGGCATCGGACACGCCGGGATCGGCCGAATCGGCGTTGGTATGCGCGGTGAACAACGCGCAGTCGTTGCGGATCAGCCGATGCAGCAGCGCGCCCTTCGGGGTACTCGCGGCCACGGTGTCGACGCCGCGCAGCAGCAGCGGATGGTGCACGACCAAAGCCTGTGCGCCCCAATCGATCGCCTCGTCGACCACGGTGGCGGTGGCGTCGACCGCGAACAGCACCCGCGAGACGGAGGCCGCGGGATCACCACAGACCAGCCCCACCGAATCCCAGGACTCCGCCAGCCGAGGCGGATACGCGCCGTCGAGGACACCGATCAAGTCCTTCAGCGTCACAACAGAATTCGTCGCTGTCACCACCGCACCTCCACCGTTTCGCCGTTCCGGTCATTATCCACGCCGACGCCGCCTGCCGGGCCGGACGGCGCCGCGCGCCTCCGGCCGAGGGCAGCCGGGAGCCGATACTCACAGTCCGACGGTCTCGATCGCGGCGATCAGACGATCGACGGCGTCATGGTCGCGGACCGCCAAGCGCAGAAATTCGTTGCCGAGCCCCGGGAAGGTGTCACCGCGCCGGACACCGATGTTCTTGTCCGCCAGATGTTTCCGCAGCAACTCTGCGTCGGGCACGCGGATCAGCAGGAAGGGGCCGGCGGCCGGCTCGTGCACGTCGATACCGAGGGCGCGCAGGCGGGGAATCATCGCCTCCCGCTCGGCCACGATCCGGGCCGCACTCGCCTCGGCGTCCGCGATCGCATGCGCTTCGCAGGTCGCCGCGATCGCCTCGAGCTGCAACGTACCGAGCGGCCAATGCGCGCGACCGTGGTTCAACCGGGCCAGCAGCTCGGGCGGACCCAGCAGATATCCGCACCGCAGCCCGGCCAGCGCCCAGGTCTTGGTCAGGCTGCGCAACACCAGGACATCCGGATAGGGCTGTCCCGCAAGCGTTTCCGGTTCGCCGGGGACCGCGTCGGCGAACGCCTCGTCGACCACCACGATCCGACCGGGCCGCCGCAGCGATTCGATCATCGCGCGAGGATGCAACACCGAGGTCGGATTGGTGGGATTACCGAGTACCACCAGATCGGCGTCCTCGGGGACCCGCGCTCCGGCCAGCTCGTAGGGCGGCGCCAGCACCACCCGCGCCACCGCAACATCCGCCTCTCGCAGCGCCAGTTCCGGTTCGGTGAAGGACGGATGGATGACGGCCGCCAGCCGCGACGCCAGCCGTGGCAACAGCGCGAACCCCTCCGCGGCCCCAGCCAGCAGCAACACCTCGTCCGGCGCGCGCCCGTGCCGTGCCGCCACGATCGCGCGCACCGCGTCGGCCTCCGCCTCGGACGGGTACCGGCCCAGTTCCGGCAATCGTGCGGCCAGCCGCCGCAGCAACCACTCCGGTGGCGCGTCGCCGCGCACATTCACCGCGAAGTCGAGCATCCCCGGCCGCACATCGCGGTCCCCGTGATGCCGCAACGCCGAACGATCGACCTCCGAGGCGCTGAACCCGCCGTCGAATTCCGCGACAGCGGACTCCGGGCTCCTGCCCGCACCGCCGCTGGGCACGCCCTGCGCCCGGGTCGCCGCACCGTCGCTCTCAGGGCGTTCGGCGGCATCGCGAGCGTCGTCGTTCACGAACACCGATGTCCCTCCCGGCGTCCTCGGGCCGCCGATGCCCTCGTGAGCGCCCACGGCGGAACCCGCACGCGTCGCATCCACGTCGGCTGCGGGTCCGCCCATCCGGGTATTGCTCGGGCGGCCCGGACCTCGGTGCGACCACGTGCCGGCGGTCGTGGGGGTGTCCTCGGGCACAGCCACCTACCCTACGTGGCCGCCGCCCGCACCGACCGGCCACAATGGGTGCGTGGGCGAGCTGCACGTGACCTTCATCTGCACCGGCAATATCTGCCGGTCGCCGATGGCCGAGAAGATCTTCGCCGCGCATCTGGAACGAGCCGGACTGGCCGATCGGGTGCGCGTGAGCAGCGCCGGCACCACCGCCTGGCACGTCGGCTCGGACGCCGACCCGCGCACGACCGCCCTGCTCACCCGGCACGGATATCCGATCGGGCACGTCGCGGCCATGATCGGGCCCGATCATCTCGACGCCGATCTGCTGATCGCCCTGGATTCCGACCACGATCGGGAACTGACCCGGCTGCGGATTCCGCAAGCGCGGCGGCGACTGCTGCGCAGCTTCGATCCCGGCGCCGACGATCACGACGTCCCCGATCCCTACTACGGCGACGACACCGATTTCGAGCTCGTGCGCGAGCAGATCGAGGCGGCCGTTCCGGCGCTGCTGGCCTGGGTGCGCGAACAACTCGGCGAACCCGCGACGACCGGACCGCGGCAATGAACGTCCTGCGCCGGCTCACGTTCCTCCTGCGGCCCAGCTGGGCGATTCTGGCGGTCGTCGTGGTCGCGTTCGCGTATCTGTGTTTCACCGTGCTCGCGCCCTGGCAGCTGGGCAAGAACACCTCGACGTCCCATCGCAACAACCTGATCGCGGCCTCGGTGAACGCCGACCCGGTTCCGGCGAAGAACCTGCTGAACACCGGCGATGGCACACCACCGGCCGGGACGAATCCGGCCGACACCGAATGGCGGCGGGTCATCGCCACCGGTAGCTATGTGCCGAATTCGATGGTGGTCGAGCGTTTGCAGCGGCTCGACGATCAGCCCGCCTACGGGGTCCTGGCCGCGTTCCGGCTCGACGACGGCCGGGTCGTGCTGGTCGATCGCGGCCTGATCGCGGCGGTGAACGGCTCTGATCTGCCGATGATCGCGGAACCGCCGCCGGGTCCGCAGCGCATCGAGGGGCGGGTCCGCAGCTCCGAGGGCGTCGTCCCCGGCAAGGATCCGATGGTCCGCGACGGCCTGCGTCAGGTGTATTCGGTCGATACCGCTCAGCTCGCCACCGTTCTCGGCACGCCGCTGACCAGCTTCGCCACCGGTGAGCACGGCGGCTATCTGCAGTTGGACGCCGGCCAGCCCGGCGCCTTCACCCCGGAAGCACTCCCCCAGCTCGACGCGGGCCCGTATCTGTCCTACGGCCTGCAGTGGATCGCGTTCGGTGTCATGGCCCCGCTCGGACTCGGCTACTTCGTCTACGCCGAACTCCGCGAACGCCGCCGCGACCGTGCCGCCGCGGCGGCGGTCACACCGAGTGAGCAGGTTCCGGCGATGAGCGCGGCCGGATCGCGCGGGGCCGAAACAGCAAGTACCGCAACCGGAGACACGAGCGACGCTCCGGCCACCGCCCCCTCGGACCCCGCCCCGGATGCGCACTCCGAGACCACGCCCGTATCCGGCGAACCACCGGCGAAACCACGCTCCACCGCGGACCGCCTCGCCGACCGCTACGGCAACGCCCGTCGCTGACCGGCTCTCGCAGCATTCGCCCGCTGCATGGTGGCAGTGGCTCGTATTTGGCTATAGATTCGTATAGCTAGATCGACTCGATACGAGCGGAGAACCGGATGAACGCCATCCAGCAGGCTTACCACGCCGTCCAGCGATCGTGGACCGGACAGCAGTGGGATGCCTGGGCGGCCACCTGCGCCGACGACTACGAATTCGACACCGGCACCGGCCTGCGACTGGATCTCGCGGGCACCCTGGATTGGAGTCGCGCCTGGTTCACGGCGTTTCCGGACTACGCCGAGGACATTCGCGCGCTCCATCCGGCGCCGAACTCGGCAGTCGCCGAACTGGCCGGCCGCGCCACCGCGGTCAACGACTTCGTCGTCGCCGGTGTGACGGTGCTCCCGGCGACCGGCCGGCGGTTCGAGATCGCCTACGCCAAAGTGCTGGTCTTCGACACCGACCTCGCGGTCGTGCGGGACCGGCAGTACCTGGACACCGCGGCGCTACTCCGGCAATTCGGCCCGAACTGACCGGCGGCCGAGCGCATACGCGGCCGCTGCTACCGCGGCCGCCAGCTGCACTCCATTCGACAATCGCACCGCTCGCCGCAGATCGGGTACCTGCGGAGTCCGCCCGCTGCCCAGCACCGGCCGCATCTCGATCCCGTGCCGGTATTCGGTCCGCCCGCCCAGCGCGACGCCCAGAGCTCCGGCCATCGTGGCTTCGGCGACACCCGCATTGGGGCTCGGATGTGATCCGGCGTCGCGGCGCCACGCCCGCCACGCATCGGCGGGCCGTCCGCCCACCAGCGGCGCGAGCGCGACGGTCAGCGCACCGCTCACCCGGGCGGGCAGCAGATTCGCGAGATCGTCGACGCGCGCGGCGGCCCAGCCGAAGTTGCGGTACCGCTCGTTGCGATAGCCGACCATCGCGTCGAGGGTGTTGATCGCGCGATAGCCCAAGAGGCCGGGCACACCCGCGATCGCACCCCACACCAGCGGTGCGACGGTGGCGTCGGAGGTGTTCTCGGCGATGGATTCGACTGCGGCACGGGCCAATCCGTCGGCATCGAGTACCTCGGGATCGCGTCCGCACAGCGAGGGCAGCACCTCGCGCGCACCACTCAACTCGCCTGCCTCCAACCGATCCGCCATATCGCGGCCGGTCCGGGCGAGCGTGGTGCCGCCGAGCGCGATCCACGTGCCGAGTGCGGTGATCCCGACGGTGCCGAGCCCTGCGCGCAGACCGGAGTGCCCTCGGGCTACTGCTGTTCGAGGGCCGGTACACCCGCCCCGCCTACGCCCGGCCGCGCCGCCGCGCCTGCGCCGATCCGGCCCCGCCGAGGCCACCGCACCCTGTCCCCGGATGGCTGCCGATCGCCGGCCGACGATTTCCGCACCGGCTCCCAGCGCGACGATCCCGCCCACCAGCACGATCTCGTGCACGACCCCGGCGGCGCGCGTATCGCGGTACCAGGGCGATTCCAGCCCGGCCGCCGCCGATCCGAACAGCGCCACCGGATGTCCCCGCCGCGGATCACCGAATATCCGATCCGCCGCGAATCCGATCAGCAGTCCCGCGGCCCGCGCCGTTCCATATCGCACCGGGCGAGACTATCGGCCCTCTCCGGCACCCCGATGTCACACTCGGCACGGCGGCATCGTCACCATGGGGGAAGCACCCGGGCGGCGGGCCCGCGCGGCGAGACGAGGATGGCAGCAGCTGTGACGACCGGACACGACGATATCGACCAGACCGAACTGGCACGGCAGTTCGAGGAGCACCGCCAGTATCTGCGCCGCGTGGCCTACAGCACCCTGGGCAGCCTCAGCGATGCCGACGACGTCGTACAGGAGGCGTGGCTGCGGCTGCAGCGCTGGTACGAAACCCGTTCTCCCGGTGATCGAATCGACAACCTGCGGGCCTGGCTGACCACCGTCACCGGACGCCTCGCCCTGGATCAGCTGGGTTCGGCCCGGGCGCGCCGCGAACAGTACGTCGGCGAATGGCTGCCCGAACCGGAAGTCACCAGCTGGGACGACCCGGCCGACCGCATCTCGCAGGACGAGCGCGTCACCACCGCCCTGCTGGTGGTCCTCGAATCGCTCTCGCCCGCCGAACGCACCGCCTTCGTACTCCAGGACATCTTCGGCATGACCGGTCCCGAGGTCGCCGACGTGGTCGGCCGCACCCCCGCCGCCGTCCGCCAGCTCGCCTCCCGCGCCCGCAAACACGTCGAGGACGGCACCCCCCGCTTCCCCGCCTCCCGCGACGAACACGAGCGGGTGGTCTCGGCCTTCTCGACGGCGTGGCGGTCCGGCGATCTGAGCGGCCTGCTCGGTGTGCTCGACGAGAACGTCACCCTGACCGCCGACGGCGGCGGCCGCGTGCCGGCGATCCGGCAGCCGGTGCAGGGCGCGGAGCTGGTGGCCAAGCTGTACTTCGGCTGGTACCGCGCCGGAACCGGTGCGTGGGCGCGCAAGGTCGCGGTCAACGGCCTGCCCGGGCTCATGGTGTTCGACGGCAACCATCTGGGGATCATGGCCTTCACCGTCGAAGAGGACCGCATCACCTCGATCGCGATCGTCCGCAACCCGGAGAAGCTGCACGATCTGCCCGAGGGCGAACCGGATTGGATCATGTGAGACCGTGCTCGATCAGGCGCGGCTCGATCATGCGCGGCTCGGTCAGGGGCGCCCGCTCGCGCCGGGACCGACCCCGACCAGACCGTGCGCTCGCGCCACCGCCGCGGAATGGAGCTGTCCCGCATCGGCGTTGAGCCCGGCCTCGAGCCCCGGGTCGGCCCGGCAGGCCTCCCGCCAGCCGAGATCGGCGATGGTCCGCACATACGGCAGGGTGGCGTTGGTCAACGCGACGGTGGCGGTGTGCGGGACCGCGCCGGGCATGTTCGCGACGCAGTAGAACAGCGAATCGGCCACGGCGAAGGTCGGTTCGGCGTGTGTGGTGGGATGCGAGCTCTGGAAACAACCACCCTGGTCGATGGCGATATCGACCAGCACGGTCCCCGGCCGCATCCGCTGCACCAGGGTGTCCGGAACCAGTTGCGGCGCACGGGCTCCCGGCACCAGCACCGAACCGATCACCAGATCCGCGGCGACGACGGCCCGCTCGATATCGGCGGCGTTCGAGGCGAGAGGGGTGACGCGACCGGCGAATCGGACATCGAGCTCCCGCAATCGGACCGGATTGTTGTCGAGCACGATCACCCGCGCACCCATCCCGACCGCGACCGTCGCCGCACTCGTTCCCGCCACCCCGCCGCCGATCACCACCACTTCCGCCGGCCGCACCCCCGGCACACCGCCCAGCAACACTCCGGCACCACCTTCGGGCGCCATCAGGTGGTAGGCGCCGACCTGCGGTGCGAGTTTGCCCGCGATCTCACTCATCGGCGTCAGCAGCGGCAGCGATCCGTCGGGTCCGCGTACGGTTTCGTAGGCGATGGCGGTGATGCCGGAGGCCAGCACGGCGTCGGTGCATTTCCGGGAGGCCGCCAGGTGCAGGAAGGTGAACAGCACCTGCCCTTCGCGCATCCGTGAATATTCGGGGGCGACCGGCTCTTTCACCTTCAACACCAGTTCCGCCTCGTCCCACACCGCGTCGGCGGTCGCGGTGATGGTCGCCCCGGCGGCCGCGTAATCGGCGTCGGTGAATCCGGACCCGAGTCCGGCGCCGGATTCGATCAGCACCCGATGACCGTGCCGGGTGAGTTCGACGGCGCCGGCCGGGGCGAGCGCGACCCGGCTCTCCTGCGGTTTGATCTCGCGCGGAACACCGATTCTCATACCGCCATCGTGGCCCTGATCCGGGCGCGGCGCCATGATCACGTCGCGGCGATTCGCCGAACCGCAACCGATCGGCAATCGATCCGCGCCCGGCCGCCCGCCGGCCTCGTCACACGGTGACCGGCTCGCCCAGCGGCGGGATCCGCAGCTGCTTCTCACGCCCGCCGTAGCCGAAGGTGCGACGCAGATGATCGAGCGTCTCGGTGAAGTGTGCCCAGCCCTCGGCGTGTACCGGCACCACGACCGCCTCCCCGAGCACCGCCGCCGCTGCCAGCGCGGTGCGCGCGTTGAGCGTGACGTCGCGATCGTCGAACCGGCCCACGTTCGCGGCGCCGACATTGAGCAGGGCGACATCGATCCGGCCGAACCTCGCCACGATGCGTTCGACGTAGTCGACCGAGGCGTTGTCGCCGGAGATGTACACCGTCGGCAGCCCCTCGGCCTGCAACACGAAGCCGGTGACCGTGCCACTCAACGCCTCGGCTCCCTCCGGCCCGTGCAGTGCGGGCACCGCGGTGACGGTGACGGCGCCGATGTTCACCGACTCCCACACCGTCAGTCCCCGAACGCCTTCCAGCCGTCCGGCCGCTTCCGGCGTGGACAGCACGGTCTCGACGCCGGCCATGAAGTCACGCCCGGCCGGATCGAGGTTGTCGGGATGCTGATCGTGGGAGAGCAGCACCACGTCCACCGGACCCACCCGATCCGCGGCGACTGCCGGTCCGGTCAGTTTGTGCAAGGTGAGCGCGCCGGCGGAGTAGTCGCCGGGTTCGTCGAAGGTCGGATCGGTCAGCCAGACCAGCCCGCCGTAGTTCAGCCGGACGGTGGGTCCGCCGATGTGCAGGAGTTCGACCGTGGTGGAGAGCGTGTTCGTCATGAGCACCAGCCTGTACCGATCCGGCAGGTTCGAACAGTGGCCCGCAGGCCATGCTTCGATAAGATCGGGCCATGCATGTGGTCGCGGTGGTCGCCTTCGACGGGATCAGCCCGTTTCATCTGTCCGTCCCCGCAATGGTGTTCGGGCGCATCGGCACCAGCGTGCAGCACAGCGCGCCCTACCAGGTGCTCACCTGTGCGGAAGTTCCCGGAATCCTGAGCACCCCCGGCGATTTCGATCTCGTCGTGCGCCACGGCCCCGAGGCGATCGATCGGGCGGAGACCGTGGTGATTCCCAGCTGGAACCCGGAACTGCCTGTGCCCGCAGCCATTTCGTCGGCGCTGTGGCGCGCGCACGGCCGTGGCGCCCGCATCGTCGGATTGTGCCGCGGTTCCTGGGTCGTCGCGGCGACCGGCCTGGCCGATGGGCGCGAAGTCACCACTCACTGGGGTCTGGCCGCAGCCCTGGCCCGCGCGTTTCCCGCGGTGACCGTACGCGCGGATCGGCTGTGGACCGACCTCGGCGATGTGGTCACCTCCGCGGGAGTCGCTGCGGCACTGGACTGTTGCCTGCATCTGGTGCGCGCCGACCACGGCGCCCGCGCCGCGACCGAACTCGCGCGCACCTTGGTGCTGGCGCCCTATCGCGCCGGCTCACAGGCCCAGTACATACCGCTCGCGGTGCCCGATGCCGACGACGACGATCCGATCGAACGCGCGATGGCCTGGGCGCGAACACATGTGGATCACCCGATCGATCTGGACAGCTGGGCTCGCACCGCCCTGATGTCGCGGCGCACCTTCACCCGCCGTTTCCGCGAACGCACCGGCTCCAGCCCGCAGCGCTGGCTGCTCGATCAGCGCATCGACCGCGCCCGGCTGCTGCTGGAATCCACCGACGACACGATGGACCGCATCGCCGCCGAGACCGGCCTGGGCACGGCGATGAATTTGCGCCACCATTTCCACCGCACGCTCGGACTGCCACCGGCCGCACATCGCGCCCAGTTCCGGGCCAGCTATGTTGACCCGCATGAGGATCAAGCTGGGTGAGCACGAGCCGCAGATCGACGACACCGCGTGGGTGGCGCCGACGGCCACGGTGATCGGCCGGGTGCGGCTGGGTGAACAGGTCAGCGTCTGGTACGGCGCGGTGATCCGCGGCGATCTGGAGGACATCGAGATCGGCGCCGGCACCAACATCCAGGACGGGTGCGTCCTGCACGCCGATCCGGGTTTCGCACTGCAGGTCGGCAGCGGAGTATCGGTGGGCCACAACGCGATCCTGCACGGTTGCACGATCGGCGACGACGTTCTCGTCGGCATGGGCGCGACGGTGCTCAACGGCGCGGTGATCGGCGAGGGGAGTCTCATCGCCGCCAACGCGCTGATTCCCGAGGGGGCGAAGATCCCGCCCGGCTCCCTGGTCGCGGGTGTACCGGGCAAGGTGCGGCGCGAACTCGGCGATGCCGAACGCGATCGCATCAAGCTCAACGCCGCGGTCTATCTGCACAATATGAGCACTCACCGCGACACCGGCACCCAGCTGTGAGACGAACCACACTGGTCAAGCGTCCAGGTTGATCTCTTGGTAGCATCGTCGCAGCATGTTCGCGGTCCGCGGCAGTGAGTCATCGCCTCGGGCGGCGTACTGCGACGTGGGTATGCAGGAGGTTAGACGGTGTCGTACGAGCAGTCCGGTATGCACCGACCCAAGGGGCGGATCAGTGTGGCCGATATCGCGGCCCAACCCGGTGGCATCGAGGCGTTGCAGCGCCGGGTCCACGAATTACGTTCCAGCGGAAGCGATTTCGCCGCGAATGCGATCGAGCAGGAAATGGCCGCCTTCAATCTGCGATGAGCGCGGGCGGTCGCGGACATCGGTGACGGTCCCGGCGCGATGAGATAATGATCGTCAGCCTTCCGCATCGACGCGGTCCCTCGCCGACTCGACTGGAGACCCCATGCCCCCTGTTCCGTCCATCTTGGCCCGCATCCTCGAGAAGCCCCGCTCCGACGGTGAGCAGCTGCTCGAGAGCGCCCTGTCGGCCTTCCTGGACTTCGGGATCAAGCGCACCAGCATGGGTGAGATCGCGCGCCGCGCCGGCATCAGCCCCGCGACACTGTATCGCCGCTTCGAATCGAAGAACGATCTGGTCGAGGCGGTGAGCGTGCGCGAGGCGCAGCGCTTCGTCGCCGATATCGAACAGCGGGTCGGCAGTATCACCGACAACCAGGATCAGCTGGTGGAGATCTTCGTCGTCTTCATCACCGCGCTGGCGCACAACGAGCTGCTGCAGCGTCTGCTGCGCACCGAACCGGAGCTGATCCTGCCCCGATTGACCACCGACGCCGGCCCGATCCTCGCGGTGGGCCGGGCCTACCTGGGCGACAAGCTGCGCGGACTGCAGAAGACCAACGCCGAGTTGGATTTCGACGCCGACCTCGTCGCCGAGATCATGGCCCGGCTGGCGCAATCGCTGGCATTGACTCCCGACGGGCTGATCCCGCTCTCGGACGCGGACGCCGCCCGCGCCTTCGCCCGGCGGACCTTGCTGCCGATGGTCGGCGCCCGCACCTCCTGACTGTCTGGCGGCTGCACCGACGGCCCGCGGCCGTCGCCGTTGTCGCGAAGACTCCCTGAAGGCACTGTCCTACGGGCGTGCCCCGAGCTCGCCGAGCCCGAACGCCGCTGCCACTCGCCGGTCGAGCAGCGCGATATCGGGTTCGGCTCCGCCGTTGGCCAATTCGCGAGCCAGAGCGGTGAGCTTCTGTCCCGCACCGGTATTCGGATCGGGCAGCGGAAGCCTGGTGACATACTGTGTGATCCACCGCCGTCGCCCGGCATAGAGCCGATTTCCGCACACGGCATCGTAGAACCGCAGCCCGAGCGTCGAATTGGCCACGCCCATCAGCAAATAGGCGAGGCGCTCGTCGCCGATATCGGCCAGCGACATCCAGTAACAGTCCCCGTTCACCACCGCCCCGCTGCGATCGAGCGCGAACCGCGGCGCCACACTGATATCCGGGAACACCACCTTCGGCCGGCACCACAAATGCGGCCGCTGCGGCACCCAGATCTCGAACCACTCCCGCCCGGTACCGGTCAGGTAGTCCCGAGCGGCCAGGGTGTCCTTGTGCTGAGCGAGATACGCTGCGGCGAGCGGGTATTCGTTCAGATCGATCGGTGTGCGGCACGGACAGGACGCATCGTAGGGATACAGCACCCGGGTATCGTGGGCGCGTGCGATCCGCCACGGAACGAGATCGTGATGAGTCAGCAGCCCCCGGAGCAGTTCGGGCTCGGGACAGCAGGGCCGATCCTCCCAGCGGTCCGAGATGAAGACTCGATCCGCATTCGTCTTGATCCCCACCCTGATTCGCGCCACCTCACCGAACGTGCGCCACGTGCCGGCGGCGATTCCCGCCAACCAGGCGTCCGTATCGGGTCGCGACATGCGCCACGGCGTGGCGGGATCGAAAGACGGCCCGCCGGCCGGACCGCGTCCCGGGTTCCCGGACCGGCCCGGTCCGTCGTGCGCACCGGTCCACAGCGTTCCGGTCTCCACCGCGATGCGGCGGCCGCCGTGTTCGACCACGGAATCGGCCGGGCCCACCACAGCGTCGAACAGGTCGGCAGCGGCCGTCGGTTCCCGCTCGGACTCGTAGGCCGTGACGAAGCGGCAGCTCCGCTGCTCGTGCCCGCGCACAGCGATCGTGACCGCGGGCAGGACCGCCGCCTCGAACAACCGGGTATCCCCGAGGTCGTAGAGCTCCACCGGCGTCAGCTCCGCATACAGCAGCGCCCGCAGGTTCGCCCCCGCCTTCGTGCTGAGGAACCGGTTGGCGCACAGCAGACCCAGCACCCCACCGGGGCGTAACAACCGCGGAATCGTCGCGACGAACGGATGGGTCAGGTCGATACGTCCCGACAGCCCGAACTGCTTGCTCAGCATCTGCGCGGTCGCGCCGCCCAGTTGCTGGGTCCGCACGTACGGCGGGTTCGTGATCACGGCGTCGAAGCGCGCATCGGCCAACTCGGTGGCAGCACAGAGGAAATCGCCTACCCGCCAGTCGATCACGACACGATTCGACGGCGGCGCGGTACCCGCCCCGGGCCGGCTTTTCCACGACACGCCCCGGGCCCGAGCTTCGTCAATCGCCGCGGCATTCAGGTCGTACCCCACCAGATACAAGGAGGTATCCGGAAAGCGTTGCGCCGCAACATATGCCAGCGCCGACAACAACTCACCGTCCCCGCAGGCCGGGTCGAGCACCGATAATTCACGACCAGGTCGCACGTGCGCGAGCATCCGCTCCGCGAGAAACTCCGCCAACCGCGGCGGCGTGTAATGCCGACCGTGCCGTTTCCGCACCCCATCCCCGCCCGGCTCCCGTCCCGCCCGGCGGTCTGCTGCTGGCCGCTCCCGCCCGCCGCGCATGTCCGCATTGTGCCTGCTGCGAGCACACATGTGGGCGAACTCGGCGTATCGCGCCGCCGCGGGTCGGCCTCCGCGCGCTCGCGGCGACAGCCACGCCACCGTTCACCGGCGTTGCACGCGCTCCTCCGGCGGGCCGATCGCTCCCCGGTCACGCAGGTAGGTCTCCAGCGCGTCCAGATCGGTCGGGCCGACCGTCGTGTCCGTACCCCGCGTGAACACCGCGAACCCGTCGCCGCCGGAGGCGAGGAAGTTGTTGGTGGTCACCCGGTAGGTCGCGACCGGATTCACGGGCCGGCCTCCGATGCGGACGGAGTCGGCGACCACCTTGTGCCCCGGCGCGGCCTTGTCGTCGTAGGCGTAGGAGATGCCCGCGACGGAGAGCACAGCGGGTTTGCTCTTGTTGTCCCACTGCTGTTCCAGCAGGTCCAGGATCTGGCGGCCGGTCAGGGTGACGGTGACGACCTGATTGCCGAACGGCTGCGTCTCGTAGATGCTGCCGTAGGTGATCGGCCCGGGGCCGATGTCGGCGCGCACGCCGCCCGGATTCATGAACGCCGCCACGGCCTGCGCCGAATCGTGGGTGACATCGAGCATCGCATCGGCGATCACCGCACCGAGCGGGGATTCACCGCCACCCCGATCGCTGCGCGTCAGCGGGGCCGTCGCGGTGCCCACGACCCGTTGCGCGCGCGGCGCCGCCTGGCCGGAGAAGAATGCGATCGACTTGTCCACCGCCGGATCGGGAGCGACATCGCGGGTCACCACCCGGTTCACCGCGTGCGCGGACACCCTCCCGTGGTCGAACCGCAGCGTGACATCGGTGATCAGGCGCCCGTAGGACGACGCCTGCGTGATCACCTTGCCGTCGAATTCGCAGTTGTAGGCCTGATGGCTGTGCCCGGTGAGCAGCACCTGAACGGCGGGATCCGTGTGCGCCGCGAGCGCCGGCACATCGGGACTGATGTCGGCGCAACCGTTGTAGTCGGTGGTCTTCGCCGGTGTTCCCTGCGCGCCGCCGTCGTGCACCAGGGCGACAACGGTTTCCGCGCCGGCCTGTTTCATGGCCGGCACGTACTTGTTGATCGCCTCGGCCTCCTCGCCGAAGCTGTAGCCGCGAATGCCTTCCGGGAAAACGAGATTCACCGCATCCGGCGTCACCGCACCGACCACACCGATCTTGTGCCCGCCGATCGTCAGCATCGTCCACGGCCGCACCCCGGCCGGGGGCTCACCGCGGGAGTCGGTGAGATTGGCGGCAAGAAAATCGAACCGCGCACCGGTGAACGGCTCCCCGGGCGAGCACCCGTCGAGCGCACAACCGCCCGCCCGCAACCGCCCCAGCTCGACGACCCCGTGGTCGAGCTCATGATTACCCACCGCCGACGCCGCGACCCCCACCTGATTCAGGAAATCGATCGTCGGCTCGTCGTGGAACAGCGACGACACCAGCGGGCTCGCCCCGATATCGTCCCCCGCCGACACCACCGCACTGTCGGGATACGCCGCCCGCAACCGCTGCAAATGCGTGGCCAGATACGTCGCCCCACCCGCGGTGTACTCCCCCACCTTCCCGTTGCTCGCCTCCGGCGGCTCCAGATTGCCGTGCAGATCGTTGAACCCGAACAGATGCACCTCACCGGCCCGCGCCGACGGGAGGTCGCCGGTGGACACCAAAGGTATCGCGCCCTGCTGTGCGGTTTCGCTGTTCCCGCCGCATCCGGACAGTGCGACCAGACTCATCGCGACGACACCACCGGCCGCCACGCGCCGCAGAACACCCATACCGTCAGACTCTGACATACCGGAACGTCCCGGAAACGACAGTTCGGTGAACTCTGCTGTCGCCCTGCCCTTGCGCGGCCCCGGCACGGCCGATCGCACGGCGACGACGAGGCCGCCGAGACGCCGACGTCAGCTCACGATGATCGGCAACGTTTCCCAGCCCCGCACCGTCGACGTCGACGACAAGGTGATGTCGTCCCAGTCGACGTCCCAGGTCGGGAAGCGGCGCAGCAATTCCTCCAGCGCGACGCGCCCCTCAAGCCGGGCCAGCGCCGCGCCCAGGCAGAAATGGGTGCCGAGGCCGAAGGTGCGCAGGTTGCTGATCTTGCGGTGGATGTCGAACCGCTCGGGGGCGTCCCAGCGCTCCTCGTCACGGTTCGCCGACGCGACCAGCAGCATCATCGCGCTACCGGCGGGCACGGTGGTCCCGTAGAGCTCCACATCTTTCATGACGTAGCGGCCGATGGCGTGCCCGGTGGGCTCGAATCGCAGCGTCTCCTCGATCGCATTCGGGATCAGGCTCGGATCGGCGACGAGTTCGGCGCGCTGTTCGGGATGCCGGGCGAGCAGTGCCCCCAGCCAGCCGATCAGCCTGGCGGTGGTCTCGTTGCCGGCTCCGGCGACGACCGAGACGTAGGTCAGGATCTCGTCGCGCGTCAGCGTCCGCGTCACGCCCGCGGTGTCGACGAATTCGGCGCGCATCAACTCGGTCATCAGATCGTCGGACGGATTGTCCGCGCGCCAGTCGATGTATTGGGCGAACTGCTCCGCATCCGGAATCGCCTTGTCGGAGATCTGCATCCCCTGCCCGGGTTCGGTGCGCAGCGCGCTGTCGGCCTTGTCGCGTACGGTCTGCTGATCGGCCTCCGGGATGCCGAGCAGCATGCCGATCACACGCATCGGCACCTCGTTCGCGAACGCGGTCATCAGATCGAATTGGTCTTTCCCGGCGAGCCTGTCCAGCGACCGCCGGCACAGGTCGCGGATCTGCGGCTCCAGCGACATCACCCGCCTGGGCGTGAACACCCGCTTGAGCAGCGCGCGGTGAATGTCGTGCGCCGGCGGATCCTCCATCAGCAACGTGCCCGGCGGAATCTCGATCCCCGCCTTGATGATCTCCAGGATCGGCCCCCGCGACGACGAATACGTCTCCCAATCGAGCAGCGCCGGATCGATATCCGACGCGCGGGTGAGGGCGTAGAACTCGTGCTTGTCGTTGTAGTAGAGCGGCGCTTCCGCCCGCATCCGCCGATAGATCGGGTAGGGATCCTTGGCGATCTCGCGGTCGAACGGGTCCCAGTAGACCGTGTCGGCGCCCTCGGGCGCGGGGGCGTCATCGAGTGCTGTGGCAGGGCTAGGCATGTCAGGCATGGAAGCATTCTCTCTCAATGAGAATGAGAATTCCATAGTAGAGAATATTGATACCGTTCGTGGTTGCCGCGAGCTGTCTACGCTGGGCCGCCGCCCGCACCGGACCCAGGTCGATGCCTTCCGAACGGCACCGCCGCTCCGACAGGCAACGCCGACGACGCGGAACGTCGATCCGACCGCTCCGCGTACACGCTCAGCGACTCCGAGTCGACATTCCGTCCGGTCGGAATTTGTTGTCTTATCTCACTTTTCGGACGCCCATCGGCCGTCGACCAGCCCACCAGCCATTACCGCCCGAAAGCCGTTGTAGCGCAGTGTTATCACGCGACTTTCGGTGGAAGCACTCGGTTAACGTTGATGTGTTACAACGCTTCTGGAGGTCGAACCGGCCATGCTGATAATCAACGGCGACATCACCAAACCGAAGACCCAACAGCAGGTCGTCGAATGGCTCGCGAACTACGTCACCCAACCCGGAATCGCCGTCTCCGGCGTCTACATCCCGAGACTGGACGGCGGGAGCACCGAAGCCGATCTTCTGGTTTTCACTCCGCACGCGGCGGCCGTCATCGAGGTCGACGCTCTCCGCAAGAAGACCCGCGGACCGCTGTCGTATTCGATGAACGAGCGGTGGTCCGCACCCGGCATCCACGGCGACCCGGTCCAACGCCGCAGCGACGACCTCAACCCGCTGCATCAAGTGCGCAGGCCCGTCTCCGCCCTGAGAACCTTCGTCGCCGAACTGACACGCGGCCCGGAACCGTTCGTAGACGGCCTCATCCTGCTCATACCGAAGTCCGGAAACACGGTCACCCTCGACAAGGGCCCGATGCCCGGCGGGTTCACTGTCCTCCTCGGCGACAGCGCCTCCCAGCTCTACTCGTGGTTCGGCCGAACCGCCCAGCACCGCGACCGAACCCCATGGACCGCGGAGCTGGTCGTCACCGTGCTGACAGCACTGCGAGTCGACCGCACCCGCGACGCCGAAAGCCGCCGCCGGCTCTACGCCGACCTGGTGGCGGAGGGATTCCCGACCGAGGTGCCGACGGCTCGGCGGGATGGAGACACGGACCCAGCCGCTTCGTCGCCCGCATCCGCGAACCCCCCGGCCCCGCCGACCTCGGCCTCCGCCTTCACCTCGTCGGAGAAACCGGCCCCTCGGACATCGGCTGAACCAGTTTCGTCGACCTCACCGGTTTCCTATGCCAGGCCACATCCCTCGATCTCATCGAGCTCCCCCGCCTCGGACGCCGGCCCCCTCCTTACGACCGCGTCGACTTCGCATGCCAAGCCGACACCCTCCTCAACGCGGACTTCGCGAGCGGTCCCGGACGACGCGTCCACACAGGCTCTGCACCCGGAGGAGACATCCGCGGCCGCACCCGGACCCGCACCGAGAGTGGGTCCCACACCGGCTGCCGCGTCGACATCCGATTCGACACCGGCACCGACTGGCGCGGAGGCCCCGACGACGCAGCCCACAAAGTCCGCCCCGATCCCACCGTCAGCCCCTCCGCGGAGAACGGACGAGCCCACCCGCACCCCTTCCCCGTCCGACACCGTCGTCCCCTCCACGCCGATCACGTCCCCCCAGGCGGACGCGCCGGAGCCCGACCGGCACGAGCCAGGCCCAGACTTCGCGAACTTCGACCCCCGAGCGCAACCGCCGGCAAATCATCGCCTCCGCACCGCACTCCTGGGAATCGCCGCTGCCCTTATTCTCATCTGCGGCATCGGCTACCTGGCCGGCAAAGACCACCCCCGTGCCCAATCCGGCTCTCAACCGGCACCATCCCAGGTCCGCCCACCCGAGAGGACAACAACACCGATCCCGGCGTCGCCCGTCGCGCCCACTGACCGGCAAGGCACCGCACCGCGTTCGGCAACGCCTACCGAAGGGGCAACCTGTTATCCGTTCCAAGCAGGCTGCTGAATCCCGGTGAATCGCAACCGAGTTCGAGTCCGGAAAGTTCGGTCATCACTTGCGACCGGGGCGTATTCGTCGCCCCTCGGCTGGGTCGTCAGCCGTCGTGATGACGCCTGACGACCCACCTGAATCGAATTCGAGCGAAGACGGTTGCGCCGCCTGTTCGGTCGACGGCGCCGGAACCCTATTCGAAGCCCGGCGGCGGGGTGAATCCGCCGAACTCCTGCTCGAGCAATTCGGCGAACCGCAAGGTCGTCGGGTCTTCGAGATAGGGCCCGATGATCTGCATGCCGAAGGGCAGCCCTTCCGGTGAGCGTCCGATCGGAGCCGCGGTGGCCGGGAGCCCGAGCAGGGTCGCGATACTCGCCCAGACCAGGTTGTTGTCGTACGGGTAGGCGGTGCCGTCGATGTCGAGCGTGCGGGTGTCCATTTCCGAATGGTCGTGAGGGAAGGCGGGTGTCGGCGTGATCGGGCACAGCACCACGTCGAATTCGTCGAACAGGTGGCGCCATCTGTCGGCCAGGCCGATGCGGACGCGGTCGGCCTTCATCCAGTCGCCGTGGCTGGCTACGAATGCTCGTTGGATGACCGCCTCCACGGTGTCGGTCTCCGGCGGAATTTCGGCAACCACGGCTTGGATCGCCCGGATGGCGTCGGGCGAGGCATCGGCGCCGAATTGCGACATCAGCAGTGTGAAATAGGTTTTCGCCGTCAGTGTGAGGTCGGGCAGGAGCGCACTCTGCCGCGCCACCACCGCACCGGCCTTCTCGAGCGCCCGCGCGATGCGGTCGAAACCGTCGCGAATCACGGTGGATGTCGGCACCAACGGATGGCTGTCGACGATCAGCACGCGGAACTGTGCGAGTTCCTCGCCGCGCGGCGGTGGTAGCTCCAGCTTGTAGGCGACCGCCTCCACGTCGTCGGGCCCGGCCAGCAACCGTGTCACCCAGGTCAGGTCGGCGGCATTGCGAGTCATCGGCCCCACGACGGGAAGGTCCATCGGTGCGGCCAGCGCCGGGGTGCGCGGCGGTACATGTCCGCGCCCCGGTAGCAGTGTGCGCGACGGTTTGTGCGAGTAGACGCCGCAGAAATGCGCCGGCACCCGCAAGGAACCGCCGATATCGGAACCGAGCGCGAGCGAGACGTACCCCGCCGCGAGCGCCGCGGCCGACCCTCCGGACGAGCCACCGGGCGAACGGGTCAGATCCCAAGGATTATTGGTCGTACCGTAGATGTCGTTGTAGGACTGCCAATCACGCAGGAAGAACGGCACATTCGTCTTGCCGACGACCACCCCGCCCGCTGCCTTGACACGTGACACCAGCACCGCGTCCTCGGCCGGCTCCCAGCCCTTCGCGTCCGGCAGTCCCCATGTGGTCGGCAGACCGGCGATATTGAACGATTCCTTCACCGCAACCGGAACGCCGAGTAGCGGCGCATCCTCACCCCGCGCCAGCGCCGCATCGGCCTGTTCCGCCGCAATGCGAGCGCGCTCGAAGTCCCGCACCACAACAGCATTGACCTTCTCGTCGAACTTCTCGATCCGCGAAATGCTCAGTTCGAGCAGTTCGGTCGCCGAGATGGTCTTGGCCTGCAACGCGGCTACCTGCTCGCGCAGCGTCGCAAACTCCGGTCCGGGCATCAGTTCTCCTCGCATTCCCGGGTGCGTGCACACCTGGTGGTCATGGCCGAAGCGTCGGTCCGGATCCACCGCGACAGACGCTCTCCATACAACCTCTTCAGAACGAAATTTACTCCCACAGAACACGTTTCGTGCTGCTTGCGAGGTAGGCACGCTATGCGGGTGCCGCAATCCCCTGGTACTGGGAGGTGACCTAGGCCCGCACGGAAAGCGCGATAGCCACGATTCGTGCCTACGCCCTCGAAACGGGTCACGGCGATCTCCCCGTTATCTTTTTCGCAGCCCTTGATTGAGGGCTACGGTCGCCAGGCCTGGTATGACTTCTTGCCCCTGTCGTTCGCATGATCCGGGGGGTGGTGTCGCCGGGTCCTGGTCGGCGTCGATGGACCGCTGATGGGGACAGGGCCGAGGGTAGGTCTCTTCATAACGTGGGTGCCGGGCGTTGACGCCGGATCGGGCGGCTGTTCCGAGGGTTCGACGTGATGAAGGAACTGCGAAGTGGCACAGGCGTATGCCGTGTTCTGCGGCGTTGACGTGGGTAAAGGCGAACACCACGCGGTCGGTCTCGATACCGGCGGCAAACGGTTGTACGACAAGGCATTACCCAACGACGAAGCCCGGCTACGAGCGGTGTTCGACAAGCTCGCCACCCACGGGCCACTGCTGATAGTGGTCGACCAACCCAACACCATCGGGGCGCTGCCGGTCACTGTCGCCCGCGCATGCGGCCACGATGTGGCCTATCTGCCCGGCCTGTCGATGCGCCGCATCGCCGATCTCTACCCGGGACAGGCGAAAACCGATGCCCGCGACGCTTACATCATCGCCGACGCGGCCCGGACCATGCCCCACACGCTGCGCCGCGTCGACACCGGCGACGAAGCCCTCACCGAACTCGGCGTCCTCGTCGGCTTCGATGACGACCTCGCCGGAGAAGCGACCCGCACCAGCAACCGCATCCGCGGCCTGCTCACCAGTATCCACCCGGCACTCGAACGCGTCCTGGGCCCACGCATCGCACACCCGGCCGTCCTGGAGATCCTCTCGCGCTGCGGCGGGCCAGCCGGAATCCACGCCGCGGGTCGACGCAAACTCACCGCCATCGCCGCCAAACACGCGCCTCGGATGGGCGCGCGGCTGGTCGATGAGATCCTGGCCGCGCTGCCGACACAGTCGGTCACCGTTCCCGGTTCCAACGCCGCGGAGATCGTGCTGCCCAAACTGGCAGACTCCCTGAAAAGCGTTTTGCTGCAACGCGAAACCATCGCCGAGGACATCGAGAGGATGCTCGATGCGCACCCTCTTGCCAAGGTCCTGACCTCGATGCCTGGCGTCGGAGTCAGGACCGGAGCCCGCATCCTGCTCGAAGTCGGCGACGGCTCGGCCTTCGCCACCGCCGGGCACCTGGCCGCCTACGCCGGCATCGCCCCCGGTCACCCATCGCTCCGGCAGCTCCATAAAGGGCGAGCACCCCGCCAGATCCGGCAACCACAAACTCAAACGCGCCCTGTTCCTGTCCGCGTTCGCGGCCCTGCACGACCCGGCCAGCCGCGCCTATTACACGCGGAAACGCGAGGAGGGCAAGAAACACAACGCTGCCCTCATCTGCCTGGCGCGCCGACGCTGCGATGTCCTCTACGCCATGCTCAAAACCAAACAGCCCTACCGCGTTCCAGCACCAGCGGCCTGATCCCCAACACCATACCGGGTCAGGCGTCCAGCCCCTCGGCACGCCGAGCCCTGGCCGACTTGCCGCGCTGCCACCAATCGATCACCTCGCCCGCACGGGACATGTCTTCGATGAAATGCGCGGCGGCCTCCACCTGCGCACCGGATTGATCGCAAAACGTCCATAACCGCTGAGCCGCCCGGTGGTACTGGTGGATCACAGCATCGACCTCGAACGCGTCCATCCGGCCAGCACGGAACCGATCCAGAGCCTGACCGACATGCTCGACCAACTCACCGAGACACAGTTCGTGATACGCCGCCACACGATCCCGGGCAGCCTGCCGCTCAGCCTTCGACACCACTCAAATCACGCTACCGACCACCGAAGCGTCACCAGGCAAAACATCAACCAGCAACTTGACGAAAACCATAGGGACACCCCCCCGGGCGTTCGGCCGCTACATCCGGCCAACTACCTACTTGCCGGCGAGTGGTCTCCCGCCGACTCGGAAGGGGTGCGGATAGATTTCCCGTTCCCCATCGTCATCGGTTGGCAGGAACTCGAGTACCGACGACCGAGGGCCGAATTGCGTCTCACGCATAACTCGGATCGTTGTCCTCACGGAACCCCTGGACTGTCGCGTCGATGAGGCGTTGCAGGTGGTTCTGGACGATGGATGTGTCGGCGGGGTCGGCGCGGAGGTCGTGTTTGGTGTGGCGGACCAGGTAGCGGCCGTCCACGTAGTCCATGATGTGGAAATCGCGGGCCGGGGTGGGGCGGCGGTCCCAGGCGGGGCCGGGGCAGACGGCGACGTGGAGGACGGTGCTGCGGGGGCGTTCGAAGAAGCGGGCGGCTTCGTCGCGTGGCGAGCGGGGGGCGTCGTCGTGGAATGCGGTGTAGGGGCGGTCGTCGTCGGTGAGGTCGGCGCGGTTGACCTGCAGGGCGGGACGGCTGCCTCGAGGGTGGCCGGGGATGGCGGCGAGCAGGTGGCGGGTGAGGTTTTCGGCGCGCAGGAGCGACATCCGCACGGTCCCACCGGATTCCGGGTCGGATGAGGGTTGCTGGGTCACCAGGACCGCCTGCCGGTAGTGCACGGCCGCGTGGATGCGGACGCGATGGCGCGGATCGCCCATCTGCTCGAGATCGCCCGAACCGTTCGACGCGGCGGCGAATCCGGCGATCTCGATGCGTGATTCGGGGCCGTGGAGGATACGCACCGCGGCTTCGGCGTTGTCGTCGATGCGGCCGGCGAGGTCGGCGGCTTCGGCTTTCCACTGGGCTTCCAGCTCGTCCGAGGTCTCGGCGGTGGAGCGGAACTGTAAGGGGTAGGGCAGGACGTCGTGTCCGGCGGCACGCCACAGGACGGTGAAGCCGAGCGCGCTGAAAGTCCAACCTGCCATGGGTTATTCACCCAAGACCGGCGGGACGGTCTTCTGCCGTTGTTCCTCGGAGAGCCCGGTCAGTTCGTCGCCGTTGTCCCGCGACACCAACTCCTCGCTGATCTTGGACTTATGAGTTTTCTCGTCCTCTTTCTCGGACTTCGCGCCGGGCGGCATCATGCCGGGCAGACCGTTCAGCCCGGCTGCGCCCTTGCCCGCACCGGACACGGCCCCGCGAGCCGCCCCCTGCTGCGAAACGCCGGAACCGGGTACCGAGGTTCCGCGTCCGGCCGAATTACCTTGTCCGCCAGAGGTTCCCGCGACGCCGGGACCGCCCGAGCCGTACGGAAGCCCGGTACGCGGGTCGATACCTGCGGGCGTCACCGAAGACGGGCTGGTCTGCGCACCCGCTGCTGCCGGGTCCCAGCCGGTGCGGCCGGCACTCGCCGCCGTGGTACTTGCGGGATTCTGCGCCGAGTTGCTCGGCGCCGACGGGTCGGCAGCGGTCGGCGTGGTGCCGTCGCCGGAACCCTGATCGGGATTCGGCGGTTTCGGCTGGTTCGTGTCACCGGGGCCGTGGCCGTCGTCAGGGCCTTTCGAGGGTGGGTCCACCGGTGGAACTCCCGACGGCTTCCATCCCGTGTTGTCGTCCGGCGTATTCACGGGATTGTACGGGGGAGGCGCCAACGGTACCTGCGTGTCACTCTCGCGCACGGCCGGGTAGAACACGTTGTTGATCAGGTGTTCGTTCGCCGCGTTGGCCTGAGTTTTGCGGTGGTCGTTCAGCTTCCATGTCGGCCCCGGCACCCAACCGGCGAGATCGCTGGTCCAACTCGTGTGCGGGGTCGGCTGCGCGGCAGGTTTGGTGATCTCCACCGCCGAGCGAACCAGCTTCACCTTCTCGCTGACCAACTGGGCTGAGCTCACCAGATCTTTCTCTTTGTCGGTGAAACTCTTGATGCCCTCGGCAGTCTTCTGAGCCGCCGCACCCTGCCACTTCTCCTGAATGGCCTTCTGAATCTGCGGCCCGAAAGTGTTGTGCCCGTTCTCGATTTTGTTCCGCAGCCCCTCCCAGAAGTTGTGCAACGTCACCACGGTGCTGGGCTGCATCTTCTGAATGCGGTCGTACAGATTGTCGATATTCTGCGGATTCTTGTACGCGTCCTGCCCGACCTGCGGATTCTGGTATTGCCCTCCGAAACCGCTGTTCACGATCTGGTTGATCCGGTTACGCGCCGCGGTCGCGTCCGGGCTCTGATCGCCCTGCGCATTCGCGAAGGAGTCGGGCGGGCCGCCCTTGTGCTGCTCCCAGAGGGCAGCAACCAGCGGGACGAGTGGAAGTACCATGTGCTCCCCCGGTCAGTGGTTCTCGGAGCCGGCGATGGTGCCGGCGTTCTGCTCGTCGTGGTCGACGAGGCGGTCGACGGAGTGCTTGATGGTGTCGCGGATCAACTCCAGTACCTGGATGTGCTCCGTGAAGGCGGTGTTGAAGTCTCCTTCTCCACCTTTCGCCTTGGCGCCCAGCATCTTTGCCAGTTGGTCTGCGGCTGGAAAGTCGCCGAGCCCGCTGACGTGCGTCATGTTGCCGAGCATCGTCTGACATTCCTTGTAGACCTGAATCTGGTCCTCGCAGGCTTTCAAGCAATCGCGAGATACAGACGGATCGAGATCGAGACGCCCGGCCTTCGACTCCTCGGCCAGGTGCTGCCACAAAGAGATGTCATCATTCGAGCTCATAGGAAACCCTTCAGCGCGGCAGAATCGGAACGATTACGGCAGCTGCGGACGAAACGCGGTCACACGCGGATACCGACGTACGAGTCGTTACGTTCAACGCCGAAACTTCCACGATGCCCTGTTTCGCAGGGAACGAGACAAAGCACTGTTCACCATTCGCCCCGGAACTGCCTTTGTACTGAACGCCCGTCCGTCCAGCGACAGTTGTGTCGACGAAGTCGGTGTTGCCATCCTTCTGCTTGAGGTCGTCGATGGAGTTGACCGATGACCAGACCGTCAGCGAATACTCCCAGTTAGGGGTGTCGTGCCAAGTACAGGACTTCCACCCGTCGACGGCCACCCCGCCGATGCCGGATTCGCGCGTAGTCGGATCGACTCCCACCTGTCGCAACACCCCATCCGTAACCTGCGTGCACGGGTCCCATAACGCCGCCGTCGCCGCCTTCGGCTCACTCGTCTCCGGCGAAGCCGTCCCCGAAGTCGACGAGGAACACCCGGCCCCCACCAACACCGCCGCAGCCGCCAGCACAGCCGTAGCCGCCTTACGTATCACCGATGCCTCCCGTCGATCCCCGCGCACACGTCCTCCTGGAGTCTAGGACGCACGCGACGGCCACTCGGTTCCACTTATTGATCATCACAAGAGAGGAAGTCGGGCGCACAAGTGGCGTTCCCCCAGATTCATAAACCGGGCCGGAGGGTCGGCGGAGCAAGCAGATCGCATAGGTCACCGCGTCTGCGGCGCCTTGCCGACCTCGGATCCGCGGCTCGCGCAGTTGGAACAGTCCCTCTTCGTCGCATCGGTGATTCGGGAAGCGAACACGGTCCGCTACACCGCCTACCGCCTCTCCTGGACCAGACGCAGCCGCGGCGAGGGCGGGAACGTGACCGGCAGCGCCGTCATCGAGCGATGGAACGGCCCAGGCCGCCAGCTGATCTCACTCGGATCGACAGCGAGGCGGATTTCCGGCAGCGCGTCGAGCAGCTGATCGATCGCATCCTGCACCACCAGATACGCCACCGAACGGGCCGGGCACGCATGCGGGCCCGCGCCCCAGGCCAGATGGGAGCGATTACCGGTGCGATCGCCGCCCGCGATCTCGGGATCGTTATTGCAGGCAGCCAGACTGATCACGACCGGTTGATTGGCGGGTAGCCAGGTGTTGTCGATCAGAATCGGCTGGCGAGGGTAGGTCATGCAGAAGTTGGCCAGCGGCGGATCGGTGAACAGCACCTCGTCGAGCGCGTCGCGAGTCGACAGGCTGCCCGCGAGGATGTCGCCGCCGAAACGCTCGTCGGTGATCATCAGCAACAGGGTGTTGGAAATCAGATTCTGCTGCGGTTCGATGCCCCCGCCGTAGAAGACGATCAGGTTGCGAACCATCTCCTCGTCGTTGAGCTTGGCCGGATGGTGGGCCAGATGCGAGGTGACGTCGTCGGCGGGCGCGGCGCGGCGCAACTGCACCTGCTCCATCAGGGCCTGACTCATATGTTCCATCCCCCATGCGGCGTTCACCGTGTCGAAGATCGCCGCCATTCCGGTGGCCACGCGCCGGCCCAGATCCGCCGAACATCCGACCATACGGTTCAGCACCTCGAAAGCCAGCGGAAAGGCGTATTGCGACACCAGATCCGCCGAACCCGACTCACAGAACTCGTTGATCAGCGGGATGGCGATCTTCTCGACTGTGGTGTGCAATTCGTGCAGGTCGACCCTGTCGAAGGCCGCCGTGAACGCCTGCCGATACCGCGCATGCGCGCTGCCCGCGCTGCGGATCACGTTCGGATACCACTCCATGATCGGCCGCACCGGGCAATCCGCGGGAACGGTTCGCTCCCACGCCCGCGGGTCGGCCGGGAAATGGTCGGGATCGTTGAGGATCTGCAACGCGGTGTGATAGCCGATGACCAGCGTCGCAGGCACACCGGGCGCCAGCTCGATCGGCACCATGGAGCCGTAGCGACGGCGCATCGCTTCATAGGCGCTATGGGGGTCGGCGACGAATGCCGGTGTGTCCAGCACGATTCGGGGGCCGTCTGTGTCGAAGGGTGTGCCGGCCTGATGAACAGGGCAGCCGGGGGCCGCAGACAGGTCGGAAGGTGGGGTTGACAAAGGGGGTGACTCCAGAGAATGAACCAACAAGCGCGGCAGGGGATTCGCTGTCAGCGACAGCGTCACCTCGTGCTTGGTGAGAATAGGGGCTGCGGCAGCCCTCCAGCTAGCGTTTTCGTAAAAGGGACAGGCGTCCTGTGAGCAGAAGGCGCGCACCCTGCGGCAGCGCTATTCCGTTGGCCTATCGACCACTTCGCGTGACACGGCACCCGCCTGGCTACACCCGGCGGGCCGGGGCCCGCCGCGCCTCGGCCACCCTGCGTCGAATCAGTCCACCTCGTCCAGCGCCGACAGCGCTGCGCTCGCCGCGAGCCCGGCCAGGCAGCCGGGGAAACAGTCACGGTGGATCTCCCACAAGCGGCGAGCGCAGTCTCGTTCGAGGTGAGTGGGCTCCCAGGTGCAGTCGTTCAACGGTGGCGGTGCTACGGCATATGGTTCCGTCCTTCCGGCGAGCCACAACCGCGGTGGCGCGACGGTGGCCAGATCGAAATCGGCGCTCACACGTTCGGGCCGATCGTCGACATGGGCCAGGTCGTAGACGAGGACGGCCGACGCGTCCATCCCCGACGCGATCGCGAGGATGTCGCCGATCGGGTCTCGAGCACCCTCGGGTGGACGCAGCGTGCACAGCCAGCGAAACCCGAGATGGTGAGCAAGACATTGGATTTCGATGTCGTGTCGCGCGGTGTCGGGCCCCGAGATCTCGGTGCGTACCAACCCGACAGCCTTGCTGCGCGCCACCGACATGACCGCCAGCGCACCGGCGACATCCCGCAGAGCCGCAATCGATTCCGTCGCTTCCCTGGCGGGATTCGGGCCCTCCATGTCCAGGTCCTTCACGATGGATGTTCGAACCGTGGCTCGGCTGGCCCGGCCAGGAAGACGGGGGCGAGGGCGCTCCTCGGGAGCGGATTGCGCGCCGTGATCGGGCAAGGCGGCGACGGGTTCTTCGGATGACCGCGCGCGCATGGCACTCGTATTTCTCATCGAGGGTTCTCCCCTCCGGTCACCGGTGAGCAACCGGCCGAAGCCGCAATGTCCGCCCAGAAGTCGCGCTTGACGTTGTCCCACAATAGATTCCACTTCGGATGTAATTCCCGAGCCTGAGCCAGATCCGTACCGGGCGCGAACCGCCAGACCCGTTCCGGAGTTGCGCCGGCGTCGACTACGGCCGATATCTCGACGCGGCCCCGCGGGTCCCGGGTCGATCGCCATACCGCACGCAACCCCTCGGCCTCGGTGATACGCTCACCGACTGCCGCGTGATCCTCTCCGCGTATGCGCGCCAACGGGTTTGCCTGCCCAGGCCGTTCCACTCGATCTGCTGTCATCACTGGCGATGCCTTGGTTCGATGGGAGGGGCCGACGACGGCTGTTCAGCACGCCCCGCCCCAGATGCAGTCCCAGCACAGCGAATTCGTCGAGAACCGACAAGCAAGTGTGGATAATCCGTTGGGATTCATCAGAAGTCCAAGCTCGTCGTCCCAGAACCCCGCGGTGTCCATCCAGAACCCCGGACCGCCGCATCCAAAGGAGGCAGCTCGTCATGGTGGATATCAGTTCGACACTCCCCCGCCGTCAACTCGGCCGGTATCTACGGGAGCTCCGTCAGGGGTCCGGCCTGACGATCGCGGAGCTCGCGCGCCGCATCGAACGCGGCGCCACCACGGTCCAGCGGCTGGAGACCGGCACCGCCGACCGGATCCGGCTGTGGGACGTCGACGCGATCTGCCAAGTCTGCGGCGCGGACGACACGACCACCGAAGCGCTCAAAGGCCTTGCGCAGCAGGGAAACAGCAAGAGCTGGTGGCATCAGTACGGGGATCTGATCCCGGTCAGCTTCGATGTCTACATGGGCTTGGAAGCGGCGGCCGCGAAGCTGATCTCATTCCAAGAACTCATACCCGGTCTGCTTCAGACACCTGACTACGCGCGAACCGTCACCCGGCAGGCACATCCGTTGGAGTCGGACGGCGAAATTGCCCGCCGGGTCGAGATGCGGGTGCGACGCCAGGTGCTGCTGACCAAGAAGTCGGATCCCGTACCGGCCGACATCATCCTCGACGAGTCGGCGCTGCAACGGATCATCGGAAACCGGCGAATCATGGACGCACAACTGCGCTACCTCGCCGATGCCGGAACTCGACCGAACATCCGACTCCGAGTCCTGCCGTTCGCCGCCGGCCTCCCGCTGGGCGACTTGACCGGCCCTTTCACCATCCTGAGTTTCGGGGAGTCCGGGGACGGCCGGCCGGCCGAACCTCCCGTCGTATACGCCGAGGGCTACACGGGAGCCATGTACTTCGACGATGCGGATATCGTGCGTCGGTATCACCGCGCGCACGCTGCACTCGGACAGGTAGCGTTGGATGAGCAGGACAGCAGGAAATTGCTGCGGGACAAGGCAAGGGAGTTCGCGAAGTGAGCGCTGATCTATCCATGGCTCGCTGGTTCAAGAGCAGCCACAGCGGCGGCAGCCAGGACTGTGTCGAAGTAGCCTTCCTCCCCGACGGCAAGGTCGGGGTGCGCGACTCGAAGAACCCGACAGGACCCGCACTCGCCTTCGCTCCGGCGGACTGGGATGCCTTCACCGCAGCCGTCAAGCTCGGCGGGCTCATCGCTCCGACCGCATAGCGGCCCCGCCGCGCACATTCGCAATCATGCCGCCCGGCGACGAATCGCCACGCGTTTCGTAGGACACGAGCCTGCGAAACGCGTGCTGGCACCTTCAAGAACCGGCCGGTGCTTGGCGGGTAAGCACCGAAGCCGACGTGTTCCTCCGGCCCGCTAATTGCCGTGCTGCACCGCGCCAACTACATGCTGCCCGGAGCCTGGTCTCCCGGCGCGCCGCCGGTGCGGTGACCATCACCCTCCCGTTCCCGATCAGTATTCCCTGGTCCGGCCCGGAGTTCTGAGCCGAATGCGGGCGGACGCGGGACCGACTATCCCTCGGGATAGAAGAGGAACAGGGTGCACCCCGTCTCGCTCGCCGGAACGTGCCAGCTTCCCGCCGGGGCATGGATGAAGGTGCCCGCCGGGTAATCTCGCGCGCCGTCGTTGAACGTGCCGGTCAGGACGTAGACCTCCTCGGGCCCGGGTTCGTGCACGTCGCGGCGAGGCCAAGACGTGCCGGGGTCCATTTCCAGCACGTGGGCGTGGGCGCCGTTGTCGCCCTTCCACAGGTGGCGTAGGCGGATGCCGGGGAAGAGTTCGCGGCTCGGAGCGTCGGCGACGGAGGTCCAGGTGTAGCCGGGCTGGGCGAGGATCTCGAGGTTCATATCTGCCACGGTGCCGGATTTCGACGCGGTCCCGACAGTGTCTGAGATGACGTCGAGGGGTACATTCTTGCCATGCATCGTGTGGTGGCGTTGGTGCGGCCGGTGCAGTCGACGTTCGAACTCGGTTGCGCCGTGGAGGTTTTCGGTACTCAGCGGGACGGCGTGCCGCAGTACTACGAGTTCGAGGTGTGTACGGAGGCCCCGGGGGCGGTGCCCACGACTGCGGGTTATGCGATATCGGTGACGCGGGGATTGGCGGCCCTGGACTCGGCGGACACCGTGATCATTCCGGGGTGGCTACCGGTGGAGACGCCATTGCCGGGCGCCGTACGGCGGGCGCTGATTCGCGCGCACGGCCGTGGGGCGCGGCTGGTGACGATCTGTTCCGGAGTGTTCGCGTTGGCGCGGACCGGGCTGTTGGACGGGCGTTCGGCCACGACCCATTGGGCGCGGGCCGGGCAATTGGCGCGGGAGTTTCCGCAGGTTCGGGTGGAGCCGGATCGGCTGTATGTGGACCACGGCGATGTGGCGACGAGTGCGGGGGCGGGTGCGGGAATCGACTTGTGCCTGCATCTGGTGCGCACGGATCACGGTGCCGCGCATGCCGCACTCATCGCGCGGCACATGGTCATGCCGCCGCATCGGGATGGCGGTCAGGTTCAGTACGCGCCGCCGTCGCCGGTCGAGGACGGATTCGACGGTTTGCTGGAATGGGCCGAGGCGCGGCTCCAGACATCGTTGTCGGTGGCCGATATGGCCGCGCACCTCAACGTCTCACCCCGTACGCTGGCGCGCCGGTTCGCCGATCAGGTCGGCACCAGCCCCGGCGGATGGTTGCTGGAGCGACGGGTAGCGCGGGCACGAGTTCTGTTGGAGGACACGGACTTACCGGTCGATGCCGTCGCCGTCCGGGTGGGGCTGGGCTCGGCGGTCAATCTGCGTCGCCGCTTCCGCGACCAGGTCGGCACCACGCCGGGTGCGTATCGGCGCGCGTTCCGCACACCGGCCGTAGTAAAAACGTAGATATTGCCGCCGAGAGGAGCCGGCTCCGACGGTTCGTCGTGAATCGAGAAGTTCCGCAACGGTCCACCGCGAAGCCAGAGAAGCTGGAGCGCTCTGGACTCCGCTGGCCGGTTTCGTCTCCCCGCAGATCGGTTCGGTGAGCGCGCCCGGCAGCAAGGACGCACGCGGGTTCCACCCGTGGGGTGATGTCGTCGGAGAATCGGGTGTTGAGCTCACCGTAGGTCACGTGATCACACGCCGTACGCGCATCGGCGAGTCTTTGGGCCAGCGGGGTCCGCATGGTTCGCTCACCGGCCGGCGCGGCCGCGATGATCGCCACAACCCACCTGCGCGTTGGCTCGCATAAAAGATGGCCCCGTCCCGCCTGGGTCGAGGCCATCCTTCGGCTCCGATCAGAATTCGCGCGCCATCCGGTAGACCGGAATTTCGCGATGCCCATTGGTGACAATGCTCGGAATCGGCTTCAGCTCCGCAGCATCCACCGCGAGTTCCAATTCGGGAAAGCGCGAGAACAATGCAGGAAGCGCTATCGCCGCCTCCAACCGCGCCAGCGGCGCCCCCAGACAATGATGCACCCCGTACCCGAACGCGAGGTGTTCCTTCGACCGCCGCCCGGCATCGAACACATCGGTATTGTCGCCGTGCACTTTTCGATCCCGGCCCGCACCCGCCAAGGACGCGATGATCACGTCACCCCGGTTGATCCGCACACCCGGAAAATCGGAATCTCCGGCGATGTCGATGTCCTCCACCGCGAAACGCATCGGCATATGCGCCAGCGGGGCGTTCCACCGGAGACCTTCTTCGATCACCTCGGACCACGGCGTTTGTTCCGCGATGGCCGCCTTCCGTTGTTCGGGATGAGTAAGGAGACCAATGATGCTGTGGTCCAACAGATTCGCGGTGGTCTCATGCCCGGCCGTGATGATCAGGAGCAGTGTGTCGCGCAGCTCCTGTTCGTCGAGCCGCGATCCGTCCGCGTCGTCGTGTGCGTTCATCAGCACGCTCGTGAGGTCGTCGCCGGGATTGTCCCGCTTGTACTGCAGAAGCTGGTCCATGAGGACGAACAGCGCGCCGAAATGCGCACCGACTTCGGCGGGGTCGAGGCTGGTATCGAGGATTCCGTCCGCGTGAACGCGTAGTTGCTCATCCATCCCGGCCGGAACACCCATCAGTTCGCCGATGACGCGAATCGGCAACTCGGTGGCGAAACCGGCCCGCAGATCGATGATTTCGCTGTCGGAGCCGGCGGACAACTCGTCGAGCAGTTCGGTGACGAACGCTTCGATCCGCGGCCGAAGTGCCTGGGTGCGCTTGTTCGTGAACGCCGGCGCGACGAGTTTGCGCAGCCGCTGATGCTGCTCGCCGTAGGTGGTGAGCATATTTCTCGCCGCCACCCACGGAAACATCACCCAGTCGGGACCGATCTCGCCGTCGATGAACCGCGGCCAGTGCTGATGTGCGTCCTTGGAGACACGCGGATCGGTGAGCAGTTGCCTGAGGACGGCGGCGTCGGTGACCGACCAGGCCGGCACGCCGCCGGGAAGCACCACCTCGGTCACCGGGCCGCGAGCACGGATGCGGGTCAGCTCGCCCTGGATGTCGGCGGCGCTGGGGTCCAGTACCAGCGGCTGAGTATCTGTCATCGGAGACCCTCCATCAGGTGAGACGCATTGGCGGGCATGCGGGAAACACCACCGGCAGGGCTGCCAAGGCGCGGTGAAACTGCCCGGTCCTCCAACTTAGTTGCCGCGCAGGAACTTCCGGGCGAATATCCGGAAGCGCGTCGAGCAGCAGATCGATGGCCTGCCGGGCGATCGTCTGTGCGAGGGGCTGCGCCGGGCACGAGTGCGGGCCGACTCCCCACGCCAGATGAGACCGGTTTCCGCGCCGGTCCCCGCCGACGATGTGCGGATCGGTGTTGCATGCCGCCAAGCTGACGACGACCGGCTGATCGGCCGGCAACCACACGTCGCCGATGAGTTGCGGTTGTCGCGGATACGTCATGCAGAAATTGGCCAGCGGCGGATCCGCGAACAGGACCTCGTCGATGGCATCGCGGGTGTCCATGGCACCGCTGAGCACGTTACCGCCGTACTCTTCGTCGGCCATCAACAGCAGCAGAGTGTTCAGGATCAGATTGCAGGTCGGCTCCGTGCCTGCCGAGAACAGCAACGCGGCCTGGTTCACCATCTCCATGGGGTCCAGGCCGTCCGGGTGGGTCAGCAGCCGCGAGGTGAGATCGTCGCCGGGGCGCTCGCGCTTCTGCTCGACCACCCCGAGCAGCGCCTCGATGAACCGCTGCTGACCTTCTTCGGCGCCGACCCCGTCCAGCATCGCGGCCATGCCCTGGTAGGCCGCCGATGCGGCGTCTTCGGGAAAGCCCATCAGCTCACTGAGAACCCGAAAGGTGAGCGGGAAGGCGTAATCCATTCGGAGATCAGCGGTGCCGCGCTCGCAGAAGGAGTTGACGAGAGCGTCGGCGGCGCGTGCGACCGCGCCGTGGACCTTGTGCAGGTTGACGGTGTCCAGCGCGTCGGTGATCGTGCGCCGGTAACGGGCGTGTTCCGCGCCCGCGGTGCGCAGGGCGTTCTGCCGATAGCCGAGCATCGGCGTCACCGGGCAGTCCGCCGGTGCGTTCTTCTCCCACCGGCGCGGATCGGCGGGAAAGCGGGCCTCGTCGTTCAAAATCTGCAGTGCCGCTTGATATCCGATCACCAGAGTGGCCGGCACCCCGGGCGCCAGCTCGATCGGTACCAGCGGCCCACGGCGGCGCATGGATTCGTAGGCGCGGTGCGGGTCCGCGGCGAAGTCGGTGGAATCGAGCCGGATCTGCGGTTCCGCGGAGCGCGCCGGGGAACCGTGGCCGGACGTCCGGCCGCTGTCAGGCACCGCGTCTGCGTCGTTCAGCATGAGTCCCCCGCGCGAGATGTTGCGTGTCCTGTCCGACGTCCTGCGAGATTGCCTGCCATTCGTTGTATGGGCACGGCGGACACCCTAGCGGAAACCGTTGTACTTCAATGTTTTTGACAAAACAGCCAGCGCGGTAGCTTGTTGCGTGCGGGTTGCTGCTCGGCGGCGAGCGTTACCGGTCCTCGCTCTGCTCCCGCATCAGCTCGGCGAGCCGGTCCCATGCCGGGGATGACGCGCCGGGCTGCGACTGGACCGCCAGCCGGGCAATGGTCGCGTCGTGTTCCGGGACACCGCTCGCTTCGTTATCTCTGTGCGCGAACCACTCTCGCGTCCGCGCCGCCAACTCGGGTAGCCGCGGATCCTCCGGGGAGCAATCGTAGACGGCGTCGTAGTCGAGATAGATGGCGCGGAATGCGGGATCGGTGAGCAGTTCGCGCTTTTCGGCGATCCACGTCTCCGCCGCTGCGGGTGAGGCGGTGTGCATGAGGATCCACCCGTCACGTTCCAGCCGGATCTGCCGCTCGCTGACGCCGAGTTCACGCAGTTCGTCGAGGTGATCGGCGACGCGCGCGGACACGTAGAGACGTTCTCCGCAGCGCAAGTGGGTGAGTTGTTCCCGGGTGCGCCGCAACTGCTCGATGCGTTGTTCGAGGTCGTGGTCGATTTCGGTGAGGGCCGCCGCGAGGGCGCCGGGGTCGGCGTCGAGCAGTTCCTCGACGCGGGCCAGCGGCACCCCGGCGTGGGCCAATGTTCTGATCTTGACCAGATCGATCGCGTGCTGCGCGGTGTAGCGGCGATAGCCCGAGGCGTCGCGGTCGGGTTCGGCGAGCAGACCGCGCTGGTGATAGTGGCGCACGGCCTTGACGGTCACTCCCGCGTAGTCCGCGAGCTGTCCGATCGTGAGCATGGGTACATCCTTGCGCGCGCCGGGGCGATCAGGAACGCCGGGTCAGGCGGCCGCCGGCATCGCGGAAACGGGCACGACCGTTGCGAATGTCGTGGTAGGAGACGAGCAGCAATCGCAGATACCCGTCGAAGATTTCCGGCGGATAGCCCGCCGGCGCGAACAGGCCGGGCCGGACCGGAACATACCGTTGCGGCGGTGCCGAGGTCGCGCCTCCGGCGAATGCGGTGAAGATGCGTTCCTGCGTCGCGTCGTCGGGTTCGTAGGTCACGCGCTCCTCGAGCTGCCCGTCGACGACGTCGACATCGACGCGGAGTTGGCCCGACCGGTAGGTGCCGGCGTACGGGGCGAGGTCGAACTCCGCATCGAATTCCTCGACGAGCGTGGGGATTTCGATTCCCAGATGTTCGGTCAGCAGCCACCGCAGCAGCCGGTCGTGCAGCACGATCGCTCCGGAGGTGTTGCCGAAGGCGGTGAAGACCAGGTCATGTTCGGGGACCACACACAGAATGGACACCCCGCCCGGTGACGCGCCCGACATCGCCAGCACCGTGGTGTCGCCGAACGGGTACCGCACCCAGCCGAGTCCCATCGGCGGGACGTTCGGAGTGCGCATATCGTGGGCGACTCGTTGCATCGTCGCCGTCGATTCCGCGGACAGGATCCGCACACCGGTGGGCGCGACGCCACCGGCGAGGTGAGTGCGTCCGAACGCCAGCAGGTCGGCGACCGTGCCGATGGGGGTGCCGCCGGCCGGTCCCCAGCTGTCGGGGAGCATGAACATGGCGGTCGGCTCGACGCTCCCGGTGCCGGGATCGATGAAGTGGCCGACCGCCGTGCTGCGCAGAATCGCTTGTCGCGCGGAGGTACTCGACGTCGTCATGCCGACCGGGCCGAACAACTCCCGCTGCAGCAGGTCCGGGTAGGGCGTTGCGGTGACCACCTCGAGCAGTCGGCCCGCCACGATCATGCCGCCGTTGGAGTAGCTGAGCTGCTCACCGGGTGCGAACAGGGCGCCGCACTTCGAGAGGCCCTCGACGTAGTGTTTCAGCGCGTCGCGGCCCTCGGCGTCGGGGAAGAACAGGTCCGCGTCGATACCGTTGGTGTGTGAGATCAGGTGCCGGACCAGGATCTCGTCCGCGGCGCCCGGTTCGGCGAGCGCGAATTCCGGCAGGTAGTCCACCACCGGCGCATCGAGTTTCAGCAGTCCGCGTTCGACCTGTTGCAGTACGAGCGTCGTGGTGAGCACCTTGGTGACGGAACCGAAGAGGAACCCGGTGTCCTCGCGCATCGGGGCGCCGGTGGCGAGGTTCGCGGTGCCGTGCGAGACGAGAATCTGTGCGCCCGCGTGATGGACACCGGCGACGTAGCCGGGGACCTTGTCCGATTCGCAGAAGGCGTCCACCTGCGAGCGGATCCGGTCGGCGATGGCGTGCAGTGCGTTGTCGTTCATGCGGACCATCGTCGAACCTTGCCCCTGGGTCAAGGTCAAGCCGAAAACTGAACTTTTCGTTTCAGGGATGTGGTAGACGCATCCGCCCATGCCGAGGTAGTCCCGGATCTGGCAGATCGGATTGCTCTGATTCCGGCCCGGGTGACCTCGGTGATTCGGGTCGCAGAGCGCACCGGCCGGGCGGGTGGCCGGGATAGCCTGGGCCGGAGGGAGGGCACCTTGATGATCGATTTCGTTCCGGACAAGAGTCTGTATCCGTTCGAGTCGCGCTGGTTCGACTCGTCGGCCGGGCGCATGCACTACATCGACGAGGGGTCCGGGCCGACGATCCTGTTCTGCCACGGGTCCCCGACGTGGAGTTTCCTCTATCGCCACATCGTCACCGAACTGCGGGATCGATATCGGTGTGTCGCGGTGGATTATCCAGGGTTCGGATTGTCCGAGCGACCTTCCGATTTCGGATATACCGTCGCCGAACTCACCGCGGTGCTCGGCGAGCTGATCGATCATCTGCGGCTCGACGAGTTCATCGTCATGGGACAGGATTGGGGCGGGCCCATCGGCCTGGGGGCGGCGGCCGCGCGGGCGGATCGGGTGCGGGGAATCGTGTTGGGTAACACGGTGTTCTGGCCGATCGAAGCAATGGCCAACAAGGCGTTCAGCGCGATCATGAGCAGCCGTCCGATGCGGCGCCGAATACTCGAGCAGAACTTTCTCATCGAGCGCGTGCTGCTCTCGGAATTGGGGCGCACACTCACCGCCACGGAAGCCGAGCATTATCGCGCGGTACAACCCACCGCGGCAGCGCGTCGCGGACTTGCGGTGATGCCCAGAGAAATTCGTGCTGCGACCCCGCTGCTGGAGCGACTTTCGCGAGACGTTCCCACACTTCTCGGGGACAAGCCGACGCTGTTGGTGTGGGGGATGCGCGACCCCGTATTCCGTGCGAAAGCGTGCATCCCGCGCATGCGGACCGCCTTCACCGATGTCGAAACGGTCGAACTGCCCCGTGCTCGGCATTTCATCCAGGAACACGCGCCCCATGAAATCGCCACGGCCATCGCGAATCGTTTCCCGTGAGCGATTTCGGCGCAGCGCGAGGCGTTGCCAGGTTTTACCGACGCGCCGTCCGACACTCCGCGCGGCGAACCGGACTGGTCGAAGACCTGCGCGGCTGTCGGTCGAACAGCTTATTGTGGACGCCGTCCAGCCCCGCGATAATCGGTAGCCGTTCTGCGGCAAGTCGGCCGACCACTCGAACCTGATGAGACCGTGAAGGTTTCGGAAAGCGTGCGATGAACAGGCGTGCAGTTCTTTCACCGTTCGTCACGATTTCGATCTGCTTGCTGACGATGGGCGTTGTCGGGTGCGGTGGTTCGGCCGGCGAGGCGGTCGACGACGAGGCGGCTTCCGATATTCGGAGTGTCGGGACAGCCTCGCCCGCAGGCACATCGGCTGCGTTGTCGAATATGGCGATGCCCGGCGTAGCGGTGTCCGATGCCCGGTCGTACTTCGCGAACTCCGGCGGGATCGACGGTTACTACTTCACCACTCCGGCCGGGCGGTGGCATTGCGCGATCGTCGTCGGCGGTGATCCACATATGGCCGGATGCCAGCCCGCGACGAACACCGGCGCGGGAATCGGCGTGAAAGGCGCTCCGACGGTGGAGAGCCACTACTCCCACAAACAGGTCCCGCCCGACACGATCATGATCGAGCGGGGCGGCGACCCCCGCTTCGCGGTCCTGGGGCAAGCGGTGTTCCGGCAGACGCCGAACGAGGCAAAAGTGTTGCCTTACAACACATCCCTGGCGGCCGACGGCTTCACCTGTACAGCCCGGGACTCCGGCGTGTCGTGCCGAGACGATGCCTCCGGAAAGGGGTTCACCTTCTCCACCGAAGGTTTCGCGATGAACTGAGCCGGATACCTGACCGTACCCGGCGATCGAGCCGCCCCTGCGCCCCGCGAGCACCTCGACAGCCGTTCGCCGGCGACCACGACCTCGGCGAACCGGTTCAGTCCTCGGCGACGAAGCCGCGCAGTGCGACGACCCGCCGGCCGTCGACCTCCAGTTCCGCGATCCCTCGTTCGGCCGGGGTGCGCACACTGACGGTCACGAATCGGCCCGCCGCGATCGTCTTGCCGACCTCGAGTCCGCGCACCCGCTTGACGAATTCGGCATGGCCCACATCGGAACCGGCCGGCCATTCCACGACCGCGCGTGGGCTGAGTACCGCGCGCACACCGGCGACGTCGCCGCGACCGGCCGCTTCCAGCAATCCGGTGGCGGCGCGTTTGCCTGCCGCGCCGACCCGGATGAAACCGCGGCTGAAACCCACAGCGCCACCGATGCCTTGGTTTCCGAGCAGCTGCGGCGCGAGTTTCATGGCCGCGCCGAGCCCGCGCCCGCCGGCGGCGAGCAGTTGACCGACCATGACCGGTAGCTCCCAGTGGGCGTAGAGGCGGGCGATCTTCCATTCGCCGCCGATGCGCGTCAGGTCGTAGCGCAGATGCATCGGCACGCGCAGGGTGACACCGGTGGACATGGTGGTGGCGAGAGCCAGATCGCGGAAGACCGTTGCACCGCGCACGACGTCGTGGTCGCTGTGGAAGACGATGTGGTTGGGGCCGATGAAGGTGTCGTAGAAGCGTTCGATCGCCTGTCGGCCGATGTGCGGGCGCGAGCCGACCGGATCCTCGACCCGGCCGTCGGGTGCGAACAGATTCACCCAGGCCGAACGATCGTGCACCGCGACCGCCTGCGGGGATCGTTCCACCGTGGCGAGCAGTTCCGCCGCCGACGCGTTCGCGGACATCGTTCCTCCAGACTCTCGACTGCCCACAATCTATAACGTGTTCCAGTTTCACACGGGGTAACCAGCGAATCCCCGGCAAGTACGCGTGACGGATCTCGCGATGATCACGCCGCGACCCGGGCGTACGGTGACCGGTATGCAGGTCGGGCAACCCAGCAGAACCGCGATGGCCACCGCACAGGCACGGGCCTATCACCAACTCGCCGACGAACCGCGGATCTTCACCGATCCGCTGGCGGTGCGGATCGTCGGCGAGGAAGCGGCTCGCGACAATCCCTTCGACAAGGGGGTGGATCCGGAACTGGCCCGGCGCCGCCGGCTGTTCCTCGCCACGCGCAGTCGCTTCGCCGACGACACCGTCGCGGCGGCGGTCGCCGGTGGAACCCGCCAGGTGGTCGTACTCGGCGCGGGTATGGACACCGCCGCCTACCGCAATCCCCATGCGGATGTGCGGTTCTTCGAGGTCGACCACCCCGATACGCAGGCGTGGAAGCGAAATCGGTTGTCCGAAGCGGGAATCGAGGTTCCCCATTCGATGACCTTCGCGCCGGTGGACTTCCACCGCGACGATCTCGCCGACGCGCTGGCACGGGCGGGACTGGATCGCTCCCTCGGCGCGGTGTACGTGTGGCTCGGCGTGGTGGTCTACCTCGAGCACGACGCCATCGCCGAGACGTTGCGCTACATCGCCGGCCAGGGCGGCGGTGCGGTCCTGGTGTTCGATTACTCCTACCCACCCGACGCGGGTCAGCAGGCCCGCGGAAAACGCGTTGCGGCCGTGGGTGAACCGTGGGTGAGCTTCTTCACCGAAGAGCAGATGCGGGCCGAACTGGAGTCGGCCGGATTCACCGACATCGAGGACCACTCGGGGATCGCGCTGGTGCGGTCCTATGCCGACATCCCCGCCCACGGGCCGGCGCTCCCGGGCCCGCATCTCGTTCGCGCGAGAACCACCGTGAACGGCTGAGTCGACCGGCGGCTCTCGAAACCGGCTGCGGTACTGCGCGCACCGGCGACCACGATCGTCGCAACCCTCGGAACAAATCTCCGGCCGACCGCGGTTGCCCCGAGAGATAGCAGACTGCGAACTCGGGAGGTGCGATGCTGGCGATCGGATTCGAGGAGCCGGGTGGTCCGGAGGTACTGCGACCGGTCGAGGTGCCCGAACCGCACGCCGGGGCCGGGGAGGTGCGGATCCGGGTGGCGGCCGCGGCCGTGAACCCCTCCGACACCGTGACCCGGTCCGGTATGGCGCACGATCGCTACCGGGAGGTGACGCCGCCGTACGTCCCCGGCTGGGACGCCGCGGGAATCGTCGACGAGGCCGGCCCCGAGACCGGCTGGCACAGTGGCGACCGGGTCGTCGCGATCACACTGCCGGTACTGGCCGGGGGCGGTGCCTACGCGGAGAAGATCGTGGTACCCGCGGGCCAGGTGGCGCGCCTGCCCGAGGGAAGCGACTTCGTCTCCGCCGCAACGCTTCCGATGAACGGTCTCACCGCCTGGTTCGCTCTGGACGCGCTCGACCCGCGCGCGGGGCGCACGATCGCGGTGACGGGGGCGGCCGGTGCGGTCGGTGGTTACGTGATCCAGTTGGCGAAGACGCGCGGCTACACCGTGATCGCCGACGCGAAACCGGCCGATGAACAGTTGGTCCGCGATTTCGGCGCCGATATCGTCCTGCCACGCGGCGACGATCTCGCCTCCCGCATCCGCGCCCACGCTCCCGACGGCGTGGACGCGCTGATCGACACCGCGCTACAAGGCGACGCGGTGCTCGCGGCGGTGCGCGACGGCGGTGCGTTCGTCATCCTGCGGCCCGCGGCCCTGGGCGGCGGAGCCACTCCGGAGCGCGGCATTTCGGTCCACCTCGTGATGGTCGCCGACCATCTGGACGAACCGCACGCGCTGAGCGAATTGAGCCGGCTCGCCTCGGAAGGCGCACTCACCCTGCGCGTGGCCCGGACCTTCCCCGCCGGACAGGCCGCTCGAGCGCATGAGCTGCTCGAAGCCGGCGGTGTCCGCGGGCGCATCGTCCTCGAATTCTGAAGAGCGCGTTACTCGTTCCGCGGCGGCAACGGAGGAAGTTCGAGGTTGTCGCGGAAGGTCTCGCCCACGTAGTCGGAGCCGACGATGCCGCGGCGGCGAAGTTCGGGGAGCAGGCCCTCGAGCAGGAAGTCGCGGTTGCGTGGGTCGTCGAGGCCACCGAGGCCGATCACGTCGAGGACGCCGGCGTCGTAGCGTTCCCGAATCGCGTCGGCGAGTTGTTCGGGAGTGCCGGCGGCGGCCCAGTGTCCGGTGTCCTTGGCGGCGATGATCAACTCACGCAACGTTTTTCCGGATCGGGCCAGCGCGGTGAAGATCTCCACGCGGCCGCGGCGGCGGTTCACGGCGCGCACATCGGGCAGCAGCGAGTCCGGGATCGGCCGGTCCAGCGGCAGTTCCGACAGGTCGATATCGCCGCCGAGCATATCGGCCAGCGCGTGGCGGCCCGCCTCGAAATCGGTGGCCTCGGCACGTTCGCGAACCAGCCGCCGCGCTTCCTCCTCGGTGGCGCCGTAGGTGGTGTGCAGGGAGCTGAAGATGTACGGAAGTCCGTCGGCGCGGCCCAGATCCGCTGCGCGCGTGCGGATCTTCTTGGTGTAGGTGAGCGCGTCGTCGAGCGTCGCCAGTGAGGTGAACACCACCTCGGCGAACCGAGCGCCCAATTCCACGCCGCCCTCGGATTGCCCGGCCTGGAACTGCACCGGGCGTCGCTGCGGCAGCGACGGAATGTTCAGGGGGCCGCGCACGGTGAAATACCGTCCGGCATAGTCGATCGGACGGACCAGCTCGGCATCCAGGACAGCGCCGCCGTGACCGTCCGGCGTGAGCGCCCCCGGCTGCCAGCTGTCGAACAGCGCGTTCGCGACTTCGAGGACTTCGGTCGCGCGGGCGTAGCGTTCCTCCGGGCTCGGCAGGTCCCCGGCACCGTAGTTCTCCTCGCCCAGAGAGGAGGTCACCGCATTCCACGCGGCGCGCCCGTTGCTGATGTGGTCCAGCGTTCCGAACAGTCGCGCCAGGTTGTAGGGATGATGGAAAGTCGTTGTGACCGTGGCGATCAGGCCCACATGCCGGGTCACCGCACTGAGGGCGGACAGGAAGATCAGCGGTTCCTGCGCCCCGATGGCGCCCTGCGCGCCGAAACTCAGCAGATCCGCCGCGAACAACGCGTCGAAGCGGTGTTCCTCGGCGAGTTTCGCGACACCCAGCGCATCGTCGAGCGTCGAGCGCCGCGGATCGATCGCGGCATCGTAGATTTTCGGCGAACCACTGACCCCGGTCACGATCTTCAGCGGCCGGCGTCGCGCACTGCTACCCATCCCCCGACGGTATCGATAGCCGCCCTCGACGCCACCGGTTGCATTCAGCCGGATCATTTCACGCGAATCGGGAATTGTGTTGCGAGCCCGATTGTTTCACCTCGTCGCGCCCGAGTTGTGCGTCCGCGGCGAGGAGATACCGGCCGTTGCCGAGGCGACCGGCTCACGCTCCCGAGGGCCGCGGAGCCGGGCCGGGCGGAAGTTCCGGCCCCACCGCCCTCAGACTGCCCGGCCGGCGGCCCTTTCCCCAGCCGATCTCGCGCCGATACGCGCCGATGTGCTCGCGCGGGACCGCCTGTTGCGGCGGCAGCGGCGTGGATTGCGGGTCCACGTACAACGCGTCGGTCGGGCAGTACGCCTCACACATGAAGCAGGTCTGGCAGTCGGATTGCCGTGCGATGACCGGAATTCCGTCGCCCCCGCGGTCGAAGACGTTCGTCGGGCAGACGTCGACGCATTTGTCGCAGGCGATGCAGGCCGGGGCGTGAACCAGTTCGATCATCAGGCCACCGCCGCGACCGCGGGAGCATCGGCCGACCGCAGCGCCGCCGCCACCGTCCACACCTCGTCGAGCCCGCCGCTGAGGATGTGGTGGTGCTGTGCGGGATCCAGCTCCGGATGGTCGGCCCGCTTGCTCATACCGCGAGATTCGGTGCGCGCCAGCGCGGATCGGTACATCAGCCGCCCGACCGCAGTGATCGCGGCGGCCTCGCGCGCCCGCACGCGGTCGGCGCCGGTGGCCCGCAGCCCCGCGGCCGACTCCGTCCACACCGTGTCCAGGGTGGCCAGTGCCGGACGAACCCGCTCGCCGTGGCGCAGATAGTTCTTCTCCACCGGCAGCAGTTCGGCGCGTGCCGCGGCGAGCACCTCGTCCGCGCCGATGCGTCCGGACCCGGTGGGCCGCAATCCCGTTCGCCCGGCTCGCGTCAAGCCGTCCGGCCGTCCACCGCGCCGCGCGAACCGTGCCGCACCCCGGCCCGCCCAACTGCCCGACGACATCGCCCATGCCGCATTGTGGCTGCCGCCGCCGGTGAATCCGCCGCAGATGCGTTCGCGGGTGGCCGCGTCGCCCGCGGCATACAGTCCGCTCACCGAGGTCGCGCACTCGTCGCTGACCACCTCGATCCCGCCGGTGCCGCGCACCGTGCCCTCGGCCAGCAGATCCACCTCGAAGCGCTGGGTGAACGGGTCGATGCCGCGGCGATCGAATTGCAGGAAGAAGTTCGGCTGTCCGCGCCGCATCTGCTCCTGAGTGGTCCGATCCGCCCGGTCCAGTTGCGCGAACACTTTCTCCTGCAACAAGGTTCGCGCGATGACCGACCGTCCCTGCACCGATCCGGCGCCGTCGAGAACGCTGCCGTCCTCGTGGAAGAAGGTGGCGTAGCGGTAATAGGCGGTCTTGGTGACGGTCGAGCCCTTCGCGGCGATGCCGTAGGCGTTGGAGAATTCCATCCCGGAGAAGCGTGCGCCCACCTCGGCGGCCATGAGTGTGCCGTCACCGGTGTCGACGTTGGTGCCGAGCGCGCGCGAGAGGAAGGCGCAGCCGCCGGTGGCCAGCACCACCGCACCGGCGTGCACGCGGTAGTCGCGGTGCTCGCGCAGCAGGTAGCCGGCCGCGCCGCGGACCGTGCCGTCCCGATCGACCAAAAGCTCCAGGGCCGGGGCGTGGTCGACGATCCGCACGCCCAGCCGCCGCACCCACGCGCGCATGCGGCGCATGTATTCCGGGCCTTGCACGCCGGTGCGAATCGGGTTGCCGGTGTTCGGATCGACCGGGAACGGATACCGGCCCTCCTCGGCCAGTCGATGCATGTTCGCGTAGGTCTGGTCGAGGACTCGGTCCATCCAGTGGTGATCGGCGAGGAAGCCGCCCAACTCCTCGCGACTGGCCTTGGCCGCCGCGCGGGCCGCCGGATCCGGCGCCACGTACCAGACACCCGTCCCCGCGGGTGCGGTGGCGCCGCTGGTGCCGCAGTACCCCTTGTCGACCAGCACCACCTCGGCCCCGGCCTCGCGGGCGTGGATCGCGGCCCAACAGGCGGCCGGTCCACCACCGATCACCAGCACATCGGCATCGATCTGCCATGCCTCGCTCATCGCCGTACTCCTTCGAAAACGGGCCCGAAACCGTCGCCGGACATATGCCCGACGGAAATACTCGCCCGCGCCCCGGCGGCGGAGAATCCTTACGATCAGCACGATTCTGTGCCGGCGTAGCAGGCACCGGCGGAATTCGAATCAGGCCCCGCACAAACCGTTTACGCGACCGCACCCGTTTGGTTGACTGCCCTCGCCCGGTCCGCAGACCGGGCGCATCGCGACTATCGGACGGGTGTGCTCGTATGAGTGAACGGCAATTGCATCTGAACGCCTTCATCTATCCCGCGGGCCATCACGAGGCCGCGTGGCGGCATCCCGACAGCAGGCCCGATCGCATCTACGATGTGACCTATTACCAGGAGATCGGCCGCACCGCCGAGGCCGCCACCCTCGATGCGGTGTTCTTCGCCGACGGCCCCGCGCTGCGCACCGATGTGCGCTACAACGCCGCACCCGGTCTGGAACCGATCACGCTGCTGACGGCCATCGCCTCGGCCACCACGCATCTGGGCCTGATCGCGACCGCGTCCACGACCTATTACGAGCCCTACAATCTGGCCCGGCTGTTCTCCTCCCTCGATCACATCTCGGGCGGACGCGCCGGATGGAATATCGTCACTACCGGAACCGACCTCGCCGCAGCCAATTTCGGCCTCGACCGCCACCCCGATCACACCGAACGCTATGCGCGCGCACGCGAATTCGTCGACGCGGTCGTCGGATTGTGGAACAGCTGGGACGACGATGCGGTGCTCCTCGACCGTGCCGCCGGCATCTACGCCGATCCCGACAAGATCCATCGCATCGATTTCCGCGGCGAATATCTGCGCGTGCGCGGACCGTTCAACGCCGCGCGCACTCCGCAGGGCCATCCCGTCCTGGTGCAGGCCGGCGCCTCCAACGACGGACGAGCCTTCGCGGCCCGCTACGCCGAGGCCATTTTCACCGCGCACCAGCGGCTCGAGGACGCCCAGACGTTCTACTCCGATATCAAGCGCCGGGCCCGCGACTTCGGCCGCGACCCCGAGCATGTGAAGATCCTGCCGGGGATCAGCCCGTTCATCGCCGATACCGAGGCGCGGGCGAAACAGCTGCAACGCGAATTCAACGAGCTGACCGTGCCCGAATACGGTCTCGGCCAGCTGGAAAGCCTCGCGGGGGAATCGCTGCGGAATCTCGCGCTCGACGAACCGGTGCCCGCCGCGTTGTTCGCCGACGCGGGCGATGTCACCGACAACGCGGCCAGCCGCCGGCAGGTGATCGCGGGCATCGTCACCCGCGAGCAACCCACACTGCGCGGACTGCTGCACCGGCTCGCGGGCGCGCGCGGGCACCGGGTCTTCGCGGGTACGCCCGAACAGGTCGCCGACACCATCGAGGACTGGTTCCGCCACGGCGCCGCCGACGGATTCAACGTCATGCCGCCCTACTATCCGGGCGGACTCGAGGTGTTCACCAGCACCGTCGTGCCCATTCTGCGCAGCCGCGGGCTGTTTCGCACCGAATACACCGGCACCACGCTGCGTGACCACTTCGGATTGCCGCGACCCGGGTCGGCCGCGGCGAACTGATGCCGGAATTGTTCCGCCGCATCACTTTTCAGCGGGCGGGGCATTCATTCGGGGCGGGGAGACCGCGCAGTCGCTGATCGAGCCAGTCGATCGCACCCGGGAAACCGGCCATCAGGGTGATCGAATGCTCTCCCAGTACGCTGCGGAACACGGCGGGCACGCCGCGAGCGCACTGCGCGCGGAACAGATCGGTCGACTCGACCTCGGGAATCCAGATGTCGAGCAGGCCGTGGTAGATGTACAGCGGCGCGGCGGAGGTGCGGTCGCGCAGATCGGTGGCGGCGAACAGCGCGCGGGCCGCGTCGGTGTCGAGCGGATGGGCGGTGTCGGTCGCCAGCTCGATCGGCACGCCGGTCACGCCCAGCGGCCCGTTGCTGTCGCCGCAGGTGTCCTTCACCGGGGAGGTGGCCAGCCACTCCCCCAGATGGTTCAGCTGGTCCAGCAGTTCCGGGTGTTCCCGGGCGAAGGCCAGCGCGACGACCATCAGGATTCCCGACGCGATATTTCCGTTGAAATGACGGGCCACCTCGCTGTAGTCGGTGGCCAGACCACCCACCGACACCCCGACGATCGACCCCGCCAGTTCCGGCGCGTACTCGCCGAGCAGCATATCCGCCGCATAGGCCGCGATCGCACCGCCGGAGTAGCCGCCGATCGCGAACTTGCTGTCTCCCAACGTCTTCGGTTCGACCGTGCGCACCGCGCGCATCGCGTCGAGGATCACATGCCCGGCGACATGCGGTTCGGCATAGGCCATCCACGGGCCCTCGTGGTCGGGTACGAGAACTCCGTACCCGCGTGAGAGCGCCCACCATGTGGTCGGCGGGAAGAGATCACCCGCGCTGAATTTGGGATGCAGTCCGTGCGCCATCGCATAACCGGGGGTGCAGCGCAGGCCCAGGGAATTGATCGGGATGGCATTGACCAGCATCGGCCGCTGTCCGGGACCGGTCCAGTTCGCGGCGGGAATCAGCAGCGTCGCCGTGCCGAACGAGGGCGCACCGGTCGCGCCCGTGGAGCGGAATTTCAGCAGCAGCGCGCGGGCGATCGGCACCACCGCCAGCGGCGCGGCCGTGGCCGTCACATCGCGCACCTCGATCGGATCGCCGGGACGCATGGCATCGAGTCCGGCCGGCCATTGATCGAACAGCGGATCACCGGCCGGCGGCGACAACACCGACCGCCACAGCGCGGCGAGCTCGGGCCGCAGTTGTGCGTTGGGCGGCGACGGCGCGGGTGGCAGGTTCGGCGCCGGGATCGTCCGATCGATCCATTGCTGCCATTCGGTCGAGTCCGTGGGCGCCGGGCCGTTGTCCGCACGACCGAGCGGTGGGCGAACCGTCATCGACGCCAGCAGGGCGCATGCCGCGAGCACGACGATCAGCAGCGTCCTGGCTCGTTTCACAGCAACCTCCACAACCGATCGACCAGCCCCGTGCCGGGGCGGTAGTGACTGGAGCCGAGATCGGGTTCGAAGCACCCGCCGGGTACCACGATATCCCCAGCTGACGGCACCTGCGCGTAACTCACCGCCATGCCGCCGACCGCGTAGGCCACGACGACGCCGGCGGCGAGAACAGCCGCCGGGAGGAACCGCCGGCGAGATTTGGATGTTACACCGAAAATCACTGTGCCCCTTTGTGAATGACTGCCCCGACGCAGGCACACCATACGGTCGGCGGGTACGGCGGAGAGCCGATCGGGCGGCGGTCGTTCACAACTCACGAAGTCCGAGCGCCGATATGGGTGCGCGGCACAACGGGCCGGCGGGCGAAACGGGCGATTTTCATCAGATGTGCATGATGCATCTCATATGTATGATGCAAACTTCGGCCTGGTGATGATCGAGGAGTAGGGCGTGGAGAAAGCACATACCGCCGGACGTTCCGGCGCGATACTGGCGGTGCTGGCATTCGCCGGCATCGTCGTCTCGCTGACGCAGACGGTCGTCGTGCCGTTACTCGGCCAGCTGCCGCAAATCCTGCACACCAGCCCGGCCAACGCCACCTGGGTGGTCACCGTGAGCCTGCTGGCCTCCGCGGTCACCACACCGGTCTCGGGCCGACTGGGCGACCTCTACGGCAAACGCCTCGTGCTGCTCGGCTCGACGGTGCCACTGCTGGTCGGATCGGTGATCTGCGCGGTGTCCTCCTCGCTGTGGCCGATGATCGTCGGGCGCGGCCTGCAGGGGATGAGCGCCGGCATCGTGCCCGTCGGCATCGCCGCACTGCGTGATCTGCTGCCGCGCGAACGCCTCGGATCGGGTATCGCGCTGATCAGCTCCTCGCTCGGTATCGGCGGGGCGCTGGGCCTGCCGATGGCGGCCGCGGTCATCCAGTACTCCGACTGGCGGGTGCTGTTCTGGACGATGGCCGCGCTCGCGGCGGTGATCGGCGTGCTGATCTTCACCCTGATTCCCGCCACCCCGCCGACTTCCGCCGCCACCGGACGGTTCGACGTGCTCGGCGCCCTCGGCCTCGGGGTGGGCCTGGTGTGCCTGCTGCTCGCGGTGTCCAAGGGGTCGAGCTGGGGCTGGGGCAGCGGCCTGACCATCGGCCTGTTCGTCGCCGCCGTCGTCGTCCTGCTCCTGTGGGGATGGTGGGAACTGGCCGCCCGCAACCCTCTCGTCGATCTCCGCGTCACCGCGCGACCTCAGGTACTGCTGACCAACGCGTCCTCGATGGTCGTCGGCATGGCGATGTACGCCCAGTCGCTGGTGGTGCCGCAGCTGTTGCAGCTGCCGAAGGCCACCGGTTACGGACTCGGGCAATCGATGATGGCCATGGGTCTGTGGATGGCACCGGCCGGGCTCATGATGATGCTGGTCTCCCCCGTCGGCGCCACACTCTCCGCCCGCAGCGGACCCAAGATCACCCTGATCGTCGGCTGCGTCATCATCGCCGCCGGATACGGATCCTCGATGGCGCTGATGGGCAGCACCTGGGGCCTGCTGATCGTGACACTGATCATCAACACCGGCGTGGGATTCGCCTACGGCGCCATGCCGGCCCTGGTGATGGCCGCGGTGCCGCAGTCGGAAACCGCCGCCGCCAACAGCTTCAACACGCTGGTCCGCGCGATCGGCACCTCCGTCGCGGCCGCCGTCGTCGGCGCGGTGCTGGCGCAGATGACGATCTCGCTCGGCGGGCATGCCGTGGCCAGCGAGAACGGATTCCGCGTGTCGCTGCTGATCGGATGTGGTGTGGCCGTGGCCGGCGCACTGGTGGCGACCTTCATTCCGGGGCATCGGTCGGCCGCGATCGCCGCGACCGCCGCGGTGGACATGGATGCCGAGCACAGCTCGCACTCCACGGAACATACCGTCGCGTCGGCGCCGGATACGGTGCAGCGCAACGGTATCGCGCAGACGCTGCGCCGGCCCACTGGGTCCGGACCGGTCGCCTTCGGTCGCGTCCACGACTCCCGCGGTGCGGCGCTGCCGAATGCGGTGCTGACTCTGATCTCGATGTCGGGCCGCCAGATCGGCCGGTCGCTGACGGATGCCGAGGGCTACTTCGAACTCGCCGCTCCCGAACCCGGCTCGTACGTGCTGATCGCCTCGATCGACGGGCGCCGCCCGGACGCGTCCACGGTGCACCTCGCGCACCATCCGGTGCCCTGCGATGTCGTGCTCACCGCGATGGCCGGACTGGCCGGCACCGTGTCGCGCGGCGACGACGGCACCGCCATCGCGGGCGCGCGGGTGTCGGCCCTCGACGCACGCGGTGAGGTGCTCTCCTCCGCGGCCACCACCGACGACGGCGCGTTCGGCCTCGCCGAATTGCCCGAAGGCGACTTCACGATCGCGGTGAGCGCCAACGGCTTTCACCCGACCGCCCTTCCGGTGCGAGCAGGTGGCAGCGACACACCGCGCCTCGACGTGACGCTGCGGCCTTGCGCCCGCCTGCACGGCGTGGTGCGCGGACGCGACGGCCGTCCCCTGCCCGACGCCCTGGTCACTCTCACCGACTGGGACGGCACCGTCGTCGACACCATGGTCACCGGCCCCGACGGCGCCTACACCTTCGCCGACCTGCACGACGGCACCTACACGGTGGTGGCGAGCGGTTACGCACCGGTGCACACCCCGGTGGTGGTCGGCGCCGCGGCCGAAGAGCTCAATGTGCAACTGGGACACGATAATTCGAGTGACTTCGATGCCGCCGAGCAACTCACGGCCAGGTATTCGGCCGACTAGCAGTGGTCTCGGGGCGCCGGGCCGACGCCGGCGGGGTTGCACCGACTCTCCCGCGCGCTCACCGGGGACGGGGCCCCGGTCCGCTGAGACCGATCGCCGGCGGCCTCGACAGGCGTAGGGTCGGGTCATGTGCATCACGCACTCATCCACGGGTGCCGGTCGCCGGGCAGGCTCAGGTGTCGAGGTGTCGGCACGCGGATGCGACCGGCCGTGAATTCCGTTCCCCCCATTCGGTGGCAGCCGACCGACATCGATCGCTGTGTGGTGCTCGAACCCGATCTCACCCTCGATGCGGGGACTTATCGCCAATTCAGCGATGACCTGGTCAAATTCGCGGCCGGCCAACCTCGGGCCGTCATCGTGCGCGTCGACGGCATGACCATCGCGTCCGAGCCCGCACTCACCGCGTTCACCACTGCCTGGCTGCGCACACTGAACTGGCCGTGCGTGCCGTTCCTGCTGGTCACCGAGGACGCGGAGCTACGACGCCGGCTGGGGCGCAGCGCCGTCCACCGGTTTCTGGCGGTGCAACCGACTGTCGCCGCCGCTGTCGCCGCGGCGGCCGAGCCACCGCCCCGCCGGCGGACCGACTTGACGGTGGCGCTCTCCCCGGTCACCGGGCATCGAGTGCGCCGAATGATCGACGACGTCTGTGCCGAATGGGGCATCGGTGACATCAGCGAGGTAGCCCAGATCATCGCGACCGAATTCGTCGACAACGCCGACCTGCACGGCCTGTTCACCGGGGTTCCCGATATCGACGTACGGCTGGAATTTCGCGACGACCTGCTCACCATCGCGATCGCGGATCCGGACCCGCACGAGGCCGTCCTGATGGAATCGGTGCCGGGCGCCGACGGGCACCGGATGCACGGCCTGCACATCGTGGCCGCATTGGCCTCGGCCTGGGGGTGCGTCCGGCGGTGGCCGACCGGCAAGGTCGTGTGGGCGACGCTGGCGACGGCCCGCGCCGAATAGCCGGCCGACAGCCCGGGCATATCTCGGCACCGTGCGGGTAGGGCGTCCACATCGGTTCCGGCGCGGCGATCCCGATTCCACCCGGTTCATCACCGACGCCTAGGAGGCCTTCGATCTGCGCCGGACCGGCTGGCTGAAAACCGTGGTGCCGATGTAGATCTCTCGGTCCGATCGCCTCCGACCGCCCCGCGCCGGCGCGAAGCGCGGGTGGCTAATGTACGGACGGCTCGTGAGAACCCTCGGTTCACCGACCGAGAGGGCACGGGCGATATCAGACATCGAGAAAGAAGAATCATGCGTCACGTCATTCGCGCAGCCGCGATCGCGGTTCTCGCCACATCCGCCACGGTCGGCATCGCCGCTCCGGCCTTCGCCGAGTCTGGGTCGCCCGCGACCGCCACGGTCGCGGGCGAGCAGGGCACACCGGCCGATCCGGCCGCCCCCGCCGGTACACCGGTCGACCCGACCACCGAGTATCTGAACGCATTCGACACCATCGCCGGTGCGTGGGCCGACGACTCGACGGTCGGTCAGGTCGTGGGCACGGCAGCCGGCCTGGCCGTCGGCTGTCCCCTCGGCGCGATCACCGGTGGCACGCTGACCATTCCGGTGCCGGTGCTGACACCGATCGGCGTCGTGGGCGGATGCATTCTCGGCGCGGGCACACTCGGATTCCTCGGTGGTATGGCCGGCGGCATCGTCACCGGCGGGCCGAGCTTGGCGAACGCGGTGGGCGACCAGTACAACTCGCTACATTCGAAAGGCCTGATCGCACAGTCGATGCCGGCCGACGGCAACGCACGGTAATCGACATTCACCCACCGATCAGAGCGGACGAATACATGAAGACCACCACCCGGACCATCGCCGTGTCCACCCTGCTGGCCACCGCCGTCGTCGCGGCGGCCGGGGCTGCTCAGGGCGAGGCCCTCGCGCCGGCGCCCACTGCCCCCGCCCCCGCCGTCCCCGCACCTGTTGCCCCGCAATCGAATTGGACCGGTACCGATCTGGGTCCCGGCATCCGCTACCAGGACGACACGACCACCGGCACCGCGGCGCTACAGACTCCGTTGGGCGCGGTGGCAGTGCGCCCCGGACAGTTCGACATTCGCGACGGCGCCGGTAGGACACTGCTCGGAACTCCGATCGAGGTTCCCGCGACGGCCGAGTCCAGCTCGCCGGTGACACCCACCCAGACCGTCGCCGGTACCGTGGAAACCACTGCGGCACAGCCGAATCAGGTCGCCGACACGCAGATGTCGGATCTCAACCAGGCCGTCGCGGCGGCCGGACCGCACATGGGTCTGGCGATGGCGGTCGGTGGTATGGCCGGGTCGGTGATCGGCGCGGCCATCGGCTGCCCCCTGGGTATCGCCACCGGCGGCACGCTGATCTCCGTCGCCACCGCCGGCACCATGACCGTGCCCGCGATGGCCGCGGCCTGCCTGGTCGGCGTGGTCGCGGTGGGTGGCCTCGGTGCGAGTGTCGGCGGAATCGCGGTCGCCATTCCGGTCGGAATCGCCGCGGGCACACAGAAGTACAACCAGCTGCAGGCCGAACACGCCCAGGGCGTCACGCACTGAGCCACCGCCGTGCCCGGCTCTCCGCGCAAGCAGCCGGGCACGGCGCCGGACAGCAGGCGACGGCGTGTCGGCGTGACCGGGAGTGGTGCACGGCGGACAGTGTCCACGACGTCGAGCGGCAGAAGGTCGAGCGGAAGAAGTAGGCACCGATGAGTTTGTCCACCCTGGCCCTGGTGCTGGCGCTCGGGCTGGCGGGACCGTTGCTGGCGTGGCGCGAAGCCTGGCACATACCGGTGATCGTCGGCGAACTGCTGGCCGGAATCATCTGCGGCGTCACCGGATTCGGGCTGCTCGATGCCTCGGATCCGGTGTTCGCCTTCCTGGCCGATATGGGTTTCGCACTGGTGATGTTCGTGGCCGGCACTCATGTCCCGATTCGTGATCCGCGGATCCGCTCCGCACTCGGAATCGGCGCCGTGCGCGCCGTACTGGTCGGTGCGGCCGCGGCCGTCGTCGGCTACCTGCTGGCCGGGTTCTTCGGCACCGGCCACGGCGCGATCTACGCGGTCCTGCTCGCCTCCTCCTCCGCGGCATTGGTGCTGCCGATCATCGATTCCCAAGGGCTGGGGGGCAGATCGGTGCTGGAGCTCACGGCGCAGGTGGCCATCGCCGATACCGCATCGATCGTCGCGCTACCGCTGGTGATCGACACGGGCAACGCCGCACGCGCGGCACTGGGAGCGCTGGCGGTGATCGGCACCGCGCTGGTCTTGTTCTTCCTGCTGCGGTGGCTGGAACGATCCGGTCTGCGCCGGCAGGCGCACCGGGTCTCCGAGCGCCGCAAATTCGCGCTCGAACTGCGGGTCAGTCTGGCCATCGTCTTCGGGATGGCCGCCCTCGCCACCCGCACGCACGTCTCGATCATGCTGGCCGGGTTCGCGGCCGGACTGGCCGTCGCGGCCGTCGGCGAACCGCGCCGGGTGGCGCGGCAATTGTTCGCCGCGACCGACGGATTCCTGGCTCCTCTGTTCTTCGTCTGGCTGGGCGCTCGGCTGAATCTGCGGGAATTCGCCGACCGCCCGCGGCTGATCCTGCTCGGACTCGCGCTGGGGGCCGGTGCGCTGCTGGTGCATCTGCTCATGCGGATGCTGGGACAGCCGGTCGCCCTCGGCGCGCTGGCCGCCGCTCAGATCGGTGTGCCGGTCGCGGCCGTCACCGTCGGCACCCAGCTGCACGTGCTGGTTCCGGCCGAGGCGGCGGCGATGATGCTGGGTGCGCTGGTGACGATCGTCGCGGCGGCGGCTGCTGCCGCGCTCGCGGCGCGACGGCCGCCGGTGGCGGATCCGGTCGCGCCGTGAGCCAGAGTCAGGGTTTGTGCGCCACCACCGCGAACATGGTCACCGAGAAGTGATAGTCGCCGCTCTCGGCAGCACGCCGGACATCGGCGAGAACGCGATCGCGCTGGGCGGCGGTGATCACTCCGTCGGTCACACCTCGCTCGGTGACCGCCGTGAACATCGGGAGGATCGCCTCCGGCTCCCAGATCACGGCCTCGGAACCGATATCGTCGATCACCAGTCCCGCCTCGACCAGCCGGCCTCGTAAATGCCTGCCCGAGTTGCGATTCGGACTGTTGGTTTCCATCCGCTGCTGCAAGGCCGCGACGACCTCCGGATCGCCGGGATGGAAGATCGCCGTCGACCAGTCGCTGTCGATCAGCACCACTCGTCCGCCCGGCCGCAGCACCCGCGCGATCTCGACGGTGGCCTTCGCCGGATCGTCGAGGTGCTGATAGACCCGCTCACAGCGAACCGCGTCGACGGATGCGTCCGGCAGCGGCAGATCGTAGGCCGATCCCTCGATGAATTCGGCCTTCACGTCGGCGGCGCGCTCGCGTGCCACCGTGAGCATCGACGGATTCGGGTCGATACCGATGGCCCGCCCGGACTCTCCCACCAGAGCGGCCAGCTCCACCACTTCGGTGCCGGTGCCCGAGCCCACGTCGAGGGCGGTTTCGCCAAGTCGCGGGTCCAGCGCGGCGCGCGCCCACGCGCGCATCCGCACCACGCCGGGTAAGGCGGCCTGATTGTCGAGTATTCGGACGATCAGGTCTTGTTCCGGGTGGTCGACCTGGTCGATGTGGAAGGACGGAACGCCTTGTTCATCGCTCACCCCGCCAGTATGCCCGCGCGGTCAGCCGAACAGCAGCCGCGCGGCGTGGGCGAGCACATCCGATCTGCTCTGCCCGGGGTGTTCGGCCTTGATCAGGTGATTGGCGATGACCGTCGAAAACGACAGCAGCGCAACCGCTTCCACGTCTTCCGAGGCGACGCCGGAGTTCCGCAGGAGCGTGCGGAGGTAGTCCATTCTGGCGTTGTCCACTTTCCGCAGCCGCGCCTCCACGTCCGGGTCGCGCCGGGCCCAGGCCCGGATGGCGAGGTCCAGCGGGGTCAAGTCCTCGGCGAAGGTGAGCGTGCCCGCCCGCCGGATCTTGCGCTTCGGGTCGCCGCCCTCGCGTTCGACCTGTTCGCGCACATCGTCGACGGCACGGCGCTCCCAGTCGTCGAGCATCGCCTCGAGCAGCTCGTCGCGGGAGCGGAACTGCCGGTAGAAACCACCGCGGGTCACGCCGAGTTGTGCCGCCAGCGCTTCCACCCGGACCGCGTCGGGACCCTGATGCTCGAGCACGGAGAGGCCGGCATCGACCCACGCCTGCCGCGGAGTTCGCACCGGTGGTGCCATCACGTCCTCCTTCTCGACCGGCTCGCCCTTGATTAGATCACCTATCGATAGATACAGTACTGTTCTGTATCTATCGTGCAGTACCGAAACCAGAAGGTTCTCGTCATGTCCACGCACACCTCCCCCAGCGTCCGCCAACGCGGAATCACCGCCGAGCTGCTCACCCTCACCACCCTGGACGACGTCGTCTACATCGACAGCCACGTGCTGGAAACCCCCGCCGCCACCGGCCGCACCGCCGAGCAGTGGGCCCGCACGATCATGGAGGACGTCCCCGAGGAGGTCCGGGTGCGATTGCGTGCGGCGTGGGCCGGTATCGAACTCGACCTCACCCCCGGTGCGCCGGAGACCGTCGCCGGCTGGCGCATCACCTTCTCCGCACCGGATTGCCTTCTGCTGCGGGCCGATTCGGGACTCGGCTTCCACGGCGAACTGGCACTCGAGGTCCGCGACGGCGTCGTCACACTGTCGACCTTCGTGGCCATGCGCGGCACCCGCGCGCCGGACGTGTGGTTCGGCGTGGTGCCCGGCCATCTGGCGTTCGTGCGTTCACTGCTCGAACGAGCCGGCAGTACGGAGCCGGCGGCGAGCTGACGACCGCGCGGGTCAGTACCTCCACCGGCACGCGTCGGTGATCTGCTCGGGCGTGGCGTCGGCGAACAACGCGATCTCACCGCGCCGGACGCTGCCGATGGTGTCGGCGAGATCGTCGCCGAATGCCGCCCAGAGCACCTCGTCGGCGTCGAAAGCCGCCACCGCGTCCGCGAGCGTGGTGGGCAACGGAGTGATCCCGCGCGCGGACCGCGTGGCGGAGTCGAGGCGGGCCGGATCGCCGGCGACCGGCTCGGGCAGGGTCGCGCCCGCGCGCAAGCCCGCCCGGCCCGCCGCCAGCAGGCCCGCCAGCGCCAGGTAGGGGTTGGCGGCGGCGTCGAACGTCTTGATCTCGATATTGGCCGCGCGGTCGCGTTCACCCTCGCTTCCGGTGATGTAGCGCAGGGCGGCCTCTCGGTTCTCCAACCCCCAGCATCGGAAGACCCCCGCCCAGTGGCTGGGCTGTAGCCGCAGATAGCTCGCCACCGCCGGGCAGCCGACGGCCAGCAGCGCGGGCAGATGGTCCAGGATCCCCGCGGCGAAGTGCTCCCCCTCCGCACCGATGCCGAACGGACCGGGACCGCCGCACATCCGATTCACACCCTCGCGCCACAGGCTCAGATGCACGTGGCCGCCGTTGCCGACGACACCGGGCACCACCATCGGACTGAAGGTCGCCCGCAATCCGTGGGCGTGGCTGACGGCCCGGACGACCTCGCGCACCAGCACGGCGTTGTCGGCGGTGCGGACCGGATCGGCGGAGGCAATCGACAGTTCGAACTGGCCCACCTCGTATTCGGGATGTATCTGCTCGACACCGATACCGCCGTCGCGCACCTTCGACACCACATCGCGCAGGTACGGTGCCAGTTCGCCGAGTCTGGCCATGCCGTAGGCGGGCGCCGAGGTGGCGGGGGTGAAAGCGTCCGGGTCGAGTGGGTCGGGGCGCGATATCGTCCATTCGAATTCGATCGCGGTACGCAATTCGTAGCCGTCGCCGGCCAGTTCGGCGACAAGCCGGCGCAGTAGCAACCGGGGATCGCGTGGATGCGGGGTGCCACTTTGCGTGTAGCGATCCGCGGGCGCCCAACCCCAGCCCGGTAGCGCTGCCACGGCGGTGGCCCGGTCGACGTCGGGATACAGCCGCAGGTCACCGGTCGGTCCACCGGCGACGTGTTCGGTCAGGATGGAGTCGTCGACCAGGAAGGCGTCGAAGACCGGCGACGCGCCGATACCCCAGGCGGCCGCGTGCGAGAACCGTTCCACCGGAACGGCTTTCGTACGGACGATGCCGCCGGTGTCGACCCAGGTGACGGCCACGGCGTCGACATCCCGGGCACTCAGGGCGGCGGCGACGGCGCTCGCCCGATCCGCGCGGTCGCGGCGCAGCTGCTCGGTCAGTGGTTCCACGTCGACTCCCGGGAGTTCGAGGGAAGCCGGCACAACCAGACATAGACGCCGGCGGGTTGCCGCGTTCGAGATTACGCGCCGAGATCCCGATCGCTCGCACTTCCGCCGCGGTCACGCCGGATCACTCGCCACCCCACGCCAGCACGGAACCGGCACGAGGACCGTGCCGTGGCGGTGTGGGGTCACCGCATCGACAGGCAGCCCTGGAGGGTCTGGAAATCGCCCGCGAAGCCCGGGCCGCCGGTACACACCGGGGTCCCGACGCCGGAGACGGTGACCGTGGCGCCCGGCCCTGCGATGCCGATGGCCAGACCCGGCCGGACACCGCTCAGGTCGGCGGTCGCGCCGGAACCGACCGCGATCGCCGCGGGCCCCGACCACGGCCCCGAGGTGGACCGGGCGGTGCCCCCGCCTTGCGCGATGGCCAGCGACAAGCTCGTCGGCCCCGCGTTCGCGGTAGCCGTACCGTTGATGCCGTAGGCGGCAGCCGCACCCCCGCCGGTGCTGGTGGCCGAACACGCGGCATCGGCTCCCGTGTCGGCGACCGAGGTGGCGCCCGGCGCCGGGCAGCTGGTGGAGTCGGCTTGGGCCGGCGCGGCCAGCAACGCGGCCGAGGTCAATGCGATACCGCCACCGGAGACGAGAGCGAACAGCGCGCGACGCGCGGAAGAACGAGACATGAGGGCCTCCTCTGATTGGTTCGTCTCAGCCAGAATACCCGCAGTTCGATGCATAAACGATGCAATTTGGGCAATGCTCGCCCCGAACGCGGTAGCGGCTGCCGAACCGCACCCACCTCGCACGAGTCGATCGCCGAACCTCGCCCCTGCTGCGCGGCACACAGGGCACCATCGCAGATGAATACGGTTTTCAGCGCATCATTTATGCATCGTTTGCGGTAGCCTGGGGCTCGGACGTCGAGGGAGGATCCACCACCCGGGCCGGAACGCACGATCCCGATCCCCGCCTCGCAGACCAAGCCGGCACCCGTATCGCCGCACCGCCGAACCGAGGAGTGGACGTGAGCGTCACCATCGACAATTCACGCCGATTGTGTTCCCCCGCAACGATTCTGGCCGATCACCCGGTGAACGTGGCGGACGGTGTCGCACGATGGCGTACCGCGGTGCGGGATCGAGTGCTGACCGAACTGGACGCCTTCCTGCGCGAGAACCGGATCGGCGCCGTCCACGGGATCGCGGTCGACGATGTCGCGCGCCGATACGTGGCAGGCGGCAAATGCCTGCGATCGACGTTCATGTACATCGGCTGGTTGTGTGGCGAGGCCCCGGATGCCGCCGCCCTGCGAGCCGCCGCCGCGCTGGAACTGGTCCACGCCTTCGCGTTGATCCAGGACGATGTGATGGACGCGTCGGCGCTGCGTCGCGGCGCGCCCACCGGACACGTCGCCTTCGCCGACGCGCACCGAGATCGCCGAATGCCCGGCGACGCCGCACGTTTCGGCGAGTCGGCGGCCGTGCTCCTCGGCGACATCTGCCTGGTCTGGGCGGACAAGATGCTGCGCGACAGCGGAATTCGCCCCGATTGCCTCTTCCGCGTGTGGCCCCGCTTCGACGCTATGCGTATCGAGCTGGCGGTGGGACAGTTCGGCGATCTCCTCAACGACGTCCGCACGGAACCGGATTTCGGGCAGGTACTGGCGCTCGCACGTGCGAAATCCGGCAACTACACCGTGCGCCGGCCACTCGAACTCGGCGCGGCGATGGCCGGATGCGATGAGCCGACCCTGTCGGCGCTGAGCCGGTACGGACGCGCCGTGGGCGAGGCGTTCCAGATGCGCGACGACCTGCTGGGCGTCTTCGGAAGCGCCGACGCCACAGGCAAACCCGGTGACGGAGACCTGACTCAGCACAAGGCGACCACCGTGGTGATCGCCGCCCGACAACTCGCCGAACCCGCCGCCCGCCGCGAACTCGACACCCTCCTGTCGGCACCGGTCGTCGATGCCGGCACCACCGACAGACTGCGCGCCCTGATCACCGCCTCCGGAGCGCCCGCCCGGATCGAGGCGATGATCAGCGACCGCATCGGCGAGGCGCGGCACGCCACCGAGAGCGCGACCCTGCCCGAACCGATGCGCCGCGTACTCGACGGCATGGGACTCATCTGCGTCACCCGCCACCCCTGAGGAGGAAGACCATGCGCACGACCACAGGTCGCAGCGACCATATCGTCGTAGTCGGAGCGGGGCTGTCCGGACTGTCGGCGGCACTGCATCTGGCCGGCCGCGGCCGCGCAGTCACCGTGCTGGAACGTGATGCGGTTCCCGGCGGCCGGACCGGCCGCGTCGATGTGGACGGCTACCGCCTCGACACGGGCCCGACCGTGCTGACCATGCCGCACCTGGTCGAGGAGACGTTCGCCGCGGTCGGTGAGCGGATGGACGACCGCCTGTCGCTGGTGCCGGTGGATCCGGCCTATCGGGCCCATTTCGCCGACGGGCGTCATCTCGAGGTCCACAGCGACGCCGACCGCATGGCCGCCGCGATCACCGAGTTCGCCGGGCCCGCGCAGGCGGCGGGTTACCGGCGACTGCGCGCCTGGCTGACCCGGCTCTACCGGGCCGAATTCGACTCGTTCGTCGCGGCGAATTTCGATTCACCGCTCTCGGCGCTGCGTCCCTCGCTGGCGCGGTTGGCGGCGATGGGCGGATTTCGCCGCTGGGACCGTGCGGTCGCACAGCACATCGATGATCCGGAATTGCGGCGCCTGTTCACGTTTCAGTCCCTGTACGCCGGCGTCGCCCCCAGCCGGGCGATAGCAGCGTACGCGGTGATCGCCTATATGGACACGATCGCCGGTGTCTGGTTCCCGCGCGGCGGTATGCGAGCGCTGCCCGACGCGCTCGCCGCGGCCGCACTCGACGCCGGCGTGGAGATTCGCTACGGCACCGCCGTGACGAGCCTGGACCGCAGCGGATCCCGGATCCGCGCGGTCGTCACCTCGTCCGGCGAGCGCATCCCGTGCGATGCGGTCGTGCTCACCACCGAGTTGTCCGAGACCTACCGGTTGACGGGCCACTCCCCGCGCCGTCCGCTGCGTCCCACGGCGGCACCGTCTGCCGTCGTGTTGCACGTGGGCTGTGAGGCGATGCCCCGGGCGGCACACCATCATCTACTCTTCGGCCGCGCCTGGGACGACGCCTTCGACGACATCATCGCCCGCGGCAGCGTCATGGCGGATCCGTCGCTGTTACTCACCAGGCCCACCGCGGGAGATCCGAGCCTCGCCCCACCCGGTCGCGACCTGCTCTACATCCTCGCTCCGGTACCGAATCTCGTTCGGGGACCGATCAACTGGGACCGCTTCGGTCCCGCCTACGCCGAGGAGATCCTGACCACGGTCCGGGATCGCCTGCCGTTCCCGCTGTCGGATCCCCGGTTGCTGCACATCACCACGCCCGCCGACTGGGCACGGCGCGGCATGCTGGCCGGCAGCCCCTTCGCGTTGGCGCACACCGTCACCCAGACCGGCCCCTTCCGACCGGCCAACATGATCCGCGGTCTCGAGAACGTAGTGCTGGCCGGTGGCAGCACCGTCCCCGGCGTGGGCATACCGCCCGTGCTGATCTCCGGACGGCTTGCCGCGGACCGCGTCACCGGACCGATTTCTTCGCCACGGCACACACGCCGGCCCGCGCCCGCCCTTCCCACACCGACCGCCGCCATCGTCCGCTGATCGGAAACTCATGTCCACCATCGCTTTCCTCGACAACGGCCGCGCCGATACGCAGCTGCAGCGGTCCTATCGCGCCTGCCGGACGCTCAACGCGCGCCACGGCAAGACCTTCTTCCTCGCCACCCGGCTACTCGCCCCGGATCAGCGTCCGGCGATCCACGCGCTCTACGGCTTCGCCCGCCGCGCCGACGACATCCTCGACGACATCGACCCGAGCCGCCCGGTCACCGAGCGCGCGGCGCGACTGGACGCGCTGGCCGCGCAGTTCACCACCGAGGACGCCGATGCCGACGCGGTCCTCCCGGCTGTCCTGCACACGGCACACTCCTACCGCATCGCTGCGTCGCTGTTCGACTCGTTCCTGGATTCGATGCGCATGGATCTCACTGTTACCGACTATCCGGATCGGCGCGCGCTGGACCGCTACGTCTACGGTTCCGCCGAAGTCATCGGATTACAGGTACTACCGGTGCTGGGCACGGTGTGCCCGGTGGACGAGGCCGCCCCCTACGCCGCCGCGCTCGGAAAAGCCTTCCAGCTGACCAACTTTCTGCGCGACGTGGACGAGGACCTCGTCCGGGATCGGGTGTATCTGCCGGCGGACGAACTCGCGGCCCACGGCGTCGACCGGGATCTGCTGCTGTGGTGCCAGGCGCACCGCCGCACCGACCCCCGCGTCCGGCGTGCCCTGATCGCCCAGCACGCCCACACGCGCGGCATCTACGACTACGCCCGTGCCGGTATCGCCCTGCTCGATCCGCGGTCGCGCCCGTGCGTCGCCGCCGCGCTCACCCTCTATTCGGAAATCCTGGACCGTATCGAGAGCCTGGACTTCGACATCTTCGTTCACCGTGCCCGCGTCGGTATTGCACGACGTGCCGCGGTGGGAACCCGCGGTCTCGCCGCTGCCGCCTGGTCTCGGAGTCGCGTTGCCGGTGCTATGAAACCGGCTGGGACACAGCCTCTTCGGCCGCTCCGGTGATGTTGCGGGTCATTCCGCCGAAGATGAGCGCGTGGAAGGGCGCGATGGCCTTCCAGTACAGATGACCGGCCAGGCCGTGCGGATCGAATACGGCCCGCTGCCGATAGACCGTGCCACGCGCATCGGTGTCCACGCTGAGCTCCAGCCACGCCCGCCCCGGCACCCGCATTTCCGCGCGCAACACCAAGGTGCGCGGTCGCTCGATGCGTTCCACTCGCCACCAGTCCAGCGCCTCACCGGCGTGCAGCCGATGCGGATCCCGTCTTCCCCGGCGCAATCCGGCACCGCCGGCCAGCCGGTCGATCCAGCCACGCAACGACCACGCCAGCGGAAACGAATACCAGCCGTATTCTCCGCCGATGGATTCGATCACCGACCACAGCGTCGCCGGATCGGCGCGGGTGTGGCGTTCTCGCACATCGACGTAGAGGGAACCGCCCGACCACGCGGGGTCGGTGGGCAGCGGGGACGACGGTTCACGACCTTGCTGGTCGGCATCCGACCAGCGGGTGGGAACGTCGAGGTCGCGGATGCGCGTCAACGCCAGTTCGACCGCGGTGCGGTAGTCGATCAGTCCGCGCTCCGGATCGGGGATGTGCTCGGCGATCGCGTGATCTTCGCAGACCACGTCGTTGACCAGCGATTCCATCAGCGGCACCGCGATCGACCTGGGAACCGGGGTGACGAGATTGACCCATTGCGCCGACAGCCAGGGGGTGAGCACCGGGACTGGGACGATCACACGCCGCGGCAGCCGCGCCACTTCGGCGTAGTCACGCATCATCTGCTCGTAGGTGAGCACATCCGGGCCGCCGATATCGAAGGCGCCGCGCACATCCGGCGGTAGTTCGGCCGCCCGCGTCAGGTAGTACAGCACATCGCGCACCGCGATCGGCTGGATGCGGTTGCGCACCCAGCGCGGCGTGACCATCACCGGCAGCCGTTCGGTGAGATACCGCAGCATTTCGAAACTGGCCGAACCGGATCCGATGATCACCGCGGCCTGCATCGCTATCGCCGGAACCGATCCCGCGAGCAGGATTCGCCCGACCTCGGCACGGGAGGACAGGTGCCGCGACAGTCGTTGACCGGGCGGAACGATGCCGCCCAGGTACACGATCCTGCCTACCCCCGCCCGGGCCGCCTGCTCGGCCACCAGGGTCGCCGCGCGGCGGTCGACATCGTCGAAATCCGTTCGCGTCAGCGAATGCACCAGGTAGTAGAGCACATCCGTCTCGGCGCAGGCCGCGGCCACATCGTCGGCGCAGAGCACATCACCGCGCAGGACTTCCACGCTGTCGCGCCAGGCGGCGTCGTCGAGTTTGGCCGGTGTGCGGGCCAGTACCCGCACCTCGTGGCCCGCGGCCAGTAGCTCGGGCACCAATCGGCCACCGATGTAGCCGGTCGCACCGAACACCACACATCGCATACCGTCTCCTGATCACCGCATCGGTTACATGCCGGGCACTTCCACGATCGGCGCCGGATAGGTCGCCTCGTCGATGTCTTCGCGCCACGGGCGGTGCACCGCCGCGCCGGACAGGTGGGCGAGTTCGGGCAGCCAGCGGCGGACGTACTCACCCTCCGGATCGAAACGATGCGCTTGCCGCAGTGGATTGAGCGTGCGATTGGGGCGGGTGTCGGTTCCGGTGCCCGCGACCCATTGCCAGTTCATCTGGTTGTTCGCCACATCACCGTCGACCAGCCAGTACCGGAAATGGGCTGCGCCGATTCGCCAATCCAGCCGCAGGGTTTTGGCCAGAAACGATGCGGTGATCAGCCGCGCGCGTCCCGGCATCCATCCTTCGTCGCGCAGTTGGCGCATCGGCGCGTCGACGATCGGGAAACCGGTGCGACCGTGCGTCCACGCCTCGAATGCCTGCTCATCCGTGCGGATCTCGACCGGACCCGAGCGGTAATCGGACCACGCCGCCGCGGGCCGGGCCGCCAGCACCTGATGATGGAAGTCGCGCCAGGCCAATTGCCGGGCGAAACTGTGGGCGCCCGGGTCCGACATGTCCAGGCGCCACACCACCTCCGCGGCGGACAGGCATCCGAAATGCAGGTACGGCGACAGGTGTGAGGTGGCGTCGGCAGCGAGATCGTCGTTGGCATCGTCATAGGCGGTGACCGCATCGGACAGCCAGCGGCGCAACATCTTTCGCCCGGTCGTCTCGCCGCCGACGCGCAGGTTCGGTGAGGTCCGCGCGGTGCGGAGTGTGTCGAGACCCGGTTGTTCGCCGTCCAGTCGCGGCACCTCGAGGTTCTTGGGCGGCGGCAGCGGACGCCGATGGCGAGCGCCTTCCCAGCGCCGGAAGTACGGCGTGAACACCGCGAAATGATCGCGTCCGGTGCTCGGCTCGATCGCATCGAGGTCCACACTGGTCACAATGGCAGCGTGCGTATGCACCTGGCAACCGTGGGATTCGAGCCTGTCACGCAAGGCCGACGCGCGTCGTTTGCCGTAGTAGCTGACTTCGGCCGCGAGGTGGACCGACTCCGCCCGCGTCTGGGCGACGATCCGTTCGACCTCGTCGACAACCTTGCCGCGCCGTAGAACGAGATGCCCACCGCGCGTACGCAATTCGTCGTCGAGTTCGTCCAGCGCCGCGGCGAGGAATCGCACCCGGTTCGGCGCGGCCTCCGAGCCGGCGACCAATGATTCGTCGAGAACGAACAGCGGAACCACCGCATCGCCGGCACGCTGCGCCGCGGTCAGCATCGGATTGTCGTGAACCCGCAGATCACGGGTGAACAGAGCTACCGCCACACCCATCGCTACTCACCTCCACTCACCGCGCCTGTCCTGACTGGTACGTCGCCCCGGGGCTCACAGCCGGCACAGCGGAGTGATGTCCTCGCGCCCACCGGTCACCGGCGAGGTCAGGTACAGACAGGGCTGCTCACCGGCGGCCTCGATCGCGGCGACCACGTTGTTCCACTGCACCGCGTCCAGTGCGGGTGTGCGGGAGAGTACGAATCCGGAGATCCGGTAGGGGTCTGTGACCAGGGCCCAGGAGTAGTCCGGGCCGAGTGCGGTCACGATGTAGTTGGGCGGACCGTCCAGGCTTTCCTGCGTCGGCACCCCCGGGAACGCCACGCGCAACTGCGCGCCCGTCACGGGATCGACCACGCGCGCCGCACCCTGGATGTCGTTGCTCCCGCCCGACCACGTGGTACACGAATTGTGCACCGACACATCACCGTTCGGCAGTGCCGCGTACTCGGCGCGCGTATCGCGGGCGCAGACGAGATTGAAATACTGAGGAATCGCGGCGACCTGGTACCACGTTCCGACGTAACGGCTCAGATCGAGCGAGGTAACCGGCGCGGGACCGTCCGCCGGACTCGCACCGGCGGGCGCCCCGACGCCGCCGAACACGACCGCCGCCAGCACCGCGACACCTGCCAGCCGAGCCGGGCGCATCGCTGCCGCAGCGAACGCGGTCACGCGGCGGACACCTTCGGTCAGCATTCCCCCCACCTTCCCGTCGAAGTCAGCGGGCCGATCTACCTGCGAACGATGTCCGAGCACCTGCGACTCCTCTGTTCGATGAGCATGGGTTCGACGACACAGACGATCCTACAGCAATCGATGCGTAATCGATGCATACTGGAAGTGTCACCCCACGCGCCGCCCCCGCGCGGGTGTCGCAGCACTGCGACGATGCGACGCCCATGCCCGCGAAAGGCAGAATGATCGTCATGTCCGATGCCTCGCCCCCCGACAACGACGCGACCGGATTCTCGGTACGCACCGTCGCGGAGCGCATCGGCATTCCCACCGCGACCCTGCGCAGCTGGAATCAGCGCTACGGCATCGGACCCTCCCAGCATCGGCGCGGTCGCCACCGCCTCTACTCCGAGGCCGACATCGCCCGGCTCGAGCGCATGGTCGTGCTCGTACGCGGCGGATCGAGTCCGGCGCGAGCGGCCGAGTCCGTGCGCGGACCACTACCGGTCGCCGGAGACCACGCCTCACTCCTCGACGCCGCCTTCACCTCCGACCCCACCACTCTGCAGTCGTTGCTGCTCGCCCACATTCACGCCTTCGGCGTAGTCGACACCTGGGATCGACTGTGCCGTCCGGCCTTCGCCGAGATCGTCCAGCGACAAGGGGCGGGCATCGGATGCATCGACGTCGAACACCTTCTGTCCTGGTGCATTTCGGCCGCACTGCATCGCGCGGTCCCACCGCCGGCCGACACGTCCGCAACACCCGTGCTGCTCGCCTGCACCAGTGGTGAAACACACTCCCTGCCACTCGAGGTGTTGCGCGCGGCCCTCGCCGAGCGCGACGTCCCGGCCACGATGCTCGGCCCCAATGTCCCCACCCCCGCCCTCGGCGACGCCCTCGATCGCAGCGCGCCGGACTCGGCAGCGGTGCTCTGGTCACAGCAGGAATCGACCGCCCTCCTCTCGGCCGTGCGCACATGCGCCGAACGCGGCGCCCGCGTCCTGTTGGCGGGCCCCGGCTGGGAGGACGTGCCCGCACCGGACACCGCCGAAATCGTCAAGAGCCTCCCCTCCGCACTGTCGGAGTTGACCGGCGCCGCCCCGGCAGAGGTTTCGCCACAACGACAGTGATCGGCGGGCGCACCACCTCGCTCCGACGTCGCCGCGAGATCGGCGCGGACCTTGTTCCCCCGCGCTCGTGATGCTAATTTCCAATTAGGAGAATTGCATTCTCGGCACCGGCAGCTCGAAAGGTCGATCACGTGCGCGTCATTCAATGGACCACCGGGAAGGTCGGAAAGCTCAGTCTGCGAGGGATTCTCGACGATCCGCGCCTCGAGTTGGCCGGTGTATACGCCTATTCCGGCGACAAGGTGGGGGTAGATGCGGGCAGGCTGTGCGGGCGGCCCGATACCGGGGTACTCGCCACGGCCGATATCGATGCGCTGATCGCGCTCGATGCCGACACCGTCATCTACACGCCGTTCATGGCCGACCTCGACCATGCGACGCGGCTGCTCGAGAGCGGCCACGACGTCATCAGCACCAACCTGTTCCTCAACGTCGGCGGAATTCAGGGCGAGACGGAGCAGAAACTCGCCGCCGCCTGCGAACGCGGCAACAGCTCGCTGCACATCACGGGCATCAACCCCGGCTGGGTCAACGCCGTGACCACCGCGTTGACCGCGGTGTGCCGTGACGTCCGATCGATTTCGATCTGCGAATCGGCCGATGTCTCGGTCTACGAATCCGCGGAAACATGGCAGGCCCTGGGCATTTCACGACCCGAGGCCACCCCGGAGCTGATCGAGATCGCGAAACTGTGGATGAGCACCTTCCGGGATTCGGTGCGGCGCATGGGCGCGGCCCTGGGATACGAATTCGATGATATGGATTTCTCCATCGAGTACGCGACCGCCGCCGAGACGGTGGATCTGGGCTGGATCCGCATCGAGAAGGACACCATTGCCGCGGTGCGCGGCGGATGGGCCGGCAAAGTCGGCGAGAAATCCGTCGTCCGCTCGAACGTCGCTTGGTATCTGACCGAAAAGCTGAACGAGAGCTGGGAATTCGATGACGATCACTATGACATCGTCATCGAGGGAGAACCCGAGGTGCGGACCCGGATCAGGTTCGTCCCGCCGGACAGCTGGGGAAATCACGAGTGGGACACCATGACCGCGATGCCCGCGGTGAACTCCGTATTCGACGTCGCCCGCGCGCCCGCCGGCATCTCGACGCTGAAAGAGGTGGGATTGCCCTGCGCGCCCGCCGATCTGTGGCTGTCGAGGTGACGACGCCGTGGGATATGCCGACGAGCTGTTCGATCTGACCGGCAAGGTGGTTCTGGTCACCGACTTCGGTCGGGTGCCGACGCATCGGCCGTGACGACCGATCGTGCCGGCGATCCGGGCGCGTCCGGTGCCGCGCCCACCTCTCGGATCCAGCGTCCCGGCCACCAGATCCTGGGGCCGATCAGCGCGAACAGCGCCGGGATCACCAAAGTTCGGATGACGAACGTGTCGAGCAGAATTCCGACGCCGACCACGATGCCCAGCTGGGTCAGCGTGATCAGCGGGAGGACGCCGAGGACGGCGAACACCGCCGCCAGCACGATTCCGGCGCTGGTGATCACCCCGCCCGTGGAGCCGACCGCGCGGACGATGCCGCCGGTCACGCCGTGGCCGGGCGTCTCCTCGCGTGCTCGCGTCACCAGGAAGATCGTGTAGTCGACACCGAGCGCCACCAGGAACAGGAAGGCGAACAACGGCACGTTGGTATCAAGGGCCGGGAACCCGAAAACGTCAGTGCTGAGCAGGCTTCCGATCCCCAGCGCGGCCAGGGCGCTGAGCACCGTGACCGCCACCAGCAGTATCGCGGCCGGCAGCGCCCGCAACAGCACCAGGAGCACCAGCAGGACGACCACCAGAATGAGCGGAATGATCAGGTGCTGATCACGCCGGGCCGCGTCCCGGGTGTCCATGGCGACGGCATCGGAGCCGCCGACCAGTGCCTCGGCACCGGGCACCGAGGACAGTGCGGTGCGCAGGCGACTCACATCGGCGAACGCGGCATCGGAGGCCGGCGGCGCATCCAGAATCACCGACCAGCGCGTCGAGCCGCTGTCCGAAACGCCGGCGGGGGTCGCGCGCACGACGCCCGGGGTGCCGTCGAGGACCGCCTGCACCTGCGGCGCGGTTTCGGTGCGCGCCAGCACGATCGCGGGATCGCTTGCGCCGGAGGAGAAATGCTCGCTCACCGCCCGGAGACCGTCGACCGATTCCGCGTGCACGCGGAACTGTTCGGATTGCGCGAGGCCGACATGAGCGAAGGGCAGCGCGCCGGCACACGCGGCCGCGACCACCAGGAAGAGACCGGCCACCGCGGCGGGTCGCCGTACCACCTTCTCCGCGACGGTATGCCAGGCGCCCGAGGTCGCGGTGTCGTGGCCGTCGACTCGGGGAATGAACGGCCAGAACACCTTTCGTCCACACAGGGCCAGCGCGGGAGGCAGCGCGACGAGGACGAAGACCGCGGCGATCACCAGGCCCAGTGCGCCGAACGCGCCCAGGCCGCGGGTATTGGGCAGCAGCGCGAGCAGCAATGTCAACAGGGCCAGCACGACCGTCAGATTGCTGGCGAGCACCGCGGGCCCGGCTCGCCGCGTGGCGATTCGCAGCGCGGTCCGATGGTCCTCGGTCCGATACAACTCGTCGCGGTACCGGGAGACCAGCAGCAGCGCGTAGTTCGTGCCCGCCCCGAATACCAGCACGCTGGTGATTCCCGCCGTCGAACCGTCGAACGTCAGACCACTCACCTGGGCGAGGGCGTTTCCCGCCGCGGAGGCGACCCGGTCGGCAACCGCTACCACCGACAGCGGAATCAGCCACAGTACGGGGGAACGGTAGGTCGCTATCAGCAACACCATCACCACGGCGGCGGTGACCGCGAGCAGCAGGGTGTCGGCGCCGGAGAAGGAGTCGGCGATATCGGCGCCGAAGGCCGGGCCGCCGGTGATTCGCACCCGCAGATCGGCGGGCGCGCCCGCCCGCGCGGCCGTGCGCAATTCGTCGATCCGGTCGGTCAGGGCGAAGCCGTTCAGCTCGGCCGGGATCGGTGTCTGCCCGAGCGCGGCGCGCTGGTCGGGCGACAGCACGAGACCCGGCCCACTCGCACCGGAGCGAATCCGGGCCAGCGCCGCGTCGGCCTGCGCTCGATCGCCGGGGGTGAGGACTTCGCCGTCGGCGCGGGTGACGATCAGGACCGCCGCCGCCGAATCCCCGCCGGGGAACTGTCGCAGCAACCGCTGCACCTGCGCGGATTCCGCGTCATCCGGCAGCGAGTTCGGCGCCGAGCCACCCGACTCGCCCCCACCGGACAAGCCGAGCACCGCGACGGCGGCGACAACCAACGCGACGAGGACGATCCACCCTCTCCGCGCGGAGACGATCTGCGCATATCGGTCCCATCCGCCCATCCCGAAACTATTTCAGAAACTGAAATAGTTTGCAAAGGGTTCGACCTCCGGGCCGATTACCCTGTGTGCACGCACACCGGCGGGAGAAGGGAGACAGAGGTGACCGAGCGCTCGACCGACGCGGCGCCCACCGATCGCGACCGCGACGACCTCGAGACGGCGATCGCCCGTGACATCCGCGCGCTCAGCGCCGTCTCGGACCAGATCTCGCACCTCTTCGCCCATTCGAACGATCTGCGCCCCAACGACTTCCGCGCCCTCATGCATATCGCCACCGCCGACGCGGAAGGAACACCCCTCACCGCCGGACGACTCGGGGCGCTGCTGGGCGTCTCCCCCGGCGCGATCACCTATTTGATCGAGCGCATGATCGAGTCGGGCCATATCGAACGCGAAGCCGACGACACCGACAAACGCCGAGTGCTACTGCACTACAGCGACCACGGCATGACCGTGGCCGCAGGCTTCTTCACCCCCATCGGCCTGCGAACCCGAACCGCACTCGCCGACCTCCCCGACTCCGACCTGCAAGCCACGCACCGCGTCCTGACCGCCATCGTCGGCGCCCTCCGCGACCACAGCGCCGAGATCACGTCCGAACCGGACAGAAACCGATAGGCACTGTCGTACGCCCACCTTCGACCCGATACCTCAGCCGGCCAGGAATTCCAGGCGATTGCCCACCGGATCGGTGGTGTGGAAACGGCGGCGGCCGGGGATCCCGGCCGGATCCGCCCATCGGACCACGTATCCGGCCGCCGTGACCGCCTCCGCCGTCGCGACGGCTGGTGCTACCGCACATCGGGCTGGGCGAAACCGTCCCCGCGCCCTCCTACCGGCGTCGTCCGCGCATCCGCTCTCGACGTACTGTGGCCGTCGTGGCGCCCGCAGAAATCCCCGAACCCGTGCCCGACTCCGCGGAGTTGGCGAGGGCGTGCGGGAGCGATATCGCCGAGCTCACCGCCCGGCTCATGGCGGCGGTGTTCACCGACAACCCGGAGTGGACCGACTATTCGGCGGTGAGCAGAACCGACCTGCGGGACGGATGCCGGCGGTTCCTGACGCGGGTACTGGAGTTGCTCGCGACGAAGGGGGCCGGCGCCGAGCGCGACGATGTGGCCGCCGCGATCGGCCGCCAGCGCGCCGCGCAGGGTGTTCCGCTCGAGGCCATGCAGCGCACCTTCCGCCTGGGCGGGCGCATCGTGTGGGAAGCGCTGATGGATCGTGCCGGCAATATGTCATCTGCCGATTTCCGTGAAATCGGGACCGCGATGTGGGCGGTTGTCGACGGGATGTCCTCGGCGCTGGTGACCTCCTATCGCGGCGCCGAACTCGACCGGGTTCGACGCGACGAGCGCCGCCGCCACGCCCTGATCGAAGACGTCCTCTCGGGACGTGGTCGCGATGCCGCCTTCGCGGCGTATGCGGCGCGGGAACTCGACCTTCCCGCCGGTGGTGGCTACTTGGTGGTCGTCGCTCGCGGGGAGCCGCAGCCGCTGCGGCCGGGCACCGAAAGTGCGTTGGCGGCCATGGGGATTCGTTCGGTCCGCCACGATCGGGGTGATTACACGGTCGGCATCGTGGCGCTCGAACAGCATTCGCCGCAGCAGGTGGCGGAGCTGCTGGGGCCGCTCGTTCTCGGACGCGCGGGGCTCTCCCCGGCGGTCGACGGTGTGGCCGAGATCGACGTCGCCCACGCACTCGCCACGCTGGCACTCGATACCGCGCCGCGAGCCCGCGAAGCCACCCTCACGCTGCTGGACGATCGCTACCCGGAAGCCTTGCTGGTGCGCGCGCCCGACCTGGCGCAGCGATTGGTCCAGCGGTGCTTGGGCCCGATTCTGGCGCTGCCCGCCAGAGAGCGCGACATCCTGCTGCGCACGCTGACGGTATGGCTGGCCGAGAACTGCTCGGCCGCGCACGCCGCACCGCTGTTGCACTGCCATCGCAACACCGTCATCAACCGGCTCCAGCGCGCCGCGACGCTGCTCGGGCGGCCGCTCGAGGGCCGGCGCCACCAATTCGAACTCGCCCTCGCGCTCACCGCCCGCGACCTGCTCGATCACTCCGCCGGCTGAACGTTTCGCGCGGCGCGGGCGGAAGCGATATTGGGCGCAGCGCCCAATCGCGGGTCGCAAAACCTGGGCTTGCCGGGAATTGTCCGGCGCCCGTCCGCGGATAAGACTCCACACCTGATGGCCCACACCGCAACCGGGTTCGGGTCACGCGATTCAGGACGAGGAGCACCACAAGTGCCGGAATTCGATCTCTTGATCATCGGTGGCGGGCCGGGCGGGTACGTCGCCGCGATCCGCGCGGCCCAGCGCGGCCTGCATGTCGCCGTGGTGGAGAAGGAACGCCCGGGCGGGGTGTGCCTGAACTGGGGTTGCATCCCCACCAAGGCCATGCTGCGCTCGGCGGAGGTATTCGAAACACTGAGCGCCGCAGCTGATTTCGGTGTGCACGCCGACAACGTGCGGTTCGACTTCGCGGCCGTGCGCCGGCGCAAGGACGGGATCGTCGGCAAACTCACCGGCGGCGTGGCCGGGCTCCTGCGGGCCAACGGCGTCACCGTGATCGAGGGGCACGCCCGTTTCACCGGACCGACCACGGTCGAGGTATTCGAGCCGGGTCCCTCGCCGGTCTTCGCCGACGGTCCGCGCTACGCCGCGGCCCCGACCGGGACCCCGACGCGAACCGTGACGGCCACCGACGTGATCGTCGCGACCGGGTCCGTGCCCGCGGTCCTGCCCGTGCCGGGCGCCGACCTGCCCGGCGTGATCACCTCCGACGGCGCGTTCGGGTTGACCGAGGTGCCGCGGCGGCTGGTCGTCATCGGCGGCAGCGCGGTCGGCGTCGAATGGGCCGGCCTGTTCGCCGCCTTCGGCGCCGAAGTGACCGTCGTGGAGGTGCAGGACCGGCTGGTTCCCGCGGAGGACAGCGAGATCGGCGCCGCGCTGGGCCGCTCGTTCACCGAGCGCGGCATCACCGTCCTGACCGGCTGCACCGTCACCGGCATCGACCGGATCGGTGAGGCGCTGGCGGTCGACGTGAGCGGCGCGACGACTCGGAAGGTCGCGGCCGACGTCGTGCTCGTCGGTGTGGGACGACGACCGAACACCGCCGACCTCGACCTGAAATACGCCGGAATCGACACCGACGCACGAGGTTTCATTCCGGTCGACGACCGGCTGCGGACCACGGTCGAGCACGTCTACGCCATCGGCGATGTCACCGGAAAGGCGCTGCTGGCCCACGTGGCCTCTCACCAGGGACTCACCGCCGCCGACGTCATCGCCGGTCACGACGCCCACATCGACTACACCGTCATCCCCGCGGCGACGTTCACCCATCCGGAGATCGCGAGCGTCGGCCTCACCGAGGACGCGGCTCGCGGCGGCGGCCACGAGGTGGTCACCGCGAAGTTCCCGTTCGCCGCGCTCGGGCGAGCCGAAGCGCTCGGCGATACCCAGGGCTTCTGCAAGATCGTGGCCGGGGCCCGCCATCGGGAAGTGCTCGGCGTGCACATCATCGGCCCCTCGGCGAGCGACCTGATCGCCGAAGGGGCGCTGGCGATGTCGCTCGAAGCGACGCTCGACGAACTCGCCGACACCATCCACGCCCACCCCACCCTCGGCGAGATCGGTATGGAAGCGGCCCTGACCGGGCTCGGCCTGCCGGTCCACATCCCGCCGCGTTCACGTTGAGGAGCACCACCGTGACTACCACAACCCCACAGAAGGCCACGCGCACGTCGTCCCGGCGCGCACCGAAACAACCGGCCGTGACCACCGAGACGACCGGGATCGCATCGAGCGAATCTCTGCCGGACGACCGAACCGCCTCCCAGACAGCATCATTCGACGCACGAGTGGCGGCCGAGGACCCCGGCACGCTGCGCAAGCTCTATCGCGACATGCTGTTCGTGCGCCGATTCGAGGAGCGCACCGCGCAGAGCTACCAGCAGGCCCAGATCGGCGGCTACTGCCACCTCAACCTCGGCGAAGAGGCCACCGTGATCGGCCTCGGCGCGGCGATGCGGCCCACCGACTACCTGTTCACCAACTACCGCGAACACGGCTACGCGCTCGCCAAGGGCATCGGACCCGGCCGGGTCATGGCCGAACTGTACGGCCGCTCCACCGGCACCTCCAAAGGGTGGGGCGGATCGATGCACATGTACGACACCCAGACCCGGCTGCTCGGCGGCTACGCCATCGTCGGCGGCCAGGTACCGCTCGCCGTCGGCGCCGCACTGGCCATCGACTACCGCGGCGGCGACGACGTCGTCGTCTGTCAAATGGGTGAGGGCACAACCAATATCGGCGCCTTCCACGAATCGCTGAACCTGGCCGCGCTGTGGAATCTGCCGATCGTCTTCCTGGTGGTCAACAACCAGACCGGCATGGGCACCACCGTCGAGAAGTCCTCCGCCGAACCCGATCTGTGGAAGCGCGCCGCCGCCTACCGCATGCGCGGCGAACGCGTCGACGGCACCGATGTCCTCGCCGTTCGCGATACCGCCGGGCAGCTCATCGACACCGCACGCCGTGAGGGAAGGCCGGCCCTGCTGGAGGCGGTCAGCCACCGCTTGAAAGGCCACTCGGTGGTCGATCCCGCGAAATACCGCACCGAGGAAATGGTCACCGCGGCGCGATCCCACGACCCGATCGAGATCTGGAAGAGCGCGCTGCTGAAAACCGGCGCACTCAGCGAAGATTCGGCCACCGCCCTGGACGCGGAGATCATCGCCGAGGTCGCCGCCGCCGTCGAGTTCGCCCACACCAGTCCGCACCCACAGCCGTCGAGCCTGTTCGACTACACCTACGCCACCCCGGTCCCCGGCGATTCCCGCCGCCTGCCCGCCGACCCGCTCTTCACCGCCTGAGGATCACCCGTGCCTGTCATGACCTACCGCGAAGCGCTGCGCGAGACCCTGCGCGAGGAAATGCGCCGCGACGACGACATCTTCCTCATCGGTGAGGAGATCGGCGTCTTCGAAGGCTCCTACAAGATCACCGCCGGACTGCTGAACGAATTCGGCGACAAGCGAGTTCGCGACACCCCGATCGCGGAGGAAGGGTTCGTCGGCGCGGCCATCGGCGCCGCCATGCTGGGGTTACGCCCGGTCGTGGAGATCATGACGATCAACTTCTCGCTGCTGGCCCTCGACCAGATCGTCAATCACGCCGCCAAGATCTACGGCATGTTCGGCGGGCAGACCAGTGTGCCGATGGTCATCCGCACCCCGGGCGGCGGCGGACAACAACTCGGCGCCACCCACTCCCAGAACATCGAGCTCTACTACGCGTTCGTGCCCGGCCTCAAAGTCGTCGCGCCCAGCACCCCCGCCGACGCCCGCGCCCTGCTCAAAGCCGCCATCGACGACGACGATCCGGTGCTGTTCCTGGAGAACCTGTCGCTCTACAACACCAAGGGCGAGGTACCGGACGACCTCCCGCCCGCGCAGATCGGCAAGGCCGCTGTCACCCGCGAGGGCACCGACATCACACTCATCGGCTACTCGCGGATGGCCACGGTTTGCACTCAGGTCGCGGAAAGACTTGCCACCGAGGGTATTTCCGCCGAGGTGATCGACCTGCGCAGCCTCCGGCCGCTCGACCGCGACACCCTCGTCCGCTCGGTCCGCACCACCGGATGCGCGGTCGTCGGGGAGGACGACTGGCTCACCTACGGCATCGGCGCCGAAATCGCGGCCTCGATCTCCGACGGCGCCTTCGACTATCTCGATGCCCCCGTGCGCCGCGTCGCCATGGCCGAAGTGCCGCTCCCCTACGCCAAGCCGCTGGAGAAGCTGGCCCTGCCGTCCGTCGAATCGCTCTATACCGCCGCCGTCGAAACCCTTGCGGCCGTGGGCAAGCGACGCTGAGAGGAAAGACCGTTGTCCGACATCACCATGCCCCGCCTCTCCGACACCATGGAAGACGGCGTCGTCGCCACCTGGCTCAAACAGGTCGGGGACACCGTCACCCGCGGCGAAGTACTCGCCGAAATCGAAACCGACAAGGCCCTGATGGAACTCGAGGCCTACGACGACGGCATCCTCGAACGCATCATCGCCGCACCCGGAACCCGCGTGCCGATCGGCGAACCCATCGCCATCCTCGGCGACGGCAGTGGAAGCGCTGCGTCACCCGCGCCGTCTTCGACTGTTCAGCGGACCGAGGCCGCATCGGCACGGCAGCACACCGAGCAACCGCAAGCGCCGGCAGCGTCCGCTGCGTCCTCCGCCTCGGGCGCCGTCCGCCGCAAATCCTCGCCGCTGGCGCGCAAGATCGCGCAGGAACTCGGTGTCGACATCACGACCGTCACCGGAACCGGCCCCGGCGGCCGCATCACCCGACTCGACGTCGAAAACGCCCACACCGCAAGCTCTTCCGACACATCGCACACGACCGCCGCACCGGAACACACGGAACCGGGCACCACCGCCACGCCGGCAACAGGCGACTACGACGAAATCCCGCTGAGCACCATCCAGCGCGTCTCCGCCACTCGCCTCACCGAGAGCAAACAGCAGGCACCACACATCTACCTGACCAGCGCCATCGACGTCACCGAACTCCTCACCTTCCGCACCCGGATCAACGAGACACTCGCCGGCGCCGGAGCCGGCAAGGTCAGCGTCAACGATCTGCTCGTCAAAGCCGTCGCCACGGCACTGCGCGCCAACCCCGCGGTCAACGTCTCCTTCGCCGGTGACACCCTGCGCCGCCACCACGGCATTCACCTCGGGGTCGCCGTCGCCACCCCCGCCGGCCTGCTCGTTCCGGTCATTCGCGACGCCGACCGCAAAACGGTGTCGGCCATCGCCGCCGAAACCCGCGACAAGGCCGAACGCGCACGCGACCGCAAACTCCGCGCCGAGGAGATGACCGGCGGCACCTTCACCCTCTCCAACCTCGGCATGTACGGCATCGAACACTTCACCGCCGTCATCAATCCGCCCGAAGCCGCCATCCTCGCGATCGGCGCCGCCACCGACGAACTGCGACTCGACGGCGACGAGGTCGTGAGCCGAAAGGTCCTGCGCGTCACCATGTCCGCCGACCACCGCGCCATCGACGGAGCCGTCGCCGCGCAATTCCTCGCCCAACTGAAGGAGCTGGTCGAGCACCCGCTGCGGATCGTGACCTAGGGTCACGACGATGTTCGCGGGTCCCGGGAGTTCCAGAAAATGATCTGAAATGCGTTCCAACCGTCGAGTCGGCCGCGGGAACGGCGGTCAACCGAAGGCACGGTCCACATTACGAGTCGGGGCACGAGAATCCTGTGGATCGCGCGCGCACAGCGCGCAATACGGAGAGTGATCGACATGATGGGGCGGCACAGCACGTGTCCCGGACCTCGTCCCATCGCTGCGGCGCGTATGTCGTCGGATGAGCGGTGACCAGGCCGCGTGGGCAGCAGGCGGAGTGCGCGTTGTTACTGTTTCTCATGACCAACGACGCGCACCGGCGTAGGGAACAGCTGCGCGAGTTCCTCCGCGGTCGCCGGGAGCGGCTCACCCCCGCCGAGGTCGGGCTCGCGCCGGGCGGGCGGCGCCGCACGCCGGGACTGCGGCGCGAGGAGGTCGCACAGCTCGCCGGGGTCGGCGTGTCCTGGTACACCTGGCTCGAGCAGGGGCGCGATATCACGGTGTCGGCAGACGTGCTCGACGCGGTCGCGAGAGCACTGCGATTGACCGAGTGGGAGCTGGCCCACCTGTATGTCCTGGCCGGGTTGAACCCGCCTCGGGCCGTGGCGGATCGGGACGCGCGGGTCACCGAGGAACTGCGGCACCTGCTCACGGTATGGTCGCCGCGGCCCGCGGTGCTGCGTGACCGGTACTGGAACATCCTGGCCGTCAACGCCGGCGCGCGCACGGCCTTCGGCTACGACTGCCACGACTACAACTGTCTCGTCTCGTTCTTCACCAACGCGAGCTACCGGCAGATGCATCCGCACTGGATCGCCGCCGCACCCGCGGTCGTCGCCGCCTATCGTGCCGATGCGGCGCAGGGCGACCCCGAATTCGATCGGGTGATCACCGAACTCTGCACGGTCAGCACCGAATTCGCCGAATTGTGGGCACGGCACGACGTGGGCGCCCCGACGCAGGCGGTACACGCGGTGCGCCATCCGGACGCGGGCGACCTGTACTTCGACACCACCACGCTGATCGTCGCGGACCATCCCGATCTACATCTGGTGCTGTACAACCCGCGGCCGGGCACCGAGACCGAGCAGCGACTCGGCCTGCTGACGCCGGAACGGTCGGCCGCACCCGCATAGCCTGGTGGCAGTGATCCCACGTTGACCTCGCACTGGTTGTCCAGGGCGATCGTCGGCAGGCTTCTCGGCATGGCACACAACAGATTCGACGGCAAGATCGCACTGGTCACCGGCGGTACGAGCGGTATGGGACTGGCCACCGCGCGGCGTTTGCGCGACGAGGGTGCGCGAGTGATCGTCACCGGCCGCGACCAGGCACGGCTGGCCGCGGCCGCCGCTGAACTCGGACCGGAGGCGCTCGCGATCACCGCCGATACGACCGATCTCCCGGCTCTCGATGCCCTGTTCGACACCATCCAGAACGGGTACGGCCGGTTGGACGTGCTCTTCGTGAACGCGGGCATGGGATTCTTCCCGCCGACCGGCGCGGTGACCGAGGCCGATTTCGATCGGGTGGTCGGCGTCAACCTCAAAGGGGTGTTCTTCACCATTCAGAAGGCGATCCCGCTGTTGTCCACGGGCGCCGCTGTCGTGATCAACGCCTCGTGGGCACTGCACCGCGGCATGCCGTTCGGCTCGCTCTACTCGGCGACCAAGGCCGCCGCGCACAATCTGGCGCGCACACTCGCAGCGGAATTGGGCGGCAAGGGAATTCGGGTCAATTCGGTGAGCCCGGGATATATCGACACGCCCGCGCTGCGGTCCGAACTGCCCGCGGCCGCGCAGAGCGCGGTGGTCGGCGATATCGTCGCCGGGCGGATCGGCTCGGCCGAGGACATCGCTGATGCGGTGGCATTCCTCGCCTCGCACGAGGCGTCGTACATCACCGGTCAGGACCTGCTCGTCGACGGAGGCCTGGTGCGCCTGGTTCCGGGAACAGCGGCGTAATCGGTCCGCCGGGCGGCACGCTCCCCGGCGACTCCGGTCGAGTGCGCACGGTGGACGAAATGGCCACTACGGCGTACGAGCTTGCGCTACGGGAGGATGGAATCGACGTATCCACCGTCGACGCGCAGGGCGCCCCCGGTGGTCGCCGAGGCGAAGGGCGAACTGAGGTAGACGACCATATTGGCGATCTCCTCCGGCTCGATCAGCCGTTGGATCAACGATTGCGGCCGATGCTCGCGCATGAACTCCCGCTGCGCCTCGTCCCACGGCAGGTCGCGGTCCACGAGTTGATAGACGAAGTCCTCCACCCCGCCGGTGTGGGTCGGACCGGCGATGACGGAATTGACCGTGACGCCGGTGCCGGCCGCATCCTTGGCGAACCCGCGCGACAACGCCAGGATCGCCGTCTTGGACACACCGTAGTGAATCATCTCCTCGGGGATGACCACGGCCGAATCACTGGCGATCTGAATCGCCCGCCCCCGGCCCCTCGCGATCATCCCGGGCAGATAGGCACGAATCAATCGAGCGGCCGACAGCACATTGACCTCGAAGATGTCGCGCCACTGGTCATCCGAGATCTCCCGGGCCGGCACCGCACCGAAAATCCCCAGATTGTTCACCAGGACATCGACCTCGGGAAGTTCCGTCAGCAACTGTTCCACTCCCGCGGTGGTCGTGACATCGGCGGCGACACCGATCACGTCACCCCCCGCCTCCCGCAGCGCGGACACCGCGCCCTCGACCCGATCCGCAGTCCGGCCGTTCACCGCGACCCGAGCACCGCTGCGCGCCAGCCCACCGGCGATCGCCAACCCGATCCCCTGCGTCGACCCGGTCACCAGCGCGGTCTTACCCGTCAAGTCGATGTGCACAGCTGACACTCCTTCACCGTGGGGGGTGGCCGGGGCAGCTGCCTCCGCCGCCGGCACACAGGCGCGTACACCCGAACCCTACGTGGGCAGGGATGGTTGTTTCGGGACGCGCGAGAGGCGCGGCATCAGCGGTTCGAGCCCAGCGTTACGCGAGCCTCGGCTGGAGCTGGATCTCTGTCAACGGTGCCCTCGACCGAGGTCGGAGGAAGTCACCGATTCGCGCCGGCATTGCCTGTGCCGGCGGTCGGCACACACGACGAAGACCGGAAACCTGTCGTCTCGCGGACGCGGCTCGAAATGCACACGCACCGGCCGATCCGCGAGCAACGGCACCTCTCCCTCCAGCGAGGTGTAGACCCACGGGCCCTCGTCGAGTTCGACGATCGCGACCGTCGACTGAGTCAGCACACCACCCCGGCCGGCACGTTCCACCACCCGCCACGACACGATCGAGCCCTCCCCCGCCGACGGCACCCGTTCCAGGACATCCGACGCACACGAGGAACATCCCGCCGTCAGCGGCGCGTACAACTTGTCACATTTCGCGCATCGCCGGATCATCAAGACCTCTTCCGAGGTCGTCGTGCCGATCTGAGACCTGTGCTGAAGCTTGGGTGCAGACATCGAATCCTCCGCAACGTGACCGATAGAACGCACTCCAGCCTCGTCACCGAGGGGCAGCGCCGCGACGGTAGAACTACCTCCGCGTATACCTATTTCTTGCCGACCGATTGCCTGGTGACGTCGCGTCCCCGTGGAAACAGCCGAATGATGGCATCGCACGTTGGCCACTTATCGGCCACTTCACAGCTCGCGCCACCCGCATGGGGCGCGAGATCGTGGAAGAAAGGATCTTCTACCTGGGAAAATGAAGTGGGCGCAGAGGGGTTCGAACCCCCGACCGCTGGTGTGTAAAACCAGTGCTCTACCACTGAGCTATACGCCCGGACTTCACCGGCCGGGCGGCGGTGAAGATGATGTGCCGCGCGGGCCGGGTGTCCGGGTCCGTGCGCGGCGGTTCATGAATCTAGTGCAGTGAGCGCTTTCTCCCAAGCCGCCTGGTCACGGGGCTCTCCGGGGCCGTTCATTTCGGCGAAACGGATGATTCCGTCCTTGTCCACGACGAAGGTGCCGCGGTTGGGGAAGCCGGTTTTGTCGTTGAAGACACCGTAGGCCTGGGTGACGGCGCCGTGCGGCCAGAAATCCGACAGCAGCGGGAAGGTGTAGCCCTGCTCGGCCGCCCAGATCTTGTGGGTGGGCGGGGGTCCGACGGAGATGGCGAGGATCTCGGCGTTGTCGTTCTGGAACTTCGGCAGTTCGTCGCGCACCTTGCACAGCTCACCCTGGCAGATGCCGGTGAACGCCAACGGGTAGAAGACGATCAGGACATTCTTGTGGCCCCGGTAATCGGCGAGGCTCACATCCTGGTTGTTCTGATCCTTCAGCGTGAAATCCGGTGCGGCCGTACCCACTTCGAGCGGCATGCGCAGTCCTCCTGTCTTCGACGGCGGGCTGTTCCGGTACTCGGCGGCCGCCCGTGCGAAACAATAGTCACGCGGTGGGTCAGCGCTGCTTCGAGGGCGTCTTGGGCTGCATCAGCTTGGTGCCCGTCCAGGTGCCGAGGCTGACCGGTGTGGTCGACGTCAACCCCGCGGTGGGGGCGGATTCGGCGATCTCGCTGGGATCGACATGCCCGGGCCGGCCGGTCTTGGGAGTGAGCACCCATACGACACCGTCCTCGGCGAGCGGACCGATGGCATCCATCAGTTCGTCGACCAGGTCGCCGTCTCCGTCGCGCCACCACAGCAGTACGACGTCGATCACCTCGTCGGTGTCCTCGTCGAGTAGTTCGGAGCCGATCGCGTCCTCGACAGACGCCCTCAACTCGTCTGCGGTGTCCTCGTCCCAGCCCAACTCCTGAACCGCCATGCCGTGGGCAATGCCAAGCTTCTGAGCGTAGTTCTGCGCGTCCGCCGCGGCGACCACGGTGGTGTCCTCCTCAACTCCCGACAACAGATAGTTGCAAGCGAACATGGTTATCGGCCGCAACGCAAGCCGATCCGCCCAAATAACCTCCGAAATGTCGCGGATGCATGCCCCGGAGCGAAGCGCGCAGAGGCGGTTCGCAACGCCCTGAGCGGCCCCGGGACACCCGTTTCCGGCTATCGCGCCGGGCATGCGGTACGCACCGCGTTCAGCGCGTCGTTGACTCGCTTGCTGGCGTCGTTGAGCGTGCCGACGGGCGCGGTGTAGGTCATCTTGCGGGATTCGTCGGCCAGGCCGCGGGCGGCGTTGACGTATTCGGTGAACTTCTGCGCGAGCTCCGGGGGTAACGCGTCGCCGGCGGCGGTGACTCGTCCCTCCACGGTCCGCGCGGCGTCCTCGAGGGTCTGGGCGGCGGAATCGCGCTTGGCGTCCTGGTCGGGGGCGTTCGCGTCGTGCGCGTCGACGAAGTCGTTGTACTTCGTCACCGCGGTACCGGTGGTCTCACGGAACGGATTGCAGTTGTCGGCGACGGCTTTCGTCTGTGCGGCAGCCTTTTTCGACGAGGTGGCCGCGGCCGAGGACGCTGCCATCTCGGTGCGGAACGCGGCCGCGTCCGCCTGGTTCACCGTCGCGGTACCGTGGACAGCGGTAGAGCATCCTGCCACCACCAGTCCGGTGCCGACCGCCAAGGTCGCGCACATCAGTCCGAACCCACGTGGGTTCAGCAGTTTCATCGTCCTCCCCGCTTCTCGAGCAGTCGAAAGAATGTTCTGTGGCGAGCTTCGCTGCAACGAGCGTCACAGCCTAGCGAACGGTACTGGATTTACGGCTGACATGATGACCTGGGACGCATCATCGACAAGGATGTGAGGTGCGCCCCAAACCGTGAGCGACGGACGGCCCGCACACCAGCGGTGCTGCCCGGGGTTAGAGCCATCAGCTTGTCCACCCCTGTACGAGGAGCATTGATTTTGACCGACCTGATGCACCCGATTTCGTCAAGTTCTGCATCCGACCCCGAGCCGACGAGCAGCAACGGTTCCGCCGACCACCAGTCGGCGCCCGCCCGCCCGGCCGGTGCGCGGGTGCGCGTGATCCGCGAGGGGGTGGCGTCATATCTACCGGACATCGACCCGGAGGAGACGAGCGAGTGGCTCGATTCCTTCGACGAGATGCTCGAGCGCGAAGGCCCCGGCCGCGCGCGCTATCTGATGCTGCGCCTGCTCGAGCGCGCCGGTGAACGTCACGTCACCATTCCGTCGTTGACCTCCACCGATTACGTCAACACCATCCCCACCGAGAACGAGCCCTGGTTCCCCGGCGACGAAGAGGTCGAGCGCCGCTACCGCGCCTGGATCCGCTGGAATGCCGCGGTCATGGTGCACCGCGCGCAGCGGCCGGGAATCGGTGTGGGCGGCCATATTTCGACCTACGCGTCGTCCGCGGCGCTGTACGAGGTCGGCTTCAACCACTTCTTCCGCGGTAAGGACCATCCCGGCGGCGGCGATCAGATCTTCATCCAGGGCCACGCCTCCCCCGGCATCTACGCCCGTGCCTTCCTCGAGGGCCGCCTGACCGAAGATCAGCTCGACGGCTTCCGCCAGGAATACAGCCACGGCGGTCCGGGACACGGCTTGTCGTCCTATCCGCATCCGCGGCTGATGCCCGATTTCTGGGAATTCCCCACGGTTTCCATGGGCTTGGGCCCGATGAACGCCATCTACCAGGCCCGCTTCAACCACTACCTGCACGATCGCGGGATCAAGGACACCTCCGATCAGCATGTGTGGGCCTTCCTCGGCGACGGCGAGATGGACGAACCCGAATCGCGCGGTCTGCTGCAGGTCGCGGCGTTGGAGGGGCTGGACAACCTGACCTTCGTCATCAACTGCAACCTGCAGCGGCTCGACGGCCCGGTCCGCGGTAACGGCAAGATCATCCAGGAACTGGAATCGTTCTTCCGCGGCGCGGGGTGGAATGTCATCAAGGTGATCTGGGGCCGCGAGTGGGACGCGCTGCTGGGCGCCGACCGCGACGGCGCACTGGTCAACCTGATGAACTCGACCCCGGACGGCGACTATCAGACCTACAAGGCCAACGACGGCGCCTACGTGCGCGAGCACTTCTTCGGCCGCGATCCGCGCACCAAGGATCTGGTGAAGGACCTGACCGATCAGCAGGTCTGGAACCTCAAGCGCGGTGGCCACGACTACCGCAAGATCTACGCGGCCTACGCGGCGGCGCTGGCGCATCAGGGCAAGCCGACGGTGATCCTGGCCAAGACCATCAAGGGTTACGGCCTGGGCAAGCACTTCGAGGCGCGCAACGCGACGCACCAGATGAAGAAGATGACGCTCGACGATCTGAAGGCGTTCCGCGATGTGCAGCGCATTCCGATCACCGACGCCCAGCTCGAGGCCGATCCGTATCTGCCCCCGTACTACCACCCGGGCATGGATTCGCACGAGATCGGCTACATGCTGGACCGGCGCCGCGCGCTGGGCGGCTACCTGCCCGAACGACGTTCGGCGGCAAAGCCTTTGCAGCTGCCCGGCGACGCGCCCTACGCCTCGGTGCGCAAGGGTTCGGGCAAGCAGAACGTGGCGACCACCATGGCGTTCGTGCGGCTGATGAAGGAACTGTTGCGCGACAAGGAGATCGGCAAGCGCATCGTGCCGATCATCCCGGACGAGGCCCGCACCTTCGGTATGGACTCGTGGTTCCCCTCGTTGAAGATCTACAACCGCAACGGACAGCTGTACACCTCCGTCGACGCGGAGTTGATGCTGGCCTACAAGGAAAGCCAAGTCGGCCAGATCCTGCACGAGGGCATCAACGAGGCCGGGTCGACCGCATCGTTCACCGCCGCCGGCACGTCGTACGCCACCCAGGGCGAGCCGATGATCCCGCTCTACATCTTCTATTCGATGTTCGGGTTCCAGCGCACCGGCGACGGACTGTGGGCGGCCGCCGACCAGCTGGCCCGCGGTTTCGTCCTCGGCGCGACCGCCGGGCGCACCACGCTGACCGGTGAGGGTCTGCAGCACAACGACGGCCATTCGCTGTTGCTGGCCTCGACCAATCCGGCGGTGGTCGCCTACGATCCGGCGTTCGCGTTCGAGATCGCCCATATCGTCCGCGACGGCCTGCGCCGGATGTATGGGGGCGGGCGGCCGCAACTCGGCCCGGGTGGGACCCTCGCCTCGGAGACGCCCGGTACCCATCCGGTGATGCCGAACGACACGTTCGGCGGCGAGAACGTCTTCTACTACATCACCCTCTACAACGAGCCGTATCAGCAGCCGGCCGAGCCGGACGACCTCGACGTCGAGGGCCTGCTGAAGGGCATCTACCTGTACCGCCGCGGCGGCGGTAACGATGACGCGGCTCGCCGCGGTGGCGATGTGCGCGCCCAGATCCTGGTCGCGGGTGTGACGCTGCCCGACGGCCTGCGCGCGCAGGAGCTGCTGGCGCAGGACTGGGGTGTGCAGGCGGACGTGTGGTCGGTGACCTCGTGGAGCGAGCTGCGCCGGGAGGCGCTGGCCAAGGAGATCCACACGCTGCGCCATCCGGACGCCGGAACCGACGCGCCGTACGTGACGCGGGTGCTGTCGCAGGCGCAGGGGCCGTTCGTGGCGGCATCCGACTGGATGCGCGCGGTGCCGGACCAGATCCGCAAGTGGGTCCCCGGCGACTACACCACGCTGGGCACCGACGGATTCGGGTTCTCCGACACCCGGCAGGCGGCGCGGCGGGTGTTCAACGTCGACGCCGAATCCATCGCCCTGGCGGCGCTGGAGGCCCTGGGACGCACCGGCGGTATCGATCCGGCGGTGGTCGCGCAGGCCGCGGCCCGCTACCGCATCGACGACGTCGATGCCGCACCGAAATCGATGAGCAGCGAAGAACAGCTCGCGTGACCGGTCCGGTGGGGGCGCGAATCGCGCCCCCACCGGGGGGTTGCGGAGACCGACCAGCGCGATGACGGAATATTGAACAGTGGAACGTAAACCGCCGCGACCTCGCCGGGTTTCCGAGGGGTCGTCCGAGCACGAGGTCTATCTGCCGACCGGGGCCCTGTCACCCAATCGGCAAACCCGCGATCCGCTGCCGGACACCCTGCTCAAGAGGGTGAAGCAATTCTCCGGGCGGCTGTCCACCGAGGCGATCGCCTCGATGGAGGACCGGTTACCGTTCTTCGGCGACCTGGATGCCGCCCAGCGTGCGGGCGTGCAGATGCTGGTGCAAACCGCGGTGGTCAACTTCCTGGAGTGGTTGCAGGATCCGGAAAGCGATATCCGCTTCAGCCTCGACGCGTTCCAGGTGATCCCGCAGGACCTCGCCCGGCGGCTGACCCTGCGCCAGACCGTGGACATGGTCCGGGTCGCGATGGAGTTCTTCGAGCAGTGGCTGCCGGCGCTGGCCCGCAACGACCGCCAGCTGGTGGCGCTCACCGAGGCGGTGCTGCGCTACGGCCGCGAACTCGGTTTCGCCGCGGCCTCGGTCTACGCCTCGGCGGCCGAATCCCGCGGCGCCTGGGACACCCGTCTGGAGGCGCTGGTCGTCGACGCGGTGGTGCGCGGCGATACCGGTGCCGAAATGCTCTCGCGCGCGGCCACATTGAACTGGGACGCCACCGCCGCGGCGACGGTGCTGGTCGGCACGCCGCCGAAAGATCAAGTGGCCGTGGTGAGTTCGGTGCACGTCATCGCCGCCCGGCACGGCCGCGCGGCGCTGGCCGTGGTACAGGGTTCGCGGCTGGTGATGGTGGTCAGCGGCAATCTCGGCGATACCGGCTATCCCTCGCCGTTCCTGATGGATCTGCTCGCCGAGGCGTTCTCCGAGGGGCCCGTGGTGATCGGCCCGACCACGCGCACGCTGTCGGCTGCCCACGTCAGCGCGGTGGAGGCGATGGCCGGAATGGAGGCCGTGGTGGGCTGGCGGGCGGCGCCGCGACCGGTGCACGCCTCCGAACTTCTGCCCGAGCGAGCACTGCTCGGCGATCGGGCTGCGGTCGACGCTCTCAACGAGTATCTTGTGCTACCGTTGGCCGCCGCCGGGTCGGCCTTGTCGGACACTCTCGACGCCTACCTCGATTGCGGTGGAGCGGTCGAGACATGTGCGCGGCAGCTGTTCGTTCATCCAAATACGGTCCGCTACCGGCTCAAGCGCATCGCCGAGGTCACGGGCCGGGATCCGATGAATCCTCGCGACGCCTATGTGCTCCGAATCGCGGCAACAGTGGGTCGTTTGACACGAACCCGTAACGAATCGTCAACACCTGCCCCAGAGGACTCGCCGGCAACTTTCTACGAAGATCGCCTGTAACGGATCTCGGGAATCGGTCGATCGCGACAACCCACGTGGCGTTTTGTGGGGTCCACACAAAAGCGTCCCTCAAACATCATCGGCACCGACATCTCCACGGAGCCCCCTCACGGTGTTTTGTTAGAGGCGTGATCGCGTTGTTCGCCCCTGGACAGGGCTCCCAGACACCCGGCATGCTCGCGCCATGGCTCGATCTTCCCGGCGCGCGTGACCGCCTCGAACTGTGGTCCAAGGCGTCCGGCCTGGATCTGCTCCGCCTCGGCACCACCGCCACCGCGGAGGAGATCACCGATACCGCGGTGACCCAGCCGCTGGTCGTCGCCGCCGCGCTGCTGGCTTTCGCCGAGATTCCGCACGAAGCGGTTCCGGCGGATACCATCGTCGCCGGACATTCGGTCGGCGAGCTCGCCGCCGCAGCCGTCGCCGGTGTCGTCTCCTCCGACGACGCGGTGAAACTGGCCGCGATCCGCGGTGCGGAGATGGCCAAGGCGTGCGCGCTGGTTCCGACCGGCATGTCCGCCGTGCTCGGTGGCGACGAGGCCGCCGTGCTCGACCGGCTCGCCGAGCTCGACCTGGTTCCGGCCAACCGCAACGCGGTCGGCCAGATCGTGGCGGCAGGCCGGCTGGATGCGCTGGCGGAACTGGCCGCGAACCCGCCGGAGAAGGCGCGGATTCGCGCACTGCCCGTCGCCGGGGCCTTCCACACCGCGTTCATGGCACCCGCCCAGGACGCCGTGGCCGAAGCCATCTCCCGGATGGTTCCGGGTGAGCCGACCCGTACTCTGCTGTCGAACTACGACGGCAAGCCGGTCGACTCGGGCGCAGACGCCATCGAGAAGCTGGCGGCACAGGTGACCCGGCCCGTCCGGTGGGATCTGTGCACCGAAACCGTTCGCGCGGCAGGGGTTTCCGCGGTGGCCGAGTTGCCACCGGCCGGAACCCTGGTCGGCATCGCCAAGCGGGAGCTCAAGGGCACCCCGAATCTGGCGCTGAAGACCCCCGAGAACATCCCCGCGTTTGTCGAGCTCTCGGCAACCGGCTAGCTTTCCTCGCGGCTCGTAGTGATGCGACCGCGAGCGAGCAGGACGAAACGTTTGTCCAGCTCGTACCGAAAAATAATCGGACCTCCGATTCACGTCGGACCAACGAAAGAACAAGAAGGGAGCCACCAAGTGGCCGCTCTGACCCAGGAACAGATCGTCGAAGAGCTCGGCAAGATCATCGAAGAGGTGACCGGCATCGAGCCCTCCGAGGTGACGATCGAGAAGTCTTTCGTCGATGACCTGGACATCGACTCGCTGTCGATGGTCGAGATCGCCGTGCAGACCGAGGACAAGTACGGCGTGAAGATCCCCGACGAGGATCTCGCCAGCCTCAAGACCGTGGGTGACGCCGTCTCCTACATCCAGAAGCTCGAGGCCGAGAACTCCGACGCGGCCGCTGAGCTCAAGGCCAAGTTCGGTAGCGCCGAGTAAAGGGCCGATACCGTGACCACTCCTTCCACTTTGAACGGGAACTTCCCGAACGTAGTCGTCACCAGTCTCGCGGCGACCACGTCGATCGCCGGTGACGTCGATGCGACGTGGAAGGGACTCCTCAACGGCGAGAGCGGCATCGACGTTCTCGAGGATTCCTTCATCGAGGAATACGACCTCCCGGTTCGCATCGGCGGCCACCTGAAGGTTTCGCCGGACACCCTGCTCAGCCGAGTCGAGATCCGCCGCATGGCCTATGTCGAGCGGCTGGCGATGGTGCTGGGGCGCGAGGTGTGGAAGAACGCCGGCAGCCCCGAGGTGGACCCCGAGCGCTTGGCCGTGGCGATCGGCACCGGCCTCGGCGGCGGCGACGCGCTCATCGACTCGGTGGACAAGCTGAAGAACGGCGGCTACCGCAAGATCTCGCCGCTGGCCGTTCAGATGGTCATGCCGAACGGGCCGTCCGCTGTCGTGGGCCTCGAACTGGGGGCCAAGGCGGGAGTGGTCACCCCGGTCTCGGCATGTTCGTCGGGATCCGAGGGCATCGCCAACGCGTGGCGGATGATCGTCATGGGCGACGCCGACATGGTCGTCACCGGCGGTGTCGAGGGATACATCTCCGACGTGCCGATCGCCGCGTTCTCCATGATGCGGGCGATGAGCACCCGCAACGATGACCCCAAGGGCGCGTCGCGGCCGTTCGACAAGGATCGTGACGGCTTCGTCTTCGGCGAGGCCGGTGCGCTGATGGTCGTGGAGACCGAAGAGCACGCCAAGGCGCGCGGGGCCACCATCCACGCTCGCCTGCTGGGTGCCGGCATCACCTCCGACGGCTTCCATCTGGTCGCCCCGGATCCCACGGGTGCCGGTGCGGCGCGCGCCATGGAGCGCGCCATGCAGACCGCCGGACTGACGAAGTCCGACATCACGCACATCAATGCGCACGCGACCGCCACCCCGATCGGGGACACAGCGGAAGCGAACGCGATCCACAAGGCCGTGGGTAAGCACGCCTCGGTCTACGCGCCCAAGTCCGCCCTGGGCCACTCGATCGGCGCTGTGGGCGCCCTCGAGTCGGTACTCACAGTGCTCAGCATTCGCGACGGCATCGTTCCGCCCACGCTGAACCTGGAGAACCAGGACCCGGAGATCGACCTGGATGTCGTGCACGGTGAGGCCCGTCGCCAGGACATCGAGTACGCGATCAACAACTCGTTCGGTTTCGGCGGCCACAACGTGGCGCTCGCCTTCGGACGGTACTGATCCGACTCGTCGACAACGTCTGTCGACAACTTCAGCGAACCCGGTGGGGCTTTTCGGCCAAGGCAGATCCCCTCGTCGAAAAGCCCCACCGGGATTTTCATCTTTCGCAGCCGCGTCAGCGACTCCACATTTCCCTCGAGGAGAGACCGCGATGACCATCATGGCCCCCGCGCAGGCGGACGCCACGACCGATCCCCGTGATCCGCTGGGCCGGTTGCAGCGCTTCTTCGATCCCGGAACCGTCCTCCCGCTCCACCCCCGCGACAAGTCCGGCGTGCTGGCCGCCATCGGCGAGGTCGACGGCGTGCGCACCGTCGCGTACTGCTCCGATGCCACCGTGATGGGTGGCGCCATGGGTGTCGACGGATGCAAGCACATCGTGGACGCGATCGATACCGCCATCGACTCCCGGATTCCCGTGGTCGGCATCTGGCATTCGGGCGGTGCGCGCCTGGCGGAGGGCGTCGAGGCACTGCACGCGGTGGGCACCGTTTTCGAGGCCATGGTTCGCGCGTCGGGCCTGGTCCCGCAGATTTCGATCGTGGTCGGCTTCGCCGCCGGCGGCGCCGCGTACGGTCCCGCGCTGACCGACGTCGTCATCATGGCGCCCGAGGGCCGCGTCTTCGTGACGGGTCCGGACGTCGTCAAGTCGGTCACGGGTGAGAACGTCGACATGGCCACCCTCGGCGGTCCCGAGACCCACGGCAAGAAGTCCGGCGTGTGCCATATCGTCGCCGACGACGAGAACGACGCGATGCACCGCGGCCGCCGCCTGGTCTCGATGTTCGCCGAACAGGGCGAATTCGACCTGTCCGCCGCCGCCCACGGCGATGTGGACCTCAAGGCGATGCTGCCGGAGTCGGCCAAGCGCGCCTACGACGTCAAGCCGGTCGTGCGCGAGCTACTCGACAAGATCCCCTCGCCGGACGGCGACGGCGAATCGTCCTTCGAGGAGTTGCAGGGCGGTTACGCCCGCAGCATCGTCACCGGTCTCGGCCGCCTCGGTGGTCGCACGGTCGGTGTGCTCGCCAACAACCCGCTGCGCATGGGCGGCTGCCTCACCAGCGAATCCGCCGAGAAGGCAGCGCGTTTCGTGCGCCTGTGCAACTCCTTCGGCATTCCGCTGGTCGTGATCACCGACGTGCCCGGTTATCTGCCCGGTGTCGGCATGGAATGGGAGGGCGTGGTGCGCCGCGGCGCGAAACTGCTGCACGCCTTCGCCGAGGCCCGCGTTCCGCGCGTCACGCTGGTGACCCGGAAGATCTACGGCGGCGCCTACATCGCGATGAACGCCCGCTCGCTGGGTGCCACCGCGGTGTACGCCTGGCCGGAGTCCGAGGTCGCCGTGATGGGCGCCAAGGCCGCGGTCGGCATCCTGCACAAGAAGGCCATCGCGAAGGCTCCCGAGGAGGAGCGCGAGGCTCTGATCGAGCGTCTCACCGCCGAACACGAGACCATCGCCGGCGGAGTCGGGCGGGCGCTGTCCATCGGCGTCGTGGACGAGGTCATCGACCCCGCCAAGACTCGGTCCACCATTGCCGCCGCGCTGGCCTCGGCCCCGGCGCGGCCCAGCCACAACAAGAACATTCCGCTGTAAAGCCTTCGGCGGCAATACGTTACGGGTGGTCTCCGCTGCGGAGGCCACCCGTCGTGTTTTCCGATGGTTGCGGGATTCAGCCGACGTCGCGGCGCAGCCAGGTGACCTCGGCGCCTTCGCCGCCGGTGCGGAAGGGTTCGAGTTCGTCGTCCCAGGCGGTGCCCAGGGCGCGATCGATATCGGCGGAGATGTCGCCGTGGCGGCCACGAGCCCGGGCCGAGCGCACGATTTCCCGCAGGCGCATCTCGCCGACCATGACGTCGCCGTTGGCGCTCATCGCACCGGTCCACAATCCGAGGCCGGGAACGAAACTGTAGCGTTCGCCGTCGACGCCTTCGGAGGGATCCTCGGTGACCTCGAAGCGCAGCACCGGCCAATCCCGCAACGCCTTGGCAATTCGGCCCGCGGTGCCGACAGGACCCACCCAGTCGGTGGTCGCGCGCAGTTGTCCCGCGGCGGCCGGCTGGGCGGTCCAGCGCAGCGACGCGGGCGATTTCAGAGTGGAGGAAAGCGTCCATTCGATGTGCGGGCACAGCGCGGCCGGTGACGCGTGGATGTACACCACACCACACGTCACATCCGCGAACTGATCAGATGCGCGCACCTGTACACCTCCAGCCTCGACGTCGGACGTCTTCCCCAACATCCCGTCGAGCGCAGGCGTTGCCCGAGTTTACTGGAGTGCCCGATGTTACGGCTGTTACTTTTCGGCCGTGTCGCGAATCCGCTGGATATCGGCGATGACCGCATCGCTGAGCGTCGGCCACACCGCTCGGGCCCAATCGCCGAAATTCTCGTCGCTCAACGCCACACACGCCACCTCGATCTCCGGGTCCACCCACAGGAAGGTGCCGGACTGCCCGAAATGCCCGTAGGTTCGCGGCGAGTTGGCTCCCCCCGTCCAATGCGGAGTCTTGTGGTCGCGGATCTCGAATCCCAGACCCCAATCATTGGGGCGCTGCGATCCGTATCCGGGAAGTACTCCGCCGACGCCCGGGAATTGCACGGAGGTCGCCGCGGTGAGGGTGTCACCGGATATCAAGATCGGGTTCAGCAATTCTCCGGCGAAACGCAGCAGATCGTTCACCGTGGATCGGCCGGCGTGGCCGGCGGATCCGGCCAGTACCGAGGATTTCATTCCGAGTGGCTCGAATACCGCTTGCCGCAGATATTCGGGAAATTCGATTCCGGTCTCGCGCGTGAGGAACTCGGCGAGCACGTCGAATCCGGCGCTGGAATAGATGCGGCGCTGCCCGGGCTCGGCCATGATCACGGTGGTGTCGAAGGCCAGTCCGGCCGTATGCGCCAGCAGGTGCCGCACGGTGGAGCCGGGCGGTCCGGCGGGCTGGTCCAGTTCGATCGCACCTTCTTCGACCGCCACCAGAACCGCATAGGCGGCAAGGGGTTTCGTGACGGAGGCGAGGGCGAACACGCGATCGAGGTCCCCCTCGGTGCCGACCACGCCATGGGTATCGACGACGCCCGCGGCGGCGTGCCGGACGGGCCAGTCGCGAATCTGTTCCAGTGCTCGCACGGCACCGAGCCTACGAGAAGGGCCCGAGCCCACCGCCGCGGGGAGGCCGGTTACGCCGGGCCGTCGCTGCGATAGGGCGCGGCCACCAGTTGCTCGTCCTGACGGGCCAGCAGCGTGCGGCGCCGGATCAGCTCGGCGATCTGCGCGTCGAGGTGAGACATGCCTTCCCGCATGATCTTTCGGGTGAGATCGCAGTGCTGCAAGCCCGTGGCGGTCGCACACGGCAGCAGTTCGCGGATGGCGCTGGTCGGCAGTCCGGCAGCGAGCAACTCGCGAATGCGGTGCACCCGCTGCGGTGCGTCGTCGGTGTAGACGCGGTAGCCGTTGCCGTCGCGGCGGGCGTTCAGCAGTCCCTGTTCCTCGTAGTAGCGCAGCAGGCGGGTGCTGACGCCGGTAATGTTCGCCAGCTCGCCGATCAGCATCGCACCCTCCCGAGCTTGACCTTCACACTCATGTCAAGCCCTAACGTCGCGGCCATGACGAACATTTCACTATCCACATCCGTCATCGGCAGCGGTCCCGCGGTCGTTCTCGCGCACGGCGCGGGCGGCGGGATCGAGGCCAACTTCGGTTCTCTGATCCCATTGCTCGCCGAGCGCCACACCGTGATCGGCTCCGACTATCCGGCCGACGACACCGTCCTGACCCTCGACGGGTTGGCCGACGCACTGGTCGAGGAGGCCGTGGCGGCGGGCGCCGAGCGGTTCCCGATCATCGGGTTCTCGCTCGGCACCGCGGTGGCGGTGCGGGCCGCCGTGCGTCATCCCGATCGGGTCACCGGGTTGGTGCTCGCGGCCGGGCTGGCGCGAGCCGACCATCGGGCCCGGCTCGTGCTGGATCTGTGGCTCGATGCGCTCGCCGCGCGCGATCACGACGCGTTCGCCCGCGTGGTGCTGCTGTCCGGATACAGTGCCGCGTTCACCAATTCGCTGTCGGACGAGATGTTTTCGCAGTATCTGGAGCAGATCGCTGCCCAGGTTCCGGGTGGGGCGGCGGCGCAGGCGGATCTGGTGACCCGGGTGGACACCCGCGCCGATCTGCCGCGGGTCGCGGTGCCGACCCGGGTCATCGCCGCCACGGCGGATCTGCTGGTCGATCCCGCCAATTCGCGCGAACTGGCGGCGGCGATTCCGGGCGCGGACTACATCGAGGTGGCGGCGGGACACGTGCTGATGCACGAGGCGCCGGAGGCGTGGCATCGCGCCGTCCTCGACTACTTCGCCGACAGCTCCCGGATCCACGCGGCCTGATCGGTTTCCGATCCGGCTGGACACCGTACGACACCGCAGCGTTGACCGTTACCATCGGTTGCACTATGGGCGAGGTTGCTGAGGTACACGGTGAGGTGGCGAGCGGTTTCGAGCCGGTCGCGGACGCGTTCCGGCGCAACTTCGCCCGGTTCGGCGAGATCGGAGCGGCCGTGGCCGTCTACGACGGGGACCGGCCGGTGGTGGATCTGTGGGCGGGGTTCCGCGATCGCCGCGGACAGCTGCCGTGGGAGCGCGACACCATGGTTCCGGTGTTCTCCTCGACGAAGGGGATGACGGCATTCGCCGTGGCGAGTGCCGTCTCCCGCGGGGTGCTCGACTACCAGGCGCCGGTCGCGCAGTACTGGCCGGAATTCGCCGCGCACGGTAAGGAAGCGATCACCGTGCGGCAGCTGCTCGACCATCGTGCGGGCCTGCCGGTGCTCGATCGGGTGGTGCGGCTGTCGGACATGGCCGACCGGGATCGGCTCGCGGAGATCCTGGCCGACCAGAAACCGCTGTGGAGTCCCGGCACCCGGCAGGGCTACCACCCGATCACCGCCGGGCTGTATCAGGGCGAACTGCTCCGCCGCGTCGATCCGCGGCACCGCACCCTGGGCCGTATCTTCGCCGAGGACTTCGCCGGCCCGCTCGAGCTGGACTTCTTCATCGGACTGCCGGAGGAACAATCCCTCGATCGCGTCGCCACGCTCGCGTCCACCTCCGGGTTGGACGTGCTGCGGTACGAGCGAGACGTGCCGCTGCGCATCGCGATTCAGATGTTGCTGCGGCGCGGTCTGACCTATCGCGCGTTGAGCAGCCCCCGCACCGGCGCGCCCGAACGTGCCACCCGCCGCGAATTCCTCGGCGTCGAGAGCCCGGCCGCGGGCGGCGTGGGCACGGCACGGTCCCTGGCGCGGGTCTATGGCGCGGCGGCGGGACGCACCGGTGAATTGCCCATCGCACCGGGCATTCTCGGCCGGCTGGCCAGCGCGGACACCGTCGACGATGTGCCCGCCGACGATCTGGTGTTGCTCACCCGCAGCCGCTACCACCTGGGGTTCCGCAAATCCTGTGGCAGCTTCCGTTTCGGCAGCGACAAGCGCGCCTATGGCACCACCGGTTACGGGGGGTCGTTCGGATTCGCCGATCCGGCAACGGGTTTGGGTTTCGGTTATGTGATGAACCGCCTCGGCACCGCCGTTCTCGACGATGCGCGGGCCCGTGCCGTCCGGGACGCATTACTCCGCTGCGGCTGATCTCGCCACCCGCGCCGACTTACCACCACTGACGATGACCGCTTCCGTGCTGTTAACTCACTCGTTGCCGGCAGGTGACCAGGTGTGCGAGCGGATCGCACACACTGTCCGAGCCGGACGGCGAGAAGAAAGCGCGGATGCGAATGGTGATCGGACACAGGCCAACCCACGCCACCACTCGGGACGGCATCCGGGACCCCGGGAGATTCGGCGCCTTCGGCGGGCGTTACGTTCCCGAAGGGCTGATGGCGGCGCTCACCGACGTGGAGAACGCCCATCGAGCGGCCTGGGCGGATCCCGAATACCACGGCGAACTCGACCGGTTGCTGCGCGAGCGCGTCGGCCGGCCGACATTGCTGCATGCGGCGCCGCGGCTCGCGCGGGCGCTGGGAGTGCCCGGGGTGCGCGTATTCCTCAAGCGTGAGGATATGACGCACACCGGCGCCCACAAGATCAACAATGCGCTCGGGCAGGCGCTGCTGGCCGTGCGGATGGGCAAGACCCGCATCATCGCCGAAACCGGGGCAGGGCAGCACGGCGTCGCGGTGGCGACCGTCTGCGCCATGCTCGGCCTGTCGTGTGTGATCTACATGGGCGCCGACGATATGGCCCGTCAGCAGAGCAACGTCGTACGGATGCGCCTGCTCGGGGCGGATGTGCGCGCCGTTCGTTCCGGTGATCGCCGCCTGAAGGCCGCGGTGACCGAGGCGGTGCGAGATTGGGTGGCGCACACCGAGAGCACCCATTTCCTGTTCGGCACCGCCACCGGGCCCGCACCGTATCCGCGCATGGTGCGCGACCATCAGAGCCGGATCGGCATCGAATCCCGGGCCCAGCTGCTGGCGGCGACGGGGCGGCTGCCCGACCACGTCATCGCCTGCGTGGGCGGCGGCAGTAACGCGATCGGCATGTTCCACCCGTTCACCGGCGATGCGCAGGTGCGGCTGATCGGCGTGGAAGCCGGGGGCCGCGGATTACACACGGGCGAGCACGCGGCCACGCTCAGCGCGGGGACACCGGGTGAGATGGACGGCGCGTTCAGCTACGTCCTGCAGGACCACGAGGGGCAGATCGCGCGGACCCACAGCATCGCGGCCGGATTGGATTATCCGGGGGTCGGCCCGGAACTGAGCCACCTCAAGGACATCGGGCGCATCGATCACGCTGTCGCGACCGATGCGGTGGCGCTGCGCGGACTGGATACGCTGTGCCGGACCGAAGGCATCATCACCGCGCTCGAATCCGCGCACGCCGTGGGATATCTGCTGGAGGCGGCCGAACAGGGCGGGATCGCCGAGGACGCGCTGATCCTGCTGTGCCTGTCCGGCCGCGGCGACAAGGATCTGGCCATCGTCGCCGACCTGCTCGACGCCGGCTGACGCCGTGCCGCGTCGGCTCATTCGCAGAGCCGGTCGGCCTTGTCGAACAGTTCCAGCGTGATGGCGTGCAGGAAATCGCCGGTCTGCTTGGACGCCTTGCCGGCGAAGGCCCGGGCGTGCGTGCCCTCGAGCACGATGCCGAGTTTGAAGCAGGCGAGCACCGTGTACCAGGTGGCGTGGCCGAGGTCGCGGTCGGAGAAGGTCGCGTAGTGGGCGATCATCTCCTCGGCGGTGGGCAGGCCGCCCGCGGCGCCGAGCTTGCCGACCAGGGCGGCGCCGGTGGTTCCGGGTTCGGGCCGGGTGGCGATCTGCCAGCCCAGATCCAGCAGCGGATCGCCGATCGTCGACATCTCCCAGTCGACCATGGCGGCGACCTCGGGCCCGTCGTAGGAGAACATCATGTTGGCGAGGTGGCAGTCGCCGTGCAGGATGCCCGGCCGCCACCGCGCGGGCCGGTTGCGGTCGAGCCAGTCCCCGACTCGGTCCACGCCCGGAATCTGCGGGCCGGGGTAGCCGTCGTTGCTGTTGTAGGACTCGAGTTCGCCGAGCCAGCGTGGTACCTGACGTTCCAGAAAACCGTCCGGCTTGCCGTAATCGGACAGGCCCAGCGCCTCGTAGTCGAGCGATCCGAGCCGGGCGATGGCCTCCACCGCCGACAGTCCCATCTGCCGCCGCACCTCGGGATCGCCGGCGTGCAGGGCGGGCAGTTCGTTCTGCGGGTTGAAGCCGGTGATCGGCTCCATCAGGTAGAAGACCGCGCCGATCACCGATTCGTCGGCGCCCGCGGCGATCACCCGCGGGGCGCGCACGCCGGTGCCCGCGAGCGCGCCGAGCAGGCGGGATTCGCGGCGGATGACGTCGTTGCTCTTGGGACGCAGGTGTTTCGGTCCGCGGCGCAGCACGAAATCGCGGCCACCCCGGCGGAACCGCAGCATGATGTTCTGGGTGCCGCCGCCGAGTGAGGTCACATCCTCGAAGTCACCGCCGGGCAGGCCCTGTTCATCCATCCATTCGCCGACGGCCGCGAAGTCGACGACCTCGCGCTCGACCTCGGCCGGTTGCACCACAGACATGTCCCACATTGTGCACCACCACGACCGGTCAACTGAAGGCATATGCCCTCACTGCATGGTCCGAGATGCCCGATACGGTGATGCACATGAGCACGTCCTGGTCTCGGCATGCGGGCGAGACCACTTTCGACCACGGGGTCCGGACCCGGACCCCCGTGCGCACGCTGCTGGTCGACAACTACGACTCGTTCACCTACAACCTCTTCCAATTGATCGGCACGGTGACCGGAGCCGCACCGACCGTGCTGCGCAACGACGAGATCGACACCCTGGCCGAGCTGGATCTCGACCGGTTCGACAACATCGTCGTCTCCCCCGGGCCCGGACGCCCCGATACACCGAGGGATTTCGGAATCTCTCAGGCGCTGATCGAGCGGGCGGAGCTCCCGCTGCTGGGCGTCTGCCTGGGCCATCAGGGCATCGTGCTGGCGGCCGGCGGGCAGGTGATTCCGGCGCCCGCCCCCCGGCACGGCTATCCGGACCGCATCAGCCATGACGGTAGGGATCTGTTCGCGGGACTTCCCGCCGACTTCCTGGCCGTGCGCTATCACTCGCTGTGCGCCGCCCAGCCGCTGCCGGACGCGCTGGCCATCACCGCGACCGCGCCCGACGGGGTGGTGATGGGCGTTCGGCACCGCCACCGCCCGCAGTGGGGTGTGCAGTTCCATCCGGAATCGGTGTCGAGTGAATTCGGCGCCGCAGTGCTGGGGAATTTCGCGCGGCTGACGCGGGAGTGGTGGGCACGTCAGGAAGGGCGGCGGTATCGGTCGGTGTCGGTGAGCACCGGTTCCGGAGACGGTGCGGGTAGCCCACGGGACGACTCGGCGACGCGAGTCCGAGACTTCGCGCCGGCCTCTGCTTCCGAGCCGGGTTCCGGCACAGGTCCCGCCGAGGCCGCGACCTCGCCGTCCTCGATCCGCTCCGCGACCACCCTCACCGTCCTCCACGAGGTGATCGACCGCGCAGTGGACACGGAATCCGTTGTGCTGCGGATGTATCCGGATTCACCGACCGTGTTCTGGCTCGACAGTGCGCATGTGGAGCCGGGCCTGGATCGGTTCAGTTTCGCCGGTGATGCGTCCGGGCCGCTGGCGGAGGTGGTGCGATATCGGGTCGGCGCGGGATGCGTGATCGAGGATCGATCCGGGACCCGCACCGATCCGCGGCCGGTGCTCGACTATCTGTCGGCGCGGCTGAACGAGCTGAACATCCGATTCCCCGATGTGCCTTTCGATTTCGTGGGCGGCTACGTCGGCTATCTGGGCTATGAGATGAAGGCCGACTGCGGTGCGCGGGCCGGGCATCGATCGCCCTATCCGGATGCGCAGTGGATCTTCGCCGATCGGCTGGTCGTGGTCGATCACGTCGCGGGCCGCACCCATCTGCTCGCCGTCACCGACGCGGAGTCCGCCGAGGCGAATCGCCGCTGGCTGGCCGACACCCGCGCGATCGTCACGACACTGCCGGATCGGCAGAATCCGGAACCGCTCACACTGCCCGCCGACGAAGAGGCCGTCGTCTCGCGCCTGAGCCGTGGCCGGGACCGCTATCTGGCCGACATCGCGGCGATCGACGCCGAACTACGCGCCGGGGAAACCTACGAGGTGAACCTCACCGACAGCGCCGGGATCGATTCCGAGGCGCCGGGCCTCGACGTCTACCGGGTGCTGCGGCGCAGCAATCCTGCCCCGTACGCGGCGTACCTGAGATTCGGCGAACTCCATATCGCCTGTTCGTCACCGGAGCGCTTCCTCAAGGTCGACCGCACCCGCACGGTGGAGACCAAACCGATCAAGGGCACCGCTCCCCGCGGCGCCACCCCGGAAGCCGATGAAAACCTGTGCCGCGCATTGGAATTGGACCCCAAGACCCGTGCCGAGAATCTGATGATCGTCGATCTGCTGCGCAACGATCTGGGCCGGGTGTGCGAGCTGGGCAGTGTGCACGTCCCCGAGCTGATGGTCGCGGAGACCTACACGACCATGCATCAGCTGGTGAGCACCGTGCGCGGCCGGCTGCGCCCCGAGGTGGACGCGATCGATTGCCTGCGAGCCTGCTTCCCGGGCGGCTCGATGACCGGGGCCCCGAAGCTGCGGACCATGGAGATCATCGACGGGCTGGAAACCGAGGCGCGCGGCATCTACTCGGGCACGATCGGATTTCTGGGACTGGGCGGCACGGCGGATCTCAATATCGTCATCCGCACGGCGGTCCGGGACGAGCGCGGCTGGCGTGTCGGCGCGGGCGGCGCGGTGGTGCTGGACTCCGATGCCGACGCGGAATTCCACGAGATGGTGCTCAAGGCCGCTGCCGCGGCTCGCGCGGTGATCGCCACGGTGGATATGCCGCGATCGGCGGACGGGGCGGGTCTATTTTCCGCGTCGACGTGACTTCGGCTCCGGTTGCGGTGGTTCGGCCTCGCGGCCGGTGAGGCGGCCCAGCATCGAGATGCCCGGAAGTTTGGACAGCCGGCTGAGCACGTCTTCGCCCAGCGCGATCACGGCCTCGAGCCGCGGCAGCAGCCGGTCGTAGGCCGCGAAGGCCGGATCGGCCAGGGCCAGGGTCCGGTCGAGGCGGTCGATGGTGGAATTGAGCCGGTCGATGGCGGTCGCCAGATTCTCGATCAGATCCGGAAGTTGCGCGGCCAGCTGTACCGACGCGGGCGGGAGCCGCACCGCGGTGCCGAAGGCGGTACCGGCGGTGACCTGCGCGGCGTCGATGGCCTGGCCCGCGGCGGTCTGTGCGGCCTGCGCGGCGGCCTGGGCGGCGGCGAGGATTTCCGTCGCACCCGGCACCCGCGCGCCGCCGGGCTTGCGCCCGGAGTCACCCTTCGGGTTCGTCATGGTTCCACTGTGCCGCACCCGGACGGTCACGAAAAGCTCCGCGCCGACCCCGCGGTTCGTGTCGGGACGGCCTGGCATAGTTCGTGGCGATGACAACCACGCGCCCCACCGTCGACGGCGACGCCACGCCGGTACCGACTTCGCTTCTGTCGGTACTGGTTTCATGGCGTTCGACGGCGCCGCTGGATGCGCATGCGGTCTTGCTGACCGCCGGCGGGCGCGTCCGCTCCGCCCGCGACGTGGTGTATTTCAACGCGCCGCGCCATCCCTCCCAGGCGGTGACCGTCGATCAGGATCCGCAGCCCGGCACCGCGCGGCTGTCGATCTCACTACCCCGCACCGAGGCGGAGATCGTCCGCATCCTGATCACCGGGTCCGGTCCCGACGAGCCCCTGGCGGTGCTCCCGGGGCTCTCGGTGTCGATCGAGGACGCCGAGGGCCTGGTGGCGCGCGCCGACGTCGCCGCGGCACCGGATGCGCGGGCCGCGGTGTTCGGAGAGTTCCGCCGGGCCGAGAACCGCTGGTGGTTCGTGCGGGGCGGGCCGCAACACGCCGACGCGGCGGAATTGTTCACGACCTTCGGCGCACCCGTCGCGGATTCGGCGCAGCACCGATCGCAGCGACTATCGTTGCAGCGCACCAGGTTCGCCCCGCCGATGGCCGCGCCGCCGGACGAACGCCCCGATTGGCATCCCGATCCCGCGGACGCGGCATCACTGCGCTGGTGGGACGGCTCCCGATGGACCGGGCAGACGGTGGCACGTCCGCCCGCCGACCCGCGCGGCTGTCCTCGCTGCGGCCGACGGCGGGGCTGGCGACTGCTCGGCGCCGCGCCCTGCCGCGCGTGCGCGGCGGAGGTCGAGGACTTTCTGTCCGATTGGCGCATCCGAGCGCTTCGCGTCCTGACCACCACCGGTCCGAGCGGACCCGACTGGGACGAGCTGTGGACGCGGATCCGCCATCAGCGCATCGACCCCGACACCGCCCGCGCGGCCCTGCGTGGACCCGCCGTCTCGCATCTCGAGCGCACGGCGGCCTTCGCCCTGGCCGACGGCACGATCACCGGCGCCGAACTGGAACGATTCGACGCGACGGTCGCCGCGCTCCGGGTGCGCGACGGGGCCGTGGACGAGTTGCGGCGCAGTCTGCGCCGGCTGCGCATCCTGTCCCGGCTGCGGGCGGGCGAGCTTCCGGTGATCGCGGTGCCCGATCTGCATCTGGACCCGCAGGAACGCGTCCACCTCGACACCGCCGCCACCCGCCTCCGACGGACGGGGCGCGGCACCCACGCGTCCCCCGGGCGGTTGATCTGCTCGAACCGGAAGCTGCGCTTCATCGGGCCGGACGCCGGTATCGAAATCCCCTGGACCCGAGCGGTTTCCGTATCGGCCACCGAGACCGGCGTGACGGTGGCGGCCACCTCGGCGCGCGGCGGCGCCGAATTCGATGTCGACGAGCCGGAATTGGTGGCCGCGATCGTGGAAGGCGCACTACGCGTGGCGAAACGGCTCACCGTCGCACCGGGCAGACGCGACAGCCGGTCCATCGCACCCGATATCAAGGCCGAGGTGTGGCATCGCGACGGCGGCCGGTGTGTGGAATGCGGCGCCACCCACTACCTCGAATTCGACCACATCATTCCGCTGAGCCGCGGCGGGGCGACCAGTGCGGCGAATCTGCAGATCCTGTGCCGCGGCTGCAACCGCGACAAGGGCGACCACATTTGAACCGGTGTCAGCCCGCGTCCCCGGCGATCTCGAATCCGGCCTCGGTCGGCGCATCGGTCGCGGCGGCACTGCGCGATTCGGGGACCAGCACCAGGTCCGCGTGGTAGGTCGAGGCGACGAACACCGGAATTCCGTGCTGCGCCAACGGTTCCAGGATCGCGGTCAGCGCGCCGGAGGTGTCCAGCTCGCGCGGCGTGGCGGCGTACAGCCCGAGCCAGCACGACTCCCGCTCCCACGGCGGAGCCTCGCGGACGACCGTCAGTCCCTCCGGCGCTCGCACCAGCGCCACCCATTCGTCGTCCTCGGGGAAGGTCGCGGCCGGAATGTGGTCGACGCTGAAGCGGGACGGCACGATGTGCAAGCGCTGGGATTTCGCCATCGGCTCATCGTAGGCGGGACTCAGGTCGCCGCCACCAGCAACTCCTCGCCGTTCGAAGTGCGCAGCCCGTCCGGGCGCCCGGGGAAGTACCGGTTGTTGAGCTCGTCCGCCGAAATGTGGTGCGCCTGAGCGAAACCGGCCTCCCGGGCCATGGCGACGATCCGCGCCGGGGCGTAGAAGCTGCGGAATGGCGTGCCGGAGGCGGCCGCGCCCGATTCCGCGAACTCCCGGCTCGTTCGGTCCTGTTCCTCGAGCAGTTCCAGTGGCGGCATGAAGGACATGACGACCGTGGAACCGGGCGCCGAGGCCGCCAGCAGCGACAGCGTTTCACGGTTGGCCTCGTCGGTGAGATACATGCTCACCCCCAGCGAGGCGACGGTCGCGGGCCGGGCCGGATCGAAGCCGGCCGCGGTCAGACGCTCCCACCACGAATCCTTCTCGAAATCGACCGGGACCGAACGCAACCAGTCCGGGAGCTCATAGCCGGTCTCGACCAGGCGCCGGCGCTTCCACTCCTGCGTCTGCGGTTGGTCGACCTCGAAAATCCGGAAGCGAGAAGCGATCTCGGGTCTGCGCTGCGCGAACGTCTCCAGTCCCGCGCCCAGCAGCACGTACTGGTCCACGCGCCCGGCCTGTTCGGTGAGCAGATCCTCCACGAATCGTGAGCGCACCACGATGCTCGCCCGAAAGCGGCTGGTGCCCACCGGATCCATATCACCGCGCTCACGCCAGCCCGCCGGCGGATCGGCCAGTCGCAGGCCGATCTCGTCGTCGAGCACATGCGGCGGCGGATCGAGCTGGACGTGCAGCGCGCGCCACAGCGCAACCCGCACAGCGGTCTGGTCGGGTACCACGGTGCGCTCGGGCACCGCACCGGTCCGGGTATCGCTCATCGGTCACCACCGGGAGCCTGTAGCGTCCACACCCGCCCGTCCGGGTCGCGCACCGTCATCTCGCGGGTTCCGTAATGGGTGTCGGCGAACGGCGACACCACCTCGACCGGCGCCGGAAAGTCTTGTTCCGCTTGCACTTTCAGCACGACCTGCATTCCGGGTTCGCGGTCCGCCGGCACCTCGGCGATGAACAGGTACGGACCGTCCCCGTTGCGGAGCTGTCCGGAGTTGTGGTCGGTGGCGAATTCCAGTTCGAAGCCCAACTGCTGGAAGAACTTCGCCGATTTCCCCCAGTTGTGGGTCTCCAGAAAAATCGCCTCGACACCTCTGGCGGCCATATCACTTCTCCTTCTCACGCGTCGGCGGTTCGGCGCCGAGGTACGCCCGCAGCGCCTCGGCCACCAGAGCCGACAGCGACATCTCCGATTCGACCGCCCGGTATTTGACCTGCTTGATCAGCTCCACCGGGAGATACACGTTGAACTGCTTGACTTCCTCGGCACCCACGAGAGAACGCTAACATGCTAGCAATCTAGATTGCTAGATCCAGGTCCACACGAACTCCACGAAGTGACAGACCGGACCGACTACTCGGACGACTCCTCATCCGACCGCGGCGTCCCCGACAGCCGGATCACGCCCGCGTCCAGGTCGAGATCCAGCCGCGGCCGATGCTGCTGCCCGTCGCTGTCACCGCCGCTCTCGTCGGTCAGCTTCTTGCCGGGGAATATCTCACCGAACACGCCCATAACCCCACGATAGCCGCCTGTCCGTCCGCGCGCGGGGACGGAAACGGCCTCAGCGGAGTTTGATCGAGCCGCCGTCGACCATCAGGGTCCGGCCTCGATCACGCCCATTCCTCTCGCTCCGAAAAATCCCGCGCTGTCAGGTACGTCAGACCGGTTCCGGCGCCGTTCCGGTCAGCGGGATACCGGATGAACGGAACAGACCGCCATCGCGCGGTGTGTCTGGCGTCACTACACTCGGGCTTCAATTCCGGTTCTCGCCCAGCTTCGACGGGCAGGATGGAAGCGACTCACGATCGGAGGCATCGATGCCACTGGCCACTTCGGCACCCGGGCCCCTGCCGCCATCGATGGTGGAGCGGATGACGCTCATTCTCGACATGTTCGAGCACCGGTCGACGCGGCTGAGCCTCGTGGAGATCTGCACACACAGCGGACTCCCCCGCTCCACCGCGCATCGCATCCTCGACCAGCTGGTGAAACTGCACTGGCTCGAGCACACCCCCTCGGGCTACTGCCTGGGCCGGCGCTCGCTCGGACTCGGCGGGTACGACGGCCGCCACGGCGAGATCCGCGAGGCGGCGGCCGAGCATCTGCACGAGTTGCAGCTGCGGACCGGACTGGTGGTCCACCTGGCGGCGCTGGAGGGCGCCGACGAGGTGTTCCTCGACAAACTCGGCGGCCCGTTCGCGCGCACACTCGAATCGCATGTGGGACGCCGCAGTTTCGCTCACCTCACCACCGGCGGCCGCGCCATGCTGGCCTGGCTGCCCCCGGAGGAGGTGGAGGCGCTGCTCGGCAAACAGCTCTCCGATCCGGTGCAGGGCCGGGGATGGGATGTGGCGAGCCTGCATCGCGAATTGAACCGGATCCGCCGCAACCGCGGATTGTCGTTCGACCGCGGCGAATACGCCAATGCGATGGTGGGCCGGGTACTTCCGAGTGTGGCCGCCGCGATCCGGGGTCCGCAGGGCCCGCTGGCCGCGATCTGCCTGTGCGGGGAGACGAACTTCGCCACCATGGAACGACTCGCCCCGCTGGTCGCGGAGGCGGCTTCGCGCACCTCGCGCGTGCTGGCCGCGGAGACCCACGGGCGACGGCAGATGCCGGCCGCGCGGCGCGGTCAGGCGGTCCGGACGGGCGGCCGCCCGCTCGCCTCCTCGCCGAGTCGCGCGTAACCGGGCGGGAGTCTCGCTGAGCGGAAACGCCGGCATCTGCCTTCGGCGGGCGTGACACAGTGCGGTGGTTGTGATGCTCCACACAGAAGGACCACCCATGACCACGTCCATGCCTGATATCGCCGCCGTCATGCGCGAGCTGACCGGTCCGGGCGGCCGGTTCGAGCTCATCGAGGAGGAGGTTCTCGGCGCGCGTATGCCGGTGCTGCGGCACCGCCGACGCGCGGTCGCGGAACTGCTCGCTGACTCGCTGCGCTTCGGTGACCGGGACTATCTCGTCACCGAGGACCGGCGGCTGAGCTATCGCGAACATGCCACGGCCGCAGCCGCTCTCGCGGCCGCGCTGCACGAGGAGTTCGGGGTGCGACGCGGTGATCGGGTCGCGATCCTCGCCGCGAACACCGTCGAATGGGTGATCACCTTCTGGGCGGCGCAGAGCCTCGGCGCGATCGCGGTCGGGCTCAACGGGTGGTGGGTCCCGCGCGAAATCGAGTACGGACTGGCCTCGACCGAACCGGCCGTGGTGGTCGTGGACGCGAAGCGGGCGAAACTGCTCGCCGATATCGACAGCTCCGCGGCCGTGGTGACCATGGACGAGGATCTGCCGCGTCTGATCGCCGCCCACGCCGGCGCCGAACCCACGGTCCCGGACGTGGCGGAGGACGATCCCGCCGTCATCCTGTTCACCAGCGGTACCAGCGGAAAACCCAAGGCGGCCTTGCATTCCCAGCGCAACCTGCTCGCCGTCACCGGCTATTTCGAATACACCGACGCGCTCGCCGCCGCGTTCACCGGGACGACGCCACAGCCCGGTGCACCGCTGGATCTGCGCTGCCTGCTGACCTCTCCCCTGTTCCATATCGCGAGCCTGCACAATCTGGTGGTGCCGCGGCTGGCCACCGGCAGTGCCGTGATCATGCCGCGGGGCGGGTTCGACGCCGACCGGATTCTGCGCCTGATCGAGAAGGAACGGGTGACCAACTGGGGTGCGGTGCCGACCATGGCCTCCCGGCTGCTCGAACACGGCGATATCGGACGCTACGACACCTCCTCGCTCACCGCGTTCGCACTGGCGTCGGCGCCGTCGTCACCGGCGTTCAAACAGCGTCTGCGCGAGGAGGTTCCGTTCGCCGCCGACGCCCTGGTGGACAGTTACGGCCTCACCGAATGCAGTACCGCCGTCGCCGTCGCGACCCCCGCCGACCTCGCCCAAGCCCCCGGCACCCTGGGCCGGCCGATCATCAGCGTGGCACTCGAGATCCGCGATGCCGACGGGACTCCCGTGCCCGAGGGCGTCGAGGGTGAGGTCTACGTCCGCAGCCCCTTCGTCATGTTGGGGTACTGGCGCGATCCGGAAGCCACCGCGGCGGCGATCGATGCCGAGCGCTGGCTGCGCACCGGCGATTTCGGCGTCGTCGAACAGGGCCGCCTGCGCTTGACCGGCCGCAGATCGGATCTGATCCTGCGCGGCGGCGAGAACATCTACCCGGTCGAGATCGAGCAGTGCCTCGACGAACACCCCGACGTCGTGGAATGTGCCGTTGTCGGGGAACCGCACCCCGATCTCGGGCAGCAGGTGGCGGCCGTCGTCGTCCTCGCCGAGGGGTCCACGGCGTCGGAGGCGGATCTCCGCGAATTCGCCCGGGAGCGGCTGGCCTATTTCAAGGTGCCCGAACGATGGCGGATCACCGCGGAGCCCTTGCCGCGCAACATCACCGGAAAGCTGATCCGGGCCGGGATCACGGTCTGACAGGGGATCGGTCCCGATATTGCCGAATGTACGCCACACCGGGCTCTACACTGGTGCGGACCTGATTGCCCTGTGTCACAGAGTGAGTGGTGTGCATGCCTCCGGATCCCGGCCAGATGACGGCGGCGTTCGAACGATTATCGGCCCGAATGACGGTGCTGCAGGCCGGAATGCTGCTCGCGCCGACGATGCACGAACAAGGTGCCGCCCGCTACGGCCGCATTGTCGCCGCGCAGCTGGCGGCACTCGCGATCCGTGGTCATATCGATGTGCATATCGGTAGCGACGGATTCGACGGGGCGGATTCGCTGCGCGCGGTCCTGCTGCCCGGCCCGCCCGACTCGGTGGCCGCGGAGGAGCGTCAGTTGTTGCGCCACCTGTTCGGCAACGGATACTCCGTGCGCATCGCCGCCTGCACCGACGGCCCGGGCTGGGATCGGCTGAACGCGACGGTGCGTCACGAGTTGATCGCCAACGGTTTCGGCTGGGCCCGGCCCGACCGCTACCGGGCGTTGCGCACGATGGTCCGGTTACGCCGGCGAATGCTGGACTATGCGGCGCAGCGACCGGCGTGGCAGGACAACGAACCGCTGCACCGCGCGGGCTATCCCTACGCGGTGCTGTTCGCCGTCGACACCGGTCCGGGCTCGCATTGGCCGGGACCGGAAGAGGGCTCGCCGGCGCAGCTGTCCTTGCCGTGGAATCTGCCGCAGGCCTGCGCACACGCCGTCCGCGATTCGGGCGAGATCGCCTACAGCGCACCACCGGTCGGCACCGAGGAGCGGCTGGCCGAAGTCGAGCAGCTGCTGATCGCCATGGACTCCCATTCGCAAGGGGTGCGGCATCACCATGTGGTCGAGGCCGAGCGGCTGCACCGCTTGATCGACGATTACCGCTGGCGTTACAGCTTTCACACCCTGACCACCTCCCCTCGCCCCGAGGTACTGCGGGCTGCGCTGCTGGATCTGGTGCGCGAAACCGAAACCGTGTGCGCGTATGTCCCGCCCGGGGTGCCGGGACACGAAGAGGCCGTACTGGTTTCGATGTATGCGGTGCGGCTGTCGGATCTCGTGCTGGATCGCACGCCGTGAACGGCCTCAGGACCGACCACGTCGAGGGCGCCGCGGGTTGAGGTGCTCCATGAAGCGCTCGATGGTGCCGCCCTTGCCGGCGACGTCGCGTCCCTAGAACACGATGACCGGACGCCGGCCCGTGGCCTTGACCCATGCGCTTGTCGTCCTCGTAGACCTCACGCCCGAGGCGTTCGTCGTACGGATAGCCTTCACACCAGGTGTCGACGACGAAACCGTCTGCGGCGGTAAGCAGTACGGGATCGTCGTCGTCCAGGTCGTCGACCGTGAATCCGGTGGTGTCGGTCAGATCGACCGCGGACTCGAGGTCGGCGACGGCACTCAGTTTGCGATAGAGCTGCCGGGGTGTCTCGAAGTCGGTCATTCCGCGACGCTGTCGGCCGTGCCGTTCGCTTACGGGCGATCTGTGTGATCGCCCTAGGCAGCGACGATCGTATCGGCGACCAGGCGGAGATCCGGGATGATGCCCTGCGGTTCGCGCACCCACTTCCGGCGCGGATTGCCGGGTGTCGGGAGGGCGATCAATGCGCCGGGTCTGGTCTGGGTCACGAAGCAGCGGAACAGGTCCACAGACCACCAGCCCGCGCCCTCACCACAGCGGGGATTCTCGGCGAGAAACGACCACACGCACCGATCCCCCACCCCGACCGCCATCACCGGCACCTGCAGATCGCCGAGTACGCCGAGCACCGAGGCGCCCAGCCCGGCGGGTGTCATCACCGCGCACAGCCGCCCCGACCGCATGACCAGCGCGCCGATCCGTTCCTCGTACCAGGTGTGACCGAACATCTCCCGATACCGCGACTGCACGGGCCCGATGCACGGACTCGGTTGTTCGACTACCTGCTCACTCGCGTAGATGGCTGTCATCAGCCGATCCTGCAGCCCGTTCGCTATCGGACTGTGGCGCTGGAGTGACAGGCGTGCTACGTCATGGTCGGCAACGCGGTCGGCTCTGCGCAGCCACCCCGGCTTCCGCAGCTTCCTCACTCCCGCCCAGCTGACCAGACTGCACGCCCTGCTCGCCGGCTACGGACGCGAAACAGCGAAACCACCTTCGCGCCATCCGTTTTCACCGCGAGCGGCCGCCCGCCCGAGCCCAACTAGGCCGTGGCACCCCCGACCCGGTAGCATCCCCCACGCGCGTGCAGCGCGGCGAGGGGCGGTAGCTCAGTCGGTTAGAGCCGCGGACTCATAATCCGCTGGTCGTGGGTTCGAGCCCCACCCGCCCCACTTATTCCTCTCACCAGTGGCAACAGTGAACGGTTCAGCCGGGTCGATCCGCCACAGCGCCTGCTCGGACTCGGACATATCCGCTCGATGGCCGATCCCTGCCTGATGTACGGAACAGCAGGTGCCCGGGCCGCCGATCGAGTCGCTTGAACGTACTACTCGACCGCGAGGTGCCGCCGGGGCGAGCTGCCCGCACAAGGATGTGGGCGAGCCGCGACACGGCCGTCTGCGAGGGTAACCACACTGAATCAGGAGATCCGTTCCGGGTGCAGCGGCGGGGCCATGGTGCAAGGCTGGTTTCGACACCCGGCGCCGCTGCGGTCCGCCCGCCTCCGGTACGACATGGCCGCCGAGCGGGTAGGAGGCTGCCTGCCGCCGTCGTTTCACCACCTCGACCACTCGTTTCAGGGAGCACACGATGTCCACCATCCACCTCACGCACACCACCACGTCGACACCGGAGCAGTTCGTCGCTGCCCTCACCGACTTCGGCCCGGGCCGGTCGAAGCTGTTCGGCAACAGCACCGACGAATACCTCCACGTCCATGCCCAGGACGCCACCCACGCCGACGTCACCGAGGGCTCGCACCGCATCTGGGAGCGGCTGCGCTACGACTGGTCCGACCCGCACCACGTCGTCATGACGACCACCGACTCCAACATGTGGGGCGGCGCATCCAGCCACACCTACACCCTCACACCGCTGCCCGACGGGACCACCGAAGTCGATGCCGTCGTGGTGCGCGAAGGCAAGAACTTGACGGGACATCTCCTCGGGGCGGTGATCGGCACGGTCGGCAAACGCGTCCTGGACAGAGAACTCGTCAAGACCATTCATGCCGTCGAAGCGCGCAATGCCGGCGGGCCGTCGACCGACCCGGCCGCAGGGCCGCACGACTTGCGTTTCTGACGTCATTTCCGCCGAGAGGCCACCCGGACCACCGTCCGATCGCCGCGACAGCGCATTCTGCAATGACCGGCGCGCCCTATCGCCCCGCGAGTTCGGCGACGACCGGAGCCAGCCGCTCGGCGACGTCGGCCCCGAAAATGAAGTAGGAGAAGCCGATCTCCTCGCGCCGCCGCTGGATTTCCTCGGCCGCGGCCGCCGGGTCGTCCGGGAGCACGGCCAGCGCGTCCACCGCACGCAGTGCGGCGGGGTCGGTGTCGGGGGGCGCCATATGCGGGGCGACGGAGTCACCGACGACCGGCACGGCGAGGGCGAGCTCCAGGTCTCCGGTGATGCGGAAGTCGCGGGCCAGCTCCTCGACTTCGCCGCGAGGCTGAGCTCCCAGCGCGAAGGTGACCGTGTCCGCGATCTCGGCCGCCAGCGCCCGGGCCTTCGCACCGAGGACGGCCATCGCCACCGGGGTGTGACGGTCGGAGCCGTCGAGATCTCGCAGCGCCTCCACCGTCTTACGCACCTCGGCCAGCCGTTCGCTCGGCGAGACGACGGGCAGCCCTTTATCGCGTAGCTCGTCCTCGATTCCCGGCCTGCCGGTGCCGATGCCCATCTCGAACCGCCCCTCGGTCAGCAGCGACAGCGAGTGCGCTTCCCACGCCGTCTGCCAGGGCGGGCGCAGCGGAGAGGCGTACACCCAGGTGCCCACGCGCAGGTCGGTCAGGGCCGCGGCGGTGGCCAGCATGGGGCCGGGCGCCGGTTGCGTGAGCGGGAAGTCGGGCACCAGCAGCGTGGAGTATCCGCTGTCGGCGATGCGGCGCACGCGATCCCGCCACGTCGGCACGTCGGTCATGAGCGGGGCGACAACCCCGAATCGAAACGGTCTGGCCATGGCTGAACTCCTGTCGGTCGGTGCGTTCACAGACATCGACGGCGGGCCCACCCGAAATTCATCGGTGCGACCGATGAGTACCCGGCCGGCCGTGGTCCGTCGGGCACGTCGGTCCCGCTCGGCGCGCCCTAGCTGTCGGCTGCCGTACAGGGAGCGAATTACACTGTGGAACAAGCATTCTCGCCACAGCGAGGGGCGACGCCGCCGTCAGGACTGTCGCGTCCGCGCAGGCTTCGCCATCAGCTGGGCCGCGCCGTCGCCGGTGAGCCGGTCCGGGGCGGGCCGGCGGCCGGTGATGAGCAGGAGCAGGTTGGTGACCGAGCCTTCGATCACCGGTCCGGCGCCGGCGGTCCATGCACTGTCGGTGGCCACGAGGCGGTAACTGCCGAACTTCTTGCGGGCGTGAAACGGGAAGCCGCCGTTCCATATGCGGTCGAGTGCCAATTCTGCTGCCGCTACCGGCATTTCGCGCGTGATGCCGAGTGGGATGGCGATGTCTTGACCGTGCACCAGTAGATCCATCAGCCGGTCGACGGCGGTCGTGCCGACGGGTGTGATCCGGGCGCCGATGCTGTCGTGCAGCTCGGCGAGTAACTGTGTGGTGGTCCGGCGGTCGGCGTGGCGGATGGCGGTGTCGCGGACCATCCGGTCGAAGTCGCCTCGGGCTCGGATCAGATTGAGCAGGATCGCCCCGAGGCCGGAATCGGCCGACAGGATCAGGTGCGCGACGACATCGCGAACCCGCCAGCCCGCGCACAGCGAAGGCTGCTCCCACCCATTGTCGGGAAGCGACCGCAACAGTTCGACGAGACTCGTGCGTTCGGCGGCGACGGCCTGCCAGATCTGCTCGGTATCGATCGATGTCCTTCTCGCCATTTTCGGAACTCCTCGCTTGATCGGTGTTGCAGTACCGTAGGAGTTCCAGTCGGGTGGAGGTTCCAGCAATTGTGACCTACAGCACACGTCGAGACGGTCTGATGACCATCGGGGAGCTGTCCGGGCGCACCGGCGTCCCGGTCCGCACCATCCGCTTCTACTGCGACGAAGGGGTGCTGGAAGCGCACCGCAGCGCGGCCGGGCATCGACTGTTCGATGCGGCGACCGCGGTCGATCGACTGCAGCTGGTGCGACGGCTGCGGGCGCTGGGCCTCGGGCTGCACGCGATCATGGGCGTACTCACCGGGGCCACGTCGATCACCGACGCCGTCGCCATCGAAAAGGCTTCCCTGGATACCGAATTGGCGGCCCTGACCTGGCGAAGGGCCGCGCTGGCGGCGGTCCGGGACGCATCGCCCGCGCGGCTGGAACTGCTGGCCGCCGTCGGTGACCGCCGGCGCGCCTACGACGATCTCGTCGCGTTCTGGCGCCGCCTGCTCACCCCGATCGCACCGGAATTGTTCGACGCCTTCGTCGACATGAACATTCCGGCCCCGCCTGCCGATCCCACCCCCGGGCAGGTCGTCGCCTACGCCGAACTCGCCACCGCCGCAACCGATCCGGTGTTGACCGCCGCGCTGGCGAAACAGCTCTGGCGGCACGACCCCACCCATGTTCGCGACAAACGCGCACTGCTTGCCGGTATCGCCGAGGCCTGCGCGATCGTGGACCCGCTGGTGGCCGCCCACGTCGAACCGCGTCCCGGAGCCGAACTCGATCGGTTTCTCGCCGCTCACGCCGCCGCCCGGGGCGTCCGTCCCACGGCCGAGTTCCGGCGCCGACTTCTCTCCGGCGCCGACGATGACGATCCGCGCATTCGCCGGTACTGGACGCTCACCACCGAGATCACCGGCACGACCACCACGGGCGCGGCGCAGGATTGGTTGCACCGGGCGCTGAGCCGGTCGTAGCGGCGGCTCGGGGCCCGGCCCTCACGTCTCCAGGTACGCGATCATTCCGTCGACGAGTCCCTGGATGGCGTCGTCGAGGTTGCCGTAGGTGCCGAGGGTGCGTTCGGAGGTGATGCCGCGCATGGCTGCGGGGATGAGGGCGGCGACGCGGCGGATTTTCACCGGGTCGACACCCAGGTCGGCGAAGGCGCGTTCACAGGCCTTGTCCCAGTTGGGTTTCCACGACGCGAGTTCGGCGGCGGTCAGGGGGTAGTCGCGCTCCAGTTCGGCGTGGTCGCGGGGCAGCGCGGCGCGCAGGGTTTCGATGGCGAGGGATTCGGGGCGGCGCAAGCCGATCGCCATCGTGTTGATCAGGGCGCCGACCCGTTCGGCCAGGGTGCCTTCCGTGGCGATGCCGGCGGGCAGGTCGCCGCGTTTGTCGGCGGTGTACCGGAGGACCGCCGCCCATAGACCGTCGATATCACCGAACTGGTACTTCACGACTCCCCAGGTAGCGCCGATGTCACGGGCGATCCGGTTGCCGGATACAGCCGCGGGGTCGCCGGTGGCCAGCGAGGCGATCGCCGCCTCGAGCATGGCCTCACGCGACTGGATACCGCGCTTGTTCGCACGCCTCCCGGTCACCGCTACATCCGTCACGACGGTCGATAATACCGCGCCTGATCTGCGGCATCCAGTTTCAACGAACCCTCTTGTTTTCTTTCATAGAGGGTTCTACCCTTGTGTCGCCGGGCGCGCGTCGAGCGGTCCGCGCCGCGATGTGCAGCCCTCGCCGAACGTGGAGGATCGAGATGGCGAAACCACCTCTGTCGATGGAGCCGACGGGCTGGTTCCAGGTCGCCTGGTGCACCGAGATCCCGGTCGGCGCCGTCCACAAGATGAAGTACTTCGGCCGCGAGATGGTCGCGTGGCGTTCGGCATCGGGGCAGCTGGCGGTGTTCGACGCCTACTGCGAACATCTCGGTGCGCACCTGGGCTACGGCGGGCGCGTCGACGGCGAGAACCTGGTGTGCCCGTTCCACGGCTGGGAGTGGAATCGGCAGGGGCGCAACGTCTGCATCCCCTACGAGTCACATCCCAACAAGGGCCGCCGCATCCGCAGCTATCCGGTCGTCGAACGCAACGAGGCCGTGTGGATCTGGTACGACATCGACGGTCGCGCACCGTATTTCGAGGTGCCGGATATTTTCGAGGCGTTCGGCGACGACAAGACCGCCGCCGACTACTACCCGCCGGTGCCCGCGGCCACGCTGTTCCGGCCGGGGCTGGAACTGCATCCGCAATACATCATGGAGAACGGCGTCGACTTCGCGCATTTCAAGGTCGTCCACAAAACGCCGTTCGTGCCGGAATTCACCCGCCACGACTTCTCCGGCCCGGTCTCCTTCGTGGACTTCACCATCGCCTTCGAGGAGGGTGTCAGCGAATCGGAGGTCAACAGCGGCGTCGAGTCGATCAACGCCGGTCTGGGCTGTTCGATCACCAAGAGCTGGGGCATGGTCGACAACCGCACCATGCCCGCGGTGACCCCGGTGGACGAATTCACCTCCGACGTCCGGTTCACCGTGTGGATCGGCCGCAAGCCGGGCGACGACAGCCCGGAGATCACCCGATACGGCAAGACGATGGCCGATTTCGTCATCGAACAGTTCGAGGCCGACATCGACATCTGGGCCCACCAGCGCTACTCCGACCCACCCGCGTTGAGCCGCAAGGAATTTCAGGGATTCACCGCGCTGCGCGAATGGGCGCTGCAGTTCTATCCCGACGGCGGCCCCGCGGGCACCGGCCCGCGCCGACCCCACAGCGGGGCAATCCATCCCGCGGCCGACGCGACCGCTCGAGTACCGTCACCGAACACACCGAAAGGCATGCGATGAGCACCTCCGACACGATCCGGGTATTCCAGGTCGCCACCGGCAATCTCGGCACCGAGATGATCGGCCGGATCCGGAACCATCCGGATCTCGAACTCGTCGGCCTGCACTGCTACACGCCCGAGAAGATCGGCCGCGACGCCGGTGAGATCGTCGGCCTCGACCCGATCGGGGTCACCGCGACCGGGACCGTCGAGGAGATCATTGCCGCGCGACCCGACGTCCTCACCTTCCACGGTGTCTTCCCCGACGAAGACCTCTACGAGAAGGTGCTCGAAGCGGGCATCAACGTGGTCACCACCGCGGACTGGATCACCGGCTTCCACCGCGACACCAACCACGCCCATCCCTCGGGCCGCAAGGTCAGCGAGGTGATCCAGGCCGCCTGTGAGCGCGGTAATGCCACCTTCTACGGCACCGGCATGAACCCGGGCCTGTGCCAGATTCTGGGCATCGTGCACACCGCGGACGTCGCCGACATCGAGAACATCACCGTCACCGAATCGGTCGACGTCTCCTGCCATCACTCTGTCGATACCTGGAAGGCGGTGGGCTACGGCCGCCCGATCGACGACCCGACGATTCCGGACTCGCTCTACCGGTACACCGCGGTGTTCGCCGACTCGGTCTACCTCATGGCCGACGCCTTCGGCCTCGAGCTCGACGAGGTGAAGTTCAGTTACGAACTCGGCGCCTGCACCAAGGACGTCGACCTCGGCTGGTACTTCATGCCCAAGGGCTCGCTCGGCGCCAACTACATCAAGTATCAGGGCATGGTCGACGGCGTCGCGCGCGTGGAGACCCATCTCGAATGGCAGATGACGCCGCACACCGACCCGTCGTGGGAGATCAAGGGCTGCTACATCACTCAGGTGACCGGCGACCCCAACATCTACAGCAAACACATGATCTTCCCGCGCAAGGGATTCGACCTGTCGAACCCGGAGAACTTCGCCTCGATCGGCATGACCGTCACCGGCTTGCCGGCCCTGAACGCCATCCGATCCGTCGTGGCCGCGCGCCCCGGCATCATCACCAGCGCGGACCTGCCGCTGCGCAGCTTCGCGGGACGCTTCACGATCTGAGCTCCCGGCAGCCGCGTCCCGGCCTTTCGCGTGGATCGCTCGTGCACGGGGTGCGGCTGAATCTCGTTGCGGGCTTTCGCGGTCCGAGGCGGTTAGGGTTGGGCAAAGGGGTTGCCTGATCGGAGGTGTGGGATGGCTGATTTGTTTTCCACTGCGCTGCGGGCTCATCAGTGGATCTACGAGAAGTCGGACGGGTATCTGGGGCACCGGCTGCTGTTCGGAAATCCCACCCTGTTGTTACGGACGGTGGGGCGCAAGACGGGGCAGCCGCGGACCAGTGCGCTGACCTATGCGCGAGACGGTGACGACTATCTGGTGACGGCGTCCAACGGCGGGTCGCCGCGGCCGCCGGGGTGGCTGGCGAATGTGAAGGCGGCGCCGGAGTGTGAGATCCAGGTCGGACATCGGCGGATTCCGGTGACCGCGCGGCCGACGTATCCGGAGGACACCGAGTACGCGCGGCGGTGGACGCTGGTCGACAAGGTCAACAAAGGCCGGTACACGCAGTATCAGACGATGACCGATCGGCCCATATCGGTCGTGGTGCTCAGCCCGCGGAGGTGACGCGGGCGGCGGTCGGACCGGTCACATTCGTCCGGATCGCTTGGTTTTCGGGCAAAGGTTTCGCTATCCTCGCTTCCGAGGGGAGTACTTCCCAAGCGCCACACCGGTCAGTACGGATTCCGCCGTCGGGATCCCCGGATGGCCACCCGGATATCGGGTGAAGGAGACCTCGGGTGCTTTCGCATACCCGAGGAGACCTGTGAATTCGTCCGTTCTCGCAGCCGAACAGCTGCACACCATCGGCAGTCCGTGGCTGTGGGTCGCCACCATCGCCGGCGTGCTGGTGCTGCTCGCGCTGGACTTCGTCGTCACTCGCAAACCGCACGAGGTGTCGATGCGGGAGGCGGTCGGCTGGACCGTGTTCTACCTGGCGTTGCCGGTCGCGTTCTTCGGCATTCTGTGGGCCGGATTCGGGTCGAAGCCGGCCACGGAGTTCATCACCGGTTATCTGCTGGAGAAGTCGCTCTCGGTGGACAACCTGTTCGTCTTCATGCTGCTGCTGGCGGCCTTCGCGGTCCCGGCGGTGCTGGCACAGCGGGTGCTGCTGTTCGGCATCGTGGGCGCGCTGGTGCTGCGCGGCATCTTCATCGCCGTCGGCGCGGCCGCGCTCGCCTCGCTGGACTGGGCGTTCCTGCTGTTCGGCGCGATTCTGCTGCTCACCGCGCTCAAGCTGATCCGCGACGCGGTCACCGGGCACGAACAGGAAGTCGACATCTCCCGGATGCGGTCGGTGCGCCTGATGCGCAGACTGATGCCCGTCACCGACGACTACCGGGGCACGAAGATGACCGTGCGGGAGGCGGGCCGCCGCGCCCTGACCCCGCTCGCCCTGGTGGTCACCGCCGTCATGGCGACCGACCTGGTGTTCGCCATCGACTCGGTGCCCGCGGTCTACGGCGTCACCGGCGACCCGTACCTGGTGTTCGCCACCAACGCCTTCGCCCTGCTGGGGCTGCGCGCCCTCTACTTCGTCCTGCAGGCCGTCCTGGCCCGCCTCGTCCACCTCGCCTACGGCCTGGCCGTGATCCTCGGCTTCATCGGCGTCAAACTGGTACTGCACTGGGCACACGGTTACTGGGACTGGCTGCCGGAGATCCCCACCGCCGCCTCCCTGCTGGTGATCGTGGTGGTGCTCGGCGCGGTGACCGTGACCAGCCTGCTGGCAACCCGGAGTGAGAAGGACGGCGACTCCCCCACCGTCGACACTCCCGCTCGATGAGAAGTACGTGACCGGTGGGCCCCGGAGTTGTCCCTCACCGAAATTCCGCCGTACCGTGGGCCGGTGCTGTCCCGCTTCCGGCGTATCGATCCGGTCCGCACCCGGCGCGCCGTCGATGCGCTGCGATTGCCGGAGGCCGTCTTCAAAACCTGTCCCTGGCAGCCGCGAGACGTGGTGGAAACCGGTCTGCGGCAATGGTTGCGGTGCTGCGGTGCGGCAATGGCCGACGACCAGGTGATCGGAATGCCGTCCCGCGCCGTGGACGAGGCATGGCACGGTTTGATCCTGTGCACCGAGCGATATCGCGACTTCTGTGATGCCGCCTACGGCCGGTTCCTGCACCATTTCCCCGAGGGAGACGGCTACGGCGGCGGCAGCGGTGTGCCGATGGCGACTCAGCTCGGCCGCACCGTCGTCGCCTGGTCCATCGTCGCCGACCCGGGCGAGGAGTGTGTGTTGTGGGATCTGGATACCGTTGTGGGAGTGGAGAATCCGTGGGGCGTGTCGCCGGGGCGGGTCACCGAGGTGGAAACCGCCCTGGGTGAGATCATCCCGGGCTCACCGCACCGCTCCCCTGCCTGACGGGCCCGGACCTGGCCGAGGACAGTGACCATCACGCCGGTCGGCGACATCGAGCATCACTCGGCACGAAGATTTCCGGCCACATACTCCGGCCGCATTCACTCGGGTCGGCGTGAAGAGACCGGGCGCAATTCGGCGATCTGCAAGTCGGCCTTGTATGCGCCCGGACCGGGCCCGGCCACGATCACCAGCGATCCGCTGGGTCGCCCGATCGCGGGCCCCGATCTGACCGCTCGCCTAGTTGCTACTCCCACCGCCACAGCTGCTCCCCCCACCGCAACTACTTCCGCCACCACAACTGCTACTGGTTCCCCCGCCACAACTACTACTCCCGCCACCACAACTATTGCCCCCGCCGCAACTACTGCCTCCAGAGCAACTACTGCCCCCGCTGCCCCCACCACAGCCGGCCGTACTGCAACCGCCTCCGCCGCAATCATTTCCGCCGGATCTGCGGCCGCCACCACTCGGATCGCCGGCCTGCCATCGGCGGCGGCGCGTCGCCGACGATATTTCATGGCGGACGGCCGCCACCGAGATCCAGACGAGTGTGCCGACCACGGCGGCGATGACGACGAAAAGCATGAGCGGACGGTAACCGCACAACCCGTCCTCCGCCCGCTGAGCCGGTTGTGGCGCGGCCCCCGCTGCGAGCGATCCGGCCGGTCGTGCCCCGCCCGAAAGCGCGATAGCCCGCTCGGCGCAACGGTGCCATGATCGATGGCAGGAGCCCGGTCGCGGGCGTGCCGGGCGTTTCGCATGGTGGTGACGCTATGGACGTTGCGACGTTTGCCGCATTCATCGTGGGTGCGGGGGCGGTGTGCGCCGGCATCGCCTTCGGCACCGGGTTGCGGGTGGTTCAGCAGTACGAGCGTGGACTGGTGTTCCGGTTCGGGCGGGTACGAGGGGTGCGCAATCCGGGGTTACGGGTGCTCATTCCGTTCGTGGACAAGATGCGCAAGGTGCCGATGCAGGTCGTGACGATGCCGGTGCCGGGCCAGGAGGGCATCACCCGCGACAACGTGACCGTGCGGGTCGACGCGGTGGTGTACTTCCGGGTGATCGACCCGGCGCAGGCGGTGGTCGAGGTCCAGGACTATCTGTTCGCCGTGGAGCAGGTGGCGCAGACGTCGCTGCGCTCGATCATCGGTAAGAGCGAACTCGACGATCTGCTGTCCAACCGCGAACAGTTGAACAAGGGGCTGGAGTTGATGATCGACAGTCCGGCCCTCGCCTGGGGCGTGCACATCGACCGGGTGGAGATCAAGGATGTGGCACTGCCGGAATCGCTCAAGCGGTCGATGTCGCGGCAGGCGGAGGCCGAGCGCGAACGCCGCGCCCGCGTCATCACCGCCGAGGGCGAGCTCCAGGCCTCGCGGAAGCTGACCGACGCCGCCGAACGGATGGCGACCGCCCCGGCGGCGTTGCAGCTGCGGCTGCTCCAAACCGTCGTCGAGGTTGCGGCAGAGAAGAATTCGACCCTGGTCCTCCCGTTCCCCGTGGAGTTGCTGCGCTTCCTGGAACGGTCGACCCCCGCGGACGCGAATGCGCCGCAGGCCGACAGATCCACCGAGACCGAGAGCACCGCCGATCCCGGCCAGGACCGCAGACCGCTGGATGTCCGACCGTCCTGGACGGAGGCGGAACGAACACCACAGCAGAACCCGGCCCATCCGGAGTGAATGCCCAGTCTTCCGCGGCCGCGGCATGTGGTCAGGTGCGGTCGCGAGGCTGATCGCGGAAGTTTCGCACCGGTCCGCTGGGCGGGAAACCGCACGGAGAACCGGACGCCCCACGCGTCCTACGTCAGCTTCACCCGCGCGGCGACGAAGCGGTGCAGCGCCGGAGCCAATCGGCTGAAGTGGTACTGAAGATGGGCTTCCGGGGTGACGGGGACGATGTCGCGGTGACGTTCCACCGCGCGCACGATGCGGTCGGCGACCTTCTCCGGGCCGTAGCCGCGCCTGCGGTACAGCGCGTCGTACCGGGCCTGCTTCGCGGCCTCGGCGGCGTCGGACAGGCCCGAGAACTTCGTCGTCGCAACGATATTCGTGTGCACGATGCCCGGACAGATGGTGTGCACCTCGATCCCCTTGCCGGCCAGTTCGGCGCGCAGGCAGTCGGAGAACATGAAGACCGCGGATTTGCTGGTCGAGTAGGCGCTGAAACCCTGCTGCGGACTGTAGGCGGCCATGCTGGACAGGTTGACGATATGTCCGCCGAGCCCTCGCTCGGCCATGGCGGCGCCGAAGGTGCGGCAGCCGTTGACCACACCGCCGAGGTTCACCCGCAGGACCCGGTCGAATTCGGCGGCGGAGGTGTCGAAGAAGTCTCCGGCCTGGCCGATGCCGGCGTTGTTGATCAGGATGTCGGGCACGCCGTGGGCGGCGATCACCGCGCTCGCGTGTTCGCTCATCGCCGCTTCGTCGGAGACGTCGACGGCGTAGGCGTGGGCACGGCCACCGTCCGCCGTGATCAGTTCGACGGTCTCCTTGGCGGCGTCCAGGTTCAGATCCGACAGGACGACCTCGGCGCCGCGACGAGCGAAGGCCAGCGCCGTTTCCCTGCCGATGCCGCTGCCGCCGCCGGTGATGACGACCAGCCGATCCGTGAACGGCCCGGCCTGCGCCCCGACCTCGGCGCGGCGCAGCGTGCGCGGATAGTCACCGGTGTCGACGGCCGTGGCGAGTTCGGTGGCCGAGGTGGCCAGCAGCTCCGGATGGGAGAACGGCAGCCAGTGCCCGCCGGCGATCTCGCGCCGGAACAGCCGATCGGTCCACTTCGATGTGTCGTCGTACCCGGCCGGGCGCACGGCGATGTCGCGGCGGGCGATGACCAGCTGCACCGGAACCTCGGTGTGCCGCTCGCGCGGGCCGAGCATGCGCGGCAGGATGTTCGCGCGGTAGATCCGCATCCCGTCGAAGAAGTCCTGGCGGAACGCCGGGCCGAGTTTCACGTTCTCCGGGGAGGTTTCGTTCATCAGGCCGATGAACCGCTTCCACACCTTCTCCGACGACAGCGGCCGCATCACCGCCTTGTTCAGTCCCGGGGTCATGAACAGGAAGGTGTAGGCCGACGACAGCAACTGGGTGGCCGGCCCCCACACCGCGCCGCGGCCCATCCGATTCCGGGTCCACTTCGCCAGGTGATCGAGATTCGGGCCGGACACCGAGGTGAACGAGGCCACCCGGGTGGCGGCCTGCGGCTCGCACACGGCCTCCCACACCTGTACCGAACCCCAGTCGTGGGCGAGCACGTGCACGGGCCGGTCCGGGCTCACCGCGTCGGCGACCGCGTAGAAGTCGGAGGCGAAACGGTCCAGGCCGTAGTCCTCGGTGCGGTCGGTGCGGGTGGAGCGGCCGTGGCCGCGGGTGTCGTAGGCGACGACGTGAAAACGCCCGGCCAGCTTGGGAATCACGCGATCCCACAGGTGATGGTCGTCGGGCCAGCCGTGGACGAGCAGCATGGTCGGTGCGGCGGGATCGCCGTATTCGTAGACGGCGATATCGAATTCACCGTTGCGGACGAAATGTTCGGTGTCCGGGACGGGCGCGGTGTCGGTCACGAGAATCTCCTCGAAGGGGGGCGAGTGGATGTCAGAGGTCGAGCACCAGACGTTCACCCGCACACCGTGAGACGCAGATGAGCAGTTCGCCCTCGGCGCGCTCGGCGGGGGTGAGAACGGTGTCGCGATGATCGGGCTGCCCGTCGAGCACCCGCACCTTGCAGGTGCGGCAGAAACCCTGCCGGCAGGAGTAGGCGATATCGGGCCGCACGCGCAGCACTTCGTCGAGCACCGTGCGGTCGGCGGGGATGTCGAGTACCTCACCGGTGCGGGCGAGTTCGACACGCAACGGCTTTCCGTCGACCACCGGTGCGGCGGAGAAGCGCTCGGAATACAGTTCCACGCCGGGCATTTCGCGCACCGCCGCGGCGATCGCGGCGGTCATCGGGACCGGTCCGCAGCAATAGACCGAGGTGTCGACGCCGACGCCGGGCAGGAGATCCGCCGCCGCCGGCAGACCGCCGTCGTCGTCGGTGCGCACCGTCACCCGGCTGCCGAAGGATTCGATTTCGGCGAGGAACGCGATGGTGTCGCGGCTGCGGCCGGTGTAGACCATGGTCCAGTCCACGCCCAGCCGGTGCGCCATCCGCACCATCGGCAGGATCGGCGTGATCCCGATGCCGCCCGCGACGAAATGCACACGGGCAGCGGAGGATCCGTGACCGGGCAGGACGAACGGGAAGGCGTTGCGAGGCCCGCGGATCGTGAGTTCGGCGCCGACCCCGAGTTCGTCGTGCACCTCGACCGATCCACCGAGCCCGCCGGGTATCCGGCGCACCGCGACCCGATAGCGATACCGATCGGCGGGGTCACCGCACAGCGAGTACTGCCGCAACCGGCCCGAGGGCAGTTCCAGGTCCAGATGGGCGCCCGGTCGCCAGGTCGGCAGCGCGCTGCCGTCGGTGGCGCGCAGCACCAGGCTCACCACGTCGGCGTCGTGGGCCTCGATCCGCCGCTCGACCACCCGCACACGCAAGCGACCACTGTCGACGGCGCCGGTCACCGGACGCCGGTGGATCAGCGACGCCCACCGCATCCGTGCCTCGGCGACCGCGCCGATGATGCGGATCGGCCGGTCCGAACCGCGCCCGCCGTAGAGGTCGGGCGGCAGGTCGGTGGGCACGGGTCTGCGGGTCGTCACGACGCGAGTGCCCGTGCCGCAGGCGATTTCGCCAGATACGCCACGGCCTGCGCGGTCGATCCGACCGAGGCCGGGGTGTACCCGGGCTTGGCCACCGACAGCGCCGACCACAGCAGCGAGGGAATTCCGGGCAGCGCGCCCCGCCACATCGCCCCGAGCGCCTTGCCCACGATGCGCGGATACCCCATGTTCGGCAACTCGGTGTCCTGGTGCACCAGGTACTTGGTGCCGCGCAGCAGCAGCGCCACGAAGATCGGGAAGGTGATCGCCATCAGCGCACAGCGGCGCACGTAGCCGACCTCGAAGTAGGTGGCGACATCGTGGGCGACGAAGCGGTGTTCGACCTCCTCGGCGCCGTGCCAGCGATACAGGTCGAGCATGTTGGGCGCGGCGTCGAACCGCTCCAGATCGGCGTTGATGATCCAGTCGCCGAGGAAGGCGAAGAAGTGTTCGAGGGTGGCGATGAAGCCCAGCCGTTCGACCAGGGTCTGGAACTCCTCGCGCGGCGATTGCCCGTCCCGCGGCCCCAGCGCCTTGCGGAAGATGTATTCCATCTGCCGCGCGTAGCTGTCGACGTCGACGCCGTGGGCGCGGAACACCTGTTGCAGCGAATCGTTGTGGGTTTCGGCGTGCATGGCCTCCTGCCCCATGAAGCCGATGACCTGTTCCCGCAACGTCTCGTCCTTGATCAGCGGCAGCGCCTCGGAGAAGGTCTGGATGAACATCCGCTCGCCCTCGGGCAGCAGCAGGTTGAGCGAGTTGAACACGTGCGAGGCGATGGGTTCGGCGGCCAGCCAGTGCAGCGGGGTGGCTCGCCAGTCGAACTGCACGTTGCGCGCGTGCAGTGCCACCTCACCGGGATCGCCCACGCCACGGTTGCGCATGGGAAGTAACTTCATCGGTACTCCTGGTCGTCATCTCGGCCATCGGTTCCGGCCGCACCGGCACCGTTGCTACAGCAGCGTAGCAATTATCGGACGGTAAGCGACACCCTGAGTACCACATAATTCTGGCCGCCGGAGCGGATCAGCGCGGAGTTCTCGGCCAGGTGTAGGTGTGGCCGTCGGCATCCACGGTGGTCACCTTGGTGAAGACATTGCCCGGCCGCGCGACGCCGGTCAGCGTGAGATGCACCTTTTTGGTGACGTACTTGCCGGCGGCACAGTTGGGCTCGCACGTGTTGTCCCGTTCGATCCCGTCGCCCTGCGCCTGATCCGGGCCCCAGCTCTGCCACACGATCTGTTCCACCTGGGCACCCAGATCGGCGCAGGCGAGGATCATGTTCTCCGGCCGAACCGCCGGCTTGCTGAAGGAACAGTCGATCACTTCCGGGACCGTGCTGGTGGTGGTCGCCTTCGGTGCGACCGGGTCGGCCGGGCGGGCGTTCCCGGAGTCGGACGAGCCGCAGCCGGCCAGTATCAGCAGGGCGGCAGCCGCGGCCGCGCCAAACAGCGGGCGGCCACCGCGCCGAATCGTGTCACCGTTCATGTCAGTCCCCAGATCTCGTCGAACTCCACCCGCCGCCCGTGGGCGTGTCTCACAAACCTAGTGGATCGATTCGGCGGGCGGGCGCTCACAACACCGGCGCACATGCGCAATCCGCATCCTCGTCACCAGGACCGGAGAGCGGCTACTGCTCCCCCACCACCGCGCCGGCGGAGAGATTACCCGCCGCCCACACCCACAGCGGTTCCAGTGCGCGCACGAGTTCGCTTCCGGCCGTGGTCAATTCGTAGGCCTTGTCGGCGCGTTTGACGATCACACCGGCGCCGCACAGGGTCTGCAGACGCACCGAGAGCATGCTCGAGGAGCAGTTGTCCATGCGTCGGCGCAGCTCGAGGAAACCGAGCGGTCCCGGCGTCAGTTCCCAGACGATGCGCAGCATCCAGCGCTGCCCCAGCAGTTCCATCGCCGCCTGCGGGCCGCCCTCGCGCTCTCTTGCACTTCTCATTTCGAACCACCATAGTGATTCTAAAATAGAAGCGACGACTGGGAGTACCGGGTGGATTCACAACGCATCGTGTTGATCACCGGCGCCTCCCGCGGTATCGGGGCGCAGACCGCCCGGATACTCGCGGGGCGCGGCGATCACGTCGTCCTGAACTATCGCGAGAAGCGCAGGCGGGCAAGTGATCTCGCCGACGCGATCGCGGCCGACGGCGGCGTGGCGACACCGGTGGGCGCCGATCTGTCCGATCCCGAGGCGGCCGCGGCCATGATCGAGGAGATCCGCACCCGGTTGGGGCGGCTGGACGTCCTGATCCTCAACGCCTCCGGCGGGCTGGAACACGGCGCGGCGCCCGATTACGCCATGGCGATCAACCGCGACGCCCAGGTACGGCTGGTCCGGCTGGCTCTGCCGCTGCTGGCCCCGGGTTCACGCATCGTGTTCGTCACCAGTCACCAGGCGCACTTCCACGGCCGCAAACCCACCCCGCCGGACTACGAGCCCATCGCGCTGAGCAAGCGGGCGGGTGAGGACGCGCTGCGCGCCATGATCGGCGAATTCGATTCGCGGGGTATCGGTTTCACGGTCGTGTCGGGCGACATGATCGAGGGCACCATCATCGTGCGCCTCCTCGAACGCCGCGATCCGGACGCGGTGGCGGCGCGGACCGCGCACGGCGCGCTGCCGACGATCGACGAATTCGCCACCGCGATCGCCGACGCCACCACCGCCGAGACCGAGCCCGGCCACACGGTCCACGTCGGCGGGGCCGACTACCTGGCCACCGCGGCCGATCCGACTGCCTGATCGTCGGATGCGGAGTCGGGCGAACCGCCACGGCCCCGCTCCGCCCCCTCGCGGCGAAGCGACCACCGTTCACGGACGGCCGAGCCGACCAGCTGTCGCCGCGCGGCGACGGCCCGGCCACGATCGGCCCACATCGACCGGCGCCGGGGCGGCACGCTCATCCGTTGGCGTGGTCGAACCACCGGTACGGGATCGACCAATCCCATTCGGCCTCGGCCGCTTCGGCGTCGCGGTAGTCGTCCACGTGGCATTCGTTCAGGAAGACCGGAACCATCGCGCCGAATCCCGCACCCAGGGCGGACAATCCGTCCAGCACACAGCGCCACAGAGCGGACTTCTCGAGTCGGTGCACCGGAATCGACCTCCTTGTCGCACTCGGCGAGCGCTCGGGGCGACGCAGTCACCCTCGGCGCCTACGCCGACCAACGCTGTGGGGCAAAACGGTACGCCCGGCACGCCCCGGCCGTGTCCGGTTTCGGCAATCTTCACAGCAGACCGGCGGCGGTCAGATCCCGAACGTATTTGCCGATCAATTCTCGGCTCAGATGCGGTATGCCGCCGTCTGGACCGGTCCGCGTCGCGCGCACCGCGGCCCGGAACCGCTCGGCCGGCAGCGCCGATCCCGCAACAGCCGGGGCGGGGCGGCGGAAGGCGTGCAGCAGCGGCAGCACCGAATGCCGCCGCTGCCGTTCGGGCAGGGCGCGCAGTGCGGTCTCGAACCGCGCCAGCCAGTCGGCGTAGTCGGCGATGCGCGTGATGCGGTGACCGTCGTCGACCAGCCAGTCGACGAAGGTGTCCAGGCCGATGCCGTCGTCGTGCGGGTTGAGCACATCGAAGGTCTCGAATCCACTGTCGGCGCCGGGACCGAGCGCGGTGATCGCGGCGGCGGTGAAGTCCGCGGGCAGGCCGTCGTAGTGGGCGCGAGCGCGGCCCCCGCCGGGGGCGGGGCGGTAGAACGATTCCGGCGCGAGACCGGTGGCGAGCACGCTGAGCAGCAGCCGCGTGAACATATCGGGCAGATTGAACTGCCCCGCGAAGTCGCTGTGCGCGAGGATCATATCGGACCGGAAGACCGCGACCGGCAGTCCGCACAGGTCGTGCGCCTCGCGCAGCAGCACCTCACCCGCCCACTTGCTGTTGCCGTACCCGTTGGCGTAGCCGCCGTCGATGACCCGCTCGGGGCTGACCTCGCGAATATCGCCGTCCTCGGTGAAGTGGTCGACCTGGGCGGCCACCGCGACGGTGGACAGATAGGTCACCGGTTTGCGGCGCGCGGTGATGGCCAGGCGCACGACCTCGGCCGTACCGACCACGTTCGGCCCGAACAGCTGGTCGTAGGGCAGGACGTGATTGACCAGCGCCGCCGGGTGCACCACCAGGTCGACGGTTTCGGCGAGTTCACGCCACCGGTCCTCGTCCAGTCCGAAATTCGGTTCCGCGATATCGCCCGGCAGGACGGTCAGCCGCCGCTGCGCGAGCTCCCGATACCGTTGCAGCAGAACAGGATCCCCGCTGTCGAACACCTCGTCCAGACGCGCCCGCGCGGCTTCGGCGTCACGGCCGCGGATCACACAGATCAGCGTGCCGTCGCAGGTGTCGAGCCGGTCCAGCCATTCCAGGCACAGGAACCGGCCGAGGTAGCCGTTGGCCCCGGTCAGCAGAACCGTGCGCGGCGGGGTCGACGCGGGCGGCAGAGACTGTGCGGCGGTGAGGGTTTCGTGGTCGATGAACGCGTCGAGGGTCAGATCCGCGGCCCGCACGCGGGTGCCGGGTCCGTGCACGGAGGCGAGCGTGGGGCGGCGGCCGCCCTCGTTCCGTTCGCCGTCGATGTATTCGGCCAAGCGCCGCAACGTATTCGCCGGATGGACGATGGTGCCCACCGGCACCTGCACGCCGAACAGGTCGGTCAGCAGATTCGACAGCGACAGCGCCGACAGCGAATCGCCGCCGAGGTCGGTGAAATGCGCTTCCGGCCGGATATCGGTGCTCGCACAGCCCAGCAGGGCCCGCGCGGCCCGGCCGACCGTCTCCAGCACGGGACGGTCCGCGGCGCCGTGGCGCAGTGCGGCCAGCTCGTCGGCCTGTTCCTGCGACAGTTCGGCGTAGAGCTGCTCCAGGCGCTTGCCGTACCGCTGCTTCAGCTTGGGCCGCAACAACTTTCCGATTCCCGACAGCAGGCCGTCGTCCTGGGTGAACGGTTCGGTCTCGAGCAGGAAGTCGCGCGGAATCTCGTAACTGTCGAGCCCGGCCTCCTTCGCCAGCTCCTGCAGCGATTCGGCCAGTGCCGCACGGGGATCGGGGAGCGTCAGCGCCTCCTCGGACGGCACGATCACCGCGAGCAGATAGGCGCGTTCGCTGCTGCCGTAGACGAAGATCTGGCGGATCAGCGCACTGGTGGAGAACACCGATTCCAGCTTCGCGATGGTGACGAATTCGCCCTGCGACAGCTTGAGCACGTTGTTGCGGCGATCGACGTAGACCAGATGGTCGGGGCCGAGTTCGGCGACCACGTCGCCGGTGCGGTAGAAGCCGTCCTCGTCGAACATCTCCGCGGTGATCTCGGGGCGTTTGAAGTATCCCGGAAACATGGTGGTGGTCTTGAGCAGCAGTTCCCCACGCGGATGTGGCTGGTCGGTGCCGAAGTAGCCGAGTTCGGGCACGTCGACCAGCTTGTAGTCCAGCACCGGTGGGCGCCGGACCTTGTTGTCGACGATGACGCTGCCGCCGGCCTCGGTGGAACCGTATCCGTCGTGCAGGCCGATGCCCAGGACGGATTCCATGAAGGCGCGCATCTCCGGCGCCAGCGGCGCGCTGGCACACATCGCGCCGAGGAAGCGGCCCCCGAGAAGTCGTTCGCGCAGTTCGGTTTTCACCTCGTCCTCGACGACGGCGCGCTCACCGCCGGCCGCGATGCGGGCCTCCACCTCACCCTGGTGGTGCTGCAGCAGCATCTCGCAGACGCGCGGCACGAAGACCAGTTCGGTGGGCCGGCTCAGCTCCAGATCCTCGAACAGCGTCGACATATCGCTGCGTGCGGTGAAGTAGGCGGTGCCGCCGCGGGCGAGCGTGCCGCCCAGTTGCAGACGCCCGGCCACATGGCTGAGCGGCAAGTAGTTGAGTGTGATCGCGGGTACCGGCGCCTTCGCGGTGTACAGCCACATGGCGGCGGCCAGGCGGTCGGTGTACATGGCGCCCTTGGGTGTTCCGGTGCTGCCGGAGGTGTAGACGAGCAGCGACAACGGGTCGTCGCCGGGGGCGCTCGCGAGTGGTACGGCCGGTAAGGCGAGACCGCGCTCGACGAGGTCGTGCAGCGAGTCGATCGTGATATCGCGACCGGATTCGGCCAGCCGGGTGCGAGCCGCCGCGACGGCCTCGCGTTCGGCATCGTCGTCGGCGCTGTCGAAGACGACCAGCTGCCCGATCGTCGCACTCGTCAGCGCGGCCTCGACGGCGGCGTCGAGCAGTTCGGCACTGCAGGCCAGCACCCGCGCCTCGGTCTCCGCGATGATCGAATGCCATTGGGCCACAGCGGCAGTGGCCTGCAGCGGCACCGCGACCGCGCCGAGCCGCACCCCCGCGAGGTCGACGGTGACGTAATCGCTGCTGACGAATCCGACGGTGCACACGAAATCCCCGGCCCGCACCCCCGCCGCCTGCCAGGCACTCGCCAGAGCACCGGCGCGCGACCACAGCTGCCGATAGCTCAGCGTCTCGAAGCGCGGCAGCAGCCGCCGCACCCGGCGCCCTTCGGCATCGACGACGATCTCACCGGCCCGCTGCCCGACGGCCGGACGGTCGGCGTACGCGGTCACGACCGTGTCGATCAGTTCGGCCAGCCGCAGCCCGGGACGCGCGAGTGCGGCGCTGACGTCCGCATCCGGCCAGGCCGCGCGCACCTCGTCGTCGGCCATCGCCGCCGCGAGCCGCCGTTTACGCTCGGCCTTCTGCACGTCATCGGGCATAGGTAGGTCTCCCTGGGTCGTCAACCGGCGGACGAGTCGTCGCCCAAGCGCCACTGTAGCGCGCATCACGGTTAACTTATCTCCGCTAAGTACCCGTTCGTCAAGCCTTCGAGGCAACAATTCGCTACCCCGTGACGGAAATGCCTACTCACATGCGGATGACCTCAGCTGGCGTGCACTCGGGTCGCGAAGATGTCCTCGACCTTCAGGGTTCCGGGATGTCGATGCCGAAGGTTTCCAGGGTGACGTCGGCGGGTTCGGGGCCGCCGCGCTGCCCGGTGTCGAGGGCGTCGATCGCCGCGAGTTCGGCACCGGTGAGGTCGAAGTCGAAGACGTCGAAGTTCTCGGCGATGCGTTGCGGCCGTGTCGATTTGGGGATGACCGAGCGGCCCTGTTGCAGGCCCCAGCGCAGCATCACCTGGGCCGGCGTCTTCGCGTGCGCCTCGGCTATCGCGGTGATGACGGGGTCGTCGAGGGTACTGGTGTGTCCGCTGTCGCGGTAGAAGGTGATGCCACCGATCGGCGACCAGGCCTGGGTGAGAATTCCGTACTCGTCGTCGGCGGCGAGGACGTCGGGCTGGCGGAAATACGGATGCACCTCGATCTGATTCACCGCCGGGACCACGGAGGTCCGCTTCAGCAGATTCTCGAGGTGCTCGCGCATGAAGTTGCTGACCCCGATCGCACGGACGCGACCATCGGCGAGCAACTGCTCCAGCGCACGGTAGGCGTCGACGGTGAGATCGAATCGCGAGGGCAGCGCCTGATGCAGGATCAGCAGGTCGATCCGGTCGACACCGAGTTTGCCGGCACTCTTGTCGAACGCGTGCAACGTCGCGTCGTAACCGAAGTCGCTGATCCAGATCTTGGTCTCGATGAAGACCTCGGAACGGTCCACGCCCGAGCCCCGGATCGCCTCCCCCACCTCGCGTTCGTTCCCGTAGGCCGCCGCGGTGTCGATATGCCGATACCCGGTCGCCAGCGCCGCATCGACCGCCGCGGCCGTCTCGTCGGGGGGCGTCTGGAAAACCCCCAGCCCGATCGCGGGCATCCGGACGCCATTGTTCAGGGTCAGCATCGGTGTAGTCGTCATGTCCAGGTCCTACCCCCGATGTGGCAGGTAAACGTGTGGGCCGGTGCGGGGGTGAACTCATCGTGCAAACCTCGGCGAAATGTGGCGATTTGTCATCGGCGGCGAGGTTTGCACGAAAAGTTCAGCCGGACGCGGGATCGGCGGGAATCAGAGCGTGGCACTATCGTGAACGGCCTGACTATCGCACGGGGGTAGACCATGGATGTGGTGCGAGCGCGGCATATTGCGCGTCCCGACGTAGACCTGTACGGGGACGAGGTCGGCGATGGGCCGACGGTGGTCTTGCTGCACGCCGGGGGCGAGCGGCGGCAGGTGTGGGATCCCGTCGTGGAGCGACTTGTCGAAGACGGAATGCGGTGTGTCGCTTTCGATCAGCGCGGCCACGGCGACAGCGGTGGGTCACTCAGGAGGCTGGACGAGTGCGGGGGCGATATTGCCGCGATAGTCGACGCGGAACCCGGATGCGTGCTCGTCGGCGCCTCACTGGGTGGGCTCGCCGCCGTTGCGGCACTGGGTGATCCGCGCACCCGAGCGAAGGTCACGGGGCTGGTTCTGGTGGATGTGGTGCCCAATCTCGATGCGGGCCGGGTGCGGCGCTTTCTCGATGCCGGTGGCCTGTCGAATGTCTACCCGGACTTCATCGACGATGTCTTGGCCCACGTCCCGGACCTGCGACAGATCACCGCACAACTGGATATCCCCATCCTTCTGATCCGTGCCGGTCGGGACTCGCCGCTCACCGACGTCGAGGCGGACGGGTTGCTCCAGCTGGCTCCGCACGCCACGGTGACCCGAATACCGGGCGCCGGCCATCTGGTCGCCCGTGACGAGCCGGAGGCGTTGGCGCGGACGATCGCGGATCTCACGACACCGTGGCCGGCGCTGGCGCTGCTGCGCGAACTCGGCGCGGCCGGGGTGGAGCATCCCGGTGGGGATCTCCTCGATCACCTCGAGCGGGTCCGGCAGCTGGTCGCGGACCTCGGCGGAGGTCACCGGGTTCGGCTGGCCGCACTCACCCACGCCACCTACGGCACGGACGGCTTCCCACACTCGCTGCTGCCACCCGACCGGCGATCACGCCTGCGCGCGGCAATCGGTCACGGCGCGGAAACTCTGGTCTACCGCTACGGCGCGTGCGACCGTGCCGAGACCTATCCCCACCTCGGCACCACCCCGCTTCCGATCACCGACCGCTTCACCGGCGAGGTGGTCGCCGTAGACGGCACCGATCTCGCGGACTTCGCACTTCTCACCATCGCCAACGAACTCGACGTGGTACGCCATGCGGCGCTCACCACCGAAACCGTTCGCGGGATCCGGGCTCTCATCACCGCGTGTGCGACACACGTGCCCGATGCCGCCGCTCGGGCCCTCGCCGACCGGCATCTCCGCTGAGAACACCGAGAACCCCCGAAGCCCAAGGGAGATACGGGCTTCGGGGGTTCTCGAACCGTGGTGAGCGGAGCAGCTACGCCCGATCGAACCGGCCGCGCTGGACACTGGTGGTGAAGGCGGCCCATTCGGCGGGTGCGAAGATGAGGGCCGGGCCGGTGGGGTTCTTCGAATCACGAACGCCCACAGCGTCATCGAGGAACGCCACCTCGACACAGTCCTTGGTCGATCCCGAGAAGCTGGACTTGAACCAATTCGCCCCGGACAGGTCGTTGCTCACTGCATGCGCTCCTTGATCAGTGCTACAGAATCACCTTCGGACAACGCTACACGACGAATCTCCCGGAGCGCTGGCATATATCGCTGCAGCTCAGCCTCCCGTTCGAGATAGAGGTCGCCGGCCCAACCCTCGACGTACACGATCGGAGGCTGAGCCAATCCGGATATCAGGTCTGGAAACTCCAGCCATGTAAATGAACCGACGTAGGAACCGAGAGCACTCGATGCCGTGAACGGAACAACGCGGATGCTGATGTTCGATCGCTCGGACAGCGATACGAAGAACTTCAGCTGTTCACGAATCACCGCTTCGCCTCCCACTTGATCAGCCAGAACAGCCTCGTGCAGCAGGGCCGTGACTTGCAGACTCGGATCGTTCAGTCGCTCCTGGCGATGTGTCTGCCACTCGATCCGACGTTCCAACTGCTCACCAGGCAGATCTGGGTGTTCAGCCCATGCCAGAGCGCGGCGATAGTCCGGTGTTTGCAGCAACCCCGGAACAATCGTCGTTTTCCAGATCGTGAGCCGGTCTGCCGCGTCCTCCAACGCCAGGTAGTGGTTGAACCCGGTCGAAATCTGGTCCGCATACGCCCTCCACCAACTGGCCGTCACCTTCCCCTCCCGCGACGCGCGAATTTCCTTCACCAGATCCAGGCAGATCCTCCGCTCCTCGTCGGTCGCGCCGTAGTTGTCGCACAGTGCGTTCACTTGCAGTTGCGTGATCCTCGTCGTCTGCCCCTCTTCGATGCGGCCGATCGTCTGATGCGATGTCTCCGCGATGCGCGCCGCCTGAGATTGCCCGATTCCCTTCAGGTTTCGCAGCCGTCGCAGTTCGCGCCCCAATGCTCGCTGCGCGAGCGTGCTCCCTGACCCCATGTCGTCAGCTCCCCTATCGATTGTGTCCCGGTTTTCTGGACAGGTCCCCACTGGACAGGTTGCTACCGGACAGGTTCGAACAATCGGGATGGCAACGTCAGCCCGAATTCCCCGCCATTCGACTACAACTCGCGGCCGAGTCGATGCAACCTCAACGCCGACAATCACTTTCACATCGCAGGGAAAGTATCCACCATGGGACTGCTCAACCACGATCGAATGCCGATCATGACCGTCTCGTACGCGCACATCATCATGCAATTGCACATCGACTGCGCTTTGTGCGTGTGCCCGGTGAAACAGCAGGCGAAGCAGCGGCTTATCGAAGCGAAACACCTGGTACCGGATTCAGGTAGGGAGTGAGGCCGATGTTCTGGGAATTCGTTCTGCTGATCAGTATTCCGCTCGCTGTGATCGTGCTCGCGGTGTTCTGGCCCGAGCAGATCTCCAAACCCGAATCGCGCGATTCCGTGCGCGCGATCATCGACCGGATCGCGCGCGAAAACCGCGCCGGAGAGGCGAAATACCGTGACCGATACCGCGAATAGCGGCCACTTCCGGACGAAGGTCGGAGCATCCTCCGCGTGGTGGCGGGTCGGCGACGGCGAGCAAGTGGAGATCACGCACCTCACCGATTACGAAACAAGCCTCGCCACCGCATGCTTCGAGAATTTCCGGGTGGTGCGGTATTCGTGCCACGGCGTGGTGTTCATCGACACGCCGAGTTTGGCGCAAGCACATTCCCTGCTGCCGCACTACCACGCACTGTGGTGCGCGGTGAGCGAGGAGTTCCGCCGCCGGTTCGCCTCCTGACGCGTGCCCGCCGCAGGCCCCGGCAACGACGCCGGTAACTCCGCCCGCTACCGGGGACCGGCACGGCAACGGCCGCACCGAGACTCCCTCGCGCCGGCGAAACGTTCGCGCCCGCCATGCGCCCGACGGTCCGCGGCCACCCGACGGTGGAGATGAAAATGGTTTCCACCAGCACGCGGGCGATACGACCGGTGAAACCGAACTATCGTCTGGACACATGTCCGAGGCGGCCGGTGCGGGCATACACTGACCCGTAGGTGAACCGGCACCCTCGACGCGTAAAGGAGATTCCATGTCCCAGAAGGTTCGCGGCGTCATCGCCCGCAGTGTGGGCGCCCCGGTCGAGATCGTCGATATCGTCATTCCCGATCCGGGTCCGCACGACGTGGTGGTGCGGGTGCGGGCTTGCGGGGTGTGCCATACCGATCTGACCTACCGCGAGGGCGGTATCAACGACGAATTCCCCTTCCTGCTCGGCCATGAGGCGGCCGGCGTGGTGGAGACCGTCGGCGATGCCGTCACCCACGTTCAGCCCGGCGATCACGTGGTCTTGAACTGGCGTGCGGTGTGCGGCCAGTGCCGCGCCTGCAAACGCGGCAAGCCGTGGTACTGCTTCGACACCCACAACGCCAGTAAGCCCATGACGCTGGCCGACGGCACGGAACTGACCCCGGCCCTCGGCATCGGCGCCTTCGCCGACAAGACCCTGGTCCACGAGGGGCAGTGCACCGTCATCGACCCCGAGACCGATCCCGCCGTCGCCGGACTGCTCGGCTGCGGTGTGATGGCCGGCCTGGGCGCGGCCATCAACACCGGCGGCGTGAGCTACGGCGATTCGGTCGCGGTCATCGGCTGCGGCGGCGTCGGTGACGCGGCCATCGCGGGAGCGCGGCTGGCGGGCGCCACCACCATCATCGCGATCGACCGCGATCCGCGAAAGCTGGAGTGGGCCGAGGAACTCGGCGCCACCCACGCCCTCGAGGCCGGTGACGACGTGGTCGAGCGGGTGCAGGAATTGACCGGCGGTTTCGGCGCCGACGTGGTGATCGACGCGGTCGGGCGGCCGGAAACCTGGAAGCAGGCCTTCTACGCGCGCGATCTGGCCGGCACGGTGGTGCTGGTCGGCGTGCCGACGCCGGATATGAAGCTGGAGATGCCGCTCATCGACTTCTTCTCGCACGGCGGCTCGCTGAAGTCCTCCTGGTACGGCGACTGCCTGCCGGAACGCGACTTCCCGATGCTGCTCGACCTCTACCGCCAGGGACGGTTGCCGCTGGAGCGGTTCGTCAGCGAGCGCGTCGCTCTCGATCAGGTCGAACAGGCCTTCACCACCATGCACCACGGCGACGTCCTGCGATCGGTGGTGACGCTGTGAGGATCGACCGCGTAGTCACCTCCGGAAAGTTCGAATTGGACGGCGGCAGTTGGGATGTCGACAACAACGTCTGGGTCGTCGGTGACGACCGCGAGGCCGTTGTCATCGACGCCGCCCACCAGGCCGAGCCGATCATCGCGGCCGTCGGCGATCGCACGGTGCGCGCGATCGTCTGCACCCACGCCCACAACGACCACATCAACGTGGCCACCGAACTGGCCGCGGCGCTGCGGGCGCCGATCCGGCTGCATCCGGCCGACGAGGTGCTGTGGAGCGCGCTCTACCCCGATACCCGCTACGAACCGCTGCACGATCGGGAGCGAATCCCGGTGGCGGGCAGCGAGATCGAGGTCCTGCACACACCGGGCCACTCCCCCGGCGCGGTGAGCCTGTACCTGGCCTCGGAGAAGACGGTCTTCACCGGCGACACTCTGTTCCAGGGCGGTCCCGGCGCCACCGGCCGCTCGTTCTCGAGCTTCCCGACGATCATCGAATCCATCCGCACCCGCCTGCTGCATCTGCCCGCGGACACCACCGTCCTGACCGGCCACGGCGACTCCACCACCATCGGCGCCGAAGCACCTCACCTGCCGGAGTGGATCAAGCGCGGACACTGACGACCCGCGCGGTAACCATCGACCGCATCTCGATCCCGCCGCGCGGTGCCCGGAGGTGGCGTCAGTAGGCTGACTACTCCACATCACCTCCGGGAAAGAGATCATGTCGCAGTTCGAGAACGTCAGTGTGGCCACGAAGGCCAATGTGTACTTCGACGGCAAATGCGTGAGCCACGACATCACGCTGCCCGACGGCACCAGGAAGTCGGTCGGCGTGATCCTGCCGGCGGCATTGACCTTCACCACCGGCGCCCCGGAAATCATGGAGCTGGTCGAGGGTGAATGCGCCGTGACTCTGCCCGGCGAAACCGAGCCCACGACCTACCGCGGCGGCGAATCGTTCTCCGTGCCCGGCGACAGCTCGTTCGACATCGACGTGCGGGAAACCCTGCACTACGTCTGCCACTTCGGCTGAGCAGCCGTAAGAACCTGCCGCGCAAGCCTTTACCGGCCCTCACGGCAGTAGGGTCAGGATCATGACACCGGACAGCAAGACCGTCCTTCATCGGCGATGATCATGGCCGGGTGTCGAGCAGGGACCGGATCAGCGTCGCGCCCTTGACATCGAGCCAGTCCCGGAAGGTCGTCAATCCCGGGTGCAACGTCCGTAGTTCATCGATGTCCACGTCGGGGATGCTGCCGTCACCGCTGTTGAGCAATTCGTACCCGCGAGCGAATCGTTCGTTGATGCGACGCAGCTCCTCGATCGGACGTTGGATATAGGGGACCGTTCGCCCGACAGCGGCGCTGACCTGCACGGCCACCTCGGGTGGGGTCAGCACGTCGCCGACCAGTTCCAGTGTCCGGCCGCGATAGTCGTCCGGATTCCGCAACGCGAGTGCGGCGAACGCGCCGATATCGTCGAGTGCGATGAATTGCTGACGCACGTGCGCGGCGGCGGCGGTGCGCAGTGCGCCGTCGCGGATCCCGACCGTGTCGGACTGCGTGATCAGGTTCTCCATGAAGGAGCTCGGCCGCAGCACCGTCGCCGAGACACCCGACGCGGCGATGTACTGCTCGATCTCCCATTTGGCCGGCTGGCCGCCGCGGTCGGCGCCGAGGCCCGAGCTGTAAACCAGATGTGCCACACCATATTTCACCGCGGCGTCGGTGACGGCCTTGCCTGCCTTCACCTCGTCCTGCTCCGGTGCCAGCGGCCCGGGATGCACGCTGTACACGCCGTAGGCGCCGTCGACGCAGCGGTCGATCGTCGCGGGGTCCTCCAGCGAGCCCGCGACCACCTGCGCGCCCGCTTGCGCCAAGTTCCGGGCCCTGTCGCTGTCCGGGCGGCGAGTCAGCACCCGGACCCGCCATCCGTCGGCGAGCAGACGATCCGCGACCGCCCCGCCCTGCTGTCCGGTCGCGCCGGTGACGAAAACAACCTGCTCCATATGCCCTCCGTAGGCGGATCTTCGAATACCGCGCCGACAAGCCGCAGTAAACGGAGAATGATCTCCGTTTGAGCCACTATACGGAGAGCCTTCTCCGTTTCGCAATGGTCGCCGCTACGATCGAGCGATGAGCAACGACGCCGAGCAGGGTGCCAAGCCACTGCGCGCGGACGCGCGACGCAACCGAGACCAGGTGCTGGCCGTCGCCCGGGAGATGCTCTCGGTCGACGGCTCGTCGGCGTCGTTCGACGAGATCGCACGCCGAGCGGGCGTCGGCGTCGGCACCGTGTACCGGCATTTCCCGACCCGTTCCGCATTGTTCGAAGCGGTCGTCGTCGGCCGGGTGGAGGAGTTCACCGAACGGGCACGCGTGCTCACGGGCGCCGATACCGCGCCGGAGGACGCGTTCTTCGGCTACTTCACCCACCTCGTCGGTGAGGTCGCCCTCAACCAGGCCCTGTGCGAAGCGCTGGACGACGGTGACACGGCCGTAGCGATCCCCGACCGGCTCCGGCAAGAGTTCATCCGGTCGTTCGACACCCTGCTCTCCCGGGCGAAAGAGACAGGGGCCGTACGCTCCGAGGTCGATGTCGCCGACGTGCTCGACCTGGTCATCGGCGCGGCGACGGTCGAACGCCGCGCCCGGGCGCGCAACGCACCGAACCCTCTGATCGCCGTCGTGCTCGACGGTCTTCGCGTACCCGACCACCGAGCACCGGCGTGACGGCCACCGGCCCCGACCCACCGCGCCGGGAACAACGCCGGGCCACAGTGCATGTCGTGCACACGACCGAGGGCCGCACGAATGATCGTGCGGCCCTCGGTTGTCCCCCAGCCCTTTTCCCCGGGTCTAGGAGTATCCGACCTGCCAGTGCTTGATGCCGTTGATCCAGCCCGAGCGCAGGCGCTGCGGGTCGGCGACCTGGTGCAGGTCGGGCATGACGTCGGCGATGGCGTTGAACATCAGGTCGATTTCCAGGCGGGCGAGGTTGGCGCCGACGCAGAAGTGCGCGCCGGTGCCGCCGAAGGCGAGATGCGGGTTGGGGTCGCGCAGCACGTCGAAGTCGAAGGGCTCGTCGAAGGCCGCCTCGTCGAAATTGGCCGAGCTGTAGAACAATCCGACCCGATCGCCGGCCTTGATCAGCTGCCCGCCGAGTTCCACATCCTCGGTCGCGGTGCGCTGGAACGCGGTGACCGGAGTCGCCCAGCGCACGATTTCGTCGACCGCGGTGCGTGGGCGCTCCTGCCGGTACAGCTCCCACTGGTCCGGATTGTCGACGAACGCCTTCATCCCGTGGGTGATCGCATTGCGGGTGGTTTCGTTTCCGGCGACGGCGAGCAGAATGACGAAGAATCCGAATTCGTCCGATCCCAGCGCCTCACCGTCGATATCCGCGCTCACCAATCGGCTGACGATATCGTCCACCGGTTCCGCCCGCCGCGCCTCCGCCATATTCCAGGCGTAGCCGAGGATTTCGGCGGAGGCGACCACCGAATCCCCGTATTCGGGGTCGTCGTAGTTGAGCATCTGATTCGACCAGTCGAAAAGCTTGTGCCGATCGTCCTGCGGGACGCCGAGCAGTTCGGCGATGGCCTGGAGCGGCAACTCGCAGGCCACCTGCTCGACGAAGTCGCCGCCGCCGGATTCCTTGGCCGCGCGCACGATTCGCTCGGCCCGCTCGGTCAACGCCGCGCGCAGGCTCTCCACCGCGCGCGGCGTGAAACCCTTCGAGATGATGCGGCGGATCTTGGTGTGCTTGGGCGGATCCATATTCACCAGCAGCGCACTGGTGACCGACAACTGCTCCGGCGTCGCGAAACCGGGCAACCGGATGATGGAGCCCTTCTTCTCCGAGGAGAAGACGTCCGAGCGGCGGGAGATCTCCTTGATGTCCTCGTGGCGGCTCACCACCCAGTAGCCGCCGTCCTCGAACGGGTAGGCCTGCTCCTCGCTCTGGGCGTTCCACCAGACCGGCGCGGTACGCCGCAATTCCGCGAATTCGGCGACCGGACTTCTCGCGGCCCACAGTCCCGGGTCGGTGAAATCGAATCCGGCCGGTATCGACGGAGCAGCCACAGTTCCTCCTCGTGTCCGCTGCACTGCGAATCATGGATTTTTTCGAAACGTGTTCTTCCTTGATTAGAACACGTTGCACTGCAGCGGAAAAGGGCTGCGGACGCGCGCATTCCGGAAGAACAGAAGTTATGACAAAACTATTTCGAGCATACGAAACAAAGTCCGATCGAAGGGATTTCCCGATCGTCCGGACGCACATCGCCCAACACTATTCGTCTGTATCGCACTGTTCGGTCGATGAAAGCCCGAGTAGCACACGGGAATTCAACGGCGGGTTTCGTTCATCCGCTCACCTCGTTCTCCGGTCGCGATGCAGATGCGGCGCGGCCCGCCCCGCCGGCAGCGGCAGATCGAGATAGGTCCGCAGACCCGGAGCGGCCGCGACGACATCGGGGATCGCATTCACACAGTTCAGCGCCGTGGCGACGATCGAGGGATTGCGCCGGGCCCCCTCGGCCGGATCGTGGGCGTGCAGCCCGGACAGGGTCAGGACACAGCCGGGGTCGCCGCGCACCTCCACCTCGAACCGCTGCCCGTTCGGCCCGAAGCTCCACGCCGGGTCGAAGTCCCGCTCCCCCATGAACCAGTTGACCGCCGCCGTGATCACCGGTTCGCCGTCGACCGTGCCCTCCCACCGAAAGTGCTGGGCCGCAACCTGTCCGGGCTCGATGATGCCGATCGGCGAATCGATCGGCGCGGTGGCGACCGCGATGTCGTGGGTGGTGCGGATATCGGGATCCAGATCGAATCCCAGTTCGTCGGCGAGCATCCACACCGACTGGCTGTAGCCGCCGGCCAGCATAGCCGCGACCGTGCTCTGACCGGCCTTGTCCGGATCGGCGCCGAACATCATCCAGTGCCGCACCACATCCGGGGCGCCGTAGGTGCGGATATCGGAAAACTCCTCGGCACGGATCCCGGTCACCGAACCCGACAGCGCCGAGACCACCAGAGGCAAACGTTCGGTGAGACCGCCCGGGTGAATTCCGGTGCCGTGCAATGTGACCGCGCCCTCGGCACAGACCGCGTCGAATTTCTCGCGGTCACGCTGCCGGGGATAGAACCAGCCCAGCGGAGTCACCACGTTCTTGCCCGAGCGCAGGATCGCGCGCAGGACCGCGGTGTCGGCGAAGACCGGGCTGTAGACCACGCAGTCGGCGTCGAGGGCGAGCAGGGCCTCGGCATCGGTGGTGGCGGTGACGCCCACCGGGTCGCGGCCCACGAGGGTGCCGAGGTCGACGCCGTCCTTGTCGGGGCTGTGCACCCAGGCACCGGCGAGTTCGAGTTCGGGGTGATCGAGAACGCCCTCGATCGCCGCCCGCCCGACACCGCCGGTCGCCCACTGGATCACCCTGATCGCGCCCATCACTGATCCCGCACGATCGACAGGGCCTGGGTCGGGCAGTAGCGCACCGCGTTCTCCACGTCGGCGCGATCGGCCTCGTCCACCTCCGCGCGCACGATTTCGACCTTGCCGTGTTTGGGCACGTCGAAGTAGTCCGGCGCCTCGGCCTGGCACATCGCGTGGCCCTGACACAGGTCCAGATCCACTTCGATACGCATCAGCTCTGTCCCTCCTCATCGGCCCGCCGATGTCCCTCCTCATCGGCCCGCCGATGTGCCTCCTCATCTGCCTGCGCCGGCTCGCGCAGCGGGGCCTCCGGCTGCACCTCGACCAGCACCAGATGCGCACCGCGCGGCGTGTTCACGACCGCGGCGATCGCGGCGGCGAGGTCGGAGGCCCGCAGGAAGAAGGGGTGGCGGGCGAAGCCCCACTTCACCCAGTCGTCGAGCAGCGGTCCGACCTGGTCGGGCGCGGCGTTCATCCCCATGCCGGTCTGGGTCGCGCCCGGCCTCACGATCGAGGCGCGAACACCGGTGCCCTCCAACTCCATCCGAAGCTGCCGGGCCATCGCTTCGAGTCCGGTCTTGGCGGCGTTGTAGGCGCCGTTACGGGGGCGGACCTGGTCGGCGCAGTCGGAGCCGATGAAGACGAAATCGCCGCGACGCCGGGAGATCATGCCGGGCAGGATGCGGTGGGCCAGCCGTTGCGCGCCCACCAGATGGACGTCGACCTGTTTCAGGAAGGTCTGCGGGTCCATCTCGTAGGCCAGGCCGAATTCGATGTCCCCGGCACCGGATACCGCGACCTCGATGGGGCCGAGCGACTCCTCGGCGGCGGTGACGAAGGCGTCGACCGACGCGTCGTCGGTGACGTCGAGTGAGCCCGCGAAGGCCGTGCCGCCGTTGGCGGTGATCTTGTCGGCGAGCTCGCGGCAAGTCTCCACCCGGCGCGCACCGAGCGCCACCGGGAATCCGGCCTCGGCCAGCATGATCGCGGTCGCGGCGCCTATTCCCGACGACGCCCCCGCGATCAGAACCGGTCGCACATCCGGATGCGGATCGAAACGCGGCATATTACGAAACCTCCACGGTGACAGGGAGTTTCGCGAACCCCCGGACATTGGTCGAATGCACCCGCTCCATGGCGGACTCGTCGACCGAGTACTCCCGGACGCGGGAGGCGAACTCGCGCAACGCGACCACGGTTTCCAAGCGGGCCAGATGCGCGCCCAGGCAGAAGTGCACGCCGCCGCCGAAACTGGCCAGCGCGCTCTTGTCGGTGCGTTCGATGTCGTAGCGATCTCCGTCGGTGAAGACCGCGTCGTCGCGATTGGCGGAGCCGATGAGCAGCACCACCTTCGAACCGGCGGGGATCACCCCGTGTTCGAACGGCACATCGACGACCGCGGAGCGCGCCACCATCTGACTCGAATTGTCGTAGCGCAGCGTCTCCTCCACCCAGTCCGGCACCAGATCGCCGTCGGCGACCACCTTGGCGAACTGGTCGGGATTGCGGCCGGCCCAGTACAGCGCGTTGCCGAGCAGTTTGGTGGTGGTCTCGTTACCGGCCACGACCATCAGGAACATGAAGCCGATGATCTCGTCGTCGGTGAGTTTGTCGCCGTCGATCTCCGCGTCGAGCAGCGCCGAGGTGAGGTCCTCGGTGCGGCTGCGACGACGCTGGGCGACCATGTCGGAGTAGTAGACGACCAGATTGAGCGAGGCCTCGATGGCCGCCTCCGGCACGTCGAGTACGCCCTCCTCGCGGTGCACCACCAGATCGGCCATCCGGCGGATCTCCGCGCGATCGGGTTCCGGCACGCCCATCATGTCGGAGATGACGTCCATGGGCAGTTTGCCCGCGAAATCCTCGATCCAGTCGAAACTGCCACGCTCGAGCGCCGGTTCGAGATGTTGCAGCGTCAGTTCCCGGATCCGGTCGCCCATGCCGGCGATCCGGCGCGGGGTGAAGCCCTTGTTGACCAGCTGGCGCATGCGCAGATGACGCGGATCGTCCATGGCGAGGAACGACATCGTCTTGTGCGCGTGCGGGCCCCACGCGGCCGGATCCAGGGAGACGCCGTTGGCGCTGGACAGGCGGGCGGCGTCGCGGAACGCGGCGGTCACGTCGGCGTGGCGCGACAGGGCCCAGAAGTCCAGGTCCGGGTTGTAGTACAGCGGCGCCTCCGCCCGCAGCCGCCGATAGACCGGATACGGATCCTCGTGGAATCGGTAGTCGTAGGGATCGAATACGACCGGTTGCGCAGATGCCACAGTCATCACACCCACCTCTCGAAATATAACGCGTTCACATCGAGCCTCATCCGCACACCGCCAACCGAGACACAGGACTGGACATGTGTCTGGACGCTACCACCGGACCGGAATCCGGACAATGGGCGAGCGGTCTCGCAAGAGTGGGCACGGTCGCCGGACAGGCGGGCGCCGCCATCCCCCTCACGCCCCGTCGCCGAGGAGCGGCTGCAACTCGGCCACCGACCACGGCGGTGTGTCGGGATGGTCGCGATAGCCGATGGACTCGAGCTTCGGTCGCGCGAAGCGACCGACGAAACCGCCTGCGGCAACGAATATCTGGCCCGTCGCGGTGGCGAGGTCGGAGGCGAGATAGACATAGAGCGCGGCGGCGTAATCCGGCGGCGGCGCGTCCAGTGACGACTGCGCGGTGAACTCGTCGAGCAGGCCGCGCTCGCGCAACTCCGCGATCTTCTCCTCGTATTCCGGGCCGGTGGACAGGCGCGTCCTGGCCCCGGGACAGATCGCGTTCACCCGGATGCCGTGCTCTTTCAGTTCCGCGGCCAGGGCCAGCGTCAGGCTCGCGACCGCGCCTTTCCCGGCGGGATAGCCGGTGCCGCCGTAGTCGCCCAGGTAGGCGAACGAGCCGGTGTTGACGATCGAACCCGCGCCGCGCGCCACCATCAGCGGCGCCACCGCGCGGCAGGTGGTGAACACCGTGGTCAGGTGTGAATCCAGCTGGGCGCACCAGTCCGCGGTCGAGATATCGAGAATCGAGGAGTGCGCGGGTTCGGCGATCCCGGCACAATTGACGAGAACATCGACGGCCCCGAAACTTTCCACGCACCGGTTCACCAGCGCGTCCGCGATCGCTTCGTCCGCGGCCGAGCCCGCGACCGCGACCGCGCGACCACCGGCCGCGCGAATCTCGTCCACCACCGCGTCCACCGCCGCCTCGGTCCTCGAATTGACCACCACGCCCGCCCCCTGGCGCGCCAGTTCGACGGCGACGGCCCGGCCGATACCGCTGCCGCCGCCCACCACGATCGCCGCCTTGCCGGCCACCGCCGCATCTCCGGTCATCGCCGGTACCCGCCTCTCACGATTCGATCACTCTGCAACACGTTCTTGTATTCACAGCTCCGTCCAAACTATATTCCGTACAGGTGTCCAGACAGCCCTATCGGAGAGGCGAATGACGAAACTGCTCCCCCCTGGCGAGGGATCCCGGCTTCTGATCGACGGCAAACTGGTCGCCGGCGGCGCGGGGGTGTTCGCAACGGTCAATCCGGCGACCGAGGAAGTCCTCGGCCAGGCCGCCAACGCCGACGCCGCCGATATGGACGCGGCCATCGCCGCCGCCCGCGCGGCCTTCGACAACACCGAATGGTCGCGCGATCACGCGTTCCGGGCCCGCTGCCTGCGGCAACTGCGCGACGCGCTACGCGACAACATCGAGGAACTGCGCGAGATCACCATCGCCGAGGTGGGCGCTCCGCGCATGCTGACCAGCGGCCCGCAACTGGAGGGCCCGATCGGCGATCTCGGCTACTTCGCCGATCTGGCCGAAAGTTACCAATGGGTCAGCGATCTCGGCGTCGCGAAGCCGATGGGGATCCCCACGGCGCGCACGCTGCGCCGGGAAGCGATCGGCGTGGTCGGCGCCATCACGCCGTGGAATTTCCCGCATCAGATCAACTTCGCCAAGCTCGGTCCCGCCCTGGCGGCCGGGTGCACGGTGGTGCTCAAACCGGCTCCCGACACGCCGTGGGTCGCCGCGCTGGTCGGCACGGTGATCGCCGAACAGACCGACATTCCGGCCGGCGTGATCAATATCGTCACCTCCGACGACCACCAGCTCGGCGCCCAGCTGGTCACCGATCCGCGGGTGGACATGATCTCGTTCACCGGATCGACGCAGACGGGCCGGACCATCATGGCCGGTGCGGCGCAGAGCCTGAAGAAGGTGTTCCTCGAACTCGGCGGCAAGTCGGCCTTCATCGTCCTGGACGACACCGACGTGGCCGCCGCGGCGAGCTACGCGGGCTTCACCGTCTGCGTCCACGCCGGCCAGGGCTGCGCGCTGACCACTCGCCTGCTCGTCCCGCGCGAGCATTACGACACCGCGGTCGCGGCGGCGGCGAAGTCGATGGGCGGCATCGTCCCGGGCGATCCGAACGAACCGGGCACCGTCTGCGGGCCGGTCATCTCGGCGCGGCAGCGTGAACGCGTGCAGCGCTACATCGATATCGCACGCGCCGAAGGCGGCACCATCGTCACCGGTGGCGGCAGTCCCGATCGCGAGCGCGGGTATTTCATCGAACCGACCCTGATCAGCGGCGTATCCAACACCTCGACCGTGGCCCAGGAGGAGATCTTCGGCCCGGTGCTGGTGGTGATCCCGCACGACGGCGACGACGACGCCATCCGGCTGGCCAACGAATCGCCCTACGGGCTCTCGGGCGAGGTGTGGGGCACCGACCAGGCGCGAATCGACCACGTGGTCAACGGTGTTCGGACCGGCACGTTCGGCGTCAACGGCGGTATCTGGTACAGCGCCGACGCCCCGTTCGGCGGCTACAAGCAGTCCGGCATCGGCCGCGAACTCGGTGTGGCCGGATTCGAGGAGTACCTCGAAACCAAGCTGATCGCCACCGCGCAGAAATAGACAGCACGCGACCTCGTCGCGAATTATCGACAGGAGAAGGCAACTCATGGCTCGTTTCACCGATCGCGTCGCGATCGTCACCGGCGCGGCGCAGGGCATCGGCGCCGAATACGCGAAAGCACTGGCCGGCGAGGGCGCCACCGTCGTCGTCGCGGATCTCAACGAAGACAAGGGAAAACAGGTCGCCGAGGAGATCAGCAGCGGCGGCGCCACCGCGGTCTTCCATCCTGTCGACGTCTCCGATCCGGAATCGGTCACCACGCTGGCCGACTACACGCACAACGAATTCGGCGCGATCAACCATCTGGTCAACAACGCCGCCATCTACGGCGGGATGAAGCTGGACCTGCTGCTGACGGTGCCGTGGGACTACTACAAGAAGTTCATGAGCGTGAACCTCGACGGCGCGCTGAACATGACCCGCGCGGTATGGCAGCACATGTCGAAAGGTGGCGGCGGGTCCATCGTGAACCAGTCTTCCACCGCCGCATGGGTGTATTCGAACTTCTACGGCCTCGCCAAGGCCGGGGTCAACAGCCTCACCCAGCAGCTGGCGGTCGAACTCGGCGGATCCAACATCCGGATCAACGCCATCGCGCCGGGGCCGATCAACACCGAGGCGACGCAGACCGTCACCCCCGGCTCGATCGTGAACGACATGGTGAACCGCCTGCCGCTCAAGCGGATCGGCACCCCGCAGGATCTGGTGGGTGCGTGCCTGTATCTGCTGTCCGACGACGCGGCGTGGGTCACCGGGCACATCCTCAACGTCGACGGCGGGCAGATCATCCGGTAGCGAGCGCGAGCGACGCCCGTCCCACTACGGGACGGGCGTCTGCGCGGAAGCGGTTCGCGTGGTGCACCGGGCTCGGCCGCAGCGCCTTCCGCGCTCAGAGGCCGGCGCCGTCGCGCCGGACGGTGACCGGTTCGGCCAAGCGATTCTCATCGCAGAGCAGCTGCAAGGTCTCCAGGGTTTCGTCGAGCCCCGGTCCCAGCCGGCGGCCGGGTGTGAACGTGGCCGGTAGGTGGCGCATACCCTGGATCACGCCGATCGTGTCGTAATGGACCGCGCCGCCGGGATCACACCGGAAATCCGGCAGCCGATCGAGCACCGCGACCAGCATGCGCTTGAATACCGTGCGCGCCACATTGGATCCGATACAGCGGTGCACGCCCAGACCGAAGCTGAAGTGCCGGTTGCCTTTCCGTTCCAGATCGAGGGTGTTGGGATCCGGGAACGATTCCGGATCGCGATTGGCCATCGCCCACGACAGCCACAGCCGCTCCCCCTCCTCGAGCCGGATGCCCGCGTATTCGCAATCCGCGGCGATGGTGCGGCCGTCGCCGGGAGCGGGAGTGAAGTACCGGAGGAATTCCTCGGTCGCCGAGTCCAACAGCAACTCGCGTTCCGCGCTCAGGATCGCCCGCTGATCCGGATGGTCCGAGAGCCATTCCAGCGCATGGGCGGTCAGCGCGGTGGTGGTGTCGAAACCGCCGCCGATCAGCAGGCCCAGCATTCCCAGCAGTTCGATGTCCGGCGGCGCGTTCCCGTCGATCTCGAGCCGGGTCAGCGCCTCGATGATTCCCGGACGCGGATTCTCCCGCACCTGTGTGAGGTTGATCAGCAGATCCAGCCCCATCGCCTCGTGCTGACGCCGAACCCGTTCGATGTCAGGGGAATTGGGCGGGGTGTAGACCGAGGCGTGCGCGGGTTCGCAGTACAACTGCCATTTGCGCAGCGGTATGCCCAGCATCGCCAGGGTGAGGACGGCGGGCACGATATTGGCCAGATCGTCGACGAAATCGATCCGCCCGCTCTCGATCCGGTCGTCCAGGCTCGCCCGGACCACCTCGTCGACGAACGGCACCCAGCGCTGCACCGCGGCGGGCGACAGATAGGGATTGAGCGCTTGGCGCCACAGCCGCTGTTCGGGCGGATCCATCTCGAGGATGCCGTTACGGATGACGTTCCCGGTCTCGGGGAACGGAATGGTGATGCCGCGGTAGCCGCGGCGCTCCCCGTTCGGATCGTGGTCGCTCGATACGTGTTCCGACCGCGCGAGGCTGAACACCTCCCGGCTGCCGGCCGCGACCCAGTGCCCGCCGTAGGTCGGCGACCAGGCCAGCGGGCACTCCCGGTGCATGTCGGTGGTGATCGCGTCGAAGTTGTCGCGGTACTGCGGCGCATGGCGATCGAAGTCGTAGCGCGGCTGTCTGTGGTCGTCGGCGTGCTCGGTCACGATGCTGTCCTCTCGGGCGTCCCCGGTCTCAGGCTCCGACTTCACAGAATAGTGGGGTCGGCAATATTGCTCTCCAAATTCGAGAATGCTATTCCGGGCAAACTCGACGTCATGGGTATGCGTTACAGTGGCTCGCCGATACGATTCACAGCACGGACGGGGGCACGGTCGATGTCGACACCGACCACGACACAGCGCATTTCGACGAGCCGGGCGCGGTAGGCGATGGCCACCGACGATCGCCGGGATTCCCCGCAGCAGCCGCCGTCCGGCGAGTCGGGCCCGCCCCCGGCGCCGCCGACCCGGGCCTACCCCGGTGGCGTGCCGGATCCCGGCGCGCAACCCGGCGGCCCCGCGCCGCAGCAACCGGCTCCGCCCACCCAGGCCTATCCGGGACAGCCCGCCCCGCCGACGCAGGCCTACCCTGAGCAGCAGGCGCCGCCGACCCAGGCGTATCCCGGCGGGCAACCGGGCCCACCGCCCGGTTCGGACGATCCCACCGTGCACGCGGGACAGGGATATCCCGCCGGGGTGCCGTATCCGGGCGATCCGAATCAGCCCCCGATGTACGGGCAGGGCTATCCGCCGGGCGGCTATCCGGAAGGCGGCTATCCGGGCGGGCAACCGTACGCGCAGCCGTATCCGGACCCGCAGTACGGCGGGCAGCCCTACCCGTATCCGGGTGCGCCGCAGCAGAATTCGGGTGGCGGCAAGGTGCTGGCGATCGTCGCGGCAGTGGTCGCGGCGGTCCTCGTGCTGGGCGCGGTCGTCGCGGTGATCGTGGTGCACAACCACAACAAGAACAGCGATACCGATGCGGCCGCCCAGCAGTCGACGACCACCCGCCCCTCGCCGACGTATTCGACCTCGACCGCACCCACCACCCGCGAGACCACCCGCTACGCTCCCCCGCCCCCGGCCACACCGGCCGACGTCTGGATCGCCGCGGGCTACGACGTCGACACCGGCAAGGTGACCTGGGCGCGCAGCACGGTCAGCTCCGACGACGCCACCAACCAGGTCCAAACCCGTTGCCCCGGTTGCGCACAGCCGGCGGCGTGGGCGCGCAACGCCTGCGTCGCGGTGGTCGTCGGCCAGAACAACGGCTGGGCCTCCACCTGGGGCACCACCGCGGAAGAGGCCGAATCCAAGGCCATCACCAGCGCACAGGACAACTACGGGGTATCGGGACCGTTCAACAAATGGTCCAAGTGCGCGACGGAGTAGAACACCGACGCGAAGAACTCCGGAGCGCTCCGGGCATCGTCGACCGGAGCGCCGCGACCGGCCCGCTGCGCGCAGCGGCGCCGGCCCGTCGGCGTGCGCACTGACTCCCCCTCCTCGCCAGTGAACACGTTGTGTCCCAACGTGTACTCACGTAGACGCCCATGACAGTGTCATGAACGGTGGTATATGTCAATCGTCGGCTCATGTACTGTTGTCGAATCCGCCTCTACTCGGAGGGAGGGCCGTGGACGAGGACCCGACCGCTAAGCCGCGCGCCGACGGTGAGCCGACCGAGCTGGCCGCCAAGATCAATCGCCTGCTCGCGGTGATGCACCCACCGTCCGAGCCGCCGTTGTCGAATGTGGCTGCTGCCGAGGCGATCACCAAGGCCACCGGCACCTCGATCAGCGCGGCCTATCTGTGGCAGTTGCGGTCGGGGGTGAAATCGAATCCGACGGTCGCCCACCTACGGGCGATCGCCAAGTTCTTCGGAGTGCCCGCGTCCTATCTGCTCGACAGCGGCACCGATGCGGCGCTCGACTCGCAGCTGAGCCTGTTACAGGCTATGAAGGATGCGGGCGTGCGGAATCTGGCATTGCGAGCGTCGGGGCTGACACCGCGAACTCTGTCCAGTATCGCGTCGATCGTGGACCGCGCGCGGGAGTTGGAAAATCTGCCCCCGATCGACGGGGACGAACGGGAAGACCAGGACGGACCGTAACCATGGGGGCATCGGCCAGGCGGATCAAGAAGGTGCTCGACCGGATGCCGGTGCCGGATCCCTGGGATCGCACTCGCTTCGTGGCCGCGGTGGCCGCCGTCCGCGGGCGCCCGATCACCCTGATTCCGATGGCCATGCACGACGTGATCGACAGCCCGTGCGGGTTGTGGCTGGTGCGCGAGGACGACGACGTGATCATCCACGAGGACGCCACCTCGGAGTACCACATCGACCAGATCGTCTGCCACGAGATCGGGCATATGGTACTCGGCCACGACCGCGGAACATCCGGCGGCGGATGCGATTCCACCCTGAGCGCGGCGCTGCCCGATATCGACCCGGGCACCGTGCGCGCGGTACTGGGCCGGTCCGGATACGGCAGCGGACCCGAACGGGAGGCCGAACTGTTCGCCAGCATGGTCATGGTCTCGGCAACCGCCGGTCGTCGCGGGCAGAGCCTGCGCAACGTGCTGTTCAAGGGGCGATGACCTCGTCGGTGCCGGTTATGATCGCCTGGCCGGTCATCGTCGTGACCGTCCTGGTGGTGGCGGCGCGGTGGGTGTGGTTCGACGGCACCGCGGCCGAACGGTATCTCAACGCGACGCTGACGATCATCGCGGCGACCCAGGTGCTGCGCGAGGACGTGGCACAGCGTGCGATCGTCGCCGTCCTGCCCACGACCGTGACCACGGTGCAACAGATTTCGTTGTGCACCATCGTCGTCTCGATCGCACCGTTCCTGTGCGTCATCGATCTGCTGTCCGGTCGCGCCGCCCGGGAAGTGCGCAGTCGGCAATGGCGGTATCATCTGATCGCGGCGGCGCTGTCGATCGCGGTCCTGGCAGCCGGAACCCGCGCCCGCCACGAGCGGCGGCCGGTCGAGGTGTCGGGCGGCTGGGCCGAAGTGCTGGTCTGGCTGGCCTTCTCGATTCTTCCGCTGTTTCTCGCCGTCCGCATGATCGCTCGCTGCTGGTCGGAATATCGCCAGCACGGCGTCACCCGCGGTGAGAAGGTGGTCCTCGCGGGAATAGCGCTGGCCGGCGCGGCGATCGGAGTGACCACGGCCATCGCGACCGGGCTGGCCCTGTTGCAGCAGATCGGCGTGCTGGATTCGGTGGACTACCGGCTGCGCACCAACTCCCGCAATTTCTTCTGGATCGCGACGGTGATCGCGATCGTCTCGTCGGCACCGATCGTCGAGGCCTTACTCGGGGTGGTGGGTTTCGATGCCACCGGCCGGCGGTGGCGGCGGCTGCGACCGCTGTGGGAGTCGATGACCACGATGTTCCCCGGCAGCCGGTTGCCGATGGAACCGGGTTCGCGCCGGATCACCCGGCTGCGCCTGCACCGCACCACGGTCGAGATCCGCGACGCGATCCTCGAGCTGCGTCCCTACTGTGCCGAGGTGAATCCGGCGGAGTTCGCGAATTTCGCCGCAGCCGAACGCATTCCGCCGCACGATGCCGAACCGGCCGGGTACGCCCTGCAATTGGCGCTCGCCGCCGGCGAACGCTCCCGCACCGGCGATCCGCCCGGCGGCGCCGCGGCGACGCCGGTCTCGGATTCGGCCACCCTGGACGACGAGGTGGACGAACTGCTCCGCATCGCCCGGTGGTGGCCCGCCGCCACCCGCTTCGCCGACCGTCCCCGCACCCTCCCCCGCGCCGCGCAGGAAGCAGAGAACGCCTGATGACCGTCCGCACCGACACCACGTCCACCCGAACGCTGCCGCATCCGCCGTGGCGACTGCCGCTGCTCGGTGACGTGCTGACCACCGATTTCGCGAAACCGTGCCAGCGGCTGGCGGAACAGGGCCGCGAACTCGGACCGGTCTTCGAGCAGAAGTTGTTCGGCTATCCGGCGATCATCGTCACCGGCGCCGAGGCCATCGACGAGGTCAACGACGAGCGGGTGTGGGAGAAACACATCGGCCATTCCCTGATGAAATTGCGTCCTCTGGCCGGCGACGGACTGTTCACCGCGTTCAACCGGGAACCCAATTGGTCCAAGGCGCACAACATTGCGCTGCCGGCGTTCACCAAGACGGCGATGGCGAACTACCACGCCACGATCGTCGCCGTGGTGGACGAATTGGTCGCCGGGTGGACCGCGGACTCGTCCTGGATCGACATTCCCGCCGCGACGAATACGCTGACCTTCGAAATCATCTCGCGCGCCGGGTTCTCGCATTCGTTCGGCGCCCTGACCGATTCCGCGGCCGACCCGTTCGTGGCGGCGATGGTCCGCGAGCTGACCTACGCCAACCGCCGCACCGACGTCCTGCCGTGGTTCGAACGCCTGTTCCGCCGCGCGGAGTACCGCCGCCACCGAGCGGATCTGGCACATGCGCACGGTGTGGTCGACGCGATCATCGAGGCGCGACAAGCGCACCCGCACGCCGTGTCCGAGGACATTCTGGATCTGCTCATCGACGGCGTGGATCCCGATACCGGCGAGCGTCTGGACGCCACCAATATTCGCAATCAGATCCTTACCTTCCTCATCGCCGGTAGCGAAACATCCGCCAACACCATCGCTTTCGCGCTGCACTACCTGGCCACCCACCCGCACGTCGCACAGCAGGTGCGATCCGAGATCGACGAGCGATGGCCCGCGCCGGACGCGCCCGCCATCGGGTTCGAGGAGGTGGCGAAGTTGCGCGGTCTGCGCCGGGTGGTCGACGAGACGCTGCGGCTCTGGCCGACCGCGCCCGGCTACTTCCGCCGCGCCAAACAGGACACCACCCTGTGCTCCGGTCGCTACCGGATCGCGGCCAAGGACTGGGTGCTGGTGTTGCTGCAGGCCGCGCACCGCGATCCGGTGTGGGGGCCCGACGCCGAGGAATTCAATCCGGACCGCTTCCTGCCGGGCAACATTCGCGGTGCGGGACCGCGCGTGTACAAACCGTTCGGCACCGGCCCCCGCGCCTGTATCGGCCGGCAGTTCGCCCTGCACGAAACAATGGTCGCCCTGGCCGCGATCCTGCACCGCTTCGACCTGGAACCCGAACCGGGCTACCGGCTGGACGTGCGCGAAACGCTGACCCTCAAACCCGCCGGGCTGCGCCTGCGCCCGCACCCGCGCCGATAGGCGCGCACTCCCAGCGACGGGAATAGCGGGACTCGGTCACGAACCTATGCTTCCGGCGAACGCCTGTCGCAGTGCGACATCGGCGGCGACGCGGGGCCCAGGCAGGCTGTGGCGGAAGGTGGGTCATGACCGAGTCGGTGAGTTTGCCCCGGGTGACCGACGCACCGCTGTTGAACGCGGCCGTCAGCCGCCTGGAGAAGGTGCTGGAGGCGCTGCTGAACGGCCTCGGCGACGGCAACGCCAAGAAGGTCGTGATGGCCAGTCTCGCCGCGACGGACAAACCGACCGAGACGATCACCGGCGAGATGGTCGCCGACTACGGCGATCGGCAGAAGAAGATCCGGACGTACAACGAGGAGTGGAACTCGCTGGACACCATGATGTCCGATATCGCCGAGAATTCGGCCGGCATCGCCAACGAGACCCGCGCCGCGGTCAAACAACTCGAAACCGATATCAAGGGAATTCTCAGCGGTGTCGCACCGCACCCCAGTGTGGCACTGCAACTGTCCTTGATCGACAAGATCGACAAGGCGGTCGAACACGCCGATCTCGTCGTCTCTCAGGCGCACAAACTCCACGACGAGAACTCCGCGCGAATTCCCACCCAGCCGCAGAGCAGCGGTGGCGGCGGCGGAAATTACGGCGCCCTGCCCAGCACCTACGTGCCGCCGAACAGCAGCGGCAGCTACGACCGCCAATACACCCAGCCGGTGAGCTCGACCGGTGGCGGGCCCAACCGTCACCTCAGTGATCAGGAACTCGAGTACTACATCGGAAAGGCGCTGGACCGCTTGGGAATCACCGACCCCGCCGCACGGGCGAGGTGGACCGAGGGTTATCTGACGCTCATCAAACGCGAATCGAGCGGCAACACCGGCTCCATCAACACCACCGACTCCAACGCCGCCGCCGGTCACCCGTCACAGGGCCTGACCCAGACCATTCCCAGCACCTTCGAGGCATATCACGTCGCCGGAACATCCTCCGAGATCACCGATCCGGAGGCGAATATCGCGGCGAGCATGAACTACGTGATGGACCGCTACCACGTCTCGCGGGACGGCTCGAATCTGACGTCGAACGTCCAGCAGGCCGACGCCGGTCGTCCCGCGAAGGGGTACTAGCGGGGGGCGGCCTCAGGGCACGATGACGGCGCGTCCGCGCAGAGTGCCCGCCGCGAGCCGGCGATACGCCTCGGGCGCGTCGTCGAGTGCGAACCGTTCGACAGCGATATCGAGGACGCCCTCGTGCGCCAGGTCGATCAATTCGATGAGCTCACTGCGCGCACCCCAATACGGGGCGGTCGCCGTCGCCTCGTACGGGCTGACGCCGAAACCGATACGCGCCGCGGACTTTCCGTCGCCGATACCGACGATGGTCACATCGGAATCCACGCCGGCGACGGTCATCGCGATATCGATGGTCGGCTGGTATCCGACGAAATCGAGCACCAGGCTCGCGCCCGCCGCGCCGGTGATCTTGCGGACGTTGTCGGCGGCCTGGGCATTCGACAACACCGTCTCGTGGGCGCCGACGGATTTCGCGAATTCCAGTTTGTCGTCGCTGACGTCCAGCGCGACGACGCGTGCCGGCGACAGGTGACGCAGCAATTGGATCGCCACATGGCCCAGTCCGCCACTGCCGATGACGACGGCCCAGGATCCGGGACGCAACTTCGACAGCGACCGTTTGATCGCGTGATACGGGGTGAGACCGGCATCGGTGAGCGGAACGGTCGCCACCGGATCCAGATCCCCGATCGGAACGAGATGGCGGGACGAATCGACGATCAGGTATTCGGCGATGGCTCCCGGCGCCCCGAGACCGGGCGGATAGATACCCAATTCGGCCGCGCGGGAACAGTAGTTCTCCAGACCCTGCGCGCAGAACCAGCAGGTGCCGCAGCCCCACGGTCCGTACACCACCACGCTGGTGCCGAGATCCAGGCCGCGCACGCCGGCGCCCACCGCCGCCACCGTCCCGGCGCCCTCGTGTCCGAGCGTCAGGGGCAGCGGATAGGTGAAGGCTTCGGCGGGCAGCGACATCACGAAATCGTCGGAATGGCAGACCCCGGCGGCGGTGACCTTCAGCAGCACCTCCCCCGGCCCGGGCTCGGGAGTGGGAATCTCGCGGACTTCCGGTTCGGCACCGACGGTGACGTACTGCAGAGCCTTCATAGCGCTTTTCCTCTCGGTCGAGCAGCTGGGGTCGCGATCGTTCACACCGGCCTGGCAAACTCACAGGCTAGTGCGCACTCGCCGCTCGCGGCGTTCGGCGCGCTACTCCTTGGAGTAGTCGGTGCTCAACCACCGTTCGGGGCGCATGCGGATCACCACCGAATCCGGGCCGAGGTTCTGCTCGGCGAAATCGGCGCCTTCCTCCGGTCCCAGATAGCGCACCGCGATCGCGCGGACGACCTCGGGCGACGCCGCGTCGATCGAGGTGACCGAGCCCTCCGCGGTGACGTACCGGTACGGCGGCTGTTCCACCTGCGCGGTGATCGAGAACCGCCCGGCCGCCCGGATGAGCTTCTCCTTCACCGTCCCGGCGTCCGTCCACACCACCACGTCGCCGCCCGGCTCGTAGCCGTACCAGATCGGCACCGCCAGCGGCGCCCGATCGGGCCGCTCCACGGCGATCACCCCCACATGCAATTCGGCGAGGAACTGCTCCCGTTCGGTACGCGTCATGGTCGGCATCGATCGTCCTTTCGCGAGTCGGGTCTTCGTTCCCGACAACCCGGGGCGGCCGCTGTCCTATTCCGAACCCCGGATGCGCAGCGGCAAGGCGGCGTGGCGGCGGACGAGGATGCTCGGGGTCCACCGCGGGGGTGCGGCGAGCGCGATGTCGCTGCTGCGGTCGAGCAGGGCCGTGATCGCGGCGCGGGCTTCCAGTTTCGCCAGGGCCGAGCCGACACAGAAGTGCAGACCACGTCCGAAGGCGGTGTGCGACTTGATGTTCGGGCGGTTCAGCTCGACGGCGCCGGGTTCCGGGAAGACCGCCGGGTCGCGATTGGCCGCGCCCCACAGCAGCAGTAGGTGGCTTCCGGCGGACAAGGAAACATCTCCGAGAACGGTGTCGGTGGTGACGTGGCGATAGTGGCCACGGAAGGGCGACTCGAGGCGGAGCACCTCGTCGAGGAAGGCGGGAATCAGGTGCGGGCCGGTGCGGAGCCGGTGCTGAATATCGCTGCGAGTGGCGAGGATTCGGGCCGCGGAGGCGATCAGGCCGGCGGTGGATTCGCCCCCGGCGCCGACCAGCTGGACGAGGATCAGCACCGCGACCTCCTCGCTGACAGTGCCGGTGCGGCACGCACGGGCCAGCGCGTCGAGCACGGTTCGCGGCGCACCGTCGGGAACGCCCGCACCCAGCGTCCGCCGCAGCTGTTCGTGGAGGTACCCGGCGAGCAGCGTCGCCGAATGGACCAGTCGCGGAAGACGGTGCGCGTCCACCACGGCGCCGAGCATCTCGGTGCTGTCGTAGGCCCATTCGAGCAGCTGGGGCACATCGTCGCCGGGCACACCGATCACCGCCGCGACGAGGGCCAGTGGCAGCCGGTCGGCCATATCGGCGGCCCAGTCGATACGGCCGTCGCGCACGTGCCGCGACCACAGGCGGTCCACCAGATCCTCGACCGCGGGGCCGAGTTCCCGGATGCGCCCGGCCAGCACACTCGAGACGAGTTTGCGGTGGCCGGCGTGGGACGGATCGTCTGCCGTGGCGAGAACATGGACCGCGCGACCGCCGCCGTCGAGGTCGAAGGCGGTCGGGGCGGCGCCCGGATGACGCAGCAGCACCGCGGTGAGGTGGGAGGAGAACTCGGCGGTGCGGGCGGCCGCTTCGGTGACGAGTTCCCAGGACGACACGAGATGAAAGTCGGTACCGGGCACCCGGAAGACCGGAGCCTCACCGCGCAGGCGGTCGTAGAGCGGGTACGGGTCGTCGAGATGGGCGGACAGGAACAGGTCCGATCCGTCCGGCACTGTCGTGGTCATCGGTGAACTCCCTCGGGGCACGGGTGCGCTCACCGTGCGCTCGGCGGAGACGAGTGTCAATCGGCGTCGCACAGTGAGACACCACGAAGACATCGCTCCTACCCCGAGTTCACCCCGGGGGATCGGAGTCGCGCTGTTTGCCCACTTCGCAGGCATATACAGGCGGCAGAGCTCGTGAGACAATCACGCTGTCTCGTCTCGACACGAGACACCGCAGACCGAAGGGATCCTGTCCGGCGATGCGAACCACCGACGTCGATTGGCTCGCGGGAGGGGTGCGGCGCACCGTCGCGCGCTCCCGCATCGAGGCGGCGGCGGCCGAGCTGTTCCTGGAACGCGGAATCGACCGGGTGAGCATCGACGACGTGGCCGAACGCGTGGGCTGCTCCCGGGCCACCGTGTACCGGCACGTCGGCGGGAAGCCGGAACTGGTCCGGATCGTGACGGTGGCGGCGGCACGGGATATCGCCGAACGGGTGGCGGCGACCGTGGCATCGCTGCGCGGCCCGCGGCGCGTGGTGGAGGCCGTCCTCGCCTCGCTCGCGGCGATCCGCGCCGAACCCACGCTGTCGGCGTTCCTGGCGGGGGCGGGCGCCACCGGCGACCATGTGGTGGCCACACCCGAACTGCGCGGCATCGCCATCGCACTCACCGGAATCGCCGGAGACGACGACGCCGCGGAGTGGATCGTTCGGGTGGTGTTGTCGCTGCTCACCTGGCCGCTGCCCGATGCCGCCGCGGAACGCCGGACGGTGGAGCGGTTCGTCGCCCCGCTCCTGATGCGTCCGGCCGGACCGGCGCGGAAGGGATGAGATGAGCGTCCCGCTATTCGTCGGCCTCACCACCGTCGACCTCTCCTACGCCGTCGACGCCTACCCGGTCGAGGACACCAAAACCCTTGCGCGCGAACAATTCCTGGGCGCCGGTGGACCGGCCGCCAACGCCGCGGTCGCCTGCGCGATACTGACCGGCGGCGCCCGCCTGCTCACCGCCGTCGGGCAGCATCCGCTCACCGCGCTGATCCGCGACGATCTGCGGTCCCACGGTGTCGAACTCGTCGACACGACGACGCGGCGTACCGACCCGCCGCCGATCTCGTCCATCGTCGTCGCGGCCGGCGCCGGGACGAGAACCGTCGTCTCGCTGGACGGTTCGCGCATCGAGGCGTCGTTCGACGACGAGTTCGCGGCCCTCCTCCAGGACGCCTCGATGGTGCTCGTCGACGGGCATCACATCGAACTGGGCCTCGGTATCGCGCGGGTGGCGCGCGATGCGGGAATTCCGGTGGTGCTCGACGGGGGGCGCTGGAAGCCGGAACACGCGGAGTTGCTGCCGCTGGTCGACATCGCCATCTGCTCGGCCTCGTTCACGCCGCCGGGCTCCCAGGACGTGTTCGACCACCTGCACCGGATCGGGGTCCACGCGGTCGCCGTCACGCGCGGGCGGCAACCGATCATGTACTCCGCCAACAGTGTTCGAGGCGAGATCGCGGTGGGTGAGGTGGACGGCGCGGATACGCTCGGCGCCGGGGACATCCTGCACGGCGCGTTCTGCGCGTACCACGCGCGCGGCCACGACTTCGTCGACGCCCTCACCCGCGCCGCCGCGGTCGCCACCCTGTCGTGCCGGTTCTTCGGTACTCGCGCGTGGGGCGACCGGCTCGGTGAGTTGGCCGAATGAGGTGACCGGGCCGCGGTTCGCGCCGAAACAGGCTCACCGGACCGGGCGGAGACGGTAGCCGCCGGCGACCGCGCGCAGCACGAGATCGGCTCGGTCCGCGGTCTGCGCGATGAGACGGGCATTCGGCAGGTCACTGCCGGCGACCATGGCCCGTGCGCGATCCGGTGATTTACCGCCGCGCCGATGCCGGCGCAGCAGTCGCCGTTCGACGACCGATTCCTCGGCATCGAGATACCAGACCTCGTCGAGATACGCCCGCACCTCCCGCCACCCCGGCCGATCCAGCAGAAGGTAGTTCCCTTCCACGATCGCGACCCGTTCGCCGGTGAAGGTCACCGCGTCGGGGATCGGGTCGTGGCGGGCTCGATCGTAGATCGGCCACGGCACCGGCACGCCGATCGCACTGTCGCGCAGCCTCCGGAGCCGCGCGACGAACGCCGCCACGTCGAAGGTGTCGGGCTGCCCTTTGCGACCGAGCGCACCGGAGTCACGCAGCTGCGCCGAGCTCCGATGAAATCCGTCCATCCCCGCCACCTCGGCGGGTACTCCCAGACTCCGCACCGCATCCGCCAAACCCTGTGCCAGCGTGGACTTTCCGGCTCCCGGCGGACCGGCGACCCCGACCAGGTACCGGCGCCCGCCCGCGTCCTCCGCCGCCCGCACGATCCGCGCCGCCAGCTCACCCGGGCCCATCACCTGCGCCGTCACCGGACACCTCCTTCACGCAGCGGTCGATCTCGCTTCCCAGCAGGCGAACACCCCTCGGCCACCGCTGCCCGCAGGACGTTCCCGCCGCGTCCGCGACGTGCCGGAGGATCCGGTTGCGCACACGCTGCCGGTCGACGCGGCCGGTGTCTGCTCGCCGGCGAGGTGTTCTGCCCTCGCTCGCGACAGCGCAGGGGTGCGGCGATTCGGGCTGTTCTCACTCGACCAGGATCACGATCAATCGCCTGGGCCCGTGCACACCCTGCACGCGGGTCATCTCGATATCCACGGTGGCCGACGGACCGCTGATCCAGGTGGTCGGCCGACGGGGGTCGAGACGCGGAACAACCTCCGGCAGTGCGGTTTTCACCTGTTCGGCGTGGACCACGCAGATGTGACAGTCCGGCACGAGGGTGGGCGCGCGGCGGCCCTGTCCGGCGTCGCCGTCGAGGATGATCGTGCCCGACTGCGCGATCGCGGCGGCGCAGGTGGTCACGACCGCGTCGACCTCGTCCAGTTCGAGCGTCGTCAGCGGCGGATCGTCGGTCACCACACGGTGCTCGGAGCGGTCCGACCACAGCGCCGTCCAGATGTCCGGCAGTCCGGGCGGCGTCAGCACCACCCGCGCCGACGCGTTGCGCAGTTCCCGGTCCACGGTCGCGGCGACCCCCGCCAGGGTGGTCCGATGCACCTGTGCGCCATAGCGTTCCAGTCGCTGTTCGAACAACTCCAGGATCGCGGCACGATCGTCGGGATCCACTCCCGGCGCGGTCCGCAGATAGTCGCGCGGCACGGTGACCGCGTCCGCCGGTTCGCCGATGGCCTCGCGGACGCGTCGCAGAATCGTCTCGCGCGCATTCACGAGCGGCCCCCGTCGTCGGTGCTGCCGTGCGCGGGCGCGTCGTCGTGACGGCCGCCCTCGGTGCGCGCCCACCAGCGGCGAAACGATTCGGCGGGGATGTCGGGGACCCGCCGGCTGTCGGTCCACCCGCCCAGCGGGCCGGGTAGCTGCCGCTTCGGGACCGCGACGCCGATGCGCGCCGCCGAACGCACCGCCGCACCCCACAGCGCCGGATGGCTCATGATTCCCGCCATCGCGTCGAAGGCCACCCGCTCGGCCCGATGCTTCACCGCCGCCTCCCCCTCGGCCACCTGATGACGCAGGGCCAGCAGATTCCCGGTGATATCGATGCGGACCGGGCACACGTCGTCGCAGGCCCCGCACAGCGCCGACGCATACGGCAGCGAGGCGGTCTGCGGATCGTCGGCACCCTTCAGCAACGGGTTGAGAATGGCGCCGATCGGCCCCGGATAGACCGAACCGTAGGCCTGCCCGCCGGTGCGTTCGTAGACCGGGCAGATATTCATGCAGGCGCCACAGCGGATGCAGCGCAACGCTTCCCGCCCGAGTTCGTCGCGCAGCGCGCGAGTTCGGCCGTTGTCCACCAGGATCAGGTGGAAGGCCGAGGGGCCGTCCTGGGCGGTGACGCCGGTCCAGGTCGACACATACGGCGACATCCGCTCGCCGGTCGCGCTGCGGGCCAGCAACTCCAGATAGATCTCCAGATCGCGCCAGCTCGGAATCACCTTCTCAATGCCGGCCACCGTGATCAGCGTCTCCGGCAGGGTCAGGCACATCCGCCCGTTTCCTTCCGACTCCACCATCACCATCGTTCCGCTCTCGGCGACAAGGAAATTCGCGCCGGTGATGCCGACCTTCGCGCGCAGGAACTTCTCCCGCAGATGCAGCCGCGACGCATCGGCGAGCGCCTGCGGATCGTCGGTCAGATCGTCCGGCGCGGGACGGCCGTGCTTGCCCATCTCGCGGCGGAAGATGTCGCGAATCTGGCTGCGGTTCAGATGCATCGACGGCACCACGATATGGGAGGGCAGATCGTCGCCCAGTTGCAGGATGATCTCGGCGAGATCGGTTTCACGGGTATCGATTCCGGCCGCCCTCAGCGCCTCGTCCAGGCCGATCTCCTCCGACAGCATGGATTTCGCCTTGACGATCTCGGTTTCGCCGGTCGCCCGGACCAATGCGGTGACGACGGCGTTGGCCTCGGCGGCATCGGTCGCCCAATGCACCACTCCCCCCGCACCTTCCACCGCATCGGCCAGTCGCTCCAGGTAGATGTCGAGACGGCGCAGCACCTCGTCCTTGACCGCGGCCGCGGAAGTCCGCAGTTCCTGCCAGTCCGGCCGTTCCGCCACCAGAGCATCGCGCTTGGCGCGGATGGTGTGGGTGGCACGGTGCACGTTGGCGCGCAACTGGTCGTCGGCGGTCGCGGTCCGCGCGGCCCGCGGGAACGGCGGCCAGCCCACGAAACTCGTACTCACGAACGGGCTCCCGCGACCACCGGCAGCCCGGGCATCGGCCCGTCGGCCTTCGTGCGCGCCAGGATTTCCACCAGATGCAGATCGCGCACCGCGGTCGCGTCGGCGGCGAGGCGCCCGCCGATGTTCATCAGGCACGAATTGTCCACGGCCGTCACCACGCTCGCGCCCGTCTCGCGGACGTGCGCGGCCTTGTCGGCGTTCATCGCGCCGGAGGCGGCGGCATTCTTCACCGAGAAGGTGCCGCCGAATCCGCAGCATTCGTCGGCCGCGGGCAAATCGACCAGATCCAGTCCGGCCACCGCGCGCAACAATCGGTAGGGGCGGTCGCCGATGCGCTGCACGCGCAGCGAATGGCAGGTCGGATGGTAGGTCACCCGATGCGGGAAATAGGCGCCCACATCGACGACAGCCAGGTCGTCGGTGAGGAATTCGGTCAGCTCCCGGATTCTGGGGAGCAGCGCCTCGGCATCGCGGGCCAGCGTGGCGTCGCCGACCTGCTCGGCCACCACGCGGTAGAACTCGCCGGGCGCCGCCCCACACGAGGCCGACGGCACCACGATCCGGTCGTAGTCACCGAACACCGAGACGAAATGCCGCGCCATCTTCGCGGTGTCGGCCCGATAGCCGGTGTTGGCATGCATTTGGCCGCAACAACTCTGGGCCATCGGGAAGTCGACCTCGACGCCGAGCCGGCGCAGCAGGGCCACCGCCGCCCGGCCGGTTCCCGGATACATGACGTCGTTGACACAGGTGATGAACAATGCCGTACGTGCCGACATGCGGCCCCTCTCGTCACCGATGCCGCGGGCCGGGCATGTTGTCGAGCGGCACCTCGATACGGATACTGGCGGACGATCCCGGCCAGAATACGCCGCACGCACCGCGGCGAGGCGGATCCGCGGGCCGTGTGGGCTCGCGGATCCGCCTCGCCGGCGGCATTCGTCAACTCACCGCGTCCGCGCCCGTGAGCGGCGGCGGTCCGGAATCGAGTTCGGCCACTTCGGCATCGGTGAGCAGCCGGGAACGGATCAGGAACCGCACCCCCTCGGGGGCTTCGAGCGAGAATCCGCTCCCCCGCCCGGGGACCACGTCGACGGTCAGATAGGTGTGCTTCCAGTACTCGTACTGGTCGGCGCTCATCCAGAACGGGGTATCGGCGCCGACCCGGCCGAGCAGCACATCCGAGGCGCCCACGCGGAATTCCCCGCGTGGGAAGCACATCGGCGCGCTGCCGTCGCAACACCCGCCGGACTGATGGAACATCACCGGCCCGTGCTGACGAATCAGATTGTCCAGCAACGTCTGCGCGGCCTCGGTCAGGTCGACGCGGGTACCCATCAGAAGAAGCCGAGCTTGTTCGGCGAGTAGCTCACCAGCAGGTTCTTGGTCTGCTGGTAGTGATCGAGCATCATGCGGTGATTCTCGCGGCCGATACCGGACTTCTTGTAGCCGCCGAAGGCCGCGTGCGCCGGGTAGGCGTGATAGCAGTTGGTCCACACCCGGCCGGCCTTGATGCCGCGGCCCAGGCGGTAGGCGGTGTTGCCGTCGCGGCTCCACACACCCGCGCCGAGGCCGTAGAGGGTGTCGTTGGCGATCGCGAGCGCCTCCTCGGTCGAATCGAAGGTGGTCACCGCGACGACCGGGCCGAAGATCTCCTCCTGGAACACCCGCATGTCGTTGGTGCCCTTCAGCACCGTCGGCTCGACGTAGAAGCCGTTCGGCAGGCCGTCGACCTTGCGCTGGCTGCCGCCGGTGAGCACCTCGGCGCCTTCTTTACGCCCGATGTCGATGTAGGACAGGATTTTTTCGTACTGGTCGTTGCTGGCCTGCGCGCCGATCATGGTCTCGCTGTCGAGCGGATTGCCGCTGACGATCGCCTTGGTCCGCTCCAGGCAGCGCGCCATGAACTCGTCGTAGATGGAGGAATGGATCAGCGCGCGCGACGGACAGGTGCACACCTCGCCCTGGTTCAGCGCGAACATCACGAATCCCTCGACCGCCTTGTCCAGGAACGCGTCGTCGGCGGCCATCACATCGGGCAGGAAGATGTTGGGGCTCTTGCCGCCCAGTTCGAGGGTGACGGGGATGATGTTCTCGCTGGCGTACTGCATGATCAGCCGGCCGGTGGTCGTCTCACCGGTGAACGCCACCTTGGCCACCCGCGGGCTCGACGCCAGTGGCTTACCGGTTTCGACGCCGAAACCGTTGACCACGTTGAGAACCCCAGGCGGAAGCAGATCGGCGATCAGCTCGACCACTTTCATGATGGAGGCCGGGGTCTGCTCGGCGGGCTTGAGCACCACCGCGTTTCCCGCGGCCAGCGCCGGCGCCAGCTTCCAGGTCGCCATCAGGATCGGGAAGTTCCACGGGATGATCTGACCGACCACACCCAGCGGCTCGTGGAAGTGGTAGGCGATGGTGTCGGCATCGATCTCGCTGACGCCACCTTCCTGGGCGCGAATGGCGCCGGCGAAATAGCGGAAGTGGTCGACGGCCAGCGGCAGGTCGGCGGCCAGGGTTTCGCGTACCGGCTTGCCGTTGTCCCAGGTTTCGGCGACGGCCAGCTGGTCGATATTCGCCTCGATCCGGTCGGCGATCTTGTTCAAAATGTTGGCGCGATCGGCGGCCGAGGTCGCACCCCACGCGTCGGCGGCATCGTGCGCGGCATCCAACGCCAAGTCCACGTCGGCGGCCGAGGATCGGGCCACCTCACAGAAGGTTTCCCCGTCGACCGGCGACGGATTCTCGAAGTATCTGCCCTCGACCGGTGCCGTCCATTCGCCACCGATGAAGTTGTCGTAGCGGTCGGCGTAGGAGACGATGCTGCCTTCGGCGCCGGGCTTGGCGTAGATCATGACGGGTGCTCCTCGATGAGTCACGAAGGGTCGCATCACGACAGGGCTCGCCGTGATGTGGACCACTATGGGCCGCGAGGGTTGGCACAAGGTTGAATGCGGCGGGCGCGTCGCGGTCAGCTACGCGGTACCGATCAGCTACGCGGTACCGATCAGCTACGCAGTGCGCTGTGCAACCGCGCGGCGGCCACCGCGCGACGCGCGTCGCGGGCGGGCAGCAGCCGCAGCGCGTGTTCGTGGATCTCGATGTCACCGGGCGCTTTCGCGCCGTAGTCCAGGGCGTATTCGGCCTCGCCGGCCGACAGGACCGCGGTGCGGATGCCCACCTCGAGGTGTTCGCGCCATTCGACGATGCCCGGTGTCTGCGAGCCCGGCAGCAGCGGGCCGCGATACAGCCGCACGGCGGTCGCGGTGTCCCCGGTGGCCAGGGCGGCGAGCATATCGGTGACATCGCAGGAGACCGGTGTGGTCAGCCGATAGACACGATTGCTGATATCACCGCCGGTGGCGCGGCGCAGATGCGAGACGTCGGCCTTGAGCGTGCTGGAACCGGTGGGCCGGTCGCCGTAGACGGCCAGCTGCAACCGTTCCGGTGTGTAGCCGTCGGGTTCGAGGGCGAGCAGGGTGAGGATCTCGAGCAGCCGTCGGCGGAGTCGCAGCGGCCGCCCACCCCTGGTCAGCACGGCGGCGCCGAGACATTCCAGACGCACCCCCGCGGCCGTATTCGTCACGCCGCCTTGTAGTTTCGCCTCCACCGCCGCGGTGAGCGACAACACCGTCGACATGGCCAGCGGATGCGAACGATCCCAGGTGGTGGACAGATCCAGCACGCCGAGCTGCCGGCCGTCGGCGCCCCGGATCGGCGCGCAGTAGCAGACCCAGCCGTGCAACGCCTCGACCAGATGTTCGGCGGAGAACACACTGCTGGGGCGGCCGGTGTGCAATGCCAGCGACAGCGCGTTGGTGCCCATGTGGTTCTCGTCCCAGCGACCACCGGGGGTGAAGCCGACCCGCTCGGCGCGCCGTCGCATCACCTGACCACCGTCGGACCACAGAATGGTCCCCGCTTCGTCGGTGACGGCGGCGACGAATCCGGCGTCGTGGGTGATGCTGTGCAGCTGATCGGAGAGTTCGGCGATGGGACCGCGCAGCGGCGAATCGGCCCATGTCGACGCGATGTCGCCCGCTACCGCGGGCGCGCAGTCGGTGGCGGGGTCGACGAACGCCCGGGACCGTACCCAGGACTGCGCCACCTCGGCCCGGGGTTGCGCCGCATCGGATTCGGCCGCTTCGCGCGGGCTCGGAATCCAGCGCGCCCACTGCCGTTCCAGTGCCGCGCGTCGCCGCAGCAGAGCACTGTCCTGTCCTGATCGCATCCGCATCTCACCCGTCGCCGCTCGGTCCGCACCGTGCGTTCCGGCGGCGCCTGGGGCCGGGCCGCACATCGTCGGCTCGGCCCCATTGTCCAGCAGGCCGGCTCGCCGCGGGAGCGAAACCGGCCGGTGCGCACCGTCGAACTCGGCTCAGATGGGCGTCAATTCGAACAGCCGGAACCGGCGCGTGCCCGCCAGGCGCTGTTCCATGGTGTATCCGGGCCAATAGGCCACCGCGCGGGCCCAGGCGTCCGCACGCTCGGCTCCGCTCAGCTGCCGGACCCGGACCTTGATTCGCCTACCGCCACTGTGGATTTCGGCGTCGGAGGCGGCGGCCAGATTCGCCGACCAGGACGGATGTTCCGGCCGCCCCCAGTTGGACCCGATCAGCAGATACCGCTCGGGCCCGTCCGGTACGTACAGCAGCGACACCGTCCGCGGCAACCCGGATTTACGTCCGCGCACCGTCAGCTCCATCGACGGCAGGCCCGCCAGGTCGAGCACGCCGTGCCGGCCGCCGGTGAGCCGGCGGATGACGCGCTCCAGCACGATGACGACCGGGCCGGTGCGCATCACCCACGGGATGCGCGCGATCGCCCGTCCCAGGGCCGACAGCGGATTGCCGATGCGTGCGCGACGAGTGCGGTCCGACATGCCGGCCTACTGCGGGGTCGCGGCGCGCTTGGGCAGTTTCCAGCCCGGCCGGGGGAAGTGGCAGGTGTAGCCGTTCGGATAACGCTGCAGGTAGTCCTGGTGCTCCGGTTCGGCCTCCCAGAAATCGGACGCCGGGGTCACCTCGGTGACCACCTTGCCCGGCCACAGCCCGGAGGCGTCCACGTCGGCGATCGTGTCCAGCGCGACCGCCTTCTGCTCGTCGTCGAGATAGAAGATCGCGGACCGATAGCTGCTGCCGACGTCGTTGCCCTGGCGATCCTTCGTCGACGGATCGTGGATCTGGAAGAAGAACTCGAGCAGGGCCCGGTAATCGGTGCGCGCGGGGTCGTAGACGATCTCCACGGCCTCGGCATGCCCCGGATGATTGCGGTAGGTGGGGTGATCGTTGCGCCCGCCGGTGTATCCGACGCGCGTGGAAATCACACCCGGCTGCTTGCGGATCAGCTCCTCCATACCCCAGAAGCATCCGCCTGCCAGAATCGCCGTGCGCGTGTCGGTCACGCTTCCTCCTTCGAATCGGGTCCCCGCCCCAAGTCTCGCACCGGTACAACCCCGGTGGAGGCCCGAAAAATCCCGCCGCGGCGCTCGCCTCGCCCGCCTTCTGCCTACCGCATACCCGCTCTGCGGGCGAATTAACGGGCTATCCCCGGTCGAGCCCCGCGGTCGACTCGGAACCCGTTGGCGCCGAGACGATTTCGGTATGCATCGCGACGCGCGTGCCGTCGGCGCCGGTGGTGATCTCGACGTCGCGCACCAGCGCGCGCATGATCGCCAGTCCCCGCCCGCGCACCGGATCCGGGACCTCGGCACGGGGTTCCCAGCTGCCGTGGTCGACGATGGTCAGGTACAGGTCCGACCCGCTGATCTCCCCGCGCAGCCCCACCATGCCGGCGCCCTCGCGGTAGCCGTGCTCCACGGCATTCGTGCACGCCTCGTCCACCGCCAGCAACAGGTCGTAGATCTGTTCCGAGCCGATTCCCCCGCGCTCGAGCCAGGCCCGCAGATCGTGGCGCACCTCGGCGATCCGGTCGGCCTGCGACGGGAAATTCGCCTCGAAGGGGGCCACCCGTAGCGGGTGCGGCTCGCGTATCGCGGGCCCTGGGGCGGGGTCGCCCGGGGGATCTGGAAATCCGCTCATGTCCTCATTCCGATCGCAACCGATGATCTCCACTCGATGATCTCCTCGGCATCCGCGATACCCCCTTTCCCGGGCGCCATGCGGCGCCGTGCGCCTACATTCAGTCGCGCAGCGCCTTCTCGCGCAGCTGTTTGAGCGTTCTGGTCAGGATCCGCGACACCTGCATCTGGGAACAGCCGAGTTCCCGCGCGATCTGCTCCTGCGTCATTCCGCCGAAGAAACGCATGGTCAGCACGTACCGCTCCTTCTCCGGCAGAGCATCGATGAGCGGCTTCACGGTCAGAGTGTCATCGATCGCACCGTACGTCGGATCCACGTCGCCCAGCGTGTCGAGAATCGCATTGGAACGGCTGTCGTCCTCCGAGGTCGGCGTGTCCAGCGATTGGGTCTGATAGGCGTTGCGGGCGATCAGCGCCTGCGTCACCTCGCCCAGATCGGCGTCCATCTCCTCGGCGATCTCGCGCGCCCGCGGCATGCGGCCCAGTTGTTGCGACAGCGTCTCCACCGTCGGTCCCAGCGCGGTCTGGATCTCCTTGATCCGCCGGGGCACGCGCAGGGCCCAGGTGTGATCGCGGAAGTGGCGGCGCACCTCGCCCATCACCGTCGGCACCGCGAAGGCGAGGAACGGCGAGCCCTGCGTGGGATCGAACCGGTCGACGGCCGCGACCAGGCCGACCCGGGCGATCTGCAGAAGATCCTCGAAGTTCTCGCCGCGCCCGCTGAACTTGCGTGCGATGTGCTCGGCGAGCGGCAGACACCGGTTGATGATTCGTTCGCGCAGCCGGTCGTGCTCCGGATCGTCCTCCGGCAGGGCGGCGAGCTCGACGAACAGCGGTGCGACGTCGTCGTAGCCGTCGGGATGGCGGGCGGTACCCGACCCGTTCTCAGTCGACATCGGTTCCGCCACGTGCCCAGCGGAACTCGACGACGGTCGGGTGCCCGCCCACGGACGCGTCGTAGTCCGAACTCTCGGTCTTCACCCACTGGGTCAGCGTCGAGACGATATGCCAGCCGAAGCTGTTGGTGTCCGGGCCGCCCGCGGTCGTGGTGACGGCGGCGACGCGCACGTCCATGGTGGTATCGGTCGCGCTGAATGTGCAATCGATCACCGATTCGGCGGCCGCGTCCACGATCAGCGCGCTGACCACCTCGTCGACGGCCAGACGGATATCGGTGGCCTCGTCGATACCGAAATCGGCGACCAGAGCGACGGTTTCGGTCAATGCCCGGACCATCATCAATTGCGCCGCGTCGGCCGGCACCTGGAATCCGACCGCAGTGGTCCCCGCGTCCGGGGACACTTTCTCGACCATGCCCATTCGTTGCTCCCAAATATCGTGCCGCGAAACGATTTCACAGCGTACGCGAGCGCCCGCCCGGCGCCCTCCGATCGCGGTGAAGGCCCCCGTTCGGATCGCGCCGGAACGGGTATGTTGGTCAGCGGCGAATCGTCGCCACGCCGCGGACAGCGGCGCAGATCGGAATACGCCGGAGGTATCGAAGTGGCGAAATGCGGTACGAATCGCCTCGCGCTGGGGTCGGCCCGATGAGCGGCGAACGGGTGTCCCCACTGCTGCGCACCGAGCAGCGCACGGAAGGTTCGGCCGTGGTCGTGACCGTGGCCGGTGAGGTGGACATGAACTCCGCGCCGGAGCTGCAATCGGCCCTCGACCGGGCGCTACAGGCCGAGCCCACCGCCGTGGTGCTGGACATGACCGAGGTCGGATTCCTCGGATCGGCCGGGCTGAGCGTGCTGCTCGCCACCTCGCAGTCCACCGCGACGGGAGGCCTGCGGGTGGTCGCGTCGCCCGCGGTGCGGCGCCCGATCGAGGTGACCGCGCTGGACGCGTTGCTGCGGCTGTTCCCGACCGTCGCGGACGCGCTGGCCGCGCCGGAGCAGACCACCTCGGCCTGATCCGGCGCCCGCCGGGCGCGTTTCTCGCCGGCTTCATCGCTGACGTGGCAACCGGACGACCTGAACGAAGAATTCGTCGATGTGCTTGATCGCGGCGATGAATTGATCCAGGTCGACCGGTTTGGTCACATAGGCGTTCGCGTGCAGCCGATAACTGCGCAGAATGTCCTCCTCGGCCGCCGACGTGGTGAGCACCACCACCGGGATATGGCTGAGGTCCGGATCGGATTTGATCTTTTCCAGAACCTGGCGGCCGTCGTATTTCGGCAGGTTCAGATCGAGCAGGATCAGATCGGGCCGCGGCGCCTGCGCGAATTCCCCCTGCCGGTACAGGAAGTCGAGCGCCTCCTGGCCGTCGCGGGCGACGTGCAGTGTATTGCCGATCTTGTTGTCCTCGAACGCCTCCCGGGTCATCAGCTCGTCGCCGGGGTCGTCCTCCACGAGCAGGATGTCGATGGGCTGGCTCACCGGTGCGGTCATGCGTCGGCTCCTTCGGATACGAGTTCGGTGGATGCGGGTGCGGCGGCCTGCGTCGCCATCGTGAAGCAGAACCGGGCGCCACCGGTGTATTCGGTGTCGATCCACAGGTCTCCGCCGTGGTACTCGACGATCTTCTTGCACAGCGCCAGGCCGATGCCGGTGCCGGTGTAATCCTCCCGGTTGTGCAGACGCTGGAAGATCACGAAGACCTTGTCCGCGAATTCCGGCGGAATGCCGATCCCGTTGTCGGACACGGAGAATCGCCATTGGTCCGGGTGATCGCCCGGCTCGCACTCGATGCGCACCACCGGCGCGGTCCCCGGGGTCCGGAATTTCACGGCATTGCCGATGAGGTTCTGCCACAACATCGTCAGCAGTGTCGGCTGGCCCGCCACGTCGGGCAGTTGCTCCGGACGCTCGACCACCGCGCCGGATTCCTCGATCGCGCCGGACAGATTGTCCAGCGCCGAATTCAACGTCGAGTCCAAGGCGACGATCTCGTTGCCCTCGATCACCCGGCCCACGCGCGAGAAGGTCAGCAGATCGTTGATCAGCCGCTGCATCCGCTTGGCGCCGTCGACGGCGTAATCGATGTACTGCTTGGCCCGCTCGTCGAGCTGATCGCCGTAGCGCTTCTCCAGCAGCTGGCAGAACGCGGCGACCTTGCGCAGCGGCTCCTGCAGGTCGTGGGAGGCGACGTAGGCGAACTGCTCCAGCTCGGCATTCGAGCGGCGCAGCTGCACCGTCTGGCGATCCAGATCGTCGGCCTGCTGTGCGAGCAGCTCCTCCTGCGCCCGCGAGGACCCCAGTTCGGAGACGATGCGCACGCGCATCTCCTCGACCGCTTCGGCGACGGTTGCCAGGTCGGCCGGTCCGTGCGCCTCGATGTGATGATGGAATTCGCCGGCCGACACCCGCCGGGACGCTTCGGTGAGATCGTCGAGCGGGCGGGCGACCAGCCGCCGGATCAGCACGGTCAGCGCCAGGCCGGTGAGCAGGATGAGGACGACCACCGCGATCAGCACACCGTCGCGCAGGGTGCGCGCGTGGTCCAGGTCGTGGCGGTCCCGGGCGATCGCGGCCGCCGAATCCGCGTTCTGCACGGCGAACTTCTTGCGTATCTCGTCGAACAGGGCCTTGCCCCGAGTGACCATGGCGGCGGATTCGGCCGGCGACACCTTGCCCGCCGCCGCGATCATCGGCTGCACGTATTCGGTGCGCCAGCGCTGCGCGGCCGCCTCGACGGCGTCCAGATCATCGAGCAGCGTGGTGTGGCCGGCGGCCACCTCACGCAACCGTGCCGCGGCGGCCGTCTGGTCGGCGACACCCTTGTTGTAGGGCTGCAAGAATTGCTCGTCGGCCGAGATCGCGTAACCGCGCAGGCCGGTTTCCTGGTTGATCAGGGCCGCCTGCAGGCGGTATGCCTCGGTCGCGGCGGGCTGGGCACGATCGAGCAGCCGGTCTTCGATGGCGTCGGTGCGGGATATCACTTGCGCGGCGGCGATCGCACCGGCGATCACCACCACGAGCATCAGGGCGAGGACCAGCTGAAACCACGTCTGCGCGGTGAGCCGGCCGACGATCCCGTCGCGGTGTCGGACGTCGTTCACCGGATCTGCTCACCCCCGTGCCAGCGCAGATAGACGATCGCCAGATCGTCGTCGAGTCCGCCCGCCGGGGCGGCCGCGGATTCGACCTGCCCCAGCAGTTCATCGAGATAGCGTCCGGGCTGTTCGACCGACACCCCCTTCGCCATGGCCAGCAGACCGTCCTCGCCCAGCCAGCCACCGGTGCCGGTACGCACCTCGAACAGGCCGTCGGTGAACAGCACCAGCCCGGTACCGGGGGGCACGGTCACCTCGGTGACCGGCCAGTCCGCGAGGCCCGGCATGAAGCCGAGCGCCGGTCCGCCCGGAACCTCCAGCCATTCGGTGCCGGTCGGCGAATGCACGAGCATGCCGGGGTGACCGGCCCGGATCACCTCGACGGCGCCTCGGCCGGGCGGGGCGTACAGCGTGGTGAGCGTGGCGAACGTCTGCGGGCCGGTGCGCTCGGCGACCAGTACCTCCTCCAGCAGTCGCAGCTGACGAGGTCCGGTGATGCCGCTGAATACCAGTGTGCGCCAAGCCAATCGCAGGCCCACGCCGATCGCGGCCTCGTCCGGGCCGTGACCGGCCACATCGCCGATCAGCGCGTGCACCGTGCCGTCGGCCTCCTGGACTACGTCGTAGAAATCGCCGCCGAGCAGCGAATGCGCGCGACCGGGACGATACCGGGAGACCACATCGACGATCGGCGCGCCGCGCAACAGCGGTTTGGGGAGCAGTCCGCGTTCCAGGCGCGCGTTCTCCTGGGCGCGCATGGTGCTCGCGCGCAGGGCCGCGGTGGTGCGCTCGGCCTGTTTGCGCTGAATCGCATAGCGCACGGCTCGGCCGAACCACTCCGGCTCGACCCGGCCCTTCACCAGATAGTCCTGCGCCCCGGCCGCCATCGCGGCCAGCCCGGTCTGTTCTTCGTCCAGGCCGGTCATCACCACGACCGCGACCTGATCGGTGTATTCCCGCAACCGCGCGAGCGCGTCCAGGCCGTGGGAGTCGGGCAGATTCAGATCGAGCAGCACGCAGTCGGGCAGGCCCGCGGCCAGCCACGCCCCCGCTTCGGCGAGCGAGCGCACATGTTCCAGGCGCACCCCGGGCGCCCCGTCGGCGACGAGTTCCTCGACCAGCAGGGCATCACCCGGGTCGTCCTCGACCAGCAGGATCGTCTGCCCGAGCGGCGACGCGGTGCCCAGCGGCGTGACGCCGTCGAGGGGTGGGCGCGCGGTGGCGCCGCGGCTCTCGTCTCGAACGGATGCGGATTTCGGACCCTCGGACGAGTAGCCCGCGGAACGGCTGGATACATCGCGAAACCGCGGGGTCTGTTCCGTCACCGCGACCGTGCGGGGCCGCGGAGCGCCGTCGATGCGACGAATGCGCACGGTGTCGGCCCGCAGCGCACCGGCTGCTTCGGACCGCGACGAGGGAACAGCAACCGTGCCTGGGACGGCACGCTTCGACAATGCTGCCTCCGATCAACGAAGTGGCGGCCCGAGCGCACGCCGACTTGCTCAGCGGCCCGTTTTTCGACCGTGAGGCTTGCCGATCCTATCGGACCCCGGCCGAACACGCTGCGCGCACCGGGGGGCAGGCCACGATCAGGACGTCGCGTCGGCACCGGCCCGAGGCCGGAGAAGAGGCTGCTGGACAACAGTTTTCGCAACGAGAGGCGCCGCCGCGCGCAGGGCGGCGGAGGTGCGCCGAAGGCGCAATTTCGCCGTCCACACCGCGACCACCGCCGCATGCACCGCGATGACGATCAGTGATACCGAGCCGATCACCATGAGCAACGCAACCACGACTGTCCCGGTCCTCTCGAGTTGGATGTGCTGTGTACCGACGAAAAGATGCCCCGAAACCCTCATACCAAACAGATAACGCGCGCGGGGCACGTCACATCCCGTCCGACCTGGTGTAACGACCGACCGCAACACAGCGGATACTGTGAAGGTGAGTACGGAACAGTCGCCGCGCGTCGCGCCGCTCGACCCCTTGACGAGCGTGCTCGGCACACAACCTTGCGATCATGTCGGCTGGTTCCGATTCTGGTTCGCCGATCAGCGCTGGGAATGGTCGGACGAGGCGGCGCAGATGTACGGGTATCCGAGCGCCGATACCGAACCCACCACCGAACTGCTCGTGTCGCACAAACACCCGGACGACCGGGAGGAACTGGCGGCGCGCATCGCGGTCTCGGTGAAAACCGGCGAGCCGATCTGCGGTCAGCACCGCATCGTCGACACCGGCGGAGACACCCACGAGATCATCGTCGTCGGCGAACAGCTCACCGGCGACGACGGCACGGTGGTCGGAGCCAGTGGATATTTCGTCGACGTCACCGAGACGATCGCCGAGGAGCGCAACGATGCGCTGTCGGAGGTGCTGCCCGAGGTGATCGAGTCGCGCGCGGTGATCGAACAGGCCAAGGGCGCGCTGACGCTGGCCTACGGCATCAGCCCCGAACAGGCGTTCCGGGTGCTGAGCTGGCGTTCCCAGGAGACCAACACCAAGCTGCGGGATCTGGCCGCGCAGTTCATGCGCGAGTTCCGCCGCCTGAACGGCGAGAACACCGCCCTGCGCAGTCGCGTCGACCATATCGTCCTGACCGCCCACCGCCTGATCCCGCACGACTGAGCGCACCGGCCGCCGGGCTCGGCGCGACGACCTTCCCGGTTGCGGTCAGGAGGCCGCTTCGGCGACGACGATCTCGCGGGTCGGGCCGGTGCCGATGGCCGTCGCGTGGGCGTCGATACGCACTTCGGTGCGGCCGCGGATGGCGCGATCACAGCGCTCGGCCAGGTCGTGGCGGTCGCTGCCCGGTTCCTCGATCGGCAGCAGGACGAGTTCGGCGACGATCCCCTTGGCGCGCAGGACGCGGCGGGCCGAGTCGATGAAGGTGTCCACGCCGACGAAGCCGGGGACCGTCGACGTCTCGCCGGTGGGGTCCAGATAGCGCAGCCGGATCGGCTGTACCGGCGTGGCGGTGTCGACCGCGGCCTGGAACAGGGCGGGGCGCAGCCGGCCGTGGGCCCGGCCGCACCAGGTGGTGCCCTCGGGGAACATGCCGACCCGCTCCCCCGCCGCCAGCCGCGCCGACATCGCCGCGATCACCTCGGGCAACTGCCGCAACCGCTCCCGATCGATCGGGATCACGCGCATGAGCCGGGCCAGTTGCCCCAGCACCGGCCACGACACCAGATCACCGCGGGCCACGAAGCCCATCGGCGAGACCGCCGCCAACGCCAGCACATCGGCCCATCCCACGTGCCCGGCCACTACCAGCAGGCCGCGCCCGGAATCACCCGGGCCGCCGCCGCCTCGCACCGCACCCGTGCGGTACGAGGTACCCTCTGCGTCCGCACCGCGCTCGTCGACGACGCGCAAAGCGATTCCGCAGCAGCGCAATACGGCCCGTGCGTACCGACGATGCAAGCCCGTCCGGCGGGCAGCCGGCGTCACCACATTGACCATCGGAAACGCCACCAGCAACCCCAGCACACCCGCGATCCGCACCACACTCCGCACCGCACCCGCGGTATCGGGCACGGCCACACAGCCGGCGCCGCACGGACTCGCGGGCATCCACGCGTGGACCGCCGGCGGTTCCGTCACCGGCCGAGGATCGAACGGCGCCTCCGCCGTGCCGGCGGGGTCGGCCATTGTCCGGCCGACGGTGTCCGCGCTGCTTCGTAAATCGGTTGTCTCGGTCATCGTGCTCCTCCGCCCGTACCGCGGGCCCGCGCGGCGTCGGCGTCCGCCGCACGAGCGTCCATGGCTCCCGCGGCGCTCTGCAGGCGTTCCAGGTAGCGGGTGTTGATGGTTTCCAGGCCCAGGAGGGCGACGAAATCCGCGACGCCGAAATCCGGGTCGTGGGCCGGTTCACCGCAGATCTCGGCGCCCAGGCGCAGGTAACCGCGCAGCAGCGGGGGAAGTTTCGGCCGGGCCGGGGCGGCCAGTTCGTCGAGGCCGCGGCCGTCGACCACGACCGGGCGGTAGGGGCGCACGCGGCGGGCCGGATCGCCGGCGTGCTTGCTCAGCAACAGGTCCCGCACCGCGGCGACGTTGGCGCCGGGCGGATCGGCGGGGGTGTCGCGCATCGGCACCGAGACGCATCCCATCACCCAGTCGTAGCCGGTGAGCTGGATGTAGTGCAGGATTCCGGCCCACATCAGCGTCAGCACCGAGCCGTTGCGATGGTCCGGAACCACACAGGCGCGGCCCATTTCGACGATCCGGCGCCCCTCGGGATCCATGGCGCTCAGATCGAATTCGGTCGCCGTGTAGTACCCGCCGGCCGCGCTCACCTTGTCCGGCGGCAGCATCCGATAGCAGCCGACGAAGTCGCCGGACGCCTCGTCGCGGACCAGCAGATGGTCGCAGTGCTCGTCGAACCGGTCGGCGTCCAGGCCCTCGGCACTGAAGGGAATGTCGAATCCGGGTTCGCCGGCGAACACCCGGTAGCGCAGCCGCTGCGCGGCGCGGCGATGGTCGAGATCGGAGGACACAACCAGGGAGTACTGTGGCGCCGCCACCCCTGGGCCTGTCGTGCGGGTCGGGTTCAGCACGGACGATGGCGTCATGATGTCGATGAAGCCAGTCCGATTCGGCGAGGCGGCGACGTTCGAGTGTCGAGCGAATGCCAGTCCGGTGAACGAGATCCCCGTCACACCGAACGTTCACTGCGTCGTTCCCCCGAGTTGGCCCACGCGCCCGAAACCGCCGCACCGGAGCACCGGCGCGGCGGCGGTGAGCAGCGGCTCAGGCGTTCTCGCGCGCGAAGCTGCGAGCGCCGACCACCATCAGCAGGACGGCGACCGCCACCGTCAGACCGGTACCCAGATAGACCTCGGTGACCCCGAAATCACCGCGGAACAGTGCCCGCGCGGCCTCGACGGTGTGCTGGAACGGATTGACGTCGGCGATGATCCGCAGCCAGTGCGGCGCCAGGCTCATCGGCAGCAGAATGCCCGACAGCAGCATCAGGGGCACCGAGACACTGTTCAGCACCGATGCCAGCGTGTCCTCCGAACGCGCCCACAGTGCCAGCGCATAGGAGCCCGAGGCCAGCCCGGCCGCCATCACCGAAATCAGCAGTACCGAGGCGATCAGACCGAAAACGTTGGGGCGCAACGAGAACGCCGCCATCGCGACCGCGACCAGGACCAGTGCCTGCACGATCAGCACGACCATGTCCTTGAGCACCCGGCCCACCAGCAGTGCGCCCCGGTTGGCCGGGGTGACGCGCTGGCGTTCGATCACGCCGGCCCGCAGTTCCTGCACCATCGCGAACCCCGCGAACATGGAGCCGAACAGCCCGACCTGAATCACCAATGCCGGCGTCAGCACCTTCCAGGGATCGGTGTCGGCACCCAGCGCGGGTGCGATCGCCTTCACCAGCGGACCGAACAGCACCAGGTACAACACCGGCTGACTCAATCCGATGATCACCCACACCGGATTGCGCAGCTGGGTGCGCAGTTGCGACCAGAACACCAGCCCGGTCTCCCGCAGAAAACTCATCGTCCCTCCCGCAGCGAACGCCCGGTGACGGTGAGGAAGACGTCGTCGAGGCTCGGTCGTTTCACGGTCAGCGCACCGGGCACGATGCCGTGCTCGTCCAGTGCGCGCAGCAGCGGCACGACGGCGGCATCGCCGCGCGCCACCGTCAGATGCACCAGTCCGTCGGCACGCAGTTTGGAGCGCAACTCCAGCACCGAATCGGCGATCTCGATCGCGAGATCGGCTTGCGCCTCGGCGATGTCGAGGCTGATCACATCGCCGGAGATCCGCTGTTTCAGCTCGTCCGGGGTACCGGAGGCGACGATGCCGCCGTGATCCATGACCAGGATCCGGTCGCACAGCGCGTCGGCTTCCTCCAGATAATGCGTGGTGAGCACGATCGTCGTGCCCTCGGACCGCAACCGCCGCACGTGGTCCCAGAGGTTCGCGCGGCTCTGCGGGTCCAGTCCGGTGGTCGGTTCGTCCAGGTAGACCAGCCGCGGCCGATGTACCAGGCCGAGTGCGATATCGACGCGGCGGCGCTGCCCGCCGGACAGTTCGCGGCAGCGGCGACGGCCGAGTCCGTCCAATTCCAGCGTCCGCAGCAGATGTTCGGCGCTCTGCGTGGCCTGCGCCTTGCTCAGCCCGAAAAGCCTTGCCTGCAGGACCAATTGGTCGATCACCAACTCCTCGTCGTTGGTCATACCGCCCTGGGCGACGTACCCGATGCGGGCGCGCACCTCACGCGGGGCTCGGCGCAGATCGGCGTCGGCGATCTGCGCCTGGCCCGCGGTCGGCGCGAGCAGCGTCGCGATCATCCGCAGGGTGGTGGTCTTACCGGCGCCGTTGGGACCCAGCAGTCCCACGATCTCGCCCTCGCGGACCTCGAAGTCCAAGCCGTTCACGGCCTGCACCGGTCCTGATTTCGTCGTGAACGTCCGTGCCAGCCCCCGCAGTCGGATCGCCGAGGTGCGGGTGCGGTCACGAACGGTAGCCGTCGTTTCCATACCGCTCACGGTAGGAACGACGACCCAAATAGTCAAGCTTTACTATTCAGTCTTGATCAATTGCGGCTCCGGCGTCCTGTTGCGGATGGTCGAAGAGGGTGTACGGTGCCGCGGACCAGACGTCGAGTTCGCCGTTCTCGATGCGCCGCAGGGTTTTTCGCGACCACTCCAGGTCCGCACGGGTGTGGGCGGCGGCCAGCGCGATCGCGTCGGCCACGTGATACGGCTCGGTTTCGGTCGGATCGCCGCTGCCGGACAGGATCCGCCGCTCCTCCCGCTCGAAGTAGCCCAGATCGGCCTCGAACTTCAGAATGCGGCTGCGCAACGCCGCGATCACATCGCCGCGCGGCGCGAACGGGAACAACGCCACCGCCGCGTGATACGGATGTTTCGGCTGCTCGGCCGACCACAAACCCTCCCGGATCAGATCGGCGAGCACCTTCTCCCCCTCGGACGTCAGCCGATACGAGGTCCGTTCCGGTCGCGCGCCGTCCTGGCCGACGCCCTCGACGGTGATGAGTCCGTCGCGTTGCAGAGTGTTCAGCGCACCGTAGACCGAGCCGGGTTTGACGTTGGCCCATTCGTCGGCATGCCAGGACAGCAGCTCACGCCGCACGTCGTAGCCGTGCACGGGTTGCAGCAGCCGCACCAGGGCCAGCACTAGCAGTCGAGTCGTCGGAACAGCCATAGGAAAATTCTGCCCCCGCCGCCCGGCGGCCGCCGCCGCGCCCCGGCCGATCACAACGGGTTGTTCGGATCCCGTTCCGGCAGTGGGCGTTCGGTGATCACCGGGCGGCCCAGCGGGTTGCGGACCCGGCGCTTGGCGGCCTGGTAGACCTGAATCGTCTCCGCCGCCACCACATCCCAGGCGAAATCGGCGGTCAGCCGATCGTGGGCCGCGTAGGCGCGCTGCTGCGCCGCGATCGGATCGTCGAGGACGGCCGTCACCGCCTCGACCAGTCCGGTCACGTCCGCCGGTTCGAACGAGGCCCCGGTGACGCCGTCGATCACCAGCTCACCGAGGCCGCCCGCGGTGGAGGTCACCAGCGGCGTTCCGGCCGCCGCGGCCTCCAGGGCGACGATGCCGAACGGCTCGTAGCGACTGGGCAGCACGATCGCGTCGGCGCCGTGCAGCCAGCCCAGCAGTTCCGCGTGGTCCAGGCGGCCGGCGAAATTCACCGCGCGGGCCACCCGATGGACTCGCGCGCGCTCGCGCAACCATTCGAACTGCGTGCCCACACCCGCGATGGTCAGCGTGGCGCCCGGATGCGCGCGCCGGATCCGCGGCAGCGCGGCGATGGCGTCCTGGACGCCCTTCTCGTATTCGAGCCGGCCCACATACAGCAGTCGCGGCGGACCCGACCGCGGCGCCCGATCGCGAAACGTCCACGCCCCCACGTCGATTCCGTTGCGGATCACCGTCACCGGCACCAGTTCGGGACCGTAGAGCTTCTCCACCTCGTCCTGCATCGAGGCCGAACAGGTGATGAGAGCGTCGGATTCGCGAGCCAGCCACCATTCGACCGAATGGACCTGCTTGTTGACGCGGCCCGAGACCCAGCCGCTGTGCCGGCCCGCCTCGGTGGCGTGGATGGTGGAGACGAGCGGCACGTCGTAGTACTCGGCCAGGGCGATGGCCGAATGCGCGACCAGCCAGTCGTGGGCGTGCACCACATCCGGCGTCCAGCCCTCGGCGATACCCGGTTTGCTCAGTGCGATACCGGCGCGGACCATCGCGTGCCCCATGGCCAACGTCCAGGCGAGCATATCCTCGCCGAAGTCGAAGGCGGGCGGATCCTCGGCGACCGCGACCACCAGCACCCGTTCCTCGATGAAGGTGTGGGTGGGATGCGTCGTGGCATCGGTGCCCATCGGCCGGCGCGCGAGAACGACGACCTCGTGACCGGCGGCCGCCAGTTCGACGGCCAGATGATGGACGTGCCGGCCGAGCCCACCGACAACTACCGGTGGGTACTCCCACGACACCATCAAGATCTTCATGCCGGTCCTTCTGTTGCTCCCGCCGAGCCGTGACCGACTGCGGGGATGTCCGTACCGCGTGCGTCGAGTCGTCGCGCGTCGAGAGCGGGGAAGAATCCGTCGGCCGCGTACCATCCTGCCGCCAACTGCCGTGCTTTGGCGAGTTGGCCCGCGGTGACGGCCGCGGCGATCTCGCGGACGGCGTGCGCGTGCTGATGCGCGCGATCGCGGGCGTATCCGGCCGCGGAGTCCTTGCTGACCATGAACGCCCAGTCGCTGGACACGGCCAGAATCGCCTCGCGCAGCAGCTGATCGGCGACCGGATCACGCAGACCGTCGGACTGCGCGGCCATCTTGTCCAGCGTGTCCAGGGCCGCGCGCACGATCTCGGCATTGAGGTCGACCAGGTCGCGGACCTGATCGCCGGCCCACACCCGCCAGTCCTTCCCCGACCCCCACGACGAGTCGGCCAGCTCGACCGGTGCGCCGACGAATCCGTCCGCCCGGGCATCGGCCAGGGTGCCGACGGTGACGCCTGCCTCGGGCAGGGCGCGCAACACCTGTTCCAGCCACTGCGGACCCTCGTGCCACCAGTGGCCGAACAGTTCGGTGTCGAAGGCCGCGACCACCAGCGCCGGCCGGCCGATCCGCTCGGATTCGGTGATCAGCCGCTCGCGCACGGTCGCCACGAAATCGGCGACATCGCGTTCGATCGCCGCCGCGGCGGCCGCGGGATCATAGGGCGCCTTGTCCGGACCGGCGACCTGCTTGCCGGTGACGCGGGCCGGTTTGAGACCGGTCTCGTGGTCGTAGTGGTGGAAGTCGCGGTAGTGAGCCTGGCCCGGGTAGCCCGATTTCGGCGACCACACCCGATAGCTGACCTGCAGATCCCGCCCGAACGCGACCACATCGCTGTCCCACACGGGCCGGCCCAGGGTGGTGTCGCCGCGCAGCGCCGGACCGTCGACCATGAAATGCGTCACACCCGCCGCGGCATAGCCCTGTTCCATCCCCGGGGTGAAGCCACATTCGGGCGCCCAGATCCCCGCCGGGGTGCGCCCCCAGCGATGCCGTGCATCGGCCAGACCTTCGCGCAACTGGAAGTCGCGCAGGCGTGCATCCAGCAGTGGCTGGAACGGATGCGCGAGCGGACCGCCCAGCAGTTCGATCGCCTCGGCCTCGATCAGCTCCCGCCACACCGGCGAACCGCCGTGCCGCCACCGCTGTTCGAAATCGGCGAGCGCCTCGGCGGCCAGTGCATGTTCGTAGCCGCCCAGTTCGCGCTTGCCGGCCATCGACGCCTCGTCGGCACGCATCTGCCAGTTTCCCAGCCAGTGGTGCATGGCCGCCAGCGCGTGCGGGTCGTCGAGCTGCGCGGCCAGCACCGGCGTGATGCCGAAGCTGAGCAGATGCGAACGTCCTTCCGCGGCAAGGGTTCTCAATACCCGGGCGACGGGCAGATAGGACGCCGCCCACGATTGATACAGCCATTCCTCACCCACGGGCCAGCGTCCGTGATGCAACAGCCAGGGCAGATGGGAATGCAGGACCAGGCTGAACCGGCCCGGCACCGCCCGCGAATCGCTCACGGCTTCACCGCGACGGCGACCAGATCGAGGCTGGCATCGATATCCGGATCCCACGCCGGGACGACCGACCCGGGTGCGGGGCGCAATTCGAAATCGCCGGTGCGCACACCGGCCACCGCCGCGGTGAGTTCGGCGGGCCAGGGTTCACCGGCCAGCGCCCGTTCGATCTGCGCGTCGATGAACGAGCCGCCCCACTGTTCGTCGAGGGCGACCAGCGCCGGGCCGTGATGGACACCGGCCATCACGTCGACGCGGAATCCGGCCTGCTCCAGCAGTTCCGCCAGTTCGGCGGCGTTCAGTTCGCGAGTGTGAAAGGGGTTCAACGGCGTATCGCGACCGGGCGAGAAGGTGATCCGGTTCGGCGTGCTGATCAGCAACTGCCCGCCGGGACGCAACACCCGCAGGCATTCACGCAGGAATTGCCCCTGATCCCAGAGATGTTCGATGACCTGGAAGTTCACCACCACGTCTACCGAGGCGTCGTCGAGCGGCAGGTCGGCGAGATTGCCCTGGATCATCTCGACCCGGGGGTAGGCCGCACGCACGTGTTCCACCGCGCTGGTGTCGTAGTCCAGCCCGATCACCCGGGTGGCGACGTCGGCGATCATGTTCGCGCCGTAGCCCTCGCCGGAACCCGCCTCCAGAACCGTTGCCCCGCCGCAGCGTTCGAGCAGGCGCGCGTAGACGATCTCGTGTCGGCGGAACCAGTAGTTCTCCTCCGCGATACCCGGCACGGTCCGTTCGCCGGTCAGTGGCAGCGACTCCACCCCGGCAGACTCCCCGCTCACCGGGGAGACGACAGCCTCACTCATTGGGACGAGGTTAGCGGTTGCCTGTATCACACCGGCGCCCGGACCGGCCATGGAGAACATCACACCCTAAGTTACCCGTGAGTAACTTAATGTAGGGTAATCTCCCGGACGGAGCTTTAGATGTGACGGAGCTTTTCACGTGGACGTACGGCCACCCGATCGTGCGACCCCACCTCACGTGCCACCAGAACAGGAGGTCGACGAAGACCAATGCCGAACATCGTCGTACTGATCAAGCAGGTTCCCGACACCTGGTCCGAGCGCAAGCTCAGCGATGGTGACTACACCCTCGACCGGGAGGCCGCCGACGCGATCCTGGACGAGATCAACGAGCGTGCCGTCGAAGAGGCTCTGCTGATCAAGGAAGCCCAGGGCGGCGAGGTCACCGTGCTCGCCATGGGTCCCGAGCGTGCCACCGAGGCCATCCGCAAGGCGCTGTCCATGGGTGCCGACAAGGCCATCCACGTCAAGGACGAGGCCATCCACGGTTCCGACGCCGTGCAGACCGCGTGGGTGCTCGCCGGTGCGCTGGGCCAGATCGAAGGCATCGAGCTCGTCATCGCCGGTAACGAGGCCACCGACGGCCGCGCCGGCGCCGTGCCGGCCATCATCGCCGAGTACCTGGGCATCCCGCAGCTCACCCACCTGCGCAAGCTGACCGTCGACGGCGACAAGATCTCCGGCGAGCGCGAGACCGACGAGGGCGTGTTCAAACTCGAGGCGAACCTGCCCGCCATCGTCTCGGTCACCGAGAAGATCAACGAACCCCGCTTCCCCTCCTTCAAGGGCATCATGGCCGCGAAGAAGAAGGAAGTGCAGACGTTCACCCTGGCCGACCTGGGCATCGACCCGTCGACCGTCGGCGTGGGCAATGCGGGAACGGGTGTCACCGCTGTTACTCCCAAGCCGCCGCGCACCGCGGGCGAGAAGGTCGTCGACGAGGGCGAGGGCGGCAACCAGGTCGCGCAGTACCTCATCGGCCAGAAGATCATCTGAGCCCACCGAGCGCAATCACCACAGACTTCAGGAGAACCAACATGGCAGAAGTACTCGTGCTCGTCGAGCACGCCGAAGGGGCCCCCAAGAAGGTCACCACCGAACTCCTCACCGCCGCCCGCACGCTGGGCACCCCGGCCGCGGTCGTGCTGGGTGCGCCCGGCACCGCCGACAAGCTGGCCGACGCGCTGACCTCGGCCGGTGCCGAGAAGATCTACGTCGCCGAGTCCGACGACGTCGAGGGCTTCCTGGTCACCCCGAAGGTCGACGTGCTGGCCGGTCTGGTCGAGTCGGCGTCGCCGGCCGCCGTCCTGGTCGCCGCCTCCGCCGAGGGCAAGGAGGTGTCGGGTCGCCTGGCCGCCCGCATCGGCTCGGGCCTGCTGGTGGACGTCATCGACGTCAAGGACGACGGCACCGCCGTGCACTCCATCTTCGGTGGCGCGTTCACCGTGGACGCCAAGGCCACCGGCGACGTGCCGGTGATCTCGGTGCGCCCGGGCGCGATCGAGGCGGCCCCGCAGGCCGGCGCCGGCGAGAAGGTCACCGTCGAGGTTCCGGCTCAGGAAGAGGGCGTCACCAAGGTGACCTCCCGCGAGCCCGTCGTCGGTGGCGACCGTCCGGAACTCACCGAGGCCACCATCGTGGTCTCCGGTGGCCGCGGCGTCGGCAGCGAGGACAACTTCCACAAGGTCGTCGAGCCGCTGGCCGACGCGCTGGGTGCCGCGGTCGGCGCCTCGCGTGCCGCCGTCGACTCGGGCTACTACCCGGGCCAGTTCCAGGTCGGCCAGACCGGTAAGACCGTGTCGCCGCAGCTGTATGTGGCCCTGGGCATCTCGGGCGCGATCCAGCACCGCGCCGGCATGCAGACCTCGAAGACCATCGTCGCCGTCAACAAGGACGAAGAAGCGCCGATCTTCGAGATCAGCGACTACGGCATCGTGGGCGACCTGTTCAACGTCGCGCCGCAGCTGACCGAGGCGGTCAAGACCCACAAGGGCTGATCGAGACCCCTGCAGGGAGTACGGCTCGCCGAATCGGTACCTCGCGGTATCGGTTCGGCGAGCCGTCTGCGTTCGCGCGGTTCAGTCCAGCGGACGCGGCGCCTGGTTCCTGCCGACGGTGATGCCGATGACGGTCGGTATGCACAGCGCGAGCCCCCACGGCACCTCGACCCAGAACGGCCAGAAGTAGCCGGCGCCGGTGGCCAGCCAGATCACGACGCACAGGATGTTGACGAAGACCCAAGGGGTCCACATGATCAGCACCCAGGGCGGCACCCGCCCGGCGCGGGCGGCGTCCGGCCGCTCCCGTACCGCCGGCAGATCCGACAGGATCGGCGACAACTCCCCGTAGGTGCGCGCGGCATAGACCTGCTGGACCCGGTCGTCGAATTCGGCGAGATTCAATCGCCCCTCGTCCATCGCCGAGCGCAATCGCTCGACGATCTTCTCCCGGTCCGCGTCCGAGGCCCGCACGTGCTCGTTTCCCACGGGCCAAGCCTAGAGGCGACCCTCGCCACGCGCCGGGGAACATCACCCGGAACCCCTACGGGCAGGCGGTAATCCGCTTGCGCTCCCCCGCCGCGCTCGACCAGGCTGAGGCGGTGCCGACTCCGACCGGACCGCCGATCGCGCTCCCACCCGAGGTCGTCGAGACCGTCACCACGGTCTTCGGCGCGCGCGGCCGGACCTGGCTCGCCGAACTCCCCGCGCGCGTCGAGACTCTGTGCGCGCTCTGGCAACTGACGTTGCTCGGCTCCGCGTTCGCCGGTGGCACCCATTCCTATGCCGCTCCCGTCCGCCGCGCCGACGATTCGGTGGCGGTGCTGAAGATTCCGGTGGTCGACGAGGAGAACGTGGGTGAGGCGGCCGGGTTGTACTGCTACGACGGCGACGGGGCGGTCCGCCTGCACGCCTACGATCCCGGCAGCGGCGCCCTGCTGCTGGAGTGGGCGCGGCCGGGTACGCCACTGCTGGCGCAGCCCGGATTCCCCAGCCTGGAAGGTCTGTCGGAACATGCGGACAAAGTCGATCTGGCCTGCCGCTTGTATCGGCGTCTGCGCCGCCCGCCCGTCGCGCTTCCCGACGGCTATCCGGACATTCCCACCGTTTCCGCCCTGGTCGCCGACTGGACGGTCCGCTTCGGACGGCCGAAACCCGAACTGACCCACGCCGTTCCGTCCACCCTGCTGGACGCCGCGGTGGCTCGATGCGCCGAACTGTCCCGGCCGCACGAACCGCTGGTCGTCGTCAATCGCGATACCCACCTGGGCAATATCGTTGCCGCCGAACGGGAGCCGTGGCTGCTGATCGACCCGAAACCGTATCTCGGCGAGGCCGCATTCGATATCGGCTTCCTGATCATGATTCGGATTCAGCGCTTGCCGACCGCCGAGCACGCGAAACGAATGGTCACCGCCACCGCCGCGGCCACCGGCGTCGACCCCGGGCGAGCATGGCGGTGGGCGTTTCTGCGGGCGATGGAGGAAATAACCTGGGCCGTCGATGATCACGCACCCGAAGACCTGCGGTTACACCTCGCCGTCGCCACCGCGCTGCACGCCGTCGCGGCGTCTTTCGAGGTGAATCGAGGCCCGGCGAACCCGCCGAGTCCGAAACACCGGCGATGAACATATTCCCTACCGAGCCGTAGATAACGAATCGGTCGCTGCCACCCGGAATTGCTGCTATCTTTGCTGTCGTCGGGTGCTGGGGCCGATCGGGATCCTCCGCCGGTAAGTCGATGGTGAATTCGCCTGTCCGGTAAGCGCTTCGAGGTCCCATTCAGGTTAGGTGCAGTATCATCCTGCCTGCCGCGTTCCCGCCGTCCGACCTGAGTGTTATCCCGGCCGCGTCGTTCGCGGTCGTCGAGTAGGGAAGGACGAAGCGGCCGGAAATCCGGCACCGAGGGAACTGATGAATCAAGCTACCGCCGTGACTCTTTCGTGGATCCTCGCCGCAATTCTGATACTGACGATCGCGGGAGCTCTGTATGCCGCGTATTACGCGTCGCAGCAGCGCGCCCGCGCCCGCAGTGCCGAGGCGGAATTGCGCGCCCACGAGGACGAGCTCGAACATTTCACGAGCACCACAATGGGTTTGGTGGCCGACTCGGTGCGCCGCGCCGAATCGACGGTCGAATTGCCCGCGATCGACCGCGGCGGTTCTCGCTTCGCCCAGCTGCTGCAGCGGCTGACCGAGCGTTACGCCGACGACCTGCACCGAGTGGCCGCCGAAACCCATGAACGCACCAGCCATGAGCTGGATTACGAGAAGCAGCAGGCGATCTCCGCCACCGAGGCCAGCATCCGCGAACAGGTCGAGAACGCCTCCCGCGAGGCGACCAGCGCCGCGGTGCGCGCGTTCGGCACCTCCGTGGTCAGCCTGGGCGCCGACGTCGGCCAGGTGGTGAGCGCCGCACTGCGCCAGCACCGCGGTGACGACGTCTACGAGACGCTGATCCGCATCGACCACAGCGTCCAGCAGATGATCCGCCAGGCGCAGTCGTACGTGATCGTCTGCGGTGGTCTGCCCGGCCGCCGCTGGCCGCAGCAGTCGCTGACCGACATCGTCGGCGGCGCGATCGGCCGTGTCCGCGACTTCACCCGGATCCGGCCGCAGCAGCTCGACCGGGTGATCATCAGCCGTGCGGTCGAACCGCTGGTGCACACGCTGGCCACGCTGCTGGACAACGCGCTGCGGTACTCGCCGCCGACCTCGTTCGTGGACGTCACCTTCCAGGAAGGCCACCACGGCCTGACGGTGATCATCGACGACGCCGGTGTGCGGATGAACCCCGAGCAGATGGAAGAGGCCCGCCAGGTCCTCGCCGGCGAGCGCACCGTCGACATCCACCAGCTGGGCCCGACCCCGCGGGTGGGTTTCCCGGGCATCGCCGCGCTGGCCCGCCGCTACGGCTTCACCGTGTACATCGACGGACCCAATATCTACGGTGGTATGCGCGCGATGGTCTACGTACCCGAGGGACTGCTGGCCGCGCGGCCCGACAACCTCGAAAGCGTCACGGCTCCACCGATTTCCACACCGATCGAGGTCGCCCCGGTGCCCGCCGCGGTCGCGAGCGGCAACGCCGCCCCCGCCCCGGTGAGCCTCGCCGCGGCACCGGCCGCCCCGGTCGCCGAGGCCGAACCGCTGCCGGCCGCGGACCCGACACCGACCGGTCAGTCGTCCACGGTGCACGAGATCACGCCGGGCGGGCTGCCGCGCCGGCGGCGGCGCAGCGTGGCCTTGCCCGCCTCCGCCCGCGGGCCCCGCACCGATACCGGACAGCCGCATACCGATACCGGCCTGCCCCGCGTCGATATCGCCGAAGCCTGGCAGACCGGTTCCACCAGCGGACGTGCAGCCGCACATGACAACTCCGAAGGGATGACATCCTGATGGCCACACCCGGCACCACTGTGACCGACGGCGACAACAAGCTGTCGTGGATGCTCGAGGATCTGACCGTTCCCGGCGTCCGATTCGCCGTACTACTGTCCGAAGACGGCCTGCGCATCGCCCATGTCGGCGCCATCTCCCTCGACGACGCCGAACGCTTCGCCGCGGCGGCCTCCGGCCTCAGATCCCTGGGCAAGGCCCTCAGCGAATTCTGTGGCCCCGCGAATACGGTGCGGCAGAACATGACCGAGTACGACGAGGGCATGATCTTCATCACCGCAGCCGGTGAGGGCGCCCTGATCGGCGTCTCGACCATGCCCGACGTCGATGTCAGCATGGTCGCGCACCGGATGAACGAACTCGCCGTCAGAGTCGGCCGCGAACTCGGCAGCCTGCCCCGCCACAGGCCCGGTAGCGATCGGGCATGAGCAAGCACCGGCGCGATCCCGACCTGGTCCGTGCCTACGTACGCACGGGCGGACGTACCCGTGCGAGTCGTTCGGTCGACCTGGTGACACTTGTTGTGGCAGCACAGGATCCGACGCCCGGTGCCAGTCCGGACGCGCGCCGGGTTTTGAACGTCTGCAGTCGGCACGCTGCACTGTCGCTCGCCGAGGTGGCCGCATATCTCGACCTGCCGCCCTCGGTAGTGAAGATCGTGGTATCGGACCTGCTCGACAGCGGCCATCTGGTCAACCCGACCCCGGCGGATCATGTGCCGGAGGTCGCCCTGCTCGAGGAGGTACTGAATGGGCTCCGCGCTCTCGCCGTCTGAGCGCCCGACTGCCCTGTCCGAACGACCAGCCGCTGTGACCGACCGTACGGTCGACTATGTACCGGAAACGGTCACGCGGTCGGTGAAGCTGTTGGTAGCAGGCAATTTCGGCGTCGGTAAGACCACGTTCGTCAGCAGCGTCTCGGAGATCCGTCCGCTGCGCACGGAGGAGACCATTACCGAGGCCAGCGTCGGTATCGACGATATGGCCGGACTGCCGGGCAAGCAGACCACCACGGTGGCCATGGATTTCGGGCGCATCACGCTCAATCCGCAACTGGCGCTGTATCTGTTCGGTACACCGGGGCAGCGCCGATTCCTGCCGTTGTGGGAGGAGCTGGCCAACGGCGCACTCGGTGCGCTGGTGCTGGTCGACACCCGCCGCATCGACAAGGCCGACGAGGTGCTGTCCATCCTCGAGGAACGCGGCGTGCCGTATTCCGTGGCCATCAACGAGTTCGACGGTGCGCATCGCTTCCCGCTCAGCGAGATCCGCGATGCGCTCGATCTGGAACCGGGCACCCCGCTCACCGCGCTGGACGCCCGCGACCGCGGCACCTGCCTGCGTTCGCTGATCACGCTGGTGGAATTCCTGTTCCACCGGCTCGAACCGCGGTCCTGAACGTTTCCGACCCGAGCAACGCCGCACCGGCTTCCGGTGCGGCGTTGCTCATCTCAGGAGCTGTGCAGGGCGGCCAGCAGGGTGACCAGGATGGGTGAGCGCCGGATATCGCTGCGGAGCACGGCCGATACCGGAATGCGCAGCGGCCGGCCCGCGAGTTTCAGGGTGGCGATACCTTCGGTGGCACTGTCGGCGTACAGGATGGTCCAGGCGTCCGGCCGGTTGATCAATTCCATCGTCGCGGTGTGGTCCGGGGGGATCGGCGGACCGTAGCTGGGCCGGGTCGGCAGTTCGGCGAACGCGTGCCGGACGACGTTGTGCAGAAGCACCTGTTCCGCTTCCGGGGGCAGCAGGAGCGGATATTTCCCCAACTCGGCCAATGTCACATCACCGCGGCCGGCCAACGGGTGAGCGGTGGAAGCGGCGATGACGAGGTCCTCCACCCACAGCTGTTCGACGGTGAGACCGGGCTGTTCGACACTGCCCCTGATGAGAGCAAGATCACAATCACCGTCTGCGACGGCAGCGATGCGCTGCCGGAAAGGCTTGATCACGAACTCGATTTCGGCACCCGGATGCGCTTCGCGTGCTCCGGCTATCGCCGATAGCGATCTTGTTGCGAAAGACATGTTCGCCGCCAGGCGAATGCGTGGCCCCGAGTCGCGTACAGCTGCGCGAATAGCGGATTCGAGGCTCAGCATTTGTTTCGCAAGGGGAAGTAGCCGAATAGTTGCCTCAGTCGGAACAACGGAGCGCGTAGAGCGTTCGAAGAGCTGAACACCAAGATCATGTTCGAGCCGCGCGATTTGATGACTGATAGCCGATTGCGATATGAAGCAGCGCACAGCGGCGCGACTGAAGCTCAACTCCTCGCATACCGCGACGAAGTAGGTGAGCTGACGCAGTTCCATCAAGATCTCCATTCATGAATGATCTAGATAAGAGTCATCAATATTATGCGCCCTGACCCCCGAAACATCCAGCCTATGAATCGCGTTTACTCATGACAGAAGGAGGCTGTCATGCAACACGTGGATGCGGGAATCGAAACCACCGATGTGGTCATCGTGGGTTCGGGGTTCGGCGGGCTCGCCGCCGCGAAGCAGCTCAGCAAATCGGGAATCAATTACGTGCTCATCTCGGCGACACCGGAACACCTGTTCCAGCCGCTGCTCTATCAGGTAGCGACGGGTGTGCTCCCGTCCACCGATATCGCCCCGCCGATCGCGCAGATCCTGCGTCGGCACAAGGGCTCGGATGTACGACTGGGCAAGGTCGTCGATATCGACGCCGATGCCGCCGTACTCACCTACGACACCGAGCAGGGACAGCGCAAGATTCGCTACGGCTCGCTGATCGCGGCCACCGGGGCCACTCAATCGTATTTCGGCCGCGACGATTTCGCGGAGAAGACGTTCTCGCTCAAGACCATCGACGATGCCAAACTGCTGCGGGCACAGATCGAGCGCGTGTTCGCCGAAGCGGCGAAGGCCGATCCGGAAACCCGTGAACGGCTGCTGAGCTTCGTCGTCGTCGGCGCGGGCCCGACCGGCGTCGAGGTGGCCGGCCAGCTCAAGGAGCTCGCGAAACGCCACTACCACCAGGAAATCTCGGTAACCCTGGTCGAGGGCGCCGGCGCGGTGTTGCCGCCGTTCGGCGGCAGCCTGTCGGAGTATGCGCGCACCTCGTTGAGCCGCAACGGGGTCGAGGTCCTCCTGGACACCTTCGTCACCGATATCGAAGCGGGCAAGGTAACCGTGAAGACCAAGGACGGTGTCGAACGCGGTATCGGCGCCGAGACCGTGGTGTGGTCGGCGGGTGTGGCGGCCGGCGGATTCGCCACGCTGCTGGCCGAGGCCACCGGCTGCGAAACCGACCGCGCCGGACGGCTTCTCATCAACCCGGACTGCACGGTGGGCGGGCACGCCGATATCTACGCCATCGGCGATATGACCTCGCTGAACGGTTATCCGGGCCAGTCGCCGACCGCCATGCAGGAGGGCCGCCACGTCGCCGACATCATCCGCCGCAAGAAGCAGCCCGGCACACCGTTCGTGTACTGGGACAAGGGCTCGATGGCGGTGATCAGCCGGTTCAGCGCGGTCACCAAGCTCAACGACCGCGTCAAGTTCACCGGCACCATCGCCTGGGCCACCTGGCTCGCCGTCCACCTGTTCTATCTGGTGGGCTTCCGCAACCGCTTCGTCGCGGTCCTGTCCTGGCTGGTGGCATTCATCGGCACGGGCCGCCCGGGCTTCGACGAGAGCGACAAGCCGCGGGCGACGACGGTACCCGAGCACCGGCAAGCGGCTTAGCGTCATTCCCACCGAGTATTCCCACCGAAGTTCCCCCTTCCGGCCCGCGACGACGATGCGGGCCGGAACACACGGCGCCGGAGTCTCAGGCCGCCCGCTCGACTTCCGCGTCGGTGGTGGCCATGGCGAACAGATCCTCGGCGAGGGCATCGGGATGTACGCGCCGAATGTCGTTGGGTTCCACCGTGGCGAAACGGCCGGAATCGAACAGCTGTTGCGCCGCGCTGTTTTCGATGAGGCGGGTGATGAGCAGAGCGCCCACCCGCACGCCGCTCGGGCGGACCTGCTGGTCGACCGAGTGCAGATAGTTGAGCAAGGCCGACTGCGGCACGCTCGAACTGGCCAGCGCCGCTTGTGGTTCGCGCACCGATCCCCCCTGAGCGATGAGAACGGCGCCGGAGCCGCGGGCCGTCATCGCGGGCAGTAGCGCGTGCATGATGCGCACCGGCGTGGTGAGGTTGATCGGCAGCCAGCTGCGCAAGGTGTCCGCGTCCAGCGACAACGCATCCACCGGTAGCCGGCTCACATCACCCGGGCTGTAGATCACGACGTCCGCCAGCCCGTGCGCCGCCCGCAATTCGGCGAGCGCGTGGTCGACCCGGGCGTCGTCGGCGAGGTCGGCGAGTAGCACGTCCACCTCGATCTCCTCGGCCGCGAGCCGTGCCCGCAGCCGTTCGAGCGTCTCGGGGTTGCGCCCGATCAACGTCACCGAATAGCCCGCACGGCCGAAACGCAGCGCCGCCGACAATCCGAGCGCGGGACCCGCACCGAACACAGCCAGATGTGGCATGACCGAACCTCCATAATATGAGTGGGCACTCAATTTGAGTCCCATCTCAAGTTAAGGTCAAGTCGAGTGGGTTTTCAAGTTGTTAATGTGAGGTCATGGCCGAGAAAGTGGCGAGTACCCGGGATGCGACGGTCGGCGCGCGTCCGCGGCGTCGTGACGCCCGGGACAATCGGGCCAAGATCGCCGCGGCGGCCCGGCGGCGGTTCACGGCCGAGGGCCTCGACGCCTCACTGAATCAGATCGCGCGCGACGCCGGAGTCAGCATCGGCACGCTCTACAACCACTTCCCCACCCGCGAAGCGTTGATCGACGATGCGCTCCTGGACCTGGTCGTGGCGTCGGGCCGCAGCGCGGAGGAGGCACTGCGGGCCGCCGACCCCTGGACGGGCCTGGTCGACCATCTGACGACGCTGGCGCAGTGGCAGGCCAACGATCGCGGCTTCACCGATATCTGCGTGTACTCGCTGCCCGCCGACAGTCCGATCGAGGTGGCAAAACATCGGGGCCACACGCTGTTCCGGCAACTGGTGGCCCGGGCGCAGGAGGCCGGGCAGCTGCGCGGCGACGTCACCGAAACCGATCTCGGTCTCCTGCTGTGGTCGGTGGTGCGCGCGACCGACGGCGTGCGCGACGTCGCACCCGAGGCGTGGCGCCGGCATCTGACGGTCCTGCTCGACGGCTTACGCGCCGAGGCCGCCCATCCCCTGCCGGGCAGCGCGCTCGACCCCGAACAGGTCCGCGCGGCAATGACTCTCGGCTGAATGATTCTCGGCTGAATACCCCCGGACAGAGCAGTCCCCGGTAGTCTCCGTCGATGCCTGAACTTCAGTCGTCGCTGATCGTTCGGGATGTTCGACTGGCTTGCCGGGGGCCTGGCCAGATCCTGGAAACCATCTCGTTGGTCGGTCGACGTCTCAACCGACTACGTGATTGTTTCCGGTGTTCCGGTGTACCACTAAGTCTCCTCCTGATTTTTCTCCAGTCAAGACCTCAGGAAGGAAAAACTACAGCTTGGCGAGCACTTTTTGGACGGTGAGCCAGGTGCGGGTGGTGATGTCCTTGCCGTAGACGGTCTCCAGCCACGCCATGTGATTGGGAGTCCCCGCGACCGAGTTGTCGATGACCGCCAGCAGGGCCCGCGCCGGTTCGTCGAACCGTACGATCCGTACGGCCGACTCCAGGTCGCCGGGCAGTTCGGGCGGCGCGGAACCCGCGCGATCCTTCACGAACGTGGCGGTGAGGTAGGTGCCACGGCAGTGCGTGAGGCCGGGAAAGGGATCCGAATCGACCAGTTTCTGCACTTCGTCTCGGCTGCGGATGATGGTGCCACCGGCGATGCCGAGTTCGGCCTGCAACGCTGCCTGAATACGCGATTCCATTGCGGCGATATCGGTTTCGGTGCTGCCGAAGACGATGTTCCCGCTCGCCAGCACCGACCCGACACCCTCGTAGCCGAGTCCCTCGAAGACCGCCCGCACCTTCTCGTTGCGCATATTCGGGTTGCTGGGCATGATTCCCCGCAACCAGGCCGCATACCGGTTCATGAGCGGAAGGCTACCCGGCGGCACCGACAGGAAGTCCTCGATTCGGCGGCCCGGACGGGCTATCCGGCGGACACGTCCGGCATGCGTTCGTAGGTCAGGTGGGCAAGGCTCGTGCCGACCGCGCGAACGCCGGTGAGCCGCAGGGGGCGCGGCGATACCGGTGCCGAGTCGCCGGCGCGTGTGAAGAGCCGGGTCCCCGCGCCCATCACCACCGGGAACACTGCCAGGCGCACCTCGTCGACCAGCCCGTGGCCCGTCAGCGCGTGCACCAGTTCGGTGCTCGCGTAGACCCGGATCTCGCCGTCGACGAGATGTCGCAACCTCGACACCTGCTCCGCGAGATCACCCCGTAGCACGGTCGTGTTGTTCCACTCGGGATTCGACAGCGTCGCGGACACAACGTATTTCGATATACCGTTCATGCGGTCCGCGGTGGCGCCGGTGCGCCGCGGATACCGGGCAGCGAAGTATTCGTAACTGCGCCTGCCCAGCAGCAGTGCCTGCGCGTCCAGCACATCGTCGTGAATCATCCGGGCCCATTCCGCGCGGTCGTCCGGAGACAGCGCCGCACGCCAATCCGCGCCGCTGAAACCCTCCTCACCGGTCGGATCCTGGGTCACTCCGTCGAGCGACACATTCTCGAAGACGACGATCGTTCCCATGGGGTACTCCTCTTGTCGGTGGTGGGACTGCCACAGAGACAGACACCGCCGCATCGGCCGAAATGGTCGCGTTCGGCCCGACACATTCACCGTCGCCGCGGTGTCCATATCGGGTGGAGGTGTGTCATGACAGACGGAGATGACGACGCGGCGGCGATCCGCGAACTGATGGCCGGGGCGCGGGCGGGCGACGGCACGGCGTTTCGGGCATTGACCGCGCCGTACCGCGCGGAATTACAGGTGCACTGTTATCGGATGCTCGGCTCGCTCCAGGATGCCGAGGACGCCTTACAGGACACGATGCTGGCCGCGTGGCAGGGTATCGGCGCATTCCAGGAGCGCTCCTCGCTGCGCACCTGGCTGTATCGGATCGCCACCAACCGGTGCCTGAACGCCCGCCGGGCCGCGGGCCGGCGCCGGGCGAAGGAGTGGGACGTGCCGAACGTGGAACCGCCCGAGCCCTCCCGGCTCGGCGAGGTCGTATGGTTGCAGCCCTGTCCCGACGCACTGCTCGAGCAGGCGCCTCCCGGCCCGGAGACACGCTACGAGCTGAGCGAGTCCGTCTCGCTGGCATTCGTGACCGCGCTGCAACTGCTGCCGCCGCGCCAGGTCGCCGTCCTCGTCCTGCGCGATGTCCTCGGATTCCGCGCGACCGAGACCGCCCGGATGCTCGACACCACCGTCGACTCGGTCAACAGTGCCCTCGCCCGGGCCCGCGCGGCACTCGAGCGGCGCCGCCCGATCGGCCGATCACCGGCACAGGGATCGGCCGACGAGGAGGCGATCGTGGCGAGATTCGCGCACGCGTGGGAATCGGCCGACGTGGACGCGCTCGTGCGACTGCTGACCGACGACGTCTTCATCTCGATGCCGCCGATCCCGTTCGAATACGTGGGCCGCGAGGCCGCCACCCGCTTCTGCGCCGGAATCTTCGCGGCCGGGCGACGTTTCGACCTGGTTCCGACCCGGGCCAACGGCCAACCGGCCTTCGGCGCCTACCTGCGCGGCCGGGACGGCAGCAGTCACGGGACCGGCCTGTACGTTCTGTCGCTCACCGGTGAGCGCATCAGCGCTCTGGCCCGATTCGAGAGCACGATGCTGCCGTGGTTCGGACTGCCCCGCACGCTACCGAGCCGATAGCGCTTGAAGGGCGGCAGGAATGCCGAGCCGTCGGATCAGTCCGATCCGGCGCCGACTCCCGCCTTCTTGCGTTCGATATCGGCCAGCGCGGCGGCATGCCGGGCCCGCTCCTCGGCGGCGTCGTCCCAGGCCTTCTTGCGGTTCTTGACCACGCGCGCCGGAGCGCCGACGGCGATGCTGAAGTCGGGGATCTCGCCCTTCACCACGGCATGGGCGCCGAGCACGCAGCCCCGGCCCACCCGGGTCTCGCGCAGCACGGTCACCTTGGCCGCGATCCAGGTGTCGGGGCCGATGCGAACCGGGCTCTTCACGATGCCCTGATCCTTGATCGGCATCGTCACATCGTCCATCCGATGGTCGAAGTCGCAGATGTAGCACCAGTCCGCGACCAGGGTCGACTCGCCGATCTCGATATCGAGATAGGTGTTGACGACGTTGTCCTTACCGAAGACCACCTTGTCGCCGATGCGCAGCGAACCCTCGTGGCAGCGCAGCGCGTTGCCGTCGCCGATGTGCACCCATTTGCCGATCTCCATGCGGCCGAGCTCCGGGGTGGCGTGGATCTCCACATTGCGGCCGAGGAAGACCATGCCGCGCAGCACGATATGCGGATTCGCGAGCCGGAATTTGAACAGCCGGTAGTACCGCACGAGGTACCACGGGGTGTACGCCCGATTGGCGAGCACCCAGCGCAGCGACGCCACGGTCAGAAAGCGCGCCTGCTCCGGATCCCGGCGGCGCGAACCCCGCCAACGCGAACGCAACGGTGCGCCCCACATGCTCGTCACGGGCCAGCTCCCTTTCCTCGGGCGACGGTTACCTCGGTGGTCACCTGATCGAGGTACCAGCGTACTTTCGCGCCGCGAGCGCGCGCTTGCGCCCCGGGAAATCGGGTCGCGGACGCTCCCCGGCGGGCGGGGGGCCGGTCGCATTCTCACCCAGCCCGCTGTCACGGCGGTGAATGTTCTAGTCTCGTGCAGGCCCGTTACGAACAGATGGGAGTCCAGCAGGTGCGAAGCGGCAGCCGGCGACCCGAGCGCAGCGAGCACGACCGCGGCGGACACCACCCGACGATCTTGCGCCACTCGGTAATTCGGGGAGGCGCCCCGAGGCGCGTGATCGCGGCGGTGGGCACCCTGGGCCTACTGATGCTGACCGGATGTGGCAGCAGCACCATCGATGACATCAAGGTCGGTTCCGGCAAGGGCTGGCAGTCGGCGTTCCACGACGCCCGCAACAGCGGCGCGAGTTCGGTCACCGGCGCCCGCCATCTCAGCCTGAGCTGGTCGCGGCCGATCGGCGGCCCGCTCGCGAACGCGACCACGATCGGCCCGGACGGCCAGCTGTTCGTCACCTCCCGCACCACCACCGACTGTGTCGGCAAGCCGGGGACCACCGGCATGATCTTCTCGTTCCAGATGCCCACCGGTCGCAAACGCTTCTGCAGTGCGCTGGGACCGGATGCCGTCGCGGCGGCCTCGGCCGTCGACGGTGCGAGCAATGTGTACGTGGGTGACGACGGCGGGGTGTTCTCGTTCAACCCGCTGGGGCAGCCGCGCTGGCGCACTCCCGTTGCCGGCGTTCCGGTTTCGGTGCAGTTCACCCACGACGGCACCGTGCTGTCGGTGTCGCAGTCCGGCCAGGTCGACGTCCTGGACCGCCAGACCGGCGATCGCGAGGTGTCGACCTATCAGGTGCTGGGCGACCCCGACTTCCTCGCCCACCCGAACGTCACGCGCCCGCCGGACGGGCTGGGCATCGAGGACTGCGCCGTCGGCGGTCCGCAGTGCGCGGTGGCGAATGTGTCTGCGCTCGACCCGAATTCGGGCCGTTTCTATCTGACCGCGTGGCGCACGGGCGCCCCCACGGCGTCCCTGGTGGCGCTGCACTACGCCGACAAGAAGGTCACCCAGGACTGGAGCGTCGACATTCTCACCGACGGCAGCGCGACGAGCCCGGCGCTGTCGGTGGACGGGAAGACGCTGTACGTGGGTGACAACAGCGGACGGCTGCTCGCCGTCGACACCGCCGACGGCCACACCAAGTGGACGCAGCCGCTGGGCTTCAGTCCGCGCGGCGGCATCTCCCTGCTCGACGGCCTGCTGATTCCGGCCGGCGACGACGGACATCTGATGGCGTTGCGCGACACCGGCGACAGCGTCGATATCGCTTGGGAGCGCAAGGATCTCACGCTGCGCGGGCGTCCGGTGCAGACCGCCGGCGACACCGGCTACGTGGTGGTGCCGATGGGTGAGGCGCTGCATCTGCTGACCTTCGACACGAAGTCGGGTAAGACGATCGCCTCCGCCCCGCTGCCGGGCGCGCAAGGCACGACGGTGTCCACCGCGATCGGGCCCGACGGCCAGGTCGTGGTCGGCACCCGGATCGGCGAACTGTTCGCCTTCACACCGGATCGCTGACCTCCCCGCTCAGCGGGCGGGCGGGGTTTCGCAGACGAATGCCGTTGCGGTCCGGCCGATCCGGGTGATCACCACGGTGTGCGGCGTGTCGCCCCGGGGTTTGATCCGGCGGCGCAGCGCGTCGGGATCGGCGTCGACGCCGCGGATCAGGATCTCGAGCGGACCGCAGTCGCGGCGGTGGAGTTCGGCGCGCAGGGCCTTCTCCCGGAATTCCAGCCGATCCAGAATGCGGAATCCGCGCACCCCCGGCGGGACGGCGTCGCCGGTGAGATAGGCGATGCGCGGATCCAGTTGCCAGAGGCCGTATCTCGCGGCGTAGTGGCGGACCAGACCGGCCCGGACCACCGCGCCGTCGGGGTCGACGAGCCAGGTCCCGGGCTCGCGGTCGGGAAGGTCGTCGGGTTCGGCGTCGGTCAGCGACCACGAGGAACCGTCGCTACGCAACACCGTCGCCCGCCTGGTCACCCCGGCTTCGGTGAGTCCGCGTGACCACAGGCAGGCTTCTCGCACGGCGCCGTCGAGGGAGACCACCTCGACCTCACCGTCCCAGGAGAGCCCCTCGTAGCCGTCGGCGGCCGCCCGGTCCGTTCGCGCGGGCAGGGGTCGCGCGTCCGGCCGCCGCAGCGCGAAACGGTCGAAATCCAGTCCGGGAGCGCATTTCACGACCAGATCGCGGTCCCGATGGACGGTCAGCAGCTGCGGTAACGGTGGTTGCAGCCGATCCGGATCGTGGGTGCGCCGGCCTCCCGCGCGCCGCGCCGGATCGGCGATCACCACGGTGCCGGTACTGCACGGCCGCAGCGCATCGGCCTGCAGCAGAGCGACATTCGGCGCGTCGGCCAGATTGTGCGCGGCCATCGCCAGCCGCACCCGGTCCAGATCGCTGCCGAGCACCGCCGGACATTCCCGCCGCAGCGCGGCCAGTTCCGCGCCGACCGAGCACGTGACGTCGTGCACGGCACGCCCCGCCAGCCGCCGGGCCCGATGCCGCGCCACGAGACTCGGCGTCGCCTGTTGCAGGGCGTCGTCGGTGAACAGCCACTCGGCCGCGTCGTCGAGTTTGGCCGCCGCGCGCCGGCGCAGCTGCACGGTCTCCACCAGTGCGGCCGTACGGCCGCCGTGTTCGCGCCGCAGAGTATCCAGATCCCGCAGCATCGTCGCGGGAGTCAGCGCGTGTTCACCGACCGCGGACAGCGCGTCCCGGCCGGCCGCACTGGCCAGATAGTCGACGTCTCGCGAGGTGAACGAATATCCCATCAGCGCGGCCCCGGCCGGTGCGAAACAGCCTGCCGCCCACTACTTTCCGGCGGCACCCGGCTTCACGCCGGTGATCATGGCGTTGTAGAAGAACTGGCGCGGCACCACGTGGCGCAGCACCTTCTCGTCGAGCTTGCTCAGACCGAGCCACGCCTTGTACTGGGCCATCCGGTAGCGCCAGGTCAGCTTCTCCTCCGGCACCGCGGCCTCGAAGGTGCGCACCGGCCAGCCCCACAGCGCGGCGGCGAATTCCTCGGTCTCGGCGTGCACCTGCACCGCGCCGGCGCTGCGGGCGATCTGCTCGAGTTCGGAGGGGTCGAAGGTGTGCAGGTCGACGACGGCCTCCAGGGCCGCGGCCCGCGACGACTCGTCCAGTTCGGCCTGCGGTCGCCGCCAGTCGGACAGGAACGGCAGCTTGGTCACCTCGGTGGTGACCTTCCAGGTGATCTGGCCCAGTTTGCGGGCGTAGAAGTTGCCGATGGTGGTCGGCTCACCGGCGAAGACGAAGCGGCCGCCCGGCTTCAGCACCCGCAGGCATTCCCGCAGCGCCTGCTCCACGTCCGGAATGTGGTGCAGCACAGCGTGTCCCACGACCAGGTCGAAGGTGTTGTCCTCGTAGGGAATGGTCTCGGCGTCGGCGACGCGGCCGTCGACATCCAGCCCCAGATTCTGCGCGTTGCGAGTGGCGACCTTGACCATGCCCGGTGACAGGTCGGTCACCGAACCGGTTTTCGCCACCCCGGCCTGCATCAGATTCAACAGGAAGAAGCCGGTGCCGCAACCGAGTTCGAGGGCCCGCTCGTACGGCAGCGGCGCATTCGGGGCGACGGCGTCGAAGCGGCCGCGCGCGTACTCGATGCACCGCTCGTCGTAGGAGATGGACCATTTGTCGTCGTAGGTCTCCGCCTCCCAGTCGTGGTAGAGGACCTGCGCGAGCTTGTTGTCGGTGAGCGCGGCCTGGACCTCGGCCTCGGTGGCGTGCGGGTTCGGCGCGGGGTCGTCAAGACGTGCGGTCATGGTCGCACAGCGTATCGAGTGATCACGCGGAGTGGGTCAGCGGCCCAGGAATTCCGCGGCGCCCGGACCGGACGCCGAATAAGAACGTGTTCCTACGCTGCGGTCTTCGGTGTCGAACAGCTCCGCCCACTCGGCGCGGGCGCGGTCGAGGCCGTGCGGACCGGCCTCGAAGACCCGTTTCGCGGCGGCCAGCGCGCGGGCCGGACCGGTGGTGAACTGCCGCGCCCACCGCAGCGCCGCGCCGAAGACGTCGTCGGGAGCGACCACCTCGTCGACCAGCCCGATCGCCGCCGCTTCCTCGGCATCGACATAGCGGCCGGTGTACACCAGATCCTTGGCCGGGCCCGGGCCCACGAGCAGCCCCAGCCGGCGAATGCCGGCCACCGGGATCAGGCCCGCCCGGATCTGCGGCAAGCCCAGCTTGACGTTGTCACCGATCAGCCGGCGGTCGGCGCCCAGAGCGAGCTCGAGGCCCGCGCCGACCGCGTACCCGGTGATCGCGGCGATCGTCGGCTGCGGAATCCGGGCCAGGCAGCCCAGCGCCCGCTGCAGATCCGCGGCGACCGCGCCGGCCTGCTCGGACGTCCAGCGCGCGAGTTCGGCGACGTCGTCGCCCGCGCTGAAGATCCGCTCGTCGCCGTAGACGATCACCGCCCGCACCTCGTCGTCCGCCGCGAGGGCGTCGGCGGCCGCGGCGAGTTCCAGCGCCAGCTGCAGATCGATGAGATTCAGCGGCGGCCGCGCGAAACGCAGTACGGCGATTCCCGCCTCGACACGGTCCACGGTCACGAATTCGGCCACGGCGGCGAGCCTACTGTGCGCGGCGGGACGCACCGGACGTCGGGATGTTCGCGCCGGTTCAGTCTCGCTTCGAACCCTGCAGCCGGGACGCGTCCGGCATATCGGCGAAATAGCGGGTGTTGTTCGGGAACTGCAGCATCGGCTGACCGTCGACGGGTTCGAAGATCGGCATGATCGGGCTGATCGCGCGGTCGGCCGCGAGAATCTCTGCCGTGGAGGCGAATTCGGCGATCGAGCTCAGCTGGGTCCAGGTCGGCGGCAGCAGGACGTCCTCGCCGGCCCGCCAGCGATCCAGCGCCTGCGCGGGGGTCCGCCACGCGACGTCGTGCGCCTCGGTGGTGGCGCCGTCGGCGCGCTGCCCCTCGGGCAGGACCGCGACGAAGAAATAGGTGTCGTAGCGGCGCGGTTCCACCACCGGGGTGATCCAGTTGTCCCACGGGCGCAGCAGATCCGCGCGCAGGACCAGGTTCTCGTTCGCCAGGAAATCGCCGAACGACAGTTCGCGGCGTTCGAGCTTCTCCCGGGCACTGCGGTAGGCGACGGTGTCGGAGACGACGGTGTCGGCGGTCGGGCCCGCCAGCAGCACACCGCATTCCTCGAAGGTCTCCCGGACCGCGGCACACACCAGCGCCTGCGCGCGAGCGCGGTCGACCCCGAAACGCTGACCCCACCAGGTCGGGTCCGGCCCGGCCCAGCCGATTTCCGCATCCGCGTCGGAGGGGTCGACACCACCGCCCGGAAAGACCGTCATGCCGGCCGCGAAGGCCATCGCCTTGACCCGTCGTTGCAGGAAAACCTCCGGACCGGATGCGCCGTCACGCACGAGCACTACGGTCGAAGCGTCCTTCGGCGCCGGTGGCTCGGTCGGGGATTCCGCAACAGATTCACTCACAATCGCACCATAACGCGCGCTCGGTTCCGATCGGCAGCAGGTGCCCGAAAGCGGCACCGGCGCCCGCCGCGAGATCCGGTTCAGGCGCGGTGACGGCCGAAGCGTTGCGAGCGTCGCGCGAAATACCGGCCGTCGATGCGATCGAGGGCGATGGACTGGCGGAAGGCCTCGCTGAGATTCTCCGCGGTCAGCACATCCGAGAGCAGGCCCTGCGCGATCACATCGCCCTCGTTGAGCAGCAGTGCGTGGGTGAAGCCGGGCGGAATCTCCTCGACGTGATGGGTGACCAGCACGGTCGCCGGCGCATCCGGGTCGGCGGCCAGATCGCCCAGTTGCTCGACCAGTTCCTCGCGGCCACCCAGGTCCAGCCCGGCCGCCGGTTCGTCGAGCAGCAGCAGTTCGGGATCGGTCATCAGGGCGCGGGCGATGAGGACACGTTTGCGCTCGCCCTCGGACAGGGTTCCGTAGGCGCGGTCGGAAAGGTGTTCGGCGCCCAGGCTTTCCAGGATGTCGACCGCGCGGTCGGTGTCGACCTCGTCGTAGCGTTCCCGCCAGCGGCCCATCACGGCGTACCCCGCCGACACCACGAGATCCGACACCGTCTCGTCGAGCGGGATCCGGCTGGCCACCGCCGCCGACGACAGGCCGATGCGCGGGCGCAGTTCGCTGATGTCGGTCTTGCCGAGCACCTCGCCCAGCAACGTGGCCGACCCCGAGGTCGGATACAACTCGGCCGCGGCCATCCGCAGCAGCGACGTCTTCCCGGCGCCGTTGGGGCCGAGCACGACCCAGCGTTCGTCGAGCTCCACCTGCCAGCTGACGGGACCCACCAGGGTGTGGCCCGACCGCCGGACGGTCACCTCGTTGAAATCGATGAGCAGATCGGGATCCGGTTGCGGCACGAGCTCCATCTTTGCCGACGCGCTCGATCCGTTGCCAACGTGGTCGGTGTGCACGCTATCCGTCATAGTCGGCCTCCCGCTCCCTCACGATCCGAATCGGCCATTGCCGCAGTGAGATTCCGCACGTTTGAGCACCCTACGGTGCCACCGCGATCACCGTCATCGAGCCCGGCGCCACTTCGGTGAATCCGGCATCCCGGACCGCGGCGATCGTCTCCGGCCCGGCGCCGCCGTTCACTCGGGCGCACAGCCGGGCCCAGCGATCCGGCTCCGCGTCACGGACCGCGCAGCGGAATCCCTGCTCGGCCCAGGCGAAGACCTGTTCCACCGGGAGCGCACCGGCCAGCAACATGCTCGCGTGACCGACCTGCGCCGCCGCCTTGCCGACGGTCATCCCGAGAGCCGAATTCACCCATAGCACAGGCGATTCCGGATCCGGCGGGCCGGGTTCGTCGGGTTCGAGGTCGGTGCCGCCGATCTGCAGTTTGCGGATGCGCGGGTCGACCTCGCCCACCGGGCCCGGCACGAGTGCGCGGGCCTGGGCACCACCCACGTCGATCGTGATTCCGTCGACATCACCGGCCGAGATCCACTGCGCGCCCCGGGCTCGCCGCGCCACCTTCCGAATCCGTGACCGCTTCCACGCGAGATAACGCGACTCCCACTCCCCGCCCGGGCCGACGCGGGGATCCAGGCACAGCGCGACGGCCGAAGCTGCGGCCGCCTCCAGCACCGCACTGCGCAGCGGCGGTTCGGCTTTCGGAATGTGCAGGACCATCTGCATCGCCTGCACCTGCGCGGGGTCGTCCGGATCGCCGCCGCCACCGTAGCCGAGCGCCAGCTCCGCATGCCGGGCACGGAAACCCGCATCCAGTACCAGCGGCGGTGCGGCGGCGGGGCCGGGCGCGTCGAGCTCGGGTTCGGTCATCAGCTCAACGGCACCCGGCGCAGCAGACCGTCGCGGGCGTCCGCGGCCTCGACCTCGTCGCGGGTGACACCGAGGATGAACAACACCGCGTCCAGGAACGGATGCGACAGCGCGGTGTCGGCGACCTCCCGCAACGCGGGCTTGGCCTGGAAGGCGATACCCAGGCCGGCCGCGTTGAGCATGTCGATATCGTTGGCGCCGTCGCCGACCGCGACGGTCTGTTCCATCGGCACGCCGGCCTCGGCCGCGAAACGCCGCAGCGCCACCGCCTTTCCGGGCCGGTCGACGATTTCGCCGATGACCTGGCCGGTGAGCTTGCCGTCGACCACCTCGAGGGTGTTGGCGTGCACGAAATCCAATTCCAGTTCGTGCGCCAGCGGTTCGATGACCTGCCGGAAGCCGCCCGAGACCACGCCGCAGCGGAATCCGAGCCGGCGCAGGGTGCGAATGGTGGTCCGCGCGCCGGGGGTCAGTTCGATCCGCTCGGCGACCTGATCGATCACCGTCTCGTCCAGTCCGGTGAGGGTGGCGACGCGCTGGCGCAGCGATTCGGCGAAGTCGATCTCCCCGCGCATCGCGGCCTCGGTGACCTTGCGGACCTCCTCCTCGACACCGGCGTGCGCGGCCAGCATCTCGATCACCTCACCCTGGATGAGGGTGGAGTCGACATCGAAGACGATGAGCCGCTTGGCCCGCCGGGCCAGACCCGCGCGCTCGACGGCGACGTCGACCTTTTCCTTCGCGGCGACCTCGGCCAGCGCCGTGCGCAGGCGGGTTTCGGCCAGGGCGTCCTCGGTCGCCGGTGCTGTCACCATCAATTCGAGGCCGGTCACCGGGTAGTCGGCGACGCCGCGGATGGAGTCGATGTTGACCTCCTGCGCGGCCAGTGTGCGGGCGATCGTGCTGAACGCGCGAGCGGTCACCGGGCTGCCGAGCACCACCACCGCGTGCGTGGACAGCGGCGCCCCGGAGACCGAGTTGGCCCCGATCTCGACGTCGACCTGCATGCCGACCGTCGCCATGGCATCCTCGAGCTGATCCTGCAGATCCTCCGGATCGCCGGGACTCGTCACCAGCACACCGAGGGTCAGCCGGCCCCGGATCACGACCTGCTCCACGTCCAGCAGGCTCACGCCGTGCCGGGACAGCGCCGCCAGCAGCACCGAGGTCACGCCCGGTTTATCGGGTCCGGTGACCGTGATCAGCACCGTCGTCTCGGTGGCGGTGCCACGATCGGACTCGGACGTGCCCACGCGCAACTCCATCTCTTCGTCACAGCTCCTCGCGCCGGCGATCGCGGTCCGCCGACGGCCAGCAGACATTCTCTCAGGTCGGGTGCGGCCACCGGCGCGCACCGGTCACCGGAGGCACCGCCGGCATCCCCCGCCCGGCGCGGCACCCCCCGAAACGCCGAACGCGGCGACCGTCGCACTGGACGGCCGCCGCGCCGGGACTTCGCTACTCGATGCGTACTAGCTCGACACCTTCTCGAGCTCGGCCACGTGCTGGGACTTCGAGCCCCAGCCCACGTGCGCCTCGGCCCGCATGCGCTCCACCATGTGCGGGTAGTGCAGCTCGAACGCCGGACGCTCGGAGCGGATCCGCGGCAGTTCGTAGAAGTTGTGCCGCGGCGGCGGGCAGGTGGTGGCCCACTCCAGCGAGTTGCCGTAACCCCACGGGTCGTCCACGGTCACGACCTCGCCGTAGCGGTAGCTCTTGAAGACGTTCCAGATGAACGGCAGCGTCGAGGCACCGAGGATGAAGGCGCCGATCGTGGAGATCGTGTTCAGGGTGGTGAAACCGTCGGTCGGCAGGTAGTCCGCGTAGCGACGCGGCATACCCTCGTTACCCAGCCAGTGCTGCACCAGGAAGGTGGTGTGGAAGCCGACCATGGTGGCCCAGAAGTGCCACTTGCCCAGGCGCTCGTCCAGCATGCGGCCGGTCATCTTCGGGAACCAGAAGTAGATACCCGCGAACGTGGCGAACACGATGGTGCCGAAGAGCACGTAGTGGAAGTGCGCGACCACGAAGTAGGTGTCGGACACGTGGAAGTCCAGCGGCGGGCTGGCCAGGATGACGCCCGACAGACCACCGAAGAGGAAGGTCACCAGGAAGCCGACCGAGAACAACATCGGTGATTCGAAGGTCAGCTGCCCCTTCCACATCGTGCCGATCCAGTTGAAGAACTTCACACCGGTCGGAACCGCGATCAGGAAGGTCATGAACGAGAAGTACGGCAGCAGCACCGCGCCGGTGGCGTACATGTGGTGCGCCCACACCGCGATCGACAGCGCCGCGATGCCCAGGGTCGCGTAGACCAGGGTGGTATAACCGAAGATCGGCTTACGGCTGAAGACCGGGAAGATCTCGGACACGATGCCGAAGAACGGCAGCGCGATGATGTACACCTCGGGGTGGCCGAAGTACCAGAACAGGTGCTGGTAGAGCAGCGAACCACCGGTGGCCGGGTCGTAGATGTGGCCGCCCAGGTGACGGTCGTAGGCCAGCGCCATCAGCGCGGCGGTCAGCAGCGGGAAGGCCAGCAGCACGAGGACGCTGGTGACGGCGATGTTCCAGGTGAAGATCGGCATCCGGAACAGGGTCATACCCGGGCAGCGCAGGCAGACGACGGTGGTCAGCATGTTGACACCACCGAGGATGGTGCCCAGACCGGAGACGGCCAGACCCAGAATCCACAGGTCGGCGCCGACACCCGGGGAGTGCACGATGTCCGACAGCGGGGTGTAGGCGGTCCAGCCGAAGTCGGCGGCGCCACCGGGGGTGATGAAACCCGCGGTCGCCATGGTCGCGCCGAACAGATACAGCCAGTAGCTGAACGCGTTCAGACGCGGGAAGGCGACGTCGGGCGCACCGATCTGCAGCGGCAGCACGATGTTGGCGAAGCCGAACACGATCGCGGTCGCGTAGAACAGCAGCATGATCGTGCCGTGCATGGTGAACAGCTGGTTGAACTGCTCCGGCGACAGGAACTGCAGACCCGGACGAGCGAGCTCACCACGCATCAGCAGGGCCATCAGACCGCCGATCATGAAGAACGACATCGCGGTCACCAGGTACATCACACCGAGGACCTTCGGGTCCGTGGTGGTGACGGCCTTGTAGATGAACGAACCCTTCGGGCCCAGTCGTGCCGGATACGGCCGTGTCGCTTCCAGCTTGGGGACTGGCTGGGGCTCTACAGCAGTCACTGATCCTCCTGAAGGTGTGCCTTCTGCTCGTTTCGCACGCTCGTGCGTTCCGGCGCATGACGAAACGACGGTGGCTTGCGCTAGAGGCATCGTAAACCGTGGCGTCGCAGGCGTCCGACGGGGTCCTACTCTGTGTCGTATTCGCCGCGCGGACGGTGCCGCACTCATCCCGCACGTGGGCGCATGTACCCTACGCTGCATGCCGGTGAGCGAACGCGTCTCCACCCGAAAGCCCAAGACCCGCAAGCGCACCAGTGCGCGCCGGCTCGCGCTCGGCGGTGCGGCCGTGGGCGCCGTGGCCGTCCTGGTCACCGGCTGCGGGACCGGGGGCGACGACGCGGCGAGTTCGATCGTCCGGACCACCACCAATATCGCCGGCGCGAGCGTGGTCGGCATCGAGCGCGACACCACCCGCGCCTGCGCGCTGCCCAGCGCCCCCGACCAGGCGTCGGGCACCCACACGGTGGCGGGGACCCAGGTGCCCGCGGATCCGAAACGCATTGTCGTGCTGGATACCGCGGCGCTGGACGCGGTCTGCGCGGTGGGCCTGTGGGAGCGGGTCGTCGGTGCGACCACCCCGGCCGGACCGGCACCGCAGCCGAACTATCTGGGTACCGGTGTCCTGAAGATCCCGAGCGTGGGGACCTCGGGCGCGGTGGACACGGCCAAAATCTCCGCGCTGCAACCGGATCTGATTCTCGGCGCCGCGGGTGACGGGGATCTCGCCGCGCTGCGCGGGATCGCCCCCACCGTGCTGGTCGGCCATCGCGGCTGGCAGGACGATTTCACCGCCTACGCCGAGGCCCTGGGCCGCGGTTCGGCCGGGGCGAAGGCGCTCGCGGACTACCGCACGGACGCCCGCGAAACCGGGGCCTCGATCGCCGCCAACCTGTCGCAGGCGTCGGTGATCCGCTTCTCCCCCAAGGATATTCAGGTCCAGGGCACCGACACGTTCGCGGGACAGGTACTCGCCGACGCCGGCGTGCAGCGCCCCGGCGCCCAGCGCGATCGCTCGTTCACGGTGGACAGCCTCGCCACCGAGAGCGACCGCAACAAGATCGAGGGCGACATCATCTATCTGATGTTCGACGGCCCCGACGGTAAGAGCCACGGCGAATCAGTGATGAAGAGCGACGACTGGAAAAAGCTCGGCGCGATCGTCGACAAACGCGATTTCGCCGTCGAGGACGACCTCTGGCACGGTTGCGGACTCACCGCGGCGCGGGCGATCCTCGACGACCTGCGCAAGACGCTCAACGGGTATGTGACGGACTGAGCCGATGACACGCCGTCGCCGATGCGGCACGCGTCGGGCCGCGGTTCAACGACCGTCCGCGTCACCCGCCCGTCGCTCGATACGCGACGACGTGTTCGGCCGGCCCGCCGGTGGTCGGCGCGGATCGTCGGCGGCCGCGCGTGGGCGGAGCGCGTAGGCGGGCACCAACTGGTCGGTGAGATGCAGCGGCGCCCGCCCGTCCGCGTAGCAGACCGAGAAATTCACCCGGCCCAGCCACTCGCCGCTGAACGAGGGCACCCAGTGCGTCAGCGTCCCCGGCCGCTCCCCCGTCATATCCAGCCCCGCCCCGTTGACATGCTTGGGCGCGCCCGGATCGCGGATGAGAATCGCGTCCAATCGCACCCACACCGGTTTCGGCGGCTGCACGAGCACCCGGTAGTAATAGCCGGCCTCGTTCGGATACTGCAGCTGCGGTTCGGTCCCCTCGGTCCGCGGAACACCGTCCGGAAGCCGTCGCGGCGCCCGGCCGGAGAACCCCTCGGCCGCCCGCTCCGACGACACACCCTCACCGGAACTCGAACACATATTCGAATGATACCGAGCGGTCGGCCCGATCGACACCCGACCCACCGCATCCGGGCCGTACCCCGTCCGGGCACGTCATGATGGGACGGGTGGGAAGACTTCTCGTGCTGGTGAACGGCCTTCCGGGCGCTGGCAAATCGACCGTCGGACAGGCGCTGGCACGGGTCCTGGGCGCCCGATTCCTCTCGAAGGACACAGTCAAGGAGGCGTTGGCGGCCTGCGTCGACGACCCCGCCGGCCTCCCGGATCTGGGCGGTGTCGCGATGGACGCGGTCTGGTCGCTGGCCCGGACCAGCCCCACCTCGGTCGTCATCGATTCCTGGTGGTTCGTACCGCGCGACCGGGAATTCGCCCGCGCCGGTATCGAGAAGGTCGGCGCGGATCGGGCCGTCGAAGTCTGGTGCGACGCGCCGGCGGCGGTGGCGAGGGCCCGCTACACGCGACGGCGCCGTGCCGACTTCTTCCACGACAACGAGCGTCTGAGCACGCACTGGGACCTCTGGGCGGACCAGGCCACGCCCTTGGGACTCGTCCCGCTCGTCGTCGTCGACACGACCATCCCGGTCGACTACGCCGATTTGACCGAACGGATCGACCGAGCCACCGACGATACCGAACCCGGCCGCGCATCGAATCTCCTTCCCCCCCAGCGCACTTGACCGATCCCAGATGTCGGCAGCGACCGGAGCCTCTGCCCACCCCGAGCCCCTCAGTGACGCGGACAACGTCGAAGCGCTTGCGCACAGCGACTCAGCCTCGACTACCACCTGTTGCCGCCATCCGATTGTCGACCGCGGAGCCCTCGGGATGTCGCCCACCTCAGGCGCGGTCGTGAATGGTGACGGCATATCCGTCGGGATCGGCGAAGGTGAAGGTTCGGCCGAAGGGCCCGTCCATGGGTGCGGCGAGGATCGAGATTCCAGCCGCGGCCAGATGATCGTGCACTTGCTGAGCGTCGCCGGCGTGCAGCCACAGTGCGACCCCCACGCCCGGGCGCGGCGCGACGGCATCGAGATCGACGCCCGGCAGCGGCGTCCGCACCGCGAAAGATACCGGGGCCGTGTCGAATACGACCGCACCGGGCGGGCTCGCCGGAGCGCGGCGCAATCCGAGATGCGTCTCGTAGAACTCGGCCGCCGCATTCACATCACGCACCTGCAGGGCGATGAAGTCGGGTCCGGTGACAGTCGACATGAGCTTCTCCTTCTATGTCAGGGTTCTGACATAGAAGAGTATGTCAGAATCCTGACATGTCGCAAGAGAAGGTGGATCTCGATTCGTCCGTGGGCTATGTCCTCAAACAGGCCGCCGCGGCCCTGCGCGGCGCCATGGATACCGCCCTGCGGCCGCTGGGCCTGAGCGTGCCGCAATACTCATGCCTCGAATTGCTGGGGCAGCGACCGGGCCTGTCCGCCGCGGAACTGGCTCGCGGCACGTTCGTCACACGCCAGTCCATGCATACGGTGCTGCAAGGACTCGAGGATCGCGGTCTCCTCGCACGTCCGTCGGCCGCACCGCACGGGCGGGCCTTACCGACTCGGCTCACCGACGAGGGCGCCCGCCTGCTCGCACGGGCCAGTCACGTCGTCGCGGAGGTCGAAGGCCGGATGATCGCGGCCCTGCCCGCAGGCGACGCCGAACGCCTGCACCGAGACCTGACCACGTGCGCGGAAGCTCTCGATCCGACGAGGCACTGAACGGCTCCATCCGCCGCAGGGGCCGGCCGGCACACGGAGCCTCCCCACATACGCGAAACCCGGACGTACGCAATGCGATACGCCCGGGTTCGTCACGCGAGAGCGAAACTCAGAACTCCCAGTCCTCGTCTTCGGTGTTGACCGCCTTGCCGATGACGTAGCTGGAACCGGAGCCGGAGAAGAAGTCGTGGTTCTCGTCGGCATTCGGGGACAGTGCCGAGAGGATCGCCGGGTTGACGTCGGTCTCGTCGCGCGGGAACAGACCCTCGTAGCCGAGGTTCATCAGCGCCTTGTTGGCGTTGTAGCGCAGGAACTTCTTGACGTCCTCGGTGAGGCCGACCTCGTCGTAGAGGTCCTGGGTGTATTCGACCTCGTTCTCGTACAGCTCGAACAGCAACTCGAAGGTGTAGTTCTTGAGCTCGTCACGCTCGGGCTGGGTGAGATCCTCGAGACCCTTCTGGTACTTGTAGCCGATGTAGTACCCGTGCACGGCCTCGTCGCGGATGATCAGGCGGATCAGGTCGGCGGTGTTGGTGAGCTTGGCGCGCGAGGACCAGTACATCGGCAGGTAGAAACCGGAGTAGAACAGGAAGCTCTCCAGCAGGGTGGAGGCCACCTTGCGCTTGAGCGGCTCGTCGCCCCGGTAGTACTCGAGCACGATCTCGGCCTTGCGCTGCAGATTCGGGTTCTCCTCCGACCAGCGGAAGGCATCGTCGATCTCACGGGTGGAGCACAGCGTGGAGAAGATGGAGCTGTAGCTCTTGGCGTGCACCGACTCCATGAACGCGATATTGGTCAGCACCGCCTCTTCGTGCGGGGTCCGCGCATCCGGAATCAGGCTCACCGCACCGACCGTGCCCTGAATGGTGTCCAGCAGGGTCAGACCCGTGAACACGCGCATGGTCAACTGCTTCTCGTGCGCGTTCAGCGTGTTCCACGACGGAATGTCGTTGGACACCGGAACCTTTTCCGGCAACCAGAAGTTGCCGACGAGCCGGTCCCAGACCTCGGCATCCTTCTCGTCGGGCACCCGATTCCAGTTGATCGCAGACACTCGATCGATCAGCTTCACGCCCGCTCACTCACCCTTCCCGCTTCGCCGGTCATTGTACGCTCGGACACTACTCCTAGTGGGCCTCCGCTCAGCACAGCACAAGGGCTTGTGTCTCCCATGTCCTGGGCAAATGCGTTCCGGGGTGGGAAGTTCCACACCGCGGCCGAGAGCGAATGACGAGCGCGCGATGCACAGGCTACTGCCGCCGCCAAGACCGCAGCAACGATGCCGAGAGTTTGCCATAGCGATCCGAACGAGCCGCCCTCACTCGCCGAGCAGCAGTTCGGCTACGGCCTGTGGGGCCTCGTGCATGGCGTCGTGGCCGGTGGGGAGGTCGTGCACCAGCCATTCGGGGTCGGCCTTCAGGCGGGTGCGGAGGTCGGCGAAGGGGGTGCGGTCTTCCCAGCCCGAGCAGTAGACGAACTCTCGGCGCGGGACGCGGGCGAACGCGCCGGTGAGCCGGATCGCCTGCATGAAGGACGCGAGGGGGTGGGGGCGGCGGCGGGGGTCGCCGTTGCCGGGCGGGCGGACGGCGTAGCCGGTGGTCGCGGCGCCCGCTGCGAGGACCTCGCGGAAGTAGTCGTTCGTTGCGGACCAGCACGATTCGCCGTCGCGGGGGACGTACGCGTCGAGATGCACCAGGCGGGAGATCCGGCCGCCGGCGCGGTCGGCGGCCGCGGCGATCACCATTCCGCCGTAACTGTGACCGACCAGCGTCACGCCGGTGAGGTGGGCGCGGTCGAGGAACCGCACGACGTCGCCGGCGTGGGTGTCGAGGGTGGTCGTCGCGACCGTGGCGGCGTCGTCGTCCGGCCGCAGACCGGTCAGGGTCAGGGCGTGGACGGTGTGACCGGCTCGCTCCAGGAGCGGAACCACCGCCTCGAACGACCAGGAACCCTTCCAACCGCCGGGCACCAAAACGTATGTCCCCATGTTCTTTTCCCACTTTCTCCAGCCACGGAGTCGAGGCACTCCGCCTCGATCACTTCGCGTGGAGACAGTCTCACCGGCGGGGAGTATGGCTTGCTACCGATAGAAAGCCATTCGGTACCTGTTCGACGCCAACCTCGCCGGGTGCCCCGCATCTGCTCCCGAAGTGCGCGGTTCCGGCTCAGATCCCCAGTACGAGCTTCGCGGTCGTGAAGTAGATGATCAGCCCGGTCGCATCGACCAGCGTCGTCACCATGGGCGCGGAGATGACCGCCGGGTCGATGCGTAATTTCTTGGCCAGCAACGGCATCGTGCCGCCGATGGTCGCGGCCCAGCCACAGATGATCACCAGGGTGATGCCGACGACCAGTGCGATCTGCGCGCCGACGAACGCCGCGCCGATGACCGTGCCGACCACCGCGAGCATCGAGCCCAGCACCAATCCGACCCGGCATTCGCGCCAAATGACCTTCAGCAGATCCGATACCCGCACCTCGCCGACGGCCAAGGCCCGCACGCACGAGGTCGCCGCCTGCGCACCGGCATTGCCGCCCGCGCCGATCAGCAGCGGAATGAACAGCGCCAGATTCGCGGCCTGGGCCAGCGTCGCCTCGAACGCGTCGGTGACCGTGACCGTCAGGGTGGCCGCGACCAGCAGCAACAGCAACCACATCGCGCGGTAGCGGGCCAGCTGGAATACACCGGCGGCCATATAGTGCCCGGACCAGGGGCTGGCACCGGCCTGCCGCGCCATATCCTCGCTGTCGGCGGCCTCGATGACCTCGACCGCGTCGTCGATGGTCAGCAGTCCGACCAGCCGATCCTCACTGTCGACGACCGGCAGGTTGATCAGGTTGGTCTCGCGCATGAGCCGCGCCGCCTTCTCCGCGGCATCGGTCGCCCGGGCGAAAACCGGTGCGGTGACGACGAGTTCGGTCAGCATCGTGGCGGGATCACTGAGGACGAGTTCACGCATCTCGACCACGCCGGTGAGCCGGCGACCGCCGTCCACCACCGGCAGGGTGTACACGGTCTCGGCGTGCGCGCCCTTGGCGCGAACCACCCGCAGCGCCTGTTCGACGGTCAGATCACAGTGCAGCGCAACGACTTCCGGCGTCATATAGCGACCGACCGAACCCTCGGGATAGCCGAGCAGCGCCGCGGTCATCCGGCGTTCGCGCGGGCTCAGCCCGGCCAGCACCTTCTTCGCGACCGTCGCGGGGGCCTCGCGCAGCATCCGGGCCCGATCATCGGGGTCCATGCCCTCGACCAGTTCCCGGAAGCTCTGATCGCGCATTCCGGACAGGATCTGCTGCTGGTCGACCGGCTCGAGCTCCTCGAACACCGCCAGCGCCCGGTCCTTGTCGAGCAGCCGGAACGCGATGCCGGCGTGCACGGCGTCCATGCGCGCGAGCTCGTCGGCGATCCGATGCGGGGCGTGGTCGTCCAGCCAGTTCAGCGCGGCGTCGACGCGGCGGTCGTCGATGAGGTCGCGAAGCGAGACGTGATCCGAATGCTGTTCGGCGACAGTCGTTTCGGCGGTGGCGGCACCGCAGACCGCCGAATCGGCCGGCACAGGGGTCGCCACGTGTCCGTCATCCGGGACATCAGGGCGTGCGGGCGCGGCAAAGAACAGATCGGTCGACATGACAGAACCTCGGCATACTGCGAGTGGGTACGGGGTCACGGATCACACCGCGAGGCACCGACCTCGCCACCGAAAGCTCTACCGGCAGAACAGGAGGACGGCGCCGCGCGGCCTTCGACTCGGGGGTTCGCTACGCACAGCCACCCACCTCCTCATCGCCAGCACTTCACCGTCAGAGAATTTCCGCGCCACCCGGCACCCGCGATAACCTGCACCGTCGCCTGATCATCGCGCGGGCGTACAACGCCTGGCATGCAGGTTACACCTCAGCGGGCTGCGTTGCCGAACCGCTGAAACCAGTCGCCGCTTCACTCGTCGTTGGTTTTGGCGGCATCCTCGTCGCAGTATCGGCACGCATCCTTGAAGACGCCTTTGTTCGTGTGATACCGCGTATGAGCACTGCGCCTACTCGAGGGCATCGGCCGACCCTTCCGGACGGCGGACATCTTCGCCCGAGTCTCGGCACTGGCTGTCCGCCCGAAGTTCGGATTTCCTGCCCCCCTGCGCATCTCCGAAAGACGCCGACGCGATTCTTCCGACATAGCATGGCCGAATCCCGGGTGCGCGGCGCCGAACTTCCCGAAGTTGGGATTCGCTTCATTCTGAAAAGAGCCTTTGCGTTCCATCGACCATTTCGCACGCTGCGACGCCGAATGCGTACGCCCGAAAAACGGATTCTCTTCGCCGAAACGACTCACACCCCGACGGCCGGTCGACCGAATCCGCGCGGCCTCCCGCATTTCCGCGGTCCAGATCACACCAACTGGCCCCAGTCCGCCCTCGCAAAGGTTGAGTAGTGGCTGACCTTCTTTCCGTAGATAAGCGATCCACGCGATCTCAGCGCGTCCCAGCTCCTGGAGGCCGTATACCCAGTCCAGCACATCCGCAATGACGGCATCTCGGTCCTGTTTGCGCAGCCAGTCGTAAAACGGCGTCTTGCGACCTGCACCGGCTTCCTTGAGGTGTTGCCGGAGCCGTACATGCTCCGACTTCGTCGTCAACCCTATATAGCGATAGTCGTACTCGGTGCGGAGGCGAACTCCGTAGATGACACCGTCTTTCGGCTTACCCATCGAACCCCCCGCATCGAGTCGTCTATGTGCTACACATCACAACATACAGGAAACGCAATTCTCAATTTCAGTCCCTTGCAGCGCCATCTGCCGGATGCGGATGTAGTACAGGGTCTTGATTCCCTTGCGCCAGGCGTAGATCTGGGCCTTGTTGACGTCGCGGGTGGTGGCGCTGTCCTTGAAGAACAGCGTCAGCGACAGGCCCTGGTCCACATGCTGGGTGGCCGCGGCGTAGGTGTCGATGATCTTCTCGTAGCCGATGTCGTAGGCGTCGGCGAAGTAGTCCAGATTGTCGTTGGTCAGGTAGGGAGCCGGGTAGTAGACGCGGCCGATCTTGCCTTCCTTGCGGATCTCGATCTTCGATGCCACCGGGTGGATCGAGCTGGTGGAGTGGTTGATGTAGGAGATCGACCCGGTCGGCGGCACCGCCTGCAGGTTCTGGTTGTAGATGCCGTGCTCCATGACCGAGGCCTTCAGCTCGCGCCAGTCCTCCTGAGTCGGGATGTGCACGCCCGCTTCGGCGAAGATCTCCCGCACGCGGTCGGTCTTCGGCTCCCAAGCCTGTTCGGTGTACTTGTCGAAGTACTCGCCGCTGGCGTACTTCGATTCCGGGAAACCACCGAAGGCCCTGCCCCGCTCGATGGCGAGCTTGTTGGACGCCCGCACCGCGTGGTAGGCGACGGTGTAGAAGTAGATGTTGGTGAAGTCCACACCTTCTTCGGATCCGTAGTGGACCCGCTCGCGCGCCAGATACCCGTGCAGGTTCATCTGGCCCAAGCCGATCGCGTGGGATTCGTTGTTGCCCTGTTCGATCGAGGGCACCGAATAGATGTGGGTCTGATCCGAGACCGCGGTCAGCGCCCGGATCGCGACCTCGATGGTCTGCCCGAAATCCGGTGAGTCCATGGCCTTGGCGATATTGAGCGAGCCCAGGTTGCAGGAGATGTCCTTGCCGACCTTCGCGTAGGACAGGTCGTCGTTGAACACCGACGGCGTGGAGACCTGCAGGATCTCCGAGCACAGGTTGGAGTGGGTGATCTTGCCCTTGATCGGGTTGGCCCGGTTCACCGTGTCCTCGAACATGATGTAGGGGTAACCGGATTCGAACTGCAGCTCGGCGATGGTCTGGAAGAACTCGCGGGCGTTGATCTTCGACTTGCGGATGCGCTTGTCGTCGACCATCTCGTAGTACTTCTCGGTGACGTCGATGTCGGCGAACGGCACACCGTAGATGCGCTCGACGTCGTAGGGCGAGAACAGGTACATGTCCTCGTTCTTCTTCGCCAGCTCGAAGGTGATGTCGGGAATCACCACACCCAGCGACAGCGTCTTGATGCGGATCTTCTCGTCGGCGTTCTCCCGCTTGGTGTCGAGGAAGCGGTAGATGTCGGGGTGGTGCGCATGCAGGTACACCGCGCCCGCACCCTGGCGCGCGCCGAGCTGATTGGCGTAGGAGAAGGAGTCCTCGAGCAGCTTCATGATGGGGATGACGCCGGAGGACTGGTTCTCGATCTTCTTGATCGGCGCGCCGTGCTCGCGAATGTTGCTCAGCAGCAACGCGACTCCGCCGCCTCGCTTGGACAGCTGCAGCGCCGAGTTGATGGAGCGCCCGATGGACTCCATGTTGTCCTCGATGCGCAGCAGGAAGCACGAGACCGGTTCGCCGCGCTGCTTCTTGCCCGAGTTCAGGAACGTGGGGGTGGCCGGCTGGAAGCGGCCGTCGATGATCTCGTCGACGAGCTGCTGCGCGAGGATCTCGTCACCGGCGGCCAGGGTCAGCGCGACCATGCAGACCCGGTCCTCGAACCGCTCCAGATAGCGCTTTCCGTCGAAGGTCTTCAGCGTGTAGGAGGTGTAGTACTTGAAGGCGCCGAGGAAGGTCGGGAACCGGAACTTCTTGGCGTAGGCCTGATCGAAGAGCTGCTTCACGAAGGCCCGGCTGTACTGATCCAGTACCTCGGCCTCGTAGTAGTTCTCCTCCACGAGGTAATCGAGCTTCTCGTCCATGTTGTGGAAGAAGACGGTGTTCTGGTTGACATGCTGCAGGAAGTACTGCCGGGCGGCGGCGACATCCTTGTCGAACTGGATCTCACCGTTGGGTCCGTACAGATTCAGCATCGCGTTGAGCGCGTGATAGTCCAAGCCCTCGGTCGAGGTCTCGGTGCTGACCGGGCGCTCTAGGCGGGCCGTCTTTCCGGCCGGTGCTGTTGTCGTTGCCAAAACAATCCCAATCCCTCTCGGACGCGCTCGACGTCCTCGGCGGTTCCCATCAGTTCGAAGCGATACAGGTACGGCACCCCGCATTTGCGCGAGATCACCTCTCCCGCATAGCAATACGTATCGCCGAAGTTCGTGTTGCCGGCCGCGATCACCCCGCGCAACAGCGCACGATTATGCGGATCGTTGAGGAATTTCGCCACCTGCCTGGGGACGAATTCCTTGTCCGAACGCCCGGCTGCCCCCTCGCCGCGCTGCGCGTCGAACACGTGCCGGCCGCCACCGTAGGTGGGGCAGATCAGCACATAGGGCGTGTCGACGCGCAGCGAATCGGCGGTGTGGAGCGGAATGCGAACGGCCGGCAAACCCAGCCGTTCGACGAAGCGGTGCGTGTTCTCCGAAGCGCTCGAGAAGTAGACCAGAGCGGGCGTCGATTGGGTCCCTTCCCCGGACAACCCAGCCATCCCACTCCCCCTTCCCACATCGGACGAACGGTGACCGAAGCGGATCAGGCCGCGGCGGTCACCAGGGACTTGATGCGGTCCGGGCGGAAACCGGACCAGTGCTCGTCGCCGGCGACGACGACGGGGGCCTGCAGATATCCCAGCGCCATCACGTAGTCGCGGGCCTCGGGGTTCTCGGAGATATCGACGACGTCGTACTCCACACCGGCCTTGTCGAGCGCGCGGTAGGTGGCGTTGCACTGGACACAAGCGGGCTTGGTGTAGACCGTGATACTCATGGGTGACCCTCTCTCCTTGCCTTATCCGATGCAGCCTTGAATCGGTACGCCATCTGCTGTGAGCATCCGTACTGAGCACGATCCATCTGGTACTGCGCAAACCCCTGGAAGTAGGGGCACCACCGGCGATCACACGGTGATGATCGGCTCGGAGTTCGTCTCTCCTTCCAGCGCTCAAGACACTACACCTAGTGGCCGACAGTTTCCTACGACACGACATGTTGCGAACCACAAAGATGAAATTCGACGGCGGTAAGTACCAGGACAGTCGATTCGCAACCCGACACGACAGTGGCGCAGATCACGATTTCATGTCCAGCTCTTTCTCAGCAAACCCACTGCCACCTTTGGTCACATCGGTCACGCGGACCTCAACATGCCCACTGCGACACGCCCGAAACAGGCGAGTGCCGCGCCCGTTCCAGAGAACGAACGCGGCACCCCGCCAGTCTTGTCCGGCGTGTCGGCGCTGGGCCGGATCAGCCCTGGCGGACCTTGAACCGCGGCTCCTTCTTGTTGATCACATAGGTCTTGCCACGGCGTCGCACCACCTGGGCGCCCGGCTTGTCCTTCAATGAACGCAGCGAGTTCCGCACCTTCATGACGACCTCCTAGTGGAAATGGTTTTCATATCCTATAGAGCCGTATGCCACGGCCGTTAGGACGCTCGTCACGTCGCCCGGCCGATGACCGCCCCAACGCCGCCGAGGGGCCGCACCGTCGGGTGCGACCCCTCGAAAGCTCGAGCCGGTTACCGCCTCACGCTCAGGCGTTGACCGATTCCCGCGCGGCGACCAGTTCGGTGATCGCGGCGGCGAGCTGGGTCAGAGCCTCGGCGTCCTCGCGCGGATGAGCCTCGCCGAAGCGCTGGCCGATGGTGCCGAAGTGCAGGTGCGCGCTCTCCACGACGGCGCCACCGGCCACCCCGACCGCCTTCACCGTGTCACCGTGCGCCCACTTCGCGGCGTTCTGGCTGATCGAGGCGCTGATCACGGCGACCGGCTTGCCCTTGATGGAACCCGCGCCGTAGGGGCGGGAGGCCCAGTCGATGGCGTTCTTGAGCACGGCCGGAATGGTGCCGTTGTATTCGGGAACGAACAGCACCAGCGCGTCGGCGGCAGCGACGGCATCACGCAGCGCCTGCGCCGGCGCGGGCACCTGACCCGATACGTCGATGTCCTCGTTGTAGAAAGGAATATTCCCGAGATCGTCGTAGATATCGACCTCGACACCTTCCGGTGCGGTCTGGGCGGCGGCCTCGGCCAGCTGCCGGTTGATCGAACCGGCACGCAAGCTGCCGACGAGAGCCAGAATGCGAGTCTGTGACATGATCACTCCTTGTGCGGTGGGGCGGCGGTGGCTTCCGCTTTCACGACACGTTAACCGGACTACGGTCCGCTTTCATTCCCGGGTCATGGGGTAACCGAACTGTGAACTGCGACACTCCGGATTCGCCGCCATCGAATTCGTCCCATTCGTCCGATCCGCACGCCTCGGATCCGGTCTTCCCCGCGGCGCCACGTCCCGGCACGCTGCCGCTGGAGGCCGTGGCCATCGAACTGCCGCCGTCCGCGATCACCACCGCGCTGCCGGTGGCCGAACACTCCGAGCGCAGCGATGCCGTACGCAATCGGCAACTACTGCTCGACGCCGCCGAGGAACTGGTCCGCGAATTCGGCGCCGACGGCGTCACGATGGACGCCGTCGCCAGACGCGCGGGCGTCGGCAAGGGCACCGTGTTCCGTCGATTCGGCAATCGCTCCGGTCTCATGCTGGCGCTGCTCGACCAGTCCGAGCAGAAACTGCAGGCGGCGTTCATGTTCGGGCCGCCGCCACTGGGCCCGGGCGCTCCGCCGCTGCAGCGGCTGATCGCCTACGGACGCGCCCGCCTGGCCGGCATCGAGGTGGAGGGCGAAATGCGCCGCGCCGCCGACGAATCCGGCCGCTACGCCAGCGCGCCGTACAACATCTCGAAAACTCATGTCTCGCTGCTGCTTCGGCAGCTCGAGGTGGGTGGCGATATCGCGCTGACGGCCGACACACTGCTGGCCATCCTCGACGCCGGCCTGGTTCTGCATCAACTGCGGGTCCTGGGTTATCGGCCCGAACAGATCGCCGACCACTGGGAAAACGTGGTGCGCGCACTCGTGGCACCCGCCCAGTAGAGTGGGGCCCCATGGGGAATCTGCGCGAACAGATCATCGCCGAATTGGGTGTCACGGCCGAGATCGAGCCGAAGGTCGAGGTGCGGCGCCGGGTCCAATTCCTGGCCGACTATCTGAGTTCCACCCCGGCAACGGGTTTCGTTCTCGGCATCAGCGGTGGTCAGGACAGCACGCTGACCGGCAAACTGTGCCAGCTCGCCGCCGAGGAACTGCGGGCCCGCGGCCGGGAGGCGACGTTCGTCGCGGTCCGGCTCCCCTACGGCACTCAGGCCGATGCCGAGGATGCCGAGGTGGCACTGGATTTCATCCGGCCCGATCGCTCGGTCGAGGTCAATGTGAAACCGGGCGCCGACGCGGTGGCGGCCGCCACCGCCGAGGGGGTGCGCGAGTTGCTCGGCGACCAGGCCCGGTTGCGCGATTTCGTCCGCGGCAATATCAAGGCCCGCGAACGCATGGTGATCCAGTACGCGGTTGCCGGACAGCTGAATCTGCTGGTCGTGGGCACCGACCACGCCGCCGAAGCGGTGACGGGATTCTTCACCAAGTACGGCGACGGTGGTGTGGACATCACTCCGCTGACCGGCCTGACCAAGCGGCAGGGTGCGGCGCTGCTGCAGGAGCTGGGCGCGCCGCCACAGCTGTGGCAGAAGGTCCCGACCGCCGACCTCGAAGACGACCGCCCGGCCCTGCCGGACGAAGAGGCGCTGGGCCTGAAATACAGCCAGATCGACGACTACCTCGAGGGTAAGGACGTCTCACCGGAGGTCGCCGAGCGCGTCGAGGAGATCTACCGCAACACCCGGCACAAGCGCACCGTTCCGGTGTCGCCGCTGGACACGTGGTGGAAAGAGAGCTGATCCGCGTCAGCCGCCCGCGAACGGTGGTAGGACGTCGACGCGGGCGGTCAGGCGCGTGCTGTCGTCGCGGGTGAGTTCCTCGCCCACGAGATAGGCACAGACCTTCAGCATCGGATCCACGTCGGCGCCGTAGGCCGAGCGCAACGCCGTGCGCAGATCACCGACCGTTGCCGACTCGGGCAGGTCGAGATGTTCGCTGGATTTGCCGACCGCGTCGGCGATCGCGGCGAAATATCTGACCTCAACCACCGATGGCTCCCATCGTGCGTTCCGGGGGGACGAAATCGGCGGCATCGATGCCGTGCCCGGCCCATTTGTTCCACATCGCGCCGCGCCACAGCTGCGCCAGTTCGTCGTCGCTCGCGCCGGCGCGCAGCAGTGAACGCAGATCGTATTCCTGGTCGCTGAACAGGCAGGATCGGATCATGCCGTCGGCGGTCAGGCGGGTGCGGTCGCAGTCGCCGCAGAATCGGCGGGTGACGGAGGCGATGATGCCGACCGTGGCCGGACCGCCGTCCACCAGCCAGGTCTCCGCCGGGGCGGACGGGTCGGCGCGCCCGGCCTCGGTGAGAGTGAAGGCCGTGCCGAGAACGTCGAGCAGTTCGGCCGCGGTGACCATGTTGGTCCGCGCCCATTCGTGATCGGCGTCGAGCGGCATCTCCTCGATGAAGCGCAGTTCGCATCCCTCGTTCAGGCACCATTGCAGCAGATCGACCGCACCCGAGAGTGTTTCGCGCATCAGGACGGCGTTGACCTTGACCGGGTAGAGGCCGGCGGCATGGGCGGCGCGGATGCCGGTCAGCACCGAACCGAGCCGGTCGCGGCGGGTGAGCCGGGCGAACCCGGCAGGGTCGACGGTATCGAGCGAGACGTTCACCCGGCCGAGCCCCGCAGCCGCCAGCCCGCGCGCGCGATGTTCCAGCCCGATGCCGTTGCTGGTCATCGCCAGCGGTGTGTCGGGAACGGCGGCATGGCATCCGGCGACGATCTGCTCGAGATCGCGCCGCATCAGCGGCTCGCCGCCGGTGAAGCGCACCTCGCGGACACCCAGCCGACGCACCGCGAGTTCCACCAGCCGCACGATCTCCGTGGCCGAGAGCAGTTCGTCGGCCGGAATGGCCGGCAACCCCTCCTCCGGCATGCAGTACGTGCAACGCAACGAGCACTTTTCGGTGATCGACACTCGCAGATCCCGGGCCGTGCGACCGAATCTGTCGACGAGCAGGTCCGTGCCGGGCCGTCCGTCCAGCGAGGGCCGCCCGCCCCGGACGGCGGGAATCCCCATGAGAACGACGGTCACTCCTCCATTATGGGGGCCACCCCCACCTCACGTCCCGCAAGTCACCACCTGTGAGGTAGCCGAGCACCCCCGAGCAGGTGAACGCGGAGGCCGATCACCCAGTCCGCGCCCCCGCAACGGTGAACCCCGAAGGTCTCGGCCCGCCTCGATTTCGCAGCGACGGAGCGAGGGAGCGCAGCGATTGAGCGGAGGAGTGAAAAATCGAGGCCCAGGGGGCCGAGACCCGCCGGAGCGGAGCGGAGGCCAAAGACCCAGCTAGGCTGACGTCTATGAGTCAGCCCGCCAAGACTGTGGCTCGGTCCGTCGAGGATCATCGGGAGCGGATCGAACAGTTGCTGCGACCGCTGGCGACACGGCAGGTGGAGCAGTTGGCATTGCACGGGGCGCGCGGGCGGATGCTGGCCGAGGATGTGCGGTCGCCGCTGGATCTGCCGGTATTCCGCAATTCGGGGATGGACGGGTATGCGGTCCGGGCGGAGTCGGTGGCGGTGACGCCCGTGACGCTGCCGGTGGCCGGTGTGGTGGCCGCCGGTCAGGGCGGCCCGGACCGATTGCCGGACGGCGCGGCGGTGAAGGTGATGACGGGTGCGCCGATTCCGCCGGGCGCCGATTGTGTGGTGCCGGTGGAGGACACCCGCGCCGTCGACGGCGGGGTGTCGATCGAACGCGGCCGCAACGCGGGCGATTTCGTGCGCGAGGCGGGTACCGATATTCGGCGCGGTGAGCTGCTGGTGGCGGCCGGGTCGTTGTTGTCGCCGCATCGGATCGCGGCGCTGGCGGCGGTGGGCATCAGCTCGGTGACGGCGGCGCGGCGGATCCGGGCGGCGGTCCTGACGACGGGCGACGAGCTGGTGTCGGCGGGTGTCGCGCTGCGCCCGGGGCAGATCTACAACTCCAATGGCATCGCGCTGGCTGCGGCGTTGGGCGCCAACGGAATCGATGTGGTGGACGTGTCGCACAGCCGTGACGATCCGGGCGAGTTCCGCCGCAAGTTGTCGGTCGCGACGGCGGCCGCGGATGTGGTCTTCACTTCGGGTGGGGTGTCGCAGGGCGATTTCGAAGTGGTCAAGGAGGTGCTGGCCGACTTCGGCGGCGAGTTCGGTTCGGTGGCCGTGCAGCCCGGCGGTCCGCAGGGCGTCAGTGTGGTCGACGGGATTCCGATTCTGAGTTTTCCGGGTAATCCGGTGAGCACGATGGTGTCGTTCGAGGTGTTCGCCCGGCCGATCCTGCGGCAGCTGAGCGGATTGCCCCCGGTACCGAATTACGATGTGGCGCTGCTGGATTCGGTGCGTTCCCCGGCGGGGCGGCGCCAGTTCCTGCGGGGCCGGCGCGAAGGCGCGGGGGTGCGTTCGGTCTCGGGGCCCGGGTCGCATCTGGTGGCGGCGATGGCCCAGGCCGATGTTCTGATCGAAATTCCGGCCGAGGTCACGATGGTGGCGGCCGGTTCGCTGGTGAGGGTGCGCGAACTGTGAACGAACTGCCTGATGCCGCGGCTTTGTCGCATGTCGATGCGGAAGGCCGGGCGCGCATGGTCGATGTGAGCGCGAAGGCGGAGACGGCACGGGTGGCGGTCGCGGCCGGCCTGTTGCGGACGACGCCCGAGGTGGTGGCGCTGGTGCGCGCGGACGACCTGCCGAAGGCCGATGTGCTGTCGACGGCCCGCATCGCCGGTATCTCGGGGGCGAAGAAGACCTCGGAGCTGATTCCGCTGTGTCATCAGCTGGCGCTGTCATCGGTGGATGTGCGCTTCGGTTTCGCCGAGTCCGCGATCACGATCGAAGCGCGCGCGAAGACGAAGGGCCCCACCGGCGTCGAGATGGAGGCGCTCACAGCGGTCGCCATCGCCGGCCTCACGCTGCACGACATGGTGAAGGCGGTGGATCCGGCGGCCGTCCTGGACGGGGTGCGTCTGCTGACCAAAGACGGTGGTAAGCGCGGTCATTGGGAACGGCCGGACACCGATCACCACTCGGCCGGAACTCCTCCGCAACCGCAAGCAGCGGTGCCCACGGGGCACCGGCGACACCACGCGCACCAGGCGGCGGCCGAGACCCGACCGGCCCAGCACCACGCGGAGTCGCCCGCGAGCGCGCACTCCGGCCGCCACCACGGCGATGCGGTGCACGCCGAGGGCTCCCGGACCGCCGTCGTGGTCGTCGCCTCGACCGGCGTCGCGGCCGGCACCAGGGTCGACAAGACCGGTCCGGTTCTGACGGACTGGCTTGCGGGACTGGGATTTTCCGTGCGCGGACCGCTGGTCTACGCCGATGCCGAGATCGAGGCCGGCCTGCGCGACGCACTCGACGGCACGCCGGGACTGGTGATCACCACCGGCGGCACCGGCGCCTCGCCCTCCGATGCCACTCCGGAGGCGACGCTGGCGGTGCTGGATCGGGAACTGCCGGGCGTGGCCGAGCTGATCCGCCAGCGTGGCACGGCCGCGTTTCCGCTGGCCGCCTTGAGCCGTGGCGTCGCCGGCCTGTCCGGCACTACGGTGGTCGTGAATCTGCCCGGTTCACCGGGTGGGGTCCGCGACGGGATCGCGGTCCTGGAACCGTTGCTGGATCATCTGCTGGCCCAGGTCGCCGGAGGAGGCCGCCATGAGTGAGTACACCCCGCTCACCCGCATCAGCGATCAGCCGTTGCAGCCCGACGAGGTCGAGCGCGCGGTCACCGGACCCGAACACGGCGCGGTCGTCGTCTTCACCGGCAAGGTCCGCGATCACGATGGCGGACAGGCGGTTTCGGCCCTGGAGTATTCGGCCCACCCCGAGGCGGAGAAATTCTTGACCCGGGTGTGCGCCGAGGTCGGCAAATCCGCCGGCCTACCGGTAGCGGCGGTGCACCGGGTGGGCGCGCTGACCGTCGGGGATCTCGCGATCACCGTGGCGGTCGCCGCGCCGCACCGCCGCGAGGCATTCGAGACGTGCGCGGAATTGGTCGACCGCATCAAGCACGAGGTGCCGATCTGGAAGCGCCAACTGTTCGCCGACGGCATGTCCGAGTGGGTCAACGCCTGCGGCTAGGCCGGCGGAGTCAGCGCGCTTGCCGGCCGGGGTTCGCCTCGGCGGCGGGCGCGGAGTCGGTGAGATTCGCTTCGATGCGGCGCAGCGCGCGGAAGAGCGCGGCGCGTTCGGCGGTGCTGAACGATGTCAGCGCCCGTTCGGTCAGCCGCGCACTCTCGGCTTCGATCTCGTGCTCGAGATCGCGCCCGCGCGCGGTCAGATGCAGGCGGACCAGTCGGCGGTCGGTGGGATGCGGTTCGCGCCGGACCAGTCCGGCCGCTTCCATCCGGGTGGTCGCCCGGGTGACCGTGGGCGTCGCCAGACCGAGTCGTTTGGCCACCTGACCGGGCGTCAGACCGTCTTCCTGCCAGAGCTGTCGCAGGATGAACTGCTGGCCCTCGTATACCCCGTGCCGGGCGTAGGCGGCGGCCGCCGCCACGGCGAGGGCGTGTTTGGTGGACCAGAACGCGGTCTGGAAGTCGTCGTCGGTCATGGTGTGTTCAGCGTAGAGCTATTGTTTTCGTTAGCCGACTCACGTTATAGTCGTTGCCCGGCTAATAACTGTGAACGGGAGACATACGTGCACATCGGCATCGCGCTCACCGACTTCTCCTGGCCCATCCCGGGCAGCGGCATCGGTTCGGCGGTCACGGACCTCGCGCAGGTCGCCGACGCGTCGGGGATCGACAGCCTCTGGGTGATGGACCACTTCTTCCAGATCGGCATCAGCGGGCATCCGCCGGAGTCGCCCATGCTCGAGGCCTACTCCGCGCTGGGATTTCTCGCCGGAATCACCGACCGCATCCGGCTCGGCACCCTGGTCACGGCGGTGCCCTATCGCCACCCCGGCGTGCTGATCAAATCCGCGACCACCCTCGACGTACTCAGCGGCGGCCGCCTGATCTTCGGCGTCGGCGCCGGGGCGCCCTTCGACCCGGAACCGATGGGACCACGCACCACGTTCGAGGCCGAGGGTCTGGGCATTCCGTTCCCGCGCCTACCGCGACGCTTCGAACAGTTGGAGGAACTCCTGCAGATCGCACACCGCATGTGGAGCGAGGACGAGACGCCCTTTCGGGGCAACCATTACGAGTTGGCGCGGCCGCTCAATTCACCGAATTCGATCCAGCGCCCGCATCCGCCGATCCTGATCGGCGGCAGCGGCGAACGCAAAACCCTGCCGCTGGTGGCGCGATATGCCGACGCCTGCAATCTCTTCGACCTCCCCGGTACCGGCTACGCCGACAATCTGGCGCACAAACTCACGGTGCTGCGGCGCCGGTGCGACGAGATCGGCCGCGACTATTCCACGATCGAGAAGACCGTCACCACGGCCCTGGATATCGACGCGGGTCACGGACCCGTGCTGGAGCATCTGAAAACTCTGGCCGCCACGGGAATAGACCACGTGATTCTCGGACCGGACGGGCCATGGACCCCGCCGCGCCTGGAACGCCTGATCGAGATGGCGCCCGATATTCACGCGCTCTGATTTTCAGCCGCTCCGATCCGTGTCGTCCCTCGGCACATACCGCCACACCGGCAGCAACGCCTGTTCGTCCAGCGGTTCGGGTCCGGTGTGGACGGTGGCGTGCAGACGGGCGGTCGCGGATTCCGGATCGAGTCCGGATCCGATGAGTACCACACGGGTTTCGCGGGTTTCGCCGCGCGACCACGCCGCCGGTTCGAAGACCACATGCCGGCCGACCATGTGCAGCAGGAACTTTCGGCTCTCACCACCCACGCCGAAGGCGGTAGCGCCCTTGGCGCGGAACAACCCCGGCGGCGGATCCTCCAGGAAGCCCACCAGGCGGCGCGGGTCGAGATCGGTTGTGGTGGTGAAGGATACGCTGTCGTAGCCGTCGTGCAGATGGTGGTGGCCGGGGGCGTCGTGGTCGTGATCGTCGAGCAGTTCGTCGAACGACAACTGGCGGGCGACCGTCGATTCACCGCGTTCGGGCACATCGAACAGCAGCGGGGGATCGATGCGGCCGTGCGCGGTGGCATAGACCGGCGCCCCCGCGGTGATCCGCTCGATCTCGGCGCGCACCGCGTCCAACCGCGCGGCCGGTACCCGGTCGGCCTTGTTCAAAACGATCAGATCGGCCAGGCGTAGATGGCTGGCCAGTTCGGGATGGCGGGTGCGGCTGTCGTCGAAATGCTCGGCATCAACGACCTCGATCAGTCCGCCGTAGCGAATGCGCGGATTGTCACTGCCGATGACCATGCGGATCAGATTGCGGGGTTCGGCGAGGCCGCTGGCCTCGACCACGATCACGTCGATGCCGTGGCGCGGCTCGGCGAGCCGGGCGAACATCTCGTCGAGTTCGGTCACGTCCACCGCGCAGCACACACAGCCGTTGCCCAGCGAGACCATGGCGTCCACCTGGCCCGCGACCAGCATCGCGTCGATGTTCACCGCGCCGAAATCGTTGACCACGACCCCGATCCGGGCCTCGCGTCGCCGCAGCAGATGGTTCAGCAGCGTGGTCTTACCGGCTCCCAGAAATCCCGCGACCACCAGAACAGGTATGCGCCGATCCATTCGGCCGAGCTTACCCAGGCCCGGACGAGGTCGTGCCCGCCCCTTCGTGCGGAGGGGCGGGCACGAACGGGACCGACTACTTACTCGGCCCCAGGAGGGTGGAGACCAGGGCGTAGGCGAGATTCACCAGTTCGGAATCGAGCGCACCGTCGCCCAGGCCGAGCGATTTCGCCAGCGGCAGCAGCAACCGCAGCGCGGTGGTGGCGAGATTACCGGCGGCGGAACCGGATTGCGGCGTCTTCTGAGTGCCGTTGGTTCCGGGTGCGGTCGAGGTCTGCGGCGAGGCCCCGGACGTGCCCGGCTCGGTGGTCGAATAGGTTCCCGGCGCCGTGTGATAGGTACCGGCCGGAGCGCCCGCCGGATTCGAACCCGGTTGCGTCGTGCCCGGCGCTGACGGCGAGGTGGATGCCGGTGCGGACTGCGTGGCGCCGGAGTTCGGCGCGCCACGCAACGTGTCGGTTGCCGAATTCTGCTGCGGCGCAACCGAATTCTGAGCGCCCGAATTCTGAGCGCCCGAATTCTGGGTGCCGGAATTCGGGGTGGCTGAATTCGGTGTGCCGGAACTCTGGGCATCCGAATTCTGCGTCGCCGATCCCTGCGGGGACGCACTTTCCGGCGCGGCATTCTGCGGTGCCGGACTCTGGGGGGTGGCGCTCGGCGACGTGGTGCTCTCCGATGCACCGGTCTGCGGCGCGCTCGCGGGACTGTCGGCCGGCGATGCGGCCGGTGACGTACCGCCCGGGGCCACTCCGATCAGATAACTCACCAGCCCGGTCGTGATCGCGATGGCGTGTTTGAGCTGCCCGTCGGCCGACTCGAGCATTGCCGCGTCGTCGACATTCGCGCCGTTGCCCATTTCGATGAAGACATCGGGCACCTCGGTCAGCGCCGGACCCGCGATATCGGACCGCGTCTGCAGACCGTCGACCGCGCCGGCGTAATTCGCGGGCGCGAATCCGGCCTGTTTGTAAGCGTCGCGCACGGCGTTCGTGGCGACCTGGCCCGGACCGGATTGCGCCTGATTCGCCTTGGCGTCCGGCACCGGCAACTGCGGCACGATCAGATGGAATCCGTGATCCTGTTCCGGTGCGCCGTCGGCGTGGATGCTGACGGCCACCGCGGCGCCCGAGCTGTTGGCGGCCGCCGCGCGTTCGTCGACGCATCCGCCCCAGCCGGTGTCGTCCTGGCGGCTCATCACGACATGCGCGCCGAGTGCCTCGAGCGACTGCCGGACCAGCTGCGCCACATTCCAGTTGATGGTGTGCTCGGGGACGCCACCGCGGCTGGTCATGCCCGTGGTCTGGCACTCCTTCGTGCCGCCGCGCCCGTTGTCCACTTGACGATTGAGGTCTTCGGAGTGGTTCGTGCCCTGATGGCCCGGGTCCAGAAATACCGTCTTACCCGCCAATGTGGTCGACATATCGGGATCCGCGGGCGCGGCCGGCGCGGCGAGGGCGGCGGCGGGCGCCAGCACACCGGCCGTGGTGACCGCGGCGACGGCGAGCCTGACTCCGGTCTTGATGATGCGTGGATGGTTCATGTTCGGACGGCGCACCCGGGACGGGCACACCCCTCCCTTCCCACTAGTAACATCAAACCCAGTGGTTCACTGTTGCAACGGCAGCATCACATGCGCAAGCTCAGTTACTGAACCGTTACCCCCATCAAAGCAGTGGTGACACGTCATTTCCGCAGACACGCCGGTCGGGCAGCGAATCCGACGTCACCTCCGGCGAGAAACGGACATTTCAGAGCTATCCCATCGCCGCCTCGCCCGCCGACGTCGCGGAACAACCGGCAGGTTTGTGTCGCTGACCACATCCGAACGGAATCCGAACCGAATGCGCATCATTGCCCGAATGTCGCTGCCGCCGTTCGGTTCCGCGTAATCGGCCGATATCCAGGCCCGCGAGCGAAAAAGCCGGAATGCTGAATCCGGATGATTCGCCACAGTAATTTAATTCTGAAATACCGCTGTGTTGCACTCCCCGCCGACGCTGCAGTACGTTCCCATCTCGCACCTCGGCGGTCGAACCGCATGTGGGTGCCGTCCCCGTGGGCGCGAGGGGATCCCGCGGGGACGTTCAGCGATGGCATTTCCGGGGCCTCCCACCCCCGCTCACCGGGCGTTGTCGAATCTCCAGATATTTCCACGATCCGGTCCGCGCCTATCGGAATTCTGATAGACCAAGGCCCCGGAAGATGCGGGGATCTTCTCCGGCCGCCCGATAGTCGACGGCCGTCTGCGAGATCGAGGAGGACCGCCGTGCGTGGACGCACGTTTGTGATCGCCGGGACCGTCGCGTCCGCGGTGACGATGCTCGGATCAGGCGCCGCGGCCGCCGATCCGGCGACCACCATTGCCGGGGACGGTATGTACCGGGTCGGTGTCGATATCGCGCCCGGTATCTATCAGTCCGCAGGGCCGGCGGACCCGGCGCACGACTGTTCCTGGGAGCGCCTGTGGAAGATTCCCGAACCCGGTGATCCGCCGGACCCGAACGCCGCCATCGTCGCCAGCGACCGCACCCACACCACTCCGGTGCGGGTGCTGATCAAACCGTCCGATGTCGCATTCGCCTCGGCCAACTGCGGCGGCTGGGTGATGATGCCGGCGCCGCCGCCGACCGGTTCCTACGGGCCGGGAGGATTGTTCGGCAGCGAGTACTGAGCGAGGCCGATCCGGCGCGGTTCGTCCGATCGGATGCGCCGCGCCGGATTCGGCACTCGCCGGCTGCCGCGGCCGCGGTGTTACTGTCCGCTGAGATCCGGTGGATCGAGCGGAGGGATGCGATGGCGCGGCCGAGTCCGGTGGTGAGTCGTCGGTCGCTGGCCGACGGCCGCGAGATCATCTACTTCGACAGCGAGCCGGTGCCCCGCACCGCCATCGACACCCGGGACCTGCCCCGCACCAGCACGCATTCCCAGGCCCGTTTCGATCCCCTGCTGGGCGAGTGGGTGGTGATCGCCTCGCACCGCCAGAGCCGGACCTTCCTGCCACCGGCGGATCTGTGCCCGCTGTGCCCGTCGCGCCCCGGCCATCCCACCGAGGTCCCCGAGGCCGACTATCAGGTGGTGGTGTTCGAGAATCGCTTCCCGTCGCTGTCGACCGGCCGCGCCGAACTTCCCGACCACGTCGAAGGGTCACCGGAGACATTGCTGCGCAACGGGTTCGGCCGTTGCGAGGTGGTGTGCTTCACCAGCGACCACGACAGTTCGTTCGCCCAGCTCGATCCGGGCAGGGCACGGCTCGTGGTGGATGCCTGGGCCCAGCGCAGTGCCGAACTCGGAGCGCTCGACGGCGTGGCCCAGGTGTTCTGCTTCGAGAATCACGGCGAGGAGATCGGCGTCACGCTGTCGCATCCGCACGGCCAGATCTACGCCTACCCCTTCCCCGCCCCGCGCACGGCGACGATGGCCGCCAACGCGGCCCGACATCGAAAGGCGCACGGCAGCAATCTGTTCGGCGATCTGCTGGGCGCCGAGCGAGCCGCCGGGATCCGGGTGGTCGCGGCGAACGAGGAGTGGACCGCCTTCGTACCGCCGTTCGCCCGCTGGCCCTACGAGGTCCAGCTCTATCCGCACCGCCGGGTGGCCGACATCCCCGATCTCGACGATGCCCAGCGCGACGGTTTCGCACATCTCTACCTGGATGTGCAGCAACGCTTCGCGCGCCGGTTCGACACCCCGATGCCCTATGTCGCGGCGTGGAACCAGGCACCGAAATCCGTTGTGCCCGGTGATGATTGGTGGCTGCACCTGCAGCTCTTCTCGATCCGGCGGACGGCGCACAAATTGAAGTATCTTGCCGGTTCGGAATCGGGGATGAACGTGTTCATCAGTGACACCACCCCCGAGACGGTGGCCGCCGAGTTGCGGGAGGCGCGGTGAGCACGACGCCCGGACGCGGGGTATGGGTGGCGCCCGGCCGGGTCAACATCATCGGCGAGCACACCGACTACAACGACGGTTACGCACTGCCGATCGCGCTGCCCCAGGTCGTGACCTGCACCGCCGAGATCACCTCGGACGGCGCGGTGCGGGTGAGTTCGAAACAGCACGCCGGACAGGTCCGCGAATCACTCGACGGACTCGCCGACTCCGCGGTCACCGGCTGGGCCCGCTATCCGCTGGGCGTGGTGCACGAATACCGGCGCCGCGGGCACGAACTGTCCGGGGTGGTGCTGGAGATCGACGGGGCGGTGCCGGTGGGTGCCGGACTGTCGTCCTCGGCGGCGCTGGAATGCGCTGTCGCACTGGCGATTCGTGATCTGTTCGGGATCGACGCCGACAGTGCGGAGCTGATCGACATCGGGCGGGCCGCGGAGAACTCGTATGTGGGCGCCGCGACGGGGACCCTGGACCAGTCCGCCTCGCTGCTCTGCACGGCGGGGCACGCCCTGTTCCTGGACTTCGCCACCGGCGACTGCGCCCAGGTTCCCTTCGATCTCGCCGCGGCAGGGCTGCAATTGCTGGTGGCCGATACCGACACCCCGCACCGGCTGGCCGACGGCGGGTACGGCCGGCGCCGGCGCGAATGCGAGCAGGCCGCGCACGCCCTGGGCGTCCATTCGCTGCGAGCCGTCACCGATCCGGCGGAAACCGAGCGATTGGCGGATCCGGTACTGCGGCGGCGCGCCCGCCACGTCGTCACCGAGAACGCCCGCGTGCTGACCGTCGTCGGCCTGCTGCGCGACGGGTGCGATCCGCGCGCGATCGGGCCGCTGCTCACCAGCGCCCACGCCTCGCTGCGTGACGATTTCGAGGTCTCGACGCCGGAACTGGATGCGGCGGTGGCGGCCGCGCTCGACGCCGGCGCCCACGGTGCGCGCATGGTCGGCGGCGGATTCGGCGGCAGCATCATCGCCGTAACCGATATCGGCCGCACCGATTCGATCGCGGCCGCCATCCGGCGGCGATTTCGCGACGACGGTTTCTCGCCACCGCGATTCTTCGTCGCCGTGCCCGCCGCCGGGGCCCGCCGGATTTCCTGATCACGAGGCCGGGCCGCACTAGGGTGGGATGCCATGACCAGGCGCAGAATTCTCATCACCGGTGCGAGTGCGGGCCTGGGGGCCGAAATGGCCCGCCAGTTCGCCGCGCGCGGGCGCGACTCGCACTGTGCGCGCGCCGCATGGAGAAGCTGCGCACACTGCGGGACGACTTGCTGGCGGCCCATCCCGATATCCGGGTTTCGCTGCGGACGCTCGATGTGGACGATCACGAGGCGGTCCCCCGGGTATTCGGTGAATTCCGCGACGAGTTCGGTGGACTCGATCGGGTGATCGTCAACGCCGGCCTGGGCAAGGGCGCGGCCCTGGGCACCGGCCGGGCGGATGCGAATATCGCGACCGCCACAACGAATTTCGTGAGCGCGCTCGCCCAGGCCGAGGCCGCACTGCAGATCTTCCGCGAACAGCGCGCCGGGCATCTGGTGCTGATCTCGTCGATGAGCGCGGTGCGGGGACTGCCCGGGAAGAAGGCCGCGTATTCGGCGAGCAAGGCCGGATTGTCCGCGCTCGGTGAGGGTTTGGCGATCGAACTGCGCCGCGGCCCGATCGCGGTGACCACCGTGCAGCCGGGGTTCATCGCCACCGAGATGTCCGCGCGCGCCGACGACGCCCGGCTGGTCGTTCCGCTCGAGCGCGGTGTGGCCGCGATGGTCACCGCGATCGAGGCCGAGCCGGTGCGCGCCTGTGTGCCGCAATGGCCTTGGCGCGCACTGAACCTCGTGCTGCCGCGACTGCCGCGCGCGGTGGTGGCGCGGCTCGGCTGAGGCGAGTCACGGCAGCCCCGCGGTCGGTGAGGTCTCTCACAATCGACGACCCCGGACGCTGTGAAGTTTCACCAACAATTCGGCGCTCTGCGAGTTAGCGGGTACTCGATTTGCGCCCCACTCCGGCAAAAGCGCCGTCGTAGAGACCGCGCATATCGATAGCCAGATAGTTACTACTTGCTGCGACTTGCTGTCACAAATACATCTTCGGCGCGCCTACTCCGCCGACGCGTCGAGATGCGGATCAAGAATGCTCTAGTTACTCTCGGGTAGCATCACGTCACGAACAAATTCCGCAAGCATTCGTCATGCCAATTCAGGAGGCGGCGTGCCGCATTCTCGTTTCGAAGCGATCGGCGCATATCTACCCGAAAAACGGGTCACCACCGAGGAATTGATATCGCGCCTCACCGTACCGCCGGCCTTCGATCTCGAAAAGATCACAGGCGTGCGCGAACGCCGCGTTCACGATACTGGCCCGGAAACCTACGAAGACTCGTTCGTCCTGGCCGGCAAGGCGCTGGACGACTGTTTATCCAGGTCACAGTACTCCGCGTCGGATATCGAGGTGGTCATCTCCACCTCCATCACCCGAAGTAAGGACGCCGACAGAATATATATGGAGCCGTCGTTCGCCTCGGCTCTGGCACAACGGATCGGCGCGAAGAACGCGATAACCTTCGACCTTTCCAATGCCTGCGCGGGAATGCTCAGCGGAGCCTACATTCTCGATCGGATGATTCGCTCCGGAATGGTGCGCAACGGCATCGTGGTGAGCGGCGAGGCCATTACCCCCATCGCCGATACCGCGGTGCGCGAAATTTCCGATAAATACGATCTGCAATTCGCGTCGCTCACTGTGGGAGATTCCGCGGCCGCGGTGGTGCTCGACCGTTCCGTCGACGAGGCCGACCGTATCGACTACATCGAACTGGTCACCGCCTCGGAGTTCTCCCACCTGTGCCTGGGCATGCCCAGTGACAAAACTCAGGGCGTCGCGCTCTACACCGACAACCGCAAGATGCACAACGAAGCGCGTTTCCTGCTGTGGACCGACACCCAGCGCATGTTCTACGAGAAGCGCGGCACCACATTCGCCGAGGAGAACTTCGACTTCGTCATCCACCATCAGTTCGGCGCGGCGGCGATCCCGTACATGAACGCCATCGCCGAACGGGAATTCGGCGCCCCGATGCCGCCCGACCTCAATGTGCTGACCGAATACGGGAACACCTCCAGCACTTCGCATTTCATCGTGCTGCACGACCATCTGAGTCGCGGTGAGATCCCGGCCGGCTCGAAACTGCTGATGGTTCCGGCCGCCTCCGGAGTGGTCGGCGGCTTCCTGTCCACCACGATTTCGTCTCTGAAGGTCTGAGGTACTGGTCATGGGCGTTGCCATCACATCCACCGGAATCAGTCGCGAGGGCGACACGTTCAGCATCGTCGAGCACAGTGGCCGGGCCGCGCGCCGCAGCCTCGAACGCGCCGGGATCGCGCCGGAGCAGGTCGCGGTGCTCATCAACGCGGGCATCTTCCGCGACTCCAACACCGTGGAACCGGCGGTGTCGGCGCTGATCCAGAAGGAGGCGGGGATCGGACTGGACTACCGATTCGGCGATCCGCGCTCGTTCTCCTTCGACCTGATGAACGGCGCAACCGGTGTGCTCAACGCGGTCCAGGTCGCCCAGTCGATTCTCGAGACCGCCGGGTCCGGCCATGTCCTGATCGTCTCCGGGGACACCCATCCGTCACTGGCCCGATCGGCGGCCGACGACGAATTCCCCTACGCCACCGCCGGTGCCGCGCTGCTGCTCCAGCACACCGACGAGCCGGTCGGCTTCGGCCGGGTACACACCGTCGCGGGTTCGGGCTCCCCCGCGGTGCGGTCGTATGTCGACGTCACCACGATGGGCACGGCCGGGCGCGGACTGATGACGGTGGAACGCGAACCCGGATTCGAGGACCGGCTGCTGGAGGTCGCGGCCGACGCCGGTCGGCGCGCCCTCGACGCCGACGGAATCGATCCCGCCGCAACGGTTCTCATCGCGTCCACACCCACCCCGAAGTTCCCGCAGTTGCTGGCGGACACCCTCGGCATCGGTGCGGTCCGCGCCCCCGATCTGTCCGCCGGCGATCCGCACACCGCCTCGCTGCCGTTGGCCTATCACTGTGCGGTGGAGGAGGACTCGCTCATCGGCTTCGGCACCGTACTGTTCGTCGCGGCGGGTGCGGGACCGTCCGCGGCGGCCGCGGTATACCGCCTGCCGGTCACCGCCGGTGCGGTGGCGTGAGCGGTACCTACTGGCGCGCGGTCGACCGGTTCCGCGTGGTCGCCGCCGCCGAACCGGACCGCACCGCGGTGTATTTCGCCGACGCCGGGCACACGCCCACGCCGCACTATCGGCGGCTGAGCTACGCCGAGCTGGATCGCTGGTCCGACGCGATCGGTGAGCAGCTCACCGCCGCGGGTGTGGGCAGCCGAACCCGCACCATCGTGCTGGTGCTGCCCGGGCCGGAGCTGTACGCGATCATGCTGGGCCTGTTGAAGATCGGTGCCGTACCGGTGGTCATCGATCCGGGCATGGGACTGCGCCGGATGCTGCGGTGCCTGCGGGCGGCCGACGCCGAGGCGTTCATCGGCATTCCGCAGGCGCATGCGGCGCGAGTGCTGTTCCGCCGCTACTTTCGCGGGGTTCGGGTCGCGGTCACGGTCGGGCGGCGCTGGTTCTGGGGCGGAGCGGCCTTCGACAGCTGGGGCCGCCGCCCGTCCGGCACCGCGCCGGACCGCACTCCGGCTCCCGACGACGACCTGCTGATGATCGCCTTCACCACCGGGAGCACCGGACCCGCCAAGGCCGTGGAGATGACCCACGGCAATCTGTCGGCCATGGTCGAGCAGGTCCACGCGGCGCGCGGGCATGTGCCGCCGCAGACCTCACTGATCACGCTGCCACTGGTCGGCATCCTGGATCTGCTGCTCGGCTCCCAGTGCGTGCTGCCGCCGCTGATCCCCAGCAAGGTGGGTTCGACCGATCCGGCGCACGTGGCCGATGCCATCGGCCGATTCGGCGTGCGCACCATGTTCGCCTCTCCCGCCGTGCTGATCCCGCTGCTGCGCCATCTGGAACAGACCGGCACCCGGCTCCCGACGCTGCGCAGTATCTACTCCGGGGGCGCACCGGTCCCGGACCGGTGTATCGCCGGCCTGCGCGCGGTGCTCGACGAGGATGTGCTGGTCTACGCCGGATACGGGTCCACCGAGGCGCTGCCGATGTCGACGATCGAATCGCGCGAACTGCTGGACGGCCTGTCCGAACGCGCCCGCACCGGTGCGGGCACCTGCATCGGCCGCCCCGCCGACCGGGTTCGGGCCCGCGTCGTCGCGATTACCGACGACCCGCTCCCCACCTGGGCGGACGCCGAAGCCCGGGAAGGGGAATTGGCGGCCACCGGCGGCATCGGCGAACTGGTGGTGGCCGGGCCGAATGTGAGCACCCGCTACTACTGGCCCGCCGCGGCGAACGCCACGGGCAAGATCATCGACGGCGAGACCGTCTGGCATCGCACCGGCGACCTGGCGTGGATCGACGATCAGGGACGAATCTGGTTCTGTGGGCGCAAATCTCAGCGGGTCCGCACCGCCGACGGGCCCATGTTCACGGTGCAGGTGGAACAGATCTTCAACGCCGTCGCCGGTGTGGCGCGCACAGCACTGGTCGGAGTGGGCCCGGCCGGAGCGCAGCGCCCCGTGCTGTGTGTGGAACCGCGCGCGGGCGCGGATCGTGACGGCGTGACCGCCGCGCTGCGTGCGCGTGGCGCGGAATTCGAGCTCACCACCAAGATTTCGGAGTTCCTGTGCCATCCGAGCTTCCCGGTGGATATCCGGCACAACGCCAAGATCGGGCGTGAACAGCTCGCGGAATGGGCGGCCCGGCAGATCACCAAGGCGGCGCGATGACGGTGAAAGTTGTCGCACTGCGCGGTATTCCGATCGCCGGTTGGTTGTTTCTGCTGGCCGGTCCGGCGGTCCGGGACTCCGGCCGCCGCTGGCTGCGAACCCTGTGGTGGATCGATGCGGTGCTCAGCATCGGTGTGCACGCCGCCCAGATTCCGGTCGCGTTGCGCGCCGCGCGGGGCAGCGGCCGGTCCCGCCTGTACACCGCCGTCATGACGCAGCTGTTCGGCCTCACCTGGTGGCGTACCGAAACCGCGCGCAGCACGGCATCTTCAGAGGAGAACCAACGGTGAAGGCACTCGTCACGGGCGCATCCGGATTTCTCGGCGGCGCGCTGGCCCGCCACCTGGTACGCGAAGGCGGCCACGAGGTGACCGTGCTCGCGCGGCGCACCAGCAACCTCGGCGATCTGCCCGATCTCGACGGAGTGCGGGTCGCCTTCGGCGACCTCACCGACGAGGCGTCGCTCGAGCGTGCCTGCGCCGGAGTCGATGTCGTGTTCCACAGTGCCGCCCGCGTCGACGAACGCGGCACCCGCGCACAGTTTCGCGCCGAGAACCTGCGCGCCACCGAAGTCCTGCTGCGCGCCGCCCGGGCCGCGGGAGCGACGCGTTTCGTGTTCATCTCGAGCCCGAGCGCCCTGATGGATCGCGACGGCGGCGATCAGATCGACATCGACGAATCGGTGCCGTATCCGCGCCACTATCTGAACTTCTACTCCGAGACCAAAGCCGCCGCCGAGCGCGCCGTATTGGCCGCCGACACCGCGGGTTTCACCACCTGCGCGTTGCGGCCGCGCGCGATCTGGGGAGCCGGCGATCGCTCCGGGCCGATCGTGCGCCTGCTCGGCCGGACCGCGCAGGGGCGCCTGCCCGATCTGTCGTTCGGCCGCTCGGTCCAGGCGTCGCTGTGCCATGTCGACAACATCGTGCACGCCTGCCTGGGCGCCGCCGGCTCCGACCGGGTCGGCGGCAAGGCCTATTTCGTCGCCGACGCGGAGAAGACCGACGTATGGGCATTTCTCGCCGAGGTGGCGGGCGGGCTCGGCTACCCCGCGCCCAGCCGCCGGCCCGATCCGCGGGTGCTGGCGGCCGCCGTCTCGGTGATCGACACCGTCTGGCGCGTACCGGCGATCGCACGGCGCTGGTCGCCACCGCTGTCGCGCTATGTGGTGGCGTTGCTGACCCGCACCGCGACCTACGACACCGGCGCGGCGGCAAGGGATTTCGGGTACGCGCCGGTCATCGACCGCGAACAGGGCCTGGCCCGGTTCCTGTCCTGGCTCGAATCCGAGGGCGGCATCGAGCAACTCACCCGCGAGCTGCGGTAACGCACAGTCAGGAGCCGATCATGAGCACCGTCTTCCGGCGGCGGATCTCGACCACCGAGCGCATGTACTTTCCCATGCGGGATATGGCGCCGCCGTTTCTGATGCAACTGGCGATTCCGGGAACCGGAACCCTCGACGCGGAGCGGTTGCGCCGGGCAGTCGCGGTCGCGGCCGCCGCCTGCCCGGGCGCGCGGCTGCGGTGCGAGGGCAAATACTGGGTGGACACCGGTGTTCCGCCCGCCGTGCGCGAGCTTCCCGGTCACGCCGTGAACTACGACCGCCTCGAGGCGGACCCGGTACTCGCGTCGGCGATCGGCCCCACCCCGGAGACCACCTGTGAGGTGCTGCTGCTGACCGGCGACCCGGTCACCGTGATCTTCCGGGTGTTCCACGGCGTCATGGACGGGATGGGCATGGTGCTGTGGGCCCGCAACGTCCTCGCCGCGCTGCGCGGGCAACAACCGGAGGAGCTTCGCGACCCGGTCGCCGACCGGGAACTGGTGCGGCGCCTCGGCGCACCCGGCCGTCCCACGGCGATGATTCCCCGCTTCCGCTCGGCGGTCGGCCACGGCCGTCAGGAGGTCGGCGGCCCCCGGCATCTGCTGCGGCACCGCAGTATCGCGGCCACCGGTCCCGGTGCGGTGGCACGAGTGTCGGCGCTGCTGGCCGACGCCGCGGGCAGCACGCAGCGGATCATGGTGCCGGTCGACCTGCGCCGCCACGACCCACAGCTGCGATCGACGGCGAATCTGGCGTTGCCGCTGTTCCTCGACATCCGGCCCGGCCAGGATTGGCGGCAGGTTCGCGAAGGCATGCGCACGGGTCTGCGGGAACGCACGGAACTCAATCAGCTGGCCGCAGGCGCGATCGCCAACGCGCCGCACGCGGTCGGCCGCCTCATTCTGCGCACCACCAACGCGCTCGGCGCCCGCCTCGGGCGCAACCTCGCCTCGGCGACGGTCTCGCATATGGGCCGCTTCGATCTGAGCGAACTGGCGGTGCCCGGCTGGTCGCCCACGTCGGTGCGGGTGCTGCCGCAGCACAGCGTCGCGATGCCGCTGCTGTTCGCGATGGTGGAGGCCGGCGGCCGCACCGAGCTGACGGTCTCCGCGCGCAACGGCCACGGCATCGAGGATCGGCTCGAAGCGCTGCTGGACCGCATCGCTGTCACGCTGGAAAGTGAACTGCCGCAACCGGATTCGGTGCGCGCATGACGCGCTGGGCGCGGCTCGTCGGCACGCGACCGAAGCTGGTGCTGCTCGCGGCGATCGGATTCGCGATCATGAGCGGACTGTTCGGCGCCGACGTCCAGCAGCGAGTGAGCGCGGCCGGATTCGCCGATCCCGGAAGCGAATCCGCGCTCGTCGACCGGGTGGTCACCGCGCATCTGGGCCGGCAGAACCCCGATGTGATCGCGATCTACACCGCGCCCGACGGACAGGACCTCACCGCGCTGGGCCCGCGCGTCCAGCGGGCGGTGGACCACATCGATCCGGCGCTGCTGGCCCAGCCGGTGCAGACCTATTGGAACAACGCCCCACCGCGCCAGGGCTTCCTGCGGTCGGCGGACGGCCGACAGGGGCTGGCCGTGGTGTTCGCCGCCGGCGACGACAATCGACGCATCGCGGCCTACCACGACATCGCCGCTGCGCTGACCGTTCCCGGCGTCTCGGTGCGCTTCACCGGCTACAGCGCACTCGCCGACGAGATCGACCGCCAGTCCCGTCACGATCTCGTTCTCGCCGAATCCGTGTCGCTGCCGATCACCTCGGCGATTCTGGTGCTGGTGTTCGGCGGGGTGGTCGCCGCCGGCCTGCCGCTGCTGGTGGGTGTGCTCGCCGTCGTGGGCTCACTGGGCGCGGTCGGAGTGATCGCGCACGTCACCGAGGTGAGCGTGTTCGCCGTGAACGTGGCCTCGCTGCTGGGGCTCGGCCTGGCCATCGACTACGGGCTGTTCGTGGTCACTCGATTCCGGGAGGAGCTCGCGACGGACGTCGCGGTCCCCGAGGCGGTGACCCGCACCCTGGCCACCGCCGGTCGCACCGTCGGATTCTCGGCGCTGCTGCTGGCCTGCGCCTTCGCTGGAACGTTCGTCTTCCCGCAGGCCGTTTTGCGGTCGCTGGGCTTCGGGGCCATCGCGGCGGTGCTGCTGGCCGCGGGGCTGTCGCTGACCGTCCTGCCGGCCGCGCTGGCGCTGCTCGGTCACCGCGTCGGCGCCTGGAGCTGGCGCCGCGACGCCTTCGACCGCGGACAGCGGCGCGCCGAGCGGTGGTGGGGCCGGGTGGTCGACGCGGTCGTGCGCCGGCCCGGCCTCGTGGCCGTCGCCGTGGGCGGGCTCCTGCTCGCACTCGCCACGCCGGTGCTGGGCGTCCGGCTCGGCGATGTCGACCACACGGCCCTGCCGGCGGGCAATGCCGTGCGCGCGGGCGTCGACGAACTCGCCACCCGTTTCCCGGAGGCCGGCAGCGGCGCGACCGTCCTGCTGCGCGGTGACGGCGCACCGCCCGACTCCCGGCCCACCGCCGCCGCGATCCGCGCGCTCGGCGCGATCCCGGGTGTGCACGACGTGCAGCGACTCGCCACGGTGGACGACGCGGTCGTGCTGCACGCGGCGCTGGACGACCCCGACCGCTCCCCCGCCGCGACCGAAACCGTCACGCGCATAAGGGAACTCGACCCACCCGAGGGCGTCGACATCCAGGTCGGCGGCGACACAGCGGCCACCGTGGACAGCGTCGCGGCCATCACCTCCCGGATGCCGCTGATGATCGCGGTGATGGTGCTCGCCACGCTGATCCTGCTCGGCGCGGCGTTCCGCTCGGCGGTGCTGCCGGTCAAGGCGGTACTGCTGGCCTTCCTCAGCCTGGCGGCGACCTTCGGCATCCTGACCTGGATCTTCTGCCGGGGCCATCTGGCCGACCTGTTGCACGTGAGCGTGGGACCGCTCTCGGCGGGGATGATGGTGCTGATCATCGCCGTCGTCTTCGGGCTCTCCACCGACTACGAGGTCTTCCTACTCTCGCGCATGGTCGAGGCCCGCCACGCCGGTTGCGACACCGTGTCCGCGGTCCGCACCGGCACGGTTCGCACCGCCCGCGTGATCACCGCCGCCGCAACGCTTCTGGTGTTCATCACCGGCGCCTTCACGCTGTCCCCGCTGACGCCGATGCGTTTCCTCGGCCTCGGCATGATCCTGGCGCTGATCATCGACGCCACGCTGGTGCGGATGCTGCTGGTGCCGGCGCTGGTGCGATTGATGGGCCCGCTGAACTGGTGGCCGATGCGGTCCGCGCGCGATCGTTACCCCGAAGGTAATGGACCTCGCGCACGCGTACGGGCAAGCTCGACCTCATGATCGATACCGAAGGAACCCGGCTGTTCCACAGCACCATGCCGTTCACCGAGAAGCTCGGCGTCGAGGTGCTCGAGCACGGGCCGAAGCTGGTGCGTAGCCGGCTCGCGTGGGACGAGAGCCTGTGCACGCTCGGCGGCGTCCTGCACGGCGGGGTACTGATGTCGCTGGCCGACGCCACCGGCGCGGTGTGCGCGTACCTGAATCTGCCGGAGGGCAAGCAGGGCACCACGACCGTGGAGTCGAAGACGAACTTCCTGCGGGCGGTACGGTCCGGTTACGCGGTGGCCTCGTCGACGCCACTGCACGCGGGGCGCAGCTTCATCGTGGTGGAAACCGAAATCCACGACGACGCCGGCAAACTCGTCGGCAAGGTCACCCAGACCCAGGCGGTGTTGTGAGCCGACGCGCTCATCACACGCCGGGTCCGGCGCTGATCGCCATCCGCCCCACGGTGCGGCGGGTGGCGATCAGATCGATGACGGCATCCACTTCGGTCCAATCGTGGACCTGCACGCGCGGCCGTAACTCGTTCTGCTCCATCAGCTTCCACAACTGCGCCCGGTACCGCTCGATCAGTTCGGGTTCGGTGCGCGACAGCAATCCCATCGAAAAACCGGTGACCGTTTTGAGCTCACCCAGCAACGTGGAGGTGTCGACCGGGCCGCCGCCCGCGCTGAAGGCGACCAGCGTGCCGTGTGGGCCCAGGCTGTCCACACCGCGCTGCACCATGTCACCGCCGACACCGTCGAGCACGACATCGAAGGTCTCGGACCACGGACGGTCGTAGGTCACCGCGGCATCGGCGCCGCACTCCCGCACGAAATCGAATTTGCCGGCCGACCCGACCGCGGCGACCACCCGGGTCGCTCCGGCCGCCCGGGCGAGCTGCAGCGCCAGATGTCCGGCTCCGGAGGCGGCGGCGGTGATCAGAACCGAGCTGCCCGCAACGGATTTCGCGGCGCGCACCACCCCCATCGCGACCAGGCCGCCACGCACCACGGCAAGAGCGTCGGCCGCCGGCACGCCGGCCGGGATCTCGGTGACCATCGCCGGTGTGGCACAGACGTATTCGGCGTACAACGAGGCGAACACCACCCCGCCCACCCGAGTGCCGATCCAGGATTCTCCGAGATCGGAACCCACCGCGACCACCGTTCCGACCATCTCCCCGCCGGGATTCGCCGCGGCATCGGCCCGCAGCATCCGCACCAGGCCGACACTCACACCGGTCAACTCGGTACGGACCAGCAATTGCCCGGGGCCGGGCACGGGACGTTCGATCTCCACGATCCGGGCGTCCGCGAGGCGATCCGTGGCCGGTGTGAACTGGATTGCGCGCACTGACAGCGCCTTTCGACCTGGGCGATATGCCGCCAACTGGAACTCGGATGACTCGGCAGCGGGTGCCGGGCAACCGGGTCAAATTCTTACTACCGACGTAAGATTAGGCGGACGTCTCGAAGTACGTCAAGGCGATTTTTACGTCGGTGGTAATCTTCTGACATGACCAGCGCACCCCCGGGACTGCGGGAGACCAAGAAGCAGCAGACCCGCCAGGAGATCTCCGACACCGCGACCAGACTGTTCATCGAGCGTGGATTCGAAGCGACCACGATCGCCGAGATCGCCGAGGCCGCACGGGTGGCGAAGAAGACCGTCACCAACTACTTTCCCCGCAAAGAGGATCTGGCACTGGATCACCACGAGCAGTTCGTCGGCGCCCTCGCCGCGGCGGTGACCGCCCGCGCCGCGAACGAATCGGCCCTCGACGCGCTACGACGCCGGTTCCGTACCGCGGCCCAGGATCACGCCGCCGACCTCGGCTTCTCGGGACCGGAGTTCAGCCGCATGCTCGCCGACAGCCCCACACTCACCGCGCGGGTGCGCGAACTTCACGAGCTGCGCGAACAGGCCCTCGCCGAGGTGCTGCCCGGTGACGACCTGCTGCGCCGGGCGGCCGCCGCCCACTTCGCGGCGGCCTGCCGACTGCTGTTCCAGCGGATTCAGCAGCTACAACTGTCGGGCGCCTCGCGGCACCACGTCGCGGCCACCGTCACCGCCGAGGCCGAGCGGATCTTCGATCTGCTGGAACCGGCCTTCGGCGAGTACGGCCGCGCATCGGGGTGAACGAATCACAGTGGACGAATCAGAGTGAACGCAGCCGCGGCACCAGCTCCGCCGCCCGTTCGGCGTATTCGACCGGATCCCGGTCGGGCATGATGTCGAATTGCGTAATCCCCAGTGCCGCATAGCGTTCGGCGTCGGCCACGAAGGCGTCGGGATCGTTCACGACCGGGCCGAGGTAGGTGGCGGTCTTGCGGATCGCTTCGTAATCGCGGCCCTCCGCCGCGCAGTGCGCGCGCAGCACGTCGAGTTTGTGCGCGACATCCTCGGGCGAGGAGGCGAACAGATTGCACGCGTCGGCGTAGCGGGCGACCAGCAGCAGGGTCTTCTTCTCTCCGCCACCACCGATCAGGATCGGCGGCCGCGGACGGCTCAACGGCGCCGGTACACACAATGTTTCGTCCAACCGGTAGTGCGCGCCCCGGTACGGGCCGTTGTCGTCGCTCCACATCTGCAGACAGATCTGCAGCGTCTCCTCGAGTCGTTCGAAGCGCTCCCCCATCGGCACCAGCGGCACTCCCAGCCCGCGCTGCTCCCGCTCGTACCAGGAGGCGCCGATACCGAGCTGCGCTCGCCCGCCCGACAGCACGTCCAGGGTGGTGACGATCTTGGCGAGCAGGCCGGGGTACCGGTACATCACCCCGGTCACCAGCACTGCCAGGCGCATCCGCTCGGTCAGCGCGGCGACGTACCCCAGGGTCGTGTAGGCCTCGAGCATCGGCTCCTCGGCCACCCCGGTGTGTTCCATCTGGAAGTAGTGATCCATCACCGTGAATTCGGCGAAACCGCCCTCCTCGGCGATCCGCGCGGTCTCCGCGATGGCGCCGGCGGTGAGCGCCGGATCGGCGGGAGTCGAGAAGTTCCAGTAGTGCAGACTCAGTTCCATGACGCCTCGATTCTGCGCAGCGGTGGACAGGTGTCGATACCCGCACCCAGCCTATCCATCGCCGCCGCGCCGACCGCCGACGACCGGTGCGGCCGGCGTGAAACCGTTGTGGCCGTTGCCTATTCGAATTCGGCGCGATGGTCGCGGGCCCATTCCCGGAAGGTGCGGGCGGGGCGGCCGGTGATCTGCTCCACGTCCGGATGGATCACCGAGGTGAACGAATCCAGTGCGGTGGCCCGCAGCGCCATGATCGCGTCGGCCATGACCTCGCCGACCCCGGTGCCGAGCAGGGCGGCACGCGCCTGCGCCGGTTCGGTGGACACATAGCGCAGCGGCCTGCCCAGAACCTCCGACAGAATCCCGGTCTGCTCGCCCGGCGTCAACGCCTGCGGGCCGCTCAGCATATGGATGCGGGCGTCGTGCCCCGCCTCGACCAGTGTGGCGACGGCGACCGCGGCGATATCCGACGGGTCGATCACCGCGATACGCCCATGCCCGTAGGGGGCGTAGACCGTATCGTGCTCGCGCACCGTCGGCGCCCAGTGCAGGGCGTTGGACATGAAGCCCAAGGGGCGCAGGATCGTCCACGCGAGCCCGCTGTCGACTACCGCACGCTCACCGGCGCGATGCCAGGCCGGGATCGGATCGGTCGCCTCGGTATCGCCGGCGCGACCCGAGGACAGCTTCACGATGCGCTCGGCCCCCGCCCGCGCGGCCGCGGTCGCGACAGTGCGGTCGTGTTCGGCGAGATCGGGGCCGGACGACAGCAGAAACACCCGGGATACCCCGCGCAGGGCGGGCGGCACCGTATCCGGCCGCCCGGGATCGCCGCCGACGACCTCCACCCCCGGTGGCAGCGCGGCGGCGCCGGGGCGACGCGTCAGGGCGCGCACCGGTTCGCCCGCGGCGAGCAGGTGATCGATCACGGCACGTCCGACGGTTCCGGTGGATCCGGTCACGAGAATCATGAGCACTCCATCTCCCGGTCAGGGGTCTCGACCGCGGGACCGCTGCCCGCGCTCGATCAGGGTCCGATCCAGGAGGCGTCTCCGGCCATCCAGCGCAGCGGCCGATGCGAAAACCCCCGCCGGGGCCGGGCGTCACGCCGATTTCGTGCATCGAAGGGACTTCGGGCACGAATTCTCGCCATCCCCGGCGCCGCGCTCGCGGCACTCGCTCGCACAACGTAACTCGTTCGATACTGGTTAATTGCCCGCTATCGACTCCACTGGACTTATCCTGCCCACATGACAACCAGCAAAGAGGGAGTTTACGTGGGGCCATTGCACCAATTGGCCCGTGGCGCATGGCAATCATTGCTGGTCATCGGCCTGCTGTCGGTGATCGTCGGGATTATCGTGCTCGTCTGGCCCGGTCCGACGCTCGCCGTGGCCGGCATTCTGTTCGGCGTATACCTGCTGATCTCCGGAATTCTGCAGTTGGTCGCCGCCTTCGGCCCGCACGTCAGCACCGGCTACCGGGTGCTGACCCTCATCAGCGGCATCCTGTCGTTCATTCTCGCCTTCTTCGCCTTCCGCAGCATCGGCAACTCCCTGGTGTTGCTGGGCCTGTGGATCGGCATCAGCTGGCTGTTCCGCGGCATCGCCGCCATGGTCGCGGGAGCCGAGACGCCGCAAGGGGTTCCGGGTCGCGGCTGGTCGATCTTCTTCGGCATCCTGCTGTTGATCGGTGGTATCGCACTGGTGGTCTGGCCCATCCACTCGATCACCGTGCTGGCATTGGTCGTCGGCTGGTGGCTGATCTTCATGGGCGTGATGGAGATGATCTACGCCGTCGAGGTCCGCAGCGTGGCCAAGAAGACGCCCGTCGACCTGTAATCGGCCGGCACACCCCCTTCGCCCCGGGCGCGAATTCGCCTGGGGCGACGTCTTGTCCGGGCCTTCGAATTCGGACCGAAGTACCCGCATAACGCCCGGTCACACACTATTGCGCCAGTCCGGTGACTATAGGCACATGCGCCTGCGAACCGGGCCTTCCCCCTGCTACGGTCGGGTCCCCTACAGGTTGCCCGCAAGGAGATTCACCATGGGTATCATCACGATGATCATCATCGGCCTCATCGCCGGTGCGATCGCTCGCCTCCTGGTTCCCGGTAAGGAGAACTTCGGCTGGATTCTGACCATCGTGCTAGGCATCGTCGGCGGTTACGTCGGCGGGACCCTGGGCAGTCTGGTCTTCGCCCCGCACAAGTTCAGCGTCCACCCGCCCGTCCAGCACACTTTCCTCGGCGCGATCGTCGGTGCCGTGATCATTCTGGTCATCTACAAGGCGATCCGCAGTCGCGCCTGAGCGCACGAACAACGGGCCCGGCTCCTACTTCGGAGCCGGGCCCGTCCGCGTCACGGGTCAGGGGCGGCAGACCGCCGACTGGTTGTGCCCGCCGATCTGCGAGAACAATCCACGCGGAAACAGGATTCCGTACAGCGAGATGTCGAGGGAGCACAGATACGCGGTGGCGTAGGTGCCGTCCCCGGAGAACTTGCCGACATCGGACAGGATTCCGGGCAGATCGATCGCGGCCTGATCCAATTTCGCGCCGTTGCCGATCAGCAGCGTCAGCGCGTCCCGGGTGGAGTTCTGCGCGGGGGCCAGCTTCGGCTGCACCTGCGAGACCATCGCCACCAAACTATCGGTGGCACCGGCGATCTGCTCCGTCGAGGCCAGCAGCGACCGCCCCTGTTCGTAGAGGCCGCTGATCAGCGCGCGGGTCTGGGTGATCAGGGTTTCCAGTTCGTCGCTGCGCCGGGCCAGGCCCGACATCACTCCGGACAGGTTCGTGATGATGTCTTTCAGGATCGCGTCGCGCCGCTCGAAGTCGGTGGCCAATGCGGCGGCCTGAGTGATGAAGGTGGACAACGACACCCCGTCGCCCTGCAGCGCCTGAATCAACGTCGTCGACAGGTCGTTCACCTGCTCCGGGAGCAGATTCTCGAACAGCGGCTGAAAACCGTTGAGGAACGCCGAGATATCGAAGGAGGGCTCGGTGCGTTCCAGCGGAATCCGCCCACCGGCCGCGAGGAGATGCGCATCCGGCGCCGTGCCGGGCGCCAGCGCGAGATACCGCTGACCGATCAGGTTCTGGTAACGGACCAGCGCCTTGGTGTCGCTGTAGAGGTGCTGATCGCGCTGCACCTCGAACGTCACCTTCGCCAGATGCTTGTTGGTCTGGGGGTTGACGTCGAAGCCGATCGCGGTGACCTTGCCGACCCGCACACCCGCGATGCGCACGTCGTCGTTGGGCCGCAGCCCGAGCACATCGCTGAAGATCGCCGAATAGCGGTCGGTCGGGCCGTTCACCGTGCGCGCCAGCGTATTCCAGATCACCACCGTGACCAGAACCGAGACGATGGCGAATGCGCCGAACCCGAGTGCCTGCTTGCGGATGCTCATCGGCATCCGGAACCACGGACGAGCAAAACCACGCCTCCTCGAACTTCCACACGAAACCCGAAAACGCCGGCAATGATTGCGCTGACCGCAGGCACTGTAGTCGGAGGCGTCCCACAGTGACCTGTGCCACGCCGGTCGGGAACGACAACAGCCCGGCGCTGGTCGCGCCGGGCTGTTGTGCAGACGGTACGAGGGGACGTACCGGGGTATGGATCAGTCGATGATCGAGCCGTTGGAGCCCGCGCGCTGCTTCGCGGCGCGGGCCGCCTTCCGCTCGGCACGGATCTGTTCGAGTTCCTGTTCGAGGCTGTCCGCGATGCGGAACTGGCCGGTGTCGTAGGCGCTCAGCGGATCCGAGTCGTCGTCGGAGGCATCGGATTTCGGGGGCTTGCTCGCCTTGCCGTCGGCGACCGAATCCGCCGCATCGGTATCGGACCGGCGACTCGCGGACTTCTTCGGGGTCCAGATGTCCGGCTCGACGATCGGATCGACCGTTTCCACCGTGCGCGCGGATTCGGTGGCCGGCGCCTCGGTGGTAGTGGTGGTGGTGTCGCCGGCGCCCGGCAGCGCGGCCATCGGCGCCGGGCGGGTGTCGGGCGCGGACTGCCGGATGAAGCTGACGAAGGTCGGCATGCTCCGGCGGATCTGTTCGGCCGGGTCGGGCAGATCGCGGATCTGATCGGTGGCCTGGGTGATGGCCTGGCCGTAGCGCTGGCTGGCCGCGTCGTGCACCAGCAGCGCCACACCGATCATCACCGGAGCCACGGCGTGCACGCCGACGTTGTACCAGTCGCCGCTGCGCAGGTACGGGTAGGTGTTGAGGCCGACGGTCAGCGCCAGCAGGGCCAGTTCGGCGAGCGCGACCTGGCGGCGGCTCTCCAGGATGCCCCATTCGGCGACCTTGTTGGTGCCGATCATGATGATGACCAGGCAGACGCTGATCATGCCTTCGAGCAGGTAACTGAACCAGTACAGCGGATCGGTGGGGCCGCCGGGAGCGATGTTGTGCTGCACGTTGACCGCCGACCACAGCATGCCGGCGATGACCACACCCGCGAGAGCGCGCATCGACCAGGCGCGATGCCGATACAGCGACGCCACCTTGGCGTGCGGGCTGGATTCTCGTCTCTGCGCCGCAATTGCCTTGCGGGCCATCAACAGATCTCGCATATCGGCCTTCGCGATCGCTTCGGAGGTCTGCCTGGCGCGGTCGGACGTCGATGCCGCCGCCTGTACATTTTTCCAGCGCTGTTCGCGTTCCTGCTCGCGGATCTTCTCCGCGAGTTCACGTTCGGCCTGCAGCTCGTTCTCGGAGAGGGCCTCGGTCAGCGCCGGATCGAACTGGTACGCAAGCCGCCCGCGGGCCTTCTCGACCCGTCGCGCGAGCTGCCTGACCTCATCTTCTCCGGGATGTTCGACGGTCAACTAGACCACCGCCCGGTGAGATACGGTGGCCGGCAAGTGTTCACGAAGTGGGAACGGCACATGCCATTCATAGTCGATGAACCGCCATCTGCGAAACTGCGGATTAGCCCCAATGCCAGACTTATTCGGCGTGTCGCGCGCGGCACGCCGATTCGGCGTGTCGCAATGGGCTGTGAGGCAGCGAGATTCACCCCGTTCGGGGTGTGCGGGCGGGGGCTCAGGCCGCGGCGGCGCGCGCCAGCATCCGGCGCACCTCGTCCGGCTCCTCCACGTCGACGACGATCCGGCTGAATTCGGTGCCGGCCAGTTCGATCCGCACCCCACGACCGTCGAAGCGGGTATCCCAGAACTCCTTGCGGCCTTTGCCGCGGAAGACACCGGCCGCGATCACGCCCGGGAAGAAGGTGCCGGGCGCGCGCATCCACGGCGGCCGCAGATCGACCTCGGCGGGCGCGACAGCCACGACGTGAGACAGATCGAAGCGCACCCGCTCGCACAGCGAGAGCAACCGGTGGGTGCCACGGACATGGACGGTGACCGTCGTACCCGTGATCTCGATATCGACCATCGCACACCTCATCTCGCCGAGTGGGTCCTCGGGATCCATGGTGCCGATCGGTCCTGATCGGAGTCTGTGCCGATCCTTTGAAATCTCTCAGATTTGCGAACCGGTTACCGGTCGCGATCTGCGAGGATGCGCTGTTCGAGCCGCTGCGTGAGCGAACGCACCCGCTCGTCGACGCTCAGCTTGTGATCGAGGGCCACGTTCACCGCGCCCCGCAGCAGGGCATACGGCTCCCACCCCGCGGGCGCCACGGTGCGCGCGGACCGGCGTTCGATGGCACCTGCGATCACCTCGGCGGCCCGCCGGGCGGTGATGCGCTGATTCAGCGGCCAGGGCAGCAGCGCGCCGAATTCGGCGCCCAGCTCGTCCTCGTCCAGGGTGTCGTGGGTCATCGCCGTCTCCACCACTCCGAAATAGGCGATTCCGGCCGAGGCGCCCGTTCCGCCGAGTTCCACCCGCAGCGCGCGGCCGAGCTGTTCCACCCCGGCCTTGCTCACCATGTACGGCGAACCGCCCATTCCGGGGGCGAACGCGGCGCACGAGGAGACCACGACGACGTGACCGTGCGCCGCGATGACGTCGTCGAGCGCGGGCTGGACGGTGTTGAAGGCGCCGGTGAGGTTGATCGCCAGCACCCGGTCGAATTCGTCGGGATCGAGCAGCCGCACGGTGGCCGGGCGCGGGACGACGCCGGCGTTGGCCACCACCACGTCGATGCGCCCGAAGTTCTCCCGCACCTGTCCGACAGCCAGCCGCACTCCCTCCCGGTCGGCCACGTCGACGGCGATCGCGACCGCCCGGATGCCGAGTGCGGACGCACTCGCGCGCACAGCCTCGGCGTCGATATCGAACAGCGCGACGTAGGCGCCGCGGTCGTAGAGCAGCCGGGCGAGCTCGTAGCCGATGCCGGCGGCACCGCCGGTGATCACCACGACCTTGTCGCGCACGTCGAGTCGCTCACCCCCGCCGAGCACCGGGGCCAGCAGGGTACGCACCATGTCGAACGGTCCTGTGATCATCGGATACTGCTCATCTCTGCGGTGGTCGGATCCGGTACGTGGCGCGACAACAGGTAGGAGTCCGCGTCGAAACTCGCGACGCGGCGGCGGTATTCGAAACTCCAGTTCGGATACAGTCCGGCGTTCTCGCCCTTGTCGGTGGTGTAGTAGCTGTCGCAGCCGCCGCCCAGCCACACGGTATCGCGACTGCGCTGCCGCATCTCGTCGAGGAACCGGTCCTGCACCGAGGCGCGGACCTCGACGCGGTCGACATCGTTGTCGCGCAGGGTTTTCAGCGCGTCGACGATGTAGGCGATCTGCGATTCGATCATGAAGATCGCGGACTGGTTCCCGGCGGCGCCGAACGGGCCGAGGGTCAGGAACATATTGGGGAAACCCGCGATCGCCGCGCCCAGATAACTGCTGGGCCGTCGGCGGTAGTGGTCGGCCACGGTCAGTCCGCCGACGCCTTCGATCCGGTCGTAGAGTTTCGGTATCGCGCCGAACCCGGTACCCCAGACGATGGTGTCGACCGGATGTTCCGCACCGTCGGCGGTCACGATCGATCCGGGGCGGATCTCGGCGATGGATTCCGTCACCACGTCGACGTTGTCGCGAGTGAGGGCCGGATAGTACGCGTCGGAGAAGATCGCACGCTTGCATCCGATCATGTAGTCCGGAGTCAATTTCCGGCGCAGGGCCGGATCGCGGACCTGGCGGCGAAGTTGCATCCCCGACAGCGCCTGGAACGGATGGCGGAAGCGACGATCGACGAATCCGACCAGTCCGAAGCTCTCGATACCGGCGTAATAGGCGCCCCGCAGCGCGGTGCCCAGCAGCGGCACCCGGCGCAGCAGTGCGCGCTCCACGCCGAGCGTGGACCGATCCAGGCGGGAGACGATCCACGGGGCGGAGCGCTGGAAGACCTTGAGCCGTTGCACCTTCGGCGCGATCTCGGGGATGAACTGTACCGCCGAGGCGCCGGTGCCGATCACGGCGACGCGCTCGCCGCTCAGATCGTGCTCGTGGTTCCAGTGCAGCGAGTGGAACTGGGTGCCGCGGAAGGTCTCGCGCCCCGGCATATTCGGAATCTTCGCCTCGCTGAACGGGCCGACCGCCGAGATCAGCACATCGGCGCTGAGCACTCCCCGATCGGTGCGCACGAGCCACCGCCGCCGCGATTCGTCCCACCGCGCGCGTTCCACATCGGTGCCGAAACGCATATGCCGCACCACGTCGTGGCGCTCGGCGACATCGCGCAGGTAGCCCAGGATTTCGGGCTGGCGTCCGTACGTGCGCGACCAGTCGGGATTCGGCGCGAAGGAATAGGAGTAGAGGTGTGAGGGCACATCGCAGGCGCAGCCGGGATAGGTGTTGGCCTGCCAGGTGCCACCGAGATCGGCGGCGCGTTCGAGAATCAGGAAGTCCTCGAATCCGGCCGCGCGCAACGACACCGCCAGGCCGATTCCGGCGACTCCGGCGCCGATCACCGCGATCGGCGTGTGTTCGGCGGGGGCGCTCTCGGATACTGCCATCGTCGAATTCCTTTCGGTGCGGGCGTCGTTGCCCGAAACAACCGGTCTCGTGCTCACAGGTCGAGTTCGAGAGTGTCGCCCGCCGCGCGCGAGACGCAGGTGAGCATGGTGGTCTCGCGTTCGGCGGGACTCAGCCGCCGATCGCGATGGTCGACGGCGCCGGCATGCACGGTCACCGCGCATGTGCCGCAGAATCCCTGCCGGCACGAATAGGCGACGTCGGGCAGGACCCGGCCGATGGCCGCCAGGGCCGACTCGTCGGCGGCCACGTCCACGATGTGACCGCTGCGGCGCAACCGGATCCGGAACGGGCTGCCCTGCTGCACGGGCAGCGGCGAGAAACGTTCGGTGTGGACCGAGACGGTCGGCTCGTGGGCGGCGTCGGTGTCCAGCGCGGCGGCCATCAGCGGGGGCGGACCGCAGACGTAGATCGCGGTGCCGCGCGGGACGTCGGCCAGAATCAGATCGAGGTCGGCGATACCGAATTCGTCGTCGGGCCGGACCTCGAGCCGTCCCCCACGATGGGCCGACAGCTCGTCGAGGAATGGCATCGTCGACCGGCTGCGGCCGAGATAGACCAGCCGCCAATCGATTCCGCGCCGTTCGGCGTCGGCCACCATCGGCAGCAAGGGCGTGATGCCGATGCCACCGGCCACGAAGATGTAGTGCGGGGCATCGATATAACCGAACGCGTTGCGCGGCCCGCGCACGCGCAACCGGTCCCCCACCGCCACGTCGCGATGGATCTCGTCGGATCCACCGCCGCCGTCGGGCAGGTGGCGCACGGCGATGCGATAGCTCCCGCGATCGGCCGGGTCACCGTTGAGCGAATACTGTCGCTGGCGCCCGGAGGGCAGGAGCACGTCGATGTGCGCACCCGGCACCCAGCGCGGCAACTGCCCGCCGTAGGGCGCGACCAAAGTCAGCACCACCACGTCTTCCGCCTGCGTCTCGCGCCGGGCGACGATCAGCTCACGTTCGAAACCACTGCGCCGCACCGGATTCGGCCGAGACAGCACCTCGATCGGCGATTCCGTGGTGACGCCGCGGCGATACAGATCGAACACCGCGCCGACCGCCCGCAGCGGCAGCGACGGCCGATACTGCGGCCGGTCGGCGGCGACCGGGTCCGCCACCGCCGTCATCGCCGGCCCTCGCGCGCCGCCGGCGACTGCGCGAGATACCGCAGCGCGTTGTCCATACTGCCGAGCTGGGAGGGATGGAATCCGGGCCGCAGATAGCGCGGGATCTCGGTCAGGAAGGTCGACATGCGCGGCACCACGCCGCGGGCGGAGGCGCTGAGGAACTGCAACGGCCAGAATCGTCCCTTGCGGGGGTCGGGATCCTTGCCGAACAGATAGCCGCCGGCGACCACGAACAGCACCAGCAGCGACGAACTGGCCAGCACGGCCGTGCGGGCCTTGCGCAGATATCCGCCGTCGACGTGCATGTACGCGTCGTAGACCACGCTGCGGTGTTCGACCTCCTCCGCGCCGTGCCAGCGAATCAGGTCCAGCATCGCCGGATGCATGTTCTTGGCCTCGAGTACGTCGTTGGTGAGCAGCCATTCGCCGATGACGGCGGTGTAGTGCTCCATCCCGGCGAACAGGCCCAGCCGCTCGCACAACCACTCGTGTTTGGCGCGGCCGGTGAGGCCGTGATCGCCGAGCATCCGATCGACCAGCCAGGCCACCGTCTCCACCATCGGGGCCACGTCGAGTCCGAGCGACTCGAGGTGGCGGCGCGCCTGCGCATGCGAGCTGGCGTGCTGATTCTCCTGGCCGATGAAGCCCTGCACCTCTTCGCGTAGCCGCTCATCGTCGATATAGGCCAGCGCCTCCGCCAGGGCCGCGGCCATCGCGCGTTCGCCCTCCGGGAGAACCAGGTGCATCACGTTGATGATGTGGGTCGCCATGACCTCGCCCGGAATGTAGTGCATGGGGACGGAGTCGAAATCGAATCGCACATCGCGGGCCCTGATCGCGTGGGCTTGGTCGTCGTAGACCGAGGTGTTCATGGCGCGTCCTTGCGGGTGGTCGAAGCGATGCTCCGACCGTAATGTTGACATCAATGGATGTCAACAGCACTCGATGTCAACACATCGCCCCGTCGCCGCCCCCCGGTAGCATCACGGCCATGGCCGACTCGCCGCACACTCCGAAAACGGGCAGCCGCCCCTGGCGTGGGCGCGAACCGGCCGATCGCATCGCCGCACGTCGCGAACGGCTGCTGCAGGCCGGTTACGAGCTCATGGCCGGCGCCGGCGCGGCCGAGACCTCGATGCGCGGAGTATGCCGACAGGCCGGGCTCACCGAACGTTATTTCTACGAGAGTTTCGCCAATCTCGACGATTTGATGACCACCGTCCTCGAGAACACCGTCGAACAGTGCCGGGATCGGCTGCTCGCCGCGCTGGCCGACGCCCCCGAGGACCGGGACCTGCTGTTCGGTCACGTGGTGCGCGCGTTCACCGATTTCCTCACCGAGGACCCCCGGCGCGGGCGCATCCTGTTCGTCGAATCGATCGCCACCCCGGCACTGACCCGGCGCGGCAGCGAACTGGTCGCGGTGATCACCGGGCCGATCGCATCGGTGATCGCCGCCGACGACACCGACACCCCCGCCCCCGACGAGACCGACGCGACGCTCAACGCGATGGCCATCTTCGGCGCGCTCGCCTATTGCTACCGCCCGTATCTGATCGGCGACATCACCATCGATCGGGAGCGGTTCGACAACCACGCCGCCGCGATCATCCGGCAGCTCAGCACCGTGCGCTCGGCGCCGGTCCTGCGCTGAGCACCAGCACCCGAAATCCGTCCCGCACACCGGTCCGGCACTGCCCGAAACAGCGCCGGACCTTGCCTCGCCCACCCTTCCGTAGTACCGTCCAGACACGTGTCCATCACGGATGGATCCGGAAATGCGGAAGGATTTCTCATGACGTTGGTCAAGCCGCGGCAGGTCTCCGGCGGCGAACACGAGCACGGCCACCTCGAAGAGTTCCGCACCGATCCGATCGCGCTGATGCGGCGGGTGCGCTCCGAATGCGGCGATGTGGGCTCGTTCCGGCTGGCCGACAAGGACGTCATTCTGCTCTCGGGCGCCGAGGCGAACGAATTCTTCTTCCGCGCGGCCGACGAGGATCTCGACCAGGGCGCCGCCTACCCGTTCATGAAGCCGATCTTCGGTGACGGCGTGGTCTTCGACGCCAGCCCCGAGCGCCGCAAGGAAATGCTGCACAACCAGGCCCTGCGCGGTGACTTCATGCGCGGGCACGCCGAAACCATCGCGCACGAGGTGCACCGCATCCTCGAAGGCTGGGGCGACGAGGGCGAAATCGACCTGCTCGAGTTCTTCGCCGAGCTGACCATCTACACCTCCTCGGCCTGTCTGATCGGCAAGAAGTTCCGGGAGGAACTCGACGAGCGGTTCGCGCACCTGTACCACGAACTCGAACGCGGCACCGACGCGCTGTGCTACGTCGACCCCTATGCGCCCATCGAAAGCTTCCGCCGCCGCGACGAGGCGCGCGCGAAGCTGGTCGAACTGGTCCAGGAGATCATGAACGGCCGCATCGCGAATCCGCCGCAGGGCAAAGAGGATCGCGACATGCTCGACGTGCTGGTGTCGATCCGCGACGAACAGGGCGAACTGCGGTTCTCCGCCAGCGAGATCACCGGCATCTTCATCTCGATGATGTTCGCCGGTCACCACACCACCTCCGGCACCGCGGCCTGGACCACCATCGAACTGCTGCGCAATCCCGAGGTGCTGGCCCGGGTCGTCGGCGAACTCGACGAGCTCTACGCCGACGGCCAGGACGTGAGTTTCCATGCGCTGCGCCAGATTCCGCAGCTCGAGGCGACGTTGAAGGAGACGCTGCGGCTGCATCCGCCGCTGATCATCCTGATGCGCGTGGCGCGCGGCGAATTCGAGGTGTGCGGGCACAGCATCGCACCGGGTGATCTGGTCGCGACCACACCGGCGGTCTCCAACCGGATCGCGGAGGACTTCCCCGAGCCCGACCGCTTCGATCCGGGCCGCTACGTCGATCCCAACCAGGCGGATCTGGTGAACCGCTGGACCTGGATCCCGTTCGGCGCCGGACGGCATCGCTGCGTCGGCCAGGCGTTCGCCCTCATGCAGTTGAAGGCGATCTTCTCGATCCTGTTGCGGGACTGGGAATTCGAGATGGCGCAGCCCTCCGACAGCTACCGCAACGACCACTCCAAGATGGTGGTGCAGTTGCAGCAGCCGTGCACCGTCCGGTACCGGCGGCGCGGGTGAGCACCGGACTGCCGGGGACCGTGGTCGCCGTCACCGGCGGCGCGCGGGGTATCGGCTATTCGATCGCCGAACACCTGCGCGACGCCGGTGCGCGGGTGGCGCTCGGCGATATCGATGCCGACGCTGTCGCCGAGGCCGGATCGCGGCTCGGCGCCGCGGCCGCTCTGACGCTCGACGTGACCGACCCCGAATCGTTCGCGGACTTCCTCGCGGCGGTCGAGACCGCGGCCGGCCCCGTCGACGTCCTGATCAACAACGCCGGCATCATGCCCGTCGGCCGCTTCACCGACGAATCCGACACCATCACCCGCCGTATCCTCGAGGTCAACGTCCTCGGGGTCATGAACGGCACCAAAGCCGCACTGCCACAGATGCTTTCGCGCGGGCGCGGCCATATCGTGAATATCGCGTCGCTGGCCGGGGAGAATCCCACCCCCGGCATGGCGACCTACTGTGCGAGTAAACAGGCCGTCCTCGGCTTCACCGAGGCCATGCGGCTGGAATGCCGGGGCAGCGGAGTGCACTTCTCGGCGGTGTTGCCGACCTTCACCCGCACCGAACTGATCGCCGGAACCAAGGCGCCGATGGGCCTGCTGGCCGAACCCGAGGATGTCGCCCGGGCGGTGGTGCGGCTGATCGCGCGCCCGCGGCGACGGGTCACCGTCACCCGGCTGGCCGGGGTGGCGATGGCATTCAACAAGCTCACGCCGCGCGCATTCGGTGAATTCACCGCCCGCCGCATGGGCGTGCACCGCATATTCACCGACGAGGTCGATCGAGCCGCCCGCGCGGACTACGACCGGCGGGTCGGCAACACGCCGGAAGGCTGAAGCCGCAGAATTCGGCCGCCGCCGGATACGCTTCGAAACGGCGTACGCCCTGGTCATCGCCCGGAAATCGGGTGAATATCCCGGCGTGCGCCATTCGATGTCTTTCGAGAGCCGCACCGAGTCTTTTGAGAACCGCACCAACGGGTACCCGGTCTGGGTCGGATTCAGTTGGAAGCGAGGTATCTCGAATGACACATGAACCGATCGCCCGTCGTGCCGAAACCGCCGCACGCCACGGTGCCAACAGTTATGACAACATCGAACCCTGGTTCGAGAAACTGGCCGCTCTGGATCATGCCGATCCGCATCGGGAGTCGGTCCGAGCGGAAATCATCGAACTCTGCCTGCCGCTGGCCGAGCATATCGCTCGGAAATTCTCCGGCCGCGGCGAGACGTTCGACGATCTGCATCAGGTGGCGAGGCTCGGTCTCGTCCTGGCCGTCGATCGATTCGATCCAGCGCGAGGAAATTCTTTTCTCTCCTTCGCCGTGCCGACCGTGATGGGCGAGGTTCGCCGTCACTTCCGCGACTACACCTGGTCGACCCGGGTTCCGCGCGCCGTCAAGGAATTGTGGCTGCGCGTCGGTCCGACGACCGAACATCTGGCTCACGAACTCGGACGCATGCCCACGGCCCGCGAGCTGTCCGAAGCCCTCGACGTCGACGGTCCGCAGGTCGTGCAGGCCATGATCGCCGGCAACGCCTACCAGCCGAATTCCATCGACGCCGTCGTCGACGCCGACGACGGCGCGATCATGGACAAGCTCGGCGCCGAGGAGCAGTGCTACCAACTGACCGAGGACGCGATGGCGGTGCGCCCGCTCATCGACGCGCTGCCCACCAGGGAACGCAGAATTCTGATCATGCGCTTCGTCGAATCCAAGACGCAGAACCAGATCGCCGAGAAACTGCAGATCTCTCAGATGCACGTCTCCCGCATTCTGTCGCGCACACTGAAAAGTCTTCGGCAGCAGGCACTCTGCGAGCCACAGCCGACCTAGGGAACGACCCGTCCATCCACCCGACCGAAAGGTGTAGTCATGCCCAAGGAATGGTCTGCCAAAGAAGAACGTCAATACGAACATGTGAAGTCCTCGGCCCGGAAACGGGGTGCGAGCAAAGGCCGCGCGGAGGAGATCGGCGCACGGACGGTCAACAAGAATCGTGCGCAGGAAGGCAAAACCCGTACCGCCAGCCGCAGTTCCACCAACGATATGTCGCCGCAGCGCCGCGGCGGCCAGCGGTCCGGCAAGGGTTCGCAGGGCCCGACCCGCGATCAGCTCTACAACGAAGCGCGCCAACGCAATATCAAGGGCCGCTCGAAGATGACCAAGAAACAGCTCGCCAACGCGCTGGGCCGGTAATTCCGGGACGATCCGATCTCCCGTCGCCAATCCGATTCCCGCGCAACACGATTATCGTAGGAAGAAGAAAGGGTGCCCGGCCGATACGGCCGGGCACCCTTTCTTCGGGTTCCTCACGTCGCCGTCAGGAGCCGCCGTTGTCCTGGTAGGCCTGCTGCCGCTTTTCCTCCACACCGGCTTCGGCGCGGTGCTTCTCGGCTTCGGCCTCCTTCTGGGCGGCCTCGCGCTGCGATTCGGCGCGGCTCTGCTGGGCCTTGCCCTCCTCGCGCAGGTCGTCCTTTCCGAATACCTGGCCGGCGGCTTCCTTGGCCTTACCCTTCGCGCCTTCCACGACGCCTTCGAGGCCTTCGCGGCCTCCGCCCTTCTCGTGCTCCGACAAGGGATTCACCTCCAACGCGTCGAAATCACTGACATCGGGCGCGATACCCGGCGACCCCGGCACGAAACGCCCTCCGACCGCTATTTCGGGCCGCTGTGGGCGTCCTCACCGCGTCTCGCCACCGCGCCGGCGCTCCCGCCACGGATGGGCGAACCAGGTCAGGAGAAACAGCACCGCGAAGCACACACCGATGACGGTTGCGGCGACCGCACCGGCCACCGTGTCGAAGATCAGCACCGCGACTCCGGTGAGCGCGACGCCGAGCAGCGACAGCCCGACCAGCGCGAACGTGTGGGCAGTGTGCACCACGCTGCCGAGGCGATGCTGACGGAACAGGATGCGGTGGGCGGCGACCGGCGCGATCAGGAAGACCGTCGCCGCGATCGAGGCGGTCACGACCGCCAGATACAGTCCGCGCATCGGCGTGGACAACGTGGTGAACCTGGCCTGGAACGGCAGCGTCAGCAGGAAGCCGGTCAGCAACTGCACGCCCGTCTGCACCACCCGCAATTCCTGAATCAAGCTGGTCAGATTGCGGTCCAGCTGTTCGGTTTCCGTCTCACCACGGACCTCGCGGTCCCATTCCCGATCGCGGTCTTCCCGGCCGCCGGCGGACTGCGCCTGCTCCATCCGACCACCCTATCCCCGGCCCTTCGGCCCGGGTGATCAATAGTTTCGGCCATAATGGTGCCATGCACACCGTCGAGGCGCCCGAGGTCCGCACCTGGAACTTCCCCCGCGGGATCGCCAGCGTCGCGGTGATGATCGAATTCGCGGCCGAACACGGGGTGGACCGGGCGCGGCTGCTCACCGGATCCGGTATCGGACCGGCCGCACTCACCGACCCCGGCGCCCAGATCCCGGCCGAGGCCGAACTGGCGGTGGTGCGCAATCTGGTCGCCGAACTCGGCGAGATTCCCGCGCTCGGCGTCGAGGTCGGGCGGCGGTACCGGCTGAGCACCTTCGGCATCTTCGGCTTCGCCTGCGTCACCAGTCCCACTCTGCGTGAAGCGATTTCGCTGGCGATGCGCTACTACCGCCTCGGATTCGCCTTCTGCACACCGATCGTCGAGTACCGGCGCGACGATGTGATCGCCTGGATCCATCACGAGCTCATCCCGCCGGATGTGCAGACCTTCCTCGTGGAACGCGACATCGTCGCCATGCATCGGGTGATGGCCGATCTACTCGGCCACGACTTCTCCTTCGCCCGGATGGAATTCGGTTACGACGAACCGCCGTACGCCGACCGGCTCGAGGCTGTGCTCGGCGCGCGGCCGCGGTTCGGGCGCGCGCACACCATGTTCACCGTCGCACCGGAGATCCTCGCCCAGCCGCTGCCGCAGGCGAATCAGCAGACCTGGGCGGTCTGTATCGCCCAGTGCCGGGATCTGGTGCAACGCCGCAGCGCCCGCACCGGAATCGCGGCCGAGGTCCGGGAACGGCTGCTGCCCGGCAGCGGCGCGACCGGAATCACCACCCCGCCGCCGATCGAAGCCGTGGCCCGGGAGCTCAACATGAGTGTGCGGACGCTGCGCCGCCGCCTCACCGAGGCCGGGACCAGCTATCGGGCGCTGCTCGACGAGGTGCGCCGCGCGCTCGCCCAGGAGATGCTCTCGGGGACGCCGCTGACCATCGACGACATCGCCATCCGGCTCGGCTACGCGGAGGCGACACCGTTCATCCACGCCTTCAAGCGCTGGACCGGAACCACGCCGGCCGCCTACCGGCGTGACCGCAACTATTGATTTTCTGGCCGCCGATCTCTGCGTCCGCCCCTGATCTGCCCATACGGTACGAGTGGACGATCGGTAACAGGAAAGGCGCGGCGATGGGGTTCGACTACGACGTGGTAGTCATCGGGTCGGGATTCGGCGGCAGTGTCAGCGCGCTGCGCCTGACCGAGAAGGGCTACCGGGTCGGCGTCCTCGAGGCCGGCCGCCGCTTCGCCGACGACGAGTTCGCGAAGAACTCCTGGCGCGCGCGGCAATTCCTGTGGGCGCCGCGCCTGGGATGTTTCGGCATCCAGCGCCTGACCCTGTTGAAGGACACCTTCATCATGAGCGGCGCCGGGGTCGGCGGCGGCTCCCTCGTCTACGCGAACACCCTGTACGAACCGCCCGCGAAATTCTTCGCCGACCCGCAGTGGGCCCACATCACCGACTGGGACGCCGAACTCGCGCCGCATTACGACCAGGCCAAACGCATGCTCGGCGTCACCACGAATCCGGCGACCACGGCCTCGGACCGGGTGCTGCGCGAGGTGGCCGAGGAACTGGGCGTGGGAGCGTCGTTCCGGCACACGCCGGTGGGAGTCCTGTTCGGCGGCAACGGCACTCGCGCCGGACAGGAGGTGCCCGACCCCTACTTCGGCGGTGTCGGCCCGTCCCGGCGCACCTGCACCCACTGCGGCGAATGTATGACCGGATGCCGCCACAACGCCAAGAACACTCTGGTGAAGAACTACCTGTATCTCGCCGAGAAGGCCGGGGCCGCCGTGCATCCGCACACCACCGTGGTGGATGTGGTGCCGCTGCCCTCGGGCGGGTACCGCGTCGACACCGTCCGCACCGGACGCTGGGTTCGCAAGGGACGCCGCAGCTTCACCGCCGAACAGGTGATCTTCGCCGCCGCCGCACTCGGCACCCAGCGGCTGCTGCACCGGCTGCGCGACCGCGGCTCGCTACCGCACATCTCCGCGCGCCTGGGCTATCTGTCGCGCACCAATTCCGAAGAGCTGCTGTCGATTCGGAGCCGCCGAGCCGATACCGACTTCACCAAGGGCGTGGCCATCACCTCCTCGATCCATCCCGACGCCGACACCCATATCGAACCGGTGCGCTACGGCAAGGGCAGCAATGTGCTGTCACTGATGACGACCGTGATGTACGACGAGGACGGCAGCACCTCCCGCACCCGGCTGTGGTTGCGCGAGAACTGGCGGCGCCGCCGCGATCTGGCGAAGGTGCACAATCCGCGCCACTGGTCGGAGCGGATGATCGGCCTGCTGGTGATGCAGTCGGTGGACAATTCGCTCACCACCTACACCGAACGCGGGCTGTTCGGAGGCCGGATGACCACGAAACAGGGTGAGGGACAACCGAATCCGACATCCATCCCGGCCGGGCACGAGGTGGCCCACCGCGTGGCCGACAAGATCGACGGCATCGCGACCGCCGGTTTCACCAGCCTGTTCGGCATCCCGATGACCGGACATTTCATCGGCGGCTGCGTGATCGGCGATTCACCGGAGACCGGCGTCGTGGATCCCTATCAGCGCATGTACGGCCATCCGGGCCTGCACATCGTCGACGGCTCGGCGATTTCGGCGAATCTCGGCGTCAACCCGTCGCTGACCATCACCGCACAGGCCGAACGGGCCCTGGCGCTGTGGCCGAACAAGGGTGAGCCGGATCAGCGTCCGGCGCTGGGCGCGCCCTACCGGCGGCTGGCCCCGGTCACTCCCACGGCGCCCGTGGTTCCCGCCGACGCCCCCGGTGCGCTGCGGTTGCCGATCGTGGACATCACC
>NZ_BDCM01000014.1 GCF_001613505.1 Nocardia mikamii NBRC 108933
ACGCCCTACCGGCACCGCGAGCGGCAGCGTGCCGGTGGTCAGCGCGCGGGGTGATTGCGAATTTCCGCGACGTAGGCGCGGGAGACGGTGCAGGTCAGCAGATCCAGCATGTCGACCAGGAAGCTGCGATCGGCCACCGGATCGGTGGTTCCGGTGCCGCCGGCCGGGTCGATGCGGTTCAGGGTCAATTTCACCCCGTCGTGAATCGCGTGCTGCACCATATCGATCGGAACTCCGTCACGCGCCCACACCGCCGCGGCGTATTCCAGTCGCCGCAGCGCGCGCGTCGCCCCGGTGGGCGCATCGCCGAGCAGGATGAGCGCCAGTTCGAATCCCATCCGCATGACTATCGCGGGATCGGAATGCGTTGCACTCCTGGCATTTCCGGAATCGAATCCATCGCCCTCCGCGGATTCCGCATCCCAGGAGTCGTAGGCCGGCATCGCGCTCCTTCCGTGCGCCCGATCCCCATCGCACTGACGAAGGTATCGGTGACGCGCGGTGATTACGAGCAGTCGGCGCGGGTTGGCCCAAACATCCGAACCACAGGGGTCCGACGTTGTGAGATTTCCCAATAATCGGTCGAATTCGGGCCCTGCGTCCGCAATCCGGACGATGCGGTCCGACATTCGGGAGCCGACGGATATTCCGGCGAATCCCTTCGTCACAGCGGCTCCGGCCGCATTCGATTGGCGCCGAAACCGTGATAGCCTGAACGTGATACACGCTAGCGTGATTATCACGCGAAGGAAAGCGATTGGGGCGGAAGAGATTTCGTCGAGCGTATGATCATCACGCAGCAGTGCCTCGTTTCGTCGACCTCCCGGGCCGCGCGTCGCGCCGATACGCTGGCACCCATGGGAGCCCGATTACGTACCGCGCGAAAATTGCTGCTGGGCCGCGAGATCGACCATATGATCAGCACGGCGGGAGTGAATCAGGCGGAGGCCGCCCGGATCATCGACACCAGCCAGAGCCGGATCGCGATGTTGATCAACGGCGCCAGCTCGATCACCGTCGGCGATCTCGAACGGCTCGCGGTCGCACTGGGTTTCACCGACCCCGGTTATCTGGAAAGCCTCGAGGCATTACGCCGGGACAACCACAAACGTGGTTTCTGGAACACCGGCCATCGCCGCGCCTACCTCGAGGAATTACGTCTGCTGGTGGATCTCGAGGCTCATGCCAGCCTGCTGAGGGTCACCGAGGCCGAGATCGTGCCCGGACTGGTCCAATGCGAGTCCTATATCCGGGCCCTGCACGAGCCCCCGCACGACGCGCAACCGGCGTCCACCGATCCCGGTACGGTCACCGTGGAGGATTCGGTACGCGCGCGGCTGGCCCGCCAGGACGTCCTCACCGGCCCCGACGCCCCGCGATTCCACGCCGTGCTCTCGGAATCGTGCCTGCGCCGCGAATACGGCGGCCGTGCGGTGATGGCCGACCAACTGGAATACCTGCTCGAACTGTCGCATCGGCCCAACATCATCCTGCAGGTGCTGCCGTTCACCGTTCCCACCCGGGGCGCGGGGATGGAGGACCGCTTCACGCTGGTGCGGGTTCCCTCCCCCGGCGCGGCGGGCGACCTGGACATGGCGATCGTGGAGAGCCAGGGCGACATCCGCTACATCGACGACAAGCCCGCGGTACGTGCCCGGGAGACCGTCTGGGACCGATTATCCGCGGCCGCAGCGGATCCCGATCGGTCGCGAGCGTTCATCGACCGGATCGCGCGTTCGTTCCGACGCGAGAGCGTCACCGGGACGTGACTCACCGTCCGTAATCTGCAAAGCCTAAGGAGTGCCGGGCAGCTATGAGCGACAACGACTTTCCCTCACGCGATATCGACACGAGCCGGCCCTCGGCGGCGCGGATGTACCACTACTACCTGTCCGGCCAGGCGCTGTTCGACGTCGACAAGGTCTTCGGTGAGCGAGTGTTCGCGGTGTTCCCGCACGCCGATGCCTGGGCGCGGCACAACCGCGAATTCCTGCGCCGCGCGGTCGATTTCATGGCATCACGCGGGATCCGGCAGTTCCTCGACATCGGCGCTGGAATGCCGACAGCGGACAACACCCATGAGATCGCACGTGCGCACGAGCCGCGGATCCGGGTGGTGTACGTGGACAACAACACCGAGGCCGTGGCGCGCTGGCTCGATGTGCTGCGCGACACCGACGCCCTCGCCACCACCGCGGTCCTCGATGCCGATCTGCGATGTCCCGACGATATTTTCGACCATCCCGAGACCCGGCGCCTGATCGATCCGGATCAGCCACTCGGACTGCTCATCGTCGGCGTCTGGCCGTTCGTGCCCGACAGCGACCGCCCGTACCGGCTGATGGCCCAGCTGCGTGATCGCCTCCCGCGCGGCAGCTGCGTGGCGATGAGCCATGCCGGCCTCGACGACGCGTCCGAGGATGTCAAACGCGGAATGGCCGCCGCGGCGGAGCTCTACAAGCAGACCTCGGATCCGTTGACGCTGCGCCGCCGTGACGATTTCGCCGCCTTCTACGACGGCTTCGAGCTCCTGAACCCCGGGATCGTGCACGCCCCCGATTGGCGACCCTCTGCACCGGTGGACATGGAGGATCCGGCACGGCCGTGTAATTTCGCGGCCGTCGGCTACAAGCCTTAGCCGGCACGGTCGGCGCGGCGGTCCGCGCATCGGTGCGCCGGCAGCTTTACTCCGTAGAAAGGGCATCCGATGACGCGGCCACCGACCTTCACCGTAGGCGAATTCCGAAAAGCCTCAGCCAGTTCCCCACACCAGAACTGCGTGCGCATCGCGCGCAAACACGGATGGACCGCCGTCTGGGACGACAAACGCGCTACTGCCGCCACCACCGCCGGCACGGCTGTGACCGGCACCGACATACTGTTGCTGCACGACGAGCAGTTCGACCGATACCAGGCCGGTATCCGCGCCGGGCGCACCGAGCGATTACCGATCACGCAGTTCCGGCGCCCCGACGGACGCTACGTGCTGCGTGCCGAAACCGACCGTCCCACAGCGGGTGTGGAGCTGATCTTCGATCGAGCCGAGCTCGACGCCTTCCACCACGGTGTGCGGACCCACGAATTCGATCTGCACAGATTCACCGCACCGGCACTCGACGACACCGAATGCGGCACTCGCGCAACCGGTCTCACGGCTCGAATACCGGCCTAGCGGTTCACACGTTCCGGTGCCCGCCCACGCGGGCACCGTCACCCTCGAAAACTTCTGCGCCGCAGGGGATCCGGTTCAGTCCGAACCGGGGGCGTCGTCCAGGTGCACCCGCACCCGCACCCGGCCCTTGTCGTCGCGGGTGGCCACGGCGTGGCCGCGTCGGTCGCCACCGTCCAGGTGCAGTGTGATGGGGCCACCCTCGCCGGTGAAGTTGCGCCACCAGCTCTTGCGATCGGGCATCGCGACACCGATGAGGATCGAATCGCCGGAACGCCGATAGTTCACCGGTGTGCTGAACGTCTTACCGGACTTGCGCCCGACATAGCTGATCTCGACGAATCCCTTCCGCATCAGCGGGCCGAGAACCGGCGCCTCCGTCAGCGTGAGTACCACCGAATTGAAGCCGCGCACGGCCGATTTCACGTCCACCTGTTGCCTCCTGACTGGCCGACCGAGAGTTTTCACTCTACCGGCGGCCGGTGACATCGCCCGGCGGGCGAGGCCGTTCATCCCACGCCCGGCCCGGAGCGGGTCTCGGCCCCGAGCGGATGCCCGGCACGCCCCGGGTGCCGGCCGTACCCCCGGCACCCGGCGGCGCCGCGACCCCCGGCGGAGGCGTCGGTGACACGGCCGGTGATCCGCCCCGGGCCGCGAGCGGGCGGCTCCTCGACCGGCTCCGGCATCGCAACCGCCAGACCGGCGCCGATTCCGAGCGCCGGCCCCGCGACCGCGCCCGGCGCGAACGCGGCGACCACCGCACCGCGCCACGCGGGCCACGGGGAATTCGCGCGCAGCATCGCCCACCAGACACCGACGCCGTCGGCGACCGCGTCACACAGACGCAGATACGGTGCGGCGGCGTAGCCGGCGGCGAGGATCAGGGCCGCACCGGCGGCACAGTCGAGCAGGTAGTGGTTGGCGGTCCCGATCACCACGAGCGTGATCACAATCGGATAGCCGACCCCGGCCCACCGGATGAGCGGGGTCCGGCCGAAGCGGTACAGCATCAGCCCGCACCACAGCGCCCAGCCGACGTGCAGACTCGGCATCGCCGCGAAATCGTTGGTGAGCGAATCCAATCCGCGTGGTGTGCTGGCGTCGCCCTGCCACCAGCCCACCGAGGCGTGCAGGGCCATCACATCGATGAAGCCGTGCGAGTCCTCCAGCAGGCGCGGTGGCGCGGTGGGCAATGCCACGAAACCGATCAGGCCCGCGACCGTCGCGATGCCCAGTTGGGTGCGAGCCGCCCGGTACTGCTCACGATGCGCCCACCACATCCAGATCAGGATCGCGGGGGTCACGACATAGTGCAGCGTGGCGTAGGCGAAGTCGGCCGGTATCGCGATCCAGGAATGGCCGGCGAAGATCCGGTTCAGCCACAGTTCCGGGTCCAGCCGCAGCCAGTCCTCGACGCGCAGCAGCGCGTGCGCGTCGCGGCGGGCATGGTCGAGACCACTGCCGACCAGCAGCCGGGCCCCGTCGTAGGCGAAATACACCACGACCACCAGCACCATTTCCCGCAACCAGCCCCCGGCTCGCGCCGGAACCTGCGCGAGCGGACCCGAGATGGTTGTTGCAGTCACGACCCGACCTCCACGACGAGGGCTGACGTACAACGTACGGTACGTCGTACGTGCATACTACAATGGCGTCGAGACCGGATTTCATCCCGACCGGAGACGTTGCCGTGACATCTGAGCCCGCCCGACGAACCCGCACCGGGGGCGGCCGCCGCCGAGTACCGCGCCATACGCTCAGCGCCGAGGCGATCGTGGACGCCGCGCTGCGCATGCTCGACGACACCGACTGCGAGGGCATCTCCATGCGTGCTCTGGCCGCCGAACTGGGCGTCGGCACGATGACGCTCTACACCTACTTCCGCAGTAAGGACGAACTGCTGCAGGCCGCGCGCGACCAGGTGCTCGACAGCTTCCATCCCCCGGCCGTCTCCGGCGACTGGGCCGACCGCGTGCGGGCGTGCTGCCAGGCGCTGTACCGGCTGCTCGTGGAACGCCCGGCGGTGCTTCGGGTGCTGGCGGTGAAACCCGACGGCGACGGCGATTTCGCCGATACCGCCACGGCCGCCCTGGAATTGGTGCTCTCCCAGTTACGGGCCGCCGGGCTCGGCCGGCAGGAGACCGCGCGCGGCTACGTGGTGCTGTTGCAGTACACCTTCGGCTCGGCGCTGCGCCACGTGTTCGTTCCGGCGCGGCGCAACGGCGAGACCATTCCGAGCCGCCTGCAGATGTTGGATCCGGTGGCCCATCCCACGATCGCCGATCTGATGCCGGAGCTGGTGATCACGCACGGCGGCGGCGAGGAGCAATATCTGTACGGCCTGGACCTCATCCTCGACGGGTTGCGCAAGGCCGCCGCGGCAGCCCACCAGCCCTCCCCAGGCGCAGTGCCACGTCGATGATCACCGCCGCGGCATCCGGGCGCCGCGACCGTGGATGTCCGAGTACCGCACCACGTATCGGCAGGCGTCGATCACCCTGTGCCCCCAGCGATTCGGCATGGCGACCGGATCGAATCGGCCACCGGCGACCAGATGTGCGGGCGGGGGCCGATCATCGTGACCGGCGGTCCGCGGCCGGCGTAGACCGCGCGGGTACCGTCCGGGTCGGGTCGTCGAGCCCGGATTTGTAGGATTGCCGGAAAGTAGCAGGAGCTGTTTCGGCAATCGGGAGGCCCGATGATCGACCGGAACCGGACGGCGACACCGGTACGCGGCCGCTGGGGAATGCTGGCGGTGCTGTGCGCGAGCCTGCTCCTGGTGGCCATGGACGCCACCGTGCTCAACGTCGCGCTGCCCTCGCTGATCGAGGATCTGCAGCCGGGCGCGGTCGCCCAGTTGTGGATCGTCGACATCTACGGTCTGGTCCTGGGCGGGCTGCTCATCACCTTCGGCGCGATCGGCGACCGGATCGGCCGCAAGCGGCTGTTCCTGACGGGATTCGCGCTGTTCGGCGTCGCTTCGGTGGTCGCGGCCACCGCTCAGGTCACTGCTCAGCTCATCGGCGGGCGCGTGCTGCTGGCCGTGGGTGGCGCGATGGTGATGCCCTCGACGCTCTCGCTGATCCGCAATATCTTCGACGATCCGCACGAACGTACCCGGGCCATCGCGATCTGGGCGGCCATCGCCGGGGTCGGCGCCGCGGTGGGTCCGATCGTGGGTGGCGTCCTGGTCGAACACTTCGGCTGGGCGGCGGCGTTCTGGATCAATGTGCCGGTGGTGGTGCTCACGCTGGCGGCCGGCATCGGTTTGCTGCCCGAATACCGGGCGCCGTCCACCACCCCGTTCGACTGGCCGAGTGTCCCGCTGTCGGTGCTCGGCATCGTCGGGTTCGTCTGGGGCGTCAAACATCTCGCGCGCGGTGAGGACATCGTGGTGAACGTGTGCGTCCTGCTGGCCGGGCTCGCCATGCTGTTCTGGTTCGCGCGACGGCAACTGCGGCTGACCGATCCGCTGCTCGACATCCGGTTGTTCCGGCGCCCGGTCTTCCTCGCCGCGGCCCTGGCGACATTGATGGCGATGATCGCGATCGGCGCCGCCCTGTTCCTGATCTCGTTGTGGCTGCAGTACATTCACGGCTACTCCCCCGCCGAGGCCGGTATCCGTACGGCACCCGCCGCGGCCGCGACCCTGATCGGCTCACTGACCACACCGGCGTTGCTGCGCCGGACCGGGGTACGCGGGGTGATGGTCACGAGTCTGCTCATCCTCGCCGCCGGGTTCGCGGTGCTGGCGATCTCGCCCGAGCCCACCAGCTACGCCGTGGTGGCGCTGGTACTGGTCTGCCTGGGCATCGGCGACGGGATCGCGGTCACCGCCGCCGCGGCGGTTCTGGTTTCCTCGGTGCCGGCCGAACGCGCCGGACAGGGCGGCGCGGTCGAGGAGACCAGCTACGAATTGGGCAACGGCCTGGGAGTGGCGCTGCTCGGCAGTGTGCACGGCGCGCTGTTCACTCACTACATGAGCGACGTCCCGCTGGCCGGAGCTCAGGGCGAGACGGCTCGTGAATCGGCCGGCGGCGCGATCGCGGTGGCCGGCGACATCGGCGGCGCACTCGGGGCGCGAGTGCACGAGATGGCCTCGGCGGCATTCGATTCCGCGCTCACGATCACCTCGTACGCGGCCGCGGGGGTGGTGGCGGCGGTCGCGGTTCTCACCGCGATACTGATCCCGCGGCACACCAGCGTGACACCGCGGCACTGACGCCTGGTGCGCGCTCAGCCGCGCTTGCGGCGATGACGGCGATGGGTGGTGTCGCAGAGCGGATAGATTCCGGACCGGCGGCAGGTGCACACCGCGACCACGAACCGATCGCAGCGCACGACGCGGCCGTCGTCGGTCACCAGCTCCACCGGCCCCTCGATGAGCGCCGGACCGTCCTTGGTCAGCGTGACCCGGGTGCGACGGCCCGGACCGGGCGTGGGGTCGTCATTCTCGATCGGCACGGATCACCACCAACTCCTCTTGCCGCGCCCCCGGTTCGATGAGGCGCTGTTGCTCCAGCCAGTGCGCGCGCCCCCGCAGAACGGGCCCGAATTCGCACGTTTCGCGGACGACGATCGCGGCCTTGAGCCCACCGTCGCGCAGTTGACGCACGGTGAGATCCGGATCGCACAGCGACGAATGCACGATCAGCGCGATTCCCTTGGCCCGCAACAGCTCCGGCATCAGCCGGCACAGCGGATCCAGCAGCGCCCGGCCGTGCGGTCCGCCCTCCCAGGCCCGCGCCCGGCCGTGGGCCGGAATGCTCGCAGGGCCCGGCACATAGGGGGGATTGGCCAGCACCGCGTCGAAGGTCCGCCGACGCAGCACCCGGCCGAAATCGCCGTGCAACAGTTCCAGCGGTACTCCGTGCAGCCTGCTGTTGAGCCACGCCGAGGCCAGCGCCCGGCGCGAGATGTCCACCGCGGTGACCGCGGAAGCGCCGGCCCGTCCCGCCTCGATAGCCACGGCACCGGTACCGGTACACACGTCCACCACCTTGGACCCCTCCGGGATGGCGGCGGCGCCCAGCGCTCTGATCAGCAGTCCGGTATCGGCTGTCGGGGCGTAGACGCCCGGTGCGCGGAACAGTTTCATGATCGCCGAATACCCGCCTTCCGATGATCAACCCGCGCGATCTCGCGGGATCGCCTCCGGGTCGCGCAGCGAGCTGTGCCCGGCCGACCAGCTGTCGAGCATGGTCCGGTCGATGGCGTTCTCCAGCAATGTCGTCGCCTGGATACCGAAGACCATCGGTGCGATCAGCTCGGGCTCGCGGGCCGACAGGTCACCGATGACGTCGCGGCGCATCACCTGCTCGTGCACCGCGTCGGCCTCCACATGCTCGGCGTAGAAGCGCACGCACGCCGGATGCGCGTCCAACCGCCGCAAGGTGTCGACCATCCGGCGCGACGCGGGCGGCGAGCTGATCTCCACACTCGCGAAGTGCCCGACCAGCTCGCCCCGGAACTGCCGGTGCAGGCCGAACAGCGACATCATGTTCACCAGCGCCAGCATCGGCGCGGGGACGGCGTCGAGGTAGTGCAGGTAGGTGTCGTCGAGGCCGGCGCCGGCCAGCAGGTCGGCGAACAGCTGAGCGTGGACGTCCTCACCACGACCGGCGCCGAACTCGTCGTATTCGACCGCGACCAGCGCCGCCTTCGCCTGACCGCGCAGCCGGGGAATCACCCACGCGTACGGGTCGGCCTCCTTGTGGTGGTAGATCGAGCGGTGCGCGAAGTATTCGCACACCTGCCACCACTGGCCCTGCTCGTTCAGGAAATGCCCGACGCCCGCGCCCTCGACCGGCTCGACGAGCAGATCGTCGAGTTCGCCGTCGAGATCGTCGCCGCCGGGCACGTCGCGTCGCATCGCGGCCAGGAACCGGTCCTCGAGGTGGGCGCGCATGCGCAGCAACTTCGGGTCCCATTCCCACCGGGGGTCGACGGAATCGAAGCCGCGGTAATGCAATTCGTAGCACAGGTGCAACGCCAGCTGCAGGTCCTCGCCGTATGGATCGGTGCTCGCGGTGTCGAAATCGACATGGCAGGCGGTGCCGCTGAGCAGGGCGCAGATGCCTGCGGAGAGTTCGCCGCGCGGCTCCGGCAGCGGTGGCGCGCCGGTATTGGCCGTCACCGGCGCCGGGGTGGGCCGATGCCGGGACGCCGAGCGAGGGCGGTGGCCGGATGTTCGGCGCACGTCGGGGTGCGGAATCTCCATAGGCGCCGCATACCCGGTGCCTGGCGCCTCAATCGGCGGCCCGCGCCGGTTCGATCGGCCGCGCCGGCCGGCCGGGTTCGAGCGCGGATCGGCGGGTATGCGCGAAACAGAGCATCCTGTCGCCCGTCGAAAGGAGCAGATTGTGAACGACCCGACCGGTTCCCGAGCTCCCGGGGACGGCCTCACCGCCATCGCGATCAGTTGCACGTTGAAGAAGTCGCCGGATCGATCGAGCAGCGAGCTGATCGCCGAGCAGGTCCTGCGCGAACTGTCGAACCACGGGGTCACCGGCAAGACCGTGCGTGCCGTCGACCTCGATATCCGGCCCGGCATCACCGCGGACGAAGGCGACGGCGATCAGTGGCCGCAGCTGCGCGAGCAGATCAGCGCCGCCGATATCGTGCTGATCGCCACGCCCACGTGGCTGGGCCACATGTCCTCGGTCGCCCAGCGTGTGCTCGAACGCCTCGACGCCGAACTCTCGGTCACCGACGACGAGAACCGGCCCGCCATGGTGGGCAAGGTGGGCATCGCCGCCGTCGTCGGCAACGAGGACGGCGCGCACAAGATCTGCGCCGATACGTTCCAGGCGCTCAACGACATCGGCTTCACCGTGCCGGCACAGGGCTGCACCTACTGGAACGGCGAGGCCATGAGCGGCGTCGACTATCTGGACTTGGACAACACTCCCGAGGCCGTCGCGACGACCACCGCGGGCATGGCGCGCAATGCCGCGCACCTGGCGCGGACCCTGAAGGCCGCGCCCTACCCCGCCTATCCGTCGTCGTAGCGCGCCGGCCACCGCGCGGCCGACCACCATCGTTCGAGGAGTCGACATGTACACCGACAACGCCGGACCGCGACTGCGTGCCGGCGAACCTCCGATTCCGGAACCGGTTCCACCGCAGCCGGTTCCGGATCCCACACCCGAACATCCGATTCCGGCGCCGGACCCGGATCCGCGCCCGCCGATTCCGGAGCCCGATCCCGTTCCGGGCCGGCCGCCCGAGCCGGGCCGGCCGATTCCGGGGCCGAGCCCCGATCCGATTCCCGGTCATCCGCCGCCCGATCCCGGCCGGCCGGTCCCGCCGGAGCCGACCCCCGAGCCGCCTCCGGACCCCGGTCGGCCCATCCCCGGACCCGCACCCGATCCCGGCCCGGATGTACCCGGCCGCGACCCGCGGCCGCCGGTTCCACAGGCCGGTGTTTCGCCCGCTGCCGGCCGGGCACCCGCCGGACATGACATCCGATGAGCAGACCCCTGGAACTCATCCGCAGGTCACCGCCGAGGATCTGCGGATGCTGCTGGACGCGGGCAGCCCCGGCACCCGACTGGTCTTGTCGGAGGGCCGGGTGAGACTCGCCACCGACAGCGGCGAGGACGGACTGGAGTTGATCCGGCGTCCCGAACTGGCCGACCGCATCGGCAACCACCCCGATCAGCACGAACTGGCCGAACAAGCCGAACTACTCAACACACTGATCCGCCTGCAGGGCGCCTGAACGCCCGTGAGCCGAGAAGGAGACGAGATGAGCCGACCCGACCGAGAGCCCGCCGTCCTGGTGGTGACCTCGCAGACCGGTGTGGAACGTGACGAACTGCTGGAACCGCTGAAACAGTTGCGCGACAATGGCATTCGCGTCACCCACGCCGCCCCGTCCACCGACGCGGTGCAGACCTTCGTCCACGACACCGACGCCGACGTCACCGTCGACCCTGACACCGATCTGGCCTCGGTGTCGGTGAGCGATTTCGACGCGCTGGTGGTGCCCGGCGGCACGGTCAACGCCGACAAGTTGCGCACCACGAAGGAGGCCGTCGACCTGGCGCGCGGATTCGCCGACGCCGGAAAGGCGATCGCCGCGATCTGCCACGGCCCGTGGCTGCTGGTGGAGGCCGACCTGGTTCGCGGCAAGACCATGACCTCGTATCCGTCGCTGCAGACCGATGTGCGCAACGCGGGCGCTCAGTGGGTCGACGAGCAGGTGGTCCGGACGCAGGACGGCTGGACGCTGATCACCTCCCGCAATCCGCGCGATCTGGACGCGTTCTGTTCCGCGATCGAGAGCGAAGTAGGCGCGAGGTGACGAAAGAAAGGTGAAGGCGCGGTCATGGTAAAGGTCCCGGGCGCAGCGGAATTCGTGCCGGACACCACGGATCTGGCGCGATTGCGCGAGGCCGCCTGCGGATGTCACGGCTGCGACCTGTACCGGCATGCGAACCGGACCGTCTTCGGTGAGGGCCCGCCGAACGCTCCGATGGTGATGATCGGCGAGCAACCCGGCGACCGCGAGGATCTGGCCGGACATCCGTTCGTCGGCCCCGCCGGAGCGCTGCTGAACCGCGCCCTCACCGACGCCGGAATCGACCGCGACGCCGTTTATCTCACGAACGCGGTGAAACATTTCAAATTCACCGAGCGCGGTAAGCGCCGCATCCATCAGAAGCCCGGGCGCACCGAGATCGTCGCGTGTACGCCCTGGCTGACCGCCGAACTCGACGCGATCCGTCCACAGTTGGTGGTCTGCCTGGGTGCGGTGGCGGCGCAGGCCGTCTTCGGTCCCGACTTCCGGATCACCCGCGACCGCGGGCGGCTGATCGCGCACGATGATCTCCGTGCGCTGGCCACCATCCATCCGGCCGCCGCGCTGCGCGCTCCCGATCGTACCGAGGCCTACGACGGTCTGGTCGCCGACCTCACCGAGGCGGCCACCGCACTGTCGGGAACGAGCTCATAGGGCGAAAATCCTTGCGGCACACCACGGCCGCCGCCGGTTGTCCGGCGGCGGCCGTTGCTGCCGGGGACGGTAAGCGCAGGTGCGTCAGCTCAGCTTCAAGGAGCGGCCGATGATTTCCTTCATGATCTCCGTGGTGCCGCCGTAGATGGTCTGCACGCGTGCGTCCATGTACGCCTTGGCGATCGGGTATTCGCGCATGTAGCCGTAACCGCCGTGCAGCTGCAGGCATTTGGTGATCAGGTCGAGCTGTTCCTCGGTGCTCCACCACTTGGCCATCGCGGCATCCTCGGCCGAGAGAGTGCCGGCGTTGAGGGCCTCGATGAAGCGGTCGACCAGCACGCGCACCGCGGTGGTCTTGGTGGCCAGCTCGGCCAGCACGAACCGCGTGTTCTGCTGGGCGCCGATCGGCTTGCCGAAGGCCTTGCGGTCGCGCACGTACTGGATGGTGGTCTCCAGACAGCCCTCCATCGCGGCGGCGGCCATCACAGCGATCGACATCCGCTCCTGCGGCAGGTTCTGCATCAGGTGGATGAAGCCCATGCCCTCGGTGCCGAGCAGATTCTTGGCGGGGACCCGCACGTCGGTGAAGCTGAGTTCGGCGGTGTCCTGGGCCTTGAGGCCGATCTTGTCCAGGTTGCGGCCACGCTCGAAGCCTGGCATGCCGCGCTCGACGACCAGCAGCGAGAAGCCCATCGCTCCCTTCTCGGGATCGGTCTGCGCGACCACGATCACGATGTCGGAGTTGATGCCGTTGGTGATGAAGGTCTTGGCGCCGTTGATGACCCAGTCGTCGCCGTCCTTGACCGCGCGGGTCTTGATGCCCTGCAGATCCGAACCCGTGCCCGGCTCGGTCATGGCGATGGCGGTGATGATCTCACCGGAGCAGAACCCGGGCAGCCAGCGCTGCTTCTGCTCGTCGTCGGCCAGCTCCAGCAGATACGGCGCGATCACGTCGTTGTGCAGCGAGAAGCCGAGGCCCGAATACTGCCCCTTGGTGGTCTCCTCGGTGATCACCGCGTTGTAGCGGAAATCCTTGACGCCGCCGCCGCCGAACTCCTCGGGCACCGCCATGCCGAGGAACCCCTGCTTACCGGCCTCCAGCCACAGCTGCCGATCCACGACCCCGGACTGTTCCCACTCGGCATGGTGCGGCGCGACATGCTGATCCAGAAATTTACGGTAGGACTCCCGGAACAGATCGTGTTCGGGCTCGAAAAGGGTGCGCTCCACGCCAACCTCCTAGTGACCACATCGGCAACTCGCCTGCCACATACGGTACCCGGAAGGGGAATCGCGGTTCACTTCAGATCCGAAAAAAGTCGCGTACCTGTGCGAAAAGCTTCGGAGCGCGGTCTCAGCGCATCCTGAACGCGGGTAAACCTCTACAGCCCCACGGCGCCGCGCACCCGGCCCCAGAGCGTGCGGCCGCGGTCACGATCGCGCTCGGCCAGCAGAGCGGTGATCTCCTCCTCCAGCGCCTTGTGCACCACCTGCTGCAACTCCTCGGCGGCGGCGTCGAGATCGGTGGCGTCCTGCCACGGCGTGGTCTCGATGGGCGTACCGATCGAGTAGTAGAACCGTTCGGGCCGCGGCACCACGGTGGGGCCGATGCCGCGCATGAGCGGCGGGGTGAGGTTGGCGCGGATGCCGAGCGCCTCGACGGTCCAGCGCAGCGGGCTCATCACCGGATGATCGCCGTCGAAGACCACGTCGAATACGTCGTCGGCGCCGATCATCGCGGTCGGCAGGATCGGCGCGCCGGCCTCGATCGCCATCCGCGCGAAGCCCGTGCGGCCCTCCCACTTCAGGTGGTACTTCTCGCCCTTGCGGCGCATCGCCTCGCGGCCGCCGCCCGGAAAGACGATGACGGCCTCGCCGTTGTCGAGCAGAGTGCGGCAGTTGTCGCGCGAACCGCGCACGCTACCGATCCGGTGCACGAGCTCGCGCACCGGCGGTACCCGCATCAGCACGTTCTCCGCCAGGCCACGCACCACCCGGCCGGTGCGGTGGTAGATCTCGTGCACCAGCAGCGGCGCGTCCACGCCGCCGAGCAGCGTGTGGTTGCCGACGAGCATGACCGAGCCCGTCTCGGGAATGTTGTCCAGACCGTGGAAGACCGGACTGTTCCACAGCCGCACCGGCGTCGACAGCGCGTCGAAAATCCGAAGATCGATGGCGGGCACCGTCATTCGCAACGGCGCGCCGTCACTGAGCTGCCGCACGGACTCCACCGGCGAGCGCTCGGCGGTGGAGTCGTCGGGCATGACATCGACAGGTGTGGACTCGTTCCCGGACATTTGCACCCTCCCTGCAGCCGTTCGGTGAAAGACGCGATTCTACCGAAAACGACTGTGGCACACAGACTACGAAAGCTTCAGCGCGAAGGCCCCGCTGCTTCCGCACTGCCGATGGTGCCCGCGTGCGCATACTGCGACAGGGTCGGCGCGAGCGCCCGGGGAACCCGGGCCCGCACCCGCGTACCACCCTCCTCGTGCGAGGAACTGATGATGCGGCCGTCGGAGTGGATGCGCGCGAGCAGATCACCACGAGTGTACGGGAGCAGCACACTCACCTCGACATCGAGCCCGCCGAGGATCTCGGCCAGCCGTTCGCGCAACTGGTCGATTCCACGTCCGGCGCGGGCCGAGACGAACACCGCCCCGGGCAACTGGGCACGCAGATGCGCCAGCTGCGTCGCGTCCAGCGCGTCGATCTTGTTCACCACCAGCAACTCCGGCGGTCCGGACCCCTCCCCCTGCTCACGCAGCACATCGGTGATCACCTCACGCACGGCCTTGATCTGCTGATCGGGCAGCGCATCGGAACCGTCGACCACGTGCAGCAGCAGATCGGCGCCGGTGACCTCCTCGAGTGTGGACCGGAACGCCTCCACCAGCTGAGTCGGCAGATGCCGGACGAATCCGACCGTGTCGGTGAAGACGACCTCGCGGCCGTCGTCGAGCGCCGCGCGCCGGGTGGTGGGATCCAAGGTGGCGAACAGGGCGTCCTGCACCAGGATGCCCGCACCGGTCAGGGCGTTCATCAGGCTGGATTTTCCGGCGTTGGTGTAGCCGACGATCGCGACCGCCGGAATGCCGCTGGAGGTCCGCCGCGATCGTTTGGTGTCGCGTGCGGTCTTCATCTCCTTGATCTCGCGGCGCAGTTTGGCCATGCGCTCGCGGATCCGGCGGCGATCGGTTTCGATCTTCGTCTCACCGGGGCCACGGGTACCCACACCGCCACCCGCACCACCGGCCCGGCCACCGGCCTGCCGCGACATCGATTCACCCCAGCCGCGCAGTCGCGGCAGCATGTACTCCATCTGTGCCAGCGACACCTGCGCCTTGCCCTCACGGGAGGTGGCGTGCTGGGCGAAGATGTCCAGAATGAGCGCGGTGCGGTCGATGACCTTCACCTTGACGACCTTCTCCAGCGCGTTCAGCTGCGCGGGGGTCAGCTCGCCATCGCAGATCACCGTGTCGGCGCCGGTCTCGAGCACCACCGACCGCAGTTCGTCGGCCTTACCCGAGCCGATATAGGTGGCCGGATCGGGCTTGTCGCGGCGCTGGATCAGCGCGTCGAGCACCTGAGAGCCGGCGGTTTCGGCGAGCGCGGCCAATTCGGCCATGCTGGCGTCGGCCTGCGCGGCGCTGCCCTCGGTCCACACGCCGACCAGCACGACCCGCTCGAGTCGTAGCTGCCGGTACTCGACCTCGGTGATATCGGTGAGCTCGGTCGAGAGCCCGGCGACACGACGCAGCGCGCTGCGTTCGTCGAGTTGCAGTTCACCGACCGTGGGCTCGGCGGCCCAGCCGTTGCCGGAAAAACCGCTGCCTTCGGTGTCGTCGGCGTCGTAATCGGTCACGCCGGTGTCGGCGTCGTCATCGCCGATGCTGTAGTCCTGGTCCGCGTAGCCGTCCGTGTCCGAGTCGAGCTGCTCGATCGGGGTGAACTCGTACGTTTGTGATTTCCTCATACACCTCCATGGTCCCACGCCACAACCACCGGGCGCACTCGGATATTTCCGGCCCCGGCCGGGCAGGGCCCGATACGGCGCACCTCACACGGATTCAGGCGCCGGCCCACCACTCCCCGGCGAGGTGTCCGGAACCGACCAGCACCGACGGGCCGCGCAACCACGCCTGCCCGTGATCGATGCCCACGGTGACCGCGCCGCCGGGCACCCGGACCCGTACCTGCGCGGACTCCGTCGCCGGATCGATCCCCGCGCGCGTGAGCGCCGCGGCGGCCGCGGCGACCGTGCCGGTGCCGCAGGAGCGGGTTTCGCCGACGCCCCGTTCGTAGACCCGCATATCCACCGCGCCGTCCTCGCCGAGCGCGGTCAGGATCTCCACGTTCACGCCCTGCGGGAATAGCTCCGGATCGAATCCGGGCGGCACGGTGAGGTCGAGTGCGGCCAGACCGTCGGCGGTGAGCCCGGGATCGACACAGGCCAGATGCGGATTGCCGACGTCCACCCCGACCCCGGGCAGCGCGCTGCCGGCGACGGTGGCGGTGGAATCGCCGAGCATCCGCACCGAGCCCATACCGACGGTCACCTCGCCGAGTACCTCGTCGAAGGAGTGCACGACCACCGAACGCGCGCCCGCACGAGTGCCGACCACGAATTCGGTCTCCCGCTGCAAACCGGTGGCGAGCAGATAGTGGGCGAAGACGCGGACACCGTTGCCGCACATCTCCGCGATCGACCCGTCGGCGTTGCGGTAGTCCATGAACCAGTCCGCCGCGGCCACACCGTCGGGCAGTCCGGCCAGCTCGCCCCGCTCCACTAGCGCCCCTGCCCGGGCGACGCGCAGCACACCGTCGGCGCCGATGCCCTGGCGCCGGTCACACAGCACGGCGACGGTGTCGGGCGCCAGGCGCAGGCGCGCGTCGGAGTCCGGCAGCACCACGAAATCGTTCTGGGTCCCGTGGCCCTTGCTGAACTCGATGTCGGCCGCGCCGGACACCCGCTGCTGCTCGCTCATCGACGTCGATCCTCCACCTGTCCCGCACTATTCGCCGACAGCGCCGGCGTTCATCCTCGATACCGACACCCGGCGCTGCCGGGATATTTCGTACAGCACGACCGATACGGCGCAGGGGGTGACCGGCATCGCGCCCGCCGGAATCCGCACCATCTCGTCGCATGCGTCGCGCCAGCGCGCGTCGAGCTCGCCGTCGTCGGCGAACACCATGATCGTCGCATCCGCGAAGGTGTGCGCGTCGACCGGCCGGTCCCCGGGTTCGGTCGCGACACCGACGAGCCGAGCGGGGACGTTCGCACCGGTCCGCAATTCGGCGACGCCGGCCGGGCCGGACACTCGCACCACCGGCACCGCGAACAGCGCACCGGCCGAGGCGCGTACACATCGTGGGTCGTATTCGTCCGCCCCGGATCCGCTGATCACCACCGCGGCGGCACCGAAGGCCTGCGCGGTGCGCAGCACGCTGCCCAGCCGCAACGCGGAGGACGGACGATCGATCACGACCACCGGATGTGCCGGATCGAGGCGAATCCGCGACGGGTCCCGCGCGCGGGTGTGCGCCAGGGCCACCAGTTCCGGTGTGCCGGTGCCGGGTTCGGCGAGTTCGTCGAGGGCGTCGCCGACCAGTCCGATCGCCGGCACCGCGTCGTTGTCGAGTACCTCGCGCGCCCACGGCGGCAGCGGGGCGCCGAGGCGGTACAGCACCGCTTCCAGGGGCCAGTTGTTCGCGACTGCCGCGGTGATCGGTTCCCGGCCGTGCACGAGAAAGCGGCCGTCGCTACGGCGCCGGGCGCGGTTGCCGAGATAGGCGCGCCACTCCCCCACGGAGGCGTTGCGGGTGGTCGATGGGCGGGTCACTGCCGAATCGATTCCTGTTCGTCGAGCACATGGGCCAGTACCGAATCCGCCAGCCGCGGATCGGCGCCGTCGACCCAGTGCACGCGCGGGTCGCGGCGGAACCACGAGCGTTGCCGGCGCACGTAGCGGCGGGTGCCGATCAGCGTGCGCTCACGCGCATGACTCAGGTCGTATTCGTTGTCGAGGTGAGCCAGGACTTGTGCGTATCCGATCGCGCGACGTGCCGTCAGGCCCCGGCGCAAGCCGCGGCCGATCAGTTCTCGCACCTCGTCGACGAGACCCTGCGCGAACATGGTCTCGGTGCGCGACTCGATGCGCGCGTCGAGTTCGGCCGTCTCGCGGTCGACGCCGATGATCGTGGTGTTCCAGCGCGGTATGCCGCGTTGCGGCTGGGAGGCGGCGAAGGGGCGGCCGGTGAGTTCGACCACCTCGAGCGCCCGCACGATCCGCCGACCGTCGGTGGGCAGAATGGTCTGCGCCGCAACCGGATCCGCGGCCCGCAAGGCGGCGTGGACGGCCGCGACACCCTCGCGTTCGAGAATCCCCTCCCACTTCTCACGAACGCGGATGTCGGTGGCCGGGAACTCCCACTCGTCGAGCAGCGCCTGCACGTACATCATCGAACCGCCCACGATGACCGGCACCCGGCCGCGGGCGAGGATGTCCTCGACATCGGCGGAGGCCGCGGCCTGATATGCGGCGACGGTGGCCGTTTCGGTCACCTCCAGCACGTCGAGCTGGTGGTGCGGGATGCCGCGGCGCTGCGGCGGCGGCAGTTTGGCGGTGCCGATATCCATGCCGCGATACAGCTGCATGGCGTCGATGTTGACGATCTCGCCGCCCAGGCGACTCGCCAATTCCAGTGCCAGATCGGACTTTCCGGTCGCGGTCGGGCCGATGACGGCGATGGGCGCCGTCATCGCGCACCCGCCGGGTACCAGACCGACGCGTGATATCCGACACCGAAAGGCGCTGCGCGATACAGGGTTTCGACCTTCGGATCGGCGGTGTCGATGCCGAACAGGCCGGCCAGCACCTGAAAGCCGGGACGGCCGGCCACCTCGAGTTCGGCGCACAGCCTGGGGTCCAGCGCGCCGAGTGCCGCGCGGTCACCGGCGTCGAGGGCGTCGTCGATCCGCCGCTGCTCGCCCTCGGCCCGGGGATCCAGATATCCGGGGGAGGTGGTGGACAGGGTGGCGGCGCCGTCGGCGACGACCAGCACACCATGCGGACGAGGGTCGGCGTCCAGCTCACCGCGCAGCCGGGATCCCAGTTCCACGCAACGCGCCGGCTCGGCGCCCGGGTCGACCGGCAGCGCCCGCGCCTCGATGTCGTCGCCGTCCTCGGCCTCGACCCGGCCGCGCAGCCAGGCGCCCACCAGCAGTGCGGCCGGCCAGTCGAGTCGCGGTTCACCGCCGGGTTCGGTCGCCGACAAGGTAACCCGGACGTCCGCGCCGAAGCCCCGCAAACTACCCACACCGGTCGGCGGCTCGGTCCCCGCGCCGACGATGGTCCAGTGCCGGGCCTGCCGGGCCAGCATCCGCCCGGCCGTCAGTACGGCCTCGCGCAACTGCGGCACCTGCGCGGCGGGATGGGTGGAGTCGGTCAGCGGCGTCGCACCGCTCAGTTCGGGAATCAGCACGAGCGGCGAGGGAATCAACGCGGCGACACGAAACACTCGTCAACGGTAGCGGCCGCCGGGAAAACGGCGGCCGAGGCCGTCGCTCACCGCGGGTGAGCGGGTTCCCACCACCCTCAACCGTCACTCGCTGCACGCCACCGTTCGCAAGAGAGGGCAATTCTGTCTATTGGCTGGTTGAATGGGATCTGCTAGGGCGTAACCAGGCAGCCGTGACGCGCGGCAGGGATGAGGAGCGATGACCGACAACAGCGGAACCGAGAAGGCAGTGCATCCGGAAACCGGCGCGGCGCAGCAGTCCAGCAATCCCGCCGCGAAGCGTCCGACTCCGGCCGACGCCGCCCCGAAACCCGGCGCGGCACCACGACCGGGAGTACCCAAGCCGGGGGCGCCCAAACCTCCCGCGGCGCAGCGTACCGAACCGGCGGCGAAACCCGCGGCGACGCACCACGTCAAACCGGCTCCCGTCCCCGGCCCCGCCCACGAGCATCCGCATCCGGTGGTCGTGCCGACGGTCAGCGATCCCAGTGAGTGGGGCCGGGTCGACGACGACGGCACCGCCTGGGTCAAGACCGCCGGCGGCGAACGCGTCGTCGGCTCATGGCAGGCCGGTGACGCCGCCGAGGGGCTCGCGCATTTCGGGCGTCGCTTCGACGATCTGGCCACCGAGGTCGCGCTGCTCGAGGCTCGCCTCGCGGCCGGCACGGACGCCCGCAAGACCAAGGCCGCGGCCGTCGCGCTCGCCGATTCCCTGCCCACCGCGGCGGTGATCGGCGATGTGGACGGTCTGGCCCAGCGGCTGCAGGCGATCATCGAACATTCCGACGAGGCGGCCGCCCACGCCAAGGAGGAGAAGGAACGCACGCGGCACGAGCACACCGAGCGCAAGGAGGCGCTGTGCGCGGAGGCCGAGCAGATCGCCGCCGAGTCCACGCAGTGGAAGGCGGCCGGTGACCGGCTGCGCGAAATCCTCGAGGAGTGGAAGTCCATCCGCGGGGTGGACCGCAAGGTCGACGATGCGCTGTGGCGGCGCTTCTCCAAGGCGCGCGAAGCGTTCAACCGCCGCCGGGGCGCGCACTTCGCCGAACTCGATCGCGAACGCGCCGCCGCGAAGGCGCGCAAAGAGGAGCTGTGCGCGCGCGCCGAGGAGCTGTCCGATTCCACCGACTGGGTGGGCACCGCCGCGGTCTTCCGCGATCTGCTGACCGAATGGAAGGCGGCCGGGCGCGCGCCCCGCGAGGCCGACGAGCAGTTGTGGCGGCGGTTCAAGAGCGCCCAGGACGTGTTCTTCGCCGCGCGCAATGCCGCCGCGTCCGAACGCGATGCCGAATTCGGGCAGAACGCGGCGGCCAAGGAGGAGCTGCTGCACCACTACGAGGACCGCATCCCCGAGCACATCGAACCCGATTCCGCGACACTGGATTCCGCCCGTGCGGCCCTGCGCGAACTGCAGGAGCGGTGGGACGCGATCGGCAAGGTGCCGCGCGAGCGCATGCACGAACTCGAGGGCAGACTGCGAGCGCTGGAGAAGCGGGTGCGCGAGGCGGTGGATGCCCAGTGGCGGCGCACCGATCCCGAGGCCATGGCTCGGGCGGCGCAGTTCCGTGAACGGGTCGCCCAATTCGAGGAGCAGGCGGCCAAGGCCGAGGCCGCGGGCCGGCCACGCGATGCCGAGAAGGCGCTCGAACAGGCCAAACAGTGGCGTGAATGGGCCGATGCCGCGGAGGGCGCGGTCAGCCGGCGCTGAGACGTTCGTCGCCGGTCGGTGGTGTCGAATTCGCCGCCGACCGGCGATGTGAGCCCCTGCCCGCAGCAATCCGGACGAGGAGCCGACCATGGATGTCCGCGAGATCAATCGAGGCGTCATCGAGCAGTTCCGGGCCGGGGGCCCGATCGAGGGAATGCACCGGGAGCGTCTGGTGCTGCTCACCACCACCGGCCGCCGGTCCGGGACGCCGCACACCACGCCGATGATGTTCCATCCCGACGGCGACCGGCTGCTCGTCGTCGCCTCGAACGTAGGCGCCCCGCAGCATCCGGACTGGTATCTGAACCTCGTCGCCGATCCGGCGGTGACGGTCGAGGTCGATCGGGAGACCTATCCGGCCACCGCCGTACCGTTGCGGGGCGCCGACTACGACCGGGCGTGGAGCGAGCTCACGGCGTTGTATCCATTCTTCGCCGAGCACGCGACCAAGACCGCGCGCACCATCCCCGTGGTGGCGCTGCGGCGCTGACAACGCCGCCGAGAGCCGGCCCCGGCTACTTGTCGTCGCCGAACAGCCGGCGCCGGTCCTGCTCTTCCTGTTCGGCGGCCGCGATGCGCCGGCGCTCCTCGGCCTCGAGCTGCAGCGCGGTGCGGCTCCACACCACGCGGATCCAGTGGAAGGTCAGCACGACGATCGCGATCGTGGCCAGGATCAGTCCGATGCCGGGGCCGGCGCCGTGGTAGTTGCCGAGACCGGGGGTCTGGCGGTGCCAGATCGAGAGCACTCCGAACACGCTGCCCACCGCGGATCCGGCGACCGCCACCCACGCCAGCGCCCAGCGGCGGGTGACCAGCGCGAGCGACGAGAACCCGATTCCGAAAATCACCACGAACCATTCGAAAACCCGCGAGGGCAGCCCGATGTGCTCGTCCTGCGCGTGGGTGTCGAAGGCCAGCACGTCGAGACCGCGGGCGGCGCCGGCGTGCGGCAGGATCAGCGACAGCAGCAGCACGAAGACCGCGATCGCGACCACCATGGCGCGCGTCCCGGGGTCGATCTCGCCGGCGATCTTGCGTTCGACGGCCTCGAGGTCGCCGCGGAACTGCTCGAAGACCTTCGACTCTGCGGGGTTCATGCTCTCCTCATTCGGCTCGGTCGCATCCTTCGGCTCGTCCGCCGGCTGGTGCGGGTGCTGCGGCGCGGGCGAGGCGTCCCCGGAGCGCTCCGGCGTGACGTCGCGATCGGCATCCTCGTTCCCGCGTTCGGGCATGTCAGACCCCGCATCCGGTGTCACAACCGGCGGCCGCCGGCAGAGTCTCACAACCGGCGGCCGCCGGCAGAGTCTCACAACCGGCGGCCGCCGGCAGCGGCTCCGGCGCGCCGATCCGCGGCAGGCCGAGCCCCACTCCGATCGGTGCGGTCTTGGGCAGCACACCGCGTTCGTGCGCGTCGCCGGCGCGGGTGCGGCGATGGCTGTGGATCGGGCCGTCGGCGATCAGGTGGTGCGGCGCCGCTTCGGTGATGTCGACGGTGACGATATCGCCGGGCCGGATCGCCGCCTCGCCGGGCCGGAAGTGCACCAGGCGGCCGTCGCGCGCCCGGCCGCTCATCCGCGCGGTGGCCGCGTTCTTCTTGCCGGCGCCCTCGGCGACCAGCAGTTCGACCTCGTTGCCGATCAGCGCGCGATTGGCTTCCAGGGAGATTTGTTCCTGCAGTTCGATCAGCCGGTCGTAGCGCTCCTGGACGACCGCCTTGGGCACCTGATCGGCCATGGTGGCCGCGGGCGTGCCGGGACGGATCGAATACTGGAAGGTGAAGGCGCTGGTGAATCGGGCCTGCCGGACCACATCCAGGGTCTCCTGGAAATCCTCCTCGGTCTCCCCGGGGAAGCCGACGATGATGTCGGTCGTGATCGCGGCGTGCGGCATCGCGGCGCGCACCTTCTCGATGATGCCGAGATAGCGGTCCTTGCGGTAGGACCGGCGCATCGCCTTGAGCACCCGGTCCGAACCCGATTGCAGCGGCATGTGCAGCTGCGGGCACACGTTCGGAGTCTGTGCCATCGCCTCGATGACGTCGTCGGTGAATTCCGCCGGATGCGGCGAGGTGAACCGCACCCGCTCGAGCCCGTCGATGCTGCCGCAGGCGCGCAGCAGTTTCGCGAAGGCGCCGCGATCGCGGTGGTCGGGCGCGAAATCGGCCGGATGTCCGTGCGGCAGTGCGGGTTCGGCGAAGTTCACACCATAGGAGTTGACGTTCTGCCCGAGCAGCGTCACCTCGAGCACCCCCTGATCCACCAGCGCCTGCACCTCGGCCAGCACATCGCCGGGCCGCCGGTCGACCTCCTTGCCGCGCAGCGAGGGCACGATGCAGAACGTGCAGGTGTTGTTGCAGCCCACCGAGATCGACACCCAGCCGGCGTAGGCGGATTCGCGGCGAGCGGGCAGGGTGGACGGGAACGCCTCCAGCGATTCCAGGATTTCGACCTGCGCCTGCTCGTTGTGGCGGGCGCGTTCGAGCAGCACCGGCAGCGACCCGATGTTGTGGGTGCCGAAGACGACGTCCACCCAGGGCGCCTTGCGCACGACGGTGTCGCGGTCCTTCTGCGCCAGACAGCCGCCGACCGCGATCTGCATACCGGGTCGCTCGGCCTTGATCGGCGCCAGATGCCCGAGCGTTCCGTACAGCTTGTTGTCGGCGTTCTCGCGCACCGCGCAGGTGTTGAACACCACCAGATCGGCGGTCTGCCCGCCTGTGGCCTTGGTGTATCCGGCGTCCTCGAGCAGGCCCGACAACCGTTCGGAGTCGTGCACGTTCATCTGGCAGCCGTAGGTGCGCACCTCGTAGGTCCGCGGGGACTGCGGATCGGTGGCCGAACCGGGGGCGCGTCCCGCAGCCGAATGCGCTGCAACCTGCATGGACGAATTCACGGGTCCAGGGTAGACGCTGTGCGAAATCGGGCGCCCACCCCGGTCGCCACGATCGGGCAGCCGGTGACGCCGGTCACGTGGCCGGGCGCCCAGGTCACCACCGGGTTAAGCGCAGGCGGCGACGGTGCGACGCACACGCCAAAAGTGCGCATTTCGCGCAGGACCGCTCTAGGGTCGACTGTCATGACCGATGCTGCCGACGCAACACCCGGCACCGCCAGCGCTGGGAACACCTCCGACCTGGGCGCTGCCACCGCGGCCGCTGCGCCCGCCACCGTTGCGCCGATGATCTCGATGCGCAACGTGGACAAGCACTTCGGTGATCTGCATGTGCTGCGTGATGTGAATCTGGAAGTGCCACGCGGGCAGGTGGTGATCGTGCTCGGCCCGTCCGGGTCCGGCAAATCCACGTTGTGCCGCACCGTCAATCGGCTCGAGCCGATCGATTCCGGCACCATCGCCGTCGACGGCGTCGAGTTACCCGCCGAAGGTCGCGCTCTGGCGAAATTGCGCGCCGACGTGGGCATGGTGTTCCAGTCGTTCAATCTGTTCGCGCACAAGACGATTCTGGACAACGTGATGCTCGGCCCGGTCAAGGTACGCCGCGTCGACAAGAAGCAGGCCCGCAGGCGGGCGCTGGAACTGCTCGATCGGGTCGGCATCGCCGATCAGGCCGACAAGTACCCGGCGCAGCTGTCGGGCGGTCAGCAGCAGCGCGTGGCCATCGCCCGGGCATTGGCGATGAATCCGAAGGTGATGCTGTTCGACGAGCCCACCTCCGCCCTGGATCCGGAAATGGTCAACGAGGTGCTGGAGGTGATGGTCGCCTTGGCCAAGGAGGGCATGACGATGCTGGTGGTCACGCACGAGATGGGATTCGCCCGCCGCGCCGGAGACCGCGTGCTGTTCATGGCCGACGGCCGGATCGTCGAGGACGCGGCGCCCGAAACCTTCTTCACCGCACCCGCATCCGAGCGAGCCAAGGATTTCTTGGGCAAAATTCTGAGCCATTGATCGCTGTGCACGACCGCGGCGGGAGCGATGACCGCTCCCGGCACCGCGGAGGACCCTTCACACTTCACGAGAGAGAAGGCATTCGATGAGGATCACCCGAGCGCTGCGGTTCGGCATCGGCGCGCTGGCCATCGCGGTCGTCGCGACCGGATGCGGCGGCGGCAGCAACAAGACCGCCACCGAACACGCGTCGGAAGGCAAACTCACCATCGGCATCAAATTCGATCAGCCGGGTCTGGGCCTGCGCAATCGGGACGGGTCGTTCTCCGGATTCGACGTGGACGTGGCGACCTATGTCGCCGGGAAACTCGGCGTGAGCCCGGACAAGATCACCTTCAAGGAGGCGCCGTCCGCGCAACGTGAGACGCTGATCCAGAACGGGCAGGTGGATTACGTGGTCGCCACGTATTCGATCACCGATCAGCGCAAGCAGAAGGTCGACTTCGCCGGGCCGTATTACGTTGCGGGCCAATCCTTGCTGGTGCGCGCCGACAACACCGATATCACGGGTCCGGAATCGCTGAAGGGCAGCAAGAAACTCTGCTCGGTGAAGGGATCCACACCGGCGCAGAACATTCAGAAGAATTTCGCCAACGATGTGCAGCTGCAGGAATACGACACCTATTCGCTGTGTGTGGAGGCGTTGAAATCCGGGGCGGTGGACGCGGTGACCACCGACAACATCATTCTGGCCGGTTACGCCGCGCAGTCACCGGGCCAATTGAAGGTGGTCGGGCAGCCGTTCACGACCGAGAACTACGGCATCGGCCTGAAGAAGGGCGACAAGGACTCTCGCGACAAGATCAACGATGCGATCGAATCGATGATCAACGACGGGTCCTGGAAGGCGTCGCTGGAGAAGAACTTCGGCAACAGCTTCCCGATCCCGGCGCCGCCGCAGGTCGACCGCTACTGAGCCGGCACGGGTTCCGGCCGCGCCGGAACCCTGTCCGGCACACAGAAATAGGAGGGCGCGTCCACCGTGTTCGACTTGATCTCCCGATACGACAATCAGCTGTGGGACGCCTTCTGGGTGACCATCAAACTGACCGTGTTCTCCGCGATCGGGGCGCTGATCATCGGCACCCTGGTGGCGGCGATGCGGGTGTCGCCGATTCCGGTGGCGCGGTGGATCGGGACGGCGTATGTGACCATTTTCCGCAATACCCCGCTCACCCTCATTCTGGTGTTCTGTTCACTCGGCCTCTACACCACCCTCGGCATCAAGCTCGCGAGTGAGAGTTCGGGACTGGATTTCCTGCCCACCAACAATTTTCGCTTCGCCGTCCTCGGCTTGAGTGTGTACACGGCGTCGTTCGTCTGTGAATCGCTGCGGGCGGGAATCAACACCGTGCCGCTGGGGCAGTCCGAGGCGGGACGGTCACTGGGCCTGACCTTCGGCCAGAATCTGCGACATGTGGTGTTGCCGCAGGCCTTTCGGTCGGTGATCGCGCCGCTGGGCAGCGTACTGATCGCGTTGACGAAGAATTCCACCATCGCGTCGGCGATCGGCGTGGCCGAGGCGGCGGCGCTGATGGCGTCCATGAACGAGACCGAGGCCGATATCCTCGCCATCGGCGCGATCTTCGCCCTCGGTTTCGTCATTCTCACACTGCCCACCGGATTGCTGTTCGGCTGGCTGGCCAAGCGATTCGAGGTGCAGCGATGAGCGCGAACACCTCGGTCCTCTACGACGTCCGCGGCCCGAAGGCCCGCCGGCGGCATGCGTTGTATTCGGTGCTGGTGCTGGCGGCCCTGGTGGTGCTCGGCTGGCTCGTGTGGCGGGCGTTCGACGAGAAGGGCCAGCTCACCGCCGAGAAGTGGAAGCCGTTCGTAGAGTCGGAAGTCTGGCAGACCTACATCCTGCCCGGCTTGCGCGGCACCGTGATCGCCGCCGCGCTGGCGATCGTGTTCGCGATGGTGATCGGCGTGATCTTCGGCTTGCTGCGCCTGTCCGACCATCGCGTCGTGCGGTGGGTGGCGGGTGCGATCGTCGAGGTGGCCCGAGCCGTCCCGGTGCTGATTCTGATGATCTTCCTCTACAACTGGTTCGCCAAGGACAATCTGTTCGCCTCCGACCAGCTGGCACTGGCGGCCGTGGTGATCGCGCTGACTGTGTACAACGGGTCGGTGATCGCCGAGATCGTGCGCTCGGGGATTCGGTCGCTGCCGCGCGGGCAGACCGAGGCGGCGCAGGCCCTGGGATTGCGCAAGGGTCAGATGATGCGGATGATCCTGCTGCCGCAGGCGGTGACGGCGATGCTGCCGGCGCTGATCTCGCAGATGGTCGTGGCGCTCAAGGACACCGCGCTCGGCTACCAGATCACGTATCAGGAGATCGTGCGCCAGGGGCAGCAGTTGGGCGCGGCCGAACAGAACACCGTGCCGGCGCTGATCGTGGTCGCCGTCATCATGATCGCCCTGAACTGGGCGCTGACCTTCCTCGCCACCCGCGTGGAGCAGCGGTTGCGGTCGCGGCGCCGGGGACGGACGGTGCTGGGCGCGGATTCGATACTCACCGATGCCGCACCGGGCGTGGATCTGTCGCTGAGCCGGACCACCTCGCCCTAACCGGACAGTTCGGCGATCGCGGCGGATATGCGCGGGCAGGGCGTCGGTGCCGACGTCCCGCACGGGACGAGTTGCGCTCGCACCGAGCACAACCCTCGCACTCGCCGGCTCGATGGTCGATCCTTGGTCACGCACCGCCCCGGTCGCCGGGCCACGCCACTCGCCGCGACCGGGGAGGGGTGTCCAACCGGCGACTCATCTGGCCAGGAAATGCCAGCCCAGCCAGGCCCACAACACCACCGCGACGATCCGGACGGTGCGGGTACGGGTCAGTGCGCGCACCGTGTCACCCAGGCCGGCGAGCCACGTGCGCCGCAGGCATGCGACGAGCGCCGCGAGGATCATCGCGACGACGAGGACTCCGAATCCGGTGATCACCACCGCGCGATCGGTCATTTCCGTACCAGCCACCATCCGGCCCCCAGCCAGATCAGCCATCCGGCGAAACGCCCCGCCCCGTCTTCCAGCGCGGGGCTGATCAACGTCGACAGAGTGGGATGGGCGGCATCCGGCACGAGCAGCGCGGGCTGGGACAGCCAGGCGTAAAGCTCCCACGCCAGCACCGCTGCCAGCAGGATCGACCACACCACCACCGCGCGGCGAACCGGTGGAGTGAACGAGACAGGGCGCGTTCCGAGCGCAACGGCGCGGACGGCGACCACGACAGCGACACCGGCGATCAGCACCGTCGCGGCCAGACCGAACGGACGTGTGAACGACCCCGCCACCGCCACCCCGACCCAGACAGCCACCGGACCGACACGTCGGTGCCCACTACCGCCACTCCGAACGTCGGTGGTCACCAGCGCAGCATAGGAGCTCCGCCGGGTACCAGCCGAGTCACGCGGCGTGTCGCACCGGCGCCCGAGGGCCGGTCCGCGATGGCGCAGCCCATGGTTTCCCGTCGTTCGAGCGCATCGATCTCGATGTCCGGTGCCGTCGACTGCCTGAGTTCGGCTGGGTGGTGTGGGACGCAGCCGGTGCGGTGTCAAGTCGCCCATTCGATGAGGCGGGGCAGGGCGAACTCTTGCCGGAAGGCGTGTGCGTGAGCTGTAAGGGTCAACGGTCGTGTGCGTATGGCATTCTCGTTGTCGCCTCCAGGGCATTCGCGGTAGTAGTTGGCGCGGTGGTGTAGCGCGGCGGACGTGGACAGGAACAGGGCCCGCTTCAACAGCTCCGGTCCTGACTCCGTCGCAGGCCTGGCGAACGTAGCCCTAGTTCTAGGCCACGAAAAAACGGGAACGGGGTGGGCCCGCGCTGTTCAATCGGGCGGGTAACCCTGCGCGAGCTCGGCGCGGACGGCGGCGTAGGCGGTCGACTGGCGAAATCCCTGGCGGGCGAGCATGCCGATCAGGCGGTTGACCACCTTGTCCTCGGACAGACTTCGCGGCATCGTGCGCATTTTGCGGCGTACCAGTTCCGCGGCTCGCTCCGCCTCGTCGTGATCGGAATCCGCCGCTACCGTCTCCACGTCGGCGCCGTCCTCGGCGACGTCGGCCTTCTCGGTCCGGTTCGGCTGTGGCGCAAAGGATTGCGCGGTCGCGGCATATTCGTCCTTCACCACGGCATACGCCATGGACCGCGGGTAACCGCGGCGGGCGAGCATGCCGACCAGTCGCGCCATGGCCTTGTCCTGCGGGATGTCACGGGCCAGCGACGCGAGCTTTTTCCGTACCAGCTGGGCGGCGTGCTCGGCGTCGTCGGACGCGGACTGCCGCGACGCCGAGCCGGTCGCGGTGCGGCCGGATCCTTCCGCGCGCTGGGCCTTCGGCGAATGTCGTTCCGCTACAAGGGGACGGATACCGTCGGCCGGTTCGTCGACCGCGACGTGATCGGTGTGCTCAGAACCGTCGGGACCGCAGCTCGTGGTGGCAACGGCGGCGAGTTCGTCCTTGACCACGGCGTAGGCCATGGACGGGTTGTAGCCGCGACGGGCGAGCATGCTGACCAGCCGGTTGGTCGCTTTGCCGGTAGGGAGGTCCGGCGGCAGAGTGGTGAGTTTACGGCGGACCAGTTCGGCGGCGCGGGCGCTTTCGTCGGCGGGAGTGATGGCGGCCAGTGCGGGCCCGGCATCGGCGTCGGATACACCCTTGCGTCGAAGTTCTTGCGCGAGAACCTTTTTCCCCTTGCCGGAGAAGGTGTGGCGCGAATGCACCCACTGTTCGGCGAAGGCGGCATCGTCGATCAGTCCGACCTCGGCGAGGCGGTTCAGTGCCCGTTCGGCGACCTCGGGTGCGAACCCTTTGGCTGCCAGTTTGTCCGCCAGTTCGGCGCGACTGCGCGCCCGATCGGTGAGCAGCCGCAGGCAGATGTCCTTGGCCTGCGCCTCGGTCCCCGCCTTCGGCGCAGCGGACTGCGCAGCGTCGGAACGCTTCCCACCGTCGGTGCCGGATCGAGGCCGCGCACCCCGGCGCCCTCCCCCGTCGGCGCCGTCTCGGCGTGACCGCCTCCTCGAGCCGCGGTCGTCCGCCCCGTCGTCCGGCCGCGTGTACGCCACGGGGCTGTCGTCCGGAACGAACGAGCCACTGTCGCCACCCTTCGGCCGCCCCTCCGCCCGGTGGGCGCGGCCGGCCCGATGATCCCCGTCAGCACGCTCGCCCCACCCCCGCTGCAGCGCGTCGGCCTCGGCCTGCAGTGCACGAATCCGATTGCGCGCCTGGGAGTCCTGTGTCGCAGAGCCATCACCGGGACGACCGGAGATCGCGGCTTCGACACTCGACCGCGTCCGCTCCTCGAGCTCGGAAACGACCCGCTCCTCGAGCCTGCCGCGAGGCTGAGCGTCAGGCTCGGAACCGGACGGAACCTCCGGCCTACCGGGAGGTAGAGCCTCGGTCTGGGAACCGAAGCGAACATCGGGCCCCCCATGAGATCGACCGTCTGGCCGAGAAGCAGAGTGAACCTCCGGCTCGATGCGGGACGGCAACTCGGGCTCGAGGACCGGCCGGTCCGCGGGTCCGGATGTGCCCGTGTCATCGACCGAATCATGCTGGGGCACCGGGCCGTCATCGGAACGCCATACACCGGCGGGCGAATCCCCGGCGTCCGGCTTCGATCGTCGGCGACGGGGCGAACCGCCCTGTCGGCGAACGGGTTTCGACCACGACTCGTCGTCCGGGTCGCCGGTGTGCCGGGAGCGGGATTCGATTTCTTCCAGTTGTCGCCGCAGGCGTTCGACCGCGTCGAGCCGAGAGGCGCCAGGGTCCGGGAGGGGGGTGGACCCCGGCGCTTCCCGGTGCGGCATCGGTTAGAAGTCGACGGGCGCCTCGGCACCCGCGTCTGCGGTGACGTCGGCACCGATGCCGAGCTTCTCCTTGATCTTCTTCTCGATCTCGTCGCGCACGTCGGTGTTCTCCAGCAGGAACTTGCGGGCGTTCTCCTTGCCCTGGCCGAGCTGATCGCCCTCGTAGGTGTACCAGGAACCGGACTTACGGATGAAGCCCTGATCGACACCCATATCGATGATCGAGCCCTCCTTGGAGATGCCGGCACCGTAGAGGATGTCGAATTCGGCCTGCTTGAACGGCGGCGACACCTTGTTCTTGACGACCTTGACGCGGGTGCGGTTACCCACCGCGTCGCTGCCGTCCTTCAGCGTCTCGATGCGGCGCACATCCAGACGTACCGAGGCGTAGAACTTCAATGCCTTACCACCCGTGGTGGTTTCGGGCGAGCCGAACATCACGCCGATCTTCTCGCGCAGCTGGTTGATGAAGATGGCGGTGGTGCCGGAGTTGTTGAGCGCACTGGTCATCTTGCGCAGCGCCTGGCTCATCAGGCGGGCCTGCAGACCGACGTGGCTGTCGCCCATCTCGCCCTCGATTTCCGCGCGCGGCACCAGCGCCGCGACGGAGTCGATGACGATGATGTCCAGCGCGCCGGAGCGCACCAGCATGTCGGCGATCTCCAGAGCCTGCTCACCGGTGTCGGGCTGCGACACCAGCAGGGCGTCGGTGTCGACGCCGAGTTTGCGGGCGTATTCCGGATCCAGCGCGTGCTCGGCGTCGATGAAGGCCGCGAGTCCGCCGTTGGCCTGCGCGTTGGCGATGGCGTGCAGGGCGACCGTGGTCTTACCGGAGGATTCCGGACCGTAGATCTCCACGACGCGGCCACGCGGCAGACCGCCGATGCCCAACGCCACATCCAGCGCGATCGAACCTGTCGGAATGACCGAGATGGGCTGATGCGCCTCCTCGCCCAGGCGCATGATCGCGCCCTTACCGAAACTCTTCTCGACCTGCGCCAGAGCGAGCTCGAGCGCCTTGTCACGGTCGTAGGCCTGTGGTGCCATCGTCTGTTCCCCTTCTGACGGGTAAGTCTCGTTGTGTGGTTGGCGCCCACGGTAGAGGGCGGCACCGACAAGTTCTGATGGCAAGCTTAGACGAACACGTGTTCGAGGCAAGCGACGCGCCCGCCGACACGCACGGCAGCCACACAGCCGCACCCCGTCCCCGGCAATCGCCGCGCTATCGGGCCGGTCACGCGGCCCCGATCCGGTCGTGCTCCGTCATCGAGTCGCCGTCGGCACCACCGCGATCCGGTCGGTCTGCATCAGCGCCTGCGCCTGTTTCAGCATCCGCAGCGTCGGCGTCACCTCCACGTCGACGATCCCGTCCAGCGCCCCCAGCCGCTCGGTGAGGTAGCGGTACAGATGCGAGCTGTCGCGGCAGACGACGGAGGCGACCAGATTGGTGGGCCCGGTGGTGGCCGCGACGAACGCCGTCTCCGGATGGGTGGCGATCGCCCGGCCGATGGCGTCGAGCTCGGCCGGATGCGTCCGCACCCACAGCGACGCCCGCACCGCGTACCCCATGCGCTCGACGGCGAAATCGAGATCGAAATACAGCACACCGGCCGCCGTCAGTTCGGACATCCGCCGCGCGACCCGGGTTGGGCTCCAGCCGGTTTCGGCCGCCAGCCGGGCATAGGAGGCGCGCCCGTCGCGGGCCAGCAGGGCGAGCATCGCCTCGTCGGCCGCGGACAGCTCCATCGGCGCGTCGGGGCCGCGCTGATCGTTCATCGCGGGCCTCGGCCCCAGCTGCCGCAACTGTTGCGCGGTCAGCAACCGGCTGTACCGCGGCCACTCCTCCACGAGCGGGAATCGGTGGATGATCTCGTAGGCCATCAATCCGGTGACCTGGCTGGCTCGCGGAAGGACGTTGAGCAGCAACGCGTCTCGCTGTTCGATCGAGCGCGGGCGGCTCACGCAGGTGACCTCCGAACCGGTCGACAGCAGCGCCACCCAGCTCACGTCCGGCAGCCGCGCCAGTGATTCGGCGAGCCGCAGCGCCTTGTCCGGGGTCGACCGCACCCGCAGCATCCAGCGGGTATTCCCCAGCGGCATGGCGTTGACCTGACCGGAGACGTGCAGGATGCCGCGTTGGCGCATCGACCGAAAGCGGCGGGCCACGGTCTGTTCGGACACACCGAGGATCGCACCCAGGGTGGCGAACGGGATGCGGGCATCGGTGACCAAGCCGTGCACGATCTGTTTGTCGAGCGGATCGAGAATGGAGGATTCGAGTTCGTCTTCGGGGTTCACAGGCGGAATCTCACATCGACGGCCGGATAGTTGGATGGATATTCAAACATCTCGCACGCTTGGCGTCGATATCATTCGCCCTACCCGGAGGTCGCCATGCGGAAATGGCTCCCCTTGTTCGCGGCGTGCCTCGGCACGCTGATGCTGCTCATCGACGTCACCATCGTCAACGTCGCACTCCCCGACATCGCCGCCGATCTCGGCACCGGACTGTCGGGCCTGCAGTGGGTGGTCGACGGCTATGCGCTGGGCCTGGCCGCACTGCTGCTGGTCCTGGGCTCGTTCGCCGATCGGTTCGGCGCCAAGCCCACCTATCTCGCCGGCCTCGTGGTTTTCGCCGCCGCCTCACTGGCCTGCGGACTGGCCCAGTCCTCGACCCTGCTGGTGGCGGCGCGGGCCGTGCAGGGCATCGGCGGTGCGGCCATGTTCGCGACCACGCTGTCGTTGCTGCACGCCACCTACACCGGCCGTGATCGCGGCACCGCGTTCGGCGCCTGGGGCGCGGTCGCGGGTGCGGCCGCCGGCATCGGTGTGGTGCTCGGCGGGGTGCTGACCGACCTGCTGTCCTGGCGCTGGATCTTCCTGGTGAACCTGCCGATCGCGGCCGTCACCATCGCGCTGTCGCTGTACGCCTTCGGTCCCTCGCCGCGCCGCCCCGGCCGCGGCGTGGACCTCGCCGGGATGGCCGCCTTCGCCGTCGCGGCGACCGCGCTGACCTACGGCATCATCCGGGGCGGGGAGGACGGGTGGGGCGACGGCGCGTCGGTCGCCACGCTGATCCTCGGCGCGATCGCGATCGGCTGCTTCGTCCTCGTCGAATCACGCAGCGCCACACCGATGTTCCCGCTCGCGCTGCTGCGCAACCGGGAGTTCGCGGCCACCCTGGTGGCGGCGGCGGGTTTCAATTTCGCCGCCTTCGCGAGCAGCCCCCTCATCTCCCTGTGGCTGCAGCAGCCGTTGCAGCTCAGCCCGCTGCGCGCGGGTCTGTCCATGCTGCCGATGGCGGCGACGGCGTTCGTGGTATCGGGCGCGTTCGGACGGTGGCTGCACGACGCGGCACCCCGCTGGACCATCGGCGGCGGCTTGGTGATCACCGGCATCGGCGCGGGATTGCTGGGCGTGATCGATGACGGATCGACCTGGAGCGCACTACTTTTCGGCTACGTGGTGATCGGCATCGGCATCGGTGTGCTCGCGCCGCCGCTGGTGGCGGTCGCGATGGCCGCGGTGCCCCCGCAGCAGAGCGGAACGGCGGCCGGAGCGGTCAATACCGCCCGCCAACTGGGCCTCGCCCTCGGGGTCGCGGTACTCGGCACGGTATTCCGCAGCGCGGCCGGCGAGGGCCGGAACACGGTGTCGCAGTTCGTATCCGGGCTCGACGCCGCAGTCGCCGTGGCGGCGGGTGTGGGCATCGTTCTCGGCCTCCTCGCCTTCGTCCTGTTCCGACCGCGTACCCGGAGCGCCGAGACGGCGGAACCGGCCGCCGCCGAGATCCCGGTCCGCTGAATCTGCACCGCCGCGGCGCGGTACCGATTCCGCGCCGCGGCGCAGTACCGATTCCGCGCCGCGGTGCCCATCCGGTGAAGGTGCGCTCACCCTTCGGGGCCGAGCCCCGCCGGCAGTCGCGGCGGGGTTCCCTGAGTCCAGGTGATGCGCAGCGACGACGCCCGGATCCGCCAGCCGTCGGCCGTCCGGGCCAATTCGTTGTCGGCATGACCCGCGGAGATGAACACCGCCTCGGAACCGTCGGCGAGCACATGGGTGCTGAGCTGAGCGCCGCGCGCCGTGGCGCGGTCGCCGTCGAGTTCGATCACCGCGTTGGTCCCCAGATGGACGGTCCGGTCGAACAGTGCCATTCCGCGCCGGATGTGCGCGAGTACGGCGTCGCGGCCGCGGACGGTGCCGATCGGCATCTCCGCGACCGCGTCCTCGGTGTAGTAGGCCCGCGCCCACCGATCGTCGAATACGCCGTCGTCGAGCGACCGCAGATAGCGGTCCAGCAGGTCGGTTATCTCGGACCGGTCCAGTAGTTCCCGAATCCGGTTCTCGGTGATCTCGGTATCCATGTGACCACCCTGCAACCTCGAGCGAGCTCGAGGTCAAGGCCGCTGTGACGCAGTCGACCGCTACCGGTCACCAGCGGTTCTTCGGTACGTCGAATTCGGCGCACAGGGCACGCCAGACCTCGCGGGGGTCGACACCGTCCTCGATCGCCTGGGAGCCGGTACGGCCGTTCATCGAGGGCAGGACATGATCGGCCAGCAGCAGGTCGCCGCGGGCGACGCCGAATTCGGTATGCAAGAGTTCCTGAAATTCAGTCAACCGCACCGTGCCGAGGGTACCGGTCGCCTGCGCACCGTCGACGGTGGCGCGGTCAGCTCGCGCGCGCTCGGTCCAGAGTGCGGTGACAGATGTCGATCGGATCGGCGACATCGGAGGCGGTGGCCGCGGCCGCCGCAGCGGCCTTGCGATAGGACTCGTCGCCGAGGACGGTGCGCACCGCCGCGCGCAGCGATTCGGGAGTGAAGGGCCGCACCAGCAGCGAACTACCTTGACGGACGGCACGATTGGCGAGCTCCCATTGGTCGCCACCACCGGGCACGGTCACGATCGGCACGCCGGCGAGCAGAGTTTTGGCCAGCAACCCGTGCCCTCCGCCGCCCACCACCACGGCGGCATGGCGCAACAACTCGTCCTGCCGTCCCAGCCCTGCCGTCGCCCACGGCGGAAGGTCCTCCGGCGGCGTATCGAGCATCGAGATCGCGACGCGCACATCGCTGTCCGCGAGCGCCTCCAGCGCACCGGTCGCCAGATCACCGAATCCGGTCCGGGCCGTGGACGGCGCGACCACGACCAGCGGCCGGTCACCGGGTGGCGGCGCCAGCACCTCCGACGTCGGCTCCCACAGCAGCGGCCCCACCACGTGCGCGTCCTCCGGCCAATCCGGCCGATCGACCTCCAGAGCGGGCAGTGTGGCGATCAACCGGGCATCGGGGCCGGGATCCAGCTCCGGCAGCCCCACGCTCGCCCGCGCCGCCCCTCGCTGCCGGTCGCCGCGGGTGATCGCGCGCGCGGTCAGCCCGCGCAGCACCGTATCGCGCATCCGCCCACGCAGACCCTCACCCGGAGCGAGCCCACTGCCGATGGGCGGCAACGCTTTCGACGGCAGATACAGCGGATGCGGCGACAGCTCGACCCACGGCACCCCCAGCCGCTCGGCGGCCATCCCCCCGCCGGCGGTGAGCACATCCGAGACCACCAACTCCGGCAACATCGCACTGAGGTCGGGCAGGATCTCCGAGGAGATATGGGCCGCTCGGTCATGGATGCGCGCACCCGCGTCGGCGTCGTCGTCCTGCGGGCGCGGCGCCAAACCCTTCAACCGCCGCACCGCGATCCCCGCCTCGCGCGCCGCGTCGAACCAGCGCGGACTGGTGAACAACACCGGATCATCGCCGGCCTGGAGAAACCGCAGGCACAGCGCGATCGCCGGAAACGCATGACCCGGATCCGGACCCGCGACGACAGCCACTCGCATGCGCCCCACCATGCCATACCCCGTCACCACCCGATGCCGGGCGGGCACAGCTACCCGACGGTCATGAACGCCGCCCGAGCCGATCGTGGCCGCTCACAGTACCGGCGATCAGTCGGCGAAGTGGTAAAGCTCGAACCCGACCGCCCGCTCGGCGGCGAAACCGGCGTGCGGCCCCGTGGCCCGATCCACGATGGCGCGAGCCTGATCGGCTACCGGCTCGTCACTGAGCGCGCTCAGGTAGCGGCTGTGCTGCATCAGCGAATCCACCGCCGCCCGAACGGTATCGGTGACGTCCACGGCATGCGTCACCACCGGACCCACCACCGCGGCCCAGCGCGGCGTCCAGATCGGCAATTCGTTCAGCTCCGGAAAGATCCATTCGTTGCCCGCATCCGAGATAGCGTCCAGCGCACTGCGCCCCACCGCGCGATGATCGGCGCTGTTCGCATGTCCGGGCGCCCACGTGTCGCCGAAGTTGAACAACACCACCATCTCCGGACGATGCCGCCGGATCGCCGCGGCCAGATCGCGGCGCAGACCGAGCCCACCCTCGATGCGCCCGTCCGGATAGCCCAGGAACTCCACCTTCTCGACACCGACCGCGCGCGCCGAAGCGATCTCCTCCTGCTGCCGCAACGGGCCGCACTCGGCCGGCGGCAGGCCGGCGATCCCGGCCTCACCGCTGGTGGCCAGCAGATACCGGATGTCCTTGCCTTGCTTCGTCCAGCGAGCCACCGCGGCCGCGGCACCGTACTCGATATCGTCGGGATGGGCGACGATCACCAGACCGCGCTGCCAATCCTCGGGTAGTTGGGGGGTAATCTCGGCCTCCGTGTTCGATTGCGTCGGCTCCGTCGCCGCGGGTTCTCGGCCGCGAACCACGAGGGTGCACCGGCAGCGAAACGCTAGCACGACGTGGGTCACCGCTCCGCCATCGCGAAACAGCAACGGGCCGTTCGGCTTTCGTACCGAACGGCCCGGGTGGTGACTCGCTACAGTTTGGTGACCGTCGACTTGTTCGAGCCGGAGACAGCCTTGTACAGCAGGTACAGGCCGAAGACCACGACGCTGATCATCAGGATCGGGAACAGCGCCTTGACCAGCGCGCCGATCACGATCAGCGCCAGCCACACGAGCGCGACGACGCCCAGAATCTTCCAGAACATGTCCATTCCTCCCGAAGGTTTCCGAACCGCCGTCAGCGCGATCCGACTCCTCCATACTGTCAACTCGGCGCCGGAAAATCACCAGGTCACGACCGATATCCGGGAAATCTCAGGGTGAACCCCTAGCCGGATCACCCGCAAGGATCGGTCCGCGAACCGGATATCACCCGTCGCGGCCGCGAAGGACCGGATGCCGCCGGGGCGGCCGCGTTCAGTGCCGGTCGGCGAGGTCGGTGAGCGCCTGGGCCCAGCCGTCCAGGCGGTCGGCCGCCTCGCGCAAGGTGAACATGGCCCAGCCGAAGTCGTCCGCCGGTGCCGCGACTTCGCTCGCTCCGGCCGCCAGCATCTGACCGGCCGCGGCGACGAGCCGCTCGTACTCGGTCACGCCGGCTTCCAGCCGCTCGACCATCGCGCCCGATTGCTGCCGCAACCCCGCCCCGGCATGCGAGGTCGCGACCACCTCGAGCGCCTTCTCCATCGCCGCGATGTCACCGGCGAGAGCATGCAGCGCGGCCGCCCCGGAGTCCGCGGTCGCCACGGTGTCGGCGAAATCGTCGGCCGGCACTCGGCCGCTCGCCTCGATCTGACGGCCGAGAGCGTGAAAAGCCCGTTCCGCCCGGACCAGCCGGGCGATGGGCGCCCGCGCCGCGGACTGCACCGCGGGCAGCCGGCGCGGTACGAACGCCGCGGGCGGCAAGGGGTTTCGACGCAACTCCAGGTATCGGCGGGTACTCACCGCAGCGCCGGTCACCAGCGCGGCCGCCCCGCCGCCGACCACGACAACCGCCCAGGCTGGTGCCGAGATCGCCACCAGTCCGGCCGTTCCCAGCGCGGTCACACCCGAGGCCGCGCTCCAGCGAAGGCTGCGCCGCCGCACCCGCCGCCGGCGGCGAAGTTCCCGCTCTCGCGGGTCGGCCCACTTCCGGACCGCGTGCAAGGCGAATTCCCCGGCGTCGCGCAATGCGCCCGGAACCCGCCTGGCGCGTGCGAGCTGATCGTCCTCGGTCGGGCTGTGGGTCGAAGGATTCCGAAACGCGCTCGGGCCGGACGGACGACGGCGCTCGCGCGGGTTTCCACCGGCTCCGCGTGGTCCGGTGTGCGACCCGGCGGCGGGTCCACTGTCCGGTTCATGGGTTTCGTGGATGACGCCGTGAACGCGGGGGCTGGCCGTGTCCGATGCGCGATCGACTGTCGGTCGGCCGCCGTCGGATTCGATATCGGGGGCCATACCGCGCCGGCGAGACCGGCGGCCGGGCGGCGCCGGCCGACGACCGCGCAGCATCCCGCGGCGCTCGGCCCGGGAGCGCCGGTCCGCGCCCGTATCGTCCCCTGCGCCGGATGCGACCTCGGATGAGCGACGTCGCGCGGCACCGCTGTCGGGCCGCGCGGACACAGCGGACCCGGTCATGCCCGGCGGGGAAGGATCCTCGACTCCGGTCGCAGCGCTTTCCGTGGGAGCCGGCGTAGGCGGGACCGTACCGGAAACCCGATGCCGCTCAATGGATTCGGCGATCGACTGCCACGCGGCCGCGTCGGCGACGGGTGGAGCGGTCCGCGCCGCATCGGCCGACGGCGCGGCGGAGGCGGGCGGCGCGGACGCGGCGCTGCGAGCAGATCGCGACCAGGGCCGCGCACGGGTCGGCGCGGGCTCGTTACCTGCCCGCGTACGCCCCATCTGCCCAGCCTTCCGATCGACCCGCGACGCGCTTACTGCTGCGCGGCCTGGCCCTTGTTCACCTGCGGCTGAGCCGGGTTGGCGATGGACTGACCGGCGGAGTCACCCGACGGCAGCGCGTCGCCGCGCATGGAGGCGCGAATCTGCTCGAGGCGGTTGTGGCCGGCCATCTGCACGCTGGCCTGCTGCACCTCCATCATGCGGCCCTGCACGGTGTTCTGCGCGAGCTCGGCGGCGCCCAGCGCGTTGGCGTAGCGACGCTCGATCTTCTCGCGCACCGCATCCAGGCTGGGGGTGCTGCCGGGGGCGGACAGCGTCGAATCCATCTGCTGCAGCGAGGCGGAGACCTGCTCCTGCATCTTGGCCTGCTCGAGCTGGCTGAGCAGCTTGGTGCGCTCGGCGACCTTCTGCTGCAGCAGCATGGCGTTCTGTTCGACCGCCTTCTTGGCCTGGGCGGCGGCCTGCAGCGACTGGTCGTGCAGCACCTTCAGGTCCTCGACGGACTGTTCGGCGGTGACCAGCTGGGCGGCGAACGCCTCGGCGGCGTTGGTGTACTGGATCGCCTTGTCGGTGTCGCCGGCGGCGTTGGCCTGGTCGGCCAGCTGGACGGCCTGGCGGGCGTTGGCGTTGAGCTTCTCGACCTCGTCGAGCTGACGGTTGAGCTTCATCTCCAGCTGGCGCTGGTTACCGATCACCGACGCCGCCTGCTGCGACAGGGCCTGGTGCTGACGCTGGGCTTCCTCGATAGCCTGCTGAATCTGCACCTTCGGATCCGCATGCTCCTCGATCTTCGAATCGAAGAGGGCCATCAGGTACTTCCAGGCCTTCACGAACGGATTAGCCATCGATTGATCCCGCCTCCATCTGACTACGCCGCGCCCCAGCACGGCGGCGGTGCGCGACCGTCACGCACCCCTGTGTCCCTATCCTCCACGGCGTCGGATCCGGGCTGCCGAACCACCCGTAACCGACGCTTACAGAGAATCTATCGGTTTCCGCTCCGTCGTACAGCCCTGCCGGCGCCCATCCGGCGCCGGCAGTCGTGATCGCCGGTTCGCGGCGAGTCACTTCGCTTGCACCAACACCAGTTTCTCGGCCTTCGGGGCCGGAATCACGATCCGGGTGTCTCCGGCGATCCCGGCGCGCGCCGACACGCTCGCCGCGGGTGTGGCGGCGGCCGTCTCCGGCGCGGGTGCCGGGGTGTCGGCGTCGGCCATGGTGGCGCTCACGTCGACCAGCACCTGCGACAGCGGCACGTCCAGCGCCTGGCAGATCGCGGCCAGCAGTTCGCTCGAGGCTTCTTTCCGGCCGCGTTCGACCTCGGACAGATAGCCCAGGCTCACGCGTGCCGACGTCGACACCTCGCGCAGGGTCCGGCTCTGGGCGATCCGAGCGCGCCGCAGACTCTCGCCGATGGCCTCTCGTAGCAGCGTCATCTCGTTCTCCTCACGTTCTCGCCTCACCGGGCCGAGCGCGACCGCCGTCGAGCGTGACGCACCCCTCCGTCTACAGTGCCAACGTCGCACGCCACCCCGTTGGTTCCCGGGGGCGGGAACCGATCGGCATCCACCGGGCAGCCGTCGTCAGCCGGTGCCGTTCGGGTCGCCGCCACCGACGCGGCGCAGCAGCTCCGCGACGGCCGTGCGCACCGCGTTCATCCTGATCGTCCACCGATCCCCGGCGAGCTGCAACCGCATCACCTCGGTCCCTCCGGGGCCGCTCAGCCCGAGGAAGACGGTGCCGACCGGGCAGCCGTTCTGCGCGTCCGGCCCGGCGACACCGGTGAGCCCGATCCCCCAGTCGGCCTCGCACTCCGCGCGGGCGCCGACGGCGAGCTGTTCGGCGGTACCCGCCGCGACCGGCCCGTCCGCGGCCAGCGTGTGTTCGCTCACGCCGGCCAGGCGGTGTTTGAGGTCGGTGGCGTAGACGATCAGCCCGCCGCGCAACACCACGCTCGCGCCCGGCACCCCCGCGATCGTGGCCGCGAGCAGACCGGCGGTCAGGGATTCGGCGGTGGCCACGGTCTGTCCGGTGCGGGTCAGCGTCGCCACCAGCTCGACGGCCTCGGGAACAGCGCTCAGCGGATCGGCGGCGGCCACGTCGGTGCCCAGCGTGGTCACCGCCGCTCGACCGGCCGCGCCCACAACCGGGCCGCCTGCACCACGTAATCCAGTCCGGTGACCACAGTCAGCACCACCGCGACATACATCAGCGCCATGCCCGCGCTCGCCCACGCGTCGGCGAGCGGCAGCAGCAGGACGCCGATCGCCACCGACTGCACCAGCGTCTTGGCCTTACCGCCGCGGCCGGCGGGTATCACGCCGCGGCGCACCACGGCCAGCCGCAGCAACGTCACGCCGATTTCGCGGGCACAGATCACGGCCGTGATCCACCAGGGAAGGTCGCCGAGTGCCGACAACCCGATGAGGGCAGCGCCGATCAGCGCCTTGTCGGCGATCGGATCCGCCAATTTGCCGAAGTCGGTGACCAGTCCGTACTTGCGCGCGAGTTGGCCGTCGATGCGGTCGGTGACCGCCGCGATGCCGAACAGCGCGGCCGCGGCGATCCGCCATCCGGTGTCGTGGCCGCCCCCGGCGAACAATGCCAGCAGGAAGATCGGCACGATCAGGATACGCAGGACCGTGAGGATGTTGGCGATGTTCATCAGTGGCACCGCGGAGGGCTCGACCGTCCGGTTCGGTTGCGGCGGAACGAGATTCGCCCGCGCTCTGCCGGCTTCGGCCCAGGTCCGGTCCATATCGTCGCTCTGCACGCTCACCGGCACCCCCGGCCGGAACGCACGCAGCCGCGGCCCCCGGCGGATCGAGGCAGGCGGGCGGACGAGATGTGCGGCACTCCACCAGACTATCGGTTAACGACCCGACTACTGTGCACCCCATGACCACGCGGGCACATCACAGTGATTCGATCGGCGCCACCGACCCCGGCACCGTGCGAGTCCGACGCGCCCGCACCTCGGATGTGCCCGCCATCAAAAGCCTCGTCGACGTCTACGCCGGCCGCATCCTGCTGGAGAAGAATCTCGTCACGCTCTACGAGGCGGTGCAGGAATTCTGGGTCGCCGAGGTCGGCGAGAGCCTCGTCGGATGTGGCGCATTACACGTACTGTGGGCCGATCTGGGCGAAGTGCGCACCGTCGCGGTCCACCCCGACGCCAAGGGTCGCGGCGTCGGGCGGCTGATCGTGGACCAGCTGATCGCGACCGCCCGCGAACTCCAGCTGCAGCGGCTGTTCGTGCTGACCTTCGAGGTGGAGTTCTTCTCCCGGCACGGGTTCGCCGAGATCGACGGCACGCCCGTCACCGCCGAGGTCTTCGCCGAGATGTGCCGCTCCTACGACACCGGTGTGGCCGAATTCCTCGACCTCAGCTACGTCAAGCCGAACACCCTCGGCAATACTCGGATGCTGTTGACCCTCTGAACCTTTCGGGAGCGCCCGTGCCGATCTTCGCCGTCCACTACACCTATTCCGACGCCACCGTCGCCGGGCGCGACGAGCATCGGCCCCGGCATCGGGAATGGCTGTCGAATCTGGTCGACCAGGGTGTGGTCCTCACGACCGGGCCGTATGCCGACGGATCCGGTGCGCTGCTGCTGTTCCGCGCCGCCGATGCCGCGGCATTGGAGGAACTGCTCGCATCCGATCCGTTCGCGCAGGAGGGGCTCATCGATGCGAAGCGCTTCCTGGAGTGGACCCCGGTGATGGGCGCCTTCTCGGCACAGGAGGCGCCGAACCCCTAGGCGGGGCCGCGAGAGCCCGCTACGATGCTCGGCATAGTCAACCAGTTGCATATGCGAGGTGGCGATGCAGGCATTCCGACAGGCCGTGGAGGCACGTGACAGCGCGGCGATCGAGGCGTTGCTCGCCGAGAACGTCGTGTTCACCAGTCCGGTGGCGTTCAAGCCCTATCCCGGCCGGGCCCTCACCGCGGCGATTCTGCGCGGCGTCCTGCGAGTGTTCGAGGACTTCCGCTACGTCCGCGAGATCACCGACGCCGGCGGGCACGACTCGACGCTGATCTTCGAGGCGACGGTCGACGGGAAGCACGTGACCGGCGCCGATTTCATCCACACCGATGAGGCGGGCCGGATCGACGACCTGATGGTGATGGTGCGCCCGCTCTCGGCGGCCAATGCCCTGGCCGCGGCGATGGGTGCGCAATTCGAGCGCATCCAGGCCGAGGCCGCCGAGCAGATCGAGCGGGAGAACGCGCCGCTGTAGGCCGCACCGTCGCGTCCGGCGATCTACCGTGAACCGGTGCGCTTGGATCCGAATACCGCGCTGGCGCGAGCACGCGCGGCGCGCGTGGCCCGGCTGGGTACGACCGACCCGACGGGCCGGCCCCACCTGGTGCCCGTGACCTTCGCGCTCTCGCCCTCGGGCCGGATTCTGGTGACCGCGGTCGATCAGAAACCGAAATCGACGACCGACCTGCGGCGGTTGCGCAATATCGCGGTCGAGAACCGGGTCTCGGTGCTGGCCGACGACTACGACGAGGACTGGACCCGGCTGTGGTGGGTCCGGCTCGACGGCACCGCCGCCGTCGCCACCACCGATACCGAGCGCGCCGAGGCGATCGCCTGGCTCACCGCGAAATACCCGCAGTACCAGGACAACGCCCCGCGCGGACCGGTCATCCGGGTCGAGATCCGGACCGTCACCGGCTGGGCGTACACCGGGTAGGGCCTACGCCGGGAACCCTAGGCGTCGATCGCATCGGGTTCGGCCGCTTCCTCCGCCTCTCCCCCACCGCGGATCGAATACAGCAGTCCGTCCAGCTCATCGGGTTTGACGAGCACGTCGCGCGCCTTGGAGCCTTCGCTCGGGCCGACGACACCGCGAGTCTCCATCAGATCCATCAGGCGGCCCGCCTTGGCGAATCCGACGCGCAGTTTGCGCTGCAGCATCGAGGTGGAGCCGAACTGCGAGGTGACGACCAGTTCGACGGCCTGCAGGAAGACGTCGAGATCGTCGCCGATATCCGGGTCGACGTCCTTCTTCTCCCCGGCCTTCGCCGTGGTGACGCCCTCCTGATACTCGGGTTCGGCCTGATTCTTGGCGAAGTCGACGACGGCCTGGATCTCCTCGTCGGAGATGAACGCACCCTGCAGTCGGGTCGGCTTGGACGCGCCCATCGGCAGGAACAGGCCGTCGCCCATACCGATCAACTTCTCCGCACCCGGCTGATCCAGGATGACCCGCGAGTCGGTGAGCGAAGAGGTCGCGAACGCCAGCCGGGAGGGAACGTTGGTCTTGATCAGACCGGTCACCACGTCCACCGAGGGCCGCTGGGTCGCCAGCACCAGATGGATACCGGCCGCGCGCGCCTTCTGGGTGATACGCACGATGGCGTCCTCGACGTCGCGCGGCGCGGTCATCATCAGATCGGCCAGCTCGTCGACGATCGCCAGAATGTAGGGGTAAGGCCGGTATACGCGCTCGCTGCCCAGCGGTGTGGTGATCTGGCCCGATTTCACCTTCTTGTTGAAATCGTCGATGTGGCGGACCTTGCTGGCCTGCATGTCCTGATACCGCTGCTCCATCTCCTCCACCAGCCAGGCCAGCGCGGCGGCGGCCTTCTTCGGCTGGGTGATGATGGGCGTGATCAGATGCGGAATGCCCTCGTACGGCGTGAGTTCCACCATCTTCGGGTCGATGAGGATCATCCGCACCTCGTCCGGGGTGGCGCGGCCCAGCAGCGAGACCAGCATCGAGTTGACGAAACTCGACTTACCCGAACCGGTGGAACCGGCGACCAGCAGATGCGGCATCTTCGCCAGATTCGCGGAGACGAATTCGCCCTCGATGTTCTTGCCGAGTCCGATCACCAACGGGTGGTGGTCGTTTCGCGTGGAGGGAGCCTTGAGCACATCCGCCAGCCGGACCAGTTCGCGGTCGGCGTTGGGCACCTCGATACCGACCGCCGATTTGCCCGGAATCGGGGCTAGCAAACGCACATTCTCGGTGGCCACCGCATAGGCGATATTGCGCGCCAGGGCGGTGATCTTCTCGACCTTCACGCCGGGCCCGAGTTCGACCTCGTAGCGGGTGACCGTCGGACCGCGCACGAAACCGGTGACCGCCGCGTCGATCTTGAACTGCACCAGCACCTCGGTGATCGCCTCGATCATCGATTCGTTGGCGGCACTGCGCTTCTTCGGCGGATCGCCGTCGGTCAGCAGCGTCAGCGGCGGCAGCTGATAGTCGCCGTCGACCTCGCGGTCGGTGACGAATTCCAATTGCTGCGCGGGCGGCGGCTCGGGTGTCTGGTCGACGACCTTGGGCGCCTTGCGCGTCTTGGGTTTGGTTGCGGGAGGCGGGATTTCGTCCGCCTCGGCGATATCCTTCGCGTCACGCAGCGGCGGTTCGCCGAGGACCTCGGTCACCGCGTCGGCGCCGCCGAATTCGTCGGCCGGGTAGTTCTCCTCCGGGGTGCGGCCGCGCCGCGACGAACGGCTCTTGTGCACCGGAAAACCGTCGGCGTCATAGTTTTCCGGGTCGTAGAGCCCGTATTGCCCGTCGTCGTCGGCGAATTCGGCATCGGGCAGGCCGAACAGTTCCCGCAGCCGATGCGGAACCTCACGCACCGTCGTACCGGTCACCAGCAGCAGTCCGAAGAGCATGGCCAGCAACAGCAGCGGCACCGCCAGCCACGCGGTGAGCCCGTTGCGCAGCGGCCCGCCCAGCACGTAACCGACGAAACCCGCCGCATGGGCGCGCCCGTGCGCGTCGGCCGGCGCGCCCGCGAAGATATGCCAGATTCCCAGCGCCGACAGACCCACCAGCACCCCGCCGAGGACCAGGCGGGGCCGGATCTCGGGCCGCGGTTCGGTGCGCATCAGCACCACCGCGATACCGGAGGCCACGAAAGGCAGCACGGCCGCGGCGGATCCGGCGATCGCCCGCACCGCGGTGTCGACCCAGTGCCCCACCGGGCCGCCCGCCGACAACCAGACCGCGGCCGCGATGACGACGCTGAAAGCGACCAGTGCCAACGCGATTCCGTCGCGGCGGTGACCGTGTTCGATCTCCCCCGCCCGGCTGATGGTGCGGGTGGTGGCGCCGAATCCGCGCGCCAGCACCGACCAGCCGTTGCCGATACCGCGGCCGAGCACGGCCAGCGGTGCGGTCTGCGGTGACCGGCGCACCGGCCTGCGGGTCGCGGTGGTGGTGCGGCCGCGCGGCGCCGATCGGGCGCGCGAGCCTCCCGAGCGAGTCCGCGCCGGAGCCCGCCCCCGGGTGGATCCCGCCCGCGAACTCGACGTCGTGGTGCCGCGGGACTTACCTGCCATGACCTCAGGCTAGCCGCAACAGCCCCATCGGGACCATCCGCAACACCCATCCCAACCACATCATTGCCGACCTCACAACGCCGTCAGCGGCCGGAAACGACGCGCGCGACGGCCTCAGACGCTGCGATCGGAGGCGAAGACCGCGGCCACATCGTCGACACCACCGGCAGCGTCGACGCGGACCTCGTTGCGGCCGAACGCGTGAAGCAGCAGTTCGGAGGGCTGCCCGGTGAGGACCACCGCATCGCCGCCGACGTTGTGCGCCGTCACGCGTTCGCCCTCCGGCGTCGCCAGCACGACGGTGACCGGCGATTTGCGATACGCCATCCGCGCCATCCGCCGCGTCGCCGACCACAACTTGCGCTCGTCCTCGGCCGGCAGCGGGCGCGGCTTCCATTCGGGGTCGGCGCGGCGCACGTCCTCGTGGTGGACGAACATCTCGGTCAGGTTGACCACGGCGTCGACCGGCTTCAGCGGCGACCACCACGGCGGTCCGGTGCGAATCTGCTCCAGCAGTTCGGTGAACGGCTTCTCCGACACCTTGGCCTGCACCGAATCCAGGTATCCCGCAAGGGGTTTCAGCAGGATCCCCGGTGCGGCCGCGGGATGACGCTCGCGCACCACCAGATGCGCGGCCAGGTCGTGCACCGTCCAGGTGCCGCACAGGGTCGGGGCGTCGGGACCGACCGCCGTCATGGTCGACACCAGGGCCCGGCGTTCCCGTTGAGCCATACTCATGGGCCGAGCGTAATGGGTCGGGGCCGGAGGAGGTAGCGAGTGCGACTACGCAGGTGTTCCGCTGCGATCCATCGGCACTGCGTAGCGGCCCCGCCCGAATCCATCACTGTGGGCGGGGCCACATCCAGCAGTCTCAGACGCCCATGACGGTCGGCACGATCATCGGGCGGCGGCGGTAGGTGTCGGCAACCCAGCGACCCACCACGCGCCGCACACCCTGCGCGATGCGGTGCGTATCGGTGACGCCCTCGCCGGCCAGCCGCAGCAGTTCGGCCTCCACCAGCTCCTGAGCACCCAGCAGCGCACCCGGATCGTCGGAGAAACCGCGGCCGCTGACCTCCGGCGTGCTGACCGCCTTACCGGTGGTCTCGTCGACGACCACGGTGATCGCGATGAAACCGCCCTCACCGAGCACCAGGCGGTCCGACAGCGTCGATTCACCGACGTCGCCGACCGACAATCCGTCGACGTACACCTGCCCGACCGGATAGCGGCCGACGATCGAGGCGATTCCGTCGACCAGGTCGACCACCACACCGTCCTCGGCGAGCATGACCCGTTCCTCGGGCACGCCGGTCGCGACCGCGAGCGCGGCGTTGGCCCGCAGATGCCGCCACTCCCCGTGCACCGGCATGGCGTTGGTGGGGCGGACCGCATTGTACAGATAGAGCAGCTCGCCGGCCGAGGCGTGCCCGGAGACGTGCACCTTGGCGCTCTGCTGGGTCACCACGGTGGCGCCCAGCCGGGCCAGGCCGTTGACCACCGCGAAGACCGCGTTCTCGTTACCCGGGATCAGCGAGGAGGCCAGCACCACGAGATCGTCGGCGCGGATGTTGATCTGGCGATGGTCGCCACGCGCCATCCGCGACAGCGCCGAGAGCGGTTCACCCTGCGAGCCGGTCGAGATCAGCACCAGTTTGTGCACGGGCAGATTCGCGGCCTGGTCCAGATCGACCACGATGCCCTCGGGAATGTTCAGGTACCCGAGATCCTGCGCGATCTGCATATTGCGGACCATCGAACGACCGACGAAGCACACCCGGCGGTTGTAGCGCTGGGCCACATCGACGACCTGCTGGATGCGATGGACGTGGCTGGCGAACGAGGCCACGATGACGCGACCCTTGGCTTTGCCGATCACACTGTCGAGGACCGGGCCGATCTCGCGCTCCGGGGTGACGAAGCCGGGCACCTCGGCATTGGTCGAATCGACCAGGAACAGGTCCACACCCTCGTCGCCGAGACGGGAGAACCCGGCCAGGTCGGTGAGGCGGCCGTCGAGCGGCAGCTGATCGAGTTTGATGTCACCGGTGTGCAGGGCCAGCCCGGCCGGCGTGCGCACCGCGACCGCGATCGCATCGGGAATGGAGTGGTTGACCGCGAAATACTCGCAGTCGAACGGGCCGTGGGTGGTCCGCTGGCCCTCGGTGACCTCGATCAGCTTGGGCTGCAAGCGATGTTCGCGGCATTTCGCGGCGACCAGCGCGAGGGTGAATTTCGAGCCCACGACCGGGATGTCGGGCCGCAGCCGCAGCAGGAACGGCACCGCGCCGATGTGGTCCTCGTGGCCGTGGGTCAGCACCACGGCGGCGACCTCGTCGATCCGGTCCTCGATGGGCCGGAAGTCGGGCAGGATCAGATCGACGCCGGGCTGCTGATCCTCGGGGAACAGCACACCGCAGTCGACGATCAGCATCGCGCCGCCGTATTCGAACACGGTCATATTGCGGCCGATTTCGCCGATGCCGCCGAGCGCGTAGACGCGCAGGCCCTGCTTCGGCAACCTGGGCGGCAGACCGGCCGGCAATCCCGCCGAAACAGGTTGCGGCGCGGACTGTTCCGCCCGCCCGCGGCTGCCCGACTGGCGGCCACGGCCGGAACGGCGGGAACGACCCCGGTCACCGGCCTGTTCGCCACGCTGGGCGGCGGGAGCCGCTTCACGCTGCGCCGCGGGAGCGGCTTCACGTTGCGCTGCGGACGTGGTCTCGCGTTGCCCGGCGGCAGCGCGACGCTCGGCGGCCGGTTCGGCACGCGCGGGCTCCGGCGGCGAAACCTGTTGCACCGCAGGCTTTTCGGGCTCCACCGGCGGCGCGGGCGGCGGCGCCGGAGCCGGTGCTCCCGCCGCTCGGCTCGCGGTCCGGCGCGGACGACGGTTCACCGGTTCACTCATGCGAGCACCCCCGCCAGTCGCAGTTCGGCGACGATCGATTCCAGATTCACACCTATGGGCATCAGCTGCGGCAGCCGCGGCTCGCCGACATCCATTCCGAGCAACCGCAGCGACGACTTGATCAGGGCCACGCCGCCGACCCGGGCCATCGCGCGGTTGACGGGCAACAGGCCGGCATTGATGTCGCGAGCCAGCGTGACCTCACCGGCCGCGTACGCATCACGCAACTGCACCAGCCGCTCCGGCACCAGATGGCCGATCACACTGATGAATCCGACCGCACCCACCGACAACCACGGCAGATTGAGCACGTCGTCGCCGGAGTAGTAGGCCAGCCCGGTGTCGGCGATCAGTTCCGCTCCCGCGCCCAGGTCGCCCTTGGCGTCCTTCACCGCGACGATGTTCGGGTGTTCGGCCAGGCGCCGCAGCGTATCCGGGGCGATCGGCACGATCGAGCGCGGCGGAATGTCGTACAGCGTCACCGGCAGATCGGTCGCGTCGGCGACGGCAGTGAAATGCGCCAGCAAACCTTCCTGCGACGGGCGCGAGTAGTACGGCGTCACCACCAGCAAACCGTGCGCACCCGCACGCTCGGCGTTGCGGGCGAGCTCGATGCTGTGGGCGGTGTCGTAGGTGCCGGCGCCCGCGATGACGGTGGCGCGGTCGCCCACGGCGTCGACGACGGCGTGCAGCAGGTCGAACTTCTCCGATTCGGTGGTGGTCGGCGATTCTCCGGTGGTGCCGGAGATGGCGAGCAGGTCGACACCGCGGTCGACCAGGCTTGCGGCCAGGGCGACGCCGGCATCGACATCGAGCTTGCCCTCGGCGGTAAAGGGGGTCACCATCGCGACACCGACCGTGCCGGACGCGCGCAGCTCCGTTCGCGTCGATTCACCGTTCGTCATGGTCAGAAAGGCTACCCGGTCGCGGATACGACACCGAACCGTCGTCCGTGATATCGGCGGACATTCCGGTCACATTCCAGCAATGACAGCGACCGTGACGGCATTTCGGCGCTGGCGCGATGTCATTGATGACGTCATACTGATGTCATGGACCTGAACAAGTACACCGCCCGGCTGCGCGACGATCTGATCGCCGCGGCCGCCCTGGGCGACGAGAAGACCCAGGCCACCGCCGCCGCATTGGCCGCCGCCACCGAGAATTCGCTGCGGCTGACGTTGCTGGCCGCGCTCTCGGATCTGGCGAACGAGGTCAACGCGACCCTCGACGATCGCACCGTGCACGTCTCCCTGTCGGGGACCGACGCCCAGGTGGAGGTGCGCCGCACGGCATCCGAGGAGTCGCATCCGACCTTCGAGGAGATGACCGGCGACATCAGCCGCGTCACCCTGCGCATGGTCGAGAATTTGAAGGCCCGCGCCGAGGAGGCCGCTACGCAGAGCGGTCAATCGCTGAACTCCTGGCTCGCCGGTGCGGTACAGGGCGCCCTGCGCGACCAGATGCGCAAGGGCGGCCCCGGCCGCTGCGACAGCTGAGTCAGTCCATCACCGTCACGGTGCCGGTGGGACCGATCTCGATGCGGCGGTCCCGATCGGGCGCCTGCGCGAGGACAGTCGACAGCGCCCGCCGCCCCGGCGGCAGGATGCGCACCGTCACCGAGCCGGCGTTCGCCGCGTCCAATTCCCTTGTGGCGACGTCGATGACGCGCTCGCGCAACCATTTCGGCGCGTCGGTGAAACCGCCGTCGTCGAGGAGCACGACCTCCACCCCGCGCGCTCGCGCACCCCGCGCGGCCCCGCTGAGTCCCTCGGTCACCAGCTGCGGGGCGCGCAGTCCGTCGCGCAGTTCCGCCTCCAGCAGCCGGCACTGCTCGCGTTCGCCGACGGTGAGGACCGCGCCGTCGGCGATGCGTTCCAGAATCGGGCGAGCCACCCGGTCCAGGCGCTCCAGCTGCCGGGCGCGTTCGCCGTCGGCCGCCGCCATCGTCGCCTCGGCGGCGGCCTGGGCGCTCGCCTCCTCGCGCAACATCCGCAGCGAACGCTGAGTGGGCCGCATGATCTGCGCGAACACCGAGATGGCGATGACGGTGCCGATGGGAACGATCGCGGCGACGATCGCGCTCGCGCTCAGCCACGCCAGCGCGCCGCCGACACCGATGACGACCGCGACTCCGGCCACGCCCAGCCACGCCGTGCCCATCCGGCCCCGCAGCACCAGCACGGCCAGCACATACGAGGTCGCGAAGGTGGTCCACACCATGTGCCGGGTTTCCGGCGTGCCGGGATCGGCCGAGGTCAGCGCGGTGGCGACCGGCCCGGCGGCGGCGACGAAGATCGTGACGGTCCAGGGCAGCGGATCACCGGGGGCCACCAGCACCAGCGCACCGGCCACCACCATCACGATCAGCGCGGTCACCGCCGACAGCGCATTCGTGGTGTCGAGGTTGCGGACCATATAGAGGGTGATGGTCACTTCGAGAAGGACCAGGAACAGCCACGCGGTACCGCCGCGCAACCCCAGCATCTCCCCCAGTCCGAACGCCTGTTCCCGACCGGTTTCAGTGCGCACCGTCACCACCCCAGACCAAGGTCACCGCGGTGCCCTCCCCCGGTTGCGATTCCACGAATCCGGCGCCGCCGGCCAGCTGGCGCATGCGGCCCAGAATGCTCACCGAGATGCCGAGCCGGTCCGCGGAGACCGCGTTCACATCGAATCCCGCGCCGTCGTCGGTGAAGACGACCCGGATGCTGCCCGCGCTGATCGTGCAGGTCACCGTGCGTGTCACCGCGCGACCGGGCACCGGGGCGTGGCGCAGACTGTTGCGGACCGCCTCGGCCAGGGCGGCGGCGAGGGTGCGCGCGGCGGCGGCGGGCATGCGCAGGTCGTCGAAGCCCGGCCAGGTCCTGGTGGTGAAGCGAATGCCGGCGTTCACCTCGTGCACCGAGGCGCGCAGGAAGTTCACGGCCGCGGGGGCATCGAGCACATCGGGTTCGCGCGATTCGACCCGGATCTCGTCGAGTTGGTCCAGGGTGCGTTCGGCCTGCCGTCGCAACACGGCCGAGGGTTCGCTGCCGCGCGAGGCGTCCAGCAGCGTGGACAGGACGGCGTCGTGGATGAGGGCGGCGAAGCGGGCGCTCTCGTTGTCGCGCGCCGCGGCCGCGGCGGCTTCGGCGGCCTGCCCGCTCGCCGCCACCGATTCGCGATCCACCCGGGCCGCGGCCGACAGCGCCGAGACCACACACCACAGGAACAGCGCCGACAAGCCGACCGCGCGGGCGAACGCGCTGAGCGCCGACGCCGCCGTGAACTGTTCCGCCAGATAGATATTCGTCAACGCGACGGCCGCCGAGCCGATCAGCAGATAGGCCCCCGCGACGAGCGTCGGCCACGCCAACGTGGCCGCGAGCACCCCCAGCGGCAGCATCCGGTACAGCCATACCGAATTCGCGCCGATGCTGTGGGTGTCGAGTCCGATCAGCATGGTCGCCACCGCGGACAGGAAGGCCACCGCGGCGCAGCCCGACACCAGCCGGATGGTGCGCGGCCTCGACCGGATCGAGAGCAGGGCCAGTACCGGGAACAGTCCGAATGCGAGCGCGCCGGCGGCCGGGGTCCACCAGGCGGGCGTGAACTGCGCCTGCTCGGTGATCTCCGGAACGTCGGCCAGGCCCATGATCACCCCGCCCGCGCCGACCGAGAGCCCCAGCCGGCGCATGACGCGCTCCACCGCGGGAGTATCGGTGCGCACCTGGGCGCGGCCGGGAACCCGGAGGCGGGCCGCGGCCGCGGTGCGCGCGAAGACTCCGGGCGCGTCGATCGCGATCATGCCTGGTTGTTGCGCTCGGGCACCGGCAGCCACCCGTCCTCCACCGCACGCTTGTAGAGGTCGGTCTTGGTGGGCGCCGGGCGACCGGCGTCGGCGTACTTCTGGCGGATCCGGCCCAGGTAGTCGTTGACGGTCTGTTCCGAGAGCCCGGTCAACCGCGCCACCCGCGAGGCCTTCTCGCCGGAGGCGTAGAGGGTCAGCACCTCCTGCTGGCGTGGACTCAGGCCCACATCGGGCAGCTGCGGATCCCCGTCGATGGCGGCGGCCCAATCGGTGGTGACCACCTGTTCGCCGCTCGCGGCGGCGCGCACCGCGGCGACCACGGTCTGCACATCCTCGGATTTGCGCACCACGCCCAGCACTCCGGCCCGCGCGGCCGAGCGCACCAGGAACGGATTGTCGGCGCCGGTGAACACCAGCACCTCGAGCCCGCGATCGCGCAGGGCCTGCACGTTGGACTGCGGGGTGGAGCCGTCGGCGAGCCGCAGATCCAGGATCACCAGATCCAATTGCGGTGCCGCCGAGAGCAATTCGGACACCGTTGCGGCGGTGATGACCAGTTCCAGATCGCTTTCGCCGGCCAGCATGCTGGCCAGCCCGAGCGCGACCGACTCGTGGTCCTCGACCAGACCGATCCGCCGCGATGGCGTCATATGGTCCTCACCCTTCCCCAAACCCGAACACAACACCGCGCCCCACCCGGGAGGGCGGCGTCCTGCCGTCGAGTATGACGGTGCCGGTGATCTCCGTGTGAGACACCAGAAATCGGGTCACGGGCTCACGCGGTCAGCTGCGCCGCGATCGTGGCCCCCAGTTCCCAGCACTTCTCCCGGTCGTCCTTGCCGGGCTGACCGGTGACGATCACCGGTGCGGCGGCCTGCTGCCATCCCATCCCGGTCGTCACGGTCGTGATGCTGCGCTCGGCGCCCTCGGTGCCCTGATTGCCGTGGATGTACACCCCGAACGGCCGGCCACGGGTGCTGTCCAGACACGGGTAGTAGAAGGTGTCGAAGGCGTGTTTCAGCGCGCCCGACATGTAGCCCAGATTGGCCGGCGTGCCCAGGACGTAGCCGTCGGCGGCGAGCACATCGCTCGCGGTCACCGCCAGCGCCGCCCGCCGCACCACCTCGACCCCCTCGATCTCGGGGTCGGTCGCGCCCGCGACCACCGCTTCGAACATGTCCTGCAGGAACGGCGAAGGCGTGTGGTGGATGATCAGCAACGTCGGCACCCAGGCGAGCCTAGTGGGGCCGACCGGGTGTCAGGACCCGGTCCGGCGTTCGACCCGCTCGAGTTCCACCGCGCGGCGCATGGTGTCGCGGGCGCGGGAGCGGTCGCCGGCGTAGTCGTAGGCGCGGGCGGCGCGGTAGTTGGTGCGCCAGTTGTCGGGATCGGCTTCCCACTCCTTCTTGACCTGTTCGAACAGCTCGTCGGCCGCGGCCTTCTCCAGCCGGCCGGAGGGGCGGCGGGGCAACTCGGAGACGTCGAGTTCGAGGCCCTCGTCGTGGATGCGCCGGGCCAGATGCTGGTGGGCGAGGGCGGCGCGAATGCTGGTGGCCACCACCCACACCCCGAGGATCGGCAGGATCAGCACGCCCACGCCCATCGCGACGGCGGCCGCCTTGCCCGAGGTCATCAGTTCGATCGCGATGCGCCCCAGCAGCAGGAAGTAGAAGGCCAGCGCGATGACCAGGAAGGCGATGAAGGCGACGATGCGCAGCACCTGCCGCCCGCTGTCGCGCTCGTTCACAGGTCCAGCAGCGGATCGAGCCCGACGGTGAGTCCGGGGCGGGCGCCGATCTGCCGCACACCCAGCAGCACGCCCGGGGCGAAGGAGGTGCGGTCGATCGAGTCGTGGCGGATCGTGAGCGTTTCGCCCTGGGTGCCGAACAGCACTTCCTGATGCGCGACCAGCCCGGCCAGCCGCACCGAATGCACCCGCACCCCGTCGACGCTGCCCCCGCGCGCGCCGTCGAGTTCGGTGGTGGTGGCGTCGGGGCTCGGGCCCACACCGGCCTGTTTGCGGGCCTCGGCGATGATGCCGGCGGTCCGGTAGGCGGTGCCGGAGGGCGCGTCGGCCTTGTTCGGATGATGCAGTTCGATGACCTCGACCGATTCGAACCAGCGCGCGGCCTGTTCGGCGAACCGCATCGACAGCACCGCGCCGATGGCGAAGTTGGGGGCGATCAGCACGCCCACCTCGGGATTGTCCGCCAGCCAGGAGCGCACCTGCGCGAGCCGGGATTCGTCGAATCCGGTGGTGCCGACCACGGCGTGAATACCGTGCTCCACCAACCACTTCAGATTCGGCATCACCACATCGGGATGAGTGAAGTCGACCACGACCTGGGTGCCGGCCTCGGTGAACGCCTCCAGCGCGTCGTCCCTGTCGACGCCGGCGACCAGCTCCAGATCGTCGGCGGCCTCGACCGCCGCGCAGATCGCCTGTCCGACCTTGCCCTGCGCGCCGAGTACGCCCACCCGGATCCGGTTCGTCGCCACCGTGAACTCCTCACATACCGTTCGATGCCCGTTGCGCTCAGAGCCTATCGGCAGGGCCGCCGGCCGCCGCCACACCGGTCACCCGGAAGTCGCCTACGTCACCCGCCGCGACCACCGAGAGCCGATCCGGCAGCCGTGCGGACGACGGCGCCGCGTCGTCGTCTCGACCGATCGGCGAGCCGCAGCGTCGTCCGGCGACGACCACGCGGTGAGGGCGGCGACGGGCGACCTTCGACATGCGAGGGCACCACGGGCGCGAGGCCCGCGCCTCAGTCGAAAATGATGACCTGGCGCAGGGCGTGCCCGGCGGCCAGCTCGTCCATCGCGTGATTGATCTCGTCGAGCCGGATGCGCGAGGACACCAGGCGTTCGACGGGAAGCCGCCCCTCCCGCCACATCCGCACATATTCCGGGATGTCGCGCGCCGGGACCGCGGAACCGAGGTAGCTGCCCACGATCGAACGCCCCTGCGCGACGAGCCCGAGCGGTGAAATGCTCGCGCGCGCTTCCGGATTCGGCAGTCCGACGGTCACCGTGGTGCCGCCGGGCGCGGTGGCGGCCACCGCGGTCTCGAAGGCCCGCACATTCCCCGCCGCCTCGACCACGACCTCGGCCGCGATACCACGCTCGGCCACCTCCGCCGGTGTGTAGACCTGGGTGGCGCCGAGTTCCTTTGCCAGCGTGAGCTTCTCGGGGACGGTGTCGACGGCGATGACCTCTGCGCCGAGACTTTCCCGCAGCGATGCGGCCACCAGCACGGCGGCCATACCCACGCCACCGAGACCGACCACCATGATGCGGTCCCCCGCGCCGGGCCGGGCCGAATTCAGCAAGGCCCCACCGCCGGTGAGGACCGCGCAGCCGAGAACGGCGGCGACTTCCGGCGGCACGTCGTCGTCGACCGGCACCACCGACCGCCGATCGACCACGGCGTGGGTGGCGAATCCGGAGACGCCGAGATGGTGATGCACCGGCCCGTCCGCGCCGCGCAGCCGCCGCCCGCCGCCCAGCAACTCGCCCTCGTTGTTGGCCACGCTGCCCGGGACACACGGGGTGCGGCCGTCGGTGGCGCAGCCCTCACACTGCCCGCAACGCGGCAGGAAGGTCATCACGACGCGCTGGCCGACCCGCAGATCGCTGTCACCGGGGCCCACCTGCTCGACCCGTCCGGCCGCTTCGTGTCCCAGCAGCATCGGCACCGGCCGCACCCGGTTTCCGTCCACCACCGACAGGTCCGAATGGCACAGCCCGGCCGCCTCGATCCGGACCAGCAACTCCCCCGGCCCCGGCTCCGCCAACTCCAGATCCTCGATCACGATCGGGTTCGAATCGGCGTAGGGAGCCGGGTCACCGATCCGCTCCAGCACAGCACCACGAATCTTCATGGCACCGACGGTACCGGGCGAGCGCGACGCCGAGTATCACTCGGCCGGCCGCGATCATCCGGAGCCGCCGCGGGCACGGTGAGTACCGGCCGCGGCTACTCATGCGTCCGGTTGTCCCGCGACGACAGGGCCGGCGCCGTCAGGATCTCGCACTCCGTCCGGTGTCGGCGTCTCCTCCGGCGCCACGGGGCCGAACGGGCAGCCGGGGATCGCAGCACCCTCGGTCGACACGCTGCCTCGAAAGGTGACGCCACGAAAATCGGCCGGCCGCGAATCACCGTCGGCACCGATGCGGGCGTTGTCGAACACAGTGCGGGAGGCATCGAAACGGGTGCCGGCGAACGTGATGCGCGAACCGCCGATCACGGCGTCGTCGAAACGGGTGTCCGCGCCCGCGAAGCGGACGTCGTCGAAATGCGTCCGGCCCCCCTCGAAACGGGCCTGCCGGAAATCCGTCATGTCGGCCCCGAACTTCGCGCCACTGAACGACGTCGGTTCCCCGGCGAAGCGGGCGCGCAGGAATCGTGTTCCCGGACCGAGGAATTCGGCGCCGGTGAAGTCGGCGCTCCGATGGAAGACGGCGTCCACGAAACTCGTTCCGGCCCTGGCGGTGTGGTCGGTGTAGGCGGTGGTGGCGAAGTGCGCGTTGTGGAACAGCACGTCGTTGTCGAATCGCGCGGCATGAAAGGTCACATGCTGGCCGACGAACTTGACGTCGGTGAAGTTGGCCGAGCGGCTCCCGGTGAAACGGGCGCCGCGCAGATGTGTGTGCCGGCCGGCGAAGACCGCCCCCCGGAAGTCCACATCCTCGAGCACCGCGTCGTCGAAGTTGAAATTATGTGTGGACCACGATATTTCGGCCGTCGGGCGCAGCCGCGAGGCGATCACCGAGACGATGGTGCGACGCACTTCACGATCGTTCTGACGCAGTTGATAGGCCCGCTCCACCTGGGAGCTCCCCGCCTCCTCGGTGACCTTGCGCGAGCTCAGGTGGGTGGCGCCCTCGTCGGGGTCGTAGGGCAGTCGCAGATAGCCGCACAGGACGTCGATGCACTGCTGCCGCATGCCGCGCGTCGCGAACTCGTCCGCCACACCGGCCATCGCGTAGACGCCGGCGATCCGCACCGCGACATCGGCATTACCCAGTTGCGCCGCCGCTGCGCCGAACAGTTGCGCGAAGCGGCCGCGTTCGTTGTCGCGCTGCTTGCGATAGGCCACGACCAGCGCCACCGCACCGCCGACGCCGGCCGAGACCGACAACGCGATCTTCGTCAGATCCAGCTGATTCGGCGTATCGGCCTTCGCGCCGAGCGCGAGCCACAGCGCCCACCACGCGACACCCGCGATCGCCAAGCCGCCGAGCACCACCGTGACGACCGATACCAGCAGTGCCGAGCGCTGTATCCGCTGAGCCTGCCGGTGCAGAAATGTCCCCCGCCGAACCATGTGCGCATAGTAACGAGAATTCGAATCCGCCACAGCTCCCGCGGGATTCGGCCCGGCCGCGACGCGGCGATGCGGTGCACGCCTTTCCGGTGCGCACCGCATCGTTGTGTCCGGCAACCAGTTTCGCGCCGATCAGGCCGCCGCGCGACTCCCTCGCACACCGATCGCGGCCGCGGTCAGGCACGCCAGTGCGACCACCACCACGAACCACGGGAAGATCGTGCCCATCCCCCACTGGGTGGCGGCCCAGCCGGCCAGGACGGTCGGCAGCGCCATCGCGGTATACGCCAGCAGGTAGTAGGCGGACATGGTCTCGCCGCGCTTGTGTTGCGGCACCACATTCGACAGATGTCGCAGGGATCCGCCGAAGCCCAGGCCGAAGGTGGTGCCGAGCAGGACCCCGGCCAGCAGGACGACCACCCAGTTGTGGGTCGCCAGCGCCGGAATGGTCAGCAGCAGGGCGATCGCCATCCCGGTGTCGCCGCCGACGGCCGCGCGACGCGCCGGAATCGCGGTCGCGAACAGCTGAGCCAGCGCCCCGGCCGTCGCGGTGGAGGCGACCACGGCGCCGCCGAAGACCAGATTGTGCACGCCGGTCTTCTCCGCAGCCAGCGAGGGATACAGCGACAGCAGCACACCGAGCACCGACCAGGCCGCCATCACGCCGAGCGCCGAGAACCAGAAGTCGGCCCGGATCTCCTGCGGCACCGCCGGTTTCGCGATCCGGATCGGACCCGACATCCGCGCGGTGTGGGTTTCGGTCATCACCACCACGCCGACCCCGATCAGCAGGCAGAACACCGTGATCACCACATACGGCGTGCGCAGCGGATGCGGGACGTACTGTGCCAGCAGCGCCGAACCCAGAATGGCCACGGCCATACCGACATTGAAGGCCACACCGGTCAGCTGTCCCGATCGCGCACCGTGCTGCGGACGCAGATCCAGCAGAGCCGCCGCCCCGGCGACCACGGTGGCGCCGACGGCCACTCCGTGCAGCGCCCGGGCCACCAGCAGCATCGCGACATTGTCGGCGAACAGGAAGACGATCAGCCCGATCACCATCGTCGCCAGCGCGCCCAGCAGCACCGGCTTGCGGCCGACCACATCGGAGATCTTGCCCGACACCAGCACCGCGGCCAGGGCGGCGACGGCGTAGACGGCGAAGACGATGGTGGTGGTCAGCGGCGAGAAATGCCATTGCTTCTGGTACAGGCCGTAGAGCGGGGCGGGAACACCGGACACACCGAGCGCTACTCCACTGGCGACCAGAATCAGTGCATAGGCCCAGGACTGCGTGGTCCGCTGAGCCGGTGCAACCGTGACAGTTGCGGCCATCGATTCTCTCCATCAGGTAAGTTTGATTGCGATCGAACTCAACCACCGTAGCGATGGTTTGATTCCCATCAAACTGAATTTCCCGTGAGAAAGATCATGAGCGATAGCAACAAGACCGTGGAATCTCATCCGGTCGCCACCGTGCAGGAGGTGCTCGGTGCCCTGCACGACCCGGTCCGGCTCGAGATGGTGCGCAGGCTCAGCAATGCCGGCGGCCCGGTGCGCTGCGGCATGCTCTACGACACCATCAACAAATCGACCGCGACCCACCACCTGAAGATCCTGCGCGAGGCCGGGGTCACCGAACGCATCGTCGCCGACGGCCAGACCTATGCCCGGCTGCGCTCCGAGGAGGTCGAGCACGCCCTGCCCGGACTGCTCGCGGCGGTGGTGGGCGCCGCCAATCGCGCGGGCGACTCCGGCGCCGCACCGCGCGACTGACTCAGTCCACCAATCGCTTCACCGCACCGGGCAGATCGCGCGCCCGCCGATACGGCCCCGCCACCGAGGCCGCGTACGGCCGCGCCAGCAGGGTGCGGGCGATCGCTGAGACCTCAGCGGTGGTGACGGCGTCGATGCGCGCCAGCGTCTCCGAGACGCTGCGGTGATTGCCGTAGCTGAGTTCGCTGCGGCCGATGCGGTTCATCCGAGAGCCGGAATCCTCGAGGCCCAGCACCAGCCCACCACGCAACGAGCCCTTGGCCCTTGCACATTCGGCGTCGGTGATCCCGTTCGCGGCCACCTCGTCGAGCACCTCGCACGCCAACGTCGTCACCTCGGCCAGGTTTTCCGGCTGACATCCCAGATAGACCGAGAACGCGCCGGTGTCGGCGAAGGTGTCGACACTGGAGTACACCGAATACGCCAGGCCGCGCTCCTCCCGAATCTTCTGGAAGAGACGGGAACTGAGCCCGCCGCCGAGCACGGTGTTCAGCACCGACAGCGGCCAGCGCTTATGCCCTTCGTGCCGGCCGAACGCGCGCACCCCGAACACCAGATGCGCCTGTTCGCTGTCGCGGTAGGTCCACTGCAGCTGCGGTGACGTGCGCGGGCGGAAGTGGCCCTCCCGGCGCGGCGCCGGTTCCCGCAACGGATCGAGCCGGTCGGCGAACGCACGCTGCACCAACTCCACGGTGTGTTCGTGCTCGATATTGCCGGCCACCGCCACCACCATCCGGTCCGGACGATAGCGCCGCAGGTGGAACCCGCGCAGCTGCGCGGCCGTCATCTGCTCGATCGAATCGACGGTGCCGATCACCGGCCGCCCGATCGGATGATCGCCGAACAGCGCGGTCAGGAACGAGTCGCCGACCAGGTCCTCCGGATCGTCGTCGCGCATCGAGATCTCCTCGAGCACCACCTGACGTTCCACGTCGACGTCGACCGGACGGCACAGGCCGTTCAGCACCACATCGGAGACGACGTCGACCGCGAGCGGCAGATCGTCGTCCAGGACGTGCGCGTAGTAGCAGGTCTGCTCCTTGGCGGTGAACGCGTTGAGTTCTCCGCCGACCGCGTCCACGGCCTCGGCGATGTCCAGCGCCGTCCGAGTAGGGGTCGCCTTGAACAGCAGGTGCTCCAGGAAATGCGCGGCGCCGGCCACGGTGGGGCCCTCGTCGCGCGAACCCACACCCACCCAGACGCCGATCGATGCCGATCGCACGCCGGGCACATGTTCGGTGACCACCCGTAATCCGCCGGGCAGTACCGTACGCCGCACCCCCGTGTCGGAGAACGAACCGTCCTCGGCGAGCACCAGCGAAGAGCCCCCCTGCTCGAGCGCGAGCAAGGGGGCGTCGGCGCTGGGGGGCTTCGCCGGAGTCCTCGCGCGCGAGGCTTGCTTCGTCTTCGGCGCGCGAGCTGTGCTGCCCGGCGCGCGCGTCGAAACCGAGGGCTTCGCGGCGCGCGCCGAGGACTTCTTCTTCGTCACATCCAACTATTTACTCGGCCGCGGCCTCGGCTGCAGCCGGAGCCTCGTCGGCGGCGGGGGCGGATGCCTCTGCGGTGTCTTCTTCGGCGACCGGGACCAGCGAGATCTTGCCGCGGTTGTCGATATCGGCGATCTCGACGCGGATCTTGTCGCCGACGTTCACCACGTCCTCGACCTTGCCGACCCGCTTGCCGTTGCCCAGCTTCGAGATGTGCACCAGACCGTCGCGGCCCGGCAGCAGCGACACGAACGCGCCGAAGGCGGTGGTCTTGACGACCGTGCCCAGGAAGCGCTCGCCGACCTTCGGCAGCTGCGGGTTGGCGATGGCGTTGATCGCGTCGATCGCGGCCTGCGCCGACGGGCCGTCGGTCGCGCCGACGAACACCGTGCCGTCGTCCTCGATGGAGATGTTGGCGCCGGTGTCCTCGGTGATCTGGTTGATGACCTTGCCCTTGGGCCCGATCACCTCGCCGATCTTGTCGACCGGGATCTTGATCGCGGTGACGCGCGGCGCGTAGGGGCTCATCTCGTCCGGGGTGGCGATGGCCTCGGCCATCACGTCCAGGATGGTCAGGCGCGCGTCGCGAGCCTGGTTCAGCGCACCCGCCAGCACCTTCGACGGAATGCCGTCGAGCTTGGTGTCCAGCTGCAGCGCGGTGACGAAGTCGCGGGTACCGGCGACCTTGAAGTCCATATCGCCGAAGGCGTCCTCGGCGCCGAGGATGTCGGTCAGCGCGACATAGCGGGTTTCCGACTCACCGTTGTCGCCGGCGACCTCGTCGGACACCAGACCCATGGCGATACCGGCGACCGGCGACTTCAGCGGCACACCCGCGTTCAGCAGCGACAGCGTGGAGGCACACACCGAACCCATCGAGGTGGATCCGTTGGAGCCCAGCGCTTCCGACACCTGACGGATGGCGTAGGGGAACTCCTCCTGGCTCGGCAGCACCGGCACCAGCGCCCGCTCGGCGAGCGCGCCGTGGCCGATCTCGCGCCGCTTGGGCGAGCCGACGCGGCCGGTCTCACCGGTGGAGAACGGCGGGAAGTTGTAGTGGTGCATATAGCGCTTGCTGGTTTCCGGCCCGAGCGAGTCGACCTGCTGGGCCATCTTCACCATGTCGAGGGTGGTGACGCCCAGGATCTGGGTCTCACCGCGCTCGAACAGCGCCGAACCGTGCGCCCGCGGCACCACGGCGACCTCGGCGGACAGCGCCCGGATGTCGGCCAGGCCACGCCCGTCGATACGGAAGCCGTCGGACAGGATGCGCTGGCGCACAAGCTTCTTGGTGACCGAGCGGAACGCCGCGCCGATCTCTTTCTCGCGGCCCTCGAAGTCCTCGGCCAGCGCCGAGAGCACCTCGAGCTTGATCTCGTCGATGCGCTCGTCGCGCTCCTGCTTGCCGGCGATCGAGAGCGCCTGGCCCAGCGGGGTCTTCGCGGTGCCCTCGACGGCGGTGTAGACGTCGTCGGCGTACGGCGGGAAGAGCGGGAACTCCTCGGTGGGCTTGGCGGCGAGCGCGGCCAGGTCGGCCTGCGCCTTGCACAGCCGGGCGATGAACGGCTTGGCGGCCTCGAGGCCTTCGGCCACAACGGTTTCCGTCGGCGCCTGGGCGCCGCCCTCGACCAGGGCGATCACCTTGTCGGTGGCCTCGGCCTCGACCATCATGATCGCGACATCGCCGGATTCGACGACGCGCCCGGCCACGACCATGTCGAAGACCGCGTTCTCGAGCTGCTCGACGGTCGGGAAGGCGACCCACTGGCCGTCGATGAGCGCGACCCGCACGCCGCCGACCGGGCCGGAGAACGGCAGGCCGGAGATCTGGGTCGACGCCGAGGCAGCGTTGATGGCGACCACGTCGTAGAGATCGTTGGGGTCCAGGCTCATCACCGTGACCACGACCTGGATCTCGTTGCGCAGGCCGTCTACGAACGACGGGCGCAGCGGACGGTCGATCAGGCGGCAGGTCAGGATCGCGTCGGTGGAGGGGCGGCCCTCGCGACGGAAGAACGAGCCGGGGATACGACCCGCGGCGTACATGCGCTCCTCGACGTCGACCGTCAGCGGGAAGAAGTCGAACTGGTCCTTGGGGTGCTTACCGGCCGTGGTCGCCGACAGCAGCATGGTTTCGTCATCCAGGTAGGCGACGACGGAGCCGGCGGCCTGCTTGGCCAGACGCCCGGTCTCGAACCGGACGGTGCGGGTGCCGTAGCTCCCGTTGTCGATCAGGGCCACCGATTCGAACACACCGGGTTCGACCTCGATGGCGGAGCTCGTCTGGGATTCGGTCATATTTCTGTCTCAACCTCTCGTCTCGCCGGATCGAACGCCCTCGCGGCGCGATCCGGCTGGGTGTCCCTGCGCTGTTAATCCCTGCCCGAAGGCAGCGGCTTCCCTGCACAGGGGCAGCCGTACCCGGGTTCGGGCGCGCGACAGCCCTCCTGGCTGTGGCGCGACACCCGGCCGATCCCCCATGGAACCGGCGACGCGGAGGCGGTCATCGATCGAAGCCCGCCGGCAACTCTCGCCGAAAGGCCACTACCGAAGACCGACGCCACGCGTGCGGGTGCATACGGCTGGTGCGGTGCCGATATACGACTAGCCGACGGGGAGATTCTATGCCTCCCCATCGGCTGCGCGTTAACTACCTGTGATTGTCAGCGCGTCTGTCTCGCGTCCGTGCGGGCGCGAACAGATCAACGCCGCAGTCCGAGCCGCTCGATCAGCGAACGGTAGCGCTCGATGTCCTTGTCCTGCAGGTACTTCGACAGCCGCCGGCGGCGACCGATCAGGCCCAGCAGGCCGTGGCGGGTGTGGTGATCGTGCTTGTGCACCTTCAGGTGCTCGGTCAGATCGGAGATCCGCTTGGACAGCAGCGCGATCTGGGCCTCCGGCGAACCGGTGTCCTTCTCGTGCAGGCCGTACTCCTTGAGGATGGCCGACTTCTGCTCGGTGGTCAGAGCCACGAAACACTCCTTGATTCTCAGTCCGCGCTCGAGGAAACCGGGAAATCCCGGGCGGGCGCCACCGCGGACCGCAGCAGACCCGACGAGCCAGCCTACCGGATCGGCGCGGCCGGACCGAATCGGGCCGACCCGGACCTCGATCCGGCCGGCCCGTCCATGCAGCGGATTCGCTCAGCGCTGGGCTTCGCTCGCCTCGGCGGCGGCGAGCACCTGCCGCGTCTGCTCGACGTCCTCGCCCATGGCCCGGACCAGATCGTCGATCGAGTCGAAGCGGCGCATACCGCGCAGATGCTGGACGAAATCCACCGCCACATGCTGGCCGTACAGATCCGCCTCGGTATCGAGGACGAAGGCCTCGACGGTGCGGGTGCGGCCGGAGAAGGTCGGATTGGTGCCCACCGAGATCGCAGCCATGGCCCGCTTGCCCGGATGCGTGACGCCGACCGTCTCACCGGCGGCCAGCACGGTGAACCACCCCGCGTACACACCGTCGGCCGGGATCGCCGCATGCATCGGCGGAGCCACGTTGGCGGTCGGGAAACCGAGTTCGCGACCGCGACCGTCGCCGTGGACCACGACACCCTCGACCCGGTGCGGACGGCCGAGCGCATCGGCCGCCGCGGCCATGTCACCCGCGTCGACACAGGCGCGGATGTAGGTGGAGGAGAAGGTGACCGCGTGTTCGCCGACCAGCCTCACACCGTCGACCTCGAACCCGAACCGGCCGCCCAGCTCACGCATGGTCTCCACGGTCCCGGCAGCCTTCTTGCCGAAAGTGAAGTTGTCGCCCACCACGACCTCGGCGACGTGCAACTTCTCGACCAGCAGGTCGTGCACATAGCGGCCCGGGGTGAGTTTCATGAAGTCCTGGGTGAACGGCATCACCAGGAACACATCGATACCGAGTTCCTCGACCAGTTCCGCGCGCCGGGTCAGCGTGGTGAGCTGCGCCGGATGCGATCCGGGACGCACCACTTCCATCGGATGCGGGTCGAAGGTCATGAGAACCGAGGGAACACCGCGCACCGCAGCGGATTTCACCGCACGGCTGATCAATTGGGCGTGACCGCGGTGCACACCGTCGAACACGCCGATGGTGAGCACACACCGGCCCCAGTCCGGTGGCATTTCCTCGAGACTTCGCCATCTCTGCACACACCGAAGCCTACGCAAGCACGGTCACGAACCGGGATTCGGCGGGGCGGTTGTTCACCCGACCGTCACCCGCCCGCGGCGGCCTGCGGGGTTACGCAGGCTGCCTCCTCCGGCCGCGTCGCTCCCCCCGCTAAGCTCGATACGTGCCCGGAAAACGTGATGTCGCCACCCGGCGTGAGCTGGCAGATTCCGCTGCGTCACAACCCGATGGGGGTGCGGCCGGGCGCGCGGCGAATGTGGCTCCCTCGCTGTCGTCGGTCGCCCAGGATTATCTGAAGGTGATCTGGAGTGCGCAGGAGTGGTCGCAGGAGAAGGTGTCGACCAAACTGCTGGCCGAGCGGATCGGCGTGTCGGCATCGACGGTGTCGGAAGCGGTGCGCAAACTCGCCGATCAAGGCCTGGTCGAACACGCCCGCTACGGCGCCATCACCCTGACCGACAACGGCCGGCGGGCCGCCGTCGCCATGGTGCGCCGCCACCGGCTGATCGAAACGTTCCTGGTCAGCGAGCTCGGCTACGGCTGGGACGAGGTGCACGACGAGGCCGAGGTGCTCGAGCACGCGGTGTCGGAGACGCTGGTCGAACGCATCGACGCCAAACTCGGCCATCCCGACCGCGATCCGCACGGCGACCCGATTCCCTCCGTCGACGGCGCGGTCCCCACTCCGCCCGCCCATCAGCTCAGCGACTTCCAGGCCGGACAGTCCGGCCGGGTGGCGCGCATCTCCGATTTCGATCCCGCCATGCTGCGGTATTTCGATTCCGTCGGCATCGCACTGGATACCGTGATCACCGTGGTGGAGCGGCGCGATTTCGCGGGCACCATCGCCGTGCGGATCGGCGAGCAGACCATCGACCTGGGAAGCCCTGCGGCAGAAGCGATCTGGCTGACATCCTGACCGGCCGGCGACACGCGCCGGCCGCCGCGGCGCCCAGGACGGAATGGCCCTCGCGTATCGCCGCCCCTAGCGCGTGACGAGCGCCGCGGCCCGCTCGGCCACCGCGGTGCCCAGGTCGGCCGTCGTCGCCGTACCGCCCAGATCCGGTGTGAGGACCTCCCCCGCGGCCAGCACATCGCAGACCGCGCGGTCGACGGCCGCGGCCGCCGCGGATTCGCCCAGGTGGCCGAGCATCATCGCGCCGGCGAGGATCTGCGCCACCGGATCGGCGATACCCATTCCCGCGATATCGGGCGCGCTGCCGTGCACCGCCTCGAACATCGAGGGCGCGTCGCGCTCGGGATTGATGTTCCCCGACGGAGCCAGTCCGAGCCCTCCGGTCACGGCGGCGGCGAGATCGGAGAGGATGTCGCCGAACAGATTCGAACCGACGATCACGTCGAGCCGATCCGGGTGCAGCACGATCTCGGCGGCCAGCGCGTCGACGTGCATCTGCCGCGTCTCGACGTCCGGATACTCGGCGGCGATCCGCTCGAACACGCTGTCCCAGTACGGCATCGAATGAATGAGCCCGTTGGATTTGGTGGCCGAACACAGTCTGCGGTCGCGGCGGCGCGCCTGTTCGAAGGCGTACCGGATGATGCGTTCACATCCGGTACGGGTGAATATCGATTCCTGAACCACGAATTCGTCGGGACGCCCGGGATTGTGCATTCCTCCGATCGCGGAATACTCGCCCTCGGAATTCTCCCGCACGATGAGAATGTCGAGATCGTCCGCGCCGCGCCCGCGCAACGCGGATTCGGTGCCGGGCAGCAACCGGACCGGGCGCAGATTCACGTACTGCCCGAAGGCACGGCGCAGCGGGATCAGCAGGCCCCACAGCGAAATATGGTCGGCGACACCGGGAAAGCCCACGGCGCCGAGCAGAATCGCGTCGAAATCGGCCAGCTGCTGCGGACCGTCGTCGGGCATCATGGCGCCGGTGCGCAGATATTGCTCACAGGACCAATCGAATTCGGTCCAGGCGATGCCGGGCAGCACCGCGTCGAGAACCTTGACCGCCTCGGCCGTGACGTCCACGCCGATACCGTCGCCGGGAATGGTGGCAATGCGATACATCGGCATCACAGTGCCACACCGATGTATTTGGTCTCCAGGAATTCGTCGATGCCGCCGAAGCCGCCCTCGCGTCCGAGACCCGATTCCTTCACCCCGCCGAACGGCGCCGCGGGATTCGATACCACGCCCTGATTGAGTCCGACCATTCCGGTGTCGAGCGCCTCGCTCACCCGCAATCCGCGCCGCAGATTCTCCGTGAACACGTACGCCACCAGTCCGTACGGGGTGTCGTCGGCGCGTTCGATCACCTCGTCCTCGGTGTCGAAGACCGCCAAACCCGCCACGGGACCGAAGATTTCGGTGCCGAACATCGCGGCGTCGTCCGGCACGCCGGTCAGCACCGTGGGCGGATAGAAGTATCCGGGCCCCTCGGCGGCGGTTCCGCCGAGCAGAACGGTGGCGCCGCGCCGGCGCGCGTCGGCGACCAGTTCCGACACCTTCGCCACCGCGGCGGCGTCGATCAGCGGTCCGACCACCACGCCCGGGTCGGCACCGCGTCCCATCGGCAGGGCCGCCATCCGCTCGGTGAAGCGGCGGGTGAACTCCTCGGCGACGCCGCGCTGCAGATAGATCCGGTTCGCCGCGGTGCACGCCTGACCGATGTTGCGCATCTTCGCCGCGAGCGCCCCCTCGACCGCGGTGTCGAGATCGGCGTCGTCGAACACGATCAGGGGGGCGTTGCCGCCCAATTCCATCGAGGTGCGCATGACCGATGTCGCGCACTGTTCCAGCAGGATCTTGCCGACCGCGGTCGATCCGGTGAACGACAGCTTGCGCGAGCGCGGGTCGGCGATCATCGCGCCGGTCACCGTCGCCGGATCGGAGGTGGTCACGACATTGACCACCCCGTCGGGGACGCCTGCGGCGGCGAGTATTTCCGCGATCGCGAGAGTGCACAGCGGCGTCTGCTCGGCGGGTTTGACCACACAGGTGCAGCCCGCGGCCAGCGCCGGGCCGATCTTGCGGGTCGCCATAGCCATCGGGAAATTCCACGGGGTGATCAGGATGCTGGGCCCGACCGGACGCCGCGTCACCACGAAGCGGGACCCACCGGCCGGCGCCGGCATGTATCCGCCGTCCAGCCGCACCGCCTCCTCGGCGAACCAGCGGAAGAACTCCGCCGCGTACGCGACCTCGCCACGCGCCTCGGCCAGCGGCTTGCCCATCTCGGCGGTGGCGATGCGGGCGAGCCGCTCGGTGTCGTCGAGCATCGTCCGGTGGGCGCGCATCAGGATCTCGGACCGGGTTCGGGCGGGCACATCCGCCCAGGCGGCCTGCGCCGCCGCGGCGGCGGCCAGCGCGGCGACGCCGTCCTCGGGCGTGGCGTCGGCGACAGCGGTCAGCTTCTGCCCGGTGGCCGGATCCTCGACCAGCAGCCGCGCGGTGGTCTCGTGCCATCGGCCGCCGATGAACAGGCCGGTCGGCACGCTGTCGATCGCGGCGATCGTCGCCTCGTCCGATTCCGTCACGGTGTGCGTCATCGCTCGCCCCTCAGCTCGGAACAGCATCTCGGATCAGCGCTGTCATTGCCGTCACCATCGCGGTCATGTTATACACATTGTCAACAATCCGACAATAAGAATTCGGCCGTCGCAGGCCGGATTTCCCCGTCGCCGGGAGGCGGATCACCATGACTGCACTTTCCCCCGTTCTCCGGCAGGCCACGCCGGTCACCGTCGACCACGGCGAGGGCTGCTACCTGTACGGCACCGACGGGCGCCGGTATCTCGACTTCACCGCCGGGATCGGCGTCACCAGCACCGGGCACTGTCATCCGCGGGTGGTGGAGGCCGCGCGCGAACAGATCGGCAGCCTCATCCACGGTCAGTACACGACGGTCATGCACCGGCCGCTGCTCCGACTGACGGAACGACTCGCCGATGTGCTTCCCGCGCATCTGAATTCGGTGTTCTTCGCCAATTCCGGAAGCGAAGCGGTGGAGGCGGCGTTGCGGCTGGCACGGCAGGCCACCGGCCGGCCGAACGTGGTGGTCTTCCACGGCGGCTTCCACGGCCGCACGGTCGCCGCCGCGACCATGACCACCTCCGGAACCCGGTTCTCGGCCGGCTTCAGCCCGCTCATGGGCGGGGTGCACGTGGCGCCGTTCCCCACCGCCTACCGCTACGGCTGGTCGGAGGAGGAAGCCACCGACTTCGCGCTGCGCGAACTCGACTACATCCTGACCACGCTGACCGCGCCCGCCGAAACCGCGGCGTTCGTCGTCGAGCCGGTGCTCGGCGAGGGCGGCTACATCCCGGGCAACACCCGGTTCTTCCAGGGCCTGCGCGAACGCGCCGACCGGCACGGCATCCTGCTGATCTTCGACGAGATCCAGACCGGCTTCGGGCGCACCGGAAAGTTCTTCGGACATCAGCATTTCGATGTGCGGGCCGACGTCATCACCATCGCCAAGGGGTTGGCGAGCGGATTTCCGCTGTCCGGAATCGCCGCACCCCAGGAACTGATGGCCCGGGCCTGGCCCGGGTCCCAGGGCGGCACCTACGGTGGCAATGCCGTGGCGTGCGCGGCCGCGGTCGCCACGATCGACGTCATCGAATCGGAAGGGCTGGTGGACAACGCCGCCGCCCGCGGCACGCAACTGCTGGCCGGAGCACGGGCCGGGGCCACCAAGGCGATCGGCGACGTGCGCGGGCTGGGACTGCTCGTAGGATGCGAATTCACCACGGCCACAGGAGAACCCGACACGGCGACGGCGACGGCCGCGCAGCAGCTGGCGGCTCGGCGCGGCCTGCTTCTGCTGACCTGCGGCGCCTACAGCAATGTCGTGCGGATGATCCCGCCGCTGATCGTGACCGCCGAACAGGTCGACGAGGCACTGGCGCTGTGGAACGGAGTCCTCGACGAGCTGTAGCGCCACACCGGCATCCGATCGGAACAGGAGAACCCGATGGCCCGTTACCTCACCATCACCCTCACCAAGGCCGGCGTGCGCTGCCGGGCGCGACTGCTGGACGAGCAGGCGCCCCGCACCTGCGCGGCGGTCTGGGAGGCCCTGCCCCAGGAGGGCGACGCGTTCCACGCCAAATACGCGCGCAACGAGGTGTACACCCTGGTACCGCGCATCACCGCGGCACCGCATCGTGAAAACCCCACGGTCACACCGATTCCCGGCGACGTCTGCCTGTTCGATTTCGAACCGTGGGAGATCGGCAATCCGGCCTACGGCTACGAACCCGGTTCGGCCGCGCACGCCGAGCAGGGCGCCACCGATCTGGCCCTGTTCTACGACCGCAACAACCTGCTGATCAACGGTGATATGGGCTGGGTGCCCGGGAACGTCTTCGCGACCATCGACGAGGGCCTGCCCGAACTGGCCGCGGCATGCAACGCACTGTGGCTGCGCGGCGTCGAGGGCGAAACCCTGTCCTTCGCACGGTCTCTCGACACAGGCCAAGTCATCTGATCCGAACCGCCACGCCGGCAACCGATTTCGTGACCGGCCCGGAAATTCGATTGGCGGACCTCGCCGACAGTCGTACTCTGATCCGTGTAGTCACCGCAGGGGGCGGTGACGACATGGATCGGCACCGATCGGTGCTCGATGGAGGGGTACGCAAGTTGAAGATTCGTGTATTCGTCATGGCCGCGGCCGCACTGGCCGCCCCGATGGTGCTGTCCGCACCCGACCCGGTGGCCCACGCCTCGTCGCCCTGGGGCGCCTGCGGGATCAGGACGGACGAGTCGAAGGTGGTCAGTACCTACGGCGATTGGAAACTGTTGTGCGGGAACAAGAATTACGGTTACCGCCATATCCAGGATAGGCACCAGGCCGAGTGGGAGGGGCTTGCGGATATCGAAGGCCGCAACTGGCGCGACATAGCCGATATGGCCATCGCCAAGGCACACGACGCCCCGGACTGGCATGGCCCGCAAGGCTCCGGCAAGTACTGTTACACCGGCCAGATCTATCTGGTCAACCATGTCACCGGAGCGATCGTGAAGACGGTCCAGCCCACCGTGATCGTGGCGGAGAACGGGCAGGTGGTCACCGCTTTTCCTGGAGGAGCATGCCGTGGACAAGTCTGAACCGAGTGCTGACGACCTCGTGGAGTCGGTGATTCGTGCCGGTGCGGAAGCCGGGTATCGGGTCGACCGGGATGAGGCGGGGCGATTGCGAATCACGGCGGTCCGCGAGGCGCCGATCGACCCGGCCTTGGTATTCAGGGTGACCGACGGGGAGTTGCGCGATTACTACACCCGGTTGTCGGCGGAATCGGGTGGACCGTTGGGAGCCCGAACTCCGTGGGAGGCATGGATGCTCCTGATGTCGACTCATCTCGACGAGGCCGTCTACGAGGCAGGACGGTTGGACGGTCCTGGCGTGATCGTGATCGGTGACACGGGTTTCCGGGCGGTGTCTCGGTCGACCACCGACTAGGAGCACAGCACGGCACCAGCGCTTGCGACGAAGCCCGCTCGCCCCAGATTCAGGCCAGGACCAGTTCGGCGAAGCGGGCCAGCGCCAGGACGAAATCGTCGGAGTGGCGCGGCCCGACGATCTGCAGTCCCACCGGCATCCCCGCCGCGGTCGTGCCCGCCGGAATGCTGATCGCCGGTTGCTGAGTGAGGTTGAACGGATAGGTGAACGGCGTCCATTGCGGCCAGCTGTCCATCGAACTGCCCGGCGGCACATCGTATCCGGCCTCGAAGGCGGTGATCGGCATCGTCGGAGTGATCAGCACGTCGTAGACGGTGTGGAAGGCGCCCATGGCGATTCCGATCTCGGCGGCCACCGCACGGGCGTTCAGATAGTCGACCGCGCCGAGCGCCAGACCACGATCCCACATGGCCCCCAGTCCGGGATCGACGCGGTCGCGCGAACCCGGCGGGAAGGTCGACAGCAGGGTCGCCGCACCGGCCGCCCACATCCGTTCGAACGCCTCCCGCGGATCGGCGAAGCCCGGATCCGCCTCCACCACCCGCAAGCCGGCCTCGTCCAGTTTTCGCACGGCCGCAGCGACGACCGCCGCGACCTCCGGATCCACCTGGGCGAAGCCGAGATTCGCCGAATAGCCGACCGTCGCTCCGCGCACCTCGCGCTGTAGTTCACCCCGGAACGTCGTCAGCGGCGGTGCCCCCGCGGTCGGATCCCGCGGATCGGGCAGCGACAGGATGTCCATCAACAGCGCCACATCCTCCACCGATCGGGCGATGGGCCCCGCATGTGCCAGCGGTCCGAACGGACTGGCCGGATACAGCGGGATGCGGCCGTGGGTGGGCTTGAAACCTACGACACCGCAGAACGACGCGGGAATCCGCACACTGCCGCCACCGTCGGTGCCTATCGACACCGGCCCCATCCCGGCCGCGACCGCCACCGCCGAACCGCCGGACGAACCGCCGGACGTGGTAGCCGGATCCACCGGGTTGCGGGTGATGCCGGTGAGCGCGCTGTCGGTTGTCGCCTTCCAGGCGAGTTCCGGCGTGGTGGTCTTGCCCAGGAAGACGAGCCCGTCCTCGCGCAGCCGCGCGGTCGCGGGGCTGTCGACCGGCCACGGCGCGTCCGGCCGGATGGAGGTCGAGCCGCGCAGGGTGGGCCATCCCTGAGTGAGGAAGACGTCCTTGATCGAGATCGGCACGCCGTCGAGCAGTCCCTGCGCATGTCCGTTGTGCCAGCGGGCCTCGGATTCCTTGGCCTGGATCAACGCTCGCTCGGGATCGACCAGGCAGTACGCGTTGAGGGCGGCGTCGCGCGCGGCGATCGCGTCCAGCGCCGCCTGCGTGGCCTCGACGGGAGACAACGCCCCGGTCGAATAGGCGGAGGCCAACTCGGCCGCGGTCATCGCCGCGGGGTCGGTCCCGGTTCCGGGGTGGGCCATCGTGACTCCCTTCAACTGGGCACGTAACCCAGCTTCTTGTCGACCACATTCTGTAAGGGCTGACCGGTGATCCAGCGCTGGAAGTTGTCGGTGAACGCGGCGACGATCTCCGATCGCCAGCCGATGAAGTCGCCGCTGTTGTGCGGGGTGACAACCACATTCGGCAGATCCCACAGCGGATGACCGGCCGGCAGCGGTTCCGGATCGACCACGTCCAGCGCCGCACCGGCGAGAGCGCCACCGCGCAGCGCGGCGACCAGATCGTCGGTGACGACCGACTCCCCCCGGCCCACATTGATGAAACGCGCATGCGGTTTCATCGCCGCGAACGCACTCGCGTCGAACAGACGCCGGGTCTGCGGCGTCAGCGGCGCCACGCAGATCACGTAGTCGGCGCCCGGTAGTTCGGCGCGCAGATCGGTTGCGACGGTACCGAAGTCGGGATCGTCGGTGCGGTCGGTGCGGCCCAGCCCGCGGACCCGCATACCGGCGGCCCGCAGCAGGCGTGCGATGGCGCGCCCGATGGAGCCGGTGCCGACCACCAGCGCCGCGGCTCCGGCGACGCGCTCGGATTCGCGATGGTGCCATTGGTGGCGCTGCTGCAGACGCAGCGATTCGGGCAGATCCTTGGCGAACGCGAGGATCTGTGCCAGCACGTATTCCGCGATGGGCTGATCGAACAGACCGCGGGTGTTGGTCACCAGCACATCGCTGTCGATCAGTTCGTCGAACATCACGGCATCGACCCCGGTGCCTCCGACGTGAACCCAGCGCAACCGATCGGCGCGATGCCAGGCACCGGGCAGGGCGGTGCTCTGAAAGTCGTAGACGAACAGCGCCTCCGCGCCGGGCAGCGCGCCCGCGAGGTCCGCACCGTCGGCGAAGCGAACGGTGGCCTGCTGCGACACCGGACGCAGATATGCCGCGTCGGGCTCGACGCCGTCGTGCAGGACGGTGACAACTGGGCCCGCGTTCATATTGACAGGCTAAAAACCCATCGTATGCTTGTCAACAATCCGATTGTGTGCGGAGGTTCGTCGCCCGAACGCGAGAGGGGCCCTCGTGGAACTGAACTTTCCCGAGTTGGACGGACCTGTCGCGCAACGAGGTATCGGGATCATCGCGCCGTTCGACCTGGCGCTGGAACGCGAACTGTGGCGGTGGGCGCCGCTGGAGGTCAGCCTGCATCTCGCCCGCACGCCGTACGAACCGGTGCCGGTCTCCCTCGAAATGGCCGAATTGGTTTCCGACGCAGCGCATCTCACCGCCGCCACCCGCAACGTCCTGCACGTCGAGCCCGAGGTCATCGCCTATCTGTGTACCTCGGGCAGTTTCATCAAGGGGCTGGCCTACGAGCGGTCGCTGCGCGACACCATCTGCCGGGCCGGCGCCCGGGACGCGATCACCACCTCCGGCGCGCTGATCGAGGCGGTACGCAAACTGCAGCTGTCCCGGTTGTCGGTCATCACGCCCTACGACGACATCCTCACCGGGAAACTGCACGAGTTCCTGCACGAAGCCGGCTGTGAGGTGCTGCGGTCGGACCACCTCGGACTGGGCGGCGGCATCTGGAAGGTCGGCTACCGCACCATCGCCGAACGCATCATGGCCGCCGACGATCCCGCCGCCCAGGCCATCTTCGTCAGCTGCACCAACCTCCCCACCTACGACCTGGTCGAGCCGCTGGAACGACTTCTCGGCAAGCCGGTCCTGACCGCCAATCAACTGACCATGTGGGCCTGCCTGGGACGGATGAAACTACCGATGATGGGTCCCGGCAAATGGCTGCAGAACGTTTTCTAGGAGGCGCTGTGCAACGGATACCGACCGTCGGGTTCATCTACCCCGACCACGCCGCCGAGGACGAATACCCCTGGGCCGCAGCACAACTCGGCGTGGATCTGCGAGTCGCGCACATCTACGGCACCGATCTGCACGCGGTGCCGGAGCTGCTCGACCTCGGCAGTCCGGAGAAGTTGCGCGAGGGTGCGCGACTGCTCGCGCCCTGCGCACCGCGGGCGGTGGTGTGGGCCTGCACCTCGGGCAGTTTCGTCTACGGCCCGCAGGGGGCGCGCGATCAGGTGGACCGGCTCGCCCGCGACTGCGGAGTTCCCGCGTCGAGTACCAGTTTCGCGTTCGTGGACGCGGTGCGCGCGATCGGCGTCCACGACGTCGCGGTATGCGCCAGCTATCCGGACGAGGTGGCCGCCCTGTTCGTGGACTTCCTCGCCGCGGCGGATATCCGGGTGGTCTCGATGTCGAGCGCCGGAATCGACACCGCCGCCGAAGTGGGCACCCTCACCCCGGAGCAGGTCCTGACGCTGGCGGCGGCGAACGATCATCCCGACGCCGAGGCGTTGCTCGTTCCCGATACCGCGATGCATACGATACAACTGCTTCCGGAGCTGGAATCAGCGCTCGGCAAGCCGGTACTCACCGCGAACCAGGTCACCGTCTGGCAGGGGTTGCGACTGGCGGATCTGCCCGCCGCCTCGCCGCCGTCCGGACCGGGGCTCGGAACGCTCTTCTCGGAAAGGCCGATTCATGTCGGTGATTGAGTTCGAACCCGTGAATCGGCAGTCCACGGCGGAAATGATCGCCGACCGGCTGCGTACGGCGATCATGCACGGCACGGTCGCGCCCGGTACCCAGCTGGTCGAGGCCGATCTCGCCACGCAATTCGACGTTTCCCGCGGACCGGTGCGCGAGGCCATGCAGCGACTGGTCTCGGAGGGGCTGCTGCACAGCGTCCGCCACCGCGGCATCTTCGTCATCGAACTGAGTCTCGACGACGTCGTGGACATCTACCGGGCCCGCACCGCGATCGAGGGCGGGGCGCTGGATCTGATCCTGGACGACCGCCGCGAGATCGCCTACGCGGCACTGGAAACCAGTGTCGCCGACATGCAGGACTGCGCCGCGCGGGGTGATGCCACCGGCGTCACCGAAGCCGACCACGCCTTCCACCAGGCCCTGGTGACCAGCGCCGACAGTCCCCGGCTGGTGCGCGCGGCACAGACCCTCCTGATCGAGACGCGCATGTGCCTGGGCGCGTTGCAGACCACCTACACCGACCTCGGCGAGCAGGTCCGTGAACACATCGCCCTCCGCGAGGCGATCGCCGCCGGCCCGCCGCACGAGGTTCGCGAATTGCTGGCCGGACATATGCGCGACGCCGTCGAACGACTCCGGCAGCAGGCCGGCGGCGGCGAGGAGTAGCCGCGGCCTCAGTCGATGAGCCCGCGCGGGCGCACCACGAAGACCGGCGAGGAGCGCTTCCCCTTCTCCTCCAGCAGGGCGATGGTCCGGCCGTCGGCGGTCGTGGCCGCGTGCACACCGCGCAGGCCGACCGGGTCCAGCCAGCGACCGTCGCGCAGCGATTCGGCCTGGCCGGCGTCGATCTCCCGATGCGGGAAGGCAAGGCGCACAGCGGCATCGACGTCGAGGTTCAGGCTCGGATCGTCGGCGAGCTGATCCAGGGTGCGGGCGTGTTCGAGCGTGAACGGGCCGACCCGGGTACGGCGCAACGCGGTCAGATGTCCCCCGACCCCCAGCGCGGTGCCGAGATCCCGGGCCAGGGCACGAATGTAGGTGCCCGAGGAACAGTCCACCTCGACGTCGAGATCGACGAATGTCGTTGCGCCGGTGTCGATATCGCGACGCCTCAGAATGTCGAACCGGGAGACCGTGACCGGCCGGGCGGCCAGTTCCACCTGCTCGCCGGCCCGGACGCGCGCGTACGCCCGTTCACCGTCGACCTTGATCGCGCTGACCGTCGAGGGCACCTGCTCGATATCGCCGGTGAGCGCGGCGACGGCGGCGGCGATATCGGCGTCGTCGACATGGGCGGCGGGGATGGTGGCCAGCACCTCCCCCTCGGCATCGTCGGTGACCGTGGCCTGGCCGAGACGAACGGTCGCGGCATAGGACTTGGTGGTCAGGCTCAGCAGGCCGAGTAGTTTGGTGGCGCGCTCGACGCCGAGCACCAGCACGCCGGTGGCCATCGGGTCGAGGGTGCCGGCGTGGCCGATCTTCCTGGTGTGCAGGATCTTCCGGCAGCGCGCGACCACGTCGTGGCTGGTCTGCCCGCCGTCCTTGTCGATGATGAGCAGGCCGCCGAGCGGATCGACGACCCTCTCGCGGTCGGCCATCAGCCGGCCACGATCGCGGTCAGGATCAGCCCGTCGGTGATCGTCCAGCGTCCGTCGAACGCGGTCAGCGGCGCACCGCCGTCGACGGTCTGCCCGGGAACCAGCAACGCACTGTGGAAGCCGCCGGCGGTACCGGTGTCGTCGACGGTGAAGGTGATGTGAGCGTCCTCGAAACCGAGCCAGCGCTGCGTGAGCGGGAACCACGCCTTGTAGGTGGCCTCCTTCGCGCAGAACAGCAGCCGGTCCATATGCAGTCCGGTGGCGGGGATCGCGCCCCGCAGCCAGTCCCGTTCGGCGGGCAGGCTCACCGAGTCCAGCACGCCCTCGGGCAGCGTGTCGTGCGGTTCCGCGTCGATGCCGACCGACCGCCAGCGCAGCCGATGCGCCAGCACCGCCGCCCGGTAACCGTCGCAGTGGGTGAGGCTGCCGACCACCCCGCGCGGGAACAGCGGCATCCCGCGCTCGCCCTTACCGATCGCCACCGGCGGCTCGCCGAGCTGGGCCAGCGCCAGCCGCGCACAGTGCCGGGCGCCGATGAAATCGCGCCGCCGCTTCTCGACGGACTGCGCGATCAGATGTTCCTCACCGGGATGCGGTTTCAGATCCTCCGGATACCGCAACAGCTCCGCCGCGGCCACTCCCGCGGGCAGAATGCTGCCGATGACGCGCGCCTGTTCCTCGATGACCGCCTCCTGAGTCGACCCTGTCTGCGCTACGAGCCTAGCGGTGCGCGCGGTACCCGGACTCGGCCAGCTCCGGGCAAGCGGCCTCGGCCGGGCCGGACCGGGCCGACGAACGGGACCATGGTGCATCGCTTCCGCTGAACCGACGGGTGCGCGCCGCTCGCACACCGAGGCGGGTATCGAAAGTATGTTCGAAGTGGAGTAGTCTGCCGCGCATGGAGCTCACCCCGCTGGAGTACGCACGACTGAACCTGGAACAGGTACGAGCCCAACTCGTCGACGCGGCGGCCTTCGACAAGGCGCTGACCCCCGATCAGCTCGAGCGGGCCGCGTGGAAGATTCGCGAGGGCCTGCGGATCTATCGCGAGCACACCGAAACCCACCCCGCGAGCCGCCCCGGCGGCGCCTGCCTGGACTATCGGGGAGCGCGCCGGCGGCCGTGGTGACGCCGCGCCGGCTCAGCGCACGCCGCGGCGGCGGTCGGCGAGACGGCGCATCTCCGCGGCGGCTTCCCGCATCTCCGCAGTGATCTTGAAGTGGCCACCCCATTCGTTGAGGTCGTCCGGGCCGTATTCGGGGGCGGGCAGGATCTGGCGCAGCAGCTTGTCCGGAAGCCCGCGGCGCTGCCATTCGCGCGGATAGCCGAGCGAAACCTCCTCGAACCGGACACCGTCGTAGAAAGTGGTGCGCGGAATGTGCAGGTGGCCGTAGACCGAGCAGACGACGTTGTAGCGGGTGTGCCAGTCGGCGGTGTCCTCGGTGCCGCACCACAGCGAGAATTCCGGATAGAACAGCATCCGGGTGGGTTCGCGCAGCATCGGGAAGTGATTGATCAGCACCACCGCTGTGTCGGGCTCCAGCGCGTCGAGCCGGCGCCGGCTGTATTGGACCCGGGCCCGGCACCAGGCGTCGCGCGTCAGATAGGGGTCGCTGGCCAGCAGGAATTCGTCGGTGGCGACCACATTGCGGTCCCGGGCGATGGCCAGCGCCTCGGCCTTGGTGTGCGCGCCCTCGGGCATCCACGAATAGTCGTAGAGGATGAACAGCGGCGCGATCGTCACCCGGCCGCCGTACTGTTCGGCGCCCGCACCCTCCCAGACCGGGAACTCGTCCTCCGGGGTCACCACATCGAGGTCGCGGCACAGGGCGACCAGGTAGTCGTAGCGGGGCGCACCCTTGATCTGCACGGGATCCTTGGTGGTCGTCCACAATTCGTGATTGCCCGGAACCCAGATCACCTTGGCGAAGCGTTCACGCAAGGTGCGCAGCGCCCAGCGAATGTCGTCGGTCTTCTCCCCCACGTCGCCGGCGACGATCAGCCAGTCCTCCGGTGAATCCGCGCGGATCTGCTCGACCACCGGTTTGTTCCCCTGATGACCGACATGGATATCGCTCACCGCCATCAACTTAGGCATCACCGTTCCACCATCCCATGATCATCGTCGTGCGAGCACACCCGGCCCTCGCGTGCGGGCATACCCGGCTCCGGAGTCGGCGAACAGGCGGCGCGGCGATCGACCGGGTGTGCGGTCACGCCGACCGGGGAATCTCGGTTCCGGTGCGGGCCCAGCGCCCCGACAACGCGCGTGCGCCGACCGCGATCATGCGCAGCAGGATGAAGGCGCTCAGCCCGGACCAGATTCCCGCGATACCCCAGTCGAAGCTCAGCGACAGCCAGATGGCGGGCAGGAAACCCAGCAGCGCAGCGGCCATCGTCGTGTTGCGCAGATACGAGGCGTCGCCCGCGCCCAGCAGTACGCCGTCGAGTGCGAAGACCACTCCGGCGGCGGGAATGAGTGGCACGAAGAACCACCAGATGACGTGCACCCGATCCAGAACCGCCGGATCGCCGGTGAATATCTGGGGTACGACGGTGTATCCGGCGGCGAAGACCACCGCGAGCACCACCGCGAAGAGGGTGGACCACAGCGTGATCCGGCGTGCCAGCACGCGCGCGCCGGAGGCGTCACCGGAGCCCAGCGCCGCACCGGTGAGGGTCTGCGCCGCGATGGCCAGCGAATCCAGTGTCAGGGCAAGGAAATTCCACAGTTGCAGCACGAGCTGGTGGGCGGCCACCGAGGCGGCGCCGAACCGGGCGGCGACCGCGCCGGCCGAGACGAAACAGGCCTGGAACGCCAGACTCCGGACGATCAGATCCCGGCCGAGCACCAGCTGCGCGCGCATGACCCGCGGATGCGGGCGCAGCGGCACCCGCCGGCGCACCAGCGCGGCCACGAACAATCCGCCCGAGACCATCTGCCCGGCCACATTCGCCACCGCCGAGCCGGCCAGTTCCATCCGGGGCGCGCCCAGCAGGCCGTGCACCAGCAGCGGGCACAGCAGTGCCGAAACAACCAGTCCCGCAATCACATACACCAGCGGCCGCCGCGTCAGCTGCACTCCGCGCAACCAGCCGTTACCGGCCATGGTCAGCAGGATCAACGGAACCCCGAACAGCGCGATCCGCAACCAGCGCAATGCCTCGTCCGCGATCTCGTCGCCGCCCGCGATCACATTCACGACGGGTCGTGCGAACACCTGCAGCACAACGACGATCGCCAGCCCGGCGGCCACGGCGAGCCAACTCGCCTGCACCCCTTCGGCGACCGCGCCCCGTTCGTCACCGGCGCCGTGGCGGCGGGCGGAGCGGGCGGTGGTCCCGTAACTCAGGAAGGTCAACTGGGTGCTGACCTGTCCGAGGATCAGACCGCCCACGGCGAGGCCCGCGAGCGCCAGCGCCCCCAGCCGGCCCACCACCGCCATATCGAACAGCAGGTAGATCGGTTCTGCGACAAGCACTCCCAGCGTGGGGATCGCGATGCCGAGAATGCGGCGCGGACCCGCATCGTGGGGCGCGGCGCCGGCGACGGCCGTGACACCGTCTTCGGGATGTATCTCGACCATGCCGTCAGATCCGACCCCGGAGACCGCGGCGAACGTCCACGGGGACCGCTGCCGGCCACCCGCCGCGTCCCATGCTCAGCTCTTCCGGCCGGGGGCCAATTCCGCGAGCAGATCCGCCACCACGTCGTCGGACGTCCCGTAGGTCGTATAGCCGGCGGCGTAGCGGTGGCCGCCTCCGCCCAGGCCGGTCGCGACGCGGGCGACGTCGACGGCATCACCGGTACCGACACCGCTGTCACGCGAGCGCAGCGACACCGTCCAGCAGCCGGCATCGGTGCGGGATTGCTTGAATACCGCCGCCACATCCGCCTCGGCGGTGGTGCGGACGACGTCGATGACGCTTTCCACCTCCTCCGACCGCAATCCGTCGGAGTCGTCGCTGTGAACGAAGGCGTAGACGAGTCCGGCGCCACCGGCCGCGCGCGGTTCCAGCCGCGCCGATCCGAGCACCCGCGACAACATCGGCAACCAGCCGAAGGGATGGGTGTCCATCAGCGTGCGCGTGATTCCCGCACCGTCGATTCCGGTGGCCAGCAAACGATCCGCCAGCAGATGGGTGCCGGGGCCGCCCCAGCGGAAACACCCCGTATCGGTGACCAGACCGGCGAACAGGCAGTGCGCGATGTCCCGGTCGATCTCCTCACCCCAGGCGTCGAACAGCCGCGCCAGCACACTGGTGGTGGACTCCGCGGTCTCGTCGATCAGGTTCACATCGCCGAAGCGGGTGTTGGAGCGATGGTGGTCGATCACGACAGTGGTTGCGGCGCCGTCGATTCGGTCCGCGAGCGCGCCGAGGCGCCCGACGCTGCCGCAGTCGACCGTGACCAGCACATCCACCCGCGCCGCGACCTGTTCGGCCGGCACCAGATGCTCCACGCCCGGCAGCGAGCGCATCGATGCCGGAAGTTCGGCCGGCTCGGCGAACGACACCTGCACCGGCACCCCGCGCCGATGCAGCACCTGCGCCAATGCCAGTCCGCTACCGACGGTGTCGGCGTCCGGCTGCACATGACACAGCACGGTCACCGATCGCGCGGCCGCCAATACCTCGACGGCCGCGGCCGGATCCGCCGACGACGTCACAGCTGTCATCTCCAAGCTCGATTCTCCGGCGACAGAACCGGGACACCGCCTCGCGACCCCGGCCCGTCCGCCGCATCGACCGCCGTGGCGGTCAGTCTTCCTCGTCGGGGTCGGGTTTGTAGGGATCGGCGTCGCCGGCATGGGTGGCATTGGCCGCGACCTGCGCCACCTTCTCGTCGAGCGCGCGGGCCTTCGCCAGCAGCTGTTCCATCTCGCGCGCCGCATCCGGCACGGTGTCGAGGACGAAACTCAGCGACGGCGTGAACTTGATCCCGGTGGCCGCGCCCACCTTGGAGCGCAGTACCCCCTTGGCCTTCTCCAGTCCGGCCGCGGCGCCCGCGAAATCCGGTTCGGCGGCGAGGGTTTCACCCATCACCGTGTAATAGACGGTCGCCTCCCGCAAGTCACCGGTCACCTTGGCATCGGTGACGGTGACGAAACGCAGCCGCGGATCCTTGATCTCGTATTCGATCGCCGTCCCGACGATCGAGACGATCCGCTTCGCGAGTCGGCGTGCCCTGGCCTGATCCACCATGGCGGGCCCTCCTCACTTGTCATTCAGTCTTCGGGTCCGAAGATGCGGCGGCGTACTGCCAGCAACTGTAACTCCGGACGGGCCGCCACGTGGCGTTCACACTTGTCCAGCACCGCTGTGAGATGTCCCATCTCGGAGCTGACCAGCGCGACGCCCAACTGTGAGCGGCGGTGTTGATCGTGATCCCCGCCCTCGACCGCGCTGACGCCGAAGCGCTGCAGTTCGGCCAGTATCGGACGGATCACCGACCGCTTTTCCTTCAACGAGTGCACATCGCCGAGCAGGATGTCGAACTCCAATGCACCGACGAACAACGGCTCACCTCTTCACATGTCGCAACGGGCGCCCGGCGAAACGAACGTCACGTTCGGTCGATGTCTGCACCGAACGTGACGTTCGTTCACTATGGACGACTCAGTCGCGCGGCTTCTCCCGAAGCTCGTAGGCCTCGATGATGTCGCCTTCCTTGATGTCGTTGTAGCCCAACGTCATACCGCATTCGAAGCCCTCGCGGACCTCGGTGGCGTCGTCCTTCTCCCGGCGCAGCGACTGGATCGTCGTATCGGCGATCACCACGCTGTCGCGCAGCAGGCGGGCCTTGGCGTTGCGCTTGACCGTCCCGGAGGTGATCATGCAGCCGGCGATGTTGCCGAACTTCGAGGAGCGGAACACCGCGCGGATCTCGGCGCGACCCAGTTCGGCCTCTTCGTAGATCGGCTTGAGCATGCCCTTGAGGGCCTTCTCGATCTCGTCGATGGCCTGGTAGATCACCGAGTAGTAGCGGATGTCCACACCCTCGCGGTTGGCGAGTTCGGTGGCCTTGCCCTCGGCCCGGACGTTGAACCCGATGATGATCGCGTTCGACGCCGAGGCCAGGTTGACGTTGGTCTCGGTGACACCACCGACACCGCGGTCGATGACCCGCAGCCGGACCTCGTCGCTGATCTCGATGCCGAGCAGCGCCTCTTCGAGGGCCTCGACCGTACCGGAGTTGTCGCCCTTGAGGATCAGGTTGAGCTCCGAGGTCTCCTTCAGAGCGGCGTCCAGATCTTCCAGGCTGATCCGCTTGCGGCTGCGCGCGGCCAGAGCGTTGCGCTTGCGCGCATTGCGCCGGTCGGCGATCTGGCGGGCGATGCGGTCCTCCTCGACGACGAGCAGGTTGTCGCCCGCGCCCGGCACCGAGGTGAAACCGATGACCTGCACCGGACGCGACGGCAGCGCCGCGTCCACATCCTCGCCGTGTTCGTCGACCATGCGGCGGACGCGACCGTAGGCGTCACCGGCCACGATCGAGTCGCCGACGCGCAAGGTACCGCGCTGCACCAGCACGGTGGCCACCGGACCACGGCCGCGGTCCAGATGCGCCTCGATGGCGACACCCTGGGCGTCCATATCCGGGTTGGCCCGCAGGTCCAGTGCCGCGTCCGCGGTCAGCACCACGGCCTCGAGCAGGGCTTCGATATTGGTGCCCTGACGCGCCGAGATGTTGACGAACATGGTGTCGCCGCCGTACTCCTCGGCCACCAGGTTGTATTCGGTGAGCTGCTGGCGGACCTTCTCCGGATTCGCGCCTTCCTTGTCGATCTTGTTGACCGCCACCACGATCGGCACGTCCGCGGCCTGCGCGTGGTTGATGGCCTCCACCGTCTGCGGCATGACGCCGTCGTCGGCGGCGACCACGAGGATCGCGATGTCGGTGGCCTTCGCACCACGGGCACGCATGGCGGTGAACGCCTCGTGACCCGGGGTGTCGATGAAGGTGATCAGGCGCTCTTCGTCGTTGACGTTGGTGAGGACCTGGTAGGCGCCGATGTGCTGGGTGATACCGCCGGCCTCGCCCTCGCGGACGTTGGTCTTACGAATCGTGTCCAGCAGTCGGGTCTTACCGTGGTCGACGTGACCCATGACGGTCACGACCGGCGGACGGACCTGCAGGTCCTCCTCGTCGCCCTCGTCCTCGCCGTAGCTGAGGTCGAAGCTCTCCAGCAGCTCGCGGTCCTCGTCCTCGGGCGAGACCACGTGCACGACGTAGTTCATCTCGCCGCCGAGCAGCTCGAAGATCTCGTCGTTGACCGACTGGGTAGCGGTGACCATCTCACCGAGGTTGAACAGCACCTGCACCAGCGAGGCCGGGTTGGCGTTGATCTTCTCGGCGAAGTCCGACAGCGACGCGCCGCGGGCGAGACGGATGATCTCGCCGTTGCCGCGCGGCAGCCGCACACCGCCGACCGACGGCGCCTGCATGTTCTCGTATTCGGCGCGTTTCGCCCGCTTCGACTTGCGGCCCTTACGGGGGGCGCCACCGGGACGGCCGAAGGCACCCGCGGCACCGCCGCGACCGCCGCCACCACCCGGGCGACCACCGCCGCCACCGGGACGACCGCGGAAACCACCGGCCACGGGCGCACCCGCGCCACCGCCGCCACCGGCACCGCCGCCACCGCGGTAGTTACCGCCGCCGCCACCACCGGGACGACCGCCGCCGCCACCCGGCGCACCGCCGGGACGACCCGGACGACCCGCCGACGGGCCCGGACGGGCCGCACGAGCGGGCATCGCACCCGGATTCGGCCGGGGCGGCATCGAGCCGGGAGACGGACGCGGGCCACCGGGACGGGGACCGCCCTGACCGGCCGGCGGACGCGGCGCGCCCTGACCCGGGCCCGGACGCGGACCACCCTGGCCGGGACGCGGACCGCCCTGACCCGGACGCGGCGCACCCTGACCGGGCCCCGGACGCGGGCCGGGAGCCGGACGCGGCGCCGGGCGCTCGGGGGCCGACGAGAACGGATTGTTGCCCACCCGCGGGGCCTTCGGACCGGGCTTGGGGCCGGGCGCCGCCGGACGCGGCGCACCCTGCTGCCCACCCGGAGTGCGCGGCTGGCCGGGACGCGGCGCGCCCTGGGCCGGACGAGCACCGGGCTGCTGCGCCGGAGCCGACGGGGCGGACGCCGACGGCGCCGCACTCGCGGAGGCCGCCGGAGCGGCCGGCTTCGGACCCGGCTTGACGGCCGGTCCGGGCTTCACCGCATCGGGACGTGCTGCCGCCGCGGGGGTTTCGGCCGCGGGGGCCGAATCGGCCTGGGCCGCAGCCGGAGTCGCAGCCGGAGCCGGACGCGGACCGGGACGCGGGCCCGGGGTCGCACCGGCGGCCGGCTTGGCTGCCGGACGTGCCTGGGCGGGACCGGGTTTCGCGGAGGATTTCGCGGAGCCGTTGGACGGGGCGGACTTCGCCGCGAACGACTCCCGGAGCCGACGCGCGACGGGTGCCTCCACCGTCGACGACGCCGACTTCACGAACTCGCCCTGCTCCTTGAGCGTTGCGAGTAGTTCTTTGCTCGTGACACCGAGTTCTTTAGCCAACTCGTGCACGCGGGCCTTGCCTGCCACTGCTCTCCTCACTGAGAGGTCGAGCGCGACAGTCTCTTGCTCCCCGTTCAGGGGTCAGGACGCCCGCACGACCTCGGGTTATCTTCGATGGCCGTTCATCGTTGGTACTTCACGGTGTGCTCATGAGTGCTCGTGCCTGTTCTCGACGTAGTGCTCCAGGGCTGAGATATCCAGTTTTCCGGACACTCGTAGCGCTCTGCCGAACGCTCGGCGCCGCTCTGCCATGCTCAGACAAGCCGAAACGGGGTGCAACCAGGCACCCCTCCCGGGAAGTCTGCGCCGCGGATCGGGAACGATCGCGACGACGGCGTCCCTGTCGGGAGCGCTGCCGGGCGATTGCGCCACGACCCGCAACAGATCGGCGGCCAGCTCGCGTTTCCGGCATCCGACACAGGTCCGGGCCGGGCCGGGAGTTCGGGTTTTCACCCGAGCACCGACCTGGGCGGAAAGTGCGGATACCGAAGACTCGCGCTGAGCCTGTGTCCACTGTACCGCTGCCATGTCCCGATCTCCGCATCCAGCCCCTGGTTGACTTCCGCACTCGCGCTGCCGTCCCGGCGCGGCCTACCCGTGCTGGGCGTGCGGCCGCGGCGATCCGGCCACGTCGGGGGCGGCGTCGGAGCGGATATCGATGCGCCAACCGGTCAACCGCGCGGCCAGCCGGGCGTTCTGACCTTCCTTGCCGATCGCCAGCGACAGCTGGAAATCGGGGACCACGACCCGGGCGGCACGGGCCTCCGGATCGACGATCGTGACCGACACAACCTTCGACGGGCTCAGCGCATTCCCGACGAAGGCGGCCGGATCCTCGGCCCAGTCGATGATGTCGATCTTCTCGCCCGCCAGCTCGCTCATCACGTTGCGCACGCGCTGCCCCATCGGGCCGATACACGCGCCCTTGGCGTTCACGCCGGGCACCGTGGAGCGCACCGCGATCTTGGAGCGGTGGCCGGCCTCGCGGGCCACGGCGACGATCTCCACCGACCCGTCGGCGATCTCGGGCACCTCGAGCGCGAAGAGCCGGCGCACCAGATTCGGGTGCGTGCGCGACAGCGTGATCTGCGGGCCGCGCGCGCCGCGGGAGACGCCGTAGACGTAGCACTTGATGCGGTCGCCGTGCTCGTAGGTCTCGCCGGGGACCTGCTCGGCCGGCGGGATCAGTCCCTCGGCGCCGTTGGCCTCGCTGCCGATGCGCACCACGACCGTGCCGCGGGCGTTCATCCGGGCGTCGCGCTGGACGACGCCGCCGACGATATCGCCCTCGTGCGTCGAGAACTCACCGAAGGATTTCTCGTTCTCGGCGTCGCGCAGCCGCTGCAGCACGACTTGGCGCGCGGTGGTGGCGGCGATGCGGCCGAAACCCTCGGGAGTGTCGTCCCATTCGGAGACGACGTTGCCGTCGGCGTCGGTCTCGGTGGCCATCACGCGCACCACGCCGGTCTTCTGGTTGATGTCGATGCGTGCGTTGGGCTCATGGCCCTCGGTGTGCCGATAGGCGGTCAGCAGAGCCGACTCGATCGCGGAGAGCACTGTCTCCATCGAGATTCCCTTATCGGCGACGATCGCACGCAGGGCTTCGATTTCGATGTTCATTCCACGATCCCTTCGGTCGGCGCAACTACTGAGTGTTCTTCACGGGCGGCGGGTGCGGCCGGATCGACGGCCTGATCGGCGGCGCCCGGTTCCGGACGGCCCGCGGCCACGCCCCCGGCGAGTTCCATTTCCGCCGCACCGGGTGCCGAGAACTCCACCTGGACGACCGCGGATTCGATATCGGCCAGCGGCACGCTCACCCGGTGGGGCGCACGTTTGCCGCCGAGCACCAGGGCCACCTCGGTATCGGTGCTCGCGCCGACCCGGGCGTCGAAGCTGGACGGGCCGTCGGGGGTCTGCGCCCCGGACCGCATCCGCACCCGCACCTTGCGACCGCGAGCCCGTCGCCAGTGCCGCGGGGCGGTCAGCGGGCGCTCGACACCCGGGGTGGTGACTTCCAGCAGATAGGGGGTTTCGCCGACATCGGCGGCCTCGTCGAGCGCTTCGGAGATCTCGGAACTCACTTCCGCGATCGTGTCCAGATCGACGGTTTCGTCGCCGTCGACGGTCACCGTCACCCGCGCCTGCGGCCCGCCCGCGGCCGTGATGTGCACGCCCTCGAGGTCGAGCCCTCGGCGTTCGACGAGCCCAGCAACGAGCTGGCTCACCCTTTCCTCGGTCGGCATCGGCATATGGGGCGGCTCCTGGTTCAGTTGTGACGCGGTATCGGTCCTGGTCCGGCGTGGTCGGCGCGCATGTCCCGCGGATTGTTCCGCCGGAGGTCTAGCGTAACGCGCTGCAAGAGTGTAAAGGACCAGCCAACCCGGTCGAGTCGGCCCGGGTCGAGTTCTGCTGCGCGCCCGCGGTCCGCCGGACCGCCTCGGGCACGGCGAACGGACCGGCCGACGGACCACACCCCTTCCGGACGGGACCATTCCCCGGCGAGGCCGGGGCGCGCACCGACGACAGCACCCGGGCTCAGCTGGGCGGACGGAAGGCGGGCCCGGCGCGGACGGCCGCGAGCGCGGCATGCCGGCGGGCTGGGCGCGGGGGCGAATGATGATCACTGGCACGATGTAGGCGTGCCCAGCCGTCTCGATGTGATTCCGGTGCCGCCGGATCGGACCGTTCCCCCGCGCCTCGACCGTCGCTCGCTGTTGCGCTCGGCCGGAGGCGGCGTGGTCGCGCTCGTCGCCGTGAGCGCGGTCGCGGCCTGTTCGGACGACAAGCCGTCCGCGCCGGATGTGCTTGTGTCGCAGGAGGAATCGGCGCGCACCGACGCCGTGTGGGCGAAGGCGGCGATCGCCGCCGCACCGGAACACACCGCCGCGCTGACCGTCGTCGCCGCACAGCGCGCCCAGCACGCCGATGCGCTGCGCACCGAAATCGACCGCGCGGTAGGCGTGTACGGGGACGGCACGAAACCGAAATCCGCGACCCCACCCGTCGCCGAACCGCCCGCTCCCACCCCGCCACCGACCGTCGCCGCGCTGCGGGCCCGGCTCACCGACTCCCAGCACTCCGCGGCCGAGGTGGCCACGACCCAGACCGGATACCGTGCCGGCCTGCTCGCCTCGATCAGCGCCTGCTGCGGCGCCCACGTGGCGGTGGTGCTGGCGTGAGTACCGATCAGCAGGCGCTGCTCGACGCGCTGAACGCCGAATACACCGCCGTCTACGCCTACGGCCTCATCGCGGCCTACGCGTCCCCGGAGCGGGCGAAGATCGTCGCCGAGTTCACCGCGACCCACCGCGCCCGCCGCGATGCCACCGCCGACGCGCTGAAGGCGGCCGGTGCGAGCGTCCCGGCGCCCGCCGCGGCCTACACCCCGCCCTTCGCGGTCGACGATCCCATCCCCGCGGCCAAACTCGCGGTCACCGTCGAAACCGACACCGCGGTCGCCTGGCGTGCGGTCGTGGAACACTCCACCACCGCGGATCTGCGCCGCACCGGTACCGAGGCCCTCACCGAATGCGCCACCCGCCTGGCCACCTGGCAGTCGATCCTCGGCGTGAATCCCGCGACCACACCGTTCCCGGGCCGGCCCTGAGCCCGGGCCGGCTGCCCGGCCGCACGATCGCCCCCGGTATCCGCGCACCCCGCGCGGACCCGGCACACCGGTAGCGTGCTGCGGTATGCGGTGTACGCCGCGGGGATACGTCGAAGGGAGAACGGGAATGGCCGTGGGGATACGACGGATCGGTGCGGCGGCGGCCGCCGGGGCGCTCGGATCGCTGCTCGCCGTGAGCGTCGCGGACGCCGACGTCACGGGCGTGCGTGTCGACGCCGGGGCGGACGGGTTGCGAACCGGATGTTCCGCCACGCTGACCGCGACGCTCGACACCCCGGTGCCGGATGGCGGCGCGGTGACGTTCATCAACAGTGGCGGCTCGGTCCCGGGTAACGGCGAACCCATCGCGGGCACTCCGGTTTTTCACCCCGAGAACGGCACGGTGACCATGGCGTGGACGCCGAAATACACCGGGCGGCAGAACATCACGGCACAGCAGTTCACGCCCGGAAGTTACACGTCCAGCAGCTATATCACCGTCGACGTCGTGGGCAGCGGCCTGAACACCGGCAGCTCCTGCCTTCCGCTGCCGTAGCGCGCGTCGCCGGCACCGGGACCGCAGGGGTGCACCCGGTCGTGACGACCGGGTGCACGCGAGTGATCAGCCGCGAATCTTCGCGAGCACGGTGTCGACGGCCGCGGCCGCCGGAATGTCCTCGGATTCCCCGGTGAAGCGGTTCCGCAGTTCCACCTTGCCGTCGGCCCAGCCCCGGCCGATGACGAGAACCCAAGGCATGCCGAGCAATTCGGCATCCTTGAACTTGACGCCGGGTGAGGCGGTACGGTCGTCGAACAGCACCTCCAGGCCCTGGGCGTCCAGACCGGCGACGACCTCCTCGGCCCCGGCGCGGGCCGCCTCGTCCTTGTTGGCGATGACGACGTGCACGTCGAAGGGGGCGACCTCGGCCGGCCAGCGCAGGCCCTTCTCGTCGTGCATCTGCTCCGCGATCACCGCGACCATCCGGGAGACGCCGACGCCGTAGGAGCCCTGGACGAGCCGGACCGGTTTGCCGTTCTCACCGAGCACGTCCACCTCGAACGCATCGGTGTACTTGTAGCCGAGCTGGAAGATGTGGGCGATCTCGATACCGCGCGCCGAGTGCAGCACGCCGCGGCCGTCGGGCGAGGGGTCACCGTCGCGGACCTCGGCGGCCTCGATCGTGCCGTCGGGGGTGAAATCGCGGCCCGCGACGAGTCCGACGACATGTTTGCCGGAGGCGTCGGCACCGGTGATCCACGACGTGCCGGCCACCACACGCGGGTCGACCAGATAGCGAACATCGTTGTCCAGCAGCGCCTTCGGACCGATGTACCCCTTCACCAGGAACGGGTTGGCGGCGAAGTCCTCGTCGGTGAGCAACTCCACCTCGGCGGGCTCGAGGCTCGCGCCGAGCCGCTTGGCGTCGACCTCGCGATCACCGGGCACGCCGATACCGACGATCTCGGCCTTGCCATCGGGGTGGCGCAACTTCACCATGACGTTCTTCAACGTGTCGGCGGCGGTCACCGGGCGGCCGTACTGTTCGGCGATCCCGGCGTCGTTGGCCCAGTCGACGAGCGACGCGATGGTCGGTGTGCCCGGGGTGTCGTGCACGACGGCGGCCGGCTGCCCCTCGATCGGAAGCTCCGGCGGCGCGGGCGTCACCACGGCCTCCACATTGGCCGCGTACCCCGATTCGCGGCAGGTCACGTAGGTGTCCTCGCCGATCGGGCTGCTGGCCAGGAATTCCTCGGAGGCGCTACCACCCATCGCACCGGAGGTGGCGGCGACGATCACGTATTCGACCCCGAGCCGGGCGAAGATGCGCTGATATGCCTGGCGGTGTGCGGCATAGCTGGCCTTCAGGCCGTCCTCGTCGAGATCGAAGGAATAGGAATCCTTCATGACGAATTCGCGGCCCCGCAGAATTCCGGCGCGCGGCCGCTCCTCGTCGCGGTACTTGGTCTGAATCTGGTAGAGCGTGACCGGCAGATCCTTGTAAGAGTTGTATTCGCCCTTGACCGTCAGGGCGAACAATTCCTCGTGGGTGGGCCCGAGCAGCATGTCGGCGCCCTTACGGTCCTGCAGGCGGAAAAGGCTGTCGCCGTATTCGGTCCAGCGATTGGTGGTTTCGTACGGCTCGCGCGGCAGCAGTGCGGGCAGCGAAATCTCCTGGCCGCCGATCGCGTCCATCTCCTGGCGCACCACGTCCTCGACCTTGCGCAGCACCTTCAAGCCCAGCGGCAACCACGAATAGACGCCCGGCGCGATCCGGCGCACATATCCGGCGCGGACCAGAAGTTTGTGGCTGGGCACCTCGGCGTCGGCGGGATCGTCGCGCAGGGTGCGCAGGAACAGGTGCGAGAGACGGGTGATCACGGATGCACAGACTAGCCGCTGCTGCGTGGATGCCTGCAGGGCATTACCGTATCGGCTCGTGCTGGTGATTCTGCCTCCTTCCGAAACCAAGTCCGACGGCGGAACTCTCGGTCCGCTCGATCTGGATTCCCTGTGGTTACCGCAGCTCACCGCCGTACGGGACAAGCTGATCACCGAGCTGATCGAATTGTCCGCGGACCCGGAGGCGGCGCGGGCGGCATTGGGGTTGGGGAAGGCGACCGGCGCGGGCGCGGAGGGTTTGCAGACCGCACTCGCCCGCAACGCGTCGCTGCGGACCGCCGCGACCACACCCGCCCTGCGGCGCTACACCGGAGTGCTCTACGACGCACTCGACGCAGGTTCGCTGACCAAGACGCAGCGCGCTCGCGCCGAGCAGCGGCTGGCGATCGGTTCAGCGCTGTTCGGGGTCGTCCGCGCGGGGGACGCGATTCCGGGATATCGGCTCTCGGGCGGTTCGAAGCTGCCGGGACTGCCGACGCTGGCGTCGCTGTGGAAACCGGTGCTGGCCCCGGCATTGCGGGAAGCGACGGCCGGTCAGCTGGTCGTAGACCTGCGTTCGGGGACCTATCAGCAGTTGGGGCGGTTGCCCGGCGCGGTGACCGCGACCGTACTGACCGAACGCCCGGACGGCAGCCGCACGGTGGTGAGCCATTTCAACAAACATCACAAGGGGCTGCTGGCGCGGGCCCTGGTATCGACCCGCGCCGAACCCGGCGATATCCGGGCGCTGGCGCGGATAGCCGAAAAGGCCGGGCTGCGTGTGGAAATCGCGTCGTCGAGCGAACTGCTGGTCCTCACGTGAGTGAATTCTCGGTGACCGCCGACGTAATTCGAGCCGAATGCGACCTGCCCAACCACGGGAACAATCGCCGAAAAATGCCGCTCCACCAGCACATTTCAGGGAAGCAGGGCCGAAACATGGCCGCACGGAACGGGCATTCCGGCTCGCTATCGTAACCTCGGCGCGGCCGGCCGACCGCTGCCGTTGGGATGCGATTGGGCGAGGAGTTCGGCGTGGGTGACGCCACCGACCGTGAAGAAAAGGCACTGCGTCAGTTGACCGATCGACTGGTCGGCCATTACGGCAGCAGCCATTCCCCGGAATTGGTACAGGAATTGGTCGGCCAGGTGCGCCGGCGCTTCGACGGCCACGCCGTGCGCGATTTCGTGCCGATTCTGGTGGAACGCATCGTGCGCCGCGAATTGCAGCACACCCCACCGCAGCCCAAGGCCGAGGACTACTCGCACGAGCTCGAATACGCTGCCGCGCCGGTAGTTCCGGAACGGGTCTCGGCTCCCTCGATCGAGGAGGACATCTCCGACGCGTCCGCCTCCGAGCCCGGGCCGCCCGCCGACCGCGCCGCATCCGCCGACAGCCGCGACGCGGGCGCAGACCAGTCGGTTACCGACCGGACCGAAAGCGCTACACCTCAACGCCATTCGCTTCCCGACGCGGCCGCCGAGGTTCCGGTCGAGACCACGGCGGACGAGCGCGAAGACCTCGAAACGCCGGCGGTTTCCGCGATATCCGACGTCGCGATCGCCTCCGCCCACTCCCCCGTCGAACCGTCGAAACCGACGACCGTGGCGCAGACATCGCCCGCGAGTGACGCTCCGCCGGAGCCGGATCGCGAGACCGCGCCGAGCCCGGCCACCGACCCAACGGCCACACCGGGCCTGGTGACCACGTTGCGACAGCCTCGGATCCTGGCCGTAGCGGCAGCGGTGGTCGTCGTGGTCGTCGCGCTGGTGGTGGCCTTCGGCTTCCGCGGCGGCGACAACGCCACCCCCGCCCTGGCTCCCGCGCTGACCACCGCGCACGGCGTGGTCGGGTCGGAGAAGATGGGCTTGTTCACCGACCCGCGCGTAGTGGACGCCTTGGCGCGCAAGGGAATTCGGCTGGAGGTCGACCCGGCCGGATCGCGGCAGATCGCGACGTCGGTGAAGCTGGACGGTGACGACTTCGCCTTCCCGTCGAGCAGCCTCGCCGCCGAACGGATTCAGCGCGAACGCGGGATCACCGCGAAATACACGCCGTTCTCCTCGCCGATGGTGGTCGCGAGTTTCCGGCCGATCGTGGATCTGCTCGCCCGCGCGGGAATCGTCCGGCAGGGGCCGGTACCCACGTTCGATATGCGGCGGTATCTCGATCTCACGCAGCAGGGCACGCAGTGGGATCAGCTGGAGGGCAACACCGCATACCCGGTGCGCAAGAACGTGTTGATCTCCACCACCGACCCGCGGAGCTCCAATTCGGCGGCGATGTATCTGGCGGTGGCCGCCTACGTCGCCAACGACGATGCGATCGTGCAGGGCCCGGCCGCCGAGAATTTCGTCCTCTCGAAGGTGTCGCGACTGTTCACCAGACAGGGATACACCGAGAACTCGAGCGCGGGACCGTTCGGCGAATATCTCGCCGCCGGAATGGGTCCCACACCCATGGTGTGGGGATACGAATCGCAGTTCGTGGAGGCCGCCGTCGCCGGCAAACTGCCCCCCGACGCGGTGATGCTGTACCCGTCCCCGACGGTGCTGTCCCGGCACACGCTGGTCCCGCTGACCGCCACCGGCGACCGGGTCGGACAGCTGCTGAGCACCGATCCCGAATTGCAGCGACTGGCCGCCGAGCACGGCTTCCGCACCGCCGATCCGGCCCAGTTCACCGCCGTGACCGCCGAACACCACATTCCGGTCGCCCCAGGTGTGGTCGACGTCGTCGACCCTCCGACCTACGACACCCTGGAACACCTTCTCGACGGGGTCGCGCGCTCCTACAACTGATCGAGCGCCGATCGACGGACAGGTCGCCGGTCCCCCGGGCCGTCGCCCCGCCATGGTAGTAATGGCCCGTGGCTACCGACGGCGTGGATCCGGACCTGGTCGAGCTGGCGACCAAGCTCTTCGAGCTGGCCCGCACGGGCGAGGCCGCGACGCTCGCGGCGTATATCGACGCGGGCGTCCCGGTGAATCTGACCAACGACAACGGCGACACCCTGCTGATGCTGGCCGCCTACCACGGCCATCGGGCGGCCGTGACCGCACTGCTCGAACGCGGTGCCGATCCCGACAGAGCCAACGACCGCGGCCAGACACCGGCCGCGGGAGCGGTATTCAAGGGTGCGGACGACATTCTGAAGGCCCTGCTGGCGGCCGGGGCCGACCCGGACGCCGGCACCCCGTCGGCCCGGGAATCGGCGACCGTCTTCGGCAGAACCGAACTGCTGGAACTGTTCGATCGCCGCTGAGCCGATATCGACCGCCCAGAGGGCGCTACACCTGCTGCGCTTCCTCCTGCGCGTGCTGGGCCTGGGCGAGCTGCTGTGGCGTGTAGCGCAGTGTGAGCACCAGCAGACCGATGATCACGGCGCCGATCGCGCAGATGAGCAAGACGAACGTGTAACCGCTGGACAGCGCCGAGACCTCGGTGGGCGTCAGATTCGACGTCCGGTCGGTCCGGCCGCCGAGCGAGAGCGTGCGCGAGGCCGCCAGCGGCGTCAGCAGGCCGACCGCGAAGGGGGTGCCGAGAGTGAGGATCATCTGGCCGATCGCCGACAGCGGGCCCACCTCGTTCACCGGTACGCCCACCAGCAGGCACAGCGGCCCGACCACGATCACGAAACCGATCGCCATACCGACCACCGCCAGCAGCACCAGCAGGGTCGGCAGATATTCGACGGAGCGGTCCAGGGTGGAGCCGAAGAACAGCGCCCCCGCCAGGACGGCCGCGGCACCCGCGAGCAGCCAGCGCGGCCGGACCATCAGCGCGGCCTTGGATGCCGCGCCGGTACCGATGCCGGCGCCGATCGTGAACGGGATCGAGGCCAGACCGGCGACGAGCGGGCTGTAGCCGACGACGTTCTGCAGGAACTGCGCGACGAAGTAGGTCATCGCGCCGAGGACGCCGGAGCCCAGCAGCAGCGCGATGAACGTGATCGAGCGGTCGCGATCGCGGAAGAGGGTGAGCGGCAGCAGCGGATTGACGGCCGACCGTTCGGCCAGCACGAACGCCACCAGCAGCAGCAGACCGGCGATCAGCGCGCCGATGACGTACGGGCTGGTCCAGCCGAGGTCGGGGCCCTCGGTCGCACCGAACACCACGCCGACACAGCCGAGCGTGCCGAGGAAGGCGCCGCGCACGTCCAGGGGCAGCCGGTGGAGGGCCGAATCGTGCAGCTGGAAGGCCGCGCCGAGGAGGATCAGGAGCCCGATCGGGACGTTGATCAGGAAGATCAGCCGCCAGTTCCATTCGGCGAGAGCGCCGCCGACGACGAGACCGCCGACCGAGCCCACACCCATCATCGAACCGAAGATGGCGATCGCCTGGTTGCGCGGCGGTCCGGGTGCGAAGGTGCTGACCACCAGCGCCATCGCCACGGGTGCGGCGATCGCGGCGCCGGTGCCCTGCAGGGCCCGCGCGCCGATCAACATGGCCTCGTTCTGCGCCAGCCCGCACAGCAGTGAGGCCAGGGTGAAGAACGAAACACCCAGCAGCAGCATCTTCTTGCGCCCGAACGAGTCGCCGAGGCGGCCACCCAGCAGCATCAGCCCGCCGTAGGTGAGACCGTAGGCGGTGACCGTCCACGCACTGCCCGAACTGGTCAGGCCCAGATGACGTTGCAGGGCGGGCAGCGCCAGGATCACGACCGTGCCGTCCAGGACGACCATCAACTGCAGGCCGGACAGGACCAGGATCGGCAACCCGAAGGCCCGCTTCGTCACCGGATATTGCATCGTCGCAGCGGGGTTATCGAGCACAGTGACTCACTGTAACGGATATCGGCACCGGCCAGCCGAACGCGTACTCGCGTTGTCCGCGCGACACTCGACCGGGCCGTGCCCCTGTCCCGGGCACGCACCGCGGACCTAACCGGCCTGCTCGTCGGCATCCGGCGCGCCCGCGGTGAAGCCCGCGGTCGGGCCGATGACGATGATCGCCGGGGGCCGGATGCCCTCGACGCGTACACGTTCGGCGACCGTGGACAGCTCCGCGCGCACGATCCGCTGGGTGCGCAGGCTACCTTCCTGGACGACGGTGACGGGCGTGTCGGCGGCGCGGCCACCGTCGACGAGCGCGGCGGCGAACTTCTCGATGCGTTCCACACCCATCAGCAGGACGAGGGTGCCGCGCAGCCGGGCCAGCGCGGGCCAGTCCACCAGCGAATCCGGGTGATCGGGCGGGATGTGCCCGCTCACCACCACGAATTCGTGGGTGACGCCGCGGTGGGTCACCGGAATACCGGCCAGGGCGGGCACCGAGATCGCGGAGGTGACGCCCGGAACCACGGTCACCGGTACCCCGGCGTCCACGCACGCCTCGAGTTCCTCGTAGCCGCGGCCGAAGACGTACGGATCACCGCCCTTGAGCCGGACCACGAATTTGCCGGCCTTGGCACCCTCGACGAGGGCGGTATTGATCGCCTCCTGCGCCATCGCGCGGCCGTACGGGATCTTCGCCGCGTCGACGACCTCCACGTGCGGTCCGAGTTCGGCGAGCAGTTCCGGCGGCGCCAGCCGGTCGGCGACGACCAGATCGGCGCGGGCGAGCAGCCGGCGACCCCGCACGGTGATCAGATCGGGGTCGCCCGGCCCGCCGCCGACCAGCGCGACGCCGGGCGCCACGGGTTCGGAGTCGTCGGTGACCACACCCGATTGCAGCGCTTCCAGCAGTGCGGTGCGCACCGCGGCCGATCGGCGGTGCCGTCCACTGGCCAGTACCGCGAGCGTCAGCCCGTCGTAGCGGGCGCTGGCGGGAGTCACGGCGGTGCCGAGGCGGGCGTTGTCGGCGCGCACGCAGAAGATACGGCGGCGGGTGGCCTCCTCGACCACGGCGGCATTGGTCTCGGGCTCGTCGGTGCAGGCGATCGCGTACCAGGCGCCGTCGAGATCACCGTCGGCGTAGGCCCGCTGGGAGATGCGCAGCTGACCGGAGGTGGCCATACCCTCCACCGCGGGGGTGACCGTCCGGCTGATCACCTCGATATCGGCCCCGCTCGCGATGAGCAGTCCGAGTCGGCGCTGGGCTACGGAGCCGCCACCCACGACGACGACGCGGCGGCCGGCCAGATCGAGCCCGACGACATAGTTCGGGTCACCGGATTGCTGGTCGTCTGTCGTATTCGGCACAAGGTTTCAGCCTACGGCGTGGCCGGGCGAATTCCGCAATCACCCATCGCGACGCCACAAGCAGGGGTTATCAGGGCTTCCAGGTGATCCTGCCGCCCTGGAAATCCTGGGCCTTGCCGCCGTTGTAGTCGTATTCGTCGCTGGTCGGCAGGCCGTAGCGGCCGCCGTCGGCCTTGCTGCCTTCCCACATGCCGAGAATCGATCCCCACACCGGGTGCGCGCCGGTGTTCGCCGACCACACGATGACGCCGCCGGGGAATCGGGTGAAGCGGCCCTGGCCGTCCTTGCCCGCCTTGGCCTCGTCGGTGAGCGGGAAGCCCAGCGGGCTGTTCTCCCAGCCCATCGAGCCCCACTTGTCGCGGATCAGGCCGCAGATCGCGTGGGCGTCGGTGCCCACGGACCAGTAGATCGAGCAGCCGCGGTCGAAGACCTGGAATTTACCGCCGTTCGCGTCGGATTCCGGTCCGGTCGGGTTGCCGAAGACGGCGGTACCGCCCGCGCGGTCGTATTCCTTCTCGATCGCCCCGCCCACGTCGAACGCGCCGACCGGACGGGCGGCGGCGACACCGGCGCCCGTGCCGGTGAGCGCCGCCAGTGCGGCGGCGGCCGCGGCTGCCGTGCGCAGCCCGGCCCGGCGCGCGGTGCGTCTACTCTGTCTGCGACCTGACGAAGCCAAGTGAAACTCCCTCTACCTGCGAAGTTGATGCGACGGAGGCTGCCGCTCCCGCCATCCTGCAGGGGTTACACCGGCTCTGCAACGATCGCCGTATCACAGTCGAGACTCATCTCACAGAATTACACGACGTGAATTCGGTCGCATCGGGAGTCGCCTCAGAGGCGGCCGTTGACCCATTCCGGGGTCACCCGGACGATCACTCGCTCGGCGTCGTCGACGGAGGCGGGATTGAATTCCACGTACGGCAGGCCGGTGTATTTCGCCGACAGCCGGTCGGGCAGGGCCTTGCCGGGGTCGGGCGTGACGGTGGCGGTGCCGCGGATCTCCGCGTAGGCGTACGGATTGTCCGGCGGGTTGATCATGATCGTCACCCGCGGGTCGCGCACCACGTTCTTGTACTGCTGCCGCGAGACTGTGGTGGAGTACACCAGGTCCTCGCCCTCGCGCAGGAGCCAGATGACGGTCAGATGCGGCTGCCCGTCGCGGCCGATCGTCGCCAGCGTGGCGAAAACCTTTGTGTCGTCGAGGATCTTCTTCAGGTCGTCGGAGAGTTCAGCACCCATGCCACGACACAACCGGGCGTCGCGCACACTCATTCCCGCTCGCCGCCGTGCGTCAGAGTGCGCTCGGCGCGTTCTATGCTGCGAACATGCGACGAGCGGTGTTGCAGCTTCTGACCGTGCTGGTGACGGTGTCGGTTGCCGCCGCGGTGGCCGCCACCGCGTATGCGCAGGACCCCTATCGCGCGAGCGGTCCGACCGAGGCCCGCTACTCGGAGCCGGGGCCGTGGCAGGTCACCGAGCACTACGGATTCGGCTGCTGCGACAGCACCGGCGCCGCCTACGACATCTGGTATCCGACCGATGTCGCCGCGCGCGGCCCTCGTCATCCGATCATCACCTGGGGCGATGGCACGGCCGCGCAACCTCGGCAGTACGCCTATCTGCTGCGGCATCTGGCGTCCTGGGGTTTCGTGGTGATCGCGACCGAGAATCGCAGTACCGGCTCCGGCGTCGACATCGCCGGTGCGGCACGGTATCTCATCGAGCGGGCCGCCGATCCCGCGAGCGTCTTCCACGATCGGCTCGACACCTCGGCGATCGGCGCCGTCGGACATTCCCAGGGCGCCACCGGGGCGCTCAACGCGATGATCGAGTCCGGCGGGCTGATTCGCACCGCCGTGCCGATCGAGTTGCCCGCCCAGTCGTTCTGCTCGAACCGGTTGAGCTGCACCGACACTCGCCGCCTGGCGGGCGGTTCGGTGTTCTTCGTCAACGGCTCCGACGACGCGCTGATCTCGCCCTCGCAGAAGTTGTGGGCGCTTCCGGGCCTGCAGTCCAACCAGGATTACTACGAGGCCACGCCGGCTTCGGTGACGAAGGCGTGGGGCACACTGGTCGGCCCCAACCACAACGATGTCCAAGGCCAACCCGGCTGCGCCCGGGCCTCGTCGCCGTGCACCGACGGCGTGTACGGCTACCTCGGCTATCCGACGGCGTGGCTGGCGGCCCGGCTGTGGGGATGCGCCGGGGCGGCGGCCGCCTTCGCCCCCGGCACCGGGGAGTTCTATGCCCCGAATCCGCACTGGGGCAATCAGATCGGCGCGACAGCCGGCTGACCTCACCCCTCGGGTGCGTCCTGGATCCAATGGAAGCCGCGGCTGCGTTGCGGGAAGGCGTCCGGGTCCTGGCGCCGGAAGGTCACCGTGACCGGATGCCCGTCCAGGTCGCCGGTGAACCGCAGCCGGTCCGGTCCCTGCTGTTCGTAGGCGAAGCCGCCGGAGGTCACGGATTGCCGATCGCCACCGGGCATGGCGTGCAGGTCCAGACGATGGGCGCCGGTGTCGACCGTCACCTGCACCGGCACGAACGTCGCGTCCATCCGCTGATATCGCATGACCCCGTCGAAGTCGAATACCGCGCGCTGCCACCGGTCCCGGTCCGTGAGCAGCGGCGCAACCGGCTGCCCGTCCCGGCTGAATTCGTCGACCTGCCAGATCCCGTACAGCGGCGGTTTCGTGCGCCCCGGGCCCTCGTCCCACAACTGCAGGCTCACGTGGGTCAGAGCCACCGCCACCCAGATCCCGATCCCGATCTGCGCCAGCGCCGCGAACCAGCGGGCCCGGCGGGTGCGGAACGGGTACGGCGCCGTCGAGCGGCCGACCGGGCGATCGAGCACCAGCACGTCCAGCAGCCGCCGCGCCTGCGGAGCGAGCAACACCATCGACATCAGCATCAGATGTCCGGACAGGATCTTGACCGGCACGTCGAAGGTCATGTTCAGCACGAAGACCTGCGCCATACTCACCAGCGTCAGCATCGCGCCCACCGTCGCCGTGCGCGGAATGAACAGCAGAATCCCGGCCAGCAGTTCCGCGGCGCCGAGCAGGATCTCGTAGGTCGGGCTCATCCCGACCTGATTCCACAGCACCCCCATCGGCGTCAGGTTGCCGTACGGCTCCAGCAGCGTCGACAGCATCGGTTCGGGCATCTGGGTGGGGATGACCTTGGCGAAACCGTAGTTGAGCATCTGACCGGCCACACACAGCCGGAGAAGCAGCAGAAACCACCCGGCCGGCCGCCGGTAATCGGCGCGACGGCGGTCCAGCAGCGTCCAGATCAGCGTGCCCGCGACGGCGACGACCAGGATGCAGAACACCAGCACCCACAGAATCGTCTGATCCCCGCTGCCGTTGGGACTCAGCACCGGATGCACGCCGAAGACCGTGCGCCCGACCCACTCCAGCACCGGGCGCAGCAACCGCGGTTGCCACAGCACCGCGTCGGCGTCGAGCCAGCGGCCGAACCAGCCGGTGAAGGCGAACACGATCTGCGGATAGATCAGACAGAACAACCCGAAATACAGGAAGGTGAACCGGAAGGCCACGCGGGTCAGGAGATTCCAGCCCACCGCCGTCTCGGATTCGGGTTCCAGCCGCGGCGTTTCGGCCTGCGCCACCATGACACTCACTACCCACTCCTCTCCCCGGCGGACCCGGCGCACGGCTGCGTCGCCGAACGCCCTAGCGAACGGGGTGCGCGGATCGGTGCACGACGTTACGAGGGCCCGCGGCGAAAGTCCTCAGGGCCGGACCCCGATTCCGCGCTACTCCGCGCGGCGTACGTGGCAGCACGAATCTCAGGGGTGGCCCTCGCCCCCCGATCGTGCGCACCGTGGGCAAACCGGATCCCGGTGAGCGGAACGATGGAAAATTCGCCGCCGATTCCGCGCCACCGCGCACTAGAACGCGTTACATTTCATCCACACGCCACCCGCGCCGGGCCGGATACCGCCGTGCCCGAACGTAATGAGTTGGCGCACAGACGTTTTCATCCCGTCAGGAGGTCCGATATGTCGGGCGAATCCGATACCGACCCCGGGCAACGGCGGCAACTGACCACCAGCGCTCGCGATCTCGACGAACTCGCCGAGCGACTCACCCAGTGGCTGGCCGGCAAGCTCACCGGCACCACCGCGCCGGTGATCACGGAGCTGTCGCGGCCACAGGCGGGCGGTATGTCCAGTTCCTCGATCATGTTCGAGGCGAGCTGGGAGCGCGACGGCCGCACGGAGGGCGGCTCGTATGTGGCACGCATGCCTCCCGAGGAGGGCTCGTTCCCCGTCTTCGAGAACTACGACCTCGACACCCAGTACGCGGTCATGGCCGGCGTCGGCGCGCACAGCGATGTGCCGGTGCCGCGGCTGTGCTGGTTCGAGCCGGACGAATCCGTCCTCGGCACACCGTTTTTCGTGATGGAACGGATCCACGGCCGGATTCCGGAGGACAATCCGCCGTACGTCTTCATCGGCTGGGTCTTCGACGCCACACCACAGCAGCGCATGCGGATCACCCGCGCCACGGTCGACATCATCGCGAGAGTCCACGACATCGCCGACCCGGCGGCGAAATTCCCCGCCCTGGCCGGGGAAGGATCGTCGCTGCGCCGCCACTTCGACGCCCAGCGCCACTGGTACCGGTGGGCGCTCGCCGACGACGGTTATCGAATCCCGTTGCTGGAGCGCGGTTTCGACTGGCTCGAACAGCACTGGCCCGCCGATCCGGGACCCGATGTACTGAACTGGGGCGACGCCCGGCCCGGCAACATCATCTTCGACGAATTCGACCCGGTCGCGGTCCTGGACTGGGAGATGGCCACCCTCGGCCCGCGCGAACTCGACGTGGCCTGGCTGATCTTCATCCACCGCTTCTTCCAGGACATCGCCACCCGCTTCGATCAGCCCGGCCTGCCGGACTACCTGCGCCGTGACGACGTGGTCGCGCGCTACGAAGAGCTCACCGGCCATCGGCCGCGGGATCTGGAGTGGTATCTCGTCTACGCCGCGCTGCGCCACGGCATCGTGATGGCGCGCATCAAACGGCGGATGATCCACTTCGGCGAGGACACCGACACCGACGACCGCGACGACTACGTGATGCACCGAGCGGCCCTCGAGGCCCTGCTCGACGGCACCTACCAGTGGGATTGAGGAGATTGATGGCAGGCATCGACGGACATCCGGCCCACCAGGCGCCGGTTCCGCTGGACGAATATCCGGTGCACCAGACGCCGCTGTCGCTGGCGCGCGCGGCCACCACCGACCGAAACTTCTACGACCGCAGCTACTTCAACGCGCACGACCGCAGCGGCGGCACGATGCTGGTCACCGGCTTCGGCGTCTATCCGAATCTCGGCGTGATCGACGCCTACGCCGCGGTCCGCCGCGGCGATCGCCAGCGCACGGTCCGATTCTCGGACGCGCTGCCACCGCGCGATCTGAACATGAGCGTCGGCGGCTATCGCATCGAGGTGATCGAACCGCTGCGGCGCGTCCGGGTGATCTGCGAGCACGACGATCTGTCGTTCGACCTCACCTGGGACGGGTCGTTCCCCGCCGTCCAGGAGCAGCCGCATCTCATCCACACCGGCAGCCGGCCGATCATCGACGCCTCCCGGTTCGCCCAGGTCGGTTCCTGGTCGGGGACACTGCACGTCGACGGTGACGACATCGCCGTCGATCCGGAGATCTGGATGGGGACCCGAGACCGGTCCTGGGGTATCCGGCCGGTCGGCGAGACCGAACCACCCGGCCGCGACGCGAGCGAACCGGCGGCCGGATTCTGGTGGCTCTACGTGCCGCTGCGGTTCGACGACTTCGCGATCGTGGTCATCGTGCAGGAGAATCCGGACGGCTTCCGCACCCTCAACGACGCCGTGCGAGTGTGGCCGGACGGGCGCGTGGAACAGCTGGGCTGGCCGCGCATTCACCTCGACTATCGTTCCGGTACGCGGATTCCCGTCTCCGCGCGGCTGGACATGACCGCCGGTGACGGCTCGCCGCTGACCGTCGAGGTGCGTGCGCACACCTGCATTCCGCTGCATATCGGCTGCGGTTACGGCGGCGATCCGGATTGGCTGCACGGGCAGTGGAAGGGACGCGACTGGTCGTCGAGCAGCAGCTACGACCTGACGGATCCGGCGGTGGCCGGGCGAATTCCGTGGGGTGTGATCGACCACGTCGGACAGGCGCGGTGCGGCGACGCCGAAGGCTGGGGACTGTTCGAACACGGCAGCCTCGGCCGTCACGACCCGACCGGCTTCGCCGATTGGACCTCGGTCGCACCGTAACCCGATCGCTCCGCGAGCCGCATAATCAGCGCCGCTCCGCGAGCCGTGCCCGATGTGAGCTGGATCTCAGGTAGCCTGCGACGGATCGACGCCGGGCCGCCGGCCCGGGACGGCACAGCGAGAGGCAGGCACGATGAGCGGTTTCCGTGTTTCGCGTGGTACCTCCCCGGTTCTCCCCGGCCCGGCGCTCTCGTCCGGGCGGGCGTGGCGCGCCCGCACCCGCGCCGGGCTCGTCCTGGCGGCCGGAACGCTGGCGGGCGCACTGCTCCCGATCGTGGGGGCGGCCCCGGCCGAGGCGACGGTCGCGCCCACGATCGCGGTATCGATGTCCGGGTCGGCACTGAGCCCGGTCAGCGGGGCGCTGGTCGGCTGTGCCCAGAACGCGGTGGCGACGGTGCGCAACCCCGACGGCAGCCCCGTCACCCACGGCACGGTCGACTTCTTCAGTCACCTCTCGGGGATCAGCGGCAACATCGTCGGCACCGCGCCGGTGGTCAACGGGGTCGCCAGCATCGGCTGGATGCCCGACCGGGCGGGCGAACACATCGTCAGCGCGGTGTACTACGACGGACTCCCGGAACTCTCACCGGTCGCCGGATACACCATCGTGACGACCGCGGGCCTCGGCGGCGCCTGCGTATAAAGCGTTGCGGGACAGCGTCTTTCGTATCATCCCGGCCGGATCCGCACATCAGCGGATTCGGCCGGTTTCGTTCGGGCCTCCCATCCGCCGGGTTCGCCACAGCGGCCGGACCACGAGCTGATCAGAGACGGGCGCTCATAGCACCGTCTGCGGACAGAGCCGAGAGTACGGCGGGCGTCCTGCGTTCATTCCTCTTCCGCGACGGCGACCGCGACCGCGATCGTGCCGAACGCCGTCTTCGGCACGATCAGGCGCCCGCGCCGACCCCAGCGCCCCCAGGCGAGCAGCGCGGCCGCTTCGGCGACACTCGGCGTCCCGACCGCGACGGCTGCCCGGTCGCCCGGATGCGGAACGTCGACGTGAGCCAGGTCGTCCGCGCCGAATCCGATCACCGGCACAGCGAACGCGGCCGCGGCCGCCACCACTCCCCGCTCCTGCGCCCGCCGATCGATCGTCGCCAGACACCGGATCGCGCCCTCTCCCAGTATTTTCCGCACAGCCGCCACGATGGCTTCGGCCGCCGGGTCGGGCCGTGACCCCAGTCCCACGACGACCGCCCCGCTCATCGGTCCCCGTTCGCCCGGGCGGTGATCGAAACCCGCAAGGGTGCGCCGCGACGATCCATTCCGATCGGGGGCGGGAGTGATGCCGGCAGCTCGGGCACGGCGGCGTAAGTCGGTACGCATGGGCGCCCGCCGAGGACTCGTCGGCGGACGAGATCCGCCGCTGCCCGGTTCGGCCGTCCGGTGCCGGGTCGTTTCGAGGATCGCTCGCGCATCGCCGTCACACGCCGGCGTGCGCCGCGGCGAACTGTCCACACGCGGCGACGAAACGGACTGTGGCCCTGGGATTTCCGGCGGGGTGAGTGTGCAGATAGGACGCATGCACCCGGTGGGCCACCGCGCCTTCCCGGACCGCTGCCTCCTCGGTGCGCCACCCCCAGGCGGGTGGGTTCGATCCCGTAGTGATCAAGCGGGTGCGGTGGAATTCATGGCCGCGCACACGTTCTCCGGTGGCCCACAGCACCGAATCGGCCAGTGCCACCGCATCCCGGTAACCGAGGGTCAGGCGCGGCCCGAATTCGGCGGTGGCATCGAGGACTCCGGCCATGCGGTGCCCGTCCAGCGAGCGGGTCAGATAGAGCAGGCCCGCGCATTCGGCATGAATCGGCATACCTCGAGCGGCGGCCTCGGCGACCGCGGTCAGCAGCGGTGTATTCGCGGCCAGATCGGCCGCATGTTCCTCCGGGAAGCCACCGGGCAGGACCAACCCCGCTGTCCCCAGAGGCAATTGCTCGTGCAACGGATCGAACACCGCCACCCGCGCTCCGGCCGCCGTCAGCAGTTCCCGATGTTCGGCGTAACCGAAGGTGAACGCCGGCCCGCCCGCCATCGCGATGATCGGCGCGGGCTCTCGCACTCCGCTGCCCGAGGCGGACATCGGTATCGGGGTCTCCGGCTCGCCGGACTGTTGCCGCCCCGCCGTCCCCGCCGGGATCCGCGACCCGCCGATCGCAGGCGCTGAGCTGTCCGACCTGCCGCCGGTAGGCGCCGTGCTCTCGAGGAGCAGCGGGGCTCCGGCGGAACCGGTGTCCTCGCCCGGCTCCGGACCGTCTAGGGCGGTCCGGTTCACACCGGGCCGCCGCCACCGTAGGTGGGTGGCCGCCGCGACCTCACCGATCGGATCCCACGCGGGCCCGTCCACGTCGGCGGCGGCCAGTCGCGCGACCGCACCCACATCGATGTGCGCGCCGACGAGTTCGGTCATGGCCTCGACCGCCGCATGCGCCGCGCAACCGTGCTCGACCGCCGGTACGAGGCCGAGATGCCGTGCGGGAACCGATAATTCGTCCATCCGCGGCAGCGCACCGAGCACCGGCAGGCCGACCCGGGCGCAGGCGGCGCGCAGGACCTGTTCGTGGCGCGGGCTGCCGACGCGGTTGAGGATCACGCCGCCGAGCCGGATCCCGCTGTCGAAGGTCGCGAAGCCGTGCAGCAGGGCGGCCAGGCTCTGACTGTGGCCGCGCGCGTCGACGACCAGCAGCACCGGGGCGCCGAGCAGCGCGGCGACCTGCGCGGTCGACCCCTCGGCGACCGGGGCGGGATTCGCGGCATCGATCCGGCCGTCGAACAGGCCCATCACGCCCTCGACCACGGCCACATCGCAGCCCGCGCTGCCGTGCCGGTACAGCGGCACCACCCGCTCGGCACCGACCAGCACCGGATCCAGATTGCGTCCCGGCCGCCCGGCGGCCAGACCGTGATACCCGGGATCGATGTAGTCGGGTCCCACCTTGAACGGCGCGACCCGATGTCCGGCGCGGCGCAGCGCTCCGATCAAACCGGTTGCCAGCGTGGTCTTTCCGCTGCCCGAGGCGGGTGCGGCGATCACCACGGCCGGAGTGGTCATCGGCCGCCCGCCGTCACCACTCGATACCCCGCTGACCCTTGCGCCCGGCGTCCATCGGATGTTTCACCTTGCTCATCTCGGTGACCAGATCCGCCGCGTCGACCAGCGCCTGCGGGGCGTCGCGGCCGGTGATCACCACATGCTGGTTGCCGGGCCGGTTCCGCAGCGTCTCGACCACCTCGTCGACGTCCACCCAGCCCCATTTCAGCGGGTAGGTGAACTCGTCGAGAACGTAGAAGCGGTGCTGTTCGGCGGTCAGCCGGCGCGCGATCTCCCGCCATCCGGCCAGGGCCGCGGCGGCGTGGTCGTCCTCGCTGCCCTGTTTGCGGGTCCACGACCAGCCCTCGCCCATCTTGTGCCACTCCACCGGGCCGCCGGTGCCGGTCTCCTCGTGCAGCCGGCCCAGGGTGCGGAAGGCGGCCTCCTCGCCGACCTTCCATTTCGCGCTCTTCACGAACTGGAAGACCGCGATATCGAATCCCTGATTCCAGGCCCGCAACGCCATCCCGAACGCCGCGGTCGACTTGCCCTTGCCGGGACCGGTGTGCACCGCGAGCACCGGCTGATTACGCCGCTGGCGAGTGGTCAGCCCGTCGTCGGGAATCGTGTCCGGAACGCCCTTCGGCATCGCTGCATCCTCCTGGTCGAGCACCTACGCATCACATTCCCACATCCGCACATCCGGTCGGCCGCGTGGGTCCGGCCGCCCCCGCCCGACCGGTCACGCACGGTGTGGCGCGAACGCTCACGCCGCCAGATGATGCGGCAGCCCGGACTTCACCGCGGCGGCGACCGAATCGCCGGTGAGCTCGCCGAGGCGCAGATAGGTGGCGCGCAGTTCCCGGGCGAATTCGGCGGCCAGGCCCAGCCGGACCATGCCGCGCTCGCAGTCCACGACCACCCCGGCCACACCGTCGCGGGCGAGCAGGCGGGCGGCGGCGCGGGCACGCGGGATCGGGTCGGCACCGCCGGTGGCGCGGCCGTCGGTCAGCAGCACGACCATCGCGCGGCGCTGCGGATCGCGGACGTGTTCGCGGGCCACCACCTCGCGGGCCTTCAGCAATCCTTGTGCCAGTGGGGTTTTGCCGCCGGTGCGCAGATCGGCGAGGCGGCGCACCGCGATATCCACCGACGAGGTCGGCGGCAGTACCAGTTCGGCCTCGCTGCCGCGCACGGTGATCACGGCGACCTTGTCGCGGCGCTGATAGGCGTCGCGCAGCAGGACCACCACCGCCCCGGTGACCGCCGACAGACGATCGCGGGCCGCCATCGACCCGGAGGCGTCGACCACGAACACCACCAGATTGCCTTCGCGCCCCTCGCGATACGCGCCCCGCAAATCGGCCGCCTCCAGTGCCAGCGGGCCGTCGACGCGGCCGCGGGCATGCTGATGGGGTGCGGCGGCGAACAGGGTGCCCAGCAGATGCAGGCCGGTGGAGGTATCGGTCACCGACCGCACCACCCGGCCGTGCCGGGTGTGGGCGCGAGATCGGCGTCCGGGAGCGCCCTCCCCGACCCCCGGGATCTCCCAGTGGGGCGGGCGGGCGACGGAATTCGCCGGGGCCGCCGCACTGCCCTCGCGGGCGCCGCCACGTGGGCCGCCGCCCGGTGAGCCGGGACCGTCGTCGTCGGGGCCCTTGTCGTCGGGACCGCCGTCGGAGCCGTTGTTCTCGGGAGCTCCGGCGCCGGAATCCGGTTCCCGCTGGTCCTGATCGACTTCGCGCTGCGGATCGGACTCCGATCGCGCTGCGTCGCTTCGCGTTTCGTCTTCGGCGGCTCGACTCTGCTCGGTGCGGGCCCGCTCGGCCTCCTGTTCGGCATCGCGCATCGCCTCGTCGAGTTGTTCGTCGGTGATGCCCGGTTCGTCGAACGGATCGCGCCGACGACGGTGCGGCAGTGCCAGTTCCGCGGCGATACGCACGTCGTCGGCGGTCACGCACTCACTTCCACGCCACGCCGCGTGGGCCGTCGCGGTCCGCGCCACCACCAGATCCGCGCGCATGCCGTCGACGTCGAAGGATGCGCACAGCGCGGCGATCCGGCGCAGTTCGATATCGTCGAGCGCCACCTCGGCGAGGCGTTCGCGCGCGGCGAGAATGCGCTCGGCGACGTCGCGATCGGCAGCGGTGTAGGCGGCCGCGAAACCGGCGGGATCGGCCTCGTAGTCGAGGCGGCGGCGCACCACGGCCATCCGCACGTCCACATCGCGGGAGGCCGCGACGTCGACGGTGAGGCCGAATCGGTCCAGTAGCTGCGGGCGGAGTTCGCCCTCCTCCGGGTTCATGGTGCCGACCAGGACGAACCGAGCCGGATGCGAATGCGACACTCCGTCGCGTTCGATGTGCACCCGCCCCATCGCCGCCGCGTCGAGCAGCACGTCGACCAGGTGGTCGTGCAGCAGATTCACTTCGTCGACGTACAGCACACCGTGATGGGCCGCCGCCAGCAGTCCGGGCCGGAACGCCTGCTCCCCGTCGCGCAGCACCCGCTCCAGATCCAGCGATCCCACGACCCGGTCCTCGGTCGCGCCGACCGGCAGCTCCACCAGCCGGGCGGGCCGCTGCCCACTCTCGTCGGCCACCGGCGGCAACAACTGCGCAAGCGCCCGCACCACCGTCGATTTCGCGGTCCCCTTCTCCCCGCGCACCAGGACGCCGCCGATCCCCGGATGCACCGCACACAGAATCAGCGCCAGCTGCAGCTGCTCCTGCCCCACCACCGCCGAGAACGGAAATCCCGCCTCACCGTCGTGATGCGCGGACACAGCCGATGCGGTTTCACCTCGGAAATCGGACACGCCCCCACTGTATGCGCGCCCCTTTCCGCACCCGCATCGGGCTGCCCTGTCGCGCTAGAGTCGCTGCCCCGCAGCGATCCGCCGCACCACCAGTGGCAACACCACATGTTCGGCCTCGAGCACGCGCGCGGCAAGGGTTTCGACGGTGTCGTCCGCGAGTACCGGAACCTCGCGATGGGCGATCACCCGGCCGGTGTCGTAGTCGCCGTCGACCAGATGCACCGTGGGCCCGGTGACCGTGACGCCGGACGCCAGCACCGCGTCGTGCACGCGACGGCCGAACATGCCGGCGCCGCCGAATCGCGGTAAGGGCGCCGGGTGGATGTTGAGGATGCGGGAACCGAAGTGCCGGCGCGTTCGCGGTCCGAGTTTCTTCATGTAGCCCGCCGTCACCACCCAGTCGGTCGCGTGCTCGGCCAGCGCGGCGCGGATCGCTTCGTCCAACGCGTCGGGATCCGGATGTGTCGCGCCCGAGAGATGCCGTGTCGGAATGCGATTCTCGCGGGCGTAGGCCAGACCCGCCGCATCGCTGTTGTTGCCGATGACGACCGCGATCTCGAAGCGCGCTCCGGGTTCCAGGGAGGACCGGTAGAGGGCGCGAAGATTCGAGCCGTGGTGTGAGACGAGCACGCCGACTCGCAGATTGCGCACACCTCGCAGTGTTTCACAGCTGTACGAAGAATTCGGCGCGCTGCTCACCCGCCGAATACGCTGGGCGGGTGCGGGATATGGTGCGGGGCTTCGGGTATCTGATGCGGGGGCAGCGGTGGGCCGCGGCGCATCGGCGGGAGCTCGGGCTGGGATTGCTGCCGGGCGTGCTCTCGACGGTGCTGTATCTCGGGCTGCTGGTGGCGCTGGTGTGGTTCGCGGGGGATCTGGTGGCATGGGCGACGCCGTTCGCGGCGCACTGGTCCTCGCCGTGGCCCGATGTGCTGCGTGGCGGCCTCGCCGTGCTGCTGGTCCTGCTGGGGCTGTTCCTGGCGGTGATCACGTTCACCGCGGTGACGCTGGTGATCGGCCAGCCGTTCTACGAGGCCCTCTCGGAACGGGTGGATCGGTCGCTGTCGGCCGACGGGCGGGCGCCGGAATCGGGACTGCCGCTGTGGCGAGAGGTGTGGATCGGCGTCCGCGACGGGGTGCGCATTCTGATCCGGGCGGCGGTGTGGGGCGTGGTGTTGTTCTGCGCCGGATTCCTGCCGCTCGTCGGGCAGACCGTCGTCCCGGTGCTCGGGGTCTGCGTGGCCGGGTTCTTCCTGGCGCAGGAACTGACCGCCGTCGCGATGCTGCGCCGCGGAATCGAGTTGCGCGAACATCTGACGATGCTGCGTTCGCATCGAATGCTGGTGTGGGGATTCGGCATTCCGCTGGCGGCCGCATTCCTCGTGCCGTTCGTGGCGATCTTTCTGATGCCGGGGGCGGTCGCCGGCGCCACGATGCTCGCCCGCGAACTGTGCGGAGCGGACAGCGATCCGGCACCGAATCCGTTGCGGAACTGACAACCCGCGCCCCGGAACGAGAGGGCCCCGCATCCCGGAACGGGATACGGGGCCGAAATCTCCGTGGTGGGGCCGCCACTCAGCCCCGGCGCATGGGGATGTGCGCGATCCCGTCTTCCTCGTACTCCTCGCCGTCGGGCTTGAACCCGTGCTTGGTGTAGAGGTCGACCAGATAGGTCTGGGCGTTCAAACGCACTGTCGCCGAACCGGCTTCGGCGATGGCCGCCTGCAGCACACGGGTGGTGTAGCCGTGACCGCGCGCCTCGGGGGTGGTGCACAACCGGCCGATGCGGAACGACTTCACCCCGTTGTGGTGCTCCTCGAGCAGCCGCAGGGTGCAGATGATCTCACCCTCGTCGTCGAGCCAGAAGTGGCGTGTCTCGGGGAGCAGATCGAGCCCGTCCAGTTCCGGATAAGCGCATTTCTGCTCCACGACGAACACTTCGACGCGCAGTTTCAACAGCTTGTACAGCGTCGCGGTATCCAGATCCGCGGCCCACGACCGTTTGAGCGCAACCGTTGACATCATCGCGTCTTGCTATCACATGATTCAGCTGTGCGCGACCCCAGCGGCGATCGGCGTGTTGTCGGCACGGCCGCTGCCGTTGAGATTGAGGGCCTTGGTCGACCAGTCCCACACCTCGTGGAACAGCGCCTGATTCTCCGAGAGCTTCACACCCAGTGACGGCACCATTTCCTTGAGTTTCGGTGTCCAGTCGGCGTATTCGCGCGGGAAGCAGCGCTGCAGCACGTCGATCATCGCGCTGACACAGGTGGACGCGCCGGGCGAGGCGCCGAGCAGTCCGGCGATGGAACCGTCTCCGGCGGCGATCACCGCGGTGCCGAGTTCCAGGACGCCGCCCGCACCCTTGCGCCGGATGATCTGCACGCGCTGGCCGGCGGTGATCAGCTCCCAGTCGTGGCCGTCGGCGCGCGGGATGAACTCCTCCATGGTGTTCACCTTGCCCGCCGGCGACTTCAGCAGTTCGCTGACGAGGTATTTGACCAGGCCGAGTTCGGTGACGCCGACACCCAGCATCGGGGTGACGTTGCCGGCCCGCACGGACTTGAGCAGGTCGCTGAACTTGCCGTCCTTCAGGAACTTCGGGGTCCAGCCGGCGTAGGGGCCGAACAGCAGGCCCGGCTTGCCGTTGATGACGCGAGTGTCCAAGTGCGGCACCGACATCGGCGGCGCGCCGACGGCGGCCTTGCCGTAGACCTTGGCGTCGTGCTTGGCGATCAGCTCGGGGTTGGTGCAGCGCAGGAACTGGCCGCTGACCGGGAATCCGGCGAAGCCCTGGATCTCCTTGATGCCGGCCTTCTGCAGCAGCGGCAGCGCGTAGCCGCCCGCGCCGACGAAGACGAATTTGGCGTCGATCGTGCGCGAGGTGCGGGTGCGGGTGTTGCGGACCTTGACCGTCCAGCTGCCGTCGGACTTCTTGGACAGGTTGCGCACCTCGTTGCCGAACGCGATCTCCACGCCCGAGGAACCGAGGTAGGCCAGCAGCTGCTTGGTCAGCGCTCCGAAGTCGATATCGGTACCGGTCTGGGTCCAGTTCAGCGCGACCGGCTCGGAGAAGTCACGGCCCCGGGCCATCAGTGGCAGGCGGCGGGTGAACTCGTCCGGGCTGTCGATGAACTCCATGCCCTCGAACAGCGGGTGCCGCGACAGCGCCGCGTGACGCTTGCGCAGATAGTCCACACCGTCGGCGCCGTGGCAGAAGCTCACGTGCGGAATGGGATTGATGAAGCCCGACGGGTCGGCGAGCACGCCGTTCTCGGCACCGTAGGCCCAGAACTGGCGCGACACCTGGAAGCGCTCGTTGATATCGATCGCCTTGGTGATGTCGACCGAACCGTCGGCGGCCTGCGGCGTGTAGTTCAGCTCGCACAGCGCCGAGTGGCCGGTGCCCGCGTTGTTCCACGGGTCGCTGCTCTCGGGCGCGGCCGCGTCCAGCCGCTCGAACATGGTGATCGACCAGTCGGGCTGCAACTGGCGAAGCAGTGCACCCAGGGTGGCACTCATGATGCCGGCACCGATGAGGACTACATCGGTCTTTTCAGTCATCGCAGCGTTCGGCACGGGGTGATCGACTTCCTTGTCCAGCGCGGGCACTTGGTGGGCGGGTAATGAGGTTACCCGCCGTTCACTTCAACTTGATTCTGCCCCTCACCATGCCCGTTTCCGAAACCGTCACACATGCACGTTCGCCACGGCTCACCGTGCAGGCCCCTGAGCGGGTCGAATATCGTGAAGCTGTGACGAACGAGACGCCCCTTGCCCCGTCGACCACTCACGCCTGGCAGCCCGATGTTCTGGGCGAGGGATATCGGCAGCTGACCATCCCGCTCGGCCCCGATCCGGACGGCGAGGGAGCGGTGGCGGCCACCCTGGTCCGCCACGAGCCCGATATCGCCGAGCCGGCCGCCGGCGCGGTGCTGTACGTGCACGGCTTCACCGACTACTTCTTCCAGAAGCATCTCGCCGAGCACATGAGTGCGCGCGGCTATCGCTTCTACGCCCTGGATCTGCGCAAGTGCGGACGCTCCCGCCGCCCCGGCCAGACCGCGCACTACGTCAGCGACCTGCGGCTCTACGACGCCGAACTGGATCGCGCGGTGCGGATCGTGCGCGAGGAGACCGGATTGCCGGTGCTGCTGATGGCGCACTCCACCGGCGGTCTGGTGTTGCCGCTGTGGCTCAACCGCCGCGACGCCGCCGCCGAGGGCATCACCGGGCTGGTGCTGAACAGTCCCTGGTTCGATCTGCAGGGCCCGGCCTACTACCGCCACATCGGCACCGCCGTGATCGACGGAGTGGGCCGGTTGCGCGCGATGACGCGCCTGCCCGGCGGCGAGCTGAGCACCTACGGCGACAGCCTGCACACCAGCGTCTCCGGCGAATGGGACTACAACCTGGACTGGAAGCCGCTGGGCGGGTTCCCGGTCCACCTGGGCTGGTTGCGCGCCATCCGCCGGGGCCACGCGGAGCTGCACCGCGGGCTCGACGTCGGAGTTCCGGCGCTGATCCTGCGCTCGAAGGTGACGAAGTTCATGCGCAAGTACGGCCCCGCCGCCGATGTGTCGGATGTGGTGCTCGACGTGCGCCAGATTCAGCGCTGGTCGGGATGCCTGGGCGGTCGCACGAACATCGTGCCGATCGAGGGCGCCCGCCACGACGTCTTCCTCTCGTCGCCGCAGGTGCGCTCACACGCGTTCAACGAACTGGACGCGTGGCTGAGCTGGCTGCGGGATTTCCGGGACGCGAACTGAATGACGTTGCCGTAGAAGGTGTATCGCCGGGATACACCTCGGCGGCGATGGCATCTCGGCCGGGGTTCCGATGAGTGTCGGCACTCACCACAGACCGGAGCGCAGCACGATCTCGGTGGCGAATTCGTGATCGGCCTTGATCGGCACCTCGGCGGTGTCGACCTGGGTGACGCGGAATTCGCCGAAGACGTGGCGACCGCAGGAATCGGCGACCGCGCGCGGCAGGTCCTCGGTGGCGATGACGGTGGTCGGCAGCTCCACTGCCGGGCAGGTGGTGTCGGCGGCGGTTCCGTCCACGGCCACGGCCGGATGCGGTCGCCCGGCCACCACCAGTCCGACGAATCGGCCGAAGCCGCGCGCGCCCAGCTGCCAGGCCAGTTCCGCGCCCGCGCCGTAGCCGGCCAGGTTGGCCCAGGCCACGCCGAGGTCGTCGAGGATGGCGTAGACGGCGGCCTTGTCCAGGCCGTCGATCGACTCCACCGTGATGGTGCGCAGATCGGAATTGTGCAGTCGCTCGCACACCTGGTCGTAGACGTCGGCCGGAGCTCCGGCGTCGGGTAGCAGCAGCACCGTATGCCTGGACTCCGGCCCGCCGACTCGTACGGTCCAGGCGCGGTCACCGACCGCGATTCGCCGGGTCTCCATGCCGATCAACGCTACACGGCAGCGGACGGGCGCACGCCATGTCCTCGGCCACGTTCATCGCCCGGTGATGACGCGGATCGCAGCGCTGTGAGGTGGGTAGCCCCGGCACCGGAAACTCGACCGCGGCACATCGAGCGAGTACGGCATCGGCCTGCGACCGGGGTCCGGCGCCCCGCGCGCACCGGCCCCGCCGGACCCGGCGGTCACCGGCCGACGGTGAGAGTGGGCAGCTCCGCGGGCGCACCGTCGCTGATCAGGCGCTCGAGCGCCGCGATGTCGAGGTGTTTCTCGATCAGGTCGGCGAGCAGATCCAATTGAGCGGTACGCACCGCCTCCACACAGGTATCGGAGGCGACCGCGAAGCCGGTGCGACCGGCCTGCCGCGCGGCCTCCCGCAGCCAGGCGCGGCGGAACTCGTCGGATTCCAGCAGCCCGTGCAGATGTGTGCCGCGAACAGCCCTGCGCACGCTGCCTTCGCCGACCGCGACCCCGGCGCCTCGGACTCGCACGTGACCGTCGGCGTCATCCGCGCGGGCCGCCCGGTCGCCGCCCCCGGGCCTGGCCGGATCCGTCTCGACACCGCTGGTCTCGACCCAGGCCGGATCGCCACTGCGCCGCACCCGGCCGTGGTGGATCTCGTAGCCGGACAACGGGATTCCGGCGACCGCTCCCCCGCTCGCCGCGCCGTGGCCGGCACTGCGGCGCAGCACCTTCGGATCGGCGAATTCGATCTCGAGGTCCAGCAGGCCGAGACCGGCCACCTCGCCCGCGCCGGATTCGACGTCGTCGTGGATGCGGCGGCCGAGCATCTGATAGCCACCGCAGATGCCCAGCACCGGCTTTCCGGCGCCGGCGTGGGCCGCGATCGCGTCCGCGATTCCGGTGCGGCGCAACCAGTTCAGATCCGAGACGGTGGATTTGCTCCCCGGAACGACGATCACATCGACGCCGGCCAGCCGCGACGGGTCGCTCACCCAGCGCACCGAGACTCCCGGCTCGCACGCCAGCGCCTCGATATCGGTGGAATTGGAGATACGTGGCAGCCGGATCGCGGCGACGCTCAGCCACTCGCTGCCCACCGGCGGGCGGGGGCGGCCGACCGGAGCGTCGGCGACCGTGCCGAGCGAATCCTCCGCGTCGATCCACAGCTCGTCGCTGAACGGCAGGACACCCAGCGTGGGGCGGCCGGTGAGCGCGGTCAGCTGGTCCAGTCCCGGTCGCAGCAGATCCACGTCGCCGCGGAACTTGTTGACGATGTAGCCCGAGATCAGCTGCTGATCCTCGGGATCGAGAATCGCCACGGTGCCGAACAGGTGCGCCAGCACCCCGCCGCGATCGATATCGCCCACCAGCAGGACCGGCAACTCCGCGGCCCGGGCGAGACCCATATTCGCCAGATCGGTCGCGCGCAGGTTGATCTCGGCGGGTGAGCCCGCGCCCTCGCAGATCACCACGTCGAATTCGGCACGCAGGGCGGCGAGTTCATCGGCCACCACCTCGCGCAACCGCCCCCGGTGCCGGAAATAGTCGCGCGCGCCGACGGTGTCGACGGCGACACCGCGCACCACCAGCTGCGAGCGGCGGTCGCTGCCGGGTTTGAGCAGTACCGGATTGAACCGCACGCTGGGTTCCAGGCCGCAGGCGCGCGCCTGCAAGGCCTGTGCCCGGCCGATCTCGCCCCCGTCGAGGGTTACGACCGAATTGTTGGACATGTTCTGCGCCTTGAACGGCGCCGCCCGCACGCCGCGCCGCGCCAGCATCCGGCAGATGCCGGCCACCACCACGCTTTTACCGGCGTCGGAGGTGGTGCCGGCGACCAACAGCGCGCCGTTCACCGCGTCACCGCGCCGGCCGCAGCGGCGAACCTCATGGGAGCGTGAGGATTTCGGCGCCTTCCTCGGTCACGACCAGCGTGTGCTCGAATTGCGCGGTCCACCGGCGGTCCTTGGTGACCACGGTCCAGCCGTCGTCCCAGATCTCGTAATCGATACCGCCGAGGTTGATCATCGGCTCGATGGTGAAGGTCATGCCCGGCTCGATGACCGATTCGATGGCGGGCTGGTCGTAGTGCAGGATCACCAGGCCGCTGTGAAAGGTCGGGCCGACACCGTGGCCGGTGAAGTCGCGGACCACGCCGTAGCCGAAACGGTTCGCATACGACTCGATGACGCGCCCGATCACGTTCAGCGCACGACCGGGCCGGACCGCCTTGATGGCCCGCATGGTGGCCTCGTGGGTGCGCTCCACCAGCAGCCGGGCCTCCTCGTCGACGTCACCGGCGAGGAAGGTGGCGTTGGTATCGCCGTGCACGCCGTTGATGTAGGCCGTGACGTCGATGTTGACGATGTCACCGTCCTCGATCACCGTGGAGTCCGGAATGCCGTGGCAGATCACCTCGTTCAGCGAGGTGCAGCAGGATTTGGGGAAGCCCTTGTAACCCAGGGTCGACGGGTAGGCCCCGTGATCGCACAGATACTCGTGCACGACCGCGTCGAGGTGATCGGTGGTGACGCCCGGGGCGACGGCTTTACCGGCCTCCTGCAGCGCCTGGGCGGCCAGTTTGCTCGCCAGCCGCATCTTCTCGATGGTCTCCGGCGTCTGCACCCACGGTTCGCGGCCCTCGTTCACGGTCTTCTTCCACGCGTACTCCGGCCGCTCGATCGAGCGCGGCACCTCGCGCACGGGCGAGAGCGTTCCGGGGGCGAGCGGCTTGCGGGTGCGCACAGACATGTATCCAGACTATCCGCCCCGGGGCGAGGCCACGGCGGCGACGCCGCTGTGCGCTGCGGTTACCGGGCGGGCGGCGCGGTGACGCCGCTGACGAGGTCGGTATAGCCGTCGACCAGTTCGGCGAGGTGGTACCAGTGCTTGTGGGTGGTGTCGCTGCGGGCGCCGTCGCGGTCGATGGCGCGGTTGGCGGCGACCCAGCTGCCGGCCATGCGGTCCACCATCGGCCCGAGGACGTCGGTGCGCAGCGCGACGCCGGTGCGATAACCCGGCAGTTCGCGTTCAACCCATTCGTTGATGTCGTCGATGAGTTCACCGCGGCGGCAGTCGATTTCCGCGATGAGAATCGGGTCGGCGACCTGCGCGCGCCGGGTGTGCAGGTCGGCCAGCGCCCGGGCGGACCGCAACAGTTCGCGGTCCTGGAATCGCCGACCTTGGAAGGCGCACAACAATTGCGGGGCTGCGGGTAACGCACTGGCAATCGAAGTCGTCATCGTCGCACCGTCATCACTGATCTCCGGATTTCGCTCGTCCGTCGTTCGGATCGAATGTGGCGAATTCAAGGGTAGATCGGATTCTGCTCTTGCATATGCAAGAACGCAAGATTGCGTCCGCATTGCTGGAATCACGGTGTGGTCACAGTCTTCTCGACCTCAGGATATGCCAGCGACGTGCGATGATGCCTCGAGAACGACTGTGCTGGTAATCATTTCACGGGCCGTTCGCCCACGGCCGGAACCCGCGACGGCGCGTCGGCAGTGATCACGCGACGCACTCAGTGTGGCGACAAACCACGCAAAACGATCGCCATACCACCGCGAAATTCCTCCTCGGCCGAGATGTCGCGGGCGTGCGCGGCGGTTTCGACGAGGTACGGATACTCGTCTGTCGGCAACGTAGTGATCGCCGTCGTGCCCGCACCACCGATCGCGGCATGGTGTTCGTTCTCCAGGCTGCCGAGCAGGAAGGCCACCAGCGTTCGCTGAGCTATCACTCGCTCCCGCCCCGTGAAACCGCCCGTGGTGAGTGCGGCGAGGGTGGCGTCCATCCATCGCAGTGCGGCCGGACTCGCGTGCCGATGTCGCGGCACCAGCGGGGCCACCGCCGGATGCGCCGCGACCGCGGCCCGCATGCGCTCGAGCAGTACCGCGATCGCCGCCCGCCACTCGGCGTCGACGGGGGTGGACACGTCGACGTCGCCGAGCACCCGGTCGACGATCAGCACTTCGAGAGCTTCCCGGTCGGCCACGTAGCGATACAGCGCCATGGTGGCCATGCCCAGTTCGGCGGCCACCGCGCGCATGGTCAGCCCGGACAGGCCCACGCGGTCGATCACAGCGAGGGCCGCCGTCGAGAGGTCCGCGGTGGTCAGCGAGCGAGGGCGGGGCACGGATTGACAGCGTACAAGATACGCGCATACTGGTCCGTAGGCGTACGAGGTACACCTATCTACCGAGGAGCATGCATGTCGGCACCCACCACCATCGCGAGCCGGACCCTGACCGCGGTCACCGGCGAACCGATTCCCGTCCCGGATCCCGATCGCCTGATTCATCTGCAATTCCGCCGGTTCGCCGGATGTCCCATCTGTCATCGCCATCTGCGCACCTTCGTCACCCGGCATGCCGAAATCGCCGCCGCCGGAATCCGCGAGGTCGCCGTCTTCCATTCCGCGGCAACCGAATTGACCGACTATGCCGCCGATATCCCCTTCGACCTGATCGCCGACCCGCACAAGACGCTGTATCGCGAATTCGGCGTGGAATCCGCGCCTCGCGCACTGCTGCATCCGCGGGCGTGGCCCGGTATCGCACTGGCGATCGGCAGCGCCGTCGGCCCGATGGCACGCGGCGAACAACCCACACCCCGCGGCACCCCACAGGGTGGCCGCCTCGGGCTGCCCGCCGATTTCCTCATCGCCTCCGACGGATCCCTCGCCGCCTCCCACTACGGCACCCACGCCGACGACCAGTGGACGGTCGACGAATTGCTCTCCCACGCAGAGGAACTCCGCCCATGACGATCTCGAAGCGGGACCGAGATCCCCCGGCTGATCCCACCGCCGGCGGCTGAGCCGGTCCGGGCGGCTCAGTGCGTGCTCGCGTGCTTCTCCCAGATCCGCACCTTGCTCGGCGCCACGGCCGTGATGCGTTGCCCGCCGGTGGCCGTGGTGCGGACCGCGTCACCGGCGGACAGGGTGGTCTGCCCGGGCGATCGCGGATATTCCCGGGAGGGCACGATCGCGCCGGGACCTGCGGGGCGGGCGGTATGCTCGCCCGACCGTTCCCATATCCGTGGAACGTGCTCCAGCGTCCCGAATCTCACAAGGGAGTACGCGCGCGATGGCAGGTAAACGCACGGTGCTGACGGTTCAGCTGCGACGGCTCGCCGCACTGCTGTCGGAGATGCGTGAGCAGGCGGGGATCAGCAAGGAAGTGGTCAGCGCCCGCACCGGCATCAACGTCACCACGCTCTACCGGATCGAAACCGCGCAGGCGCGCCCGCAGCGACGCACCCTCACCGCGATGCTCGACCTGTACGGCATCGGCGAACCCCAACGCTCCGACGCGGTGCAGTTGCTGATGGAGGCGCAGAAGCCGGGCATGTCGCGCCCGTTCGAGGCGGCCGTCTCGGAGGTCTACGCCGCCTACATCAACTTCGAGACCGAGGCGCTGTCGGCGCGACTGTTCCAGACCTCGTTCATCCCCGGCCTGCTGCAGACCGAGCGCTACGCGTGGGCCGTCCTGGACACCGCGATGCCGAAGGTCGAGACCTCGGTGATCGAACAGCGCCTGCGGGCCCGGGTGGAGCGCTCCAAGGTGCTGACCCGGGACGGGAATCCGCTGGAGTTGTGGGTGGTCCTCGACGAGGCCGCGATCCGCCGGGTGGTCGGCGGGCCGGAGGTGATGCGCGAACAGTTGCTGCGGCTCACCGAGGACACCGACAAACGCAATGTCATCCTGCAGGTGCTGCCGTTCGGCGCGGGTGCGCATCCGGCGATGGTCGGCTCCTTCGTCGTCCTCGACTTCCCTGATCCGGCCGACCCCGAACTGGTCTATGTCGAAGGGATCGCCGGCGACGATATCGTCGAGGGCCACAACGAGATTCGGCGCTTCGGCGTGATGTTCGACCAACTGCGCGCGATGGCATTGAGTCCGCGCGATTCCGCGGAGATGATCAACGAGATCGCCGACGGCCTGCGCTGAGCGACGCCGCGCGGCCCCCGCTCACTGCCGGCTGGCACGCCGGAATCCGACCGCCGCCGGCACCGCGAACACCACCATCGCCCCCACCGACCATCCCACCGTCGCCCACAGCGGCCCGAGTGCCGGCTCCCCGAGCGCCAGCGCACGCATCGAGTCGATGGCCGTGGACATCGGCTGATGGGCCACGATCGGCTGCGCCCACGCGGGATAGGCGACCAGCGGGACGAAGCCGGTGCTGAAGAACATCAGCAGCGACGATCCGAGCGAAATGGCCTCCACCACGAACGTTTTCGCCGAAAACACCGCCACCGCCGTCACCATGGTGGCGAATCCGATTCCGTAGAGCAGCGGCACCCCGAGCACCGCGAGCGCGGTGGCGGGACGGTGGAACCGGAAACCGAGCGCCATGCCCACCGCGAAGAGCACCACCGTGCAGACCACGATCCGGGCGACCTCGGCGAGCAGCCGCGACAGCAACCCCGAGGCGCGATGGACCGGCAGCGCCCAGAAGCGGCCCAGCAGACCCGCATCGCGTTCGCGGCCCAGCGTCACCGCCCCGGCCAGCGATCCCGACATCACCGACACCACGGTCACCATCGGCACCGAACCGTAGAGCGCGTCGACCCCCGAGAACGACGTGATCTGCCGGCCGAGCACCGTATTCAGCATCACCAGCAGCAGCGCCGGGAACACCAGGATCTGCGCCATCGTGAGCGGATCGCGGCGCCAGCGCCGCAACAACCGGCCGGTCTGCACCAGGGTCTGCGGCAGCAGATACCGCCAGCGCTCGGTATCCACGTGCACGGTCGCCAGTTCGCGCACCGCGGTATCCGCCGCCGTCATCGCTGCCGCCGTACGGCCAGCACCACCGACCCGCCGCCGAAAACCAGCAGCCCGGACACCGTCCACACCACCCCCGGCCCGATCGTGGACCAGTCCACCGCCGTCGCGAAGCCCGGCTTGTCACCCGCGAGCGCCCGCATCGCGTCGACGAACTGCGACACCGGCTGATTCCGCGCGAAACCCTGAATCCACGGCGGGAATTGCGAGGCCGGCGCGAACCCCGTGGACACCATGCCGAGGATCAATTGCGGCAGCATCAGCACCTGGGTGGTGGCCTCCGGCGATTTCGACAGCGCGCCCAGCAGGTCACCGAACAGTCCCAGCATCACCCCGACCGACACCGAGAACAAGACGAAACCCAGTGTCTCCCAGAGACTTCCGCCGAAACGAAAGCCGATCACGCCCGCGGCCAGCAGGGCCGCCACCAATGCGATCACGATGCGGTATCCGGTGGCGGCGGTGCGGGCGATCAGCGGCGCGATCGGCGGAATCGGCATGGTCGCGAGCCGGGCATCGAGACCGTCGCGGGCATCGACCGCCGCTTGGAGCGCGGCCGCGGTCGCGCAGAACGACACCGCCTGCATGACGATCATCGGCATCAGGAACTGGGCGTAGCTGCTCGCCCCGTGCCCGGCGAAACTCATCACCCGATTCAGCGGTACGTAGAACCCCAGGGTGAACACCGTCGGCGCCAGCACCGCCGTCAACACCTCGCCGTTGCGCAGCGACGGCCGGATCTGGCGCCGGGTGAGCACCCAGCACGGCAGCCACCAGCCGCGCAGCACGGCATGCGCGCCCCGCCGCGGCATCGCCTGGATTCGCACGGTCATCGCATGCTCCGTTCGCGCCCGGTCGGCATCGGTCCATCACACCAGATCCGGGGCCGCCTCGGCGCGATCTCCGGACAAGCGAGGTCCGTTTCGCGATGTATGTCGCGACATACCGGGTCTCGTCCCGGACGAACCGGACCGGCCCGCGTGGTCCTCCCACCCTCGGCGGCGCGGGGAACTAAGCTGTGCGCCGTGCTCGAACCCCAGCCCGCTGTCGCGCCCCATCCGGATATCGCCCATCTGGCTCCGCTGCTGGGCACCTGGCGGGGCTCCGGTCACGGGGAGTACCCGACCATCGAGCCGTTCGACTATCACGAGGAAATCCGGTTCGGCCATGTCGGCCGGCCGTTCCTCACCTATCGGCAGCGCACCCGCCACGCCGGCGACGGCCGCTCGCTGCACGCCGAGACCGGCTATCTGCGCTCGATCGGCGCGGACCGGGTCGAGCTGATCCTGGCCCACCCCACCGGTATCACCGAGATCTGCGAAGGGCGGATCGCCGTCGCCGAGGACGGGCTGCGGCTCGAACTCGATTCCACTCACATCGGCAACTCCAGTACGGCGAAATCTGTCACCGCGCTGGGCCGCTCGATCCATCTGTCCGGGGACACGATCGACTACAAACTGCGGATGGCTGCCGTCGGGCAACCGAAGCAACACCATCTGTCGGCCAGCTTGCACCGAGCTGAACAGAATTAGAAATTGAAGGTGTAACCAGGCTTTTCATGGCCTTTTCCGCTGCGCATTCCGGCACAGGGGGTTGTCGGCGCGCGGTTCGCCGGTTTACGGTTTTCCAGGTCGGCTAATAGTCGGCGAACCCGATGGTTCGATGCCAGTGGCTCTCACTCACCGACAAGGGAGAAGACCATGAAGCGTTCGACGCTCACGCTGATCACCGCGGGGATGATCCTCGCCGGGACCGGGGCCGTGGAGATTCTGGGAGACGGTTCGGCCGGGGCGTCACCCCCGACCGAGCACGCGACCTCGGCCACCGTCGGTGGAACGGAGGTGCAGGGACAATAAACGGCACCCGAACTACACACCTTTCACCCCCGTGACCGGACGCGCCGAGCGTCCGGTCACGATTGTTTCAGGCACTCCCCGGTGGCAGAGCCGCCAGCATGTCCCTGGTCACCGCGACCGCGTTGTCGGAACTTCCGCCCCGCACCAGCAGTGTGGCCCACGCCAGATCGCCGCGGTAGCCGATGAACCACGAATGAGATCCGCCGTCGACCTCCGCCTCACCGGTCTTACCGAACACCTCACCCTGGTCGGCGATCCGCTCCGCGGTACCGCCGGTGACCACCTTGCGCATCATCGCCTGCAGCCCCTCCACCACCCGCGGCGACAGGCTCGGCCGATCGCCGTGCACGGCCGTCTCGTGCCCGGAGATCAGATACGGCGTCGGCGCCGATCCGTGCGCGACCGTCGCCGCCACCAGCGCCATGCCGAACGGGCTGACCACCACCTTGCCCTGGCCGATCCCGTCCTCGGTGCGGACCACCTCGTCGTCGGCGCGCGGCACCGAACCGGACACGGTCGGCAAGCCGGCCACGGTGTAGTCCGGGCCCACGCCCATCCGCGCCGCCGCGTCGGTCAGTGCCGTACCCGGCAGTTCGCTGGCCAATTTCGCGAAGGCGGTATTGCAGGAACGCTCGTACGCCGTCGACATCGGCACATCGCCGAGGGAGAACTCGTCGTAGTTCGGAATCGTGCGCTCGCCCACCACGATTCGGCTCGGGCACGGGACGACGGTATCCGGGTTCGCGATGTCGGCGGTCATCGCGGCGGCGGCGGTGACGGTTTTGAAGGTGGAGCCGGGCGGATACAGCCCGGTCGTCGCGACGGGACCGTCGGTGTCGGCGGCCTCGTTCTGCGCCACCGCGAGGATCGCTCCGGTGGAGGGCTGGATCACCACCATCATGGTCTGCTCGCGGCGCGGGCCGACGGCCCGCTGCGCGGCGTTCTGCACGGTGCGGTCGATACTCAGCGAGAACGACGGCGCCGGTTGCGGCGCAACCTCTTTCAGCACATCGGTGTCGACGCCGTCCGCATTCACGGTGACCACACTCCAGCCGGCCTTGCCGTCGACCTCGTCGATGACGGTCTTGCGGATCTGGGTCATCAGATCCGGCGCGAAATGCCGGTCGGTGGGGATGAGGTCCCACTGCCGGTCGGTGGTCACCCCCGGCAGGCCCAGCAGCTGTCCGCTGACCTGATCGAATTCCCAGTCGCTCAGGCCCAGGACGAGTGCGGGGCCGTGTTGTTTCCGGGCGGCGGCCAGGATCGCGTCGGTGGTCAAGGTGTCGTCGAACTGCTTCAGCGCGGCCGACAGCGCACCGGCCACATAACCCGGGTCCGGGGCGTCGGTCACCGTGAACGAGATCCGGTGCACCGCACCCGGAACCAGGACGTCGCTGCCGGATCGTTCGTTGACCCGGGCGCGCGGCGCCGGTGTGGTGCGCAGGTGCAGACTCTGGGTATCACCCAATTTCGGGTGGATGTCGGAAGCGCTCCAGCGCACCTGCCACTGCCCGCCGCTGCGGCCCATCTGCAACTGCCCGGAGTAGGTCCAGACGCGGTCCTTCGGCAGCGTCCACTCGTAGGTGTAGTCGACGGTGGCGGTGTCGCCGGTGACGCGCGCGGATCCGGTGTGTGCGGTCAGGTGCTGTGCCTGCAGGTTCTGCCACGCCGAAGCCAGTGCCGCCGAGGCCTTCTCGGGCTGCGTGGTCAGATCGGCGGCGGCCGCCGGATCCTGCCGGGCGAAGGCCGCCAGGAAGGAGTCGGCGGCGGCGACCGGCCCCTGCGGTCCGGACGAACACGCGCCCGCCGTCATCACCACGGCGGCGACCGCACTCAGCACCAGCGCGCGGGGCGCCCACGCGCGCGGCGCACATCTCGACTTGGACATCGCCCCCGATGGTAGCCAGCCGGTCGCTGGTAAACGTTGCGACACACTGGTTTTGCCCAGCGCGGCGGAACCGGGCGTTCAGTCCACGAGGATCGTCGCGAATGTCGCGACCTGATGGAACCCGACCTTGGCGTAGGCGCGGCGGGCGACCTCGTTGTAGGAGTTCACGTACAAGCTCGCGGTCCGCCCCGCCGCGACCACCGCATCGGCGACAGCGGCCGTCCCGGCGGTGCCCAGGCCGCGCCCGCGCCACCGCGGATGCACCCAGACGCCCTGGATCTGGCCGGTCCGCCGCGACACGGCCCCCACCTCGGCCTTGTAGACGACCTCACCGTCCTCGAAGCGCGCCCAGGCACGGCCGGCTTCGATGAGGCTCGCGACGCGACGCCGGTATCCGCGACCGCCGTCACCGGCCCGCGGATCGACGCCGATCTCCTCGGTGAACATGGCGACCGCGGCGACCAGATACCGTTCCAGCTCGTCACCGCGTACGCGGCGCACCTTCGGATCGGGGACGGCCTGGGCGCGGCCGTCGAGGGCCAGCAGTGGCTGATCGGCGCGGATCTCGCGCGGCGGACCCCACCGCTGCTCCAGCGTCTCCCACAGCGGCAACGCCAATTCCTGGCGGCCCACCACCGAGGAGCACACCCGCGGCCAGCGGGCCGCGCGGTCGGCGAAGGCACGCATATCGTCGGTCGTCCCGCGCAGCGGCACCAGATTGGCGCCGGAGAAACACAGCGAATCCGCCGGGGTGCCCCGCGTCCACAGTTCCCCACCGCCGCGATTGTCCAGACCGTATTCCTGCAGGCGCGCGGCGACCATGCACCCGGCCACCGGATCGGTGTCCAGCACTTCCAGCACCTGCGCCAGATCGCGATCCGCGAGCTGACGAGCACCGGAAATCCGTGACCGGCGCGACGGTTCCAGCACACTCCGCACGCTCCCAGCCTGCCATGAACGTCGCTTGCGTGCGGGGGCTTTGCTCGGCTCCAGGGACAGAATGCGGCCGGCGCGCGACACGCCCACTCCCCTATCCGCGTCCGGCGATCAACCGACGGTGACGACGGGCTCGCCGGTTTCGGCGTCGGTACCCATCTCGTCGGCGATGCGCATGGCCTCTTCGATCAGCGTCTCCACGATCTGATGTTCGGGCACGGTCTTGACCACCTCGCCCTTCACGAAGATCTGGCCCTTGCCGTTGCCGGAGGCGACACCCAGATCGGCCTCGCGCGCCTCACCCGGACCGTTGACCACACAGCCCATCACCGCCACCCGCAGCGGCACCGCGAGACCTTCCAGACCCGCGGTCACCTCGTTGGCGAGGGTGTAGACATCGACCTGCGCACGTCCGCAGGACGGGCAGGACACGATCTCGAGTTTGCGCGGCCGCAGATTCAGCGACTGCAGGATCTGCCCACCGACCTTGACCTCCTCGGCCGGCGGCGCGGACAGCGACACCCGGATGGTGTCGCCGATGCCCTCGCTGAGCAGTGCGCCGAAAGCCACCGCCGATTTGATCGTGCCCTGGAAGGCCGGTCCGGCCTCGGTGACGCCCAGGTGCAGCGGGTAGTCGCACTGCGCGGCCAGCTGCCGGTAGGCCTCGACCATCACCACCGGATCGTTGTGCTTGACCGAGATCTTGATATCGCCGAAGCCGTGCTCCTCGAACAGGCTCGCCTCCCACAGCGCCGACTCCACCAGCGCCTCGGGGGTGGCCTTGCCGTACTTCTCGAGCATGCGCTTGTCCAGAGAGCCGGCGTTCACGCCGATCCGGATCGGGATCCCGGCCGCACCGGCGGCCTTGGCGACCTCCTTGACCCGGCCGTCGAACTCCTTGATGTTGCCCGGATTGACGCGCACGGCGGCACAGCCGGCATCGATCGCGGCGAAGATGTAGCGCGGCTGGAAGTGGATGTCGGCGATCACCGGGATCTGCGACTTCTTCGCGATCATCGGCAGCGCGTCGGCATCCTCCTGCCGCGGGCAGGCCACGCGCACGATGTCACAGCCCGATGCGGTCAACTCCGCGATCTGCTGCAGCGTGGCGTTCACGTCGTGGGTCTTGGTCGTGGTCATCGACTGGACGGAGATGGGGTGATCACTGCCCACTCCCACCGTGCCCACCATCAGCTGACGCGTCTTGCGCCGCGGTGCGAGGACCGCCGCCGGTGCGGCCGGCATCCCCAGGGTGATGGCTGTGCTCACGTTCGGCTGCCTACTTTCGTCTGCGTCTGGTGCACCCGTTCGCTGCCGAGTCTAGTGCGGGCGGTATGGGAACGACCTGTGAGAGCACCGACACCCCGGCCGATGGCCGGCGCGCTCACGGTCTTCGGCCGCCGGAAACGACTGTGACCAGGACCGCACCGCTGCCCGGCCTGGGTGCCCCCAGCTCCCTGATATTGCCCGTCAGCCGGGGCTTTTCGCTCGGATGACGATGTAGTTACCGTGGACCGGCCGAAGGCCGGCACCCACCGTCGCGTTCAGGAGGATTCACCGGATGTACATCCCACGACCACGTGTCGGGCGGCGCTGACCGTGCGCCTGGCGATGACTCCGGAACTGCCCGCCGACCCGGAAGCGGCTGCGGCACTGCAGCAACGATTGCGCGATTCGGTGCTCACCCACGACCCGCGGCCGCCGCGATTTCGCACCGTCGCGGGCCTGGATTCGGCCTACGACGAGTCCGGCGCGGTCGTCGCCGCCGTCGTGGTCCTCGATATCGACACGATGGAGACCGTCGACACCGCCGTCGCCCACGGCACGACGCGGTTTCCGTACGTGCCGGGCCTGCTCGCGTTCCGGGAACTGCCGACCACCCTGGCCGCGCTGGAACGCCTCGAGACCACGCCCGACCTGCTGGTCTGCGACGGCCAGGGCATCGCCCACCCGCGGCGCTTCGGGCTGGCGTGTCACCTGGGGGTGCTGACCGGCCTGCCGTCGATCGGCGTCGCCAAGACGGTGTGGGGTGAATGCGACGTTCCCGATGCCGCGCGGGGTTCGGTCACCGCCGTCACCGCGGACGGCGAGGTGGTCGGGCGGGCGCTGCGCACCCAGCCCGGGATCAAACCGGTGTACGTGTCGGTGGGCCATCGCATCTCCCTCGACACCGCATGCGCCCAGGTCCTCGCGCTCGCGCCGAAGTACCGGCAGCCGGAGACCACCCGCCGCGCCGACCATCTGTGCCGAACCGTGTTGCGCGACATCCTCGCTCGCGGCTAGGGAACCGTCCGCGCACCGCCGGGCGGCGGCATCGAACCAGCCTGCCGACGCAGCCATCGGCAACTGGATCGCTAATTGACGATTCGCGTCGCGCGCACCGGCGAGATTCGCCGAACACCACCGCCCCCGACGCGCCGTACCATCACCTCCGGGGGTGCCAGAGGGGAATGTCACCTCCTTTTCGAATATTCGCTCTCGGATTACCATCGCACCCGATGCGGGCGATTGAATTTCCGTTTCTTCGCCCACAATCGAAGGAGCCGGAATCCGATCACGATTCGCCGATCGCGGCAGGATGCGAGCCCTTTACTCCGATCCACTTCGGCGGCAGCCGATCGCGACGAACTCCGCATCCGGTGCCGAATACCGCAGCTCAGAAGGCATACCGCGGGATGGGCAAGGGCCACGGATATGACGAACCACGAAAACACAAGCCGCGGCCGAATTTCGCGCCCGATTCGTGCCTTGACGACCATCGCCGTCGGGCAGACGATAGACCGATGACCGGCGATGAGGAATTGATTCAGGTCGAACAAGTCATCGAGCGGCTGATCGCCAGCCACCCGTCCGTCCCGCCCGGGGACATAGAACTCATCGTGCGCGGCATCCACAAGCGCTTCTCCGAAGCGCGAGTACACGACTTCGTCCCTCTGCTCGTCGAGAAGGCGGCGAGGCAAGCGATCAGCATCCGACCGGCGGGAACAGCGGCGCCCTCGTCTCGCACCCGTGCGCGCGGCGCCCGCACAGTGACGGTCATCTGAGGAGACGAGCGTTATGGCGGCCACACGCGCGGTGCCACAGAGCCCGTCGGCGGGTCCGCCGGCTTCCGAACCGGCCGATTGGCACGCCCGCGACGCCGACACCGTAGTGGCCGCGCTGTCCTCGGACCGGCACGCCGGACTCACCACCGGCTCGGCCGAGGAGCGACGTAAACGCTACGGCCCCAACGAAATAGCCGCCGAGCCCGCACCGGCCCCGTGGACCGTCGCGCTGCGACAGCTCCGGGATCCGATGAACCTGATGTTGATCGCGGTGGTGGCGGTCAGCGTCGTCATCGGCGAGATCCCGACCGCCGTCGTGGTGGCGGCGCTGGTCGTGCTCAACGTCGTGCTCGGCACACGGCAGGAACTTGTGGCGCGCGCGAGTGTGGACGCACTGGCCAAGATGCAGTCGCCGCAGGCGCGGGTGCTGCGCGACGGCGCGCTGATCCAGCTCGACGCGCTCGAGCTGGTCCCCGGCGATATCGTCCAGCTCGAAGCCGGCGATATCGTCCCCGCCGACGGCCGGCTCGTCACCTCCGCGACCCTGGAAACCCAGGAGGCGGCGCTCACTGGTGAGAGCGCCCCCGTCGCCAAGGATCCCGGCACCCTCGCCGCCGCGGACGTGCCGCTCGGCGACCGCGTCGACATGGTCTATCAGAACACGTCGATCACCCGGGGAACCGCCACCATGGTGGTCACCGAAACCGGAATGAACACCGAGATGGGCCGGATCGCGTCCATGCTGTCCGCGGTCGCCCCGTCGAGGTCACCGCTGCAGCGGGAGCTGGATTCGCTGACGAAACTGCTCGGCGTGATCGCGTGGACGGCGGTGGCGATCATCGTGCTGATCGGCGCGTTGCGCGGCCAGGATGTGACAGCGGTACTGCTGCTGGGCATTTCGATGGGCGTCTCCGCGATTCCCACCGGGCTGCCGACGTTCGTGCAGGCGATGCTGGCCTACGGCGCCCGCCGCCTCGCCGACGCCAAAGCGGTGGTCAAGAACCTCACCGATGTCGAGACACTGGGCGCGACCAGCGCGATCAACTCCGACAAGACCGGCACCCTGACCATGAACCAGATGACGGTGCGCTCGCTGTTCTTCCACTGCCGGTGGTACGGCGTGACCGGAGAGGGCTACAGCAAGAACGGAACCGTCACCGAGGCCGCCGGTGCGGGCACCCCGGATTTCACCCTGCTCGCCTACGGGCTGTGCCTGGACAGCGACGCCACCGTGTCCGACACCGGTGAGGTGGTCGGCGATCCGACCGAGGCGGCGCTGGTGGTACTGGCGGCCAAACTGGGCATCGACGCTCCGCTCACTCGCCGCGACTACCCGCGCGTCGCCGCGGTGCCCTTCGACTCGGCCTACAAATTCATGGCGACTTTTCACCACCTGCGCGTCGACGATCGAACTCGCTTCGTCGAATTGGTCAAGGGCGCACCCGATATGGTTCTGGCCCGCTGCGCCGAGGCCTACCGCCCGGGCCGCACCGAGGTGCCGGTCGACGAGGCGCGCGCCGAGATCACCGACGCGATGCGCACCATGTCGGAGAAGGGACTTCGCGTACTGGCCTTCGCTGCCCGGATCCTCGACGGCCAGGAGGACGCCGCACAGGCCGACCCCATGTCGATGGTCGAGAATCTCACCTTCGTCGGCATGGCGGGCATCATCGACCCGTTGCGCCCCGAAGCGGTCGAATCGGTGCGCATCGCGCACGAGGCAGGGATCGACGTCCGCATGATCACCGGCGACCACGCGATCACCGCCGCCGCGATCGGAGCCGAACTCGGGCTGGGGCCGGGGGCGGTCGGCGGCGCGGAACTGCAAGCCATGACCGACGAGCAACTGGCCGAAGCGCTGCCCAGGCTGCATGTGTTCGGCCGGGTGACCCCGCAGGACAAACTGCGACTGGCCGACGTGATGCAACGTGGCGGCGCGGTGGTGGCGATGACCGGTGACGCGGTCAACGATGCCGCCGCCCTGAAGAAGGCCGACATCGGCGTCGCGATGGGTTCGGGCAGCGAGGTCACCAAGCAGGCGGGCAAGATGGTGCTCACCGACGACAACTTCGGGACCCTGATCACCGCGATTCGCCTGGGCCGCAGCATCTACGACAAGATCGTGTCCTATATCCGGTACCAGATGTCGAAACTGTTCTCGCTGGTACTGCTGTTCCTGGTGGCCAGTATCTTCGACATCAACCACGGCGTCGCGCTGACCCCGCTGATGGTGCTGTTCCAGCACTTCTTCATCACGCTGTTCCCGGTCGCGGTCATCATGACCGACCCCCCGCCACCGAATCTGATGAACAAACCGCCCCGCGACCCGGCGATGCCGGTCGCCAACCGGACCGCGTTCACACAGTGGCTGATCTACGGGGTACTGCAGTTCGCGGTCGCCCTCGCCGCCATGCTGCTGGCTCCCGGCCAAATGAGCACCGACACCGCCTCGGTGCCGATGACGACGACCTTCGTGGTGTTGTCGCTGGGGTCGGTCCTGGCCGGGCTGGCGATGCGCCGCGATCCCGAATCCGGTTTCACCGCACCGATTCTCGGTGCCCTGAAGATTCTGTCGATACCGGTCGTGGTCACCGTCCTGGCCGTGCAGCTGGGATTTCTGCAGGACCTGCTGATGACGACGTCACTGACGGGTGGGCAGTGGCTGGCCTGTCTGGGCTGGTCGCTGCTGATCCCGATCGCCGTCGAGGCGGAGAAGGCGTTGCGGCGCAGGCACATTCGCCGCAGCACACCGCCGGAGCCGTTGAACGCCGCGGTCGCGGTGGCGCCGCTGCGTGCCCGGGCCCACTGAGGCCCGGGCGTGCGCTACCGCCTACGCCGCACTCTGCGCCACCATCGTCGTGCTGCTCGCCTATGCCCTCGTCGGTCCCTCGCGAATTCTGGTGCTCGGCCCGGACTCCTCGCCGGCGCCGTTGATCGCGGCGGCGCCGCCGTCGGCGATCCCGCTACGGGAACAGCTTGATCGGGTTCACGATATCGGCGACCAGCGTGAGGATCATGTACGCACCGCCGATCACCACCACGATGTAGGTGGCGGGCAGCAGTTTCATGTAGTCGACCGGAGCGCCGTTGGGCAGGCCCTTGCGGTTGCGCCACATGTTGCGCAGCTTCTCGAAGATCACCACCGCGATATGGCCGCCGTCCAGCGGCAGCAGGGGCAGCAGGTTGAAGGCGCCGAGGAAGAAATTCAGGCTGGCCAGCACCAGCACGAACGCACCCCACAGCCCGTGTTCGGCGGTTTCGCCGCCGATCTTGCTGGCACCGTAGACGCTGACCGGAGTATCGGCATCGCGCTGGCCACCGGTGACCGCGTGCCACAGGCTGACCACCTTGCTCGGCATCTGCGCCAGCGAGGCGAACGTGCGGCCGAACATGTCCCCGGTGAAGGCCACCGAGGCCGGCACCGCGGAGACGATGTTGTGTTTGACCGGCAGGTAGAAGTCCTGTGCCACACCGACTTTGCTCACGTACACCGGCGTGGTGACCCGCTCGGAACTGTCCGTGGACTTCAGCGGATAGGTCGCCACACGCTCCGGGGTCACCGGAATCTGCAGCGTCCGATCGTCACGCTTCACCGTGTAGACGACCGGACCGCTCGCCTTCTCGGTGATCGAACGGAAGTCGTCCCAGGTCTTGACGGGTTTGCCGTCGATCGCGGTCACCAGATCGCCGCGCCGCAATCCGGCGCGTTCGGCCGGGCCGGGACCGGTGCACTTCTGCATCGACCCGTCGGGGTTCTGCGCGGGCACACAACCGGCCGGGTAGATCTGGGTGGCGGGCGGCGAATCCAGCCGCGGCAGCCCCCAGGCCACCGCGAGCAGCATGATCAGCAGGAAGCCCAGAATGAAGTTCATCGCGATGCCGCCGAACATCACCACCAGTCGCTTCCAGGTGGCCTGCCGGTACATCGCGCGATGCAGGTCCTCGGGTGGTACCTCGTCCAGCGCGGTCATGCCCGCGATATCGCAGAAACCGCCCAGCGGCAGCGCCTTGAGGCCGTATTCGGTCTCACCGCGGCGGAACGAGAACACCTTCGGCCCGAAGCCGACGAAATAGCGGCGCACCTGCATGCCGGTGGCCTGCGCCGCCCACATGTGGCCACATTCGTGTAGCGCCACCGATACCGTGATGCCGAGGGCGAACAGCACGAATCCGATCGCGAAGCCCATGCGGTATGGAACCCTCCTGAATCAGTTGCTCACGAGCGTGCGCGCACGCTGTCGCGCCCACGCATCCGCCGCGAGCACCTCGTCCAAGGTACTGGGTTCGACGGCCCAGCGGTCGGCCGACTCGACCACGCGCGCGACCGTGCGCACGATATCCGGGAATCGGAGCACACCGTCGAGGAACGCCTGCACCGCGATCTCGTTGGCGGCGTTGTAGACCGCGGTGACGCTGCCGCCGGCCTTACCCGCCGCGCGAGCCAGTTCGACCGCGGGGAAGACCTCGGTGTCGACCGGTTCGAATTCCCAGGTGAACGCCGTGCCGAAGTCGATCGGCGCGAGGGTGCCGGGGACCCGCTCCGGCCAGCCCAGCGCCAGCGCGATCGGCAGTTTCATATCCGGCGGGCTGGCCTGGGCGAGGGTGGAGCCGTCGGTGAAGGTCGCCATCGAGTGCACGATCGACTGCGGATGCACCGTGACGTCGATCTTGTCGTAGTCGATGCCGAACAGCATGTGCGCCTCGATCAGTTCGAGGCCCTTGTTCACCAGCGTGGCCGAATTGAGGGTGTTCATCAGACCCATCGACCAGGTGGGATGGGCCTTGGCCTCCTCGGGGCGCACCGACTCCAGCATCTCGGCGGTCCAGCCGCGGAACGGGCCACCGGAGGCGGTGAGCACCAGCCGCGCGACCTCGTCGGCGCGGCCGCCGCGCAGGCACTGCGCCATCGCGGAGTGTTCGGAGTCGACCGGGACGATCTGCCCGGGAGTTGCGGCCCGCGTCACCAGGCTGCCGCCCGCGACCAGCGATTCCTTGTTGGCCAGTGCCAGGCGCCGCCCCGATTCCAGGGTCGCGAGCGTCGGCCGCAGCCCCAGCGCGCCGACCAGGGCGTTGAGCACCACGTCGGCGTCGGTGCGGCGCACGAGTTCGGTCACCGCGTCCGGACCGGCCAGGGCCACACCGAGTTTCGCGGCCGCGGCCGGATCGGCGACGGCCACGTTGTCGGTACCGGTGGCACGGATCTGCTCGGCCAGCAGGTCGGTATTGCCGCCACGCGCGGCCAGTCCGACCACCTGGAATCGGTCCGGATTGGCGGCGACGACCTCCAATGCCTGGGTGCCGATGGAGCCGGTGCTGCCCAGCAGCAGAACTTTCACGATGTCGGACACGCACTCATTGTCCACGGTGAATCGCCGCCGGCGTCACCCCGCTGGCTACGACGGCCGGTCGTATGCAAACATATTCTCGACAGACACCTTCACGACCTGCGGACCTCACGGCGTACTCCGCGCACGCGAGCCGCAGCGCACACGGAAATGATGGGAGCGAACGTGGCCGCCACGGAACTGGAACCCGCCAAGAGCGCCGGCGTCGTCACCAAGGTCGATCCCGCCGAGGTTCCCTCCGCCGCCTGGGGCTGGAGTGGTGAATCGCGGCGCACCTTCCGTATCGCCGGATGGGTCGTCGTCGTGATCCTGCTGGCCATGCTGTTCGAGAACCAGCAGGGCCACACCTCCGGTACCGGTTACACCGGATACATCTTCCTGATCGGTTTCGCCGTCGCGCTGGCGGCCGTGCTGATCCGCGATTCGATCATCCAGCGCAAGCCGCGCTGAATCCGCTTCGCGCACAGCCTGGTTCGACCGGCCGCTGAGGTTCTGCCTCAGCGGCCGCGTCGTTTCCGGGGGCCGCCGGCCTTGCCCGCCCGCCCCGGTTTCGGCGCGCCACCCCGGCGCGCGGCCGGTTTCGCACCACCCTCGCCCCGGCTCCTGCCGCGCTGCGCCGCAACGCCTTCGGCGCGTGTGGCGGAATCCAGCCGGCCGCGCCGATCCCGTTCACCGGTGGTCCGGGAACTGCGTGCCGTGCGGCCCCGCACGACGCCGATGAACTCCTCGGCGAGTTCGACCGCGTCCTCGATCGGCCAGGCCAGGGCGATCTGCGTCGGATCGACATCGGTGAGCGGACGATAGATCAGGTCGCGGCGATGATGCAGGCGCGCCAGCGACTGCGGCACCACCGCCGCCCCGCCGACCGCGGCCACCAACTCGACGGTGTCGCCCACGGCGTCGAGATCGGTCGCGTCCTGCATCCGCTCGCCGTCCAAATCGGCCAGGCTCACCTCGTCGAACAACCCGATCGGATGATCCTTGGGCACCACCGCCACGGCGACCTCGTGGTAGAGCGGAATCGCGTGCAGCCCTTCGCGTTCGATCGGCAACCGGACGAAGCACATGTCGACTCGGCCCTGTGCCAGGGCCTCGCGCTGCTGAGCCTGCGGCACCGCGATCACGTCGAGCGGGATGTCGGGGAAGCGTTCGGCCCACACCCGCGCCCACTTGGCGACGGTGACGCCCGGGACGTAGCCGATGCGCAGCGTGGTGGGAGCAGACTCGGTCATGCGGCCAGCGTATGGCACCGGGCGGGGCGGTCCGGCATCCGCCGCGAACCACAGCGGCCCCGTACGTGATCGAGGTGACGCGGAGGTCGACGGCAGTGGTCGAAACCGTGCCCACCGGGCGAACACGGTAGAAATGATCGCAGTACGTTTCCCATCCTCCCCCGGCGTTCCGGGCAGACCAGATCGGATATGCGTTGACGACCCCCTCCCCGGCCCCGATGGCATCCGGCGGCCCCGGATTCGATCGGCCGCTGTTCACCACCATCACCGATTTCGCCGACCACACCCGGTGGCTCAACGACACGATGCTGTGGTTGACCGATGCCGGTCTGGCGGTGTTCGCGGTGCTGATGGTGATCGGCTGGTGGCAGGCCCGCCGCCGCGACGACCGGTCGATGGCGCTGGCGCTGCTGGCTCCGGTGAGCGTGGTGATCGCCTATCTGGTCGCCGAGGTGGTGAAGGTGATCGTCGCCGAACCGCGCCCGTGCCGGGGCGTGCCGACCGCCTACATCATCGAGGCGTGTCCGGTGCCGAGCGACTATTCGTTCCCCAGCGGCCACACGACCACGGCCGCGGCGACCGTCGCGGCGCTGTATCTGCTGAATCGGCGGCTGGGCTGGATCACGGCGGTATTCGCCGTCGCCCTGGCCTTCAGCCGGGTCTACGTCGGCGGTCATTATCCGCACGACGTCGTGGCCTCGGCGATCCTGGCCATTCCGGTCGCCGCGGCCGTCAGTCTGCTGCTGGCCCGCCCGGCCACCGCGGTGGTGACGCGTATGCGGTCCTCCGCACTGGCGCCGCTGGTCGCCGACACCGGAGGTGCTCCGGTGTCGCGGGTGTGAGCGAGGCCGGCCGGATTCGCTATCCTGTCCGACGTGGCGGTGGGGCTCGCCACTTCGGCCCAGCGGCCGGAGCAACCGTGATCGGACGATCGCCAACAGTCCCTACTCGAGGTACCGCCATGTTCGTGTTCGAGTAGGAGTCCGTCGTTGACCGAACTACGCCGCGAGGAGCCCCGGCCCGGCGCATCCGCCGACCGGCCGGTCGATCCCGATATCGATCCGCACGTCCCGTCTCAGCGCCGCGAACTGCTGCGCGGACACGGCGCCGTGCCGGCGGTGATCGGGCTGGGTGGCGGATTGGGCGGTCTGGCCCGCTACGGCCTGACCCAGCTGTTGCCGACCCGCCCCGGACAGTTCCCGTGGGGCACCTTCACCGAGAACGTGCTCGGCTGCCTGGCCATCGGCGTGCTGATGGTGCTGATCACCGAGGTGTGGCCGGCGCATCGGCTGGTGCGGCCCTTCCTCGGGGTCGGATTCCTGGGCGGGTTCACCACCTTCTCCACCTACGCCGTCGAGATCCGCAATCTGCTGCAACCCGGTTCGGCCGTGACGGCGTTCGTCTATCTGGCCGCGACCCTGCTCAGCGCGCTGCTCGCGGTGCTCGCCGGGGTGACGGTGACGCGAATGACGGTGCTTCGCAAGGGGATTCGAGGACAGACGCGGTGACCGTCGTCCTGGTCTTCGCCGGTGCGGTGCTCGGTGCCCCGGCCCGCTATCTCACCGACCGGTTCGTTCAGGCGCGCCACGACAGCCTGTTTCCGTGGGGCACGCTGACGGTCAACATCGTCGGCTGCCTCATCCTGGGCGCGCTCACCGGTGGTGCGGCCGGCAGTCCGGTGCTCGCGTTCGCCGGCACCGGATTCTGCGGGGCGCTCACCACCTACAGCACCTTCGGCTACGAGACCGTCCGGCTGCTCGAACAGCGCGCCGTGTTCTACGCCGCGATGAACGTGATGATCAGCGTGATCGCCGGACTGGGCGCCGCACTGCTCGGCTATGCCGTCGCGCACGCGCTGGCCGGCTGAGATCCGCGTACTCCACTCACCCGGCTCGTCCGTGCGGCTGATCCCAGACCAGCGCCAGATACATGCGGGCCCGCTCGCGCGGCGAATCCAGGCGTTCTCCGAGCAGATCGTGCAGCCGGTCCATGCGGTAGCGCACGGTCTGCGGGTGGATGTGCAGATCGTCGGCGACCGCGTGCCGGTCGCCCATGTGCCACAGCCAGCTGCGCAGCGTTTCGACCAGCCGGTCGCGCTTACCGTCGGGCAACTCCCGAAGTGGTTGCAGCACTTGGGCTCGCAGCGTTTCCAGCAGCCATTCGTCGCGATTGGCGATGATGGTGTCGAGTTCGTCGGCGACCACCACCGGCGATCCGGACAGCACGCCGGCCTTGCGCAATCGCAGCGCGGTGCGAGCGATCCGCATACCGGTCGGCAGCAGGTCCAGCGTGAGCGGATGACCGATCACCGCGTCGCAGCCCCGCAGCGCCGCGACGAGCCGGGTGATCCGCCCGCCCAGCATCGGACTGGGCACGATCGCCCCGACCGCGTCGTCGCGCCGGATCGGCAGGCAGTGACCGCCGAGATGTTCCACGACCCCGCAGGAGCGCGCATCGGCCGGATCGGCGAGCACCACCGCGACCTCGGGGGGCAGCTGCCAGCCCGCGCGCTCGGCGGCCAGCCGGATTCCGATGGTGTCGGAACGCCCGGAAAGCAACATTTCCGCCAATTCCTCGCGATGACGTTCCCGGGCCGCGCTGGATGCGGATTGTTCGAGCACATAACCGTGCGCGGAGGCCGCGGAGAATTCGTCGACGAAGGCGAAAACGGCCTCCGCCAGCACCGCGAGCACCTCCGGTCCCAGGTCGAGTTTCAGTGCCGTTTCCGCGACGTGATGCCAGGCCGCGCGGGCGCCGACCTGGTACGCGCCGAGCAGATCCGACAGGTCCGCGCCGTCCTGCAATTGCTGGCGGCCGACCTGTTCGAAGACCAGCTGCGTCGGCGGCGGAACACCCTCACCAGCGGAATCGCCTGTGCGCGGGCCGTGTTCGGCCAGGTCCAGCAACCGATGGACGAACAGCACGCCGACCTCGGCCACCTCGGGGCGATGGTCGTCGAGATAGCGCGCGTAGTCGGGCCACTCGGCAGCGAGCAGATCACGGACCTCGTCCAGGAGATCGGGCATCCTAGCGTCGAGTTCCTCCGAAAGCTGCTCCAATGCCTCCGGTGTTATCGGAATTTCATTATGGGAATCGCTCATTCGAGTCCTCTCCGACTCGATTATCTTCCGGATACAAAAAACACCAACCGGAATCACTTCAACGGTTGAAGATTTGAGCCCTGTGTTGCGTTCACCATCGAATCATGGACGCAGCGACAGCCCCGGCCCGCTGGCTGCGGGCCCGTGAAAAGGAAGAGAACTTTCCCGTCGCGCTGCGGTGGTTGCCGCGCGAACCACGCCGGCACCTGCACGCGGTCTACGCAGCCACCAGGTTAATCGACCAGGTCGGCGACGCAGCCCCCGGAGATCGTGTGTCGCACCTGCTGACGCTGCGCGCCGACCTCGCCGGTCTGTACCAGGGTCGCACACCCGACGATCCGGTGCTGCAGATGCTGGCCCCCACCGTGGCGGCGTGTGATCTGCCGCAGGATGCGTTCCAGGAACTGATCGAGGCGAATCTGCTCGATCAGCGCGTCGGCCGCTACGCCACCTTCGAGGATCTGCTGGGGTACTGCCGGCTGTCGGCGAATCCGGTGGGCCGCTTGGTGCTGGCGGTCTTCGACCAGTCCACGCCGGACACGGTGGCACTGTCGGATCGGGTGTGTTCGGCCCTGCAGGTGCTCGAGCACTGTCAGGACGTCGCCGAGGACCATGCGGCCGGGCGCATCTATCTGCCGCAGGACGATCTGGCCGCGGCCGGGGTGGCGGAAGCGGCGCTGGCCACCGGCGGACCGGGTGATCCGGCGTGCCGGGCGGTGGTGCTCACCCAGGTAGAACGCTGCGAATCGATGCTCGGCGAAGGCGCTCCGCTGGTCGCCCGGCTCACCGGATGGGCCCGGCTCGCGGTCGCGGGGTATCTCGCGGGCGGCTGCGCGACCGCGCGGGCGTTGCGCGTGGCCGAGGGCGACGTGTGGAGCCAACCGGTGCGGCCCCGGCACGTCGACACCGTGGCCTCGATGGTCACGCTGCTCGGCAAGGCCACGGTGGTGCCGCAGTGAGCACTATCGCGACCGGGCCGACCACGGCGGCGGCCTACGACACCTGTGAACGGATCACCCGCACCGAGGCCAAGAACTTCTACTACGGCATCCGGCTGCTGCCCCCCGAGAAGCGTTCGGCACTGTGCGCGCTCTACGCGCTGGCACGGCGCATCGACGATATCGGTGACGGGCAGGGCCGACCGGCCGCCAAAACCGAGGCGCTGACGCTGTTGCGCAAGGAATTGGACAAGGTCACCGGCGGCGCCGGAACCGACGATCCGGTGCTGTTCGCCGTGGCCGACACCGCGCGGCGCTATCCGGTGCCTCTGGGCGCGTTCGGCGAACTGATCGACGGGGTGCAGGCCGATGTCGACGGCGTCACCTACACCGATTTCGACGAGCTCACCCATTACTGCCGCTGCGTGGCCGGGGCGGTGGGCCGCTTGTGCCTGTCGATCTTCGGCTCGGGCGGCGATCCGCGCGCGCCGCTGTACGCCGATCAGCTCGGGATCGCGTTGCAGCAGACCAACATTCTGCGCGATATCCGCGAGGATCTCGGCAACGGCCGCGTCTATCTGCCCCGGGACGAACTGCGGCGCTTCGGCGTCCGGCTGGAACTCGACGCCGGTGGGGCGCTCGACGATCCCAACGGCGGACTGGCCGCGCTGATCCGCACCGGCGCCGAGCGCGCCGAGAACTGGTACTGCCTGGGGTTGCGCCTGATTCCGCATCTGGACGGCCGCAGCGCCGCCTGCTGTGCGGCGATGGCGGGTATCTACCGGCGGCTCAACGAGCGCATCCGCGCGAATCCGGTGGCCGTCTACGACCGGCGGCTGTCGTTGAGCGGACGGGAGAAGACACGCGTCGCCTCCGGCGCGCTGCTGCAGTATTCGATGACGGCATTCGGGTGGGGCCCGCGATGACGGCGCGGGTGGCCGTGGTGGGCGGTGGGCTCGCGGGGATCACCGCGGCCCTGCGCTGCGCGGACGCCGGCTGTGCGGTGCGGCTGTTCGAATCCCGGCCCTGGCTGGGCGGGCTGACGCATTCGTTCCCCCGTGGTGATCTGTGGATCGACAACGGCCAGCACGTATTCCTGCGCTGCTGCGACCGCTATCTCGCACTGCTGGATCGGCTCGGCATGCGCGATGCGGTCCGGCTGCAACCGCGACTCGACATCCCGGTATCCGGCGCCGGGCGGGTGGGCAGGTTGCGGCGGTTGCCGCTGCCGGCGCCGCTGCATCTGAGTTGGGCGCTGCTGCGCTATCCCTGGTTGTCGCCGGGCGCGCGGCTGCGGTTCGTCCGGGCCGCGCTGGCGCTGCGGGCGGTCGACACCACCGATCCCCGCACGGACACAACCAGTTTCGGCGACTGGTTGCGTGCGCACGGCCAGCATCGCGACGCCGTCGACAGTCTGTGGGATCTGGTCGGCATCGCCACCCTCAACGCCCGGGCCGACGACGTATCGCTGGCATTGGCCGCCACCGTGTTCCGGATCGGCCTGCTCACCGACTCGGACGCGGCGGATATCGGCTGGTCGCGTATCCCGTTGCGCCGGTTGCACGGCGACGCCGGACAGGCGGCACTCACCGCGGCGGGCGCGACGGTGATCCACGAGAAGGTCACGGCCGTGCGGCGGGCCGAGGCCGGCTGGACGGTGCACACCGGCGCCGGCGAATATGCCGCCGACGCGGTCGTCTCGGCCGTGCCCCCGACTGCGGCGCAGGCGCTGTTGCCCGCCGACGCGGTCGATCTGCCCGCGAAGTGGGCTGTGGCCCTGGGCAGTTCGCCGATCGTCAACATTCACGTGATCTACGACCGGCAGGTGATGGACGAACCGCTGCGAGCCGGTGTCGGCACGGTGGTGCAGTGGGTGTTCGATCGAACCGGTGCGTCCGGGTTGCCCACCGCGGCAGATTCCCGTGGCGCGGCGGCGACCGGCAGCCCCGGCGCGGCGCGAGCGGCGGGCCCGCTTCCGGCCGGCGCGCAGTATCTGGCCGTCTCCGTGTCGGCCGCCGACGCCTTCATCGATCGCCCGGTCGCCCAGCTGCGCCGGGAATTCCTGCCCGCCCTCGAACAGCTGCTGCCCGCCGCCCGTGCGGCACAGGTGGCCGACTTCTTCGTGACTCGCGAACGCCATGCGACGTTCCGTCCCGCGCCGGGCAGCGCGCGGCTGCGCCCGCCCGCGGCCACCGCATCGCCCGGCCTGGCGCTGGCCGGGGCGTGGACCGACACCGGCTGGCCCGCGACCATGGAGGGCGCCGTGCGCAGCGGGGAAGCCGCTGCGGCCGAAGTCATTTCACATCTGGCGGGGTTGCGGCCCCGCCCCGGTGCCACCGAGCGCACCGGTACGCCCGCACCCCGCACGCGGATATCGGAGGTGATCAGATGACGGTGACAACCCTGTCCACGGTCGATGCCGACGGTCATGCCGTCCGGTCGGCGCTGTCCGACGCCGTCGGACGGCTCGACGACGCGATTCGGCCGGTGGTCGCCTATCACCTCGGCTTCTGCGACGAACACGGCCGCCCGGTCGTCGCCGGCAGCGGCAAATCGGTGCGGTCACGGCTGACCATGCTCGCCGCCCACGCCGCCGGTGGCGACGGACTCTGCGCGATCCCCGGTGCGGTGGCGGTCGAACTCGTGCACAACTTCTCGCTCGTGCACGACGACCTGATGGATCGCGACGCCACCCGACGGCATCGCCCGACGGTGTGGGCGGTGTGGGGAGATCCGGTCGCGGTGCTGGCCGGTGACGCGATGCTCTCGCTGTCGCACGAGGTGCTGCTCGATTCCGGCTCCCCGCATGCGGTGGCGGCGGCCCGGCTGGTCGGGAAGGCGACCCGGGATCTGATCATCGGCCAGGCCGCCGACGTCGACTTCGAACATCGCAACGACGTGAGCCTGGCCGAATGTATCCGCATGGCCATGGGCAAGACCGCGGCGTTGCTCTCGGCGAGTGCCGCGGTCGGCGGCGTCCTGGCCGGGGCGCCACCGGCGACGGTCGCGGCGCTGCAGGCCTACGGCGACAACATCGGCCTCGCCTTCCAGCTCGTCGACGATCTGCTCGGCATCTGGGGTGATCCGGCGGTGACCGGCAAACCGGTGTTCTCGGATCTGCGTTCGCGCAAGAAGTCGCTGCCGGTCACCTGGTGCCTGGAATCCGGCCGCCCGGCCGGGCAGGCGCTGGCGCAGTGGCTGGCGCAATCGGGCGAGCCGAGCGAGCACGACCTGCGCGCCGCCGCCGACATGGTCGAGACCGCCGGTGGCCGGCGCTGGGCACGGGCCGAGGCGCGGCGGCGGGTGCGCACCGCCCAGCAGGCCCTCACCGCGGTCACCCTCACCCCCGAATATCGCCGGGAGCTCTGTGACCTGGCGGATTTCATCGTGGAACGGAGTGCATAGGAATGACAGTCACCCACACCGGCAATGCGGCAGCGGACCGGCGGACAGCGGTCGCTCCGGCGCACGGCGCCGACGACCTGAGCGCGGTCCGTGCCGCCACCGACGCGGCGGTGCGGCTGCTGCGCTCATCCCAGCACGAACAGGGCTGGTGGAAAGGCGAATTGGCGACCAATGTGACGATGGACGCCGAAGATCTGCTGTTGCGGCAGTTCCTCGGCATCTCCACCCCGGACGTGACCGAGCCGGCGGCGCGCTGGATCCGATCGCAGCAGCGCGCCGACGGAACCTGGGCGACCTTCCACGGCGGACCCGGCGATCTGTCGACCACCGCCGAGGCGTGGGTGGCGCTGCGACTGGCCGGTGACGACCCCGCCGCACCGCATATGCGCGCCGCCGCCGACTTCGTGCGCGCCGAAGGCGGGATCGAGGCCTCGCGGGTCTTCACCCGAATCTGGTTGGCGCTGTTCGGGTTGTGGTCCTGGGACGATCTGCCGAATCTGCCCCCGGAACTGGTGCTGTTCCCGTCCTGGTTTCCGCTCAATATCTACGACTGGGGATGCTGGGCCCGCCAGACCGTGGTGCCGTTGACCGTGGTGGCCACGCTGCGGCCGTGCCGCCCGCTGCCGTTCGGCATCGACGAATTGCGGACCGGCGCGCCCCGGGCCCGCCGCGCGCCCCTCACCTCGCTCGCCGGAGTGTTCCAGCGGGTCGACACGGTGCTGCACACCTACGCTCGACTGCCCCTGAATCCGCTGCGTGATGTGGCGATGCGGCACGCCGCGGAGTGGATTCTGGCCCGCCAGGAGGCCGACGGCGGCTGGGGCGGAATTCAGCCACCGTGGGTGTATTCGCTACTGGCCCTGCACCTTCTGGGCTATTCGCTCGATCATCCGGCGATGCGGGCGGGCATCGCGGGCCTGGACGGATTCGTCGTCCGCGAGCAGACACCGGAGGGCGAGGTGCGGCGGCTCGAAGCCTGCCAGTCCCCGGTGTGGGATACCGCGTTGGCGACGGCCGCGCTGCTGGACGGCGGAGTGGCGCCGGACGATCCGGCGGTGCTGCGGGCCACCGACTGGCTGCTGGGCGAGCAGATCACCGCCGTCGGCGACTGGCAGGTGCGCCGGCCACATCTGGAACCCGGCGGCTGGGCCTTCGAATTCGCCAACGACGTCTACCCCGACACCGACGACACCGCCGAGATCGTCATTGCGCTGCACCAGGTTTCGCCTCCGGACCGCACCGCACTGGATGAGGCGATCGAACGCGCGGTGCGCTGGACGGTCGGCATGCAGTCCGCCGACGGCGGGTGGGGCGCCTTCGACGCCGACAACACCTCGATCCTGCCGACGAAACTGCCGTTCTGCGATTTCGGTGCCGTCACCGATCCGCCCTCCGCCGATGTGACCGCGCACGTGGTGGAGATGCTGGCGGTGCTCGGCCGAAGCGGTGATCGCGCATGCCGGCGCGGCGTGCGCTGGCTGCTCGACCATCAGGAGTCCGACGGTTCCTGGTTCGGGCGCTGGGGCGCCAACCACGTCTACGGCACCGGCGCGGCGGTTCCGGCGCTGGTCGCGGCGGGCACGAGTCCGCGATCGACGGCGATCCGCGCGGCGGTGCGCTGGCTGGAAGCCCATCAGAACGCCGACGGCGGATGGGGTGAGGATCTGCGCTCCTATCGTGACCCGGAATGGGTCGGCCGCGGCGAATCCACCGCCTCGCAGACCGCGTGGGCGCTGCTGGCCCTGCTGGCCGCCGAGGAACACGACTCTCCCGCCGTACGCCGCGGCATCGACTGGCTGGTGCGCACGCAGCGACCCGACGGCGGCTGGGACGAGGACCTGTTCACCGGCACCGGATTCCCCGGCGACTTCTACATCAACTACCACCTGTACCGGCTGGTGTTCCCGGTCTGGGCGCTGGGGCGGTACCTGCGGCGCCAGACCGCATCGGGCGGCGAGGCGGCCGCGGTATCGGCACCGGTCCTGTCCCCGGCAACCGACGGCGCGGCCGTCCGGCGGCCCCGGTACGCGGGCGCATTCGGCGAGGTCGGCGCCGACTCGCTCCGCGGCAGCACCTCGATCGGCGCGCCCGCCACGAGCAATCACACCGGCTCGGACGGCGAGGGCCGCAGCGTTGACACCCCGCGCTCGAACGGGACCGGTACCGCCGGCCGGGACGGGGGCTGACCGTATGACCCGGCCTGGAACCATCTGCGCCCCACTACTTTCGGAGTGCGTGGCACTGCGCGGCGCCGTCGCGGCGCCCGTGGTGCACACCGGGCGCGGTCCGCGGCGGCGCTACGACGCCGCCGCGGCGGGCCCGGTCGCGGTGGCGGGAGTCGCGGGTGCGCTGACCACGCAGCTGCGCCCCGGCGATCTCGTGGTGGCCAGTGAGATCCGGCGCAACGGTACCGAATTGCCGAGTCCCGCAGCGATTCTGCTGCACGGCGAACTGTTGCGACTGGGCCTGCCCGCACGCCTCGGGCCGGTGTATTCCGCCGAACGCGTCGTCACCGGCCGGGCGCGCGCCGCGCTGGCGGAGTCCGGCGCGCTCGCGGTCGATACCGAAACGGCATTCCTCGCCGCCGACGCTCCCGACGGGCAGGCCGTCGCGGTCCGGGCGATCGTCGACACCCCGGACGCGCCGCTGCTCCGCCCGGGCACGATCCGGCGTGGGGTGCGGGCATTGCGGTCGCTGCGCGCGGCGGCGCCGGCGCTGGACCGATGGTCGGCGGCGACCGGCGATCGTGAGATCCTGCTCGCCGGACCGCGCTCGTTCTGCGCCGGGGTCGAGCGGGCGATCGAGATCGTCGAACAGGCCCTGGATCGCTTCGGCGCACCGGTCTACGTGCGGCGTCAGATCGTGCACAACAGCCATGTGGTGCGCGAATTGGCGGGGCGCGGAGCGGTTTTCGTCGAGGAGCTCGATCATGTGCCCGAAGGCGCGGTGGTCGTGCTCGCCGCGCACGGGGTGACCCCGGAGGTCCGCCGCCAGGCCGAACGACGCCGCCTGCGCGTGGTCGACGGCACCTGCCCGCTGGTGTCGAAGGTGCATGCGGAAGTGCGCGCCTTCGCCGCGGCCGACAAGACGGTCTTCCTGATCGGGCACGCCGAGCACGAGGAGGTGGTGGGCACCCGCGGCGAGGCGCCCGAGCACGTCGTCGTGGTCGCCGATCCGGAAGCGGCCGCCCGGGTGTCGCCGCCGGATCCCGATCGGGTCGCCTACGTCACGCAGACCACTCTGGCCGTCGCCGAAGCCGAGGCCACGGCTGCCGTACTGCGGCAACGGTTTCCGGCGTTGAGCGGGCCACGCAAGGACGACATCTGTTACGCCACCACCAATCGCCAGCAGGCGGTGCGCGCGGTGGCCCGCGAATCGGACCTGGTGCTGGTGCTGGGTTCGCGCAACTCCTCCAATTCGCTGCGGCTGGCCGAGGTCGCCGCGGCCGAGGGTGTGGCGGCACATCTGGTGGAGGACGCCGGCGAGGTCGAATTGAACTGGCTGGCCGGCACCCGCCGCATCGGCGTCACCGCCGGCGCGTCGGCACCGCCGCATCTGGTGGACGACCTGGTCGAGGCCCTGTCCGGGCTCGGCGACCTCCGGGTCCGCCACACCACCGTGACCGAAGAGAGTATTCGATTCAACCTGCCTCGGGAGGTGAGCTGAATGGCCATGCCATTCCGTCAATCCGTACGTCTGGGAGCGTATCTCGCCAAGCAGAAGCTGCTGCGGCGCGAGAAGTTCCCCATTCTGGTCGAATTGGAGCCGCTGTTCGCCTGCAATCTGAAATGCGCGGGCTGCGGCAAGATTCAGCATCCGCACACGTTGCTCAAACAGCGCATGCCGGTCGAACAGGCCGTCGGCGCGATCGAGGAATGCGGCGCCCCGATGGTGTCGATCGCCGGTGGCGAGCCGCTGATGCATCCGCAGATCGACGAGATCGTGCGGCAACTGCTCGACCGCAACAAGATCGTCTTCCTGTGCACGAACGCGGTGCTGCTGCCCAAACATCTGCACAAATTCGCCCCGCACCGCAATTTCGCGTGGATGGTGCACCTGGACGGATTGCGCGAACGCCACGACGCCTCGGTGTGCAAGGACGGTGTCTTCGATCAGGCCGTGGCCGCCATCCGCGAGGCCAAGGCCGCGGGATTCCGGGTGATGACGAATACCACGTTCTTCGACGTGGATTCGCCACAGGACGTGATCGACGTCCTGGATTATCTCAACGACGAGCTCGAGATCGACCATATGCAGATCGCGCCCGGCTACGCCTACGAGAAGGCGCCCGATCAGGAGCACTGGCTCGGCGTGAAGGAGACGCATCAGCTGTTCGCCAAGGCCTTCGCCGACGGGCGCCGCAAGAAGTGGCGGCTCAATCACTCCCCGCTGTATCTGGATTTCCTGGAGGGCAAGGTCGACTTCGACTGCACCGCCTGGGCTATTCCGTCGTATTCGCTCAAGGGATGGCAGCGGCCGTGCTATCTGCTCGACGACGGTTATGTGGCCACCTATCGGGAATTGATCGACGACACCGACTGGAACGCCTTCGGCCGCGGCAACGATCCGCGCTGCTCGAATTGCATGGCGCACTGCGGATACGAGCCGACCGCGGTGGTCGCGACCCTGGGTTCGTTGAAGGAGACGATCCGCGCCGCCGTCAGCTGAGTCGAATCGAGACCGGGTCGAATTCCCACACCGGAAGGTGAGCCACGCATGAAACCCTCGCCGCGCGGGCCGGATCCGCTCGCCGCCCTCACCGGCCCCGACGCGCTGGCCGCGCTGTCCGACGACGAACTGCCCGCGCTGGCACAGCGGTTACGCGATCGCCTCGTCGAGACCGTCACCGGAACCGGCGGCCACCTCGGCGCCAGCCTGGGGACGGTGGAACTGACCATCGCGCTGCATCGCGTATTCCGTTCGCCCACCGATGTTCTCGTCTTCGACACCGGACATCAGAGTTATGCGCACAAGTTGCTCACCGGGCGGGCCTCCACCTTCGACACACTCCGGCAGGCCGGTGGGACCGCGGGGTATCCGAGTCGCACCGAATCCGCGCACGACTGGGTGGAGAACTCCCACGCCTCGGTCAGTCTCGCCTGGGCCGACGGCATCGCCAAGGCCTTCCACCTGCGCGGCGAGCACGATCGCCGGGTGGTGGCGGTGATCGGCGACGGGGCGCTGACCGGCGGTGTGGCATGGGAAGGATTGAACAACCTGGGTGCGGGCGGGCGGCCGGTCGTGGTGGTGCTCAACGACAACGGGCGCTCCTACGATCCGACCGTCGGTGCGCTGGCCGGCCATCTCACCGGGCTGCGCGACGGCGATATCGTCTCCGGAAATCTGTTCGACGCCTTGGGTTTCACCTATCTGGGCCCGGTGGACGGCCACGATATCGGCGCGCTGTGCACGGCCCTGCACAAGGCGGTCGCATTGGCCAAACCCGTTGTGGTGCACGCGGTGACGGTCAAGGGCCGCGGCTTCGGCCCGGCCGAGGCGGACGAGGCCGACCGCATGCACGCGTGCGGGGTGATCGATCCGGTCACCGGTGCGCCGCGTAGACAACCCGTCCCCACCTGGACCGATATCGTCGAATCGGAACTGGCCGATATCGCCCGCGCCCACCCGGAGGTGGTCGCCCTGACCGCGGCGATGCGGTTGCCCACCGGACTCGGCGAATTCTCCCGCACCGCACCGGAGAGGGTGTTCGATTCCGGAATCGCCGAACAGCACCTGCTGGCGTCCGCGGCGGGATTGGCGGCGGCCGGTATGCATCCCGTGGTGGCGGTGTACTCGACCTTCCTCAACCGCGCCATCGATCAGGTCCTGCTCGATATCGCCCTGCACGAACTGCCCGTCACCCTGGCCTTGGACCGCGCCGGCGTCACCGGTCCGGACGGGCCCAGCCATCACGGGATGTGGGATCTGGCGCTGCTCACCTGTGTACCGGGGATGCGGATCGCCTGCCCGCGCGATCCCGGCCGGGTCCGCGAACTCCTGCGCGAAGCCGTCGCCACGGCCGGGCCCACCACCGTGCGTTATCCGAAAGCGACTGCTGGAGAAGATATTTCACCGCTGGCGCGAATGGACGGAATGGATATCCTGTATCGCGGGCCGCGCAGCCCGCTCGATATTCTGCTGGTGGCGGTCGGTCCGATGGCCGGGGCGTGCCTGCGCGCGGCGGAACTGCTGACCGCCAGCGGTTTCGGCGCCACCGTCATCGACCCGCGCTGGGTGTGGCCGATCAATCCGGGGCTGCCGGCGATCGCGGCACGGCATCGGCTCACCGTCTGCGTGGAAGACGGTATCGCCGCCGGCGGGGTCGGCTCGCATCTGGTCCACGCGATCGCCCGCGACCCCGCTGCCGCCCCGGCGCGCGCGCTCGGCCTGCCCACCGCGTTCATCCCCCACGCCTCCCGCGACAGCATCCTGGCCGAGTACGGACTCACCGGCGAGGGCATCGCCGCGGCCTGCGCGGAGTGGTTACCCGCGACCGAGAGGATCCGATGACCGCCGTATTCCTGTCCGAGCCCGCGACTCCGACGCTGCGACCGCGCCGGGAGAGCCGGCGTATCCAGGTCGGCTCGGTGCCGGTGGGCGGCGGCGCGCCCATTTCGGTGCAGTCGATGACCACCACCGTCACCGCCGATGTCGAGGCGACGCTGCGCCAGATCGCCGAATTGACCGCTGCCGGTTGCGATATCGTCCGCGTGGCGGTGCCCACTCAGGACGACTGCGCGGCACTGCCGACGATCGCCCGCCGCTCGGCCATTCCGGTGATCGCCGACATCCATTTCAACCCGCGCTACGTCTTCGCCGCCATCGACGCCGGTTGCGCCGGTGTACGGGTGAATCCGGGCAATATCCGCACCTTCGACGACAAGGTTCGTGAGATCGCCGCCGCGGCCGGTGCGGCGGGGGTGCCGATCCGCATCGGCGTCAACGCCGGCTCCCTCGATCGGCGCATCCTGGACCGGCACGGCGGTCGCGCCACGGCCGCCGCCCTGGTCGAATCGGCGCTGTGGGAGGCGAGGCTGTTCGAGGAGCACGGTTTCGCCGCTCTGAAGATCTCGGTGAAACACAACGATCCGCTGACGATGATCCAGGCCTACCGGCTGCTCGCCCAGCGCTGCGACTATCCGCTGCATCTCGGGGTCACCGAGGCGGGTCCGCCGCTGCAGGGCACCGCGAAATCGGCCACCGCGTTCGGGATCCTGCTGTCCGAGGGGATCGGCGACACGATCCGGGTCTCGCTGTCGGCGCCGCCGGTCGAGGAGGTCAAGGTCGGTCACCACATCCTGGCCGGGCTCGGGCTGCGCCCCCGCACCCTCGACATCGTGTCCTGCCCGACCTGTGGTCGCTGTCAGGTCGACGTCTTCGAGCTCACGAAGAAGGTCGAGGCGGCCTTCCGGGATTTTCCGGAAGGCCGCTGCGCGTCGCGGTGATGGGCTGCATCGTCAACGGTCCGGGTGAGTCACGGGAAGCCGATATCGGGGTCTCGGCGGGCAATCACAAGGGTCAGATCTTCGTCCGCGGCGAGGTGGTGCGGACGGTGCCGGAATCGATGATCGTGGAGGCGTTGCTGGAGCAAGCGCTGACACTGATCGACGACGCGACGGAGAGCTGGCCCAGCTAATACGGACATACCTCGCATACCGGCCCATCTGCGGCGATACGCACTCGCTACAGGCATGCAGGATTGGACCTGTGGTATAGGTATGCCTTACCTTTGGACGGTGAGCTGGGCCGAGGCTGTACCGAACCTACTGATCTGCCTGCGGGAGGGCCTCGAGGCGGGACTCGTGGTGACGATCCTGCTGGCTGCCGTGCGCAAGACGTCGACCCCGCAGCGCCCGGTCTCCTCGACCCCCGTCTGGCTCGGCCTGCTCGGTGCGGTATCGGTGGCGGCCAGCTTCGCGGCCGTGCTCACCTACTCCACGAGCGTGCTCTCGAACTCCGGCCAGGAAATCGTCGGCGGCACCCTGAGCGTGATCGCGGTCGGACTGGTGACGGCGATGGTGTTCTGGATGCGGCGCACCGCCGCGTCGCTGTCCGGCCAGCTTCGCGGTGAGGTCGCCCGCGCCACCGCGATCGGCGCGGGAGCGCTGGCCATCACGGCCTTCATGGCCGTCGGGCGCGAAGGCCTGGAATCGACGCTGTTCGTGTGGACCGCCGTGAAGGCCTCCGGCACCACGGTCGCACCGCTGGTCGGCGCCGCGCTCGGATTCGCCGCCGCGGTGGTGCTGTGCTGGTTGCTGTACCGGCAGTCGGTGAAACTCAACCTCGGCGTGTTCTTCAACCGCACCGCGCTCGCGCTGATCGTGATCGCCGCCGGTGTGCTGTCCTACGGCCTGGGCGATCTGCAGGACGCCGGAATTCTGCCCGGACGTCACTGGGTCGCCTTCGACCTGTCGGCGCATATCGACCCGAACTCCTGGTGGGTGTCGATCATCACCGGCATCACCGAACTCACCCCGCGAATGACCGTGCTGCAAGTGGTGGCGTGGGTGGTCTACCTGGCCGTGGTGATCCCGTTGTTCATCCGCGCGGGCCGCCACGCGCCCGCGAAGGCCCCGGCCCAGGCGGCGCAGCCGACGGCCGCAGCGCCCGTGACGACTACCGCTGCGGCGAGTGACGGGGGCGCCACACCGGCGTCAGCGGCTCCAGCCGACTCCGAGCACACGCCCGACTGGTGGGAGCGAATCGCCGGGCCGCGACCGTTGCTGGTCGGCGCGGTACTGGTGGTCGTTCCCGCCGTGGCCGCCGGGGTGGCGATCTCGCTGCTGCCGTCGAGCGGCTCCGGTAAGGCGCAGGCGGTGTCGGTCGGCGACAGCTCGTGTGCCTCGGAATGGAAGTCCGGCCGGGCCGGGACGCAGACGTTCGAGGTACAGAACAAGACGTCCAAGGCCGGGGAGATCAATCTGGTGAACTCCGCCGGTGCGGTCGTCGGCGAGATCGAGACGATCGGCCCGGCCACCACCGCCAACCTGACCGCGACCTTGAGCAGCGGCACCTACACGATGCAATGCCTGATGTCCGGTAAGCCGGTGACCTCGTCGGCGGCGGTGCGGGTCAGTGGCGAAGCGGGCGACACCCCGCCGGCCGTCAAACGCGTCACCGAGGATGATCTGCGCGGCCCCAACGACGCCTATCAGGCCTATGCCGGCGGTGTGCTGACCCGGCTCTCCGGCGCCGTCACCGCGATCGGCAACGATCTGCGTGGCGGCAATATCGCTGCCGCACAAGCGGATTGGCTCGGGGCCCAGCTGGAATGGGAACGGGTCGGCGCCTCCTACAACAGTTTCGGCGACGCCGGCACCGCGGTCTCGGGTCTGCCCGACGGCCTGCCCGGTGGTGTGAACGATCCCGGATTCACCGGTCTGCACCGGCTGGAGTACGGCCTGTGGCACGGACAGCGCCCCGATCAGCTGCTGCCGGTGGCCGATCGGCTCGGCGGCGATATCGCGAACATCCGGAACAACCTCGGCAGCGACGACCTCGCCGGCGATCCGAAGAATCTGCCGCTGCGCGCACACGAAATCCTGGAAGACGCGCTGCGCGACCATGTTTCGGGCATCGACGACCAAGGCGCGGGTGCGGCGTATCCGATGACGCTCGCCGACATCGACGTGACTCGCGCGGTTCTCGATCAGCTCGGCCCGCTGATCGATCCGCGAGCGCCGCACCTGCGCGCCGCCCTGCGCACCCGCCTCGACGAGTTGCAGGCGGCCCTGCTCGCCACCCAGAACCACGGACAGTGGCAGTCACCGGATCGGACCCCGCCGGCCGCGCGGCAAGCCGTCAACGCACGCCTCGGCGCCGCACTCGAGGAGCTCGCCAAGGTGCCGCGGTTGCTCGAAGTGCCGATCTCCCACTGACCATGCCGAACCACCGACCGACCAGTAAGGCTTCACGATGAACGTCAGCCGCCGCCGCTTCCTCTCCGGCGCCGCCGCCGGTGCCGCCGGAACCGCGCTGACCGCGGGCATTCTCGCCGAGGGTGCCCGCCAGGACGCCGACGCCGCCACCGTGGGCACCCCGAAGGCCGAGGCGAGCTACCCCTTCCACGGCGAACATCAGGCCGGCATCCTCACCCCGGGCCCGTCGGCGAAACAGAACGCCGCCTGCTTCGCCGCCTTCGACGTCACCACCCCCCACCGCGCGGAACTGGTCGAGGCGATGAAAACCCTCACCGCACGTGCCCGCTTCCTCACCGCCGGCGGCGCCCCGACCGACCTCGGCCTCGGTCAGCCGCCGTCCGACAGTGCGGTGCTCGGGCCGGAGGTGATAGCCGACGGGCTCACCGTCACCACCGGGGTGGGCGCGAGCCTGTTCGACGGCCGCTTCGGGCTGGCCGCGGCCAAACCCGCCAAACTCACGCCGATGCGGACCTTCCCCAACGACACCCCCGATCCGGCCTGGATGCACGGCGACCTGCTGATCCAGCTGTGCGCCCACCACCCCGACACGGTCCATCACGCGCTGCGCGACATCACCCGCCAGACCCGCGGCGCCCTGCAACTGCGCTGGAAGATCGACGGCTACAACTCTCCGCCGCGCCCCTCCGGCACCGGCCGGAACCTGTTGGGTTTCAAGGACGGAACGGCCAACCCGACCGGCGCCGACGCCGAATCGCTGATCTGGACCGACGGCGGCGGCGAACCCGAATGGACCCGCGGCGGCACCTACCAGGTGGTCCGGCTGATCCGCATGCTCGTCGAATTCTGGGACCGGGTCTCGATCAACGAGCAGGAGAACATGTTCGGGCGCCGCCGCGACTCCGGCGCCCCGCTCGACGGCAATCAGGAATTCGACACCCCCGACTACGCCGCCGACCCGGAGGGCTCGGTCATCCCCCTGGATTCCCATATCCGGCTGGCCAATCCGCGCACCCCCGAAACCGCCCGCCAGCAACTGGTCCGCCGCTCCTACAACTACGACCTCGGCGTGGAGCGCAACGGCAACATGGCCTCGGGCCACATCTTCACCTGCTTCCAGCAGGACGTCGCCCGCCAGTTCGAGGCCATCCAGACCCGGCTGGTCGACGAACCCCTCACCGACTACGTCCAGCCCTTCGGCGGCGGCTACTTCTTCGCCCTGCCGGGGGTGCGTGACGACAAGGATTGGTACGCACGAGCTTTGCTGAGCTGAGCGGACTTCCGGCCGGGAGCGCCGCGCGGCACTCCCGGCCCGGGACAGCCTATGAACCTGCGGGAGTCGGCTGTGCTCCGGAAGACTCCGGCGTCGTCACCGCGGTCCTGCGGCCGAGCAGCAGCGTCACCACCGGGAAGACCAGCAGACTGCACACGCCGCACAGCAGCCCGACCGACCAGAACGCAGAACCGCCGTCGAGCAGTGCGGCGGCCGCCGCGGTACCCGCCATCATCCCGCCGTACTGCACCGAATAGTTCAGTGCCAGAACAGTTCCGCGCGCATCCGGGCTGAGTTCACTGGCGAGGGTGGTCAGCGCGGACTGGCCGAAACCGACCGCTCCGCCCCAGACGATCTGCACCACGATCGCCAGCGCGAGCGATCCGGTCGAGAGCGAGAAGGCCAGCACCGACGCCGCGGCCACCAGCGCCGCGACCGCGATGACCCGGCGACGGCCGACGGCATCGGCAAGGCGGCCACCGTAGATGTTGCCCACAACGCTCATCGCGCCACCGCCGGCCAGCGCCAGCCCGACCCATCCGGTCGTCAGTCCGAAGTTGCTCGAGTAGAACAGTCCACCGTTGGCGAACATGCCCTGCAGTCCCGCGGTCCACAGGAAGGTGCACAGCAACGTGAACAGCACCGCCGGATTGCCGAGTGCGGCGCGGAACTGCCGCGCGAAGATGGCCAGCGGCCCCGCGGGTGCGGCCGCGGCCGGCGCACTGTGCGGGACGAACCTGGTCAGCGGAACCAGCAACAGCGCCGCGGCGATACCGATACCCCAGAATGTCCACTCCCAGGACACGATTCCGGCCAGGAAGGCGCCCGCGGGCACTCCGAGCACCGAGGCGCCCATCATCGCGCCCACGATCACCCCGATCGCGGCGCCCCGGCGTTCGGCCGCCACCGCACCGGAGACGAAGGCGAGGATGGCCGGCACCAGGATCGCGGCGCCGAGTCCGGAGATCGCGCGGAACACGATGATCGCCGCGAAGCCGGACGCGAATCCGGTCAGCACCGTGCCGATCGCAAAGACGGTGAGTCCCGCGGTCATCAGTCGCTTGCGCCCCCAGCGGTCCGAGAGCGGACCGAAGATCGGCGCGGCGATCATGTATGCCAGCGCGTAGGCGGTGACGAGCAGACCGCCGAGCCGGGGCGAGACGTGCACGGAGTGGGTGATCTGCGGCGCCAGCGGCGAGACCACCAGCGCGTCCAAGCCGACGAAACATCCGCAGATCGCCAGCACGGTGAGCCAGCGCCGCTCGGACACGACGCCGGAATGAGGTTCCGTCACGCTCACCACTCCACCGGAAAAGTGTTGGGCCGCAGCGTGAGCAGGCCACTGGACCAGTCGATGCTCTCCGGCGCGACCGCTAGGCGAAGATTCGGCAGCCGCCGGGCGAGTGTCGCCAGCCCGATCTCCAGTTCCAGCCGCGCGAGCCCGGCGCCGGGGCAGAAGTGACTGCCGTGGCCGAAGGCGACGTGTTTGACATCCTCGCGGGTGAGGTCGAGGCGGTCGGGTTCGATGACGTGGCGGGTGTCGCGACCGGCGGCGTGCATGATCGGGATGACCCCTTCGCCCTGGCGCACGACGACGTCGCCGATTTCGAGTTCCTCGGTGGCGACGCGAATGAACCCGATTTCCGACGGCGGGGCGTAGCGCAGCAGTTCCTCCACCGCGTGCCGCACCACCTGGCGGTCACCGACCTGATCGACCAGCAGCCGCCACTGGTCCGGATGTCGCAGCACCATGAACGCCGCGCGGCTGAGCGCACTGACCGTGGTGTCGTGCCCGGCGACGAGCAGATTGATCGTCAGCCAGACCAGTTCCTGTTCGGAGAGACGGTCACCGTCGTCGCGGGCGGTGATCAGATCCGAGAGCAGGTCCTCGCCGAGCTCCTCGCGCCGCTGCGCGAGCAGGGAGATGACGTAGGCGGCGGATTCCTCACGCGCGGTGAGTCTTTCGTCGGCGGTGTGCGCGGTGATGCTGACCAGATGGTCGGTCCAGCGCTGGATGTCGGCGCGACGTTCCCGCGAGGCGCCCAGCAGATCGGTGATCACCCAGATGGGCAGCAGGGCGGCGAAGTCGTGGTGCAGGTCGGCCGGGCGCGGTCCCGCCTCGAGCGCGTCGACCAGTTCGTCGGCGATCTCCTGTATGCGCGGGCGGATCTGCTCGGCACGTTTGGGCGTGAACGCGGGCGAGATCAGCCGCCGCAAACGCCGGTGGTCGGGGCCGTCCTGACTGAGCAGATTGAAGGGGTTGTCGGCGAAGTCGGGACCGTTGATCACCCGCGGCGCACCCGGTTCCCGCAGGGCCGCGCGCGACAGCCGAGAATCGGACATCGCGGCGACCACCTCGTCGTAGCCGGTCACCGCCCATGCGGTGTCGCCGCTGGGTAACCGCACCTTGGTGACCGGGCACTGGGCGCGCAGTTCCGAGAATCGCTCCGGTGGTTCGCCGAGCGGTCCCAGTGGAAACGGATAGTAGTCGAGCGTCTCGTCGATGGAATTCGACATGGGGATTCCCCCTCCTGGATCGGAAAATGCGACGACGAATGAGAAACTGCCTCGAACGGTGAGTCGAATTTCAAGTTCGACACTTGGCGAACTTTCGAATACAAAGATAACAGCCGATCTTCGACGAGCACAAGAGATCGGCCCGCCGGGAAACTCAGCCGGCGCGTGAGGCGATGGTCACCGTCGGCCGCAGGTACACGATCGCCTGTGCCCGGGTGCGGACGGACAATTTGCGCAGAATGTTGGAGACGTGGAACTTCACCGTCTTGTAGCTGACGTGCAGCACCTGGGCGATCTCGCTGTTGGACAGCCCGTCGGCGACCAGGATCAGGATTTCGTGCTCGCGCTGGGTCAGGCTGTCGAGGGCGGTGACCGGTTTGTGCGCCACCGCGGGGAGATACGGAGCCGTGGCGTCGAGGACCAGCCGGGTGATCGACGGCGACAACATAGCCTGGCCGCGCACCACCGCATCCACCGCGCTCACCAGGTCGACCGCACTCGAGCGCCGCGACACCAGCCCGCGCGCACCCGCCTGCAGATACCGCAGCAGCAGTTCGCTGTCGGTGCCCTCGGACACCACGACGACGCCGACCTCGCCGCCGGGGCGCACCGCGGTCAGGCGCTGGGTCAGGCCGGGCCCGTCCCAGCGTGGCGAGGGGCAGTGGTCGAGCACCACCACATCCGCCTTGTCGGCGGCCACCATCTTCAGTGCCGCTTCGCTGTTGACCGCCGGTCCGACCCAGCCGACATCCGGCATTCCGCGCAGTACGGAGATCAGTCCGCTGCGCATGATCTGCTCGCCGCACACCACGAGAACCCTGGCACGACCCGAATCGCGCCCATGGGCGTCGCCGAATTCCCTGGCCGTATTCGGTAGTTCGGTCACGGTCATCAAGGCCCCCAAATTTCCATGGGCCATGAATACAGTTGCAGGCCCGGCAGGTGACGAGAGGTATGGCGAACGAGAACCGCCGACAATGCCGGCGCGGACACCATATCGGGATGCTCCTATCACAACTCGGGAACAAACCCGACAAATAACGCTAACACCTGGGGGCCATTGCGGCAATATGAGATGGATTCACGCGGAGTGAAATTCGGGCGCAAACAATTCGCGAACCGGAAAAACCGGATTCGAACAGTAACCGGCGAAATACTTGACAAATCCGCAGCGACGAGAAACCCCACGTAGAATCAATTGTTCGTCACTTGTGGAAGTACCCGCCGGCACACCGCTCACGGTCGCGGCGCCAAGTCGCGCACGACCTGCAGAACCGCCTCCGGTCCGCCGGCGAACAACTCCGGCGTCGACTGGATCATCAGCACCGGAGTGTCGACCCCGGCCTCGACGTAGCGGTGGATCTGCTCCCGGCAGCGGTCCGGGCTGCCGTGCACCAGGACACCGTCCACCACGTCGTCGGAGATCGCCTCGCCCGCGCGCCGAAGATCTCCCGCCGCAACATGTTTGCGGACCTGTTCGACCTGATCGCCCCGCCCCAGCCACTCGTGGAAGGCGCCGTAGGTCGGCCGGGTGAACAGGTGGGTCAGCATCCGCCGGCCCGACTCGCGCGCGTAGTCGAGATCCTCGGTCGGGCAGACGAAAATGCGGGCGACCAGCTCGCCGCGGTCGCGATCGGCCCCGAGGCCACGAATGACCGTCGAAATGTCCTCGGCGGTGAGGAAATTGGTGATGGCGCCGGCGCCTTCCCGGAATCCGAGCCGCAACATGCCGGTCCGCAGCGCGCCGACCATGAGCTGCGGCGGAATCTCCGCCGGCCGCCCGAGTTCGAAATCCTCGATGGTGAAGGTGTCGAAGCGCCCCGCCACCCGGCCGTGCTCGTAGGCATGACGCAGGAACCGTAGCGTATCGCGCACCCGTCGATACGGCTCGTCCATCGCGATCCCGTTCATCCCGGTAACCAGCTGCGCTCCGGAGGATCCGATGCCCAGCACGACCCTGCCGGGGGCCAGCTCGGCCAGCGCGGCGCCGGTCTGGGCGATGACCGCGGGCCCGCGGGTGTACACCGGCACGACGGCGGTGCCCAGCCGCAGCGACGGCGAACCCCATGCCGCGGCGAGCACCAGCGGCGTGAAGGCATCGACCCCGGCGTATTCACCGGTCCACGCGTCGGTGTAACCGAGATCGGCCAGCTCGCCCAGTATTTCGCGATGGCGCGGGAGCGGGACGAACGGCAAGGGCAGGGTGACCCCGTAGCGGGACATGACAACCAACTCCACTTCATCTGCGTCGACGACGGCTGGGCCGGAGGACATTGCACCGGCGCGAATTCACCACCGGCACAACATAGTTCGATAGTTGTACATCTATCGAACTAAAGCTACTATTCACGGTGTCGGCTGGCAAGAATCTCGCCGAAAATTCTCTTCTCCGTACTCCGGAACAGGCAGGGGCCACATCATGAGTGAGATAAAGATCGAAATCGACGCGGCCGAGGCCGGATTGGACCCGGACCGGCTGCGGCGGTTCGACGACTACCTCGACAGCCTGGTGGAAGCGGGCCGGATGCCGGGGTGGGTCGGCATCATCGCGCGCGACGGCAAGATCGCCCATATCGGCACCGGCGGCCACCGCGACCGCGAGGCCGGCCTCGCGATGGAAGCCGACTCCTTGTTTCGCTCCTGGTCGCTGACCAAACCGTTCACCTCCGTCGCGGCGCTGGCGCTGTACGAGGACGGGGCCTTCGGGCTCAATGATCCGGTGGCCGACTACATTCCGTCGCTGCGCGATGTGCGCGTGTACACCCGCGGCGGCGGGGCGAACCTGGAGTCGCGGCCCGCGCGCGAACCCATCCGGATCTGGCATCTGCTCACCCACACCGCCGGATTCACCTACGGCTTCCATCATTCCCATCCCGTGGACGAGCTGTACGTCCAACGCGGCTTCGAGTGGAGCGCGCCGCCCGGAATCGACCTGGCGACCGCCGTGGACACCTGGGCTTCGCTGCCGCTGCTGTTCGAACCGGGTACCGCGTGGAACTACGGCGTGAGCACCGACGTGCTCGGCCGGCTGATCGAGGTGGTCTCGGGCAAGTCGCTCGATACCGTTTTCGCCGAACGCATTACGCAGCCTCTCGGACTGCACGACACCAGATTCTGGATCGAGCCGGAGGAGACCCAGCGGCTCGCCGCGATCTACATGGCCGATCCGGCGACCGGTCTGGCGGTCCGCAACGACGCGATGGGCGGCGACCCCACCCAGCGTCCGACCTGGCTGTCCGGCAGCGCCGGCTTGCTCACCACCGCCGCGGACTTCCACACCTTCCTGCAGATGCTGCTGGCGGGCGGCAGCTGGAACGGCGCACGGGTGCTCTCGCCGGCCACGGTGCGGTACATGACCACCAATCAGCTGCCCGGCGGCGCCGACCTCGGAAGCTTCGGCCGGCCGGTGCTGCCCGCGCTGACCACGATGGCCGGCCTCGGATTCGGGTTCGGCTTCATGACCGTGCTCGATCCGGCGGCGAGCAAGGTGATCGCGAATCCCGGTGAGTTCTCCTGGTATTCGGCGACCAGCACCTACTTCTTCGTCGACCCGGTCACCCGGATCACCGCACTGGCCTTTCCACAGCTGTTCCCCTCCAAGGCGTTGCCGCTGTTCTCCCGGCTGCGCCAGTTGGTGCACGCCGCCGTCATCGAGTGATCGGCGTGATGACGCAAAGGGCGCCGGCCGTGGCCGGCGCCCTTCGTGCGTCAGCGGTCCAGCCATTCGCGCACCGCGCGCGCGGTCGAGGCCGCATGCTCCTCGAGGATGGTGAAATGGTCGCCCGGCACATCCTTCACCGTGTGCGGCAGCGTCCACGCCGACCGCCAGTCCAGATCCTCGAGCGCCGCGCCGGTGTGGTCGCGCAGCGGCTCGGACGCCCGCACCAGTAGCGTCGGCGCCGTGATCGGCTCCGGCCGCCAGTTCGCGAAAAGCGGTATGTACCAGCCCATCGCCGACAACCGCACGCCGTCGGCGAGCCCGAATCCGGCCTGCCGATCCAGCACGCCACCGATCACCCGATGTTGAGCACGCCGCAGCAGATCCGCATCGGGCAGATAGGTGTCCAGCAGCACCACCCCGGCGACGCGAAGCCCGTCACGTTCGAGCCGCGCGGCTACCGCGTGCGCCAGCCAGCCGCCGGACGACGTTCCGGTCAGCACCACCTCCGCCCGGGCGGCGATCGGCCGGACGATCTCGGTCTGCAGATCGATGACCGCCTCGATCGTCGCGGGCAGGCTGTCACCGCTGACGAAACCGGGAGCCGGTAACGCCGAAACCCTGCGCTGCCCGCGGAATTCGTCGGCGAAACGGGTGTACACCTGCGCACCGGTCATCGCCACCAGCGCGGAGAAGCAGATCATCTGCGGGCCGCCGTCGCCTTCGGCGAGGGTGACCGGATCGGGGTGTGGCACCGTCGCCGCGCTGTCGAACATCGGCCGCAGCCGTGCCGCATCGCGCAGCAGCGCCATCCCCTCCGCGAATTTGCCCGATTCGAACGCCTGGTGGAACAGCATGCTGACCGGGTCGGCCGGGGCGACCGGCGGCTCATCGGCGAGGGCGAGTTCGGATCCGAGCGCCTTGGCCAGCTCGCTGGCGGTGGCGTGGTCGAACAGGAAGGTCACCGCGATCGACAGTCCCGTCGCGGCATTGAGCCGATTGCGCAATTCGACCGTGGTCAGGGAGTCGAAACCCAGCTCGAGCAGATTGCGATCGTCATCGTCGGCGCGCGGGGCGTCGTAGCCGAGCACCGCGGCGATCTCGGCGCGAACCAGTTCGAGCAGGGCGCGGTCGGCCTCGTCCTCGGGCAGGGCGGCCAGGCGTTCGGCGAAGCTCCGGCCGGGCGTGGCCTCGACGGGCTCGGCCGCCGTCTGCGCTTCGGGCAGCTCCGCCAGCAGCGGGAGCGGTCGCGCGGCGGTGAGCACCGGCGCCAAGCGCGCCCAGTCGATATCGGCCACGAGCAGCCCGCTCTCGTCGGCGCGCAGCGCGCGTTCGAGTTGGTCGAGTGCCGCCTCGGGGTCCATCGGCAGGACTCCCTGCCGCCGCCACCGCTGCGCCGCGCCCGGTTCGGCGGCCATGCCGCCACCGTCCCACGCGCCCCAGGCGATCGAGGTGGCGGGCAGGCCGAGTCCGCGCCGGTGTGCCGCCAGGGCATCGAGATAGGCATTGGCCGCGCCGTAGACACCCTGGTCGGCACTCCCCCAGACGGCCGCGCCCGAGGAGAACAGGACGAAAGCGTCCAGAACACCGGTCAATTCGTGGAGATATTGTGCCGCAACGGCTTTCGGCCCGATGACGCGTGCGATGTCGGCGGCCGTCACCTCGGTCACGGCCCTGCCGTCCACGACGCCCGCGGCATGAACGACCGTGCGGAGATCGGCGATGTCGCCGATCACCCGGCCCAGTGCCGCGCGGTCGGTGATGTCGCAGGCCACGATGGTGATCGCCGATCCGAATTCCGCACGCAGCGCGGCCGCGTTCGGCGCGGCGGGACCGCTGCGGCTGAGCAGGACCACATGGTCGGTGCCGGTTCGCAGTAGCCACCGGGCCACCCGGGCGCCGATCGCGCCGGTTCCTCCGGTGACCAGCGCCGAACCCCGGGATCGCCACGGACCGCGGTCGATCCGCGCGTGGGCACGCACCAGCCGGCGCGCGAACAGACCCGACGGGCGTACCGCCATCTGGTTCTCGGTCGCGGTGTTCAAGGCACTCTCGAGCGTGGCGACGAGATCCGCGTCCAGTGGTGTCGCGGGCAGGTCGATGAGACCGCCCCAGCGGTCCGGACGCGCCAGCGCGAGGCTGTAGCCGAGACCCCACAGCACGCTCTGCGCCGGGTCGGCGAGCGGCTCCCCCGCCACGCTCACCGCCCCGCGCGTGATCACATACAGCGGAACGGGTTCGGGGAGCGAACGCAGCAGTTCCAGGGTTTCGCCGATATCGCCGAGGAACGACAACGCACCGCGCCACGGCCCGGAGTCGCGGTCGTCGGTGACCTCGAGCCTCGATCGCGACAGCGCGGCCCGCACCTCGGCCGGCGCGCCGACGAGCAGCCAGCGTCCGGCCGGACGCGCCGTGGCCGGCGGCAGCGCGCGCCAGTCGATGCGGTAGCGCCAGTCGTCGGCCGTGCGCGCGCGAGGCGGTTCGGCGGACAGCCAATAGCGTTGGCGCCGGAAGGTGTACGTCGGCGCCTCGGCGTCCGGTGCGGCGCCGATGACGCGGGGCCAGTCGACCGGCAACCCGCGCACCCAGCCCTCGCCCGCCGCGGGGAGCAGCCGGTCCAGCCCGCCCTCCCCGCGCCGCAGTGATCCGACGACGACGCCGTCGGCGCCCACCGTCTCCTCCACCGCCCCGACCAGACCGGGATGCGGGGAGGATTCGACGAAGAAGCGGAATCCGTCGGCGGCCAGCGCCGCCACCGCCGCGGTGAAGTCGACGGGCTCACGCAGATTCCGGAACCAGTAGGCCGCGTCCAGTTCGGCGGTGTCGAGCAGGCCCCCGTGCACCGACGAGTAGAACGCGACCGCCGAGCTGCGCGGCCGCAACGCCGCGAGTCGGTCCACCAGTTCGTCGTGGACCGCCTCCACCGCGGGCGAATGGGAGGCGTAGTCGACATCCACCCAGCGCACCCGAACGCCCTCGGCCTCGAAACCGTCGGCGACCGTGCGCAAGCGCTGCGAATCTCCGGACAGCACAACGACTTCGGGTCCGTTGACGGCGGCGACGACCACGCCGTCCACCAGCCGCGGCCGGATCCGCTCGGGCGCGGCCCACACCACGGCCATGCCGCCGGAGCCGCTCAGTTTCCGTGCGATCAGCCGCGACCGCGTCACGACGACGTGCACGGCGTCTGCGAGGGTCAGACCACCCGCGACGAACGCCGCCGCGACCTCACCCTGGGAATGGCCGGCCACCGCCTCCGCGCCGATCCCCCACGACGCCCACACCAGCGCCACCCCGACACTCATCGCGAACAGCGCGACCTGCACCACGTCGACGCGGTCGAGCGGTTCGGCCCCGGCCCGGTCGAGCAGCACGTCCCTGACGGACCAGCCGGTCGCCTCCCGCACCACCACGTCCAGGGTCGACACCCAGGCACGGAAGACCGGCGACGACTCCCACAGCTGCGCTCCCATCCCCGCCCACTGGCCGCCCTGGCCGGGGAACAGCACGGCGACGCCCTCGACCGGCTCGAATCGAAACCCGAACGCCGCCAGCAATTCCGGGAAGGTCAGCGCGGCGTTGCCGAGCGGCACCGGCTCGTGCTCGTGCGAGGACGGCGTCGGCACGGCCGCGACCACCCGCGTCGGTGCCTGCGCGATCCGGTGCAGCGCTTCGGCGAAGTCCCGCGGGGTACGCCCGATCACCACGGCGCGCTCGGCCAGGGTGGCGCGTGTGGCGAGCGCGGCGGCCACCCCGCGCGGATGCGGTGCGTCCGGCCGCCGGGCGAAATCGGCCAGCGCGGCGGCGTGTTCGCGCAAACCGTCGGCCGAGGCCGCCGACAGAATCCACGGCACCGGCCCGCCGCGCGCGGCGGGTGCGGAGTCCGCGACGACCGGCGCCTGTTCCAGCACCACGTGCGCATTGGTGCCGCCGATGCCGAACGAGGACACCGCCGCGCGCCGCGGGCGGCCGGTCACCGGCCAGGGCTCGTTGGCGGTCAGCAGTTCCACCTGCCCGGCGGCCCAATCGATCAGCGGTGACGGCCGGTCTGCGTGCAGCGTGCGCGGCAGCACCGCGTGCCGCAGCGCCTGCACCATCTTGATCACGCCGCCGACGCCCGCGGCCGCCTGACTGTGCCCGATATTGGATTTCAGCGAGCCCAGCCGCAGCGGATGCCCGCCCGCCCGGTCGCGGCCATAGGTCGCCAGCAGCGCATGGGCCTCGATCGGATCACCGAGCGCGGTTCCGGTGCCGTGTCCCTCCACCACATCGACGTCCGCGGTGGTCAGCCCGGCATCGGCGAGGGCCCGGCGGATCACTCGCTCCTGAGCGGGCCCGTTCGGCGCGGTCAAGCCGTTGGACGCCCCGTCGGAGTTGACCGCACTGCCGCGCAGCACGGCCAGCACGCGGTGGCCGTGGCGCCGCGCATCCGACAAACGTTCCAGCAGCAGCACTCCCACACCCTCGGCCCAGCCGGTGCCGTCGGCACCGGCACCGAAGGCACGGCAGCGGCCGTCCGGTGAGAGTCCACGCTGCTGGGAGAATTCGACGAAGATGCCCGGTGTGGACATGACCGTCGCGCCGCCGGCCACGGCGAGCGAGCATTCGCCGCGCCGCAGGGCGGCCGCCGCGAGATGCAGGGCGACCAGCGAACTCGAGCACGCGGTGTCCACCGTCAGCGCCGGCCCCGTGAAGCCGTGGACATAGGAGATCCGGCCCGAGGCCACGCCTCCGGTGGTGCCGGTCAGGACGTATCCGGCCGCCCGTTCGCCGGCCTCGCTCATGCGCGGTCCGTAGTCGGGAGCCATCGCGCCGACGAATACGCCGGTATCGCTGCCGCGCAGCGCGTGCACGTTCAGCCCGGCGCGTTCGAACAGCTCCCACGAGGTTTCGAGCAGCAGGCGCTGCTGCGGATCCATCGCGGCCGCCTCACGCGGTGAGATCCCGAACAGTTCGGCATCGAATTGCGGTGCGTCGTAGAGGAATCCGCCCGCGCGTGCCGACGACTTGCCGGCCCGCCCGGGCTCGTCGTCGAACAGCCCGGCCAGATCCCAGCCGCGGTCGGCCGGGAACGGGCCGATCGCATCCCGTCCGGAAACCACCAGATCCCAGAGTTTCTCGGGGGTGTCGGCGCCGCCGGGATAACGGCAGGCCATCGAGACGATCGCGATCGCATCAGAATCGTCCGGCACGTCACTGCCGGTGTCCTGGACGGCGTCGCCGGCACGAGGTGCCGAAAGCGCCTGGACGGGAGAGGTGTTCAGGAGATTCGCGAGGTGGCCGGCGAGCCGGTCGGGACTGGGGTGGTCGAACAGGACCGACGCGGGCAGTGACAGGCCGGTCGCGAACGACAGCCGGTTTCGCAGTTCGATCGCCATCACCGAATCGAATCCACTGCCGGTGAAACTCACCGCGGTGTCGGAGATGTCCGAGGCACCGACCGCTGCCGCGGCGGCACGAATGAGTTCGAGCAGTTCCCGGCGGCGACGGGCCGGCCCCAGCGCGTTCCAGCGTGTGCCGGGGGCCGGGCGGCCGGACTCCGCGGCGGTCGCCACGCCGGGCCAGAAGGTGGTGCGGCGGAACGAGTATCGCGGTGCGGGCCGACGGGCCCCCGGTCCGACGACGGAGGCCCAATCGACACCGACGCCGGCCACCCACGCCTGGGCCAGCGACTCCAGCAGGCGGTTCGCCCCACCGTCGTCCCGGCGCAGCGAACTCAGGACCACCGCCCGCGGGCCCGCCGCATCCTCCACCGCCCCGGCCAGACTCGGATGCGGTGAGCATTCGACGAAGGTCCGGAATTCACCGGCGACCAGGGCGTCCACAGCGCCGGCGAAATTCACCGGTTCCCGCAGGTTGCGGAACCAGTACTCGGCGTCCAATCCGGCCACGGCCAGGTGCGCCCCGGTGACCGAGGAGTAGAACGGCACCTGCGCGCGGCGGGGCCGCACCGCGGTCAATTCGGCCACCAACTCCGCACGCACGGGGTCGACCTGGGGCGAGTGCGACGCGTAGTCGACGTCCACCCAGCGCACCCGCACGCCTTCGTCGTCGTAACGAGACACCAACGCCGCCAACGCCTCCGGGTCGCCGGTCAGCACCGTCGTGGCCGGGCCGTTGATCGCGGCCACCGAGACTCCGTCGACAAGACGGGCCCGCACCGAATCCGCGGGTGCCCACACCACGGCCATGCGTCCGGCCCCGCTGAGCCGCCGCGCGACCAGCGCCGAGCGGCCCGCGACCACACGCACGGCGTCGCCGAGGGTCAGCGCGCCCGCCACGAAAGCCGCCGCCACCTCACCCTGGGAATGGCCCACCACCGCGTCCGGCGCGATCCCCCAGGACGCCCACACCAGCGCGATCCCGACCATCGTCACGAACAGGGCCGGCTGTACCACGTCGACGCGTTCCAGCGACGGTGCGCCGTCCACGTCGAGCAGCACCTCTCGCACCGACCATCCGGTCTCGGCCGCGATCACCTCATCCGCCACGCTCACCCAGGCGCGGAACACCGCGGAGGTCTCCCACAGACGCGCTCCCATACCGGCCCATTGACCGCCCTGGCCCGGGAAGACGAAGGCGACGGATTCGGCCGCGGCCGCCGGGAAGGCCCACAACTCCGTCAGCTCCCGGAAGGTCGCCGACGGACCTGCCGGGACCGGAAGCGGGCGGTCGTCGGACCATGCGTCGCGCGCGGAGACCACCCGGGTCTCGCTCCGCGAAACCTGTTGCAGCCCAGCGGCAAGCTCGTCCGCGCTCTGCGCGAAGACGACCGCGCGCTCGGGCAGGCCGGAACGGGCGGCGAGCGTCCGCGCGACAGCCGGCAGCGCGGCATCCGAATCGGGTATGCCCGCCCGCAGATCCGCCGCCAGCGCCCGCACGCCCGCGTCCGAAACCGCCGAGAAGACCCAGGGCACCGGCCGGACCGCGACAGCCGGACCGGAGGGAGTGTCGCCGCCCGCCGGTCGATCCGGCGCGGCCGCGACGACCACGTGGCAATTCGTGCCGCCCATACCGAAGGCCGAAACCCCCGCCACGCGTTCGCCGTCCGGCCAGACGCGTCGGCCGGTCACCACCTCGAGCCGCCAATCCTTCCATCGCACAGCGGGATTCGGGGTCCGGAAGTTCAGACTCGGCGGTAGTTCCCCGTGATGTACAGCCAGCACGACCTTCAGCAGGCCGGCGATTCCGGCCGCACCTTCGAGATGCCCGATATTGGTCTTCACCGATCCGACCAGCAGCGGGGTGCGGCGCGGCGCACCCAATTCGGCGCCGAGCGCCTCGGCCTCCACCGGATCACCCACCCGCGTCCCGGTTCCGTGCAGTTCCACGTAGGCCACCGCGGCCGGGTCGACACCGGCCGCACGGTATGCCTCGCGCAGTACGGCACGCTGCCCGTCGACCGTCGGCGTGGTGAGATCCTTTCCCGCGCCGTCGTTTCCGATCGCACTGCCGCGCAGCACGGCGTAGATCCGATCCCCGTCGGCGAGCGCCTGCGGGACCGTCTTGAGGACCACGAAGCCGCCGCCCTCGCCACGGACGAAACCGTTGGCCCGCGCGTCGAGGGTGTAGCAGCGACCGTCCGGCGACAGTCCGCCGAACCGCGACATCCGCAACGCGCTGTCCTCGACCAGATTCAGCTGCACTCCGCCCGCCAGCGCGGCGGTCGATTCGCCGCGACGCAGGCTCTCCATCGCCAGATGGACCGCGACCAGCGACGAGGACTGTCCGGTGTCGACGGTGAGGCTGGGACCGCGCAGGCCGAGCAGGTAGGAGATCCGGTTCGCGATCACGCCGCGACTGGCCCCCGCACCGGTGTGGTGTGCGATCGCCGCATCGCCGCGGCGCTGCTGCACGATGCGATAGTCGTCGGCCATCGCGCCCACGAATACTCCGGTGCGGCCGGGCCGGCGGCCGAGGGCATCCTCGAATGCCTGCCAGGCCAATTCCAGCATCAACCGCTGCTGCGGGTCCGTCTCGATCGCCTCGCGCGCGGAGATGCCGAAGAACGCGGCATCGAAATCCGTGACGGTGTCGAGGAATCCACCTCGCCGCAGCGATTCGTCGGCGGAGCGCCACCGCTCGGGCGGGGTATCGGTGATCGCGTCGATACCGCCGCGCAGCAACCGCCAGAAGGCTTGCGGGTCGGGCGCCTGCGGTAGGCGGCACGACAGCCCGACCACGGCGATGGCGGTCCGGGACGGGGGTAGGGGAACCATGCTCATTCGGCCACTTCCGTTGCTGTGCGAACGACCGCGAGGTCTGTGCGAGCGTCGGCCGGCATCGTCGCCAGGGCCGCGGGTGAGGCCCGGAGGTCCGGCGACTGGACAGCGCCGGTCTGTGCACCCTCGGGCGGCTCGGCTCAGTCTGTCCGAGCAGGGATGTGCGCGTCTTCGGCCGCAGGCACGGATCGCCGGCCGCGGTACCGGTCCGGGGCCCGGCCCGGCCTCCGGGGCCGCGGACCGGGACCCCACCTCGTTCGACTATCATCGAAATAGCAGAGGTGAGTGGAAGGCGGTCGTGGTGGCTCGAGTCGTTAATCAGCCGGCGCGCGAGGACATCGAATTGACCGCGGTCTTCCATGCACTCAGCGATCCGGCACGGTTGCGCATCGTCTGCGATCTGGCCGACCGCACCGACGAGATGTCGTGCAGCGAGCTGACGGTCGAGATGTCGAAATCGACTCTGTCCCACCATCTGAAGGTGCTGCGCGAGGCGGGACTCACGGTGACCCGAGTCGACGGCACGCGGCGGATGGTGTCGCTGCGCGCGGACGATCTGGACGCCCGCTTCCCGGGCCTGTTGCGGACCGTCGTCGCGGTCGCCCCGCGCCCCGTTCGCGCCTAGACCGCGAAAATCGTTCCGCGGCAGCCGAAGACAGCTCCGCCGGAGGTTCTGGATCTATCCTCACCGCCCAGGCGCGCGTTCTCACAACCGTTGACGCCCCTACGGGCCTGTGTCACCATGTGAACCACATTTCGATTGTTTTCGAAGTCTCTTACAATCCCCCGAAGTAGGTGTACACGCATGGTTTCACCGACCCCACCCGTCACCGAGGATCCGGATCGCGCCACGCGCCGGCTGCTGATCGTCGGTTCCGTCTGCGCGGCGCTCGTCGGCCTCGACGCGCTGGTCGTCGCGCCCCTCGCCCCCACCATCACCCGCTCCACCGGCGCGTCGATCGACTCCGCCGGACTGCTGGTGACCACCTACGCACTGGTCTACGCGGTGACCGGCCCCCTGTTCGGCCCGGTCTCCGACCGCTGGGGCCGGCGCAATGTGATCCTCACCGGCCTGGTCGCCTTCTCCCTGGGCACGGCCCTGACCGGCGTGTTCTCGAATTTCGCCGTGCTGCTCGTCTTTCGCGGTGTCGCCGGTCTCGGCGCCGCGATGATGGTGCCGAGCATCTTCGCCGCCGTCGCCGACGTCGTCGCGCCCGAACGCCGCGGTCGTGCGATCGGCATCATCATGGGCGCGCTCACCGGCTCCTCGCTGATCGGCGTACCGCTGGGCTCCTTCGCCGCCGACGCGTTGAGCTGGCGGGTGACCTTCTGGGTGATCGCCGCCCTGGCGGTGGTCGCACTGGTGGCGGTACCGCTGTCGCTGCCGCAGCTGCCGCCGGCGGCCGCCGACTCCGACGTGAGTCCGCTGCGCGCCTATGTGGGCAAGTTCCGGGCCGCGTTCAGTAATCCGACGGTGATCTTCGTGCTGCTGTCGACGTTCTTCTGGACGGCGGGCAACCAGGGCATGTGGGCCAATATCGGGGTCTATTTCCATACCGCCTTCGATCTGTCCACCACCGCGATCGGCCTGGTCCTGCTGGTCATCAGCGCGGTCGGTGTGCTGGGCAACTTCCTCGGCGGGCGGCTCACCGACCGATACGGCAAGCGTGCGGTCATCGCCGCGGCCGGTGTGTCGGTCGCGGTCGCGCTGGTCACCTTCTCGAGTCTCAGCGGCGCCCTCGTTCCGCCCGTCGTGATCGCCGCGCTGTGGGTGCTGGCGTTCAACATCGGAGCGTCCTCGATCACCACGCTGGTGAGCGAACTCAGTCCCGGTGCGCGCGGAACCGCTCTGGGCTTGAATTCTTCCGCGCTGTACGCGGGTTCGACGATCGGCACCTCGGCATCGGTCGCGGTGTTGTCGGGCACGCACAGTTTCGTCTGGCTCGGCGTCGTCTGCGCGATCTCGTGCCTGCTGGTTTTCCCGATCGTGGTGTTGCTCGTGCGTGAGCGCGCGGTGGCCGAGGCGGTGGCGGCGTAATGGTGACCAGGCTGAATCTCACCACCGACGAACTGCTCACCACCACCCGGGCGGTGCGCAAACGACTCGACCTGACCCGGCCGGTCGAACGCGAGGTGCTCGAGGAGTGCCTGCACCTGGCCACTCAGGCGCCCACCGGGCGCAATCGGCAACGCTGGGCGTTCGTGGTGGTCACCGACCCGGAAAAGCGTGCGGCACTGGCGAATCTGTACCGCAAGGGACTGATGGCGCCGACCGAGGTGGTCCCCGAGGACGGCATCGACTGGCGCGACGACCCGGCCCAGATCCAGCGCGGTCACGACAGCGGGCATCATCTGTTCCGGTATCTGCACCAGGTGCCGGTTCTGCTGGTGCCGTGCGTGCACATCGTGCGGCGCACCCGTCCCGGAGCCGTCGACCTGGCCAACAGTTTCGGCTCGATCCTGCCGGCCACCTGGAGTTTCATGCTGGCCGCCCGGGAACGCGGCCTCGGCACCGTGTGGACCACGCCGCATCTGCAGTACGAGCGCGAGGCGGCCGAATTGCTGGGCATTCCGTACGAATCGGTACTCCAGACCGCGCTGATTCCGGTGGCGTACACCATCGGCACCTCGTTCCGCCCGGCGGCGCGCACCGATCTGGACAACGTCGCGCACTGGGACACCTGGTGAGCGCGGCTGCGCCGTCCGCGACGCCGGTAGACTCGCACAGTGCGCGCGCTCGAACACCCCTCCGTCGACTCGGTCGCCCTGCCCACTCTGCTGCAGGCCCTCGCCGATCCGGTGCGCCTGGACATCGTCTGCAAACTGATGCAGCGCGAGGCGATCACCTGCGGCGGATTCGATGTCCCGGTGAGCATGTCCACGCTGTCGCATCATCTGAAGGTGCTGCGGATGGCGGGTCTGCTGCGCGTGATCCAGGAGGGCAGCTACCGCCGCAACGAACTGCGCTACGACGAGGTCGAGACCCGCTTCCCCGGAGTGCTGAGCTCTATTCTGCGCAATGTGCACGAGGGCATCACGGCTTCCTGAACGTCCGCACCAGCGGCCCGGTCGTGCTGGTCACACCGGTCGCGGTGGCACATCCGGCCAGATCGGGCGTCAAATAGATCCCGGCGCCGTCCACCTGATCGCCGAGGAATTCGCCGTCGACGACCGTGCCGGACACGACGATCACCGTCTGCCCGGCCGGTCGGTCGGCGAAGACCGTGCGGAAGCGAAAGGTGCTGTGGCGTCCGTTGTTCCAATCTATGCGGGAAGTGCCGACTCCCGCCGCCGGGCCGCAGCCGATCTCCGCCCGGCCGCCGGCGTGGGTGGTGCCGCCGGTGATCGACGGATCGCTCGAGGCGCACGACAGGGTCGCGTCGGTGACGATGGTCGTCGGCCGCGCGGTGGCGGTGAGGCCGGGCGTGTAGGTGACCGTACTGGTTCCGGCGCAGCGTGTTCCGACCTCGCCGGCGCGTGCGGACGGCGCGGTGCACAGGGTCACCGCCACCGTCCACGCCAGGACCACCGCCGTGACGATCATCGCCCTCATCGCTGCACCCCGTCCGCCGCAGGCGAATCCGACACCGCCGCAGGCGAATCGACCACCGCGATCGGCGGCGCGGCCGCGACACCCTCGGCACCGGATGCGTCCGCCGGCCTCGCGGTGTCCGCCGCCACCCCGGCGAGTGAGGTCAGCGTCGCGGTCGATACGGCGGGCAGCGACGACCGGCGCCGGCGCGGACGACTCCACCGGCGCACGATCGGCGATTCCACCGCCGAGTACAGGCCCCAGGCGAGCACGACATCGACCACCAGCAGCCCCAGCACGACCGCGAGCGCGACCGGAGTGGACCAGGCCGCCTGGATACCGAACAGCCGGACCCGATAGTGCAGGACCAATTCGTGAATCATGTAGAACGCGAACGAGATATCGCCCAGCCACACCACGAAACGCGCTCGCCACAGCGACGGTGTGCCCCGCACATCGGCGCGCGCGCCCGCCAGGATCAGCAGCGCGATCGGCACGATGGTCACCGCGTCGAGCGCGAACAGGTACGGCGCGTACAACAGACCCACATATCCCAGCACCGCCAGCCCGGTCGCCGGGGCGAGGGACAGCGGCGCGCGCCGGCCCGACAGCAGCAGCTTCGCCAGCAGGATGCCGAGCAGGAAGTCCAGGGTGCGCACGGGCGGGAACAAGTAGACGAACCAGAACTGGTACACCGGCACGTCCGGTGCGAACGGCACCCGCGGCCGGTCGGGCAGCAATCGCGCGATCAGCGGGAGCACGACGATGACGGCGATCACCGCGATCGTCACTGCCCAGAGCCGTTCGGCCCGGATCCGGTTCACCGCGGCCAGCAGCCAGGGGAACAGTAGATAGAAGAACGCCTCACAGCACAGCGACCAGGCGACGGTGTTCATACTGGCGAAGTTCTGCACGATCGGCAGCCAGGTGTGCACGAGCAGCAGATTGGGAATCGCCACCCCCGCGGTGACCGTCTTTCCCGTCCACAGCAGCAGCGCGAACGCGATCGCCCAGGTGAGCAGGTGATTGGGGTAGATCTTCACCGCCCGGCGACGCCAGAAGCCCACCGTGGTGTCGCCGGGACGCGCCGACCACGCCAGCACGAAACCGCTGAGCACGAAGAAGAATCCGACACCGGTCCACCCCGCCCGTTTCACCAGGAACGAGGCGGTGTCGGCGGCGCCGGCATCGGCGAAGAACCCCTCCAGCGAGACGTGCGTGCAGAACACGAGAAGTGCTGCGGCGAAACGCATTCCGGTCAATGTCGGCAGGCGGGGAACCTTGGTCGGTTGCGATGTGTCGGTCACGGAGCACCCTCCTGACGGGCGAAGGAAACGACGGCCCATCAAGTGTCGAAAAGGGTGATCCGGTCGTCTTCGGGCAACGGACCGGTTCGCCGGCCCGCCCTCGGTCCGGTCCGCGTCAGCACCGGACCGGTACTGCGGTCGCAAGCGTCGCGGCGAGCAGCCCGCCGAAGCGCTCGGCGATCAGCGCGTCGCCCGCGGCATCCGGATGCAGGCCGTCGACGGTGAGCGCGGCATCGCCGGCCCCGAACAGTTCCGCGCCGGAGACGAGATGCAGATTGTCGTCGCCCAGCCGCTGCAGGACCGCGACCACGTCCTCGACCAGCGCCCGGACGTCGCGCAGCGTGAGGCCGTGTGAATTCGGTTCGTGCTCGCGCTCCACCCATACCGGCGGCGAGAACGCGACCACCGGAACATCCGGATGCGCCGCGCGGATCGTCTCCAGGAATCCGGCCGCGAGCCCGCCCAGGGACCGGGCGGTGAACGGTCCGCGGATGTAGAGGTTCGGCCCCAGTTCCACCGAGATCAGGTCCGCGGGCCGGGCCGCGATGGCGCGTGCGACGAACGGGTCCAGATAGGCCTGGGCGGCGAAACCCAGATTCAGCATGCGCCAGCCGTGGGTTCGCGCGATCCGGGCCGGCCAGGTGTCGCTGGGCGTCTCGGTGATCAGGCATTGGGTGATGGAGCTGCCGTAGGTGATCCACTGCGGACCGTCGGATTCCCACGGTTCCACGGTCGCGCCCGCCGGTACCGACAGGGCTCCGACCCGCGTCACGGCCCCGCGGTGCGGCAACCACAGCTCTACCCGAGAACGCGTGCCGGGCAACGTCGCAACCACCTGCTCGGCACCCGAGCCCACCCGGACGCGCTGGGTGAGCCGCCCGTCGACGAAGACGTCGACGAACCGGGGCCGAGGCTGCCAGATCGGGGTGGAGTGCACGGGCAGCGTCACCTCGGCCGCATCGGTCACCAGTCCCAGCCGCACCCCCGTCGCCACGGCCGCGTGTTCGGCCAGTTCCGGAGAGAACGCGGCTGCCAGGCGGTCCGGAGGCAACCGCCATGGCTGCCGCCACTCCCCGGCGTCGCTCACCGCGACCACTCCGTCCCAGTTCATCAGATCATCGGTCACATTTCGATTGTCGTCGAAATCATGAAGAAATGTCCAGTACCTGCGCGGGCCGATCAGAACAGCGCGAAAACCCGTGCGGGCCCACCTGTTCCGCCGCCGTGCTTGGGCGCACCCACGATCAGCGTCGCGCCCGCGTCGGGCACCTGATCCAGGTCGGCGAGCGATTCGACGCCGTAACGCCCCGCCGGCAACCAGCTGCGATGAACCGGAACCGCATGGTCGCTACCCCGGTCCAGACCCGTGGAATCGACACCGATACCGACCACCCGGCGTTGCCGGATCAGGAAATCAGCGGCCTCGGCACTGAATCCCGGCCAGCGATAGAGATTGCGCCGCTCGTCGTAGTTGAGATAGGCCCCGGGTACCGAAATGCGGTGCGACCACCCCGAATCCATCGCCACGAAGGCGCCGTCGGGCAACGGACCGTGCGAGGCCTCCCAGGTGCGGATGTCGGCCACGGTCACCGCGGCGGACGGATCCCGCGCCGCCCGATCGGCGATCCGCAGCACCGCCAGCGGCGCCACCAGCTGGTCGGCCGGAATCCGGTCCACCGACAAACCCGTGTCGCTGAAATGCAGGGGTGCGTCGACGTGGGTGCCGACATGTTCGTAGGTGACGATCTCGTCGCCGTTGTATCGGTTCTGCGCCATCCGGGACACCGGAATCAACTGCGGCGGTTTGCTCACCTGTGTCCACACCGGAAAGTCCGGGGTCACGGTGTGGGTCAGATCGACGACCCGGCCGAATCCGCGACCACGCCCGGACGCCGCCTGCACCGGCGGCGCACCCGTCGCGACAGCCCCGGCCGCACCGACCACCAGACCCGTGGCCAGCGTCTTCAAGAATCCACGGCGAGCCGGACGGGGCGGGGCGGCGACCAGGCCGCACGGCGACGCCACACTGTCGATCAGTTCCGGAGCACACACAGACGATCTCCTTTCGCGACGGTGCCCCCAGTGTGCTGGCGCGCCGGGGCCGCGTCTTCGGGCCGTGGCCCGGATCCACGCCCCCGTCCCCAGCCCGGGATCGCCCGGCCCTCAACGGCTTTCGAACCGCGCGGCTCGGTCTCGCGCAGCCGGGAGCGTCGGCACCGCGGCGAGCAGTTCGCGCGTGTACGGGTCACGCGGGTCGGCGAACAGTTCGCCGGCCGGGCCGGACTCGACCACGCGCCCCGACCGCATGACCAGAATCTCGTCGCTGACGTGGTGGACGACACCGAGGTCGTGGGAGATGAACACCAGTGCCACACCGAGTTCCGCCCGCACCCGCAGCAGCAGATCCAGGATCTGGGCCTGCACCGACACATCCAGCGCCGACACCGGCTCGTCGCAGACGATCACGTCCGGCCCGGGAGCCAGTGCCCGCGCGATCGCGACCCGCTGCTGCTGACCACCGGACAGTTCCAACGGACGACGAGGCAGCACCGTCTCGGACAATCCCACCGCGGCCAGGAGCCGACGGGCGTGGCCGTCGCGGGCGGCGCGCGGCACCCGTCCCGCCTCCAGGGCCTCGGCCAGGACCCGGCGCACCGTGAACCGCGGATCGAACGATCCGAGCGCATCCTGGAACACCGCCTGGACACTGGTGCCGGGAGCAACCGTCAGGGAACCGGAGTCGAGCCGCTCGAGCCCCAGCAGCACCCGCGCGAAAGTGCTCTTGCCCGAACCCGATTCGCCCACCACACCGACCACCCGGCCGGGCGCGACCACCGAATCGACCCCGTCCAGCGCGACGGTGACCCCGCCGTCGGGCTTACCGAAACGGCGGTGCGCGCCCGCCAGTCGCACGAGCGGTTCCGTCGTCGTCACCGCCGCCCGGGCGGGCAACTGCGCGGCGAGATCGAATTCGACCGGCGAGAGCCGCGCGCCCCGGGTATGCGCCGAGGGCACCGCGGCCAGCAGCAGTTCGGTGTACTCGTGTTCGGGACGGCCGAGTACTTCGGCCGTCGCGCCCTCCTCGACGATCCGGCCGTCGCGCATCAGGACGATCCGATCCGCCACCTCCGCGACCACCGCCAGGTCATGGCTGATCAGCAGCACACCGGTGCCGGCATCGCGAATGTCGCGCAGCAGCGTGAGGATCTGACGCTGGACGGTGGCGTCCAAGGCGGTGGTCGGTTCGTCGGCGATGAGGAACTGTGGTTGCGCCGCAAGGGCACTCGCTATCAGGACCCGCTGGCGCAGACCCCCCGAAAGCTCGTGCGGATACTGCCGCAACCGGTTGACCGGATCGGGTACTCCCACCCGCCGCAGCAGCTCCAGCGCACGATCGGGATTCGAGGCCGCGGGGACGCTGCGGTGCACCCGCAATGCCTCGCCCAGCTCCTGCCCGACCCGCCGCAACGGATCCAACGACGCCAGCGCGTTCTGGGTGACATAGCCGACGGTGCTGCCCCGCACGGTCCGCCAGCGCCGCTGCGACCACCCGCGCGCGTCGTGGTCGCCGATGCGCAGCCGTGCCGCCCGCACGCGGCCGTCGCGCTGAGTGAGCCCGATCAACGCCCGTGCGGAAACGCTTTTGCCGGAACCGGATTCACCCACCACGGCCACGCATTCCCCCGCCCGCACCCGCAGCGAGATGCCGTGGACGACTTCGGTCTCGCCGAAAGAGACGGTGAGATCCTCGAATTCGAGTGCCGTCATCGCGCGGTCCTTCCTTCCGCCAGGCGCTGCCAGTACCGGCTCAGCACCGTGATCGATACGACCGAGGCGACCACGAACAATCCTGGGAACACCCCGATCCACCAGGCCCGGCCGACGAGATTGCGTCCCTCCGACAGCATCGAGCCCCATTCGGGCGTCGGCGGTATCACGCCCAGTCCGAGAAAACTCAGGCCCGCACCCGCCACGATCGCGGTGCCCACGCCGAGTGTCGCCAGCACCACCAGCGTCGTCAACGCATTGGGCAGGACGTGACGCAGCGCGATCCGCCGTCTGCTCTGCCCCAGGGTGCGCGCGGCCTCCACATATCCGCTGTGGCGCACCTCGAGCGCCTGCGACCGAACCAGCCGGGCGTAGTACGGAATGGTGGCCAGCCCGATGGCGATGGCCGAATTGCGCGCTCCCGGCCCGGATACCGCGATCACCACGAGCGCCAGCAGCATCCCGGGAAAGGCCAGCATGGTGTCGGTCAGCCGCATCAGCACCGCGTCCAGCCACCGCGACGGGCCCGAGGCGAGCAGTCCGATCACCGCGCCCAGGCCGAATCCGATCGCCGTCGCCGCCACCCCGATGCCCAGCGAAATCCGCGTGGCGTGCACGGTTCTGGCGAAGACGTCGCGGCCGAGTTGATCGGTGCCGAACAGGTGCTCTCCGCTCGGCGGCCGCAGGGTCTGGCGGCGGGCCATCGCGGTGGGGTCCACTCCGGTCACCAGATCCGGCACCAGCGCGGCGACGACCAGGAAGGCGAAGACGAGGGCGGCGATCCATACCGGCCACGGCACCGAACGCAGTCGAGCCCCGGGACTACCCTTCAGGGCTTCGGACCAGCTGCTCACGGCGTCCCCTTTGCGACGGGTTCGGCATCGGCCACGACCGCGCCCGCACCGGCGACGCTCGCCGACGCCGCGGCCTGCGTGCGCACCGGACGCGCGCGGGGCGCACGAAGCCGCGGATCGAGGACCAGATACAGCAGATCCACCACCAGATTGATCACCACGAACAGCACCGCGGCCAGCAACACCACCGCGCTCACCACCGGAAAGTCCTTGGTGGTCACCGCGTTCACGGTGATCCGGCCGATGCCGGGCCGCGCGAACAGCGTCTCCACCAGCACGGTCCCGCTGAACAGCGTGCCGAGCATCCAGCTGGTCATGGTGACCGTGGCCAGCGATCCGTGGCGCAGCGCGTGGCGCACGCGCAGGCCGGGCTCGGACAGTCCGCGCGCCCGCAGTGTCGCGACGAACGGTTGTTCCAGGGTCCGGTCCAGATTCGCGCGCAGCACCTGCCCCAATTCGCCCGCCATCGGTACCGCCAGGCTCAGCGCCGGCAGCACCAGACTCGCCGTGCCGTGGGCACCGGCGACCGGGAAGATGTGCAGACGGAAGGCGAATGCCGTGATCAGCAGCAGTCCCAGCCAGAACGGTGGCAGTGATACCGCGAGCAGTTCCGCGCCGGAGACCGCCGCACGCACGAACCGCCCCCGGCCGGCCGTCGAGGTCGCCGCCACCACGGCCACCAGGACGGCGGGTACCAGGGCGCACAGCGCCAGCTCCGCGGTGGGCCGAAGTTGGCTCAGCAGCAGCCTTTTCACATCCTCTTGCAGCTGATAGGAACGGCCGAGATCGCCGGTGAGCGGACGCACCACGGTGTGCAGATACTGCCGCCACACCGGCTGGTCCAGTCCCAGATCGGCGGCGATCTGCGCTCGGACGCGCGGCGACGCGCTGGTCTGGGCGCCCAGCAGGGTGTCTACCGGGTTTCCCGGCGCCAGCCGCAGCGCGAAGAAGGTCAGCGTGACCGCGCCCAGTAATACCAGCGCACCGGTCCAGATCCGGTGTACGAGGATGCGAACCACCTGCCCGGTCACGAGTGATCCACCCAGGTGTCGTAGAAGTTGCTCCAGCCGTTGGCATCCAGTCCGAAGCCGTGCACACGGGCGGCAGCGGTGTAGACACCGGTGAAGACGTAGATCGGCAGGGCGTACGCCTTGTCGAGGATCAACTGCTGCGCTTGCTTGTAGACGGCGCCACGCTGCGCGGGATCGGCGGTGGCACGGCCCTGCTGCAGCAGCGCGTCCAGTTGCGGGTCGGCGACCTTTCCGTTGTTGGCGCCGCCCTTGGCAACCGAGCGGTCCGACTGGTACAGCGTGGCGAGCACATCCGCATCGGATCGGCCCCAGCTGGCGCCGACCAGGTCGTAGCCGTTGCCGCCGACGATCGTGGTGTAGGTCCCGTAATCGACCGGGGCGAGCCGCAATTCGATGCCGACCTTCTTCAGATCCTGCTGCACCGCCTGGGTGACGAGATCCCGGGACTCGCGCACCAGATTCGAGGCGTAGGGCAGCACCAGGCCGAACCGGTGACCGTCCTTGGTGCGATAGCCCTGGGCGTCGCGCCCGGTGTAGCCCAGTTCGTCGAGCAGGCGGTTGGCCTTCGCCACGTCGTACCCCGGTCGCTTCTCCACCGAGGCGTCGTAGCCGGGAGTCGAGGCGGACAGCGGTCCGTACGCACGCGGGTAGACGCCCAGATAGATGCTGTCGACGATGCCGTCGATATCGATCGCCGCGCACACCGCCTGCCGCGCCCGGATATCGGAGAACGGCTCCTTCGACTGATTGAAGAAGAACGTGTACGGCGCCCCCGGCGCATCACCGCGAACGATCCGGTACGCCGGATCCTGCTGCAGCGCTTGATAATCCGCCGGCGGCGTACCCGCGATCACGTCGACCTGCCCACCCCGCAGCGCGCCCGTGCGCACCGCGTCCTCGGTGAGATACCGGACCGACAACTTGTCCAGATACGCCGGACCGGTGTGCCGCGCGGTCGCCGGCGGCCAGGTGTAGTCCGGATTCCGTTCGAATTCGATGCCCTGGCCGTGGGTCACGCTCACCTCCCGGAACGGTCCGCTCCCCACCGCGTAGCGGCCGCCTCCGCACAACTCGTCCGGATGTTCGGCCAGCACCTTCGGTGAGTAGAACCCCAGGTAGGCGGTGCTGGCCGCCTGCAGGAACGGCGAATACGGCTGGGTGAACCGGACTCGCACGGTGTGGTCGTCGATGATGTCCGTGCCGGCGTAGGGCCCGAGCAGACTCGCCGCGTACTGCGATTTCGTGGCCGGCGCGAGAATGTGTTCGAAGTTGGCCTTCACCGCTGCGGCATCGAATGGGGTGCCGTCGAAGAATTTCACATCCGGGCGCAGTGTGAACACATATTCTTTACCGTCGGCGGAAATCTTCCACGCGCTCGCCAGCCACGGAGCGAAGGTGCCGTCGGATTTCTGCGCGACGAGCGAGTCGAATACGTTGCGCTGCAGTTCGCCGACGATGTCGCCCGGACTGACATGCGGATCCATGCACGTCGCGTCGCGATAGGAGGCGTAGGTCAGCGTACCGCCGGAAACCGGCGTGGCGGATTCCTGATCCGCGCCGGAACCGCCGGACGAACAGGCTGTGACCAGCGCTACCAACGTCATTATTGCCGCGATCGATCCGGAAATCGACCGACTCTTTTTTCGCATCACACATTCTTTCGTCGGCGCGCCGGGCGCGCATCGGACGGGCTACGGGGTATTTCAGTGAAGTCGACGACAGGTCGGCACACACCTTTTCGCCGAAGACGGATTCCAAACATTGACAAAAGCTATCCGCGGGGAGCGAGGTAATTCGACCGGCAAAAGTCCAGTACAGAAATGTGGGGACGGCCCACAGCCGGGGACGGAACCCGGTCTCCGGTACGGGTCGATGTCCGGAAAACACGCCGCTGGACCCGAACGCAATAGGGCCGTGGCCGGAAGACCGATATTCCCGGCCGAAACAGAATGATTTGCGATCGCAATTCGATCGTTTTCTTCCCGCCTGGCTCGCACCAATGCTGCTGCCCCAGGGTTCGGCGACCCGAGGAGGCCGACACGATGACCGTCTACGTAGCGCACACCCGCGGCGATATCGACGAAAACCGGTTGCAGGACCTGTTGTCCCGGATCCGGCAACTGCCCGCCGCCGCGACCACCCGGCGCACCCGCGACGGCTTCCTGATCGTGGCGTGGGGCGCCTCCGGTCCCGTCCTGGAGGCCGAACTCACCCGCAGTGAGTATGTGACCCGCGTACTGCCGGAAGGGACGTCGTTTCCGCTCGCGGCCAGGGCGCATCGACCGGAGGGTTCGGTGGTGCACGTCGGCTCGGTGCCGGTCGGCGACGGCCGACCGGTGATCATCGCCGGGCCGTGCTCGGCCGAGACCCCGCAAGTGCTGCTGGAAACGGCCCATCGGGTGAAGGCCGCCGGCGCGGCCATGCTGCGCGTCGGCATCTTCAAACCGCGCACCTCCCCCTACAGCTTCCACGGCCTCGGCCACATCGGGCTGCCGCTGCTGCGCGAGGCGCGGGCGCAGACCGGACTTCCGATCGTCACCGAGATCCTCGACGCCCGCGACATCGAACTGGTCGGCGATGCCGCCGACGTGCTGCAGGTCGGCGCGCGCAATATGCAGAACTTCAGCCTGCTCACCGAATTGGCGCTGACCGGGCGACCGGTACTGCTCAAGCGCGGCATGTCGGCGACCGTGCACGAATGGCTCAACGCGGCGGAGTATCTGCTCGCGCACGGCAACGACAACGTCATCCTCTGTGAGCGCGGGATCCGCACGTTCGAGCGCTCGACCCGGTTCACGTTGGACCTCAACGCCGTTCCGGTGGTCAAAGAACTATCCCACCTGCCGATTCTGGTCGACCCGAGCCACGGCACCGGCGCGACGCGATATGTGCCGCCGATGTCGGCCGCCGCGCTCGCCGCCGGCGCCGACGGACTGATCGTCGAGGTGCATCCGCGCCCGCACGAGGCGCTCTCCGACGGCGCACAGTCGCTGGATCTGGCGCAATTCGACCGCTTCGCCGCGGATCTGCGCGGGCTCGCGAGCGCACTCGGCCGGGAATTCGTCTCCGCCCCCGAACTGCTGGCCGAACTGTCATGACCACCACGAGTACCGAACTGGTTCTGGACGGCAACGGTTTACAACTCACCGACGTGGCGGCGGTGGCGCGCCGCACCGCGCCGATCTCGGTCAGCATCGCACCGGTGGCCCAGGCCGGGATGTCGGAGTCGGTGCTGCTGAAGAACGAACTGCTCGAAACCGGGATACCGATCTACGGCGTCACCACCGGATTCGGCGACAGCGTCAACCGGCAGATCGCACCGTCGAAAGCGGCTGCGCTGCAGCGCAACCTGATCCTGTATCACCTCAACGGCGTCGGTCCGATCGCGACGCCGGAGATCGCCCGCGCCACCATGCTGATCCGGGCGAACTGCCTCACCCGCGGGCCGTCCGCGATCCGCCCCGATGTGGTGGCGACGTTGCTGCGGCACCTCGACGAGGACATCCTGCCGCTGATCCCCGAACGCGGATCACTAGGCGCCAGCGGCGATCTGGTGCCATTGTGCTACGTCGCGGCGGCGCTCATCGGCGAGGGCGAGGTGCGCTACCGCGGCGAGACCCGGCCGGCGCTCGACGCGTTGCGCGAGGCGGGCATCGCACCGGTCGCGCTGGGCCCGAAGGAGGGCCTGGCGCTGATCAACGGCACCTCCTTCACCGCGGCCTTCGCGGCGCTGGCGCTCACCGACGCGGCCGAGCTGGCCTACGCCGCCGACGTCGCCACCGCGATGACCTGTGAAGCACTGCTGGGCAACGCTTCTCATTTCCACCCGTTCGTGCACGCCAACAAGCCCCATCCGGGTCAGGGCGCCAGCGCCGCGCTGATCCGGGAACTGCTCGCCGATTCGAAACTCACCACCAGCTACGAGGAGATCCTGGTCCGCCGCGACACCCTGGACGGGCGCGGGTTCCTGCTGCTGGACCACCGCATCCAGGACAAGTACTCGGTGCGCTGCGCACCGCACGTCAACGGCGTGCTGCGCGACAGTCTCGAGTGGACCCGCAGGTGGGTGGAGACCGAGATCAACTCCTCCACCGACAATCCGCTCTTCGCCTGGGAGACAGGCGAATTGCATCACGGCGGCAACTTCTACGCCGGCCACGTCGGACAGGCGATGGACAGCCTGAAGGTCGCCGTGGCCAGTCTCGCCGATCTGCTGGACCGCCAGCTCGCCCTGGTGGTGGACGAGAAGTTCAACGCGGGCCTGACCGCCAATCTCGTCGCGCCGGTGCCCGAGTCCGACCGGCAGTCCGGCCTGCACCACGGGTTCAAAGGCATGCAGATCGCCGCGTCCGCGGTCACCGCCGAGGCGCTCGGTCTCAGCGGTCCGGCGACCGTGCTGTCACGCTCGACCGAATCGCACAACCAGGACAAGGTCAGCATGGGCACGATCGCCGCCCGGGACGCGCGGACCATCATCGAGTTGACCCGGCAGGTCACCGCCATCCACCTCGTCGCGCTCGCGCAGGCGATCGATATCCGGGGCGCCGGGCAGGCCGCACCCGCCGTGCGCCGGGTCCATGAACTGATTCGCGCGCACGTCCCCTTCACCGACCGCGACCGCCGCATGGACCGCGATATCGAGCGGGTCGCCCGGCTGATCGCCGACGGATCGGTGCGTGCCGCCGCCGGCGTTGCCGATCCCCTTTTCACCCCCCACGGTTAGGAGCCGTACCGATGTTGCTGTTACGCGATGCGCGGACGCGCGCGAAGAACGAGGCCCTGCTGGACGAACACACCCACCTGGTTCGCTCGGTTCTCGACGGCACCGCCGACCTCGACCGGGTTCACGCCGAGAAACTGTTGCGAACCGTCCGGGCCGCCGCCGGCTCCCCCATGTACGAGGGACGGCTGCCGGCCGATCTGCTCGCCGAGATCGACGCGGGCACAACGATTTCCGACGAGCGGGTGCTCAGCGAGATCCTGCCGTCGCTTCCGCTGCTCGGCAAGCGCGAACTGGGCCGGTTCGGGGCCGAGGCGTTCACCCGGCCGCTGGACGAATTCCTGCACTACTACGAATCCTCCGGCACCACCGGCGATCCCGCCGCCGCGCCGAAGGCGCTGGACGATCTGCTGGTCAACACCGTCAACATCGGCGAGATGTGGGCCCGGCTGCTGCAGCCGAAGGATATCGCGCTGATTCTGATCAACGCCCCGTTCGCCCCGGCCGCCTACCAGTTCGAGAAGGCGCTGGAATACCTCGAGGTCATGTCGCTGCGGCCCTGGGTGGACAACATCACCGGCGACTACACCCGGGTGCTGCGGCTGGTCGACCAGCTCGGCGCGAACGTCTTCGTCGGCCCCCCGTCGCGGCTGCTGGAAATGGTGCAGTTCGCCCACCGCAACGAACTGCCCGCGCCGCGCTTCGATCGGCTGCTGCTGATGGCCGAGCAGACCGGCCCCAGTTTCCGCCGTCACCTCGAACGCCTCACCGGCGCGCGATCGTACGTATCCTCCTACGGCTCCTCCGAGACCGGAACACCCGCGGTCACCTGTGAGCAGGGACAGCTCCACCTGCAACCGCAGAGCTTCCTGCTGGAGTTGGCCGACGACAACGGAATTCGCCGCATCGGGAACAGCTCCGATCGCGGTGAACTGGTGCTGACCACGCTCGATCTGCCCGCCCGGCCGCTGTTGCGCTACCGCACCGGCGATCTCGTCGAGATCGACGCGACTCCGTGCCCGTGCGGGGTCCGCACCCCGATCCTGCTCACCCAGGGGCGTTCCCAGGATCTTCTGGTCCTGGACCGCAACGGTATTCGGCAGAACGATCTCGAGGCGGCGGTATGGGAACAGCCGCTGCCCGCGGCGACGGTCTTCAACTACATGGTCGTCGTGCGCGGCCGCCAGGTCGTCTTCCTGGTCACCTACGACGGCGACCCCGCCGGTCCGTGGACCGACGTGCTGACCGGCCGGTTGCGGGCGCTGTTCGGCCGCGAGGAAGTGACCGTCCGTCCGGTGCCGGTCCTGCCGCCGCTGGCCTCTCTCGGCCAATACCTCGGCTGGAAACTCTCGCGGGTCCTCGACCTCGACGACGAGAAGAACTGGGACCGGCTGCCCGCCCCGATCGACGCCGTGGTGCGGCAGACGATCGCCGAACTCGCACCCGGTGCCTGAGGAGGCGACGACTCATGTCCGCAATCACCGGCTGGCTCGACCGCGACCGCGATCTGCGCGAACACACCACGACGGTACGGGCCATGTCCGACGCACTCGCTCACCGCGGTCCCGACGGCGGCGGCATCTGGCTGGAACGACGAATCGCGCTGGGCCGCAACGTACTCGCGGTGGCCGATCTGCTCGACAACGGGCAGCCCGTCGTCACCGGCGAGGCCGGAAGGCCGATCGCGGTGCTGACGCTGTCCGGCGAGCTCTACAACACCGCCGAACTCCGCCATGAACTGACCGCCCGGGGCCACGCGTTCACCGGCGCCACGGACCCGGACGCCGAGGTGGTGCTGCACGCCTACCTGGAGTGGGGCGCCGGCGCGGTGAGCCGCCTCGACGGCATGTTCGCCTTCGCCGTGTGGGACGTGCGTCGCGGCGAACTGCTGCTGGCCCGCGACCGGCTGGGCATCGAACCGCTCTACTACGCCGAACACCCCGGCGGCCTGCTGTTCGGCTCGGAACCGAAAGCGTTGCTGGCCAACGAGTTGTTCCGGCCCCAAGTGGATGTCGAGGGACTGATCGACATCTTCACCGTGGCGATGCGGCGGCCCGGTGACGCGGTCTATCGCGGACTGCGCGAGGTGCGGCCGGGCTGGATCGTGCGCGCCGATCACAACGGCCTGCACCACCACCGGTACTGGCAGCCGGTCAGCGCGCCGCACACCGACGATGTCGACACCACGATCGCCACGCTGCGCGAGCTGCTCACCGATATCGTCGAGCGGCAGACCCGCACCGGCACGGCCGCCGGGCTGCTCTCCGGCGGCCTGGATTCCAGCGTCATCACGGCCTTGGCGGCGCGGGCTCGTGGCGATGCGAAACTGGCCACCTATTCGGTCGACTTCGCCGGCAGCGACACCGATTTCACGCCCGACGCGCTGCACGTCAGCCGGGACGCGCCGTACGTGCGCGCGGTGGTGGACCATGTCGGCACCGACCACACCGAGGTCCTGCTCGACGCGCCCGCTCTGCTGGACGAGATGGGGGAAACGTTGCGGGCGCGCGACATCCCTGGCGTCGGTGATCTCGATGTCTCGCTCTACCTGCTGTTCCGGGAGGTCCGCCGATACGCGGACGTGGTGCTGTCGGGAGAAGGCGCCGACGACATCTTCGGCGGATACCCGTGGTTCGCGGCCGAGGCCACCGCGTCCAGCGGCGGTTTCCCGTGGGCCGCGGGCAACACCGACCGCAACGCGATGCTGTCGCCCGAACTGCGCGCCCATCTCGACCTGGACGCGGCGGTGGTGCACCGGCATCGCGAGGCCGTCGCCGAACTGGTCCCGCTCGACGGTGAACAGGGCCCGGACCGGCGCATCCGGGAGGTCTTCCATCTCGAACTCACCCGCTTCCTGCCGTTCCTGCTCGACCGCAAGGACCGGATGAGCATGCGTACCGGCCTGCTGGTCCGGCTGCCGTTCTGCGATCACCGGCTCGTCGAATACCTCTGGAACGTGCCGTGGGATCTCAAGCGCCACGGCGGCCAGGAGAAGGGAATCCTGCGCGCGGCGGCCGAGCCGTGGCTGCCACCACAGGTCGCCAAACGCCCCAAGAGCGGTTTCCCGTTCGGCCAGAGTCCGCAATATCTCGCCGCGGTGCGCGAGGCCACCCGAGCCATGCTGGCCGACCCGACCGCCCCCGCACTGGCGCTGCTGAATACCGGCGCACTCGCCGAACTCGCCGAGGGCGATCGCTGGCACAGCGGCACCTTCACCCCGCCGCCCTGGCTGCCTCGCGCCCTGCAGCTCAACACCTGGCTGCGCGACTACCACGTCGAGGTGCGGCTGTAGCCGCACCCGGCACGTACCCACCACCGGCCCCCGTCGACAACCGATGGTGCGGACCGGTTTCGGGAGAGGAAAGGAAAAGATGAGGAAAATGATCGCGGCGAGCGCACTGCTGGCCACCACACTGAGTGTGGCGCTCGCCCACGCCGATCCGGGCGAAGCCGGCGCGGTGAACTTTACCGCCACCACGACTCCGACGTCGACGATCATCCGCACCGACAGCGGTTCGCTGACCGACGAGGGCGGCGTCTTCACGATCGAGGCGGCCGACGGCACCGTGCTCGCCGGCACCGAATTGTCCTTCCGGGTGGACGATTTCGTCTTCCCGATCGCCGCGGACATCTCGGGCCACACCGCGACCCTGACACCGCGACTGGATCTCGCGCACGCGACATACCGCCCCGTCGCGCTGCCGTACGAGAATCAGGCGCCGTGGAAAACGCCCTACGACCGCGAACAGGCCGCCTGGTCCCGCCTGACCAGCACGATCGGAGCGGGCGCCACGATCGGCACCCTGGTCGGCGGGCTCAGCGGCGGCGCGATCGGCTGCCTGCTCGGCGGCATCGCCGGAGCCACCGTCGCCTCCGCGACGATCGTCGGCCTGTTCGGCCCGTTCGTTCCGGCGGCGGTGGTGGGCTGCGTCGGCGGCATCGTGGCGATCGGCGCCCTCGGCACCCTGATCGGTCAGCTGCTGGTGACGGCACCGGTGGCGATTCTGGCCGCGGCCCAATACTTCACGACCGTCAACCAGCCGTTCACCAAACCGGCGGGATAGGCGGTGCGGGCGGGCTTCCGGATCGCCGGAGGCCTGCCCGACGGCCATCCCGTCGAGTGGTGTCTAACCCTCTGCGGCCAACTGTCCGCAGGCCGCGGCGATCTCCTGCCCCCGGGTATCGCGCACCGTGCACGGCACCCCCTGTGCCTCCACCCGCCGAACGAATTCCCGCTCAACAGGTTTCGGTGAGGCGTCCCACTTCGAGCCCGGGGTCGGATTCAACGGGATCAGGTTCACGTGGCCACGGGCGCCCAGCGCCTTGTGCAGCTTCTGGCCGAGCATGTCGGCACGCCACGGCTGGTCGTTGATATCGCGGATCAGAGCGTATTCGACCGAGACCCGGCGACCGGTCTTGTCGGCGTAATACCGTGCGGCGTCGAGGACTTCGGCGACCGACCAGCGATTGTTGACCGGCACCAACGTATCTCGCAATTCGTCGTCCGGCGTGTGCAGGGACACGGCCAGCGTCACCGACAGGCCCTCGTCGGCCAGTTTGCGGATCGCGGGGGCCAGGCCGACGGTCGACACGACCACGTTGCGCTGCGAGATACCCAGGCCGTCCGGCGCGGGAGAGGTGATCCGCCGGACCGCCGCCACGACCCGCTTGTAGTTGGCGAGCGGCTCACCCATGCCCATGAACACGATGTTCGACAGACGACCGGCACCACCGGCCACCTCGCCGTCACGCAGCGCCGCGGCGGCCGCGCGCACCTGGTCGACGATCTCGGCGGTGGAAAGGTTGCGGTTCAGCCCGCCCTGCCCGGTCGCACAGAATGGGCAGGCCATACCGCAGCCGGCCTGACTGGAGATACACAGCGTGTTGCGGTCGGGGTAGCGCATCAACACGCTCTCGAGCAGGGTGCCGTCACCGGCGCGCCACAGGGTCTTGCGGGTGGTGCCCTCGTCGCAGACGACCTGCCGCACCTCGCTGAGCAGCGGCGGGAACAACGCCTCGGCGATCTTCTCCCGCATCGGCTCGGGCAGATCGGTCATCTGGCGCGGATCGGCCTGCAGCCGCCCGTAGTACTGCCGGGCGATCTGATCGGCCCGGAATTTCGGCAGTCCGAGTTCCTCCACCGCCTGCCGCCGCTGGGCCGAATCGAGGTCGGCGAGATGCCGCGGCGGCATTCCACGGCGCGGAGCATCGAAAACGAGCGGCAGGGAGGTAGTCATAACCCTTCCAGTGTCGCATTGCCGGTACGGGCCCGCCGCCCGCGGGCAGGGATAACCCGATCACAGTTACGGCGCGGGCGAACGGGTATTCCCCAGATACACCTATCCGCCATAGCGATCGGGAATGATCGAAATATGACCAGCGACGCAGTACCGAGCCACGGACCGGACCCGGTCCCGCACACCGATCCCCCGCGCGTCGACACTCCGCCCTCGACCGCACCCGTCCGCCGCAACCGAGCCCTCAAGACCCGCGCGGGCTATACCTGGGTGGCGCTGGTCGCGGCGGCGGTCATCGGGGTTCTGCTGTTGATCTTCATCCTGCAGAACCTCGATCAGGTCCGGATCCACCTGTTCTTCTGGCAGTTCAACCTGCCGCTCGGCGTCACGCTGCTGCTGTCGGTGATCGCCGGAGCGCTGGTGATGGCGCTGGCCGGCGGCTGGCGGATCATGCAGTTGCGGCGCGCGGCGAAGCGACGCTGAGCCCGAGCAAGGGGGGTCAGAGCAGGGCGGTCAGCACCAGCCAGGAGACGAACGCCGAGGGCAGCATCGAGTCGAGGCGGTCCATGATGCCGCCGTGCCCGGGCAGCAACGTGCCCATGTCCTTGATGCCCAGCTCGCGCTTGATCTGCGATTCGATCAGATCACCGCAGGTCGCCACGAGCACGACCGCGACGCCCAGCAGCACGCCGATCATCGAATTGGCCTGCAGCAGCAGCGTCACCGTGAGCAGTCCGCCGATGATGCAGAACACCAGCGATCCGGCGAAACCCTCCCACGATTTCTTCGGGCTGATGGCCGGCACCATCGGATGGCGGCCGAACAGCACGCCGGCCACGTAACCGCCGACATCGGAGCAGACCACCAGGATCATGAAGGTCAGCACGCGGAGATTGCCGTCGTCCTGCTGCAGCATCAGCACCGCGAAGGAGGCCAGCAGCGGGATCCAGGACACCACGAACACCGTGATCGCGGTGTCGCGCAGGAAGTTTCGCGGCGTGGCCGCCAGGCCGTGGTCGAACAGTCGCCACACCATGCACACCAGCGCGGTCGCCGCGAAGGCGCCCGCCACACCCTGGGTGCCGTAGGGCCACGCCAGCCAGATCATCGCCTGCCCTCCGGCGATGAGCGGCACCCGCGGCACCAGGACGTCGGCCTCGCGCAGCCGCTTGGCGACCTCCCAGGTGGCGATCGCCATCGCGACCGCGATGACCCCGATCAGAACCTTCGGAACGAACAGCAGGATCGCGATCAGCGATGCGCCGAGGCCGACACCGACCGCCAGCGCGGCCGGTAAATTGCGACCGGCGCGGGAGGGCTTACCGCTCGGCTGCGCCGAGGGCGTGTCGGGAGCCGGTGTTGCACCGGCCGGGTCGCTCGCCGGCATCGTCTCGCCGGCTGCGGCTTCTTCGGCCACGATTGTCCCGTCGCTCACTTATTCGTCCACTCCATCCCCGGGCCCGTGCCGCATCGTCGCGCCGGGCCGAGTCTCACACCTCGAGCAGTTCCGATTCCTTGTGCTTGACCAGCTCATCGATCTGGGCCACGTACTTCTGGGTGGTCTTGTCGAGTTCCTTCTCGGCGCGACCGACCTCGTCCTCGCCGGCCTCGCCGTCCTTCTGGATGCGGTTCAGCTCGTCCATCGACTTGCGCCGCACATTGCGAATGGCGATCTTGGCGTCCTCCCCCTTGGATTTCGCCTGCTTCACCAGTTCGCGCCGGCGTTCCTCGGTCAGCTGCGGGATCACCACGCGGATGATGGTGCCGTCGTTGGTCGGATTCACGCCCAGATCCGAATTGCGGATCGCGGTCTCGATCGTCTGCAACTGCCCCTGCTCGTAGGGCTTGATGACGACCATGCGCGGCTCGGGCACGGTGATGCTGGCCATCTGGGTGATCGGCGTCGGCGAGCCGTAGTACTCGACCACGACCCGGTTGAACATGCCCGGGTTGGCGCGGCCGGTCCGAATACTTCCGAGGTCGTCCTTCGCCACCGAGACAGCCTTTTCCATCTTCTCCTCGGCGTCGAAGAGCGCTTCATCAATCACGACCGTTTCCTCCACAGCATCGTTTCGGGGCCCGGAATTCGCGAGGACCGATCCCCGCAGGGTTCAGGACCGAACCAGTGTGCCGATTTTCTCACCGGCCACCGCGCGGGCGATATTGCCCTTGATCAACAAATTGAACACCAGCATCGGCATCTGGTTGTCCATACACAGACTGAACGCGGTGGCATCGGCCACCTTGAGTCCCCGCTCGAGGACTTCCTTGTGCGTGATCTCGGAGAACATGATCGCCTCCGCCTCGACCTTGGGGTCGGCGGTGAAGACGCCGTCGACGGCCTTGGCCATCAGTACCACCTCGGCGCCGATCTCGAGCGCGCGCTGCGCCGCGGTGGTGTCGGTGGAGAAGTACGGCATGCCCATACCGGCGCCGAAGATCACCACACGGCCCTTCTCCAGATGCCGCTTCGCACGCAGGGGCAGGTACGGCTCCGCGACCTGTCCCATGGTGATGGCCGTCTGCACGCGGGTGTCGACACCCTGCTTCTGCAGAAAGTCTTGCAGCGCAAGGCTGTTCATCACGGTGCCGAGCATACCCATGTAATCGGAGCGAGCCCGTTCCATGCCGCGCTCCTCGAGTTCGGCGCCGCGGAAGAAGTTGCCGCCACCGATGACCACCGCCACCTGCACGCCGGTCGAGACGACCTCGGCGATCTGCTCGGCTACGGTCTGGACCACATCCGGGTCGAGCCCGACCTCGCCGCCGCCGAACATCTCCCCACCCAATTTGAGGAGTACTCGGCGATAGCCCTTGCGGTCGGGCGCCGTATCCGGGTCCGTCATCGGTCTCCTAGTCCTCGGCAGTCGAGCGAGCGCACGCACAGGAAATTACCCTCCCGGGCGCGATTGTTCGCGCGGGACGGTAACACGCTGCGTCCATCCTGCACCACGAGCGGTCGCGCCGGTGAGCCGACCCTCGAATACACGGCAAATACCGATCCCAGTGCGAAACGTTGTTGTTTCAAATAAGGTGCGGGCGCATGACGATCACTCGCCGCACAGTTCGAATCCTCTGCGCCGCGGCACTACTCGGCGCCGCACCCCTCGCCGTCGCCTCGCCCGCCGCAGCGGCGGTCGTTCCCCTGACACCGGAGGCCGGCCCGGCGGCGGACCACGCCGGTTCCGCGGCGCCGGCCGGTTTCACCGGTCCGATCCCCACCGGCAGCACCGAGGCCGCGTTCGGCAGCGTCGACAGCGGCACGCCGATCATCAGCCTGCTGCCGGCGATCCCGTACCTGGCGAACTGGGCCATCACGGGCAGCAGCGGATGCATCAACCCCGGCGGATGCGGCGGCTGATCGATGCCGAAAGGCCCCCGGCACAACGGAATTCGTCGCGCCGGGGGCCTTCGCGGGGTATCAGGCCTGACCGACCTCGAAGCGAGCGAAGCGGGTGATGGTGACACCGGCGTCGTCCAGCAGCTGCTTGACGGTCTTCTTGCTGTCGGTGACCGAGGACTGCTCCAGCAGGACGACGTCCTTGTAGAAGCCGTTCACGCGGCCCTCGACGATCTTCGGCAGCGCGGCCTCCGGCTTGCCCTCTTCCTTGGCGGTCGCCTCGGCGATCTCGCGCTCCTTGGCGACGACCTCTGCCGGGACATCCTCGCGGGTCAGGTACTTGGCCTTCAGCGCGGCGATCTGCATCGCGGCAGCCCGAGCGACCTCGGCCGCGGCGTCGCCCTCACCCTGGTACTCGACCAGCACGCCGACGGCCGGCGGCAGGTCCGAGGAACGCTTGTGCAGGTAGGTCGCGACCGGGCCGTCGAAGGACACGACGCGACGCAGCTCGAGCTTCTCGCCGATCTTGGCGGCCAGCTCCTGCACCACCTGGTCGGCGGTCTTGCCGTTGACGTCGACGGCCTTGAGCGCCTCCAGGTCGGCCGGGCGCACCTTGGCGGCGGCGTCGACGATGTCGCCGGCGGTGTTCTGGAACTCGTCGTTCTTGGCGACGAAGTCGGTCTCGGAGTTGAGCTCGATCATCACGCCGTTCTGCGCGGCGACCAAGCCCTCGGCGGTGGCGCGCTCGGCGCGCTTGCCGACATCCTTGGCGCCCTTGATCCGCAGCACCTCGACGGCCTTGTCGAAGTCGCCGTCGGTCTCCTCCAAGGCCTTCTTGCAGTCCATCATTCCGGAGCCGGTGAGCTCGCGGAGCCGCTTCACATCCTGGGCGGTGTAGTTCGCCATCGTGGCGAGCCTCCTCGAAGATTTACGAAAGTTGTCAGGTCTCTTAGCACCACCATGCCGACCGCTTCCGAACAGGAAGGGCCGGCAAGGTGAACAGACAATCGCGGTGGGAACCGCGCCGGATCAGAAGTCGGCCGGGGTCTTGGTGGCCGGCTCTTCCTTCAGCTCCGCCTCGGCGGCGGTCTCCGGAGCAGCCTCGCCGCCCTCGGCGGCCGGGGTCGCCTGCGCGAGCAGTTCCTGCTCCCACTCGGCGAGCGGCTCGCCGGCGCCGGCTTCGGGCTTCACATCGCCCGAGGCGCGGGAGGCGCGGGCCTGCACGCCCTCGGCGACCGCGGAGGCGACAACCTTGGTGAGCAGCGCGGCCGAGCGGATCGCGTCGTCGTTACCCGGGATCGGGTAGTCGACCAGGTCGGGGTCGCAGTTGGTGTCCAGGATCGCGATGACCGGGATGTTCAGCTTGCGAGCCTCACCGACGGCGATGTGCTCCTTGTTGGTGTCGACGACCCAGATGGCCGAGGGCACCTTGGCCATATCGCGGATACCGCCGAGGGTGCGCTCCAGCTTGTTCTTCTCGCGGGTCAGCATCAAGATTTCCTTCTTGGTGCGGCCCTCGAAACCACCGGTCTGCTCCATCGCCTCGAGTTCCTTCAGGCGCTGCAGCCGCTTGTGCACGGTGGAGAAGTTGGTGAGCATGCCACCCAGCCAGCGCTGGTTGACGTAGGGCATCCCGACGCGAGTCGCCTCGGCCGCGATCGACTCCTGAGCCTGCTTCTTGGTGCCGACGAAGAGAACGGTGCCACCGTGGGCGACGGTCTCCTTGACGAACTCGTAGGCCTTGTCGATGTAGGTCAGCGTCTGCTGCAGGTCGATGATGTAGATGCCGTTGCGGTCGGTGAAGATGAACCGCTTCATCTTCGGGTTCCACCGCCGGGTCTGGTGACCGAAGTGTGCGCCGCTGTCGAGCAGCTGCTTCATGGTTACGACAGCCATAGCTGCGTACCCGCCTTTCTGAGCCGGTTGACGCAGAAATCGAGGGTCGATCTCTGCCCTGGCGTCCGTGGCCGCCGGACCTTCCGGAAGAATTCGGGAGGACCAGCCGACGGCACCGTGATCGGACGCGCGAAGTCGATCCGCGTACAGCGAACCGCGTTGCCAGTCTACGACCAGCGCAGGTGAGAACATAAACGGGGTGGTCAGCGCCCGGTTTCCGACCCCGGCTCAGCGGACGCCGGGCAACCCGCCGATGCGCAGATCAGCTCAGAGATGCCAGCCGGGCGTCGACTCCAGCAACGCCACCACGAGTGCCACCGACGCCACGACGCAGATCGCCGCGCTCGTCGTCGACATCGCGGCCCGCCCGTCACTCCATCTCCCCCACGCATGGGTGTGCAGGGTCCGGCTGCGCGCCACACAGACGGTGGCGATCACCGCCAGCGCACCGATCGCCACCAGCGCGAGCACGGTGGCGGCCCGGTCACCACTGGTCAAGGCGACATGCAGGAACAGCAGCGCATTGGCCATGGCCCCCACGGCGGTCCGCCACCAGGACAGCGCTGTCCGCTCCGCCTGCAGACCACGGTCGGCCGGGGCGGCGGGCGGACGATTCGGCGGGATCGCGGTCATGACAGCAGCAATCCGATTCCGGCCAGCATGGCGATGACGGCGATCCCGATCGCCAGAATCGGCACCATCATCGTGTTCGGGAGCGGACGGCCCTCCCGCATCGCCGCGCCCACCAGTCGCCAGCGGCCGAACGCGCCGAGCGCGATGACGGCCGACAGCACGATGCAACTGATCGCCAGCACCGATCGGATGTCGTGATGTCCGAACGGCTGCACCAACTCGTGCACCGCGACCCCGCCCGCGAGCAGGCCGAGGGCGGTGCGGATCCAGGCGAGGAAGGTGCGTTCACCGGCGAGGGTGAATCGGTAGTCGAGATCGGGCCCCTCGGCGGGGGCGAGCGACGACTGGGCCGCAGGAGCGGGCGACGACTCAGCCGCGGGTGCAGGCGACGACTCAGCCGCGGGTGCAGGCGACGACTCGACATCACGCGCGGCGGACGAGCCGGCACCGCCGCCGCTCGGTTCCGGTGGTGCGGATTCGGCGGGCTCGGGCGTTTCGGCACTCATGAGCCGGACCGGCTACGGGCTCGGGCCGGGCAAGGGGCGAGGGCCGAATCAGGAACGGCCACTTGCCTTTCCACCGGTCGCATCGTCCCGGCGAACGATGCGGCTGTGATCGAGTCGGCGACATCACGACACACGACCATCGACCTGCCCTTCCACGGGGCGAGCCCAGTGGACCTGGGAACCGACACAACGTCGTGCCAGGAACACGCCCTGTTCACATGCTTCCGAGTTGTCCACACACGCCGAGACCGATCTTTCCATGCCCCTCGGTTCCGGCGAGGGTGGACGCATGCGCTGGATGTCGATACTTCTCCTGGGGGCGGCGGTGGTGGCCGTGAACTGCGGAGCCACCTCGGCGAACGCCACGCCCGCGACCGGATTCGGCTGGCCGCTGCAGCCGCGTCCCGCTGTCGTGCGCGGTTTCGACAGACCGCCGCAGGATTGGCTCCCCGGCCATCGCGGAGTCGATCTCGCGGGCGCCGCCGGACAGTCGGTACTCGCCGCCGGCTCCGGAATCGTGGCGTTCGCGGGTGAGGTGGGCGGCAAGCCGGTCGTTTCGGTAGACCATCCGGGCGGACTGCGCACGACCTACGAGCCGGTGCGAGCGGATGTGCCGGTCGGCCGCCGAGTCGGACGTGGGTCGGCGCTGGGAACGCTGCAACCCGGACATGCGGGCTGCCCCGGCGTCTGCCTGCATTGGGGTCTGCGGCGCGGCCGCGACTATCTCGACCCGCTGGCCCTCGTGCGACGCGCCCCCGTGCGCCTCCTGCCGGTGCGACCGCCCGGGCCCTCGGACACTCGCCGGGACCCGGCGGCGGCCCGCGCCGGTCTAGCGAACGGCCTCGGCGGCACCGGATTCCTGGTCGGACAGTTCACGCTTCCACTGCCGGAAGCCCTCCTCGGTGCGCCCGCGCCGCCAATATCCGGAGATCGAGGCCCAATCGGCGGGCACCCCACGTTCGGTGCGGATATAGCGCCGCAGATCGTGCATGATTTTGTCGGCCTCACCATGGATGAAGACGTGCACGCGGCCCTCGCGCCAGGGCTCGGCACGGACCGCGGCGGCGAGCGCTTCGCCGGGTGCGCGATCCCCGCGGTGCACCCAATCGAGTTCGACCGCCGCAGGGCGGGGGACATCCAATTCGTCGGCGGGACCGGCGATTTCGACGAACACCCGGCCGACGGCATCGGACGGCAGGGCGGCACATGCGGCGGCGATGGCGGGCAGGGCGGCCTCGTCGCCGGCGAGCAGATGCCAATCCGCCTCGGGCTTGGGGGAATACGCGCCTCCCGGCCCGAAGAGTTCGATGGGGTCGCCCGGCCGAGCCGCTGCGGCCCACGGACCCGCCACCCCCTCGTCGCCGTGGTAGACGAAATCGATGGCGATCTCCTCCGCGTCGGCATCGATGGCGCTCACGGTATAGGTGCGCATCGTCTCGCCGTCGGGGCCGGGAAACAGCAGTTTGACGTAGGCGTCGGTGAATCCGTTGGGCTGAAATCCGGCGAAACCCGGACCGCCGAGATACACCCGGATCAGATGGTCGGTCAGTCGTCGGGTGCGCCTGACCTCGAAGGACAGTTTGGTGCGGGTACGTGCCACAGGACGATACCTCCAATATTAGGGTTACCTAAGGTAGGCTAGCACGACTTATCTCCGATAGCTCGGAGTATATCGGCGATAAATTACGAGCGTGCTGCGTCGCTCCGATATCCCTGGTGTGTCACTCCCGCCGCGAGCGAGGATGGAGAGATGGCGAATTCCGCGGCCGCCGAGCCGTTCACCTATCCGGAAGTCGGAGCGACCGCCGGGGAATTCCCGCCCGGCTATCACCACTTCCGCCTGCGCCGCCGCATCGGCAGCGGACGAGCGCTGTTCGACTCCGCCGGCGATCAGATCCTGGCCTACCGCATGCAGCGTGGCACGGGAATCTTCCAGCACGCCGACACCACGACCGCCGAACCGGGCACGGCCCTGACGGTGCGACTGGGCATCGCCGGTCTCGGCATCACGGCACCCTGCCGGGTGATCTACGTGGTCGACGAGCCGACCCGCCGCGGCTTCGCCTACGGCACTCTGCCGGGCCACCCCGAAATCGGCGAGGAACTCTTCGCGGTGGAATACGACCCCGCCGACGAGACGGTCTACGGCATGGTGGCCGCCTTCTCCCGCCCCGCCACCTGGTACACGAAGCTCGGTGGCCCCGTCGTCCGCGCCATCCAGCACTTCATCGCCGGCCGCTACATCGACGCCATTCGTCCGTAGGAGACGACGCCAGACCGTAGGCGACGACATGATCGGCCCGCAGGCGGCGACGCCATCCGGCCGCAGGCGAGTTTCGCAGTGGCCCGGACACGCGCCGCAGCGACCGGATCGGTGCGAGCGTCTTTACGCCGACGCGAAGCCAGGAATGGACCCGCCGCCCGTCTTCGCCTGCCGCGCCACGCGCCTCGGACGAGCTTGCCGGGGTCCTGCCGGGCAGGGTCATAGCGCACCCGGCGCCGGAGGGCACCCCAGCAGCGCGCCCGACTCCGCGAAACAAACCGCGAGTCGAGTATCCGAACTGCGGTGCACAACAACGTGTTTCGAGCCCTGCGGCGCAAACGGCACCATCGGCGCGACCCTGCGGGACGTCCGTCGCACCGCTGCTCAGGCGCGGGGGTGGGCCTGGTCGTGCACCCGTTTCAGGCGTTCGATCGAGACGTGGGTGTAGAGCTGGGTGGTCGCCATACTGGCGTGGCCGAGCAGTTCCTGGACCACACGCAGGTCGGCTCCGCCTTCCAGCAGATGGGTGGCGGCGGTGTGGCGCAAGCCGTGCGGACCCAGGTCGGGGGCTCCCGGAACGGCCGAAACGACCTCGTGGACAACGGTTCTGGCCTGGCGCTGGTTCAGCCGGCGGCCGCGGCGGCCGAGCAGCAGCGCTCGCCCGGATTCAGCAGTGGCCAGGTGCGGGCGCCCGAAGTTCAGCCAATTCTCCAGTGCCCGGTCGGCGGGCAGGCCGAACGGAACCGAGCGCTCTTTGTTGCCCTTGCCCAATACCCGGACCAGCCTTCTGCCCCGGTCGACGTCCTCGATGTCGAGCCCGCACAGTTCGCTGACCCGAATCCCGGTGGCGTACAACATCTCCACGACGAGGCGATCGCGCAGAGCCATCGGGTCACGCTGCGCCGCACCGGATTCCGCGGCGTTCATGGCCGCGTCGGCCTGATCCTTCCCCAGGACGGCGGGCAGGACCCGATGCGCACGGGCCGAGCCCAGCCGTGGGCCGGGATCGGCCGCGAGGCGGCCGGTGTGCGTCAGCCAAGCGGTGAACGTCCGTGCGGCCGAGGCGCGCCGCGCCATGGTGGTCCGGGCGGCGCCTGCGGCGGATTGTTCGGCCAGCCAGGATCGCAACAGCGGCAGATCGATCTCTCCCACCGCGGCATCGGGCGATCGGGCGCACAGGTGTTCCAGCAGAGATCGCGCATCCCCGAGATAGGCCCGCACCGTGTGCGCGGACCGGTTGCGTCCGAGCAGCAGGTGCCGTTCGTACTGCTCGAGCAGATCCGCGAGATCGCCCGGTAATCCATCCATTTCTCCACGTTCACCGGCGGCCGCCCCGCGCGCAAGCCACCGCGCCGACAGCATCCGCAGAACCCGCACACCCTCATCGGCCGGCTTCCTGTGGGCGTCGGTCGGCCACCCCGGCTTCTCGCGACCGGGACGCTCGCTCACCACCGACCGACAGGCCCACCACCGCCGGCCACGCCACTTGCCACCCTGCGGCAGACCCTGTGGTGCCGGCCGGGCCATACGCTCACCGCCCGCCACTCGCGCCCGCTCACCGGCCGCGTCGATGCCGTCGGTGACGAAGGTGAACGGCACCCCGGATGCGCGCCGACCACTCCTGCGGGATGTGTTGGGTGACAACGCCGGTCCGGATGTCGGCGTACTCCATCGACCGGCTACCAGCGCCGTGGTGCTCCCAGTCGGTCGGTCATTCGTCGCGAGGCCGCAGATCACCGCCGAGCACATCGCCAGTCAGGCGCACTCTCACCGCAATCACGTCGTACTGGCCTTTCACGCCCCCTTTCGCACCGTGCGGAACCAGCCCGAACTGTCGGACCCGACCAGCCCGGCGACCTCGAGGGCTACCAGTGCCGCGCGCACCGCGTGGATGGTGAGGCCGCTGTCGTCGGCGATCTGTTTCGGCAAGCGCGAACCGGCCACCGGCAGTTCGGCGAAGACCGTCGCCTGGTCCCCGGCGAGATTCGCACCGGCGTCGCCGCCGGTAGGCAGCGACAGTCGCAGTGGACCGACCTCGTCGTGAATTTCGTCGACGCGAGTGACGAGGATCGCTTCCCGGTCGCGGATCATGCGGTGGCAGCCGACCGACGCCGCGGCGGTGATCGGCCCCGGCACCGCGAGGGCCGGACGGCCCAGGCGCCGAGCCCATTTCGCGGTATTGCGCGCACCGCTGCGCATGCCCGCCTCGACCACCAGCACACCATCGGACAGGGCCGCGATCAAACGGTTCCGGGCCAGGAACCGGTGTTTGAGGGCGGCGGCGCCGGGCGGGTATTCGCTCACCACCACACCCGTTTCGGCGATCTCGGCCAGCAGGCGTTCGTGCTGAGCGGGATAGGGGCGGTCGACGCCGCAGGCCAGCACGGCGACGGTGGGGCCGCCGGCGGCCAGCGCCGCGCGATGCGCCGTCCCGTCGATGCCGAATGCCGCTCCGGACACGATCGTCCAGCCGTGCGCGGCCAGTTCACCCACGAGTTCGGCGGTGACCTGTTCGCCGTATCCGGAGGAGCAGCGAGCGCCCACCACGGCCAGGGCCTGTTCGGTGTACTGCTGCAGCGACAACGGACCCCGGGCCCACAACACCAGCGGCACCGCGGCGTCGGCGTCGCGGGCCGGGTCGAGCTGGGTCAGCCCCAGCAGGCGCCACTGCGGCCATTCGGGGTCGTCGGGAGTGATCACTCGTCCACCGATGCGCGCCATCAGCTCGAGATCGCGTTCGGCACGGTCGACTTCGCGCCGGCGTTCGGTCGGACCACGCAGCGATTCGGGCAGATCGCATTCACGCACCGCACGCGCAGCCTCCACCACACCGACTTGTGCGATGAGCGCCGACAACGCCGGACACGGACCCTCCACCACGCGAGACAAATAGACCCACGCCAGCCGCCGTTCGTCCGCGTCGACGGTCACCAGAGACGCGACACCACCACCCGAATCGCCGTCCGCGCCGACGCCGTGGCCGGTCACCGCGACACCTCCGCCTCGCCGCCGACGCGGCACACCTGCCGGTGATGCCGTCGAATTCGACAGGCCGGCGTCGCGGTCATATCGTCCCCCGCCCTGCGAAAAACACCCGGCCGGTCCGTCCGATCTCGACTCCGATCGCATTGGGCGATTTCCGTTCCCACTCGGACCATCGATCTGCGAATCATCAAGCCCTCCCTCACTGCGCATTCGGTCATCCGTACCCACGCCCACACCCACGCCCACGCCCACGCCCACGCCCACGCCCACGCCCACGCCCACGCCCACGCCCACGCCCACGCCCAGACGATGTGCGCCGAAGCCGGGCGCACAACGACTCAGGACACGCCGCGTTGCCGAAAGTTCAACGCCTGCAAGACGTCCTGCGCCGACGGCACCTCGCCCCCGCGTAGGTCACAGACGGTCCAGGCCACTCGGATCGCCCGGTCCGCACCGCGTGCGGACATCCGGCCCTGCCGCAGCGCACTCTCCACCGGCGCCAGCGCATCGGCCGGCAGCCGGAAGCGCTGGCGCAGGACGTGTCCCGGCACTTCGGCGTTGACGGTCCACCCGTACTCGGACCAGCGCCGCGCCGCGACCTGCCGCGCCAGCTCGACCCGTTCCCGCACGACGACACTGGATTCGGCGTCGGACGGGGTGAACGTTCCGGCGGCGTGCGCATGCATCTGGACCCAGATGTCGATGCGATCCATCAGCGGCCCCGACAGCTTGCCCAGATATCTGCGGCGGGCCAGCGGCGCACAGATGCAGTCGACATCGCGAGCGGGCGCACACGGGCAGGGGTTCGCCGCCAGGATGAGCTGGAAGCGGGCCGGATATCGGGCCACGCCGTCGCGGCGGGCGATGCGAACCTCGCCCTCCTCCAGCGGAGTTCGCAACGCCTCCAGCACTTTGGTTCCGATCTCGGCACATTCGTCGAGGAAGAGCACACCGCGGTGGGCCCGGCTGACGGCCCCGGGGCGCGCGGAGCCGGAACCGCCGCCGACCATCGCCGACACCGATGTCGAATGGTGCGGAGCCACGAACGGCGCCGTCGTGATGAGCGGATGATCGTCCGACAACGTCCCGGCCACCGAATGGATGGCGGTGACCTCCAGCGACTCCGTTTCCGTCAACGCGGGCAGCAACCCCGGAAGTCGTTGCGCCAACATGGTTTTGCCGATGCCGGGTGGCCCGGTCAACAGCAGATGATGGCCGCCGGCCGCGGCTACCTCCAATGCCCAGCGCGCCTCGTCCTGCCCGACCACCTCGTTGAGATCGCCGACACTTCGGCGCGGGGCGGTGTAGCTGCCGTCCGGTGCCGACAGTTCGCCGTCACCGCGCAGCCAATCGATCAGTGCCCGCAGTGTCGGCGCCCCGAGCACGGTGATGCCGTCCACCAGCCCCGCCTCACCGAGCACCGACTCGGGCACCACGACGGTCCGGCGGCCGGCGGTCCGCGCCGCCAGCACGGCGGGGAGAATGCCGCGCACCCGCCGCACCCGGCCGTCGAGGGCCAGTTCGCCGAGCAGGACCGTACCGGCCAGCTTCGCCCCCGGTACCGAATCACCGGCGTGCAGCACGGCTGCGGCCAACGCCAGGTCGTACACGCTGCCGACTTTCGGCAGCGTGGCGGGCGACAGGGCGAGAATCACACGCCCGTCGGGCCACTTCTCCCCCGAATTCGCCACCGCGGCCCGGACCCGGTCCCGCGATTCCTGCAACGTGGTGTCCGGACGCCCGACCAGGTGCACCGAGGGCAACCCCTGTCCGATATCGGCCTCGATCTCGACGAGTTGCCCGTCCACCCCGGTCACAGCCACCGAATGAGCGCGTCCCAGGGCCATCAGAAGGCCGCCCGGACGTGCTCGATCTGTGGGTCACGGCCCGGCAGCAGCAGGACCGACACCACATCGAAGCGGACCCGCCGCCACGGTCCGCTCTGTTCGGCCAGCCATAGCAGCGCCAGCCGCCGAATGCGCTGCTGTTTGGCGAAGGTCACCGACTCGGCCGGTGTGCCGAACCCCAGCCCGGAACGCGTCTTGACCTCGACGAAGGCGGTGGTGTCGGACTCCCGGACGATGAGGTCCAGCTCGCCGTAGCGACACCGCCAGTTTCGTTCGACGATCCGTATCCCGGCCCCCTGCAGGAACTGCGCGGCCAGTTCTTCTCCGTGGGCGCCGAGCGCCAGATTGTGTGCCACCCGCTCAGGATGCCGTCGGCGTGACCGCGGTCTGCGGGCCTCACCTGCGGAAACAGAAACACTGTGGATGAACCCGAGGCTGTGGATCAACGGCGCTGCCGGCGACCGATCGCCCCAGGTGGGACGGTTCTCGCGACCTGCGCGCTATTCGGGCAGGCGCAGGTCCGGCTTCTCCAGTTCCTCGATGTTCACGTCCTTGAACGTGATCACGCGGACGTGTTTGACGAAGCGGGCGGGCCGATACATGTCCCAGACCCACGCATCCGACATCCGCACTTCGAAATACACCTCACCGTCGGCGTTCTGCGGGCGCAACTCGACAGAATTGGCCAGATAGAAGCGGCGTTCGGTCTCGACGACGTACGAAAACTGACCGACGATGTCCTTGTACTCGCGATACAGCGAGAGTTCCATCTCGGTTTCGTACTTCTCGAGGTCCTCGGCGCTCATGCCTCGCTCCGCTTGCTCATCGGGTGGAATATCCTCCTCTATCGCCACGAACGCGTGTAGGTCACATCATCCCGCATGGGCCGGATCGGCAGCCACCCGCCCGGTCTCCCCGGTCGCGGTGCCCCGCACATTGCGCCACGACCGGCGGTGTTCGTCACTGGGCCCGAGCCGCTCCAGCGCCGCCAGATGTTCGGGCGTGTTGTAGCCCTTGTGCGCGGCGAAACCGTATCCTGGCAGGTCACGGTCCATCTCGACCATGATCCGGTCGCGTGTGACCTTGGCCAGAATGCTGGCCGCGGCGATACACGCCGCGGCCGCGTCACCGCCGATCACCGGCAGCGACGGAACGCTGATACCCGGCACCCGGAAGCCGTCGGTGAGTACATAGCCGGGCCGCACCTCCAGACCCGCCACGGCCCGGCGCATGCCCTCGATATTGGCGACGTGGATGCCGATCGCGTCGATTTCCCAGGCGGGGATCACCACGACCTTCCAGGCCAGCGCCCGGCGCACGATCACCGGATACAACTGCTCGCGCACGGCCTCGGTCAGCTTCTTCGAATCATCCAGTCCCGCAAGGGAATCGTAGGCCTTGGGCGCGAGCAGGCAGGCCGCGACCACGAGTGGGCCGGCGCAGCATCCCCGGCCCGCCTCGTCGACACCCGCGACGGGACCGAGGCCGCTGCGGATCAGCGCCGCTTCCAGGGTGCGCAGGCCACCGGCCCGCCGCATCACCACTCGCGGCGGCCAGTCCCCTGTGCGAACCACCGGCCGGATGATCTTGCCGCCCTTACCGTTGCGCGTCGTGCGTCGCGATGTCTCCGCCACTGCACCTACCGTTCGACTATCCCGTGACTCGATTATCTCGCGCCGCGCGCCTCAGTTCGTCTGCGGATTCTGTGATTTGACCGGGCCGATCCGGCTCGGCGGCCAGATCTTGAACACCGCTTTACCGCGGACAGCGTCGATCGGCACGGTGCCGGAGTACTCGTCGTCGACGTGGGCGCGCGAATCCGCGGATTCGTTGCGGTTGTCACCCATCACCCACAGATTGCCCTCGGGCACCTTGACCGGGCCGAATTCGCGCCCGCGCGGGTCGATCGACAGCCCGCCGGCCACCTTGGTCGCATAGGCCAGCCCCGGCTGATAGGGGTAGATGTAGTGCGCGTAGGGCTCGTCGAGCGGTTTGCCGTCGACCATCACCCGGCCCTGCGCGTCGCAGCACTGCACGGTTTGGCCGCCGGTTGCGATCACGCGCTTGACCAGGTCGTTCTCATCCGGCGGCACCAGTCCGAAGAACGAGAAGAAGTTCTGCACGCCGCGCACGGCGACATTGCTGGAGCGGTTGGAGTGATAGGACTTGTTCCAGGAGCCGCTCGGGCCGACGAAGACCACGACGTCGCCGGGCTCGGGATCACCGAAGTCGTAGCTCAGCTTCTCGACGTAGATCCGATCGCCCGTACAGCCGGCACAGCCGTGCAGGGTCGGTTCCATCGACTGCGACGGGATCACATAGGGCCGGCCGATGAAATTCACCACCAGCGCCGCGATCACGGCGGCGATGACGATCAGGATCGGCAGTTCCTGCCAGAAGGGCCGCTGCTTGCGCTTGCGCCTGCCGCGCCGGCTGCGCGATGCGGACCCGCCTTTGCGTTCGCCACCGGCACGGTTGTCATCGGCTCCGGGCACCGCCACCGACTCGCTTTCGTCTGCCACGCCGAACAGGTTATCCCGCAGCCATGTTCGTCGTCGCCCCGGCGCACCCCGCGCGCCGGGAAGGCGGGCATCTCAGGCCTATTCCGGCCGGAAAAAGGAAAACCCCCGGTCGCGAGGACCGGGGGGCGGCGTGAACGGGCAGAGCCCTGATGTTCAGCGCTTCTCCTTGATCTTGGCGGCCTTGCCGCGCAGATCGCGCAGGTAGTACAGCTTGGCCCGGCGGACGTCACCGCGGGTCACCACATCGATGTGGTCGATGTTGGGGCTGTGTACCGGGAAGGTGCGCTCGACACCAACGCCGAACGACACCTTGCGCACGGTGAAGGTCTCGCGGATGCCGCCGCCCTGGCGGCGGATGACCGCACCCTTGAAGACCTGGATGCGCTCCTTGTTACCTTCGATAACCTTCACGTGCACGTTCACCGTGTCACCCGGGCGGAAGTCCGGGATATCGGTGCGCAGCGACTTTTCGTCGACGAAGTCGAGGGTGTTCATTTCCGTCCTTTGGAAGTTCGCGTGAACAGAGGAACCTGGCGGCAACTGCTCGGCCGGTTCGTGCTCCGGATAGTGGGCGGTGCGCCGGGTCGTATTCGCCCAGAGCAACCTGAGCATTGTGCCAGATCAGGCCGCTGCACGAAAAATCGCCCCCCCCGAAGTCAGCGCGGTTCGGGCGTCATTGTCCGGAACGCCGGGGGTGGGCCGCGGTGAGGCCGTCCGCATCGGCCGGTCGCGGCGTATCCGCGGGTGGCGACGTGTCGGCAGCGCTCGTCCGGACCGGCCCCTCGTACATCGATGCCCGCATGGCCCTGGTCCGCAGATGAGCGGGCGGAGCGGGGACCACGGTCCGCGCCAATTCCTCTTCGGCGGCGCTGCGGACGTGGGCGACATCGGGCTTACCGGCGACCAGATCCTGCACGAAGATCTTGGCCCGGATCACCGGGCGCCGGTACCGGCGTTCGCGCACGACTGCCCGGTACATGAGGCGGCGGCGCTCGCCGTAGCGCCAGCGTGCCCACGGCGCACCCGGCCGGCTCAGCCGCAGTGCGCCCACGACCAGCAACGGCAGGAAGAACATGCCGAACAATCCGGTCCAGATCTTGCCCTTGGCGATGACGATCGCGGCCAGCACCAGATTCACCAGCGCGAAGATGCCGAGGAAGCTGCGCCCCGCGACGCTGCTGTCGTGCCGGATGTCGTTGACGTCGAGCAACCACAGCGGATGGAAGCCGAGCAACAGCAACCCTGTGACGGCCACCGCGACGAACACCGCATCGACCGATGTGCGCCCCTGCTCCTCCCAGTACACGTCGCGCAGGTAATAGATCAGCGCGAATTCGTCGAGCACGAGCGCCGCGCCGACCCCGAACGTCGAGGCGAGCGCGGAGATGGTGCCGACCCCGCTGTTGTAGGTCGCGACCATGCCCAATCCCGACGCCAGCACCAGCACCACCCCGAACACCATGTGGTGGATGTGCACGTTGCCGGCGCGCAGGTTGCCGGGCCACCAGCGCACCTGCTTGCGAATCATCCGCACACTGAGCCGGATCAGCAGGAATCCGACGATGAAGCCGAGCAGGAAGCACAGCAACGGCAGACGTCCCTCCGCGAGAATCGCGTCGTCGAACCAGCGCCGCACAGCCGTCGTCCCCTCATTCGGAACCCGGGTCGGGGTAGTGCCCCGCGGGGCCGATCACCGAGATCGAACCCCGCGGCTCCATTGTCCCGTACCCGGCCGCCGCGGTCGGGACGAACCCGGATGCGACGGCCGCCGAGGTGTTACCGCCCGAAACCGGCGCGGCGCAGCGCATCCGCCATCGCGCCCGACGGCTCGGGCGCGCCGCGGCGCTGCTGATTTCGGCCCTGCCCCTTGTTCTGGCCGCCGCCACGGTTCTGTCCGCCGCGATCCTGTCCGCCGCGGTCCTGTCCGCCTCGGCCCTGATTACCCTGGCCGCCACGCGGCTGACCACCCCGGTTCTGCCCACCGCGCTGGCCCGCTCCGCCCTTCTCGGGTTTACCGGCACCGGGCTCGTCGTCCAGACGCAGGCTCAGGCCGATGCGCTGGCGGGCGACGTCGACCTCCAGCACCTTCACCTTGACCACGTCACCGGACTTCACGATCTCGCGAGGATCGCGGACGAACGAATGCGACATGGCCGACACATGGACGAGACCGTCCTGATGAACACCCACATCGACGAAGGCGCCGAAGGCGGCCACGTTCGTCACCACACCTTCGAGCACCATGCCGGGTTCGAGGTCGGCGACCTTCTCCACCCCGGCGGCGAATTCGGCGGTCTTGAACTCCGGGCGCGGGTCACGGCCGGGCTTCTCGAGTTCGGCGATGATGTCGGTGACGGTCGGCACACCGAATTTCTCGTCGGTGAATTCGCTGGGCCGCAGGGCCCGCAGGGCGGAGGTGTTGCCGATCAGGCCGGGCACGTCGCGTCCGGTCGCCTCCAGCATCCGGCGCACCACCGGATAGGCCTCCGGGTGCACGGCCGAGGAGTCCAGCGGATCGTCGCCGCCGCGGATGCGCAGGAAGCCCGCGCACTGTTCGAACGCCTTGGGGCCCAGCCGCGGAACTCCCAGCAGCGCGGTGCGACTGCGGAACGGCCCGTTCTGATCGCGATGCGCCACAATCGATTCCGCGACCGAGGACGCGATGCCGGAGACGCGCGACAGCAGCGGCACCGAGGCGGTGTTGACGTCGACACCGACCGCGTTCACCGCGTCCTCGACCACCGCACCCAGCGACCGGGCCAGCAGCGTCTCGGAGACGTCGTGCTGGTACTGGCCGACGCCGATGGACTTCGGCTCGATCTTCACCAGTTCGGCCAGCGGATCCTGCAGCCGGCGCGCGATCGAGACCGCGCCGCGCAACGAGACGTCCAGTTCCGGCAGCTCCTGCGAGGCGTACGCGGAGGCGGAATACACCGACGCGCCCGCTTCCGACACCACGATCTTGGTCGGCTTCCGCGCACCGGGCGTCGCACCGATCCGCGAAATCAGTTCCGCGGCAAGGGCGTCGGTTTCCCGGGAAGCGGTGCCGTTGCCGATCGCGATGAGCTCCACGTCGAACCGCGCCACCAGCGCACCGAGGACGGCCAGCGACTTCTCGGTCTGGCCCTGCGGTTTGTGCGGGTAGATCGTCTCGGTGGCCACCACTTTGCCGGTGCCGTCCACCACGGCCACCTTCACGCCGGTGCGATAGCCCGGATCCAGGCCCATGGTGGTGCGGGTGCCGGCCGGTGCGGCGAGCAGCAGGTCACGCAGGTTGGCGGCGAAGATGTCGACGGCGTCCTTCTCCGCGGACTGCCGCAGCCGCATCCGGATATCGATGCCGAGGCTGACCTGCAGCTTGGTCCGCCACGCCCAGCGCACCGTGTCCAGCAGCCAGGTGTCGGCCGGGCGGCCCTGGTCGGCGATGCCGAACTTGTGCGCGATGCGGCCCTCATAGATGGTGCGCTGCCCCGGTTCCGGTTCCTCGGTGTCGGGTTCGAGCGACAGGCTCAGCACGTCTTCCTTCTCGCCGCGCAGCAGCGCGAGGATGCGGTGCGAGGGCAGTTTGGCGAAAGGTTCGCTGAATTCGAAGTAGTCGGCGAATTTGGCCCCGGCCTCTTCCTTACCGGCTCGGACCCGCGAGGTGACCTGCCCGCGCTCCCACATCAATTCGCGCAGTTCACCGACGAGGTCGGCGTCTTCGGCGAATCGCTCCACCAGAATCGCGCGGGCGCCGTCGAGCTGTTCGGCGGTGTAACCGGCCGGATCGGTGGCGGGGTCGCCGATGAGGGCGTCCGCGACCGGTTCGTGCCCGGCTTCACGGGCGATCTGCGCCTTGGTGCGCCGCTTGGGCTTGTAGGGCAGGTAGATGTCCTCGAGGCGGGCCTTGGTCTCCGCGAGCATGATCTGCTGTTCCAGCGCGGCGTCCAATTTGCCCTGCCCGCGAATGGATTCCAGGATCGAGTTCCGCCGCTCGTCGAGTTCGCGCAGGTAGTGCAGCCGCTCCTCCAGTTGCCGCAACTGCGCGTCGTCGAGCCCGCCCGTCACCTCCTTGCGGTAGCGGGCGATGAACGGCACGGTCGACCCGCCGTCGAGCAGCTCTACGGCGGCACGGACCTGTTCGTCACGGACCGAGAGTTCCTCGGCGATCCGCCTGCCGACACTGGCCAGGCGGACCTTGCCGGTGGCGGGGGCATCGGCCGCAGCGGTGCCCACGGAGGCTTCCGTGCCGGTGGTTGCTTCGGTGCTGACGGGTTCGGAGGCTGTCGTCACGCTGGCTGACACTACCGTCGGCCGCCGACAGCAGACCAGGTGGAGCGGCCGGTGCTCACGCAGACGCACCCGGTGTCGGCGTGCCGCGGACGGAAGAGGCCGAAAATCGGCTGGCCACAGCCTCGCCGGTCTCGCGAGTGCGATCGAACTCGGTTCCCGGGCGACCGCACATCCGCACCCCGTCACGGGCGCGTCGGGAACGTTCGGCCCGCGATACGACAGCGGCGCGAATGCCAGATCTCGGCGCGGTGAAGTCCTGTCGCGCGGACGCGGTGAAGTCCTGTCGCGCAGAGTTTTCGGTTACTCCGGCGGCAGCAGATCCGGGCGCCGTTCCCTGGTCCGCAGCACCGATTGTTCATGCCGCCACGCCTCGATGCGCGCGTGGTTGCCCGACAGCAGAATCTCGGGCACGTCGAGTCCGCGCCAGCTCACCGGCCGGGTGTAGCTGGGGCCTTCGAGCAGGCCGTCGGAGAACGAATCCTGTTGGTGGGAGGCCTGATTACCCAGTACCCCGGGGATCAGGCGCACCACCGCCTCGGTCATCACCAGCACGGCCGCCTCCCCGCCGATCAGGACGTAGTCGCCGATGCTGACCTCTTCCACCCGGACCCGGCGGGCGGCATCGTCGAAGACGCGCTGATCGATCCCCTCGTAGCGGCCGCAGGCGAAGACCAGATGCGATTCGGCGGACCAGCGCCGGGCCATCTCCTGAGTGAACGGCACACCGGCCGGCGTCGGCACGACGAGCAGTGCCTCGTCCGGGCACACCTCGTCGAGCGCGTCACCCCAGACGACGGGTTTCATGACCATGCCCGGACCGCCCCCGTAGGGCGCATCGTCGACCGACTGGTGCACATCGTGGGTCCAGCGCCGCAGATTGTGCACGTCGAGTCGAACTATGCCCTTCTCGATCGCCTTGCCCAGCAACGCCGTTCGCAGCGGCTCGAGATATTCGGGGAAGATGGTGACGACGTCGATGCGCAGAGCTGACGAGCGCTGCGCGGGTTCGTCGGCTCCGGTGGCCATCACTACTCCTCGTCCAGCAGGCCTTCGGGTGGGTCGATCACGACCAGGCCCTCGGCGACCGACACGGTCGGCACGATCGCGGTCACGAAGGGCACCAGAATTTCACGACCGGCGCGCCCCCCGGCGCCCGCACCGGCCCGGATCGACAGCAATTCGCCCGCGGCCGAATGCAATACCTCGTTCACGGTGCCGATTTCGGTCCCGTCCGCGAGGCGCACGCTCAGTCCTTCGAGTTCGTGATCGTAGAACTCGTCGGGATCCTCCGACGGCGGAAGATCATCGGTGTCGACGAGAAACAGAGTGCCGCGCAACGCATCCGCGGCGGTCCGATCGCCGACCCCCTCGAGACGGACGAGAAGCCGGCCCGAATGCTCTCGGGCCGACTCCACCGTGAATATGTCCACCGCCTCGCTTCCCCGCGCCCGGCCGCGCAGGCGGGCGCCGGGAGCGAAGCGGAGTTCGGGTTCGTCGGTACGTACCTCGACCACGAGTTCGCCGCGCACACCGTGCGATTTGGCGACCCGCCCGACTACCAGTTCCATCTACTGATCGGTATCGACCACGTCGACCCGGATCCCCCGGCCACCGATGCCGGCGACCAGGGTGCGCAGCGCGGTCGCGGTACGACCGCCGCGGCCGATCACCTTGCCCAGATCGTCAGGATGGACGTGGACCTCGACGGTGCGTCCCCGCCGGCTGGTGATCAGGTCGACGCGCACGTCGTCCGGATTGGCGACGATGCCGCGCACCAGGTGCTCGACGGCATCGGCGACGACCGCACTCATTACTCGGCAGCCTCGGTCGCGGCCTCGGCCTCACCCTCGCCCTCGGCGGCCTTGGACTTCTTCTTCTTGGGGGTGACGGCCTCGGCGACCGGCTCGCTGTCGGCGGCGGCCAGGGCGGCGTTGAACAGGTCCAGCTTGCTCGGCTTGGCGGCCTTGACCTTCAGGGTGCCCTCGGCGCCCGGCAGGCCCTTGAACTTCTGCCAGTCGCCGGTGATCTCCAGCAGACGCTTGACCGGCTCGGTCGGCTGCGCGCCGACGCCCAGCCAGTACTGCACGCGCTCGGAGTCGACCTCGATCAGCGAGGGCTCTTCCTTCGGGTGGTACTTGCCGACGTTCTCGATGGCGCGGCCGTCGCGGCGGGTGCGCGCATCGGCGACGACGATGCGGTACTGGGGGTTGCGGATCTTGCCCAGACGGGTCAGCTTGATCTTGACAGCCATGGCTGTATCGATGCCTTTCGATGGCGGCCGCCCGAGGGCAGCCTGAGTGGTCACGGCGCAATTCAGCAGCCCGCACGGGGTACGGGCCCGGTTTTGCGTTGAGTGTGTGACCGCCGCGCGGTACGTAACCGGAGACGGGCTGACACTGGCCTCGAACACGGCACCGCGAGCGGGTCGCGGTCGTCGACGAGGACGGTCGTTCATTGTGCCAGATACGTCCGCACCCGGAGAAATCGCCCCGCGCCGAGCGGGCCGTGCGCCGAGCACACGGAGATCGATGACCAGCCACCGTTGCCGCCGTTCGTCGCGCCGACGCCTCTACCGGTGTCCGGTGACCGGATCGCGGCCCGGGTACACCCGCCCACGGAGGACGACGTACGCCGGGGCGTCGAGCGCGTCGCGACTCGACCGCGGGTCGGTGCGGTAGACGACGAAATCGGCCGGTGCGCCGTCCTCGATACCCGGTCGGCCGAGCCACTCCCGCGCCCGCCACGACGACGCCGCCAGCGCCTCGTGCCGCGACAACCCCGCCCCGGCCAGCGCGTCGATCTCGTCGGCGATGCGGCCGTGCCGGATCGAACCGCCGGCGTCGGTCCCCGTGTAGATCGGCACCCCCGCCGCGTGGGCGTCGGCGACGGTGTCGCGGACCCGGCGGTGCAGATCGCGCATGTGGGCGGCGTAGACAGGGAATTTGGTCGCGCTGTCGGCGATATCGGGGAAGGTGTCGATGTTGACCAGGGTGGGCACCAGGGCGGTGCCGTGTTCGGCCATCATCTCGATGGTGTCGTCGGTGAGTCCGGTGCCGTGCTCGAGGCAGTCGATGCCGGCGTTGATCAGGCCGGGCAGCGCGTCCTCGCCGAAGACGTGCGCGGTGACACGGGCGCCTTCGCGGTGGGCGGCGTCGATGGCCTCCTTCAGGATCGCGTCGCTCCACAGCGGCCGCAGATCACCGGCGGACCGATCGATCCAGTCGCCGACGATCTTGACCCAGCCGTCGCCGAAGCGGGCCTGTTCGGCGACGATCTCGGGCAGGTCGCGCTCGTCGTCCAGTTCGATGCCCAGTTCGCGGATATACCGCTTGGGGCGGGCGATGTGGCGACCGGCCCGGATGATCTTCGGCAGTTCATGGTGGTCGTCGATGAATCGGGTGTCGATCGGCGATCCGGCGTCGCGCAGCAGCAGCGCCCCCGCGTCGCGTTCCACCTCGGCCTGCGCGATCGCGCCCTCGCGGTCCTCGTGCCCGCCGCCGTAGCGAATGCCGACGTGACAGTGGGCGTCGACGAGGCCGGGCACGATCCACCCTGTGTCACACAGGGTTTCGGCGTCACGCACCGGCTCGAACGAGATCACCCCGTCGCGAACCCACAGGTCGCGCACCTCGTCATCGGGAAGAACCACCCCGCGCAGATGCATCCGCATACCGCCTCCTGACCCCGTCGCGAACCCGGTCTCGCCGTCGATGCCAACCTACCGCCGCCATCCACGGTATGTGTCCCGGCACCGCACCCCGGACACGAAACGGGCGGCGCCCTCCGACGCCGCCCGTTTCGCACATTCAGTTCTTGGGGAACTTCAGCTTCGACAGATCGAATCCCTCGAGCCCCGGCGGCAATTCGTCCAGCCCCGCGGGCATATTCGACAGATCCGGCATCCCGGCGGCGGGCATCCCCGGCATTCCGCCCGGCAGACCCGGCATCCCCGGGAACCCTCCGCGCATCCCCTTCGGCGGGGTCGGGCCGCGTCCGCCCTTCTTGCCCTTCTTCCCCTTCTTGCCCTTGGCGTTGCGGCGCGCGCCCGGCAGGCCCATCTGGCGACCCATCGCGGCCATCATCTTGCGGGCTTCGAAGAAGCGGTCGACCAGCTGGTTCACGTCGGAGACGGTGACGCCGGAGCCGTTGGCGATGCGCAGGCGGCGGGAGGCGTTGATGATCTTCGGGTTGGCCCGCTCGGCGGGGGTCATACCGCGGATGATGGCCTGCACCCGGTCGAGTTGTTTGTCGTCGACCTGGGCCAGCACATCCTTCATCTGCCCCGCGCCCGGCAGCATGCCGAGCAGGTTGCCGATCGGGCCCATCTTGCGGATGGCCAGCATCTGGTCGAGGAAGTCCTCGAGGGTGAGTTCGCCGGAGCCGATCTTGCGGGCGGCCTCCTCGGCCTGCTGCTGGTCGTAGACCTGTTCGGCCTGTTCGATCAGGGTGAGCAGATCGCCCATGCCGAGGATGCGGCTCGACATGCGGTCGGGGTGGAAGACGTCGAAGTCCTCGAGCTTCTCACCGGTGGAGGCGAAGAGGATCGGGACGCCGGTGACCTCGCGGACCGACAGCGCGGCGCCACCGCGGGCGTCACCGTCGAGCTTGGTGAGCACGACACCGGTGAAGCCGACGCCGTCGCGGAATGCCTCGGCGGTGCTGACGGCGTCCTGGCCGATCATGGCGTCGAGGACGAACAGCGTCTCGTCCGGGCGCACCGCGTCGCGGATGCCCGCGGCCTGACGCATCAACTCCTCGTCGATACCGAGGCGGCCCGCGGTGTCGACGATGACGATGTCGTAGTGCTTCTGCTTCGCTTCCTCGATGCCGGCCTCGGCGACGTGGATCGGATCGGCGGCGGTGACGCCCAGGGCGTTGTCGCCGCCGCCGATCGACGTCCCCGGATGCGGGGCGAACACCGGCACTCCGGCCCGTTCGCCGACCACCTGCAGCTGGGTGACGGCGCCCGGCCGCTGCAGGTCACAGGCCACCAGCAAGGGCGTATGCCCTTGGCCCTTCAGCCATTTCGCGAGCTTGCCCGCCAGCGTGGTCTTACCGGCGCCCTGCAGACCGGCGAGCATGACGACCGTGGGCGGATTCTTCGCGAACTGCAGGCGCCGGGTCTCGCCACCGAGGATGCCGATCAATTCCTCGTTGACGATCTTCACGACCTGCTGCGCGGGGTTCAGCGCGGCCGATACCTCGGCGCCCTTGGCGCGTTCCTTGACGCGGGCGATGAACTGCCGCACGACCGGCAGCGCCACGTCGGCCTCGAGCAGGGCGAGCCGGATCTCGCGCGCGGTCGCGTCGATATCGGCCGGTGACAGACGCCCCTTGCCACGCAGATCCTTCAGGGCACCGGTCAACCGGTCGGAAAGGGATTCGAACACCGATCGCGCTCCTGGTCTCGTCGAGGGACGTCACTCGGGTTACCAGGGTACGGGCAACTCCGCGATCGGTGGATTCGCCCTAGTCGAAGCCCCGCCGCCGACCGGGCGGCGGGGCCGTCACCGGCACTGCGATCAGGACAGCGCGCTGTGCCGCGGCCGCGGGGCCCGGCTGAAGTCGTGCTGTTCGTAGGCCACCAGATAGACCGCCTCGCGGCCGGTCAGCCCCAGTGGCAGTGCCATGGCGTCCAGGGTCGCCCAGTCGGAGTCACCCGGTGTGCCGTCGACGAGCGCGCCGGCCAGTTTCATGGCCGCCACCGCCTGACCGCCGGTCAGCGTCCGGCCCGGAAGCCAGGAGACCACCCAATGGTCGCCGCCGACGCAGCGAGCGATGTGGTGGGTCGAATCGCTGGTGATCATGGATGAGGACACGACTTCGTTTGCCATCGACCTGCTCCCCTCAACGCACCCAACTCGCCGGACAGGTACAGCAACAGCTCGAACAGCTTGCGATCACGATCAACTTCACGATCTACACCGATCGTAGAGTGGCGGACATCACATCCAGCAGAGGTTGCAGCAACGATCTGGTTACCGCATTACGGACCGAACGACCAGATTGGCCCGATAACCGGCGGGAGGTTGGTAAACCTAACCGGCATCGGCGCCAGTGTCCGTTTCGCTCGGTTTCTTCGGCTCCTGATGCGGGACGACCCCCAACAGCGCCGCCTCGATGGCACGGCGCCGCTGCGGAGTGTCACCCTCACCCAGACCGAGGCCGAACGAGTCGACCACCACCGAGCCCATCGTGTCCGCTTTCGCCCACCGCACATCCGCGCCCTGGTCGGCCAGCGCCGCGGCCAACCGGCTGAGCAGGCCGATGCGGTCCTCGGCGCGCAGTTCGAGCACCACCTCGCCGGGCCGGTCGACCTCGGTCCAGATCACCTTCGGCTGCGCCTGCGCGTACCGGCTGGTCCGAGCCGCCGCCTCGCGCTCCTTGTCCGCGAGGACGGAGGCCAGCTTCAGATCGCCGTTGATCGCGCGGATCAGCTCCTGGCGCAGCAGACCGGCGTCGGGCGGATTGCCGAAAGTCGGTGTCACCACGAAGGTGTCGATCGCGGTGTCTCCGGAAGCCGTCAACGTCGCGGAGAGCACCCGCAGGGAGTGCAGGGCGAGCACCCCGGCCGCCTCCGAGAGCAGACCCGGAGTATCGGGAGCCACGACCGTGACGGTATGGATGTAGCGCCCGTCGCCGGGCGCCAATTCCACGTGCACGCCACCGGCCGCGACCTTGTCCATGACAGCCGCGTCGACCACCGTCGGCGTGGGCGAAACCCGTTGCGGTGCGGGCTCTCCCGCCATCGCGGCGTGGCCGCGGCGCACGAGTTCCCCGATCAGGGACGCCTTCCACTCCCCCCACACACCCGGACCGGTCGCCAGCGAATCGGCCTCGGCGAGGGTGTGCAGCAGATCCAGCAGCTGCTGGTCACCGCCCAACGCGTCGACCACGCGGGCGGCGGTCGCCGGATCATCGAGATCGCGCCGGGTCGCCGTCTCGGGCAGCAGCAGATGATGCCGCACGATCGTCGCCAGGCTGCGCACATCGTCGGGCCACAGACCCAGCCGATGACCGATCCGGTCGGCCAGTTCGGCACCCACCACGCTGTGATCCTCGGTGCGGCCCTTGCCGATATCGTGTAGCAACGCTCCGAGCAGTAGCAGATCCGGCCGGGCGACCCGGGTGCTCAGCGCACTGGCGTAGGCGACGGTCTCGACCAGGTGGCGGTCGACGGTCCAGGTGTGCACGGCATCGCGCGGCGGCAGGTCACGCACCGCCCCCCATTCCGGAAACAGCCTGCCCCACAAGCCCGTCCGATCCAGTGCCTCCACCGCGTCGATGGTGTTGCGGCCGGCGCCGAGCAGCACCAGCAGATCGTTGAGCGCCTCACGCGGCCACGGTTCGCGCAGTTCCGGGGCGTCCTCGGACAGGCGATTGAGGGTGGTTGCCGACATCGGCAGGCCGGTGCGCGCCGAGGCGGCGGCGACCCGCAGGATCAGGCCGGGATCGCGCTGCGGCCGTGCGTCGCGGGCCAGCACCACCTCGCCGGCGTGTTCGACGACGCCCTCGTCGAGCGGGCGGCGAACGGGCAGACGCCGCAGCCGGGCCAGGCCGCGACGCGGCAGCGCGTTGCCGGCGGTGCGCAGGCCGACGTCGACCGAATAGACGACCGTGCGCGCCGCGTCGCTGAGCGTACGTGCCAGATCGAATCGATCGCCGATGCGCAGCGCGGCGCCGATTTCGTCCGCGTCCTGGGCGCGCAGCTGATCACGGGACCGCCCGGCCACCCGATGCAGTTCGGTCCGCACGTCGAGCAGCCGGCGATGGGCGGCCTCGAGACCGCCGCCGGGAACGTCGGGGCCCAGGCCGGGCATGGCGTCGGTCAGCTGGGCGATGGACAGGGCGTCGAGCAACTGGATATCGCGCAGCCCACCGCGACCGCTCTTGAGGTCGGGCTCGGCCCGATGCGCGATCTCGCCGTTGCGCTTCCATCGCGCGTGCGCCTGTTCCACCAATTCACCGAAGCGAGAACGGATTCCGGTCCGCCATTCGCGGCGCACGCCACCGATGAGCAGATTGCTCAGTTCCGCGTCGCCGACGATGTGGCGGGCATCGAGCATGCCGAGCGCGGCGGTGAGATCGTCGGCGGCCACCCGCAGCGCCTGCGGCACGGTCCGCACGCTGTGATCCAGTTTGATGTGGGCGTCCCACAGCGGATACCAGAGCCGATCGGCGACCTCGGCGACCCGCGCGGGATCGACGTCGTCGTGCAGCAGCACCAGATCCAGATCGGAATACGGCAGCATCTCGCGCCGGCCCAGTCCGCCGACCGCCACCACGGCCAGCCCGCTGTCGTCGGTGATACCCAGCTCCGCGCCCTTGGTGGTCAACCACAGCTCGTGCAGGTCGACCAGCGCCTGCCGCAGCGCCTCGGCGCTCAGCCGCGGGCGCCGGGGATCACCACCGTCGAGCAGTTGATCTCGTGCGGCCACCAGATCCTTGGCGCCCTGGGACAATTCGTCTGCACTCATACCCGCAACCACCGCCCGTTCATGCGGGCAGCCCCGTCCCCGGCCGGTGCCAGGAGCGGGGCTGCCCGAATCCTTCATCTCCTATAGTGCGTCGGCACCGCGTTCACCGGTTCGGACCCGGATCACCGATTCGACCGGGGTCACCCAGACCTTGCCGTCACCGATCTTGCCGGTGCGCGCGGCCTCGACGATCACCTCGACGACCTTCTCGACCGAGGCGTCGTCGACGACGACCTCGACCCGCACCTTGGGCACGAAATCGACCGAGTACTCCGCGCCGCGGTAAACCTCGGTGTGCCCCTTCTGACGGCCGTACCCCTGGACTTCGCTGACCGTCATTCCCAGCACACCGGCCTGCTCGAGCCCGGACTTGACGTCCTCGAGTGTGAACGGTTTGACGATTGCAGTGATCAGTTTCATTGCGTCATGCCTCCTTGACGGCGGTACGTGCCGTGCCACCCACAGCAGCGAAATCGTATGACGTCTCCGCGTGCTCCGACTCGTCCATGCCCTTGAACTCGTCTTCCTCGGAAGCACGAATGCCGATCGTGTACTTGATGATCAGCCCCAGAATCAGCGAGACGACGAAGGAGAACGCCAGCACGGTGAAGGCACCGACGGCCTGCTTGCCGAGCTGATCGAAACCGCCGCCGTAGAACAATCCCTTCGCACCGCCGGCGCCCGCACCCGATTCCGGGGTGAGGAACAGACCGATCAGCAGCGTACCGACCACACCACCGACCAGGTGCACGCCGACCACGTCGAGCGAGTCGTCGAAACCGAGTTTGAACTTCAGGCCGACCGCCAGCGCGCACAGCACGCCGGCCACCGCGCCGATCACCAGCGCGCCGAGCACGTTCACCGACGAGCACGACGGGGTGATCGCGACCAGGCCCGCGACGATGCCCGAGGCGGCGCCGAGGCTGGTGGGTTTGCCGTCGCGGAACTTCTCCACGACCAGCCAGCCGAGCATCGCGGCGCAGGTGGCGAAGGTGGTGGTCAGGAAGGTCGAACCGGCCAGGCCGTTGGAGCTCACCGAGGAACCGGCGTTGAAGCCGAACCAGCCGAACCACAGCAGACCGGCGCCGAGCATGACGAAGGGCAGGTTGTGCGGGCGCATCGGCGTCTTCGGCCAGCCCTTGCGCTTGCCGAGCACCAGGCACAGGGCCAGGCCCGCGGCACCGGCGTTGATGTGCACCGCGGTACCACCGGCGAAGTCGATGGCCTGCAGTTTGTTCGCGATCCAGCCGCCGTGGTGGACGATGTTGCCCGCGGCGTCCTTGACGTCGAAGTCGAACACCCAGTGCGCGACCGGGAAGTAGACGATGGTCGACCACGCGATCGAGAAGACCACCCACGCACGGAACTTCATGCGGTCGGCGACCGCACCCGAGATCAGAGCCACGGTGATGATGGCGAACATCAGCTGGAAGGCCACGAACACCGTCATCGGGATGGTGCCGGCCAGCGGGATGTTCACCTGATCCACCGCCGACGCACCGGTCGAGGGGTCCGCCGGGCTGGCCTTGACGGCATTGGTGCCGATCAGCCCCTTGAGCCCGAAGAACTGGGCGGGGTTGCCGATCAGGCCGAGTTTGTTGTCGCCGAATGCCTCGGAAAAGCCGTAGAGCGACCACAGCACGCCGACGACGCCCATCGCGCTGATGCTCATCATGATCATGTTGAGCACGTTCTTCGAGCGGACCATGCCGCCATAGAAGAACGCCAGCCCTGGGGTCATCAGCAAAACGAGCGCGGAGCTCGCCAGCATCCATGCGGTGTCGCCGGTGTCGGGCACACCGAGCAAGGGATACGCCACCTTGTTCCTCCTCATCTCGGGCCCGGCCGAAACTGCGGCAAACGAGCCTGCACAGAAGGGTCGCGATCTGGTGTTTCATCCGTGCCGCCGCGATGTTTCGCATGCGTGAACGGATCCGCTTGCTGTGTTGCTACCAGGTTTCAGCGCGCGCACAGCGCATGCCGGCGCACCGTGAGGACCGTGTCGAAATGAGGAGGAACTGCCGTTTTCGCTGCTCGCCGCTACCCGAGGAGGGCGTCGACGAATGCGGATGGTTCGAAGGGGGCCAGATCGTCGGCGCCCTCGCCGAGGCCGACCAGTTTCACCGGCACGCCGAGCTCGTGCTGCACCTGGAAGACGATGCCGCCCTTGGCGGTGCCGTCGAGTTTGGTGAGTACCACCCCGGTGATGTCGACGACCTCCGCGAAGACCCGGGCCTGCGTGAGGCCGTTCTGCCCGACGGTCGCGTCGAGCACCAGCAGGACCTCGTCGACGGCGGCCTTCTTCTCCACCACGCGCTTGACCTTGCCCAGCTCGTCCATCAGGCCGGTCTTGGTGTGCAGGCGGCCCGCGGTGTCGACCAGGACCGCGTCGACACCCTCGTCGATGCCGGTGCTGACCGCGTCGAAGGCGACCGATGCCGGATCGGCCCCCTCGCGGCCGCGGACCGTATCGGCGCCGACCCGCTCACCCCAGGTCTGCAACTGGTCGGCGGCGGCGGCGCGGAAGGTGTCGGCGGCGCCGAGCAACACGCGCCGGCCGTCGGCGACCAGGACGCGCGCCAGTTTGCCCGTCGTGGTGGTCTTCCCGGTGCCGTTCACGCCGACGACCAGCAGGATCGATGGATGGTCGGCATGCGGCAGCGCGCGGATCGCGCGATCCAGGTCCGGGCGCAGGGCCTCGATCAGCACATCCCGCAGCACCTGTCGCGCCTGCTCGGCGGTGCGCACGCTGCGCGCGGCCATTTCCTCGCGCAGTCGCTCGACCACGGTCGTCGTGACCGAGGTGCCGAGGTCGGCCATGACCAGGGTGTCCTCGATCTCTTCCCACGAGTCCTCGTCGAGGTCACCGCCGCCGAGCAGGCCGAGCAGGCTCTTGCCGACCGCGTTCTGCGACCGCGAGAGCCGCCCGCGCAGGCGGGTCAGGCGGCCGGCGGTGGGTTCGATCTCCTCCACCGGGGTGGGCTGGGGCGCCGGGGCGGTGGGGGTCGGGGCTGTCGGAGTAGGCGCGGTAGGAGTAGGGGCGGTCGGGGCGCTCGGCGCCGTGGCCGGAGCCGAATCCACCGGGGCGGATTCGGGTGTCTCGACGGGGGTGGGCGTGACCGCGGTGGCGCCGTCGGTCGAGGGCGGCGCGGCGGGAGCTTCGGCCGGCGCTTCCGGCGCGGCCACGCCGTCGCCGGGGGTTCGGGTCGTTTCCGGTTCGACGGTCGGCGCGGTCGCGGTCGCGCCGTCCGCCGGGCGATCGGCGAGGGTATCCGGTTCCGGCAACCGTACGTCGGTGATGGTCCGGCGCACCGAGTCGCGCGGGATGGCGGCGTCGTCGCCGACGTGCGGCTGCCCCTCGTCGTCGGTGCGTTCGATCGGGACCGGTTCGGGGCGCGGTGGGGTCAGCGTGCCGGAGCCCGCATCGCCTCGACTGAAGTTGAAGCCACCCGCTGCGGTGTATCCGCCCGACCGGTCGGTCAGCTGCTTGTCCTGCTCCTCCGCCGGGGCGATGCTCACTCGGCGGCGCTTGTACAGGACGAATCCGGCAACGAACGCCACCAGTAGTACGGCGACGATCGCGGCGATCAGAATCCAGGCTTGCGCAGTCACGACTCCCATCCTGTCAGAACCCGCGAACGCGCCCGCGTGGCGGCAGGCGGGTGTTGCGCCCGCGGCGGTACGGGTGATTCGTCACTATCGGCGCACGCCCGACACGCCGACGACGTCGGACGATAAGCCGTCCGGCCACGCATCACCGGCAACCGTCCCGATACCAACCGCCCAAGGCGCGGCGAATCCGACACAGAGACAATAGGATCGGCTCGTGACCGATCGAAATGTGCTTGGGGGACCGCTGGAGGAGTGTGGCACCGATCCTCTCACCGGCTTCTACCGGGACGGCTGCTGCAGCACCGGCCCCGAGGATCTGGGTAGCCACACCGTCTGCACTGTTGTGACCCAGGAGTTCCTGGAGCATCAGAAATCGATCGGCAACGATCTGCTGACCCCACGCCCGGAGAACAATTTCCCCGGCTTGCAACCCGGCGACCGCTGGTGTGTGGTTGCGGTGCGGTGGCTGCACGCCCACGAGGACGGGGTGGCCGCGCCGGTCGTTTTGGCCGCGACCCATGAGAACGCACTCGAGGTCGTGCCGATGGAGACCCTGCGCAAATACGCCGTCGACGTCCCCGACGACGTGAGCGATCTGTTGTGATCGCGGACCGCCGATCGGGCCGCTCGAGGCTCGGGGCTTGCGGCGAACGAGACCCCTCAGGAATGGGCTGCCGGCCGAGTGCAACCGTCACGCGGCCGCGCACAGCCGGACCGCGGTATTGCGCAGCCCGATAGCGGGACGCGATCCGGGCACCATCAGCGCCGAGGCGAATCGAACCCCGCGATGTGATGCGCCGATCCGATCGCGATGCCGCCGCTCGTAGCGTGCCCACGCCGTAGCCGGGTCGTGCGGCGTCCGCGCGAGTTCCTCGGCCAGGGTGTACGCGCCCGCGATGGCCAGGCTCGATCCGTCGCCGAACAGCGACAGGCATGAGGCGGCGTCTCCTACGACCGCGACCCGGCCTCGCGACCAGCGCGGAAGCGATACCTTGCTGACGGCGTCGAAGTAGAGGTCACCACCGGCACGCACCTCGTCCAGCACGGCCTCGAACGGCCCCGTTCGCCCGGCGAATTCCGCGACCAGCAACCGACGGTGCGCCTCGCTGTCGCGGTGGTCCAGACCGGCCACCGGTGCCCGCCGGAACATGAAGGCCGCGATCGGGCGGCCGCCGGCGGGATGGACCGAAACCGACCGTCCCGGCGAGTTGTACATGACCACCTCGTTCGCGGCGCCCGCGGCGCGCGTGACGGGCACGGTGGCGATGTAGATCCCCATGTGCCGCACGAATTCCCGGTCGTCGCCGAAGGTCAGCCGGCGCACCGCCGAATGCAGGCCGTCGGCGCCGAGCACGTAGTCGTAGTGCGCCCGCTCCCCCGATTCGAAGCCGACGGTGACTCCCGCCGCGGACTGCTCGATCTCGGAAACACCGTCATTCCAGCGCATCTCGACGTGGCCGCGGGAGGCTCCGGCGAGAATGGTGGCGAGATCCGCGCGGGCGAGCTCCACGTCACCGCGCTCTCGATCACCGACGCGCATCGAGGCGCGGTCCCGGCCCCGCGCGTCGACGAACCGCAAGCGGTCCACGGCCGTTGCGGCAGCACGCAATTGGGGCAGCACACCCATGGCGGTCACCACCTCGAGCGCCGGCCCGCGCACGTCGACCGGGTTGCCGCTGGAGCGCAGTCCCGCGGCCCGCTCGACCACGGTCACCCGGAATCCGTGTCGGCTGAGCCAGTAGGCCAGCGTCGATCCCGCGATTCCCGCTCCGGAAACGAGTACCTCGACCATGTCGCCACCTCTCTCAAGTGGACGATTTTCGTCCGCTTAGTTCGATGGTAGATTAAGTGGACGCAATTCGTCCACTTAATGAGCACGACGGGAGCCGCCGATGGTCTCGGAGCCGATTCACCCGGATTCCCTGCGCGCCGACGCGCGCAGCAATCGCGATCACCTCCTGCTCGCCGCCTTGGACGTCTTCGCCGAACGCGGCACCGATGTCCCGATGAAGCTGATCGCCGATCGCGCCGGGGTGGGAGTCGGCACGCTGTATCGCCGGTTTCCCGACCGCGACGCCCTGGTGGTCGCCACCGCGCGGGCCCACCTGGACCGCCTCGCCCGCATGGCCGACTCGGCGGGGGCGGAGGAAGCGACGGCATGGGACGGGTTGCGCCGGTTCCTGCGCGAGTGCGCGCTACTGCGCCTGGGCGCGCTGGCGGCGGCCATCGAACCGGCCGTCCACGCCATGGTCCGCACCGATCCGAGCGTGGGCGCGGTGCGTGCGGGAGTTCTCGACCGGATCGGCGAATTGATCCGGCGAGCCCAGCGAGACGGCGACCTGCGCACCGATATCGGCCTCCCCGAGGTCGGTCTCCTGATGACCGTGCAGGTCTACGCCCAGCCCGGGGAACCCTATCCGGCGGCGGTGGAGCGAGTGCTCGCCATCGTGTTCGACGGGCTGCGTCCGGTGTCGCGCTGATTCGGCCTTCGCGCCGCAGCTGCGGCGCGGCGCAACCGGTGGGCCTTCTGCCTGCACGCGGACGAGCAGTACCGGGCGGGCCGTCCGGTCTCCGCATGCGCCACGTCCGCCCCGCAGATCGGGCAACTCCCACTGTCACGATTCCCCGCGGCCACCGTCGTTTCGTTACGGCCGAGAGAAAAGTTCGCCGGTTTCGTTACGGCCGACTCGCTACGCATCGCAGCCAGCAGCATGGCGGCGGGGCGGGACAGCTCGTCGCGGGCAGTCGAAACACGCTGCATCGCAACGCAACCGGCGAAGATCGCCAGCACGTCGGTCAGGGTCAGATCGGCACGTACCCCGCCCGCACGCCGCGCCGCCTCCAGCAGCTGCCCGAGGGCGAGGTGAAATCGCTCGCCCGCATCCCGGAGCAGCATCCGTGGCCAGCCGTCGTCGGCGTCGAGCAGGTCGCACATCGCCTTGTTCCCGGGCGTGCGGGTGACGACCTCCGCGCAGAATGCCAGGAAGGCCGCGGCGGGGTCCGGATCGTCGCGCAGCATCAACGCCCGCGCGGTGAGCTGGTCGATCCGTTGCTGCAGCACGGCCTCGAGCAGGTCGGTCTTGGTCGGGAAGTGGCGATGCACGGTGCCGGCCCCCACACCGGCGCGGCGGGCGATCTCGGCCAGCGACACCGACGTTCCGGATTCGGCGAAGGCCCGCTGGGCGGCGGCGAGGACACGAGCCCGGTTGCGGCGCGCGTCGATTCGGGTGCCCGTCACTGCGGGCGCCGGTTCGCGCACCCCGTAACGAAACCCCGCGTCGGCGAATAGCGGAGACGACAACGCTGCTCCTATCGTGCGAATACGGGTCGACCGACCCGATTCTACCGAAAGGGCTCCTCCGAAATGTCTATGCAGAACAACCTCGTTCTCGTCACCGGCGCGACCGGCAAGCAGGGCGGCGCCACGGCCCGCGCGCTGCTCGCCGGCAACGTCCCGGTCCGCATCCTGGTCCGTGATCCCGCCGCCGAGGCGGCGCGCGAACTCGCCGCCCTCGGCGCGGAGGTGGCCGTCGGCGACTTCGACGCCCCGGCCACCCTGACCGCGGCGGTAGCCGGGACACGAGGCGTCTTCCTCGTTCCACCCGCGGCCTTCCGGCCCGACGGCTGGGACGTCGACCTGGAGACGATCCGCGGTGCCGCCGTGATCGAGGCCGCCCGCAACGCCGGAACCGACCACGTCGTCTTCACCGGTGTGGCGTCGTTCGACAAAGAAATCTCCTGGGGCAGTACCGGAAAGCGGCAGATCGAGCAGGCGCTGGCCGACAGCGGCATGCGCTACACCGTGCTGCGTCCGGTCCGGTTCATGGAGAACTATTTGGCGCAGGGTATGCCGCTCGACGGCTTCGTCGACGGCGTGAACGTCCACCTGTTTCCGGCCGATCGACCGGCACAGATGATCGCGGCCGACGATATCGCCGCGGTGGCCGCGCTGGCGTTCGCCGATCCCGAACGGTTCTCCGGGCAGACACTCGAACTCGCCGGCGACGCCGTGACCCCCGCCGCCGCCGTCGAGCTGATCTCCCGCGCGACCGGATATCCGGTGCGGTATCGCGAAATCACCGAGGCGGAGGCCGACGCACTGGGTGAACAGATCGGCAATACCTGGCGCCTGAGCCATCAGGGCCACGGCTGGCATGCCGATATCGAGCAGACCCGCTCGTTCCATCCCGGCCTGCAGAGTCTGGAAACCTGGCTGGCCACCACCGGCGCCGCGGTTCTGAAGTCCCGGTTCGCGGCGGGCGACTAGGTCGTCGCGCCCACCAGATTCTCCCCGCGCAGTCGCTGCGAGATGACCTGGGTGATGCCGTCGCCGCGCATGCTGACGCCGTACAGCGCGTCGGCGATCTCCATGGTCGGCTTCTGGTGGGTGATGACGATCAGCTGCGACTTCTCCCGCAACTGCTCGAACAGCCCGATCAGGCGGCGCAGGTTGGTGTCGTCCAGGGCCGCCTCGACCTCGTCCATCACGTAGAACGGGGAGGGGCGGGCCCGGAAGATCGACACCAGAAATGCCACGGCGGCAAGGGATTTCTCACCACCGGACAGCAGCGACAGCCGCTTCACCTTCTTACCCGGCGGCCGCGCCTCCACCTCGATACCGGTGGTGAGCATATCGCTGGGGTCGGTCAGCAGCAGCCGCCCCTCACCGCCGGGGAACAGGCGGCCGAACACCTGCACGAATTCACGTTCCACATCCTCGTAGGCCTCGGTGAACACCTGCAGAATGCGGGCGTCGACCTCGGCCACCACATCGAGGAGATCCTGGCGGGCCTTCTTGACGTCCTCGAGTTGGGTGGACAGGAAGTTGTAGCGCTCCTCCAAGGCCGCGAACTCCTCCAGGGCCAGGGGATTCACCTTGCCGAGGGTGGCGAGATCCTTCTCCGCGCGTTTGACGCGGCGCTCCTGGGTGGCGCGGTCGTAGGGCATTTCCTGCGGTGGGCTCACCTGGTCGCCGCGCTCGCGGGCCTGCTCGTACTCCTGCATCTCCAACGCGGTCGGCGGCATCGGCACGTGCGGACCGTATTCGGCGACCAGTTCGTCGAGCGCGATGCCGAACTGCTCGGCGATGGTGGTTTCCAATTGCTCGATGCGCAGCGCGGATTGGGCTCGCGCGACCTCGTCGCGATGCACGGCGTCGGTCAGCTGTGTGAGTTGCGTGCTCAGCGCCCGCACCCGCTCCTTGATCTGATCCACCTGGCCGGCGCATTCGGTCCGCCGCCGGACCAGCTCGTCGCGCCGCGCGGCCGCCTCACCCACCACGGTTTCCAGTTCGGCGGCGATCCGCTCGGCCGATTCGGCGACCACCGCCGCCACCTCGGCGGCACGGCGGCGGGCGGCCTGGGCCCGTTCGGCGCGGGCGCGGGTCTCGCGTTCGGCGCGTGCCGCCCGGCGCAGCGAATCCGCTCTACCCCGGACCGATTCCGCGCGCTCCTCGGCGGTGCGCACCGACAGCCGGGCCTCCACCTCCATGGCGCGCGCCTCGGCCAGCGCCGCGGCGGCCTGTTCGCGCTCCTGCCCGGCGGTATCGGTGCCCGCGTCGGCGTCGGAATCCAGATCGGACTGTTCGGATTCGGCATGACGCAGCCGGCCCTCGAGTTCGGCCAGGGCCGTCAGGTTCTCGTCGCGCGCGGATTCGGCCTCGGCGCGCTGGGCCAGCAGCCGCTCGTATTCGGAATGGGCGCTGCGCGCGGTCGCACCGAGGCGGCCCAGCCGATCGTAGATCGCGACCAGCGCCTGATCGGATTCGTGCAATGCCAGCAACGCCTGGTCGACGGCCTGTTTGCGATCATTCTGCTCGGCGAGCGCGCCCGACAGCGCGGCCTCGACCTCCTCGGCCTGCCGCTGCCACGACACCAGTTCCGCCGCGGCGGCATCGATGTCGGCCTGCACCTCGATCTGGCTGGGCGCCCGGTCCGAACCGCCGAGCACCCAGCCCGAACCGCTCAGATCGCCGTCGCGAGTCACCACCCGCAGTTCCGGTCGGCCGGAAAGGATGTCGGCCGCCTGCGTCAGATCGTCGACGACCACGGTGCCGGCGGACAGCGCCGCGACCGCACCACGCAGCGGGTCCGGGCAATCGATCACCTCCGCGAGCGGGCGCACCCCCGCGGGCAGGTCACCGATCTCGCTGCGGGGCTGCGCCGCACCGCCGTAGACGACGGCCGCGCGGCCGCCGTCGGCGTCCTTGAGCGCCCGCACCGCCGCCTGCGCGGTCGGGTGCGCATCCGCGGCGATGGCGTCGGCCAGCGGACCGAGCGCGGCGGCCACGGCGGCCTCGAATCCGCTGTGTACCCGCACCATTCCCGAGAGCCGGCCCTGTAATCCGTCGGCGCGGTTGTCCAGCAGCCAGGCGCCGCCGTCCTTGCGGGCCAGGCCCATGGTCAGCGCTTCGATGCGAGCGGTCAGCGAGGCGACCTTCTTCCCGGCCTCGCGGTCGCCTTCGCGCAGTTCGGTCACCCGCGCGTCGGCCAGTTCCAGAGCCTGGGCGGCGTGTTCGTAGGCAGCGTCGAGACCTTCCTCACCGGCGTCGAGTTCGCTCAATTCGCTTTGCACGGACTCGAATTCGGCCTCGGCGGCATCACCGCGCTGCCGGGCCGCGGCCAGCGCCTCCGACAGGCGGGCGATATCGCCGTCGGCCGATTGGGCGCGGTGGCGCAGGGTATCGACCTGCCCTGCGAGGCGGGCCAGGCCCTCGCGCCGATCGGCGATGGCGCGCACCGCGGCAAGGTGGGCCTGTTCGGCGGCCTTGGCGGCCTGCTCGCGGTCGAGCAATTGATCGCGGGCGGCCTCCAGCGTCGCCGTGGCCACCTCGACCGCCTCGAGCAGTTCGGCCTCCTCGGCCTGCACCCGGTCCGCCTCGGCCTCGAGTTGTTCGGGGTCGCGGCCGGTACCGGTGGGCTGTTCGATGGTGAGGTTGCGGGCCCGATCCCGGGCGATTCGAATGGTCGCGTTGACCCGCTCCACCAGCGCCGACAGCTGGAACCAGGTCTGCGCGGCCGCCTCGGCGCCGGGCGTGAGCCGCGAGAGCTGGAATTCCTGCTGCGCCAGCGCCGCATTGGCGGCATCCAATTCGGCCTGCACGGTGATCTGCTGTTCGCGGGCGAAGGCTTCCTTGCTCTGCTGACTTTCCAGTTCGCGCCGGCGCGCCACCAGATCGTCGGCGGCCAATCGCAGCCGGGCATCGCGCAGTTCGGATTGGACGGTGGCCGCGCGCCGGGCCACCTCGGCCTGGCGGCCCAGCGGTTTGAGCTGGCGGCGCAATTCGGTGGTGAGGTCGGTCAGGCGAGCCAGATTGGCCTGCATCGCATCGAGTTTGCGCACCGCTTTCTCTTTGCGCTTGCGATGTTTGAGCACACCCGCGGCCTCTTCGATGAAGGCGCGGCGGTCCTCGGGTCGCGATTCCAGAATCGCCGAGAGCTGGCCCTGGCCGACGATGACGTGCATTTCCCGGCCGATACCGGAGTCGGACAGCAGTTCCTGGACATCCATCAACCGGCAGGAGTTGCCGTTGATCTCGTATTCACCGGCGCCGTCGCGGAACATCCGGCGGGTGATCGAGACCTCGGAGTAGTCGATGGGCAGCGCGCCGTCGGAATTGTCGATGGTCAGTGTGACTTCGGCGCGGCCCAGCGGCGCCCGCCCGGCGGTACCGGCGAAGATGACGTCCTGCATCTTCCCGCCCCGCAGCGCCTTGGCGCCCTGCTCCCCCATCACCCAGGTCAGCGCGTCGACGACGTTCGATTTGCCGGACCCGTTCGGCCCCACCACACAGGTGATGCCGGGCTCGAGCCGCAGCGTCGTCGCGGACGCGAAGGATTTGAATCCCTTCAGCGTCAGACTCTTCAGGTGCACAGTCGGTCAGGCTACCCGGTCGGGGTGCGTTGCCGGTCGGATGCCGGGCGAACGTGTTCGCCCGGCATCCGCCGAATAGGGCCCGGAATCAGGCGGCGGTGACGCGGCGTGCGGGAGTCGGCCGCGACCGGACTTCCGATCAGCGGTGCCACGGTCACCGGGCCGCGCCGTTGTTCGAGGTGATGTCGACGATCAGCTTCTGCCCTGAACCGATCCGATGGAGTAACCGGCGATCTTGTTCGCCACCACGGACCCCTGGCCGGTGACGGTGTTCTGCCCGGGCGCGATCGCCAGTCTCGTGACACCACCGGTGTCGATCGACGGCAGCGGCATCGGAGCTGCCGAGGCGACGCCGCCGGCGACCGCGAAGGTGGCGGCGGCGAGCAACGCGACCAGCACGGCCGGTATCACCCGGACGAACACACGAAGCACTCGAGATGCGTACATGAGGGTCCATCTTTCCGCACACGAGGCTCCGAAACGCAAGTCCCCGCATGTATTTCGGGTACCCACGGGCCCGGCCGCTCGTGCGGCGGACCGTCTCGGCACACTGCCCGCTATCTCGATAAGTTAACGACCATTTGCGCTCGACCCGGAGTAAATGAGAAGGTAGAGGCCCGTTTATCGCACAAGGAGTTCTTCGTGAATCTGGACTGGTCGCCCACCGATCTGGCGTTTCGCGACGAGGTGCGGCGCTTCCTGGACGAGAATTTGACCCCGGAACTACGTCGCGCCGGTCAGCTCGCCACCAGCGTGTACCCGGATCACGAGGCCAGCATGCAGTGGCAGCACATCCTGCACGCCCGCGGCTGGGCGGCGCCGGCCTGGCCGGTCGCCCACGGCGGCTGTGACTGGAGCATGACGCAGCACTACATCTTCGATCGTGAATCCACCCTCGCGGGCGCGCCCGCACTCTCGCCGATGGGTATCCGGATGGTCGCGCACGCGATCATCGCCTTCGGCACCCCGGAGCAGAAGGACTACTTCCTGCCGCGCATCCTCACCGGCGAGGTGTTCTTCTGCCAGGGCTATTCCGAACCCGAGGCGGGCTCCGATCTGGCCTCGCTGACCATGGCCGCGGTCTCCGACGGCGACGATCTGGTCTGCACCGGTTCCAAGATCTGGACCACCCACGCCACCGAGGCCAACTGGATCTTCGCCCTGGTCCGCACCTCGAAACTGGAACGCAAACAGCAGGGCATCACCTTCGTGCTGATCCCGATGGACACTCCCGGCATCGAGATCCGCCCCCTGGTCATGACCTCCGGCGAGCAGGTGCAGAACCAGGTGTTCTTCGATGGTGTCCGGGTGTCGAAGACCAACGTCATCGGCCGCATCGACGAGGGCTGGACGGTCGCCAAACACCTGCTGAACTTCGAGCGCGGCGGTTCGGCCTACGGCCCGGCGCTGCAGGTGCTGGCCGAATCGCTGGCCGAGCACGCGGCCGGACAGCCCGGTTTCGCCGGCGGCAGCCTGCTCGACGAGCCCGCCTTCGCGGCGAAACTGGCCGACGCGCGGATCCGGGCCGATGTCCTCGAGATCCTGGAGTACCGCACCATGTCGGCCATTTCGCGCGGTAAGGATCCGGGTCCGGCCGCGTCCACGATCAAGATCCTGGGGACCGAATTGAGCCAGCGGCTCACCGAATTGGCCTTCGAAGCCGCCGGCCCGCGCGGGCGCGCCTATCAACCGCACGCCGCCATGCCGGGTGGTCCGGTCGCCGACTTCGTCGCGCCCGCCGACGGATATCTCAGCGGCGAACCGTGGCAGGCCGTCGCGCCGCTGCGGTACTTCAACGACCGCGCGGGCTCGATCTACGCGGGCAGCAACGAGATTCAGCGCAACATCATCGCCAAGGCAACCCTGGGACTGTGAGAGATGGACTTCGAATTCACTGCCGAACAGCAACTGCTCCGTGACACGGTCACCGAATTTCTCGCCGCCCGTTACGATTTGGAGAAAAGCCGGGCCGCGGCGCGGGTCGGCGCCGGCCACCAGCCGGAAATCTGGCGCGGCTTCGCCGAGGAGGTCGGCATTCTGGGCGCGAGCCTGCCCGAGAGTGTCGGCGGATTCGACGGCGGCGCCATCGAGACCATGATCATCGCCGAGGCGCTCGGCGGTGCCCTGGTCGTCGAACCCTATGTCGACACCGCCGTCCTGGGCGGCGGACTGCTGCGCCGCGCCGGCGGCGCGCGGGCCGAGGAACTGTTGCGCGGCATCGTCGACGGCTCGGTGATCACGGCCTTCGCCGCCCTGGAGGCCGGCTCCGGGTACGACCCCGCACGCGTGGCCACCACCGCCCGCCGCGATGGCGACGGCTGGGTCCTCGACGGCGCCAAGGGGGTGGTGACCACGGCACCGCTGGCCACCCACCTGCTGGTGACCGCGCGCACCTCGGAGGCGGCAGGTCTGTCGCTGTTCGTCGTGCCGGCCGACGCGGCCGGTCTCACGCAGCACCCCTACCGCACCATCGACGAACGCCGGGCGGCCGATCTGGTCCTCGACGGCGTCCAGGTCGGCGCCGACGCGCTGCTCGGTGACGAGGGCACGGCCGACGAGTCGGTCGAACGGGCCATCGACGAGGCGATCGCCGCCATCTGCGCCGAGGCCGTGGGCGGAATGCGGCGGGTACTCGCCGACACCGTCGAATACAGCAAGCAGCGCCGCCAGTTCGGCGTGCCGATCGCCAGTTTCCAGGTACTGCAGCACCGCATGGTCGATATGCACCTGGAGCTCGAACAGGCCGTGGCCGCGACCTATCTGGTGACGCTGAAACTCGACGCCGAACCGAAGGTCCGCGCCCGGGCCGCCGCGGCGGCCAAGGCCACCGTCGCCCGCGCCGCCGGCTTCATCGGCCAGCACGCGGTCCAACTGCACGGCGCGATGGGCATGACCGAGGAACTCGCGATCGGGCATTTCTTCAAGCGGCTCACCGCGATTCGCACCGAATGGGGTTCCGCGGACCAGCACATCGCCCGCTACGCCGCGCTGACGCGGGCCTGAGCGGCGCACGATCGCCGGGGCGCGGTCCCATACCGCCGCCGCCCCGGACATGTTTTCGGCCGGAATCCGTTTCGGATTCCGGCCGAAAACGCGCCGGGGATGCCGGGCTCGCCCCGCCACCGTCGGGAGCGAACCCGCGCGATCATCGGTCCCGACGTGATCGGGTCACCCCCCCGCTCAGCGCAGAGGGGTGAAATCGCGCGAGGCGATATAGGTCGGCCGCTGATGCAGGGCCGAATACGGTTCTTCGAGAGTGTTCTCCACGCTGTTGAACACCAGGAAGACGTTCGAGCGCGCGAACGGCGTGATGTTGTTCGACGAACCGTGCATGATGTTGGAATCGAACAGCAGCGCCGAACCGCGTGCGCCGGTGAACTGCGCGATGCCGTACTTGTCGGCCAGCTGGGCCAGATCCTCCTGTGCGGGCACACCGATCTGCTGCTCGCGCAACGATTCCCGGTAGTGCTCGTCGGGAGTCTCGCCCTGGCACGGCATGAACTGCCGGTGCGAGCCCGGCAGCAGCATCAGACTGCCGTTGAACGGATAGTTGTCGGTCAGCGCGATCGACAGGCTCACCGCACGCGGTGAGGGCATCCCGTCCTCGGCGTGCCAGGTCTCGAAATCCGAATGCCAGTAGAACCCGGCACCCTCGAAACCGGGCATGTAGTTCACCCGGCTCTGATGGATGTAGACCTCGGAACCGAGAATCTGGCGAGCCATCCCGACGATCCGCTCGTCACGCACCAGCTCCGCCACCACGGCGCTGATCTTGTGCACCTCGAAGATCGAACGAACGCTGTTCGACTTCTTCTCGATGATCACCCGCTCGTCGGCACGCAACACCGGATCGGCGGCCAGCCGATCGATGTCGGTGGCGATATCGGCCACCTCCATCGGAGTCAGCAACTCGTCGATGATCGCGTACCCATCGGCATCGAAATTCTGCAGCTCCGGCGAGGTGACCGTGCCCCACACCGTGGGATCGGTGCGCTCCACCGGCGGTACCGCTACGGCAGTTCTGGTCCGGTAGCGGTCGATTCGACTCTCCGCCAACGTCATCGCGGCGTCGTCCTCCTAACTACATCACTACTCGCCTACGGCCACCAGCGGGTAGACGCCGTTCTCGTCGTGAACTTCCTTGCCCGTGACCGGAGGATTGAACACACACAGCATCCGCATCAGGGTGCGGGTCTCGACCCGATGCCGCTCGTGTCCGTTGAGCAGGTACATCGTTCCCGGCGCCAGGTCGTAGGTGACGTCGTTGGTCAGGTCCGTGAGCGTGCCCTCGCCCTCCACCAGCCACACCGCTTCGACGTGGTTCTGGTAGTGGAACTCGTGCACGGTGTTCGGCTGGATCGTCGTCTCGTGGAAGGAGAAACCCACCCCGTCGCCGCCGAGGATGATCCGCTTGCTGCGCCAGTCCTCGGCCGCGACGTCGCGGTCGGTTCCGGTGATCTCGGCAGTGGTTCGCACGATCATGGTCAGTTGCCTCCTCGGGCCATGTCCACCGCCCGGTCCAGGATGCCCAGGCCGTGGTCGAGTTCGTCGTCGGTAATGGTCAGCGGCGGCAGCAGCTTGACCACCTGGTCCTCGGCGCCGGAGGTCTCCACCAGCAGGCCCTCTTCGAAGGCGATGCTGCTGACCTTGCCCGCCTCCGAGGCGTCGTCGAACACCAGTCCCTGCACCAGCCCGCGTCCGCGGGTCGAGACACCCTCGAAGTTCTCCGAGAGGGCCTCGAACGACTTTCGGATCTTCTCGCCCTTGGCGGCGGTGGACTCCTCCAGCCGGTGGTCGGTCCAGTAGTGCTCGAGCGCCACGCGGGCGGTCACGAACGCCGGGTTGTTGCCGCGGAAGGTGCCGTTGTGCTCACCGGGCGCCCACTGGTCCAGCTCGCGCTTCATCAGCACCAGCGCCAGCGGCATGCCGTAACCACCGATCGACTTCGACAGGGTGACGATGTCGGGGGTGATGCCGGCGATCTCGAAGGAGAAGAACGGTCCGGTCCGGCCGCAGCCCATCTGCACATCGTCGACGATGAGCAGAATTCCGCGCGCGGCGCACAGCTCCGACAGGTGCCGCAGCCACTGCGCCCGAGCGACGTTCACGCCGCCCTCGCCCTGCACGGTTTCCACGATCACCGCCGCGGGCTTGTCCACACCGGAGGAATTGTCATCGAGGACCCGCTCCATCCACGCCAGATCGTCGGTGCCTTCCAGATACCCGTCGTAGGGCATCGGATTCACGTGGTTCAACGGTACTCCCGCGCCCGCGCGCTTGGTGGCGTTACCGGTCACCGAGAGCGCACCGAGGGTCATGCCGTGGAATGCGTTGGTGAAATTCAGAATCGACGTGCGGCCGGTCACCTTGCGGGCCAGTTTCAGCGCCGATTCCACCGCGTTCGCACCGGTGGGACCGGGGAACTGGACCTTGTAGTCGAGGCCGCGCGGATCCAGCAGAACGTTGTTGATCGTCTCCAGCAATTCGCGCTTCGCGACGGTCGACATATCGAGTCCGTGCGTAATTCCGTCACGTGCGATGTAATCGATCAATGCTTCTTTGAGAACGGGGTTGTTGTGCCCGTAGTTGAGCGCTCCCGCGCCCGCGAAGAAATCGAGGTAATCACGTCCGCTACCGTCGCGCAGCCAGGCGCCGGAGGCGGTGTCGAACAGCGTGGGCCACGAGCGGCAATATCCACGGACATTCGATTCGAGCGATTCGAAAACGGTCATCTCAGCGGTGGTCATCGATGATCCTTCCTATCGTTTTGCGTCACCCTGCAGTGGCGCGATCCGGTACAGGTCCTCCGATTCGTGCCCGTCCGGAAAATCTTCTGGCTCGAACAACGTTTCTCGCGTCATTTCCGCGTCACGGCGCCGGGCCAGTGACGCGAACATTGCCAGCGAGGCTTCGTTGTCCGGCGAAACGGTTGTCTCCAACTTCGAAACACCTTGGTCGGCAACGTCTTCGACGAGCCGATCCAGCATTGCAACGCCCACTCCGCGGCCGCGGAAGGCGTGATCGACGGCTACCTGCCAGATGAACAGTGTGTCCGGCGATTCCGGGCGCAGATATCCGGTGACGAATCCTGCTATCTCCGAGTCGATTTCGGCCACGACGGTGGTCGAGGCGAAGTCACGGCTCCACAGCAGATACGCGTAACTCGAATTGGCGTCGAGCACTTGGGAATCCACTGCGATTCGCCACATCCGCGCTCCGTCGTCCACCCGCGGCCGACGAATCAGCGTCTGGGAGGAAACGTGCCGACGGCCGTTCGACTCGTCGGTTGCCGGAGAACTGAACGACATACTCCGCGTTCGGGTCTGCATCACCTCTTCAGAATTGCCCGCGAACGTTGAGGTCTATCGTGCGACTACTTTACGGTTGTGTTACAGAAGTATGATCGGTGAATTTCGTCACGGTGGGCAGCCACACCATGAATCGGGCGCCTCCGCCGGGACGGTCGTCACATTTCACGCGGCCCCCGTGGGCGGCAACGGTTTCGGCCACCAAAGCCAATCCGATACCGGTGCCCGAACGTTTCCCGCGGCGCACCGTCACGAATCTTTCGAAGATGCGTTGCCGATCCTGTGGCGCCACTCCCGGGCCGGCGTCGTCGACCGTGATCACCATTTCGTCCTCGGCGCGCGCGACCCCCACCGCGATCACCCCGCCGCCGTGCCGCTGCGCATTCTCGAGCAAATTCACCAGCGCTCGCTCGAGTTCGAGCTTTCGCCCGGTCACGATTCCGTCGTCGGCGACGGTCAGCAGTTCCGGTGAATAGTGCATTTCCGCGAGGGTGTGGGTGAGCAGTTCGCGCACCGACAGCGGTTCGGCGTCGGCGCCGTGCATGCGCGCCTCGGCCCGGGCCAGCGCCAGCAGATCGTCGAGCAACCTGCGCAGATGGTCGAGTTCGGCGCGGACCAGTTCCAGCGCTCGCCGCGACCGTTCCGGAAGTTGATCCTCGTAGCGAGACATCACCCCGACGCTGGTGGTGAGCGTGGTCAGCGGGGTGCGCAGTTCGTGACTCACATCACCCACCAGCCGCCGTTCGCGATCGATGCGGTTCTGCAGCGAGTCGACCATGGTGTTGAACGCGTCCACGGTGGGAGCCAGATCGGGGTCGTCGGTATCGGGCAACCGGGTGCCGAGCTCACCGGAGGCGATCTTGGCCGCGGTGCCCGTGACCTGGCGCAACGGTTCCAGCAAACGGTGCGACAACCAGATTCCGAAGATGGCGCCGATCACGGTGCCGCCGAGCGCGCAGGCCAGCGCGGTGCGCCATCCGCCGCCGTCGAGCTTCGCGATCAGCACCGCCAGCAGTGCCGAGACCAGCCCCGTGACGGTGAAAGCGACGATCACGCGACCGCGCAGAATCTGGCGGCGGGGCAGGCGCGGAAATCTAGCGCTGCACATCGAGGCGGTAGCCGAGCCCGCGCACGGTTACCACGATCGCCGGCTCCGACGGGTCGCGCTCGATCTTGGTCCGCAGCCGCCGGACGTGCACGTCCACGATCCGCTCGTCCCCGAAGAACCCACGGTCCCAGACCCGTTCGAGCAGGACGCTGCGCGACAGCACCCGGCCGGGGGTCTCGGCCAGTTCGCACAGCAACCGGAATTCGGTGAGGGTGAGGTGCAACTCCTCGTCGCCGCGGTGGACGGTGCCGCCGTCGGCCGAAAGCACCAGCGGCGCTTCGGGATAGGCGTCGAGCACGATCTCCTGCGGGGCCGGCGGCTCCACGGTTTGCTGGGCGCGGCGGCGCAGGGCCCGCATCCGGGCGGTGATCTCCTTGATTTCGAACGGCTTGGTGACGAAGTCGTCGGCGCCGGCCTCCAGCGCGGCCACCACGTCGTGGGTGTCGTCCCGCGCGCTGACCACGATGATCGGCACGTCGTGATCGCGACGAATCTCACGAATACAGGTGAATCCGTCCATCTCCCCCAGCATCAGATCCACGATCATCACATCCGGTGCGCCGTTGTCACGCAGATGTTCGAGCGCATCCTCGGCCTCCTCGGCCTCGGCGACGTCGTAGCCCTCGTCCTCCATGGCCAGTCGCAGCGCACTGCGAACCCGGTCGTCGTCCTCTACGATCATCAAATTTGCACTCATCGCTACACCTCGTCCAGCTGCGCGTCATCGGAGCGTGGTTCCCCGACCCGTCCGTTCGTCAGCAGTGCGAGCGGCCGCGCAGCCTGTGGTCTCGCACCGTTCTCTCATAACCACACATCCCTAACAGACATCGGTGGCGGACCACCCACGCCGGACACGCCGGCCGATCGGTCCTCGAGCGCCCACTGGGCACACAACAGTAACTGGAGTACCCGGGACCACGATGCGTAAACACGGGGCAACACCACCGAGGTGCAAGCACCTGAAAAAGCCCCGTAAACTACGTACCGAGACAGTAAGGCGATTGGTGCGCTGCGAGGGCTTGCTCAGGCGCACGTCGAACGCAGGAGACACCATGTCCACTCGCCGCTGCCGATTCAGTGCCGCGCTGGGAGCTATCGCCCTGGTGACGACGCTGATGGCCGCGTGCTCGTCATCCCCGGAGCCGGCGTCGAATCCGACGCGCGGCACCCCGGGGCCCGCCGCGCCGGCCATTGCGATGGTCCCGGCCACGGGTAGTGCCGACGTCGATCCGCTCGGCACCATCGAGGTGAGCGCAACCGACGGCATCCTCACGGATGTGACGTTGACCAACGAAGAAGGCAAACCGGTCGACGGCACGCTCAACCCGGAGCGCACCGCGTGGAAGCCGAAGGTTCCACTCGGTTACGGCCACAACTACACCATGACCGCCAAGGGCATCACCGTCACCGGACTCAGCGGTCCGATGACCTCGTCCTTCACCACGCTCACTCCCAGCAACCAGGTCAAGGCGTATCTGACCACCACCGGCGGGCAGCCGCTGGCCGAGGGCGGAACCTACGGCGTGGGCACCGTGATCGTCGCCCATTTCGACGAGGCGGTCGGTGATCGCGCGGCGGCCGAGAAGCGTCTCTCGGTGACGACGGAACCGCAGGTCCAGGGTTCGTGGTACTGGCTCGACGACAAGAACGCGCACTGGCGGCCCCAGCAGTACTGGCAGCCCGGCACCAAGGTCACCGTCGCGGCGAACATCTTCGGCGCGCAGCTGGGGCCCGGCCTGTTCGGCCAGGAGGACTCGAAGACCAGCTTCACCATCGGCGACTCGCACGTATCCATCGCCGACGACAACACCCACGAAGTGCAGGTGTTCGAGAACGGCAAACTGATCCGCACCATGCCCACCTCGATGGGCCGCGGCGGCAGCGAGCAGGTCGGCGGTAAGACGATCTACTTCAACACCCCCGCGGGCATCTACACCGTGATGGGCAAGGGCAATCCGGTGATCATGGATTCCTCGAGTTACGGCCTGCCGGTGAACTCGCGCCTGGGTTACAAGGAGGCGATCGGCTGGGCCACCCAGATCAGCGGCGACGGGATCTATCTGCACCAGCTCGACTCCACGGTGTGGGCGCAGGGTAATACCGACACCTCGCACGGCTGTCTGAACCTGAACCTCGACAATGCCCGCTGGTTCTACAACTTCGCGATCCCCGGCGATGTGGTCGAGGTCCGCAACACCAGCGGTCCGCCGCTGCCCTCGTGGAACAACGGCGACTGGATCGTGCCGTGGGATCAGTGGGTGGCCGGCAGCGCGCTGCATTCCTGATCGCCACCGCACCGATCGCCACGGCACGCCGTCTCGGCGGCGCCGAGATTCAGCGCCGCGTCGGGTAGCGCTGGTCCAGCTCGAGATTCACGCCGAGGACGTCGACCCGGGGTTCGCCCAGGAAGCCCAGGTCGCGCCCGTCGGTGTGCGCCGCCACCACGGCTGCGACCTGCTCGGCCGGGATACCCCGCGCGGCCGCCACCCGCGCGCTCTGGATCTGTGCGTAGCGCGGCGAGATATGCGGATCCAGTCCGGATCCGGATGCGGTGACCGCGTCGGAGGGCACCGGGGTGTCGGCCGGCGCGTCACCGCGGACGGGGACCATCAGCCCGGCCGAATAGTCCGTCCCGGGCTGGGCACAGTCCACCCGGACGCCGCGGTAGGCGTCCTGAAACGGCACCGCCGGGCACGCCTCGTTCACGCTGACGACCTTCGTGGGCGCGGTGACCTGCCCGTGGCCGTCACGGGGACCGAAGACCGCCAGCACCGCACCGACCCCGCCGGGCGTGCAGAACGGTCGTGCGCCGGAGACGCCCTCGCGTTCGCCGATCTGTTTGCTGCGCGTGCAGACCGTGGTCAGCAAACCGGTCTTCGTCTGCGACGGGTCGGCTGCCAGGGTGTCGACGACGTCCTCGGGACCTTTGTTGCCGAAGCCGGTGTTGGTGGGGTCGTAGCCGTCGGGGCGGCTACCGTCGGCGGGCACGGAATTCGACGGCCGGGTCTGAAAGTACTGCGGCAGCGCCGTGCCGTTGCCGTCGGTGAACGCCTGACCGATGAGACTGCTACCCACCAGTTTTCCGTCGCGGTGGACGAGCGAGCCCTCGGCCCTGTCGTGCAGGCCCGGCAGCTGGGCGACCGCGAAAACGGCCAGCGGATAGGCGATTCCGGTGATCACCGTCAGCACGAGCAGTGCCCGCACCGCGGCCAGATGCTGGCGGAACCAGGTGGTGTATCGCATCGAGAACGAAGGCATATCAGGACATCCCAGGCAGGAATCGGACGACAAGGTCGATGAGTTTGATGCCGATGAACGGGGCGACGATGCCGCCCGCTCCGTACAGGGCGAGGTTGCGGCTCAACAGTTTCGACGCGCTCGACGGACGATAGTCGACCCCGCGCAACGCCAGCGGGATCAGCGCCACGATGACGATCGCGTTGAAGATCACCGCGGACAGGATCGCCGACTGCGGACTGTGCAACCGCATCACGTTGAGCACGTCCAGGCCGGGGAACAACGCCACGAACAGCGCCGGAATGATCGCGAAGTACTTGGCGATGTCGTTGGCGATGGAGAAGGTCGTCAGCGCGCCCCGGGTGATCAGCAACTGTTTGCCGATCTCGACGATCTCGATCAACTTGGTCGGATCCGAATCCAGATCGACCATGTTGCCGGCTTCCTTGGCCGCCGACGTCCCGGTGTTCATCGCGACGCCGACGTCGGCCTGCGCCAGGGCCGGCGCGTCGTTGGTGCCGTCGCCGGTCATGGCGACCAGGCGTCCGCCGGCCTGTTCGCTCTTGATCAGCGCCAGCTTGTCCTCGGGGGTGGCCTCGGCCAGGAAGTCGTCGACCCCGGCCTCGTCCGCGATCGCCTTGGCGGTCAGCGGGTTGTCGCCGGTGATCATGACCGTGCGAATTCCCATGCGGCGCATCTCGTCGAAGCGTTCCCGCATGCCCTTCTTCACGACATCCTTCAGGTGAACCACGCCCAGTAGCCGGGCCCGCCCGTCGAGCAGTTCGCCGACCACCAGCGGTGTGCCACCGGAGGCCGAGATACCGTCCACGGTCCGCCCGACCTCCTCCGGCACCGAACCACCGTGAGCCCGAACCCATTCCGTGACCGCACTCGCGGCGCCCTTGCGCAACTGATGCCCGTCCCGCAGATTTACGCCGGACATCCGGGTCTGGGCGGTGAACTCCACCCAGTTCGCGTCCGCGAGCTCACCTGGGGTGCGTTCGCGTTTGCCGTACGCGGATTTCGCGAACACCACGATCGAGCGGCCCTCGGGTGTCTCGTCGGCGAGGCTGGAAAGCTGTGCGGCGTCGGCCATCTCGTCCTCGGTGACGCCCGGCATGGCGACGAAGCCCGCGGCCTGCCGGTTGCCGAGGGTGATGGTGCCGGTCTTGTCGAGCAGCAGCGTGTTCACATCGCCGGCGGCCTCGACCGCGCGACCCGACATCGCCAGCACATTGCGCTGGACGAGCCGGTCCATTCCCGCGATGCCGATCGCCGACAGTAGTGCGCCGATCGTGGTCGGGATGAGACAGACCAGCAGCGACACCATGACGATGCCGGTGACACCGTGCGCGTTCAGCGCCGCGCTGTCGCCGACTCCCGGATTGTTCGCCTTGGCGAAGATCGCCGGCGGCTGCAGCGTCACGACCGCGAACACGAAGATGATCGTCAACGCGGCCAGCAGGATGTTCAGCGCGATCTCGTTGGGTGTTTTCTGCCGGCTGGCGCCCTCGACCAGGGCGATCATCTTGTCGATGAAACTGCCGCCCGGCTCCTGGGTGATCTCGACGACGATGCGGTCCGAGAGCACGGTGGTGCCGCCGGTGACCGCGGACCGGTCGCCGCCGGATTCGCGGATCACCGGCGCCGATTCCCCGGTGATCGCCGATTCGTCGACCGAGGCGATGCCCTCCACGACGTCACCGTCACCCGGAACCACCTGCCCGGCCTCGACCACCACATAGTCGCCGCGCCGCAGTTCGGGTGCGGGAACCCTTTCCTCGAGCGGCGCCTCGGCGCCCGGATGCCAGTTGACCAGTCGCCGGGCGACGGTGTCGGTCTTGGCCTTTCGCAACGTGTCGGCCTGCGCCTTCCCTCGGCCCTCGGCGACCGCCTCGGCCAGGTTGGCGAAGATCACCGTCAGCCACAGCCAGATCACGATCGCCCAGGCGAAGACCGTGGGGTGGGCGACGGCGAGGATCGTGGACCAGAGTGCGCCGATCTCCACGATCAGCATCACCGGATTGCGCCACAGTGTGCGCGGATCCAGTTTGCGCAGGGCCTCGGGCAGCGACCGGGCCAGCATCGCCGGATCGAACATGCCACGGCCGCCTCGGCGCGCGGACGGTTCGGCGCGGCGTAGATCCGCCCCGGAATCAGTTGTCGCAGCGGTCATTTCAGTGGATTCCTTCGGCGAGCGGCCCGAGCGCCAGCATGGGCAGGAAGGTGAGGGCGACCAGGATCAGCGTCACGCCGGCGACCATGCCGACGAACTGCGGCCGGTGCGTCGGCAACGTGCCGAGCGATTCCGGCGTATGCCCCTGGCCGGCCAGCGATCCGGCCAGCGCGAGAACCAGGATGATGGGAACGAATCGGCCGAACACCATCGCCAGGCCGAGGGCGGTATTCCACCAGACGGTGTTGCCGCTGAGCCCGGCGAAAGCCGACCCGTTGTTGTTGGCGGCCGAGGTGAAGGCGTAGAGCACCTCCGACAGGCCGTGCGGACCGGAATTCGCCATGGCCGCGCGCTCGCCCGGCAACGCCATCGCGAGCGCGGTGCCCACCAGCACGATCAGCGGACTGACCAGGAAATACGATGCGGCGAACTTGATTTCGCGCGGGGTGATCTTCTTGCCGAGATATTCCGGTGTGCGCCCGACCATCAGTCCGGCGACGAAGACGGTGATCACGGCCAGGATCAACATGCCGTACAGGCCCGACCCGACACCGCCGGGCGCGACCTCACCCAGCTGCATGTTCACCATCGTCATCAGGCCGCCGAGGCTGGTGTAGGAATCGTGGGCGGAGTCGACGGCGCCGGTGGAGGTCAGCGTCGTGGACGTGGCGAATGTCGCGGAATCCGCTACGCCGAACCGTGTTTCGACGCCCTCGAGCGCCGAGCCGACCGCCGACGGCACGGTGCCGTGATGGCGCAGTTGCAGGAAGTTGGTCAGCGTCACGCTGATCAGCGCGAGTACGCCCATCACCGACGCGATCGCACAACCCTGCCTGGTGCTTCCCACCATGCGGCCGAAGGTGCGCGGCAGCGAGAAGGCGATCAGCAGGATCAGGAAGATCTCGACCCAGTTGGTCCAGGCCGTCGGGTTTTCGAAGGGGTGCGCGGAGTTGACGTTGAAGAAGCCGCCACCGTTGGTGCCCAGCTCCTTGATGCTTTCCTGCGAGGCGACCGGCCCGCCCGGAATCGTCTGCGTCGCACCGGTGATCGTCTGCGCCACCTGATCGTGCAGGTGGAAGTTCTGGATCGCGCCGCCGGCGATCAGCACGATCGCGAACACGAACGCGATGGGCAGCAGGATCCGGAGGGTGCCGCGCACCAGGTCGACCCAGAAGTTGCCGAGGTCGCCGGTGTGGCGGCGAGCGAATCCGCGCACCAGCGCGACCGCGACCGCCATCCCGACCGCGGCCGAGACGAAGTTCTGCACGGCCAGGCCCGCCATCTGGACCAGATGTCCCTGAGTCGACTCACCGGCGTAGTTCTGCCAGTTGGTGTTGGTGACGAAGCTGATCGCGGTATTCCACGCCAGCGCCGCGGTCATCTCGGTTCCGGGCTCGCGCAGATGCAGCGGCAGGTGGCCCTGGATCAGCTGCAGGAAGAACAGCGCCAGCACGCTCATCGCGGAGAAGGCCAGCACGCTGCGGGCGTAGACGCCCCAGGTCTGCTCCACGCCGGGCTGGACCCCGATGGCGCGATAGACGATGCGTTCGGCCGGCGAGTGTTTCGTGCCCGAATACACCCGGTACATGTAGTCGCCGAGCGGGATGTGGACCGCCGCGAGCGCGATGATCAGGGTCGCCACGAAGACGACCCCGGCAGTGGTTGTGCTCACCTAGAACCTTTCCGGGAACAGCAGCGCCGCGACCATGTAGACAGCGACGCCGAGCGCCAGGATCAGACCGACGATGTTCGCGATCACAGCCGTTCCACCCCCCGTTGGAGCAGGCCGAGCAGGGCGAAGATCGCCACGGTCACGACGGTGAACACCGCGACAGACATAGTGCATACCTCTCTGTTGACGGCATCCGGAAGCGAATGCGCCGCAGTGAGTCAAGCTCGCGAAACGACCGATTTCGACGGCGTTGACGGCTTCTTAGCGGTCGCGGCGACGGCATTGACGGGGTGCTTACAGGCCGTCGCGGTCCCGCTGCCGCGCCGTCAAGGTCGCCCGCGAGCCCGTCAAGGAGTCGTAAAGATCGGCGACCGGCCCCGCGTGGCGGTGCACAGTGTGTTGTCCGGTCCGCACAGTCGACCGGCACAACGGCAATCACCGGGTCGTGAGGAGAAGACAGTGCCGGATTTCGCGGTCGCGGCGATGGTGATCATCGTCTTCGTCAGCTGCGCGCTGAGCCTGCGCGTGGCCGGCGGGCGAACCCCCCGGGCCCTCCGGGTTTCGCGCCGTCCACGTCGTCCGAATCGCGCGATGATGGACCTGTGAAGCGCGGACAACTACGCATCTACCTCGGGGCCGCGCCCGGCGTGGGAAAGACCTACGCCATGCTCGGCGAGGCGCACCGGCGATTGGGCCGTGGCCGCGACGTGGTCGCCGCGGTGGTGGAGACGCACGGGCGCGGCAAGACCGCGGAACTGCTCGAGGGCATCGAACGCATACCGCCGGCGATGCGCACCTACCGCGGCACGACGTTGCCCGAACTGGATATCGACGCGGTATTGCGGCGGGCGCCGGCCGTGGCGTTGGTGGACGAACTCGCGCATACGAACGTGCCGGGATCGAAGAACGAGAAGCGCTGGCAGGACGTCCACGAACTGCTCGACGCCGGTATCGACGTCATCTCCACGGTCAACGTCCAGCACCTGGACAGCCTCAACGACGTCGTCGAGCAGATCACCGGCGTCGTGCAGCGCGAAACCGTGCCGGATTGGGTGGTGCGCGGCGCCGATCAGGTCGAACTGGTCGACATCACGCCGGAGGCGTTGCGGCGCAGGCTTTCTCACGGCAACGTCTACGCCGCCGACAAGGTCGACGCGGCGCTGCGCAACTACTTCCGGCCCGGAAATCTCACCGCGTTGCGCGAACTGGCCCTGTTGTGGCTGGCCGATCAGGTCGACGCCGCGCTGGCCAAATACCGGGCCGATCACAAGATCACCGCGACCTGGGAGGCGCGCGAACGCGTGGTCGTCGCGGTGACCGGCGGCCCGGAATCGGAGACGATCGTGCGGCGAGCGAGCCGCATCGCCACCAAATCCAGCGCCGAGCTGGTCGTCGTGCACGTGGTGCGCGGCGACGGACTGGCCGGAGTGTCGGCGCAACGGCTGCATCGGCTGCGTGAGCTGGCGGCCGGGCTCGGTTCCAGCCTGCACACGGTGACCGGCGAGAACGTCCCCAACGCCCTGCTGGATTTCGCCCGGCAGGTCAACGCCACCCAGCTGGTGGTGGGCACTTCCCGGCGCTCGCGCTGGGCGCGCATCCTCGACCAGGGCATCGGCGCGACCGTGGTGCAGCGCTCGGGCAGTATCGACGTCCACATGGTCACCCACGAGGAGGCGCAACGAGGGCTGCGCTGGTCGGCCCTGCTGCGGCGGCAGCGGCCGACGGTGTCGTGGCTGGCGGCGCTGGTGGTGCCCACCCTGATCACCCTGGTCTGCTACCTGTGGCTGGATTCGCGCCTGGATCTGGCCGGTGAGAGCGCGATGTATTTCATCGGCGTGATCGCGGTCGCGCTGCTCGGCGGCGTCGCGCCGGCCGCGTTGTCGGCGGTATCGGGCGGGCTGCTGCTGAACTGGTTCTTCACCACCCCGCGGCATAGTCTCACCATCGCCGAACCCAACAATTTCCTGACCATCGTCGTGATGGCGGGGGTCGCGGTGGCGGTGGCGGCACTGGTCGACATCTCCGCCAATCGCACCCGCGAGGCACGCACCGCCTCCCGCGAAGCCGAGCTGCTGACCCTGTTCGCCGGGGCGATCCTGCACGGCGCCGACCTGCCCGATCTGCTCGAGCGGGCCCGCGAGATCTACCGGCAGCGCGCGGTGAGTTTCGTCAGCGACGCGGAGGTGATCGCCTGCGTCGGTCACGATCCGGCGCGCACACCCGGCGCCGCCGATACCGCGATCGGCGCCGGCGACGAGGAACACTGGCTGCTGCTCAGCGGGCGCGCGCTGACACCCGGAGACCGCCGGGTGCTCGCGGCGGTGGCCGGGCAGGCGGCCGGGCTCGTGCGCCAGCGCGAACTCGCCGACCAGGCCCAGGCCGCCGCGGGTGTGATGGCGACCGATCGGCTGCGCCGCGCGCTGTTGTCGGCGGTCAGCCACGACCTGCGCACGCCGCTGGCCGCGGCGAAGGCGGCGGTGTCGAGTCTGCGCAGTGAGGACGTGCAGTTCTCCCCCGCCGATACCGCCGAATTGCTGGAAACCATCGAGGAATCCACCGATCAGCTCACCGCGCTCGTCGGCAATCTGCTCGACTCCTCGCGGCTCGCGGCCGGCGCGGTGGAGCCCAACCTCAAACAGGTGTACCTGGAGGAGGTGGTCAACCGCGCGGTCGTCGGTGTCGGGATGGGGACCCGCGGTGTCCGCCAGGCGGCGATGGACCGGGTCAAGGTCGAGGTCGGCGAGGTCTCGGTCTACGCCGACAGCGGCCTGCTGGAACGGGTGCTGGCGAATCTGATCGACAACGCGCTGCGTTACTCGGCGCCGGCCGCGACGCCGGTCCCCGACACACCGGTGCGGGTTGGCGCCGAACGCGACGGCGACCGGGTATCCATCACAGTGGTCGATTACGGTCCGGGCGTTCCGACCGGACTCGAGGACCAGATGTTCGAACCGTTCCAACGATTGGGCGACCGCGACAATTCGACCGGCGTGGGCCTGGGCCTGTCGGTGGTTCGCGGATTCGTCGAGGCGATGGGTGGCACCGTCCACGCCGAGCCGACGCCGGGAGGTGGTCTGACCATGGTGATCGAGCTGCCGGCCGGCCATACACAGGAGGCGTCGTGAGCCACACTGCGCAGCCCGCGCGCGACGCCGACCGGGTGCGGGTGTCCCGCAGAACACAGGAGGCGTCGTGACATCGTCCGAACGACCGCCGGCCGCCGTCCGGGTGCTGGTCGTCGACGACGAACCGCAGATCCTGCGCGCGCTGCGGATCAACCTGTCGGTGCGCGGCTACGAGGTGATCACCGCGGCCACGGGCGCGGCGGCCCTGCGGGCGGCGGCGGAGAAGCATCCCGACGTGGTCGTGCTGGATCTGGGCCTGCCCGATATCGACGGCGTCGAGGTGCTGGCCGGAATTCGCGGCTGGAGTTCGATGCCGGTCATCGTGCTCTCGGCCCGCACCGATTCCTCGGACAAGGTGCAGGCCCTCGATACCGGAGCCGACGACTACGTCACCAAGCCGTTCGGTATGGACGAGCTGCTGGCCCGCCTGCGGGCGGCGGTGCGGCGTTCCGCCTCGGCGGCCGAGGAGTCCGCGCCGATTGTCGAAACCTCCTCGTTCACCGTCGATCTCGCGGCGAAGAAGGTCGTGCGCGGCGGCCGCGACGTGCACCTCACTCCGACCGAGTGGGGTGTGCTGGAGATGCTGGTGCGCAATCAGGGCAAGCTGGTGGGGCGCCGCGAACTGCTGCGCGAGGTGTGGGGGCCGACGTACGCGACCGAAACCCACTATCTGCGGGTGTATCTGGCGCAGCTGCGGCGCAAACTCGAAGACGATCCGTCCCAGCCGAAACATCTGCTGACCGAGGCCGGCATGGGGTACCGCTTCCAGGCCTGACCCGACCGCGTCCGAGCTGGGCAAATCCGGTGATATCGGACACAACCACCCATTCACGCCGTGGTGAAAGCCGGTGTGCGATGCGGCTGCGCCGGGCCCGATGGCAGGATCGACGGTATGTCCGAACAGACCGCCAACTCCGCCGCACCCACCGCCGCCGCCTCGGCGCAGCCCGCGACCGGCGCGGCCGCACCGCAGACCAAGGCACCGAAGCCGGTGACCGACCTGTGGGTGGAGCGGACCGGCACCCGCCGCTACACCGGGCGCAGTTCGCGCGGGGCGGAGGTGCTCATCGGCTCCGACGGCGTCGAGGGCGTGTTCACCCCCGGTGAGCTGCTGAAGATCGCGCTGGCCGCCTGCACCGGAATGAGTTCGGACTTCCCGCTGTCCAACCGGCTCGGCGAGAACTACGACACCACCATCCGCGTCTCCGGCGACGCCGACCGCGAGAACGAGGTGTATCCGGAGCTGAAGGAGGTCGTCGAGCTGGACCTGTCCGAACTCGACGAGGCCGGTCGTCAGCGATTGCTGGTCACCGTGCAGCGCGCCATCGACAAGGTGTGCACCGTGGGACGGACGCTGAAGGCGGGCACCACGGTGAACCTGACGTTCCAGATCGACAAGATCGACTCGTGAGCCCCGACCCCGTCCGGCTCAGCGCCTGGGTGCACGGCTACGTGCAGGGTGTCGGGTTCCGCTGGTGGACGCGCGCGCGGGCGCTGGAGCTCGGTGTGGTGGGCCACGCCCGCAATACCCGGGACGGGCGCGTGCACGTGGTGGCCGAGGGTCCGCGACCGGCGTGCGAGCGTTTGCTGGCATTGTTGCGGTCGGGTGACACTCCTGGTCGAGTCGATCTGGTTGTGGAAAACTGGGGCGCCGCCCTCGGCGGAATGACCGGGTTCGAGGAACGGTAGCGGCGGGGATACAGGAGTCGATCGTTGGCAACACATGAGCCGGGCGGGCCCGGGGATCGGGATTCGCACGACTCCCGCGACACCGGGTCCGCGGGGGACGACAGCACCGGCGGCGGCCCGGAGTCCGGACAGTCGAAGGGAATCGGGCCCTCGGATCCGACGGTGCGTTTCGGCGCACAGCCCGGCGACGAGGGCGGCGCATCCGAGGCGGAGCCGACGCGACGGCTGGGCGAACCGGACCCCACACTCCCGAATCCGCATATCGCGCCGACTCTTCCGGGCACACCCATTCTTCCCGGCTTCCCGGACCCCACCGCGCCGATTCCCGGCCTCGCCACCCCTGGCGTGCCGAACCCGCTGTCGGACAACGCTTTCGGCGCCGACGCCGGGGGCTCGACCGGATCCGAAGGGGAGAATCCCGGCGACGCAGGCGAATCCGGCAAGCCTCGGCGCATGCGCGGCAGCATGCAGCGGCAGGAGGCCGGCGTCACCCAGCCCCGGCCGCCGACGGTGGCCGAGGCACGAGCGCGCGACAAGGCCCGCAAACGCGCCGAAGAGGCCGAACGGGCCGCGGCCGAGGCCGCGGAAACCAAGCGGCGCAACCGCAAACGGCTGCTCATCGGCGGCGTGGCGGTCGCCGGCATCGCCGCCGTGGTCGGCACCGGCTATCTCGCCTACCAGGCCGCGCACCGCCCGGCGAATGTGACGGCCTACTGCATCACCGACGACAACGGGCAGCAGCAGGTGGTCCCCGACGACGACTGCGTACGGGCACAGTCCTACGCCAGCAGCGGCGGCTATTACGGCGGTGGCGGGCTCGGGCCCGGCATCTTCCTCTACAACGGCCACCAGTACCGCTACTACTACGGCGGCAACAACACCGTCGGGCGCGCGCCCGTCGGCGGCAGCACGGTCGCGCCGAAGAAGGCCACCGTCAGCACCAAGAGCGGGACCGTCGTACGAGGCGGTCTCGGCAGTAAATCCGGTTCCACCAGTGGAGGCTCCTAGATGCGTCGGATGCGCAACCGGCAACGTACCGGCTGGCAGAAGATCATCGCCGATCAAGGTCTGGTATTCGGCTCGCCCGGCCGCGATGCGAACGGACAGTCGCGCCCGTACTGGGACGAATCGGTGCACTACGAATTCGATCTCGACGAAATCCTCGCACTCGAGGCCCAGGTCGAAGTGCTGCATTCGATGTGCCTGCACGCGGTCGAGCAGATCGTGCTCACCGAGCGTTTCGCCGATTTCGGCCTGCCCGAATGGAGTTGGGAGCCGATCAAGAAGTCGTGGCAGCGCAGCGACCCCTACGTCTACGGACGGTTCGATCTGCGCTACGACGGCCGCGGACCGGCGAAACTGCTGGAGTACAACGCCGATACGCCGACCTCGCTGCTGGAAGCGGCCATCGTGCAGTGGCATTGGCTCACCGACGTCTACCCCGACGACGACCAGTGGAATTCGCTGCACGAACGCCTCGTCGAGCGCTGGGGCGAGCTGCTCGACCAGCTGCCCACCAACCAGTTGCACTTCACCTGGTCCTCGGCCGACGCCTCCGGCGAGGACAACGTGACCACCGCCTATATGCAGGAAACCGCCGCCGAGGCCGGGTTCGACACCATCGCGCTGCCGATCGAGGAGATCGGCTTCGACACCGAGCTGGAGCGTTTCGTCGATCTGGCCGAGGCGCCGATCGGTTCGATCTTCAAGCTGTACCCGTGGGAATGGGCCCTCGACGACGATTTCGGCAAGCGCGTGGTGAACTCGGTCCCCGAGACCGCCTGGGTCGAACCCCTGTGGAAGACGCTGCTGTCCAACAAGGCGCTGCTGGCGGTGCTGTGGGAGATGTATCCCGGGCATCCGAATCTGCTGCCCGCCTACCTCGACGATCCGCACGAACTCACCGAGTACATCCGCAAACCGAAGCTGGGTCGTGAGGGCGCCAATATGACCATCGTCGGCGCCGGGATGGAAACCTCGACCGGCGGCGTGTACGGCGAGGAGGGGTTCGTCTACCAACTCCTCGATCCGCTACCGGATTTCGACGGCCTGCGCCCGGTGCTCGGCGCCTGGATCGTCGGCGACACCTCCGCCGGTCTCGGCATTCGCGAATCGCCCGGCCTGATCACCGACGACGGCGCCACCTTCGTTCCGCATCGCATTCCGACCAAGTAGCATTCAGCGACTCGATCAACATCACCGGAGGAACCTGTGTCGTCCACCCTCGCGCTCGAATCAGGGTATTGGAGCTCCGTCGGTCACGGCGTCGGCGCGATCGCGCTGTACGCGGTGCTGGGTCTGGCCCTGATGCTGATCGGCTTCCAGGCCATCGACAGCTCGACGCCCGGACCGCTGCGCAAGATGGTCGCCGCCGGGAATCCGAACGCGGTCGTCATCGCCTCCGCGGGCATGGTGAGTATGGCGTTGATCGTGGTGCTGGCGATCTACTCCTCCGGCGGTCGGCTCACCGAGGGCCTCATCGCCACCGGGATCTACGGGCTGGTGGGCATCATCGCGCAGGTGGTTTCCATCCGGCTGCTGGAATGGCTGGTCGGCCTGCACATCGGCGATCTGCTGAAATCGCCCACCTACCAAGTTCAGTCGCTGCTGGTGGCCGCCGCACACCTGGCGATCGGCATGGTCGTCGCGTTCGCGATCCTGTGACGATCACCGGCGTCACCGCGCGGTGAACGCCAGGAGTTCGCTCAGCGGAAGGCTGTTGATGATGCGATCGGCCGGGACCCCGTTCGCCACGGCACGTTCGCAGCCGTAGCCCTGCCAGTCCAGCTGGCCCGGAGCGTGCGCGTCGGTATCGATGCTGAACTGGCAGCCCATCTCCACGGCCAGGCGCAGCAACCGGCTCGGCGGATCGAGACGTTCGGGGCGGCTGTTGATTTCCACGGCCGTCCCGTAGCGGCGGCAGGCCTCGAAGACGAGTTCGGCGTCGAACGACGATTCCGGCCGGATGCCACGATTACCGGCGACCAACCGTCCCGTGCAGTGGCCGAGCACATCGACGTTCGGGTTCGCCACCGCGTACACCATGCGTTTGGTCATGGTGTCGGAGTCGGCGCGCAGATTCGAATGCACGCTGGCCACAACGACATCCAAGCGGGCGAGCAGGTCGGCCTCCTGGTCGAGGGTGCCGTCGTCGAGGATGTCGACCTCGATACCGGTGAGGATGCGAAACGGTGCCAGCCGCTCGTTGAGTTCGGCGACCACGTCCAACTAGCGGCGCAGCCGCTCCGCGGAGAGCCCGTTGGCGACCTTCAAGCGCGGCGAATGATCGGTCAGCGCACAGTATTCGTGGCCCAGCGCCTGCGCGGTCCGCATCATCTCCTCGATCGGACTGCCGCCGTCGGACCAGTCGGAGTGGGTGTGCAGATCGCCCCGCAGCAACGCGCGGACCTCGGCGCCCGCGGGTGCGATCGGCTGTGCGGCGGAACGCAATTCGGCCAGGCGCTGCGGCACGGCACCGGCCACGGCCTGCTCGATCACCGCGGCGGTCTTGGGTCCGATACCCGAAAGTTCCTGCCAGGCACCGGATTCGCGGTACCGATCGAAATCGGCGTCCGGCAGCTCGGCCACGACATCGGCCGCGCGCCGGTAGGCCTTGACTCGATGGGTCTGGGCGCGATCGCGTTCCATCCAGAACGCGATCTCGCGCAGCGCGGCCACCGGACCCGGAACGTGACCGTCCACTAGCGGATCCGGCTGTACTTGACGAACGCCACCCCGTCCTCGAACACGCGGCCCGTGAGGACCCGGAACAGCGCCGGCTCCGGCAGCCGCGGTCCCGCGCCGAACAGCGGGCGGCCGTGCCCCAGCACGATCGGATACAACTTCAGGAAGATCTGGTCGATCTCCGGCAGCAGCGCCTGAGCCAGTTCGCCGCCGCCGCACAACCAGATGCCCGACCCCTGCTCCTGTTTGAGTCCGCGCACGCGTCCCAGCGGGTCGGCGGAGATCAACTCGACGTCCCGGTCCGGAGCGCCCGGCAGGGTGCTCGACACGACGAACTGCCGCAGATGCGAATACGGGCTCGACGTGCCGGTCCGCACGCCGAAATCGTGGGTTTTGCGGCCCATCAGCACGGTGTCGAAGCTCTCGCCCGGACTGTCGATCCCGAGCGATTCCCGGATCTTGGTCGGCAGCGTCTCCGGATACTGCGCGGTGATGGCCGGGCCGTGGTCACCGCCGACCGGGAAGAAATCGACCGATCCGTCCGGGGTGGCGATATACCCGTCGATGGTCGAGGCCACGAAGTAGGTGAGCTTGCGCATCCGTTCTCCCTTCATGCGAAGTGGCGTCATCGGACACACCGCAAATTTAGCGCGTGCTCGCCGCTATCGCCGGGGCTTCGGCTGGCATCGCGGACAGGAGTAGGAGGAGCGGTTCATGAACTTCTCGCGGCGGATCGGGGCGCCGCAGCGACGGCACGGCTCGTCCTCACGGCCGTAGGCGGCCAGTGACCGCTCGAAGTATCCGGAATTGCCGTTGACGTTGACATACAGCGCGTCGAAGGAGGTGCCGCCCGCGTCGAGGGCTGCGCCCATCACCGCCTGCACCTCGCTCAGCAGCCGCCGCAGCGCGGGCCGGGTGAGCGCCGCGGCGGGGCGTTCGCCGTGGATGCGGGCTCGCCACAATGCCTCGTCGGCGTAGATGTTGCCGATGCCCGAGACCACCGTCTGATCCAGCAGCACGCGCTTGATCTCGGAGGATTTGGTCCGCATGCGCGCGACCACGGCCTCGGTGTCGAAATGGGGATCGAGCGGATCGCGCGCGATGTGGACGACCGACTCCGGCAGCTCCTCACCGTCGACCGTGACCAGCCGGTTCAGTGCCCAGCCCCCGAACGTGCGCTGATCGATGAAGCGCAGCTGCGTGCCGTTGTCGAGTCCGGCGACGATATGCGCGTGCTTCTCCAGCGGCGCCTGCGCGGACTGCACCAGCATCTGCCCGCTCATACCGAGGTGGACGACGAGTGCGGCATCGGGATCGTCGAAGGTCAGCCAGAGGAATTTGCCGCGGCGGCGGGCCGATTCGATCCGCAGGCCCGCCATCCGGGCGGCGAGATCGTCACCGCCGAGTTCGTGGCGGCGCACCGACCGCGGATGTTTGACCAGGACCGATTCCACGACGTGGCCGACGACGTGTTCGTCGAGTCCACGCCGCACCACCTCGACCTCGGGCAGTTCGGGCATCAGTCCCCGGCTTCGGCGGAACCGTCCGCGGTGAGCGCCTGCCAGGCGGCGCCGGCGGCCTTCTGCTCGGCTTCCTTCTTCGACCGGCCGACGCCCTGCCCGTAGGCCGTGCCGCCGATCACCGCGGTGGCGGTGAATTCCTTGTCGTGGTCCGGACCGGTCGAGGTGATCTCGTAGCTGGGCACGCCGATACCGCGTTCCGCGGTGAGCTCCTGCAGGCTGGTCTTCCAGTCCAGGCCGGCGCCCATCCGGGGACCGCGTTCGAGCAGTGCGGCGAACAGGCGCAGCACGACTCCGCGCGCGACCTCGATGCCGTGTTGCAGATGGACCGCGCCCAGCAGCGATTCCATCCCGTCGGCGAGGATGCTCGCCTTGTCCCGACCGCCGGTGAGCTCCTCGCCCTTACCGAGCAGCAGATGACGGCCGAGGCCGCCCTCACCCAGGCCGCGCGCGACCTCGGCCAGGGCGTGCATATTCACCACACTGGCACGCAGCTTGGCGAGCTCACCCTCGGATTTCTCCGGATGCTCGAGGTACAGGCGCTCGGTGATGCTCAGACCGAGGACCGAATCGCCCAGGAACTCCAGGCGTTCGTTGGTCGGCAGACCACCGTTCTCGTAGGCGTACGAACGGTGGGTGAGCGCCAGCCGGAGCAGATCCGGACGCACCTCCACGCCGAGCGCTTCCAGGAGGCTGGCGTGGTCAGCGGCATCGCCCGCTGCGGGTGCGGCCGCTTCGTCCTTACCGGCGGTCACTTCGCGGCTACCCGATCGGCAGATCAGATGGCCGAGGTGACCTGGCGGCCCTTGTAGGTGCCGCAGTTGGGGCACGCGATGTGCGGAAGGGTCTTCTGACCGCACGCCCGGTTCGGGCAGGTGATCAGGGTCGGCGCGGTGGCCTTCCACTGGCTGCGCCGCGAGTGGGTGTTGGCACGAGACATCCGGCGCTTCGGAACGGCCACGACTACTTCTCCTCTGTCGTCGAACTTGCCGCACCATGGCGGTCGGCAAGAGATCGGTCTACGTCTGATGGGGCGTCGGAGACGCCGGTGCCGGGGGTTTCGCTCGCGAATTTCGCAAGCCCCGCCCAGCGAGGGTCCAGTATCTCATGCGTGTGATCCGGACCCGCAATCGCCATCCGGACACCGCATTCCGGGCACAGCCCGGCGCAATCGGGTTCGCACAGCGGTTGCAGCGGCAATTCCAGGCCGACGGCGTCGGTGACCACCGGCTCGACGTCGATCATGTCGTCGACGAGCCGGTAGACCTCGTCTTCCTCGGTGGTCTGCTCGGTCGCGCTGTCCGGATAGGCGAACAATTCGGTGATCTCGAGTTCCAGATCATCGGTGAACGACTCCAGGCAGCGCGAGCACTCCCCCTCGATCGGCGCCGACACCGAACCGGTGACCAGCACACCCTCCGAGACCGCCTGCAGGGTCAGATCGAGATCGATCTCGGCACCGGCCGGGATCGCGATCAGGTCCAAGCCGATCTTCGCGGGGGCGGTGACGACCCGATGCACCTGCCGGATCGAGCCCGGGGCGCGCCCCAGACTGCGGGTGTCCAGCACGAAATCCGCGTCCGTCTGACGACGACGCGAACCGGGACCGGACTGGGCGGACATGGGACACTCACTCACGTTTCGAGGGGGTTTGGGCAACCACTCCACAGTACGCGAACTGCGCCGATCCCCCCAAATCCCGGAACCAGCGCGCGGATCAGCGCCGGAAATCGGCGGCGTAGTCCGGAATACCGGTCCCCGACCGCAATTGCTGACGACCCCGGCCGACCGTCCGCAGCGTCGAGTGCAGAGTTTCCTCGAAATCGGCGAGCTGGGAATCGACGTACTGGTCGCACTCCTCGCGCAGCCGGTCGGCCTCGGTCTGGGCGCCATCGATCAATCGCGCGGATTCCGCATGCGCGGCCCGCACCACCTCGGTCTGCGACACGAGGCGTTCCTGTTCGGCCTGCCCCTCGGCCACCGACCGGTCGTAGGAGGCCTGACCCGCCGCGATCATCCGCTCCGATTCGGTGCGGGCGCGGCCGGTGAGCGCCTCGTACTCGGCCTTGCCGTCGGTCACGATGCGGTCGGCCTCGGCCTGCGCGGTGGCGACCAGGTGATCGGCGTGCGCGCGGGCCTCGGCGACCATCCGGTCGGCGTGCGCCTTGGCGTCGGCGAGCAGCCGGTCGGCCTCCTCGCGGGCGCCGGCGACGGTCTGTTCGGCCTGGTCGTTGGCGCCGGTCACCGTCGCCTCGGCGGAATTGCGGGCGTCGGAGACGATCTTGTCGCGGTGGTCGAGCACGTCCTGGGCGTCGTCGAGTTCGCCGGGCAGCGCCTCACGCACATCGTCGAGCAGTTCCAGCACCTCACCGCGGGGCACGATGCAGTTGCGGGTCGGCGGGATACCCCGCGCCTCTTCGACGATCGCGACCAGTTCGTCGAGTGCCTCGAATACGCGATACATCCTGCTGACCCCACTCTCGTGCCGAACTACTGCTCTCGGCCCCAGTGTGCCCGCATCCCGCGTGTCTGCCCAGATCACCATCGGTGTGTCGGGCGGTGTTTCCTATCCCACACAAATCAAGTGGAGGAAATCTCTCCGCTTGGTGCTATCTTTTCTACCGAGCGGTAGACCAGCCGGAACCCGTCGCCAACGGGCGTCCGGCACTGTGCGATCGGAACGACAATGGTTGTCCTTTATCCGGCACCTCCGGGTATGTGGGTGAACCCACAGCCCGATCCGGGTGTATCCATCGTGCACAGCGAATTGCTGGCCGAGACGCCGGAGCCGCAGCAAACCCCGCCTCACATCCGCGGCCTGGCCTCCCGCTTCGCCGGCTATCTGCGCGGCGACCACTGGCTGCCGCAACTCGTCCGCTTCGCACTGGTCGGCGGTTTCAGCAATATCGGCTACTTTCTGCTGTTCCTGGCCTGCTACAGCGGCGGGCCGCAGCTCGCCAACCTGACCGGATCCATCGTCAGCACGGCTCTGGCCAACGAACTGCACCGCCGCCTCACCTTCCACGCCGCCGACCGGGTCGGCTGGCTCGCCGCCCAACTCGAGGGCGGTGGACTGGCGCTGGCCGGACTCGCCATCACCTCGGGGGCGCTGGCAATCCTCGATATCGCGGCGCCCGGACTCGACGACGTCACCGAGGCGATCGCCGTCATCGGCATCACCGCCGGAGTCGGCGCGCTGCGCTTCCTCACCCTGCGGCTCTGGGTGTTCTGATCGCCCCGCGTGCTCACGCACGGGGTGCGGCTGCAATCTGGTCATGTGAGCAAGGAACCGAGCCTCTGTACCCCACGTCCTAACTCAGCAAACGTCGTTGCGAGTTCTCATCGTGGGAGGTTCGGCAATGCACCATCGTTCGGGGAACCACTGCCCGGGAAGACCCACCCTCTGGCGCGCAGGTCTGCGCTCGGCCGCGTCCCCGCGCCCTCGGGTACCGATCCCCTGCCCACTGCCCCGCCCGCGCCGCACCCGTCCACACCAGGACCCGCAGTGACCCACGACAGCGGGTGTGCCGAAATCCTGTGCGGCCCATGGCGGCAGGCCGGCGCCGGGGGGCTGCATCGGCGTCGTGACGTGGTGTCGATCGGGGTCAGCGACGACGAGATCCGGCGGCGGTGTGCGATCGGAAGTTGGCGGCGGGTGCGGCGCGGGGCGTACGCGGAGGCCTCGGTACTCGCCGAACTGGACGGCGTGGCGCGGCACCGGCTGGCGGTGGCGGCGGTGCTGCCGGAGATGGCGGCCGACGCCGTGGCCAGCCATCAATCGGCGGCGGTACTGCTGGGTGCGCCGATGTCCCCGGCGCTGCTGGACCGCGTGCACGTGACGCGCAATCGACGCCACGGCGGGCGCATCAAGCCGAATCTGACGGTGCATTGCGCACCGGTCCCCGTCGTGGCCGAACGGGACGGGCTGCTGGTCACCAGTCCCGCCCGTACCGTCGTCGATCTGGCGCGCACGCTTCCGTTCGAATCCGCGGTCGTCGTCGGCGACGCCCTCGCCCGCGAATTCGGCGTCACCGCAGCGGCATTGGCGCACGAACTGGCCCGCGCCCGCGGCCGGCGCGGCGTCGACGGTGCCCGGCACGTGATCGGTTTCCTCGATCCGCGCAGCGCCGGAGTGGACCACTCCCGGATCCGCGTGCGGCTGCGGCTGCTCGGATTCCCGCCGGCTGCCGCGGGTGGAGTGATCCATGCCGACGACGGGAGGGTGCTGGGGACGGCGGATCTGTACCTGGGCCGGACCGGCGTGGTGCTCGAGATCGACGGGCACCGGACGAGAAGAGCCCGCGTACACGACGGGCCATCCCGCCGAGCGCCGGATGTGGTGTTGCGCCGCTACGGATTTCGGTCGATCCGCACCACCTGGCGCGAGGTGAGCACCGGAATCGCCGCGGAGCGCGTGCACGCCGCGCTGAACCGGGCGCGCGAGCAGCGTCCCCGTGGCTACATCCGCCCCGCTCCGCTTCCGGCCCCGACGCCGCTGCGGCTGCGTGCGCTGTGACGACCACGATCGGCTGGGCCTGCCGGGACCTGTTAGCGTCGCTGCATGGCTGGAGCACTGTGCCCCGGGTCCTTCGATCCGGTGACCAACGGGCATATCGACGTCATCTCCCGCGCGGCCGCGCAGTTCGACGAGGTGGTCGTGACCGTGATGATCAACAAGAGCAAGCAGGGCATGTTCAGCGTCGACGAGCGGATCGAGATGTTGCGCGAGGCGACCGCCGATCTGCCGAACGTGCGGATCGAATCCTGGTACGGACTGCTGGTCGATTTCGCTCGCGAACAGGGCATCACCGCCATGGTCAAGGGCCTGCGCGATGCCACCGATCTCGGGTACGAGATGCAGATGGCCCAGATGAACAAACACCTCTCGGGCGTCGACACCTACTTCCTGGCCACCAACCCGGCGCTGAGCTTCCTGTCCAGTTCCCTGGTCAAGGAGGTCGCGACCTTCGGCGGCGACGTCACCGGCATGCTGCCGCCGGCCGTGCACAAACGCCTGCTGGCTCGCATCGCCGAACGTCGCGGCTGAGGGGTCGCCGCGAAACGACCGTCGGCCGAGCCGGGATCACCCGTGGTATTCCGCCAGGTCGACGCGGGTTTCGCCGTATCGGCGCGATTTCAACGCCGAATAGCCTGCGGGCCATGCCGTTTCCGGTGATCGCGCCGACCGCTCGACGACGATCAGCGCGTCCCCGTACAGCCAGCCGTTGGCCGCCAACGCCCGCAGGTCGGTCTCGACAGCGGCGTCGGCGACCGCGTAGGGCGGGTCGGACAGCACCAGGTCGTACGGCTCGGCCGGTGCTGTCGCCAGTACGGAAGCGACTGTGCCCGATCGCATTTCGGCGCCGGGCACATCCAGATCCGTGATATTTCCGCGAATCACCGCGGCCGCCTTGCGATCGGATTCGACCAGCAGGGCATGGGACGCGCCGCGCGACAGTGCCTCCAGGCCGAGGGCCCCGGAACCGGCGTAGAGGTCGAGCACTCGGATGCCGTCGAAATCCAGGCGCGCGGTGAGCGCGTTGAACAGCGCTTCCCGCACCCGGTCCGAGGTGGGCCTGGTTCCCGCGGGCGGAACCCGCAGCCGCCGACCACCCGCCGTGCCCGCGACGATCCGGGTCACCGCGATCCCTCCGCCACGGCAAGGCGGGGGCGCGGGACCGTGCGGGCGGGTCGGCCCCGCCCGCACGACGACATCGACCGGTCCGCCGGCATGCGATACGCGCGAGCCGGTCCGTGACCGATCACGGCCGGCCCCCGCACCGCGCCCGAATGTGGCCGACCGGCACCGTCATTCGGCCGCGGTCTCGTTCGTGCGCAGTTCCACCAGTAGGTCGCCACCTTCCACCTGCTGCACCGTGCCGATCGCGACGCGGGCGACGACGCCGGCGCGGGGTGCGGTGATGGCGGCTTCCATCTTCATCGCCTCGATCGTGCCGACCGTGTCACCGGCGGCGACCGTGTCACCTTCGCCGACGGTCAGCGTGACGACACCGGCGAAGGGGGCGGCGATGTGGCCTGCGTTGTTCTTGTCGGCCTTCTCCGCCACCGGGACCTCGCTGGCGATCGAGCGGTCGCGCACCTGTACCGGGCGCAGCTGCCCGTTGAGGATGCACATGACCGTGCGCATACCCCGCTCGTCCGGCTCGGAGATCGCCTCCAGACCGATCAGCAGGGTGACGCCCTTCTCCAGTTCGACGCGGTGTTCCTCGCCGTGGCGCAATCCGTAGAAGAACTGATTCGCCGACAAGCCGGTGGTGTCGCCGTACTTCTCCCGGTGCGCCAGGAATTCCGCGGTGGGTGCGGGAAACAGCAACCGGTTCAGCGTCTCTCGGCGCTGCTGCGACGTTCCGTCCAGCGCCGCGGCGTCTTCCGCGGTCAACGGAACTTCCGGCTTCGCCGGGCCGCGGCCCTCGAGGGCACGGCTGCGGAAGGGTTCGGGCCAGCCACCGGCCGGGGTGCCGAGTTCGCCGCGCAGGAAACCGATGACCGAGTCCGGGATGTCGTAGCGCGCCGGATCGGTGGCGAAATCGTCCACGTCCACACCGGATCCGACGAGCGACAGGGCGAGATCACCGACGACCTTCGAGGACGGGGTGACCTTGACCAGCCGGCCCAGCAGGCGGTCGGCGGACGCGTATTTCGCCTCGACCTCCTCGAACCGGTCGCCCAGCCCGAGCGCGATGGCCTGCTGCCGCAGATTCGACAGCTGCCCGCCCGGAATCTCGTGGTGATACACCCGGCCCGTCGGCCCCGGCAACCCGGACTCGAAGGGCGCGTACACCTTGCGCAACGCCTCCCAGTACGGCTCGAGGTCGCACACGGCGTCGAGGTTCAGACCGGTGTCGTAGGGCGAATGCGCGGCCGCGGCGACGATCGCCGACAGTGCGGGCTGGCTCGTGGTGCCGGCCATCGGTGCGCTCGCCCCGTCCACGGCGTCGGCGCCGGCCTGCCAGGCGGCCAGATAGGTGGCGAGCTGACCGCCGGGGGTGTCGTGGGTATGCACGTGCACCGGCAGATCGAAGTTGCTGCGCAGCGCCGTCACCAGCGTATGCGCGGCCGGCGCCCGCAGCAGTCCGGCCATGTCCTTGATCGCCAGCACGTGCGCACCGGCGTCGACGATCTGCTCGGCGAGCTTCAGGTAGTAGTCGAGGGTGTAGAGGTTCTCGTTCGGATTCGACAGGTCGCCGGTGTAGGACATCGCGACCTCGGCCAGCGCGGTCCCGGTCTCACGCACCGCGTCGATCGCCGGCCGCATCTGATCCACATTGTTGAGCGCGTCGAAGATCCGGAAGATGTCGATCCCGGTATCGGTGGCCTCCCGCACGAACGCCCGCGTCACCTGCTCCGGATACGGCGTGTAGCCGACGGTGTTGCGTCCGCGCAGCAGCATCTGCAGGCAGATGTTCGGAATCGCCTCCCGCAGGGCGGCCAGGCGCTCCCACGGATCCTCGTACAGGAACCGCAGCGCCACATCGTAGGTCGCGCCACCCCAGCACTCGACCGACAGCAGTTCCGGCGTCATCCGCGCCACGTGTCCGGCCACCGTCAGCAGTCCGCGTGTCCGCACCCGGGTGGCGAGCAGCGATTGATGGGCGTCGCGGAACGTGGTGTCGGTGACGCCGACGGCGGCGCGCTCACGCAGCCAGCGCGCGAACCCCTCGGGCCCCAGCTCGAGCAGGCGCTGACGGGTGCCGTCCGGCGGCGGCGCAGTCAGATCGATCACCGGCAGCTTGTCGTGCGGATAGACCGCCGTCGGCCGCTCACCGTGCGGCTTGTTCACCGTCACGTCGGCCAGATAGCGCAGGATGCGGGTGCCGCGGTCGGCCGAACCGCGCTGGGTCAGCAGCTCCGGACGCTCGTCGATGAACGAGGTGGTGATCCGCCCGGCCCGGAAGTCCGGATCGTCGAGCACCGCCTGTAGGAACGGGATGTTCGTGGCCACGCCACGGATGCGGAACTCCGCCACCGCGCGCCGGGCCCGCGCCACCGCCGCGCCGAAGTCGCGGCCGCGACAGGTCAGCTTCACCAGCATGGAGTCGAAGTGCGCGCCGACCTCGGCGCCGAGGTTCGCACCGCCGTCGAGGCGGATACCACCGCCGCCGGGCGAGCGGTAGGCGGTGATGCGTCCGGTGTCGGGGCGGAAGCCGTTGGCCGGATCCTCGGTCGTGATCCGGCACTGCAGCGCGGCACCGTGGATCGACACGCTGTCCTGGCTCAGCCCCAGATCCGCCAGCGACTCGCCGGCCGCGATGCGCAGCTGCGACTGCACGAGGTCGACGTCGGTGATCTCCTCGGTCACCGTGTGCTCGACCTGGATGCGCGGGTTCATCTCGATGAACACGTGACGGCCGCGCTCGTCGAGCAGGAACTCCACGGTGCCGGCGCAGGAGTACCCGATCTGCCGCGCGAAGGCCACCGCGTCCGCGCAAATACGTTCCCGCAGCGCGGGATCCAGATTCGGCGCGGGCGCCAGCTCGATCACCTTCTGGTGCCGCCGCTGCAGCGAACAGTCGCGCTCGAACAGATGCATGACGTTGCCGTGCTGATCGGCCAGGATCTGCACCTCGATATGACGCGGGTTGATCACCGCCTGCTCGAGGAACACCGTCGCGTCCCCGAACGCCGACTCCGCCTCGCGCATGGCCGCCTCGATCGCCTCGCGCAGCTGCACCCGGTCCGCCACCCGGCGCATACCCCGGCCACCGCCACCGGCGACCGCCTTCACGAACACCGGGAACTCCATCTGCTCCGAAGCACGCAGCAACTCCTCGACATCGGCCGAGGGCGCGCTGGAGTTCAGCACCGGAAGCCCGGCGGCCTTCGCCGCCGCGATGGCCCGGGCCTTGTTACCGGTCAGTTCGAGCACCTCGGCCGAGGGACCGATGAAGGTGATGCCCTCCGCCGCACACGCCGCCGCGAGGTCCGGATTCTCCGACAGGAAGCCGTAGCCGGGGTAGACCGCATCGGCGCCGGCCGACTTGGCGGCGCTGATGATCTCGGGAATCGAGAGGTAGGCACGCACGGGATGTCCGGGGACACCGATTTGATACGACTCGTCGGCCTTGAGGCGATGCACCGAGTTGCGATCTTCGTAGGGGAAAACCGCCACGGTGCCGATGCCGAGCTCGTAGGCGGCACGGAAGGCACGGATGGCGATTTCCCCGCGGTTGGCGACCAGCACTTTGGAGAACATTCGATAAAGGTACCTGCCCGATGAGCGGGGCCGGACAGTGAATACGGCTTCGCAGCCATCCTCACAAACCGGATCGGCGAGTCTGCGAAGTTGTGTTCTTCCAGCGGAAACATAGGCGACCGCGCGGGCGGTGTTTCCCATGCCGCTCGCGGTGGATTACGCTCGGGAACGCAGCTGGTTCGCTGCCGTCGACGAGTTGGAGCCCCGAGCGTCGCGCGCAGCGTCGAAACCGGTCCTCGCGGGCCGGCGAGAGGGAACCCGGTGAGAATCCGGGACTGTCCCGCAGCGGTGAACAGGAACGACCGCCGTCATGAGCACTGGATCCATTCCGGGAAGCGACGGCCAGTAGGCGACATCCGGGGCCCCTCTCCGGACGGTCCGCACGACCGATGCCTGTGAGTCCGAAGACCTGCCGGTTGTGCCGGATACGCCGTATCCGGCGGCCACCGCCTCGTGGATCGGGCGGGCGGACCCGCGGCACACCGGAATACCCCGGTGCGGCAGTGTTTTTCGGGGCTTCGTCCGTCGTGCGGCGGTGACCTGTGGCTTCCACTCCTGGAGAACACCGTGACTGTCACAACGCATACTCGTTTCACCGCAACGGTTCTGGGCCTGCCGCGCATCGGGCCGCGGCGCGAACTCAAACGTGCCGTCGAAAGTTATTGGGCCGGCCGGATCGACGCCGCCGAACTGCGGGCCGTCGCCCGGCGGCTGCGTGCGCAGGGCTGGACCGCGGCGCGCGAGGCCGGCCTCGACGCGGTACCGGTGGGCACCTTCTCGTTCTACGACCAGATGCTCGATACCGCGGTCATGCTGGGCGCGCTGCCGCCTCGAGTCGCCGGCATCGCCGATCCGCTGGACCGCTATTTCGCCGCCGCGCGCGGCGCCGAGGGCGTCGAACCACTGGAGATGACCAAATGGTTCGACACCAACTACCACTATCTGGTGCCGGAAATCGGCCCGGACACCCGGTTCGCCCTCGATCCGTCGGCACTGCTCGGCCAGCTGCGCGAGGCGCGTGAGCTGGGCATCGCCGCCCGCCCGGTGGTGATCGGCCCGCTGACCTTCCTGGCCCTGTCCAAAGGTGTCGACGGCGTCGCGCCGATGGACCGGCTGGCCGAGCTGATCCCGCTGTACCGGGACCTGCTGGCCCGGCTGGCCGACGCGGGCGCCGCCTGGGTCCAGATCGACGAACCCGTGCTGGTGCGCGACCTCTCCGAGGCGGAAATGGGCACCGTCGGCACCACCTACGCCGCGTTGACCGACGGGGACCGGCGGCCGAGCATCCTGGTGGCCACCTACTTCGGCTCCCCGGGCCCGGCGCTGAGCGTGCTGGCCGCCACCCCCGTCGAGGGAGTGGCACTCGACTTCCGGTCCGGCACAACCATTTCCGAGGTCGCTGCCGTCCCCGCCCTGGCGGACAAACTGGTGGTGGCCGGCGTGGTGGACGGCCGCAACATCTGGCGCACGGACCTGGAAGCGGCGCTGAGCGAGCTGGCCACCCTGCTGGGTTCGGTCGGCGCGCTGGCGGTGTCGACCTCGAGTTCACTGCTGCATGTGCCGTATTCGCTGGACGCGGAGCCCGGTCTGGATCCGGTGTTGCGGTCGTGGCTGGCTTTCGGCGCCGAGAAGATCGAGGAGGTGCGGGTCCTGGCGCACGCGGTCGGCGCGGGCCCCGAGGCGGTCGCCGCGGAGCTCGACGCATCGCGCGCCGCGATCGAGAGCCGTCGCTGCGATTCGCGTCTGCACAACGAGGCGGTGCGGGCCCGGCTCGCCGGCCTCGGTGAGGATCAGGCGCGGCGGGCGCCGGCGCAGCGCCGCCGCGAGCTGCAGCGCGCACAGCTGCGCCTGCCGCTGCTGCCGACGACCACGATCGGCTCCTATCCGCAGACCACCGCGATCCGCACCGCCCGAGCGGACCTGCGCGCCGGCACGATCGACGACGCGCAATATCGCGAGCGGATGCGCGCCGAGATCGCGGATGTGATTGCGCTACAGGAGAATCTGGGGCTCGACGTCCTCGTGCACGGCGAACCCGAGCGCAACGACATGGTTCAGTACTTCGCCGAACAGCTCGACGGATTCGCCGCCACCGACAACGGCTGGGTGCAGTCCTACGGCACCCGCTGCGTGCGCCCGCCGATCCTCTACGGCGACGTCGTGCGCACCGCGCCGATGACCGTCGAGTGGAGCACCTACGCCCAATCGCTGACCGGCAAGCCGGTCAAGGGCATGCTGACCGGCCCGGTCACGATTCTGGCCTGGTCGTTCGTGCGCGACGATCAGCCGCTCGCCGACACCGCGCGGCAGGTGGCGCTGGCCATTCGCGACGAGACGGTGGATCTGGAGGCCGCCGGCATCCGCATCGTCCAGGTCGACGAACCCGCGCTGCGGGAGCTGCTGCCCCTGCGCCGCGATGATCAGCGCCAGTACCTGGACTGGGCCGTGGGCGCGTTCCGCCTGGCCACCGCCGGGGTCCGCGACGACACCCAGATCCACACCCATCTGTGCTACTCCGAATTCGGCGAGATCATCGGCGCCATCGCGGCATTGGATGCCGATGTCACGTCGGTGGAGGCGGCGCGCTCGCATATGGAGATCCTCGACGATCTCACCACCGCCGGATACGCGCTCGGCATCGGGCCCGGCGTCTACGACATCCACTCGCCGCGGGTGCCGAGCGTGAGCGAGATCGAGAACTCGCTGCGTGAAGCGATGAAAGCCGTTCCGGCGGAGCGGCTGTGGGTGAATCCGGACTGCGGGCTCAAGACCCGCGGCCGCGCCGAGGTGGAGGCGTCGCTGCGCAATATGGTCGAGGCGGCCGCCCTGGTGCGCTGATGCCGTTCGGTCGGCGACTCGCCCGGACGCGGGTCGCCGACCGGTCAGGCTGTCGGAAATCTGTCTCCGGCGCGCACCAGCAGGCTTTCCGGCAACCTTTTCCACCCGGTAGTTCACCACCTCCGAGCAGCACTTCCGCTATCGCCCACCCACTGGATCCGTCCCCATACTTCGCACGCTACGCATCACCGAAGTTGATCAAAACCGCTTGCAACAGCAGATTTTTGTACGCGCCGACTCGCGAAATTGCAATGATTGCGAAGATGTGAAGGTAGCATCTGCGGCGTGCGCAAGATGTATGCGGGTGCCCGGTTACGGCGGTTGCGCGAAGAACGACGGATGACCCAGGCCGCCCTGGCCAAGTCGTTGGAGCTTTCGCCCAGCTATCTCAATCAGCTCGAACGCGACCAGCGGCCCCTGACGATTCCCGTTCTCCTGAAGCTCAATTCGACCTTCGATCTGGATGTGCAATTCTTCGCCGCCGACTCCGACGCACGCCTGGTGTCGGACCTGCACGAGGTGCTGGTGGAGGCGGCCGGCGGTACCGCCCCGCCGGCCGCGGAGGTCGAAGATCTCGCCACCCGGCTGCCGGAGGTCGCCAAGACCATCGTCGCGATGCATCGCCGTCTGCGCGCCACGACCGATCAGCTCGATCTGTTGTCGTCGAAGGTCGCCGCCCCCGCCGGGGCGCCCGGCGTCCCGATGCCCTACGAGGATGTGCGTGACTTCTTCTACGACCATCACAACCACATCCCTCAACTGGATCTGGCCGCCGAACGACTGTTCGACGAATGCGGGCTGACCATCGGATCGATCGATCGCCAACTGGCCCGCGTGGCCGAGGAGCGAGCCGGAGTCACCGTTCTGGTCCGCGGCGACGGCGCCGATCCCGCCGTTCCGAAGCGGCGCTACGACCCCGAGACCCGCACCCTCATCCTCGCGCGCCGGCTGCGCCCCGGTCAGCGCGCATTCCAGATCGCCACCACGCTCGCCTTCCTGCTGCACGGCGATCTGCTCGACGAGGTCCTCGACGCGACCCCGTCGCTGGTCGGTGAATCGCGGGCCCTGGCCCGGGTCGGCCTGGCCAACTATTTCGCGGGCGCGGTGGTGCTGCCGTACGGGAGGTTCCTGCGGTCGGCCGAGGAACTGTCCTACGACATCGACCTGCTCTCCCTGCGTTTCGAGGTCGGCTTCGAAACGGTCTGTCACCGGCTGAGCACCCTGCAGCGGCAGGGGCAGCGCGGAGTGCCGTTCTTCTTCGTCCGCACCGACCGCGCGGGGAATATCTCGAAACGCCAGTCCGCCACCGCCTTTCACTTCTCCCGGGTGGGCGGCAGCTGTCCGCTGTGGGTGGTGCACGAGGCGTTCTCCCATCCCGGCCGGATCCTCACGCAGGTCGCGGCCATGCCGGACGGTCGCCGCTATCTGTGGATCGCGCGCACGACCTATCCCAGTCCGCACGGATTCGGCACCGCCACCAAGGAATTCGCGGTCGGGCTGGGCTGCGATATCGAATACGCCGATCGACTGGTGTATTCGCAAGGCCTGCAGCTCGACGAGCCGGCCGCGGCAGTGCCGATCGGCGCCGGATGCAAGGTGTGCGAGCGGCCCGCCTGCCCGCAGCGCGCGTTCCCGCAGATCGGCCGCCCGCTGGCGGTCACCGAGAACTCCAGCGTCGATCTGCCGTACCCGCCCGCGGTCCGCTGATCAGGACTTCGCCAGATATTCCAGCCGCTCGGAATCGACGGCGGCATGCATCATATTCGCCAATCCCGGATGGTCGGTCAGCCCCGGATCGGCGTCGACGACCTCCCGCGCCAGCACCTGGGCGGTGGTGATGACGTCGAGATCGTCGAGCAAGGAGAGCAGTTTCAGGCTGCGCGCGGTACCCGACTGCGCCGAACCCAGCACATCGCCCTCCCGGCGCTGCCGCAGATCGAGCACCGACAGTTCGAAACCGTCGAGCGTGCCGGCCACCGCCTCCAGCCGTGCCATGGCCGTACCCATCGGCGAGGTTTCGGTGATGAGCAGGCACAGACCGGGATGCTTGCCGCGGCCCACGCGGCCGCGCAGCTGATGCAGCTGGCTGACGCCGAACCGGTCGGCGTCCACGATGACCATGACGGTCGCGTTGGGCACATCGACGCCGACCTCGACGACGGTGGTGCAGACCAGCACATCGATATCGCCGTCGTTGAACGAGCGCATCACGCGATCCTTGTCGTCGGCCGGCAGCCGGCCGTGCAACAGTCCGAGACGCAGATCCGCCAGCGGCCCGGTGCGCAGCGTCTCGAAGACGTCGACCGCGGCGTGGGTGGTCGGCGCCTCGCCCGTGTCGTCGCCGGTTTGTGCGCGGCCCTTACCTTTCGACTTGGCGCCCTTCTTGGGTGCGCCGTCGTCCTCCTCGTCGCCGATGCGCGAGCACACCACATAGGCCTGCCGGCCCGCCGCCACCTCTTCCCGGATCCGCTCCCAGGCGCGCTCGACCCATGCCGGTTTCATTCGGGCCGGCACCACCCGGGTGGTGATGGGTGAGCGGCCGCGCGGCAGTTCGGTCAGGGTGGAGGTTTCCAGATCGCCGAGGGTGGTCATCGCGATGGTGCGCGGAATCGGCGTCGCGGTCATCACCAGCAGATGCGGGGTGATGCCGTCTTTCGCCTTGGCGCGCAACGCGTCTCGCTGCTCCACGCCGAAGCGGTGCTGTTCGTCGACGATCACCATGCCCAGATCGAAGAATTCGACCGCGTCCTGGATCAGCGCGTGCGTGCCGATCACGATGCCGGCCGTCCCGGTCACCACGTCCAGCAGTGCCGCCTTCTTCGCACTCGCCGACATCGAACCGGTCAGCAGCACTACCTTGGTGGCATGGTCGGCGGCGCCCAGTTCACCCGCGTCACCGAGATCGCCGAGCATCGACCGCAGCGACCGATAATGCTGGGCGGCAAGGACTTCCGTCGGCGCCAGCAGGGCACACTGCAGTCCGGCGTCGACCACCTGCAACATCGCGTGCAGGGCGACGATGGTCTTACCGGAACCGACCTCCCCCTGCAACAACCGGTGCATCGGATGCGGTCGCGACAGGTCTGCGGAGATCTCGGCGATCACCTTGTTCTGGCCGGCGGTCAACTCGAACGGCAGGCGCTGTTCGAATTCGGCGGCGATACCGTCGGAGCGCGGCGGGCACGGCCGGGCGGTGCGCCCGGCGGCGTCGTGGCGGCGCTGGGCCAGAACCAGCTGCAGCGCCAGCGCCTCGTCGAAGCGCAGCCGCCGGCGTGCCTGGTCGATATCGGATTTGCGTTCGGGCAGGTGGATCAGCCGCAGCGCGTCCGAGACGGGAAGCAGTTCGTGGTCTTGGCGAAGGTCCTGCGGCAGCGGATCATCGATCGGGTCCAGTTGGTCGAGCACCTGCCGCACACACGCCAGAATGTCCCAGCTCTGCACCTTCGCCGTCGCCGGATACACCGGGATGTACTCCCGTTCGAAGAACGAGATATCCACGCCCTCAGCGCCTTTCGCGCTCTCCGCCAGACCGCGGAGGGCGCCGCCGCCACGCACGGAGGTGAGACTGTCCACCGATTCGGCTGTTTCGGGCAGGATCAGATACGACGGATGCGACAGATTCCAGCGGTCCGGCCGCCACCAGTGCACGGTCCCCGACATCATGGCTCGAACACCCTGTTTGACAAGGTAATTCACCTTGTCGCCGTTGAAGAAGGTGATCTCCACCGGTTTCGCGGAGCCGGTGTCGAGTTCCACCTTGAGCAGTTTGCCGCGACGCTGGCGCATCGGCCGCAGTTCGGTCTTGCTCACCCGGCCCACCACCGTGATGTGGGCGCCCTCCTCGGGGGCCTCCTCGGTGAGCGGCTGGCCCTGAGTGGCGTAACGCAGCGGATAGTGCCGCAAGAGATCCTCGACGATATGCATATCGAAGGCGTCGGCCAGCGGTTCGGCCGCCTTCACCCCCAGCACGTGATCGAGCCGGTCGCTCAGTGTCGCCATCTACTCCACCCCGATCTGGACCAGGTCCACGGCCTGACCGCCGTCGTAGGTGACGACCTCCACGCCGGGAAATTCCGTGGTGATGTGTGCGGTGAGCTCGTCCGCCAACCCGGCCGGCGCCTGCGCGCCGAGCAGCAGCGTCACCAGTTCCCCGCCCAGGCCGAGCATGCGATCGAGCAGGGTGCGGGCGGCCAGGCGCAGGTCCGGATCGATGACGACCACGTCATGGCCCACGAGGCCGAGCCCGTCGCCCTGCTCGCACGTGCCGACGATGGTCAGCGCGCGTTCGGCGGCGACGCGGACCGCACCCCACCGGGTACTGGCGGCCGACTGGGACATCGTCAGCGCGTCGTCGACGGCCAGGCTGCCGCTGTCGTGCAGGGCGAGCGCCGCCAGCCCCTGCACCATGGAGCCGCTGGGCAGCATCATCACCTCACGCCACCCGTCCCGGGCGGCCATGCCGATCGCCACCAGCTCCGGCGCCGGCAACGCCCCGTTGGGCAGCACCAGCACTTCCCGCTGCGGCATCGCGCGAATGGCGGCGAGCAGTCGATCGGCGGTCACCGCGCCGGTGAGCACGACCGCACCGGCATCCTCGAACAACCGCACCGCCCCCGCGCCGGTGGCGATCGCGAGAATGCCTCGATCGGACTGTCCTTGCGCGGCAACGGAAGTACCGAACAAACCCTCGATCCGGATATTGCCCAGGGCTCCGGCGGCCAGACCCGCCTCCACCGCGGCGCCGGCATCGGCGCAATGCACGTGCGCCGACCAGCTGCCCTCGCCGTCGCCGACCACGACCACCGAATCCCCCAGCGCGGCAAGGGCATCACGCAGCCGGTCGATCCGCACCGGATCGGTCTCGACGATCCGGAACATGACCTCGTAGTGGGGCACGCTCGCCCGGTCGCGCCGGCCGGATTCCTTCCCGGCACGCCGCACGGCCTCCGTGCCGGACGCGCGCCGCGGCGACATCACCGGCAGCACAGCATCTTTCGAACCGTTCTGTGCACTCACGATGTGCGCGTAATCGGAATTCCCCCGCGGTACGGCGCGACTCGTCACGGGGCCGTCGCCCGCGATCACTTCCACCGGGGCGTTCCCCGGCCGCCCCGAAGGCGAATCCGCATGCACCGCGGTGTCGTTCGCATGCACGTCCGGCGGATCCGCATCGCCGGCAGCGTGACGCGCCGGTCCGGCCGCCGTCCGCGCGGGACCCGAAGCCGTCACCCGGTAGACCGGACGCGCGGGCGCGCTCCCGGTGCACACCTCCACCAGGGCGTCCAGCAGTACCAGCAGCCCGCGCGCCCCGGCATCGACCACACCGGCCGCACGCAGCACGACCAGTTGTGACGGTGTCTCCCCCAGTGCCTTCACCGCGCCGTCGGCGGCGGCGACGGCCACCGCGGCCACCGTCTCCTCCGCGCAGTCCTCGGCTCGGTCCGCGGCCGCTTCCAGCACGGTGAGCATGGTGCCCTCGACCGGCTCGCTCAGCGATTCCCGGACCAGGACCGCCGCCCGGCGCAACGCGGTGCGCAGCGTGGCCGCGGTGAGGTCGTCGCGATCGGCCGATTCGGCCAGCCCCCGCAGCACCTGCGACAGGATGATCCCCGAATTACCGCACGCCGCGGCGGTCGCGGCCCGGGCCATGGCGCCGAGCGGATCGGCGGCGGCGCCGGGCGGGCCGGCGGCGCCGTGCTCGTGTGTCGCCGCGAGTGCGGCGCGCATGGTGATGAGCAGATTGGTTCCGGTGTCGGAATCGGCCACCGGGAAGACGTTCAGCGCGTTGATCTCCTCGCGGTGCGCGAGCAGACGTTCCACACACAGCGCACCCCACTGCCGCAGTGCGGCCGCATCGAGCCTCTCCCGGACCCCGCGCACGTCACCGTCCTTCCCGCCACCGCGATCACACCGTCGAATCCGCCAGCCAGGGTAGTCGTCCGCACCGACACCCTCGACACGCGAAGCCGGGTAGGGACGCGGCTCCGGCGGCGGAGACGAGGCGGCCGCGCAGGGGTAGCCGAGGCGAGCCCCGGGGCGATTGGACATCGAATACGGCCGACCGCTACTCTTGCAGGGTTGCCTCACGCGGCCCCTGCCGGTTGCGTTCACCGGCGGTAGCGCCGGTAGGCATTGAGGATAAAGTTTCCGGACAGGCTGTCTCACCGACAGCGGTCCCCCATGACATGAAGGAGCTCGCGACTATGGCTGCCGTCTGCGACGTCTGCGCCAAGGGCCCCGGCTTCGGTAAGTCGGTTTCGCACTCGCACCGGCGCACCAACCGTCGCTGGAACCCGAACATCCAGACCGTTCGTGCCCAGGTTGCCCCCGGCAACACCCGCCGCATGAACGTCTGCACCTCCTGCCTGAAGGCCGGAAAGGTTGTTCGCGGCTGAGCTGCGTAGACATCTTCGACGCCCCGGCGCACCCACAGGGTGACCGGGGCGTTGTCATGTGGTCACCCGGCCGGGCACGCGGGACGGCAGGATGAACCCGCACCGCCCGCAGATCGTGACGGCGTCCACCGAATACGCCCGTGATCTCGCGATCTGCCATATCGAATCGTGGCGTGAGGCTTACCGCGGACTGGTGCCCGAGCACGTGCTCGCCGCCTTCGACGTCGACCGCCGCGCCGGCCGGTGGGCCGCTCTCATCGACTCGATCGACGAGAGCGCGGCGGCCGATCGAACGGCGCACGCCATCGTGCTGGCCGTCGACGACACCCGCGCCCCCGGCGACCGCGTCCTCGGATTCGCGCACGCCGGACCGCCTCGCGACGAACCGCGCGTCGCCGATCGGGAACTGTATGCGCTCTACGTCCGGGCCGACCGATACGGCACCGGCGTCGCACAGGAATTGCTGCGTGCGATTCTCCTCCCCGACACCGACACCGCGTTATGGGTGTTCGAGGAGAATCCACGCGCCCGGAATTTCTATCGAAAGTTCGGATTCGCCGCCGACGAGGCCCGCCGAATCGAACCGTTCTCCCTGGCGAGCGAGATCCGGATGATCGCCCGCCGCCCGATTACTGGGCGCCGTTGAAGCAGTCCAATCCACCCGTGGCGCTGATGCTCTGGAAGATGCACAGACCGCGCGCGTTGACATTGGACGACAGCGACGACGAACCCGTCTGCGGATCCCACAGGGCCAGCACCGGTCCCGCGTGCTGAGTGGTGGTGACCTCTTCCTGCGGGGTGGCCGGCTCCAGCGGCAGGCCGGCGGCCTGCGCCATCGCGGGTGCGCCGAGGACCGCCGCACCGGCGGCAACGGCGACTACGGCACCGCGCACGGATGTGATCTGCATGCATCTGCTCCTGTTTCGCTCGAACTGTTACGCCGCGGTCAGGGCAAGCGCCAATCGACCGGGGCGGCCCCCAATGTACCGAGCAATTCGTTGGTGCGGGAGAAAGGCCTCGATCCGAAGAAACCACGTGAGGCGGACAGCGGTGAGGGATGGGCGGATTCGATGGTCGGGACATCGCCGAGCATCGGCTTCAACGTCGAGGCGTCGCGGCCCCACAGGATCGCGACCAGGGGCTGCTCACGCGCCACGAGCGCGCGAATCGCCTGCTCGGTCACCGCTTCCCAGCCCTTGCCGCGATGCGAGGCGGGCTGGCCGGGCGAGACGGTCAGCACTCGGTTCAGCAGCAGCACACCCTGATCCGACCACGGCGACAGGTCGCCGCACGACGGGGTCGGATGGCCGAGATCACGCGAATATTCCGAGAAGATGTTGGCCAGGCTGCGCGGCACCGGCGAAACATCCGGCGCCACCGAGAAACTCAACCCCATGGCATGACCGGGAGTCGGATACGGATCCTGCCCGACGATCAGCACGCGCACCTTGTCGAAGGGACGGGTGAAGGCGCGTAAGACGTTCTCGCCCTTGGGAAAGTAGCCACGGCCGGCGGCATTCTCCGCCCGCAGGAATTCTCCCATCTCGGAGATCCGGTCCGTCACCGGTTCCAATGCCTCGGCCCAGCCCGTATCGATGATCTGCGGCAGTGGTTTCGCGCCCATGTCGGGACAAGATAGTCGCCACGGCTCGGCGTCGTCACGCCGCCCACCCGCCGTCGCATCGTCGCGCCGCACCGCTATTCACCCCCTCCGAACGACTCCCAGCCCAGCGGCCCCGACCACCGCGCTCCGTCGACGAAAACGCCCGAGCCGGTGCACACCCGGCCGATCGGCCGCCAGCCCGGCGGCACCACTGTGCCGGCCCCGAAGGTCGCGGCGAAGGCATGATCCTCACCGCCGGTGAGCACCCAGCCGAGCGGATCGGCATGCAGCGCGGTGGCGACCGGTGACAGGGCCGGATCCGCCACCGCCGCCGAGTCGACATCAACCGCCACACCGGAGGATTCGGCGATATGCGACAGATCGGCGAGCAGTCCGTCGGAGACGTCGGTCATCGCGGTGATCTCCGTAGCGTCCGGCAGCTCCAGCACGGCGGAATAGGGCGGTCGCGGAACACGATGGGCGGCAACCACATCGGCGAACAACTCGGCATCGGAACCGCTGTCCGCACCGGCCGACAGGGCCGCCAGCCCGGCCGCCGACCAGCCGAGCCGGCCGGCGACCGCGACGATATCGCCGTCGCGCGCCCCCGAGCGCAACACGGCCCGGCCGCGGGGGTCACCGAATGCGGTCACCGAGATCACCAGCTGCGGGCTGCGCACCACATCGCCCCCGGCGATCGGTGCCCCGGCCCGCCGGGCCTCCGCCCACATGCCGTCGGCCAATCCGTCGACGAACGTCACCGGCGTCTCGGCGGGGCAGCCCAGCGCCACCACGAACGCGCTGGGCGTGGCACCCATGGCGACCACGTCGGCGGCATTCTGCGCGATCGCCTTGGCCCCGATGTCCTGCGGCCGCGACCAGTCCAGCCGGAAATGCCGGTCCTGCACGAGCATGTCGGTGCTGACCACGTAGCGCCCCGCCGGCGCCGCGACCACCGCCGCATCGTCCCCCGGGCCCAGCTCGACGCCACCACCGAACGACCGCCCGGCGTTCATCCGTTCGATCAATGCGAATTCGCCCAGGTCGCGCACGGTGCGCGGGCCGCTCTCGGTGATGTCGCTCTCCTTCTCCAGACCCGGTCAGGTCACCGGGGACACCACACTCCGACGCTACCCTGTGCCTGGGCAGCGGCACCGGCCCGCCGCGGCCTCCTCTCGGACGCGGCGGCCGTGGGAGCGCGCCGACGGCCGTTCGATACCCTCGAACACGCATTTCCAGACAATCAGCCCGGCGCGACGCCCGCCCGGCACGAGTGGAGACGAATCCCGGATGAGTAGCGAGACGGACCGGCCGACAGCGGACACCCCGCAGCCCGACCGACCGGAGTCCGAGCCCGGCCGCCCGGCCGCGGCCGACCCGGAACCCGCTTCCGCCCGGTCCGAGAACTCCGCGCCGACCGTGGCCGAAACCCCCGAGACCGAGAAGACCGACGGCTCCGACCGCGACGCCTCGCCGGCCACCGCATCTGCCGCCGAGCACGCCTCCGACGACTCCGGCCAGCAGCCGCATCCGGCGCTGATCGCGACCGCTGTCGCACTTCCGGTCGCGCTGATCGTCGTCGTCCTCGTCATCGCGGCCATGTCGCGACAGTCCGCCGATCGTGAGCCGCTGGCGCTGGGCTCGGTACCGGCGCCCGCCGCGTCGAGCCAGGATTGCACCACCCTGCTGGCCGCGCTGCCGGAGTCACTCGGCGACGACTACACCAGATCCGAGCTCGCCCAGCCGGCTCCGCCTGCCACCGCGGCCTGGCAGCTGCTGGACGGCAGCGATCCGATCGTGCTGCGCTGCGGGCTGGACCGGCCCCTGGAATTCACCAAGGCGTCCGCCCTGCAGGTGGTCAACGGAGTCAACTGGTTCGAGGTGCGCGATCAGACCAGCGGCGTGACCTCCGGCACCTGGTATGCGGTGGATCGGGGCACGTATATCGCCGTCACCATGCCCGCCAAGGCGGGTCCCTCTCCGCTGCAGGAGATCTCGAACACGATCGCGAAGTCCGTGCCGGCGAAGCCGCTCGATCCGAACCCCGTTCCGAACTGAAAGCTGTTGCCGCACAGATCGAATCCGATCCCCGCCGCGCTCGGCCCGGCGGACCAGCGCATCCACGGCAGCGTGGCGCGGCCGGTCATCTTCCGATAACCCACCTCGGCGGACGCGACCGCGATGATCAGCAGCGCCGACCCGGGCGGAGTCTTCGCGACAATCACCGCACCCAGATCACGCCCACCGCACCGCCGCTCAGCGCAGTCCGGTGCCCCGGGTCAGTGCCGTCTCGATGAGGGTGGTGATCAGGGTGCGATTGTCGATTCCGGTGGCATCCCACATGCGCGGATACATGGAGATGGAGGTGAATCCGGGCAGAGTGTTGATCTCGTTGATCACCGGTCCGGATTCGGTGACGAAGAAGTCGACCCGCGCCAGCCCCTGGCAGTCCAGCGCCCGGAACGCCCGCACCGAGAGTTCCCGGATCTGTTGTGAGATATCGTCGTTCAGCTTGGCCGGGATGTCGAACTCGCACACGTCGTCGAGGTACTTGGTGTCGAAATCGTAGAATTGCGGTGCGCCGGAGGCGGTTTCGCTCTCGGAGAGCTCGTCGCCGGGCATCCGGATCTCGGCGATCACGCTGGCCTCCACCCGGCCGTCCGGGAATTCCAGTACGCCGCATTCGACTTCGCGTCCGACGATGGCGGCTTCCACGATCACCTTCGGATCGTGCAGGCGGGCCGCGGCGATCGCCGAATCGAGATCGATCCAGTCCTCGACCTTGGTGATGCCGATCGAGGAGCCCCCGCGCGCGGGTTTGACGAAGACGGGCAGGCCGAGCCGGTCGCGGTCGGCCTCGCTCACCGAATCGGTGCCGGGGCGCAGCACCACCTGCGTGCCGACCGGAAGTCCTTCCGCGGCAAGCAGTTTCTTGGTGAATTCCTTGTCCATTCCGGTGGCGCTGGCCAGCACGCCGGGACCGACGTAGGGCACACCCGCCAACTCCAGCAGCCCCTGCAGAGTGCCGTCCTCACCCCACGGCCCGTGCAGTACCGGGAACACCACGTCGACCACGCCCAGTACCGCTTCGGCGCCGTCGAGCGCGACCAGGGCGCCCGAGCGGCTCGGATCGGCGGCCAGGGTCAGCACGGTGCCGGCCGAGTCGACCGTGGGCAGCGCGCGTTCGCGGATGGCGAGTGCGCGCGCATCGGCGCCGCTGAGGACCCACGCGCCCTCGCGGGTGATGCCGATGGGCACCGCCTCGTAGCGTTCGGGATCCAGGTTGGTCAGCACCATGCCGGCCGAAACGCACGACACGGCGTGCTCGTTGCTGCGGCCACCGAACACCACCGCAACCCTGATCCGGTTTGTCATAGTCCGAACCGTACCCCGGCCGCACCGAAATCATTCATTCCGGTTTAATCCGCCGACCGAGTAATTGCCCGACGGCATCGGAAACCGAGAGCTCCTCGTGACAGACCCGATGCACCGCGGTGGTCAGCGGCATCTCCACATCGTGGGTCTCGGCCAGCGCCCGGATCGAAGTACACGACTTCACACCCTCCGCGACCTGCCCATGTGTCGCGTCCTGCGCGGCGCGCATCGAACCGCCGGCGCCCAGCACATGACCGAAGGACCGGTTGCGCGACAGCGGCGAGGTGCAGGTTGCCACCAGATCGCCCACCCCGGCCAGACCGGCCAGCGTGACCGGATTCGCACCCAGCGCCACTCCGAGCCGGATGATCTCGGCCAGCCCGCGGGTGATCAGACTGGCGACGGAATTGTCGCCCAGCCCCATGCCCGCGGCGATTCCGCACGCCAGCGCGATCACGTTCTTGCACGCGCCGCCGATCTCGCAGCCGATCACATCGGTATTGGTGTAGGGCCGGAAATAGCCGGTGGCGCAGGAATGCTGCACGGCCTCCGCACGCGCGGCGTCGGAGCAGGCGACCACCGAGGCGGCGGGCTGTTCGGCGGCGATCTCGCGAGCCAGGTTCGGGCCCGACAGCACCGCGATGCGCCCGGAATCCGCGCCGGTCACCTCCGCGATGACCTCGCTCATCCGCATCAACGTTCCGGTCTCGATGCCCTTGGCCAGACTCAGCAGCGTCGCATCCGAGCGGACGGCCGCGCGCCAGTGCGCGAGGTTGGGACGCAAGGACTGCGATGGAACGGCCAGCACGACGATGTCGGCGTCGTCGAGGGCCACCCGGTAATCGTCGGTCGCCGCGATCCCGTCGAGCCACACATCGGGTAGATAGGCGGGATTGCGATGTTCGGTCGCCACGGCCTTCGCGATCTCGGGCCGCCGCGCCCACATCGTGACCTCGGTACCCGCGTCGTTGAGCACTTTCGCGAATGCGGTACCCCAGGATCCCGCACCCATCACTGCCGCCCTCGTCATCGTTTCAATATGCCACTCGCCGCGACGCGAGTACCCGGTACTCGGCGGTTCGCGTGTTCGATCGGTCACCGCTCCCAGGCTGCGGGCCCCAGACCGCTTCGCGGCGGAGGGCACCCGGAACGTGCGACCATGAACGCATGCGTCCGGATGCCGTCCACGCCGTGATCGCGGTCAAGCACCTCGACCGAGCCAAGAGCCGACTCGCCGACCGATTGCCGGCCGGCGAACGCTCGCGGCTGGTGCTGGCCATGTTGTCGGATACGGTCGCCGCGACCCTGGCCGCCGGGCTGGGCTCGGTCACGGTGGTGACACCCGATCAGCGCGTCGCGACCGTCGTGCGCGAACTCGGTGCGGCGGTGCATCCGGACCCGTCCACGGCAGCTCCCGCCGATACCGCCCGGCCTCCCTCGGACAGCGACGGCCTGAACACCGCGCTGGCATCGGCCGCCGCCGCCGTCCGCGAGCGCCACGGCGCGGTCGATCTGCTTGCGCTGCAAGCCGATCTGCCGGCTGTGCATGCCGACGAGCTGCGGTCGATGCTTGCCGCCGCCCCCGTCATCGGGCGCTGCGTGGTCGTCGACCACACCGGCCGGGGCACCGCGGCCCTGCTGGTCCGCGCGGCCGGCCACACCCACGCGGCGGATTCGTTCGCCCCGTCGGCGGCGGCCGATGCCGCCGCCCTGCTGCCCCGCTTCGGGGCGGATTCCGCGCGCCGCCACCGGGAATCCGGCGCGGTGGAACTGGGCGGGCACTGGCCCGGTCTGCGACTGGACGTCGACACCGCCGAGGATCTCGACCGTGCGCTGTCGCTCGGGGTCGGCCCGGCCACCGCCGCGCTGGTGCGCGACATCGGCTGGCCGGTAGGTGTTCACGAGAACCTCATTCGGAGGTGTGCCGCACCGTCACATGTGTGCTAGATGATCGCCAGGCCCCTATGAGAGGCCGCACAACGGTGGTGTCGAGCGCGACACCACCCGAGCCGTAAGGAATGATCGTGAGCGTGAGCGACACGGAGACCGTCCCGCAGCAGCCCCGGCTACCGGCGGCCCCGCCGGCGGCCACGCCACCGCCCACCACGGCCGCCGCGGCACAGTTGCCCGTCGATCGCTACCTCAATCGAGAACTGAGCTGGCTGGATTTCAACGCCCGCGTGCTGGCCCTGGCCGAGGATCCTTCGGAACCGCTGCTGGAACGCGCCAAATTCCTCGCCATCTTCTCCTCGAACCTCGACGAGTTCTACATGGTGCGGGTGGCCGGCCTCAAACGCCGCGCCGAGGCCGGCCTCTCGGTCCGCTCCGCCGACGGCCTGTCCCCCACCGAACAGCTCACCCTCATCGCCGAGCGCACCCAGGAACTGGCCGGACGGCATGCGCGGGTCTTCCTCGACCAGGTGCGGCCCGCCCTGGCCGAGGACGGTATCGCCATCATCGGCTGGGCCGATCTGGACGACGACGAACGCAGCCGGCTGTCGGGATACTTCCTCGACCAGGTGTTCCCGGTGCTGACTCCGCTCGCGGTCGATCCCGCGCACCCGTTCCCCTACATCAGCGGCCTGAGCCTGAATCTGGCTGTCACGGTGAAGGATTCCGAGACCGGCGGGGAGCATTTCGCCCGCGTGAAGGTGCCCGACAACGTCGACCGGTTCGTCCGGGTGCGCCGCACCCTCACCGAAACCCCCGGCGCCCGCCGGGATTCCGACCTCACCGCTGTCCCCCGCCTGGCCGCCTTCCTGCCGATGGAAGATCTGATCGCCGCGCACCTCGATCAGCTCTTTCCGGGAATGGAAGTGGTGGAACACCATTCGTTCCGCATCACCCGCAACGCCGACTTCGAGGTCGACGAGGACCGCGACGAGGATCTGCTGCAGGCCCTCGAACGCGAACTCGCCCGCCGCCGCTTCGGATCGCCGGTGCGCCTGGAAGTTTCCGACGATATGACCGAGCACATGCTCGAGCTGCTGCTGCGCGAACTCGACGTCGACCCGGGCGATGTGATCCAGGTGCCGGGCCTGCTCGACCTGTCGTGCCTGTGGCAGGTCTACGGTGTCGACCGGCCGCTGCTCAAGGACGCGCCCTACGTTCCGGCCACCCCGCCCGCGTTCGGCGAAAGAGAAACGCCGCGAAACGTTTTCGCCGCCCTGCGCGAGGCCGACGTGCTGGTGCACCACCCCTACGATTCGTTCTCCACCAGCGTGCAGCGTTTCATCGAGCAGGCCGCGGCCGATCCGCAGGTGCTGGCCATCAAACAGACCCTCTACCGCACGTCCGGCGACTCTCCCATCGTCAACGCGCTCATCGATGCCGCCGAGGCCGGTAAACAGGTCGTCGCGCTGGTCGAGATCAAGGCCCGCTTCGACGAACAGGCCAACATCAAATGGGCACGCGCCCTGGAACAGGCGGGCGTGCACGTGGTCTACGGCCTCATCGGCCTCAAGACCCACTGCAAGACCTGTCTGGTGGTGCGCCGCGAAGGGGCCACCATCCGCCGCTACTGCCATATCGGGACCGGCAACTACAACCCGAAGACCGCGCGTCTCTACGAGGACGTCGGACTGCTCACCGCCGCACCGGAAATCGGCGCCGACCTCACCGACCTGTTCAACTCGCTGACCGGCTATTCGCGAAAGGCCAACTACCGCAATCTCCTGGTCGCGCCGAGCAGCGTGCGCTCGGGCATCGTGGAACGGATCCGGCGCGAAACCGAACTGGCCGCCCAGGGCGTGCCGGCGCGTATTCGCCTCAAGGCCAACGCGATCGTCGACGAACAGATCATCGACGCGCTCTACCGCGCGTCCCAGGCCGGGGTTCCGGTGCAGATCGTGGTGCGTGGCATCTGCGGGCTGCGCCCGGGTGTGCCCGGGATGAGCGACAACATCGAGGTGCGCTCGATTCTCGGCCGGTTCCTGGAACATTCGCGCATCCTGCATTTCCAGGCGCAGGACGAGTACTGGATCGGCAGCGCCGACATGATGCACCGCAATCTCGACCGGCGCGTGGAGGTCATGGCGCAGGTGAAGGATCCGAAGCTGCGCGAGCGGCTGGCGGTGGTGTTCGATTCCGCACTCGATCCCGCGACCCGGTGCTGGGTGCTGCAGCCCGATGGCAGCTGGGCGGCCCAGCCGAGCCCGGACGCCGAGGGTCGCGGCGTGCAGGTGCGTGACCATCAGGAGTTCCTCATGCGACTGCGGAGGCCGGACCAGCAGTGAAATCCTCGGCGACACGAGATTTCGATCGGTCCCCGGACGACGGTGACACCGCCCTCGATCGCCTCGGCGACGCCGGCGGGTCGATGAGCGACGGCAAGGTGGGTGCAGGTGAGAGCGGTTCGGACGACACCATCTCGGATCCGCGGGTGACCGCCAACATCATCGCCGCCGGCGCGGTGGTGTGGCGGCGGCCCCGCGACGGCGGACCGGTCGAGGTGGCGCTCGTCCACCGGCCGAAATACGACGATTGGTCGCTGCCCAAGGGAAAGCTCGATCCGGGCGAAACCGCAATGGTCGCGGCCGTGCGCGAAGTGGCCGAAGAAACCGGCCTGAACTGCCGTCTGGGGCGCTATCTCGGTCGGGTCACATACCCGGTGCCCGGACATCGCAAACTCAAACGGGTGAACTATTGGGCGGCCACTCCCGTCGACGGCGAGTTCGTCACCAATTCCGAAGTCGACCAGCTGCGCTGGCATCGGGTGGACCGGGTGATGGACCAACTGTCCTACCCGATGGATCGCCGGATCATCCGCAATTTCCTGCGCCTGCCGCCGGATACCGCGACCCTGGTGCTGGTGCGGCATGCGAAAGCGGGCCGTCGCGACCGATTCACCGGCCCCGACGACGAACGACCGCTGGAAAAGGCCGGTCGCGCACAGGTTCAGGTGCTGACGCCGAATCTGCTCGCCTTCGGCCCGGGCGCGGTGTACTCGGCGCCTCCGCTGCGCTGTGTGCAAACCGTCGCCCCGACCGCCGACGCCCTCGGCCTCGACATCGCCCGCGAGCCGCTGCTGTCGGAAAGCGGTTATGCCGCAGCACCGCAGGCCGGTGTGGATCGGCTGCGGGAACTGGTCTCCCCCGACGTCGTTCCGCTCGTGTGCAGTCAGGGCAAAGTCATTCCGGACCTGCTGCAACGCTGGGCCGGCGACGACGGTCTCACCCTGCCGCCGGCCCGGAACCGCAAGGGCAGCGTGTGGGTGCTGTCGGTCGCCGACGGGCGGCTGGTCGCCGCCGATCACCTCGATCGGTCTCTGCGTACCCACTGAATCCGAGAAAACACGGTCGAGTCCGAAAACGCATCGGCCCCGAAAACGCAATGACCCCGGACCCAAAGGACCGGGGTCATTGTCGTCGCGTCACTCGCTATCGCCGCGTGGTGCGCTTGGTTGCCGTGCGCTTGGCAGCGGTCTTCTTGGCAGGCGCCTTCTTGGCCGCGGTCTTGGCCGCGGTCGTCTTCTTCGCCGCGGTCTTCTTGGCTGTCGCCTTGGTGGCCGTGGTCTTCTTGGCCGGAGCCTTCTTGGCCGCGGTCGTCTTCTTCGCCGTGGTCACCTTCTTCGCGGGCGCCTTCGCGGCTGCCTTCTTGGCGGTCGTCTTCTTGGCCGGGGCCGCCTTCTTGGCCGTGGTCTTCTTCGCGGCGGTCTTCTTGGCCGTGGTCTTCTTGGCGGCCTTCTTCGCCGCACCCGACACCGGCGCTGCCACACCGCGTTTCACGGCCGGACCGGCCGCCGCGATCTTCTGCTTGCCCGAGATGATCGCCTTGAACTGCGCACCCGGGCGGAACGCGGGCACCGAAGTGGGCTTCACCTTCACCGTCTCGCCGGTGCGGGGATTACGCGCCACCCGTGCCGCCCGCTTGCGCTGTTCGAATACACCGAATCCGGTGATTGTGACGCTCTGACCCTTGTTCACCGCACGCACGATCGTGTCGACAATGTGCTCGACTGCCGCAGTGGCCGTGCGCCTGTCAGTACCCAACTTCTCGGTCAGAACATCGATCAGTTCCGCCTTGTTCATTGAATCCTCCGCAGACTAATGGCCCGTCGTCGGACCGACTAGGTACCACGGTAAACCCTGAATGGGCAAGAGTCTATGTGCCACGCCAAATTTCATGTGGCGTGGCACACGCGCAGCAACCTCGATTGGTTGCTCTCAGCTAACACTCGAGACTGTTCAGTCCCCGGAAATAGCCGCTGGAATGGTGGTCGGTTTCCAAGACGGCCTTGCCTTTTCGAACTGCTCGATGGCCTCTTCCTGCCGAAGTGTGAGTCCGATGTCGTCCAGACCTTCCAGCAGCCGCCACCGGGTGTAGTCGTCAATATCGAAGGGCAACACGGTGGTTCCAGCGGCCACAGTGCGTGCCTCGAGATCGACGATCAATTCCAGGCCGGGATGTTCTTCGATCAACTTCCAGAGCAATTCGACATCATGTTGTGACATCTGCGCGGCCACCAAGCCGCCCTTACCGGCGTTGCCCCGGAAGATGTCGGCGAAGCGGGAAGAGATCACCACTCGGAAGCCATAGTCCATCAATGCCCAAACCGCATGCTCTCGCGACGATCCCGTACCGAAATCCGGTCCCGCGACCAACACACTTCCCCGGTCGAACGGGCTGGTGTTGAGAATGAAGGCCGGATCCGAACGCCAGGCGGCGAACAGACCGTCCTCGAATCCCGTTCGGGTCACCCGTTTCAGATAGACCGCCGGGATGATCTGGTCGGTATCGACATTCGACCGGCGCAACGGCACGCCGATCCCCTTGTGCACCTTGAACGGTTCCATAGTTGCTCCTGTAGTCCTGGGGTGAATTCCGGCCGGTCAGTTCAGGTCCGCAGGCGCCGACAACCGGCCCCGCACCGCCGTCGCGGCCGCGACCTGCGGCGAAACCAGATGCGTGCGGCCGCCTTTACCCTGACGCCCCTCGAAGTTGCGGTTCGATGTCGAAGCACACCGCTGACCGGGAGAAAGCTGATCCGGATTCATTCCCAGGCACATCGAGCAGCCCGCCTGACGCCATTCCGCGCCGGCGGCGGTGAAAATCTCGCCCAAACCCTCGGATTCGGCCTGGGCGCGCACCCGCATCGAGCCCGGAACGATCAACATCCGCACGCTGTCGGCCACCTTACGGCCCTTCAGAACGTCCGCCACGGCCCGCAAATCCTCGATCCGGCCGTTGGTGCACGACCCCACGAAAACCGTATCGACGGACACCTCACGAAGCGGAGTACCCGGCTCCAAATCCATATAAGTCAGCGCCTTCTCAGCGGCCGCTCGCTCGTTTTCGTCGGCGAAATCCTCCGGATTCGGCACCGCATCGCCCAACGGGGCGCCCTGACCGGGGTTCGTGCCCCAGGTGACGAACGGCGTCAGCGACGAGGCGTCCAGGTGCACCTCGGCGTCGAAGGTGGCGTCGGGATCGGTCTTCAGCGCCTCCCAGGCGGCCACGGCCGCATCCCAGTCCGCGCCGGTGGGAGCATGTTCGCGGCCCTTCAGGAATTCGTAGGTGACCTCGTCGGGGGCCACCATGCCCGCCCGGGCGCCGGCCTCGATCGACATGTTGCACATCGTCATCCGCGCCTCCATGGACATGGCGCGCACGGCCTCGCCGCGGTATTCGAGCACATAGCCCTGCCCGCCGCCGGTGCCGATCTTCGCGATGACCGCCAGAATCACGTCCTTGCTCGTGACGCCGGGCGGCAACTCGCCGTCGATATTGATCGCCATGGTCTTGAACGGCCGCAGCGACAACGTCTGCGTCGCCATCACATGTTCGACCTCGCTGGTACCGATACCCATCGCCAGCGCGCCGAATGCGCCGTGGGTCGAGGTGTGCGAATCACCACACACCACGGTCATGCCCGGCTGGGTCAAACCCAGCTGCGGGCCGACCACGTGCACGATGCCCTGTTCGATATCACCCATCGGATACAGCCGGACGCCGAATTCCTCGCAATTGCGCCGCAGGGTTTCCACCTGGGTGCGCGAGATCGGATCCGCGATCGGCTTATCGATATCGACCGTGGGCACATTGTGGTCCTCGGTCGCGATGGTCAGATCCGGCCGGCGCACCGGACGGCCCGCCGCCCGCAACCCGTCGAAGGCCTGCGGGCTCGTGACCTCGTGCACCAGGTGCAGATCGATATAGATGAGATCGGGTTCGCGCTGCGCACCCTCCCCCGCACCCCGCGCGACGACATGCTGGTCCCAGACCTTCTCCGCCAGCGTGCGTGGCCGTTCGGCCATGGCAATCACCTCTCTGTGTCATCTGCGACGGCTTCGCCGTCGCGAACTCGCAGGTGAACCTCTTGTCAGAGGTCCACCGGAGGCGCGTACTCGCACTGTCCGATCAGACTTGCCAATCTCACTATGCGAGACGCTAATATCGTTCTATGAGACAGCATAGCGGTATCGGGGTGCTCGACAAAGCCATGGCCGTGCTTTACGCCGTGGCCGAACAACCGTGTGGGCTCAACGAGCTGTGCACCCGCACCGGGCTGCCCCGGGCCACCGCGCATCGGCTGGCCGTGGGGCTCGAGACCCATCGCATGCTGGCCCGCGACGCCGCCGGTTCGTGGCGGCCCGGCCCGGCGCTGTCGGAGCTGGCCACCACCGCCGAGGACCCGCTGCTCGACGCCGCCGCCGTCATCCTGCCCCGGCTGCGCGAGATCACCGGCGAGAGCGTGCAGCTCTACCGGCTCGACGGGCACTCCCGCATCTGTGTGGCCGCGCTCGAACCCACGTCCGGCCTGCGCGACACCGTCCCGGTCGGTGCCCGCCTGCCGCTGACCGCCGGTTCGGCCGCGAAGGTCCTGCTGGCCTGGGCCGACCCGGAACTGCAGCGCGGCGTCTTGGCCGACGCGGTCTTCGGCGAGCGGGCCCTGGCCGAGGTCCGCCGCCGCGGCTGGGCGCAGAGCGCCGCCGAACGGTCCGCGGGTGTGGCCAGTGTCTCCGCGCCGGTCCGCGACGGGTCGTCCCAGGTGATCGCGGCGGTCTCGGTATCCGGCCCGATCGATCGCATGGGCCGGCGCCCGGGTGCGCGCTGGGCCGCCGACCTCGTGGCCGCCGCCGACGCCCTGCACAAGCGACTCTGATCAGCCCGCTCCCGAGCTGTGATGCCGGCCATACGCCGTAAAGTATCGTGACCGCATGGGAGTGAACCAACGCGCGCAGATCGTGATGTCCGAGACGGAGATCACCGAATTCCTGGAACGCAGCCGCATCATCACGCTGGCGACCCTGGGCAAGAACGGAACGCCGCATCTCACGGCGATGTGGTACGGCCTGGTCGACGGTGAGATCTGGTTCGAGACGAAGGGCAAGTCGCAGAAGGCGGTGAATATGCGGCGCGATCCGCGCGTCACCGTCCTGGTCGAGTCGGGCGATACCTACGACCAGCTGCGCGGCGTCTCCTTCGAGGGCCGAGCGGAGATCGTCGAGGACCCGGAGGCGCTGTTCAAGGTCGGCGTCAGCGTCTGGGAACGCTACACCGGGCCCTACACCGAGGAACTGCGCCCGATGGTGGAGGCGATGCTGAACAAGCGCGTCGCGATCCGCGTGGTGCCGGAACGGGTGCGCAGCTGGGATCACCGCAAGCTCGGTATGCCCGCGATGCCGCCGGGTGGATCCACCTGGCCGGTGCAGGACTGACCGCCCGCCGAGAACGAGAACCCGGAAACGAGAAAAGCCCTCCAGCAAGCGCTGGAGGGCTTTCGAATGTAGCCCCGACGGGATTTGAACCCGCGCTACCGCCTTGAGAGGGCGGCGTCCTAGGCCGCTAGACGACGGGGCCAGAGGACTTCCCCGAAGGGAGATCTCCATAGATCTTTCGATCGAGGAGGCTCGGCAAGCTTAACCGGCCGAGTCCCGGCGACCAAATCGCCGGGATGCTGTTCCGTCTCGACCGAACGAAGCGAATCAACATTCTCCGCTGGGGTACCAGGACTCGAACCTAGAATGGCTGAACCAGAATCAGCTGTGTTGCCAATTACACCATACCCCAATGACCTGGGCTTTCAGCCTCTCCCCTGCCGGTTCGAGGCCCTCGTTCCGGGCCGAGAAGAAGAGTACCAAACCCCTCCCCGATATATACAAATCGTCTGGTCAGAGCCACTTTTCAGCGCCGGTGCGGCCCGCCGGGCGGTCACGAAGCCGCGACCGCCCGGCGCACCGGCCGATTCGGGGAGCACCCGGCGCGACTACTGCGCCAGGGCGGCCCGCAGCCGCTGCATGGTCACCTCGCGGCCGAGCAGCTCCAGCGATTCGTACAGCGGCGGGCTGATGTGCGATCCGGTGACGGCCACCCGTACCGGACCGAAGGCCTTCCGCGGTTTGAGCCCCAGATCGTCCACCAGAGCCTTTTTCAGCGCCTCCTCGAGCGTGGGTGGCGTCCATTCGGAAACACCGTCCAGCGCCGCCACGGCGGCCTGCACCACCGGCATCGCGTCGGGGCCCAGATTCTTTTGCGCCGCGGCCTCGTCGACAGCAAACTCCTCGGCGGGCACGAACAGAAACTTCAATAGATCCCACGCATCACCGAGAACCACGATCCGGGTCTGTACCAACTCGGCCGCCGCGGCGAAAACCGCGTCGTCCACTTCGGCGCCGATGTGCCCCTGCGCGGTGAGGAACTCCCGCAACCTGTGGGCGAAATCCCCGGTATCCAGCAAACGAATGTGTTCGGCGTTGATCGCATCCGCCTTCTTCTGGTCGAAGCGCGCCGGATTCGAATTTACTTTCGATATCTCGAACGCATCGACCATCTCCGCCATCGAGAAGACATCGCGGTCCTCGGCGAGGCTCCATCCGAGCAAAGCCAGGTAATTCAGCAAACCTTCAGGAATGAATCCGCGATCCCGATGCGCGAAGAGATTCGATTCCGGATCACGTTTGGACAACTTCTTGTTGCCCTGGCCCATCACGAAGGGCAGATGACCGAACTCCGGGGTGAACTCCGCCACCCCGATCCGCTGCAATGCGGCATACAGCGCAAGCTGCCGCGGGGTGGAGGAAAGCAGATCTTCCCCGCGCAACACGTGTGTGATTTTCATCAGTGCGTCGTCGACCGGATTCACCAGCGTATAGAGCGGATCTCCGGTGCCGCGGGTGAGCGCGAAATCGGGCACCGTCCCCGCCTTGGCAGTGATCTCCCCGCGAACCAGATCGTTCCACACCAGATCGGTGGCGGGCATCCGCAGCCGCACCACCGCCGGGCGGCCCTCGGCCTTGTAGGCGGCGATCTGCTCGGGGGTCAGATCGCGGTCGAAGTTGTCGTAGCCGAGCTTCGGATCGCGTCCGGCGGCGCGGTGACGGGCCTCGACTTCGTCTGGGGTGGAGAAGGATTCATAGGCCTCACCGGCCGCCAGCAACCTCTGGACGACATCGAGATGAAGCTCACGCCGCAGCGACTGACGGTAGGGACCGTAGGGCCCGCCGACCTCCGGCCCCTCGTCCCAGGTCAGTCCCAGCCACCGCAACGCGTCCAGAATCGCGTGGTACGACTCCTCGGAATCGCGTGCGGCATCGGTATCTTCGATACGGAACACGAAGGTGCCGCCGTGGTGGCGAGCGAACGCCCAGTTGAACAGCGCGGTGCGGATCAGGCCGACATGCGGTGTGCCGGTGGGTGACGGGCAGAATCGGACCCGTACGTCAGTCATATTCCTTCTCTCGATCAACGTTTGGCGGCAACAGGATTGGTGAGGGTGCCGATACCCTGAACCGTCACGGATACGGTTTGCCCATCCGTCATCGGTCCTACACCTTCCGGCGTTCCGGTGAGAATGACATCACCGGGCAGCAACGTCATCACCCTGGTGACCCACTCGATCACCGTCGGAATGTCGTGCAGCAGAAGTGAAGTCCGGCTGCGCTGGCGCACCTCACCGTCGAGTTCGGTGGTGATCTCGAGATCGCCCGGATCGAGTTCGGTTTCGATCCAGGGTCCCAGCGGGCAGAAGGTGTCGTAGCCCTTGGCGCGCGTCCACTGTCCGTCGTGGCGCTGCTGGTCACGCGCGGTGACGTCGTTGGCGACGGTGTAGCCGAGGATGACGTCGGCGGCCCGGGCGGCCGGCACGTCCTTGCACGGGCGGCCGATCACCACCGCCAGCTCGCCCTCGTATTCGACCTGAGAGGAATTGGGCGGCAACAGGATCGGCAGGTTCGGCCCGACGATGGCGGTGTTCGGCTTGAGGAAGATCACGGGATCCTCCGGCGCCGGGCCGCCCATCTCCGCGGCGTGCGCGGCGTAGTTCTTTCCGACGCACACCACCTTGCTGGCCAGAATGGGAGCCAGCAGTCGCACATCGGCCAGCGGCCAGGTACGGCCGGTGAATGTCGGGGTACCGAACGGATGCTCGGCGATTTCACGAGCGATCTCGTCGGAACCGTCGGTTTCGATACTCACGAACGCGACCCCATCGGGGCTGGCAACACGACCTAGACGCATGGCGAAGAGTCTATCCACCTGCCCGAACACGGCCGACCACCCGGTCTGCGACGGGCGAATGTGACGAATTTCGAGTTGCCTACCGGGCACATCCTGGGTGTACGGTAGGACTCTGTTCACAGAGTAAGACAGTAATCCCACAATATGAGATTCGAGGTGAGGGTGATGACCACCGTGACACAGGTGCGCACGAACCGGCGGTGGACCATGCTCGCCCTCGGAGTCTTCGCCCAGAGCTCGAGCGCGGTCATCGTGCACGGCACCCCGTTTCTGCTGCCGGCGCTGACCGATCGCGGAATGCCCTTGGCCACAGCGGGTCTGCTGGTCGCGATGCCGACGGTCGGCCTGGTATGCACGCTGATCGCCTGGGGATACATCGTCGACCGCGTCGGTGAGCGCTCGGTCCTGGTCGCCGGTCCGGTCGTGATGTGTGTGGCAGGTGTGGCTGCTGCGACGGTGACCAACTACGGTGCGCTGGGGGCGTTGCTCTTTCTGGCCGGTATGGGCGCTGCCAGCACCAATGGCGCGAGCGGGCGGGTGATCGTCGGCTGGTTCCCGGTCGATCAGCGCGGGCTGGCGATGGGTATCCGGCAGACCGCACAACCGTTGGGTGTCGCGATCGCGGCGATGTCGATACCGGCTGTCGCTGCCGCACACGGGTTTTCCACGGCGATTCTGGTCCCGGCGGCGATGGCGGGCGTCGCGGCGATCGGCTGCCTGATCGGAATCGTCGACCCGCCGCGCCCCGCGAGCAACGGCGAGCATCCCGACAATCCGTATCGCGGCGATTCCACGCTGTGGCGCATCCACGCGGTGTCGGTGCTGCTGGTGATTCCGCAGGCCACCCTGTGGACGTTCGCGCTGCTGTGGCTGCATCGCGACGCCGGGTTGTCGCTGCCGGTGGCCGGGGCGATCGTCACCGCGACCCAGATCCTGGGCGCCGCCGGGCGCATCGGCGCCGGTGTCTGGTCCGACCGCGTCGGCAGCCGCCTGCGTCCGCTGCACACCGTGGCGATCGCGGCCGTGGTCTCGATGGCGGGCCTGGCCGGCGCGGCCTGGTTGCACTGGTGGTGGGCGGCGATCCCGATCCTGTTCGCCGCGTCGGTGATCACCGTGGCCGACAACGGCCTGGCCTTCACCGCCGTCGCCGAGATCGCCGGTCCGTACTGGAGCGGCCGCGGCTTGGGCATCCAGAACACCGGCCAGAACCTGGCATCCGCCGCTGTCGCACCGATTTTCGGCGCCCTCATCACCGCCGCAGGCTTCCCGGCGACCTATCTGGTCGCCGCGATCATCGCCGCAGCCGCCGTCCCCATGGTGCCGATCGCCCGCAACCGCTGACCCCCGGGTTACCCACGGCCGCACCTCTTTCCGTCACAGTACGGAGCGCGCCCGTGGGGAAACCCTACGCCGCCAACGTTTTTCGAGGTTGTACCTACAACCTTAGGTGGCTGATCATTGCTCGGGACGACGCCGGAAAGACATAATCGAACCGTCCTGGGTCGATGCCGCCCCTTGATGCGGATGGCCTTGATCAGAACTCGATCAGCGCCGCGGGATCGAACTCGACCCGAAACACCTTGTCCCCCTCGATATCCGCGCTGAACCGGTTTCCCTCGGCGACCGTCGGCTCCCATCGGTAGCCGTCATCGCCGAGTACGGAACGATGGATTCGGATATGCGGCTGATGTTCGATGATCCAATACTGTCGGATCCCGGCTGCCACGTACTCGTGGACTTTGCGCACCCGATCGGTGCGCTCGCTACCGCTTCCTCGCGACACGACTTCGACTACGAGTAGCAGCTCGGTGCCCGGAATCAGCTTCGGCGTCTCGTCCACCACCGCCGCTCACGCCGCCTCACGCGAGATGATGAAGACATCGGGTTTACGCACGCCACTGGGCGTGCTGATCTCCCACTCCCCGCCGTCCAGCACTATGACCTCAGCGTCACGCGCTGCGGATTCGACGAATCGCGCCAAGGTGCGCGCAATCCAGTTGTGCCGAGCCCCCCCTCGCGACTTCGATCAGCCACCCGTCCTCGAGTTCAGCCCTTTGCCGTCTTCCGGTTGTTCGTGCAAGTCGAGCACAGGGTACGGACCGAATCCGACGGCACCGGTGATGTGGTCCCCCGCCATATCGCCTCCGAGTCTCTGCACACATCGACGGCCTGCATCGGTAGCGATCAATGCCAGCCGGTGGCGATCGACAGCAACCAGCGCGATCCCCGAGCCACCGGGGTCATGTCCGGCCCCTCTGCGCCAACGAGAACTGCGCACGTGTGTGAAGAAGTCGTGGCGCGCATCGCGTAGGAGCCGCACACGCGACAATCCCCCTGTCGCGCAATTCTTTACGCGGCAGGGGGATCGACTGGAGAGCTCAGATCGACGCGGCGATGCGGTCGCCGATTTCGACCGTGGACGCGGTGCCGGTGCGGGCGGCGAGGTCCTTGGCTACCGCCGCTTCGATGCGGGCGGCTTCCTCGGAGCGGCCGAGGTGGTTCAGCAGCAGCGAAACCGAGAGGATGGCTGCGGTCGGGTCGGCCTTGGACTGGCCGGCGATATCGGGGGCGCTGCCGTGGACCGGTTCGAACATGCTCGGGTTGGTGCCGGAGGCGTCGATGTTGCCCGAGGCGGCCAGGCCGATGCCACCGGACACCGCCGCGGCGAGGTCGGTGATGATGTCGCCGAACAGGTTGTCGGTGACGATCACGTCGAAGCGGCCCGGATCGTTGACCATGTGAATGGTGGCGGCGTCGATGTGCTGGTAGGCGACCTCGACCTCAGGGTATTCCGCGCCGATCTCGGTGACGGTGCGCTGCCACAGCGAACCGGCGAAGCTCAGCACATTGGTCTTGTGGACCAGCGTGAGGTGCTTGCGGCGCTGCTGGGCCTTGTCGAAGGCATAGCGCACCACGCGCTCGATGCCGAAGCGGGTGTTGGTGGAGACCTCGGTGGCCACCTCGTGCGGGGTGTTCACGCGGATCGCGCCGCCGGTACCGGTGTAGGGGCCCTCGGTGCCCTCGCGCACGACGACGAAGTCGATCTCCGGGTCACCGGACAGCGGGCTGGTGACGCCCGGGTACAACTTCGACGGACGCAGGTTCACGTGATGGTCGAGCGCGAAGCGGGTGTGCAGCAGCAGACCGCGCTCGAGCAGGCCGCTGGGAACCGACGGATCGCCGATCGCGCCCAGCAGGATGGCGTCGTGCTGCTTCAGCTCCGGCAGCACCGACTCCGGCAGCACCTCGCCGGTCGCGTGGTAGCGCTTGGCGCCCAGGTCGTACTCGGTCTTCTCGACCCCGGGCACGACCACGTCGAGTACCTTGAGCGCCTCGGCGATGACCTCGGGCCCGATACCGTCACCGGCGATGACAGCCAGCTTCATATGACAACGCTCCGTTCGTTCCTGCTCGCGGCTCGCAACGCGTATGCGGCCGAATCAGCCAAGGGCGGTCGATCGGCGGCGTAACGCCCGGCCGGATCGCCGACACCGCCACACTATCGGTCCCCTGGATCACCCCGATAACCAGGGCGAGCAGCTCCCAATGAGTGAGACGGACCGAAAAGCACAGTGCGCGCGAATCCGGTTCCGTGCCGTCACGGATGGATTCGCGCGCACTGTAACGTGCCGCGGCCGAGCCGATTACGGCCGGCCGACTCAGCTCAGGTCGACCTGGGTCACCTTCGCGGCACCGACGGCCTCGGCGATCGCGGACTGCACATCGGCGGGGACGGACTCGTTGACGCGGAGGATGACGGTCGCGCCTTCCTTGTCGACGTCCTGGCTCAGCTGCGCGGCCTGGATGTCGATGGATGCCTCGCCCAGCTTGGTGCCGATCTTGCCCAGGGCGCCGGGACGGTCGTCGTAGTTGAGGATCGCCAGGTTGAGCCCCTCGGCACGCATGTCGTAGTTGCGGCCGTTGATGTTGACGATCTTCTCGACCTGAGCGGGCTCGGTCAGCGTGCCGGCGACGTTCAGGGTGCGGCCGTCGCCGAAGACGGCGCGCAGGTCGACCAGGCTGCGGTGGGTCGGGCTCTCGCTGTGGCTGGTGACGGAGGCCTCGAGGCCCCGCTCCTCGGCCAGCGACGGGGCGTTGACGAAGGTGACCGCATCCTCGATGTGCGCGGAGAACACGCCACGCAGCGCCGAGAGTTCCAGCACCGCAACCTCTTCCGAGGACAGCTCGCCACGCACCTGGATCTCGAGGGAGACCGGCAGCTCGTCGGCGAGGGCGCCCAGCAGCACACCCTGCTTGCGGACGATGTCCAGCCAGGGCGCGACGATCTCGCTGACCGCGCCACCGGCGACGTTCACCGCACCGGGCACGAACTCGCCGGCCAGGGCGAGCTGCACCGACTTGGCGACATCGGTGCCGGCGCGGTCCTGGGCCTCGGCGGTGGAGGCGCCCAGGTGCGGGGTGACGACGACCTGCGGCAGCTCGAACAGCGGGCTGTCGGTGGACGGCTCGGTCTCGAACACGTCGATGCCGGCGGCGCGCACATGGCCGGAGGTGATGGCGTCGGCCAAGGCCTGCTCGTCGATCAGACCGCCGCGGGCGGCGTTGACGATGATGACGCCCTTCTTGGTCTTGGCCAGGGTCTCCTTGTTCAGCATGCCCTTGGTCTCGGGGGTCTTGGGCAGGTGAATGGAGATGAAGTCGGCGCGCTCGAGCACCTCGTCCAGGCTCAGCAGCTCGATGCCCAGCTGGGCGGCGCGGGCCGGGGAGGTGTAGGGGTCGTAGGCGATGACCTTGGTCTCGAAGGCGGCGAGGCGCTGCGCGAACAGCTGGCCGATGCGGCCCAGGCCGATGACGCCGACGGTCTTGCCGAAGATCTCGACACCGTTGAACTTGCTGCGCTGCCAGGTGTGCTCGCGCAGGGTGGCGTCGGCGGCCGGGATCTGGCGGGCGGCCGACAGCAACAGGGTGACGGCGTGCTCGGCGGCGGTGTGGATGTTGGAGGTCGGCGCGTTGACGACCATGACACCGCGCTCGGTGGCCGCGGGCACGTCGACGTTGTCGAGGCCGACGCCGGCGCGGGCGACGATCTTCAGGTTCTTACCGGCCTCGAGCACCTCGGCGTCGACGGTGGTGGCCGAACGGACCAGCAGCGCGTCGGCCTCGGGCACGGCGGCCAGCAGCTCGGGTCGATTGGGGCCGTCGACCCAGCGAACCTCGACACCGTCACCGAGCGCATCGACGGTCGACTGGGCGAGCTTGTCGGCGATCAGAACAACAGGACGGCCATTTTGGCTCACTGTGGGGCACTCCTGGGGAAAGAGGTCGGCATTTACCGCGAACCAGCTTAGTGGTCGCGCTTCGGCGCCGGTGTACCGCCCGGTAGGCAGGCGCCCTCACACCGCGGCCGAACCTCCGCCGCACCGCATACGGGCCCGGACGCGGAAGGGCCCCGCATCTCCAAAGATGCGGGGCCCCAATGTAAGTCGCGGACAGTTCACGCTACGTAAAGTGGCGCGCAGTCAGCGGACTCGATCAGATAACGCTGACGTTCTGAGCCTGCGGACCCTTCTGGCCCTGCCCGATCTCGAACTCCACGCGCTGCCCCTCGTCGAGGGACCGGAATCCACTACCGCTCACAGCCGAGTAGTGCACGAACACATCGGGACCACCGTCATCCTGAGCGATGAACCCGAAGCCCTTCTCGCTGTTGAACCACTTCACTACGCCTTGCGCCATTTCATACCTTCTGTAGACGAGCCGAACCGACCAACTTCACGGTCGGGCCGGTCTCGATGTTCAAGCCTGCCATGGACCGCGCCCTCGCGCCACCACAGCGGTCCTCCCGCGGGCTGGAAACCGCGCGTGAACCGGAAATACCGCTTTTCGAACGATGCCCGCCGTGATTGTCCCGTGATAGCTCGGACGGAACCGCTCGTCGCGCCGCCCCGGGCGCCCGGAATCGCGCGAGCGGGCCGTCCGGCCGGAGAAATGGGTCGACCCCGGACACCGCGGTCCGGGGTCGACCCGAGGTCGCGTCGAGCGACCGAAATCAGTGATCAGCCACCGAAAGAGCCGGTCCACAGGGTGTTGACCAGGCCGTGGAAGGCCGCACCCAGGGTGTCGAACAGGCCGTTCACAGCAGCACTACCGGTGTCGATGATAACGGGGATCATAAATACCTCTTCGTTGTTTCAATTCAGTCGTACAAACTGACGATCAACATATCGAGTGCTCATAAAGGCGCGTTAACCCGATTCGGGAAAAGTGATCTGCCCGACAGGTCACAGTTCGTGTGGGTCGGGCCACAGTCGGCGCATCGGCTCGATTCGGACGCCCTTGGCTTCCGGGCCCGCCTTGGTGTGGCGCACGTCGAACTCGACCCGCTGGCCCTGGACCAGTCGCCGGAAACCATCGCCGTGAACCTCGGTGTATTCGACGAACACTTCGGCGCCGCCACCATCCGGGATTATGAAACCGAAGCCTTTCTCACTGTCGAACCACTTCACCGTGCCGTTCAACTACGCTTCTCACTCACTTCTCGACGTCGGGGCAGGCAGAGGGTAACCGGACCCTCACCGACAGTCCAGCGCCGGCGGCCGGCTCGCACACCGGCGTTCACTCGGGCGGCGGACGACGCAATTCATGTTGCAGCGCTTCCAGTTCCGCGCCACCGGCCATCTGCCGGGTGAGCTCGTGAAGATCGATCTGCGACTTGTCGTAGCCGCCGAGTGCGCGCCCCCGCCGCAGCAGCAGGAATCGGTCGCCGACGGGGTAGGCGTGATGTGGATTGTGCGTGATCAGCACGACTCCGAGACCGCGATCCCGGGCCTGCGCGACGTAGCGCAGCACCACGCCGGACTGTTTGACGCCGAGCGCGGCGGTCGGTTCGTCGAGAATGAGGACCTTCGCGCCGTAGTGGACCGCGCGGGCGATCGCGACACATTGCCGCTGGCCACCCGACAGCGTGCCGACGGGCTGTTCCAGATCGCGAATCTCGATTCCCATGTCCGACAACGCCGTCCGCGTGATGTCGCGCGCGGTCGCACGGTCCAGCAGGCGACAGGGGCCGGCGCCCCGGGTCGGTTCCGAGCCGAGGACGAAATTGCGCCACACACTCATCAGCGGCACGACCGCCAGATCCTGGTAGACGGTGGCGATACCGCGGTCCAACGCCTCGAGTGGCGAGGAGAACCGGGTCGGTTCACCGCCGATGCGCAGTTCACCGGCATCGTGGCGGTGAACGCCCGCGAGAATCTTGATCAGCGTCGACTTCCCGGCGCCGTTGTCGCCGAGCACGCAGGTGACCTCCCCCGCCCGGACGACCATCGAGATGTCGGCGAGGGCGACGACGCCGCCGTAGCTCTTCCCGATGCCGATCGTTTCGATCAGCGGCGCGGAGGCGGGCCGTTCGGTTTCGCTCTGTCGAGTGGTCATCGGCGCAACCTTTCCGCACGCTTGGCGAAGGCGTTGTTGACCAGTACCGCGGCGAGCAGCAGCACACCGAGGAACAGCATGAACCAGTCGCTGTCCCAGCGGGCGAACACGATTCCCTGCCGGGCCATGCCGAAGATCAGCGCGCCGATGGCCGCGCCCAGGACCGATCCGAATCCTCCGGTGAGCAGGCAACCGCCGACGACCGCGGCGATGATGTACTGAAATTCCAGTCCCACACCCTGATTCGCCTGCACACTGGCGAACCGCAGCAGATTACAGGAGCCGACGATCCAGCCGGCGAAGGCGGTGCCCATGAACAGCAGAATCTTGGTCCGTGCCGCCGGTACGCCGACGGCACGAGCGCTGGGCAACGAACCGCCGACCGCGTAGATCCAGTTGCCGAAGCGGGTGCGCACCAGCACGAGCGTCGCCACCGCGGTGACCGCGATCCACCACAGCACCGAGGCCTGGATGCGGGCGTCGCCGAGATTCGTCGTCGCCGCGAAAACCCAACCGGCCGAGGCGTATCCGGGCGCAGACCGGATGCCCGACACCTGCACGGTCCCCGTGACCAGCCGGGTGACGCCGAGGTTGAGACCTTGCAGCGCCAGAAACGTGCCCAGGGTGACGATGAAGCTGGGCAGGCCCGTTCGCATGACCACCCATCCGTTCAGCGCGCCGATCGCGAGGGCGAAGAGCAACGAGGCACACAGCGCGAACCACACGTTCCATCCCGCGTGCACCGCGAGCATGGCGGTCACCAACGCCGTCGACGCGGTCATCACGCCCGCGGACAGGTCGAATTCGCCGCCGATCATCAGCAGTGCCACCGCGACGGCCATGATGCCGAGTGTCGAGGCGTCGTCGAGCCAGGTGGCCACGCCGAGGGGACTGAGGAACCGTTCGGTGATCACGGCGAAGAAGACGAAAACCACCAGCGCGCCCAGACCGGCGCCGATCTCGGGCCGGACGATCAGCCGGTTCAACAGAGACGGCCTGATCGCGGCGGGTGCGGTGGATTCGGAAACCGTTGCGGTGTCGGTCATGACAGCTCCCTGCTCAGCGCGTGCCCTGCGCCACCAGGGCGGCGATGGCGTCGACGTTGTTCTTGTCCACGAAGGCGGGCCCGGTCTGCACCGGCATCCCGCCACCGACCGTGTTGAGATTGCGCCGGTACAGCTGCAGCATCACCACCGGCAGATATCCCTGTTCGTACTGCTGCTGGTCGACCGCGAACAGCAGGGTCCCGGCCCGGATCGCGTCCACCACATCGGAATTGAGGTCGAAGGTGGCGACGGCGGCGCGGGAGTGGGATTCGCGGACCCCGTCGACGGCGCGGGCGGCGATCTGCGAATTGAGGGTCAGCACGGCGTCGATCGAGCGATCGGCCTCCAGGGCTCCCTTGATCCGTGACTGCGCATCGGCCGGATTGTTGATGTCGACCTGCAGGGTGGTGGCGTTGTCACCGAATCCGCCGATCGCGCCGGCGCAGCGGTCGTTGGCGCCGATATTGCCGGCCTCGTGAACGACGCAGAGCATCCTGGTCCTGCCGGCATCTCGCAGGCGCTTCCCGGCGGCCGCCCCGGCCTGGCGCTCACTCTGCCCGACGTGCCCGATCGCGCCGGCGGCCGCGCTGTCGGCTTCACCGGAATTGATGGTGACGACCGGGATTCCCGCCGCGACGGCGTGCTCGATGGACGGGCGCAGCGCCTGCGGATTGGCCATCGACACCACCAGGCCGTCCACATGCTGTGCGACCGCGTTGTCCACCAGTTTGGCCTGCTCCCCGGGGTCGCCCGAGGAGTTGTAGTCGACCCGGATTCCCAGATCCTTCCCGGCCGCCTCGGCACCGTTCTTCACCACATTCCAGAACGCGTCGCCGGGGCTGCCGTGCGTGACCACGGCGACCGCGCTCAGCGGAGCGGTCGAAACCGTTGCGGGAGCGTGTGATTCGGTGACATCGGCGCCGGGACCACTGCACGCCGCCACTATCGTGGTGAGAGCCAGCCACGGCGCGAGCCGATGCACGATTCCGCGACGACGTCGCGGCGCGCGAGGTTGGTCGGGAATCCGGTGTGGCCGGGTGGTCATCGCGCCTCCGGGCATTCGACAGAGCAAAGCGGGCTCGTTTCCGAGCACTCCAGGTGTATTGAACACCACCGGACCGGCCGCGACCGGTGACACGCGCCCACGGACGGCGTCGGCATACCCTTCTCCGCCGCTGGACTACCCTCGTCAACATGGTTGTCGGAAAGCGCGGGACGGCCCCGATCGACAGCCCCGGATTCGAGCTGCCGTTGCTGCTGTTCGCGGGGTTCCGCTCGCTCATCGACGAATTGCACGCCGAACTGGCGCGGCAGGGACACCCCGATATGCGTCCGGCCCACGGATTCGCGATGCAGGCGATCGGCGTACAGGGCGCGACGGCCAGCGATATCGGCCGCAAGCTGGGCGTATCCAAACAGGCGGCGGGTAAGACGGTGGAGCGGCTGACCGCGCTGGGCTATGCCGAACGCGTCGAGGATCCCGAGGATGCCCGGCGCAAGATCGTCCGCCTGACCCCGCACGGGATCGACGCACTCCGGCAGTCGGCCCAGATCTTCGAGCGGCTGCGACGCCGCTGGGTCGACGAGCTCGGCGCCCGGCGCGTGCGGGAAATGGAGTCGGCGTTGCGCACGATGATCCCGCCGGAATCGTTCCGGCTCGATGTGGCGGGGTGGTTCGGAAGCTGACCGGCTTCGCCCCAGCGGTCCCGAGGCTTGCCCTATTAGACAACCAGGTTTACTATTTAGACAACTTGGTTGTCTACATTGAACGGATCGCCCCATGCATTTCCCCACCCACACCCTCGACTCCGCACCCGCCGAAGCCCGGCGCACCATGACCGCGAGCGCCGCCCACTTCGGCTACCTCCCGGCCGCATTGGCGAAGATGGCGACATCACCACGACTGCTCGACGGCTTCATGAAACTCAACGCTCTGTTCGAAGGCGGCGCACTCGACGAACTGTCGCGCGAAGTACTGGTCATGACGATGGCTACACGCAACGAATGCCACCTGTGCGTCGCCATGCACACCGCGAAGCTGACCGCGATCGGCGCCGACCCGGAACTGATCGCCGCGCTGCGCGACCAGCGCCCCCTCCCCGACCCGCGCCTGGCCGCACTCCAGGAGTTCACTCTCACCGTCGTCGAAACGGCCGGCAATGTCCCCGACGAGCGCGCGAGCGATTTCCTGTCCCACGGCTACACCCCCGAACAAGCCCTCGAGGTGGTGCTGGGTATCGGCACCTACACGCTGTCCACACTGGGCAATCGACTCACCGCGGCACCGTTGGACCCCACCCTCACCGCATTCGCCTGGTCGGCGGGCCGGCACACGACCCGGACAACTGATTGCAATTAACAAGCACCGCGGTTAGAGTGCTGAGCAATTGCAAACAGCAAGCACTCCGTGAAAGGACCCGTCATGCCCCGTCTCCGCGTCCACAACTTCTCGATCTCGCTGGACGGGTACGTCGCGGGTCCCGGCCAAGGTCCCGATCATCCGCTCGGCGTCGGCGGTGAACGCCTGCACGAATGGGTTTTCGCCACCCGCTTCGGCCGGCGGATGATCGGCCAGGAAGGCGGCAGCACCGGAATCGACGACGAACATCTCGCCGCCGGTGAAGCGAATATCGGCGCGACCATCATGGGCCGCAACATGTTCGGGCCCGTACGCGGGGAATGGCCCGACCATTCCTGGACCGGCTGGTGGGGCCCCAACCCGCCCTATCACCACCCGGTCTTCGTGCTCACCCACCACCCGCGCCCGTCACTCGAGATGGACGGGGGCACCACCTTCCACTTCGTCGACGACACGTCCGAAAACGTTCTGGAACAAGCCTTCTCCGCTGCCGGTGGCAAGGACGTCCGTCTCGGCGGCGGCGCCGCGACAGTCCGCCGCTTCCTGCGCGCCGGCCTCGTCGACGACCTCCACCTGGCCCTCGTCCCCACCCTCCTCGGCACGGGCGAACACCTCTACGACGACCTCGGCGCCCTTCCGGGCTACACCGTTGCCCCCGCCCGTCCGGGCGACAAGGTCACCCACATTCACCTCACGAAAGTGGCCGCCTGACCGGACGGCGCGGCGTTTGACCTCAACCGCACTCGAGCTCTTAGCGTGGCGGCATGACTTTCACCGCGGCCGAACACGCATATCTGACTTCCCAATCGCTGGGCCGGCTGGCCACCGTGACGGCGGACGGACGGCCCCAGTTGGTGCCGGTCGGGTTCCGGGTGAACGAGGACGGCACGATCGATATCGGCGGCCCGAGCCCGAATGCGCAGCGGTACCGCAACGTGCGAGGTAACCCGAATGTGAGCCTGGTGGTCGACGATATGACACCGGACGATCCGGCCGAGGTGAAGCCCGGCTGGGGGCGCGGGGTCGAGATCCGCGGCGTCGGCGAGATTCTCGATGTCGATACGCCTCCGGTGGCGCCGGACTGGTTCGCGCACACCATCATTCGCATCCATCCGCGTCGGATCCGCAGCTGGCATATCGATCCCGCGAATCCGGAGGGCGGGGCGCGGGATGTGAGCTGAGTCTCTTCTCAGCCCTGGGCGTATCGCGGCCGTGACGTTCGCGCCGATATCGGCGAGGGTTGCGGGACAGGCGAGTTGAAAGGGGCTGGTCGTGTTCGCGACTGCCGCATCCGTCCGGGTACGCCGAATCCTGGCGAGGACGGTGATAGCGGGACTGATCCTGATCGGGATGGTCACCGCGACCGCCGGGCAGAGTTCGGCGCAGACGCCGGCAAGCGAGCCGAGCTCGGTCGGCTGGTACTACCCGGGAATCACACCGTTCGATCCGATGCCGCTGGAGCTCTGGTACGGCTGGAATCCGTGGTATCGGCCGTACCACTCCTGGTATAGGCCGGTTTACCCGCCGGGATGGTTCGGCAGCAGCTGAATCGCAGGACTCAGGGGTAACCCCGAGTTCCCGTCATCCGCGCGGCCGATTCGGCCCTGAACCTCGTGCCACCACCCGTGACGCGGTGTCCGATTTGCGAGAGACTGCGTTCGGTGTAACTGATTGGAAGGATTCACCGTGATTGCCAGAACCGAACATCGCACCAAGCGCACGGCGGCGCGAATCGCCGTTGCCGGCGCCATCGTCGCGGCGCCGCTGGCCGCGCTTGCCATTCCGGCCCAGGCCGACGTGGTGAGCGCCCCGGCGGCCACCGACATCGCACACCCGGGCCACGGGCACGGCCCCGGCGACTGGGACCGTCGCGGCGACTGGGACCACCGCGGCGACTGGGACCGTCATCGCCGCGGCAACGACTGCAACCCGTGGGACCGGCACGGCAACGGCTGGAACGGTTTCCGCCAGGTCGTTCCTCCGGGCTGGTTCGGCAGCAGCTGATCCGATGAAGTTCACGGCCCGGCGCCTAGCACGGCGCCGGGCCGTTCGTCGTCACCGGCCGTTTGCGGCTATCGTCGCCGCCACACCGTCGAGGATCAGGTCGAGGCCGAAAGCGAAGTCCGAGTCTGGTTCCGCCTCGGCGGGTTCGATGGCGTCGAACAGCCCCGAGGCCAGCAGTGCGGCCATATCCGGCAGCCGCTCTCGATCCACCAGCGCACGCAGATGACGGCTGTAGTCGTGCAGGGCGGCGGCAGGATCGAGATCGGCTGCCGCCATAGCGTGTTCGAGTTGGCGAGCGGTGACGAAGGCCTCGCGGACGTATCCGCTGACCACCATGATGGCCCCGACCTTCGCCGGCCAGTCCAGGGAGGTTTCACGCACCGCGCGCAGCCCCGCGTCCATCCAGGCCACGGTGTTCGGCCCACTCGGCGGCCCGGTGACCGGCAGCTGGGTCAGCCAGGGGCGGGCGCGATGCACCTCGAGTTGTGCGAGTGCCCAAGCACGCAGCATCGAACGCCATGGGCCGCTGGGTAATTCGGGGGGTGCGCCCATTCCGGCATCCGACATCAGGCCCAGTAGTTCATCTTTCGACCCGATGTGACGGTAGAGCGACATCGGCGTAACCCGCAGCGCGGCAGCGATTTTCGGCAGTGTGGCGGCGGCGAGACCATCGCGGTCGGCCAGCTCGACCGCCGTCGCGACCACCCGATCGACATCGAGCGCGGCCGGGCGGCCCAGCTTGACGTCCACCGGCAGCCGCCACAGCCGGCCCAGATGGTCGGGCACCTCCCGATCGGTCATCAGTGCGCATCCCGTCGTCGACAATTCGTCCTTCCGCAGTTTAGTATGGTCAGTATAGTATAAGTCATATACTTACTGTTGCCGCCGATCGGAAGGACGATCCGTGCACACCGAAACCCTCCGCCGGACCGCGGGTATCGCCGCGGTCTGCGGCGCCGCGCTCATGCTCGTCGAACTGCCGCTCTACTTCGTCTACGAAGGACCGCCGCCGGACTGGAACATCCTGACTCGCGGCCTGATCGGTCTCGTCGGGCTCCTCGGGACGGTGGTGTTCATGTCCGCCTTCGGGCACCTGGTGAAGGCCGCCGACCGACGCTACGAATGGCTCGGTTCACTGGCATCGACCGCCGGTTTGATGTGGGCCACAGTCGCTTTCGTGTCCATGGGCCTCGAGATCGGCGCCACGATCCAGGCGCCCGAGCCGATCGATCCCACCGTCACCGTGTCCGGTACCTATGTGCTGTACGGAACGGTCACCCGGCTCCTGACCGCTTTGTTCATGACCACGGCCGCGGTCACGATCCTGCGCACGCGGATTCTGCCCACGTGGGCGGGGCGCTCGGCCGCGGTCCTGGCAGTGGTGAACGTGGCGTTCGCGCCGTCGTTGTTCTTCGGGAACACTCCGGCGAACTTCTACGCGGCGAACGGATGGGGCACTACCGCAACGGTTTCCGGATTCACGATCATCTGGTTGCTCGCGGCGGGAATCGCGCTGCTCACCTCGGCATCGCCGCGAGCGGTTCCCGGCAGTTCCCGAGCGGTGGCACCACAGTTGATCGACTGACGACCCCGCCGAGACACCCGGATCGGCTCTATGCCGACAGGCGCTGCGGGAGAGGCTAGTTCACTGCCGGAGATAGTCGGCCGCCGTAACACCGATCGTCTGCGCGACGAGCGCGAGGGCCGGTACATCCAACTTCCACTGCTGCCAGTAGAGCGGCACATCGACCCACTGCTCCGGCGCGAAATTCCGCAACGCGCCCGTCCGCAGCAGTGGGTCGGCGTGCGTTTCGGGCACGAGCCCCCACCCGAGCCCGGCGACGATGGTGTCGCGGAACCCTTCCGAGGTGGGTACGTAATGGCGGAGCCGGCTCGCTCCCGCCTTGCCGGAGGTGACCGTGCGGACGTAGCGATCCTGCAATTCGTCCCGGCGATCGAAAACGATGACCGGCGCGTCGGGAAGCGACTTTTCCAGAGGTCCGGCCGCGAGATGACGCTCGACGAATTGCGGACTCGCGACCGGCAGGTACCGCGCCAGGCCCAACGGCCGTGCGGTACATCCGGTCACCGGCTCGGCCAGCGACGTCACCGCCGCCATCACCGTGCCCTCCCGCAGCAGTGTGGCGGTGTGGGATTCGTCCTCGCGATGCAGATCGAAGCAGACCGGCGGATCCTGCGGCACCCGCGACAGCGCGGGCAGAAACCAGGTCGCCAGCGAATCGGCGTTGACCGCGATGGACAGCGTGGTGGACTCGGAATCTCCGGCGATCCCCAACTCTCGTTGCGCCGCCTCCTGCAGCGCGGCCAGTTGGCGCGCGAAACGCACGACCGCCCGGCCGGATTCGGTCGGCCGGACGGGTTTCGTGCGCATCAGCAGGACACGGCCGGTGCGTTGCTCGAGCGCCTTGATCCGCTGACTCACCGCCGAGGGCGTCAGATGCATCGCGGCCGCGGCGGCGTCGAATGTGCCTTCGTCCACGACGGCGAGCAATGTGCGGACCTGGTCGACCGGAAGTTCGGACATCACGGTCGCTAATGATAGTTAAGGAACTTTAGCTGTACTGATTCTGTCAGGGCCCATACCGTCGGCGGCGTGAACAGCGGTATCTTCTCGGCTGCCCTGGCCGGATTCGGTGCCGGCTTATCCCTGATAGTCGCCATCGGCGCGCAGAACGCCTTCGTCCTGCGCCAAGGCGCACGCCGGCAAGCCGTTGCGGCGGTGGTCGCCATCTGCGTGATCACCTGCGGCGCCGTCGCGGCCCGCCGCGCACTGCGCCCCGCCACCGCCGCCCTCGAGACCACCGGCGACGCCACCGCGTCCATCCGCACCGCGATCCTGGTCTGTCTAGCGATGACCTGGCTCAACCCTCACGTCTACCTCGACACCGTGCTGCTGCTCGGCTCGGTCGCCGCCGGACACGGATCCTTGCGGTGGGCCTTCGGCGTCGGCGCGATGGTCGCGAGCGGAGTGTGGTTCGCCGGGCTGGGATACGGGGCTCGGCTGCTCGCGCCGGTCCTGTCGCTGCCCGCGGCGTGGCGAGTGCTCGACGTCTTCGTGGCGGCGACGATGTTCACGCTGGGGGTGGTGCTGATGGCGCAGCTTGCTCGAGGACCGGGCTCGATTCGCCGAGCGGCTCGCCACGTGCGCCGCAGTACGCTCGATACCTGAATCCCGAGGCGAAACGGATGAGCTCGCGCGGGTGATCGCCGGCTACGATCTCGCCCACCTCATCAGCACCGGCGACAATTCCCTTCCGCGCGTAGTGCCGGGTCCACCCGGTCCCGCACTCCGGCCGCCCGGCAGCCACACCCGGGACAACGTCTCGGCCCGCCCGGCGGTCAGTCCGGTGTGGGCCGCGAGAACCGACGGATTACTCGTTGATCGTGGACGGTCTCGGCACGCTGGAAAACGACCGGCTCGTCATCGCGCCCACGCGGGCGATCCCGCACCGCGTCGCCGCGCCCGGGCAGGTCTTCGCCGATGGCGGGCGCAGTGACGACTGCCGCGCGATTCCGCTCTGAGCAACGTAGAACTCGGCCGAGTTCACCCAGCACGTAGGCCGGTCCGGTCTGCACCGGCGAATTCGCCTGCGACACAATTTCTTTCGGTCGCTTGTTCAAAATGGGTTTCACAATTCGAACAGACCGAAGGGGTGCACACCACCACCCCTTCTTGGTAGAATTCGAACATGCATTCGAACAGTGGAGAGGGCGCGGAGCAGGTCGCGAGACCGCTCCTCGCTGCGGTCTCCGAGCTGTTCGAACGATCGCTGACACCGCTGTCGGATGAGCAACTGGTAGAGGCGATGCGTGATGTGGAGAGTTGCACGCGCCGACTGACTGCGATGCAGCATCGACTGCTGATCGAGGCCGAGGAGCGATCCCTGCCGTCACGGACCGGCGCGAAGACGATCAAGCGGTTCCTGATGGAGACACTGCGCATATCGAGCGCCGACGCGGGCAGCCGCGTGAACTCGGCGCGCTGGGTGGGGACGTTCCACGATCTGGACGGTGAGGTCCGCGACCCGCAATTGCCCCGCACCGCAACCGCTTTGACCCACGGCGAGATTTCCGCCGACCACGTCCGCGGAATCGCGCAGATCATGAACCGCGTGCCGCGAGGCGTATCCCACGCGGATCGCGAAGCCGCCGAACAACTGTTGGCGGAGTTCGCACGATCGGGCTCACCGGACGACATCGGCAAGGTCGGCGATCGAATCCTGGCCCACCTGGACCCCGACGGCCGCCTCACCACCGAGCAGGACCGCGCCCGAATGCGAGGCATCGTCGTAGGCCGGCAACGCCCGGACGGCATGTCCCCCGTGCGCGGCGACATCGACCCGGTACTCCGTGCCCTACTGGACCCACTCCTGGCCAAGTACGCACGCCCCGGCGTCTGCAACCCGGACGACCCGAACAGCCCCGCCGTCGATATCGACACCACCGACCCTGCGATGCTCGCCGAGGCAGCGCGAGCCGATCACCGCAGCGCCGCGCAACGCAACCACGACGCACTCACCGCGATCCTGCGCTCGGGCCTGATCGCGGAGGACCTCGGCCGCCACCGCGGCATGCCGGTAACCACCGTGCTGACGATGAAACTCGAAGACCTGGAAAAGGATTCGGGCGCCGCGACTACCGCCACCGGCGGCGTCGTCCCGATCCGCGAGGCGCTGCGACTGGCCGAACGATCCCGCCCCTATCTGGCGATCTTCGACCAGGCCGGCCTCCCCCTGCACCTCGGCCGCATGAAACGGCTCGCCTCCCCAGCGCAACGCCTGGCACTCATCGCCGCCCTCCGCGGCTGCTCTCGCCCCGGCTGCGACGCCCCCGCCAGCCTCTGCGCCGCCCACCACATCCGCGACTACGCCAAAGGCGGCCCCACCGACATCACCAACCTCGTCCTGGCCTGCGACGCCTGCCACTCGTTGATTCACGACGGCCCGGGTGGCTGGAAAACCGTTGCACAGAACGAGCTTTCCCCGTTCGCCGGCCGCACCGCCTGGATCGCACCCGAACACATCGACCCCAGTCGGACACCCCGCATCAACCACCGCCATCACCCCGACGAACTCCTGGCAGCGATACTCACGCGCATCCACCTACGCGACGAACAGGAACGACTGCAACGCCGACAACGCGAACGCGAACAGCACGAGCGCTGGTTGCAGTCGCATTCGCATCCACCCGACACCAGCGCAGCCTGACACCCGACCACCGGCCGGGCGCACCGCCGTGCGCGAAGCAAGACGCCGACTCTCACAGCCGCCGGGATCGGTCCGGCCTCACCCGCCCGGCGGCCACGAGAGTCCTCATCGCTACCGCCTTCGCAGCGCACAGGGCGGGATCACATTCCAAGTGCAGCTGCATATCCTCGTGCGCCTCCACCACCGTCGGCACCGGCGACCGAGCGGCGTGCGTCAGCGAGAGCGACAGAAGACGCGGGCGCACAACGGCTTTCACAGCAGGACGTGCGACTTCGCCGAACCTCTGATCGCCCCCCACATCCGGCCAAGCACAGGAAACACCTGCCACCGCCAACGCCGCCACACCGACAACCGTCACCACCGAAGCGACCAGCCCCCAGCCAGACATCTCAATCACCCGCCTCGACCCTCGGATCACGCGGAGCCGAGGCGGGATCCGAAGGAATAGTGGGCCGCGCCCGCGCATAGGTTGCCTCCGGCTCAACCGCCTCCACATCGCATGCCGCGCAAACAATTCGGAGCCGCTCCCCGAGATGCTCGACGCTCGGAACCACAACCGCCGCCACGTTGTACCCACCGATCCGATCGAGCAGCCGCATGATCGGATCATCGATATCCCCAGCCGTCCGAAACACCACCCGCACCAACGCGTACCCCAACTTCACCGCATGCGCGAGCACACGCTGCTCATTCGCCGGCCACCCCGGTAAGGTCCGGTCGATATATCCGAGAGCGCGAGGCGGCCCCTTCGGCAGTTCACCCGGCGCAACATAAGCGGTAGGAAGCGTCATAGCGACCTCCCAGTCGTCACAATGAGATACATTCGGCTCCTTCAGTTTTCGTTGGCAGGCACCCGCCGCCGAGAATTACTGACGTTGTGGATGGCGTCACAGATATCCGGGCATCGACCCGGCGGCGGGGCCGATTCGAGCTTCACGGAGAAACGACGCAAACCGAAGGCATGGAACCGCTACGGCGCCGCTACGCTGCAGGTACGGACCGTCGAGCCAAAGCGAGGGGGATCGCAGTGAGGGTGACGAAGTGGACCGGACGGGAGGTACGCGCCTTGCGTACCGAGGCGCTGCGGATTACTCAGCGCGAATTCGCCGAGCGGCTGGGATTCAGTGAAGCTGTCGTCCGGAAATGGGAAAGCCGCGGAGAGACAATCACTCTCGTTCGGCAGTTTGCAGACGCCATGGACACCATCTTTCGGCGTCTCGACGACAACCAAGCCGCTCGCTTCCACGACGCGCTGCCGACCCGTCCGCCCGTAGTCGGTGCGACAGAGACTGCGGCAACAGCGGTACAAATCCGCCTTCCTGATCTACGGAAGGCGCTCGACACTCACGACGCCCCGCCCGATGGACCGATCCGTTCGCTCGATCTGCTGCACGCGGCTGTGGCGTCGGCTGTCCGCGACCGCCTCGATTCGAACTATCTCCGCCTAGCCATCGAGCTCCCGGCCCTGCTGGACGAGCTGCACCGAGCCCGCCTCTCCCCAGAACTACTCCGAAACGATGTGAATAGTCTTCTCGTCCAGGCTTATCGAGCAGCCGACGCGATCGCGGACAAGTATGGATTCGCGGATCTGTCCGCCCGCATCATCGGCATGATGGAGACCACCGCACGCGACGGCGACGACCCACTACTCGCTGCGGCGACCGCCTACGTCCGCACCGAACTCTTCTTCAACAACATGGACCTCGCGACCGGCCGGAAGCTACTCGAACGGGCAGCAGATCAAATCGACCCGTCCCAATCGTTCCGCGCCGCCGCAACCTACGGCTCACTACACATGCGCGCCGCTGTCGTCGCCAGCTGCGAGTTCCGCGCAGACACGGCTCACGACCACCTTGCGGAAGCAACCCGCGCTGCGCGAATGGTCCCGGAATCGACCTATTTGGGTACAGCGTTCGGGCGCTCGTCCGTCCGTATTCACCAGGTTTCCTTGGGCGTGGAACTCGGTGACATCGGTGGGGCGCTCAGAACCGCCCAGAACTGGACCCCGCCCGACGACATCCCCGCCGAGCGCCGATCGCACTTCCACATCGACCTCGCACGGGCACGCATGCAAGCCGGAGATCGGGACGGCGCCATGCAGTCCATCCACACTGCCCACTCCATCGCACCCCAACACACCAACTGTCATCCCCACGTGAAGGAAATGCTTGCGCGCCTTAGTGTTTAGGTGATCGCTTCCACCAACTCGGTGAGGGAGCCGACAACCCAGTCGGCCTCCCCCGCCGCGATGACATCATCTGCCCACAGATATCCCCACGGCCCGCGCCGGATCAGCGCACACCGCATGCCGGCCCGGCGTGCTGGAATCAGATCGCTGTCGCGGTGATCACCGACGTAAAGAATCTCCTGCCGGCGGCCGGGCGCGAACTCGGCGACCCGATCGAAGAAACTCGAGTCAGGCTTAGCGACTCCCCATTCCCCTGACGTGGCGATCTCGTCGCACGGAAGATTCAGCGAGCGCAGCAACTGCGCCGCTCGCCCGGTCTGATTGCCGGCGATACCGACCCAAATCCCACGCTCCTGCAAGGCAGACAACGCCGGTCGCACGTCCGGATACAGATCGCTTTCCTCGATGTCCTCTCCACGGCCCGCGGCCTCTCGCAACTGGCGTTCACGTTCGAGATCGAACCCTGGCCGGAAGTACTGGAACGTCTCGGCATTGTTCCGCCCAGCTGCAGTCACCGCTCCCAGCACTGCGGAAAAGGTGTGCCGTGGAACGCCAATCCAATCAGCCCACGCAGCGTACTCGCGAGTGTCATCTAAGAGTGTCTCGCCTACATCGAAAACGACGGATTGGATCAATCGGCTCCTCCATGTACCCAGCCCGGCTGCGTCGGATTAGTCAATCAGATTCTCGCCGCAATCCGACGATCAGTCTCAATCTGCCCTAACTTGTGCGGTTTGTTCGCCAGCGCTCGGTAACCGCAATCTCGCCGAGCTGGATCCGATCGTTTGTAATCACATTACATTAGCCGTCAGGTAATCTACCGCCCCGTTCTTCCGATTCCGCTCGTCAGCCTCATTCAAAACCTTGATAATAGATTCCCCTACAGCCTTGGCAACCGGCGGCGGAAACGCGTTTCCTACCTGACGATATTGCGCAGTCTTACCGCCCGAAAACTCCCACTCGTCAGGGAATCCTTGAACAATGGCCGCCTGCCGAACAGTGAGCATAGGGCCATCCGGCCGAAAAAGATCACGCTCTTCGGTACCCTTCTTCAAACAGGTTTCAATGTCATTGGCAACACCGATGCCTGAGATCCCGAGTTGCTTCCATGCCGCTCTTGCCCGGCTCGGACCAAGGTCTGCGCCGCCATGCTTCTTCGACCCCCCGACCAGGGTAGGCGCAACTCCGCCCCCCTTGCCCTTGAGCTCCGAGGCACGATTGCGCGCGGTATCACGCCACCGTTCAAATGCTTGACGGGCGCGCTCCGAGTTTTCTGCGTCGACGTTGTCGAAGCGCTCCCGCATCGAAGGCTCCAATATTTCCGCAATACTAACAGGATCATCGCAGGTTTTTTTAGGCATTTTATATGCAATATCACGGATCACGTCGTTACGAAACGCCACTAGAATCGCCCTCGGCCGGAGTTGCGGTACCCCGAAATTACTGGCTTCGAGTATCTCCCATGCACCGAGATTGTATCCGAGATCCGCAATCTGGGACTTAATCCAAGCGCGGTAGGTAGAGAATTTCGGATCCATAAGCCCGCGCACATTTTCGATCAAAACTGCTCGCGGATTCAGGATATCAACAAGCTCCAACATTCGCGGAAATAGATCTCGTTCATCGCGCTCTCCGAGCTGCTTACCGGCGTGCGAAAATGGAGGACACGGAACACCCCCCGCAAGAAGATCCAAACCGCTCTCTTTCAGAATTTTAGAACTCTTATCGAGGCCATTAACTGGATCGAACTCTTTGACATCCGCCGAAATAATGTCGCAATTATCTCTTTCCCATGCCCACAACTCGTGCTTTTCGATATTGAGCCTCAACGTACCGACCGCGTACTCGTCGATCTCGATCAATGCCAGATGACGAAAGCCAGCCTGGTGAAGTCCTACTGCTTGGCCGCCGGCCCCGGCACAGATCTCGATCGACGTGAAGTCGCGCTCAGCCGTGACCAGGCCGGCACTGCGCAAGTCGGTCGTCTTCCGTGTGCCGCGCGCACGCTTGCTGCCACCAGAACGGCGTTTGGAGCCAGCACCGCTTCTCATCGGTGCCGCGCTTGGCGTATCGGGTTCCACCAAGTCGAAGAGCGCCCCGGACTCCAACGAACTCGCCCCTGCCTGCACTTCATCGTCTGAAGTGGTCTCGATGACACGAAGCTCGGTCACGCGGTTACCTTTCGATGCAGAGGCCGAGGCCGGGCCGACGTGGGTGCGGGAGTATTTTTCCGTATGCCATGCCCCAACTTCGAACTGGGACCGCCGTGACCGGAAGCCGATCGGAAGACGCCCGTCGAAAAGCCCACGAGCTGGGCTTGTACCCTGCCCCTCTCAACGAAGGGCGCTCTCGGAACATGCGAGCGAACCGCCGATCGGATACGAAGCCCGAAGTTGCTTTGCGGAGTGCGTTGCACAGACTTGGGTATCGCTACCGGAAAGATCACAGACTGGATCTCGGTTCGCTCAAGGTCAGGCCGGACATCGTCTTCACGAAACGAAAAGTGGCTGTCTTCGTGGACGGCTGCTTCTGGCACGTCTGCCCCCAACATGGCCGCCAGCCGACGACGAACGAGTGGTACTGGACACCCAAACTCCGCAGGAACATGGAACGCGACCGAGCTACAGATGCCGCTTTGACAGCTGCAGGCTGGCGGGTGATTCGCCTGTGGGAACACGAGCACCTGGACAGCGCCCTCGCCACTGTAACCGGCGTCCTGAACGACAGCCTCGAACATGTGAGCGATACTAGGGGAAACTCGTGAAGCTCGCTGTCAGGCGCACCGAACAGACTAGATTTGGCGAACGTGACGACTCCGTTTCGGACCGAACTGCTGGGCTGGAGGCCGAGCAAGAAGAACAAGCTCGGCTGGAAGTGGGTTCCGAACTCCGCCGATACTGACAACGTGACAAGCCTTTTGATGGCAGCGCACATCCTCGAGCAGATCCGTCAACCCAACCCGAACCCGGGTTCCGAACCTGTTGCGGCGCCTGATAATCCGGGTGCTTTGCTCGAAACCCTGGTGCTTACAGACTTGGCCAGCCAGCTCCCAGATCTGGACCCGCGCCGGCAGTGGGACTTCGACAGAGGAAAGAGCATCGTCGGATACGCGCAGTACCAGCACCTGGCCGGCATAGAAGCCGCTATCTCCAAGGATCCGAATCTGCGGGTGACGCTTGGCACCGACTACCTGATCAAGCCCGATGTGCTGGTCGGTCTACGCGGGACACCCACTAGCACGTCGCATCCCTGGCTCCACGCCGCAATTGCATGCAAATGGACCATCCGCTCCGATCGAGTCCAAAATATCCGTCACGAGAACGGGAACATGATCAGGCACAGACGGGGTCGGCTGCCGCACCTCGTGACAGTCACCGCCGAACCCCTTCCGACACGCCTCGCGTCCATCGCTCGTGGGACCGGCGAGGTTGACGCGACCTACCACATCGCCTACGAAGAACTCACGAAAGCCGTTGCAATACATGGAAGTTCAGAACAGCACAACGCCTGGGAGGAGGTCACGAAGCAGGGTCGGCTCCTCGATTACAAGAATCTCGCGCAGTCACTGGTGGACTGGTGAGCCCGCTCATCGCCCCCCCGCATCTCGCTGAACGTTCCTGGCTATCAAGCGAAGTCAAAGCAAGCTAAGAAACCCTGTTCTGAAGCGCGTGCACGAGCAGCGCGTCGCTATCCGCACGTCTGTCCCGCTCGTTGAGCGACTTCAGGATCTGCATGACATCAAGCAGCTCTTCTCTTGCGCCGGCGTGGCTGATGATCGTGTCGACCGCATCAGGCAAGTCCACATCTCTGCACGCCACGATGGCGTCAGCGGTCTCCAGAGGCTCGGCCTCGGTACCGACGTGACGCATCAAGCTATTCGCGTTCTCAAGCTCGCCGGTGGAAACGTAACCGACCAACTGGCTGACCGGGCGCCACACCACCTCATCTGTAGACGGCCATGCCACGTCGAGTCGGTTGTTGCGCCGGTCCCCCAGCAAGGGGGGGACCGGCGCGTTGTCCAGCGCCCTCGCGGTTCCACTTTCGGCCGGCTTGCTGTTCGTAACGCTCTCGCTCGGTAGCCTCGTCGCGCCGAAGCTTGGGCGCACGGTCACTGGTTCCGCTACCAGCCGCCCAGCAAGGGCGCGATTAACTCTCTTCAGCTCCTCCCACCCCTCGTCGGACCCGCCACCGCCATGCGCTACGTCATATAGCCCCTTGAGCGCGACCTCCGCGAAGGGGACCTTGCGGCCCCTTACTACTACACGCTGAAGAGCCGACTTGCTGAGAACCGTCCCGGGCTTGGGCCGCTTCATGGGCCCGGACAGTTCCAACGCACGAAACTCGTGCATTTCCTCCTCCGTGAGCCCCCGCTCAACCTTGAGTTTCTCCAGTTCAGCTTGCCGACGCCACATCCATCTCTCTAGCTCCTCAGCGATGGGCCTTAGCCCGCAAGTACGGCTCCCACCATCTAACAAACGTTCAGCAGCCAGTTGGATCAGCTCACGCACATGATCGGCAAGGTCTCGGCTGGCATTGATGTCAATGCTGCCACCGTTTTGGCCGGTTCTTACCACGTCTGCCCGCCCCGTCGGAGTAGAGATGCCACGAATCCAGTAATTCTGACCGTCACAGGCTGAACCTGTACAGGAGAAGACTGTCCCGCACTGTCCCGGATAGGCCCAAGAGATGGATGCAGAGTCGCTGTGCCCCAAGCCGATCCGGGACAGTGGCGGGACAGCAAGGCACTTCCCATCGCCGACCTTCTGGTGTTCTCTGGACTCCCGACCGGGCCGATGCATTTGGCACCCAGCAACGCTCGGATAAGCATGCCTTACCTGAAATGGCCGGAGAAAGGAAAGCCATATGACCACCCCAGCTTGGACAGACAGAGCACTCGGAGGTAAGAAGCGCGTGGCACTGTGGCTTTTGCAGGAGGTCGGCGAAGGGGAATGCTTCACTAAAACGCAGCTCCGGAACGCGTTCCCCGACACCCAGCAAATCGACCGCCGGATGCGGGAACTCCGTGACGCCGGCTGGCGCATCGATACCAACCGCGAGGATCCCTCCCTCGAGATGCATGAACATCGGTTCGTCAGCCGTGGGAAGCCGGTCTGGGAACCAGGGCAGTCATCGAGAGCGGACATCGCCGTCACGGCTACGGAGCGGTATGCGCTCATGACGCGGGACGGGCACAAATGCCGGTCCTGCGGAATCGGACCGGGTGAGAAGTATGCCGGCACCTCCGTAACATCACAGCTCGATGTAGCCCGGCGCGCGGTGCGAATGCCGAACGGCGACACGAGGACACAGCTGGTCATCGAGTGCAATCGCTGCCGGGTCGGGAGTCGCGACCTGACGGCCAGCTTGGCGGAGGTCATGGCACGGATCGAGCGCCTGCCCGTTTACGAACGGAAGATGCTCGCTTCGTGGGTGCAACAAGATGCCCGAAGCTTCAGCGAAGTCGAGGAGCTGTGGGCGCACTACCGGACCCTGCCGGCCGAGTCTCGGCATGAGGTTCGTATGGCACTGCAGTAGCTACTCCGGTTCGCCCTCCAAGGGGATTGGGGCCGTTGGCAACAGGGCCCCCTCCCGTACACACCTGACTTCCTTCGAGGAGGATCTCCCATATGTTCACCGATTTCGGGACGCCCCCGACAGCCGAGACCACGCGATCGCTGGTTGAAGAGCGATTGAAGGAGCAACTCGAAAGCCGCGGCGTTGCCGAGACTTTAACGGTCGAATGGCGCGACCGGCCCCTCCACGTGCCAGTCATCGATGTACCGCTCGAAGTCTTGTTCTATAACCCTGGCACACACCGCATCCGGGCACAGCGCAGTCTGGATCCAGCACGGGATGCCGCGCTCACAGAGGACCCTTGGTCGCCTAAAAGTCAAGACTATCTTCAGCATTTGCTGACAATCCGGCCCTCAGAGCCCGACCATCGGGACCCTGACTTCGACAAATTGAAAGACAGCCTCGAAGAATACAAACAAATCGAGGCCGGCCTGATCACCCGTGATGGGATCCTCGTCAACGGGAACACCCGCTGCGCCGCGCTGCGAGAACTTAAGACCGGCACGACGATGCGTGTCGGCGTCCTACCGGAATCATGTACTTGGACCGACATCAACGACGTCGAACTGGCGTTGCAGCTCCGTCCCGATGAACGGCGCAAGTACTCCTACATCAATAGGTTGCTCGCAATCGAGGAACAGCGGGTTCAGCTCAACCGCACCCCCGCGGTTATCGCAAAAGCCTTCCACACCAACACGAAATCCTGCGAGCGTGACCTTTGGGTTCTCGCCCAGCTACGAGAACTGATCGACCGCAGCACCACTGCTGACGGCACCTCCCTGCGGCTCGTCGACTTTGAGGACTCTCAAGAAAAGCTCGCAGAGCTGTATCGCGTCTACATCAATGAGCATTCCAAGAGCCGGGAACGAGCAGATCTGCTGAAAGAGGCTCGGCTGGCCGCGATCGTACTGGACTTCTCGAAAACCGATGTCCGGTACATCGAAGCTGATTTTCAGAATCGATACCTGGACAAGGCATTGCCCGATGATCTCAAGCTAGGCGAGCCCGCCGCTGCGCCGGCCGCGGTCACCATCCCCGGCTTGAACCGGTCAGTGAAGGGCGCCGGAGCGAGTGTCGCATCCGCCCGCGCCATGACCGATCGAGTGCTTCAAGCCAAAGCGATCGGGTCTGACCGCAATACCGCTTCTCCTGCCGACAAAACTGCTGCCTCGTCAACGATCGCCTCCTATAAAGAGGCTTTCGAGGACGCGATCGATGTCGCCGGCCGTACTGCCCGGCTGAAGAAGAAGCGGCAGGCCGCCCCGGACCGGATCAACGATGCCTGCAAAGACCTCGAACAATCCATCACTGATCTGGTGCTGTCACGCGGCAGTTCGAGCCTCGACGAGGGGGCCCTGGACGACGCACTCGAGAAGCTGCGCGACGTCCTCGGCAGGCTGGAAGCAGAAGCGCAGCGCACAATCGAGTTGCCAGGAGACGGCCTGGCCTGGCTCAGTGCCGCTGTCCACGTGATGTGGGCGCAGCCATGAGCACTACCGATAGCACGCCATCGCTCCGACTGGGGCTTGCGGCAAACCGTACTCATGTGGAGCTTCACACGACCCCAGCTTTTCAGCGCGACTTCGCGCAATTGTCAGCCCGAATGTCTGCCAATGGCCGGAATGGCCCACTGTCAGCGGAAATTGATCTCGACGACTTCTTGGTCAATCTCGATCAACTCGCCAGTTGGCCACATCCAGACGTCGACTGGGGGGCAGACCTTGCAGCCCTGGTCAACGGCGTGCTCGACGACGCGGAATCAGTGGACCGCTCGCTTCAGGACACGGTTCCCGGCGGCACAGCCGAGGATGTACGGCCTTCCGATGTCTACAGTTTGCTGGGTTCGGACTGGATCGCCGATCTGACCTCATTCCAGCAGCGCGATATCGCCAAACTCCTTTCCCTGCGCCACGGCGCCAACTTCAGCGTCCCCGGTGCAGGTAAAACCCGCGTCGCACTCGCGGTGTATGCCGCGATGCGCAACCGCGGAGAAGCAAAGCGGCTCTTGGTAATTGGACCCAAATCGGCCTACGAAGCATGGCAGTACGAAAGTTCGGTCTGTTTCGAGGAGCCGCTGGTTGCAGATGTGCTGGGTCAGTCCACGCATCCGCTCGCAGAGCTGCGAATCGCGAACTATGAGCGGCTGGACCGATCGCTGAGTACATTGGCGGACTGGCTGAAGGCGGGACCGTCGATGATTGTGCTGGATGAGGCCCATCGTATGAAGCTCGGGGCTCGCGGCACCTACGGGGCAGCTTGCTTGGCATTGGGCCCCCTGGCAGCCAGACGGCTTATCCTGACTGGTACGCCCGCTCCGAACGGGGCACGAGACTTGGAGAGTCTTCTATCGTTCGTCTGGCCTGGCCACGGCAAAAGGGCAGTCACCGAGGCTGTCGCCGGCGGCGATCTGGCGCATGCAAGCACTGTGCTACGTCCTCTCTTCACTCGCACAACCAAGCACGAGCTTGGGCTACCGCCGTTCGAACCTAAGGTCCGTTACTTGGAGATGCCCCCTGTTCACGCCGAGGTCTACCAGGCGCTCAAAGGCAACTTCTCCGCTCGCGCAGAAAGCTCACGCAGTAGTATCGAGGCGCTCGGTCGCGCGATGCTGCGCCTGCTGATGGCTGCCATCAGTCCCGCCTTGCTGCTCGAGGGGGCCAGCCCATATGAGCCACTGGAATATCAACTGCCGCCGTTGGACCCGCCTCCTGGCGATTCACTGTTCGAGCTCCTACAGAAGCTTCCAAGCCTGGAGCTTTCCCCGAAATACCAAGAGACTGCAAAGATCGTTGCCGACAATGTCGCTGCAGGTCGAAAGACATTGGTGTGGACCACATTCGTTCGCAGCCTCACGACACTGGACAGGTTGCTAGAGGGCTACAACCCAGCGATGGTTCACGGCGGAACACCCGATCGCGACGAGCAACTGCGCCGGTTCCGCCAAGATCCCGACTGCCACGTCCTGATCTCCAACCCCGCGACACTCGGCGAGGGGATCAGCCTTCATCAGGTCTGTCACGACGCCGTATATGTCGACCGTGATTTCATGGCCGGGCGGTTTCTGCAGAGCCTGGATCGCATTCACCGGCTCGGCCTGGCGCCAGGCACCGAAACCAGGGTCACCGTACTCGCGACTCGCGGCACCGTGGACGAGGTGGTCAGCATGCGGCTCGAGCAGAAATTGGAATTCATGGGGCGCATCCTCGATGACCCTGGCGTCCAACAACTTGCGGATCTGCAAGAGGAACCGGCAGCCGGCGTCGGCATGGACGCCGCGGACGTACGTGCATTATTGCGACATATCGATGCATCAGCTGTCCAAGCATAGCGTCAGCCACCATGTGTATTGCGCAGAGGTGGGCGCCAAGTTCGTTTCGTTGTTGCGTAATGCGTTTCGGCTGCCGAAGCACCGGAGACTCGCGATGATTCCTCGGCGGCAAACGCCATCGGGCTGTCTGCGCCCCGATGGAGTTCGCGAGGCACGCGTGGGACCTGAGCTCTATGCGATGCGCGGGCGCAACACCACAATGCCCGGGACACTCTGCAAATACTCGGCCAGCGGGGTGTCCACAACCTTGCGGTTGGCGGCGAGGGACGACGCGTTTCGGAAGACTGGGCCGCTCGGCGTGGTGATGAGGATTCCGACATGGGTGACGTCCAGTCCGGGCTGGTCGGCGTAGGCGCCGATGTAGTCGCCGGTTCGTAGGCCGTTGATGACACTCTGGTCTACCGAGGCACTGGGGATGTAGGTGATGTCGCGGTCGACAACTGGGATGCCCGGTAGATAGACGCCGCCGTCACCCTGTGCGTTGAGGTGTTTCGGAACGGTGGCTGCGGCGGGCGACAAACTCGCGGTGATGTCTGTGGCGGCGGTGTCGGCGACTTGCGCCCAGTCGGTGAAGAAGTGTTTGCGGTGGGTGTAGTCGACTTGGGCGGCGGCGTAGCGGGTGTCGATCAGGTTGGCTTCGAAGCGGTTTCGGTCGGTGGTTCGGCTCAGGGCTTCTACGTAGTCGAGGAAGGTGAAGCAGTCCACCTGGCGGAAGTCGGCGACGAGTTGTTCGGGCTGGGTTGCCGAGCCGATGAGGGTGTTCGCGGCGTAGGGGGTGCCCAGGAATTGTCGGGACAGCAGGTCCAGGAGTTCGCCTTTGCTCGCTCCGGTCGCGCCGGCGCGCAATGCGACGAGTTCGTCGATGCGGTGCGATGTGGTGTCGTCGATGGCGGCGTCGGCGCTTGCGCGCGTGGGCAGCAGGAGTGCTGCGGCGACCAGGACGAGCAGGACCGGCAGTATGCGGGTGGAGCGCAAGGACACCTCCCGGGTGCGGAGTGGAATGGCCGGTATCCACCGTAGACCAGGGGGCTGCCGCTCCGGGCTGCTGTTCTGCTCAGGCGATGCCAAACGGAATGGGGCTCGTCACCGCACGGGAGTAGAGCCTGGCTCGCCCGCGGCGGCGGCTCTGCGTCTCCACGTTTCGGCCGCGTCGACACGGCCGGCCATCGCGAGTAGGTAGGCCAGGCCGGACATCGCCGCGGGGTGGCCGGCGTCGGCCGCTCTGCGCCACCAGGTTTCGGCCTCGTCGGTTCGTCCTCGATGCTCGAGGATGCCGCCGAGGAGAAACATCGCTCCGGGATGACCGGACTCGGCGGCGCGGCGGTACCACGTTTCGGCTTCCGTCATACGGCCGGTCTTTTCCATCGCTACGGCCAAGCCGCACATCGCGACGGGGCGTCCCGCCTCGGCGGCTTTGCGGTACCACCACTCGGCCTCCTCGGGCCGGTCCGATTCCATCAGCAGTGCGCCCAGGTTGGTCATCGCAACGGCTTTGCCCGCCTCGGCGGCTTTGCGGTACCACGACTCGGCCACCCCTACCTCGCCAGAGGCTTCGAGTAACGAGCCCAGGTTGAACATCGCGGACACGTTCCCGGCATCAGCGGCCTTTCGATACCAGGTCTCGGCCTCTCCTTGCCTGCCCGCCTGCTGCAATGTGCAGGCCAGATTGAACATCGAGGCCGGATGTCCGGCTTCACCGGCCCGCCGAAACCAGGTTGCGGCGTCCTCCGACCTACCCGCCTCCTCCAATGTGATCGCCAGGTTGAACATCGCCTTGGGGTGCCCGGCGTCGGCGGCCTTGCGCCACCAGATTTCTGCCTCTTGCGTCCGGCCCGAGTCGGCCGCGAGCACGCCCAGGTTGAACATGGCAGCGGCGTGGCCGGCGTCGGCGGCGCGGCGCATCCACAGTTCGGCCGGCTCGACCTTGCCGGCGTCCTCCAGAAGCAACCCCAGGTTGAACATCGCTATGGGCTCGCCGATGTCGGCGGCTCGGCGGTACCAGGCCTCGCCTTCCTCGACCTGTCCCCGCTTCTCCAGCAGAACTCCCAGCGTGGTCATCGCGCCGGTGTGCCCGGCGTCGGCGGCCTTGCGGAACCACTCCTCGGCACATTCCGGACGTTCCGTCGCCTCGAGGAGTAGTGCAAGGTTGTTCATCGCCATCACGTGGCCGAGGTCTGCGGCGCGGCGAAACCACCTCTCGGCATCCGACATCTGCCCGGCATCACGCAACCCCACCCCCAGGTTCGACATGGCGTTGGCGTTCCCGAGGTCGGCGGCGCGGCGAAACCACGCCTCGGCCTCGGACGCCCGACCCGTATCGTCCAGAAGTAGCCCGAGGTTGTTCATCGCACCGGGGTGCTCATTGTCGGCGGCGCATCGGTACAGGGCTTCTGCCTCCTCTACATGCCCCGCGTCTTCAGCCGCGACGGCCCGCGCGAACAGAGCGGCGGCATCGGATGCTGCCGACTCCTCTGCTCCGGCGAGCGCTGTACCCGGAAGTTGCGGGGGCGCCGCCTCCGACCCGTGCACCGCGCGCAGAACGCGCAGGGCCGCTGACGCCAACGCACGATCATCCGACGCACCGGCGTCGCCGAGATCTTCGGCCAGCGACGCCTTCTTGGCTTCGGAATCCGGCTTGCGCTCCAGCGCCGAAACGTCGACGTCCGGATATCTGTCGGCGAGCAACCGCTTCAAATCGCTGTACGCTTCGGTGACCCGTTGTGCCACAACATCTTTAAAGCTCACCGACGCGATCACCGAGACCACGAGTGTAATTACGAAGTTCATGTCGAGTCCTCCCGCCTCACCCCACGATCAGTATTGCCGAGCCCACCGACAACTCCGCGGGCGCGAGTCGCCCGACGTCGGTCTGCCGAAGGTGCCCGGAAACTCGGACGGGGGCCGACAGGGCGAGAACGTGGTCCTGGGCGGCGAGCCCTCTCGTTCGGAACACACCGCGCGACTCGCCTGATAGAACTGACTGCGACCGTTGTCAGTTCTGCTCGGCAGAGCGACACCAGCAGAGAGGCTCATCCCGTGGACCGCGACTCATTCCAGAAACTCTTCGACCTCAGCGGGCGGACCGCGATCGTCACCGGGGGCACTCGGGGTATCGGGCTGGCACTGGCCGAGGGGTTGGCGTGTGCGGGGGCGAATGTTGTTGTGGCCAGTCGGAAGCCGGAGGCTTGTGAGAAGGCGGCGGAGCGGTTGCGGGAGTTGGAGGTCGAGGCTCTCGGGGTGCCGACTCATCTCGGGGAGATCGACGCGTTGCAGGCGTTGGTCGCGAAGACGGTGGAGACGTTCGGCGGGGTCGACATCGTGATCAACAACGCCGCGAATGCGCTGGCCCAGCCGTTGGAAGTCATGCAGAAGGCGGCGGTGGACAAGTCGTTCGCGGTGAATGTGCAGGGGCCGTTGTTCCTGGTGCAGGCGGCGTTGCCGTATCTGCGGGCGAGCAAGCATGCGGCGGTGTTGAATTTCGCGTCGATCGGGGCGTTCGGGTTCTCCGGCGGACTGGCGATGTATTCGGCGGGGAAGGCGGCGTTGCTGTCGTTCACTCGCTCGATGGCCGCCGAATTCGCCGGCGACGGGATTCGCGTCAATGCCATCGCTCCGGGAGCGGTCGATACCGATATGGTGCGCAACAATCCGCAGGAAGTGGTGGACGCGATGGCCGCGGCACCATTGCTGCGGCGGCTCGGTGAGCCGGACGAGCTGGTCGGGCCCGCACTGCTGTTGTGTTCGGACGCAGGCAGTTTCATTACCGGACAGACGTTCGTCATCGACGGTGGCACCGTTCCGCGCTGAGGAGGAGGCAGGCATGTCCGCGCTGAATATCGAATACCGGCCCTCGGGTGTCGTGGTGTTGACCATCGACCGGCCGCACCGGCGCAATGCGCTGGACAATCAGACGGTCGCCGAATTGCATCGGGTGCTCGACGAGATCAACGGGAAGCCGGAGGTGCGGGCGCTGGTCATCACCGGTGCGGGGGCCGGGTTCTCCTCCGGTGCCGATCTGAAGTCGAAGCCCGAAGATTTCACTGCCACCGATGCGAGTCCCACCGCGGCGCTGCTCGGTGCGGTGCAGTCGCCGGTCGCACGGATCTATGCGAGCCAGGAATTGATGGCCTCGGCGTTCGAGAAGATCCATCGGTTGCGGCAGCCGGTGATCGCGGCGGTGCACGGGGCCGCGGTCGGTGGTGGGTTCGCGCTGGCGCTGGCCTGCGATATCCGGTACGCGAGTCGTAGTGCCCGCTTCGGTGCGGTGTTCATCCGGCACGGGATCTCGGCCTGCGATATGGGTACCAGCTATCACCTGCCACGATTGGTGGGTGCGTCCCGGTCGGCTGAATTGCTGCTCACCGGAAGGGTTTTCGACGCCGACGAGGCCGAGCGGATCGGGCTCGTCCTCGAGGTCGTCGACGAGGACGAGCTGCTGGACCGGGCGATCGCCAAGGCCGAGGAGATCGCCGCCCACTCCCCGCTCGCGGTGTGGATGACCAAGGAGACGATGTGGCAGACGGTGGATGCGCCGAGCCTGCGCCACGCTCTCGACATCGAGAACCGGACGCAGGTGATGTGCAGCGCTACCGGAGAGCTCGCGGAATCGTTCGGAGCGTTCCGGGACGGGGACGAGTTCCGTTGGCGCCCATTGTGAATCGGCGGCGACCAGTCACTACGAGCGCCTGAGAGCGAGGTTCTCACCGGCGGTTGGGCGACGTCCGAGGTTTCCGCCATTGTCGCGGAGGTTCGCACGGAAAGTTCAGGATGAGCGACGCCACCGCGGGCTACCGCATCGGCGTTCCCGGACTCAGCAGCGACTCGGCGTGATCCGGAAATGGTTCGGCTCGGCGTCCTCCGGAACCGCATCGGCGGGCGTGAAATCCTCTACCAGCGAACGTAATCCGATCAGGTGGCGGGCGTGGGCGTCCAGGGCGATGTCCTCGTCGGAGGCCGGGATCCACTGCCGGATCGAGCGCGCTTTGGCGTCCGGGTCCAGGGCCACGACCACGGCCAATCCGTGGGCCGCCAGCTCCGGTTCGCCGGAATGCGGGTCGGTGGAGGTGACGTGCACGCTGATGTGCATGCTGCGGGGGCCGGTGTGGATCAGCCGGGCCGTCGCCTCCACGGCGTGGCCGATGACGATCGGGCGGTAGAAGCGGATGCCGCCGAAGTACGAGGTCAGGACGTGCTGGCCGGCCCACTTCGCGCCGCAGACGTAGGCCGCCTCGTCGATCCACTGCATGGTGCGGCCGCCGTGGACCTTGCCGCCCCAGTTGATGTCGGAGGGGGCGGCGAGGAAGCGCAGGGTCGCGCTGGGCGCTGTGCCTTCCGCCGTGTAGCGCTGGGCGGCCATCGCGGCTTCGATTTCCTTGCGGACGGCGATCCTGACCTTCGCCTGCCGGTGCCGCCGCAATTCCAGAGCGGTCGTCGGATGCCATTGCGGCACTTCGACCGTGCGGCGCTCGTCGTCGACGGCGACGAAGATGGTCAGGCATTGGGCGCTCTGGACCGGCTTCACACGGGTCGGGTCGGTCGAATAGACGGTGACCAGGATGTGCATGCTCGTGCGGCCGGTGTGAACCAGGTTGGCGTGCAATTCCACCAACTCGCCGACCTCGATGGGACGGTCGAGGTGGATATTGCCGACATAGGCGGTGACGCAGTAATGACCGCTCCACTGGGCAGCGCCCGCGTAGGCGACCTTGTCGATCCATTCGAGCAGCTTGCCGCCGTCCACCGTGCCGACGATGCCGGCGTCGGCGGGTTTGACCAGGAAGCGGTGGATGACCTCGGCGCGAGATCCGATCGAGTGGGCGGCGGGCGCGGGAGCGGTGAGTGTGTCGGGCACAGCGACAATTCCGTTCGGGGATATGCGGTCGATTCGCTGACACCGTTGTCCTGGAGCACAGTAGAGGCCACATGCCATACGGGCGAGTAACCGGCTTCCCAGGCGAAACACACACCGACGGCCCACGTCGGCCGCGCTGGGACCTCGAACAACCCCCGATCAACACAGCCGGGCGCGCCGTCTCAATACGGATTCGCCGCCGCTCGCACCCGTCCGGAGTCGATGGCGCGCAACAGTTCTCGATGGTCGGCGGCGGTCTGATCGGCATAGGTCAGGGCGAATTGCGTCATCGCCTTGTCGAAGGCCTCTCCCCCGCCGAGGTAGTCGGCGATGGCGATGCGGTCGCCCGAACGGGCGTGGGCGCGGGCGAGGGTGTGGCCGCAGATTCCGGCGTAGTCGCGCAGGGCGGCCTTCGACAGCTGGGTGATGTCGGCGGCGCCCTTCATATCGCGCAGCTGCCGGAAGTAGTAGTTCCGGTCGTACGGGCCCGAGACCCAGCCCAGGAAGATGTCGCTGGAGGTCTGCAGCAGACGCTGGCCGTGGACGACGCGGTGGCCCTGGTGCTGGAAGCGGCTCGGCGCGAGATACGGCTCGAGCACCGACTTCTCGGCTTCCTTCATCTGCAGGAACAGTGGGCCGCCGGTGTCGCGGTCGACGGTCAGGATCACGTAGCAGCGGGTGCCGACGCTGCCCACGCCGACCACCTTGTGCGCGTAGTCGACGATGCGGTAGCGATCGGCCAGCACCCGCCGCTCCTCGGGCAGCGACCGCCGGTAGGCGAGGAACACCTCTTCGACGGTCTGCGCGTCGACGTAATCGACCGGTGTCAGCAGCGGTGGCTGATGCTGGATGCGCAGCGCTCCTTCGGCGTCGGTGTAGGTGAGTTTGCGCAGCGCGCCGAGGCTGGTGCGTTTGCGGGCCGCCTCGAAGGTGCGGTCCACGCCCTCGCGAAACTTGGGGCGGCTCACCATATTCGCCACCGTGTCCTCGTCCACCTGCTCGTACCAGACGTCGAGGGAGTCCATGCCGGCCAGACGCCGCATACATTCCCGGTAGGCCGTGGCGGCGGTCCGGGCGGACGCGGTGGCCTCCTCGTCGGTGTAGCCCTTCTCCCTGGCCGCCACGGCCACACTCGCCACCAGCCGCTTGACGTCCCATTCGAACGGGCCGGACAGGGTTTCGTCGAAATCGTTGAGATCGAACACCAGCGACCGTTCCGCTGAGGCGAAGATGCCGAAATTCGACAGGTGCGCGTCCCCGCACAACTGAACGGTCAACCCGGTGTGCGGGATCGTGGCGAGGTCGGCCGCCATGATCGCGGGAGCGCCGCGCAGGAACGGGAACTGCCCCGCCGCCATTCGGGCATAGCGAATCGGGACCAGGTCGGGCAGCCGGGTCTCGGCCTGCCGCTCCAGAATCGCGATGGGATCGCGATCGGCGGCGGGGCGGAATTCGCCGAGCGACGAGCGGGGGACGGCGGCGCGCACCGCACGCCCCGTGGAGAGGGGTTCGCCGGGAACGGGGTCGGCCACTGTTTTCGTCATGCCCCAAGTTTTGCCCCGGCACACGTATGCGGCAACCATCTGGCGAACAACGTGATCCGCTTGCCGCCGACACGACAGTGCCGCCCTTCGCAGCGCAGGTCCTGCGAAGAGCGGCATACCGGTGTCGTTCATGCGTTGAGCGGGATCGCGATGACCACCTCCTGCTCGTTCTCCGGAAGGTAGTGCACCTGCACGATCCGTCCGACCTGCACGTTCGAGACGCTGGCCGGTGGGAGGAACTTCTCCGCGTGAGTGCTGAAGGTGCTGCCGTCGGGCCGGGTGATCGCGAGTCGGAGATCGATCTTCGCGTAGCCGTTGCGGATTTCACCGGGCACCGACAGCGACTGCACCACCGCCTGCGCGGCCACGCCACGGCCGGCGATGTCGATCTTGGCCCGCGTGGTCACTCCCTTGCGAATCAACGATTCGTTCATCGCCTGCTGCGCCGACGCGCTGTCGCCGGACCGATCGACCTCCACCTTGTCGGTCCGTCCGGGCACGTAGCGCACCGGAAGGACGACGCCGGGGCGCAGCAGGGCCAGTTCGGCGAGGGGCACGATCATCTTGGCGCTCGAATCGAAGACCTCGCCGTGGGCGCCCTCGACACTGAACTCGATGCGCAGCTGCGGCTGATCGTTGACGGTGAGCCCGGTTTCGCGAGCCGACTTGACGGTCCCGAGACCGAGCAGGCCGTTGCGGAACTCCGCGCTGTTGCGGCCGGTGAGCGCCGACAGCACGCCCTCACCGGTGAACGCGAACACCATCACCACCGTGGTGAGCGCGATGATCGGCAGTGCGAGAAAACCGTTGAGCCAGGCCACGAAACCGGGCTCCCATGGGCTGTCCGCCCGATAGGTGAAGCCGTGCCAGAGGTAGGCGCCGACCGCGAGGGCGGCGAAGGCGACGGCCCCGGTACGTACTGTGGTGCGCATGACGGTTGCTCCCGGCTCAGCCGTTGACGATGGTGGGGCAGGCGAAGGTGATCTCGAACTTCGCGGTGGCGGGGCCGGCCATCGGGTTGGTCATATCCGGGGCGGCGACACCCTCCCCGGTGACCTTGTAGGTCTTGCCGTCCTTGGTCACGGTGGCCGAGCCGCCGGGCTGGCCGTTGCCGAAGCCGACGGCATACGGCATACCGGAGGCGCCGCCCTTGCTACCGCCGATGGCGACCGCCTGCACGGTGCCCCCCTGTGCGGTGAGGGTGGCGCTGACGCTCAGCTGTCCGTAGGTGGGGTTGGCGGTATCGGTCAAGGCCAGCGCGAGGGTGCCGCCGCGCTGGGCGCAGGTGGTGTCGAAGTTCGCGCTCAGCGCCTTGCCGTCCACGAGGGCCGCCGACTTACCGCCCGACGGGGCCTGGGTCGCCGGTGCCTCGGTGGTCGATGCCGGGGCGGCGGTGCCGGAGTCGTCGCCGCAGGCGCCGAGGGCCAGGGTCAGGCCGGCGGCGGCGAGGGTGGCGGCGGCGATCCGGATCTGCTTGGTGCGCATGGTGTTCGTTCCTTCGTTCTCGGTGAGTCCGGCCCTGTGATCGGGCCGTTGTTCACAAGGTAGGAACGGTTCATCGCCTACCGATCCCAGGTTTTCGGGCGCCGGCGCGGCGGCATTCGGGCGCAGGCCGCGGTGGTGGCGTTCGGGCCCAGGCCGCGGTGGTGGCATCGAGCCCCGGCCACGGTGGTGGTATTCGAGCCCCGGCCATGGTGGTGGTATTCGAGCCCCGGCCACGGTGGCGGTATTCGAGCCCGGCCACGGGGGCGGCAGTCGGTTAATCTGACCGAATGCGACGACCGCGCGCCATGGTGCTCGACGAGGTGTGGCGCGGTATCGAGGGCGTCGAGGCGCTCAGCGGCGCCCAAGGCGGACCGTTGCGCCGCACCGTGAAACTGATCCTCGACCCCCTGGTGATCCGGCCTGTCCAGCATCCCGCCTGCGCGGGGCCGATACTCACCGCGGACGGCGCCACGCTGCTCGCGGCCCGCGTCCATGCCGCCGCCGACGTCCTGCGGGCGACCGCGGCGTGGTTCACCCTCCTCAAACAGGTCCGACGGGCACTGCGCATCACCGACGGCAATCCGCAGGACCTGTATTTCCAGCGCTGTTTCGAACTCGCGACGGTGTCCGGAGCACCGGACCCGGTACGCGACCGGCCCACCGCCACAGCCACATTGCACGACATCCATCACCTCGCGGCCGGGCGCACCACGCAGGCGTTGAAGGACCATCTCACCGATCGCTCCACGGCCGGCGAACTCGCGGCGCTGATCGATACCGCGTGGCGCCGGCGACCGCAACGCGCGCCCGCGATCGCCGGCCACACCACCGCCCTCGCCGCACTACTCGATTCATGCGCCACCGGCCGAGCCGGTGACGCCGCCCGGGAACTGCGCACCCTGATCACGGAGCGCGCCGGAACTCATTCGGGAATTATGCTGTGGCACAACACTTCCGCGGATTCAGCACAGGAGCTGGGCCTGACTGTGCACCCCCTGCCGGTCGCTCCCGCACTCGGCGCCGGGGCATCGACCGCGACGCTGGCACTGCCGTTCGACCGCACCATCTACGAACGCGTCTTCACGGTGTTGCAGGCGTCCACCGAGCGCTCGGACCTGCCCACGATCCCCGAATTGGTGACCGAGGAGATCGCCCGCAGTTGCGCGCCGTGGGCGCTGCTCGACGAATCGATGCGGGTGACAGCGGCAGCGGGAGCGGAACTGGCACGGGGTCTCGCACCGGTCGCCGGATCCGGTCGGTCGCCCGCGAGCGAACCGGTGACCTCGAGCCACGGCGACTGCGTCCGTGAGATGAAAAGTTCCGCACACCAAGGTAGTTCCGTTCCGCACCGCAGCACCGCCGCGCATCGGGCGATCAACGGGAGGTGGCGGCGCGAGGCCTATGTACTGCAGGCACGCCGGCTCGCCGTGCACGACACCGGGGAGCCGTCCGATCCACTCGCCATGATCGCGGCCGAGCTTCGCCGACCCTGGCGTTCGTATCTGCGGCGGCTGTGGGTTCGCCTGCACGGGCGCGATGTTCGCGGCGCGTCCATATCGCCGACCGCGCCGGAGACAGCCGAGCTGTGGGATCTGCTCGACGGGGTCGCCCGCTCGGTCATCCTCGATCACCGAGCCCGGGTGCGGAAGGCACTGACCGCCAATTCCTTTGCGACAATGGCCGATTCGCTGGAATCGAGGGCCGGGTGATGCCCGAGACCGTATTCCTGCACCGTGACGACGAGACCGTGATCGTCGCACCGGCCGGTGCTCCCACCGTTCACGACGCGATGCCCGGACTCGATACGCTGGTTCTCGAGGTGATCGGCGGTCACCTGTCGTGGGGTTTGCTGTCCGAGCGGACAGCTCCGGCGGCGGTGCTGCACGATCCGGACACCGCACAGCAGTGGCTGTGGGCCGTGTACGGCGAACCTGTCGCGCTCGCTGTCACCGACGGGCGGTCGGGAGAGCTGTTCGCGACGCCCGCGCGTCCCGAATTGACCGACGCGGCACGGCAACTCGGCTATGCGCACTGGGCCGCGCACTGGTGGCCCGCCTCCACCATCGACGGCATTCCCGCGCTCGATCCGGAGGTGCTCGGCAGCGATATCGCGTCGCTCACCGAAGTCTGCGAATCGATCGTCGACGGGGCCGATGCACAACCGTCGCCGGTGGGTCCCCCGTTCGATGTGGCGGAGGCGCGCCGGCGGGACTATGCCTTGGCGGCCGGTCCCGCCGACGCCGGGCGCACCGGATTGGTGCTGGCCACGGGCACGTCGGGCTGGGACTGGCGCCGGTGTCCTCCGGGCGTGGTGGATGCCTCGGAGTTCGCCGTTTCGTGGCGGCTCACCCGAGAGTCCGGGAGCACGTCGGTCGAGGTGCGCGCGGCGGCGGCTCCGCATCTCGATGCCGGTCTGCCGGTGTATCTGTGGCCGCACGCTCGTGTCGTGACCGACTCCGTACCAACGCATCTCGCGCTGCAGCCCGGCGGCGATACCTGGGTCGGTGCGGCGCTGATCGACGCCGACAATGTTGTGCGCGTGGATATCTACGTGCCCGGGGTGGGGCCGGTTCTGGACGAGACATCGGCATCGGAGAACACTTACGGGCCGAGGCAACGGCAGCGGATCAGGGAATTCGTGATCGACCGATTGCGGTCGCCCCAGCCGGCCATGCCGCTGCTCGAGGCCGAGAGCGCGGCTGCCGCATCGGATACGGACTTCTGATGGCCGACGCCGTTCCTCCCGGCCTCGAACTGCTCCACGAGGGCGCCGCGGCCCACGCTCGCGGCGACGTCACCGAGGCACTGCGGATATTCGAGCATGCCGCGCACACCACCACCGGAGGCGTGCGGGTCAGCGCCCTGATCAATGCGGCGAGTATGCGCGACGAACTCGGCGATCACACCGGCGCGATCACCGGATTCCGCGCCGCGCTCACCGAAATACCCGACGACGCAACCGCAAAGCGCGCATCCACACTCGTCAACTATTCGCAGGCACTACAACACGTGGGCGATCTCGACGCCGCGCAGACGGCGCTGGAGCAGGCGCGTGATCTTCTCGCCGGCCACAGCGAGTTGTCGACATTGCGGGTGTCGTGCCTGATCTCGCTGACCGCCGTCGCAATGCATCGCAGCCAGTGGGCGCGGGCCATCGAGCTGGCCACCGAATCATTGGAGTTCACCACGCGATTCGCGCCGCCGTTGCGCGGCCACCCGCTCGCCAATCTCGCTGCCGCCCACTTCGAGTCCGGGCGTGGTGAGCTCGGACTCGACTTCGGCCATCAGGCCCTGACCGCATTCGAGGCAGCGGGCGACGGGAACGGCGCGGCCGAATCCCAGCAGACGCTCGCGATGATGTACGCCCGGTTGGGCCGTCCCGACGAGGCCGAGCCGTATCTGCGTGCCAGCCAGCAGTATTTCGCCCAGGCCGGTCTCGGCTACCGCGCCGGGCTCGGGCTACAGCTGACGGCATATCTCGGCGAACGACACGGCGACCTCGACCACGTCGAACAGCTGTATCGCCGCGCGCTGACGTCTTTCGAGGAATCCGGTGCGGCGCTCGAATCGGCCGGAGTTCGAATCCGTTTGGCGACACTGGATTTCGTACACGGCCGCGTCGGGGACGGGCAAGCACAGCTGGCGGCCGCCTACGAGATCTATGCGGCGCGCGGTCTCGGCCTGCAGTGCGCGCGGGTCGACTATTGGCATGCCGCGCTGTGGGAGTCGGTCATCGCCGACATGGTCGCGCCGCCGCCCGCGGAGGTACTCGCCCTGGCTCGGGATCTGGCCGTCACCTCCGCCCTGGCCATCGATGCGGTGCGCTACAGCTTCACCAACGGGACCCAGCGTGAACAGTGGAACCGCGAGATCGCCACACCCGCCGTGCGGCTGGCGTTCCGCTTCGCCCACGTGTGCGGTAACGTCGGCCTGATCGCCGATCTTGTCGAGACTGTGTGTGCTGGAACAGCTTTCGACACCGATGCGGCAATCGGAAGTGAACCGCCGCGGCTTCCGTTCGACCCGGTACCGACACCCGACGCCGCTCTCGACATTCCCGACGCCGGTTCCCTGCAACTCGGGTCGGCGCTGGCCCAGGTCGCCGCGGCGGCCGGACTGCCCGTCGCCCCGCCGCCGCGGCTGTCGGTGTCCCCGGACGGCCACATCGCCTTGGATGCGTACATCACCGCCGCCGAACAACGCTACGGCCGGACCGTCCGGGAGGATCGGGTGCTGGCGGTATGAGCGAGACGGCACCCGGCGCACAACCGACGGTGATCGTGCGCATGGCCGACGCGGGCGACCTGTACATGTCGTGGCGCTGGGTCGGGGATACCGCGAGCCCCGGCGTGGCCGCGCTGCCCGGCGCCGACATCGACGCCGTGGTGCGGCGGCTCGCGGCGGCACTGCCCGACCCCACCCGTCCGGGCGGTCTCGAAACAGCGCTCACCACAGGGGATTTCGCCGCGCGCGAATCGGAATACGCACTGGCGCAGGCACTCAGCCGCGCACTGCTCCCCCAGGCCCTAGCGGTCCAACTGCACGACCTGCTCGTACGCGGTGTCCGTCCGCATATCCGGTTACAGCCGTCGCCGCGAGTCGCGCAGGTGCCGTGGGAGATCATCGCCCCCGATCCGGACCTGCGGCTGATCGATATCGCGGATCTCAGTCTGCTCGCACCGGCGAGCATCGTCCACGCGCCCGGCCGCACCGCGCGCAGGTGGGCCGACGACCGCGAGCTGCCGGTGGTCGCGGTGCTCGATCCGCGCGTGCCCGGATTCCGGGCCGATTCGGAACTCGGATCGGTGCTCGGGCGGATGAGCTCCAGCTCGCCACTTACCGAGAGAGTATCCGAATACATTGCGCAGCAGCGGCTTCGACCGCTCGTAGACGATCCGCTACACGCATTCCGGCGCACCGATCTAGATAGGTCCCGCCTGGGCACGCTGCTACGGGACGGGGCCGCCCGGCTGGTCTACGTCGGCCACGTCACCGCCGAACGCCCGGAATCCGGTCTGAGCGAGAACGCCGAACTGCACCTCGCCTGCACCGCCGACACCACCGGTTTCGCCCGGCCGCTACGCACCCATCGCCCGCTGTCGGCCAAGGATCTACTGCTGGGCACCCACACCTTGGAGCCCGAACCCGTTGCCGGACCGCAACTCTGGCCGATCCCGAGCCGAGTCGCGCTCATCGCCTGCGAAAGCGGAGGCGATCTGCGCTTCACCGAAGCGCTGGGGTTGGTGGCGGCGATGATCCACGGCGGCGCCGAACTGGTCACCGCCACCCGCTGGCCACTACCCACCGATCTGGCATTCCAGCGATTCGCCGGCGCCACCGACGCGGCGCCGCTGCAAGAGGTAATCTGCGCGGTCGACGAAGGGCACGAAATGACCGATCCCGTTGCCGCCCTGGCGAAGTGGCAAAGGGGGCGGCTTGCCGTCTGGCGGGAGACGGGTGCTGTGGCGGATTCACCGGTCTTGTGGGCGGCCTTGGCCACCATCGACGCCGGGAGCTGAGCGGGCAGTACGACGAACCGCGCCGGAACTGGCGATGCGGCGCCGCCGTAGAACGTCACCCACGCACCGGCCGATTGCACCGCGGGCAGAGCACCGCACAGACGCAACGACCCGCCGGACAAGAGTGCCCGGCGGGTCGTTCCGCAGCGTGAAACCTTACGCGGTTTCGGTGATCGGCCGGTCGACCCAGCTCATCAGGTCGCGCAGCTTCTTGCCGGTGACCTCGATGGGGTGCTCGGCGTTCTGCTTGCGCAGGCCCTCGAGCTCCTTGTTGCCGCCCTCGACGTTGGCGACCAGGCGCTTGACGAAGGTGCCGTCCTGGATGTCGCGAAGGATTGCGCGCATCCGTTCTTTGGTGTCGGCGTCGATGACCCGCGGGCCCGACAGGTAACCACCGAACTCGGCGGTGTCGGAGACCGAGTAGTTCATGCGGGCGATGCCGCCCTCGTACATCAGGTCGACGATCAGCTTCAGCTCGTGCAGCACCTCGAAGTAGGCCATCTCCGGCGCGTAGCCGGCCTCGACCATGACCTCGAAACCGGTCTTGACCAGCTCTTCGGTACCACCGCAGAGGACGGCCTGCTCACCGAACAGGTCGGTCTCGGTCTCCTCCTTGAAGGTGGTCTTGATGACGCCGGCGCGGGTGCCGCCGATGCCCTTGGCGTAGGACAGCGCCAGGGCCTGGCCCTCACCCTTCGGGTCCTGGTCGATGGCGATCAGGGCCGGGACGCCCTTGCCGTCGACGAACTGGCGGCGCACCAGGTGGCCGGGGCCCTTGGGGGCGACCATGCCGATGGTGACGTTGGCCGGAGCCTTGATCAGGCCGAAGTGGATGTTCAGGCCGTGGCCGAAGAACAGGGCGTCGCCGTCCTTCAGGTTCGGCTCGATGTCCTCGGTGAAGATCTTCGCCTGCGCGGTGTCGGGGGCGAGCAGCATGATGACGTCCGCCCACTCCGAGACCTCGGCGGGAGTGCCGACGGTCAGGCCGGCCTCTTCGGCCTTGGCCCGCGACTTGGAGCCTTCCTTGAGGCCGATGCGCACCTCGACGCCGGAGTCACGCAGGCTCAGCGAGTGTGCGTGGCCCTGGGAGCCGTAGCCGATCACGGCGACCTTGCGGCCCTGGATGATCGACAGATCGGCGTCGTCGTCGTAGAACATCTCGACTGCCACTGTGGTTGTGTCCCTTCGTTGATTCTTCTGAATAAGTGTTAGCGGGTCGCGGTGATGGACTTCGGCCCGCGGCCGACGGCCACCACGCCGGACTGCACGATCTCACGGATGCCGTACGGTTCCAGCATCCGCAGCAGCGCCTCGAGCTTGGACCGGGTGCCGGTCGCCTCGATGGTCAGCGCGTCGGGCGACACGTCGATGACCTTAGCCCGGAACAGGTTGGCCGATTCGATCACCTGGGTGCGCACGCTGGCGTCGGCGCGCACCTTCACCAGGATCAGCTCGCGGGCCACCGAGGCGTCGGCGTCCTGCTCCACGATCTTGATGACGTTCACCAGCTTGTTGAGCTGCTTGGTCACCTGCTCCAGCGGCAGATCCTCCACGGTGACGACGATGGTCATCCGCGAGATCTCCGGAACTTCGGTGCCACCCACGGCCAGGGATTCGATGTTGAATCCACGCCGGGAGAACAGACTCGCCACCCGGGCCAGCACGCCGGGTTTGTCCTCCACCAGCACGCTGAGGGTATGGGTCGTGCTCACAGGTTGGTCTCCTTCTGCGAGGCCCGTTCGTGCGCCGACAGGGTCGCCTTGTCGTGGGACATGGCCTCATGGATGACGGCGGGCTCGGCGGCCTGCTCGTCCTCGTCGAACAGCGGGCGGATGCCGCGGGCGGCCATGATCTCGTCGTTGGAGGTGCCGGCGGCGACCATCGGCCACACCTGCGCGTCCTTGCCGACGATGAAGTCGATCACCACGGGGCGGTCGTTGATCGACTGCGCCTCGCGGATGGCGGCCTCGACGTCCTCCTCCTTCTCCACCCGGATGCCGTGGCAGCCCAGCGCTTCGGCGAGCTTCACGAAATCGGGGATGCGCAGAGTGTGGGTGCCCAGGTCGGTGTTGGAATAGCGCTTCTCGTAGAACAGGGTCTGCCACTGCCGGACCATGCCCAGGTTGCCGTTGTTGATCAGCGCGACCTTGATCGGCACGCCCTCGACGGCACAGGTCGCGAGCTCCTGGTTGGTCATCTGGAAGCAGCCGTCACCGTCGACCGCCCACACCTCTTTGTCCGGCGCGCCCATCTTGGCGCCCATCGCCGCGGGCACGGCGTAGCCCATGGTGCCCAGGCCACCGGAGTTGAGCCAGGTGCGCGGCTTCTCGTACTTGACGAACTGCGCGGCCCACATCTGGTGCTGGCCGACGCCGGCGACGTAGATCGCATCCGGTCCGGCGAGGCGGCCCAGGGTCTCGATGACGTACTCCGGCGAGAGCGAGCCGTCGGAGGTCGGGCCGTAGCCGAGCGGGTACTGCTTGCGCACACCGTCGAGGTAGGTCCACCAGGACGCCAGATCCAGCAGCGGAGCCTCGGCATTGGTGAAGGCCGGATCGGACTTGAGGGTCTCGATCAGTTCGGTGATGACCTCACGGCAGTCACCCACGATCGGCACATCGGCGTGGCGGTTCTTGCCGATCTCGGCCGGGTCGATATCGGCGTGGATCACCTTCGCGTGCGGGGCGAAGGAATCCAGCTGGCCGGTGACGCGGTCGTCGAAACGGGCGCCGAGGGTGATCAGCAGGTCCGACTTCTGCAGGGCCGCAACGGCTCCCACGGTGCCGTGCATACCGGGCATACCCATGTTGAGGGTGTGGCTGTCGGGAAACGCGCCGCGCGCCATCAGGGTGGTGACCACCGGGATGCCGGTCAGCTCGGCCAGTTCCAGCAGCTCCGGCGAGGCGTCGGCCTTGATCACGCCGCCGCCGACGTAGAGCACGGGAGCCTTGGCCTCGGCGATCATCCGGGCCGCCTCGCGCACCTGCTTGCCGTGCGGCTTGGTCACCGGGCGATAGCCGGGCAGCCGCATCTCCGGCGGCCAGCTGAAGGTGGTCTGCGCCTGCAGCACATCCTTCGGGATGTCGACCAGCACCGCGCCCGGACGGCCCGACGATGCCAGGTGGAATGCCTCGGCGATGATGCGCGGAATGTCGATGGCGTCGTTGACCAGGAAGTTGTGCTTGGTGCACGCCATGGTGATGCCGGAGATGTCGGCTTCCTGGAAGGCGTCGGTACCGATCAGGCCGCGGCCGACCTGGCCGGTGATCGCCACCAGTGGCACCGAATCCATCTGCGCGTCCGCGATCGGGGTCACCAGGTTGGTCGCACCCGGACCGGATGTGGCCATACACACACCGACCTTGCCGGTGGCCTGGGCGTAACCGGTCGCCGCGTGTCCGGCGCCCTGCTCGTGCCGGACCAGGACGTGGCGCACGCGCGTGGAGTCGAAGAGCGGGTCGTAGACGGGGAGAATCGCACCACCCGGAATGCCGAATACCGTGTCGACGCCGAGCTCCTCGAGGGAGCGGACGACGGACTGGGCGCCGGTCACCTTCTCGGGCGGGACCTGGCGGCGGTTTCCGGTCGCGGCGGCAGCCGCAGGGGTCGGCTGGGAGGCCGAGGGCGCTGGCCTGCGAGCCGAGGGCCCGGGCCGTGCAGTTGGTGCGCTCACCGTCTTTTTCCTTACTGCTTGTCGTTCACCGCTTCGCTCTCACGCGGCGCCTACGCGGCGCTCGAGCGAACATCGAAGCCGTGAACACAACTTGTCCGAACACAAAAAAGCCCCCGTCAGCCGATGGCTGAGCGAGGGTGGCGCGTCGCAGTTGCGAGCTGACGTAGTCGACCTCGAGTCGTCAGGCTCAGCGCTGGACGCGCCGGCCGATTACGAGAAGCTCGTTTCGATTCACGCGCTCGACGGTATGCGCGCGAGAGTCGATGAGTCAAATTACTTGACGTGCGGTGTCTCATTATGTGAGACGGGGCGGTTCGAGTGTCGCTTCACCATGATGCGAGGATGGAGGTGTGTCATCGCCGCAGCAGTCCGTGCCACCAGCTCAATCGTCCCACACCGCCGAGGGCGGAACCGATACGGGGCGTGTGATCCGTATCCCCCGGCTGGCGCATCTCGGGGTGTTCATCCTGCTGTTCTGCGCGGCGTTCCCGTTCTTCGGCTGGCCCGCGGTGCTGTGGATCCTGTTCCTCATTCCGATCGCGGCCGCGTGGTGGGTCGAACGCTCCCGCACCACGGTCTCGGCCGGCGGGCTCGATCTGCGGACGATCTTCGGTTCCCGGCACGTCGACTGGTCGCAGATTCAGGGGCTGCGGATCCCCAAGCGCGGCTGGGTGCGCGCGCATCTGAGCGACGACTCCGAGGTGGCCCTGCCGGCTGTGGGCTACGACCGGTTGAAGGATCTGGTCGCGGCCTCGGACGGGCGGATTCCGGATCCGTTCGCGCGACCGGAGAAGAGTGCGGCGAGCACGGAGGAGAAGAGCGAGCAGGACCCGGGCGCCGGCGCGGGCACCGCGGACAGCTCGTCGAGCGAAGCGGAAGACAAGCCGGAGGCCTCCCCGCAGGACTGAAGGGCTCGCTCCTGGGTTCAGCTCCCGCGCATCGGACAGGCTGCTCACCTCGCGCACGATGTCACGTCACGGCCGGACCTCGGAACCGATCGGGTGTGGGGCGCGTCCGAGCCACTCCCGCAGGTTGTTTCGGTCTGCCGGGCGACGATCGAGTGGGATGTTTCACACTCTCGCGCCGACCCCGAACGGCGGGAACAAATCCGCGCTTTCGCGGCGCTGCCCTGAGGACGTCCCCACTCGGGGCGCAGTCGCCGCGATCATCGCGTCGCGGTGCGGGTCCGTGGTCGAGACCCCATCCGGTGACGGCCGCTCGGACCGGCTCGACGTGCGTCGTGCTGCCGCGCCACCCCGCGGCCGCACGACCACCCGCCTCCGGTGAGCACGCTCCGGTGGCGGGAGTAACGTTGAAGCGCCGAACAGACACTCTGCTCTTGCGAACAGACACCTCTGCCGACGACACCACTCGCCGAAGAGACGCTCCGCACGGCGGCCGAACAGCCCTCGGGCCCGGCCCCGGCGACCCACCGGACGATGAGCACCGACGAGCAGAGCCCTGCCCGAGTAGAGCCGCTCCGGCCACCGCGCCGACCACCGAGGACCGAATTCATGCCACCGCTTCGCTCACGCACCACCACCGCCGGACGCAATGCCGCAGGCGCCCGCGCACTCTGGCGGGCCACCGGCCTGACCGACTCCGATTTCGGTAAGCCGATCGTCGCGATCGCGAACTCCTACACCCAATTCGTGCCCGGCCACGTGCATCTCAAGGACGTCGGCGAGATCGTCGCCGACGCGGTGCGCGCCGCCGGTGGTGTGCCGCGCGAATTCCACACCATCGCCGTCGACGACGGTATCGCGATGGGTCACGGCGGCATGCTCTACTCGCTGCCCAGCCGCGAAATCATCGCGGACTCGGTCGAATACATGGTCAACGCGCACACCGCCGACGCGCTGGTGTGTATCTCCAACTGCGACAAGATCACTCCCGGCATGCTCAACGCGGCCATGCGGCTCAACATCCCGACCGTGTTCGTCTCCGGCGGTCCGATGGAGGCCGGTAAGGCCGTGGTCGTCGGCGGTGTGGCCCAGGCGCCCACCGATCTGATCACCGCCATCGCCGCCAGCGCCTCCACCGAGGTCAGCGACGAGGGCCTCGGCGAGGTCGAGCGCAGCGCCTGCCCGACCTGCGGTTCCTGTTCCGGTATGTTCACCGCGAACTCCATGAACTGCCTCACCGAGGCGCTGGGGCTGGCGCTGCCCGGCAACGGCTCCACCCTCGCCACTCACGCGGCGCGGCGGGCCCTGTTCGAGCGCGCCGGCAGCACCGTCGTCGACATCGCCAACCGCTGGTACCGCGAGGACGACGAATCCGTCCTGCCGCGAAACGTCGCCAACGCCAAGGCCTTCCGCAACGCGATGGCTCTCGACGTCGCGATGGGCGGTTCCACCAACACGGTGCTGCACACCCTGGCCGCCGCGCAGGAAGGCGAGATCGATTTCGACCTCGCCACCATCGACGAGATCTCGCGCCGGGTGCCCTGCCTGTCGAAGGTCTCCCCCAATTCCGACTACCACATGGAGGATGTGCACCGGGCCGGTGGCATCCCCGCCATCCTGGGCGAACTGCGCCGCGGCGGACTGTTGGACACCGATGTGACCACCGTGCACACCGCCTCCTTCGACGAGTGGCTCGACACCTGGGACATCCGCTCCGGCAAGGCGTCCGACGAAGCGATCGAACTGTTCCACGCCGCGCCCGGCGGCGTGCGGACCACCGTGCCGTTCTCCACCGAGAACCGCTGGTCCTCGCTCGACACCGATGCCGAGGGCGGCTGCATCCGCGATATCGCGCACGCCTACACCGTCGAGGGCGGGCTGTGCGTGCTGCGGGGCAATATCGCCCTCGACGGTGCCATCCTGAAAACCGCCGGTATCGACGAGGATCTGTTCACCTTCGAAGGACCGGCCGTGGTGCTGGAATCGCAGGAAGACGCGGTCTCGGCGATCCTCGGCAAGAAGATCACCCCCGGCGACGTCGTCGTGATCCGGTACGAAGGCCCCGCCGGCGGGCCCGGTATGCAGGAGATGCTGCACCCCACCTCGTTCCTCAAGGGCCTCGGCTTGGGCAAGGTGTGCGCGCTGATCACCGACGGCCGCTTCTCCGGCGGCACCTCCGGCCTGTCCATCGGGCACATCTCCCCCGAGGCGGCCAGCGGCGGCGCCATCGGCCTGATCGAGAACGGCGACCGCATCCGCATCGACGTGCATACCCGCGCACTCGAACTGCTGGTCGACGACGAGGTGCTCGCCGAGCGCCGCGCCAAGATGGAAGCGCGGGAGCGGCCGTGGCAGCCGGTTCAGCGCGACCGGCCGATCACCACCGCGCTGCGGGCGTACGCCGCACTGGCGACCTCCGCCGACAAGGGCGCAGTCCGCCGCGTGCCGTGACCGCCTCTCCGGGCCTCTGTGTGTCGTTGGGCGCGGGGAGGATTGGGCGTCGGTCTTGCGTCAGGTGATGGGCTGAGTTCCGGCCGTGCCCGGTGAGTTACCCAAGTTCATCCGAAATCAGTTGTCGCTTCGGGTAAACGAGCAGGGCGCGTAGGTGATGGATGGGTCCGGCACACGAGAACGGCCGCTCCGATCGGAGCGGCCGTTTCCGTTCGAGGGCCGATGGGGCGCGGAGTCAGATGGGGCGCGGAGTTATCTGCGTAGGTGATGGCTCACGTCGCCGATGAGGTCCATGGTGACCGCGCGTTCGGCGAATGCCCACTGTCCGCCGGCGCGGTGGAAGCGGTCGTCGTAGCGGCCGCTCACGATGGGTTGCAGTGGCAGGTCGGGGGTGGCCTGCAGGACTGTGAAGTACGACCTGCCGGTCGCGGCGCCCTCGTCCTCGTCGACCTCGATCACCAGGTTGGTGACCAGGTGTTTCGTGCGGGGAGTGCCGTCGTCGTAGCGGATCACGGTGGCGGACAGCATCTTCTCCACGGCGGCACTGCCCTCGATCATTCCGGCGCTGCCGCCGAAGGAGCCGGTGGCGAACAGGGCGCCGACGCGTGCGAAATCGCCCTGGTCGACCAGGAGGGCGTAGTCGGCGATCAGGCGTTCGATCGCGCGGTAACTCGGTAGTGCGGAATCAGGCACGGTTCAGAAGATTCCCACGAACGGGTTGCCGCCGTGCAGGAAAATCCACCCGGCGGCCGCTGCACCGAATGCCAGGACCAGGCAGACGAACGAACCCCAGGACGGGCGGACGGCCCAGCCGCGGTTGCGGTCGAACGACAGGCGGCCGGGGCCGGTGAGGATCAACGAAGCCGCCGCGCCGGCGAGGATCGACTCCAATTCGACCGGGCGGTACTGGAAGTCGGGAGCCATGCCCTGCTTCCACAGCCACGCGGTCGAGATCGAGGCCAGGACCGCGCCGGCCGCCAGCGGGGTGGCCAGGCCGAGGATGATCAGCGCGCCGCCACCGACCTCGGAAACGGTGAGCATCGCGGTGGACAGTTCGATGTGTTTCCAGCCGCCCTGCTCGAGCATGTGCCGGGTGCCGTCCAGACCGGGGCCGTGGAACCAGCCCGCCAGCTTCTGCAGGCCGTGGTACAGGAAGGTGAGTCCGACGGTCAGGCGCAGCCCCAGCAGACCCAGATCCAGTGTGCCGCGGCGATATTCGCGCGGGCGACGGAGACGTTCGGTCTCGCCGTTGGCCCGAGCGGGCGGGATCGTGGCGAAAGCGTAGGTGGGCGCTTCCGCATCGGCCGGCGCGGCGCCGGCCGGCACAGTGCCGGGATGCTCGGCGCCGGAGTGCTCGGGGGCGATGTGCTCGGAACCAGGGTGCTCGGTGCCGGAGTGTTCGGCGCCGGTGGGCTCGGCGCCGAGGTGTTCGGTGCCCCGGGCAGCACCGGGATGCGCAGCGGCAGCGCCGGCGGTGCCGGCGGCAGCGGTGCCGGTGGGTCCCTTCGCCGCCTTCGTGGCTCCGGTGTGCTCGGCACCCGCGGCCGGTACGTCCGGGGCCAGGCCCAAATCGTCCTCGGTCCGCGGAACATCCTTGCCCACCGCGGGTTTCACCGAGGGAAATTCGCCGGTCGGATTGTCGTAGGGGCTGCCCGCCGTCGGTCCGGAGCCCGACGGCCGCCCCGACGGCTGATTCGATTCCGGTGTTTGATTCGGCTTGTCCGTCACGGGCACAGAGTATGACGTCGAACGAGCGGGCGCGTGGTCTGTTCCCGGCGTGTCAGCCGCACCCGGCAGGTCCTGCGGCGCGCCCCGCCAGCGCGAACCGCGCGTGCCGGGACGGCTCGCGCGATGCGGCCCGGACCCCTGCGAGCGCGCGCGGCGGTATTTCCGTAACGTTTGGGCAATGAGTGTGGTTGTCGTCGGCCGTGTCGCGTCGATCCTCGCCGTCACCGCCGGCCTGGTGGTCGGCTGTGCCCGCTTCGACGATTCCGCGTCCAAACCGTTCACTCCCGCGCCGACCATCGAACCCGAGGGGCAGGGCCCCACCAGCGAACCGAAAACGCCGCCGCCGACCGGGCAGCGCCCCACGGGGCCGTGTATCGATCCCGATCCGGCGGTCGTGGTGTCGTGCCTGGACACCACCGGCGGGCTGACGGTGCTGCCGGACGGGCAGCAGGCATTGGTCACCGAGCGCACCACCGGGCGCGTCCTGAAGGTCACCGCCGTCGATCCGAGCCAGGCGCCGCCGCAGCCGCTCGAGGTCACCCGGGTCGATGTCGACGCGGCCGGCGACGGCGGGCTCAGCGATGTCGCGCTCTCACCGAGTTACGGCGAGGACGGGCTGGTCTACGCCTACATCACCACCGCCTCGGACAATCGCGTCGTACGCATCGGCGCGGGCGGCGATCCGAAACCGATCCTCACCGGAATTCCCAAGGGCGCCAACGGAAATCACGGTTCACTCGCGTTCGTCTCACCGACCAAACTGGCGGTGCTGACCGGTGATGCCGGTAATCCGGGCGCGGCCAACGATCCCGGATCGCTGGCGGGCAAGCTGCTCGAGATCGATGATCCGGCGCCGGGCAACGCCAATCCGAAGGTGGTGGCGTCGGGCATCGGCACCGCGGGCGGGGTGTGCCCCGACCACAAGGACACCATCTGGTTCACCGACCGCACCGCCACCGAGGACCGGCTGCAGCGCCTGGGACCCGACGGCGCCGTCGCCACCGCGTGGACGTGGCCGGACAAGCCGGGTGCGGGTGGCTGCGCGGCCGCGGTCGACGGCGTCGCGGTCTCGATGTCGGGCGCCAAGGCGCTGGCCTTCGCCGACGCCGACCCGACCACCCACGCGGTGACCACCGCCCCGACGATGGTGGCGCAGGACAAGTACGGCTCCCTCGGCGGCGCCGCGCTGGGCGCCGACGGCAACGTCTGGGTGGGGACGGTCAACAAGCCCGCCGCTGCGGGCCCGCTGGACGACCGCATCGTGCGCATTCCGCCGCCGAAGGGCGGCGCGGGCGGCGGACCGGACTGATCAGCGGGGCCTTCCCGGCCCGGCCGTGCACATCCGGCCGAGTGCGTGTTGCGGCTGCGCGAACCCCGAGGCCCGGCCGCAGTGGACCGGGCCTCGGGGTTCGCGAACTCAGGCGGCGCCGCAGGCGGCGAGGACCAGTTCGCGGACGCGGGCAGCGTCGGCCTGGCCTCGGGTGGCCTTCATGACGTCGCCGACGATCTTGCCGGCGGCCTGGACCTTGCCGGAGCGGATCTTGTCGGCGATGTCCGGGTTGGCGGCCAGGGCCTTGTCGACCTCGGACTGCAGGGCGGAGTCGTCGGACACCATGCCCAGCCCCTTGGCCTCCACGATCTGCCCCGGATCGCCCTCACCGGCCAGCACGAAATCGACGACCTGGCGCGCCACCTTGGAGTTGACGGTCTTGGCGTCGACCAGCGCGACCACCTCGGCGACCTGCTTCGGTGTGATCGGCAGGTCCTCGAGTGCGACCTCACGCTCCTTGGCCTGCTCGGTGAGGTAGTTGACCCACCACGCGCGGGCGGCGTCGACCGTGGTGCCGGCGTCGACGGTGGCGATGATCAGGTCCAGCGCGCCGGCGTTGATCAGATCGCGGAACACCTCGTCGGACAGACCCCATTCGGCCTGGATGCGGGCGCGGCGCAGCCACGGGTATTCGGGGATGGTGCCGCGCAACTTCTCGACCCAGTCGGCGTCGGGCGCGATCGGCTCGAGGTCGGGCTCCGGGAAGTAGCGGTAGTCCTCGGCGGTTTCCTTGACCCGGCCCGGGGAGGTGGAACCGTCGCCCTCGTGGAAGTGCCGGGTCTCCTGGATCACGGTGCCCCCGGAGCTGAGCACCGCGCCCTGGCGGCGCATCTCGTAGCGCACCGCGACCTCGACGCTGCGCAGCGAGTTCACGTTCTTGGTCTCGGTGCGGGTGCCGAATTGCTTGGCGCCCTTGGCCATCAACGACACGTTGGCGTCGCAGCGCAGCGAACCCTGCTCCATCTTCACGTCGGAGACGTCGAGCGCCTTCAGCAGATCGCGCAGTGCGGTCACGTAGGCGCGGGCCACCTCGGGGGCGCGTTCCCCGGCGCCGGTGATCGGCTTGGTGACGATCTCGATCAGCGGCACGCCGGCCCGGTTGTAGTCCAGCAGCGAATGGCTCGCGCCGTGGATGCGGCCGGTGGCGCCGCCCACGTGCAGGGACTTACCGGTGTCCTCCTCCATGTGGGCACGTTCGATGTCGACCCGGAAGACGGAGCCGTCGTCGAGCACCACATCGAGGTAGCCGTCGGTGGCGATCGGCTCGTCGTACTGGCTGATCTGGTAGTTCTTCGGCTGATCCGGGTAGAAGTAGTTCTTGCGCGCGAACCGGCCCCACGGGGTGATCGAGCAGTTCAGCGCGAGACCGATGCGGATCGCCGACTCCACGGCCTGCTGATTGACCACCGGCAGTGAACCCGGCAGGCCCAGACATACCGGGCAGACCTGCGTGTTCGGCTCGGCACCGAAGGCCGTCGGGCACCCGCAGAACATCTTGGTTTCGGTGCCCAGTTCGACGTGCACCTCCATGCCCAGCACCGGCTCGTACCGGTCGATGACGTCGGCATAGTCCATCAAGTCCACCGTGGGTGCAGTCATGGCCACCAGTTTATGTAAGGGCACCGACGACGCTGCGCCGACCCGAGTCACGTCCGCCAGACCACGGTGAACTCATACCACGGTCCGCCCAGGTGCGTCGCCGAGAAATCGTCGAAGCCCAACGTTCACCGGCCGCCGCGCCGACCGACTTTCGGCCCGAAAGCGAGTAGTCCCACGCGCCCGGCCGCGTGGGACTTCCCCTCCTGATTCGATCAATCGACGGCGATGGCCTCGACGATCGGCATGCGGGCCGCGCGCAGCGACGGCGGAATCGAGCCGAGCAGCGCCAGCACCAGCGCGGCGACGGCGTAGACCAGCAACATGGGGCTCGGGCGGTACACCACGTCGATGGTCATCGCGTGACCCATCGCCATGGTGGCCAGGTATTGCACCGCCGCCCCGGTCACCAGCCCCAGTGCGGCACCGGCCAATCCGATGCCCGCCGCCTCTGTGAGCACCGTGCGCAACAGGAATCGGCGGCTGGTGCCCATGGCGCGCAGCACGCCGAGTTCGCGGCGGCGTTCCAGGACCGACAGCATCAGCGTGTTCAGCAGCGCGGCGGTGGAGACCAGCACCACGATCCACAGGATCGAACCGGACAGCGACGTACCCTGCTGCACCCCTTGCGATACCGCCGCGAGCGCCTGCGCCCCGGTGTCCACGTGCAGACCGGACGGAACCACCGCGCGGATCGCGTCGATCACCTGGGCTTTGTCGGCATCGGGTGCGCAGTTGACGCCGAGGATCGTCTCTCCCGGGCGGTCGTACCACTGCCGCAGGACATCCAGATCCATCAGCACGATTCCCGACAGCGCCGAGAAGTACGGGATCACCCGCAGGACCCGCACCGAATGGATGCCCGTCGGTGTGGGCAGTTCGAGCCGCGCGCCCGCGCCGACGTCCAGTGAGCGTGCCACATCCCGCGAGAGCACCACGCCCTCGCCGGTCGACATCTGCTGCAACACATCGGGTCCCAGATCCGCGAGGATCGACGACCGGATATTGGACTGATAGGCCTGCAACATCACCCGATCGCTGCCCACGGTGGCGAAGGCCATCTGCGCCGATCCCACATCCGCGACCCCGGGAATCCTCCGCACGGCCTCCTTCAGATCGGCCGGAAGTAATGGCCCCGTGGGGAATTCGGCCAGTGAGGTGGGGCTGATGTAGGCGTCGCGGCGGCCGAGATCGGAGAACGAGTCCGTCGCCGAATCGACCAGATTGCTCGACGCGCCGCCCATCGCGACGGTCGCGGTGACGCCGATCATCACCGTCATCGCTGTCGCCCAGACGCGACGCGGAGCCCGCTCGATGGTGGTGGCCCCCAGCGCGCCGGGCGCTCCGAAGATCCGGGCGACCGCCGCCGCCAGGCGCACGATCGGGCCCATGGCGGCGAAACACAGCCCGACCGCGCCCGCGATGGACAGCGAGATCGCGGCGAGCGAGGCCCGCCCCAGATCGGCGCGGGCGATGAAGATCGCCCCACCGACCATGGCCAGGCCGCCCGCCAGCGCACCCCAGCGCAGCCACGGCCCGACCGCGTCGGCCTTCGACACTCCGACCGGCGCGAGAGCTTCGATGGGTTGCACCTTGTAGACCTGGCGAGCCGCGATCGCCGCGGCGGCGACGCTGGCGAGCACGCAGGCCGCGATCGCGAACGGAATCGCGTATCCGGGCACCATGTATTCGGTGCGGGTGTCCACCGCCGCCACCATGGCCGAGGGAATCGTGTCGATCGACATGCGGCCGGCGAAGATTCCGACCACCGAACCGATCGCGCCGCCGATCAGCCCGATGACGGCCGCCTCCACGATGAGATCACGCACCATCGGGCGCCGCCGCCCGCCGATGGCGCGCAGCAGCGACAGTGTCGGGCGGCGTTGTGCCACTGCCATACTCATCGCGTTGTAGATCAGGAAGCCCGAAACGATCAGCGCCGCAGCCGAAGCCATCGTCGTGGAGAAGCGGACGAGCTGGATCGCGCCGCTCGCCTGGGCGGTGCGCAGACTCGGGTCGGCCACGACGGCACGGCCGTTCACCAGTGTGGTCAGCGCCGAACGCAGCTGTCCGACATCGGTTCCCGGCTTCGGCACGATCTGGATGGAGTCGAGCATGCCCGCCCGGCCGGCGAGTTGCTGGGCGACGGGCAGAGTGGCGATGACGATGTGCCCGCTGTTGAGTTTGTGCGAGGTGGCGTCGTCGAGCACCCCGGCCACGGTCACCTGCCGGTTGCCCAGCGTGAAGGTGTCGCCCTCGTGCCGGCCCAGCCCCGCGCCGACGAGAACTCCGCCGGGGACCGACAGCAGTTTCGCCGCCTGCGCGCTCATCGCCCCGTTGAGATCGCTGCCGAGTGCGGAAACCGATGCGTCGGCGCCGATGAGCAGCGTGCGGTCGGCCGGATTGCCGACCCCGGTGCGGATCATCGGCACCGCGGCCTCGACGCCGGGCACCGCCCGCACCTGCGGTACCAGGTCCTGTCCGAATCCGCTCTCGGTGACGCCGGAGATCTCGAGTTGCGCCTTGCCGCCCAGCGCCGAGGTCAGCCGGTCCACCGAACCGGTCACCGAGCCGGAAATGCTGAGCACCGCCACCAGCAGTCCCGCCGAAACCCCCATGACCGCCATCGACATGGCGGTGCGGCCCTTGTGGGTGAACAGCTCTCCGATATTGAACAGCCGCAACCGATCCCAGCCGGCTGTGATCACGCGCGCACCACCTCGTCACCGTCGTGCACCTCGCGGCCGCGTGCGGAAACCAGTTCGTCGGAGCCGATGCGCCCGTCCCGCAGGGTGATCACGCGATCGCAGTATTCGACGGCCCCCATGTCGTGGGTCACCATCACCACCGAATTGCCCGCGCCGGAGATGTCGCCGAGCAGCTCCAGAATCGAGGCGCCGGTCTTGGAATCCAGATTGCCGGTGGGTTCGTCGGCCAGGATCAGCGGCGGGTCCATGATCAGCGCGCGAGCGACGGCCACCCGCTGCATCTGGCCGCCGGACAGTTCGGCGGGGCGATGGTCGGCGCGATCGGCCAGGCCGACCCGGTCGAGCAGTTCCAGCGCCCGCGGCTTGGCCTTGCGTAATCCGGTGCCGTCCAGCAGTTTCGGGACCGCGACGTTCTCCCACGCCGAGAGAGTGGGCAGCAGGTTGAAGAACTGGAAGACGAAACCCACACGGTGGCGGCGGAATTCGGATTGCCGGTTGTCGTCGAGGGAGCCGATCTCCTCACCCCGGAAGGTGATGGAGCCCGAATCCGGTGAATCCAGCGCGCCGAGCAGATGCAGCAACGTGCTCTTGCCGGAGCCCGACGGGCCGATGATGGAGGTGAATTCACCCGCCTCGATGCGCAGGCTGATGGCATCGAGGGCGCGAACCCGCTGTTCACCCACCCGGTATTCCTTGACTACGTCGGTCAATTCCAACATGGCGGTCGCCCCACCCTCTTTCTGCTGTCGGTCGCGGTGACGGCGCGGGTCCGACTGCGCCGCAACCGGGTCGGATCGTCGCTCAGCGTGCCAGGGCCGGCTCGCGATGCCAATGCCGGACTTCGTGTGCGTCGAGCACGGCGCGCAGTACCGGTTGCTCGGCGGCCAATTCCAGGTAGGCCTCGCTCGGGGACTGTCCCTGCAGCTGGGCCTGGTCGAGTTTGGCGTGCAGGTGGTTGTCCCACCGATACCGCAGGGCGGCAAGCACTCCGGCGGGCCCGCCGAAGAGCCGATCGCACTCGGGCAGGTCGTAGAACAGGCCCGGAGTGGCCGGATCGACGGCCGCGCGGGCGAGCACCTCGTGCAGGATTTCGGTACGAGCGTGCTGGTCTTGCCAAGTCATCGCACCCATCTCCTCGGGCCGGGTGTCCGAACCTCTCCGCCGGACACTGTGCGACTCACGCTACGGAGGCGCCGCCGCGGATACGTCGTGCCGCAGACGAGACTTCGCGTCCTACCACGGTAGGAGCGTCGGCCCGTTCCGGGAACGATGCAGCGACCACCCGCCGGCGACTAGCCTGACTGTTATGGACCTGACCAGCGCCGACGACCGTGCGGAGGTATCGCCGCACGTACCGCGGCGCCCGGGGCGGGCACGCCTTGCGCTGGGACGGGTCGCCCGGCGACTCTTGGACCTCGCGCACGATCCGGCCGGCACGCTGCGGCAGCGGGTCGAGGAGATGTCCTACGGCTATCCCGTCTCGGTGGTCGTCACCGCGGATGTCGCCGTCGTGGTCTCGGCGGTCGCGGCCGCGTCGCTGCGCAGCCAGTACTTCTCGACGGGGGTGCCCTTCCTCGCGGTGGCGCTGCTGTTCGCCTGCTATCCGCTGCTGTTCTTCTTCGATCTGCCCCCGAAGCCGGCGGTGTTCGGCCTGTCCGCGCTCACCGCCCAGGCGCTGTTCCTGCTGCAGCCGGTCTCGCCCGACTGTTCACCCCTGGTGTTGACCGTGATGGTCGGCATGATCGGGGCGATCGCGCCGAAACGGGTCAGCCTGTTCTGGATGATCGCCGCGGTCGCGGAGATGCTGATCTTCTACGCCCTGGGCTACGGCGAACTGGTGCAGGTGTACGTCGTCGCGATCGTGCTGGGCTGGATGGTCGGTCTGATGCTGCAGTTCCAGCGGCAATCGCTGGATCAGGAACGCGAGAATCAGGCCATCCGCTCCGCGCAGGCGGCCGACGACGAACGCCGCCGGATCGCCCGCGAGGTCCACGACGTGATCGCCCATTCCCTCAGCGTCACCCTGCTGCACCTGACCGCGGCCCGGCACGCGCTCGAGACCGATCGCGATGTCGACGAGGCCATCGACGCACTCGGCGATGCCGAACGCCTCGGCCGCCAGGCGATGGCCGATATCCGGCACACCGTCGGCCTGCTCGATCAGCGCCCCTCCGCGCTGACGCCCGAACCGGGGCTCGAGGACATCGCCGATCTGGTCTCCGATTTCGTCGGCGCCGGGCTGCCGGTGACCTACCACCTCACCGGCGACACCACGGCGGTGTCCGCGTCGACGGGTCTGGCGCTGTATCGGATCAGCCAGGAATCGCTGTCGAATATCGCCAAACATGCTCCCGGCGCGCAAGCGTCCCTCGATATCGCCGTGACTCCGGGCGAAGTGACCGTGCGCGTGCGCAATACGCTGCCGCAGGGCCCGGCCCCGCGCACCGGCCGCGGGATGGGGATCAACGGCATGCGCCAGCGCACGGCCACCCTGAACGGCAATCTCTCGGCCGGCCGATCGGGCGAGTACTGGCAGGTGCGCGCTCGCATCCCGCTCGCTCCCGACGAGGTGTGCCCGGTGAGCGGACTCGACGATCCTTTGGCGATGGTGCGCGATGCGATCACCTCGCTCACCCGCAAACGCCAGGAGGACCGGTGAGAGATGCCCGCGCCGGCCGGGTGCGGACGTCCCGCAGAACACAGGAGGGCTTGTGAACCCGGGTCAGACCCCGCTCACCGAGACCGATACCGCCACCACCACTGTGCTCGTCGTCGACGACCAGGAACTCGTGCGGGGCGGACTGCGCAGGATCCTGCGCCGCCGCGACGGCTTCGTGGTCGCCGAATGCGGCGACGGCGACGAGGTGCCGGCCGCCTTGACCGAACACCGTCCGGACGTGGTGCTGATGGATCTGCGGATGAAGCGGGTCGGCGGCATCGATGCGACGCGACGGCTGCGGTCCCGTCCGGACGCGCCGCCGGTGCTGGTGCTCACCACCTTCGACGACGACCATCTGCTCTCGGGTGCGCTGCGGGCCGGTGCGGCGGGATTCATCCTCAAGGACTCCCCCGCCGAGGATCTGATCCGCGCGGTGCGCACCGTGGCCGAGGGCGGCTCCTGGCTCGATCCGTCCGTCACCGGCCGGGTGCTCTCGGCCTATCGGACGGCGCGGCCGGTCCCCGCGGACACTCGCTCGCGCATGGCGGAGCTGACCGCCCGCGAACTCGAGGTGCTGAAACTGATCGGCCGCGGGCGGGTCAACTCCGAGATCGCCGGCGAACTCGGCATCTCCGAAGTAACGGTAAAGAGCCACGTCGGACACATTTTCGGCAAGCTCGGGTTACGGGACAGGGCCGCCGCGATCGTGTTCGCGTTTGACCACGGCGTGGTCGCACCCGGAGAATCGGCGTTCTGAGGGGCAGGCAACCCGGTGCGGCGCCGGGCAGGTTGGCCACCTTGCCCAGGAGTTGGAGGTTCACCGGTGGATGTGCCGAGGTCACGGGTCGGCACCAGATTCGGCCCGTACGAGGTGCGCTCGCTGCTCGGTCGCGGTGGTATGGGCGAGGTGTACGAGGCGTTCGATACCGGTAGGGATCGCGTCGTCGCGCTCAAGATCCTGCCCGAACAGCTCGCACAGGACGCGACATATCAGGAACGCTTCCGCCGCGAATCGCAGGCGGCGGCGCGGCTGGCCGAACCGCACATCATCCCGATCCACGACTGGGGTGAGACCGGCGGGTCCCTCTTCCTGGATATGCGGCTGGTGCGCGGTGAGAACCTGCGCACCCTGCTGCGCCGGCAGGGCAAGCTCGATACCGACCGCGCGGTGGGAATCGTCGAGCAGCTGGCCGCCGCGCTGGATGCGGCCCATGCCGCCGGGCTGGTCCATCGGGATGTGAAACCGGGCAATATTCTCGTCACCCCGGCCGACTTCGCGTATCTCACCGACTTCGGCATCGCCCGCGACGAGGGTGACAACCCGCACACCACGGGCAGCCACGCCGCCGGTTCCTACACCTACATGGCGCCGGAGCGATTCGACTCCGGGCCCGTGACCGCCCGCGCCGACATCTATTCGCTGGCCTGTGTCCTGTACGAATGCCTGACCGGTGCGACGCCGTTCCCCGCCGAGAGCGTCAGCGTGCTGATCCGGTCGCATCTGTCGGAACCACCGCCGCGGGCCAGCGCCGCACGCGCCGGCGTGCCCGAGGCGATCGACGACGTGATCGCGCGCGCGATGGCGAAGGCGCCTGCCGACCGGTACCAGACCGCCGGACAGTTCGCGGCCGCCGCCCGCGCGGCGCTGGGACTGGGCGGCCGTATGCCCGCCGAGCCGAGTACCGCGGGGACACCGTTCGATTCCGGGACACCGAAGGTGTTCGGCGCGGAACTGCTCGCGAACAGTCCGCGCGGCGGGAACCCGTCCGACGGTCCCGACCCGGTGTCCGTGGCGGCGGCGCGGGACAACGACTACCGCCGCACGCCGGAACCGACGACGTTCCAGCCGTTCGGACCGGACGGCCCGACGATCGCCGCAAACTTCCAGCCACGCAGCTCCGCCGCCGCGGCCGGGGCCGCCGCGGCCACCGACACCGCGAATGCCGGTGCGGCACAACATGATTCGTCCGCATCGGGAGCTGGCCCGGTCCAGGGCTCGGCCGATGCGGACCGGCCTACCGAGTCGAACCGCCCGGCCGGCACCGACGCCCCCGCGGCCACGTCTCGCGCGTACGAGACCACGGGCACGCTGCGCATTATTCCGCCGCCGAGCAAGGATGAGCGCGACACGTCCGGCGATCTGCCGATCATCCGGCCCGCCGACCCGACGCTGGTCGAACCGGGCGAATTCCACTTCACGCTGCCCGCCGAATCCGCTGCGACCCAGCCGAAACCGGCGACGCTGCCGAGCCTGCCGATGCGCAAACCGCCCGCGGCCGGGGCGGCCCGATCGACACGGCAGGCATCGGAACCGGTCGTGCCCCGCGCGGCCGAACCGGCCCGCCGACCCGCGGTCGAACCGACCCGCGCGTACGGCGTGATCGGGAGCGAGGAGACTCGCGACCGCACCGAACGGCCTGTGGCCGAGCAGGATGCGACACCGGGTTCCGACTACCGCACCCAGCTGCTCGACCCGGCGCAGTTCAGCAACGATCCCGAGGTGACGGCGCGTTCCGGTGCCGACACCGCCCTCGGATCGGACGCGGATCTGCAGCCCGGTGAGAAGACCGAACTGATCGACGTCTCCCAGTTCCGCAACGGCGGCACCGATCGCACTCCCGGCGCCGAGGACAACACCCGTTTCCTCGACGTCTCGCAGTTCGGCACCGCCGCGCAGGCGGCGGGCGATACCCGGTTCCTCGACGTCGCCCAGCCGGGCGACGAGGACTACGGCGACGACACCCGCTACCACGACGATCTGCGCTTCCGCGACGACGCTCGCTACGACGAGGACGACCGGTACGACGACGAATACTCCGACGACGACCGCTACGCCGACGACGACTACTCCGATGACGAATACGCCTTCGCGGCAACGGGTTCGGAAGAGGCGCGCCCCGCGAAGCGTTCGCGATCGGTCGCGGTTCCGGTCGTGCTCGGCGTCCTGAGCGCGGCGGTCCTGGCCGGCCTCGGCGTCGTCGGCTGGCAGGTCTTCGGCTCGTCGGGCGGCAACGATCACCCGGCCACGGCGGCGGGCCCGGCGGCCCCGGCGGTGACCGCCCAGCAACCGGCGACCAGTTCCGCGCCGAGGACGACCGCGGCGCCGACCACGACCGGCACGTCGGCCAACCTTCCGGTGGGCGCGACCCCGTGCTCGCAGACATCCACGTCGCAGGACTCGTTCGCCAAGACCGCAACCGGATCCGCGGTGACCTCCTGCGGTTTCGCGGAAGCGGTGCGCAAGGCGTACGCGCAGGCGGCCGAATCACACGGCGCGACCAGCGCGGCCACCGCCGAGGCCAGCACCTCGATCATCGCGGTGAGTCCGGTGACGGGCCGGTCCTATCCGATGACCTGCACCAGCTCGGGCAAGGTCGTCACCTGTACGGGCGGTGACAACGCGGTGGTCTATGTCTACTGACCCGACGCCCACCGGGCGCCAGGGTCGGCGGCGGTTGTTCTTGGCAGTTGTCACACTTCTCGTTTCGGCGTGCGCGGCACACGGTGCCGCGGTCAGCACCGACCCGGGCCTGGCCCGGCCGGCGGCCACCGAAATGGTGCATCCGGCGCCCGTTCCCCGCTCGACGCTCACCCTGCCCAGCGGTCTGGTGGCAGGCTTCGCCAACCTGCGCGCGCAGCTACCGGGCCGCATGGGACTGGCGGTGATGGCCGTGGGCGGTGACCACGTGATCACCCTCGGCGACTGGACCACGGGGGTCGCCTGGTCGACGATCAAGGTGCCCCTCGCCCTCGCGGCGCTGCGGCGGGACCCGGTCGGGCTGGCCGATGTCGCCCAGGCCGCCATCACCGCCTCGGACAACGATGCGGCGCAAGCACTCTGGATCGCGCTGGGTGGCGGTGAACCCGCGGCCGAAGCGGTCGAGGCGGTGCTGCGCGAGGCCGGCGACACCACCACCGATGTCGCCGACCGGCACAATCCGGATGCGCGCCAATCCATCGACGACCCGATGGTTTTCGGCGCCACCCCATGGAGTCTGGTCGATCAGCTGCGCTTCGCCGCCCGGCTGCCGTGCCTGCACAACGCCTCGCGGGTGGTCGATCTGATGCAGCAGATCACCGACAGCCAGAGCTGGGGCCTGGGTTCGTTCGTCGGCGCCGAGTACAAGGGTGGCTGGGGACCCGACGACGACACCGGAGCCTATCTGGTCCGCCAGTTCGGCCTGGTGCCCACCTGGTCCGGGCAGCTCGCGGTAGCCCTTGCGGCACAACCGGATTCGGGATCCTATGATGACGCGGTCGAGATGATGGACCGGATGTCGGCGCTGCTGTCCGAACACGTGCACGAACTGCGCGGCGGAGAATGCGAGCGGTGAGTGCGCAGTCGTCTCATATGCGCCGCCGACGGTCCGCGCATTTGACCCGCGGGCCGCGACCGCACACAATTCCTCGTCTGACGGATGGTGCCGTGCGGGGCCGTCCGCACGATGTGGAGGTGAACGGGTGCACGCACCACTCCGGCCGAGCACGAAGCGGGCCATGGCTTTTCGAGTGTGCCGCGGCGCGGCAGCGCTGCTCGGAGCGAGCCTGTTACTGAGCCCGGCGGCCTGCTCGAACGCCACCGACACCCCCGCAGCGATCACGACGACCCGGGTGAGCACCTCGTCCGCTCCTGTCACGATGTTCGCGCTGCCGGGTTCGCTGGCAGCCGATTTCACCGCGCTACGACCGAGTCTGGACGGACGCGCCGGCCTGGCGATCATGCCGGTCGGCGGCCAGCGCACCGCGCAGATGGGCGATTGGACCACCGGGCCGTCCTGGTCGACGATGAAAGTCCCACTGACCCTTGCCGTTCTGCGCACCAACGGCAACACCAGTACGTATCAGATGTCGGCGGCCATCACCGAATCCGACAACTCCGCAGCCGATGGGCTGTGGCAGGCGCTGGGCGCTCCCGACGCCGCGGCCAAGGCAGTGCAGTCGGTGCTGCGCGAAGGCGGCGACACCACCACGACCGTCCCCGCGACCCGCTCCCGTGCCGAGTACTCCGCGTTCGGGCAGGCCGACTGGTCGCTGGCCGACCAGGTGCGCTGGGCGTCGCGGCTGCCCTGCCTGCCCGACGCCGACACTGTGACCACGCTGATGGGCAAGGTGGTCTGGGGCCAGCAGTGGGGCCTCGGACATCTGGACAACACCCGTTTCAAAGGTGGGTGGGGGCCGGATCCGAGCGGCAACTACCTCGTCCGCCAATTCGGCCTGCTGACCACACCCAACGGCGACGTCGCCATTTCCCTTGCCGCCCAGGCGACCTCGGGCACCTTCGACGACGGCACCCAGATTCTCAACAAGATGGCGGGGCTGATCACCAAACATCTCGACGACCTTCCGGCCGGTCACTGCGCGCCCGCGCAATAGCCTCACCACGCGACCGAAACGACCACTGTCCGTGGTAGCCGGTTGCTGTAACCGCCGGTTAACGGGGGCGGGGCTGCGCCGCGCGGCCGGGCGCGGCAAGATAGCGGCATGCGCATCGGAGTCTTGACCGGAGGCGGGGACTGCCCAGGCTTGAACGCGGTCATCCGAGCTGTCGTTCGCACTGCGAACGGCCGCTACGGTGACGCGATCGTCGGCTTCCAGGACGGTTGGCGCGGGTTACTGGAGGATCGCAAGATCCACATCCACAACGACGACCGCACCGACCGGCTGCTCACCAAGGGCGGCACCATACTCGGCACCGCCCGCACCAATCCCGACGTGCTGCTCGAGGGTTTGGGCCGCATCAAACGCACTCTCGACGACAACGGCATCGACGCCCTCATCCCGATCGGCGGGGAGGGCACCCTCACCGCCGCGCACTGGCTCTCCGACGAAGGTGTGCCGGTGGTCGGCGTGCCGAAGACCATCGACAACGACATCGACTGCACCGACACCACTTTCGGCCACGACACCGCCGTGACCATCGCCACCGACGCCATCGACCGGCTGCACACCACCGCGGAATCGCATCAGCGCGTCATGCTGGTGGAGGTGATGGGCCGCCACGCCGGCTGGATCGCGATGAATTGCGGCATCGCCTCCGGCGCCCACCTCACCCTCGTTCCCGAAGTGCCGTTCGACGTCGACGAGGTCTGCACCATGATCAAACGCCGCTTCCAGCGCGGTGATTCGCATTTCATCTGCGTGGTCGCCGAGGGCGCCAAACCCGCCGAGGGGTCGTTCCACCTGCGCGAGGGCGGGGTCGACGAATACGGCCACGAACGGTTCACCGGTGTGGCCCACCAACTGGGCGTGGAGATCGAACGCCGCATCGGCAAGGAGGTCCGTACCACGGTGCTGGGCCACGTCCAGCGCGGCGGCACGCCCACCGCCTACGACCGGGTGCTCGCGACCCGCTTCGGCCTGCACGCCGCCGAAGCGGTCCACGACGGCCAGTTCGGCCAGATGGTGGCGTTACACGGCACCGAGATCTCCCTCGTGTCGCTGGCGGAGGCCACCAAACAGCTCAAGCTGGTGCCGACCGACCGGCACGGGGAGGCCGCCGCGTTCTTCGGATGAGTGAGGCCGGCGTGGCGGTGACCCGGCTCTATGCCATGGGCATCTCGTTGCACCAGGTGTCGAACTCCTGGTACGTCTTGCCCTCCTGCAAGCTGGGCCAGTACTGGTTGTGGGCGACGATCAGATACCGCGACCGCGTCGAATCCCGGAAGGCGATGACCTTCCAGAATTCGTTCGGGATCGCGGAGTCGGCCGTCTTCCACATGTAGCTGTCGTATTCGACGTCGCTACCCGTGACGCCCGCTCCCTTCCGGTTGGCGGGCAACCCCGCGATCACACGCTGCGCATCCGAGGACGAGTCGTAGGACAGGACGGCGTATTCGGGCTTGTCCACCGCTCCCCAGCAGTCCCACGCCGCTGTCCACATCCCCAGACGGAGATCGGCGGTGTCGCCCGGCGTGCGCAGAGTCTTGCCGTCGGTCTCACGGAAACAGGACTGGCCGTCGTATCCGTCGCCGCTGCTTCCCGTCCCCGAGGGCTTCACCAACTGCGGAAAGGTCGACTTCATGGCGGCGAAATCATCGCCCTTCGAGTTCTTCTGCAGCACCACCACGACAACCGCGACGACGACGGCCACCACCAGCAGCGCGGCGACGATGATCGCGGCCACCATCGCTCCCGAGCGCTTCGGCGGCTGCGGCCGATATCCCTGGGCGGGTGGGTAGCCCGGCGGTGCGGAATAGCCTGCGGGAGAAGGGCTCGCGGGCGAGGCCATCCCAGGAGGGGGTACTGCGGGAGAGGGTGTCGCGGCCGGCATCGGCACCCGGGCGGACGCGGCATTCACGGGGCCGACGGCGTTCGCGGCCGACGAATAACGCTGTCCCCCAACGGGAACCACAGTGGGCACGCGAGCACCGTTCGCCGGCGGGTACCCCTGCGTAGGGGTGCCGGGTCGCGGTCCGGCGGGCGCGCTAGCACCGTTCGCGGGCGGGTATCCCGCCGTGTGGGTACCGGGATACCCTCCGCCGGGCACTCGCGCCGAGTTCGGCTGCGCGGGCGACGGCCCTCCCGGCCGGATGAGCGTCGGAGCCGCACCACTCGCCGTCGGCATCCCCGCGGGCGCGTTCAAGGCCGCCCGCGCCGCGGCCGCGAATTCCATACAGCTGCCGAATCTTTCGGATGCCCGCTTCGCCATCGCGCGAGCGATCACCCCATCCATCGCCGGGGACAGCCCGGCGCGCCGCGCACTGGCGGGCGGAACCGGCAGCTGCAGGTGACCGCGGATCACCTCGGTGGGATGTTCGGAGTCGAACGGCCCGGTTCCGGTGAGCAGCCAGTACAGGGCGCACGCCAGCGAGTACTGATCGGAGCGGTGATCGAGTTCGACACCGGTCATCTGTTCCGGTGAGGCGTAGGCGAGGGTGGCGGTGAACATGCCGGCCTGGGTCAGGTGCGTGGAATCCTCACGCAGCCGGGCGATTCCGAAATCGGTGAGAAAGACCCGCTCGCCCTTGCCACTCACCGCCCGGGCCAGCAGGATGTTGGCGGGCTTCACATCTCGGTGCAGCACCCCGTTGCCGTGCGCGTAATCCAGTGCGTCGGCGACACCTTCGACGATCTGCACCGCCCGCTCCGGCGGCAGCGTCAGCGGATTCACCGTCGCGGCGTCGACACCGTCCACGTATTGCATGCAGATCCACAGCTGATCGTCCTCGACGCCGCGGTCGTAGACGGCGACGATGCCGGGATGGTCGAGTTGTGCGCACAGGTCGGCCTCGCGTTCGAAGCGGGCGCGGATCTCGGCATCGGTGTACAGCTCGCGATTCAGCAGTTTCAGCGCGGTCAACCGGGGCAGACGCGGATGCCGCGCCAGATAGACCGATCCCATCCCTCCCTGACCGAGCAGTCGCTCCACGGTGAAGCCGGCGAACACGTCACCGTTGTTCAACACCTACGTTCCCCCTTCCGGCGACGTACCAGGTGGCGATCCTACCCGGATCGCTCAACCCGGCGTGACCAGGCCGGATTCGTAGGCGATCACCACCGCTTGCGCGCGGTCACGCAGATCGAGTTTGGAAAACACCTTGGACACATGGGTTTTCACGGTCTGCTCGGCGACGAACAGCGCCTCGGCGATCTCGGTGTTGGACATGCCCTTGGCGATCAGCTCGAGCACTTCGCGTTCGCGCGGGGTCAGCGCGTTCAGGGCGGGGGCGGGTTTGGGGCGGGCGCGACGGCGAGTGACATCGGCGATCAACCGGCGGGTGACCGTCGGCGCCAGCAGCGCCTGCCCCTCGGCCACGACGCGCACCGCGCGCACCAGTTCGTCCGCGGGTGCGTCCTTGAGCAGGAATCCGCTGGCGCCCAGGCCCAATGCCTCGTACACGTAGTCGTCGATATCGAAGGTGGTCAGCATCAGCACCCGCACCGGCGGATCGAATCCGGCGGCCAGGATGGCGCGCGCCGCCTCGAGCCCGTTCATCTCCGGCATGCGCACATCCATCAGCACCACATCGGGTCGCAGCCGTTTGGCCTCGGCCACCGCGATCGCGCCGTTGGCCGCGTCGCCGATGACGCTGATATCGGGCTGGGCGGCCAGCAGCGCGCCGAACCCCTGCCGGACCATCGCCTGATCGTCGGCGATCAATACGGTGATGGGCATACCCGCCTCAGAGGAATCTGATGATCGACAGCAGCCCCGCCACCAAGCAGTAGACCGCGAACGGCAGCAGCGTGCGGGACTTGAAGAACCGCTCCAGGAATCGCACCGCGAGCCACGCCGCGCCGCCGGCGACGATCGCGCCGACCAGCGCCTGTCCGTGGATTCCGGCGGCCTCCGGACCGGCCAGTTCCGGCAGTTTCAGCACACCCGCGGCAAGGATCACCGGCGTGGCGAGCAGGAAGGCGAATTTCGCGGTGTCCTCGTGGTCGAGTCCGCGCAGCAGACCGCCGACCATCGTCAGGCCGGAGCGGCTGAATCCGGCCAGCAGCGCACCGGATTGGGCCAGGCCGATGCCGAGGGCATCCTTGACCGACAGTGCCGCCAGCCGCTCGTCGGAGGGGACCTCGAGATCCTCCTGGAGCGCCACGCCCCGTGCCTGCGCGTCGGCGCGGGCCTCGTCCGCGGCGAAGCGGCGACCGTAATCGGCCAGCGACGGTGCGTTGCGCCGCCGCAGGCCCTCGCCGACGATCAGCACCACGCCGTTGAGGGTGAGGAAGATGCTCGCGTAGATCGGCGTCGCGAACATCGTGCGCAGCGGATGTTCCAGCAGCAGGCCGAGCACACCGACGGGAATGGTCGCCAGCACGATCAGCCAGGCCAGCCGCTGCGACGAGGTCTCGATGCGCCGGGTGCGCAGCGTGGTCACGAAGCCGACGATGATGTCGCGCCAATCCCGCCAGTAATAGCCCAGCAGCGCGATCGCGGTCGCCACGTGCAGGGCGACCACGAAGGCCAGGTACGGGGTGCCGTTGTCGGAGTCGCCCTCGGTGACCAGTTTCTCCCAGCTGCCGCCCAGCCAGGCCGGCACCAGCACGGAATGGCCCAGGCTGGAGATGGGAAACAATTCGGTGACGCCCTGTAGCGCGCCGATCACGATGGCTTGGAAATAGGTGAGCATCGCCGCTAAGTCTTACACGACGGCCGGCTCAGTTCCGCGCGCCCGGCAGGGCGGTCGCGGCGGGTGCCTCGACGGTTCCTTCCGTGATATGGATCGGTAACCGCGCATACACCTGGAAGCCACCTTCGGAGCGCGGTCCGGCGGCCAGCGAGCCGCCGATGGATTCCGCCCGGGCCCGCATACCGGAGATGCCGCTGCCGTCCGAACTGCCCACCGGCGCCCCGCCCGTCCCGGCGTCGTTGGCCACCAGCACCTCCACTGCCTGCCCGGTCACCGTCAAGGTCGCGGTGACCGCCGCACCCGGCGCGTGCCGAGAGACGTTCGACAGCGACTCCTGCACGATCCGGTACAGCGCGAGCCCGACGGTATCGGGGACCGCGGCGAGTGGACCGTCGATGGTCCAATCGATGTGCACACCCGCGCGCCGCACGCCGTCCAACATCGCGACCACGTCCGCCGCGACCGGCTGCGGGGCGTGTTCGGGCAGCTGACCGTCGCTGCGCAGCACGCCCAGCATGCTGCGGATCTCGTTGAGCGCCTCCCGGGCGGACGCGCCGATGGAGTCGAATTCCGCGCGGGCGGCCTCGGACACGTCCGGCACCCGGTAGGGCGCGGTCTGTGCCTGCACCACGACCATCGACATGTGGTGAGCGACCACATCGTGCAGATCGCGCGCGATGCGGGCCTTCTCCTCGAGGATCGCGCGGCGGGCCCGTTCCAGTTCGTTCTGCTCCTCCTGCCGCACCAGCGCCTGCCGCGACAGCACCAACCAGCGCACCAGCAGGCCGAATCCGACCAGCCCGGTCATCGCCAGCGGCCAGCCGAACCCCGCCTCCGCGAACGAACCGGCTCCCGCCATGGTGGTCGCGAACAGCAGTGACGACGCGATCCACGCGATCAGCACGATCTGCATCGGCGCCCGCACCGCCACCGCGAACAGCAACGCGAACAACACCAGGATGTGGACGACCTGGAACGGCAGATCGTTGCCCGGCTGATGTGGGATGGCCAGTGCGATCAGCAAGGCCGCGCCGGCGGAGATGGCCCAGCCCAGAGCCGGATTGACGCGGATCAGTGCCAGCGGGAATACGGCCAGCGCGGCGATGAACGGCTGCGCGGCGGCGGGCACCTGGTGGGTGAGGTGCAGGGTGGGCCAGCCGACCGCGAACAGCGTTCCGACGACCACCACCGTCGCCATGTCGAACCACAGCCGCGTCCGGCCCGGAGTTCGCGCCGCCGCCCGCGCCTGCCGCGCCACTCGTATCGCCCGTGTCATGGTGACGAGCCTAGGAAGTCGCCGCCGATCCGTCCTCACCCCCGGGATCGACATCCCACCCCCTACCCGGGTATGAGACCGCTGGCCGCGCGCACCCCGGTAGCGGTGCCGAAATCGATCCGCAGCGGGAGGTGTGCGCCGGTTCCCGATTTCTACCTTCAACCGCCATGAGCGATATTGCGGATGCGGGTGGGTCGCCACGCGGGGACAGCGCGATCACGGTGGTCGTCGCCGGGCCGGGCCGCGACGGCCACCGGGCGGGGCGCGGGCACGACGGTGAGTCGTCGCCGGTGCTGCCGGGGCGGACCGGGACGCATGAGGGCGGCGAAAGACGTTGGCGGCGTGGATATGTGCGCGCGATCCTCGGATTCGTCGCCCTTGCCGCGGCGGTGATCGCGATACTGGTGTCGTTGTCGCCGGGGGCAGGGGCGGCCGAGGCCGCGCCCGCGCCGGAGAACACGGCCGCACGGGATGCGGTGCGGACGCTGACCGGTGACCGGCCGGAGCTGGCGGTGATTCCCGCGGATTTCGCTGCGACACAGGGGTATCGGCCGGTGCAGCTGGCCGGTATGCCGGTCGACCCGTCCGGTGAGTGCTCCTCGCCGGTTCCGCTACCCGCCGAATTCGACACCGCCTGCAAGGCCCACGACCTCGGCTACGACCTGCTGCGCTACGCCGAAGCTCGCGGCCATCCCCTCGGTCCGTGGGCGCGCCGAGCCGTCGACAACGCTCTCGAAACCCGCATGTTCGCCGCCTGCGAGACGCGCGGCGATCTGCTCGCCCACACCCGCTGCACCACGATGGCGACGATCGCCACCGCGGCGGTGGATCTGAACTCCCGCCGCCAGCACTACGCCGCGCCGATGCCCGAATACCTGTTCGGCCGGCAGCTTTCCGGAACGGATCTCGGACCGCAGGTGGTCCACGTCCTCGCCCGGCTCGCCATGGTGCTGCTGATGGTGGCGGCGTTGTTCGCCATCGTCCGCCGCACCATCCGGCCGCGTCGAGGAGGACAACATACAGCGCCACCGGCGACTCGGTGGTCGCCGTGGTCGGATTCTCGTGGCGCATCGGCCGGGCGCATGTGGAACCGGCGCTCGGGTGGGAGTACCGGCAATCGCGACGGGCGCGTTTTCCCCGCACCCATCGGTGCAGCGGCATCACGGACCGCACGAGGGGCGCGCGAATGGTTGTCGCGCAACGCTGTTCAGCTACGCAGCGTTACCGTGCGAGGTGTCGACGGGATAGGCCTGTGGCTCGGCACTCCGGCGACAGTGGTAGCGGGAGGCGGTGCATGGGCGCCGGAACAGGCGCGGCTGGCCGTTACGGCGCTGGAACTCTCACCGTTGCGGCGTCCGGGTTCGCGACGAGAGATTTCGCGAATACAACCGGCGAGCGACCCACGAAAGACAGCGACGCCGGGCACGGGCAGTGGCACGAGCCCCGACGCCACCGTCCGAACATGTTTCGCACCACCGTCGCCCGGCGGGACGACCGGCACAACACCGTCTCGCCACTCTTTCGAGCGGGCGCGGAATGCACTCGGCGCGGTTATCCGCCGCCTCGTCACCATCGGCAAGCCCCGGACCGGAACCCTGGTGGCCTCGGCGGCGGGGATTTCCGCCTCGCTGGCGCCGGGGCTACTTCCGCGCACCTCGGTCGCGCAGGCGTTGCTCACCGCCTTGCTGGTACTCATCGCGCTGGGTGTGGCGGGACTCGGTCGGAAGGTGTTGGGGCACTGGGCGTTCGACATGGAGGCGCGGATGAGGCGGTTCCGGAGTGCGATCGTGATCGCATGCTGTGCCGCGGCCGGTGCCGCGCTCACCCATGCCTGGTACTGGCAGAACCGGCTGCGGGCGGCCATGGATTTTCCGCCGGTCGGTGTGCGGTACTGGCTGCACTGGGCGATCGGCGTCGTCGCGGTGGTCGTTCCGATCCTGCTCATCCTGCGTGGATTGCGCTGGGCGGCACGGTATGTGGGGCGACTGCGGGCGGCGGCACTGGTCACTGCCACCGTCCTCGCATGCCAGTTCGCCCTGCTTCCGGCCGTCGTGAATTGGCAGCGGTCGGCATTCGCCTCGGCCGACGCCGCCATGGACCCGACAGTGGTGCGGCCGGTCTCCTACACCCGCTCGGGCAGTCCGGAATCGGCGGTGAGCTGGGCCTCGCTCGGAGCGGAGGGGCGCAAATTCGTCGCCGAACGCGGCCGATCGGTCCGCGTCTACATCGGTGTGGATTCCGCACCCGATCTCGATTCCCGTGTCGCCCTGGCCATTCGGGAGATCGAGCGGTCCGGCGGATTCGATCGCGGACACCTCGTGGTGATGGTGCCGACCGGTTCAGGGTGGCTCGACGCCGGCGCCGCACGCGGCCTGGACGAGCGGTTCGACGGCGATGCGACGCTGGTCGGCATGCAGTATTCGCAGGCTCCCAGCTGGGCGACCTTCCTGTTCGCCCGGGCCGACGCCGAGCGCTCGGCACGGGCCCTGTTCACCGGAATCGAACGACACCTGGCCGGCCTGGCCCATCCGCCGAAGCTCTACGTCTACGGCCAGAGCCTGGGCGCGACCGCCGGCAGCGCGATCTTCGCCGACGATGGCGACGAACGCGCCCGGGTCTGCGCCGCACTGTGGGCGGGCCCACCGGCGTCGGCGGTGCATCGCGGCGGCGCGACCGTCCTCGCCAACTCCTCCGATCCGGTGGTGCAGTGGTCGCCGCGATTGCTCTGGCGCGCACCCGATCTCACCGGGACCCGCCCCGACGCACCACACCCTGTGTGGCTGCCGGGACTGAGCTGGGTGCAGACCACCGCCGATATGCTCTCCGCCCTCGCCCCGGGCCCGGGCCACGGCCACCGCTACGGATCGGACCAGGGCACCGCGCTCGGAAGCTGCTGACGGCGATGACGGCGGCCGGGGCGGCCACGGCATCGGCTCCCACCCAGCCGACCACCGTGCCCGCCCGGCCCCGGCCGTGTGCTATACCGGTTCTCGCAGGTCAGAACTGTGAATCGGCGGAAGGACGGCATGGACAAGCCCACGAATCTGGTGGAATTCGAGACCATGCTGCTCGGCCGCTACACCATTCACCCGCGCTATCGCCGCGACGGCACTCGCCTCGATCGCAGCGCCTACCTGCTGCTCAGCCGGCTCGCCATCGAGGGCCCGATGTCGATCGGTCAGCTCAGCGAGGCGTTCGGCCTCGACGCCTCCACGCTCAACCGGCAGACCGCGGCGTTGCTACGCGCCGGTCATGTCGAGCGGATCCCCGATCCCGAGGGCGGGATGGCCCGCAAGTTCCGCATCACACCGGCCGGCGAGGAGAACCTCGACGCCGAACGCAACGCCAATATCGAAGGCCTGGGCCGCGTTCTGGAGGGCTGGTCCCCCGACGACGTCACGCGCTTCGCCGACTATCTGCAGCGCTTCAACACCGATATCGAGCGGCTCGACGGCCGCCCGTGGCCGCGGCCGTAACCCGCCGATCGGCTGCGCTCAGGCGATCGGACCGCGCGCGGCCTCGTAGGCGGCGCCCACGCGGTAGAGCCGGTCGTCGGCCAGCGCCGGCGCCATGATCTGCAGGCCCACCGGCAGGCCGTCGTCGGCGGACAGTCCCGACGGCACCGACATCGCGCAGTGGCCGGCCAGGTTGGTCGGGAGCGTGCACAGGTCCGACAGGTACATCGCCAGCGGATCGTTCACCTTCTCCCCCAGCTTCCACGGCGTGAACGGGCTGGTCGGCGAGACCAGTACATCGACACTCTCGTAGGCCTTGTCGAAGTCCTGCGCGATCAGGGTGCGCACCTTCAGCGCCTGACCGTAGTAGGCGTCGTAGTATCCGGCCGAGAGCGCGTAGGTGCCGATCATGATGCGGCGCTTGACTTCCGGACCGAATCCCGCCTCGCGGGTCAGCGACATGACCTGCTCCGCGGAGTGGCTGCCGTCGTCGCCGACGCGCAGGCCGTACCGCATGGCGTCGAACCGGGCCAGGTTGGACGACACCTCGCTCGGCAGGATCAGGTAGTAGGACGCCAGCGCGTATTCGAAGTGCGGGCACGACACCTCGACCACCTCGGCGCCCAGATCCTTCAACTGCGCCACCGCGGCGTCGAAGGAGGCGAGCACACCCGGCTGGTAGCTGTCGGAATGCAGTTCCTTGACCACACCGACCCTCACCCCGGCCAGATCGCCGCGCGCACCCGCGCGAGCGGCCTCCACGAGCGCCGGAACCGGCACATCGCGCGAGGTCGAGTCCTTCGGGTCGTAACCGGCGATCACCTCGTGCAGCAATGCGGTGTCGAGCACGGTGCGGCCGCACGGGCCGCCCTGGTCCAGCGACGACGCGCAGGCGACCAGGCCGTAGCGGGACACGGTGCCGTAGGTCGGCTTGGTGCCGACGGTCGCGGTGACCGCGGCGGGCTGACGGATGGAACCGCCGGTGTCGGTGCCGATCGCCAGCGGCGCCTGATAGGAGGCCAGCGCCGCCGCCGAACCGCCGCCGGAACCGCCGGGGATGCGGCTGGTGTCCCACGGGTTGCGGGTCGGGCCGTAGGCGGAGTTCTCGGTGGACGAACCCATCGCGAACTCGTCCATGTTCGTCTTGCCCAGGATCGGGATGCCGGCGGCGCGCAGCTTGGCCGTCACGGTCGCGTCGTAGGGCGACACCCAGCCCTCGAGAATCTTCGACGCGCAGGTGGTCGGCATATCCGTGGTGGTGAAAACGTCCTTGAGCGCCAACGGAACTCCCGCCAGCGGCGAGGCCACGGTGCCCGCGGCGATCGCGGCGTCGACCTCGGCGGCGGTCGTCAGCGCCTGCTCGCCGGCCACATGCAGGAAGGCGTTCAGTTCACCGTCGACCTCGGCGATGCGCTGCAGATGCGCCTCGGTGACCTGCACCGAGGACACCTCGCGGCCGTGGATCTTCTCCGCCAGCTCGGCCGCGGACAGTTTGGTCAGATCGCCGCTCATCACTCGCCTTCTCCCAGGATCTGCGGAACCATGAACCGCTGCTCGTCGACCGCGGGGGCGCCCGACAGCGCCTCGTCCGGGCTGAGCCCGGGGACGACCACGTCGGGGCGGGTGACGTTGGCGGTCGGGTTCGGCGACGCGGTGGCCGGTACGTCGGCGGCGACCTCGGTGATGACCTGCACGTGACTCAGGATCGAATCCAGCTGACCGGCATACAGATCGAGCTCTTCGTCGGTGAGGGCGAGCCGGGACAACCGGGCGAGGTGTGCGACCTCGTCGCGGGAGATGGCGGACACCGCGAATCCCCTTTCGGCAGGTTGGTGCGTGTCGATGGCGCAGGGTGCTGCGCATGGGACAGCCTAATGGGGTCGAGGCCCGGAGGCGGCAGCGGATGCGTAACCACGCGGGGCCTCCCCATCAGGCCCGGACAACACAGCCTGATGGGCCGCGGTTGTAGCCATCCGTTCACGGTCGGGCTGCGCTGTTCGTTCCGGTGCTCGCCGGACACACGGTTGACATCACAACGTCATCGGAACGGCACTGGCACGGCACCCGGTGTTCGGCCGACAATGGATGTGGCATACCTCACTGCTCCCACTTCGAATCGTTTGCTGGAAGCAGTGGGTGTAAGTATTGCGAGACTCGGGTATACGTCCGAAAGTCTCGGTCGCACAGGAAAGGAAGGCAAGCACGTGTCATATCTGCTTCGCGTGCAGCTTCCGGATCGCCCAGGAAGTCTCGGTTCACTCGCAGTAGCGCTGGGCTCCGTCGGCGCCGACATCCTCTCGCTGGATGTCGTCGAACGCGGCGCAGGATATGCGATCGACGATCTGGTGGTGGAAGTTCCGTCGGGTGCACTGCCCGACACGTTGATCACCGCGGCCGAATCCCTCGCCGATGTGCGAGTCGATTCGCTGCGTCCCTATTCCGGCATTCTCGACACCCATCGTGAACTGGAGCTGATCGACCAGGTCGCCACCGCGCGCGACGACCGGCTGCAGGTGCTGGTCGACGGCGTCCCGCGCGTCCTGCAGGTCGGATGGAGCACCGTGATGGATCTGGGGCCGCACGGTGGCGGCCAGCGTCTGGTCGGCAGCACCAGCGCACCCGAGACGCAGGCCGGCAGTGTGCCGTGGATGCCGCTCGAGAAGCCGACGGCCCTCGATCCCGAGGCCGACTGGGTCCCGCAGATCTGGCGGGACATGGACACCAAACTGGCGGCCGCCCCGCTCGGCAACACCGGTAAGGCGCTGCTGCTCGGCCGCCCCGGCGGGCCGGATTTCCGTCCGTCCGAGATCGCGCGGCTGGGTTATCTGGCGGGCATCGTCGCCACCGTACTGACCTGAACCGGTTGCGGCGCAACGTCTTCGGCGACCGGGAGCTGCGGATAGCGGCTCCTGCTCGCCTCGCGCCGGGTACGCCTACGCGCCGGGCGTGAGTTCCAGCCGCATCACGGTGAGGGGCAGCCCGGCGTCGGTGTGCCAATCCCGTTGCGGCACATGACCGAAACCCATTCGCTCGTAGATGCGCCGGGCGTCGGCCATCCCGGGCATCGTGGTCAACACGACGGCGGCGAAGCTCTCCGCCCTCGCCGTCTCGACGACGGTGCGGACCAGGGCGGTACCGACACCGGCGCCGCGGGCGCGCTTGGCGACCGCGAGCATGCGGAACTCCAGCTCACCCGCCCGCGCGATATCCGCGTACGGGGTGCCGGGCCGCGCGATGGTCAACGAACCGAGCAGGTCCCCGTCGCGCTCGGCGACGAGGACCTCGGCTTCGCGCGCTCTGGTCTCGGTATCGGAAAGTTCGGCCACGTAGGGGCTTTCGGGATGCACATGCCCCTCGCCGACGTAGGTGTCGACCGTCAGCTGTGCGATCGCCGCGAAATCGTCCGGGATGGCGCGGCGAATCCGCACCCGCGAATCCCACTGATCCATGCTCAGTCCGATTCGTCTTCGGTATCCGACTCCGGCCGCACCGCATCGGGCCCCTCCGCGAGCAGCGTGCGGAACCCGTCCTCGTCGAGAATGGTTACGCCGAGCTCCTCCGCTTTGGCCGCCTTGGACCCTGGGGAGTCACCGATCACCACGAAAGCCGTTTTCTTCGAGACGGATCCGGCCGCCTTGCCGCCGCGCACCAGGATCGCTTCCTTGGCCTCGTCGCGGGAGAAGCCCTGCAGGGAACCGGTGACCACGATCGACAACCCCTCGAGGTTGCGTTCGATCGATTCGTCGCGCTCGTCCTCCATCCGCACCCCGGCCGCACGCCACTTCTCGACGATGGTGCGGTGCCAGTCGACGGTGAACCATTCCTTCACCGCGGCCGCGATGGTCGGGCCGACGCCGTCGACCGCCGCCAGCGCCTCGGCCGACGCTTCCTCGATCGCCGCCATACTGCCCAGCTCGGCAGCCAGGGCGCGCGCCGCGGTCGGCCCGACGTGGCGGATGGACAAGGCCACCAGCACCCGCCACAGCGGACGGTCCTTCGCGGTGTCGAGATTCTGCAGCAGACGTTTGCCGTTGGCCGAGAGCGTGCCGCTCTTGTTGACGAAAAGCGTTGTGCCGAGGAGTTTCTCCTCGCTCAGGTCGAACAGATCACCCTCGTCCGAGATCGCGCCCGACTTCAGCAGGTCGATCGCCGCCTCGTAGCCCAGCGCCTCGATATCGAAGGCGCCGCGCCCGGCCATGTGGAACACCCGCTCCCGCAATTGCGCGGGGCAGTGCCGCTGGTTCGGACAGCGGATATCGGCATCGCCCTCCTTCTCGGGAGCGAGTTCGGTGCCGCATTCCGGGCAGTGGGTGGGCATGACGAAGCGCCGTTCGCTGCCGTCGCGCACGTCGACCACCGGGCCGAGTACCTCGGGAATGACATCGCCGGCCTTGCGGATGGTGACGGTATCGCCGATCAGCACACCCTTGCGCTCGACCTCCGAGGCGTTGTGCAGCGTCGCCATCGCGACCGTGGAACCGGCGACGGTCACCGGTTCCATCACCGCGAACGGCGTGACCCGGCCGGTGCGGCCGACATTGACCTGGATGTCGAGCAGGCGGGTGGTGGCCTCCTCGGGCGGGTACTTGTAGGCGATGGCCCAGCGCGGGGCGCGCGAGGTGCTGCCGAGGCGGCGTTGCAGCGTGAACTCGTCGACCTTGACGACCTGGCCGTCGATTTCGTGCTCGATGTCGTGGCGGTGCTCGCCCCAGTAGCGAATGCGCTCGATCACCGCGTCGGCGCCCTGCACGCGCACGGTGTGCGCCGAGACGGGCAGCCCCCAGGCCGCCAGCGCCTGATAGGCCTCGTACTGCGAGGACGGGCTGAATCCGACCATCCGGCCGAAGCCGTGGCAGATCATGCGCAGCCGACGCCGGGAGGTGACCGCCGGATCCTTCTGCCGCAGCGATCCGGCGGCGGTGTTGCGCGGATTCGCGTACGGCGGCTTGCCCTCGGCGACGATCGCCGCGTTCAAATTCTCGAAGTCCTCGAGCCGGAAGTACACCTCACCACGAACCTCGAGCAGTTCCGGAATCGGGAATTCCGTTGTGGGCGTGAGTTGTTCGGGGATGTCCTCGATCGTGCGCGCGTTGAGGGTGACGTCCTCACCGGTGCGTCCGTCGCCACGGGTGGCGCCGCGCACCAGACGGCCGTTCTCGTAGACGAGGTTCAGCGCCACACCGTCGATCTTCACCTCGCATACGAAGTGCGTATCGGCGCCGGTTTCGGCGACCACCCGGCTGATCCAGGTGCGCATCTCGTCCTCGTCGAACACGTTGTCCAGCGAGAGCATGCGCTCGAGATGGTCGACCGCGGTGAATTCGGTGGCGAAGCCGCCGCCGACCAGCTGCGTCGGCGAATCGGGCGTGCGCAGGTCCGGATGCGCCTCCTCCAGCGCCAGCAGCCGCTGGAACAGCGCGTCGAACTCGCCGTCGGAGATGATCGGCGCATCGCGCACGTAGTACCGGAACTGGTGTTCGCGGACCTCTTCGGCCAGCTGCTGCCATTCGGTGCGCTCGTCGGCCGTGGCCGCCTCGGCGGCGTCGGCCGCCTCGGCGGCACGTGCGTCCTCGATCCCGGTTTCGCTCACCTCTGGCACATTAGCCCAGCCCACCGACATGCTCGCGGACCGTTCGGGCACGTCGGAATCAGGCGTTCACGGCGGCCCGGACGTCGTCCGGCCAGGACGGCGGCGCCGACTCGAAGGTGCGATCCGCGTTCGCGAGCACCGCCCGCCCGAGCGCGTAGTTACCGGTGCCGCCGATGATCGCGCCGAGACCGGCGGGCAGCGCCCGGCCGAACAGCAACGCGCCACGCTTGGCGATGAAGCCGACGATGAATTTGCGCGCCATCGGGTTGTCGATCGAGCGGACCACCGGAAGTTTGTCCGCCACCGCCGAGGCCCAATCCTTGGCCGACTGCCCGGCGCCCTTCCCGAGCAGCTGCGCCCCGCCCTCGCCCAGGACCACGGCCGCCACGAGCGCGCGGCGCTGCTGCTGCGACATCGCCCGCATCCCGTGCAACTCCCCCACCGAGACCGCGTAGAACGCCGAGGCCTCCATGAAGAAGATCGACTCCACGCCGCTGGCCGCCAGCCCGACGATCGTGCCCACACCGGGCACCGCGGCCGACAGACCCGCGAGTGTGCCGCTGACGGTCACCGCGCCCAGATAGCGCCACCGCAGGCCGGCCTCGATGTCCTCCGGCGCGCGCTCCGGATGCTTGCGCCGCAACCGGTCGACGTACTTGGCCGCCAGCGGCTCCTGCACGCCCGTGCCCGCCCGCACGAAGGTCTCCACCGACTTCTGCACTACCCGCTCGAACATCCCGGAGGGTTCCTTTCGTCGACACCGGCGACCTTACGGAGTTCGCACCGATTCGCGTCCTACCGACACGAACCGGGCGAACGTCACCGCCGGCCGCCGCACTTTTCGCACCGAAGCCGTCGCGACCGCCGGGTCCGAGGGCGCGGCATCGCGACAACGTCGCTCGGCAATGCGATTACCCGCACACCGGGCGTTCACGCGCGCGATGTGCCGATGCCCATGCTCGGGCTCCGCCCGGCAGCTCACGACCGGGCTCACCCCGGCGGCACGGCCGGGCGCCGAGGCACTCGTAGAAGCCGTTGCACCCGGAGAAGCCGTTGAACTCGGAGGAGCCGAAGCATCAGAGCAGTTGACTGTCCCGGCAGAGGCTGGAACCGCGCGCGGAGGGCGGGGCCCGGTGGGTGCCGGGGTCGAAGGCCCACGAATCCACGGCCGCGACCGGCCGCCAGAACAGCAGACCGTCCCCGCTCGCGGCGACTTCGTAGACGGTGTCGCGTCCTTCGATCAGCTGGTCGCCCACGCAGTAGTCGGTGTATTCGGTTCCGGGTTGCCGTGCCCCCGCGCTGAAATGCCCGGCGGGCGCGGTCGCGGCACCCGGATCGGGCACCGTGCTCGGACCGGCCGCAGCCGTCCCCCGGATCCACCGCGCCGCGCCGCGGGCGTCGGTTTCGCACCTGTAACTCCACCCGCCCGCGGTGACGATGTCTCCGCGCGGATGGGCGGTGTCGGCCCAGAGGCATTGCGCGGCAACCGGTTCGACGGGCTCGCGGGCGAGCGACCCGGCTGCGCCGGCAGGGGCGGCCGCCGCGAGCGCACCGGCGAGCGCGACGCCTGCGGCCGCTACTCGTGCGCACTGCACACCGAATGCCACGTTCATGTTCTTCACTCCTCGCAGTCGTGGTGCCCGTAGATAGGAGTGGTGGTTACGCGCGGCCGTACTCGATCCGATTCGTGGCGCGTAACCGGTGGTGTGTGTAACCGCCCTGCTATCTAATTGATGGCGGCACAGTTCTCGGCCGGCACAGTCTCCGCGGACCCGGCCGGTCCTGGATCGGCCGCACCGAGCGCGGCGGCATCGGAGAGGAGGACGGCGGCAGATGAGCGGGCAGCCCGAGCCGGCGCCCACACCGGCACCGCCGTCCCTTGACGACCATGCCGGCTGGGAGGTGATCTTCCACGGCAATGTCGACTGGGTGTACGCGCTGATGCTCGCGAAGGTGGGCGCCGCGCCCGACGCCGAGGAGCTGACGACGGAGGTGTTCATGACGGCACTGGAACCATCCCCCCTCGGTGCGGAACCGTCGCGGATTCCGGCGCTGCTGCGGGATACCGCGCGCTCGGTGCTGGCCCGCTACTGGCTCTCGCGGGTGGGCCGGGAGATCACCGTGATCGACGCCGAGCCCCCCGGCACCTCCTCGGCCACGCCGGCCGCGGCGGTCGGTGATCTGCTCGCCGAACTGCCGGAGCCTTATCGCCGCATTCTCGAATTGCGCTTCCTGCAAGGACTTTCGATGGCCGACACCGCGGCGCGGCTCGGTGTCAGCGTTGCCGAGGCCGAGGCACGCCAGCGTCTGGCATTGCGATCGGCCGCCCGTCCCGGATCAGGAGGCTCGCTGTGAGCAGCAAAGACGTGGAGCGCTACGTCGACGACATCCTGGCCGGCCGCAGCCCGCGCGGTTTCCGGCCCGACGATGACGACGCCGCCCAGATCCGCGCCGCGATCGCGCTGCGGTCGGCCCGGACCGGTGCGGGCGGCCCCGACGAGGAGTTCATCGCCCGGCTGCACCATCGCCTGTCCGAGGACCTCGACGAGCCCGCCGCCGATCCGGGCGCGCGCACGCGGCGTCCCACCCGGCGCACCGTGCTGATCGGCACCTCGGTGGCCGCCGCGGCCGCGGCGGGCGGGGTCATCGACCACACGCTGCTGAGCGGATCCGGCGAGCCGGGAGTTCCCGCCGCACAGCAGACGCTCGTACCGTCGCACGGAACCTGGCAGCCGGTCCTCGCCAGCACCGAACTTCCGGACGGCGCGACCACACCGTTCGAACTCGGCGCGGTCAACGGCTTCCTCCGCCGCCGCGACGGGGTCGTCTACGCGCTGTCGGGAATCTGCACCCACCAGGGGTGCAAGTTGTGGCTGGACGCGGCCGCGGCGCGCCTGCGCTGCCCGTGTCATTCGACCTCCTTCGGTTTCGAGGGTGAGGTCGTGACCCATGAGCTGCCCCGCACGCCGGCTCCCCTGCCGCGGCTGCAGGTTCGTGAATCGAACGGCTCGATCGAGGTGTTCGCGCCGGAGAAGCCGGCGTGACGGCGCGCGCCGAACCGCGTGTAACCACACCACGTATCTATTCCTGACGGGCGCGTGCGTCACCGGGCTGCAGGAGGGTGGTTGGGATGGCAGGGCGATCCACGGCCGGGTCGCGGTCGCCGGAGGAGCCCGGACGCCGCGACCTGCGATTGGTACCGCAGGATCGCTATCCCAGCTGGGACGAGGTGTACCGGGACAATGTCGGCTGGGTCTACGCGCTGATATTCGGGAAGGTCGGCAACAAACCGGACGCGGAGGATCTCACCGCGGAAGTGTTCGTGGCCGCGCTGAAACCGCTGCGGATCACCGCGAGCGTCGCCGAGGTGCGCGCCTATCTGCGGACCACCGCCCGCACCGTGCTCGCCGGGCACTGGCGAGCACGAATGGGCCGGGAGATCACGGTCATCGACGACGATATTCCGGACGAGAGCGGTTCGGCGCCAACCGATTCCGCCGAGTCCCGGGCGCCGGAGCATGTGCGCGCGGTATTGAGCGAACTGCCGGAACGCTACCGCCGGATTCTCGAACTTCGTTTCCTGCAGGGGCTGTCGGTGCGCGAATCGGCCGCCGCACTCGCGATCAGCGTGGCCAACGCGAAGGTGCTGCAGCATCGCGCGCTGCGGGCGGCGTCGGCACTGAATATCGACCTCGGTCTGTAACCCGGTCACCTATCTGTCGGTGAAGCCCCGCACTCCGCGGGGTCCGCATGGAGGCCGGATCCGATGCACCGACATCTCGTTCTGAATCGCACCGCCGCCGCGATGGCCGCCCTGGGCGTCATGACGCTGACGGCCTGCGCGACATCTGCCGACAAAGGCGCGAGCCCACCCGCTCCCACCGTCCGCTCCGACGACCCCGGCCTGGGCATGACCCCGGGCGCACTCGCACCCATGCCGGACATGCCGGGAATGTCGAGTGCGCCCCGGACGCCGGCGGTCGCGTCCGGGCCGAACGCCGTCACCATCGACAACTTCGCCTTCGGCCCGCAGACCGTGAGCGTGAAGGCGGGCACGACCGTGATCTGGACCAATCGCGACGAGGAACCGCATACGGTGGTGGCGCGCGACGGCTCGTTCCACTCCCCGGGAATGGGCACGGGGGCCACGTTCAGCTTCACCTTCGCCCAGCCGGGCACCTTCCCCTATTTCTGCTCGATCCATCCCTTCATGCACGCGACCGTGGTGGTGACCCCGTGACCGAACAACATCCGCAGCACACCGATCCGCATGACCCGCACGCCATGACCCGGCGGCAACTGCTCCGCCACAGCGCCTGGTTCGGCGCGGCCGTCGGACTGACCGTGGTCGGCGGCGAGGTCATCTCCCATGTGGCGGGCGCGGCCCCGGCCACGCCCGAACGGCCCACCCTGCGCTTCGCGCAGATCAGCGACAGCCACATCGGTTTCCAGGGCACCGCCAACGCGAATGTCACCGACACCTTCACCGAGGCGATCGATCAGGTCAATGCGCTGGGGTACACACCGGATTTCGTCATCCACACCGGGGACCTGACACATCTGGCCACGCCCGCGCAATTCGATCAGGTCCGCCAGATGATGTCCGGATTGTCCACGCCACATATCTTCACCGTGCCCGGCGAACACGATTCGACCGACGACGGCGGACAGCGATACCGCGACGTGTTCGGACAGGGCACCCGCGGGGATGGCTGGTACAGCTTCGATATCGCCGGCGTGCACGTCATCGGCCTGGTCAATACACTGCACGCGCGGAATCTGGGTCATCTGGGGCAGGACCAGATCGACTTCGTCCGCAACGATGTGGCGGGATTGTCGGCAGACACACCGATCATCGTCTTCAGCCATATTCCGCTGTTCGCCATGTACCCCCAATGGGGTTGGGGCACAGACGATGCCGCGCAGGTCCTGAGCCTGCTGCGGCGGTTCTCCTCGGTCACCTGTCTCAACGGCCATGTGCATCAACTCTTCACCAAGACCGAGGGAAACATCACCTTCTTCAGCGGGACGACCACCGCCTATCCCCTGCCGCATCCCGGTGACGGGCCCGCACCCAAACCGGTGACGTTGCCGGCCGGAAAACTGCACGACGCACTGGGAATCCGGGAAGTGAGCTACCAGCAGGGCCGGCAGATGCTCGCGATCAAGGAGCAGACACTGCGATGACCACGATCTCTTCCACCTGGTCGCGATTCCCGTCGCGCGTGGCGATCAGCGCCGGACTCGTCACCACCGGTGTCGTGCATACCCAACTCTACGGACGGGGCTATCGCTATATCGAATACGTGGGCCCGTCGTTCGCCGTCCAGGCCGCCGCCGCCTTCGCGCTGGCCGCACTGGTTCTCGTCGGTCCCTGGACGATGCGCGCGGCGGCGGCGGTGCTCAGCGCCGCCGCCCTGGGCGGTTTCGTGCTGTCGCGGACGAGCGGGCTGTTCGGATTCACCGAAATCGGCTGGCAGCCGGCCCCGCAGGCGATGATCGCCGTCCTCGCCGAGATCTGCACCCTCGTGGTCTGTCTGGCCTCGCTGTTGCACAGGCAACATCGCACCTGATGTCGCGGCGCGGCGCGGCGGACGGCAGGATGGCTCGGGTGCTGCGTAGTTTTCAGGTGACCAATCACCGATCCCTGGCCGAATCACAGGAGCTCCGCCTGGTCTCGAGCCGGGCCGGAGCGCTGCCCGCGCCCGTCACCGCCGTGCACGGCGCGGCCGCCAGCGGCAAATCCGGTCTCGTCGACGCCCTGGCCCACATGCGCGACGCGGTGCTGCATTCGGTGACCGGCTGGGACCCCTACGCCGGGCCCGTGCGTACACCGCATCTCGGATTCGCCGATCGGCCTTCGGAATTCGCCGCCACCTTCGTCGCGGAGGGCACGCCCTACACCTACGGGTTCCGGCTCGACAATGCCGATGTCACCGCCGAATGGCTGCATACGCATCCGCACAACCGCAAGCGCATCATCTTCGAGCGCGAGGGCGAGCAGATCCGGATCGGGCCGATGTTCGAACCGGTCCGCTTCGGCATCAGTGCCCTGGTGCCGCTGGTGCGGCCGAATGCGCTGCTACTCAGCCTGACCGGGCAGATGTATGCCGAGGCGCTGGTACCCGCCTATCGCTGGTTCTCCGCTCAGCTCGACGTCCAACGCGGGCCCGCCGACCCGCACAGCATCGCCGAGCGCCTCGGCGGCCACATCTCCCGCTCCGCGGACAACGCCGCGCGGTTGCTGATGCTGCTGCGCTCGGCCGAACTGGGCATCGAGGATCTGCTGCTGGCCGAGAACGATCCGATGTACGCGGACTACCTGCGCGACATCGACGGTGAAATCGCCGGTATGGCAAAGGAATTGGATGCCTGCGCCGCATCGCCGGCGCACGCGCTGCAGGTGCGCGAAACGCTCGGTGTGGAACCCGTCGCCCTCGAACGGGAACTGAGCAATCTGCGCGCGGCCCGCGACACCCTCTACGCGCGTATGGTCGCCCGCCGCGGCGTCGGGCTCGGGGTGGTCCACGAGGGCATCGACGCCGCCTTCGACATCGCCGACGAATCCACCGCCACCCTCGCCCTGCTGCGCCTGCTGCCGACCGTCCTCGACGCGCTCGACACCGGCCGGGTCCTGGCGGTCGACGATATCGACACCCATCTCACCGGTGACACCGCCGACCGCGTGATCCAGCTGTTCCAGAACCCGGAGACCAACTCCCGGGGCGCGCAGTTGATCTTCACCACCCGCAACCGCACCCTCATCGACCGCGGCAACGGGCGATCGCAGTCCCGGCGCACCAAGGTGTGGCAGGTACGCCGCACCTCGACCGGCACCAGCGAGATCACCTCGAACTGAGTCATGCCGGCGGCGGCCGGTGAGGCTGTCCCGTTTGTCCGCCTAGCATGGAGGCATGCTGCTGCAGATCGTGTTCATCGTGTTGATCGCCGGCGCACTGGTCGCGCTGCTGATGAACTTCCGCGGCCGGGGTCGTTTCGGCGGATTCCAGCGTGCCGCGCAGGAGGCCGGGACGCTGCGCATCACCGGTGTGAGCCCGCGTCCGGCCGGCCAGGGCGAGCAGTTCGTGACCATCACGGGCACGCTGTCCGGCCCGAGCGTCGCGGCCGAAACCGTGTACGGCCGCTTCGCGTGGGACGTCAACCAGTGGCCGTTCCCCGGTGAAGACCTCCCGGTCGTCTATCCGCCGGGTAAGCCGCAGCACTGGCAGATCGGCCATCCGGACCCAGGACCATCCGCGGGATTGTGATCCCGGCCGGGGCTCGCGGCGCCCCGGTCCTACCGCCGCGTCGCGAACGCGGCCGCCGGCGGACCCGGGATCGTCCACAGTTCACCGCGCCGAAACCGGCGCGAGGCACACCGAAGCGCCCTATTCGAAGGTGAGGGAATCCGGGTCGTCGGCGTAGGCGCGGGCCACGTCGGACGACAGGTTCAGGGCGCGCCGTGCCCACGCCAGCGGTGCGGAGCCCAGGCCGCACGCGGGGGTGACCAGGATCCGATCGGTGAGGGTGCGGCGCGGGAAGCCGAGGCGGTCGACCAGGCGCACGCCCGGTTCGGCGAGCTGCCGCCAGGCGGGCGGGGACGCCGGAGCCGCCGTGGGGACCAGCCCCAGCACGAGGTATTTGCCCGCGTCCAGTAGTTCACCGACGGCGTCCAGGTTACCGGTGGCGACGGCCGACATATCGAAACCTATTGCGGCAGCGGCACTTCCGCGCAGAAGCGACAGGGGCGGCGCGTCGGCGCAGCTGTGGATCAGCACCGGCCCCGGCTGGGCGGTGACGACCGTGTCGAGGATGTGCAGAGCCTCCGGTTCGGGAACCGCGCGCACGGTATTCAAGACGCTGGCACCACGCAGGCTTCCTTCCAGTACCGCCGCCAGCGACGGTTCGTCCAGTTGCACAACGACATCGGCGCCCAGCCGTTTGGCCACCTCGGCGGCATGCTCGGTCAAGCCCTCGGCCAGTGATTCCGACAGGTCGCGCACCGCACCGGAATCGGTGAGCACGCGATGACCGTTCGCCAGTTCGACCTGCGCCGCGAGCGTCAGCGGTCCGACCGACTGAACCTTGAGGGTGCGGCCGGTGCCGGTGAGACCCGCTGTCTCCCACGCCTCTTCGAGCGCGTCGAGATCGGTGCGGAGCAGGTCGTGAGCGCGGCGTGCGGTCGCTCCGGGGCGGGCGCTCAGCCGGTATCCGCGAGTGGTGGTGTCGAACTGCATATCGACCAGCAGCGCCGAGGCGCGCCCGACCATATCCGAACCCGCACCACGCCCGGGCAATTCGGGCAGATGCGCGAGTTCGGGCAGCTCGCCCACGATGGTGGCGGCGGCCTCCCTGGGGTCGGTGCCCGGCCAGGAACCGACACCCGTGGCGATACCTCCCCGCAGGGCAGCTCCCGCGTCGGAACGGTTCTCGCTCGTCATATCTCACCCATCTCGCTCACCGCGCCGACGGTCCGCGACCGCGGTCACACACGACGCCACCGGTATCCGCGCACTCGGGTCGGCCGTCTCCCCATGGTCGTCCCGATCGGGACGACACCCGCGCTCACCGCGCGGAATCCGCGACCAGCTCCCCCGCGTCGGAGGTTCGCTCACGTCCGGTGCCGCTGATGGTCGCGCTGCCGATCACCCGGTCTCCCTGCGGATCCGGCAGATAGGCGACCACGGCCTGCCCGCGCGCCACACCGGTCAGCGGCTCACGCAGCCGGGCGACCAGCCCGCCGTCGACCGCCTCCACGACGGCCGGGGCGATCCCGCCGTGCGCGCGCACCTGGACGACGCAGTCGAAGGGTCCCGACGGCTCCTCACCCGAGGTCCACACGGCCCGATCCGCCCGCACCGTCCAGACATTCAGATCTTCCGCGGGGCCGACGTGAACGGTCCCGGAGTCCGGGTCGATCTCGGTGACGTAGCGCGGCCGGCCGTCCGCGGCGGGGCCGGGCAGCCCGAGCCCCTTGCGCTGGCCGATCGTGAACCCGTGCACGCCTTCGTGATCGGCCAGTTTGCGGCCGTCGCTGTCGACGATGGCGCCGGGGCGCACGCCGATCGAGGCGCCGAGGAATGCGCGGGTGTCGCCGGAAGGGATGAAGCAGATGTCGTGGGAGTCGGGCTTGTTCGCGACGGCGAGACCACGCTCGGCGGCCTCCTCGCGAATGCGCGGCTTGGGGGTGTCACCGACCGGGAACATCGCCCGCGACAGCTGGTCGGCGGTGAGCACGGCCAGCACATAGGACTGATCCTTGTCGGCGTCGACGGCGCGGCGCAGCACACCGTCGGACAGCTGCGCGTAGTGGCCGGTCACCACGGCATCGAAACCCAGCGCGGCGGCGCGGTCGGCCAGGGCCGAGAACTTGATCTTCTCGTTGCAGCGCAGGCACGGATTCGGCGTCTCACCGGCCGCGTACGCGGCGACGAAGTCGTCGATCACGTCCTCTTTGAAACGGTCGGCGAAATCCCAGACGTAGAACGGGATTCCGAGTACATCGGCGGCGCGGCGCGCATCGCCGGCGTCTTCTTTGGAACAGCAGCCGCGCGACCCGGTGCGCAGCGTTCCGGGGGTGGCCGACAGGGCCAGGTGCACGCCGACCACCTCGTGACCGGCGTCGACCGCACGCGCGGCGGCCACGGCGGAATCGACGCCGCCACTCATCGCTGCCAGCACTCTCATCGCGAACCTCCCTTCGCACCGGCCAGTCCGGCCGCTTCGGCCCGTTCCACCACGGACGGCAGAACTTCCAGCACTCTGTCGATCTCGGCCACGGTCGTGGTGTGACCGAGTGAGAATCGCAGGGAACCGCGCGCCTGTCGCGGCTCCACACCCATCGCGAGCAGGACATGACTCGGCGCGGCCACCCCGGCGTTGCACGCCGATCCGGTCGAGCATTCGATTCCGGCGGCGTCGAGCAGCATCAGCAGGGAATCGCCCTCGCAACCGGGGAAGGTGAAGTGGACGTTCCCGGGCAGGCGCCGATCGCCGGTGGCGCCGTTGAGGACGGCACCGGGAATCGCGTCGCGCACGCCGGCGATCAGGCGGTCGCGCAGGTCGATCAATTCCACTGTGCGCGCGGGCATTTCCCGTACGGTCTCCCGCAGTGCCGCGGCGATTCCGGCCGCGGCCGGCACATCCGAGGTGCCCGATCGCAGATCGCGCTCGTGGCCGCCGCCGTGCAGCAGCGGCACGCAGCCCACCTGCCGGCCCAGCAGCAGGACACCGCATCCGTGCGGACCGCCGACCTTGTGCCCGGCGAAACTGGCCGCGGCCAGGCCGCTCGACGCGAAATCGATGGGCAGCTGGGCCGCCGCCTGCACCGCGTCGCTGTGCATCGGAATGTCGAATTCCTGTGCGACGGAAGCCAATTCGAGGATGGGCTCGATCGTGCCGACCTCGTTGTTTGCCCACATCACGCTGACCAGGGCGGTATCGGCGGCGTACGCGGACAACGCCTCGCGCAGCGCCCCCGGCGACACGACGCCCTCGGCGTCGACGTCGAGCAGGGTGACCTGCGCGCCCTCGTGCTGCTGCAACCAGTCCACCGCGTCGAGCACCGCGTGATGTTCGACCGAACTCACCAGGATGCGGGTGCGGCGCGGATCGGCGTCGCGCCGGGCCCAGTAGATGCCCTTGACCGCGAGATTGTCGCTTTCCGTGCCGCCGGAGGTGAAGATCACCTCCGAAGGACGCGCCCCGAGATCGGCGGCGACCGATTCGCGCGCCTCCTCCAGCAGCCGCCGCGCGGTGCGGCCGGACCCATGCAGGGACGAGGCGTTACCCACCGTGCCGAGCACAGCCGTCATCGCCTCGACGGCGGCCGGGAACATGGGTGTCGTGGCCGCGTGATCGAGGTAGACCGTCTTGGGCGCCGCTGCGACCGGACCCGGGAAAGCCGACATCATGACCGATCCAGCCTATCCCACCGTTGACCTGCACACCTTGGGGGTATCCTTCCGCTTTCCGCGCACCACCTACGCTTCACCCCCATCGGCAACCCGGCGGCCCGCCCCCGATATTCCCGATCGGTGCCGAAGATTTCCGGCGCCCCGATTCTCCGTAGCGACACCCCGGCAGTCGACGACCAAGCATATGCTCGATATTTGCCGAGGCTTGCTCACGACTTATGTCCGATGCCCGAACGCGTCAACACTACCATTCGAAAACGACTGGACTCCAGGTATTTTCGGGCCACCGACCAGCTCGCGGGAAGTTTGCGGATAACGGCTTTTCTGACTAGGCTCTCGTGCAACGATCACCACGGCGGGGTCCCGACAGCTCGAACGAGAGCGATTCCGATATCTCCCGCTCGCCGTGGATGTGTTGGGGGTTATTCGCAGACATATGACGGTTCGGCCCGGTATGCGGCAGATCGTGTCCGGGCTGTGAGGTGAGGAGAACGGTGAGCGGCAAACTGATCACGGCAACTCCGTCGGCGGCCCTGCTGGTCGAGGAGATCGTCGATCGCTACGGCTCGGTCGAGCAGTTCTGCAATCAACTCCGCCGGGATCTGGACGACCCGACCGTGCAATTGCCGCGCCTCACCCATCTGATGGCCCCGGGCGGCGGCCAGCCCCAGGCCCATCTCGCCTGGTCACGGGCCGCGTGCCCGGAACCCGTGCCGATCGGCGAACCCGGCACGCCGCCGCCCGGTCCGTACGGCGGCGCCGAGACGACTGTGACCGGCCCCCATTCGGGCCCGGCACCGACCGCCGGCCCCGGACCGATCACGCCCTCGCGCGCCCAGCCCAGGACCGGCGAAGCGCACGTACGCCGCCGCCTGTGGCACCGATTGCTGCGCTGGTTGTGATTCGCCTCACCGAGCGCTGGACGAGGCGCGGCGCACGGTCGAAATCAACTCTCGAGTCCGCTGCTGCGCCGCGGCATCCCCACGCACACTGACGATCAGATCGGTGACACCGGCGCGGGCGTATGCGCTGATACCTTCTGCCACAACATCTTCGGGTCCGAGCAGGGCGGTCTCGTGCACACCGGTCAGGTGCTGGCGATCCAGCAGAGCCCGGTAGCTCGGCAGCCGGGACGCCGGGGCCAGCGCCTGCGCCAACTCCTGCCTGAGATCGTCCGGAGCGTGGGTCACGGCCGCCGACACCACAACGACTGTTCGCGGTGCCGGCCGGCCCGCCGCGGCGGCCGCCGCCGCCAATCGCGGGCCGATGTGCTCGGCGATGATGCCGGGGGTGGTCCACGTGGTCACCGAACCGTCGGCCAGTTCCCCGGCGACCTTCAGCATCGCCGGTCCCAACGCCGAGACCACGACCGAGGGCGGCGTCGCCCCCGCGACCTCGATCGTCGCCGCCGCTCGCAGCGTCTCGCCGCGATAGTCGGTGGTCTCGCCGCGCAGCAGCGGAGTGAGCGCCGACAGATATTCGCGAACGTGCCGGGCCGGCCGCTCGTAGGACAGCCCGTACGCGTCCTCCACGATGTGCGGATGGCTCGGCCCGATCCCGAGGGTGAACCGATTCGGCCCCAGCGCGGTGGCCGTCAACGCCTGTTGCGCGAGTGCGATCGGATGCCGGGCGAAGGTGTGGGTGACCGCCGTTCCCACCTCGATATCGGTGGTCTCCCGCAGCGCCAACGTGGCGACGGTCAGGGCATCCCAGCCGAGCACCTGATTGAGAAATACACTGTCCAGCCCGGCCCGCTCCGCCCAGCGGATCCGCTCGACAACCTCGGTGACCGGCGCCGTTCCGCCGACATAGAGACCGATGCGCACCATGAACCCCCATCCCACAACGGGGCTCTCACATTATTCGGGCGAGTGCTGCCGCGACAGAGTTCGAATCACATCGATTCGATCGCACGCGATCGCGCCGCCGGTTGCCCGGACCTCTTCGGTCGCGGCCATCCTTCACCGACCCCGGACGTGGTCGCCGGCTCCCGGCCGTCGATGATCAGGGTTGCCCGGCCGTCGTCGGCCGCTGAGGAAGGAGTTCGGCCATATGAACAGTGCGTTCTTCCGCGTCAAGCACGAGGACACCGAGGAACTGCATCCCGAACCCCGCGCGGGCAGCGGCTGGGGGGCGGATCAGATGCGCGGGCCGGCCGTCAGCGCCGCACTGGCGCGGGCGGTCGAGCGGACGGTCGAGACCCTGGGCCGTCCGGATCTGCAGCCGGTCCGGTGGACGCTCGATCTGTTCCGCGCGGTGCGGATGCGCCCCTCGGTGACCGCCGCGACGATCGTCCGCGAAGGCCCCCGTCTCTGCTTGGTCGACGCGGTGCTGACCCAGGACGGCGAACCGGCGGCTCGCGCGAGCGCACTGTTCCTGCGACCGAGCGAGGCTCCGCCCGGGCACGTGTGGTCCGGCGGCACCACACCCACCGCCCCCGGCGCGGGTCTGCGGCCCACACGCGACCCGGAACGGCTGTACCACACCGAATCCGAGGGCTGGGGCGAGTGGACCGACGCCTTCCGCGACAGCCCTCGAAAACGCATCTGGCACTTCGCCATTCCGGTGGTCGAAGGCGAGGAGCCGACCCCGTTCCAGGTCGCGGCTTCGGTCGCCGACGTCACCAATATGGTGTCCAATCTCGGCAGCGCGGGCCTGGAATACATCAATCCCGATGTGACGATGGCGATTACCCGCCTGCCGGCCGGGAGGGAAGTCGGTCTCGCGCTGACCGAACGCGTCGAACACCACGGGCTCGCCGTCGGCACCGCGGTGATGTTCGACCGCGACGGCGTCCTCGGCACCACCACCGTCTCCGCCATCGCCAACGCCCGCCGCGCCGTCCGCCTCGATCGCGGACGCGACTGAGAGCGAACGTTTCCGGTGCGGTATCGAACAGCCGGTGTCGATCGCGCCCGCACCGACAGAGCTCGGCTGAACGCGCCACTCCGCCCTCCGTCGCCGGAGCGAGTCCCGGGCGTAGGGTCGCCGCATGCGCCTGAGCACCCGGAATCAACTCGACGGCACCGTCGTCTCGGTCACTCGCGGTGAGGCCATGGCGGTCGTTCGGGTCCGCCTCACCGGCGGGGACGAGATCACCTCGTCCATCACCCGCGACGCCGTGGACGATCTCGACCTCGCCGAGGGATCGGTGGTCAAGGTGCTGATCAAATCGACCGAGGTCACCCTCGGTATCGAATAGATCCACCGGCCACGGCCTCCGGCCACACACGTAGCCTGGTCTGGTTCGTTCCGGACGCGGCCGCACCGGCCGGGTCGTGCCGATGGAGGATGTGCCGTTGTGACCGTCACGCTGCGGCCGGACGCGCGACTGCGGTCCTCACCCGACGGCCGAGTACTGCTCGGCGGCAGTCCGCTGCGAATGCTGCGCCTCTCCCCCGCCGGTGCCCGCCGGGTGCGGGCGTGGTTCGCGGGCGAACCGGTGGGCAGTGACCCGGGCGCACAGGCGCTGGCGCAGCGGATGCTGGCGGCGGGCGTCGCACATCCGACGATCGATCGGGGCGGTCACACCATCGCCGATGTCACTGTCGTCGTCCCGGTCAAGGACAACCTCGCCGGGCTCACCCGACTGCTCGCCGCCACTGGCGACGTGGGCTCCCGCATCGTGGTCGACGACGGTTCCGCCGTGCCGATCACGGGCCATGTCGCCGAGGACGGGAAACCACCGCCGACGGTGACGATCGTCCGGCACGCGTCCGCGCGCGGCCCGGCGGCGGCACGCAACAGCGGATACCGGGCGGTGCGCACCGAGCTGATCGCCTTTCTGGATTCCGATATCGTCCCCGATCCGGGCTGGCTCGACCCGCTCCTGCCGCTGTTCGACGATCCGGCGGTGGCGGCGGTGGCCCCGCGGGTGCGCACCTTCGAGCGCGGCGTGCTCGGCAACTACGAGGCCCACCGGTCGAGCCTGGATATGGGCGGCGAACCGGCGGTGGTGCGGCCGGGTGGGCGCATCTCCTACGTCCCGACCGCGGCGCTGGTCGTGCGCCGCGCGGCCGTGGATCGGGCCGGCGGATTCGACGAAGCCCTGCGCTACGGCGAGGACGTCGATCTGATCTGGCGGCTCGTGAGCGACGGGAAACTCGTTCGCTATCAACCCGATTCGGTGGTCCGGCACGAGCCGCGCACCACGCTGCCGGCGTGGTTGCGGCAGCGCTACGACTACGGCACCTCGGCCGCTGCGCTGGCGCGGCGGCATCCGGGGCACTTGCACTGTGCGCGCCTGCCCCGCACCACCGCGTTCCGCTGGGCGGCGGTCGCGCTGGGCCGCCCGTGGCTCGGCATCGCGACGGCCACCGAACCGGTGCGGCAGCTGCGGCGGCTGCGCGCCGCCGGGCTACCGGCGTCGATGGCCGCGATGGTGGTCGGCGAGGCCGAACTGGCCGCCGTCCGCCAGCTCGCCGATGCGCTGCGCCGAATCTGGTGGCCCGCAGCGCTGTTCGGCCGCCGGGGACGCCGGTTGCTGCTCGCGGCCTACCTGCCGGTGGTGGTCCGCGCGGTGACGGCCGGACGGGATCCGCGGGCCGGGCTGTTGCGCGTCGCCGACGATCTCGCATACGGGCTGGGAGTGTGGTCCGGCTGTCTGCGGTCGCGGACCGCGGAGCCGGTGCTGCCGCTGCTGTATCGAACCGACGGAGACGGTGATGCGCCTCGCTGATCTGACCTCGGGCGACCTCGCCACGGCCGATCGCGCGCCGCTGCTGGCGATTCCGCTCGGCGCGACCGAACAACACGGACCGCATCTGCCGCTGGGGACCGATACCGCCGTGGCGGTGGAACTGTGCCGCCGCTTGGCCGGCACCCGTCCGGATATCGTTGCGGCACCGGCGATTCCGTACGGATCCAGCGGTGAACACGCCGGATTTCCGGGAACACTGTCGATCGGGCACCGCGCCCTGGAACTGCTGATCGTCGAATTGGTGCGCTCGGCAGACGAATTCGCGGGAGTGATCCTGGTGAACGGGCACGGCGGAAATCTCGAGCCGCTGCGGGCCGCCCAACGCCTCCTCACCACGGAAGGCCGATCGACCCTGGTGTGGTCACCGACCGGCCCCGCCGACGACACGCACGCCGGACACGCGGAAACGTCGGTCATGCTCCATCTGGCGCCGGCACGGGTCGCGATGCACCGCGCCGAACCCGGCACGACCCGACCGCTGCGCGAGCTGATGCCGCGCCTGCGCTCGGGCGGTGTGAAAGCGGTGAGTGCCAACGGAATACTGGGCGACCCGACCACCGCCGACCCCGCCGAGGGCGCGCGGATACTCGAACGCTGGACAAGCGCCTTGATCGCCGCGGTCGCCGAAAGTTTTCCCGAACCGCGCTGAGGCAGCCGCACCACGGCGAGGAATCGGCCTAGCCTGGGCGAACCCACTGCATCGCGATCGATGGAGGTAACGACATGGCCTGGACCGCCGCTCAGCTCGACCGGATCGGATCTTCCGAGGAGCTGGAGATCACCAGCTACTACGAGAACGGCGCACTGCGGGACTGGACCACCATCTGGGTCGTGCGCGTCGACAACGATCTCTACATCCGCTCCGCGTACGGGCAATCCGGAGGGTGGTACCGCCACGCCATGCACACCCGCGGCGCGCGAGTCCGCGCCCACGGCGTGGAAACCGACGTGACCCTGCACCCGGTCACCGAGTCCTACATCAACGACCGCGTCCGCAAGGCCTACGAGTCGAAATACCGTGACCAGCCCAGCGCCCTCGAACCGATGCTGGCCCCCGCCGCCGAGAACACCACCCTGCGCGTGGACCCGGTCGGCTGAAGGGCAGACGCGGTCGACGCCTGGTGGGCCGCCGGTCCGCCGCCGCCGCTGGTTACTGCCCGGTGAAGTAGTGCCCCTCCTCCAGATCCTCGATCAGGTTGGGGTGCAAGGGTTTCCACCCGAGCAGAGCGGTTGTGGCCTCGGCCGTGGTGGGGTTGTCGAGCTGGACCATCGGGGCGAGGAAGCCGAAGTGATCGGGCGCGTCCTCGGCGGGGATGCTCACGACCGGGACGTCCAGGTGACGGCCGATCACCTCGGCGATGCGGCGCAGCGGTATGCCTTCGTCGCCGACGGCGTGCAGGCGGGTACCGGCGGGGGCGGATTCCAGAGCCAGCCGGTACAGATAGGCCGCATCGAGGGTGTGGCCCGCCGGCCAGAGGTTGACGCCCTCGCCGACGTAGGCGGAGACCCCCTTCTCACGCGCGATGGCGATCAGGGTGGGCACGAAGCCGTGGCGGTCGAGGGTGCTGTGCACGGTCGGTGGCAGCCGGACCACACTGGATCGGATTCCACGCTCGGCGAATCCGATCACCTCGTTCTCGGAGTCGATGCGCGGACCGCCCGGTAGCGAGTCCGCTTCCGTGCCGATTCGCCCCAGGGCCGCGAGCAGACCCGTTCCGGATGTGCTGACCAGCGGCTTACCCGACCCGGCCAGGGCGTCGCCGAACGCCCGGACCACTCGCAGATCGGTGTCGGCCGCGCCGAGGAAGTCGCCGGCGATCATGTTCTCGTGTTTGAACGCCAGGTGGATGACGCCGTCGGCTGCGGCCGCCACCTCGGCCAGCGCCTCCGGATCGTCGAGATTTCCGCGATGCACCTGCGCTCCCGCGGCCTCCAACGCCGCGGCCGAGGCATCCGATCGGGCCAGCCCGACCACCTCGTGCCCCGCCGACAGCAGTTCGGGAACGACCGCGGACCCCACATGTCCCGACGCCCCGGTGATGAATACGCGCATGGAAAGACCTTCCCGCGAGGAATACGCCGCATCGTGCGCGACGGCCGCCGATGTCAGCGACTGCCATCACGCTACACCGCGATGTCAGCCGCTGTCATCACCTGAGTCCAGACGGACCCGGAATCGTCCGACACCCGGGTACTTCTCGCCCCGCCAGCAGAGCGGTCGCCGGATCGTCGCGATAGCGGCGCATCACCGCATCGAGGCGGGCCTCGCCGCCACCCACGGCCGCCGACAACAGCGAACGCACCCGGATATCCGCCGCCAGATCGCGATCGGTTCGAAGCGTCGTCATCCGGGCACCGTATCCCCGGAACATTCCGCGCACGGCCCGTGCCGCGAGGGAGCTCTCAGGCCGAATTCGCCGCGCGGCGTTCGATTTCCGCCTCGCTCCAGGCGCCGATCATGCGGGCGGTCATGACGATGGCCTCGCGGCGTTCCTCGGGGTCGACCTCGAGCGCGGAGGCGCGCAGGACTGCGGAGAAACCGGTGTTCACCAGGACGAAGGCCATGACGTCGAGCTCGTGGTCGTCGCCGGGGCCGAGGATCTGGATCAGCAGCACCTTCACCAGCAGGCGCAGGCGCGGTTCGAATTCGGGGATGCCGCTGTTGTAGAACTGCACCCCGGCGGCCAGGGCGCGAACGAGTTTCGCGTTGTCGACCAGTTCGTCGCAGATGGCGGCGAGGATGTCGGCGGTCATATCCTCCACCGACCGCTCCGCGCGATCCAGCCGTTCGGTGAAGCGGCGCTCGATGCTCTCCAGCAGTCGTTCGAGCAATTCCTCGACGATGACCGTGCGATCGGAGAAGTAGCGGTAGACGGTGCCGATGCTGAGCCCGGCCTCGGCGGCGATCCGATTGGTCGAGGTGTTCTCGATCCCGCGCTCACCGAACAACCGCGCCGCGGTGTCCAGGATGTGCTGGCGGGTTTCCTTCGCACGCTCCTGCGTCGGGCGTCGACGCTGACCGACCGCCTTGGACGGCATCACGCACTCCTACCTGATCTCGCGCCTGTTGGTCGGTTGCTCATCCTAGGATGGCCGCGAACGATATCTACCCTGTTCGGCGGCTCGCCACGACGAATTGGCCGAGTCCACAAAGGACCGGCATTTCCGCTATTACATTGGCGCGACAGCGCATTTCCCCACCGAGAGGCCGCCCATGCCGGACCGCGTAGTCGGAGTCGTACTCGCCGCCGGGGCGGGCCGGCGATTCGGCCGCCCCAAGGCCACGGTCGGTCACTGGCCGGCCACGGCGGTGGACGCGCTGCGCGGGGGCGGATGCGCGGAGGTCGTGGTGGTGCTCGGCGCCGCCCTGATTCCCCCGATTCCCGCGACCACCACCGTGGTGGCACCGGAGTGGGCCCAGGGAATGAGCGCGTCGGTGCGCGCGGGAATCGGTGCGGCGCAGCGGCTCGACGCCGCGTACATCGCATTGCATGTGGTGGATACGCCCGATGTCGGCGCGGATGTGGTCGCCCGGGTGATCGAGGCCGCGATGGCCGACCCGTCCGGTATCGCGCGTGCGAGTTTCGCCGGACGGCCCGGCCATCCCGTGGTGATCGCACGCCGGCACTGGGCCGATCTGCTGCCGACCCTGTCCGGTGATCGCGGCGCCGCCGCCTATCTGCGTAGCGTTTCCGCGCCCACCGTGGAATGCGGCGATCTGGCCACCGGCCGCGATATCGACGAACCCGGCGACCTCGAACGCTGACGCGGCCCGCTCAGCCCCGCCGCGCTCGCCGCCGGATGACGGCCACCAGCACCACGAGCATCAGCGCCGCCGCGAATCCGCTGTAGCGCAGCACCTGTGCGGATCCGGCGGCGGCGAGCAGATCCAGCGGCTCGGCCGGGGTGCGCGAGGCGGTGGCGCGCTGCGGGTGGGCTGTGACGGTAGTCGCGCCCGGGTCCGACTCCTGCGTCACGGCGCGCGGCGGTTCGGCCGGCCGCGCCGAGGCGGTGATCTCGTCGGCGAGGTTGGTGGCGAACTGCCCGATCAGGGTGCCCGCGACATCGGCCAGCGCGCCCCGGCCGAATTGGGCGGGCTTGCCGGTGATCGCCAGCTCGGTGTCGACGAAAACGTCTGTGCTGCCGTTGTTCTCGACCAATCGGCAGGTGATGGTCGCCGTCGCCGTGCCGTTGCCGCGTGCCTCACGGCCACGTCCCTCGAGCACCGCGACCCCGGCCTGTTCGTCCCGCGAGACGACCTTGATGATCCCGTTGTAGCTCAACCCCACCGGACCGAGTTTGACCTTGATTCTGCCGTGGAAATCATCGCCTTCGCGCGAGGTGATGGTCGCCCCGGGCACACACGGCGCGATGCGTTCGAGGTCGAGCAGTACCGGCCAGGCCTGCGCCGCCGGAACGGGAATGGTGAACGTGTTGTCGAGTTTCATGACGGTCCTCGGTCGGATCAGGCCCGCCGCGCGGCGGGTGCGGCGATATCGGCCTCGTCGCCGGTGGAGGATTCGGCACCGGACTCGCGCGCATCGGCGGCGGCGCGGACCGCGCGCACGATGCCCTGATATCCGGTGCAGCGGCACAGATTTCCCGAGATCGCCTCGCGAATCTCGGTGTCGGTGGGATCGGGATTCTCGCGCAGGAAAGCCGTCGCGGAGACGATGAAGCCGGGCGTGCAGAAACCGCACTGCAATCCGTGTTCGGCGCGGAATGCCTCTTGCACCGCCGACAGGGTCCCGTCGGGTTCCGCGATGCCCTCGACGGTCGTGATCTCGGTGCCGTCGGCCTGGACCGCGAAGATCAGGCAGGAGCGCACCGCGGCACCGTCGAGCAGGACCGTGCAGGCGCCGCATACGCCGTGTTCACATCCGAGGTGGGTGCCGGTGAGCCCGCAGCGGTCGCGCAGATAATCGGCCAGCGTCAGCCGGGCCGGCACGGCGTCGCGGCGGCGAAAGCCGTTGACCCGCACCTCGATATCGACCTCAGTCATCGCTCGCCTCCTCTATCGCGCGGCGCCATGCCCGCGCCACCATCGCCGCACCGAGCCGGCGGCGATATTCGGCAGAACCGTGCACATCCGACGAGATCGCCGTCAGATTCGCGGTCGCCGCGGCGCCGACCTCCTCGGCCGCCACCGCATCGGCGGGACGGCCCAGCAACTCGGCCTCGGCCTCGTGCGCCCGCACCGGGGTCGGCGCGAGGCCGAACAGGCCGATCGCGCAGCGGTCGATGCGGCAGTCCCCGTCCAACCGGACCGCGATCGCCGCCCCGGCCATCGCGAAATCGCCGCTGCGCCTGGTGAATTCCTCGATCGCGTAGCCGCTGCGTCCGGACCGGGCCGGGAAGGTGATCGCGGTGACCAGTTCGTCGGGTTCCAGCGCGGTCGTCCACATACCGGTGAAGAAATCCGCGGCCGCGACGGTGCGCCGCCCGCGGGGCGACAACGCCTCGATCTCGGCGTCCAGAGTCAGCGCCACCACCGGATATTCGGCCGCGGCGTCGGCGTGGGCGACGGAACCGCCGATGGTGCCGCGGTTGCGGATCTGGAAGTGCCCGATCAGCGGTGTCGCCCGGTGCAGCAGTGGAACCGCCCGGCGGATCTCCGCGCAGGCGCCGACCGCCGCGTGGGTGGTCCCGGCGCCGATCCGCACACGCGACGCACCGGCCTCGATTCCGCGCAGGTCGTCGGCTCGCCGCAGGTCGACGAGGTGGTCGAAGACCGCCAGCCGCAACGCCAGCATCGGCACCAGGCTCTGGCCGCCGGCGATGATCTTGGCCTCGTCGCCGAGTTCGGCGAGCAGTGTCACCGCCTCCTCGGCCGAGGCGGGGGCGTGATAGTCGAAGGCGGCCGGTTTCACGCCGACTCCTTCCCGGCGGCGCGTGCCCGCTCCACCATGTCCACGATCCGTGCGGGTGAGAGCGGCAGTTCCCGGAGCTCGATCCCGAACGGCGACAACGCATCCGCGACGGCGTTGAGCACGGCCGGCGCCGCGCCGATCGCCCCGCCCTCGCCGACGCCCTTGAAACTGCCCGGCCCCGGACTGGGCGTCTCGACGTGACCGACCTCGATGACCGGCACTTCCATGGCGGTCGGCAGCAGATAGTCCAGGAAGGTCGTCGCGACCGGATTGCCGCTCTCGTCGTAGGCGAGGTGTTCGTAGAGCGCGCCGCCGATGCCCTGCACGGTGCCGCCGTAGATCTGGCCCTCCACCACATTGGGGTTGATCATCGGCCCGACGTCCTCGCTGACGATATAGCGCAGCAGCGTCACCGCCCCGGTCTCGATGTCGACCTCACACGTGCAGATGTGGGTGGCGTTGGCCCAGATCGCCATCTGCGAGGTCTTGTGCCGGCCGTTGGCCTCGAGTCCGGGTGGGACTCCGGGCGGCAGGCTGTCGGCCTGGAAGTAGGCGATATCGGCGATCTCGGCCAGCGTGAGCCCCTTGCCGGGAGCGCTGCGCACGCTCGCGCGGCTGTCGGCGATATCGATCTCCTCCGGCGCGACGTTCAGCCGGTGGGCGGCGATCGCGACGATCCGCTCGCGCAGGACGGCCGCGGTCTGTCCGATCGCGCCCGCGGTCATCGATCCGGAACGGCTGCCCCCGGTGCCGCCGCCGAACGGCGTCACCGCGGTATCGCCCTGAATGGTCCGCACATCCGACAGCGTGACCCCGAGCGCGTCGGCCGCGAGCTGAACGACGGTGGTCTCCAAGCTGTTTCCGGCCGAACCGCCCGCCACGTAGACGTTGACCTTGCCGCTGGGTTCGATGCGGATGGTGGCGCCCTCGGTGCTGAGGAACGGGCTCGCGCCGGTGGTCGGTTCCACATACGTGCAGGTGCCGACGCCGAGGTAGCGGCCCTGCGCGCGGGCGGCGCGCTGTTCGGCGCGGAAGGCGTCGTAGTCCAGTTTCTCGACCGCCTGCTCCAGCGTCTCCAGCGGCGAGATGTTGTCGTAGGACATGCCGTTGGGATTCGCCCACGGTAATTCGTCGCGGCGCACCATGTTCCGGCGGCGCAACTCGATCGGGTCGATACCGATGTGCCGGGCCGCGTGGTCGAGCAGCACCTCGCGAGCCACCGATTCGAACTGCCACGGCCCCCGATAGGCGACGCGCCCGACGGTGTTGGAGTAGAGGAACTTCGCGCTGAACGAGGCGTCGGTGATGCGGTAGGGGCCGGGGAACAGGATGCCGACGACCACGCCACCGGTGATCGGCGAGGGCGTCGGATAGGCGCCGACGTTCTGCACGTGATCGATGGACGCCGCGACGATCCTGCCGTCGGCATCGAATGCCATTGCCACATCGGCGTTCTCGTGCCGGGCCAGGCCCGAGGCCATCAGATTCTCCTGGCGGTCCTCGATCCATTTCACCGGGGTGCCGAGCGCGCGGGAGGCGAGCATGACGCAGGTCTCCTCGCGCAGCGGGAGCTGTTTGAGTCCGAAACCGCCGCCGGTGTCGCGCGCGATCACCCGGACCTGGTGTTCATCGATGCCGAGCAGCCGGGCGCAGAACGCCCGGACCTCGTGCGGCGACTGGGTGGCGATCCAGATCGTCATCTCCGCCGTCGAGGCCGTCCATTCGGCGAGGATGCCGCGAGTCTCCATGGGCACCGGCAGATACGCCTGCTGAAAGATCCGCTGCCGCACCACATGTGCGGCCGAGTCGAACAACGGTGCCAGGTCGGAGGCCGGGCGCCCGCCCATCGCCCCGGCCGAATTGCCGGCGAATCCGGCGTGCACCAGATTCGGCGACTGTTCGGCGGTGGTGTAGTCGACCACCGGATCCAGCGGTTCGTAGTCGATGACGACCAGTTCGGCGGCGTCTTCGGCGATATAGCGGTCCGCGGCGATCACCAGTGCGACCGGATCGCCGACGAATCGGACCTCCTCCTCGGCCAGCGGCGGACGCGGCACCGGCGGCATGCCGGCCATGTCCAGGTCGTAGGAGATCTCGTGCGCACCGGGGTTGAGGTTCGCGGCGGTGTAGACGGCGAGCACCCCGTCGAGTTCCAGTGCCGCCGAGACGTCGATCGTGCCGATGGTCGCGCGGGGCAGTGGGCTGCGCACGAAGCAGGCGTGCACCACGCCCGGGCGGGTCACGTCGTCGACGAAGGTTCCGGCGCCGGTGACCAGGCGCGCGTCCTCGATGCGCGGCACGCGGGCGCCGACGACGGAGGCGCTCGCGGTGGTGGTCGTCGAGGTCATCGGGCGGCTCGCATCGCGGTCATCGGACTGATCCCCTCTTGTTCGCCGTCGGACAAGGACCGGCACCTCGCGGTCGGTTAACAATATATGCCGAAAGTGAGTATGTCGCTACAGTACAAGGAGAATGGGATTCTCACAGGAGGGCGGCGTGCGCGAACTCGGCGAGCACCTGCGGCACTGGCATGCCGCCGCGACGACCTATGCCCTGGCCACCGTGGTCGGGGTGCGCGGCAGTGCGCCACGAGCAGTGGGCACCACCATGGCGGTCTCGGCGTCGGGGCAGGTGCGCGGCAGCCTCTCCGGCGGCTGCGTGGAGGGCGCGGTCTACGAGGAATGCCTGCGAGTACTCGAATCCGGGGAGCCGGGCCGCCACACCTTCGGCTACAACGCCGACGACGCCTTCGCCGTCGGGCTCACCTGCGGTGGTGAACTCGACGTGTTCATCCACCGGGTCACCGCGGCCGAATACGACACGATCGCCGCGGCGCTGGATCCGGATCGGCCCGTCGCGCTGGTGCGGGATCTGGAATCCGGCGCGATGGTGGCGGTGCGAGCGGACCGCACCATCGGCGGGCCCGCGGACGCGGCGGTGATCGCGCACGCTCGTGCCATGCTCGAGACCGCTACCAGCGCGGTCCGCACCATCGGGTGCGCGGATCGCGAACGCACGGTGTTCGTGGCGTCCTTCGCGCCGGCGGCGCGCATGATCGTCTTCGGCGCCACCGATTTCACCACCGCGCTGTGCCGGGTCGGGCGGCTGCTCGGCTATCGGGTCACCGTCTGCGAACCGCGGCCGGTCTTCGCCGACCGGGCGCGCCTGCCCGAGGCCGACGAGGTGGTGCGTGATCGGCCCGACCGCTATCTGGCCGGGACGCAGGTGGATTCGCGCACGGTGATCTGCGTGCTGACCCACGATCCGAAATTCGATGTGCCCGTTCTCGCGGCGGCGTTGCGGCTGCCGGTGGCATATGTGGGTGCTATGGGGTCGCGGCGCTCGGATCGAGAGCGACGTGAACATCTGCGCGACAACGGGATCACCGATCGGCAGCTGTGTCGGCTGCATTCACCGATCGGCCTGGAACTCGGCGGCCGCACGCCGGAGGAGACCGCGGTGGCGATCGGCGCCGAGATCGTGGCGGTGCGCCGCGGCGGTTCCGCACAACCGCTCTCGGCGACCGACCGGCCGATCCACGCCGATCCCGGACTCGCCTCGTAGCCACCGGCAGGTGTGCGAATCACCGGCGGTTACCATCCACGCGTGGCGAAACTGACAGTCTCGGTGGACGTCCCGATCCCTCCCGATCGGGCCTGGTCGCATGCGGCGAATCTGGGCGAACTCGACCAGTGGCTGATCATGCACGAGGCGTGGCGCGGCCGGGTGCCCGAGGAGCTCACCCCCGGTACCGAACTGGTGGGCATCGCCTCGGTGAAGGGTCTGCGCAATCGCGTGCGCTGGACCGTGCGCACGGCCGAACCGCCGCGCCGGCTCGTATTGAGCGGCGCCGGCAAGGGCGGCACCAAATTGGGATTGGAACTGCTGGTCGCGCCGAACGCCTCGGGTTCGGCGGTCACCGTCGACATCGACCTGGGCGGGCGACCGCTGTTCGGCCCGATCGGGGCGACGGTGGCACGAGCGCTGCGGGGCGATATCGAACGCTCACTCGACCGGTTCGTCGACCTGTACTGCTGAGTGCACCCGTCATCGCGGTTCGAGGACGACCAGCGGGATCGTGCGACCGCCCGCCTGACGCCGATAGAACTCGTAATCCGGTGTCATCGTGACGAATTCGCGCCAGAGGTCCGGATATTCGGCGGCGGTCGCGACTCGCGCTCGCACCGGGCGCACCTCGGTTCCGATCCGGATCGTGGTGTCGGGATGGGCGAGCAGGTTGTGATACCAGGCGGGATGGTGCGGCTGACCCGCCTTCGACGCCGCGATCGCCACCGCGGCCCCCACGTCGACATATATCAGCGGTGAGCTCCGCAGGATGCCGGATCTCGCACCCACGTGGTCGAGCAGCAGTATGCGCGCGTGCCGACGGCCCGGCATGCGCCCGCCGATCCGCCCCCTTGACCATCGGTACAGCGCCACATGGACTTTCGTCGCCCGCCGACCGGCGTAGACACCGTGACGGTTGGCGAATCGCGTCGTGACGGAGACGACTGCGGCGAGCCAGGGCATACCGCCGAGCATGCATCATCGCTCGCGTTCCCGCCAGGAGCCGATCCGCACGAACGCCGTCCCGTCCCGGTGAGAATCGGGTAACCGGCCCGCAACCGCAGACGGGCTTGCGAACCGCATCCACGGCAATATGCTGTCGATTGTGACGAATCTGCGGATCAGTGAGGCGGCGGCGCTGCTGGGGGTCAGCGACGACACGGTGCGGCGCTGGATCGATCAGGGACGGTTGCCGGAGATCCGGCTCGACAGCGGACGCAAGGGGGTGCGCGGCGCGGACCTGGCCGAGGTATTGCGCGCTCAGCACGCCGAGGCGCACGAACCCGGTGTCACCGTCGCCGCCTCGGCCCGCAACCGGCTGCGCGGCATCGTCACCCGCATCCTCAAGGACACGGTCATGGCGCAGGTCGAGATGCAGGCCGGACCGTTCCGGCTGGTCTCGCTGGTCAGCCGGGAATCGGTGGACGAACTCGGTCTCGAGGTCGGCAGTATCGCCGTCGCCTCGGTCAAATCGACCCACGTCGTGGTCGAAATCCCAGAAAGTTGACGAGCATGCAGATCCTCCGGACCGTCGTCGCCGCGGCGGCCGCCGTCGCCGTCACCGCCGCCCTGGCCGGATGCGGGTCCGACGACGCGACAACCACGTCCGCAACGGGCGAACTCTCGGGCACGGTCACGGTTTTCGCGGCGGCCTCGCTCACCGAGACGTTCACGAAACTCGGACACGACTTCGAGGCCGCCCATCCCGGCGTGAAGGTCGTCTACAGCTTCGGCGGCAGCTCGGCACTGGCCGCGCAGATCGAACAGGGGGCACCGGCCGATGTCTTCGCCTCCGCCGCCCCGGCCAATATGCAGCAGGTGGTCGACGCCGGTGAGGTCATCGCGAAACCGGACACCTTCGTGAGCAATCGGCTGGAAATCGCTGTGCCCAAGGGCAATCCGGGCAAGATCAGCGGGCTGGCCGATTTCGGCAGGACCGAACCGCGGATCGCGTTGTGCGCGGTGCAGGTGCCGTGCGGCGCCGCCGCGGAGAAGGTCTTCCAGATCTCCGGCATCACCCCGCAACCCGATACCCGCGAGCAGGATGTCAAGGCCGCGCTCACCAAGGTGACCCTGGACGAGGTCGACGCGGCCCTGGTCTACCGCACCGATGTGCAGGCGGCCGGCGACACGGTGCAGGGCATCGACTTCCCGGAATCGGGGAAGGTGATCAACACCTATCCGATCGCGCCGCTCGCGAAGGCGCCCAATGCCGCCGCGGCCGCCGCCTTCGTCGGCTACATCCACTCCGATCCGGCGAAGAAGGTATTCGCCGCCGCGGGATTCGACACCCCGTGAGCAGGCCGCGAACGCGGCGGCGGGCGGCATCGGGACGGCGGCCGGTCGTGCTGGTGCTGCCCGCGCTCTGCGCGCTGGCGTTCCTGGTGATCCCGCTGATCGGCCTGCTGGTACGCACCCCGTGGGCGAGTCTGACCGATCGGCTGTTCAGCGCGGAAGTCGGTACCGCACTGCGACTTTCGCTGATCTGCGCCACCTGCGCGACCGTGATCTGCCTGGTGCTGGGCATCCCGCTGGCCTGGCTGCTGGCGCGGGCGCAGCTGCCGGGCCGGGGACTGATCCGCGCGCTGGTGACGGTGCCACTGGTGCTGCCGCCGGTGGTCGGAGGGGTGGCGCTGCTGCTGGTGTTCGGCCGGCGCGGGCTGCTCGGGCAGTATCTGTACGACTGGTTCGGCGTCTCGCTGCCGTTCACGACCCCGGGGGTGGTGGTGGCCGAGGCGTTCGTCGCCATGCCGTTTCTGGTCATCTCGGTCGAGGGCGCGCTGCGCAGCACCGACACCCGCTACGAGGAAGCCGCCGCCACCCTCGGCGCGACCCCCTGGCACACCTTCCGCCGCGTCACCCTGCCCGCGATCCTGCCGGGTGTGATCGCCGGCGGCGTGCTGTGCTGGGCGCGGGCGCTGGGCGAATTCGGCGCGACCATCACCTTCGCCGGGAATTTCCCCGGCCGCACCACCACCATGCCGCTCGCGGTGTATCTCGCGCTGGAAACCGATCCCGAGGCCGCGATCGTGCTCAGCCTGGTGCTGCTGCTGGTCTCGGTCGCGGTGCTGGTGTCGTTGCGCGAGCGCTGGATTGGAGGAGCGGTATGACGCTGCGGGCCGAACTCGAGGTGCGGCGCGAGCGCTTCCGCCTCGACCTCTCGCTCACCGTCGCACCCGGTGAGGTGGTGGCGCTACTGGGCCCCAACGGCGCCGGGAAGACCACGGCACTGCGCGCGCTGGCCGGACTGGTCCCGCTCACCGGCGGGCGCCTCACCGTCGCCGACGCGGTCTGGGACGAGCCGCCGGGCGTCTTCGTCCCGCCGGAGCAGCGACAGGCCGGCGTCGTGTTCCAGGATTACCTTCTGTTCCAGCATCTTTCGGCGCTGGAGAACGTCGCGTTCGGCTTGCGGGCGCGCGGTATGCGGCGTGCCCGAGCCCGGGCCCGGGCCGCCGACCGGCTCGAGCGGGTCGGCCTCGCCGAACACGCGCACGCCACCGCGCGCACCCTTTCCGGCGGGCAGGCGCAGCGGGTGGCACTCGCGCGTGCCCTGGCCACGGACCCCCAGCTACTGCTGCTCGACGAACCACTGGCCGCCCTCGACGCCGGGTCCCGGATGCAGGTGCGCGCCGACCTCGCCCGGCATCTGCGTGACTATCGCGGACACACCGTGGTGGTCACCCACGATCCGCTCGATGCGATGGTGCTCGCTGATCGGCTCGTCATCCTCGAACAGGGCACGGTCGTCCAGCAGGGCGCACCCGCCGAGATCGCCCGGCGGCCACGTTCGGATTATGTCGCGGATCTGATGGGGCTCAACCTGTTTCGCGGCACGGCCCACGGCACCGGTGTCGAGATCGACAACGGCGGGCACCTCACCGTCGCCACGCCGGCCACCGGCCGGGTCTTCCTCGCCTTCCCGCCCACCGCGGTGAGCCTGCATCCGCAGCAACCAATTGGCAGCCCTCGCAACTCCTGGCCGGTGACTGTCGGCAGCCTGGAACACCACGCCAACCTCACCCGCGTCCGACTCGACGGAGCGCCGCCGGTGCTCGCGGACATCACCCCGGCAGCGGTGGCCGACCTGCGCATTCAACCGGATATGCGGGTGTGGGCCGCGGTCAAGGCCGCCGAGATCCACGTCTACCCCGCTTGATATCTCGGGGTCGGCGGCGTGGCGCGCACCGATATCCCGGTCGGCGCGGATTCGAGCATTATGCTTGCCGGTCGATAGCTGTTCGCGATCTGCTGCCATGACATCGAGGAACAGGATCCAGCCATGCGACGTCCCCTCATCGCCGCCGCGACAGGCATCGCCGCGGTGACCGCCGTCGCGTCGATCTTATGGACCGGCGGGAGCGAAACGAGCCACGCTCAGCCACCCGGCACGGACGTGACCGGTTCGGGGGTCCATCTCACCGCGTCGGTGGACAACATCGGCGTGAACCCACCCGGTGACCGGACACCGAACTACCTCATGACGTTCTCGCACGCCGCGCAGTTGTCCGGGAATTTCTCGGTCAACATCGACGGTGACCCGATCACCTCGGGTCAGGCGATCGCGGGATTCCTGCTCGGGTGCGGGATCAGCGTGGCCGGCGGTTTCGACGTGGGCATCTCGCCCGAACAGGGGCTCGAATTGAGCATCTCCCCGACCTTCACGCCACCGTCCTTGACGACCGCCGCCGCCCCCATCGCCACCAGCGGCAGCGCCACTCCGACGACGACCACCGGCGCCAAGCCCTCCCCCACGACCGCCCGCACCACGTCCACCCCCACCAGGGCTGTCCGTACGAGTGTTCCGCCCACCACGAGCACCACCCCCACGACGACTGTCACGCCCCCGACCACTGTCACAACCCCGACGACCGTCATCCCCACTACGGACACCCCCACGATCACCACCCCGAGCCTGCCCACCACATCCGGCAGTGCCGGGCTGCCCGGAGTATCGCCGCCCGGATTCGACCTCGGGCCGAGCGTCGGCGGCTCGCTCGGTCTGTCCGAGAACCTGGACGCGAACATCGGTCCCGGTCAGGTCACCACCGCCACCACCGCGACGGCCAACCTGGACAACACGACGGCCTTCCCCTACCACATCGCCTTCAACAATGCCGCGTTGAACGTCTCCCAGTGCGCGTCCCCGGTTGCGGCCGTCCCGTTCGTCTCCGCCACGGTGTCGACGCCCACGGGGCTAGTTCAGACCACCGCGTACGGCGATCAGTTCACCTTCTGAGCCGCACTCCCACAGCACGCAGCCTGGGCCGCCCGCATCGCGGGCGGCCCAGGTGTATTCAGGTCGAGACATCCAGGGTCAGGACATCGCCTCGCTCACCGCGTTCGGGCCGTCGAACATACGGTCGGGCATGCTCTCGAGCGCGTCGACGATCTCCGCGCCGGCGCCGTTACTCCGCGCCGCGCGGACGATATCGCGGCGGTCACACGGATAGTCCACGCCGGAGAGATACTTCTGCACCTGAATGGGATTCACCTTCTGGCTCATCGTTTCTCCTCTCTCGGTACTGTCCGTACGGGATTGGAACGACGGGGCGATACCACCGGAATCGGAGCCGAAACATCGCAGTTGCCGAATCGCTGCCGCGATGACCTGCCCGGCTCCGATCCGCAACAGTCCGGGGTCCGGCACGGCGGCGTGCGGATCGCCGATATGCCCCGCCCACAGGGCGATATGGTTCGCCGTGGGCGGCGGTCCCCACCACGCCGGCGGGGTGGGGCCGAAGATCACCACCGACGGTGTCGCGAAGGCGCTGGCGAGATGTCCGATGCCGGTATCCCCGCTGATCACCAGTGCGGCATTCGCGACGACCGCGGCCAGTTCGGTCAGTGTCAGGTCACCGGCCAGCACCGATCGCCGCGGCACGCCCGCCCCGTCGGCGACCTGCGCGGCGAGCGCGATCTCCTCGGCATTTCCCGTGACGGCGATGCGGTAGCCCAGGCCCTGCAGGTGGGCGGCGACAGCGGCGAAACGTTCCGGCGGCCAGCGCCGCGCTTGCGCACTGCCCCCGGGATGCACCACGACCCGACCAGCCGGTGCGTCGATGCTCGGCTTCCGGATATCGAGGTGGGTGGGATCGGACGGGATGTCCGCCGAATCCAGCAGCCGGCACCAGCGGTGGACCTCGTGTACCTGCTCGGGCCAGGCGGGGCCGGCGACGTCGGGAAAGTCCGGATGGCAGTAGGTGAGCAGCCGGCGGGGACGGATGCTCGTCAGATCGCCGATACTCTGCGGACCACTGCCGTGCAGATTCACCGCCAGGTCCGGCGGCGGGCGGTCCCAGCGCAGTGCGCCCAGCCCCGCGGTGGGCAGTATTTCGTCGGCACAGTCGGCGAGTTCGACCATCGGCGCCAGCCACCGTGGAGCCGCCAGCACCAGGTGATCGTCACCGCGCGCGGCCCGCAACGCCCGCAGGGCCGGCACCGCCGTCAGCAGATCACCCAGGCCCAGCGCCCGCAGGGCCAGCGTCACCCCCATGACGACGGAAATGCCGGCCGGCTCGCCACAGCGGTCACGACCGCGTGGGCCGGTCGCGTCTCGCGCAACGCCGGCAGCGCGGCGCGGATCACCGCCGCCGTACCGAGCAGATTCACGCGCACCACCCGCTCCCAGGCGGCCGCGTCGACCTCCTCCAGCGGGCCGCAGGCATCGACTCCGGCGGCGGTGAACACCCCGTCGATGCGGCCCCCGGCCCGGTCGGCGAGAGCTCGCGTCGCCTCCTCGGCGGCGGCCGAATCGGCGAGATCGGCTTGCTCCCAATCGACTTCGGTGTGGGGACGGTTGCGATCGACAACCAGCCGAACGCCGCCGACGGCGCGTACCGCGTCCACAGTCGCCGCGCCCAACCCGGGCGCACCACCGGTGCCGGCGACAGCGCCCAGGGGTCGAGCCGGTTGATTCATCCGCGAGTCCTCCTGATCTCAGCGAGCGGACGACGCGATATCGCCCGCAGCGGCCGTCGCGGCGGTCCGTCGATAGGCCGCCGAGGTATCTCTGGAGATCCGATCCCACGAATAACGTCCGCGGGCTCGCCGCAGACCCGCCTCCCCCATCGCCCGGCGCGCCTGGCGGGTATCGAGCAAGCCGGAGAGGACCTCGGCCAAAACCACGGGATCACGTGGGGGGACCAGACGTCCGGTCACCCCTTCCAGGACGGTATCGAGCAGCCCTCCGACCGCGGTGGCGACCACGGGCTTCGCACACGACATCGCTTCGAGTGGAACGATGCCGAACGGCTCGTACCACGGCGTGCACACGACCGCGTCGGCCGAACGCATCAGCATCGGCATCTCCGCACGCGGCACCGGACCACGCAACCGGACCCGTTGCGACACACCGTATTCCGTGGCGACGGCGCGCAATCGCGTCTGTTCGGCCTCGTCCTCGGCACTCGCCGAGCCCCCCGCGATCACCAATTCGGTATCGGGAACCTCCGACAATGCCGCGATCGCGGTGTCGAATCCCTTCCTCGGCACCATGCGGCCGACCGAGACGATCCGCCGCGGCAGCTCGGGTTCCTCGGCAGGACCGTCGGGAGTGAACAGCGACAGGTCGACACCGCAGGGCACCACCGACGTCCGCTCGCGCGGCACACCTATTTTGCCCAGCTCCCGGACCTCGTCGGAAGAGGTCGCGACGATATGTGTAGCGCCGGCGGCCACCCTGCGCTCGGACTGGATGCGGGAGCGCGGGCTGGTGTCGGCCAGCCCCTGATAGCGCCGCTTCACGGTCCCCAGGGCGTGGAAGGTCAGCACGACCGGGACGCCGAGATCGTGTGCGGCGCGTTCGGCGGCGATACCCGACATCCAGAAATGAGCGTGCACGACATCGGGGGTATCGGCACTCCACTGTCGGCGCAGGAACGCCGTGAACTCGGTGAGGAACGGCAGGATGTCATCCTTCGGAATGTGCCGCGGCGGGCCGGCCGGAACGTGGATCACCCGATATCCCGCCCCCACCAGCACCTCGGTGGGAATATCGGGGTCGTCCCGGCGGGTGTAGACCCGCACGTCGTGCCCCAACCGGGCCAGTCCCGCGGCGAGCTCGGCCACATGCACGTTCTGCCCGCCCGCGTCCACGCCACCCAGGGGCGCCAAGGGGCTCGCGTGCTCGGACACCATCGCAATCCTCACGCTTCCTCCGATCCGCGTTGCCGCCGGTGGATCTCGCGCTCTCGAACGGCGCCATTGCTGGCGGAAACCGTGCCATGGATGTCGTGCGACTCGCTGCGACCGGCTCGATCGTTCGACTCCTGAACCGGTTCGTGGTCGACATGCCCGCGCAGACTCGATGCAAACTGTCCGGCGGGGAACTGTTCGACGACCGGGCGGGAGTAATCCCGGACCCGGCCTACGGCGCGGCGCCGGAGCGGATGCGCGCGATGACTTGTGATGTCGAGTGGTCGGCAAGATAACTCAGCACCCGCACCTCACCGCCGTAGCCGTTGACGATCGGCGCCTCCGTCAGCATGTCCGGGCGGTAGTCGCCACCCTTGACATAGAGCTCGGGTGTAGTCGCGTGCAGGAGGGCGGCGGGGATGTACCACCGTGGCGTACTGCCGGGCGAGACGATCGATGATCTCGGGAACCGGACTCAGTGAAACCGGTATCCCCGCTTCACGATTCATGTGCCCTCCCTCGAGCCGGCGGGTCTTCGGGGGCGTCAGTGCGACGGCAGCAATTTCTCCAGCACGTCCTGACAGGCCCGCTCACAGCGATGGCACGCCTGCGCACACTGCTCACAGTGGGCCATCCCGGTGTGCGACGCGCATTCCTCGGCGCACGAGGCACACGCCGCCGCGCACGCCCGCACCAGCGCGGCGGCCACGAACGGCACGAACGCGGTGCGCCGCGCCAAGACCCGAGCGGTGGCCGCGCAGATGTCGGCGCAGTCCAGATCCGCGCGGATGCACTGCCGCAGTGCGGCCACATCCGGTTCGGCCAGACACGAGTCGGCGCAGATCGTGCAGGCCGTCTGACAGGCCACACATTCCGCTACGCATCGGGCTGTCTCGTCGGCGGTCAACGCGCCGGATCCACCGGGCCCGGCGGGATGCGTGCCGAACATGTCGAACACCGTCGTCATGGCACCTCCTTCGGGTCGGGGCCGGTGAATCAGTTCCGCCGGCGCGCGCGTTCGTTGGACCGCTGGATGGATTCGATCAATTCCTTCTTCGTCATCCGGGAGCGGCCGCTGATATCGAGGCGTTTCGCGATATCCAGCAGATGCTGTTTCGACGCATTGGCGTCTACACCTCCGGCAGTCTTCCCCGCCGGCTCGGGCCCGCCGTGGCGGGCGCGCTCGTCGGAGGGCCCCTTCTGCTTCTTCGGTTCCCAGTGGTCGCCGACCTTCTCGTAACTGTGTTTCAGCGCGGCGTAGGCGACGCGATGCGCGCGTTGTTCACTCCGATACTCCTCCAGCGCCGAATCGTGAACCTCGGCGAATATCCGCTGCGCGTGCTCATCGGATTTCCGTATAGTGCTGGGCAATTCGGAGAGTCTCGGGTCACCACGCCGAGTGGTCTTGGGCATCGTCTGCTCCCTTCGTCGACGGACAACTGCTCGGGACACCGAACCGGCGCCCCTTGCCGACGCACTACCCGGACTGCTCCGGCATATTCGCCGCAACCATCTCCTGCGGATTGCCGATGTTCACCGGACCGCGATGACCGGACTCCGCCAGCGCGAGCGGCCCGCGGACGGTGTCGTCGACGTAGCAGATCGAGCGCGTCTGCTCACCGTCACCGCGATAGTTGCCCGCAGCGTCTGCACTCCGAGCCAGGCGTAATGGATCGGCGACCGCGAAACCTCGGCGCGCTCGCCATCGTCAGCCTTCGAACCTGGCCCAGTATCGGACTTCCCGGCACCGGCCGAGGAAGTCGGCCACCGATGCGCCCGCAGCGAGATCCGTGACACCGTCGTCGAGTTCACCGGTCAGTCCGGCGGCGGCGAAGAGCGCACCGGCATTGCGATGAGCGATGAATTTGCCGTGCGCATAGGCATCGCTGACGAAATCGCGCGCCGGCGGCAGGGTGGCCAGTTCGGCGGCACCCGCCTCGGTCGCCAGGATGACCACCGCGTCGTAGAGCACCGACGGCCCGCCATCGATCTTCTGATCCGCCTCGATGCGCCCGCCGTCGTCGGTCGTGACACCGCCGACCTTCGGCGCGACGACCTCGAGGATCGCCTGCCCCGCCTGCACCGCGTCGCGCACCTCGGCGAATGCCTTCGCGTCCACACCGTCGGTGACCAGCACGCCGATCTTGCGTCCCGCGACGCTGTCCGGACCGTTGCGCACGATGCTGAGGGCCGGTGAGGGCGGCAGATCCGTGATCGGCTCGCGCGCACAGCGCGCCGGTTCCGGCAGCTCCGCGAGGCCGAGGCCGTCGGCGACCGCCGTGGCCAGATCTTCATGCACGTTGCGCAGGGCGGCGACGACCCGCGAGCGGATGTCTACTCGATCGCATTTGCTCAGCTCGAACACGAACGCCTCGACGATGTGCTGCTGCTCGATGCTCGTCTGGCTCACGAAGAACTGACGGGCCTGGCTGTAATGGTCGGCGAAACTCTCCGGTCGCAGCCGACGTTTGGGACCCGAAATCGTCTCGGGATAGGTCGTGAATCCGCGTTCGGGATCTTCGCGCGGGCCCTTGATTTCGTCGGGCCAGGAATTGGGCTCGTAATTGGCGCGGCCCGTCGGATTCACCATGGCCATATGGCCGTCCTGCTGGAACGTCGCGAACGGACACTTGGGCGCGTTCACGGGCAGGTGCGTGAAGTTGGGGCTGCCGAGCCGCTTGAGTTGCGTGTCGAGATACGAGAAGTTCCGGCCCTGCAGCAGTGGGTCGTTCGTGAAATCGATGCCCGGAATGATGTTCTGCGTACAGAACGCCACCTGCTCCGTTTCGGCGAAGAAATTGTCGACGACCCGGTTCAGCACCAGCTTGCCGACCGGGCGCACCGGCACCTCTTCTTCCGGAATGATCTTCGTCGGATCCAGGATGTCGAAGGCGAAGCGATCGGCGAAGTCGTCGTCGAACAACTGCATGCCCAGTTCCCATTCCGGATAGTCACCGGACTGAATGGCGTCCCACAGATCGCGGCGATGGAAATCGGGATCTGCGCCGTTGATCTTCAGCGCCTCGTTCCACACCACCGACTGCAGTCCCTGCTTGGGCTTCCAATGGAATTTCACGAACGTCGAGCGGCCCTCGGCATTCACCAGCCGGAAGGTGTGGACGCCGAATCCCTCCATGAATCGGAACGAGCGCGGGATGGCCCGGTCGGACATGATCCACAGCAGCATGTGGGTCGATTCGGGGGTGAGCGAGGCGAAGTCCCAGAAATTGTCGTGCGCAGTCTGGGCCTGCGGAAAACCGCGGTCGGGCTCCTGTTTGGCGGCGTGGACCATATCCGGGAACTTGATGGGGTCCTGGATGAAGAAGACCGGAATATTGTTTCCGACCAGATCCCAGTTGCCTTCTCGCGTATACAGTTTCACCGCGAAACCGCGGACGTCGCGGGCGAGATCGAACGATCCCTTGTTCCCGGCCACCGTGGAGAACCGGACGAACGCCTCGGTCCGGCGACCGGCCTCCTGGAACGGGTCGGCCCGGGTCAGATCCGACAGCGAATCGTAGTTCTCGAAGTAGCCGTGCACGCCGAAACCGCGGGCATGGACCACGCGCTCCGGAATCCGCTCGTGGTCGAAGTGGAAGATCTTCTCACGAAAATGGAAGTCCTCGAGCAGCGCGGGCCCGCGCTCCCCCGCCCGCATCGTGTTCTGATCGTCTCCGACCACCACACCCTGCTGTGTGGTCAGCCGCACGTCGTCTCCGGATGCCTCCTGGTGGGTTTCGCCGCCGTTGCCCGGCCGACCTGCCACATCGTCCGTCATCTTCCGACCTCCTGCCGCTGTACGCCGAACCGCTCGGTCACCGAGCCGATACCCACCCGCCACGGCGACAAACGTTCGTACCGCTACAGAGAGGGTCACGAGCCCGAACAGCGGCGATCGAGCCGTCCGAGTCGCGAAATCTAGCGAAACCGGTTGCGGCCCTTACTATCCCGAAATGTCTCCGTCGGCATACACTTGTTCGGTGAACCAGACCAGGTTGTAGTCTTTGTCCTGGGTGCCCGTGGATGGCCCGGTTACCTGTTCCTCTCCCCTCGCGATCCTCCTCGTCGGACCCTCCGCGCCGGACCCTCCTCGCCGGACACGGTTCCCTCCCCATCACGCGCACTACCCGAGTCGATCGCGGCTATTCCTCGGCAGGTGACCGAAGTCCCTACCGACGGCGGACACCGGCCGGTAGACAAGGCTGCAGCGACATCGCAGGCTGCACGGAGGAGTGAGGCCGAGCGCCATGACCGAGCAGACGAAGAGATCGATCATCGCGACCGCGTTGTTGGCCGGGGCCGCCGTCCTGGCGGCGCCGGCGGTGGCTCCCGCCGATTCCCCCGCCCGGGTGGTGAGGCCGGGCACCTCGCTCGGCCTCTGCACGATCACCGCGGCCGGGCACGACGCGGCGGGCAACGCGGTCGCCCTCACCGCCGGCCACTGCATGTTCAGCCCCGGACAGAGCGTGGTCGCGCCCGGCATCGGCAGAATCGGCCACTACGCCAGCTGGACGTCCAAATGGGCCCTGCTGCAATCGGATTCGACCAGCGACTGGGCCGTCATCGCGCTCCGCCCCGGCCTCGGCGTCTCGACGGTGGCCCCGAACGGCGCGGTGATCGACCACTTCGGCGCGCCCCCCGCCCCGGGCAGCCGCATCGACAAATACGGCAGCACCACCCGGTCCACCGGCGGCCGGGTCGATTCGGTCGTCGACAACGTGATCCACACCTCCGTCCCGGGACTGAACGGCGACAGTGGGGCCCCCGCGTACCAGGGCACGGGCCTGGTGGGCATCGACTCGCAGATCAACCCCACGACACCGGCCGGCCCGTTCTGGTTCTCCGGCATCGAGGGTGTGCTGGCCGAGATCAATTCCCGGCCCGGGATCGTCGGCTACGGCTTCCGACTCGGCTGATCCGATGTGCCGCTCCGGCAGATCAACCTCTGCCGGCCGGTCGCGATGAGGGCCCGCCGAGCGTCGCGGACACCGAACACCTCCAGCCTGCGGACGGTGAGCGCGCGCCCGGATTCGAGGACGACGCCGACCATCTCCAGCCTCCCGGTCAGGGATACAGAACGAGTTCAGCCCCTGGCCCGTGATACATTCTCACAGGCCAGGGGCTGTTTTTGCTCCCCCATCTGGACTCGAACCAGAAACCTGCCGATTAACAGTCGGCTGCTCTGCCAATTGAGCTATAGGGGATTGCTCCGGTCGGCCCGTGCGGGTCGGCCGAGCACAAACTTTAGCTCATGTCCGGTCCGCTCCCCAAATCGGCCCAGGAGCTGGGGGAATGCGGAATGTGGTGGGGTGTCGGGGGCGCGCGGCGCGGCCGCCGACCGGGCTGTGCGGGCGGGGAATTCGAGGGGCCGGCGCCGGGGGCCGGAAATTGTCGGTGGGGTCTGGCAAGGTGGTGCCGGATCGACAGTCCGGCTCGGTGTCGGGCAGGATGTACTGCGCGGACAGCTACTGGGAGGAGCCCGAAAGAATGCTGCGGTTGATCATCGGCGTCGCAGCCGGTTATGTGCTGGGGGCCAAGGCGGGGCGGGCTCGCTACGAGCAGATCAGCAAGACCACCCGTGCTGTCGCCGCCAGCCCGGTCACCCGCAAGCTGGTCCAGGCCAGCCGCCAGAAGCTGTCGGATCGACTCAATACCCAGCCGCGGCTCGAACCCATGGAGCCGATCGACGAGCGCACCACCGTCCTCGTTCCCCAGGACCAGCTTCGCCGCTGAGCCGCGAACCCGGTGGCTCGCGGCCGGGCGTCCCCGCCGGACCACGTGCCACCGAACGCGTCCTACCTACCGGTCGAGCCGATCTCCTCGGGCTCTTCCTCGGTCCGCGCGCCCACCGCGGCAGCGATGTGCCGGGCGAGCAGGTGCGGTGCCTGTGCGTGAGCCAGATGTCCCTGCCCCGGCAGAAGGTCGATGCGGGCCTGCGGCAGTGCGTCGGCGATGCGGTCGAAGGCGGTGCCGTAGGGTTCGGCGTTCACGTTGAGTTCGCCCAGCAGGAGGGTGACCGGAACGGTCAGGGCGCGATACCGCTGTAGGTCCACCGGGTATGTGTCGATGGCCGCGAGTTCCGTCGGCAGCGGAGCGGCCAGCGGCAGCAACACCGCCCACGCTGGCGATTCCCGAAGCGCGGCAACATATTCCGCGGAGAAGCCCGACACGTCGGTATTGACCAACCGGACGGCGGCATCCAGATCGCCGCGGTCGACGGCGGCGCGCAGCGGGAGGATCGCGGCGGGAGCGAAGGGCGCCGATACCGGTTCGTAGGCGATCAGCGAGCGCAGATCCGACCGCTCACACGCCGCCTCCAGGGCGATCAGCCCGCCGTAGCTCCATCCGAACAGCTCCACCGCAGCGCCGAGAGTGTCGAGGATGTGGTGCAGGTCGTCGATTTCGGTTCGTACGGAGTAGTCCGGCCCCAGGGGACCGCTAGGCACCCGCCCGCGGCGATTGATCGTCACGACCGGATTGGGCAGTCCGAGCCGCTCCACCACGGGCCGCCAGGTTGCGGCATCGGACATGACCCCCGGGACGATCACCAGCGGCGGGCCGTCACCGTCGACGATCTCGGCGGTCAGTGCGGTTCCGGAGCGATGGAAGGAAGTAGATCTCATTCCGATTGGAACGATCAGGCGACGTTGAAATCATCCGAGTTGCCCATGGCCTGGGTGAGCAGGCTCTTGCGGTACTGCTCGAGGGCGACCAGATCGCCGAACAGGGCCATGTAGTCGTCCGGCTGTTCGGTCGACGAGACCCGCTGCAATTTCGACTTCAGCACGGCGACCTGACGCCCGACCCATGCCTCCTGCACCCGCGCCAGCACGCCGGAGATGAATCGGGGGATGTCGTCCATCGATTTCACCGGCAGCGGCTCGGCGGCCAGTTCGGAGACCAGTGCGCGCAGCATCAGATCGTCGGTGTGATCGGCGACGCGCGAAACCCATTCCGCGCCACCGAGTCCCGCCGCGGTGCCACCGGCGGCGGCGAGCGCGGCGCGCACGGCGGTGTAGGCGGGGTGGGTGAACGCTTCGGGCTCGAGGCTGTCGAAGATCGGGCCCGCGGTCGCCGGATACTGCAGGGCGGCGGCGAGCACCTGCCGCTGCGGCAGTAGTACCGGGTCACCCGGATTCGGCCGGGCGGCGGCCGACTCCACGACCGCTGTCTCGGTGGCCGCTTCCCGGCCGGGCACACCCTTCACCGGCTTGCCGCGGCGGGCATGATCGCCGACCCGGCGCACCACCAGCTGGATGTCGTCCCAGCCGACCCATCCGGCGAGCTTCGTGGCGTACGCCTTGCGTAGCGCGTTGTCCTTGATCTGCGCCACCACCGGAACCGCCCGCCGCAGCGCCTCCACCTGCCCCTCGGGGGTGTCGAGGTTGTGGTCGGCGAGCAGGCCGCGAATCACGAACTCGTACAACGGGACTCGCCGGGCCACCAGATCACGGACCGCTCCGTCGCCGGAACGCTGACGCAATTCACACGGATCCTGCCCGTCGGGCGCGACCGCGATATACGTCTGCCCGGCCAGTTTCTGGTCACCGGAGAAGGCCTTCAGCGCCGCGGCCTGGCCGGCGGCATCACCGTCGAAGGTGTAGATGATCTCGCCGCGCCAGAAATTGTCGTCCATCAGCAACCGGCGCAACATCGACAGGTGCTCGTCACCGAAGGCGGTGCCACACGAGGCGACGGCGGTCGTCACACCCGCCAGATGCATGGCCATCACATCGGTGTAGCCCTCGACCACCACTGCCTGATGGCTCTTGGCGATCTCCCGCTTGGCGTGGTCGAGACCGAACAGCACCTGGGACTTCTTGTACAACACCGTTTCCGGCGTATTGATGTACTTGGCGGTCATCTGGTCGTCGTCGAACAGGCGCCGCGCACCGAAACCGATGACGTCGCCGCTCAGATTCCGGATCGGCCACAGCAGCCGGCGATGGAACCGGTCGATGGGGCCGTGCCGGCCGGGCTTGGACAGCCCCGCTGCCTCCAGCTCCTTGATGTCGAAACCCTTGCGCAGCAGGTATTTCGTCAGGGTGTCCCAGCCCGCCGGGGCGTAACCGCAGCCGAACTGCCGCGCCGCGTTGGCGTCGAAATTGCGGTCGGTGAGGTATGTGCGCGCCACCTCCGCACCCGGTTCCCGCAGTTGCGCCTGATAGAACTCGTGCGCGGCCGCGTTGGCGGCGACCAGCCGGGAGCGGGTGCCACGGTCGCGCTGCACCGAGGTCCCGCCGCCCTCGTAGTTGATGGTGTAGCCGATCCGGTCGGCCAGCTGCTCGACCGCCTCGACGAATCCGACATGGTCGATCTTCTGCAGGAAGGCGAACACGTCGCCGCTCTCACCGCAGCCGAAGCAGTGGAAGTGGCTGTGGTTCGGCCGCACATGGAACGACGGCGACTTCTCGTCGTGGAACGGGCACAGCCCCTTCAGCGAATCCGCCCCGGCACGCTTGAGCGACACATATTCACCGACGACATCCTCGATGCGTACGCGTTCACGTATTGCCGCGATATCGCGATCCGGAAGTCGACCTGCCACGGCAACCGAGTCTAGCCGCGTGCCGGTCGGCCCACGCCGACGACCGGGGTCACCGTGCTGCGATCCGTTCCAGCCTGCTCTCGGTGTAGGAGGCGATCTGGTCCACGATCACGCGTACCCGGGCGGTGTCGTCGGTGGCCGCCTCCCACCACGGCAGCAGGATCGGGTCCAGTCCCTGGGGGGCGCCGGCCAGCAGACGGTCTGCCACGTATCGGATGCGCTCGCGCTGTTCGGCCTGGCGTTTGTGATGTTCGGGGTCCGACATCACGTACCGCAGCGCGACCGTTTTCAACAGCGCGACCTCCGCGGCCACCACGGCCGGCACCTCCAGATCGGCGGCGTAGCGGCACAGCGACTGCCCGGTCCACGCCGCGCGGGTCGCCTCGACCGCCGCGGTCGCGAACCGGCCGACCAGATCGCTGGTGAGCCGCTTGAGTGCGACCGAGGCGCGCAGGGTGCCGTCGTAGCCGGCCGCGTCGGCGATCACCGGCAATTGCGACAGCCGCTGACCGGCCGCGATCAAATCGTCGGCGGACAGATCGCGGTGCTGGCGCTGTCCGAGTTCGGCGAGGGCGGCCTGTTCGTCCGGATCGGCGAGCGCTCGCAGATCGATCCGGCCCGCGATCACCCCGTCCTCCACGTCGTGCACCGAGTACGCCACGTCGTCGGACCAGTCCATGACCTGTGATTCCAGCGACTGCCGACGCTCGGGCGCGCCCTTGCGGACCCAGTCCAGCCGGTCCAGGTCGGCGTCGTAGGCGCCGAACTTCGCGCCGGAAGCCGTTCTGCCCCAAGGGTATTTGACAGTGGCGTCGAGAGCGGCGCGGGTCAGGTTGAGGCCGTGGCTCTCCCCCGCCGTATCGAAGACCTTCGGCTCCAACCGGGTCAGAATCCGCAGGTTCTGAGCGTTGCCCTCGAACCCGCCGTAGGCGTCGGCGAATTCGTCGAGAGCACGTTCGCCGTTGTGGCCGTACGGCGGATGGCCGATGTCGTGGGCCAGTCCGGCCAGATCGACCAGATCCGCGTCACAGCCCAGCCCCTCGGCGATGCTGCGCCCGATCTGGGCGACCTCCAGCGAGTGGGTGAGCCGGGTGCGCGGCGTGTCACCGTCGCGCGGCCCCATCACCTGGGTCTTGTCGGCAAGTCGCCGCAGTGCCGCCGAATGCAGCACCCGCGCCCGGTCCCGCGCGAAGTCACTGCGGCGAGCCGGTGACGGCGACCACCGCAACCCCGCCGTGGGCGAGGTCTCGGACACCATACGTTCGTGATCGCCGTCGACATACGGGCATTCGGGCATCGCGTCGAAACTCATGAGGGATACCGCCTGGTACGTTTCTCACTGCTCCGCGGTGTATATGAAATCCGCGGAGAAGTGGGTGAGCTGATACCACAGCAGGGCACCGGTTTCGCGGGCGATGCCGTGGAATTGGGACTCCCGGGTGTAGACCGCCGGGCCGGTGCGGGTCGGCGCGGTCCACGCGTCCAGACCGGCGTCGCGGGCCATGGTGCGGGTGCGCAGCGAATGCCACGGATCGCTGACCAGCACCGCCGACGACAGATCGCGGGCCCGCATCGCGGAGGCGACCGCCTCGATACTCTGCAGCGTGTCCGATCCGGTCTCCACGGCCAGCACCCGGTCGGCGGGTACGCCTCGATTCTTCAGATAGTTCTTACCGGAGGCGGCCTCGGTGTAGTTGTCGCCCACCTGTTTGCCGCCCACCGTGATCACCAGCGGCGCAACACCTTTGGTGTACAGGTGGTAGGCCTGGCCGAGCCGGGCCTCGAACACCGAGGATGGCGTGCCGTCGTATTGCGCGGCGCCGAGCACCACGATCGCGTCGGCACGGCCGTAGTCGTCGATGCGCGCCACCTGCCAGACCCGGAAGGCGGTGCCGCCGACGAGCACGACCCCGATGAGGACGGTGCCGGCGATCACCCGGCGCACCCAGCGCACGACCGCCGATCCGCGCGGACGGCGCGGCGCGGCGGGCGGGCGGGTCGGTGCGGGATGGGTGAGGGCCGAGGGCATTCCCCGAGTGTGCCAGTGCTCGGTCACGCCACGATTGCGGAGCGCCGGAACGTCACGGTCGCCGGGCACCGGAACCGCTCACCAACCGCGTTGCCGCCACTGCGCGAGCTGCGGCCGTTCGGCACCCAGCGTGGTGTCGTCGCCGTGGCCCGGGTAGACGACCGTATCGTCGCCGAAGCGGTCGAACACCTTGCTGGTGACGTCGTTATAGAGGGAATCGAAATCCTCCGGGGAGGTGGTGCGGCCGACACCGCCGGGAAACAGGCAGTCGCCGGTGAACAGATGAGTGCGGCCGGAGCCGTCGGTGAGCGCCAGCGCGACGGACCCCGGGGTGTGTCCGCGCAGGTGGATGACGTCGAATCGCAGGTCGCCGATCGAGACGGTGTCACCGTCGGCGAGCAGCCGATCCGGTCGCACCGGAAGCGGTTCGGCGTCCAGGGCGTGCGCGGCGGTCGGTACGCCGGTGTCGGCGACCACGGCGCTCAGGGCCTGCCAGTGGTCGAAATGCTGATGGGTGGTGACGATCAGCCGCAGCCGCCCCGGCACCTCCTGGTCCAGCAGCGCCTGGATGCGTTCGGATTCGTTGGCGGCGTCGATCAGCACGGCGTCGCCGGTGGCGGCGTCCTGCACCAGATAGACGTTGTTGTCCATACCGCCGACCGACATCTTGACGATCCGGGCGCCCGGCACGTCGCGCTGCTGCGGATTCGCGCCCGGCGCGACGTGGCCCGTATAGGGGATATCCAGCGTGATCACCCTGCCGATCGTAATCATCGGTTCCGACACGGGTCGGCCGGATCAACGCCCCTCGCGCCGTATCGGCGGATACATTCGTGCTATGCCGCCGCACTCGCGTCCTCGCCGATCACAGCCGCCGACGCTGCTCGCGTTGCTGCTGTCGATCGTGTTCGGGTTCGTGCTCGGCTGCTGCGGCCCGGCCGTCGCCGACGAACCGATGCGGCTCAACGAATACGTGACCGATTCCGCCCAGGTTCTCGACGGTCCGCAACGCGACACTGTGCGCGCGTCGGTGGACGCGCTCTACACCGCGCATCGGGAGCGGCTGTGGGTGGTCTACGTCCGCGATTTCGGCGGCGTGGACCCGCAGACCTGGGGTCAGCGCACGGCGACCGCGTCCGGATTCGGCGAGCGCGATGTGCTGTTGTCGATCGCGACCAGCGATCGCTCCTATTCCTTCACCGGCGCGCTCCCGCCCTCGGTGAGCGACGCGGAACTGAATTCGCTGCTCACCGATCAGGTCGAGCCGCGACTGCACAACGGTCAGTGGGCCGAGGCCGCGGTGGCCGCGGCCGACGGATTGTCCACGGCCATGGGCGATTCCGGTGGTGTCGGGATCTGGCCGCTGATCGTGATCACCCTGATCGTGCTGGGAGTGATCGGTGTGGTGCTCGGCTATTCGCAGTTGCGCCGGCGGGCACGGGGGCACGCCGAGGCCGACGCCGCACGCGCGGTCGACCCGACCGACACCGCCGCGCTGGCTCGGCTCCGCCCGGATCTGCTCGAGTCCCGCTCGGCGCAGGTACTGGTCGACACCGACAACGCGATCCGGGCCAGTGCCGAGGAACTGCGGCTGGCCACCGACGAATTCGGCGCCACCGCGACCGCACCGTTCGCCGCCGCGCTCGAGTCGGCGAAACGGGCGATGGCACATGCCTTTTCGATCCGCCAGCGGCTCGACGACGATATCCCGGAAACCCCTGATCAGCGCCGTGATCTGCTGGTCGAGCTGATCGCCACCTGCGGGCGGGCCGACGCCGAACTCGACGACAAGGTGGCCGAATTCGACGCGATGCGCAATCTGCTGATCGACGCGCCGCAACGGCTGGACACGCTGACTCGCGATGTGGTCGATCTCACCGTGCGGCTGCCGCGCTCGGAGCAGACCCTGCGGCAGCTGCTGGCCGCACAACCGGAATCGGTCACCGCGCCGGTGCGCGACAACGTGGCGATGGCACGGGAGCGAATCGGGTTCGCCGAGAACACGATCGAGCAGGGCCGCCGGGCCGCGGCCGAGCCGGTCGGCCGTCAGGGCGGGGTGGTCGCGGCGATTCGCGGCGCGGAGGCCGCGGTGGCCGCCGCCCGCACCCTGCTCGACGCCGTGGACACCGCCGAAACCGATATCACCCAGGCGCGGGCCGGCCTGCCCGCGGCGATCGACGAACTGGGCCGCGACCTCGAGACCGCGCAAAGCCTGACCGAACACGGCGGCCCGGAACTGGCGGCGGCGATGTCGGGCGCCCGCACCGCGTGGGAAGCGGCCCGGACCGCCGGGGACCGCGATCCGCTCGGCACGTTCCACCGCGCGGTCGCGGCCGATACCGCACTGGATCGCGCGGTGGCGGCGGCCGGTGAGCGCAAACTCGCCGCCGAACAGCTGCGGCGCCGCCTGGACCAGGCCGTGACCGCCGCGCAGAGCCAGGTCCGCGCGGCCGCCGATTTCATCGACACCCGCCGCGGGGGTATCGATGCCGCGCCCCGCACTCGCCTGGCCGAGGCGCAGCGCAATCTCGATCGGGCGCAGCAGCTTTCGGCCACCGACCCGCAGGCGGCACTGAGCAGTGCGCAACAGGCCGCCGATCTGGCCACTCGCGCACTGCACGCCGCCGAGGCCGATGTGCGGGAGTGGCAGACCCGTCGCCCGGCTTCGGGGACGTCACAGGCCGGTGCGGTACTGGGCGGAATTCTGATCGACAGCCTGCTGCGCGGCGCGGGCAGTGGCTATCGCGGCCGTTCGATGGGCGGATCCGGATGGGGTCCGGCCTCTTTCGGCGGCTCCGACAGTTCCCGCCGGATCAGCCGCGGCGGGCGATTCTGATCTGCTCGTCTCACCGTGCCGGCGGCACGGCCTCGCCGGTGCGCGTCGCGAGCCACTGCTGCAGTTCGATCAGGTTGCCCTCGGGATCGCGCAGATAGGCGCAGCGCAGGCGTCCGTCGTATTCGACGGGCTCGCCCGAGATTTCGGCACCGCGGGCAGTGATCGCGGCCAGATAGTCGTCCAGATCGTCGACCCGCAACGACACCATCGCCGCGTCGGCGGGCAGGACCGGCCCCACGTCACCACTCGACGACGAGCGAGAGTCGATCCCGGACCGCAGGGTATCTCCCAGCGCCGCCGCCAGATTCGCGCGCTCGTGCAACGCGAGCGTGCTGCCCAGCTCGGGTATGAACGCCGCGTAGGGCGCGCGCGGGTCGTCGGTTTGCGGTGTGAGTCCGAGAATGTCGCGATAGAACGCCACGCAGCGGTCGAATTCGGACACGATCAGGCGGATCTGCGTCAGATGCACATCGGCGAATCTACGCCCGCCGTGAGGGGGTCGCTCACAACCAGCCGAGACGTTCGGCCGCGCGGACGGCCTCGGCACGAGTGCGGGTGCCGGTCTTGCCGATCGCTGCCGAGAGATGGTTGCGGACGGTTCCCTCGGACAGATGCAGCCGCTTCGCGATGACCCCCGCCGTCGACCCGTCGGACGCGGCGGCGAGCACCTCGCGCTCGCGTGCGGTGAGCGGAGAGGTTCCGGCGGTGAGGGTTTCGGTGGCCAGCGCCGGATCCACCACTCGCAGGCCCATGTGCACGCGCCGCACCGCATCCGCCAATTCCCGCGCGGGCGTGTCCTTCACGACGAATCCGCCGGCTCCGGCGTCGATGGCGCGGCGCAGGTAGCCGGGGCGGCCGAATGTGGTCACCATCAGAATCCGGATATGCGGGAATTCCGCATGCAGCTGCGCCGCCACCGAAATTCCGTCCATTCCCGGCATTTCCACATCGAGCAGCACCACATCCGGCGTGGTGCGCCGCACCGCGTCGAGTACCTCGTCGCCCCGGCCCACCTCGGCCACCACCTCGAGGTCGGCTTCCAGTCCGAGCAGCGCCGCCAGCGCGCCCCGCACCAGCGCCTGATCGTCGGCGAGCAACAACCGGATCACCGGCATCGCCCCCGCCGCGGTTCACCGATCGGCATCATCACACGCACAGCTGCGACCCTAATCCGACCGGTGGGGTATCCGCTGCCCGGCTCACCTCCGGCCATCGGCCGTCGGGAACTCCGCGGCGATCAGCGTTCCCCCGCCGGACGGTGTTTCGACCGTCAGGCTGCCGCCCGCGGCGCGCACCCGATCGCGCAAGCCGGTCAGCCCGGAGCCGAAGGCACCACCGGACAGCCCTTTTCCGTCATCGCGGACCTCGATCCGCGACTCGCTCACCCACACCCGGCAGTGTCCGGCGCCGCTGTGGCGCACCACATTCGTCACCGCCTCGCGCAGGACCCATCCGAAGATCACCGCATATCGCGCGGGGAGCTCGGCAGGATCCGGGAGCTCCGCCTCGATACCGGCGGCGCGCAGGGCCGTCCGGGCGTTGACGAGTTCGGTCGCGAGCGACACCTCGCGCAGGCCGCCGACGGTATCGCGCACCCCGGTCAGCGCCTCGCGGGCCAGGCGCTCCACATCGGCCAGCTCCTGCCGGGCGCGGGACGGATCGGTGTCGAGCAGCCGTTGCGCCAGTTCGGTTTTGACGGTGATGACGGTCAGCGAGTGGCCCAGAATGTCGTGTACGTCGCGGGCCACCCGGTTGCGTTCCTCCACGATCGCCAGCTCGCCCTGCTGGCGGCGAGTCAGTTCCCGCAGCTGTCCGCGCCGCCGGCCGACTTCGCGGCCGGTCCACATCACCACCGGAATGAACGCGAAATACAACGGCGCACTGCCGTAATGCAGCGACAGGCCGATCAACAGCGCGGCTGTCCCGGCCACCACCGCACCGGATTTGGCCGGGGGCAGTACGAACACGGCGCCGGCCGCGACGTAGATGGCGGTGCCCAGACCGGTGACACCCAGCAGCACCGTCAAACTCGCGGCGAGGGCCGCCAGCGCGCCCACCACCACCCATCGCGGCCATTCATAGGAGACCGGCAGCGCCGCGTGCGCATGCTTCTCCTCCCAATCCGGTTGCCGGAACGGACCGAAGCACGAGGCCGTCAGCACCCAGAAGACCGCGAGGCAGGCGGCCGCCGCGACGGCCCGCCCGCGATGCCCGTCCTGCCATTGCGAGACGATCGGCGCGATCAGATACAGCAGCCAGACCAATGCCAGCACCGCGCCGAAGAGCAGGCGTCGATGCTGGATGGCGGTCTGCGGAGCGGGTTCGTGGTCCATTCTGCGGGCGATCCGGTCCAGCGCTCCCGAAATCGGCCGATCGACCGGAGGTACCCGCATCGTCACCCTCCGTCTCCCGCCTCGGCCGTCGCCGCCGGATGTCGACGCTACCGCACCGTCCACCGGGGCGGACGGTGCGGCGCGGTGGTCAGCGAGCGGTGTCACGCCGGAACAGAACCGCGGCTCCGAGGGCGAAGACCGAGGCCCAGACCACGATGTTCAGCACCGCGAGCGCGGCGGAACCGGCAGTGGTGTCGCCGAGCGGCAACCGGGCCAGGGTCGCGACGCCGTTGGTCGGGAAGACCTTCGACACCGTCTCGAACCAGCCGTGCAGCGGCATGAACAATCCACCGGCGAACGACAGCAGTGCCAGCACCGGGCCGAGGATCTGCATCACGTTCTCCGAGGGCAGCACATATCCCATGAACAGTCCGAATGCCGCGAAGACCACCGAGGTCAGCCACGCGATCAGGAAACAGCCCACCCACGCGGCGGTGGTCAGATGCGCGCCGGTCACCGCACCGGCGACGAAAACGACGACGACCGAACACAATCCGAGCACCATCGCGCCGGCCACTTTGGTGGCGACGTAGGCGGCCGGGCTCAGCGGCGTGAGACGGAGCTGGCGTACCCAACCGGCGGCGCGTTCCACCGCCACCATGGCGCCGCCGCTGGTGGTGGCCAGCATCGCCCCGTAGACGGCCATCGACACCATCACGTAGGCGGTGACGTTCGCCGACCCGTAGGTCTCGGTGCGCGACGAGTTCTGGGCGCCGAAGATCACGAAGAACACCACCGGCATCACCAGGGCGAAGATGACGGTGCGCCGGTTGCGCAGCATGCGGCGCAATTCGAGCAGCAGGAATCCCCAGCTGAACCCGTCTGTGCTCGGACGGATGGCGCGGGGCGCGGTCGATGTGGTCATCTCAGTTGTCTCCGGTCAGTGCGAGGAAGGCGTCTTCGAGATTGCGGCCGGTGATTTCGATGTCGACGGCCGGTGTCCTGGTCAGCAGATAGCGGGCGACCACGTCGGAGTCGTTGCCGTGCACCAGCACTCGATCACCGCGCTGCTCGACGCGGTCCACGCCGGCGAGGGCGAGCAGGCTCGCCGGATCGGCGTCGGGCAGCGTCGCCGAGACCGTGCGGCCGGAAGCCAGATTCTTCACCGACGCGGCACTGCCGTCGGCCACGACCCGCCCGCCCCGCACCAGCACGATGCGGTCGGCGTAGGCGTCGGCCTCGTCGAGGTAGTGGGTGGCGAAGACGACGGTGCGTCCGAGACCGGCGTCGGCGCGGATGGCGTTCCAGAAATCGCGGCGGCCCTCCACGTCCATCCCGGTGGTCGGCTCGTCGAGGATCAGCAGGTCCGGATCGGGCAGCAGCGCGAGAGCGAAGCGCAGGCGCTGCTGCTGACCACCGGAGCATTTGCCCACCATGCGGTCGGCGATACCGTCGATTCCGGCGCGGACGAGCACCTCCCGGGCGGGGCGCGGATTGCGATGCAGGGATGCGACGACCCGCACCGTTTCGCCGACGGTGAGATCCGGAAGCAGGCCGCCCGATTGCAGGACCGCCGAGACTCGGCCCGCCGCAATCGCTTCCGCCGGTGTTCCGCCGAGAATGCGGGCGGTGCCGGCGTCGGGGCGCAGCAGGCCGAGCATCATATCGATGCTGGTGGACTTCCCGGCACCGTTGGGGCCGAGAAAAGCGACCACCTCACCCGCGGTGACGGTCAGATCGAGGCCGTCGACCGCGCGGACGGGCCCGGCGGAGCTGCGGAAGGTTTTGGTCAGTCCGCGAAGCTCGATCACCGGTGCGGCGGCGACCCGTTCCGCCGAACCGGATGTCATTGCTGATGTCATGGTTCCACTGTCGCGTGGAACCGGGGGTCGTACCTGGCCCGAGCGTCACGACTGTGCCATGACAGATGTCATGGCAGCAGGACGATCTTGCCCCGGGTGTGGCCGCGCTCGAGTTCGGTGAACGCCGCGCGCACCTCGCCGAGCGGATAGGTCGCCGCGATCGGAATCCGGACGGTCCCCGCGGCGGCCAGTTCGGCGAGCTGGGCGAGCACGTCGATGGTGTCGGCGGCCGCATTGCCCTCCGCCTTGACGCCGTACTTCTCCACGGCGGCGAAGTCGATGATCGTATCGATGCGCTCGGGCTTCACGCCGAGATCCAGGGCGAGTTCGACGTAGCCGTTGCCGTGCGTGTCGATGAAGGCGTCGATACCGCCGGGCGCCGCCTCCCGGATGCGCTCGGCGAGACCGTCACCGTATTCCACCGCGACCGCCCCCAGCTCGCGCAGATAGTCCTGGTTGTCCGGCCCGGCGATGCCGATCACCGTCACCTCGCGGGCCCGGAGCAGTTGCACCACAATGGATCCGACGCCACCGGCCGCGCCGGACACCGCGATGGTGTCGCCGGCCTCCGGGCTCACGGCCCGCACGGCGGCGAAGGCGGTGGTGCCCGCGACGTACAGCGATCCGGCCACCTCCCAGGACAGGCCCACCGGCTTGGGGGTGACCTGCTGGGCAGGCACCACCACCCGGGTGGCGTGACTGGACCGCTTGTCGCTGAATCCGAGCACCTCGTCGCCGACGGCGATCCCGCTCACCCCGTCGCCGAGCGCGACGATGCGCCCGGCGAAATCGGTGCCCTCCCCCTCGGGAAAGGTGGCCGGCCACCGTTCGTGCAGCGAGCCGTTGCGGATCTTGGCCTCGCCCGGATTGATGCCCGCGGCCACCACCTCGACCGCGACCTGGCCGGGTCCGGGCTGCGGATCCGGCACTTCACGAACCTCGAGTACGTCGACATCGCCGTAACGATCGAACTTGACCGCCTGCGCCATGATCAGGACCTTTCGTCGCACCTGTGGGCGGGGTTCGCCGGACCGCAGTCGGCCCGCCGAATCTCGGATTTCTCAGTGCCCGGAACGACTCGGATCACCGCGATATTTCCGTCGTTGCCACTTTTGCGCGCGATTCGCCCCGATGACGCCCGGGTCTTCGGTTATGTCCGGATCCGGAATACCCGCCGGCGCGGCGATGAACTCAGGCGCCGAGCAGACGCTGCGCCAGGTAGCCCTCCACCTGGTCGAGCGCGATCCGCTCCTGCGTCATCGAGTCCCGCTCGCGCACGGTGACGGCCTGGTCCTCGAGGGTGTCGAAGTCGACGGTGATGCAGAACGGGGTGCCGATCTCGTCCTGGCGGCGGTAGCGGCGGCCGATCGCGCCGGCGTCGTCGAAGTCGACGTTCCAGTTCCTCCGCAGTTGCGCGGCAAGGTCTTTCGCCTTCGGCGACAGATCGGCGTTGCGCGACAACGGAAGTACGGCGGCCTTCACCGGCGCGAGGCGGCGATCCAGGCGCAGCACGGTCCGCTTCTCCATGACGCCCTTGGCGTTCGGCGCCTCGTCCTCGGTGTAGGCGTCGATCAGGAAGGCCATCAGCGAGCGAGTCAGGCCGGCCGCGGGTTCGATCACGTACGGCGTGTAGCGCTCGTTGGTGTTCTGGTCGAAGTAGCTCAGATCGGTGCCCGAATGCTTGGAGTGGGTCGACAGATCGAAGTCCGTGCGGTTGGCGACGCCCTCGAGCTCACCCCATTCGCTGCCCTGAAAGTGGAAGCGGTACTCGATATCGACCGTGCGGGTCGAATAGTGCGAGAGCTTCTCCTTCGGGTGCTCGTAGAGCCGCAGATTCTCCGGGTCGATGCCGAGGTCGGTGTACCAGGCCAGGCGGGTGTCGATCCAGTACTGGTGCCACTGCTCGTCCTCACCCGGCTTGACGAAGAATTCCATCTCCATCTGCTCGAATTCGCGGGTGCGGAAGATGAAGTTGCCGGGAGTGATCTCGTTGCGGAAGCTCTTGCCGATCTGCGCGATACCGAACGGCGGCTTCTTGCGCGCGGTGGTCATCACGTTCGCGAAATTCACGAAGATGCCCTGCGCGGTCTCCGGGCGCAGATAGTGCAGGCCCTCCTCGGACTCGATCGGCCCGAGGTAGGTCTTGAGCATCATGTTGAAATCGCGCGGTTCGGTCCACTTGCCGACCGTGCCGCAGTCCGGGCAGCCGACGAGATCCATGGACACGCTGTCCGGATCGTCGATCTTGTGCTTCTCGGCGTACGCCTCCTGCAGGTGGTCCTGCCGGTGCCGCTTGTGGCAGTTCAGGCATTCGACCAGCGGGTCGTTGAAGACGCTGACGTGACCGGATGCCACCCACACCGGGCGCGGCAGGATGATCGCGGAGTCCAGGCCGACCACATCGTCGCGGCTGGTGACCATGGCCCGCCACCACTGCTTCTTGATGTTCTCCTTGAGCTCCACACCCAGCGGACCGTAATCCCACGCCGACCGGGTCCCTCCGTAGATCTCGCCGCTGGGGTAAACCAAGCCACGACGCTTGGCAAGGTTCGCGACGGTGTCGATCTTCGACTTGGGTGCCACGGTAGAAGCTCTCCCTCTGGATGATGGGTGCAATCGATTCGCCCAAGCCTATCGACCCCCAGGAGTGCGCCGCGAAGCAGTGTCGCTTCGCAACGAACGCCCGGTACCGGGCCGATGACGAACCGCCGGCCCGCCATCACAGTCTCGGAGCGCTCACGAGACGCGAAAGACACGGAGAGCCCGGCCTGCCTCCTTGACATGCGCACTTATGCATATCAATAATGGCATCGGTTTCCAATAAGGAGTTGGTTCGATGACCGCCGACAGCGGTGTGCCCGCACGTCGAAGCCGCGTCGCCGTCGAGGCGCCCACGCCGATCCCGCACGACCCGTACCCCTACCGCGCCCCGACCGCTCCCGCGGTCCCCGCCCGCACCACCCTCGACAACGCGGGTGAACTGCTGCGCGCGCTGGCCGCGCCGGTGCGGATCGCGATCGTGCTGCAGCTGCGGGAATCGCCGCGCTGTGTGCACGAGCTGGTCGATACGCTGGGCGTCACGCAGCCCCTCGTCAGCCAGCACCTGCGCATTCTGAAGTCCGCGGGCGTGGTGCGCGGTGAACGCACCGGCCGTGAGGTGATCTACGAACTGGTCGACGACCATCTGGCACGCATCGTCGTCGACGCCGTCGCACACGCCGAGGAAGGATGACCGTGCCGGAGAAGACGGGCACCGCCGAGAAGACCGTCGGAATTCGCAGCACCCGCCAGCGCAGCGCGATCACCGCACTGCTGGGCGATATCGAGGAATTCCGTTCGGCCCAGGAGCTGCACGACGAATTGCGCCGCCGCGGTGAGGGTATCGGCCTGACCACCGTGTATCGCACCCTGCAGTCCCTCGCCGACGCCGGCAAGGTCGACGTATTACGCACGGACACAGGCGAATCGGTCTACCGGCAGTGCTCCAAGGGCCACCATCACCACTTGGTCTGCCGCCAGTGCGGACGCACCGTCGAGGTCGAGGGCCCTACCGTCGAGGCCTGGGCGGCAGCGATCGCCGGCGAGCACGGATTCACCGACATCAGCCACACGATGGAGGTGTTCGGCACCTGCCGCGACTGCGCCCACATCGCGCACTGATCGCGGACGGCGCGCATCGTCCCGCGCATCACATTCGTCGGCGCCGCAACAACTTTCGACGGCACTGCCGTAACACTCAGCCGCCCGTTCCGCCGGTGATGCGATCGGCCAGCGCGAGCAACCCCTCCGTGAGATCGTGCTCGGTCGGCGCATGCTCGGGGTCGAGCGTCCACTGCATGAGCACGCCGGACATCAGGGCCAGTTGCAGAGCGCCGATCGTCCGCACCGCCCGGTCGTCGACGGCGTCTTCGGGGATGCCCAGCAACCCGGCGGCGAGACCGCTGCGCCCCTCGGCCATGGCATGGGTCATCAATTCGCGCACCCGCGGTGAACGCTCCGCTTCCACCCCGGCCTCGACCGAGGCGAGCCAGAGCTGCCGGTTCTCGGAGTACGAGGCGATCGTGTGCTGCCAGAACGCCTCGTAGCGTTCCCGCGGGCCGGCGTCGGAATCGAGCGCGGCGAGCGTCGCCTCCTGGATTCGCAGGCCCCATTCCTCCATCGCCTGGGTGAACGCCTCGATCAGCAGCGCGTCCCGGGAGCCGAAGTGGTAGCCGATCGCGGCGTGATTGACACCGGCCGCGGCGGCGATATCCCGGACCGTGGTGCGGGCCCACCCCTTTTCTTTCAAGCACACCAACGCCCCGGCCAGCAGATCGTCCCGGTTACCCATGTCGGCGATGCTAGCCAATGGGTATTCCAAGCGGTTTATCCAAATGGATTGACCAAATGGATAAGACGTTTGTATGGTCGAGCTGTCACGCAGTAGCCCACCCGCAGGGAGCAGTCATGAGCCTGTCCGTATTGATCTCCGGCGCCGGTATCGGCGGCCCGTCACTCGCCTTCTGGCTGGGACGCCTCGGATACCGGGTCACCGTGGTGGAGCAATCGCCGGTGCTGCGCGCCGGCGGCGGCGCGGCCGTCGATTTCCGCGGCGACCAGGTCACGTTGCTGGAGCGCATGGGGGTCCTCGCCGATATCCGCGCCCACGAGACCGGTATGGGCGATCAACTCGTCGTCGACGCCGCGGGACGCGCCGTGTCGCGATTCCCGTCCGCACTGTTCAGTGGCGAGGTCGAGATCGATCGCGGGGATCTGGCCCGAATCCTCCACCGCCACAGCAGCACAGACGCCGACTACGTCTTCGGCGATCGCATCACCGCCATCGACCAGGACGCCGACACGGTCCGGGTGCAGTTCGCCCACGGCCCCTCGCGCAGCTACGACCTCGTCGTCGGCGCGGACGGACTGCACTCCGGGGTGCGGCGACTGGTCTTCGGCGACGAGGACGAGTTCCGGAGCGATCTCGGCTATTACGTCGCCGCGTTCAGCGTGCCCAACACGTTCGGACTCGATCACAGCGGCGTGATCTACAACGAGCCGGGCCGCTACCTCTCACTCGCCAGCGCCCGCGATCCCGAACAGGCCATGGTCGGCTTCATATTCTCCGCTCCCCCCACGGAATTCGACCGCCACGATGTCGCCGCGCAGAAGCGGTTCATCACCGATCACTTCGCCGGCGTCGGCTGGCGAGCGCCGCAGATGCTCACCGCACTACAGGATGCCGGAGACCTGTATTTCGATTCGCTCAGCCAGATCCGGCTCGACCGGTGGTCCAGCGGCCGGGTAACGCTGCTCGGCGACGCCGCCTGGTGCGCGGGGCCCGGCGGTAACGGCACCGGCCACGCCATGCTCGGCGCGTACACCTTGGCAGGCGAGCTGGCGGCGGCAAACGGCGATCATCGGATCGGTTATGCCCGCTACGAGCGCATCATGCGTCCCACGGTCGAGAAGTCGCAGAAGTTCGCCACCGGCGCGGGCCGCTTCCTCGCGCCCGCGACCCGGTGGCAGATTCGCCGCCGCGACCTCACCTACCGCGTGCTGTCCTCGGCGGCGATGTCCGAGATCTTCACCCGGATGAGCAGCCGTTCCGCGAAGACCGGGACGCTGTCGTCCTATCCACTACCCGTGGCCTGAACGGGCTTCGGGCCGGTCAGGGCACCAGACCCTGGCGGGCGCGGCCCGCACCGGACAGGACGAGCAGCAGCATCGTCGCCAGGGCGTCGTCGTCGAGGCCGGCCGCCGGGAAGGTGTAGCGCAGCAGGACGTCGGCGAGCTTCTCGTGGGCGATGATCGTCAGCGAGCCGAACTGCAGGGCGTTGTTGCGATCGGCGACGCGCTTGTGCAGTTGTGGCTTCAAGGGGCGATCCCAGGCGAGCACGCAGGTCAGCGTGAGGACATCCAGCCCCGGCGCCAGCGTGACGCCGCGCAGGGAGCACAGCGCGCCCTCGTATTCGAAGCCGAGGGCGTCACCGTCCTCCTCCCGCACGGCGATATCGCATCGACGCAGGCAGGCGGCGGCTTGGGCCTGCAGTTCCCGGGCGACGGTCAGATCGTTGCTCACTTCACGCCACCGAACCGGCGATCGCGCTTGGCGTACTCCACACAGGCCTCCCACAGGTCGCGACGGTCGAAATCGGGGAACAAGGTGTGCTGGAAGACGAACTCCGCATAGGCGGACTGCCAGATCAGGAAGTTCGAACTGCGCAGCTCACCGGAGGGGCGCAGAAACAGGTCCACATCCGGCATATCCGGTTCGTCGAGATACTTCGCGAAGGTCGATTCGGTGACCTTCTCCGGATCCAGCTGCCCGGCCGCCACCGCCCGCGCGATGTCCCGTGCCGCGTCGGCGATTTCGGCGCGGCCACCGTAGTTGACGCACATGGTCAGCGTCATCACGGTGTTGTCCTTGGTGAGCTCCTCGGCGATCTCCAATTCCTTGATCACGCTGCGCCACAAGCGCGGTCGCCGGCCCGCCCAGCGCACCCGCACGCCCATCTCGTGCATCTCGTCGCGGCGGCGCCGGATCACGTCGCGGTTGAAGCCCATCAGGAATTTGACCTCGTCCGGGCTGCGCCGCCAGTTCTCGGTCGAAAAGGCATAGGCGGAAAGCCATTTCACGCCGATCTCGATACAACCCTCGACGGTGTCCATCAGCACCGCCTCGCCGCGCTCATGCCCGGCGGTGCGCGGCAGCCCCCGATCCTGGGCCCACCGGCCGTTGCCGTCCATCACCAGCGCCACATGCCTGGGCACGAATTCCGGCGGCAGCGCGGGCGGGGTGGCGCCCGACGGGTGCGGTGACGGCGGACGAATCGTGCGGGTGGTCTGGGAGCGGTTACCGATCACGCCACCTATCCTGCATCACCGCGCGCCGCTCGTGACCGGTGCCGTGGGATTTCCCCGCCGACCTGCGCCCGCGCATCCGCTCAGGGCTTGACGCCGACCGCGGCCCAGACGCCGAACGCCTCGTCGGCCCACGCGAGCCGCTCCTCCGGGATGTAGAAGTCCGGATTCGGGTGCCAGCGGTGCATCGGGACCACGCCGGGCTCGACGATCTCCAGCCCGTCGAAGAAGCGGGTGACCTCGGCCTTGTTGCGCAGGGCGACCTTCATCCCGGCCTGGGCGTAGACCGCTGCCACCTTCGCGAGCCGTTGCGGATTCACATCGCTGGAGGCGTGGGTGATGCTGAGGTACGACCCGGGCGCGAACGCGTCCATATAGCTGCGCACGATGTCGTAGGCGCCCTCTTCGTCGGTGACGAAATGCATGATCGCGGCCAGGTTGAGCGCCACCGGCTGGGACAGATCGATCACCGCGCGGAACGGCTCCGAGCCGAGGATCACGTCCGGATCGCGCACATCCGAGGGAATGTATTCGGTACGCCCCTCCTCCGAACCGATCATCAGCGCGCGGGCATGGGCCAGCACCAGCGGGTCGTGGTCGACGTACACCACGCGGCAATGCGGATCGACGGCCTGCACGGCGTTGTGCAGATTCGGTTCGGTCGGAATTCCGGTGCCGATGTCGAGAAACTGCCGCACGCCGTGACGCGCCGCGAAACGTGCCGCCCGATGGACGAATTCGCGATTGGCCCGCGCGGCCTGCGCGGTCTCCGGAAACGCCTCCATCACCTTCGACGCGGCCTCGCGATCGGCCGGATAATTATCCTTGCCGCCGAGGTAGTAGTCGTACATCCGCGCCGAATGCGCCTTCTCCGTATCGAACTCGACCAGCTCGTGGGACATCGAAGCTTTCTCCGTAAGGTTGGTGGCACCTTCAAGTGAAATTACCCCGTCCGAGCCGCGCACAGGGCCCGCATTCCCGGAAACCTCTTGACCTGGAGTGCGCTCCAGGGCATAGCGTTCTCCCCGGGAAGTCAGTCACTGACGAGGAGAACTCCATGGAGCTCGGATTTCACATTCCTATCTTCGATATCGACGGCGGCACCCCCGCGATCGCGGGAGAGCTGGCGCGTGTGGGGCAGGCCGCGGAGGCGGCGGGCGCCACCTGGTTGTCGTTCATGGATCACTACTTCCAGATCGAGCCGACCGGGCTACCGGCCGAGGCGAATATGCTGGAGGGATACACCACGCTGGGATACCTTGCGGCACATACCACCTCGATCGATCTCGGACTGCTGGTCACCGGCGTGACCTACCGGCATCCGGGTCTGCTCGCCAAGATCGTCACCACCCTCGACGTGCTGTCGGGCGGGCGGGCCACGCTGGGGATCGGGGCCGCGTGGTTCGAGCGCGAGCACCGCGGGCTCGGGGTCGAGTTCCCGCCGCTGGCCGAGCGGTTCGAGCGGCTGGAGGAGACGCTGCGGATCTGCGCGCAGATGTGGGATCCGCGCGACAACGGGCCGTTCGAGGGCAAGTACTACCAGCTGGCCGAGACGCTGTGCTCACCGCAGCCGATCCATCGCCCGAACGTGCTGATCGGCGGCGGCGGCGAGAAGAAGACGCTGCGGCTGGTCGCACAGTACGGCGACGCCTGCAATCTGTTCGGCACCTCGCCGGAGGATGTCGCCCACAAACTGGACGTGCTGCGCCGCCACTGCGACGACGTCGGTCGCGATTTCGACACCATCCGCACCACGATCATGGCCAACAACCCGCGCCCGAATCCGGACGTTCGCGACGAATTCGTCCGCAGCATGGCCGATTACGCGAAACTGGGCATCGACGCGGTGCTGATCACCCCGACCACGGGCTCACCCGCCGCGTGGATCGAGGGCATGGCGCCGGCGGTCCCGCAGCTCGCCGACCTCGGGTAGCCGGCCGGTCTATCCCACCCGCGACGCCGGCGACTCCGCCGCCTCGTGCGGACGAGAGCGCTCGATCAACGGCAACGTCCGCAACTGCCGTTCCAGATGCCATTGCAGATGGGCGGCGGTGAGCCCGCTGGCCTGGCGGCGGACGGACTCGGCCACCACGTCGAGTCCGGTCCAGTCCCCGCGATTGAGCGCACTCATCAATTCCAGGACCCCGACCGCGGGCGTGGCCGAGCCGGGCGGGCGGCAGTGCACGCAGACCGCACCCCCGGCGGCCACGTGGAAGGCGCGGTGCGGGCCGGGGGTGGCACACCGGGCACACTCGTCGAGAGCGGGCGCCCAGCCCGCGAAACCCATGGCGCGCAACAGGAACGCGTCGAGGATCAGTTCGTGCGGGCGCCTACCGGCGGCGATCGCGCGCAGGGCGCCGGCGGTCAGGGTGTGCAGGCGGGGCGCGGGGGCGCGCTCCTCACCGGCGAGACGTTCGGCGGTTTCCAGCACCGCGCAGGCGGTGGTGTAGCGACCGTAGTCGGCGACGATATCGGCGGCGAACGCCTCCACCGTGGACACCTGCGTCACGGTGTCGAGGTTGCGTCCGGGATACAGCTGCACATCGATATAGGCGAACGGTTCCAGCCGCGCGCCGAATTTCGACCGGGTGCGGCGCACCCCCTTCGCCACCGCCCGCACCAGCCCGTGCTGACGGGTGAGCAGCGTGACGATGCGATCGGCCTCCCCCAGCTTGTGCTGGCGCAGCACAATCGCCTGGTCCCGATACAACAACACGTTCACAGTCTCCCACGCCACCCCGACGTGCCCGCGTCCCCACGCCACTCGGCCCCCGGCCGGGCGACACGTGCCGCGCCCGGCCGACGTAGCCGCCACCGATTCGCCGGGCATCCGTCCCGCTCGGATGCGCCGGGCCGTCGTGGCCTCTACACGCTGCGCGGCAGGCCCTCCGCATACAGCTGCGCGATGCGCGGTGCGTGAATTGTGCGCAGCAGCAACGTGGTCCAGCCGGTGCGGATCGGGTCGATCGCGCCGCGGTCGGCCTCGACGAGCATGCGTTCGGGCCCCTGCAGTTCCATGGTGACGGCCGGGTGCCCCAGCCAGACGTCGACCAACGCCTCCCGATTTCCCCAGATGACCAGGCGTTTTCTGCTCATCCCGATGGTTCCGCCGACGATATTCTCCCAACTGGAAGAACCGTAGTGCAGTGGTGTCCGATAATTGCGTCTGGCCAGCGATCCACTCACCGGGCCGAATACGACGATCCCTTCCGATTCCAGATCCGAACGCACTTGTGGCGGCAGCTCTTTCGAGCCGAACGCCCGGGACATCCACTTCACGCCAGGATCGTAGGCCCGTCTCACAATGTGCGTGCGCACACAGTTCGCGCGCTCCTGCGGAAACACCGGAATCGCACATCACAATTCGACTACGGCCAACTGCGAATCCGATATGAGCGGGTGACCAGATCGGCGCGGCGTCGCGGGAGCGCCCGCGAGACGGAGATCACAGACCATGGCGCCGGAAAGAGACCAGGGGTTCGAGCGAACCCGCCGAGGCCGAGCAGACCGACCGCCGGGTCGCGGCCGGAAAACGCCTGCCGCCGATGCGGGCGGCCGGAGCAGCGGCCCGCTCCGTGGCGGGAGCCCCGATCAGAAGCCCAGCTTGCGCAGCTGCTTGGGATCGCGCTGCCAGTCCTTGGCGACCTTCACGTGCAGATGCAGATAGATGCGGGTGCCCAGGATGTGCTCGATCTGCTTGCGCGCCGCAGTGCCGACCTCCTTGAGCCGGGCGCCGCGTCTGCCGATGATGATCGCCTTCTGACTCGGCCGCTCCACGTACAGCAGGGCGTGCACGTCGAGCATGCCCTCGTGTTCCTCGCGCGGCATGATCTCCTCGATCACCACCGCCAGCGAATGCGGCAGCTCGTCGCGCACCCCCTCCAGCGCCGCCTCGCGGATGAGCTCGGCCATGAGGGTTTCCTCGGGCTCGTCGGTCAGCTCACCGTCGGGATAGAACGCCGGGCCCTCCGGCATCTTGGACGCGATCACATCGACCAGCAGTTCGACCTGTTCGCCCTTGGCCGCCGAGACCGGAACCACCTCGGCCTCGGGACCCAGCAGTTGCGAGACCGCGAGCAGTTGCTCGGCGACCTGCGGCTTGTCCACCTTGTCGATCTTGGTGACCACGCCGATCAGGGTCGTCTTCGGCGCCATCTGCTTGACCTGCTGCACGATCCAGCGGTCACCCGGTCCGATCTTCTCGTCGGCCGGGATGCACAGCGCGATCACGTCGACCTCGGAGTAGGTGTCGCGCACCAGATCGTTGAGGCGCTGCCCCAGCAGCGTGCGCGGCCGGTGCAGTCCCGGAGTGTCGACCAGGATCAGCTGCGCGTGGTCGCGATGCACGATGCCGCGGATGGTGTGGCGGGTGGTCTGCGGCCGCGAGGACGTGATCGCGATCTTCTGGCCGACCATGGCATTGGTCAGCGTGGATTTACCCGTATTGGGCCGGCCGACGAAACAGACGAAGCCGGAACGGAATTCGCCCTCGCCGGGCTGCTGGACGCTCATCGCGCCGTCTCGGTTCCGGCATCGACGGTGCGGTAGGTCGCACCCTTGCGATCGGTGACGATGACCGCGGCCGACGCGCTCACCTCCCGCACCGCGGCCACGCCCGGATCGGCATCCTGCCCGCCGACCAGCACCGCCGCCTCGAACCCCTCCGCACCGCTGGAGATCGCGGCCGCCACCGCCGCCTGCAGCGCCGACAGCGACAACGCGTTCAGGTCCACCGCGCCGGCGGCGTAGGTGCGGCCGTCGGTATCGCGGATCGCCGCGCCCGCCACCCCGCCGGTGCGTCCCATCGCACCGCGGGCCAGCACCAGCAGTTTGCCGTCCTCGGCACTCAATTCGGTGGTGTTCAATTCGGCGGTTTCACCCTCGGTCATCGCCATCTCCGTTCTCGTATCTCGACGTCTCTTCCCGCCCCCGACGGTCGCCGCGCACCGCCTCCGCGAGCGCGCCCGACAGGTCGCCCGGCTCCCCCGCCCGGCGCGCGACGACGGTGTGCACGCGCACCCGCCCTCTGGCATCGGCGCCGCCTTCCCCCTGTAGCAGCAGCCCGTGCGCGACCACCTCCGATCCCGGCAGCGGCACCCGGCCCAGCGTGTGGGCCAGCATGCCGCCGACGGTGTCGACGTCCTCCTCCTCGATCTCCAGGCCGAACAACTCGCCCAGATCCTCGACCGGCAGCCGGGTGGAGACGCGGTAAACCCCCTCGCCCAGCTCCTCCACCGGCGCGATCTCGTCGGTGTCGTATTCGTCGGCGATCTCGCCGACGATCTCCTCGAGGACGTCCTCGATGGTGACCAGCCCGGCGATGCCGCCGTATTCGTCCACCAGCAACGCCATGTGATTGCGGCGACGCTGCATCTCGTCCAGCAGAGCGTCGAGCGGTTTCGAATCGGGCACGAACACGGCCGGCCGCATCACCGCCCGCACCTGCACACTGCGGCCCCGATCCGCATACGGCACAAGATCTTTCAGATAGACCACGCCGAGGATGTCGTCGACGTTCTCGCCTACCACGGGAATGCGCGAATGCCCGGACCGCACGGCCAGCGACATCGCCTGCGCCACCGTCTTGTCCGCCTCGATCCACACCATCTCGGTGCGCGGCACCATCACCGCCCGGGCCGCGGTGTCGCCGAGTTCGAACACCGACTGGATCATGCGGCGTTCCTCGGAATCGACCACACCGCTCTGCTGCGCCATGTCGACGATCTCGCGCAGTTCCACTTCGGAAGCGAAGGGGCCGTTGCGAAATCCGCGACCAGGGGTGATGGCGTTACCGATCATGATCAGCAACCGGCTCACCGGGCCGAGCAGCGCCCCGATCGCCTGCAGCGGCAGCGCGGCCGCCAGCGAGATCGAATACGCGTGCTGGCGGCCCAGCGTGCGCGGGCCGACACCGATGACGACATAGTCGATCACGACCATGATCACCGCCGTCACGGCCAGCGCCCACCCCCAGCTGAGCACCTCGCTCAGCGCGGCGGCCAGCAGGACCGTCGCCGCGATCTCACAAGCCAGCCGCAGCAACACCATGAGGTTCACATAGCGCGGCCGGTCGATCGTGATCCGGGCCAGGCGGCGGGCGCCCGGACGGTCGGCGCGGACCAGATCGTCGACCCGCGCCGGTGAGACCGTCATCAACGCGGAATCGATCGCCGCGAAGACACCGCCGACCGGCACCAGCAGAATCGCCAGCAGCAGTGGGATCAGCCAGTTCACGCTCTGCCCTCGGCCGCATGAGCTCGGGCCTGCGTGGTGACGCTGCGCTGCCGCCTCCGGCCCTGACCGCTCATGCTGTATTCGATGGCCGCATGAGCTCGGGCCTGCGTGGTGACGCTGCGCTGCCGCCTCCGGCCCTGACCGCTCATGCGGGGTCCAGGGGGTCGCCCGGGGCGGTGAATCCGGTCTTACCCAGCAGGCGGCGGTCGCGCTCGGCCAGTTCGGCGCGGCGGGCGGCCTCGCGCAGGCTCTCGTACCATTCGGCGAGCAGACGGTTCTGCAGGCCGAACATCACCTTCTCCTCTTCCGGCTCGGCGTGGTCGTAGCCGAGCAGATGCAGCACTCCGTGGACGGTGAGCAGCGCCAGCTCGTGGTCGAGGGAATGGCCGGCCTTACCGGCTTGGGCGGCGGCGAATTCCGGGCAGAGCACGATGTCGCCGAGCATCGAGGGGCCCGGTTCGGCGCCGTCGGGGCGGCCACCGGGCTCGAGTTCGTCCATCGGGAACGACATCACATCGGTGGGCCCGGGCAGATCCATCCACCGCATGTGCAGGTCGGCCATGGTATCGAGATCGACGAGCACCATCGACAATTCGGCTGCCGGATGCACGTCCATCCGTTCGATCGCGAACCGCGCGACGCTGACCAGATCCGGTTCCGATACGTCGATGCCCGACTCGTTGGCGATCTCGATACTCACCCTGCCAGCCTAATGGGGGCCGCGCGGGGGCTCACCACCACATCAGCGGCGAGCCGCTGCGGTCACTCAGCGGCGAGCCGGTCGAGCTACTCAGCGGCGAGCCGCTCGAGCTACTCAGCGGCGAGCCGCCTTGTCGGCCGCGCGGCGCTGGGCGCGGTTGCCGCCCGGGTAGTGCCGCGCCACCTGCGGGCGGGCATCGGACTCGTAGCGGTCGTAGGCGTCGACGATCTCCGAGACCAGCCGGTGGCGCACCACATCGCTGGAGGTGAGCTCCGCGAAATGGATGTCGTCGATATCGGTGAGGATGTCGCTGACCACCCGCAGTCCGGACCTGGTCCCGCCGGGCAGGTCGACCTGGGTGACGTCGCCGGTGACGACGATCTTCGAGCCGAAGCCGAGCCGGGTCAGAAACATCTTCATCTGTTCCGGCGTGGTGTTCTGTGCCTCGTCCAGGATGATGAACGAATCGTTGAGGCTGCGGCCGCGCATGTACGCCAGCGGGGCGACCTCGATCACGCCGGAGGCCATCAGCTTCGGAATCGCCTCGGGGTCCATCATGTCGTGCAGGGCATCGTAGAGCGGGCGCAGATACGGGTCGATCTTCTCGTTCAGCGTGCCCGGCAGGAAACCCAGCCGCTCCCCTGCCTCCACCGCCGGACGGGTGAGGATGATGCGGGTGACCTGCTTGCTCTGCAGCGCCTGCACGGCCTTGGCGACCGCCAGATACGTCTTACCGGTACCGGCCGGCCCGATGCCGAAGACGATGGTGTGCTCATCGATGGCGTCGACGTAGCGCTTCTGGTTCAGCGTCTTCGGGCGGATCGTCTTTCCGCGCCGGGCGATGATGTCCAGACTCAGCACCTCGGCCGGAGAATCGGAGGACCCCTCGGTCAGCATGGAGACCGTATGCCGGACCGCTTCCGGGGTGACGACGCGATTGTGCGCCGTCAACGCCACGAGCTGCTCGACCACCCGCTCGGCCAGCGCCACATCGGCGGCCTTACCGGTGAGGGTGACCGAATTCCCGCGCACGTGGATGTCGGCGTCGAGGAGACCTTCGAGTTCACGCAGGTTCGCGTCGGCGGAACCGAGGAATCCGAACACGGACTCGGGGGCCAGTTCGATGCTGGAACGCACCGTCCGGGCCGCTGGACCCGAACCGTTACCATTGCCGGGGGCACCGGCTCCGATGCCGGTCGTGGGTGTTGTCGGGTCGCCGATATCGCCTGATGTTCGCAAAAGGGGCTATGGCCTGCTTTCCGGTCTCGAACGGATCCTCTCCTGTTCTCAAAGTCTATCGCGCGGCACCGACACCGCCCACTTATTTGATCTCCAGCCCCAGCTCAGGGCCGCTCACCCGGAAGATGAGCAGTCGTCATCGCCCGTTCACCGACCGCTGCGGTGCGCCCATTCGACGGCGAAGTCGCGGAAGGTGCGCACCGCCTCGCCGGGCACCGCGTCGGCCGACCAGATCAGCCCGACCGCGCGGGCGGCGCCCGGATCCGACAGCGGAACCAGCACCGGCCCGGGCTGCGGGCCCCGCACCGCGGGTTCCTCCAACGGCAGCAACGCCACGCCGAGTCCTGCCGCCACCAGACCCGAAACGGTCACCAGATCACTGGATTCCAGTGCGATCCGCGGGCGGAAATCCGCTGCGGCACAAAGCTCGTCGAGAATTCTGCGCATCCCGTAACCGGTCGGCATGGCGATGAATTCGGCCTCGGCGGCCTCTGCCAGCCGGATCTGCCGCCGTCCCGCCAGCCGGTGGTCGACCGGCACTCCCAGCGCGAGGCGCTGCCGGAACAGCGTGCGCCAGCCCAGTCCCGGCAGCGCGGGTTCGGGCGAGGTCAGGCCCAGATCCGCCGTGCCGGCGAGGACCTCGGCGGCCACCACGTTCGCGGGCCCCTGGTCGAGCCGGAACGTGATCCGCCCCGACACCCGCCGGAAACCGGCGATCAACTCCGGCACCACCCGGCCGCCGAAGGAATGGACGAACGCCAGCCGCACCGACCCCCGCGCCGGATTCGCCAGATCCGCGAGTGCCCGGCCCGCGGCGTCCAGTTCGGCTTGGGCGCGGCGGGCGTGTTCGTAGAAGATGCGCCCGGATTCGTTGAGCGTCAGCCGCTTACCGTGCCGGTCGAACAATCGCGTGCCGAGCCGCTGTTCGAGCCGGGCGAGCATGCGCGACAGCGTGGGCTGGGCCAGATGCAGCCGGTCGGCCGCCGCGCCCACGCGCTCGAGTTCGGCGAGGGTCAGAAACCAGTGCCAATCGTCACTCGCCATCGGAAGGCTCCCCGCGCTCAGCTCGCCTAATGCGGCAATTGCATCAACTTACCGATCATTATGCATTTCCTTTTCCAGCCGTGCGGAGCCACGGTGGAGGAATGACCAGCGCGACCGTGACCACCGCTCCCACCCGGACGGCCGAGGACGCGCGCCGCGAACGACGGATCACCCTCGCCCTCTTCGCGGCCGGACTCACCACCTTCGGTTCGATGTACAGCGCGCAGGCACTGCTGCCGAGCCTGTCGGCGGCCTTCGGCGCGACGCCCGCGCACGCCGCACTGGCGGTCTCGCTGACGACCGGACTGCTGGCGGTGGCGATCGTCCCGGTGAGCGTGCTGTCGGGGCGGTTCGGGCGCACCCGCGTGATGATCGCGTCCGCGGTGGCGACCAGCGTCATCGGCCTGTTGCTGCCGTTCAGCCCGAATCTGGACGTGATGCTGGCAGGGCGGGCGGTTCAGGGCATCGCCGTCGCCGGCGTCCCCGCGGTGGCGATGGCCTATCTCGCCGAGGAGATCGGTTCGGCCGGACTGGGCGCGGCGATGGGCATCTACGTCTCGGGCACCACCATCGGCGGTCTGGCCGGCCGGCTGATCCCGGCCTTCACCCTGGAGGTGGCGTCCTGGCGTTGGGGCGCAACGATTTTCGCGGTGGGCGCCGCGCTGTGCACGGTGTGGTTCGTGCGGATGCTGCCGCCCTCGCGCTACTTCGTCGCACGGCCTCTCGGCGTCGGTGCCCTGCTGGGCGATCTCGCCGCACATCTGCGCGACCGCGCGCTGCTGCCGCTGTTCGGGCTGGCCTTCCTGCTGATGGGCGGATTCGTGTCGGTGTACAACTTCCTCGGCTACCGGCTCATCCAGTCACCGTTCGGTTTGTCCGCGGCCACGGCGGGGGCGGTGTTCCTGATGTATCTGTCCGGCACGGTCTCGTCCACCGCGGCGGGCCGGCTGGCCGATCGGCGCGGCCGGTTCCCGGTCGTGGCGATCTCCCTCGCCACCATGGCAGTCGGGCTGCTCCTGACCATTCCCGACCATCTGGCGATTCTGCTGCCGGGTCTGCTGTTGTTCACCGCGGGCTTCTTCGGTGCGCATTCCGTGGCCAGCGCCTGGGTGGGAGCCACCGCGCACGGCAACCGCGCGGCGGCGTCGTCGCTGTACCTGTTCGCCTATTACGTCGGCAGTTCCGTGGTCGGCGCGCTCGCGGGACTGGCCTACGGCTGGCACGGCTGGGCCGGACTCGCGCTGTACGTGGGCGTGCTGATCATCGTCGCGGCGGGACTGGTGGCCGCCCTCGGATTCCGGCTGCGATCCGAAAGCGCCCGGTCACGCCTTCCGGCCGGCGCATCCGAGGCCGCCCCTGCCGGTCTCGACGGCCGCGCCTGACGACCACGCCGCAGCACCCGGGGACCGCAGATGCCGGACGGATCCGGGACCTACCAGCGCGGAGTCAGAACCCCCACCGCACCGAGCGCGACCGCCGCGGCTGTGGAGGTGCGCAACACCGTGGGCCCCAGGAGCGCGACCGTGGCCCCCGCCGCGGTGAGCGCATCCAGCTCCGACTCGTCGAGACCGCCTTCGGGGCCCACGATCAACACGATCGGCGCGGTCTGCGGGAACGGCAGCTCGGCGAATCGCGCCGCCGCGGATTCGTGCAGTGCGATCGCCAGGCCGTTGTCCGCGACGGTTGTCCGGACCAACTCCACGACATCCGCGGTCCGGTGCAGCTCGGTCACCTCGGGGATGTAGGCCCGCCGCGACTGCCGGGCCGCCGCCCGGGCCGCCGCCCGCCATTTGTCGACCCCCTTGCGCGCCTTGGCTTCCCAGTTCGCGACACACCGCGCGGCCTGCCACGGCACGATCACGTCGGCGCCCGCCTCGGTCATCAATTCGACCGCGAGTTCGGAGCGATCCGATTTGGGCAGCGCCTGCACCACCGTCACCGCGGGCGACACGGGCGGGGCGACCACCCGGTCGAGCACCTTCAGGTCCAGTCGATCCCGTGCGCTGGCCACGACCTCGGATTCGGCGAGCAGTCCCGCACCGTCGGAGAGCGTGATCGGCTCGCCGGCCCGGATGCGGCGCACGGTCGCGGCGTGCCGTCCCTCGGGACCGTCGAGCACCGCGATCGCGCCGACCGGCGGTATGTCGTCGAGGTAGAAAACCGTTGCGGCCACGGCGTTTTCAGCGACCGCTGAACGAGGCGCGCAACCGCGCGAACAATCCGCTGTTGTGTTCGGACTGGGCCGAGAGCACCTCGGTGTGTTCGCCGTTGCGCATCGCCTGATACTTGCGCAGCAGATCGAACTGCTTGTTGTCCAGTTTGGTGGGGATCACGATGTCCAGGTGCGCGACCAGATCGCCGCGCGAGCTGGAGCGCAGCTTCGGCATGCCGTGGGCGCGCAGCACCGACACCTCGCCCGGCTGGGTGCCCGGCGGAATGGTCAGTTCGGTGGGCCCGTCCAGGATGGTGTCGATGACGACCGTGGTGCCGAGTGCGGCATCGACCATCGGCACCCGGATCGTGCAGTGCAGATCGTCGCCGTCGCGGACGAAGGTGTCGTGCGGCTGCTCCACGATCTCGACGTAGAGGTCGCCGGCCGGTCCGCCGCCGGGGCCGATCTCGCCCTGCGCGGCCAGCCGCACCCGCATGCCGTTGGCCACACCGGCCGGAATCGGCGCGGCGATCTCGCGGCGGGCACGCACCCGGCCGTCACCACCGCATTTGCGGCAGGGATCGGGGATGGTCTCGCCGGTACCGCGGCAGGTCGGGCACGGCCGGGACGTCATGACCTGTCCCAGGAAAGAGCGTTGCACGGTCTGCACCTCGCCCGCGCCGCCACAGGTCTCGCAGCGCACCGGCTTGGAATTGCCGTTGGTGCCCGAGCCCTGACACAGATCGCAGAGCACCGCGGTGTCGACGGTGAGGTGTTTGGTGACGCCGACCGCGCATTCGGCCAGCGACAGCCGGGTCCGCAGCAGCGAATCCGCGCCCGGTTGCACCCGTCCGCGCGGTTTGCGCGAACTGGTCGCGTTCATACCGCCGAAGAAGGCCTCGAACACATCGCCCAGACCCCCGAAGCCGGCGCCGGAGAAGCCACCGCCCGCGCCCGCCGATTCCATCGGGTCGCCGCCCATGTCGACGATGCGGCGCTTCTCGGAGTCGGTGAGGACCTCGTAGGCGGTGGATACCTCGCGGAACCGCTCCTGCGCGTCGGGATCCGGGTTGACGTCGGGGTGCAGTTCCCGGGCCAGCTTGCGGTAGGCGCGTTTGATCTCCTGGTCGGACGCATTGCGCCCGACGCCGAGGATTCCGTAGTAGTCCCGTGCCACTTGAGTCTCTAGTCCTGTTCCGAATGGGTGTCGTCCAGCATCCCTGCTCACAGCCGATGCTGCCATGTTCACTGTGGCCGACCGGCGAACGCGTTGCCGACCGGCGCGGATCCCGGTTACCGGGGCGGGCTCATCGTTCCGCGAGCACCTCACCGATATAACGGGCGACCGCGGCGACCGAGGCGATCGTGCCGGGGTAGTCCATCCGGGTCGGGCCGACCACTCCCATACCTCCCAGCACGGTACCCGGCATACCGTACCCGGTGGATACCACGGAGGTACCGCGCATCTGCTCGACCCGAGTCTCCTCGCCGATCTGCACCGTCACCGTGCCGGGCTGCTGCGCGGCGGCCAGCAGCTTCAACACCACCACCTGCTCCTCGAGCGCCTCGAGTACGGCACGCAGCGAGCCCGGGAAGCCGAAATCGCCGGCGTTGCGGGTGAGGTTGGCCGTGCCGCCCAGCACCAGCCGCTCCTCCGGATGTTCCACCAGGGTTTCGACCAGTACGGTCGACACCCGGATCAGCACATCGCGCAGCCGGGCGGGTGCGTTCTCCGGCAACGCCGCGACGGCGCTCGAGGCAGCGGACAGACGCTTACCGTCCATCGCCTTGCCGAGCATGCCGCGCAGGGCCGCGAGATCCTCGTCGTCGATCACCGCCCCCAGGTCGACGAGCCGCTGATCGACCCGCCCGGTGTCGGTGATCACGACCAGCAGCAGCCGGGCCGGATTGAGGGCCACGACCTCCAGGTGGCGCACCGTCGACGCCGAGACCGTGGGGTACTGCACCATCGCGACCTGCCGGGTCAGCTGCGCCAGCAACCGCACCCCGCGGCGCAGGACGTCGTCGAGGTCCACGCCGCTTTCGAGGAACTCCATGATCGCGCGGCGCTCGGCATTCGACAGCGGCTTGACTTCGGCGATGTTGTCCACGAACTGGCGATAGCCCTTGTCGGTCGGGATGCGACCGGAGCTCGTGTGCGGCTGGGTGATGTAGCCCTCGGCCTCGAGCACTGCCATATCGTTGCGCACGGTGGCGCTGGAGACACCCAGATTGTGCTTGTCCACCAGCGTTTTCGACCCGATCGGCTCCTTGGTCGCGATGTAGTCCGCGACGATCGCGCGCAGGACCTCCAGCCGCCGCTTCTCGGTGCTCGACATCGGCCCCACCTCCTCGCTCGCCTTCGGGGTCCACACGGCCGCACACGGGCAGCATCGACCACGCGGATTCCCGGTTGATCCGACACCAGTTTAGTTCCTGTGCGGACGAGTTCCCGCGTGTGAGGTCGCACAGTGATACCGGACCGGCGCCGGCTACCCGGTCGCGCAGTGGAACGGGGTGGAATCACCGGAGGCGCGGGCGACGACGTCCGATCGTCGCCCGATGCGCGAACTCAGTCCGATTCGCCGACGAGTTTGCCTGCCGCCGCATCCAATCCGAGCATCGTCAGCAGCGCCTGGCAGTCGTCGACTCCGGTCGAATGACTGGCCACCGCCCGCGCGGCGAGCGCGCCGCGCCGTGCGGCCTCGGCTTTCTCCGCGGCACGCGTTTCGGCGAACTCGCTCTGCTCGTGGACAAGTGTGATGTGGCGTGCCTGTGACATGGATCTCCTCAAGTTGTCTCGAACCCTACGCTGTCCGGGCCCGCGTCCGGGCGGCAGCGCCGAATTCGGGGCGAAATCGGCCGATCCACCGGATCGCTGCCAGGTGGCGGGTTGCTCCTCGCGCAGGCGGCGAACGGCTCTTTCGATCCAGGTCTCGAAGTGCGCGGCCAGATTTCGGCTCGCCGCCGGGGGCGACTGTCAGCTCAGCAGATCGCGGACGACTCCGTCGGCGAGCAGGCGCCCTCGATCGGTCAAGACGAGCCGATCACCGCTCACCCGGGCCCATCCCTCGGCGACCACACTCTCGAGTGCCGCACGCCCATCGGCATCCAATTCCTCGACCGGTAGCCCGGACCGCAACCGCACGCGCAGCATCACCCGCTCGGTGTACTGCTCGGCGTCGGTCAGCGCCTCCCATCCGGCGGCGGGTAGTCCGGTGCCGGACGCGATGCGCTCGGCGTAGCGGCCCGGATGCTTCACGTTCCACCAGCGCACCCCACCGAGGTGGCTGTGCGCGCCGGGGCCGGCGCCGAGCCAGTCGCCGCCGTCCCAGTAGCCGAGGTTGTGCCGGCAGCGGGCGGAAGGTGTTGTGGCCCAGTTGGATACCTCGTACCAGTCGAAGCCGGCGGCGCTGAGGCGGGCGTCTATGCGTTCGTAGCGGGCGGCGAGGGTGTCTTCGTCGGGTGCGGGGAGTTCGCCGCGGCGGACCTTGCGGGCCATGGCGGTGCCGTCCTCGACGATCAGGGAGTAGGCGGAGACGTGGTCGACCCCGGCGGAGAGGACCGCGTCGAGGCTGGCGTCGAGGTCGGCATCGGATTCGCCGGGCGTGCCGTAGATCAGGTCGAGATTGACGTGGTCGAAACCGGCGGCTCGCGCCTCGCGAGCGGCGGCCCCGGCGCGGCCGGGCGTGTGGGTGCGGTCCAGGATGCGCAGGACGTGGCTCGCGGCCGATTGCATACCGAGCGAGACGCGGGTGTAGCCGGCGGCCCGGATCTGGTCGAAGAACCGCGGTGAGGTGGACTCCGGATTGGATTCCGTGGTCACCTCCGCGTCGGCGGCGAGGGAGAATTCGGCGCGGATGGCGGCGAGGACGGCGGCCAGGCCGTCACCGCCCAGTAGCGACGGGGTGCCGCCGCCGACGAACACCGTCGAGACCGGCGGTTGCGCGCTGGGCAATTCCGCGAAAGCCGCTGCCGCCGTGGTCAATTCCCCGCGCAGCGCCGCGAGCCACGACTCCGGCGAGGCGCTGGAACCCAGCTCGCCCGCCGTGTAGGTGTTGAAATCGCAGTAGCCGCAGCGCGTCGCGCAGAACGGGACGTGCACGTAGATCCCGAACGGCCCGCCGCCGAAATCGCGCAGCGTCGGCGCGTCGGTGGTCTGTTCGGGGGCGGATGCGGTCACCCCACCAGTGTGCCCGGTGCGGTGCAGTGACCGGCGGCACACCGGCTAGTCGACCGCCTCCGGCGCCGGTTGCCCGTGATGGGTCCGATGCGAGCGGGCGTATCTGCCGGGGGTGGTGCCGACGATCTCGGTGAACGCCGCGATGAAACCGCTGGGGTTCGCCCACCCGCAGGTGTGCGCGGCATATGTCGCGTCGTGGCCCTCGGCGAGCAGCACCAGAGCGTGCGAGATGCGCAGCTGGGTGCGCCATTCGTAGAAGGTCATGCCGAGCTCGTCGTGGAACAGCCGGCTCAGCGTGCGCGCACCCGCGCCGACCGCCCGCCCGAGTTCTGCCAGCGCGGTGGTGTCGGCGGGGTTGTCGTACAGGATCCGCGCGACGGCCTGCAATCGGTCGTCGCGGGGTTGCGGCAGTTGCAGCGGACGCTCGCGGGCTTCCCGGAGTTCGTCGACGAGAACGCGGTGCAGCCGGGCGCGCGCACCGCGGTCGTGGTCGCGAGGCCCGGTGAGACTGAGGACGACCTCGCGGGCCAGATCGGTGGCCTCGAATACCGCGGGGCGATCCGGGAGCAGCCGGGCCGGCGCCGCGGAGAGGAAGACGATCCGCATGTCGGTGCGTCCGTGCGCGCGGTGTTGATGTGTGAATCCGGCTGGGGTCCAGCCGATCCGGTTGGCCGGCACGATCGACGTCGCGCGATCGGTGTGCACCGAGAGCACACCGCGGGCGGCGTACACCAGATGTCCGCGCGCATGGGCGTGGACCGAACTCGACGCTCCCGAAGCCCACTGGTGAACGCCCCCGGACGGCCACAGACGCGACGTCGGCCCCGTCTCGGCGGCGTGGCGGCGAACGGGCATAACGTGGCATTCTATCGGTGGTCGGCCGGCCTCGCAGTCCACGACAGTGAACGCATGAGCGAGACGACGATGCGTGCGGTGGTCTGTGTGCGGGCGGGCGGACCGGAGGTGCTGGAGATCGGAGAGCGCCCGATTCCACAGGTCAGGCCGGGGTGGAGCCTGGTGCGGGTGCGCGGGGCGGGGGTGAACCGCTCGGAACTGCGGACCCGGCAGGGCCATTCCCCGGCGGTCGAGTTCCCGCGCGTACTCGGTATCGAATGCGTGGGCGACGTGGTGGCCTCGACCGATCCCGGCCTGCCGGAGGGGACGACGGTCGCGGCGGTGATGGGCGGGATGGGACGCGAATTCGACGGCGGGTACGCGGAATTCGCGTTGCTGCCGAACGCGCTGCTGATGCCGATCCGCACCACATTGCCGTGGCACGTACTGGCCGCACTGCCCGAAACGTATATGACGGCCCATGGCGCGCTGGCGACCTCGGGTGTCCTGTCCGCGCGGCGGCAGCGCGCGGCGCGGCTGCTGATTCGCGGCGGAACCTCGTCGGTGGGCATGGCCGCGATCTCCCTCGCGGCCGCCGAGGGTATCGAGACCGCGACCACGACCCGGCAGCCCGCGAAGGTGCCGGCGCTGATCGCGGCGGGCGCCGATCACGTCCTGACCGACGACGGCGGATCTCTGGCCGAGGCCGTGCGCGCGATCTGGGCCGAGGGCCCCGACTACGTCCTGGATCTGGTCGGGGCGCGCACGGTAGTGGATTCGCTTCGTCTGGTTCGCCGCGGCGGCACGGTCTGTGTGGCGGGTTCGCTCAGCGGGTGGTTGATCCCGGACTTCGAGCCGATCGCGATGATCCCGTCCGGAACCGGGCTCACCGCCTTCCACAGCGACGACTGCGCGGGCAGCACGGCCGTGCTGCAGCGCATCGTCGACAGCGTCGAAGCGGGTGTTCTGCGTCCGAATATCGACCGGGTTGTCGCGCTGGACGACATCGCCGAGGCCCACCGCCGGATGGAGAACGACGAGGCGACCGGGAAGCTCGTCGTGCTGCCTCGACCGACCCGCTCGGCGCCCCCGCGAACGGACCCGCCGGTATGGCAACCGGCGAATCCGCTTGATCTATGACGCATCTCACAAATTAGGACGGCCGTCCAGGGAATTTCCCGCTTTTTTGCGGAGAATATGACCCACCCGTCGGAAAGACCCATCTGACATGGCACAATAACTTTCATGACCGGACTTGGAGTACGACTCGTGGCGCGCCGCCATGTCGACTTCAAGCGTGTCTGCAGTGCCAGTTGTCTGCCGGATCGCCTCCGGTAGCTCGGCCTCCCCTTTCCCGGTTCCCGGCATCCGTCGCGATGCCCATCGGCCCGATTCGCTGAACACCGAAGGCGCGAGCCAGCCCCTCCCGCCTGCCGCAAGGCCTGATCCATCTTCTTCAGGAGCGACCCTATGACGTCGAGTACCGACGCCGGTCCCACCCCCGAGTCCGTTCGCGCCGATCGTGAACGCCTCGCCCGCGAGCGTCGTGCCCGGCCCCGTCCGGAGGCCTCCGGGCCGCGCGAACGCACCGGCAAACCGGTCCGCCGCAAGTCCGAGGGCCAGTGGGCCCTCGGGTACCGGGAGCCGTTGAACGCGAACGAGCAGAGCAAGAAGGACGACAATCCGCTCAACGTCCGCGCGCGCATCGAGAACATCTACGCCAAGGGCGGATTCGACTCGATCGACAAGAGCGATCTGCGCGGCCGCTTCCGCTGGTGGGGCCTGTACACCCAGCGTGAGCAGGGCTACGACGGCACCTGGACCGGTGACGAGAACATCGATCTGCTCGAAGCCAAGTACTTCATGATGCGCATCCGCTGTGACGGTGGCGCGCTGAACGTCGAGCAGGTACGCACCCTCGGCCAGATCTCCACCGAGTTCGCCCGCGACACCGCCGATCTGTCCGATCGCGAGAACTTGCAGTACCACTGGATCGAGATCGAGAACGTCCCGGAGATCTGGCGGCGTATCGAGGCGGTCGGGTTGCAGACCACCGAGGCATGCGGCGACTGCCCGCGTGTGGTGCTCGGTTCCCCGCTGGCCGGTGAGTCGCCGAACGAGATCATCGACGGCACCTGGGCGGTCGAGGAGATCACCCGCCGCTACATCGGCAAGAAGGAGTACTCGAACCTTCCCCGGAAGTTCAAGACCGCGATCTCCGGCCAGCAGGATGTGGTTCACGAGATCAATGACGTGGCCTTCATCGGCGTCGAACACCCCGAGCACGGCCCCGGTTTCGACCTGTGGGTCGGCGGCGGCCTGTCCACCAACCCGATGCTCGCGCAGCGGGTCGGCGCGTGGGTGCCGCTCGAGGAGGTGCCGGATGTGTGGGAGGCGGTCGTCTCGCTGTTCCGCGACTACGGCTACCGCCGCCTGCGGACCAAGGCGCGGTTGAAGTTCCTCATCAAGGACTGGGGCGTCGAGAAATTCCGAGAAGTTCTCGAAACCAAGTACCTGCAGCGCAAGCTCATCGACGGCCCGGCGCCGGAGAAGCCCACCCGTCCCATCGATCATGTGGGTGTGCAGAAGCTGCGCAACGGGCTCAACGCGATCGGTTTCTCCCCCATCGCGGGCCGTGTCTCGGGGACGATCCTGACCAAGGTCGCCGACGCGGTCGAGCGGATCGGCGCCGATCGGATCCGGTTCACCCCGTACCAGAAGCTCGTGGTACTCGATGTTCCCGACGACAAGGTAGACGAACTGATCAGCGAGCTGGAGCCGCTCGGACTTCAGGCCCGCCCGTCCGTGTGGCGGCGAAACCTGCTGGCCTGCAGCGGTATCGAGTTCTGCAAGTTGTCGTTCGTGGAGACCCGCAAGCGTTCGCAGGTGCTCGCGCCCGAACTCGAGCAGCGCCTGGCCGACATCAACGCGCAACTCGAGGTTCCGGTCACGATCAACATCAACGGCTGCCCCAACTCCTGCGGCCGCTCGCAGATCGCGGATATCGGCTTCAAAGGCCAGCTCGTCGACGACGGCAACGGGAATCAGGTCGAGGGCTACCAGGTTCATCTGGGCGGCACGCTCGGGCTCGATGCCGCCTTCGGCCGCAAGCTGCGCCAGCACAAGGTGACCAGCGAGGAGCTCGGCGACTACATCGAGCGTGTCGTCCGCAATTTCGTCAAGAACCGCAACGGCGGTGAGCGGTTCGCGCAATGGGCTGTCCGCGCCGACGAGGCCGACCTTCGGTAACGGGAGATTCAGTATGGCAACCACATTGGACAAGCTGAGCGAAGCCGAGCTGCGCAGGATCGCCGAGGACGGCGCGGCGCGGCTGGGCCCGGACGCCTCGGCGACCGAGCTGCTGCAGTGGACCGAGGACACGTTCGGTTCGGGCTACATCGTCGCCTCGAACATGCAGGACGCGGTCCTGGTGCAGCTGGCCGCGCAGGTGCGGCCCGGCGTCGACATCCTGTTCCTCGACACCGGCTACCACTTCGCCGAAACCATCGGCACCCGGGACGCGGTCGAGACCGTGTACGGCGTGAATATCGTGAACGTGCGGCCCGAACACACTGTCGCCGAACAGGATCGGTTGCTCGGCAAGGATCTGTTCGCCCGCGACGCCGGTGAATGCTGCCGGCTGCGCAAGGTGGTGCCGCTGAAGAAATCGCTGGCTCCCTACAACGCGTGGGTGACCGGCATCCGGCGCGTGGAGGCACCGACCCGGGCCAACGCCCCCCTGATCTCCTTCGACGAGGGCTTCGGCCTGGTGAAGATCAACCCGATCGCCGCCTGGTCCGACGACGAGATGGCCGCGTACATCGACCAGCACGGCATTCTCGTCAACCCTCTCGTCGAGGAGGGATATCCGTCCATCGGTTGCGCTCCGTGCACGCGGAAGCCGGAACCGGGATCCGATCCGCGAAGCGGCCGTTGGGCCGGCCTCGCCAAGACCGAATGCGGGTTGCACGCCTCATGACTTCCACGGTGACCGATACACAATTCGATACCCTCGCCGCCCTCGAGAGCGAAGCCATCCACATTTTCCGTGAGGTGGCGGGCGAATTCGAGCGGCCGGTGATCCTGTTCTCCGGCGGTAAGGACTCCACGGTCCTGCTGCATCTGGCGCTCAAGGCATTCTGGCCCGCGCCGCTGCCGTTCTCGCTGCTGCATGTGGACACCGGCCACAACCTCGACGAGGTGCTGGCCTTCCGCGACCACGTGGTCGAGAAGTACGGGCTGCGGCTGCACGTCGCCAGCGTCGAGGAGTACCTCGCCGACGGCCGGCTCACCGAGCGGCCCGACGGTATCCGCAACCCGCTGCAGACCGTGCCGCTGCTGGACGCCATCGCGGAGAATCGCTTCGACGCGGTCTTCGGTGGCGGCCGGCGCGACGAGGAGCGTTCGCGGGCCAAGGAGCGGATCTTCTCGCTGCGCGACGCGTTCGGCCGCTGGGACCCGAAGCGGCAGCGCCCGGAACTGTGGAACCTGTACAACGGCCGGCACGCGCCCGGTGAGCACGTGCGGGTGTTCCCGCTGAGCAACTGGACCGAACTCGACATCTGGCGCTACATCGCGCGTGAGAACGTCGAACTCGCGACCATCTACTACGCGCACGAGCGGCCCGTGTACCAGCGCGACGGCATGTGGATGACCCCCGGTTCCTGGGGTGGTCCGCGCGAGGGTGAGGAGCTGGTCGTCAAGTCGGTGCGCTACCGCACCGTCGGTGACGGATCCACCACCGGCGCAATACTTTCCGATGCCGCGACCAACGACGACATCCTCGCCGAGGTCGCCGCGTCGCGACTCACCGAACGTGGCGCGACCCGCGGCGACGACCGCGTCTCCGAGGCCGCCATGGAAGACCGCAAGCGAGAGGGTTATTTCTGATGTCCGACCTACTGAGACTGGCCACCGCCGGCAGTGTCGACGACGGCAAGTCCACACTGGTCGGACGCCTGCTCTACGACACGAAATCGGTGCTGGCCGACCAGATCGACGCCGTCACCCGGGCCTCGGTCGACAAGGGTCTGGCCACTCCCGATCTCTCGCTGCTGGTCGACGGGCTGCGCGCCGAACGCGAACAGGGCATCACGATCGATGTGGCCTACCGGTACTTCGCGACGCCGAAGCGGTCCTTCGTGCTCGCCGACACCCCGGGCCACGTGCAGTACACCCGCAATACCGTGTCCGGCGCGTCGACGGCGCAGCTGGTGATTCTGCTGGTCGACGCCCGTAAGGGGGTCATCGAGCAGACCCGGCGCCATGCCGCGGTGATGGCGCTGCTGGGTGTGCCGAAGCTGGTGCTGGCGGTGAACAAGATCGATCTGGTGGACGATGCCGAGGCGGTGTTCCAGCAGATCGTGGCCGAGTTCACCGAGCTGACGAGCACACTCGGCTGGGCCGCCGAGGACGTGGTGGAGATTCCGGTGTCGGCGCTGCACGGCGACAACATCGCGTCGCGGTCGGAGAAAACCCCGTTCTACGACGGCCCCTCGCTGATCGAGCACCTGGAGTCGGTGCCGGTCGATGCCGACAGCACCGGCCGCCATCAGGTGGGGCTGCGCTTCCCCGTCCAGTACGTGATCCGTCCGCGAACGGCGGAGTATCCGGACTATCGCGGCTATGCGGGACAGGTCGCCGCGGGCGTGGTGTCCAAGGGCGACGAGGTCGTGGTGCTGCCCTCCGGCATCCGGACCACGGTCGACCGCATCGACACCGCCGACGGCGAACTGCCCTCCGCCCAGCCGGGTCGCAGTGTGACCCTGCTGCTCACCGACGAGGTCGACATCTCGCGCGGCGACACCATCGTCGCGGCCGCCGACGCACCCGAACCGATCGATTCGTTCGACGCGACCGTCTGCTGGCTCGGTGACAAGCCGCTGCGGCCGGGCGCCCGCCTGCTGCTCAAGCACGGCACCCGGACCACGCAGGCCATCGTCGGCGCGCTGATCGAGCGGTTCGACGAGCAGAACCTGGCCGCCGATCCGAATCCGGAATCGCTGGCGCTCAACGATATCGGCCGCATCTCGGTGCGCGTCGCGGAGCCGATCGCGGCCGACGACTACCGGGTCAACCGCTACACCGGCAGCTTCCTGCTCATCGACCCGGCGGGCGGTAACACCCTGGCCGCCGGCCTGGTGGGCGACGTGCTGACCTCGGTCGAGGTCGGTAACTGAGATGAGTTCGGCCGGTGGGGCATTCGGGAACGGCGAGCGGTCGCTGCGGCCGTTCGCCGCGCATGCGATGCCCTCCGGCGCGGGGCTTGCCGGAGACGGGGACGGGCGCGCCCCGGCATTCATCGCGGTCGCACACGGCAGCCGTGATCCGCGTTCCGCGGCGACAATGTCGGCCGTGGTCGCCGAGATCGCCGAGCAGCGTCCGGATGTCGACGTACGACTGGCATTCCTGGATCTGAACACCCCCTCGGTGGAGCAGGTCATCGATGCCGTTGCGGCACAGGGACATACCGAAGCCATCGTCGTTCCGTTGCTGCTGGGCAGCGCGTTTCACGCCCGGGTGGATCTGCCCGGCATGCTGGCGGCCGCCCGCCACCGGCATCCGTTGCTGCGGATCACACAGGCCGATGTGCTCGGAACCGACGCGCGACTCGTGGCTGCGTTGCGGGATCGAGCGCTCGGCGCGGGCGCCGATCGCGACGATGCCGGCCTGGGTATCGCGGTCGCAGCCGTCGGGTCCTCGTCCGCGGCCGCCAACCGGATCACGGCCGAGGTCGCGGCGGCGCTCACGCACGGCACCCGCTGGCGGTCCGCGATCTGCTTCGCGACCACCCAGCCGTCGCCGGCCCGAGCGGTGTCGGAACTGCGCAGCCGGGGAGCCCGCCGGGTGATGGTGGCGCCGTGGTTCCTCGCCCCGGGACTGCTCATCGATCGGCTGGCCGAGGCCGAACCCGGCCTCGTACACGCACCCCCGATCGGGCCGCACCGGTTCCTCACGGAGGTCGCGCTCGACCGTTATCACGCCGCCGGGCGGCCGTCTCTCGAGCTCTCGGCCTGATTCGGCCCGGCCTCGCGTCGGTCGCGCGGCTTCGGACGCCGGGGCTCATCCTCCGAACCAGCGCTCCAGCACCAGGGCCGCCCCGTCCTCGCTGATATCGGCGGTCGTTTCGTCGGCGAGCTCGTGAACCGGAGGCACCGCGTTCCCCATGGCGACGGAATGCCCTGCCCAGGTGAGCATTTCGATGTCGTTGTAACCGTCGCCGATGGCCAGGGTCTGCTCCAGCGGGATGTCGAGAGCCAGGCGAAGTTGTTCCAGCGCCCAGCCTTTGGACACACCCTGTTTGGACGCGACCAGCCACGGCTCGTCCTCGCCGTGCACCCAGCCGGCACCGGGGAGATCGAGTTCGCCGACGGCGTCGATCATTTCGTCGAGGCTGCCGCCGGGCCACCAGCCGTTCAGCCGCGTGGTGGGTTCCAGGCTCAACTCCGCGTCGTCGACGAAGCGGAATTCGCCCAGCCGGAAACTGCCGGGGTAGTAGCCGGTGGCCCAGGTGCCCACGCCCACCTTCTCCACCGACAGCACCATGTCGGGCAGCAGTGCGCGCAGTGTCGCGACCGCCGGTTCCGGATCGAAGGTGTGCACAGCCAGCGGCTCCCAGTTCGAAATATCGACGTGCACAGCGCCGTTCGAGCACAGCGCCTGGCCCTCCTCGAGTCCCAGCTCCTCCATCACGAGACGGGTGGCCAGCAGGGTGCGGCCGGTGGTGATCACCACATGAGCGCCCGCGTCGACCGCGGCGCGCACGGCCGCACGCACCCGCGGGCTCATGGGTGCGCCCGCCTGCAGGATGGTCCCGTCCACATCCAGGGCAATCAGTCGAGGACTGTTCACCGAGTCATTGTCACCGATCGTGCATCTGCACTGACAGTCCCGCCTCCGTTACCCGGCGGTATGCCGGCCCGGCCGTTGCATGACGTATCAACTACAGGTCCGAATCCCGCCAGCTTTGCCGGCTCCGCGCGACTTGACTGGCATCTGCCACGAGATCTCGTGGCAGACAACGGATATGGAGACGACAATGGACAACCGGTTCGAATCGAAGGTCGTGCTGATCACCGGCGCGAGCAGTGGGGTCGGTGCGGCCGTGGCCCGGCGCGTGGCAGCCGAGGGCGCCGCGGTGGTGCTGGGCTCCCGAGGTAAGGAGGCCGGGGACCGGATCGCAGCGGACATTCGCTCCGAGGGCGGCCGGGCCGTCTTCGTGCCGACCGACGTCACCGTGGCCGAGGACGTGGAGCGGCTCACCCGCACCGCCATCGACGAATTCGGGCGACTGGACGCGGCATTCAACAACGCCGGGGCCGTCAACTCCTTCGGCCAGGTGCAGGACATCGACGAAAACGGCTGGCGCGCCGATCTGGAACTGAATCTCACCGGCGTGTACTTCGGCCTGCGCTCCCAGGTCCCCGCACTGCTGGCGTCCGGCGGCGGGGCGATCCTGAACAACGCCTCCAACCTCGGCGTGGTCGGCATGGCCTCGGTCGCTCCGTACGTCGCGGCCAAACACGGCGTGGTCGGCCTGACCCGCGCGGTAGCGCTGGAGACGGCCGCCGAGGGCGTGCGGGTCAACGCACTGGTCTCCGGCGCGGTGGATACTCCCGCATTCCGCTCATCCATGGGTGCCACGCCCGAAGGCGAGGCAGCGGTCGCGGCGCTGCATCCCCTCGGCCGGATCGCCCGCGCGGAGGAGATCGCATCCCTGTGCGCCTACCTTCTCTCCGACGAGGCGAGCTTCGTCACCGGCGCGGCGGTCGCCGTCGACGGCGGTTTCACCGCCTGCTGAGCTCTCGGATCAGCGATAGATCGCGGTGAGTTCGGCCGCCAGCGCGGCCAGCTCGCGCCGAACCGATTCGGGGGCAACGACTTCGAGGCGTCCTCCGAATCCGGCGAGCTGTTCGGCGATCGCGCGCGGCAGGTGGGCGCTGACCCGCAGCCGCACCCGGCCGTCGTCGACCGGACCGTCCTCGACGCAGTGCCGGCCCAGCCGATCACGCAGGACCGGCACGATCCTGGCATCGGCGTGCACGATCGCCGACACGTCGCCGCGGCGGCGTTCCATCTGCTCGACGATGTCCGACCACGCCTGCGCCAGGTCGAAATCCGCCGGGACGACGGTGACGCCGTCCTCGACGGTCACCTCGCTCATGCGATCGACCCGATAGGTCCGGCGCCCTCGGCCGGTTCCGGCGATCAGGTACCACACCGCGTCCTTGTCGACGACGCCCCACGGCTCGACGACACGTTGGCGACCGTCCGGGCCGTAGCGGAAGCGGACAGGTCGTCGCCGGGTGACGGCCTGCTGCAGCACCGCGACCTCCGGCGGCTCCGAGTGTGGCTGCCGGCCCCAGCCGACCGGGTCGATCAGCGTCGCCGCCGAGGCGGCCAACGCCTCCTCGCGAAACGTCTCCGGCAAGGCCCGCAACAATTTTCGCAGCGCAGATCGGGTGGCCGGCGAGGCCGAGGCGGCCGGGCCGAGCAGCAGGAACAACGCCCGCGCCTCGTCGGCTTTCATTCCGCTGAGGTCGGTCCGGGCGCCGCCGACCAGCGCCCACCCCCCGCCGCGTCCGGGCTGCGGATAGACCGGAACCCCCGCCGAGGACAGCGCCTCGAGGTCGCGGCGCGCGGTCGCCACGGATACCTCGAGCTCCCTGGCGACCTCGGCGGCGGTCACCCGGCCCCTCGCCTGCATCAGGAGCAGCGTGGCGATCAGACGGTCGGCGCGCATACGGCCATTCTGCCGAACAAAGTGCTCATTTGGTGAGCACTTTGAGCGCGAAGATCGTATGAGAGACCGCAACGACCGAGGAGAGACCGATGCTGCGAGGAATGACAACGGTGTCCTACTACGCCGACGACCTGGCCGCCGCCAAGCGCTGGTACAGCGAATTGCTCGATACCGCACCGTATTTCGAAGTGCCGGGCTATATCGAGTTCCGCATCGGCGACTACCGGCAGGAACTCGGCATCATCGACCGCCGCTACTGCCCGGACCCCGCCCACCGGACCGGCGGCGCGCTGCTGTACTGGCATGTCGACGATGTGGACGCGTCCCTGCGCCGGCTCCGGGAACTCAGCGCTGCCGAACATCAGCCCGTCACCGAACGCGGTCCGGGCTTCGTCACCGCCTCGGTGATCGACCCGTTCGGCAATCTGCTCGGCATCATGTCCAACCAGCACTACCTCGACGTCCTGGATCAGCGGCCGGCCTCGTAACCGCAGGCCCGGCATCGTAGCCGCAGGCCCGGCATCGTAGCCGCAGGCCCGGCATCGTAGCCGCGGGCCCGGCATCGGTGGCCGAACCCGGTCGGCACACCGTGTCAGTGACCGAAGCCGCCGGCGTGAAAACCACCGCCGAGCCCACCACCGCCCAGTCCACCACCGTGGAAGCCACCGCCGGGGGTGGCACCCAGGCCGGGATGGCTCGGCGCGACGCCGCCGGGGCGAACGGGGGCGGCCGGGGCGGGGTTCGTCGCGCCGGGGCGGGTAGCGCCGCCGGGAGGTGTGGCCGTGCCGCCCCCGGGGCCGGGAGTGCGGGCCGTTCCCGCGCCGGGGACGGTATCGGAAGACGGTGTACCGGGAGCGGTTTGGGCGCCACCGGCCGGCGCGGAATCGGTGCCGCCACCCGCGGGAGCCGACGAACCGGGCTTCGCGTGGTCCCCCGCGTTCGCCGCACCGTTGGAGTTCGTGCCGTCGCCGGACGTTCCCGCACCACCCGGATTCGTTCCGGTGTCGGAGTTCGTAGCGTCACCGGAGTGTGCCGCGCCCGAGTTCGCGGCTCCCGAGCTCTGCGTATCGGAGTTGCCCGTACCGGAGCTCTCGGCACCGGAGCTCTCGGTACCCGAGTTCTCCGCGCCCGAGTTCTGCGCACCACCGGAGTTCGCGGAGTCGCCCTGCGGCCCATGCGATTCGGCACTGGTCGAACCCGGGCCGTTCGACGGCGTACTCGCGCCTCCGGCGGGATTCGAGTCGGCGTCCGACGTCGCGCCCGAGCCCGCACCGCTGTCCGCGGTGCCGCTCGAGTGGCCCGATCCCGGAGTGGACGCGGCCTCACCGGAATGCGAATCTCCGGACGTCGCACCGGCAGGCGCGGTCGTGTCGCCGATGGGCGCGGGGTTCGTACCGGGCGCGGGCGTGGTCGAACCGTCCGGTTTCGGCGCCGGGTTCCCGGACTTCGACGAGTCCCCGGATGTGGAACCGTCGGGCGGGGTGCCCTGGTCACCGGATCCCGGCTGACCGGGATGTCCCGTGCCGGGCAGGTTACGGGCCGCGGCGCCGGCGGCCAGGAGCGCCGCCGCACCCGAGTTCACGAACGGCATGGGATTGGTGAAACGCGCCGGATCGGAGTAGGTCCTCGCCCGGGGCGGAACACAGGGTGTGACGGCACCGTATTCGCGCAGCGCGTTCTCCACCCGATCGGTCATGCTGCGCGAAAAGTCGTGCGCCGCACCGGCGTAGCCACGCAAACCGGACAGCGAGGTGCCCATCAGGGTGTCGGCCCGGGCCGCCAGCGCCGCGAATCCGGCCCCGAATCCCGGCGCCTGCGGCAGCTCACCGATCTGCTCGCGCAACGCGTCCGCCGGGCCGGCCAGCGCGGGGGCGAATTCCATGATCGGACCGTCGGTACCGAGCGGGCCACCGCCGATCATGGTCGCCGCCGACATCGCGAGGGCGGAGACGACCGCGGCGGAGGACACGACCGCCGCCCCCCGGGCATACCGCCCGACCGTGCTGTTGCTCGCGGCGAATCGGGCCGAGGCGATGGCGGCGCCGGTCGCGACCGTATGCGCCGGATCCGGCGGGACGATCACGGGAGGTCCCAGTTCGGCCAGCACCTCCGCGACCTCGACCGGCCGCGCGGCGCCCCCGACCAGCAGCACGCGGTCGATGTCGTCGATGCTCACCCGCGCACGCTTCAGGCAATCGCGCACCACCCGAAGGGAATTGCGCACATGCCACGCGCGCAGGCGCCGGGTGTCCTCGGTGGGCACCACCTTCGACACCGGGGCCGGTACGTCCGGAGCCAGCGCCCGCGCGTAGCGCGCCAGGACGGCGCCCAGCGGCCGGCCGCCGTAGGCATCGGAGCGCAGCGCCGAGCCGAGCACCCCGCGCTGATTCCATTCCGCCTCGGTCCGGACCACCGCGACGTCCAGGCTGTTGGCGCCCAGATCGTAGACGAGCGTGGAACTGCTTGTGGTAAGGCCGTATTCGTCGTCGAGCCATTCCACGGCGGCCACCGGTTCGGGCATCAGAATCACATCGAAGGCGCCGCGGCGATGCAGCGCGTACTGCAGTGACGCGATCTGCCGGTCGGTATAGCAGGCGGGATAGGTGAGGACCGGCCCGGCCTCCGGACCGCTCGCATCGATCAGGCAGGTGGCCACCGCGGCGACCAGATCGGCCGAGGATCGGATCCGGCCGCCCAGCGACACCGGCTCGCGCGGCTGGGTGAGATCGGCGAAATCCGTGACCACCGGTGCGAATCGAGGCGCTCCCCCGACCCGCACCGCTCCGGACCGGTCGACGGTGACCGCCGTGCGGCGCACGCGGACCGCCGGACGGTCGCGATCACCGGCAGTTGCCGCCCACACGGAATTCACTGTGCCGATGCTCATGCCGAAGCCAACCGTCATTGCCATCCCGTCAACGCACCGAGACCACGGCCCCAGTGGTTCAACCATGTGGTCGCGGTCGTTTACCAAATAGCGAACACAGGTTAGCTGGTCGGTCTCGATCACGGAAACCGAATGGGCGGAAAAGCTTTCACGCTCACCGGTCGATCACGCAAAAGACCTGATAGGACACGGTAGATGACAAGATCGGAAGACTGAATTCACCTACCGCAGGAGAATAGCTGGCAAAACTGGCCATTTCACAGTTGATCCCACGGAATACCGACCGGTTTTCTATGGAATTGCGACAATGACATTCACGAGACCGAATTCGAGGCAGTCATGCCGAATGACTGGACGGTTGCCGAAAACGACAACCGCCCCGATCCGTACGGATCGGGGCGGTCGGTCGAGATATCCGGCTCAGGAGCGAGCGAGCAGCTTGCGCTTCCACCACGGCTGGGCCGTGGCACCTCCGCGCACCGCGTCGGGACGGCGGCGCTGGACCAGCCGATCGAAATCGGCGGCGTCGGCGGTGGGCCGGCGCAGACGGCCGGCATTGAAGTCGTCGACCAGCTGCCGCACCGTCTGCTGTGCGCAGGACTTGTTGGTGCCGATGAAGCCCGTCGGGCCGCGCTTGATCCAACCGGTCACGTAGGTTCCCGGAACCACCGCGCCGTCGGCGGATTCGAGCACCCGGCCGTCGGCGTTCGGGATGACACCGGCGCGCTCGTCGAACGGCACCCCCGCCACGGCCACACCGCGGTAACCCACCGAGGCGAGAACCAGCGCGGTGTCGAGGGTCTCGATCTCCTCCGTCGCGACGGCCCGGGTGACACCGGCCTCGTCGGTGACGAGTTCGTTGCGCACCAGCTCGATCCCGGTCACCCGGTCGGTACCGACCAGCGCCACCGGCGAGGACAGATAGCGGAAGACGATGCGCTTGCGGGCGCCCACCGGGCGGTCGGCCACACTGCGCAGTAACTTCAGCTTCTGTTCGACCTTCTGCGGCAGGTCCGGAGTCGGTTCCGGCACATCACCTTCCACGACGATGTCGAGATCGGAGCCGAGCAGCCCCACGAATTCGGGGACGGTGAAGGCGGATTCGGCCGGGCCGCGGCGACCCACGATCACCACTTCCTCGATCTTGCTGTGCCGCAGTGCGTCCAGCGCCGCCGGCGAGACCTCGGTGGCATCGAGCAATTCGGGATCCATGGTGAGAATCCGGGCCACGTCGAGCGCGACATTGCCGTTGCCGACGATCACCGCGCGCCGCTGTGACAGATCGAAACTGCGGCGCGCATAGTCGGGATGGCCGTTGTACCACGCCACGAACTCGGTCGCGGACAGGCTGCCGGGCAGACCCTCGCCGGGAATACCGAGCTTGCGGTCGGAGGAGGCGCCCACGGCGTAGACCACCGCGTCGAAGTGGTCCAGCAGTTCGGCGTGCGAGATATCGTCGCCCACCGCCACATTCAGATACGACCCGAATCCGGGCTGCGCGGAGATCACATCGAACAACCGGCTCACCTGCCGGGTCCGGGTGTGGTCGGGTGCGACACCGTGGCGGGCCAGGCCGTAGGGCACCGGCAGCCGGTCGAATACCGTCACCGTCACGTCCGGCTGGGTGAGCAGCTCGTCGGCGGCATACATCGCCGAGGGGCCCGAACCCACGATTGCGACGCGCATCGCGCCCCGATCGGTGTCGACCTCGGCGGCGGGCACCGGCTTGGCCAACAGGGGACGCGGGCGCGCCTGACGATAGAAATCGGCGTTGATCTCGATGAACGGCTTCTGCTCCGCGGTGAGCTTCTTCGAGGAGGTGATGGCGTCCACCGGGCAGGCCGTGGCACACGCCCCGCAGTCCACGCATGCCGCGGGGTCGACGTACAACATCTCCGCCGTCAGAAAATCCGGTTCGTCGGGCGTGGGATGGATGCAGTTGACCGGGCATGCGTAGACGCAGGAGGCGTCGCTGCAGCACGACTGGGTGACTACATACGGCACTGTATGGCTACCCTTCAGGCGGCTTTGGTCTTGGCGCGCTGCGGCTCGGAGCGGTACCGGCTGGCCGGACCGTCGATCTTCAGCAGCTTCCAGACGTTCTTCGAGATCGGGTTCATCAGGCCCAGCTCCTTGGCCAGCGCCCGCACGTCGATGAAGTAGTCGGCGAAGGTCTGCCGCGCCTCGGCGGAGCCGTAGAACAGTTCCTTGCGGACGTCCTCCGGGATGTCGAACTCCTTGAAGAAGGACTTCGGCGGGGTGGCGATGGACCGGCCGAGGATCCACATCACGATCGGCATGGCCAGCGACAGCACGAACTTCGCGGCCGGATTCGACTCCGGCACATGCTTCTTCAGGAATTCGTGCGCGAAGGAGATGTGGCGCGCCTCCTCGGCGACGTGGATCGCCATGACTCCGCGCATGATCGGATGCACTTCCTCGCCGGAGCGCAGGATCTGCTTCTGGATGTGGTCGATCGGCTCCTCACCGGCGAGGACCGCCATGAAGAACAGGTTCGGGAACCGGGCGGCGACCGGCGCGGCGAAGTAGCGGAGCTTGCGGACCAGCGGGCCCATCCCCGGCACGTCGATGCCGATCCGGTTGACCATCTCCTGGAACATCAGGGTGTGGTTGTGCTCCTCGATCATCTCGTGGGAGCAGTACCGGAACTCGGGCGAGCCGTTGGGCAGGCTGAAGTTGTGCGTGACCATGCCGCTGATCAGGATCGACTCGAACTGCAGGCCGACCTTGGCGACATTGGCCTGGCGGTACTTGCCGAGGGCGATCTTCTGCTCGTCCGACAGCGCCTTGTACCAGGGGTGACGCCCCAGCGGGTCGGCGGATTCCGGAAGGATCCACCGCTTCTCGCCGGCGGTCGCGGCGAAATCGGGGTTGTCCCAGTCGATGTCGGTGAACGGATCGAAGTGCTTGTTGACCGACCCCTCGGACAGCAGGAGCAGCTTCTGGGCGTATTCCATGGCCTCGGCGACCACAGGGTCTACTTCCGGCGTCGCGGCAACGGACATCGTCGTCACAGCCTCTCCATCTCGCATGGGTAACTGTTTCCCATAGTTACACCTATAGCGGCGGAGGTCAACACCGGCGACCGGCCCTGCCGGACACGATCGCGCAACCCCGCCGATAGTGGGCCGTATTCCCAGCTCAGCGACAGCCCAAACAGCATTACCGGGCCGTACTGTGCGGGGCGTCACATCGGTTGCGATGCCCTCGCAACACACCGCGGGGCCGCCCGGACGTGTCCGCACCCACATGGCAATTCATCCCATGTCCCCGCTAAGCTACAACTTGTGTCTAAGACGTATTCAGCGGCTGAGCGCGCCTACCGGGAGATCAAGGAGCGCATTCTGACCGGCGCGCTGCCCGGCGGAGAGCTGATCAGCGAGGGCGAGATCGCGAACGATCTGGGTACCTCCCGCACTCCGGTCCGGGAGGCATTCCTGCGGTTGGAGACCGAGGGCTGGATGCGGCTGTATCCCAAACGCGGCGCACTGGTTGTCCCGATCCCCTCGCACGAGGCCGAGCACGTCGCCCATGCCCGCTATGTCGTGGAGACCGCGGCGGTACGCGCCCTCACCGCCGACGACCGGCCGCCGCTGCTCGACACACTGCGCGAATCGCTGACCCGCCAGCGCGAACTCGTCGCGAACCTCGATGCCTCCGACGGGCAGGCGCTGTCGCGCTTCGCCACCGAGGACACCGACTTCCATCGCGGCTACGTGGTCGCCGCGGGCAACCCGCTGCTCACCGGGTTCTACGACTCGCTGCGCGAACGCCAGCGGCGGATGAACAGCGTCGCCCTGCACCGCGCGCCGATGAATACCGCCCGCATCGTGGAACAGCATGCGCGGCTGACGGATCTGATCGCCGCCGGAGATACCACGGCCTTCGATACCGCACTCGCCGACCATCTGTCGGGTGTGCACCAGCTCGAACTGAGAGGACTGTGATGACCGCACCGGCCGCCGTCGATTTCCGCCCGGCCCGCGTCGCCACCGCCCCTCGCGCCTGGTGGGGCGTGGCCGCGGCGATCTTCGCGATCGCTTGGGGCGGAAACGAATTCACCCCGCTGCTGGTGATGTACAAGAACGACGGCCTGCCGGTCACCACCGTGAATCTGTTGCTGTTCGAGTACGTCCTGGGCATCGTGCCGGCGCTGCTGATCGGTGGACCGCTGTCGGATCGCTACGGCAGGCGGCGGCTGATGCGGCCCGCCCCGCTGATCACCGCGGTGGGATCGACGCTGCTGGCCTTCGGCTCCGGCGTGGTGCCGATGTTGTCGATCGGACGCGTCCTGTGCGGAGTCGGTCTCGGGCTGGCGATGGCCGTGGGCAGCAGCTGGTTGAAGGAGCTCTCGCAGCCGCCGTTCGGGCCCGCCTCGGCCCCCGGCATCGGGGCTCGGCGCTCGGCGATGAGTCTCACCGGCGGTTTCGCCATCGGAGCCGGAGTGGCCGGCGTGCTGGCACAGTGGGCGCCGTGGCCTGCCACCCTGGCCTATCTGATCAATGTGGCGCTGTGCCTGATCGCGGCCGTGCGGGTACTGCGCGCACCGGAAACCGTGGCGCCGCAACCGGTTCGCAAGCCGCTGCGCGACGATCTGCGGATTCCGGCGGCCGGCCACCGGCGGTTCCGCCGCATCGCACTACCGCTGGCGCTGTGGCTGTTCACCTCCGCCGCGGCCGCGTACGCGATCCTGCCGACGCTGGCCGCCGATCGCATCACCGGGATGCCGATCGCGTTCTCCGCGCTGATCACGGTGATCACACTCGGATGCGGTTTCGCGATCCAATCGGTGGCGCGGCGAATCGACCTGCCGGGTACCGCGCGAATCGCGGCGCTGTCGCTGGCGCTGACCACGGCCGGCATGGCCGCGTCGGTGTACGCGGCGGCGACCCTGCAGTTGTGGGCCGTCATCGCGACCGCGGCCGTGCTCGGTTTCGGATTCGGCATCGGCATGGTCGCCGGACTGCAGGAGATCGAGCGGATCGCCCGGCCGGACGATCTCGCCGGGCTGACCGCGGTGTTCTACTCGGTGAGCTACCTCGGATTCGGTTCGCCGGCGCTGCTGTCGCTGCTGCACAACGCGCTGCACATCGGTTATCCGGTGATGTTCGCGGCCGGCGCGGTCATCGCCCTCGGATGTCTGGCGGTGGTACTCAACAACTATCGGGATCCGGACCGCGCGAGTGTCGTCGAGCGACGAATGAGCCGGTAGGTCGAGTCGGGCAGGGGCGTCGTCGGCCCGCGCCACCCGGCACCTCGGCATCAACGCGCCCCGCGACTGTCGGCATCAACGCGCCCCGCGACTATCGGCATCAACGCGCCCCGCGACTGCCTCCGCTGCCGGCGGGTGCAGTCGCGGGGACAGTCCGCGTGCGCGGCGGCAGGCCGTCAGCGCTGCACGTGCACGATTCCGGCGCCCATGGATTGCGCTCCCGCTTCGTCTCCCACCACAGCCGTCGCCGCGAACAGCGCGCCGCCGGCCGCGACCGCGATGGTGACCGCGACCCGGGTCAGGCGGCGGCGCAGCATGCGCGGCGGCTCGGCCCGTTCGGGGGCATCGGCGATATCGCTCTCCCGGGCCGATTCGGCGGCGCGGCGCGCGAGAACGGCCGCGCCCTCGGCGATCGTGCGCTCCGGATCCGGGGCGACGATCACCGGCCGCGCCAGCGCCGAGGCCAGGACCGCGGCGACTTCGGGCGGGCGGGCGGCGCCGCCGACGACCAGCACACAGTCGACATCGGCCATCGTGACCCGGGCCCGTCCGAGGCATTCGTACACCACATCCAGCGACTCGCGGACGTGCGCGGTGCGCAGTGCCGTGATCGCGGAGTCGGCCGCCGACGACTCACAGGCGCGCCAGTCGTCCTGGGCGGCCATCTTCGCGCCGAAGGCGCGGCCACCGAAGGCCGTGGAGCGCAACGGTTCCCCGATCACCGGCCGGGCGGGTGTACCGGCGCCGATGCGCACCAGAGTCACGGTCAGCCCGGATCCGCCGAGGTCGTAGACCAGCGCCAAGCCCGGCATCAGCGGCCCGTGCGCCACCGACAGCCAGGCCGCGGCCGCCACCGGTTCGGCCACCAGGGCGGCATGGGACAACCCGATCGCGTCGAGGGCCTCGCGCAGTTCGAGTACCCGGTCGTCGCCGTAACTCACCGGATGTGTCACGGCGACAGCGGTTTCCGGATTGCGAGCGTCGGCGGTGGCCACCACGTGGGCGGACACGTCCGCGACCACGGTACGCGCCACGGTCGCCACCAGATCGGCCGCCGACAGTGAACGATGACGCACGCGCGCGGTGCGTCCACGCTCGGTCAGATCGGCGAAATCGGTCACGGCACGGCCGTGGCGCGGGATGCGGCCGACACGCGCGGCGCCGCTACTGTCGAAAGTGAGTGTCGTGCGCCAGGTTCCCGGCGCCGTGCGCTGCTGCGACAGCGCTGATCCAGGGCCGGAGGCCCGTCTGCGCCCACCGGATTCGCCGGACGCGCCGCGCTTGCGGCCGCGCGCGTGCTTGCCGCTCTCAGCAGTATCGATGGCGCACACCGTGTTGACCGTGCCGATACTCACTCCGAGCCCAACCGTCATCACAATTCCCCTCGATCGACGAGCGTACGTTCGCTGACATGTCCCGAGCAGGCATCAGGCAATCATTGTGCTGAGAACTTGCCAAGCACCGGACAATCAGTTGTCCGCTCAACCGCCGCACTTCGCGGTGAACCCCCCGACCCCACAGATATACCGGTTCACCTGCGGTAACAAATCAGGCAATTTATACGCGCAGTGGACATTTCGCGACACCGACCGACCGGTACGGGTTTGCCAGCAAACGTCCGAATACCCTCGGACACCGTATACCGGCGCTCAGGCAGCCGGGGGCGCATCCGGCGAAAGACCCGCTCCCCCAGTGCCGCACGAACACCGATGCGCATCGGCGATTCCAGGTCGCGGTCCGCTCGACAGCGAGCCGGCGGATGGCCACCGATGAATGAGCCTGGCGAATCCAGGGTTTCGGCCGCCGCGGACAACCGGCGTCCGTACCACCGTCGGTGAGATCAGGCGGCCGGCAGTTCCGGGATGCGGGTGGCGCGGGCGAAGACGGTCTCCCCCTCCGTCAACCGCAACGCCTCCGCGTCACCGCGCGTGACCTGCGCGGTGAACAGGTCGCCGGTGGCCGCGTTGCGCAGTTCGAGGCGAACCTCGAAACCCAGGCGGACGACCCGCTCGACCGTCGCGCGGGTGACCCCCGCCGATTCCGCCGTGCCCTCGTGTTCGGCCAACGCCATACCGGGATCGCGGCCGATGCGAATATCGTGCGGGCGCACCAGATGTCCGTTCAATTTGGCCACCGCACCGAGGAAGGACATGACGAATTCGTTGGCGGGGCGGTCGTATACGTCCTCGGGCGTTCCGACCTGTTCGATGCGACCGGCGTTCATCACCGCGATCCGGTCGGCGACGTCGAGCGCCTCCTCCTGATCGTGGGTGACCAGCACGGTGGTGACGTGCACTTCCTCGTGCAGGCGGCGCAACCAGGTGCGCAGATCGTGGCGCACCTTGGCGTCGAGAGCGCCGAACGGTTCGTCGAGCAGCAGCACCTGTGGATCGACGGCCAGTGCCCGGGCCAGCGCCATCCGCTGCCGCTGACCACCCGACAGCTGCGCCGGATAGCGATGCTGGAAGCCGTCCAGGCCCACGATGCCGAGCAGTTCGTCGACGCGCTTGCGGATTTCGTTCTTCGGCCGCTTGCGGATCTTCAATCCGAACGCCACGTTGTCGCGCACGGTCATATGTTTGAACGCCGCGTAGTGCTGGAACACGAAGCCGATATCGCGCTTCTGCGGGGAGACCCGGGTGACGTCGCGGTCGGCGATGGTCACGATGCCCGAATCCAGCGATTCCAGGCCGGCGATCGAGCGCAGCAGCGTCGACTTCCCGGAACCGGAAGGCCCGAGCAGTGCGGTCAGTTCACCGGAGGGGATGTCCAGGCTGACGTTGTCGAGGGCGGCGAACGAACCGTAACGCTTGTTCGCGTCGGTGACGGTAATCATTTGGCAGTGCCCCGCTTGCGTTCGAGGAGGGTCATCAGGATGAGCGTGACGAGCGCCATGGCCATGAGCAGGGTCGCCGCGCAGTAGGCGCCGAAGGTGTTGTGGTCGTTGATGTAGCGACCGTGCACCAGCAGCGTCAGGGTCTGGGAAATGCCGGGCAGTCCGGACGACACCATGATCACCGCGCCGAATTCGCCGAGGGCGCGAGCGACGGTGAGCACGATGCCGTAGGTCAGGCCCCACCGGATGGCCGGCAGGGTGATGCGCCAGAAGGTCTGCCAGCGGTTGGCGCCCAGGGTCGCCGCCGCCTGTTCCTGATCGTCGCCGATCTCGTGCAGGACCGGAACGACCTCGCTGACCACGAAGGGCAGCGTCACGAAGAGGGTGGCGATCACCATGCCCGGCAGGCCGAAGATCACCCGGAATCCGAAACTGTCGAGGCCGCCGAACCAGCCGCCGACACCCCACAGCATGATCAGCGATACGCCGACCACCACCGGCGACACCGCGAACGGCAGATCCACGACACCCTGAATCAGCGTGCGCCCCCGGAAGTTTCCGCGCACCAGCGCGATGGCGGTGATGACTCCGAAGACCACGTTGAGCGGCACCACGATCGCGACGATCAACAGCGAGAGGTTGAACGCCGAGATCGCGGCGGGTGTGGTGATGGAATCGAGGAATGCGCCGATTCCGTGCTCGAAGCTGCGCCAGAGAATGATCACCAGCGGAGCCACCAGCAACACGATCAGATACGCGAGCGCGATCACACGCAGCGAAATCCGGGACGGGGCGGACAGTTTCATCGGCTGGCCTGTTCCTTGCGGGCGGTGCGTTCGGAGAAGACGCGCAGGATCAGCAGGGTGGCGAAGGAAATCGCCAGCAGCGCCACCGAAACGGCCGCCGCGTTCACCGGACGGTCCACCTCGATCTGCTGCTGGATGTACTGCGACGCCACCTGGGTACGGCGCGGAATATTGCCGCCGATCAGCACCACCGACCCGTATTCGCCGATGGCGCGCGCGAAGGCGAGACCACCGCCGGAGATGATGGCCGGCGCGAGCGACGGCAACACCACGCGCCGGAAGATGGTCAGATTGTTCGCGCCCAGCGACGCCGCGGCCTGCTCCACTTCCTTGTCTGCTTCGATCAGCACCGGCTGCACCGAGCGCACGACGAACGGCAAGGTCACGAACGCCAGCGCTACCACCAGTCCCGGCTGGGTGGCGTTCAGGTGGATACCGACCGGGCTCTGCGGCCCGTAGAGCGATAGCAGCACGATGCTCGCCACGATCGTCGGCAGCGCGAACGGCAGATCGATCAGGGCGTTGACGAAGCTCTTCCCCGGGAAATCGTCGCGCACCAGCACCCACGCCACCACCGTGCCCATGACGACGTTGATCACGGCGACGACCACCGAGACGAGGACCGTCACCCGCAGCGCGTCCAGTGCCGCGGGCGCGGTGACCGCGTCCCAGAAGCCCGACCAGCCGTCGTCGAAGGAGTGGACCGTCAGTGCGGCCAACGGCAACAAGACGATGACGCTCAGCCACAGCACCGTGATCGCGAGGCCGAGCGAGCCGGCCGAACCGGTGAGCCGCGACCGCCAGGCCGGACCGGCGGACTGCTTCTGCTGCTGCCCGGAAACGCCGGGACCAGGGGTCCCGGCGTCGGTACTACTGCCGATATCGACCTTCGTACTGCTGTCAGTCACAGTTATCCAGTATTCCGTGCGCTCCGGGCCACCGGTCTACTTGGTGGCTTTGTCGTAGAGCACCGCGACGCTGCCGGTGTTGGGGGTGAACAGATCCTTGTCGACCTGCTTCCACCCGCCCAGATCGGCGATCGTCCACAGCTTCTGCGGCGCCGGGAAATCCTTGCCGTACTGCGCGGCGACCTGCGGATCGACGGGACGGAAACCGGCCTCCGCCCATGCCTTCTGACCGGCCTTCGAGTACAGGAAGTCCTTGAACGCCACGGCCGTGGTCGGGTTCTTGGCGTTCTTCGTCACGGCCACCGGATTCTCGATCTTGAAGGTGGTCGGCGGTATGACGTGTTCGATCGGATCCCCGCTGCGCTCGGAGAAGATCGCCTCGTTCTCGTAGCTGAGCAGCACGTCACCGGTGCCCTGCAGGAACGTCTCGGTCGCCTCCCGGCCGGACTTCGGCTGCACCTTGATGTGGTCCTTGGAGATCAGCTTGCCCAGGTAGTCCAGGCCCGCCTGCGGATTCTTGCCGCCGTCGCTCTCCGCGGCATAGGGCGCCAGCAGGTTCCACTTGGCCGAGCCGGAGCTGAACGGGTTCGGGGTCACCACCTCGACGCCGGGCTTGAGCAGGTCGTTCCAGTCGTGGATGCCCTTGGGGTTGCCCTTGCGGACCGCGATCACGACGACCGAACCGAACGGCACGCCCTTGTTGGCGTCGGCATTCCAGTTCGAGTCGACGAGTCCGGCGTCCACCAGCCGGGTGATGTCGGGCTCGACCGAGAAGCTGACGACGTCGGCCTGCGCCCCGTCCTTCACCTTGCGGGACTGGTCACCGGAGGCGCCGTAGGACTGCTGGATCTGCGCGCCCTTGCCGGCCTCGGTCTTGTTGAATTCGGTGATCACCTTGTCGTAGCCCGGCTTGGCGACCGAGTAGGCGAACAGCGTCAACTGCCCGCCACCGCTGCTGGCGTTGCCACCCGCGGTGTCGCTCGAACCACCACTGCAGGCGGCGGTCAGTCCCACGGCCGCCAGCGCGGTGAGCGCGACGGCGATGCGCCCTCGGCGCACCGAGAACCAGGATCTGCTGGACGATCTGCGAGACATGGAAGCGACCTTTCCTGCCGCCCGCCACCGGCGCACACTGCGGCCGGGGCGGATGTAACTGTGATTGAGCGGTAGACCTGCCCCGGTGGATACCGGACAGTGGCGCGTGCGGCAGAGCCGCGGGAAGCGGAGACGCTGCGGAAGAGATGTGCGCCGGTCCGATGGAGAAGGCGCAGCGTGTCCGATCAGCTATCGACGACAGTGAATGTCCGCGACGACGAGACAGCCGACCGCGATCAACGCCAATTCATGGCGGACCTGCGGAACAACGCTCGATGACACGGGCAGACTCTAACAGAGCGTCCGGAACCGCGCGAATCGGTCGAAGAGGAAATCCGCCCGGCCCGGCGAGTCCGCGAAACCCGCCGATGACCGGCGGGAAGTATTAATGTTTCGGATTCCTGGCGGTCACCCGACGGCCCCGGAAACGAGATCCGGGGCCCGCGCCGACGGTGGTGAAGACCACAGTCACGCGAACCCCGGGGTGGGCACGTCCGGCACGAGCCGATCGGGCCGCCTACTCCTCGTCGGCGGACTCGGGCGGGCTCTCGTAGAGATCGAGCACCCACTCCTCGACGGCGATGTCCTCACCGTCCTCGTCGGGCTCGTCGGCGCGGAGCCGGTTCTGCAGCCGCACGCCCAGACCGAGCATTTGCGCGGCGCGCACCATCTCGATCGCCTCGTCGGCGGTGGTGTAGTGGGTCGCGATCAGTCGGGGGCCGTCCTCGATCTCCAGGAGCTGCTCGAGGTCGACGAATTCCTCATCGGTTGGCATGGGCTGCACAGTACCTGCAACCTCCGACAGCGGGGGATTATCGCGTCAGCAACCAGGCGACGACGATCAGCACGAGCAGCGCGATCAGCGCCAGCTGGACTCGCGAGCGGGGCATCAGATCGCTTCCTTCGGCATCGGACCCGGAGTGTGCATCGAGGCGCCGGCCAGCGCCGGCTCGGGCGGTACGAGGGTCGCCGCATCGGGCACGATCTCGGATGCGGCGTCGGCGGCCGCGAGGTCGGTCTCGGCGGCGGCCGACCGGTCCCGGCCGAGCAGTCGCAGCACGACCCGAAGTCCACGATCGAGCAGGTAGGCGATCAGGAAACTGACCGGCACCGCCCCGACCAGAACCACGACGAACTGCGGGAGGAACGGTAATCCGGCCACCCACAACTCGAAGCCGTCCCACCAGCCCGCGACATGATGCACGACCACCAGCCTAGTAGGTCACGGGTGCGTCGGCCGCGGGGCATGCCGACCGGCCGAGATCGAGCGCCGGCAGTCCCGGCGAACGCGACCGGAATCCACCATGATGGCTGTATGGCGGCCTACGACGAACCGATCACCGAACAACCCCTCATCGAGACGCTCGACGACATGTCTCCGCCGCGCGATGCCCTGGCCGATATCTCCGATGCCGAGATAGGGGCGAACTACCTGCCCATCTCCGCGGGCGTCGTGCACAAGTCGTCGTATCCGCCGATCGACGACTACGCCTTCCTCTCCGATTGCGAAACCTGCTGCCTCATCGCACGCAACGGCGCGGTCGAATGGATGTGCCTGCCCCGCCCGGATTCGCCCAGCGTGTTCGGCGCCATGCTCGATCGCAGCGCCGGGCACTTCCGGCTCGGCCCCTACGGCGTGAACGTGCCCGCGGCGCGGCGCTATCTGCCCGGCGGCATGATCGTGGAGACGACCTGGCAGACCGACACCGGCTGGATCATCGTCCGCGACGCACTGGTCCTGGGCCCCTGGCACAACAACGACCGGCGCAGCCGGACCTACCGCCGCACGCCGGAGGACTGGGACGCCGAGCACATCCTGCTGCGCACCGTGAAATGTGTCAACGGTGTGGTCGAACTGGAGATGAGCTGCGAGCCGGCCTTCGACTATCACCGGGCGCCCGCGAACTGGGAATACACCGGTGAGGTCTATGAGCGTGCCACCGCCACCGCCACCTGCTCCCACGACGAATTGCCCTGCGGGGAACTGGTTCTCACCACGGATATGCGGCTGGGCCTGGAGGGGCGCGAGGCGCGCGCCCGCACCCGCATGCGCGAGGGCGATCAGTTGTTCGTGGCGCTGTCCTGGTCGCCACTGCCGGCCCCGCGCACCTTCGCCGAGGCGGCGGAGAAGATGTGGCAGACCACCGAATGCTGGCGGCAGTGGATCACTCTCGGCAAGTTCCCGGATCATCCGTGGCGCGGCTTTCTGCAGCGCAGCGCACTCACACTCAAGGGCCTGATCTACTCCCCGACCGGCGCCCTGATGGCCGCCGCCACCACCTCCCTTCCGGAAACGCCGGGCGGCGAACGCAACTGGGACTACCGCTACAGCTGGGTGCGCGACTCCACCTTCGCGCTGTGGGGCCTCTACACGCTGGGCCTGAACCGGGAGGCCGACGACTTCTTCGCCTTCCTGCACGATGTGGCTACCGCGAAAGACGGTGAGGCGCAACCGCTTCAGGTGATGTACGGCATCGGCGGCGAACGTGATCTGGACGAGTCCGAGATCCCGCATCTGCACGGTTACGACGGCGCCAGGCCGGTTCGCATCGGCAACGGGGCCTATCAGCAACAGCAGCACGACATCTGGGGCACCATCCTCGATTCGGTGTATCTGCACGTGAAATCGCGGCAGCAGGTGCCGGAAACGTTGTGGCCGATGCTGAAGCGTCAGGTCGAGGCCGCGATCGAGAACTGGCGCAAACCCGACCGCGGAATCTGGGAGGTGCGCGGCGAACCGCAGCATTTCACCTCCTCGAAGGTGATGTGCTGGGTCGCGTTGGATCGCGGCGCGAAACTCGCCGAATTGCACGGCGAGGCCGACTACGCCGAGAAATGGGCCGCACTCGCCGCGGAGATCCACGCCGATGTGCTCGCCCACGGCGTGAACGACAAGGGCATCTTCACCCAGACCTACGGCGGCGACACCCTCGACGCCTCGCTGTTGCTGGTCGTACTCCTGCGTTTCCTGCCGCCCACCGATCCGCGGGTGCGCGCCACCGTGCTGGCCGTCGCCTCCGATCTGACCCAGCACGGTCTGGTGCTGCGCTACCGCACCGACACCACCGACGACGGATTGTCCGGAGCGGAGGGCACATTCACCATCTGCTCGTTCTGGCTGGTGTCGGCGCTGGTCGAGATCGGCGAGGTGCGCCGGGCGCGGCATCTGCTGGAACGACTGCTCGGATATGCCAGCCCGCTCAAGCTCTACGCCGAGGAGATCGACCCCTACACCGGGCGGCATCTGGGCAATTTCCCGCAGGCCTTCACCCACCTGGCATTGATCAACGCGGTGATGCACGTGATCCGGGCCGAACGTTCCACCGGCGCAGGCGGATTCCGTCCGGCTCATCCCGCGGGCTGACAGCGAGCGGGTGGTCCGATGTGCCCGGACCACCCGCCATGAATGTCACCGCACCCCGAACGCTAGGGCACGTCGGCGTTTTCGCGGATCTCCCGCAACCGCACCATCGACCGCTCGATTTCGGTGAGCCGCCGTTCGCGGCTCTCCGGCGAATTGATCGCCGCCGCCTCCTCGGCCGCGCGCAGTGATTCGTCCACCGACCGCAGCGTCTGATCCGCCAGATCCGTGAAGTGGTCACGCAACATGCGCTGCATGGCGCGCAGCCGGTGCCGCGATTCCTTGCCGACCTGGAAGATCACATCGTCCATCAGGCGGGCGACCGCCACCTTGGCCTCGGACTGGCGCCGCTCCCGGCGCTGCTTGCGGTCCTCCCACAGCGCGTTGATACCCAGCAGGGCGGCGGCCGCGCCCGAATACCAGTTCACCAGCGGCATTTTCAGCAAGCTGGTGAGCAGACCGACCATGAGCAGGCCACCGTAGGAACCGCGCATCACGTTCAGCAGCGACGAGGTGAAACTCCCCTTGGCGGTGTCGAGCGGCTCCAGCGAGGCCACGGGTTCGAGCACGTCGCCCGGATCCTCGAGTCGCAGATCGGGCAGCGGCACATCGCGCGAGTCGGCGGGGAATTTCGCGGTCACCTGCTCGGCCAGTTCCACCGCGCGATAGTGGGCGACGACGAAATTCTCCTCGACCGCTTCACAGATCCGGGAGTCCAGATCGGCGCCGAATTCGTCCCAGTTGCGGGCCGGGTCGCGCTTGGTGATCTCCGATTCGGCGTGGCGGACCAGACTGCGCAACCGGTGCCGCAGATCGTGTTCGATATCGGCCATCAGTTCCGAACAGCCGTCGGCGAGGGTGACCTGCCAGTTGGCGCTGCGGTGGCGCAGATCGGCGGCCTCGGCGCGCGCGGTGCGCAATTGGTCGGTGATCGCGGTGTAGCGCCGCGGATCACGCAGGGTTTCGGCCTCACTGCGCAAGGCCAGCCCCAGATGGTCGGTGATGGTGCGGATGTCGCGCAGCGCCGCTTCCCGGGCGACCGCGTCGGCGCGGGCGAGGACGTATCCGCGCAGATGGTCGATCAGTTGCGGCACACCGGATTCGATATCGCGGCGGTGATCGTTACCGGCGCGCAGATGCAGGTCGGCGGAGATCGGGGCGACCGCGAAACCCAGGCCGGCGGCGTCGAGCAGATCGCGGTTGCGCTGCTGCACCTGGCTCCAATGGCCGTAGCGGTCGATCTTGTTGAGCACGCACACCACGGTCGGGCACACCTGCCGGATACGCTGCAGCAGGGCGATCTGCTCGGCGGTGTATTCCGCGGCCGCGTCGCTGACGTAGAGCACGGCGTCGGCCGCGGCGATCAGCGACCAGGTGGTCGGCGCGTCCGCGGGGGCGCCGGGCGCGTCCATCACGACGAACCCCTCGGCCAGCAGCGGACTCGGATCGGTGAACTCGGCCCGGATCACGCCGGCCGCGCTCAGGGCCGGCCCGGGGTTCAGCGGGTCGACGGGCTGGCGTTCGGTGCGACCGCCGGGCAGTGAGCGCACCAGCGTGGCGCTCGCTTCCGGACCGTATTCGGCGATCACCGGAACGCTGACCTGACTGCCGGTCGCGCTGACCGCGCTGCCCACCAGTCCGTTGACCAGCGTGCTCATCCCGTTCTTGGGTTCACCGACGACCACCAGCCGCACGCGCGGGTCGGCCACCCGGGCCCGCGACATCCCCAACCGCGCGGTTAGGTCGGCCCGCCCCGCGGCGCGGGTCAGCTCGAGCAGTTCGTCGAGCTGCGCGAGCAGCGGCGCCATCGCGTCGGGATGTTTGGCACCCGGCGACTCCACCGCCGTCACAGCGGAAGCACGTGGAAATCGACGGGATGGTCCACCGGGTGGTGCGTCTCGGCGAAAGTGGTCTCGTGCAGGCCGCCGGACAGTCCGGCGGCGGACACGGTCGCCAGGCCGTGGCCGGAATCGGACCACAGCGAGGTGTCGTACGAATCCGTCACGGCCGCAACCGGTTTCACCGGAACGTGGGCGTTCGGCGCGGGGTCGATGGTGGCCGGTGGTTTGATCACGGTCGGCGGCTCCACAGGTGCGGTGTGCTGCACGGTCGGCACGGTCGGTTCGTGTGTCGGAATGGTCTGCTCGTGACTCGGCGGCATCGACTGCTGCGTCGGAACCTGCTGCGTCGGAACCTGCTGCGTCGGAACCTGCTGCGTCGGTACCGAATCCGGTTGCTGGGTCGGCAGCTGGGAACCGTGTGTCGGTGCGGTCGGATCGTCGGCGTTGCCGGACGCGGAGGTGTCGGCGCCCGCGGAGGTGCCCGGCGCATGCGTCGCGGTATGTCCCGGCGTCGACGCGTCCGAACCGGCGGAGGTCGACGGCCCGGAATCGCTGTCGGCATCGGACGGCGTCGTACCGGGGGTGCGGGTGGGATGACCGGAATCGGTGTCGCGGGGCACCGTCACGGTCGGCGTGGGCCGATCGACGGAATCGTGATCGGCCGAATCCCTGCCGGTCGAGGTACCCGGACGGGTGGCGGTGTGCTCACCGCCGGGCGTGGTCCCCGGCGCGTGCGAGGTGCTCGGCACGGCCGGCGTCTTCGTCGCATCGGTGCCGGGGGTCGTGGTGGCGTGCGACGTGGTGGTCGGCGTGTGGGTGGTGCTCCGCCCGGCGCCATCCGAGGGATCGTTCGCACCGCCGCCCGGCAGTCCGGCATCGGTATGGCGGGGCCGGTCGTCGAAGAGCGCCGGAACGGCCACCGCGGGTGCGGTCAGCGGGGACGGTCCCGCATGCGTGGTGATCACATTCGCGATCGGGTGGGTGGCGGCCTCGGGCTGAATCGTGGTCTGCAGCGGCGTCGCCGAGACCGGTTGGACGAACGCCGGCGCCGCAGCCGGCGCGACCGGAGCAGGGGCCGCGACGACCGGTGCGGCCGAAACCGGTTGCGGGGCCGCAACATTCGTCACCGGCGCGGACGCCTGAGCGGTGGAGAACGACGTCGGGCCGGGAGCGGCCGATGCCGCCATCGGACCGGACTGCGGCGCGAACGCCGGCGATCCGGGCACCGCGGCGCCGGGTCCGCCGGGCGCGGCGCCGGCCGGGCCCGCCGCGGCAGCAGGATGCGCGGCCTGCGACTGTGCGGCCGATGCGGTCGCCCCGGGCGCGGGCACAGTCGTGCCGTCAGCGGAGGTACCCGCAGCGTGGGTGACATCGGCGGCCGGGCCGACGCTCTGCCCTGCCGCAGCCGTGGCGTCGGGTTGCGTGGCGAAGCCGGGAAATTGGTGCGCGCTGTTGCCCAGCCAGTTGCCGTAGTCGTCGAGTTGATGGCCGACGTCGCCCACGGCGACGTCGACCTTCGTCTCGGTCGTGACCCAGATGCCGTCGAAGCCGATGTGGGCGTCCACCTTCATCTCGGTGCCCAGGAAGATCCCCATACCTCCACCGTCGCCGACTCCGTCGAAGGCGCCGGGGTGCCCGTCCTGAAGTCCGTTGTCGGAGCCGAAACCACCCGCGCCGAGACCGTTCATACCGGGCAGGTGCAGCCCGTTGGTGCCGGGAAGCCCGAGGCCGTGGCCGAGCAACGGCGTAGTCGGATGCGGGTCGGTACCCGACAGGCCGGAGTCGTCGCGCTGCTCGCCGGTCGTGTGGGCGCCACCGGGCAGGTCGAGTCCGCTCGAACTCGAGGCCGGACCCGACTCCTCGGCGCCGAAGCCGAACGGAGCACTCGAGGTGTGCAATCCGGGCATCGAAAGCCCGTGCCCGCCACCGAATTCCGGTGAATCGAAGTCACCGGTGCCGCCGAACCCGTGGTTCGAATGGGGGAACGGGAAAGGGGAGTCCGGAGATTCGCCGCCGGCCGCCGCCGGGAACTCGCCGAACGTCAGCGGCGACTGGTTGCCCTGCGGGAACTGCAGGCCCGGAAACGCATCCGTGCCGTGTTGTTCGGGCAGCGCGAGTCCCGGCGCGGGTGCGGCCGGGGCGTGCGGCGCGGAAGTCCCGAGATCCGGCGGAACGGAGGCCGGCGAGGGATCCGGGTATGTCACCACCGGGCTCGGCACATCGGGATGCGGATCGGCGGTGGACCAGCCGGTGATGTGACTGTTGTGCGATTCGTTCTCCGGCGCGGGCGAGCCGTTGGAAGCGATCAGCGCGCCCCCGGTGACGTACGCACCGGCCCGAGCCACCCGCGCGACACCGGTCGCCACGCGATATGCGGCATCGTTCGCATGATCGCCCGCGTCCGCATCATCGTCGAAGGGCAGCTCACGCGTCATACAAACTCCGCTCTCAGCGTTCGGCTGGCGAAACCGAACGGGGTGTTACCAAATCCGGGTCTTTTTACACCTTATTTCCGGAAAACTTGACTGTCACATCCTTCAGTTTTCTTTCAGGTGGACAGTTGACAGGTCACAGCGGCATCTTCCGAGCTTGCCACCGGAGGCCGTCTCCGGAAAGCCCCAAGATCAACCGGCCGTCGAGTCGGTCAACGGTCCAACTGATCTCACGGAACCTTGGAGACTACCTCTTCGGCTTGTCCGATGACGAATCGGTGGAGAGCGCGGCCACGAAGGCCTCCTGCGGAACATCGACGCGGCCGATGGTCTTCATCCGCTTCTTGCCCTCCTTCTGCTTCTCGAGCAGCTTGCGCTTGCGCGAGATGTCGCCGCCGTAGCACTTGGCCAGCACGTCCTTGCGGATCGCGCGGATGTTCTCGCGCGCGATGACCTTCGAGCCGATGGCCGCCTGGATCGGCACCTCGAACTGCTGCCGCGGAATGAGTTCGCGCAGTTTGGTGGTCATCTTGTGGCCGTAGGCCTGAGCCGCGTCCTTGTGCACGATGGCCGAGAACGCGTCGACAGCCTCGCCCTGCAGCAGGATGTCGACCTTGACCAGCGCGGCCTCCTGCTCGCCCGCCTCCTCGTAATCCAGCGAGGCGTAACCGCGCGTGCGCGACTTCAGGGAATCGAAGAAATCGAAGATGATCTCCGCCATCGGCAGCGTGTACCGCATCTCGACGCGAGTCTCGGACAGGTAGTCCATGCCGAGCAGTTCACCGCGGCGCGACTGGCACAGCTCCATGATGGTGCCGACGAACTCGCTCGGCGCGATGATCGTGCACTTGGTCACCGGTTCGAAGATCTGGCGCACCTTGCCCTCGGGCCAGAACGACGGATTGGTGACGACCTGTTCGGTACCGTCCTCCATGATCACGCGATAGATCACGTTGGGCGCGGTCGAGATCAGGTCGAGGTTGAATTCGCGCTGCAACCGCTCCCGGGTGATCTCCATGTGCAGCAGTCCGAGGAAGCCGCAGCGGAAACCGAAGCCCAGCGCGACCGAGGTCTCCGGGACGTAGGTGAGCGCGGCATCGTTGAGCTGCAGTTTGTCCAGCGCGTCACGCAGATCCGGATAGTCGGAACCGTCCACCGGATAGAGACCGGAGTAGACCATCGGACGCGGCTCGCGATAGCCGGTCAGCGCCTCGGTGGCGCCGTCGCGGGCGGTGGTGACCGTGTCACCGACCTTCGACTGACGGACGTCCTTCACGCCGGTGATGAGATAGCCCACCTCCCCCACACCGAGGCCCTGGGTGGGCTTGGGCTCGGGCGAGACGATGCCGATCTCCAGCAGCTCGTGGGTGGCGCCGGTGGACATCATCTTGATCTTCTGACGTGGAGTGAGCTTGCCGTCCACCACGCGCACGTAGGTGACGACACCGCGATAGGTGTCGTAGACCGAGTCGAAGATCAGCGCGCGGGCCGGGGCATCGCCCTCGCCGACCGGCGGCGGAACCGTCTCGATCACCTTGTTGAGCAGTTCGGGCACGCCGACGCCGGTCTTGCCGGATACGCGCAGCACGTCCTCGGGCTCGCAGCCGACGATATGGGCGAGCTCGGCGGCGTAACGGTCCGGATCGGCCGCCGGCAGGTCGATCTTGTTCAGCACCGGGATGACCTCGAGATCCTTGTCCAGTGCCAGATACAGATTGGCCAGCGTCTGCGCCTCGATACCCTGGGCGGCGTCGACCAGCAGAATCGCACCCTCACACGCCTCGAGCGCCCGCGAGACCTCGTAGGTGAAGTCGACGTGACCAGGCGTGTCGATCAGATGCAGGACGTAGTCCGTGCCGTCGACATTCCAGGGCAGCCGCACATTCTGGGCCTTGATGGTGATACCGCGCTCGCGCTCGATATCCATCCGGTCCAGATACTGCGCACGCATCTGCCGTTCCTCGACCACCCCGGTCAACTGCAGCATGCGGTCGGCCAGCGTGGACTTGCCGTGGTCGATATGCGCGATGATGCAGAAGTTCCGGATCCGCGAGGGATCGGTGAACGTCGTGTCGGCAAACGTGCTGATGGGACACTCCTACCCGTGAACAAGTCGATAAGTCGCCATGCGGCAGTCTACGTGCGCATACCGCGTGGTCGTGCACGCACCGGCGGGCCGGCATCGGCGGCAACGGCGCAGTTCCGGGGGCCGACGGCCCCGATGTGAGCGGCGGCACACCCGATTCACCGCCCGGCACAAGCGAATCCGACAGGGATGAGCCGAGCGCGGTTCGCCGTTAAGCTCTGCCGATATGGCCAGCACGTGGAGCTCTCTGGGCAAGCAGTTGGGGACCATCGCCAAGGAGCAGGGGCCCAGGATCGTCAAGAAGCAGGCACCGAAACTCGTCGACCGGATGCAGCGTTCCTCGATGTGGGATCGCGCCCTCGGCGGCCGCCGCAAGGACACGGTCGCGGTACGGCCGGCGGCCTCGACTCCGGTACCCACCCGCGAACGTGCCCGCCAGATCGTCTACTGCCCGCAGCTCGACGGCCGCGCCGACCCGGGCGAGATCGTGTGGACCTGGGTGCCGTTCGAGGAGGATCCGGCCAACGGCAAAGATCGTCCGGTACTGGTCGTGGGCCGCGAACGCAAGACCCTGCTGGGTCTGATGCTGTCATCGAACCCGGCCCGTGGCGCCGAACCCAACTGGATCGGAATCGGCTCCGGTCCATGGGATTACGAGGGGCGCGACAGCTGGGTCCGGCTGGATCGGGTCCTCGACGTTCCCGAGGCCGGCATCCGGCGCGAGGGCGCGATCCTGCCGCGGAAGACCTTCGATCTGGTCGCGCACCGGCTGTGCGCGGAATACGACTGGGGCCGGCGCCGCGACGACGTCAGTCGGTGAGGTGCCTGGTGCGCCCGAACAGCGCGCTGTAGACCAGCGCTCCCAACAGGCCGCCGACCAGCGGAAAGACGACGAAGGCCCATACCTGCGCGAGGGCGCCGTCCTGGTACGGGGCGACGGCCAGACTGCGGGCGGGGTTCACCGACGTGTTGTCGATCGGTATGGAGATCAGGTGGATCACCGCCAGGGTGATGCCGATGCTCAGACCCGCCATCCGCACATGGGAGAGCCGGTCCGTGGACGCGAGCACGACGAACACCAGCAGGGCGGTGAGAACCACTTCGACGGTGATCGCCGCCGCGAGGCCGTAGCCGTCTCGAATGAGGGTGGCCATCGGCCCCCGAACCTCCACCTTCGACGGACTGTGCGGGCCCCAGCCGTTGGCCGCGAGTCCGTCGGACGCGCGGTTGTACGACGGCAGATCCCTCGCGATGGCGAAGATCACGGCGCCGGCGACGAAGCCGCCGATCAGCTGGGCCACGATGTAGTAGACCGCGACGAGCCACCTGATCCGGCCCATCGCGAGCTGGCCGATGGTGACCGCCGGGTTCACGTGACAACCCGAAATCGGGCCGATGGCGTAGACCAGCAACAACAGACTGAAGCCGAAGGCCAATGCGATCCCGAGCGCACCGACCCGGGCTCCGGCGAAAACGGCGGTGCCGGCGCCGCCGAACACCAGGACGAATGTGCCGATCGCCTCGGCGATCAGTTTGCGAGCGAGCGGGACTTCGCGCTGCTCGACCACATCTTCGATCACTTCCTGAGCAGTCGGAGACATCTGCCACCTTCCCTCTTCGATCCGAGTTTCGAAACCAGGTACTACGCGGAGATTCAGGAATTAACCGTCCGACCGGTACGGTCGTACCGGTCGGACGGTACGCGAAAGAGATCGGGCTCACAACGACAATGCACAGGTAAGTCGCTCCGGCGGCACCGGCGTTCCCGATCGAGCGGCCCGGGCGGGACGATTTCACTTCCCACCACCCCAGCTGGTAACCTCGATCGTCGGCGCGGCGCTACCTGTTTCCATGTAGTGCGCCCAGAGACTTTTCACGAACATCAAGAGCACATCAACTGACGAGAAGGAATCAGAGGAACAGGCGTGGCCAACATCAAGTCCCAGATGAAGCGGATCCGCACCAACGAGGCGGCGCGGGTGCGCAACCAGTCGGTGAAGTCCGCGCTGCGCACCTCGATCCGCAAGTTCCGCGAGGCCGCCGCGGCGGGCGAGAAGGACAAGGCGCTCGAGCTGATGCGTTCGGCGAGCCGCAGCCTGGACAAGGCCGCCTCGAAGGGCGTCATCCACGCCAACCAGGCCGCCAACAAGAAGTCCGCCCTCTCGCTGGCTCTCAACAAGCTGGGCTGATTTCCCGGGTTCCGGCCGGACCGGAACCGACGCGGTATGTACTGCCGCACAACAGCATTCGCAACGCCGCCGTGGCAGAGGATCTGCATCGCAGATGACCACGGCGGCTTTTGTCGTTGATTCACCTCGGCTACCGTTGTCCGGGTGTGGGGTGGGGAGATTCGCAGAAGTACGGGCCTTGTTCTTGCGGTAGCCGCGATGTCGAGCGCCCTGTCGACCGGGTGCGGGCAGTCGGTCCCGGCCGCGCGACCGGTCCCCGCGGCGCGGTCGGCGCCGCCGTCGGCCGTATCCGGCACCGAATCGGCCGGCATGCCCAAGGCCGCCGCCGTCGGCGCGATCGATCATCTCGATTCCGCGAGCAACCCGGACTGGATGGGTGCGCTGCCCGACAGCACTCCGCTCAGCGCGATGTCCGTCCCCGGCACTCACGACACCATGTCGATCCACGGCGGCAAGGCCGGCCCGGCCGTGGTCACCCAGGAGAAGTTCGACACCGGGTGCACGGAACCCGCCTGTGCGTCGGAACGGACCGCGAGCACCCAGCTCGAGGCCGGTATCCGGGCGCTCGACATCCGTGTCCGGCGCGACGAGGCCGGCAATCTCGGCGTACAGCACGGCAGCTTCTATCAGCAGGCCGGCCTCGACGACGTGCTACGGATCGCCGAACAATTCCTGGACCGGCACCCGCGCGAAACGATCCTGATGCGAGTGAAGGCCGAATGCACGAACGAGGACAAGACCTTCCAATGCGAGGACGCGGGTGGGCTACCGCCCGACCCACCACTGCTGGACCGGTACCTGAACGCGCATCCGCGGGTCTGGCGACCGACGGCTACCGGCACCGTCGCGATTCCCCGGCTGGGTGACGTGCGCGGCGCCATCGTCGTCATTCGCGCCGACGGGATCGACGACCGGGGCGTGCCGATCGACGCGCAGGACCGGTGGGACAAACCCACTCGCGAGGACAAGTGGGCGGCCGCCGCCACCCATCTCGCGCAGGCCCCGACCATCGGCACCCGGGCATTGTCGATGGACTTCCTGTCGGCCTCCGGCGTTCCCGATCCGGCGAAATTTCCCCACCGCTACGCCGAATACGAGAACCAGCACGCACTCGACTACCTCCGCTCCCGGCCGGGCGCGGCGACCGGCGTCGTAATGGCCGACTTCCCGGGTCCCGCACTCGTCGGCGAGATCATCGCGCACAACCACCGCTAGGTCCGGACGGCACACCGCGAGCGCAGCGGCCGACGGGACTCAGTGCGCGGCGGCGTGCAGATCCAGGATGCTGGCCAGGGCGTGTTCGAGCGCGTAATCCGTATCGGCCGCACCGCCTTTGACGTCGGCGTTGAGTGCGGCCACCACCTGCAGGGCACTGCCGATGGTGGCGGCGGTCCACCCGCGGGCCTGGGTTTGCGCCTTCTTCACCTTCCAGGGCGGCATGCCGAGCTGGGAGGCCAGCGCGAACGGGTCGCCGCGACCGGCGGATCCGACCCTCGCGATGGTGTGCACGGAGTCGGCGAGCGCGTCGGCGAGCAGAACGGCCGGGACGCCGCGGTCGGTCGCCCAGCGCAACGCCTCCATGGCCGCGGGACGGTCACCGGCGACGGCCAGATCGGCGACCTCGAATCCGGTGACCTCGGCGCGACCGGAGTAGTACCGGCGCACCGCGTCGACATCCACCTTGCCGCCGGTATCGGCGGCCAGCTGGGAACAGGCCGCGGCCAGCTCCCGCAGATCGGATCCGATGGCCTCCACCACCGCCTGCACCACATCGCCCGAGACGCGGACGCCGGCTGTGCGGAATTCGTTGCGTACGAATTCGTTTCGCTCGTTCGCCTTGCTGATCTTGGCGCAGGTGTGCACCTCTGCGCCCTGCTTCTGCAGTGCCGGCGCCAGCGCCTTGGCCCGTCCGCCGCCCGAGTGCAGGACCACGAGCACGACGCCCTCGGGCAGATCACCGGCGGCCGCGGTGACCAGCGCCACCGCATCCTTCCCGGCCTCCGCGGCGGCCTCCAACACGATCACCCGATCCTCCGCGAACAGCGAGGGGCTCAGCAGTTCGGCCAGTTCGGCGGAGCTGGCATCGCCCGCCCGCAGCCGATCCACCGGCATCGCGCCGGGATCGTTGGTCGCGGCCCGCGCCTGCGCCACGATCGAGGCGACCGCCCGTTCGATGAGCAGTTCCTCCTCACCGAGTACCAGATGTAAGGCAGCCAGGTGATCGGTCACGGCACGATCCTACGGGTGGCCGGTGACACGTTCACCGACCCGTCGCCGGGCACCGGTGGCGGCGCCGGCCCCGCGGGCGTGCGTGTGTGGCGCGCGCCCAAGCGCCCGAGCACCGCGACAGCACCCCCGATGAGCGCTCCGGCCAGTACCGCACCCCGCACTCCGGCGGGCATCGGCAGCGAAATACCCAGTGCCGCCGCGTGTTCGGCGACGAAGAGTAACCACCACATCGGCGGCTCGGCCAGGTTCAGCACCCAGATCGCGGCCGGTTGCCAGCAGCAGGACAGGGCGGCCGCGCCGACCCCGAGCAGCGTGATCGGCGCGACGACGGGTTCGACCAGCACATTCGCCACGATCGCGACCCCGCTGACATGTCCAGTCAGTGCGGCGATGATCGGCGTGGTGACCGCGAAGGCCGCCGCCGCGACACCGAACGCCTCGGCCGCGAGTGGGGGCCAGCCGCGCTGTTCCAGCCACTGCGACCAGCTCGGCGCCAGCAGGATCAGCCCCGCGGTCGCCAGCACCGAGAGGGCGAAGCCGATATCGACCGCCAGCTGCGGTGACAGCGCGATCAGCACGATCACCGCGGCACACAGGGCCGGCAACGCCTGTTTCCGGCGTCCCGTCACCATCGCCAGCACCGCGATCGCGCCCATCACGGCCGCCCGCAGTACCGACGGCGACGGCCGCGCCAGAACGACGAATCCGATGAGCGCCAGCGCCGCGAGTACCGCACCCCAGCGCGGGTCGAGCGTCAGAGCTCGGGCTGCGAGCAGCACACCGGCGAGCACGATGGAGACGTTCGTCCCGGACACGGCGACCAGATGCGTGAGATCGACCGCCCGGAAGTCCTCGCGGACGTGATCCGGCAGTCCGGAAATATCACCGTCGATCAGCCCCGGCAGCACGCCGGCCGCGTCCGGCGGCAACGCGCGTGCGGCCGCCTCGGACAGATTCCCCCGCACCGCCGCGGCCGCAGACTGCCACCACGGCCGGGTCCCGACCCGGATCGGCGGTCCCTGCGCCCGCAGCACGGCGACCGTCAGATCACGTCGCCATGGATGATCGAGCCGAGCCCGGACGGTGACGTGCTGCCCCGGCACCAGATCCGACCAGACCCGCTCCGGCATGATCACCGTCACCGCCGCATCGCCGTGTACGGATGTTGCGCCGTAACGGAATTGGCGAACCGTCGCGCGCATCGCCCATTGCCGCCCACCGAAGGAGTGGGCCGGGAGTGGTTTCGGATCTCCGGCCACCATCTCGGCCGTCACCACACTGCCCGCCGCCAGCCGCCCCAGCGGATGGGCGCTCACCCGGTAGGACTGCCACGACGCCGCCACTCCGAACCCCGCGGACGCCAGCAGCGCGGCCAGCACCACCCACCAGGCCGCTCGATGCGGAGCACGAAATCGGCTCCGTGCCAGAACGATTCCCGCTGCGGCCACCGAAAGGCCCAGCCCCGCGCACACCCACATCCCGGCTCGCCACCCCAGCGTGATCCCGGCGATGGTCACACTCCAGCACCCCAACGCGGCGGGAAGCAGCCGCGCGTCCAATGGAGGGCCATCCGCCCCGACCGTTACGCGTTCTATGCCACCGGGGGCGGAGTTCGCGTCGGGTTCGCGCCGGCGCCGAGCGTGCCTCGATTCGCCGCGGTTCACAGGGTGACCTGGTCACGGAGGCGGTTGAGCTTGGCGGGGCCGATGCCGGTGACTTCGGCGAGCTGGTCGATGCTGGTGAAACGGCCGTGCCGGTTGCGCCAGCCGATGATGGCCGCGGCGGTGGTGGGCCCCACCCCGGTGAGGGAGTCGAGATCTTGTTCCGTAGCCGTGTTGAGGTTGACCTTGTGCGCCGGTGGGGAGGCGGCGCCCGACGTCGCGGCCGAATGCGAGGCGCCCGCAACGACCATGCTGCCGAGGCGCGGGCCGCTCGCGGGCCCCGGCTCACCGACGACGATCTGGTCGCCGTCGGCGAGCCGCTGGGCGAGATTCAGCCCGGCGAGGTCCGCGCCTTCCCGCGCGACGGCCACCGCGACAGCGTCGGCGACCCGTGTTCCGGGTGCGAGATGCAGCAGACCCGGATGTTCGACCAACCCGATGACACTGACCACCAGATCGCCGCCGGGAGTCGGCGACGGGGCCGCCCGGCCCGGCGAATCGGACCGCACGGCCAGTCCGGGGCCGTCCACCGGCGCGGGGACCATCGAGGTCTCGGCAGCGGCCGTGCGCACCGCCGGAAGCGGCGCCACCGGCGCCGCCACCGGATCGTCTCGATGCGCGGCGGCCGCCGCCACGATCACCGCCGCCACGCCGACACCGGCCAGCACCCACACCCCTTTGCGCCCGGGATCCACGCGAACACCCCGGAATCGCTCGGGAACCAGCCGCTGCCAGATCGTCACCGATCCCACCGGTTCGCTGAGCCACTGCGGAATTCGCGGACTCTCCGGCGCCTCGGGAAACGTCGCCGCCGCGCCGGTCACCGCGGGACCTTCGCCACCATCCCGATCGTCACCGTCGGGTCGGCCGGGGGCTCCCGCACTCCCGGGCTGGGCCGCGGCGTCGTCGCCCCTCTGCCGGCTACGGCTCGGCGAAAATGGCCGCCTCGGCCAAGTTCCGCCGTGGCCGCCGGCCCGCACACCGGCGGCGGCATCGTCGAGGCCACTCACCGGTTCGGCGGGCGGACCCGGTTCGCTACCGCGCAAGCCGAAATCCCGGCTCCCGGAGGGGCCGCCCGAGGGGTCGCGGCGCTGCCCGGCCGAGTCCGCCCGTGGTCGGGCGAGGTCCCACAGCCCGTCGTGGGCCGGATCACCCGGGCCGGGAGCCAGGGTGCCGAGCGTTGCCGTTCCGGGTGATACGTCGTGCAGTCGCTGCCGCAGTAGGGTCCGATCCTCGTGTCGCGCCATGACGGTGACCGTATGTGCGCGGCGGGCCGTGACTCGGTGCGCGAGCTGGGGTTTCGGAATGTCTGGGGACAGCGGCTGAGTTGTGGACAACCTGCGGCGCGTCGACAGAGTTCGTCGGCCGGCGATGGTAGACGCTCAGCCGCAACCGCCGGGGACCACCAGGACGCCGACCGCCCCGGTGCCCACGTGCACGCCGAGCGTGGGACCGAATTCGGCGGTCACGAGCTCCCGCATCCCGGGGATGAGTTCGCCGAGCTGTCCGGCGATGGTGGCCGCCGCGGAGGCGGCACCCAGATGCTGCACGGCCACCGCCGCCCCGTCGTCACCGGCCGCATCGACCGCTGCCGCAACGAGTTTCGCGTACGCCTTGGACCGGGTGCGTGCCTTCTCCCGCAGCTCCAGTTTGCCGTCGACGATCTGGAGTATCGGCTTGGTCACCAGTTCGGTGCCGAAGAACATGGCCGCGGTGCTGAGCCGCCCGCCGCGCCGCAGCTGCTCGGTCCGATTGACGACGATGAACGTGCGCGATCGCCCGGCGGCGGCGACCGCGGTGTCGTAGACCACGTCCAGCGCCGCACCCGACCGCGCGCGACGGGCGGCGGCGAGTACGGGCAACCCGGTGCCCAGGCCCGCGCTCAGCGAATCCACCAGGCGCACCCGGTCGGCGGCGTCCATATCCTGCACGGCCTGGCGACCGGCTTCCCAGGTCGCCGACAGCTGTCGCGAAATATGCACGGCCACAACACCGTCGCCCGCGCTGAGCTCCAGAGCGCGCTCGTAGGCGGCGCGCAATTCACCCGGGGAGGCGGACGAGGTCGTCACCGTGGACGCGCCGTAGTCGATCTCGCAGTCGTCGACGCCCTCGGCGATCGCCCGGTCGTCGACCAGCACATGCAGCGGCACCACCACGATGCCCAATTCCGATACCAGTGCGGCGGGTACGCTCGCCGCCGAATCCGTGACCACCACGACGGTCATCGGCTATCCGAACCGATTCATGCACCGGCCTCGACCGAACGCACCTCCGACAGCACCTTCACCATGGCTCGCGCCACCGCCGCATGCCCCTCCCAGCCCCAATGGATTCCGTCCGGATTCGCCTCGCCCGAGAAGATGTCGTCGTGCACGGCCTCTCCCAGATCCACCAGCGGCACACCGGTTTTCGCCGACCACTCCCGCAGCGCACGCACCGCGGGAGCTCGCCCGGAGTGCACCTTGCCGTAGGCCTCGCAGTCGTGGACGGACGGCAGCACCGAGACCACCGGCAGATCGGGCCGCAACTGGGCCAGCGCATGCCGTGACTGTTCCAGGTAGTCGATGCTCACGTGCGGCGGAAGTGCCACGGGGCGACCGAGTTTCGACAGTCGCGGTTGCAGCCACTGATATCCGGTGCGCACCTGCCGGCGCAGCACCGGCGGGCGCAGATACCGGATCATTTCCCGCAGCGCCGTGGGCAGCGGCGAGGGCAGCGTGTCCATGCCGCCGGTGGCCAGGACCACCGCTCCGGCGCGCGGCACCGCGGCCCATACGCGCGGATCGCCGATGAGCGCCCAATAGGCGTCGCGGCAGGTCCAGCCGATCCGCGCCACCAATTCGACGTCCCAATCGAGTTCCGCGGCAACCAGATTCGGCCAGATGCGCGGATGGTCGGCGGGCAGGCCGCCCTTCGGGCCGAAGTACGACAGCGAATCCGCGATCACGACCAGAACCGGTCGTGCCGAAGCCTCGGGTGCGCCGGTCCCGTCGCCGATGCTCGGCGGCGCTTCCGCGGAGACCGCGTCGTCGATTCCCGATACGGCGTCGACGGGCGCGCTCGACACGCTCCGCTCGCCGGGAGTTGCCGCGCCGGAACCGGTGTCGGACTTCCGGTGCGCGTCGCCGTCACCGGCTACCGCCGCATCACCGGAGACGGCATGCGTAGTTGCGGGCTCGGTGGACGGTTCCTTCTCGGAACGGCCGGGCACGCTGTCTTCCCCCGCGCCCGCGGCCGGTTCCGCATCCTCCTGTGCCTCGGTGGGCGTATCCACGAGAACGGCCGGCGGACCGGTCGATCCTCCGTCGTCGTCCGCATCACCCGGTTCGGGTGCAGCGTCGGATTCCCCGGCCGGCGCGACCGGACCGCCGAACAGCGCGTCCGGCAGCCGCCGGACGGGCCCTTCGGATGCCTTGCGCAACAGTTCGTCGGATACCTGCCGGACCGGTTCGTCCCGGTCGTCGGAGGAGCGTTCAGAGGACATCAGGTGCTACCTTCGCCGCCGCATTCCACACATCCAGCCGCCAACCCGGCTGCTCGATGCCCGGACCGTGGCTGCTCAGCTGCACCCAGCTGGTGTTGGCCAATCCGCCCAGGATCGGCCATTTGTGCTCGGGCAGTTCCAGCAGCGCGGCGGTCAGGGCCGCGATCAGCCCACCGTGCGCGACCAGGATGATGGTACGGCCGGGCCAGTCCGCACGCTCGGCGAACAGCTCGCGAACCACCGGCAGCGCCCGCGCGCCGACCTCGAGTTTGCTCTCCCCGCCCGGCGGCGTGACCGTGGGATCGAGCCGCCACGCCTTGCGCGCGCCCGGATACCGCGCGTCCACCTCGAGATGGTCGAGACCTTCCCAATCACCGAGGCTGGTCTCCCGCAGCCGCGCATCCCGCACGACCTCGAGTCCGCTGTGTTCGGCCAGGGCGAGTGCGGTGTCGTAGGCGCGGCGCAGATCCGAGGAGATGATCGCGACGGCGTCCTGGGAAACAAGCTCGCGCGCAGCGTCTTTCGCCTGGCGCCGACCCAATTCGCTGAGCTCGGTGTCGATCTGGCCCTGCATGCGGTCGGCGGCATTCCATTCCGTCTGCCCGTGTCGCAGCAGGATCAGCCGGCGCACCCCCGGATATTTCGACGCCCGCGAACCCACTACCGGCGCACCACCTTCGGACGCGTCGCTCACATCGGAGTCGACGCCGCGTGCCCCGGACACCTCGGGATCACGCGCGGTCCCCCCTTCGGGCCCGCGGTTCACGCGGGGTCCCCGCTCCCACTCGCCGGGGCCTGCGCGGGTGCCTCCAGACCCGGCACCTCGACCTGCGGGCAGTCCTTCCACAACCGTTCCAGCGCATAGAAATTGCGTTCGTCGCTGTGCTGGATGTGCACCACGACGTCGACATAGTCCAGCAGCACCCAGCGACCTTCCCGAGTGCCCTCACGACGGACCGGCTTGTGCCCGGCGAGACGCAACTTCTCCTCGACGTTGTCGACGATCGCGTTGACCTGACGCTCGTTCGGCGCGGAGGCGATGACGAAGCAGTCGGTGATCACCAGCTGATCGGAGACATCGAGGACGACGACGTCGGTCGCCAGCTTCTCGTCGGCGGCCCGCGCGGCGACCTGCGCCATCTCCACCGCCTGTGCCGATGCCGTCATGCGTTCTCTCCTCGAGCATGAGCGGGGCGTTCCGTGGTTACGCTCCGCTGCCTCCTGCGCGCCTGACCGCTCATGCTGGGCTCACCTTCCGTTCCCTCCCGGCACGTACAGGTGCCGTTTCGATATGTACTGCACGACGCCGTCGGGAACGAGGTACCACACCGGGCGCCCCTCGGCGGCACGGCGACGGCATTCGCTCGACGAGATCGCCAGGGCCGGGATCTCGATGACGGTGACCGCATCGGCCGGCTGATTCCGCAGATGTCCCTCGAGGTGGTCGACATTCAATTCGTACCCCGGACGGCTCACCCCGACGAACTTCGCCAGCTCGAACAGTTCCGCCCAATCCTGCCATGTCAGGATGCTGGCCAGCGCGTCCGCACCCGTGATGAAGTACAGATCCGCGTCCGGATGCTGATTCTGCAGGTCACGAAGGGTATCGACGGTGTAGGTGGCCTTTTCCCGGTCGATGTCGGCACGGCTGACCGAGAACCGCGGATTGGACGCGGTGGCGATGACCGTCATCAGATAGCGGTCCTCCGCCGGTGAAACCTGCCGCGTGGACTTCTGCCACGGCTGCCCGGTGGGTACGAAGATCACTTCATCGAGGTCGAAGCGGTTGGCGACCTCACTGGCGGCAACCAGGTGCCCGTGATGGATCGGATCGAACGTACCGCCCATCACGCCCAGTTTGCGCCGGCCTGTGTTTTGCACGAATGCCGAGCTTACTGGGCGGGCCCGATCAGGGGCGGGCCTCGTCGACCGATCCGCCTCCGAGGGGCCCGCGAGATGCCGATTCCGGGCCCGGTTCAGGGGCGCCGGACCGAGGCGCGTCGCCCCTGCGGCCCGGTCCGTGACCACGGGCCGTGCTGCTCACCGCGTCCGCCGCGCCGAAAGATACGCCCGCACCATCGCCACCGGATTGCGCGCCGATCGCCGGGATCGGGTCGCCGCCTCGATCAGGTCGCCGTGCAGTTCGTGCCATTGGGGTCTGCCGGCGACGGCCGCCGCACCCGCGGCGTAGGCCCGCGCCGCGGCACGGTGGCGGTGGCTCAGCCCCAGGCACCGTCCGAGCTGTTCGTACAGCACCGCGATCTCTTCCGACGGGTAGGGCAGCGCATCACAGCCGAGGGCAGCGGCGAACAGGGTGGCCGCGAGGCGATGGTGACCGCTGCGATAGTGGACGCGGGCGGCCAGCAGGGTGTGATGGGCCGCGTCGGCGGCGGAGATGCCGGTCCAGCTCTCGGCCGCCGCCACTGCCGCGGCCGCCAGGTCGTGCTCCCGGCCCGGCTGATTGGCGACCGCCGTCACCACCAGCGAGGACAGCCGCGCGAGTTGGTCACCGGACAGCACGCCGCCGCCGACTTTCAAGGCCTGCGCCAACATTCGTTCCGCGGCGGCGGGACTGGTCCCGAGCAGGGCGGTCGCGGCCTCGGTCAATGCCTGCGCTCGTGACCGCGGATCGTCCGCCGGTGGTTCGGCCGGCGCGTGTGTCGGTGCCGGGTACTCGGGTACCGGGCTTCCCGTGTGCGGCATCCGGCCGGCCGGATCGGAGCCGGACCGTCCGGGATCGGAGGACTCGGCATCCCGGACGCGGGGAGGTCGTCGCGCCGCAGGGGCGCTCGGCTGGTCGGCGGGGATTTCGTCGGCGAACTCCCCCGGTGGGCACGGCACGCGCGAATGATCGACGGCCCTGCTTGGAAAGCGCTTAACAGCCGCTGATGATGCGGGGCAAACGGCACGCTATCCCGTCGGCCGCTTGGATTTCGGCAGTTTCGCGACGATCTCGGCGTAGGACTGGTCGATCAGTTCGCGCACTTCCGCATCCGACACCGAGCCACCCAGCCGGACGGTGTTCCAGCCGTAACGCCCGATATAGGCGGAGGCGGTGACGTCGTCGGGATGGATATGCACCAGTTCGTCGGCTTCGAGGCGGTTGCGCCCACATTTGAGCGTCACCGTCTCCGGGCTGACGAAGGCGAAGATCTTGTCGCCGACCTTCGCGACGACGTCGCCCTCCCAGGGTTCGTCGCGCCAGGCTCCCGGCTTGCGGAGGCAGTACCGCAGGAGATCGCTCATGCCCATCCTCGTGACTAGACCGGAAGCAGCCTGCTAACCACACCGGTCAGCTGGCGCGCCGACCGGCATTCGTGCATCTCGATGACCTCGGCGTAGCGGTTGGCCGCCGAATCACCGGTGCCCCACATCTTTTCGGCCTCCGGATTCAACCAGTGCGCGTGCTTGGCCACCCCGACGAGTTCGCGCAGCGTATTCAGCGCCGGATCCCGATAGTTGGTTCGGGCGTCGCCGAGAATCAGCAGGGAGGTGCGGCTGGTCACCACATCGGGCCAGTCCTCCGCGAAACCGCGCAGTGCCGCACCGTAATCCGAGTGCCCCTCGAATCCGACCACCTCGGTCTCGGTGAAGATGCGCCGGGTCACCTGGTCCAGCGGCGTGACCTGATCGAAGATGTGTGTCACTTCGTCCACCTGGTCGACGAACGCGAAGATCCGCACCCGCGAGAATTGCTCACGCAGCGAATCCACCAGCAGCATGGTGAAACTGGAGAATCCGGCCACCGATCCCGAGATGTCGCACAACAGCACCAGATCCGGGCGGCCGGGCCGCGGTTTGCGGGTTTGCAGCGTGATCGGCACCCCGCCGGTCGACATGGACTTGCGCAGCGTCTTGCGCAGATCGATTTCGCCGCGCCGGGAACGGCGACGGCGAGCGGCCAAGCGGGATGCCAGGACGCGCGCCAGCCGTTGCGAACCGCGCCGCAGTTCGGCCAGTTCGTTCTCCGAGATGCGCAGGAAGTCGGCATCCTCGGCTTGGCGCTGGACACCGTAGGTCGCGACTCGCTCGCGGCCCAGCCGCTCGGCCACCCGCCGCCGGGTCTCGGCCTCGACGGTGCCGCGAAACGCCTTGACCCGTTCGCGGGCGGCGCGGCGGCCGACTTCGGTCTCGAACTCCGAATTGTTCTGCCCGGCAGCCAATCCCGCGAGGATCCTGCTGATCAGCACCTCGGGCTGCACATCTTTCAGCGTTTGATACGCCGAGAACGACGGCCCGTTCGCCGACTGGTACTGCCCCATCTGCTCGACCATCTGCGCGGCCAGATTCTGCAACTGCCGGGTCTGGTCACCCGTGGGTTCGGCGGCCAGCATCTCGGCCAGCATCCGACGCAATTCGAACAGGTCGATTTCACCGTCGTCGCGCCGCGGCAGTTCGATGTCGTCGGCGCCCGCGCGCTCACCCAGCGCGGCCGGGAACCACAGCTCGAACAATCCGTCGAAGGTGGCGCGCTGCGTGGGCCGGCGAAGCAGCGCACAGGCCAGGCCCTCGCGCAGCATCTCGCGATCCATCAGATCGACCACGGTGAGCACCCGGCCGGCATCCACTGTTTCCGACGGCCCGACCGGAATTCCCCTGGCGCGCAAGGCCTCCACGAAACCGACCACATGCCCGGAGAGTCCGTGCGGCGCGGTCTGCCCGGGTGGCGGCGCGGCCTGCGCGGCGGACCCGCCACGCAACGCCGCGGAGACCAGCGCGCGGGGGGTGGTGCGCTTACCGGACACGGCTCAGGCCAATTTCAGCTCGGCCAGGGCGCGCTGATGGTCGCTCTGGTGTTTGAGCACCACACCGAGCGTCGCGCGCACGGTCTTGTCGTCGAGATCCTTCAGTCCCAGCGCCAGCAGCGTCCGGGCCCAGTCGATGGATTCGGCGACCGACGGCAACTTCTTCAACTGCATCCCGCGCAGCACGTGCACCACACGGACCAGTTGGGCGGCCACGGCCGGTTTCAGCTCCGGCACCCGGCTGGCGAGGATGCGGCGCTCGAGTTCCTCGTCCGGGAAGTCGATGTGCAGGTAGAGGCAGCGGCGCTTCAACGCCTCCGACAGTTCGCGGGTCGCGTTGGAGGTGAGTACCACGAACGGGCGGCGGGTGGCGGTGATCGTGCCGAGTTCCGGGACGGTGACGGCGAAGTCGCTCAGCACCTCCAACATCAGGCCCTCGATCTCGACGTCCGCCTTGTCCGCCTCGTCGATCAGCAGCACGGTCGGGTCGGTGCGCCGGATAGCGGTCAGCAGCGGGCGCTGCAGCAGGAATTCCTCGCTGAACACATCGGCTTTGGTGTCGGCCCAGGCGTTACCCGAATCCGGCCCGCCGGAGGTCGCCGACTGGATGCGCAGAATCTGCTTGGCGTGATTCCACTCGTACAGCGCACGCGCCTCGTCGATCCCCTCGTAGCACTGCAGGCGAACCAACTCGGCATCGGCGACCTGGGCGACCGCGCGCGACAATTCGGTCTTGCCGACGCCGGCGGGCCCCTCGATCAGCAACGGCTTGCCGAGCCGGTCGGCCAGGAACACCGAGGTGGCGGTGGCCTTGTCGGCCAGGTAGCCGGTGGTGGCCAGACGGTCGATCACATCGTCGACAGAGGCGAAAATCGGCTCGTGCACGGTCGTCTGCACAGTTGGGCCCTCCTTCGGGAACAGCGCAGCCCACTGCAGGTATGCACCGTAAAGAACAGCTGATCACGACGGTACACACCCGCGGGCCGGGTTCGATACTCCGGTGTCGGCGAGACCACAGGACGGGATGGGTTCGGCCGGGCCGCTTCAGCTCGGCCGAATCTGGCCGTCGCCCCAGACGATCCACTTGGTGGAGGTCAGCTCGGGCAGCGCCATCGGACCGCGGGCGTGCAACTTCTGCGTGGAGATGCCGATCTCCGCGCCGAATCCGAACTGCTCGCCGTCGGTGAACGCGGTGGAGGCGTTCACCATCACCGCGGCCGCGTCCACCCGGGCGGTGAATTCGCGGGCCGCCTTCAGATCGGCGGTCACGATGGCCTCGGTGTGGCCGGTGCCCCACTCGTTGATGTGGTCGACCGCGGCGTCGAGATCGTCGACGACCTTGAGCGCGATATCCAGCGACAGATATTCGTCGGCCCAATCCTCGTCGGTCGCGGGAACCAGGCCGGGCAGATCGCCGTGGATGGTGACCTGCGCCTGTTCCAGCGCGCTGATCAGGCGCGGAACCGCGGTTTCGGCGATCGCGCGATCGATGAGCACCGTCTCGGCGGTATTGCACACGCTGGGCCGGCGGGTCTTGGAGTTCAGCAGGATCGATTCGGCCATCTCGAGATCGGCGGCGGCGTGCACGTAGACGTGGCAGTTGCCGGTGCCGGTTTCGATGGTCGGGACCTGCGCGTCGCGGACCACCGCGTTGATCAGTCCGGCGCCGCCGCGCGGGATGACCACGTCCACCAAGCCGCGGGCCTGGATCAGATGGGTGACGCTGGAGCGATCCTCACTCGGCAGCAGTTGCACCGCGTCGGCCGGAAGACCCTGGGCCACAAGGGCTTCCCGCATGACCTCGACCAGGGCCGCATTCGACCGGGCCGCCGAGGACGATCCGCGCAGCAGGGCCGCGTTACCGGATTTCAACGCCAGGCCGAAGGCGTCGACGGTGACGTTCGGCCGGGCCTCGTAGACCATGCCGACGACGCCCAGCGGCACGCGCACCTGCCGGATCTCGAGTCCGTTGGCCAGGGTGGAGCCGCGCAGCACCTCGCCCACCGGATCCGGCAGGCCGGCGACCTGACGCAACCCGGAGGCGATGCCGTCGATGCGCGGCTCGGTCAGCCGCAGGCGATCCAGCAGCGAGGCCGCGGTTCCGCTCGCCTCCGCGGTCGCGATGTCCTCGGCATTGGCGGCCAGGACGGCATCCTTGTGCGCGAGCAGCGCATCGGCCGCGGCGTGCAGGGCCGCGTCCTTCTGCGCGGTCGTCAGCTGTGCCAGCGTCCGCGACGCCACCCGAGCCCGCCGCGCCGCCTCGTGCACCGCTTCGCGCACGGTATCCACTTCGCCGACAGTTCCAGCAGTCATGGTGAACAGCCTACTGACCGGGTCGCGGACGCCGACGTCGGATAACCGCCGAACGCCCGCTTCCGGCGACGCCCACCGCTACCGTGTCCTCATGGTCGCCACCATCCGGTTGTCCTCGGGTTCGGGTCGCTGGGTGCTGCTGGCCACGGTGCTGGGCTCGGGAATGGCGATGCTGGACGCGACCGTGGTCAATGTGGCGCTCCCCCGCATCGGTGCGGAATTCGGCGCCTCGATGGCGGGTCTGCAGTGGACCGTGAACGCGTACACGCTCACGCTGGCCGGGCTGATTCTGCTCGGCGGATCGCTGGGCGACCGGTTCGGCCGGCGGCGGATCTTCGTCGTCGGCGTGGTGTGGTTCGCGTTGGCCTCGGCGATCTGCGGTGCGGCTCAGGGCATTCCGATGCTCATCGCCGCCCGCGCGCTGCAAGGGGTGGGCGGTGCGCTGCTGACGCCCGGTTCGCTGGCGATCATCCAGGCGTCGTTCGCGAAATCCGATCGCGCCCGCGCGGTGGGCGCGTGGTCCGGGCTCGGCGGGGTCGCCGGCGCGATCGGCCCCTTCCTGGGCGGATGGCTGGTCGGCGCCGCCGGGTGGCGGTGGGTGTTCCTGCTGAACATTCCGCTGGCCGCGGTGGTGGTGCTGGTCGCGGTGCGGCATGTGCCGGAGACCTATGGTTCCGGCGCGGCCGACGGCTCGGCGTCCACCCGTCCGGCTGCCGAATCCGGCGGCCCGGCACACCAGGGGTTCGACGTGCTGGGGGCGTTCCTCGCGGCACTGTGCCTGGCAGGCATCACCTATGCGCTGACCATGGCCCCCGAACACGAGAGCAACCGGACGGCCGTGGTGGCGACCGCGGCGATCGGCGTCCTCGCCGGGGCGGCCTTCGTCGTCGTCGAGCGGCGGCGGTCGGCACGGTACGAGGCGCCCGGCCACCACGGCGGGCCGCCGCCGATGCTGCCGGTCGAGATCTTCGCTTCACGGCAGTTCAGCGCGATCAACGCCGTCACCTTCGTGATGTACGGCGCGATGGGCGTGGTGTTCTTCCTGCTGGTGCTGACCCTGCAGGTGGTGGCCGGTTTCAGTCCGATGGCGGCCGGGACCGCGATGCTGCCCGTCACCGTCCTGATGCTGCTGTTCTCCGCACGCTCGGGTGATCTGGCGCAGCGCATCGGACCGCGCATCCCGATCACCGCGGGTGTCCTGCTGGCGGCCGCCGGGATGCTGCTGATGATGCGGATCGGCCCCGACGCCACCTATGTCACCGACGTGCTGCCCGCCGCCCTCGTCTTCGGCCTGGGTCTCACCCTGGCCGTCGCACCGCTGACCGCGACCGTGCTGGCGACGGCCGACGAACGGCACGCGGGGGTGGCCAGCGGCGTCAACAACGCCGTCGCCCGAGCGGCCGGATTGCTCGCGGTGGCGGCGATCCCACCGCTCACCGGACTCACCGGCGCCGCCTACACCGACCCCGCCGCCTTCGAACAGGGATTCCGAGAGGCCATGCTCATCTGCGCGATCGTCATGGCGGCGGCCGCGGTGCTGACCGTGGTGACCGTCCGCGACGACGCGCTGCGGGACGCGAGTCCCGAGGCCACGCCGCAGTGCAAGATCAACTGCCCGGTGGCCGGTCCGCCTCTGGAGCCCCGGCACGCCGAAGCGACGTCCGGCCCGGTCGGTGAGCAGGAATGAGACGCACACCGAAAGGGCTGTGTCCGAACGATAGTCGTGGCCGCGTTGTCGACACTGCCGGTGAATGATTCGATGGTCGCATGGCAGATATCGACAGGGTGGTGTCGGCGGAGCGCGAAGTCGCCGCGCCGGCCGGGCACATCTTCGAATTGATCGCCGATCCGGCGCAGCAGCCGCGGTGGGACGGAAACGACAATCTCGACCGGGCGGAGACCGGACAGCGCGTGCGGGGTGTGGGCGAGGTCTTCGCGATGACCCTCACCAACGGGAGCGTGCGGGAGAACCACGTGGTGGAGTTCGAGGAGGGCCGCCGGATCGCCTGGCTGCCCGCGGAATCCGGGCAGCGCCCGCCGGGGCATCTGTGGCGCTGGGAGCTCGAACCCGTCGACGAGAGCCGGACGCTCGTGCGGCACACCTACGACTGGACCCGGCTGACCGACGAGGTCCGGCTGCCCCGAGCCCGGGCGACGACCTCGGACAAACTACTCGGGTCGCTCGACCGGCTGGCCGCGGTGGCGACGGCGGCCGACCACGCCTGACGGCGGCGACGTTCGAGCCCGCAGACGCCACGGCGGGTTACGGTGCGTGCATGGCACGGATCGCAGTGGTCGGCAGTATCAACATGGATCTGGTGACCCGCACGCCGCGGCGGCCGCGGCCCGGTGAGACCGTCCTCGGCACCGCCTTCGATACGGTGCCCGGCGGGAAGGGCGCGAACCAGGCGATCGCCGCTCGACGTGCGGGCGCGGCGGTCGATTTCGTCGGCGCGGTCGGAACCGACGTCTTCGGCGTCGAGTTGCGAAAAGTGCTCGAGGACAATGAGGTCGGGACCGCCGGACTGCGCACCGTCGAGGGGGCCAGCGGGACCGCCACCATCGTGGTCGACGACGCCGGCGAGAATACGATCATCGTGGTCGGCGGAGCCAATGCGGAGCTGTCCGGGCTCACCGACGGTGATCGCGCCCTCGTCACCGAGGCGGATATTCTGCTGTGCCAGCTGGAAATTCCGGTGGAGACCGTGCTCGGCGCCGCCCGCTGCGCACGTGAGCACGGCACTCTCGTTCTGCTCAATCCGTCCCCCGCGCGGTCACTGCCACCGCAGCTGTGGGATGCGGTCGACATCGCGGTGGTCAACGAGGGCGAAGCGGCGCAACTGGATTCGGAACTCCGGGCGGTCCCGCATGTGCTGACCACCCGCGGCGGCGAGGGCGCGCGCTATCGCGGACCCGAGGGCGAGCTCTCTCATCCGGGCGTGCGGGTCGAGGTGGTCGACACCACCGGCGCCGGGGACACGTTCACCGGCGCGCTGGCCGCACACTGGCACGAGGGCCCCGCGACCGCTCTGGCGTGGGCCTGTACCGCCGGCGCCCTGGCCACCACCGTCGTCGGCGCCACGGCGGCGATCCCCACCGCGGCGGCGATAGCGCGGGCACTCACCGAATAACGCACCGGGGGCGCCGGAGGTGTTCGGCGCCCGGGGCCCGGCCGTCATGCCCGCACCGGCCCACGATGTCGTATCCACCGCGGCTGCGCACAACCGGTATGCCCTCCGAAGCCGGCGACAACTACGGCGTGGCGGTGTGGCGAGCGATGAGTTCCGACATCTGGGCGCCCACCCGTTCCAGCGGCGCCATGGAACGGGTCGCCAGGGACAGGATCACCGCCCCCTCGAGCGCCGCGACCACCGTGGTGGCCAGCGATATCGCGAGATCCGGTGCGACGTCCTCGGTTTCGAGGCGTTCGGCGAGAATGGTCTCCCATTCGGTGAAGGTCGCCCCGGCCGCGTCGGCGGCCTCGGGCGCCTCCGACCGGCCCAGCGCGGCCGCGACGATCGGACATCCGGCGGTGAAGTCGCTGACCGCGAGTTTCTCGCGCCAGAGGGCCGGGAAGGCACCGACACACGACGCCACGTCGGCCCCGGCGGTGATCGTGCGCAGCAGGGTGCTGTAGGCGGCGCCGGCCGCGCGGGTCGCCTCGGCGATCAGTTCCGACTTACCGCCGGGAAAGTTGAGATATACCGAGCGGCGCGAGATGCCGCTGTGGTCGAGCAGTTGCGCGATACCGGTGCCGGCCACACCGTTGCTGCGCATCAGATCCACGGCGCTGTCGATGAGCCGGTCGCGGGCTCCCATGATGCGACCCCTTTCCTCACGCACCTTGTCCGGTCCAGCCTACCGTTGCCCTAGACCGATCGGTGTACTACTCTGCCGACTATACCGATCGGTATACCTCATTTCCGAGCCACGCCCTGGAGGAATAGGCATGACCGGACTGCACGACCCACTTCCCCTGCCCTGCGGCCAGGTGCTTCCCAACCGGATCATGAAGTCGGCGCTCAGCGAGGGGCTCGGCACCGCGGCGCATGCTCCCGACGACCGGCTGGTCCGGCTGTATCGCCGCTGGGGAGCCGGCGGCTACGGCCTGATCGTCACCGGCAACGTGATGATCGATCGCACCCAGCTCGGCGAGCCGGGCAATGTGGTCGTCGACGACGACCGCGATCTCGCGGCCCTGACCCGGTGGGCGAAGGCCGCCAAGGACGGCGGCACCCCGATCTGGATGCAGCTGAATCATCCCGGCCGCCAAGCCAATCCGCTGGCCACACGACAGCGGCCGGTGGCGCCCTCGGCGATCGCCTCGGGTGCGCCGGGGCTGCCCACACCGCGGGCGCTCACCGAAGCCGACATCCACGATCTGATCCGGCGCTTCGCCGACGCGGCGCGAATCGCGGAATCGGCCGGCTTCGACGGGGTGCAGATCCACGGCGCCCACGGCTACCTGGTGTCGCAGTTCCTGTCGCCCCTGGCCAATCAGCGCACCGACGACTGGGGCGGTGACGCGTCACGCCGGGCGCGCTTCCTGCTCGAGGTGGTCGGCGCCGTCCGCGCGGCGGTCCAGCCGGGCTTCGCGGTGGCCGTCAAACTGAACTCGGCCGATTTCCAGCGCGGCGGTTTCACCGAGGACGAATCACGCGCGGTGGTGCGGCAATTGGCCCGGCAACCGCTGGATCTGATCGAAATCAGCGGCGGCAGTTACGAATCCCCGGCGATGATGGGCAGGTCCCGCGACGCGGCGGCGAGTACCCGGGCACGGGAGGCCTACTTCCTCGAGTACGCGGAGACGGTGCGCCGGGTCGCGGCCGCGGTGCCGCTGGCGGTCACCGGCGGCTTCCGCAGCCGGACGGCGATGGCCGGTGCGGTCGCCTCCGGCGCCTGCGATGTGGCCGGACTCGGCCGCCCCACCACGGTGTACCCCACCGCCGCCGCCGATCTGCTCACCGGCGGCACGCAAGAGCTTCGGCCGCCGTCGATTTCGCTCGGCCTGCGCGGCCGCATCGCCCGCAGCGGCACCCTGCGCGCCGTCGACGGCGCCCTCGATCTGCAATGGCATACCGATCAGCTGCATCGCCTCGGCGCCGGGCTCGATCCGGATCCGGCTCGCTCACCGTGGTCGACGGCGCTGACCATGCTGCGCCGCAACGGGTTCGACGCCTTCCGATCTCGGCGCGGAACGGCCGGCGGCGACCGGAAGTCGACGAAGTTCCGGATCGAGCGCGCCGTCGGCCGCTATCTGGTCAATCCCGGATTCGCCGCATTGGACCGGATCGGTGTGCGGTCCACCTTCGCGACCGAACTGGAGACCGTCGGCCGCAAATCCGGTCAGCCGCGACGCGTTCCGGTATCGGTGCGATTCGACGACGACGGCGCCTGGATCATCTGCCAGCACGGCATGCGGTCGGGCTGGGGCAACAATGTACGCGCCAACCCCTCGGTGCGATTGCGGCACAACGGAATCTGGCGCACGGCCACGGCCGAGTTGCGCCCCGACGACGATGTGGTCGCCCGGGCCCGCGCCTTCGCCCCGCACCCGGCGCTCGCGCCGCTGACCGCCGCCGGATTCGCCGCTCTGCAGACCGATCCGATCTCCGTCCGGGTCACCTTCACCGACGTATAGGTACCCTCGGCGGCCGGTTCGCGTCACCGCGTGTTGGCCGCCGGGCGATGTGACGGCCGCTCAGCCGCGCGCCCATTCATGGCCCCAGTAGCTGTCGGCCGTCATCTCCTCCGCGACGTAGTCCTCGCCCACGAGCATTCCCTCGCAACCGAATTCGAGGTCCCAACCGCCCGGGGTACGAACGTAGAAGGAGATCATCTTGTCGTTGGTGTGGCGCCCGAGCGTCGAGGACAGGTGGTAGCCCGCCTTGGTCACCCGGTCGAGCGCCCGGCCGACATCGTCGAGCGCGTCGACCTCCACCATCACATGCACGATGCCCGGGCCGTCGCCGCGGCCGCCGGGAATCAGCGCCAGGCTGTGGTGGCGGGGATTGACACCCATGAACCGGATCCAGATCGGATGGTCGGGCGGACCGACCCGGAACGAACCGCGCGAGGCGAAGTCCAGCACCTCGGTGTAGAACTGCCGCGCCGCCTCGATATCGGGCACCGGCAGCACGACGTGGCCGAGCCCCAGATCGCCGGAGACGAAACGGTTTCCGTACTTGCCGACCACCGGGCTGTGGTCGAGCAGGGGGCCGTGGAAGATCTCGATGGTGAATCCGGCGGGATCGGTGAAGCTGATCGCCTCCTCGACGTGGCGCGCGGCGGATTCGGCCGGCGACAGCTCGGTGACCTCGATCCCGGCCGCGGCGAGGGTTTCGCGCACCAGCGTCAGCGAGCGCCGGTCGGCGACCTGCCAGCCGACGGCGATCACCTCGTCGCGATCGCCCGGAACCAATTCCAGGCGGTAGGTGTGCTCATCCGTCCGCAGGTAGATCGATTCCGGGTTGGGGCCCGACCCTTCGGCGAATCCGATGGTGTCGAAGGCGAATTCACGCCATGCGGCGACATCGGCGATCTGCGCCCGGACATATCCGAGCGAGCTGACGGCGGCCATGTGCACTCCTTGCAAGGGGTCGGGTGGTTCAGGAATAACTGATCGAAACGTCGTCGGTGACCGGCACCGCCTGGCAGGCCAGCACATAGCCCTCGGCGAGATCCTCCTCCTCGAGGACTTCGTTGCGGCGCATGGACACCTCGCCGGACACCACCCGGCATACGCAGGCGCTGCATGCGCCCTCGCGGCACGAATACGGCGCCTCGAGACCCGCGGCCAGCAATGTATCCAACAGGACCTGGCGGCGCGGCCAGGCCATCCGGTGATTCTCGCCGTCGAGTTCGACCTCGACGTGCGCCGCGTCGGCGGGGTCGGCGGCATCGCCCACCGGAGCCGCCGCCTCGAACGGATTGCCGGTCAAGGAGACGAACTTCTCCATGTGCACGCGCCGCCGGTCGGCGCCGTGCGTGGCCATCGCGGCGCCGACGGCATCCATGAACGGCCCCGGACCGCAGACGAACGTCTCACGGTCGGCCCAGTGCCGCACCAGCGCGGACAGTTGCGGCACGCTCGGCAGGCCCTGCACCGATTCCAGCCAGTGCAGCACCTGCAGCCGATCCGGGTGCGCGGCGGCGAGTTCGGCGAGCTCCGCGGCGAAGATCACCGATGATTCGTCGCGATTGGCGTAGACGAGGGTGCAGTGCCCGCTGCCCTGTGCCAGCGCCGATTTCAGGATCGACAACACCGGGGTGATGCCGCTACCGCCGGCGAACAGCAGCAGATCCGTGTCCAGCGAGGCCGGGGTGAACAGTCCGGCCGGCGGCAGCACCTGCAAACTCTCACCGGCGACGGCGTTGTCGCACAACCAGTTCGACGCGTAACCCCGCACCGTTCGTTTGACGGTGACCTTCATCGGACCGTCCTCGTGCGGTGCGCTCGACAGCGAGTAGCACCGGCTCACCGAACCGGTGCGATCGCTGGGGATGCGCAGGGTGAGGAACTGTCCGGGCCGGTAACCGAACCGCTGCGCGTGTTCGGGCCGCGGAGCCAGCTCCAGCGACACCGCGTCCGCGGTTTCGCGCACCACACGCACGATCTCGACGACGACCGGATCGGCCGCCGGATCGCGCGGGCCGGCATCCTCGGGCGCACCGCCCGGCTCACGCACGTCGAGTTCGATCGCGGTATCCATCGAGCACCACCACATCCGTTTCTCTGCCGTTCATTCAGCTTTCCGACCCGCCGTCAGGCCACGGTCCGGCCGCGGGTGCGCACATCGACATCGCGGGTACTCACGCTCACCCGCCCCGACTCCACCGCCGCGTCGATGCTGTCGCGCAGGGCGGCGCAGGTGTGCGCACCCGGTGCCGACAGTTCGGTGCACGCGCGCATCGCCGACCGGCTCCACTGCACGCTCGTATGCTGCGGGCTGAACTTCTCCACCAGCACGCATGTTCCGCAGGATCGGCACGAAACCTCGTCCATCGCGATGACTCTCAGCCCGCCACGGCCTGTTCGGCCCGCTTGGCGAGGTTTTCCGCGACCTCGGCCTCCCAGGCGGTGACCGCGCGGGTGGTGTCGACCTCGAATTCGAAGCGCGCGGTCATCTCCTCGGAGATGTCGGCGACGTCGGTGTAGAACTGCTCGTACCAGCGACGCAGCTGATAGACCGGCCCGTCCTCCTCGCACAGCAGCGGATTGTTGATGCGCGACTTGCGCTTCCAGATCGCCGCATCCTGTTCGAACCCCTTGCCGAGACCGCCGACGAAGGCCGCCGCGATCTGCTCGGCCTGCTCCGGCGACACGCCCTCCGGCTTCTTCGCGATGGCGCCGTACTGCAGGACGAACCGGTTCTCGGTGATCGGATAGTGGCAGTTGATCAGGTAGCCCTCGACCGTGAGCCCGGCACTCTCGCTGCGCAGATAGTCGATCATGTAGGAGGGGCCGTAGTACGACGCCTCCGAATGCAGAGTGTTCTTGCCGCCCAACGCCTTCGCGGTCGCGCCCATCATGTCCTCGCGCGAGATCGAGGTCATGTACTGGCTGGCGACATGACCCTCGAACACGTTCTTGAAGAAGGTCGGGAAGCCGTAGTGCACGTAGAAGAAGTGCGCCATGTCGACGACGTTGTCGACGACCTCGCGGCAGTTGGCCTCGACGATCATCGAGTTCCAGGTCCAGTCGGTCCAGCCGTCGTCGAAGGCGGCGTCGACGCGCGGGATGGTGATATCGGCGGGTGGCTGCTTGCCCTCGGGATCGTTCCAGACGAACAGCTGCTTGTTCTGCTCCAGCGTCGGCCACGCCTTGGTGCGGGCCAGCGGAGGCACCCGGCGCGCGTAGGGGATTCCGGTGCATTTGCCCTTGCCGTTCCACCGCCAGTCGTGGAACGGGCAGGCCAGCGAATCGCCCTTGACGGTGCCGTCGGCGAGATTGCCACCCATGTGCGGGCAGTAGGCGTTGAGGACGTTGAGCGTGCCGTCCTCGCCGGCGAAGACGACCAGTTCGGTGCCGAAGGCGGCGACGGTGTGCGGCTTGCCGTCGCGGAAGGAGTCCGCCAGGCCCAGGCAGTGCCAGCCGCGGGCGAACCGGGTGGGCGGTGCGCCGGCGTCGATGACCCGCACTTCGCTGTCGCTGTTCATGATTCCTCCGTCTCGATTGCGTTCGGCCTCGATCGCGATCGGCCTCGACTACCCGCCGGCCGAACCCGCCCCGGGTGATGACTCGATGCTCGCCATCGGAACGGGGGTCCGGCACGCGAAGTCCCACTGGCCGGGAGATCGGCTCCGACCATCGGCAGTGACGCGACCCCGCGGCGGTGCGTGCGGGTACGCACCCCGCCGGCCACCACCCCGCACGCGTCAGTGCCCGTGCAGACGCTCGAACGAGGAGCGGTAGAACAGCAGCGGCGCCTGGTCGGAATGTTCGGCCAGCGCGGTGACCCGGGCGATCACGATGGTGTGGTCGCCGCCGTCGACCTCGCGATCCAGCTCGCAGTCGATACTGGCCAGCGCGCCGCTCAGCCGCGGCGACCCGTTTCCGGACAACTCCCAGTCCACGCCCGCGAATTTGTCGGTGCCGCGGCGGGCCAGCGCGCGGCAGATCTCGTCCTGGTCGTGGGCCAGGATGTTCACGCAGAACCGCCCCACCTCACGGATGCGCGGCCACGACGTCGAGGTCCGCGCGGGGAAGAAGCAGACCCGGGGTGGGTCGAGGGACAACGACGAGAAGGACTGGCAGCTGAACCCGACCGGCTCGTCGCCGGACCGGGCGGTGATCACCGTGACCCCGGAGCAGAACCTGCTCAGCACGGCTTTGAAGGTCGCCTCCGAGATCTCGTCCACCTGTACTACCGGCTCCACGGCCACTCCTTGTTTCGGACAGACATATAGCTGTAAGTCATGACACCAGGTCGGGGGGAGACTCCGTCAACAGCCAGGTCCGGTGAACGGGAGAGATTTCGGTAGCACTTACGTAGTTCCACCGATTCGCGATCGGTGTGGTGGCAGCCACTGTGATAGGTGACACAAATGCCGAAACCAAACATGCCTAGTCGAAATACTTCTAGACTGCATATGAGCCAACGGAGGTACATATGACCGTCACCGTGCTGCCCTCCGCGGAACGCACCACCACGGCCGCGCATCATGCGACGACGGGCGCCAGGGCTCATCGAGCCGGCGCGCCGATTCCGGTGTCGATGATCGAGCGGATGACGCTGATCCTGGATGCCTTCGACGCGAACACCCCGACGCTGACACTGCTGGAACTGGTCGAGCGGACCGGACTTCCGCGATCGACGGTCCATCGCATCCTGGATCAGATGATCCGGCTGCGCTGGCTGGCGCATTCCGCCGGCGGCTACCGCCTCGGCATGCGCACGCTGGAACTGGGCGGACTGACCGCGGACCACAACGAGATTCGCGATGCGGTGAGCCCGCTGCTGCACGAGTTGTCGCAGCGGACGGGCATGGTGGGCCACTTGGCCGTGCTCGACGGCCGCGAGGTCGTCTACTTGGACAAGGCCGGCGGCCGGTTCGGCGCGGCGCTGCCGACCCGCCTCGGCGGCCGGATGCCCGCGCACGCAACGGCTTTGGGCAAGGCGATGCTGGCGGCGCTGGAACCCACCATCGCCGAGGCCGCGTTCCGCGGGCGGCTGCCCCGGCTCACTCCGCGCACCCTGGCCGAACCCGATGCGCTGCATCGCGAACTCGGGCAGATCCGGCTGCGTCAAGGCGTGGCGATCGACCGCGAGGAGGCCATGGTCGGCATCGCCTGTGTGGCCGCGCCGCTGCGTGGCCGCGGCGCACCGCCGGCCGCGCTCTCGCTGTCGGGACGTGCCGAGGCGATGAGTTACGACCGGCTGGCCCGGGTCGTCCTCGAGGTCGTGCACGAGGCCGGGCGGGCACTGTTCCCGCACCGCACCCGCTGGCGCTGATTTCGGATCCGCATATGACTGGGCGGTATAGTTCGGCGATGACATCTGGCACCGATCTGCCGACCACTTCGTGGGCCGTGCTCGGGATGCTTTCGCATGCGGACGAATTGTCCGGCTACGATCTGAAGAAGTGGGCGGACTGGAGTTTGCAGTTCTTCTACTGGAGCCCGTCGTTCAGCCAGATCTACGCCGAACTCAAACGCCTCGAGAAGCATGGGTACGTCACCTCGCGCACCGTGACCTCCGAGGACGGCGTGCGCGGCAAGCGGATGTACGCGATCACCACCAGTGGCCGGGATGCCGTGGCGCACTGGGTCAATCACTCACCGGTGGAAGCACCGGTGCTGAAACACAGTGTGCTGCTGCGAGCGTGGCTCGGACATCTGGCCGAGCCGGAGCGGCTGCGCGAAATCCTCACCGCGCATATCGATTACGCGGAGAAGATGCGCCGCCGCGCCGCCGCCGACGCCGAAGGATCCGACGCCAACCCGGATTGGGCCTTCCCCAGCGCGGTGTTGCGCTGGTGCATCCGGCACTACGAGGCGGAGCGCCAACTGGCCGAGGATCTGCTCGACGACCTGGAGGCGTTGAACAAGCGCGGCCGGCTGCCCCGCAATCGCGAGGCACCGCTCGCACCACCGAAGCCGAAGGCTCGTCCCCGATAGAGCGCAGAACCGGCGCGCCCGCTTCGCACCGGATCCGTCGCTACACTCGCCGGATCCGGGCCAGCCAGGCGGCGGTATTCACGGTTCCGTTCGCGGCCACGTCCAGTCCGGCGACCTGGTCGGCGACCACCGAGGTGACCCGGCCGCGATAGGACGCGGGTCGCAGATCCTCCAATTCCCAACCCGCGTCGAATGATTCACGCAACAGCCGATCGCTGATGCGCGGCCCGAAGCCCGGGTCGGTATCGGAGAGTGCCAGCACATGTACCAGACCGCCCGGAGCGCACAGGCTGTGCAGCGACCGGACGTAGTCGGCGCGGGTGCCGGGATCCTCGCGGAAGATGTGGAACAGGGCGCTGTCGACGATCGTGTCGAAGACGCCGAGTTCGGCGGTCGCCGCGGGATCGGCGCCGAGCCGGACCGCGTCTGCTACCCGGAAGCGCGCCGCGGGCACCCCCTTCGCGGCCGCGTTGCGCCGCGCGTACTCGACCGCGCTCGGCGACAGGTCGATACCCAGCACGTCGTAGCCCAGGGCGGTGAGGGCGATGGTGTGCTCCCCCGCACCCGTTCCGACGTCGAGCACCCGCCCTCGGATCAACCCCGCGCGCTCCACTTCCACGATCGCCGGCTGCGGCTCACCGATCACCCAGGGGGCGGTGTCGTCGTCGTAGGCGGTGTTCCAGAACTCTGCGGCCTGTGTCATGACTCCAGCGTGCATCCTCAACCGCACTCGAGGTCAACGCCGGCGCCCGAGCCCCGGAATTCGCCGTCCCCAAAATCTCACTGAGCGGAACCCTTCCTAGCGAGGAGCGTTTCGGAATATTTCTATTAGGCATACAGGAGGTGCACGATGACCGGTGAACTCGATTCCATCCAGAACGCACTCGACGCCCTGGCCGCCGGCCGGCCCGTCGTGGTGGTCGACGACGAGGATCGGGAGAACGAAGGCGATCTCGTCCTGGCCGCGGAATTCGCGACCGCGCAGACCATCGGATTCCTGATCCGCCACACCAGCGGCGTGCTGTGCGTGCCGATGCCCGGCGCCGACCTCGACCGGCTCTCGCTGCCCCCGATGACGGCGGTCAACGAGGACCCCAAGGGCACCGCCTACACCGTATCGGTCGACGCGGCCGCGGGCGTCAGCACGGGTATCTCGGCGGCCGACCGCGCCCACACCATGCGACTGCTGGCCGATCCGCGCACCACCCCGGCCGACCTCACCCGCCCCGGGCACGTCTTCCCGCTGCGGGCGCACCCGCGCGGCGTGCTGGGCCGGGCCGGGCACACCGAGGCGACCGTCGACCTGCTCCGCGCGGCCGGATTGCGGCCGGCGGGGGTGATCGCGGAAGTCGTGAACGACGACGGATCGATGGCACGGTTGCCGCAGCTGCTGGTCTTCGCGCGCGAGCACGGGCTGCCGATCATCTCCATCGCCGACCTCATCGAGTACCGAAAGCATCGCGAGCACACCGTCACCCGGCTCGCGCAGACCCGGCTGCCCACGCGCTACGGCGATTTCCAGGTCTTCGGCTACCGCGACACCGACTCCGGCACCCAGCCGGTCGAACATCTGGCGCTGGTCTTCGGCGATCCGTCCGGAACCGACGTCCTGGCCCGGCTGCATTCGGAATGCCTGACCGGCGACGCCTTCGGCTCGCTGCGCTGCGACTGCGGTGAACAACTCGACGCCGCGCTGCGCGCGGTGGCCGCCGAGGGCCGCGGTGTCGTGGTGTATCTGCGGGGGCAGGAGGGCCGCGGCATCGGCCTGCTGAACAAATTGCGCGCCTACGAACTACAGGACGCCGGCGCCGACACCGTGGACGCGAATCTGCGCCTCGGGCTGCCGATCGATGCCCGCCGCTACGGAGCGGGCGCGCAGATCCTGAGCGATCTGGGTGTCGAATCGGTGCGCTTGCTCAGCAACAATCCGGATAAGCAGGCGGGCCTGCAGGCGCACGGCATCGCGGTCACGCGCCGGATTCCGCTGCAGACCGACCCGACCGAGCACAACGTCCGCTACCTGCGCACCAAGCGGGAACGGATGCGTCACCAACTGGCCGGGCTCGACGTCGCCTCCGCTGCGGCGAACTGACACTCCTTGTGCCGCAACGGATTCAGCGCGATTCAGAGGCGGTGTTCGGCCAGCCAGCGCCGGGCCCGCGTCGCCGAGGCCCGGGAGAGCCAGGCGTCCTGGACGACCTCGCGCAATTCGTCGAGATCGAGTTCACCGATGTGGGCCCCGCGCAGCAGTACCGATAGATGCCCGTCGAAATGAGCGGTGGTGAAGAACGGCGAATCCGGATCCTGAACGAGTGCACGCTTGTCCGATTCCGACGGCACCCAGAAGACGATCACATCGGGGTACCGTTCGCCGGTGTCCGGATCGACGGCGTCCGGGCGCGGGGTGCGGAAGAAGATGAACGACTTGGCCCCGACCTGAAAGACCGGATTGCCGCTCGAACCCCGCACCACCGTGACGTGCGGCATCGCGAGGGCGAGTTCTTCCACGTCCTCGATCCGCGCCCGGCGCGCCACGGTCGCTCAGTCCGCCAGCTGGGTGAGCAGCTTGCGGGTGCGCTCGGCGGCCTGCCCGCCGACGAACGGGGCGGCCACGAATTCCGTGGCGCCGGCGGCGAACACCTTCTCGATGCGGGCTGCCACCTGCTCCTCGGTACCGATGATCGCCAGATCGGCCGGCCCTTCGGCGCCCTCGCGATCCATCATGGCCCGATACGAAGGCAGCGAACCGTAGGCGGCGAAGACGGTGGCGGCCCGCTCCCGGCCGCGCTCCACATCGTCGGTGACCAGCACCGGCAGCGAGCAGACCACCCGCGGTGCCGGCCGGCCGGCTTCGGCGGCGGCCGCGGTGATGGTGGGTGCGATGTGGTCGGCGATGGTCGCGGGGCCGGTCATCCACAGCACGGTGCCGTCGGTGCGCCGCGCCGCCAGTTTCAGCATCTGGGTTCCCATGGCGGCCACGAGCACCGGGATCCGCCCGGTCTCCCCCGCGGTCAGGCCGAGGTTCGCGCTCAGGGTCTCGCCCTGGTAGGTCACCGGCTGCCCGTCGAGCAGCGGCCCGAGAATCGACAGGTACTCCTTCATGTGCCGGGCCGGGCGGCCGAAGTCGTAGCCGAACATGTTCTCGATGACGATCTGGTGCGACAGGCCGATCCCCAGGGTGAGCCGGCCGCGGCCGACCGCGAGCGCGGTGGTGACGGCCTGCTGTGCCAGGGCGCCCGGGTGCCGCGGATAGGTCGGCACCACGGCCGTGCCGAGTTCGATGTTCGGCACCTTGCTGCCGGCGACGGCGAGCGCGGTCAGCGCGTCGAGACCGAAGATGTGCGACAGCCACGCCGATTCGAAACCCTCGCCGGTCACCTGCTGCAGTTCGTCGGTCAGGCGCACCAGCGCATCCGGTCCGGTCTGTTCGCTGAGCATGATGCCGATCCGCACGGGGAGCCTCCTGGGGACGAGGGGTCTGTGGGTTCGCGGCCCGGGGGGACCGCGGCGCGAGCCTCGGTTCGCGGTCTCAGCCTATTCCCGTTCTCACCGTCCGCGGGCATGCGGGACCGACATCGCCGATGTGGTCCGAACGCGTTTCGATCACGATAGGGTTGGCGATCATGGCGCGGCGTGTCACCGGGAATCTTCCCGCCGAGGTCACCAGTTTCGTCGGCCGCCGCGACGAACTGGCCACCGCGAAACGGCTGCTGCCCGCGACCCGCGTGCTGACTCTGCTCGGCCCGGGTGGTGTGGGTAAGACGCGGCTGTCGCGGCAGGTCGGCGCGGCGATGGCGCGCGCCTTCCCGGACGGGGTGTGGCTGGTCGAATTGGCCGATGTGCACGATCCCGATCTGGTCACCCTCAGCGTCGCCGAGGCGTTGGCTCTGCGCGACGACACCACCGCGCCGCTCGACCGGCTCACCGAGTTCCTCGCCAGCAAACGACTCCTGCTGATCCTGGACAACTGCGAACATCTCATCGACGCGTGCGCGGCGCTGGTCGCCCATCTCGTCGCCGCGACCCCCGAGGTGCGGGTGCTGGCGACCAGTCGCGAGGTGCTGGGCATACCCGGTGAGCAGGTGATGCCGATTCCGCCGCTGTCGGTCGCCGACGTCGACAGCGATGCGATGCGACTGCTGGTGGAGCGGGCCACCGCGGCGAATCCGGATTTCACCTTCACCCCCGCCAACCGCGACACCCTCGCCGCGATCTGCCAGCGCCTCGACGGCATCCCGCTGGCGCTGGAACTGGCGGCGTTGCGGTTCCGGGTGTTCACGCCCGAGCAGATTCGCGACCGGCTCGACGACACCATGGACCTGCTCAGCGCCGGACCGCGCACCGCACCGCAGCGTCAGCAGACCATCGAGGGCGCGATCCGCTGGAGTTACGAACTGTGCACGCCCGCGGAACAGCGGTTGTGGCAACAGCTGTCGGTCTTCGCCGGTGGTTTCGACATCGAGGCCGCCGAGGCGGTGTGCCTGCTGCCACCGGGGCCGCAGGGATTGCTCGACGCGCTGACCGGCCTGGTCGACAAGTCGGTGCTGCGGTTGCGGTACGACGTTGTGGCGCCGCGCTATTCGATGCTGGAGCCGATCCGGCAATTCGGCCACGACCGCCTCGTCGAACACGGTGACGAACGCCGGATGCGGGCCCGCCACCGCGATCACTACCGCGGACTGGCATTGCGCGGGCAGACCGCGTACTGGAGTTCCGACGATCTCGCGTGGTTCCGCGAATTGGCCCGCGAGCACGCCAATCTGCGTTCGGCCCTGCAGTTCTCGATGCTCGACGCACCGCAGCTGGCGATGGAGACCGCGACCGTGCTGCGGCCGTTCTGGGAGCACTACCGGTTCCTGTCCGAGGGGTATCGATGGCTGACCGACGCCCTGGCCCGGAATCCGGAACCGAGCTGGGAGCGGGCGCGGGCGCTGTCGTCGGCGGCCTCGCTGGCAGCGCTGCTGTCGGATCGGGAGTCGGCGGCGCGGCTGGCGAGCGAATGCGTCACCGTGGCCACCGATCTGGGCGCCACCGACATCCTCGCCGAGGCGGAACTGGATGCGGCACTGATCGATTTCACCGATGCCGATACCGCCGGTGCCCTGCGCCGCAGCGGTGAGGCGATCCGGCTGGCGCGTGCCGACGAGCATCACGCCACCGAAATGGACAGTCTCGCTTTCGGTTTCATGTGCGCGACCCTGCTGGAGGACCCGCGCGCGACCGAGATGGCACGGGAGTTCCATGCGCTCACGCAGCGCTACGGTCCACACATGCTGGGTGGGCTGGCGCTGTGGACGCTCGGTATCGATCAGTGGCGGCTGGGTGATCAGGATGCCGCCGACGACTACCTCGGGCGCGCGATCGAGGAGTTCGCGCTGTTCGATCGATGTGTGTGGCTGGCTTCGGGATTCGACGGTATGGCGTGGTCGGCCGCCGCCCGCGGTGATATGGAGCGGTCGGCCCGGCTGATGGGTGCGGCCGAGACGCTGCAGCGCAGTACGGTGCGGTTGGCCCACACGATTACCAGCGCGGTGGGCGAAAAGGTGCGCGACGAGGTCCGGAACGCGCTGGGCGACAGCGGTTTCCGCGCCGCATACGACACCGGTGCCGCGATGACGCTCCCGGCGGCGATCGATTTCGCGCTGGGCCGCGGGCCCGCCCCCGAGGAACCGGCCGCCGCGCCCGCACGCGCCACGCCCGTCGACACCGCGGCGCTGTCGCTGCTCACCCGCCGGGAGAAGGATGTGGCCCGGCTGGTCGCCGCCGGGCACAGCAACAAACGCATCGCGGCCGATCTGGTGATCTCGGTGCGCACCGCCGAGACCCATGTCGAGCACATCCTGACCAAACTCGGCTTCACCTCGCGTACCCAGATCGCGGGCTGGGCGCGCGACCACGGACTGTAACGGGCAGGGGCTTCAGCAGACGCAGGATTTCGCGGCACGGGCGGGAAACGGCGATGGCCGCCGCACCCTCGTGAGGTGCGGCGGCCACTGCGGCGTCAGCGCGAAAAGATCAGCGCGCGTTCACCATCCGCTGTGCGGGACGTCGATCACGGCGCGTTCGAACGCGTCCTCGCGCTCGACCTGAACCCCGGTGCCCGCAGCGGGAGAAGATCCGCAGATCGGCGCGGGCAGCCGGCGGGCGGGCAGCAGTGCGCCGTCCGCCGGTCCCTCAGACCATCCGTTCTGTGACCTCGACGCCCATCTCACCCTGACCGTACATCGCCAGCGCGCGCTCGACGTCGTTGATCACGTGCGCGTTGCCGGCGTGGGCGTCGCGCCAGTTGCGTTCGATCACATTGGGTTTGCGGATCGAGTGGCCGCCGGAGTTCTCGAACAGCAGATCGATCGCGTAGATCGCGCGTTCGGTGCCACGCACCTGGTCGCGGCGGGTCCGCAAGCGCAGCTCGTAGGGAATCTCCTCGCCCGCTTCGGCGTAGCGCAGCTGCTCGCTGATATTGCGTTCTTGCTGCAGGATGGCGGCGTCGATCTCCGAGGCGGCACGCGCGATCCGCACCTGCGCGAACGGATCGTCGGCCACCTTCTGCCCGCCGTAGGACAGCCGGACGCGCTCGCGCTGGCGCTGCAGATGCGATTCGTAGGCGCCTTGCGCGGCGCCGATGATCGGCGCGGTGATGGTGTTGGAGAACACGCTGGCGAACGAGATCCGGTACAGCGCGGCGGTGTTCACCTCCTGGCCGGGGCCCACCAGCGCGGACTGATCGGCGGCGCTGTACGCGCGATAGGCGGGGATGAACGCCTTCTCGACGATGATGTCGTTACTTCCGGTGCCCGACAGGCCCGACACGTGCCAGACATCCTCGATCCGGTAGTCGGCGCGCGGAACCAGTACTGTCAGGTAGTCGGCTCCCCCCTTGTCGTTCGGCACCACCGCGCCGAGGAACGCCCAGTCGGCGTGGTCGCACCCGGAGGAGAAGCTCCACCGCCCACTCATCTCGAAGCCGCCGTCGACGGGGGTCAGCTTGCCGGTGGGCGCATACGACGAGGAGACCAGGGTGTCGGGATTCTCGCCCCACACATCCTGCTGAGCCCGCGGATCGAACAACGCCAGCTGCCACGGATGCGCACCCAGCACGGACGACACCCACGCCGTCGACGGGCAGACGGTCGCGATCGCGCGAATCACCTCGTAGAAGGCGACCGGTGACTCCTCCGCACCACCGAAGCGGCTCGGCTGCAACATCCGGAACACGCCCGCCTCGGTCAGCTCGCGGATCGTCTCGGCGGGCACCCGCCGCTCCTGCTCGGCCGTCACCGCCCGTTCCCCGATCGCCGGGAGCAGGTCCCGTACCCGATCGAGCACCTTGTTAGTCATTGCCGGCGTTCCTCCCTGCCTCTGCGCTGCCACGCACTGGGTCGATGCCTCGACGGTAGGGGCGGGCGGGAGTGACGGGCCCGAGCAGTCCCGATCATCGGAATACAGGGCCCGAGACCCCGCCGGAGCGAAGCGCGGGCCGCACCACAACCTCACTCAGCGAAACGGCGCGCCCGCTGACCGGGACTTCGCGCGGGCGCCCCGCAATCCACTCGTCATGGTGTGTGAACGGCGTCACGTTCGTGGGTGGCGCACGCGAGGAGGAAAAGTCGATGCGGGTCCTGATCACCGGAGTCACCACACCCACCGGTCGCGCGGTGGCGCGCATGCTGGCGGCCGCCGGGCACGACGTCGTCGGAGCCGACCGGGTTCGGCACCGGTATGTGGATCCGCGGATCGAGGTGCATATCGCCGATCCGGGCAGTGCCGGCGCCTACCGCGGCATCGTCGACGGTTGCGACGTGGTGCTGGACGTTTCGGACGGTCCGGTCGCGGCGGTGGCCGCCGCGGCGCAGGAGGCCGGCGCCCGGCTGATCGTGCTCGCCTCGCCCGACCGGGAAAACCTGGCCCGCACGGCCGTCGCGGCCGCCGGCGCGCCGGCGTTGCTGGTTCGTCCCGCCTGGGTGGCCGGCCGGCGCACCGAGGGCAGTCGCCCGGTCGTCCGGACCCTGCTGAATGCGGGCGGCTCGCAGCGGATTCCGCTCGTGCACACCGACGACGTGGAACGCTTCCTGGTGCTCGCCGCGACCTCCGACCGCACCGGCGTGGTGGATCTCGTTGCGCCCGAGCTCGTTTCCGGCTCGCAGGCGAGGGCGATGCTGCGGAAGGCCGGTCTGCGGATTCCGCCTCGCGTCCCGGGCACCGGCGGCGTTCGCCTTCGCGATCTCGACCCCGCCGCGGCACAGGGTGGCTGGGATTTCCGCTACGGCTGGACCGGCCCCGAAGTGGTCGAGGACATCGTGCGCGGTCTGATCGGCCGCCGCCCGCACGGTACCGGCTTCCGCGCCCGCCGCGGCGCGATCCCGTTGACCGACTATGTGATTCCCGCGCGCGCGAAGACGTCCGACGGGCATCCGCTGGAGGTGGCCGCCCCCGAAGGGCTGGAGGGCGAATTCGACGACCGCGTCGATCCGCGCATCCCGGTGCACACCGCCACCAATACCTCCGAGGCGCTGCCCGGCCCGATGAGCCCGCTCACCATCGACCTGCAGGCGGGGGCGATCCGGCTCGCCAACGCCGCGATGGGCCATATGATCGCCCTGGACGGCATCGCCCTGGAGCATTGGACCAGCCGCGTCACCTCGGTGCTCGGCCACCACATCTTCATCAACGCCTCGATCGGCGTCCTCGCCGCGGACAACATGCCGGGCTGGGACGAGGACAGCATCCGCCGCGACGTGTACGGCGCCATCCCGCCCGAGGTCCCGTTGCAGCCTCAGGGCCGTCCGCCGATGCCGACCGGACTGGGCAGCACGTGGGGTACGGCCAAGGCCACCGGCCGGGTGCTGGCGACGGCACTGCGCTTCGGCGCCACCACCGAAACCATCAACGCCGCCTCACATCGAGAGGCGCTGTCCCGCACCGACATCGAGAAGCTGACCGACGCGCAACTGCACGCCCGGGCACTGTTGTGGCGAGATCGGCTCAATCAGTCGTGGGCGGCGGCCTCGATCGGCGTCATGCTGGTCGGCGCCGCGACGGCCATGCACGCACGGGGCAAGGACGACCCGGACGTGCCGATCGACGTGAACCGCCTCGAATCGGCGCGACCGATGCTGGCGGTGGAACGGCTGGCCGCGGTCTGCCGCGACGAGCCCGCGGTCCACGAGGCCGCCCGGGCCGGCGATGTCGCCCTGGCCCGCAGTCGCTCGGCCCGCTTCGCGCAGGCCCTCGATGCCGAGCTGGCGGTGGTGGGCCACCGCGGCCCCGGAGAATGCGAATTCCTCAACCCGACCTTCGGCGACCGCCCCGAACTGCTGGTCACCGCCGCCGCCCGGGCCGCCGAACTCCCGGCGCCGAAGCGCGACGCGGTCCCCGAGCCGACCGCGCGCACCGCGCGGATGGCCGTCGGCGCCACGGTCTCGCGGGAACGCGTCCGCGATGCGGTGGTGCGATACACGAACTGCCTGCGCATGGCAGCCCGCGAGCTGGCAGCGCGACTGGTCGATCGGCACGAACTCAACAATGTCGACGATGCCTGGTTCCTCACGCTCGACGAATTGCTGTGGGCCCCGGCGGATCTGAAGGACCGCGTAGCCCGCCGGCGCGAGGAGCGGGTGCGGCTGCAGGCGGTGCGGATGCCGGATCTGGTGGTCGGCCGCTGGGAACCGCAGCCGATCTCGGGGGCGCTCGCCGTCGGCGAGAGCCTCACCGGGACCGGGGTCAGCGCCGGGGTCGTGGAGGGCACCGTGAAGTTGGTGCTGAGCTCCGACGACGATATCGAGCCCGGCGACATCCTGGTCGCCTCGGTCACCGACACCGGCCATACCGCGATGTTCGCCTACGCCGCCGCGGTGGTCACCGATATCGGCGGCTCGGCCTCGCATGCGGCGATCGTGGCCCGCGAGTTCGGCATTCCGTGCGTGGTGGACACCAAAACCGCCAGCACAGGACTGTCCGACGGCCAGCGGGTGCGGGTCGACGGCGCCGCCGGAACCGTCACGCTGCTGGCCGACGCCGAGGCCTGAGGCTCGCCGATTCGACGCCGCGCGAACGTATCCGCGGCTCAGACGTGGTCCGTCGTCGATCCGGCGGACCTCGAGGAAAGGAACACCACCCGTGCCGATTTCGCATGTCCTGCGGGGGTCGGTGGCCGGTCTGGCCGCCGCGCTCATCGCCGTCCTGCCCGCCGCGACCACCCCGGCATTCGCCGCACCGCCACTGGTCCATACCGCGCCGGCCACGTCGGATCAGCAACAGTCCCTGGGTATTTCCGCGCCCAACGCCCGCGATATCGGTGGCTATCCGACGCAGCACGGGGGCGGGAAGATCCGGTTCGGCCTGGTCTACCGCTCCGACGCGCTCAACCGGTTGACGCCCGCCGATCAGCAGAAGCTGGCCTCGCTGCAGATCGGCAAGGCCATCGACTTCCGGAGCCCGAACGAGATGAAGGCCGCCCCGGATCAGCTGCCGTCGTCGATTCCCTACAGCGCGCAGTCGATCTGGGATCCGAACAACGACTTCTATCTCATGGTGTCGAGCACCATCGCCGGCGGACCGCAGGTGCAGCAGGACAAGCTCGGGGACGGGAAGGCCGCGCAGATCATGCGCGACTACTACCGCTGGCTGGTCACCGACGGTGCGGCGCGGGCCCAGTTCTCCGCGGCGCTGAAGGAGATCGCGAGTTCCCCGAATGCGGTGCTCTATCACTGCACCTCGGGTAAGGACCGCACCGGCTGGATGACGGCGATCCTGATGTCGGCCCTGGATGTGCCCAAGGGACAGATCTACAAGGATTATCTGGCGTCCAACGACTATCTGGCCGCGAGCAACAAGGCGCAGATGGATGCGCTGGTGCAGCGCGGACTGGTCACCGATCCGTCGCTGTTCGCGCCGATCCTGGGCGTGCAGGCCGATTATCTGGACGCCTCCTTCGACCAGGTCCGCCAGGCGTACGGATCCTTCGATCGGTTCCTGTCGGACAGCCTGGGTGTGGACTCCGCGACGGTCGACGCCCTGAAGGCCAAGCTGCTGGACAAGCCGGGCCGCTGAGCCCACCCGCATTCGACCACCGGCACGCCGCGCTCATCGTCGGGCGCGGCGTGCCGCCGAGGAGAGGCAGACCATGTCGGTTCATTCGGTGACGCCGCGCTCGTCGACCGAGATCACCCGCTACGACCTGGATACCGATGTACTGGTCGTCGGCTACGGATGTGCCGGGGCCGCAGCGGCGTTCGAGGCCGCGTGCACGGGCGCCCGGGTGCTGGTGCTCGACCGCGCGGGCGGTCCGGGCGGCTCGTCGGCGATGTCGGGCGGTGAGATCTACCTCGGCGGCGGCACTCCGATCCAAACCGCGTGCGGATTCGACGACACCCCCGACGATATGGCCGCCTACCTGACCGCCGCCCTCGGCCCCGGCGCCGACACCGCGAAGATCACCGACTACTGCGAGCACAGCGTCGGGCATTTCCACTGGCTGGTCGACCGCGGCGTACCGTTCAAGCCGTCGCTGTGGGACGCCCCGGCCTGGGTGCCGCCCACCGACGACGGCCTGATGTGGCTCGGCGAGAACAGCTGGCCCTTCACCGAGATCGCCCGCCCCGCCCCGCGCGGACATCGGCCCACCGCCAACGACTTCGGTGGTCGGCTGCTGATGCAATGTCTCACCGCCGCGACCGAATCGGCCGGGGTGACAACCCTGTTCGACACCGCCGCCACCGCGCTGATTCTCGCCGGCGACGGCGCCGTCACCGGCGTGGTCGCCCGGCAGTACGGCCGGGAGGTGACGATTCGAGTACGGCGCGGCTGTGTCCTCACCACGGGCGGATTCGTCGACAACGACGAGATGCTCGCCGCGCACGCCCCGCTGCTGCTCGGCCATACCAAGGTCAGCGCCGGGACCGACGACGGCAGCGGCATCCGGATGGCGCAGGCGGCGGGTGCGGCGGTGCGGCACATGGCGACGGGGCAAGTGGGGATTTCCCTGATTCCCGGATTGGCCGCGCGCGGAATTCTGGTGAACGACAGCGGACAGCGCTTCGTCAACGAGGACACCTACCCGGGCCGCATCGGGCAGGCGGCGCTGTTCACGCAGGGCATGCGGGTATGGGTGGTGGTCGACGAGGAAGCGTTCGAGGCCGTGCCGGAAGAACAGCGCTGGGGTGTGCAGCCGACCCATATGGCCGAAACGGCCGACGAACTCGGCGCCGCGATGGGGCTGCCGCCGGGCGCGCTGGAAGCGACACTGCACCGCTACAACGAATTCGCCGCTGCCGGAACGGATCCCGACCGGAACAAGGCGGCGCGGTGGTTACGGCCGCTGCGCACCCCGCTGGCGGCCATCGATGTGCGGGCCGGGATTCGACCGCCCGCCGAAGCCGGCGACCGCCGCGGCACCGGTGCGTCGGTGTTCACCCTCGGCGGCCTGCACACCGACGCGCACGGCCGCGTCCTGAATATCGATGGCGCCGTCATGCCCGGACTGTTCGCCGCCGGTCGCGCGGCGGTCAATCTGCACGGGCAGGGCTATATCAGCGGGACGTCGCTCGGCGACGGAACGTTCTTCGGCCGGCGAGCGGGAATCGCTGCGGCACAGGGGTAGTCGTCAGCGACGGACCAGTGTCGCGGTATCGGTCTACGCGTGTTCCGCCGCGACGATCACCTCGTGCCGATTGCTCCGGTGCGAGCGACGGTATTCGCTCGGTGACACACCCACCTCGCGGCCGAAGTGGGTGCGCAGATTCGCCGCACTGCCCAGGCCACAGCGTTCGGCCACCACGTCGACGGCGAAGTCGGTGGTTTCCAGCAACTCTCGGGCCCGGATGATGCGCTGGGTGAGCAGCCAGCGCAGCGGTGTCGTCCCCAGTTCGGCATGGAATCGGCGGGCCAGGGTCCGCTCGCTGAGTCCGCTGTGCCGGGCCAGGTCGCCCACGGTCAGCACGGTGTCGAGCCGGGTCAGCGCCCACTGGAGGGTGGCGGCCACGCCCGGATCGGCGGCGTCGAGCGGCACCGGATTCCGCAGATACTGTGCCTGCCCGCCCGAGCGGTGCGGCGGCACCACCAGCCCGCGCGCCGCGGCATTGGCGACGTGGGAGCCGAGGTCCTTGCGGATCAGGTGGATACACAGATCCATCCCGGCCATGGTTCCCGCACTGGTGAGAATCTGCCCGTCGTCGATGTAGAGCACACTCGCGTCGACATCGAGGTGTGGATACCGTTCCAGCAGCGCCGGGACATGCTTCCAATGGGTGGTCATGCGGCGCCCGTCGAGCAGGCCGGCCGCCGCGAGAACGAAGGCGCCCGAACACAATGCGGCGATGCGCGCTCCCGCCTCGTAAGCCGCGCGCACCGCCGCCACCAGTTCGGCGGGCGGATCCTCGCGCACATTCGGGGTCGCGGGTACGACGACGGTGTCGGCGGCGATCAGATCGTCGTAGTCGTAATCGGTCAGCGTGACGAACGGATCGCGCAGCGTCGCGTGCCGGGTGCCGCGAGGGCCGCACAGCCGCAGCCGATACCAGTGCTCGGCATCGATGCCGGGCGGCGGTTCGAAGAACACCTGGTACGGGATCGCGACCTCGAACACCGGCTGGCCCGGCGCCACCGCGACCGCCACCGTTCCGGGTTGTCCGGATTCGCACACCGTGTCCGCAGTCATGTCAGAAATCTAGCGCATATTGGCTACTCTGCCACTCGATCCCGCGATCCAGCGGCTGAATAGTTGCATGCATGACAATTACGGCCAATGCTCGCGCGGATGCGCCGCTCACCGAATCGCCGCGGCGGTGGCGGATTCTGGCGGTCGCGAGCGTCGCGCAATTCCTCGCGATCCTCGACCTCTTCGCGGTCACCGTCGCCTTCCCGACCCTGCAGACCTCGTTCACCGGCGCCTCCCCGAACACGGTGTCCTGGGTGCTCAACGCCTACACGATCGTGATGGCCGCACTGCTGGTCCCCGCGGGCCGTCTCGCCGACGACACCGGCCGCCGGCGTGGATTCCTCATCGGCATCACACTTTTCGGCGTGGCGTCGATCGGCTGCGCGGTCGCGCCGACACTGATCGTGTTGATCGCCGCGCGGGTCGTGCAGGCAGCGGCGGCGGCGCTGCTGGTTCCGACCGGCCTCGGACTGGTGCTGCCCTCCTTCGACGTGCGAGAACATCCGACGGTGATGGGCATCTGGACGGCGATCGCCGCGGCGGGCGCCAGCAGCGGCCCGGTGGTCGGCGGCCTGCTGCTCGAATGGAGCTGGCGATGGATCTTCTGGCTGAACGTGCCGATCACGCTGGCGGCGCTCGCTGTGGGATCGCGGGTGTTGCCCGATATCCGGGCGCGCGTGCGGCGCCGGCTCGATCTGCTCGGCGCCGCACTGATTCTCGGCGCCACCGCGGCGCTGACCACCGTCTTCGTCCAGGGCGCGGCGTGGGGGTACGGGTCGGCGGCCACGCTGGGCACACTGGCCGGAGCGATCGCGCTCGCGGCGGCGTTCACCTACCACGTGCGGCACCACCCCGATCCGGTGGTGAGTCCGGCGGTGCTGCGGCACAGCATGTTTCGCATCGCCACCCTCGGCGTGTTCTGCTACTACCTGGCCTTCGCCGCGCTCTTGCTCTCGGGCACTCTGTACCTCACCGCGCAATGGCATTACTCCGAGCTGCGGGCCAGCCTCGGTATCGCACCGATTCCGATCAGCTGCCTGCTGGTGTCACCACTGTCCGGCCGCGTCGTCGCTCGCATCGGCGCCCGTGCCTCGGCCGCGCTGGGTGGGCTCGCCATCGCGGCGGGCGCGGGGTGGTGGATCGCGCTGAGCGGGTGCGGCGCATCGTATCCGCTGGTCTTCCTCCCGGGAGCCGTTCTCGCGGGCGTCAGTACGGCCCTGCTGCAACCGCCGCTGTTCGGCGCCTCGTCGCTGCTGCCGCCGGATCAGTTGTCCCTGGGCTCGGGCACGCTGATGATGGCGCGCCAGACCGCGTCGGCACTCGGCGTCGCCGTGCTGACCGCGATCCTCAGCCGCACCGCGGGCTACGAGCTCGCCGATTTCCGCGCCGGCTGGCTCTATATGGCAGCCATGGGATTGCTGGCGTCGGGAGCCGGGTGGGCGTTCCGTCCGCGTACATGACCGGATCCGACAGTGATCCGTCGTTGCGATCGCTACCGGGCAACCCAGAGGATGGGAGGCATGTCATCGAAGCATCGTGTGGTTATCGCGGCCTTTCCGGACGTGGATCTGCTCGACGTCACCGGGCCGGCGGAGGTGTTCGCACTAGCCAATCGGGAAAGCGGCGGTAGCGCCGACTACGAGGTGTTACTAGCCGGACCGGATCGAGGTGTGGTGCGCACCTCGGCCGGTATCCGGGTACTCACCGATCTGGCCTTCGACGACATCGACACGGGCATCGACACTCTCATCGTGCCGGGCGCGGTGGACCCGACCCCGTCCGGCCCGGTCGCGCGGGTCGACGAGGATGTGGTGCGCTGGCTGCGCGAGGTCGCGCCACGTACCGGACGGATCGCGTCGGTGTGTGTGGGTGCGCATCTGCTAGCCGCCGCCGGACTGCTGGACGGGAGGACGGCCACCACCCATTGGTCGACGGCCGGACAGCTGGCCGCGGACCATCCACGGGTCGTGGTGGATCCCGATCCGATCTTCGTGCGTTCGGGCCGGGTGTGGACCGGCGCGGGAATCAGCGCCTGCCTGGATCTCGCCATGGCACTGGTCGCCGACGACCACGGTGAGGACCTGGCGTTGTCGGTCGCCCGGCAACTCGTCGTCTATCTGCGCCGCCAGGGCGGCCAGAGTCAGTTCAGTGTGCCGCTGAGCCGTCCGGCACCGGCCCGCCGCGATATCGAACAACTACGCACCTACATCGCGGAAAATCTCGACGCCGATCTGTCCGCCGCCGCCCTGGCGAACCGAATGTGCCTGAGCGAAAGGCATTTCGCGCGCGTGTTCCGGCAGGAGATGGGGCTCACCGTGGCCGCCTACGTCGAAGCCGCCCGCGTCGAGTCGGCGCGACGGTTGCTGGAAACCAGCGACTTCCCGCTCTCGCGCGTCGCCCGGTCCGCCGGATTGGGCTCGGTGGAGACCCTGCACCGGGCGTTCCTGCGGCGGCTGGGCACCAACCCCGGCGCCTACCGCCGGCGGTTCCGCACCTCCGCCTGATCGCATCCACGACGACCGGACCGGGCGCCTGCCCGGCCCGGCGCTCACCCCTGCCCGAAACACCCTGTCCTCCTGGGAAAGAAGGTAACCATGTCCGCCGTCGCCACTCCTCTGCGCCGGGTCGTCGGCCTCGACGACGAGCTGCCCCGCCTGGCCGATGCCACCGTCGTCATGATCGATTTCCAGAACACCTACCGCGAGGGAGTGATGCGGCTTCCCGAGGCCGATGCGGCACTCGCGGCCGGTGCCCGGCTGCTGGCCGCGGCCCGCGCACTGCACCGCCCCGTCGTGCACATCGTCAACGACGGCGGCCCCGGCACCCCCTACGATGTCGGCTCCGATATCGGTGCCATCATCGCCGAGGTCGCCCCCGCGGCGGGAGAACCGGTGGTGGTCAAGAACTTTCCCGACGCCTTCCACGAGACGGACCTGCACGACATGCTGCGGCGTACGGCTGCCGGGCCGGATCTGGTCCTGGCCGGATTCATGACCCACATGTGCGTCGCGTTCACCGCGCAGGGAGCGTTCAATCGCGGCTACCATCCCACCGTCGTCGCGGAGGCCTGCGCCACCCGCTCCCTGGCCGCCCCGGATGGAACACCCTTGTCGGCGGATGCGGTGCACGCGGCAGCGCTGACCACGATCAGCGACTTGTTCGGTCGCGTCGCCCCGACCGTCGCGAGCCTGATCGACTGACATCATGGACCGAGGGCGATCGGAACGGTGAAATTCTTCCGGCCGGAGAAGGGCTGGGGCGCGATAGACGCGGCGGAACTCCCGGACGGCTGCGACGCACAGTTCTCGATACCGCGCCACCCGGGTGCGCCGCCTCGACCGGGCCGATCACCACAGGTCGGCCGGGACCTAGCCAGGGCTCAGACCCGGCCAGCCGTAGTTCGGGCGGCCGGTGGCGGCTCCCGCGCGGGCCATCGGCGGGGCGGGCGCGGTGACGGCCGCGGTCTGCACGCCGAGTTCGCGGCGCATCTCGTCCATGTCGAGCCAGCGGATCTGCTGGATGACCTCTTCCAATTGCGCGGCGGTCCGGAAGCCCGGATCGGAGTAGACGAGCAGGCCCTCGCGGAAGGCGACGAGGGTCGGCAGGCTGCTGATCCGGGCGGCGGCGGTGAGAGCCTGCTCCGCCTCGGTGTCGACGGTGGCGTGCACGATTTCCGGGTGCGCGGCCGCGGAGTCGGCGAAGATCGGGGCGAAGCGGGTGCACCAACCGCACCAGGAGGCCCAGAAGTCGACGAGCACGATCGGATGAGTCGCGATCACCCGCTCGAAGTTCTGCTGGGTCAACGGTTGGGTGGGCATGGATTCCTCCCGGCGTCGGCCATCGTCGATTCCGGATTCTCCCACGGATCGCCGGTCACAGCAGGGCTCGACGGGACGGCGGCCGCCGAGCGCTGTCGGACGGCCGCCCGGCTGGGTATCGTGGAGTCATGGGTATGGGCGACCACCCGCAACGAACACCGCTCTACGGCGTGGTGCTGCTGTTGGGCGTTCTGATCCTGGGTATCTGGGTGCACGAGCTGCCGTATGTCGGCCTGCAGGTCCTGGCCTACATTCTGCTCGTCATGATTGCCGCACCCGCCTTCGTGATGACCTTCCGCGATTATTCGCGGTGAGGGTATCCACTACCCGGTGACCAGGGCGTACCGCAACATCGTCAGCTCCTCGGCCGTCAGCCCGTGCTCGCGTAGCCAGCGGGCGGCACCGCCGTGGTCGCGGCGCAGGTCGTCGAGGAACCGCAGCATCACCGCCGCTTCGACGGCCAGAATTCCGGTACTCGTCGGCGGCAGCCCGGAATACGAGTTCAGCGCGTCGAGCCGGTTGCGTACCCGCGTCATTCGCTCGTTGGTGAGGGCGTAGTCCGCCGCGATCACCTCCGGCGCCACCCCCACCGCGTCGAGCAGTACCGCGGCCAGCACCCCGGTGCGATCCTTACCTGCCGCGCAATGGAATACGACCGCCTGCCGGTCGGCATCGGCGACCAGCCGCGCCGCGGTGACGATCTCCTCCGGGCTGCCGGCGAGCAGCTGGCCGTACAGCTGTGCCAGATCCACGCGCGTCTTGTCCGGCACCAGATCCCGTGCGGCGAGGGAGGATTGCGCCGATTTGCGGACCGGCAGATTCACCTTCTCGATGGCCGTGGCGGCCAGCAGGCCGTACCCTTCCCGTTCCACCTCGTCGGGCAGCCGCAGGTCGATCAGGGTACGCATCCCGACCGAGCCCAGCAGCAGCGCGACATCCGCCTCGGTCGCCTGCTGCAGGGTGCTCGACCGCAGCGCCACGCCGAATCGGGTCGTACCGCCGCCGCCGACCGGCAGTCCGCCCAGATCGCGGACGTTGTCGATTTCCTCGAAGTCGACCCAGCGCCGGGTCGCGTCGAATTCCTGGGCGATCGGATTACTCGGCACGGCCGGCCGCCGCTTCGTCGGCCCGGCTGAGCCCGCACAGCCCGATCAGATCTTCGTGCAGTTCGAACCACACGGTGTGATAGCTGTCCATGATCGGCCGCGCCACCCAGGCGTGGTCACCGCCGGCGATCCGCTCGACGGCCGTCTCCAGCCGCTCGCGGTACCGGGCCAGCCGCGGTGCGATCGATCCCAGCCGCTCGGCCAGGGGGCGCACCCGGGTGTGCAGTTCGGTGAGCCGGTCCAGCACTGCCGCATCGTATTCGGCGTCGCCGTGGTCGTTGGGGGTGGACGCGTCCTTCATCTGCCACGCGGTCACGATTTCCTTCAGCTCGGCGTTGACCACGCAGAAGTCCTCGTAGGCGGCGGCCATGGCGGCGGTGTCGACCTCGCCGCGCTCGGCGGACAGCAACTCGCCCAGACGATTTCGCCCTTCGGGAGTCAACCGCACACCCGCGGGGGTGTCGGCGCACAATCCGCCGGCCACCAGGTCCGCACAGCGCGCGCTCACCGCGTCCGCCTCGCCGCCCAGGCTGGCGGCCACGGCGTCACCGCGCACCCGGCCCTTCACCCCGATCAGGCGCAGCAGTTCCAGCTCGCTTACGGTTCGCGTAACCGACTGTGCCACAACGACTTCCGCATCGTCGGCGAGGGCTCCCGCGAGATCGTCGGGCGCCACTCCCGCCCATTCGGCGAGTCTGCGCACATCGTCGAGGACCGCGCCGTCCACATCTCCACCGGCGACCTCGCCCGCCCACACCACACCGGCGCCGCCGTCGACCGTGACACTGCGTCCCGCGAGCGCGTCCACGACACCCGGTCCGCATCCGACGACACACGGCCGCCCGAGTTCCCGGCTCACCAGGGCCGCATGCGAGGTGGTGCCACCCAATTCGGTGACGACGGCGCGGGCCGCGATCATGCCGGGCAGATCATCGGGACTGGTCGTCGGCCGGACCAGGACGACGTTCTCCCCCGCCGCCGCGCGCACCTCCGCCTCATCGGGATCGGTGACCACGACACCGAAAGCCAGACCCGGGCACGCGGATTCGCCCCGGGCCAGCGCTTCGCCCGCATCCGCCGCCGTGGTCGCGGGCTGCAGGACGGCGCGAATCTGGTCGGCCCCGACCCGCTGCAGCGCCTCCGCCGCCGTGATCAGGCCTTCCTCCGCCATCGCGACCGCGGCTCGCACCGCCGCCCGCGCCGAACGTTTCGCCGGACGCGACTGCAGCATCCACAACGTGCCGGATTCGACGGTGAATTCGATGTCCTGGATATCGCGTCCGTCGCGTTCGAGCAGTTCCGCGGCGGCGATCAGCCGATCGTGCACCTGGGGCTGGGTGGCGGCGAGGTCGCTCAGCGGCCGCGGCGTGGTGCGACCCGACACCACGTCCTCGCCCTGCCCGCCGACCAGCCATTCGCCGTAGGCCGGCCCGTCACCGGTATTCGGGTTGCGGCTGAACAGCACGCCCGTCCCGGACGCGTCGTCGAGGTTGCCGAACACCATCGCCTGCACGGTGACGGCGGTGCCGAGATCGTCGGAGACGCCGCGGTTGCGCCGATACGCTTTGGCGCGCACCGAATCCCACGACCGGAATACCGCGGTGATCGCCGCGCGCAGCTGTTCCCACGGGTCCGCCGGCACCACGCCGTCGGGTGACTGCAGCACCGTCTCGCGATACTGCGCCCGGAAACGCCGATGCGTATCGGCGGCATAGTCGGCGCCGGCGGTCGCCGCGGCGAGCGCCTGTTCGACGCCGTCGTTGATGCCGAGGTTGAGAACGGTGTCCATCATGCCGGGCATACTGACCGCCGCGCCCGAGCGCACGGAGACCAGCAGCGGCCGGCGGATCGAGCCGAACGTGCGGCCGGTGCCGTGCTCGAGCATGGCGACGCCGTCGCAGACCGCCTGCCAGATGTCGTCGGCGATCGCGCCGCGCTCGGTGAAATCACGCCACGCGTCGGTGGTGAGCACGAATGCCGGCGGCACCGGCAGCCCGAGCCCGCGCATGTGGTTGATACTCCAGGCCTTGCCACCGATCCGGTCCCGCGACAACGGGCAATTGCCGTCCAGTCCGACGACGGTTTCCGATCGTTGGGCCAGCTCCGCACCCGCGGTCATGTCACTCCTTCGGTCCATCCATCGAGGCATCGAACCCCCTGCCGCCCCGGTCATCCTTCGAGAGTGCCGCCCGACCGTCCTCGTCCAGTAGCGATGGTCCCGCTGAGCGGATGCGGGAACCACCGGCGCTCCCGTGATACCACTGACCGGGACTGGCGGTGTGCGAACGGCCTGCGCGGCACCAGCCTGCGGCACCATGGGCCGTGGACCGCCCGACCGGCGGCCGGCGAGGTGTGTTCGACAGTGTGTATCCGGACGGCGATGGTGTGCGAAGAGATGACGGCGGAGCCCGCGACGATTCCGGCTCTGGTTTCCGCACAGGCACGCCGGAACGGGTCGACCGTCGCGATCGTCGAGGGCCGCACCCGCCTCACCTACGCCGAACTCCACGCCGAGGCGCTACGGGTGACCCGCGCCGCGATGGCCCGCGGGCTGGCCGCCGGGGACCGGGTCGCGATCTGGGCGCCCAACAGCGCCCGCTGGATCGTGACGGCCGTCGGCCTGCTCGGCGCCGGCGCCACCCTGGTGCCGATCGGCACCCGGCTGCGCGGACGGGAGGCCGCGGCGATTCTGCGCCGCACCCGATGCCGCGGATTGTTCACGGTGCGCGGATTCCTGGGCATCGACTACCCGAGCCTGCTCGCGGACCAAGGCCCCTTGCCGGACCTCGGATTCACGGTCCTGCTCTCCGACACGCACGCAGCGGGCGACACTCCCACATCGACGTCCGGCGACGAGGCGGACCCGCCGACCGGCGCCATCGAGCCGGCCACCGGTTCGCAGCTGCGGCGGCGCGACCGGCGCGAGCCCGGTGGATGCGCTCCCCGCCAGCCCGGTCGGTGCGAGAGCGCACCGGCCGGCTGGCGAAACTTCATCGCCGGCGCCGCTCGAATCCGGTCCTCGGATGCCGAATCGCGAATGGCCGCACTACCTTCCGACGCGATCAGCGACATCCTCTTCACCTCCGGCACGACGGGCTCCCCCAAAGGGGTACTCACCACCCACCGGCAAACCCTGACCGTGCTGGACCGGTGGGCGAGCGCGGTCACCCTGCGGCACGGCGACCGCTGCCTGCTGCCGAATCCGTTCTCGCACACCTTCGGATACAAGGCGGGCGTCGTGGCTTGCCTGTCGCGGGCGGCCACCATGTTTCCGGTGCCGGTATTCGATCCGCGATCCGCGGCGGATCTCATGGCGGCCGAGCGGATCACCGTCCTCGCCGGCCCGCCGACGATTTTCCTCGATCTGCTCGCGACAGGGCGGTCGTTTCCGGCGCTGCGGCTGGCCGGCACGGGCGGGACGGCGATTCCGGCGGAGCTGATCGCCCGGATGCGTGCCGACCTCGGAGCCGATCGGGTGTTCACCGCCTACGGTCTCACCGAATCGGTCGGCGTGGTCGCGGTCTGCCCGCCCGGTACGGATATCGAGCGCACCGCGCATACCGTAGGTAAAGCATTGCCGGGCAGCGAGATTCGAATTCTGGACGCCGACGGCCGCGACGTGCCGGCCGGTACGTCCGGCCGGATCGTGGTGCGCGGCCCGAACGTGATGTGCGGATATCTCGACGACCCCGCCGCCACCGCCACCGCCGTCGACCCGGACGGCTGGCTGCGTACGGGCGATATCGGCGCCCTCGATTCCGGCGGTTGGCTGCGGGTCACCGACCGGCTCGAGGATATGTTCATCGTCGGCGGGTTCAACGTCCATCCGGCCGAGGTCGAACAGACGCTGCGCCGCTATCCGGGGATCGCCGAGGTGGCGGTCGTCGGCGTGCCCGACGAGCGTCTCGGAGAGGTCGGCGCCGCCTTCGTCGTTCCCTCCGGAACGGCGCCGTTCGACGCGGACGGCCTGCTCGCGTGGTGTCGCACCCGCTTGGCCGGATACAAGATTCCCCGCACGGTGCGGATCCTCCCCCGCTTGCCGCGTACGACCGCGGGCAAAGTGAACAAGCGCCGATTACGGTACGCGCCTTGATAAAAGGATGCCGCTGTCGGTAGCGAAGCGCGGGCCGGGACGACCTCGACCGTCGCTGCCGGCTCACGCACCTCAGCTTCCGGACCGGAACCACCGCGGCCGGGCCGGCGATTCACGCGATCACCGACCCGGCCGCGAGTGGCCTACTTGCTGACCTCGTTGCGCATCTGCGCGGTGAGGATCTTCTGATATCCGGAGCCGAAGATCCGCGGCAGCAGGTCGATCATCCGGGCGTCGTTGCCGATCAGCACCTTCGCCTTGTCCTTGCGGATGCCGTCGACGATCGCCTTGGCGGCCTGTTCCGGACTGGTCTTGGCGAGCCGGTCGAAGTTGGCGGCCAGCGCGTCGCGATCTCGGGTGGCGCCCGCGCGCGCCTTCCACGCGATCTCGGTCTGGATCATGCCGGGGTGGACGCAGCTCACCGCGACGTTGTGCCCGGCGATCTTCATCTCCTGGCGCAGCGCGTCGGTGAAACCCCGGATCGCGAACTTCGTCGCGTTGTAGGCACCCTGGGTCGGGCAGGCGGCCAGGCCGAACATGCTCGACACATTGACGATCGCGCCGTCACCGGAGGCGATCACCAGCGGCAGAAAGGCTTTCGTCCCGTGGGCCACGCCCCAGAAGTTGATGTTGACGATCCATTCGAAATCGTCCCAGCTGACCTCTTCGGTGCTGGCGGTCAGTGACACACCCGCGTTGTTGACCACGATGTTCACCCCGCCGAAATCGCCCGCCACCTGGTCGGCATGGGCGTACACCGCGTCGCGGTCGGTGACGTCGAGACGGTAGGCGCGGGCGTGGGCGCCCTTCTTCTCGCACAGTGCGGCGGTCTCGGCGACATTGTCGATATTGCGGCCGGACAGTGCCAGGCGAGCGCCGTGGCCGGCCAGCTCCAGGGCCAGCGCCCGGCCGATACCGGCGCCGGCGCCGGTGATCACGGCGGTCTTACCTGCGAAATTCTTCACCGCGGAAATCCTTTGTGTCAGTGGGAGGTGAATCCGCCGTCGGCGACGAATTCCGAACCGGTGCTGTAACCGGACTCGTCGGAGATGAGGAACAGCACCAGATTCGCCAATTCCTCGGGGGTGCCGGGACGGGCCAGCGGCTGATCGTGGAACATCGAATTCGACCGCGCCGAATCGCTGGTCATTTCGGTCATCACCACACCGGGATGCACCGAGTTGACGCGAATTCCCATGGGCCCGAACTCTTGTGCCGCGGTTTTGGTCATCCCGCGCACCGCCCATTTGGAGGCGGTGTAGCCGAGGATGTTGGAGAAACCGATGATGCCGCCGACCGAGGAGATGTTCACGATCGACCCGCCACCGGCACGTCGCATCGATGCGACCACGGCCTTCATACCCAGGAAGACACCCACCTGGTTGACGTCGATCACCTTGCGGTAGTCCGCTTCGGCGAGCGTTTCGATCGGATCCACGTGCACGATTCCGGCGTTGTTTACCAGGCCCGAGACGGGCCCGAACGCCGATTCCGCCTGCGCGACGACATCGTTCCACGCGGATTCGTCGGTCACGTCGTGAGGGACGAACAGCGCCGCGTCACCCAGCCGCGCGGCGGTCCGCTCACCTTCCTCCGCCAGCACATCGGTGATCACGACCGAGGCGCCCTCGGAAACGAGCCGCTGCGCGAACGCCGCACCCATTCCCCGGGCAGCACCGGTGACGACGACCGTTTTACCGTCGATCCTGCCCATGGTCACTCCTGTCCCGTGCGTGCGGGCGCCGTGCGGCCGTTGATCGCCCGCTTCGACACCGATGCGGCGACCGCTTCCCGCGGTTCGCGTTCGTCGGCGAGGTGGTTGGCCGCGATGTACCCGAAGACCATGGCGGGGCCGATCGTCGCTCCGGCGCCCGCGTAGTCGTTACCCATGACCGACGCCGAATTGTTGCCCGCCGCATACAGTCCCGCGATCGGCGCATTCTGTTCGTCGAGCACGCGGGCATATTCGTCGGTGCACAGCCCGCCCTTGGTGCCCAGGTCGCCGGGCACCATTTCCACCGCGTAGAACGGTCCTCTTTCCAGCGGCGCCAGACACGGATTCGGCTGCACGGTGGGATCGCCGTAATACCGGTCGTAGGCGCAATCGCCGCGTCCGTAATCCTCGTCGCGCCCGCTGCGGGCGAAGCCGTTGAAGCGCTGCACCGTGGCGGCCAGCGTCGCGGCGGGAACACCGATCTTGTTCGCCAGCTGCTCGAGCGTATCGGCCTGGGTGATGATTCCGGCGTCGAGATATTTCTGGGGAATCGGGCGCTTCGGGAAGTTGCCCAGGAACAGATATCTGTCGCGGAAGGTCTGGTCCATGATGAAGTAGGCCGGAATATGGTCGACCCCGGCGGCCTGCTGCTCGTACATGGTGTGCACGACGTTCACATACGGGGCCGATTCGTTGACGAACCGCTCCCCCGCGTGATTGACCATGATGCCGCCGGGTTGCGCGCGTTCGGCCAGGCAGAAGAACGGCGGGCCCTCGGGGTTGCGCACCGACGGTCCCCACCAGGCGTCGTCCATGAGATCCACCGCACCGCCGGCCTTCTGGCCCGCGACGATCCCTTCGCCGACGTTCTCGGTGGCACCGACCGTCCAGTCGGTGGATTGCGGCCCGGAGATGTACTGCTTGCGCATCTCCAGGTTGTGCTCGAAACCGCCGGCCGCCAGCACCACGCCGCGGCGTGCCTTGATCAGCACCGGAACGCCCTGGTGTTCGGCGCGCACACCGACCACGGCCCCGGCTTCGGTGACCAGTTCGGTCAGCGGGGTGTTCAACCACACGGGCACGCCGGCGTCGCGCAGCGACAGCCACAGTCGTGCGGCCAGGGCCTTGCCCAGGCTCAGCGGCAGCCGGCCGCGCAGCTTGTTCGCCACCGCCTGGGCCCCCACCTTCATCGCGGTGCGCTTACCGGCCCAGGTGCGGGCGATCATGTTCAGATCGTGGAAGTCGCTGACGGTGAACGCGATTCCCTTCGGCCCCGACATGGTCGGCTGGTTGATCTTGTGCAGATCACCACCGAGCAGACGGCCGTCGATCGGAGCCGGTTCGATGCTGCGGCCCTGCGCGAGCCCGCCCGGGAATTCCGGATGGTAGTCGGAGTAGCCGCGGTCGTAGACGAACTGCCAGTACTTGCTGCGCGCACCGATGTAGCGCATCATCTCCGGCCCGTGATCGAGGAAGGCGCGCTGCTTTTCCTCCGGGACACGATCGCCCACAACAGCTTTCAGATATGTCCGAGCCAGTTCCGGGCTGTCCGGCACACCCGCGGCCTGCAGCACCGGGTTGTTCGGGATCCAGATTCCGCCGCCGGAGCGCGCGGTGGATCCGCCGAAGCTGCGGCTCTTCTCGATCATCGTCACCGACAGCCCGCGATAGGCGGCGGTCAATGCCGCGGTCATACCGGCCGCGCCCGAGCCGACGACCACCACGTCGAATTCGAATTCCTGTGTCATCCGTCCTTCTTCCCCATCGTTGCATCCGACGCTATGGCCGCTCGGCCGCGGCGACACGGCACGGTCCCGGCCAGCGGGACTTACGGCTGACCAGTACGGGTCCGGGAAGGACTATTTCGATTAGGCATACACCGCTACGACAGGGAGCACGCGGATGAAGTTCTCGATGATCTTCGAGGCCCAGATGACCGATCCGACCGCCGAGCACGAGGCGCGGGTGCTGCGCGACTGTGTGGAGCAAGCCGTGCTGGCCGACGAGATGGGCTTCGATACCGTCTGGGCCGTCGAGCACCACGGTCTCAAGTGGTACGCGCATATGAGCGCCCCCGAAATCTTCCTGACCTGGGTGGCGGCCAAGACCCAGCGCATCCGGATCGGCCACGGCGTGGTGTGTATGCCCTTCAACTTCAACCACCCGGTGCGCGCGGCCGAGCGCGCGGCGATGCTGGACGTGCTCTCCGGCGGGCGGCTGAACCTGGGCGCCGGGCGCGGTGCGACACCGGTCGAGACCTCCATGTGCGGAGTGGACCCGGAACGCACCTACGCCGAGGTCGAGGAGTCGCTGCGGATGATCGGCCGGGCCTGGCAGGATCCCGAGGGCGAATTCGAATATCACGGCGAACTGCTCGACATCGACCCGCATTCGCTGCTGCCGCGGCCGGTGCAGCGTCCGCATCCCCCGCTGTTCATGGCATGCACGAAGAAGGACACCCTGAAGTTGGCCGCCGACTACGGAATCGGCGCTCTGGTACTGGGTTTCGCGGGAGTGGAGGAGATCGCGGAACTGCGCCGCACCTACGACGAGGCGATCGCGGCCCGCACCGGTGAGCGTTTCGTCTCGACGGTGACCAACGACCACTTCGCCGCCCTGTGTCCCACCATCGTGCTCGACGACCGGGAGCGGGCACAGCAGATCGGCGCGCGCGGCCAGCGGTTCTTCGCGCAATCGATCAAGCACTACTACGGCGCCGGCCCGGTGCCCGACGAGGCCGTGGATCCGACCGTGGACGAGGTGGCGCGAATCAAGGAGGCCGCCGACGAGCACGTCGCCTACCTGCACGAGGCCAAGATTCCGGTGAAGGCGGGGTCGACCTCGGTGTTCAACGCCGACCACGCCTACGGCAGCCCGGAGGACGCCATCGCCTACGTCGAGCGACTGCGCGACGCGGGCGCCGACGAGATCCTGTGCCTGATCCAGATGGGCACCGTGCCGCAGGAGGCCTGCCTCGAGACGATCCGGCACTGGGGCGAGAAGGTCATTCCGCACTTCCGGAATCAGTGATCGGACGGCACCGATCCGCCACGGCGAACAGGACGCCGGACAACCACGCGCCGGTCTCGCTCATCGAGACTGCCGCGAGCCGAGGACGCCGGATGCGGCGCAGGATCTCGGCATATTTTCAGGAGGAGAAGTCGAATGGTCGATCTCACAGGCAAAGTCGCAGTGATCACCGGCGCGGCGCGCGGACAGGGCGCGGCGGAGGCACGCCTGTTCGTCGAACGCGGTGCGCGGGTCGTTCTCACCGACGTACTCGACGCCGACGGAAAGCAGTTGGCCGACGAACTCGGCGAGGCGGCGCGCTTCGTCCGCCACGACGTCACCTCCGCCGACGACTGGAATGCCGCTGTCGCGGTGGCCCTTTCGGAATTCGGCGGGCTCGACGTGCTGGTGAACAACGCCGCGATCTATACCGCGAAACCTCTCACGGACACCACGCCGGAAGAACTGGAGAAGATTCTGCAGGTCAACCTGGTGGGCGCGTTCCGGGGCATCCGGTCGGTGGTGGGGCCGATGTCCGAGACGGGCGGGTCGATCGTGAACATCTCGTCGCAGGCCGGGCTCGAGGGCCTGATGGGACACTCCGCCTACGGCAGCTCCAAATGGGGCCTGCGCGGGCTCACCAAGACCGCGGCACTCGAATTGGGCCCCAAGGGCATTCGCGTCAACTCCGTGCACCCGGGTCCGATCGCGACCCCGATGGTCCCGTATCTGACCACCGGTCCGGGCAGCTTCCCGACCCTGCCGCTGCAGCGCACCGGTGTGCCGGAAGAGGTCGCCGAGCTGGTCGCCTTCCTCGCCTCGGACGCGTCGTCATATGTCACCGGCGCGGAGGTCACCGTCGACGGCGGACTCGCCGCGGGCAAGTTCATGCCGCCGGAGCCGCAGGACGCGCAGTGAGCAGGCGATACGCGCCAGGCCGGAGGTGCAGTGCCGGCGGGCCGGAGACCCGAGGTGGCGTGGCCGGTGGCCCGCGCGCGGGCCACCGGCCACCAGCGGGTGAGAGCTCGGCCCCGCGGGCCGCCGCACCCGGGAGTGCGGGCTCGGGCGGTGCCTCATGGCGATGACGCCGCGAACCCGGGCGGTCGTCAACGCCGCGACCGCCGCGTTTCCGAAGCTGGGAACCGACGTACTCGACGCCGCCGAGGCGAGACGGCAGCTCGCGGCGCGGACCCCGGCGGCCGTCGAGCCGATTCCGATTGCGGCCGTGCGCGATTCGACAGTCACCGGCGCCGACGGCGCCGACATTCCGGTGCGCATCTACACGCCGCGCGCCGGCGGCGAGCCGCTGCCGGTCGTCATGTTCTGCCACGGCGGCGGTTTCGTGATCTGCAGTCTCGACAGCCACGATCAGTTCTGCCGGACGCTGGCGAACGAGACCGGCGCACTGGTGGTGTCGGTGGATTATCGCCAGGCGCCGGAACATCGGTTCCCGGCCGCCGCGCAGGACGCGTACGCCGTGCTGCGCTGGATCGGCGCGGCCATAGCCCAGCACGGCGGCGACCCCGCCCGGATCGCCGTGGCCGGTGACAGTGCGGGCGGCAATCTGGCGGCGGTCACGGCGCTGATGGCCCGCGATCTGGGCGGCCCGGCGGTGGCCGCGCAGTTGCTCATGTACCCGATGCTGGATCCGGCTCGCGCGAGCGCGTCGTACCGGGACAACGCGCAGGGCTATTTCGTCACCGACGACCATCTGCGCTGGTACTGGGAGCAGTACCTCGGCGACGCCGACGGCACCGATCCGTATGCGGCGCCTCTGCTGGCAGACCCCGCCGGTCTGCCACCGGCGCATATCGCCACCGCCGAGTACGACCCGCTGCGCGACGAGGGCGAGGCCTACGGGGCGCACCTGGCCGGGGCCGGCGTCCCCGTCGAGGTGCACCGCTACGAGGGTATGTTCCACGGGTTCATGACCATGGGCGATGTGCTGCCGGAAACCGGCGTCGCGAATGAACGCGCTTTCGCGGCACTGCGCCGGGCGTTCGCTGTGCCCCAGGAGTGCGCGCGGTGACCGTCCAGCGTGCCGGGGCCGCGTTTCCGTCCGAAAATCTTTCCGCCACAGTGGAATTGCTCTCCGCACTGGTGGGCGTGCCGACCGTGCACGACGGCGACCGCTGGGCGCAGTTCGATATCGGCGGCACCCGCGTCATGCTGGCCGGGACCGATCGCGACGAGCAGACCCCCTTCCTCGCGATCAAGGTCGACAACCTCGACGAAACGCTCGACATGCTGCGCACGAAGGGCTTCGCGGTCGCCGACCCGCACACCGGCCCGCACGAGCGCCGCGCGGTGATCCGCCCTGCCGGCGAAACATCCTGGCACATAGCGGTTTACGAGCCGCTCGCCTGATCCGCGGATCGCGCGCGGGACCGGCGCGCATTCCGACTTCGGCGCACTGCCGCCGGCGCGGCCGGCCCGGCGCCGCGTCCACAGCAGGCGGCGGCCCGGATGGCACGTGGATATCCGGGCCGATGGGCGGTGAGCCACTCGCCGTCGACGGAATATCGGGGTGCGCCGGGGGCCCGTGATCCCTACCGTGAACAGGGAGAGTTGTTCACGAAAGGATCGAGATCATGTTTCCCGTCGAGCTGCGCGGCACCAAGGCGCAGACGCTCATGTGGGCCCACGAGCACGAGGTCGAGCCGGCCGCGCTGCAGCAGCTGCGCACCCTCGCCCAACTGGAATGGGTCTACGGCGTCCGCGTGATGCCCGACGTGCACCTCGGCAAGGGAGCCACGGTCGGGTCCGTCATCGCCATGAAGGACGCGGTCGCCCCGGCCGCCGTGGGCGTCGATATCGGCTGTGGAATGGAAGCGGTCCGGACCTCGCTGACCGCCTCCGATCTGCCGGACGATCTGCATTCGCTGCGCTCGCGCATCGAGGCCGCCGTGCCGGTCGGATTCAACGCGCACAAGGAGCCGGTGAAGGTCACCCGCCTGCCGATGGATGTGCACGGCCGCCGGGCGGCCGGCGCCACGGTGCGCGCCGGGTGGTCCGCGTTCTGGAGCCGGTTCGGCGATCTCGATCCGGCGGTGCGGCAGCGAGAGTCCAAGGCGCACAAGCAGATGGGCACGCTCGGCGGCGGCAACCACTTCATCGAGGTCTGCCTCGACACCGACCAGCACGTGTGGATTCTGCTGCACTCCGGAAGCCGCAATATCGGCAAGGAACTGGCGGAGCGGCATATCGCCGTGGCGCGCACCCTGCCGCAGAACCGGGACCTGCCGGATCGCGATTTGGCCGTATTTCTTTCCGGCACACCGGAAATGGACGCCTACCGTCGCGATCTCAGCTGGGCGCAGGAGTACGCGGCCCGCAACCGGGCGGTGATGCTCGACCTGGTGTGCGCAGCCGTGCGTGACGAATTCGATGCGCTGGCAGTGCGTTTCGACGAGCCGATCTCCTGCCACCACAACTACGTATCGGAGGAGATCGTCGACGGCATGCCGATGCTGGTGACCCGCAAGGGCGCGGTCCGGGCCGGCGCCGGTGACCTCGCCCTGATCCCCGGATCCATGGGCACCCGCTCGTATGTGGTGCGAGGCAAGGGAAATCCCGCGTCGTTCCAGTCGGCCTCGCACGGTGCGGGCCGGCGCATGAGCCGTAATGCGGCCAAGCGGCAGTTCACCGTCGCGGATCTGATCGCGCAGACCGACGGTGTGGAGTCCCGCAAGGACGCCGGGGTGATCGACGAGATCCCCGCGGCCTACAAGGACATCGACGCCGTCATCGCGGCCCAGAGCGATCTGGTCGAGGTGGTCGCGACACTGCGTCAGGTGCTGTGCGTGAAGGGCTGAAAGCGGATTCGTTCCGGCATGCCGGCGCTCGGCGTGCCGGAACGGCCGCATCTACTTGCGCAGGACACCCACCAGGCCCGCGCCCAGCAGCATCATGCCCGAGATCAGGGCGAAACCGTAGGTCACCCAGGAGTGCAACGCCACCTGCATCGTGGCGTCGGTGAAGGGCAGGTCGCCGATCAGGCGGAAGGTGTCGTCCGGGTACAGCAGATGCAGCACGCCGGGAAAGATCCCCCACACCAGGCTGGCCACGATCGTGCCCACCGGCGAGAACGCGGCCATCGCCGCGACGAACAACAGCAGCAGGGAGCCGCCGAAGATCTCCAGCGCCGCGGTCCAGCGGTCGGTCACCGCACCCACGATGACCCAGTACCGGATATCGGCTCCGCCCTTGGCGGCGAACGCGATTCCGATGGGCGTCACGATCAGCCCGAACAACACACCCGAGAGGGTCCGGCTGGTGACCCCGCGACTTTGGAACTGCGCGCCCGGAGGAGCCCAATCCGCAGGTGATTCGAACTTCTTGGCCATCGCCCGTTCCTCCCGCATTGCCGCGCATGCCAGTGGACCTCGCAGTCCGATCGCCCTCATTGTCCTGCCTCGCGGCCGAAAATGCCCGACGCCGGGCGGAAAACGTTCGTGGCGTGGCGGTCCCGGGTTGCCGGTGGTTAGCATCGGCTATGCCCTCGACATCAGGATCTGCCCGACCGCCCGAGATTCCCGGAGTGCGCCGCAGTTTCATCGAGGCCCGCGGCGTGCGATTCCACGTCACCGAAGCGGGGGTGCCCGACGGCCGGCCGGTGCTGTTGCTGCACGGATGGCCGCAGCACCACTACGCCTACCGGCATCTGCTCGCCGATCCTCCCGCCGGGCTGCGCCTCATCGCCCCGGACCTGCCGGGATACGGCTGGTCCGGTCCGCCGCCGCATCGCTGGGCCAAGGAGGACGTCGCCTCGGATCTGCTGGCGCTGGTCGACGAGCTGGAACTGCCGCGGCTGTTGCTCGCCGGTCACGACTGGGGCGGGTTCGTCGGATTCCTGATGGTGCTGCGGGAGCCGGAGCGGTTCGAGGGTTATCTGCCACTCAATATCGCGCACCCGTGGATCACCGCCCGGACCTTCGCCCCGCACGCCTGGCGTTTCCTGATGTATCAGCCGCTGGTGGCCACCTTCGGCGTGCCGCTGCAGCGGTACACGCCGTTCGTCGATCGCCTGTTGCGGCTCAACGCCGACGCACGGCGCACCTTCTCCCCGGAACTCGCCGGGATCTACGGCGACCGCTTCCACGATCCGGTGGTGGCCCGCGCGGCCACCGACACCTACCGCACCTTCTGGTTGCGGGAGATTCCCGCCGCCCGCCATCCGGAACGCCGCCGCGCCACGATCCCGATCCGTGCGCTGTTCGGCACCGGCGATGCGGCCATCCACCCGTCGCTGGCGGCCGCGGAGACCGCACGGGCCGACGACTATACCGTCGAATACGTGCACGGCTGCGGGCATTTCATTCCGGAGGAGCGACCGGACCTGGTGCGGGATCGGCTGCTGGCGCTGGCCGCCGAAACCGGTTAGACCGCGCCTCGACCGCTCTTCCCATCATCTGCGGGCCCGTGTCGGAACCACGTTTCCGGGCGCGGGGTGCGGCTGTAGCCGGATGGTGGCCAGGTGTCGGAGGGGTCGGGCACGATGGAGCGCGTGACTACCACCGAGCTGCGCGAATCCGCCGAATCCCTGTTGCGCGAGCTGGCCGGGCCGGGGGCGCGCCTGCGCGAGGATCAGTGGACGGCCATCGAGGCGCTGGTCGTCCAGCGGCGGCGGGCGCTGGTCGTCCAGCGCACCGGCTGGGGCAAATCGGCGGTGTACTTCATCGCCGCGCGGTTGCTGCGGTCCCAGGGGCGCGGGCCGACGGTGATCGTGTCGCCGCTGCTGGCCTTGATGCGCAACCAGGTCGCGGCCGCGCGCCGGGCGGGAGTGGTCGCGGAGACCATCAACTCCGGCAACGTCACCGAATGGGACGAGATTCACCAGCGCGTCGCCGCCGGTGCGGTCGATGTGCTGCTCGTCAGCCCGGAACGACTGAACAACCCCGATTTCCGCGATTCGGTGCTTCCCAAGCTGGCCGCCGACGCCGGCCTGGTGGTGGTGGACGAGGCGCACTGCATTTCCGACTGGGGTCACGATTTCCGTCCCGACTACCGCCGCATCCGCACTTTGATCGCCGACCTCGGCGAGGACATTCCGGTGCTGGCGACCACCGCCACCGCCAACAACCGAGTGGTCACCGATGTCGCCACCCAGATCGGCACCGACACCCTGGTGCTGCGCGGCACCCTGGACCGGGAATCACTGCATCTGTCCGTGGTGCGGATCGACGATGCCGTCCAGCGGACCACCTGGCTCAGCCGGCAACTGGGGGAACTGCCCGGTTCCGGAATCATCTACACACTCACCGTCGCGGCCGCCCACGACCTCGCCGACGTTCTCACCGACCACGGGTACCCCGTCGCGGCCTACACCGGTCGCACCGAACCCGGGGAACGCGAAACCCTCGAACAGGCACTGCTGGACAACGACGTGAAGGCGCTGGTCGCCACGTCGGCGCTCGGCATGGGCTTCGACAAACCCGACCTCGGCTTCGTGGTCCACGTCGGCGCACCCTCCTCCCCCATCGCCTACTACCAACAGGTCGGCCGCGCCGGACGCGGACTGGTGCCGGACGCCTCGTGCCCGCCCGGCGGGGCGGCCCGCGCGGAGGTCATCCTGTTGCCGGGGCCCGAGGACCGGCGGATCTGGAATTACTTTGCGTCCGTGGCCTTTCCGCGAGAGCTGGTGGTGCGGTCGGTGCTGTCCGCCCTGGACTACGAACGCCCGATGTCCACGGTGGCTCTCGAACCCCTGGTGGAACTGAGCCGGTCGCGGTTGGAGATGGTGCTGAAGGTGCTGGATGTGGACGGCGCGGTGCGGCGGGTGCGCGGCGGCTGGCTCGCCACCGGTGAACCGTGGACCTACGACACCGAACGCTACGAGCGCCTCGACCGGGCGCGAGAAGCGGAACAGCAGGCCATGCTCGAGTATCAGAGCACCACCGAGTGCCGGATGAACTTCCTGCGCCGCCAACTCGACGATCCGGGCCTCGACCCGGACGCGCCCGGCTGCGGTCGCTGCGACAACTGCACCGGCCGCCGTTTCGACACCTCGGTCGACGCCGGCGAGGTGGCCACCATCAGGGCCCGGCTGGACCGGCCCGGAATCGATCTGCTCCCTCGCAAGCAATGGCCGACCGGACTGTCGAAGTTGGGAGTTCCGTTGTCCGGCAAGATATCCGACGGCCCCGAGGTCGGCCGGGTGCTGGGCCGGCTCAGCGATCTCGGGTGGGGTCAGCGCCTGCGAACCCTGCTCGACGCGCCCGACGGCCCGGCGCCCGACCATATCGTCGACGCCTGTATCGCCGTGCTGCGGGAATGGAAGTGGACGCAACGTCCCGGGGCGGTGATGGCCCTGCAATCGGCGACGCATCCGGCACTGGCCGCCGACCTGGCCGCCCGCCTGGCCCGCATCGGCCGTCTCACCGATCTCGGAGTCCTGCACACCCGCCCCGACCGGCCACCGGTCTCGGCGGCCAACTCCGCCCACCGCGTGGCGGCTCTGTTCGACTCGTGGGAGGCCCCCGACCTCACCGGCCTCGACACTCCCGTCCTGCTGGTCGACACCCACACCGACACCGGCTGGACCCTCACCCTCGCCGCCCGGACCCTCCGCCACGCCGGCGCCCCCGCGGTCCTTCCCTTCGCCCTGGCGACTCCGACGTGAGGTACGGACGCGGCGCGTGGAGTGCTCGGCGTTCGATCACCCACTATCGTCGATCCGGTGACCAGTAAGTCGACGCCGGCCGTGGAGTTGACGGTCGGCGAGCATACGGTGCGGGTGTCGAATCCGGATCGGGTGTACTTCCCGGAGCTCGGGGCGACCAAACTCGATCTGGTGCAGTACTACCTGAGCGTCGGCGACGGAATCGTCAACGCCCTGCGCGACCGGCCGTGCATGCTGCATCGTTTCCCGAAGGGATTGCCGGGCGGGAAAGTGCATCAGAAGCGGCTCCCGGCGGGGGCGCCGGACTGGATTCCGACTGTGCGCGTGCACTTTCCGCGCTACAACCGGCACGCGGACGAACTGTGCGTACAAGAACTGGCGGACGTAATCTGGGCGGTGCAGATGTCGACGGTGGAGTTCCATCCGTGGAACTCGCGCCGATTCGACACCGAGAAGCCCGACGAATGGCGCATCGATCTGGATCCGATGCCGGATTGCCCGTGGTCGCGGGTCCAGCGTGTCGCGGAGGTCGCGCACGAGGTCCTCGACGAGCTGGGCGCGGTCGGCTGGCCCAAGACCTCCGGCGGCCACGGCCTGCACATCTACGTGCGCATCGCCCCCGAGCACGGCTTCCAGCAGGTGCGCCGCGCCGCGCTGGCCTTCGCGCAGGAGGTCGAGCGCCGCGCCCCCGACGATGTGACCACCACCTGGTGGCGTCGCGATCGCGATCCGGCACTGCTGTTCGTCGACTACAACCAGAACGCCCGCGATCACACGATCGCCGCCGCCTACTCGGTACGCGGCAATGCCGCCGCGACCGTCTCGACTCCGGTGCGGTGGAACGAGATTGCCGACATCGAACCGAATGACTTCACCATCAACACCGTCCCCGCCCGCTATGCCGAACTCGGCGATCTGCACGCGGGCATCGACGACGCGGTCTTCGACCTGGATACGCTGCTGGAATGGGCCGACCGTGACCGGGTAGAGGTGGACCTCGACGAAGACGAAGGAGTACACGACGCATGACCGGCGCAGCCCGCATCGCTCTGGCACCGCTCAGCAGTGACCTTCTGGAACAGGCGATCACCGGCGCGGGAGCGCGGCTTTCGGAGTTGAGCGACGCGCGGGCGCTGGTGTGGGACGGCGGTCCGAACGGATTCCCCGATCTGCCCGAGTCGATCGAATGGGTGCAGTTGTACTCGGCCGGGGTCGAGGAGTTCTTCGACGCCGGCATCTTCGATCGCCATCCGAATGTGGTATTCACCTCGGCGGCAGGCGCTTTCGCCAAGAGCGTTGCCGAGGCGACGATGGCGCTGCTGCTCGCGGGCGTGCGCTACCTGCCGGAGCACATCCGCGCCCACAGCTGGCGGCAGACCGAGTTCTTTCCGCACGTCGGCACCTTGCGCGGGGCGACCGTCGCGGTGGTCGGCGCGGGCGGTATCGGCCGTGAGGTCATCGCCATGCTGGAGCCGTTCGGAGCCCGGGTGATCGCCGTCAACCGCTCCGGCCGCCCGGTCGACGCCCCCAATGTGATGGAAACGATTCCCGCGGAACGGATTTCGGAGATCTGGGCTCGCACCGATCACGTGGTCGTCGCCGCGCCCGCGACCGACGGCACCCGCCACCTGATCGGCAAAGACGAACTGACTCAACTGAAACCGCATTCGTGGGTGATCAACGTCGCCCGCGGGTCGCTCATCGACACCGAAGCCCTGGTCGCCGCACTGCGGGAGGGCATCGTCGGCGGGGCGGGCCTGGACGTCACCGATCCCGAACCGCTCCCCGACGGCCATCCACTCTGGGACCTCCCGAATGTGATCATCACCCCGCACGATTCCAATCCGCCGCAGCTGCGTACGGCCGCGTTCGCCGACCACGTCGCCGCGAATGTCGCCCGCTTCGTGCGGGGACGGGAGCTCGTCGCACGGATCGATCCGGAGGCCGGCTACTGATCACCGCCCGTGCCGGTGACTACCGCAGGGGGATGTCCACCCCGTGCTCCCCGGCCGGACGCGGGCCGAATATCCGGCGTTCCGCCTCGCTGATCGGCACGTCGTTGATGCTCGCCTCCCGGCGCGCCATCAACCCTTCGTCGGTGAATTCCCACAGCTCGTTGCCATAGCTGCGCCACCATTGACCGGTACGGTCGTGCCATTCGTACTGGAATCGGACGGCCATGCGGTTTCCGCGGAATCCCCACAGGCTCTTGCGGAGCGCGTAGTCGAGTTCGCGTTCCCACTTCGCGGTCAGGAATTCGACGATCTGCGCCCGGCCGGTGATGAATTCGTCCCGGTTCCGCCAGGTCGAGTCGGGGGTGTAGGCGAGCGCGACCTGGTGCGGATCCCGGGTGTTCCACGCATCCTCGGCCGCCTGCACCTTCTGCGCGGCGGTTTCCGGGGTGAACGGCGGATAGGGCGGTCGAGCTTCGGACATCGGATTCCTGCCTCTCCGCGGAGAACGTTCGTTCTCCACCGATGCGTTACGGTAGGGAACGTACGTTCTCGATGTCAAGGGAGTCCCGGCCATGCCCGCCACGCTCAGCGCCGAACGGAATGCGTCCGACCGCGCGGCGCTGCTCGACGCCGCCGAGGAGTTGATGTACGCGCACGGCGTCCAGGCCGTCGGAATGGATCGGATCCGCGACGCGTCCGGCTTGTCGCTGAAGCGGATCTATGCCCTCTATCCGACCAAGGAAGACCTCGTCGTGGCGATGCTGCGCCGCCGCGACGAACGGTGGCGACACGCGCTGGCCCGGTACGTCGAACGAGTCGACGATCCGGTCCGGCGTGTCGAGGCGGTATTCCACTGGCTACGAGACTGGTTCGGCGAGCAAGGTTTTCGCGGCTGCGCGTGGATCAACATGCACGGCGAGCTCGGCGCCGAGTCACCGGCGGTCCGCGCGGAAGTGCGCGCACACAAGGCCGCCTTCCGCGACATGATCGCCGGCTGGGTCGCCGCCACCGGATCCGACGCCGCCGACGCGATCTACCTGCTCGCCGAGGGAGCCATCGTCACCGCCGGTATCACCGGCGAGACAGCGGTCGCCTCGACCGCCGAAGCCGCTGCCGCGCAGATACTTTCGGCTCCCGGCGGTGACCGGAGAGATCAGCTCGGATCGTAGGGAGGCAGCGGGCCGGATCGTGGCCCGATCGCGAACGCATGACAGCGCGGACCGCCTCCGGCCGACTCTCGTCCCGACCCGACGGGAGCCCTACGATCGTCCGCCGACCGCCTCGGCGTCCGGCTCCGCCTCAGTGACCGCCGTCATCCAGACCGCGATATCGGCGACGACAGCCCCATCGACATGTTGTGGCGCTGCATAGTCCGACGGCCGCGAGGTTCCGCTACCCGTGAAGAACATGTGGTCATCGGATTCGTACACGCGAATATCCACGTCGTCCCGGTCACCGAGTCCCCGGTCCCATCCGGCCAGGTCGTCGACGACGGTGACCTGATAATCGCGTCCGCCCTGGGCGATGAACATGGGCTTGCGCACCGTGATCGCGGTGGCGACCGGGTCGTATTCGCGAAGGTCCAGCCAGGTACCGGCCGCGAGCCCCAGGGGCAGCTCACCGGCCGGAGTGGATTCGGACAGATCGGCGCGTTCCACTCGTTCGGCCTGGGCGAGAAGTTCCTCGGGATCCGGCAGCATTGCTCGCGCGGACTCCGGCGCGACCGTCATCAGATACCGCGCGACGCGCACCGCCGCGCGCTGCATCGGCTGTGTATCGGCGGACAGCAGGATCAAACCGGCGATCGTCGGTTCGGCCACCGCGACGCGCGGCGCGTATCTGCCGCCCATGCTGTGGCCGAGGACGAATATCCGGCGCGGATCGACGTCGGCACGCGCCCGGAGCGCCCGGACCGCCGCGACCGCCGGCGGCACGTAATCGGCGGTCGGAGGGATTTCCGCCCAGTTCCCGCCGCGCGCCGCTTCGAGATGGCTCGGCTTGTCGAAGCGCAGCACGATCACCCCGCCGGTGGCCAGACCCCAAGCGATGTCCTTCATCGTCTTGTTCGCACCGGCCGTCCCGTCGCGATCGAAAGGCCCACCGCCGCCGAGCAATACGACCGCGGGACGCGGCGTGGCGCCACGACGCGGAACGCTCACCGTGCCCGGGACCGGACCGGCCGCGGTCGCGAGGTCGATCTCCTCCTCGTCGAACGCCGCCGCGTCGGCGTAGTGCGGCGGCTGCCACAGCGCCACATCGTGCACGATGCGCAGGCCGCCCAGTTTCCCGCGCACGACCGACAGCAGGACCGTCGCCTCCCGGTCCGGGACCGGTACCGCCACTACGCCGTCGCGGACCTCCGCCGCACCGGGCGTCGCCTCCGGCCCGATCTCGCGATGCCAAGCGGCGGTGAGGTTCTCCAGCGACAGCAGTGCGCGCAGCGATGTCCCGAAATGCTCGTAGGCCTCGCCGAATCGGCCCGCGCACAGCATGCGGACCACGGCCTCACCCAGTGCGGCGTCGTTGCGGTTCATCGGACCCTCCCTTACACCGCGCATCTCGGCGGATATCGTTCTCAACTTTGAGAAAGGTAGCAAGGATGAGAAGATTTGCCAATGGGACCGATGGAACTGCTGGCACATCCGGTGCGCCTGCGCATCGTGCACGCGATGTCCGGCGGCCATACGCTGACCACCGCGCAATTGTGCGCGCGACTTCCCGACGTCTCGAAAGCCACGATCTATCGCCACGTGGATCTACTGACCAGCGGCGGGATTCTCGAGGTGACCGAGGAGCGGCGGGTGCGCGGGGCGGTGGAGCGGCATTATCGGCTGCGCCGCGAGCGCGCCGTCATCGACACCGACGCGGTAGCCGCCGCGAGCCGTGACGATCATCGCGCCGTCTTCACCACCGCGATGACCATCCTGCTCGCGGAGTTCAACACCTATCTCGATCGCGAGAACGCCGATCCCGCAACCGACTCCGTCGGATACCGCCAGCATGCGCTGTGGCTCGACCCAGCCGAGCTGGCGGACCTCATCGCCGATATGCGTGCCGCGATCCTCCCGCACCTGAACAACGAGCCGGCCGACGGCCGGAGACACTATCTGTTGAGTCCCATACTCTTTCCGATCGGGGACATGCACGCCGAGAGCCAGGACGGAGCCGACGCCACGGAGTGAGACACCCGCGGCACGACACGGCGGGCAATCCGCCACTCTTGTCGGCAAACGACAGGGGGACCTGACCGAGCAGCGGTTCCGCACCGGCGAGGGCGGTGACGCCGTAGGCTGCGAGCGCGACCCTGTCCGCCGATCGGAGGAGTTGTGCATGGTGTTCGGGTTACCGAAACTGCCGCCGCTACCGCTGGTGCGGGCCGTCGGGACCGTTCGCTACGCGCTGGGCGAAGCCTATCGGCGGTTGGCGCCGGCGCCGCTGTCGTTGATGGAATTGCTGGCAGCGGGGTGGTTGGCGCAGGCGATTCACGCGGCGGCGGCACTGGGGATCGCCGATGAGCTGGCGCGGGGACCGCTCACCGGCGCGGAGCTGGCGCGGCGGGTGGGTGCGGACGAGGACGCGCTGCGCCGGTTGTTACGACTGCTGATCAGCCACGGCATCTTCGCGCAGCGCCGCGACGGGCGCTACGCGCTGACCCCGGCCGCCCGCGCCCTGTGCCGCGACTCCCCGGAGTCGCTGCGCGATGCGGCCCTGTTCTTCGGGTCGGCCACCCATCGAGCGCATTGGACGCATGTGGTCGATGCGGTACGCACGGGCAATCCGGTGGGACCGCAGGTGGACGGCGCTCCCTTCTTCGAATACATCCGCACCGACCGGCAATTCGGCGACCTGTTCGACCGCGCGATGACCAGCATCGGATCGCTCACCACGGAATCGCTGTTCGCCGCTTACGATTTCGGCCGCTTCTCGACAATCGTCGACGTGGGCGGCGGACGCGGCGCGATGCTCACCGAAATCCTCTCGCGCGCACCCGAAACCCGGGGCGTCCTGTTCGACCTGCCCGATGTGGTGGCCGGTGCGGCGGAGCGCTTCGCCGCCAGGGGATTCGACGGGCGGGCCGAGGTGGCGCCGGGGTCATTCTTCGAATCGGTTCCGGCGGGCGCGGAAGCGTACCTGCTCAAACATGTGATTCACGATTGGCCGGATGCGCGAGCCGAACAGATCCTGCGGACCGTGCGCGCCGCGATGACGTCGCCCGCCCGGTTGATCATCGTGGAAATCGTTCTGCCTGAGGACAATCGCCCGCATCCGGGCAAGTACACCGACCTGGAGATGCTGATCAACAGTGGCGGCCGCGAGCGCACCGCTGGTGACTACCGCGACCTGCTCGCGCGCTGCGGTTTCGCGCTGACCCGCATCACCGAGACGGTGTCACCGGAATCCGTGATCGAGGCACGGCCGGTGTAGGACCGCCCGCGCTATCGCGCACCGCGCGGACGCCGGCGCGGGCGAGCGATGCCGACGTGCTGCTCGACCAGTTCGCCCCACCAGTTGGCCAGTGAGCCGACCAGAAACCATGCGGCCCTGACTCGTTCGTCGTCGACCGTCTCGGCGTCGCGCAGCAGGACGGTGGCGCGCACCTGGGCGGCGGCGAGTCCGTCGACGGCCGCACCGAGGGAACGCGCATGGGCCGCGGCGGCAGTGCGGTCGCTGACCCAGCGGTCGATGTGGACGACGATTTCCCTTCTGCGGCAGTCGATCTCCGCCGCGCGAACCGGCGAGCGACGGCGGGCGAGATGAAGTTCGGCCAGTTGGCGAGCGGCCCGGGTGACCGGATGGTCGTCGGCCTGGTCGCCGAGATGGCCACAGCAGGCGGCGAGAAGTTCGTGCCCGCCGGGTATCTCGTGATGGAGTCCGGCGGCCGTGCCCGGGGCGCCCGTCCCCACGGCGCCCCGGTCCACCGCAGCGGCGCACCGGCCGCGCAGCCCACCCGGGCCGGTCCGCGCGGCGCGGCCGGACGGCTGCGAGGCGGCGGACATCGGATACCTCCGGAAGGGTCGTGGTTGCACCCGACGCCACGAACGAGACACCGGACCGCGAGCCCGACGCGGCAAGGGCAAACCGCGCCGGATCCGGTGTGCCGCACGATGCGAAGGGGGCAATCCTGCGGCGCCGGGTGCTACTTCCAAGCGTGCGCGCTCGCGGCGGCCCGGTCACTGCCCTTTCAGTGGCCTTCCGATGCCCCTGGGCCTGAGCCCCTGCCCGCCATGGGAACTATCGCCAGGTCACGGCCGTGGCGATGAGAATCAGATACGACACCAGTACGAATACCACAGCCGGAACGACGGGATACGCGCGGGTGGCCGAATCCGACTGGCCCGCATCGGGTGACGCCGGTCCGTCTCGCGCGGGCTCGGACGGCGGAACCGGTGGCCGCATCGGCGCCGGCGCGCGAGTCAGGAACGATCCGGCCGCGAGGACCGGAAGGAGCAACAGTCCCACCGGCGCCCACGCCAGCAACGCCCACGGCAGCGGACGGTCCCACGGCCGGCTCAGCGCGACCGCCGCACCGACCGCGAGGGCCGCGCAGCCCACGATCGCGACGACACTCCCCCGCACCCCCAGGACATTCGAGTAGTACCCCTGCCCCGGGCGTGGGTCCGCGGCTGTCTTGCGCGCGAATTCGAAGTGGAGGAAGGCGCCCGCGAAGATCAGCGCGACCCAGGCTGTCCGCCACCCGGAGTCGACCTGACCGGTGTCGATCGCCGAACGCACGAGGTACGCGATGATCCACAACTGCACCGGGTAGGTCACGGCCAGATTCAGCAGCAGGATGCCGCGCATCCGCGCCGATGCGCTCTCCAGCCCCCACAGCGCGAGGCCGTACCCCATCGCCGCGACGACGAGCACCGCCGACCACCACGACAGCAGCGACGACACCACCGTCAGCGTCACCGCGATCGCCCCGATCGCACCCCACAATTCGCCGACGCGCACTGCTCCCGTGACCAGCGGCCGGTCCGGGTTGTGCACTCGGTCGTAGTCGAGGTCCTTGATCTCGTCCACCATGCGCAGATACAGCAGCAGCACCGCGACGACGACGATTCGCACCGCCGTAGCCCATCCCGGACGCCATGCGAGGTCCGGATGTGACACTACCGCCGCGGTGCCCTCCACCGCCGCGACGAACATGATCGCGTAGAGCAGATGATGTGTTTCGTACCGCGCGCCGGTGAAGCGCGCGATGCGCCCGAGGGCCGATCCGGCGGCGCGACGGCGCCCCGGGGTCGCTGTCTGCTCGGACCGCCCGGTGGGCGCGGAACCGCTCAGCATTCCGCCTCGTCGGTGTCGTAGCGCAACCCGATGCGGGCGGCCACCGCACCGCACTGGTGGATTTCGCAATCGATCTGTCCCGGAACGGCATCCGAGGCGCGGGCCACACATTCGGCGCGGTGGTCCAGTTCCACGAACCGCTCGAAGGAACTGGAGACCCCGATCAGCCGGCTCGGCTCGGACACCGACATCGCGGTAACGGTCTGACGTGCCGCCTCGAGCAGCACACTGCCGGGCACGTGATCCACGGCGTGGTCGAACAGGATCGGATGCCCGGTGTCGATCGCCAACTCGGCGACCGCGGCCGCGCCGACGCGCCGCATCGGGCCGATCACCACATTGCGCCCGTTCGCCCGGCCCACGTCGACCGCCGCGGCCGACTGCCCGGGCGACAGCGCCGCGCCGATGTCGCCGAGGCCCAGCCCGGTGCGCAACCCGCCGCGCAGCGCCTCCCACCGCGACGGCGACACCCAGGTGAAGGATCCGTCCACGATCATCAACGGTTCACCGCCGCATTCGATGTCGAGCACCATATCCACCCCCCGCAGTACCTCCCCGCGCCGATAACGGCGTGAAATCTGCACCGACATCACCAGATCCGCGGGCGCCGGCCCGATCACCCAGCTGTCGCTCTCCGCGACCGCACCGTTGAAGGTGCGCACCACGAACCCGAAATCCTGTGGTACACCGAAGTATTCGTGCGTGAGAGCGATCGCCGCCTGCCGGGCGGCCTCCATCACCAGCATGGGATCGTAGGTGGCGTCCCACGGCGCCAGACGGTCGCCGTAGAAGGCATGCATGCGAGGTAGCTGGGCGCCGGCCACGAATTCGTCGGACCGCGCGGCATGTAGCGAGGTGACGAAGACCTCCGAAACCGCACAGCGGTGGGCGAGATGGCGGGAGATGGTGTGCACGTGGCTCGCGGTCGGGATGGTCGCGGTGTCGATCGTCATGGTCGTGCCTCCAACCAGTCGTGTGCGGATACCGGGGGCAGGGTCTGGCGCCGCCCGCCGTTGCGCATGGGCAGTACGTGGGAACCGAGGACGATGGCCGACCAGGGATCGATCGCGCGGCCGGTGGCCCAGGCGCGGCGCAGCAGCAGCGCACAGTCCTCGTCGCGGTCCGGATCGAAGTCCGCCGGAACATCACCGGCGTCGGCGAGCAGACGCGCGACGGCGGCCGAACGCCCGAAATCCCGTGCGGGAGTGCGGGAGTACAGCTCCGCGGCGCAGGCGGCGGCGTCGATCCCGCGGTCTGTCGCGGACTCGATCTCCCGCAGCACCCCCGCACGGGTGTCGGTGTCGAAATAGATCGCGAACTCGCGCAGCACGTCGGCCGGATCGTCGGGCGAATGCACCAGATTCAGCAGGTAGCTGTATCTGCCCAGCAGATACCGCAGTTCACCGGGGCGCCGCTTGCCCGGATCGGTGGGGCCCTTGGCCGCCGTGAGCCGCACCGAGGTCGGCAGTGCGGTGGGTTCGCCGGAGACGACGAGGACCAGCGCATCGGAGATCTCGGTCAGCAGATCGGCGAGCCGCCGCCGCTCCGGCGAAGCGATATTCCACGCGAAGTACCACAGCGCGCGCACCAGATGCCGGTCCACCGCACAGGTACGCGCCGCGACGACACAAAAATCGTTGTCCCGCAACCACCGCAGGGTCGGCTCGACCGCCCGGGCCACGATCGCATCCGGTTTCAGCAGCAGCAGCGAGTATCGGCGAGAGAAATCGGCCGCATCGAGTCCAGCCGCACCGAGCTCGTCGACCGTCTCCTGAACGTAGGTGTCCTCGGCATAGGCGGCCGCCTTGTCCGGCAGCGGGGTCGACGCCGCCAGCAGTTGCGCCAGAGTCATCGGCTGCCTCCCACTGTCGCGTCCGGGCCGAAGCGCGCCAGTACCTCCGACACCGACGGCAGTGGATCGCCGAGGTAACCGCTCTCCAGGCAGTGGTCCAGGAGCAGGCGCAGATACGGCTTGCCGCTCGGCGGGCAATCCCGTCCGAGCAGGGCGCGTGTCGCGGTGGTGTCGAACAGCGGGCGGCGGGCGAAGTAACTGGTGTAGAGCGCGCCGATGCGCTGGAAGTATTCGCGCTCCAGCGGTTCCAGATCCTCCACCGCGAACGAGGCCTCGGGCACGAAGGTCGCGACCTGGAAGGACGGATATTCGGCGAGGACGTCCGAGATGTCGCGCAGCGAGAGCGCATCGGCGCCGACGGCGTGAAACGTCTGCCCCGCAGCCGACTCGAAGTCGGTCGCGGCCGCAGTGATCACGTCGGCGACGAAGTCGACCGGTGCGGGCGCGATCGTGGCGTCGTAGCGGCCGGGCAGTGAGCGCAACTTGCCCTCGACGATCAGCTTCACCACGGTGTAGAGGTTCTTGTAATCGCGGATCACGCCCGTGCCGGTGGCGCCGGTGACGACGCCGGGGCGAACGACCGCCCAGCGCAGGCCCGGGGTGCAGCGCACCTGGCGTTCGGCCCGGAACTTACTGTCCTCGTAGCCGTTTCCGAAGGCCTGCCCGACATCGAGTTCCGCCTCGGCGACCACACCCGCCCGCATCCCGCACACGTAGGCGGTACTCACGTACACCAGCGGCACGTCCCAGCGCAGCGCCAGTTCGATCGCGTGCGCGGTGCCGCGCACGTTCAGTTCCTCGTAGTCGCCGGCGGTGGCGTCGAAGGCCGTGGTCGCGGCCGAGTGCACGATCATGCCGACGCGGGAACCGAGTTCGGCGGCGTCGTGCCGGGAGAGGCCGAAACCCAGCCGCCGGATGTCGCCGCGCACCGTCTCGATGGCGTCCAGCTCGGAACCGTCGTTGCGGATGATCCGCGCAGTGCTGTGCACCAACCCGACAACGGGCCGGCCCGCCGCGCCGAGGCGCGCCACCACCTCCGCACCGACCAAGCCGCCCGCGCCGGTCACCAGGACGGCGCCGTGTCCGGTCACAATCGCACCTCCTCGATCAGGGTCACCACATCCCCGATGCGGCGCACACCGGCAAGCTGTTCGGGCCGGTAACGCGGTAGTCCGAAGGCCTGTTCGAGGACCAGGGTCAGCTCCATCAAACGGAGTGAGTCGAATCCGAGATCCTCGATCAGCCGCAACCGGTCACCCGGTTCGGCGGGCGGAGCCGGGGCCATCGCGACGACGAGCCGGCGCACCCGTTCCGCCACTGGGCCGTCCACATTCGTCATCACTGTCCTCCGTCGCGCTGGTGGGGTTGCCGCCCGCCCGAGCCGAGCAGGTCGCGGGCCTCGTCGAGCGGCAGTTCGGCATCGAGATAGGCGGCCGGGCGCAGCCAGTCGTAGCTGATGTCGAGCGTGCGCCGCCATTGCTCCCGCGAATCGAACGACGCCGGAAACTGTGTGCCCCCGGCGATCTCACGCACGGCGGCCGCGAGTTCGTCCAGCACGGCCAGTTCGTCCAGGCCGCTCGCGCCCGATCCGAGGACCTCGGAGAAGCGCAGGGCCGACGCGCGGTCGACCAGCTCGCGTAGCGGTCCGGCATCCGGCACCATCGCGGCCAACGTCGGGCCGGGCGCGACATCCGGGGGCAGCGGGTGAATACCGTAGGTGGACAGCGCCATTCGCACGCACATCGCGATCACCCGATGCGCCGCGATATCGGCGACGGCACCCTGTCCCGCTTTCACCGCCCCCATCAGGTCCTCGCGGGCGTTCTCCAGCACCACGTTCGACCAGACCACCTCCATCGCGCAGGCGACGAATCGCTGGGCCGGAAGCGGTGACAGGGTCGCGATATCGCGGTCCGCGTCGCCACCGGCGAGCCCGAGCGCGGGCCTCCGCGTGGATGGAATCGGCGTGACCGGGCGTACCGGCTTGCACATGGCGAGCGCGGGACGCAGCGTCTCGCCGCCGCGCAGGGACAATCCGATGAAGCCCAGGCGGACGAACTCCGCGAGTTCGGTGCCGATCGGCGACCGGCGCAGTATGTCGGCGACCGACTTCCGGGCGACCACGCCGCGCCAGGCCGCGGCGCCGCGGTCGGAGAGTGCGAAGACGTCCCGATCGTCGCGGAGCACATGGATCCGGTCGCCGATGGGCCACGTGGTCACGCCGTCGACCCGGGCCAGCAGAATCCGATCGGGATCATCGGTGACGTCGTCGACGCCGAATCGCCGGGCCAGGGTGAGCGTCTCGCCGAGAGTGGCGGCGGCCGGGAGCGCGCGGTACGCGTCGACCTGCTCCGCGATATCGGGATCGGCCGCCACGATCCGATCGAGTTGTCGCGGAACCCATTTCGTCTCGACATAGGTCTCACCGCGCGTCGCGGCCCACGATTTGACCGCCTGGAGCAGGCCGTCGCGCGCCCACCCGCCGGCTTCCGCGTCGGCGCCCATGGCGCGCAGGGCGACCGCGAACCACAGCGCGTGGCGGCTGCGCCGCGCCCACCAGCCGGACACGGTCCCGGCGAAGCCGTCGGCGGGCAGCAGCGCCAGCAACCCGTCCAGATCCACGGCCGCGCTCGACCGCACCACCGTCGCATTCCGGAACCGCTGGCAGCGGTTCAGCACGTCCTCGTCGAGATCGCCGCCGGCACCGGTCACGCGCTCGAGTTGCGCGCGCAGTTGCGCCTCGGACCGCGTGCGGATCTCGATGCGGCGGCCGTCGGCGAACACCACGGTCGGTAGCGTCGGCATCTGGTCGTCACCGGGCGCCACGATCAGGAAGTCGATATCGGAACCCTCGTTGCCGAACCCCTCCGCCAGCGACCCCTCGAACAGGGCGGCGGAATTCGGTGGGATCGAGACCGTTTCCAGTGCCGCGGCCAGCAGCCGCTCGGCACGATCGAGCGACAGCGCCGGCGCGGTGGAGACACTCGTCGCGGTGGTGTCGGCGCCGGGGTGTTCGGTGGCGCCCGCCAATCGTCCTTCCGTGTAGAGCCGCCACATGTGGCGTCGACGTGGTTTGCCGCTCGAGGTGCGGCGGATGAAGCCGCGCGGTCCGGTGACGACGCCGACGGTGCCCGCGGGCCCCAGTTCGCCGCGCACCACGGTCCGGGTCCGGGTGATCCACTCCCCGGGCGCGGTTTCGGCGAAGAGCACGATGCCGGGTGCGGCGCCGCCGGTCAGGGAGACCGCCGCGAGCTTTCCCTTGGTGATCCCGGTTTCGCGCGCCACCCGGGACTCGATGTCCTCCATGAACACCGACCGGCCCCGCACCTTCAGGCTCGTGCCCATCCGGCCCAGCACGAAAACCTCGTCACGGTAACGGAATCCGGCGTCGCCGGTATAGAGCCGGCCGTCGGTGATGCGGGTCGCGCCACCGGCACCGTCGGTATACCCGAGTGCGACCGAATCGCCGATCACCACCATTTCGCCGAGCACTCCGTCGGGCAGTTCGCGACCGTCCTCGTCCACCACCACGACGGTGGATTCGGGAGTGGAGTAGCCGAGGCCGGTGATCCAGCCGGGGCCGCTCACCCAGCGGTCGTCGGCGAGTGCGACCTCGGCGACGATACGCACCGGCTCACCGGGGCGCAGGGTCGCGGTATCGACCCGCAGGGCCGTGAGCGGCCGATCGCGCGCCGAGGAGGTGACCATCAGCGTGGCCTCGGCCAGACCGTAGGCGAGGGTGTAGGCCCGAGCGGAGAACCCGCGCGCGCCGGTGAGTTCGGCGAAGGACCGCAGATCCTCGACTTCGACCGGTTCGGAGCCGACCGCCAGGGTCCGCCATCCCGACAGGTCCAGATCCGCGATGTCGTCCGGCGAAACACGGTGTGCGACATAGCCGAGCGCGAACGACGGCGAGGGCGAGTGCTGGGCGTGTGCCATCGCCCGCAGCCAGCGCGCGGGATCGCGCACGAACTGATCGGGCCGCATCAGATACAGGTCCCCCTGATTGGCGACGGTGGTGAGAAATGCGCCGACCAGGCCCATATCGTGGTAGAGCGGCAGCCACGAGACCATCGCCTCGCCGGGTCGCCAGTCGATCAGCCGGCTGATCATCCGGATGTTGTTGGCCAGGTTGTGCCACGACACCCGCACGCCGCGTGGCGTTCCGGTCGACCCGGAGGTGAACTGCAGCAGTGCCGTTTCCGCGGCGGGTGCGAGCGTCCGGTCGGCGGGCGATCCGGTGTCGCCGACGACGACCGGTTCGTCGGCACGCCCGGCCGCCGTCATCGCCTCACGGACCAGCGCTTCGAGTTCCACGGAGGTCACGACCACGCGGGGCGCGGCCTGGTCGAGGATCGCCGCGACATGCGCGATGTACTGGGCCATATCGGCGAACATGGGCGGGGCGATGGGCGTGAACACTCCGCCACACGCCCACACCGCGTAAAAGGCCGCGACACAGGGGAATCCGGTCGGCATGACGACGCATACCCCGGCCTCGTCACCGCCCCCCAAACCCCGTTCGCGGAGCCGGCCCGCGACCGACCAGGTCAGCTCGGCGAGTTCCGCATAGCTGCGGAACTGCCAGCCGTTCTCTTCGTCGGCGAGGTGGATTCCGGTGGCGGTGGCGGGATGCACCAGCCAGCCGCGCACCAATGCCTGGTCGTCGTCGGTGTTCCGCAGGTCACTGGGCATCGGCTGCCTCCCCTTCTTCGAGCACGGTGACGGTTCCGCTGCTGCCGTCGACCCGCAACGGCATACCGGTCCGGACGGATCTGGTGACACCCGGAATCTGCACCACCGTCGGCACACCGAGTTCGCGCGCGACGATGGCGACATGGGTGAGCGGGCTGCCCCGCTCGACGACGAGAGCCGTCGCCGAAGGCAGCACCGCCACCCACCCCGGATCGGTTCGATAGGTGACGAGCACACCTCCCGCCACGTCGCGCGGCTCGTCGACAACCACCGCCGGGCCCGTGCCGATCCCACCACCCGACGGCGTCCCGGTGAACACCGAACCCGCTGTCGCGGCCGGGGTGTCGGTGATCGGCACCCAGCCGGCCGCCGCCAGTTCGGCCGGGCCGAAACCGCCACCGTGGGTGACGAAGCGGGCCGGTGCGACCAGGCGCGCGTCGGCGGCGCGCTGCTGTTTGCGGGCGGCGACCACCGCCCGCAGACCGGCCGTCTCGCCGCCCTCGTAGCAGCTGCGCAATTGCGGCAGCGTCAGGTAGAACACGTCGGAGAATTCGTCGATGATATTGCGCCGCACCAGGTCTCGTCCCATGATTCGAAGGGTTCGCTTGACCATGCCGAAGGCGCGGGTGCGGCAGAAGCGCAGACTTTCCCGATGCCCCGCGCAGCGAGACACCTTGCGCCGCAAGCGTTCGTAGATCGCGCGGCGCCAACCGCGCAGATGGGTATCCAGATATCGTTGCGCGTCGTCGGCGGCGCGGTCCTGTTGTTCCGGCAGCGCGGCCAGCACCATGACGAACAGGCCCGACGGATCCTCCCGCAGATCCGGAGTCTCGAGCTTCAGTTCGTCGAGGCTGCGGTAGCCGTAGCGGTCGATGTACTCGTCCACCCGCGCCCGGAATTCGTCGTGACCAGCGGTGACCAGCGCGTCGTACATGCCCTCCGGGGCTGTACTCTCCATCAGCTTGCGCAGATCCGCGTTCTCCCGCACGCTCGCCGCGAGCGCCGACATGGCACGCGCCGGCTCGGCGGATTCGACGTCGGCCCCGGGCCCGGCGACGGCGTAGAGGAACCACTCCGGCGCCTTCGGCAGAAAGATCCGGGTGAGGACGTACAGCAGGCCGGTGAGGGTCAGCAGCATCGCGTCCAGAACCATCATCGGAGCCCAGCGGTGCACCAGTTCCCGATCGAGTTCGCGATAGCGGGCGTAGGCCTGCGCCCCGGTGTCGGCGCTGTCGTCGTGGGATTCGAAATCGTCGTAGACGCGGTAGAACTCGTCGAGGAACCGCCGCATCATCGCGTCGATCCCGGCGATGCGGCGCAGATAGATCGCGGTGGTACGAGCCCGGGACACCACCCGTCGCAGCGGATTGCCGAAGGTGAACGGGCGCAACGTCTTCGCGATATCATCCGGCAGTGGTTCGGCCACGCCGAGCGCGGCCTCGAGTACACGGCGGTTGAGCGCATAACCCGGCGCGATGCCGACCATTCGATACCAGTGCAGCAGGTTGTAGTAGACGCGGCCGTGAAAGTAGCCGAGCAGCACCGGAGTCCAGTTGTCGGTCTGCGCGACCTGAGGCCGGGGCACCCCCAGGGATTCGGCATATCCGCGATACACCCGGCCGTAGATATCGGCCGCGGTGGTGAAGGTGAGCGGTGAGGTGATGCCGCTGAAACTCTCGATGATGTTGGAGTTGTCCCAGATTCGCAGATCGCCGTCGGGCACCGCTTCACCGGCGCCGCGCAACGGGTCCCCCACCGCCGTGGTCACCGGTCGCGCCTGCAGCACCCAGAGCCGGCCCTCCGCGTCGAAGGCCCACTCGACGTCCTGCGGGGCGTTCGTCGCGGTCTCGATCCGGCGACCGACCTCGATCAGCCGGGTCACCTGCTCCGGAGTGAGCGCCGGGCGTGCGCGCAGCGCGGGATCGACGTCCACCGCGATACAGCCCTGGTCGCCGTCGGGACGGTAGCGAGTCGCCTTCTCACCCAGGATCGTATCGATCGTCGTGCCCGAAAGCTTGTCCACGACAATGGTATCGGCGTCCACTGCGCCGGAGACCAGCCCTTCGCCCAGACCGTAGACGGCGCTGATCAGCATTCGGTCCGTGGCGCCGGTGCTCGGGTCGCAGGTGAACAGCACACCGCTGGTTTCCGCCGCGATCAGGCGCTGCACGACGACCGCCGGCATCTCCGGGAGCGCCAGTCCGTGCGCGAAGCAGTAGTTGATCACCCGCGGTGACAACGCCGACGCCCAGCAGGCGGTCACCACCGAGGCGATCGCTTCGGCCCCCGACACGTTCAGGAACGAATCGAACTGCCCGGCAAACGAATACGTGGTGCCGTCCTCTACCGCCGCCGAGGACCGGACTGCCACCGGGGCACGGCCCAGGCGCTGCCACACCTCGTCCATCGCCGCGACGAGGGCATCCGGGGGCGTGGCGGTCATGATGCTCGCACGTAACCGGGCGCCGCGAGCCAGCGCCTCGTCGAGATCGCTCGCGCGAACGAATTCCGCTGCCGCCGAGATGATCTCGGCAGGCATGTGCTCGAACATCTCCGGCTCGACGACCAGCCAATCCGGCACCGGCAACGACGCATCGCGCAACCGACGCAGACCGGCCGCTTTCCCGCCGGCATCCGCCGCTTCGGCAAGGCCCGCTTCGGATTCGTGCACCAGGTCTCCTGTCATCGCGGACCGTGCGCCTGCCCAGCGGTCGCTCCGCAGAGTTCGTAACGGTATATATGAAATGTTTGCGTTTCGGAATACCGGTGATCGGACATCCGACAGGCCGCGGTGCGCAGGCGGTCACCGGGGCGTTGTCTCGATATACCGGCCGCCCTCGCCGGTGTTAACCGAAATCCGAACAAGATCGGCTAGCCGCCCGCCGGGAGCGCGGCTACGCTACGTTCAGGCTCGTGACGATCGGTGGAGGGTGTAATTCGGCGTGAGTTGGTCATTCACACCGGACGAGTTCGCGCACATCTGGCGCGAAACGGACCTCGATCGCCATCCCTTCCCCCTTCGCATCCTCGAAACCCCACGCACCGAGGACGAGGCGGCGACCTTGCGCAAGACCCTCGAGGCACGGCTGCCGCTCGGCGCGGACCCCGACCTTTCCGCATGTCTGCGCATCCTGGCCGCGCCGCACACCCGCGTGGTCGCGATCGGCGGCGCACACAGCCCGGGGACCGAGATCCGGGCAGTGGCCGCGGCGATCTACGACCACGCCGTGCTCGCGATCCAGGAACCGGGACGCACACCCGGATTCGGCGGGTCCATCCGATTGTCGATCGGGCATACCACCAAACTGGGCGCCCGCATCGCCGCGCTGCTGCCCGACTGCCCGGCCGGAGGTGAACCCGCCCGCTCGGCACCGACCGAGGCGGTGCGCGACGACGACTGCCCGCGGCCCGCCTCACCGCCGGCGCCGCGCATCCGCCGCCTGCTGCTGAAACCGCATACCGCCGAAGGACATATCCGCATCGAGGCCGGCCTGGACCGGCCCACACCGCCCGCGCCGCTGTACTACACGTGGATCGACGTCGCCGAGGACGGGCGCTATCTCATCAAGGCGGGCGACGAAGTCCATATCGTCCCCGCGAGCCGGCAGCAGATCGGCACTCACCTGCAAAAACGCATTCCGCGATGATCGTGACTGGCACGGATTCGGGCAACTCGGGCTGACCGGACATCCCCGGAACCAGTAAGCTGGGTCGACCTGCAGCCTCACCGGGCAGCCGCCTCCGGGCGTTCCCCGTCAGGCTGTGTGATTGCAGCCCGATGGGGAGCCCTACGTGGTAACGCTCCGCTGCCGCCTCCGGGCTTTCCCCATTAGGCTGTGCGATTTGCAGCCCAATGGGGAGCCCTACGTGGTAACGCTCCGCTGCCGCCTCCGGGCTTTCCCCATTAGGCTGTGCGATTTGCAGCCCAATGGGGAGCCCTACGTGGTAACGCTCCGCTGCCGCCTCCGGGCTTTCCCCATTAGGCTGGTCGGACCGACCGATCTCAGGGGTGCGCATGACGATCGAGACCAGCCAGGCCGATATCACCCGTTTCTTGCAGGCCGCGCGCGGGGGAACCGTCACCTTCGATCCGGCGGCCGCGCGTGGGTGCGCGGAGATCTACCAGCAGCAGGCCGACCGGCTTCGGGAACTACAGCAGCGCCTCGATTCGGTGGCGCAGCTCAGCGGATTCGGGGGCTTCTTCTCCGCACAGCAGTTGCAGGCCGGTTTCGGCCGCAAGGCGCGCGATGCGGCCGAACTACTCGACCAGTACATCGCCGCCGCCTACCGCATGAAAGAGGCTTTCCTGACCAGCGCCGGGCTCTACGAGGAGGCCGATTCCGCGCATGCGGCCGCGCTGCGGGCGACCTCGTCCGGACTGGCACGATGAGCGCCGAATTCCGTTACGGGCCGGCCGCGTCGCACACCGACCCCCAATACGTCAGCGCCATGGAACATTTCGAGTCCATGACGCACGAACAGATCCATACCGGGACCGAGAAGATCGAGGCCGGTGAGATTCTGCAGGCCTCCCTGATCTGGCTGGAGGCGGCCGCCACGCTGACCGGCTCCATGCCGGCCACCCGCTCACAGGCCGAGCGAATCATGGACCACGCCGGCTGGCAGGGCCCGGCCGCCGAGGCCGCTGCCGCCAGCGCGCACAGTTTCGCCGCCTCCGTCGACGAATTGGCCGCCGTCTTCGGCGAGGTCGGTGCGCGGCTCGGTGCGGTCGCCGGAGCAGCGGAAGCAGTCAAATTGGCGGTACCTCCCCCAGGCGATTCCGGGCCGGTGGGCGCCATCGCCCGAGTGCTGGAGGCCGCGCACGTGATCGATGCGCGCATCGCCCAGGAGGTCATGCGTCAGGAGGCGATTCTGGCGATGAACATGATCTACAAACCGGCCTACTCCGCGGCGGGCACCGCGGTCCCGGCGCTGCCCGAACCCCCGGCACAAGCCGACCCGGCCGGACCGCGGCCCAGCGCTCCCGCCCGACCGAACGGCGACCAGCCGCAATCGCTCGACAGCCCTACGGCCCCACCGTCGTCCGAGCCGGAACCCTCGACACCGGAGCAGGCTCCCGACTCGGCCACTGTGCCCGGCACACCCGCGTCGCCGCAGCCACCGCCCGCACCCGCACCCGCACCCGCACCCGCACCCGCACCCGCACCCGCACCCGCACCCGAGAGCCCGGCACCTGCGCCTCCGCAGACGCAACCCACACCCGGCGATCCGGCACCGAGTTCGTCGGCCCCGGCACCCGCCGCGCCGACGCACGATCCGGGCCCAGCGCCGACCCCCGCGCCGCCGTCCTCTTCCGCCCCCACCTCGCCGGACCCGGCGCAGCCGCCCGCACCGTCCGGACCGGGCAGTCCGGTGCCGCCGCCGGGTCCCCCGACGCCCGATCCGCATGCCGCACCGCCCATCACCCCCGCCCCCACCACACCGGCCCCGGCGCCATCCGACACCCCCGCACCACAGTCGCCCGACCCGTCGGCATCCGCTCCACCGCCGCAACCCCCCACGCCCGCACCACCTCCCGCACCGGGCGCTCCCGATCCGTCGGCGCCTCCGCTCACCGACCAGGAAGGTCAGCCGGGTATCACCGGTCCCATCCCCGACACCGATACGCCGACGACTCCCGACCAGCCCGGGGTCTCTCCGCCGGGCTGATCAGTATTCGGACACCGAGATTTCGGCGGTCCGGCGGCGCCCGGGAGCACCGAGATCCCTACACCTTCACCAGATCGTCGGCGTGAATGACGGGACGCTGCATACCTTCCGGCAGTTCGGAGGTGGAATGGCCTGCCATGGCCTGCAGTTCCGTGCTGTCGTATTCCACGACGCCCCGCGCCACCGTGCGGCCGTCGGGGGCGAGCAGGTCGACCACGTCGCCGCCGTAGAAGCGGCCCCTGACGCCGGTGATACCGGCGGCGAGGAGTGAGCGGCGCGAATGCGCGACGGCTCTGACGGCGCCGGCGTCGAGGTGGATGGCGCCGCGGCTGTCGGCGGCATGGCGAACCCAGAACTTGCGGGCCGACAACCGGACCGGACGCGCGGCGAAGGCCGTGCCCACCGAGGCGTCGCGCAGGGCCAGCGCCGCATCGGAGGCGGCTGCCAGCAGGACGGGCACGCCGGCGTCGGCGGCGAGGCGGGCGGCCGAGAGCTTCGACGCCATACCGCCGGTGCCGAGAGCGCCACCGCTACCGGCGATCACACCGTCGAGGTCGGCGCTGCTGCGCACCTCGGGAATGAATGTGGCGGCGCCCTTGCGGGGGTCGCCGTCGTAAAGACCGTCCACGTCCGACAGCAGGACCAGCGCGTCCGCACCGACCAGATGCGCCACCAGCGCGGCCAGCCGGTCGTTGTCGCCGAAGCGAATCTCCTCGGTGGCGATGGTGTCGTTCTCGTTGACCACCGCGACCGCGTGCAGGGCGCGCAACCGGTCGAGGGTGCGCTGCGCGTTGCGGTGGTGTTCGCGGCGGGCGAAGTCACCCGCCGTCAGCAGCACCTGGCCCACCACGCGGTCGAATCGGGCGAACGAGGTGCCCCAGGCGTGGGCCAAGGCCAATTGGCCGACGCTTGCCGCGGCCTGTTTCGTCGCGAGATCCCTTGGGCGGGCGGCCAATCCGAGCGGGGCGATGCCGGCGCCGATCGCACCGGACGACACCACCACCACATCCGAGCCGGCGCGCATCCGCGCCTCGATCGCGTCGGCGAGCTTGTCCAGGCGCGCGGTGTCGAGTCCGCCCTCGAGGCTGGTCAGCGCCGATGAGCCGATCTTGACCACCACGCTGCGCGCGGTCCGGATCGACTGCCGAGTAGTTACCGCTCCCTTGTCAGAATCCACCTGTGTCACAACAACACTCACTCACTTGTCACGCCACTACGGTGGCGCACGACGACAACCGGACCGAGACGCCCGCGCACACCGGAGATACCGGCGTGGCGGGCGATCACGGTTGGTCCTCGTCCTCCGAGACCAGGCCGCGGCGTACCCGGGAGGCATGTTTGCGCTCGGCGGCGGAGATGCGGTCGGTCTGGTCCAGGCGGGGGTCGGTCCCGCGCCCGGTCATCACCATATCGACACCGGCCGAAATCTGCGGCTCCCATTCGAAGCTCACATCGCCGATGGTGACCTCGGCACCGGGCACCGCTCCCTGGCGGACCAGCTCGTCCTCGACGCCGAGACGTGCGAGCCGGTCGGCGAGGTAGCCGACGGCCTCGTCGTTGTCGAACTGCGTTTGGCGCACCCACCTTTCGGGGCGCTCGCCGCGGACGATGAATCCGCCCTCGACCTCCGGATCGGGTTCGACGGTGAAGCCGGTCTCCCCGGCCACGACGGGCCGGATCACCGGACGCTTCGGCGCCGCCTTCGGATGCGCCTCGCGATATTCGCGGACCATATCGGCCAGCGCGAAGGTCAACGGGCGCAAACCTTCCCGGCTCACCGCGGAAATCGTGAACACCGGCCAGCCGCGTTCGGTGAACTCGGGCGTCACCATCTCGGCCAATTCGGCGGCGTCGGGGATATCGGCCTTGTTGAGGATGACCACGCGGGGCCGGTCGGCCAGATCGCCCAATCCGGCGTCGGCCTGCAGGGCCGGGCGGTAGGCGGCCAGTTCGGCCTCGAGCGCGTCGACATCGGAGATCGGGTCGCGGCCGGGTTCCAGTGTCGCGCAATCGACTACGTGGGCCAGCACCGCGCACCGCTCGAGATGCCGCAGGAAGTCCAGGCCCAGGCCGCGCCCGTCGCTGGCGCCGGGAATCAGGCCCGGCACATCGGCGACGGTGAAGGTGGTGTCACCGCTGGAGACCACGCCGAGGTTCGGCACCAGCGTGGTGAACGGGTAATCGGCGATCTTGGGCTTGGCCGCCGAGAGCACCGAGACGAGTGAGGACTTTCCGGCCGACGGGAAACCGACCAGGCCGACATCGGCCACGGATTTGAGTTCGAGAACGAGGTCGCGCTCCTCGCCCTCCTCACCCAGCAGGGCGAAGCCGGGGGCCTTGCGGGCGCGCGACACCAGCGCCGCGTTGCCGAGGCCGCCGCGGCCACCGCGCGCCGCCACGAACCGGGTGCCCGCGCCGATCAGATCGGCGACCACCTCACCGTCGTCGTCGATGACGACCGTGCCGTCGGGAACCTTCAGCAGTAGTTCCCCGCCCTGTTTGCCGTCGCGATTGCCACCCTCGCCGGGTTTGCCGTTACCGGCCTTGGCGTGCGGGTGGAAGTGGAAGTCCAGCAGCGTGTGCACATTCGGGTCGACTTCGAGGATCACATCCCCGCCGTTGCCGCCGTTACCACCGTCGGGTCCGCCGAGCGGCTTGTACTTCTCCCGATGCACCGAGGCACAGCCATGACCGCCCTTACCGGCGCGGACGTGCAGTACCACACGATCGATGAATTTGGACATGCCAGCTGGACCTCTGTGTTTCGGTGGACGGTGGTGGTGAGCCTCCCGGAACGGCGAACGGGCCAGGGTTTATCTGCTAAACCCTGGCCCGCTTCGAAGAGTGTGTGGAGAAGGCTCCGGCGCGGCTCAGGCCTGCGCCGGCTCCGGTACCACGATGTTGACGGTCTTGCGGCCACGCTTGGTGCCGAACTGGACCGCGCCCGCCTCGAGGGCGAACAGTGTGTCGTCACCGCCACGACCGACGTTGACGCCGGGGTGGAAGTGGGTTCCGCGCTGGCGAACCAGGATCTCACCGGCCTTGACGGCCTGGCCGCCGAAGCGCTTCACGCCGAGCCGCTGAGCATTGGAATCGCGACCGTTGCGAGAGCTGGACGCACCCTTCTTATGTGCCATGGCTGAAAACTCCTCGATTCGAAACCGGGTGGTTTCGCTAGGTCGAAATTACTTGATGCCGGTGACCTTCAGGACCGTCAGCTTCTGACGGTGGCCCTGACGCTTGTGGTAGCCGGTCTTGTTCTTGAACTTGTGGATCCGGATCTTCGGGCCCTTGGTCTGCTCGACCACTTCGGCGGACACCGAAACCTTGGCCAGCTTGTCGGCATCGGTAGTCAGCTCGGCGCCGTCAACCACCAGCACCGGCGACAGCGATACGGCCGTGCCCGGTTCACCCTCGATCTTCTCGACCTTCACCAGGTCACCGACCGCGACCTTGTACTGCTTTCCGCCGGTCTTGACGATCGCGTACGTTGCCATCGGTCGGCTGCCCTCTTTCCTCAACTAGTGCTCGGCACTCTGCTCCTACGGCCGCCTGCCGGTGGACACCGGAAACCGCCGTACGACTGGTCTGATAGTCACCGCCGCCTCGGTACTTCTTCCGCACCGGAGGGCTCGTTTCGAGCCGGATCTCATGACAGCGCAGCGTTTTCTCAACACAACACGGTGCTGTCACCGGGCAGCGACTGTCCAAGATTACAGGACTGCCACCCCCCGCACCAAACCGGGTCGCCGCCACCGCGAACGCGGTCCGCCGCGGCGCCCCGCCCGTCGTGCGGGCGGGGCCTGTGCTGCGAGTTCTCCGGTCCGGCGACCGGATCAGTTCGGCGATTCCGGCGCGCCCGCGGCTCGCCCGGCGGCCCGGCGACGGGTCCGCTGCCGCGGGGCCACCTCGGCCGGAGCCAGCTCGTCGAGCGAGAACTTCGGCGCGCTGTCCTGGTCGGCGTCGGTCAGCACGAAGACCGCGCCCCGGCTGTCGGTCGACGGAGCCGACGCGGTGCGCGCCACCCGGCGACGGCCACGACGGGCACCCGTTTCCGGAGCCTGCTCGGCGGGCTTCGTGTCGGCCGGTGCGGGAGTGACCGCGGACTCGGCCGACGCCGCCTGTGCTCCGGCCCGGGCGGCCACCGCGGGCCGCTCGGGCTCCGGGACCGGCTCGGCAGCGGGTTCGGCCGCCACCGGCTCGGTGCCGACTCGTTCGGCGACCACCTGTTCGGCGACCACCGGCTCGGCCGCTTCCACCTCGACGGACTCGGCTTCGGCGACCTCGGCCGCCGCGGCCCGTCCGCGTCCCCGGCGCGAAACCCGTGAATCCTTGGCCTGCGGCCGCGATTGCGTCTTCGCCTCGACCGGCGCACCGGCCTCGGCCGGCTCGTCGTCGGAGTGATGCGCGGCCATCGCGAGCGCGACCGGATGAGCGCGCTTGGCGGCCGCATCCTCCTCGGGATGCGCATCCGCGGTGTCCGGCGCGGCGGTGCTCGCCTGCTTGACGTCCTTGTCGCGGTCCTTGTCCTTGCGGCGGCGACGGCCTTCGCGGCGGCCGGACCCCTCCTCGGCGGGTGCGGTCTCGACCGGATAGTTGTGCACGATGATGCCGCGGCCGTGGCAGTGCTCACAGGTGGTGGAGAACGCCTCGACCAGACCGGTGCCCAGCTTCTTGCGGGTCATCTGGACCAGGCCGAGCGAGGTGACCTCCGACACCTGATGGCGGGTGCGGTCGCGCCCGAGCGCCTCGGTCAGGCGGCGCAGCACCAGATCCCGGTTGGATTCCAGCACCATATCGATGAAGTCGACGACGATCATGCCGCCGATATCGCGCAACCGCATCTGGCGCACGATCTCCTCGGCGGCCTCCAGATTGTTGCGGGTGACCGTTTCTTCCAGGTTGCTGCCACCGGATCCGGTGAATTTGCCGGTGTTGACGTCGATCACGGTCATCGCCTCGGTGCGGTCGATGACCAGGGTGCCACCGGAGGGCAGCCACACCTTGCGATCGAGCGCCTTCGCCAGCTGCTCGTCGATGCGCAGGTTTCCGAAGACGTCCACGCCGTTGTTGTCGTAGCGCTCGACCCGGGCCAGCATGTCCGGAGCGACGGTGCGGACGTAGTTCTCGACCGTCGTCCACGCCCGGTCGCCCTCGATGACCAGCTTGGAGAAGTCCTCGTTGAACAGGTCCCGGACGACCTTCACCAGCAGGTCCGGCTCTTCGTACAGGGTCTTCGGCGCGCCCGACCCGTTCTCGGCCTGCTTCTCGATGGTCTTCCAGGTGGCCTGCAGCCGCTCGACATCGCGGGCCAGCTCGGTCTCGCTCACACCCTCGGACGCGGTACGGATGATCACTCCGGCGTCCTGCGGGACGATGTCGCGCAGGATCTCCTTGAGCCGCTTGCGCTCGGTGTCGGGCAGTTTGCGGCTGATACCGGTCGAGGTCCCGCCCGGGACATAGACCAGGAAGCGACCAGCCAGGCTGATCTGCGTGGTCAGCCGAGCGCCCTTGTGCCCGACCGGATCCTTGCTGACCTGCACCAGGACGGTGTCGCCGGGTTTGAGGGCCTGCTCGATCTTGCGTTCCTTGCCGCCGAGCCCGGCGGCCTCCCAGTTCACCTCACCGGCGTAGAGCACGCCGTTGCGGCCGCGGCCGATGTCGACGAACGCCGCCTCCATGCTGGGCAGCACGTTTTGCACCTTGCCCAGGTAGACGTTGCCGACCATCGACGCCGTGCCGGTGTTGGTGACGAAGTGCTCGACCAGGATGTTGTCCTCGAGCACCGCCACCTGGGTGGTCGCACCGACATGCGAATGCTCGCCGGCCGGGAACGACTTCTCGCGCACCACCATGACCCGGTCGACCGCCTCGCGGCGGGCCAGGAATTCCGATTCGGTGAGGATCGGCGGGCGACGGCGACCGGCCTCGCGACCGTCGCGACGGCGCTGCCGCTTGGCCTCCAGCCGGGTCGACCCGCTGATGCCCTGCACCTCGTCGACCGTGCGGCGCTTGTTACGCGGTTCCCGCTCGTGCACGACCGTGTTCGGCGGATCGTCGTCGGCGGGCTCGGATTCGTTGTCCTCACCGGCCTTGCGGCGACGGCGACGACGGCGACGGCGGGTGGAACCCTCCGGCGTCGAACCCGAGTCGTCGTCGTTCTCCTCGCCGGTCTGCTCGGCGGCGGTCTCCTCGGCGGATTCGTCGGACTCGGCGTGCGCCTCGGCGTCCTCGTCGTCGGATTCGTCGTCCGACTCGTGATCGGCGTGCTGTTCGCCCCGGCCCCGGCCGCGACCGCGGCGGCCCCGGCGGCGGCGACGCGAACGACCACCGTCCTCCTGCTCGTCGCGCGACTGCTCGTCGTCCCAGTCGCCGGATTCGGTCTCGGTCTCTGCTGCCGCGACGGTCTCGGGCTCGGCGGGGGCTTTCTCCGGCGCGGGTTCGGCGGCCTTTTCGGTGGCCTTCTCACCGGCTTTCTCAGCGGCCTTTTCGGCGGCCTTTTCGGCGGCTTCGGCCTCGCGCTCGGCACGCCGGCGGCGGCGCATCTCCTCGGCGGCGGCGGCATCCGGCGGCAGGAACAGCGGCGCGGCCGCGATACTCGCCGGCTCGAAGACGACCGGCTCCTCGCGCTGCGCGGCAGGCTGCTGGAACGGGCTGGTGAACAGCGATGTGTGCGGCACCGATTCGGCCTCGGCCGATGCCGCGGGCGACTCTGCCGCTACCGGCGATTCCGATGTCACCGCGGGGTTCGCGGTGCCAGGGGTCTCGCCGACGTCCGCGGCCCGCACGGTGTCGGCGACCTCGGGTTCGGCGACCGCGGTGGATGCGCCGGACTCGCTCGGCTCGGGCTCGCCGGACGTATCCGGCGCGGTGACGGTCTGCGCGGTATCGGCCGCGGCGGTGGATGTGGTCGCCGGAGACGCACTCTCGGCGCGTGCCGGAGCAGGCGTCTCGGCCTGTCCGGTGGCGAGCTCGGTCACCGGTTGCCCGGTGCCGGCCTGTGGGGGAACGAGCGCGTCGCGCACGGATTCGGCGACGGTCCGGTCCAGGCTGGATTGGGCGCTGCGAGCTTCGGCACCCAGTTCGGTCAGATGGGCAAGGATGCGTTTGCTGGTGGTACCCAGAAGTTTCGCCAGCGCGTGCACCCGGATACGTTCGGGCAACTGCGCTGCCTCCCCTACCCCGGCCACCTCGGTAGAGGTGGAATCACCATTGCTCTGCGACGTTCCTTGCGGCTCTTGATCGGCCACGAAATCTCCTCGGGCCCCCGGGCGCGTCCCACTCGTACGAGAGTGACGCGGCCGACGCGGGGGCGCTGTCCGTTCGCCTCACGCCTGTGGCGCAAGGTCTGATGGTCTCGCCCCGCGTGCCCCGTTATCACCTGTCGTACGTCGTTCGGGCTAACTGGTCACGCGGCGCCTGGCTGTTGGCTTTCACACCTGAGCTCGAGCGCTCATCCAGCGTGCCGCCGAACAGCCGAGTCTTGGAACCGTCCGGGGCAGCGATGATCGGCGTCGAGCCGCGGTGCCATTCGGTTGCGTTCGCCACCTGCCCCGATAGGCGGGCGTCGATCACATCCGCTTCCAGTATCCCACACAGCGACCCACTGGTATGTCATCGGAGCGTGCCCGGCCCGTTTCCGGGGCCCGACCGGGGAGACTTTCCTACACCTGAGTAGGTCTTTTCCGCCGGATGCGGAGCACCCGCTGGAGTGTCGCCGCGACCAACGGGCAAATGATCACGGAGGGCCCGGGAAACCCCACCGACCACAGCGAGATCACCCACCCGGTCGTGAACCGAAACTGGGACGCAACCGAATCGCGCCCCGCACGGAGCGAGTCTTACGAGCGACCGTTCGCGGGAGCGAAGCGGAGGCCGAACGACACAGCCTAGAACCAGAGCGCGATCTCGCGCTTCGCGGATTCGGGGGAATCGGAGCCGTGCACGAGGTTGAACTGGGTTTCCAGGGCGTAGTCGCCGCGGATGCTGCCGGGGACGGCCTTCTCGACGGGGTCGGTGCCACCGGCGAGCTGGCGGAAGGCGGCGATGGCGCGCGGACCCTCGAGGATGGCCGCGACGACCGGGCCGGAGGTGATGAATTCGATCAGCGAGCCGTAGAACGGCTTGTCGGCGTGTTCGGCGTAGTGGGCGGCGGCACGTTCCTCGGAAACCTGCTCGAGCTTGAGGGCCGCGATCTTCAGGCCTTTGCGTTCGATGCGGGTGATGATCTCACCAACCAGGCCTCGGGCCACGCCGTCCGGCTTGATGAGTACCAACGTCTGCTCAGTCACGGCGACACTCTAACCGGCGCTGCCACCGGATTCCGAACCGAGCCGTCAGGACGAGCCCTGCATCCGCTGGCTGGGCAGCAGACCCTGGTCCATGCGGCGTTTGACGTCGGAGCGCAGCACCAGAATGAAAGCCCACACCGCCGCGAACACGACGCCGATGATGCCGATCGACAGATGAATGAACCCACCGGCCAGCACCAGCACCTGCAGGCCGAGATTGAACGGCACGGCCCAGGAGCGACGCTGCATTCCGGAGCCGACGAACATCAGGACGGCCAGGCCGACCAGGTAGGTCACCGACCACCAGCTGAGTCCGCCGCCGACGGCCCCGACCACCGGCAGCGCCAGCAGCACGGTGATGGCCTCGAGTACCAGCGCGCCGGCCATCACACCGCGAAAACCCTTCCACGGGTCGGTCGCGGGCGCGGGTACACCCTGCTTCGGCGCCTCGCCGCGCACATCGTCCTCGCTACCCACGTCGCCTCCTCCGCGCCCGCTCGCCGATGCCCTCGACACCAGCTTCCCACCGTCTGCGGCCCGCTGCTTCACGCGGGGTCCTTCCCGAACAGCGAGCGCGCCGTGCCCGCGGTGACCACCGAGCCGGTGACCACGATGCCCGCGCCGGATACCGGTTCGCCGGCGTCTCCCGCTTCCTCGGCGATGGCGATGGCGGTTTCGACCGCATCGGCGAGGCTGTTCGCGGTGACGACTCGCTCGTCGCCGAAGCGCTGGACGGCCAGGTCTGCGAGTTCGTCGACGCCGAGCGCCCGCGGTGAGCCGTTGGTGGTGACGACGATCTCGTCCAGCACTGGCTCCAGCGCGGCGAGGATGCCCGCCGCGTCCTTGTCGGAGAGCACCGCGACCACACCCACCAACTTGCGGAAGTCGAATTCCTCGGTGAGCGTCGCGGCGAGCGCCCGCGCACCGGCGGGGTTGTGTGCGGCGTCGATGAAGATGGTGGGCGCGCTGCGCATCCGCTCCATCCGGCCGGGGCTCACCGCCGCGGCGAATCCGGCCCGCACCGCGTCGATGTCGAGCTGCTTCTGCGAGCCGGCACCGAAGAACGCCTCCACCGCGGCCAGCGCCAGCGCCGCGTTGTGCGCCTGGTGTTCGCCGTGCAGCGGCAGGAAGATCTCGTCGTAGACCCCGCCGAGCCCCTGGATCTCGAGCACCTGACCGCCGATCGCGACCCGACGCGACAGCACCCGGAACTCGGAACCGGCACGAGCGACCGCGGCATCTGCCTCCACCGCGCGCCGCAGCAGCACCTCCATCGCCTCGGGTTCCTGCTCGGCGATGATGGCGACGGTGTCGCGCGGAATCAGCAGATCCTGCGGCGACTTCTTGATGATCCCGGCCTTCTCTCCGGCGATCGACGCCAGATCCGGGCCCAGATAGTCGGTGTGGTCCAGCCCGATCGGTGTGATCACCGCGACCTGCCCGTCGATGACGTTGGTCGCGTCCCAGGTGCCGCCCATCCCGGTCTCGACGACCGCGACATCGACCGGCGCCTCGGCGAACGCGGCGTACGCCATCGCCACGAGGACCTCGAATTTGCTCATCCGTGGTCCCGGCCCGTCGCCGAGGGCGCCGTCGGTCGAGCGCGCGTCGATCATCTCGACGTAGGGCAGCAGTTCCCGGTAGATCTCGACGTAGCGGGCCGGCGTGATCGGCGCGTTGTCGACGGCGATGCGTTCGGTCGCCAGTTGCAGATGCGGGCTGGTGAACCGGCCGGTGCGCCGGTGCAGTGCCGTGAGCAGCGCGTCGACCATCCGGGTGACCGAGGTCTTGCCGTTGGTACCGGCGATGTGGATGGCGGGATAGCTCTGCTGCGGGGAACCGAGCAGATCCATCAGGGTCGCGATCCGGGTCAGCGACGGCTCGATCTTGGTTTCGCCCCAGCGCTGGTCGAGTTCGGCCTCGACCAGCGCCATTTCGGCGAGGTCGACCGGCGAGGGACCGGTGCGCAGCCGGTCCGCACCGCCCGCGAGCGGTTCGTGGTCGAAACCTTCACCGCCGCTCACTTGTTCGCCACCGACTCCGTGATCTGCGCCAGCCGCGCCCCGATCCGGGTCACCTCGGATTCGGCGACCTCGCGGCGGGTGCGGATCTTGGCGACCACCTCGTCGGGCGCCTTGGCCAGGAAGGCCTCGTTGCCGAGTTTGGCGGTGGTGGCGGCGAGGTCCTTCTGCGCGGCCGCGAGGTCCTTCTCCAGCCGGCGGCGTTCGGCGTCGAGGTCGACCGTGCCGGAGGTGTCCAGTTCGACGGTGACGGTGGCGCCGGACAGCCGCACCTCCACCGCGGCGGTGGCGGAGAACCCGGCATCCGGTTCGGTGAGCCGGGCCAGGCTGGCGATTTCGGCGTGCAGCCCGGTGAGGTCGGCGGTATCGATGCCGATCAGTTTCGCGGCGACCTTCTGCTTGTCGGTCAGGCCCTGATCGCTGCGGAATCGGCGGATCTCGGTGACGAGCTTCTGCAGGTCCGCGATGCGCTGTGCCGCAACGGTATCGGCGGCGATCCCCGAGGACTGCGGCCACGCGGCGATCACCAGGGAGTCGTCCGCACCGGCCTCGGTGAGGGCCTGCCACAGCGTTTCGGTGACGAACGGGATGGCCGGGTGCAGCAGGCGCAGCACCGAATCCAGCACGTTGCCGAGGACGATGCGCGTGCTCGCGGCCCGCTCCTCCGATTCGGCGAACTGCACCTTCGCCAATTCGAGGTACCAGTCGCACAGTTCGTCCCAGGCGAAGTGGTACAGCGCCTCACAGGCCTTGCCGAATTCGTAACGGTCGAAGGCCCCGTCCACCTCGGCCCGCACCTCGTCGAGCCGGTCGAGGATCCAGCGGTCGGTGTCGGTGAGGGTGGCGCGGTCGGGCAGGTCGCCCGGCGCGGCACCGTTCATGAGCGCGAACTTGCTGGCGTTGAACAGCTTCGTGATGAAGTTGCGCGAGGCCTGCACGTGCGGCGGGCCCACCGACAGGTCGCTGCCCGGCTGCGCGCCCCGGGCGAGGGTGAAACGTGTTGCGTCCGCGCCGTATTCGTCGATCCACAGCAGCGGGTCCACGCCGATGCCCTTGGACTTGGAGTATTTGCGGCCGAATTCGTCGCGGATGAGGCCGTGCAGGAAGACGTCGTCGAACGGGACCTGCTGCCGCCCGGGGTCCTTACCGGCGGCGATGACCGGGTCGCCGGAGACGAACATGCCGAACATCATCATCCGGGCCACCCAGAAGAACAGGATGTCGTAGCCGGTCACCAGCACGCTGGTCGGATAGAACTTCGACAGTTCGGGGGTGTCGTCCGGCCAGCCCATGGTGGAGAAGGGCCACAGGCCGGAGGAGAACCAGGTGTCGAGGACGTCCGGGTCCTGCACCCAGCCCTCGGGCGCCTGCTCGTCGGGGCCGACGCACGCGATCTCGCCCTCGGGGCCGTACCAGATCGGAATGCGGTGACCCCACCACAGCTGCCGCGAGATGCACCAGTCGTGCATGTTGTCGACCCATTCGAACCAGCGCGGTTCCTGGCTGGCCGGGTAGATCGTCACCGCACCGTTGCGCACGGCGTCACCGGCGGCCTTGGCCAGCGATTCGACCTTCACCCACCACTGCATCGACAGCCGCGGTTCGATCGGTTCGCCGGAGCGTTCGGAGTGGCCGACGCTGTGCACGTACGGGCGCTTCTCGGCGACGATGCGCCCCTCGTCGGCCAGCCGCTCGCGGATCTTGACACGCGCCTCGAACCGGTCCATGCCATCGAATTCGGTTCCGGTGTCGGCGATCTTGCCGGTCTTGTCCATGATGGTCGGCATCGGCAGGTTGTGCCGCAGGCCGATCTCGAAGTCGTTGGGGTCGTGCGCCGGGGTGATCTTCACTGCGCCGGAACCGAATTCGGGGTCGACGTAGTCGTCGGCGACGATCGGAATCTGGCGGCCGGTGATCGGGTGGTAGACCGTGGTGCCGATCAGCGCCCGGTACCGCTCGTCCTCGGGGTGCACCGCCACCGCGGTATCGCCGAGCATGGTCTCCACGCGGGTGGTGGCCACGATGACGTGCGGTTCGTCGTCGTTCAGCGAGCCGTAGCGCAGCGAGACGAGCTCACCCTCGACGTCCTCGTATTTCACCTCGACGTCGGAGATCGCGGTCTCGAGCGAGGGCGACCAGTTCACCAGGCGCTCGGCCCGGTAGATCAGCCCGGCGTCGTAGAGGCGTTTGAAGATGGTCTGCACCGCGCGGGAGAGGCCGTCGTCCATGGTGAAGCGGTCGCGGCTCCAGTCGACGCCGTCGCCGAGGCGGCGCATCTGGCCCTGGATGGCGCCGCCGGATTCGCGCTTCCAGTCCCAGACCTTGTCGACGAACAGTTCGCGGCCGAAGTCTTCCTTGGTCTTGCCGTCGACGGCGAGTTGCTTCTCGACCACGGTCTGGGTGGCGATGCCGGCGTGGTCCATACCGGGTAGCCACAGCACCTCGTAGCCCTGCATCCGCTTGCGGCGGGTGAGCAGGTCCATCAGGGTGTGGTCGAAGGCGTGGCCCATGTGCAGGTTGCCGGTGACGTTCGGCGGCGGCAGCACGATCGAATAGGGCGGCTTGTCGCTGGCCGGGTCGGCGGTGAAGTAACCGGCCGCTACCCAGCGCTCGTACAGGTCGGCCTCTACATCGCTGGGGTTCCAGCTCTTGGGGAGGGCGTCGGCACGATTTCGCGAGTTATCAGGGGCTGCGCTGGTCACCGTGCGATTCTACGGAGTTGAGCAGGAGGACTCGACACGGCCCTGCACACGGCACCGTCACACCCCTGAGACCCGCCACTCGGGCGCCGGACGTGTGTGCCGGGTGGCGTCGCGCCGCGCAAGAAGCGGGTCGGCCGGAGAAAGATGTAGGGCGGGGTTTTCGGCGGATGAGGGACACCGAAAACCCCGCCCACGTCTTCGAGACTACCGCCCGGATCGGCGCAATACACCAATCCATATGCAATTCTCAGCTTTTGCCCGAATCCGTTGTGCAGGTGTGGGTTTGCCACTCAGCATGCTCGCAGATTCGCCACCGGGATGCGGAGGCCGCGCCCCGCCTGTGGACGGCGGGGTCACGGCACGAGGATCGCCAGCGCTGCGGGTTCGGCGCGGAAGGTCGCCGGGAGCAGTCCCGCCGGGTCGCCGTCGGCGGTCGCCGGTACCGCGGCGGTGAGGGTGATGGCGCGGGCCCGGTAGTGCCCGACCGCGGGATGGTCGATGCGCTTGCCGGCGGCCAGGGCCGGGAGCAGGCGGACCATCTCCAGCCGTGACATCGCGCCGACCACGGTCAGGTCGAGCAGGCCGTCGTCGACGATGGCGTCGGGGCAGATGAGCATGCCGCCGCCATAGGTCCGGGTGTTGCCGACCGCCACCATCACGGCCTCGGTCTCGACGACGCGATCATCGGCTGCGCCCGGCTCGCCGGACAATTCGATGCGGTAGGGCACGCCGAGCTGACCGAGCAGTTCCGGCACCGCGGCGAAGGAGTACCGCAGCGAGCCCTTCGGCCGGCGCATACGGTTGGCGCGCAGGGTTACTCGCGCGTCGAAGCCGGTGCCGGCGACGGTGGCGAATCGCATGGGACGATGGGCGACGGCGGGTTCGATTCCGGCCGCCCAGTCCTGGGCGTGCTCGGGATCGGGCGTGGATTCGATCGCGCCGAGATCGATGGTGCGCACGGAACCGCCGAGCACGATATCGGCCGCGGCCCGCGGGTCGTCGTCGGGCACTCCCAGTTCCCGGGCCAGGTCGTTACCGGTCCCGCCGGGCAGCAGCCCCAGCGGCACCCCGGTCGAGGCGAGGGCCTGCAGCGTGACGCAGACCAGTCCGTCACCGCCCGCGCAGACGACCGCGTCGGGACGCTCCGGCCCTCGCACCGAATCCCGGACCAGGCGAACGGTTTCCGCCGCGTCGGCACCGCGGATCTCGCGTACCCGTACGCCGCGCTCGGCGAAGCGGGTGGCGGCCGCGGCGGCGGCCGCGAGTCCCCGGCCGTGGCCGGAGTGCGGGTTGGTCACCAGCGCGACCGATCGGATGGCGGTCACGGAATCAGCTTGCCCGGGTTGAGGATTCCCGCCGGGTCGACGGCATCCTTGACCGCACGCAGGATGCGCGCGCCCGGCTCGCCGATCTCGGCGGTCATCCACGGCCGGTGGTCGGCGCCGACGGCATGGTGATGGGTGATGGTTCCCCCGTGTCCGGCGATGGCGTCACCGACGGCGCGTTTGGTCCGCGCCCACTGGGACAGCGCATCGTCGGCCTGCTTGGCGACGACGGTGAAGTACAGCGAGGCGCCGGTCGGGTAGGTATGCGAGATATGGCACATCACCAGCGCGGGAGTGCCCTGCGTCCCGAGCGATTCGGTGAGCGCGGTGGTGACCGCCGCTTTAAGCCGCTCGACATTCGACCAGGTGGTCGCCGTTTCGAGGGTTTCGCACAGTACGCCGATATCCAGCAGCGCATCACGCAGATACGGCGCGGCGAAGCGGCCGTGCTCCCATTCCCGCGCCGGCTGTTCACCGAGGGCGGTGCCGCCCGCGGCGGCGAGCAGGGCCGAGGCCTCGGCGCTGCGCGCGGTCACATGCGCTTCGGTGCCCTCGAACGTGGTGACGGCCAGGCAGCCGCTGACCGGTGCGCCGCCGATATCACCGGAACGGGCCAGGTTGAGTCCGGTCTCGGCTTCGTCGGACAACCGCAGCACCGTCGGCGCCGCGCCGTTCTGCACGACGGTGCGCAGCGCGGCGGCGCCGGTGGCGAAGTCCGGGAACGACCACGCCTGATACGCGGTTGTCTCCGGAATCGGGTGCACCCGCAGCGTCACCTCGGTGATGACGCCGAGCGTGCCCTCGGATCCGGCGAACAGCTCGCGCAGATCCGGGCCGGCGGCCGAGGCGGGGGCGCGGCCGAGATCGACCGTGCCCGTGGGCGTTGCGACCTTCAGGCGCATGATCATGTCGTCGAAGCGGCCGTAGCCGGCCGAGGCCTGACCCGAGGATCGGGTGGCCGCGAAGCCGCCGATGCTGGCGTATTCGAAACTCTGCGGGAAATGCCCCAGCGAAAGTCCATGGGCGGCAAGCAGTTTCTCCGCCTGCGGCCCGGTCAGTCCGGCGCCCAGCGTCGCGGTGCCGCTCACCGGGTCGATATCGGACAGTCCGTCGAGCCGCCGCAGATCCAGGGCGATCACGGTGTCGAAGCGGCCGCGCGCGGGATCCACCCCGCCCACCACGCTGGTGCCGCCACCGAAGGGCACGACCGCGATCGACTGTTCGCCACAGTAGGTGAGCACGGCCAGGACCTGGTCGTGATCGGCCGGGAAGACGACGGCGTCGGGCGCGTCCTGCGGCGCTTGGGCACGACGGCGCAGCAGGTCGGGCGTACTCTTGCCACCCGCGTGCAGCAGCCGGTCACGGTGGTCGGCCGACACCTGATCCGCGCCGACCACCGCCGACAGCCCCGCGCGATGCGCGGCCGTCAAGCCGGATTCCCGCAGCGGCACGTCGCCCTCATCACGACGGGCCACCGGTTCCCCGGACACTCCGAACACCTGCGCCACCAGCGTCCGGATCCGGTCCGAGAGCGGCGCGTGGGCCGAGGCGACGCCCCAGGCGTCCCACACCATACTCGGCCGATCGGACGACTCGCCCGGTGTCGAGTTTTCCGATTCTGCTGCGGATGTGTCCTGTCGCGTATCGACCATGCGTTACAGTCTGACATAGAGTGTCAAGCAGTAACGAATACGAATCGCAGTAACGAACACGGACCGATGGTGAGTTGTTGATGGATCCGAACGAATCCCCCGGCCCCGACGGCGAGCTGTCGGCTATCGACCTGGCGATCCTGGCGGCGGGACGTGCCTGTGTCGAGGAGTTCGGCGTACGCCGGACCACGCTCAGCGAAGTCGCCCGGCGCGCCGGCGTCAGTCGCCCCACGGTGTACCGGCGCTGGCCCGATACCCGGTCGCTGATCGCCGAGTTGCTGGTCCGGGAACTGAGCGAGATCGTGGCGACGAGTATCCCCACCCAGGGCCCGGCGCGGGCGCGCCTGGTGGAGGGCATCGTCTCGGGCGCGGCCGAGATCCGGTCGAACCCGTTGTTCGCCAAGATCTTCCGCATCGACACCGACCTGATGCTGACCTATGTGTTCGGCCGGCTCGGCCGCAATCAACGGCAATTGATCCAGGTGTTCTCCAGCGCCGTCCGCGAGGGACAGCGCGACGGTTCCATCCGCGCCGGCGATCCCGATCACCTGGCCACCATGCTGCTGCTGATCGGCCAGTCCACCGTGCAGTCGGCCGGCACGGTCAGCCATCTGCTCGATGATGCCGGACTCGACGTCGAGCTCGCTCGCGTCGTCGACCGGTACCTGCGCCCCGATACCGACTAGTCCCGAAACAGAGAGCGAGACAGCGCATGCTCGACGAGAGCACACCGACCGCGGGCCACGGGCTCGGCGATACCACGGGAGATTCGGCGCTCAACGCCGCCCGCCGCGGCCGCGAACTGCGGGCGCTCGGCGATGCGGACCGCATCGACGTTCTGGTCATCGGCGGCGGTGTCACCGGCGCGGGCGTGGCGTTGGACGCGGCGGCGCGTGGATTGCGGACCGTCCTGGTGGAGGCGCACGATCTGGCCTTCGGAACCAGCCGGTGGAGTTCGAAACTCGTCCACGGCGGATTGCGGTATCTGGCATCCGGCGGGGTCGGCATCGCCCACGAGAGCGCGGTCGAACGCGACATCCTGCTCACCACCACCGCACCACATCTGACTCGTTCGATTCCCCAGCTCGTCCCGGCGTTCTCCGGCGGATCCCTGCCGCAGCGGCTCTTGGTCCGCGCGGGTTTCCTCGCCGGAGACGCACTGCGGCGCAGCGCCGGAACCTCATCGGCGGTGTTGCCGCGATCGCGCCGGGTCGCCGCGGCCGAAGCGCTGCGACTCGCGCCGACACTGCGCCGCGCCGGGCTGCGCGGCGGGATGACGGCCTGGGACGGTCAGCTCGTCGACGACGCCCGGCTGGTGGTGACGATCGCGCGCACCGCCGCGGCGCACGGGGCGACCGTGCTCACCCGCGTCCGCGCCGAGCAGGTGAGCGGCGACGCCGCGGTGCTGCACGACGTGCTGACCGGTGAAACCCTGTCCGTACGAGCGCGTTCGGTGATCAACGCGTCCGGCGTGTGGGCCGACCGGGTCGATCCGAGTATCGAGTTGCGGCCCAGCCGCGGCACCCACCTGGTCTTCGACGCCGCGGCCTTCGGCGGCCTCACCGCCTCGCTGACCGTGCCGATTCCGGGCAGCACCAGCCGTTTCGTCTTCGCCTTCCCGGCCGCGCACGGCCGCGTGTATCTGGGGCTCACCGACGAGGACGCACCCGGCCCGGTCCCGGACGAGCCGAAGCCCACCGACTCCGAGATCGACTTCCTGCTCGACACCGTGAACACTGTGCTCCGAGAGCCGTTGCGGCGCAGCGATATCCGCGGATCCTTCGCCGGTCTGCGACCACTGTTGCGCACCGCCGACGACTCCACCGCCGACATCTCTCGCGAACACGCGGTCCTGCACTCCCCCGGCGGCCCGATCACCGTCGTCGGCGGCAAGCTGACCACCTACCGGCAGATGGCCGAGGACGCGGTCGACGCCGCCGTGGCCGCCGCCGGGCTGACCGCGGCGCCCTGTCGCACCAAGCGAATCCCGTTGGTGGGAGCGGTGTCCGGGCGGGCGCGCGACCGGATCGCGGCGCCGCCGGTGCTGGTCGAGCGTTACGGAGATCAGGCCGCACAGATTCTCGCCGCGGCGCGGCGCGATCCGCGCCTCGCCGAACCGGTCGCCCCCGGCATCGACGTGCTGCGTGCCGAATTCGCCTTCGCGGCAACCCATGAGGGCGCACTCGACGAAGACGACCTGCTGGACCGCCGGACCCGGATCGGACTGGTCGCCGGCGACCGAGCCGCCGCTCTCGCGGCCGCGCGGGAAACGCTCGCATCCAACCGAGCCTGAGTGACCTCGCCCCGTCGTGACCTCATGCCGGAACGGATGTGCGATCCGCCGCCTAGCTCCAGAGCTCGGCGATCCGCTCCGCCGCCGACTTGCCCTGCACCCGACCGGCATGCGCCGACGGCACGCGGGAGGCGGTATCGAGCGGATTCGCCCCGAAAGCGGCGATCGCGGCCTCGTCGGGGGCGATCGATTCCACCCGCGCACCCCGTTCGGTCAGTCCCGCGATCTCGCCGTCCAGCGCCGGATCGGGCAGCGGCGCGATGATGAGTACCCGCCCGAATCCGGCCGCCAGGTCGGCATTGACACTGGTCCGCACGCCACCGTCGGTATAGCGCACGCCGTCGACGGTGTGCGGCGGCCAGACCAGCGGCACCGCCGAACTGGCGGTCACCGCGTCGACCAGCGCGACCCCGGAGGCGCGATCGAAAACGCGCGGTTCACCCGTGCCGGCGTCGACGGCGGTGATCAGCAGCCGCTGCCGAGGCCATTCGTGCACCGGCAACCGCGATTCGATCACCGCGCGCCGGGCGGATTCCGGCACCGTCTCGGTCTCCAGGGCGAGGTTGCCGAGTCGCCGCCGCGCCACGGCCATATCCCCGCCGCTCTCGGTGATGATCCGGTTGATCGTCTCCCACACGCCGTCGAGCGGGTTGCCCTCCGGCACGATCTCGGCGCTCTGCATCGCGGGGTCGATCTGGCGGCGGAACAGCTCCTCCGCGGTCAGCCCGCTGGTCAGTTGTGCCGCCACATTGGCGCCCGCCGACGTGCCGATGTACAGATCGGCGGCGGTGAGATCGATTCCCGCGTCGGCCAATCCGGCGATCACGCCGTTCGCCCAGGCGATTCCCGCCACCCCACCGCCGCCGATCACCAGCGCCCGTTCGTCCGCCATCATCGCTCCCACATTTCGCTCCGCGTTCCCGACCGCTCGGGACAACCTCGACGGTAGCGATGACCATTCCCCAGCGCGATTACCGGCGGGGTAATGAATGTCAGGACGCGTTACCGCCGATGCTGAACGCCACACCGCTCGGATCGCGCAACGCCGCCAACCGGCCGTACGGCGAGTTCTGGGGCTCGACTTCGACCGACCCACCCAGGCTCACCGCCTGCTTCACCGTCGCATCGACGTCTTCGGCGCCGATGTAGATCCGCCACCAGCCGGGCGATCCCGGGGGCAGGTGCGCCGCCGAATCCATCACGCCACCGAGCATCGGCGTGGCGGAATGGATGGACGTGTACCGAAATTCGGGTGAATCACCGATCGTGAAGGGATCGCGCCAGCCGAACACCTCGCGGTAGAACTTCAACGCCTCCGCATAGGCCGGCGTATGCAGTTCGAACCACGACGGGTACCCGACGTGCCCGCTCCAATTTCCGCCGCCGGCGACGCCGAAGGAACCGAAGCCGCGATGGACGCCGGGCTGCCACGCACCGACAGCCGCACCGGACGGATCGGCGAGGACGGCCATGCTGCCGAGCTCACCGACGGCCATCGGCTCCACCACGACCCGGCCGCCGTGGTCGGCGGCGGAGGCGGCGGTGGCGTGGACGTCGACACTGGTCAAGTACACGGTCCATTGATCGGGTGCGCCGTCCGAGCCGTCGTTGCGCATCCCGCCGGCGACGGCATTGCCGTCCTTGCGGAAGGTGATGTAACCGCCGTACTGCTCATCGCTTTCGGCGGTCCAGCCGAACAACTCGCCGTAGAAATCGACGGCTCGATCGGTGTCGGCGGTGAACAGTTCGATCCAGCACGGGTCTCCGGGTTCGAAGGTGTAGGACATGCTCGCTCCTCTGGATGGGGATTGCGTTCTCTCACCGGTACGACGGCGCCGAACGGACAAACTCATCGGCCCCTGCCCAAGCCTGGCACGAGGCGGGGACCATCGGCCCGATTTGCTAGTAGCGTTTGTGAACTAACTCCCCTACGCTGCCGTTATGACCGAATGGCATCCGACGGCATGCATCCTGTGCGAGTGCAACTGCGGCATCCAGGTGCTGCTGGGCGCCGACGGCCGCAGCTTCGACAAGATTCGCGGCGACAAGCTGCACCCCTCCTCGGCCGGCTATACCTGCAACAAGGCCCTGCAGCTGGACCGGTACCAGAACGGGCGCACCGGTCGCCTGACCGCGCCGCTGCGCCGCAACCCCGACGGCTCGTTCACCGAAATCGATTGGGATACCGCCATTTCGGAGATCTCCGCGCGCATGCGCGAGATCGGCGCCGCATACGGCGGCGAATCGATCTTCTACTACGGTGGCGGCGGCCAGGGCAATCATCTCGGCGGCGCCTACGCTCCGGCCACCATGGCCGCCTACGGCATGCGCTATCGATCCAGTGCGCTGGCCCAGGAGAAGACCGGCGATTTCTGGGTCGGCGCGCGAATGACCGGCCATCCGGTCCGCTCGGATGTCGAACATGCCGAGGTGGCGTTGTTCATCGGCAAGAACCCGTATCAATCCCACGGCTTCCCGCGCGCCCGCTCGGTGTTGAAGGAGATCGCGCGCGATCCGCGGCGGTCGATCATCGTGCTCGATCCGGTCCGCACCGAAACCGCCGAACTGGCGGACTTCCATCTGCAACTGCGGCCCGGGACCGATGTCTATCTACTGGCCGCGATGGCGGCGATCCTGATCCGCGACGACCTGGTCGACCACGACTGGCTGGCCGCGCACACCGAAGGTTTCGACGAGGTGGCGGCGGTACTGCGCGCGGTGCCGATCGAGGAGTACTGCACCCTGGCCGATGTCGAGATCGACCTGGTCACCGCCGCGACACGCCGCCTGGCAGCGGCGGATTCGGTGGCCGCGCTCGAGGACCTCGGCGTGCAGATGAACCGCCACTCGACCCTGGTCAGCTACGTCGAGAAACTGCTCTGGCTGCTCACCGGAAACCTCGGCAAATCCGGTACGCAGTACGCCTTCTCCGGAATGGCGGCGATCGGGCACGATCGTGGCCATCCCGCCGACTCCGGTCCGCGCAGCCCGGTCGTGGGCGCGCGCATCATCAGCGGGCTGGTGCCGTGCAATGTGATCACCGAGGAGATCCTGACCGACCATCCCGCCCGCTATCGGGCGATGATCATCGAGAGCGCCAATCCCGTTCATTCACTGGCGGATTCGGCTCGGATGCGGGCCGCGCTGGCGGCGCTGGAGCTGGTGGTCGTCATCGACGTGGCGATGACCGAAACCGCCCGCGCGGCCGACTACGTGCTGCCGGCGCCGACTCAGTTCGAGAAGTACGAGGCGACCTTCTTCAATTTCGAATTCCCCCGCAACGTCTTCCATCTGCGGCATCCGGTACTCCCGGCTCCTGCGGGTGTACTCGCCGAACCCGAGATCCACGCCCGGCTGGTCGAGGCGGCCGGCGTCCTGACCGAGGACGATTACCGGCCGCTGCGCGCGGCACTCGATCAGGGCCGCGAGGCCTTCGCCATGGCGTTTCTCGCCGTCCTAGCCGATCCCGCGAAGGCGAAGCTGGCTCCGATCCTGCTCTACCGCACGCTCGGCCCGACGCTGCCCGACGGCGCCGCTGCCGCCGCGGTGCTGTGGGGCGCCGCGTACACCTGCGCCCGGAAGAACCCGTCCGGCGTCGAGCGGGCCGGCTACGGCACCGGTCTCGCGGCCGGCGAGCGGCTGTTCGAGGCGATCCTGACCGGCGAGCACGGCGTGGTGATCACCGACGACGAGGTCGACGAGACCTGGAACCGGCTGCGCGGCGGCATCGTCCGCCTCGCCGTCCCGGAACTGCTGTCGGCGCTGGCCACACTCCCGCAACCGCACGAGGACCGCGACTGGCCGTTCGTCCTGGCCGCCGGGGAACGGCGCTCCTTCACCGCCAACACCATCATGCGCGATCCGGCCTGGCGCAAACGCGATCCCGGCGGCGCGCTGCGCATCAGCACCGCCGATGCTCTGCGGCTGGGCCTGTCCTCCGGAGATCGGGTGCGCCTGTCCACCCGCACCGGCAGTGCGCAGGTGACCGTCGAGCCGACCGATCGCATGCGCAGCGGACATCTGTCGCTACCCAACGGCCTGGGCCTGTCCGTCGTCGAGGCGGACGAGGTCCTCACCAGCGGGGCGGCGCCCAATGAGCTGACCGCCTTCGACGAACGTGACGAGTGGGTCGGCACCCCGTGGCACAAGTACGTCCCCGCCCGGATCGATACGGTGGGTACATGAAGCGCACCACCTTCGCCACCTGGCCCTGTTCGGTCGCCCGCACGGTCGATCTGATCGGTGATTGGTGGACGCCGCTGGTGTTGCGCGAAGCCTTCTACGGCACAACGCGTTTCGATGATTTCGAACGCACGCTGGGCCTGAGCCGCAACGTCCTCACCCAGCGCCTCACCCGGCTGGTCGACGAGGGGATGCTGGAGAAGGTCCCCTACCGGGACCGCCCGGTCCGCTACGAGTACCGGCTCACCGACAAGGGACGCGATTTCTTTCCGGTACTCACGGCCATGATGCGCTGGGGTGACCGCTGGCTCGCCCCGGAGGCCGGACCGCCGGTGGTCGTCCATCACGACACGTGCGGGAACGACACGCACGCCGAAGTGGTGTGCGCACAATGCGGAGAACCGCTGCGGCACGCCGACGTCTCGGCGCGGCTGGGGCCGGGCTTTCCGCCGCAGCACCGCGAAAGCGCTTTGCGCAGCGGACGATTCGCCTCCTGAAAGACAGCGCCGCCGCGGCGCTACTCCGCGTTCTCGAGTTTCGGGACCAGCCGTTCCAGTAACTCCCGCAGCACCTCTTCGTCCTCCGGCGCCAATTCGGCCAGCGCCTTGTACGCGCGGACCTGTGAGCCGCGGATCTGCGCGGCCAGCTCACGGCCGGCATCGGTGGACACGAGGTATTTGACGCGCCGGTCGGCGGGATTCACCGTGCGCCGGACCAGGCCGCGCGCTTCCATGCGATCGGCGACACCGGTCAGATTCGACGGATCGCACGCCATCCGGTCGGCCAGGACCCGCATGGGCAGCTCGGCGGGCGGTTCGTTGAGCGCCAGCAGCAGTTTGGCCTGGGTCAGGGTGAGCCCGTGCCCCTCGGCCGCGGTCAGGAAATCCTGCAGGTAGGCCGAGACGAAGCGCGCGATCAGCAATGCCAGCGGGCTCTGCGCTGTGTCCGGTGACATAGCTGCGATGCTACCGAAACGATTGACAACGGCTATCGTCGACTCCTTAAATACTTGAGGTCTTCAAACATATAGGTCTTCAATTTTCTGGAGGTGGCTGTGGAGCGCAGAGGTTCGCTGCTGACCGGCATATTGGCCTTCGCGGCGATGATCGTGACGGTCATGCAGACCCAGGCCGTGCCGATTCTGGGCCTGATCGCGACGAAGCTGCAGGTCTCGACCACATCGGTCAGCTGGGTGACCACTGCGACGCTGCTGTCGGCCGCGGTCTTCACACCGCTGCTGGGCCGCATCGGCGACCTCTACGGCAAGAAGCCGACCCTGCTGGGCGTCCTCGCGGTGGCCACGGCCGGTTCCATCGTCTCGGCGCTGGCGAATTCGCTGGGCGTGCTACTGGTCGGCCGGGTGCTGCAGGGGGTGGCGACCGCGATCTTCCCGCTGGCCCTGGCCGTGCTGCGGGAGGAGATTCCGGCGCGCCGGCTGCATCACGCGATGGCGATCGTCAGCGGCACACTCGGCTTCGGCGGCGGCCTCGGCCTGGTGTCGACCGGACTGCTGACCAAGGGGGCCGACCCGGACTATCACATCGTGTTCTGGTTCACCGCGGTGCTGTCGGTGGCGGCACTGGCCGCGGCGGCGGTGGCGGTGCCGGCCACGGGTAAGCGGCATCCGGGCAGCGTCGATCTGCCCGGCGCGCTCACGCTCGGCGGCTTCCTGGTCCTGCTGCTACTGCCCATTTCCCAAGGGCACGAATGGGGTTGGACCTCCGCGACCACGATCGCCTGCTTCGCCGGCGCGGTCGCGATGGCGGTGGCCTGGGTGGTGACCGAGCGGCGGGTGCGCACTCCGCTGGTCGATCTGCGGATGTTCACCCACCGGCCGGTGCTGTTCACCAATCTGTCCGGCATGTTCATCGGATTCGCGATGTTCATGCAGTTCATGGGCGTGTCGTATCTGGCCCAGATGCCCTCGCGGGTAGCCGGTTACGGATTCGGCGCCTCGATTCTGCGCGCCTCGGTCGAGTACCTGCTGCCCGCGACGCTGTCGTCGATGGTGGCCGCGCCCGCGGGCGGAATTCTGGTCGGCCGGCTGGGCGGGCGTCGTGTGCTGGCACTGTCGGGAGCGATCGGCGCGGCCGGATTCGGCTGGCTGGCACTGGCACACGATGCGACCGGCTCGGTGATCGCGGCGAGCGTGGTGATCGGCGTCGCGATCAGCTTCGCCTACGCGGCGATGCCGGCACTGATCGCGGCGAGCGTCCCCCATCACCAGAGCGGAATCGCCAACGGCATCAATTCGATCTCCCGCACCGTCGGCAGCTCGCTCGCCAGCGCCATCATCACCACTTTGCTGACCGCGAAACTGCTGCCTCATCTGCCGTTGCCGCAGGAGAGTCAGTTCACCGTCGCGTTCTGGGTCGGCGCCGCGGCGTGTGCGGCGACCGTGCTGGCGGCACTGCTCGGCTTGCGACCGGAAGGCCGCGACGCCGGAACCGACGGCGCCGAGCTCGGCGCGGCCGAAACGGGAAGTGGCACAGAATCGTTCGCGCGGCCGGAGCTTCCGAGCAGGGTCGGCTGAGATCGCCGGGCGGATCCGACCCGACCGGCCGAGCATTGCGCCCGAGGGCAGCGCGCGCTCCCCCGCGTGCACGGCACTCGGATCCGCCCGCCGGCATGGCCGCTCACCCCTCACCGCGCGAACAGCCATGCCGCCGTGCCCAGGTGCACCGCCGCCAACCCGACGCAGGTGATCGCCATCGGCGTATTCCGTTGGCGCACACCGATTATCGCATCGCCGATCTGAGCCAGTCCCGCGACGACCAGCACGGGCAGCGCGGCCGCTTCGTTCCCCGCGACCAGGACGGCCACGGTCACCACACTCAGCGGCAGGGCGCGCGCGGCATAGGCACCGAGAAAGAACGTCGCCGCGGAGGTGAGGGCTTCCCCCTCCGCCAGGGCCAGACGCGGTCGCGCCAGGCCGATCAGGCACGACACACCGGAGATCACGGCCACCACCGAATTGGCGACCACGGGCAGCATCAGCATAATCATTCCCCTTGCAAATCATTCACGACCTGAATCGTTCAGGCAAAGATATACTCGGGGGCGTGACGCACGTCAAGACCGCGGTTCCCGCGACGATCGCCTTCCGCCTCGGCACCCTGGGCGCGATCGTGACCGATCGTTTCGCCGCGGCGATCGAGGAGTTGGATCTCAAGCCGAAACATGTCGGCGTGCTGGTCGCACTCGATCACGGCGTCGCCGCCTCCCAGCAGGATCTGGCGGCCCGGCTGGGCGTCGCTCCCAGCCTGGTCGTGGCATTGGCCGATCATCTCGAACGACTGGGGGCACTGCGCCGCGACCGGGATCCGGACGACCGCCGGCGTCAGATCCTAACCCTCACCGACCACGGGCACGAACTGCTCGCCGCGACCGAGGAGCGGGCGCGTCGGCTCGACCGCGAATTCACCGGCTCCTTGACGGCTGCACAGCGCACCGCCCTGCAGTCGGCACTGGCCGTCCTCGCCGCCGACACGGGGCTACCGGGCGAGGGAGAAGTTCACCCGCCGCGGTGAGTCCTAACCGCCGGTGACCAGGCAGGCATACCCCAGGTGGATGCCGGTGCCGACCGGAAGATCGAGGGTCGCCGCGGGCATCTGCGCGGGCTGCCCGGCTTGCACCGCACTGAGCGTGTGCCGCCCCGGGACCGCCGGAACCCAGGTGATGAGCGCATATGCACCGCCGGGCGGCGCCACGCCGATCGGAGCTCCGTTGTCGTAGAAGGTGACCGGCGCGACCGGATCGGTGACGTTCGCCTGCAGGGTGTAACTGCATCCGCTGCCGTAATTGGTGGCGATACCGAAGTTCATGTCGGGGGTGGCGCCGAGTCTGGTCGCCGCGGCATTCGCCGCCTGCGGGATCGCGAGCGCGAACACCGCGGCGGCGCCGAGGATGCCGCCCGCCACTACCGTGCCGGCCCGACGGCGCACCCGCCGCCGGGGCGGCCCGCTGATCGTCTCGTGCATGATGCCGTCCTCGTCGTAGGCGCCGCAGCGCGAACCGAGACCGTCTGTCGTGCGCGAACATCCCCGACGGCGCCGCACGGTCTGTCGGCACGATACCTCGTAGGCTCGGCGTCGCGGCCCGGTTCGCGGTCTCGATGTCGCGCGATCGGCGGGCCGGAGGCGGCGCCCGCGCACACAGGAGGACGATGGTGCTATGCACCGCACACCGCCGACTCGCGATATCGACGAAGCCCAGCTGGCGGTGACCCCGCCGAAGGAGCAGGCCGCCGGCGTCACGGCCGTCGCGGTCGCCCTCGACCGGGCCGTCGAGGAGATGGGCATCGTTCGCACGGCCCGCACCCTCACCCGGGTCAATCAGCGCCACGGTTTCGACTGCCCCGGCTGCGCGTGGCCCGAACCGACGGGCCACCGCCGCCCGGCCGAATTCTGCGAGAACGGGGCCAAGGCCGTCGCCGAAGAGGCGACGCTGCGCACGGTCACGCCGGAATTCTTCGCCACCCACTCGGTGGACGACCTCGCCGGCAAGACCGGGTACTGGCTGGGACAGCAGGGACGCCTGACCCATCCGATGGTGTTGCGGCCCGGCGACACCCACTACTCCCCCATCGCGTGGGAGAACGCCTACCGGCTGATCGCGGACACCCTGCGCGCGCTGCCTTCTCCGGACGAGGCCGTGTTCTACACCTCCGGGCGCACCGCCAACGAGACGGCCTTTCTCTATCAGTTGCTGGTGCGCAGCTTCGGCACGAACAATCTGCCCGACTGTTCGAATATGTGCCACGAATCCTCCGGTGCGGCGCTCACCCGGTCGATCGGTATCGGCAAGGGGTCGGTGTCGATCGACGATTTCGCCGCGGCCGATCTGATCATCGTGGCCGGGCAGAACCCCGGAACCAACCATCCGCGCATGCTCTCGGCGCTGAGCACCGCGAAAGCGCACGGCGCGACGGTGATCGCGGTGAATCCGCTGCCGGAGACCGGACTGATCGGCTTCCGGGATCCGCAGACGGTGAAGGGTCTCACCACCGGCGTCACCATCGCCGACGACTTCCTGCAGATTCGCCTCGGCGGGGATATGGCCTTGTTCCAGGGCCTGGCGAAACTGCTGTTCGACGCCGAGGATCTCGCCCCCGGCACCGTGGTGGACCGGATCTTCGTCGACGCGCACACCGCGGGATTCGCCGAATACGAAAAGCATATGCGCGCAGTGGATCTCGACGAGGTCGTCGAGGCGACGGGCCTGACCCGCCAGCAGCTCGACCGTACCGCCGAGCTGCTGGCCCGTTCGAAGTCCACCATCATCTGCTGGGCCATGGGCCTGACGCAGCAGCGCCACGGCGTCGCCACCATCGAGGAGGCGACGAATCTGCTGTTGTTGCGCGGCATGATCGGCAAGCCGGGTGCGGGCGTATGCCCGGTGCGCGGACATTCCAATGTGCAGGGCGACCGGACGATGGGCATCTGGGAGAAGATGCCCGACAGTTTTCTCGACGCGTTGGATTCCGAATTCGGCATTACCGCACCGCGCGAACACGGCTGGGACACGGTCGATTCCATTCGCGCCATGCGCGACGGGCGTGCCACGGTGTTCGTCGGCATGGGCGGCAACTTCGTCTCGGCGACCCCGGATACCGAGGTCACCGAGGCCGCTCTGCGCGCCTGCGAACTGACCGTGCAGATTTCGACCAAACTCAACCGCAGCCACGTCGTGCACGGCCGGACCGCGCTGATTCTGCCCACCCTCGGCCGCACCGACCTCGATCTGCAGGACGGGACGAAACAGCAGGTGTCGGTGGAGGATTCGATGTCGATGGTGCATCTGTCCACCGGACGCCTGCAGCCGGTGAGCGATGATCTGCGCAGCGAGGTCGCGATCGTCTGCGAGCTGGCACTCGCGTTGTTCGGCCCCGGGCATCCCGTGCCGTGGGAGCGGTTCCGCCGCGACTACGACCACATCCGCGACGCCATCGCCCGGGTGGTGCCCGGCTGCGCCGACTACAACCGGAAGGTGCGCAGTCGCAACGGTTTCCAACTGCCGCATCCACCCCGCGACAACCGGGAGTTCCGCACCGCCTCCGGGAAGGCCAACTTCGCGGTCAACGACCTGCACTGGCCGCGGATCCCGCAGGGGCGGCTGTTGCTGCAGACACTGCGCAGCCACGACCAGTACAACACGACGATCTACGGCCTCGACGACCGTTATCGGGGCATCCACAACGGGCGACGCGTGGTACTGGTGCATCCGGACGATATCGCCGAATTCGGTTACACCGACGGCGATCTCGTGGATCTGATCTCCGAATTCAGCGACGGCGTCGAGCGCCGGGTCACCGGTTTCCGGATCGTCGGCTACGCGACGCCACGCGGCAACGCCGCGGCCTACTACCCCGAAACCAACCCTCTGGTCCCGCTCGACCACGTCGCCGAGCGCTCCAACACCCCGGTCTCCAAGGCGGTCGTGATCCGGCTGGAACCGCACCGCCACACCACCGCCTGACCGCCCCGCCGTGCGGCGGCACCGATCAGAACTGCGAGGAAGCTTGTGAGCAGAGTAACCGCGCGCAGACCCACCCGGCGCATCACGCCCGCGGGCATCGTCTCCCGGCCCGATACCCTCGCCGTGGAGGAGCCGCTGGAACTGCGCGTCGACGGGACGGCGCTGACCGTCACCATGCGCACCCCCGGCAACGACATCGACCTGCTGCACGGATTCCTGTTCAGCGAGAACATCATCGAGTCGGCGGACGACATCGTGTCGGCGAGGTACTGTGCGGGCACCGACGACGAAGGTCGCAACACCTACAACGTGCTCGATATCCAGCTGCGCCGTGCGGTTCCCATCCAGCCCCGCGGATTCGTGACCAACAGTTCGTGCGGGTTGTGCGGAACCACCGCGCTCGATCAGGTGCGCACGCGCAGCCGCTTCCGGCTGCCGACCGGGTCACCGCGCGTCGATCCGGCACTGCTGGCCGCCCTGCCCGGCGAGTTGCGTTCGCGCCAAACGGTGTTCGACGCCACCGGCGGGCTGCACGCGGCCGGGCTGTTCACCCCCGACGGCACCGTCCTGGCCGTGCGCGAGGACATCGGCCGGCACAACGCGGTGGACAAGGTGATCGGCTGGGCGCTGCGCGAGGGGCGCGTACCGGCTCACGACACCGTTCTGATCGTCAGTGGCCGGGCCTCGTTCGAACTCGTCCAGAAGGCGGTCATGGCGGGGATTCCGGTGCTCGGCGCGGTCTCGGCGCCCAGTTCGCTGGCTGTCGACCTGGCCGCCGACAACGGCCTCACCCTGGCCGGCTTCCTGCGTGGCGACACGATGAACATCTACAGCGGCGTCGACCGGCTCGAGACCGCACCCGCGGCAGCCACCGGCACCTGACCCGCGAACCGGCGCCCCGATCCGTGGAACCCTGCTACCCTGCCAATTAGAACACGTTTCAATTCTTGGGAGTTCACATGGCAGCGCAGCAGATCCGCGAGACGGCCGAACGCTACGTGCAGTTGGTGGCCACCGGTCCGACCTCGGAAATCCTGTCGCTCTACGCACCCGACGCCGTCGTCGAGGATCCGATCGGCAGCGACCCGCGCCACGGGCACGAGGCCATCGGCCAGCTCTACCAGGCGCTGGAGTCCATGGAGCGCAAGACCGAGCTGCACGCCGCCCGGATCGTCGGCAACCACGCCGCCGTCTCGTTCACTCTCGTCGGCGAGGCCGGCGGCCACCGCATGACCCTCTCGGCCATCGACGCCATGGAATTCGACGAGCAGGGCCGGATCACGAGCATGCGGGCCTACTGGGGACCCGACGACCTGATCAGCGAACAGATCTGAGTCCCGCGACGGCATCGCCGTGAGTGTCGCACCTCTTGTCCCGCCGTTTTGCCCGGCTTACCGTAAGGCGACAACCGGCGGACGGGAGGGCGCGCGATGCGGATTTCGGTACACGGCACGGGTGAGGGGGTCCAGGTGCGCATGCGCCTGGACGTCAACCGCCGCCGCTGGCTGATCACCAGAATCTCGTTGTGGCTGTTGGCGATCAACGGGATCGTGGTCGGGGTCTGGGCGGTGCTGCTGCCCGAACCGTGGTTTCGCGGCTTCCCCGGCTTCGGACTGAACTGGGTCGCGATGGACGGCCCGTACAACCACCACCTGGCCACCGACGTCGGGGCGTTCTTCCTCGGCTTCGGCGCGCTCAGCCTGGCGGCGCTGTACTACCGCGACAGCATGGTGGCCCGAGTCGCCGGCATCGGCTGGCTGGTCTTCGGGATTCCGCACCTGATCTACCACGCCGCGCACAGGCCGGAACAGATGAGCGGCGGGAATTTCGCGCTCAGTCTGATCGCCGCCGTGCTGCTGCCCGCGCTGGCGGCCGCCGTCGTCGTGGCCGCCCCGCGGGAGCGCGCGCAACTGCGCGACCCGGCGCCGATGAATATCCGGTTCCCGCGCCGTCGTAATAGGTGAAGCTACGCTCAGCCGCCGGGAAAGGCCCCTAACAGCAGTAACGGGCTCGCTCTCGCCGACGATGAGCAAGCATCGGAGAAAAGGTTCAACGGCGAACCACGGAAGATCAACGGCGATCTTCGGCAACGGGCGCGACAGGGCTACCGGTCGTCACCGCCTCCGACCAGCTCCACTCGCTACCGCCACAACTCGATCTTCTACTGCGAATCCGCGCCGGCATCGACGATGTCGGCGCGCGGAACCACCGCAAGCGCCATCAGGGCGTTGAGGAATCCGGACCGGTCCGCCGCATCCAGGCGGTCGAGCAGCGCTTCTTCTTTGGCCTGAATATCGGCCTGTGCCGCCCGCACCAGGACCCGCCCCGCCTCGGTCACGGCCAGCAAGCGAGCCCGCCGGTCGGCAGGATCCGGATAACGTTCGATCAGGCCGCGCTCCTGCAGGTCGTCGAGAACGGCGATGATGCGCGTCTTGTCGGCTCCGATCTCCTCCGCCAGCACGCCCTGCCCACGCGCGGGCCCCCGCCCCAGTGCGAGCAGCACCGAATACGCCCACATCGTCAGCCCGTGCGCTTCGAGTACCGGCCGCTCGGCCGCCATCAGGGCACGTCCGAGCGGCACGATCATCGCCGCCAGATCGGGTCGCTGCGCATTCGCCATGCCGAACAAGATACGTGCTCGCCGGTCCGCTTCCGCCGCCGTCCGGCCGACTTCGCCGACGCCGCCGCGAGGTCGAGCGCCGGGATGCGCAATTCCATTGTGCGGGCGCCTATTTCACTCCTACCGGCCAGGACGGCGGCCGCCCCAGCAGGCTGAGGATCCGGGCGAGCGGATCGGAGGGGGCGGTATTAGGCACCGCGGGCGCGAACGCCGACCCCGGCCGCAACCGGAAGTCCCCGTCGGGCACCGCCTCCGCGATCCGCAGGGCCGGCTCCGCCAGTTCCGAATCCAGGTCGTAGGGCAGATCGATCGCCCGGGCCACATCCCATCCGTGCACGACGTAGTCGATGAGATGGAAGCCGATCGCCTGATCGCCCGGAGCGGTGAACCCGGACCCGAATTCGGGAAGGGCGAAATCCCGTTGCAGCACACCGGCTTCGGAGAAGGCGGCCGTCACGTCGGCCGCCGCCTCGCGGTAGGCCGCCACCGGATCCGCCGGGGGATCCATCCGCCACACGGTCACATCGTCGCCGTGCCCGCGTGCGGCCGCCGCGAAACCGCGGTGCTGCACGGCCATATGGGTGAGCAACTGGGCGAGATCCCATTCGTCACAGGGTGTGGGCCGGTGCAGATCGGCACGGGACACCTTCGACACGATCGTCACGCTGTAGTCGACCGCCTTGCGATCGAGTCCGGCAATATTGGTCATAGACTTATCGTATGCTGTAGCACATCATATGTCTACGCTTATTATTTGTTCGTCCCAGGCGACTACGCTGAGGAGTGAGTGAGACCGGCATCACATCCGCGGCCCGTCACGCCGCGAGACGGTGTCTCGTCCAAGGGGTGAACCGTCCTCCGAAGGGAGAATCATGAGTGCCACCCGCATCCCCCCGGTGCCGCCGCAACAGGCGGGCCCGCTGACCCGGATCATGTACCGCGTCAGCAAGCGCAGGTTCGGCGAGGTGCCTGAGCCGATCGCCGTGCTCGCCAATCACCCGAAGATGCTCACGGCCTACGCGGCACACGAATCCCTGGTCGGCCGCGCCACCTCCGTCGTACCCGACGATGTTCTCGAGATCGCGGTCTACCGGGTGGCCTGGACGATCGGCTGTTCCTGGTGCGTCGATTTCGGCACGATGCTCATGCGGCTGAGCCACCTCGATATCGACAAGCTGAAGCAGATCGCGGAATACGAGACCTCGGCGGCCTACAGCGCGGACGAGCGCGCCGCGATCGCCTACGCCGACGCCATGACCGCCACTCCCACCACGGTCACCGATGAGCAGATCGCGGATTTGCGGGCTCGCTTCGGCGACGCGGGCGTCGTGGAGCTGAGTTATCAGATCGCGCTGGAGAATTCCCGTGCCCGGACGTATTCGGCGCTCGGCATCACCGCACAGGGCTTCAGCACCGATTCCTGTCGAGTGCCCTGGGCACAGGACTGAGCGAATCGCGAGCCCGGATCGCGGGCACGAAAAAGGGGCGGGAGGTTTCGACCTCCCGCCCCTTTCGCAGCTTTCGGAAATGCTCTGGCGATCAGGCCGACTTCTCGCGACGCTCGGCCGCCTGACGCTTGCGCGGCACGATGGTCGGCAGCACATTGTCGTTGACCGTCTCGGCGTTGATGACCACCTTGGCCACATCGTCGCGACTGGGGATGTCGTACATCACCGGCAGCAGCACTTCTTCCATGATGGCGCGCAGACCGCGAGCGCCGGTGCCGCGCAGGATGGCCTGATCCGCCACCGCCTCCAGGGCGTCCTTGGTGAACTCCAGGTCCACACCGTCCATCTCGAACAGGCGCACGTACTGCTTCACCAGTGCGTTCTTCGGCTCGGACAGGATGCGGACCAGCGAATCCTTGTCGAGGTTGGTCACCGAGGCGACCATCGGCAGGCGGCCGATGAATTCGGGGATCAGGCCGAACTTGATCAGATCCTCGGGCATGACCTCGGCGAAGTGGTCGGCGGTGTCGATCTCGGCCTTGGACCGGACCTCGGCGCCGAAACCGATGCCGCGCTTGCCGACCCGGTCCTGCACGATCTTCTCCAGCCCGGCGAAGGCACCGGCCACGATGAACAACACGTTCGTCGTGTCGATCTGGATGAATTCCTGATGCGGATGCTTGCGCCCGCCCTGCGGCGGCACACTCGCCTGGGTGCCCTCGAGGATCTTCAGCAGCGCCTGCTGCACGCCCTCACCGGAGACGTCGCGCGTGATCGACGGGTTCTCGCTCTTGCGGGCGATCTTGTCGACCTCGTCGATGTAGATGATGCCGGTCTCGGCGCGCTTGACGTCGTAATCGGCGGCCTGGATCAGCTTGAGCAGAATGTTCTCGACATCCTCACCGACATAGCCGGCCTCGGTCAGCGCGGTGGCGTCCGCGATGGCGAACGGGACGTTGAGCATCTTGGCCAGCGTCTGCGCGAGGTAGGTCTTACCGCAGCCGGTGGGGCCGAGCATGAGAATGTTCGACTTCATCAGCTCGACCGGCTCGCCGCGGCTGTCGCGGCCCTTGTCACCGGCCTGGATGCGCTTGTAATGGTTGTAGACGGCCACGGCCAGCGTCCGCTTGGCCGAATCCTGGCCGATCACGTACTGCTCGAGGAATTCCCGGATCTCGGCCGGCTTGGGCAGCTCGTCGAGTTTGACCTCACTCGACTCGGCCAGCTCCTCTTCGATGATCTCGTTGCAGAGGTCGATGCACTCGTCGCAGATGTACACCCCTGGTCCCGCAATGAGCTTCTTGACCTGCTTCTGACTCTTTCCGCAGAACGAGCATTTCAGCAGATCGCCGCCATCACCGATGCGCGCCATCTCGTGGGTCCCTACTTCCTTGTCCGCGTGCAACCGTCTGTCCCGGATGCCGACAAGCCGCCTTCGAACAACGCTACCCGCCGTGCATCCGATCAGTGTCGCGCGTCGATCGGATTCTCGCACTTCGGCGTATGTCGTCCGGGTCGGTCGATTATGCCGACACCCCATGAGCCAAGGTCCCTAGACCGACCGTACCCGGTCGACGCGACGGAGGTCGACAACTCGAGGATGTTTCTCGCGCAGAGAGTGTCGGAAAGCTCACCCGACGCACTCTCCCCGCGGCCATCCCGGCTGCCGATCCGGGCGGTGCCGACCTCGCTCCGCCGCCCGGACCAGCGCCCGCGGAGCCCGCTCTGCGGGCCCCGCGGCCGGATTACTTCTTCTGGGCGCTCAGCTTGCGGTAGTCGAACACCGTGTCGATGATTCCGTAATCCTTGGCCTCGTCGGCGGTCAGGATCTTGTCGCGATCGGTGTCCTTGCGGATGGTGTCGGCGTCCTTACCGGTGTGGCGGGCCAGCGTGGTCTCCATCAACCGGCGCATGCGCTCGATCTCGGCGGCCTGGATCTCCAGATCGGAGACCTGGCCCTGGATGCCACCCTCCAGCGACGGCTGGTGGATCAGCACGCGGGCGTTGGGCAGGCAGGCCCGCTTACCCGGGGTACCCGCCGCCAGCAGCACCGCCGCCGCGGAGGCCGCCTGGCCCAGGCAGACCGTCGCGACATCGGCACGCACGTACTGCATGGTGTCGTAGATGGCCATCAGCGAGGTGAAGGAACCACCGGGCGAGTTGATGTACATGGTGATGTCGCGGTCGGGATCGAGCGACTCCAGCACCAGCAGCTGCGCCATGATGTCGTTGGCCGAGGCGTCGTCCACCTGCACGCCGAGGAAGATGATGCGCTCCTCGAACAGCTTGTTGTAGGGGTTGGACTCCTTGACGCCGAAGCTCGAGTGCTCGATGAACGACGGCAGAATGTAGCGGGCCTGCGGGCTCGCCGGTGCGGTACCGGACAGGCCGGCACGCGGGTCGATCAGGGTCATCTTCGTCTCCAAAGTCGATGGGGGATGAGCGGTTTCGCGCTCAGTTACCGGCGCCGTTCGCCTGGCGGGCATTGGTGATCACGCGGTCGATGAAGCCGTACTCCAGCGCCTGGTCCGCGGTGAACCAGCGGTCGCGGTCGGCATCGGCGGTCACCTGTTCGATGGACTGACCGGTGTGCTGCGCTTGCAGCTCGTTCAGCTCTCGTTTGGTGTGAGCGAGCTGCTCGGCGTAGATCGAGATGTCGGCCGCGCTACCGCCGATACCGGCGGAGGGCTGGTGCATCATGATCCGGGTGTGCGGCAATGCGAAGCGCTTGCCCTTGCTGCCCGCGGTGAGCAGGAACTGGCCCATCGAGGCCGCCAGGCCGAACGCGATGGTCGCGATATCGCATTCGGCGTACTGCATGGTGTCGTAGATGGCCATACCCGCGGTGACCGACCCACCGGGGGAGTTGATGTAGAGCGAGATGTCGCGGTTCGGGTCCTCGGCCGTGAGCAGCAGGATCTGCGCGCACAGCTTGTTGGCGATGTCGTCGTCGACCTGGGTGCCCAGGAAGATGATGCGGTCGCGGAGCAAACGCTCGTACACCGAATCACTGAGGTTGAGCCCAGCAGTCGCGGATGTCATGACCGGCCCCGACTTCAAAGGTGCCACAGCCTGATTGATTGTCACGGATACCTGCCCTCTCTCGCCGGCACGATGCCTGCCGGCACAGCCTCTGTCCAATATGCGGTCTTCCGGGGCCCTTCGTGGTTACGCAAGCTACCGCCTCCGTCCCCGACGTCCGACCGCGGCCTGATTCGGTTGACACAAACCCTAACGAAACAAGGCGGCACCGAACTCCCGGTACCGCCTTGCTTCGCTTACAGCTGACTCATATGTCGCCGATGGCTACTCGGCGGCGTTCTCGGCCGACTCCGAGGCGCCCTCGGAATCCGGCACCGTCTCGGCCGGCTCACCGAACATCTCGGCGGTGTCGACCGTGTTGCCGTCGGTGTCGGTGACCTTGGCCTTGATCACCACGCCGGCCAGCGCCTTACCGCGGCGCACGTCGGCGAAGATCGCGCCGAGCTGACCGGCCTGCTGGATCTGCTGGATGAACTGTTCCGGCGCCATGCCGTAGCGCTGCGACTGGAACAGGATCCGCTCGGTCAGCTCCTGCTGGCCGACCTGAGTGTTCTCCGATTCGGCGACCGCGTCCAGCAGCAGCTGGGTCTTCACCGACTTCTCGGCGGCCTCCTTGGAGTCCTTGTCGAACTCCTCGCGGGTGCTGCCCTGGGCCTCGAGCGCCTCGGCGAACTTCGCCTCGTCGTGGTCGAACCCGTGCACCGCGTCGTGCAGCACGGCGTCGACCTCGGCCTGCACCGCGGCCTCGGGCAGCGGCACCTCGGTCTTGTCCAGCAGCGCCTCGAGCACCTTGTCGCGGATCTCGCCGGCCTGCTGCACCTTCTTGCTCTGCTCGACCCGCTTGCGCAGATCTTCCTTCAGCTCGTCGATGGTGTCGAATTCGCTTGCCATCTGGGCGAATTCGTCGTCGGCCTCGGGCAGCTCGCGCTCCTTGACCGAGTTCACCTTCACGGTGATCACGGCTTCCTTACCGGCGTGCTCGCCGGCCACCAGGGTGGAGGTGAAATCCTTCGACTCCTCCGCCTTGAGGCCGACGAGGGTGTCGTCCAGGCCCTCGATCAGCTGGCCGGAGCCGACCTCGTGCGACAGACCGGAGGTGGTCGCCTCGGAGACCTCTTCGCCGTCCACGGTGGCCGACAGGTCGATGGAGACGAAGTCGCCCTCCTGCACGGCGCGCTCGACGGTCTTCAGGGTTCCGAAGCGCTGACGCAGCGACTGCAGCTGCTGCTCGATGTCCTCGTCGCCGATGCTCAGCGGATCGACGGTGACCTCGATGCTCTCGTAGTCGGGCAGCGCGATCTCGGGACGGACGTCGACCTCGGCGGTGAACGCCAGCTCGTCGCCGTCCTCGATCTTGGTGATCTCGATCTCGGGCTGGCCGAGCACCTTCACCTCGGAGGCGGTGACGGCCTCGCTGTAGCGCGCCGGCAGCGCGTCGTTGACGACCTGCTCCAGGATGGCGCCGCGACCGAGGCGGGCCTCGAGCAGCTTGGCCGGGGCCTTGCCCGGACGGAAGCCGGGAATGCGAACCTGCTGGGCCAGCGCCCGGTACGCCTTATCGAAGTCCGGCTTCAGCTCCTCGAAGGGCACCTCGACATTGATGCGGACCCGGGTCGGGCTCAGCTGCTCGACGGTGCTCTTCACGGACATGCTCCTTGTTCGTTGTTCACTGGTCTGTGTGGCCGCCGGACGGAGGTGTGATCCGCCGGCGACGATGTTCGGGTGCCGCCGTACAACGGCGCTGTCTCCCCCCGAAATCGCATCCGATCAAGGGTAGTCGACAGCAGTATTCGGGCCGCAATCGGCTGGCCCGCCTCGTTCGGCGGCAGCTGTGCCGGCAAGGCGTCGATCAACCGACCTTCACGGCATCGGTGACGAAGACGAGGGTTTCGTTGGGCTTCACACCCTGGCCGCCCTGGCCGTAGCCGAGGTCCGGCGGAATGATCAGCAGGCGGCGGCCGCCCTGTTTGATGCCGATCAGGCCCTGGTCCCAGCCCTGGATGACCTCACCGGTGCCGAGGGTGAGCGGGAAGGTCTGGCCACGGCCGAAGGAGCTGTCCAGCTTCTTCTTGTCCGACCAGGTGACCAGCGTGTAGTTCATCTCCACCGGCTGGCCGGTCGCCGCCGCCGGGCCGGTGCCCTCGACGAGATCCTTGGTGACCAGTTGCTTCGGCGGATCGCAGTTGTCGGGAATGGTGATGGTCGGCGCCTGGCCGAAGCCGCCGGTGACACCGATGTCGTCGGCGGTGCATTCGCGGCCGTGGCTCGCCGTGGGAGCCGCGGCGGCCGAGGTGCCCGCGGTCGGCTGGGTGCCTGCGACGGTGCTCGAGGTCGTCGCCGAGCCGTTGTCGTCGTTGCCGCCGCAGGCGGTGAGGGCGACCGCCGCGACCGCGACGGCGGCCGTGCCGATGATCCTGGCCAAAGTCTGCATGCGCCGCACCCTAATCGGTGCGGGGAACGATCCGGCTGTGGGCCCCGTCACCGCCGTTCGATTCGGCGGGCGCGGGAGGTTTTCCGGCGGCGGGTGCGGATATCCGGGCTGCGGGTGCGGATCGGCCCGGGAACGTCGCGGCCCGGTAGCCTGGCGTCGAGTCTCCATCCGAAGCGGTTACCCGAACACCCCACTGCGAGGAGCACGATCGTGACCGACTTGGCGAGTTCGGAAGGTCCGGTGCCGGCCACCGACCCGACCGGCGCGGATACGGCGGCCGACAACATCGGCGGTAGCGGCGGCGCCACGATCGCGCCCGAACCGTATCGGCTGGCCGAGGTCCCCGGCCCGCTGTCCCCGGACGAACTCGCCGATCTCGACGCGTGGTGGCGCGCGGCGAACTATCTGGCGGTGGGCCAGATCTATCTGACGGCCAATCCCCTGCTGCGCACCCCGCTGGCGGCCGAGCACATCAAACCGCGTCTGCTCGGGCACTTCGGGACCGTGCCGGGACTGAATTTGGTCTGGGCCCATGCCAATCGGGCGATCCGGGCCCGCGATCTGAACGCGGTCTTCGTCGCCGGACCGGGACACGGTGGCCCGGGACCGAATGCGTGTGCCTGGCTGGAAGGCACGTATTCCGAGCTGTACAGCAACATTTCGCGCGACGGGACCGGGATGGGCGCGCTGTTCGCGCAGTTCTCCTACCCCGGCGGCGTGCCCAGCCATTGCGCACCCGAGACACCGGGTTCCTTCCACGAGGGCGGCGAACTCGGCTACTCCCTGCTGCACGCCTACGGCGCCGCGCTCGACCATCCCGACCTGACCGTGTTCTGCGTGATCGGCGACGGCGAGGCCGAGACCGGGCCGCTGGCGACCAGCTGGCACGCGAACAAATTCCTCAATCCGGCGCGCGACGGCGCGGTGCTGCCCATCCTGGCGCTCAACCAGTACAAGATCGCGAATCCGACCCTGCTGGCCCGCATTCCGGAAGCCGAACTGCTGTCGCTGCTGCACGGTTACGGCTACGACCCGATCATCGTCGCCGGGAACGACCCCGCGGCCGTACACCAGGCGATGGCCACCGCGCTGGACCGCAGCCTGGACCGCATCGCCGAATTCCAGCGCGCCGCGCGCGAGAGTGCCGACGGGACACGGCCCCGCTGGCCGATGATCGTGCTGCGCACGCCCAAGGGCTGGACGTGCCCGCCGGTGGTCGACGGCGACCAGGTGGAGGGCACCTTCCGCGCCCATCAGGTGCCGCTCCCGGCCGCGCGTTCCGACGACGGTCACCGCCGGGTGCTCGAGCAGTGGCTGCGGTCGTATCGTCCCGCGGAATTGTTCGACGAGGACGGCCGCCCGTATCCGCAGTTGCTGCGCCAGGTCCCGGCGGGGCCGCGGCGGATGAGCGCCAATCCGGTGGCCAACGGCGGCGCCACGATGCAGGATCTGCGACTGCCCGATTGGCGGCGCTACGGCGTGGAGGTCACCGCGCCGGGTGCCACCTCGCACGAGGCCACCCAGGTGCTGGGCACGTGGCTGCGCGATGTCACCGATGCCAACCGCGACAATTTCCTGATCTTCGCGCCCGACGAATTGGCCAGTAACCGGCTCCAGGACGTACTCACCGTCACCGGCCGCAACTGGCAGGCCGACATCGGCGAATTCGACGTGAAATTGGACCGCCGCGGCCGCGTGATCGAGGTGCTGTCGGAGCATATGTGCCAGGGCCTGCTGGAGGGCTACCTGCTCACCGGGCGGCACGGTGTGTTCACCTGTTACGAGGCATTCATCCACATCGTCGACGCGATGTTCAACCAGCACGCGAAATGGCTGGACGCCAGCGGCGCGGTGCCGTGGCGCCGGCCCGTTCCGAGCCTGAATTATCTGCTGACCTCTCATGTGTGGCGGCAGGATCACAACGGATTCACCCATCAGGACCCGGGTTTCCTCGATGTGGTGATGAACAAGCAGCCTTCGATCGTGCGCGTCTATCTGCCGCCGGACGCCAATACGCTGCTGTCGACCTACGACCACTGCCTGCGTTCCCGCCATTACGTGAACGTGGTGGTGGCCGGCAAACAGCCGCAGGCGGATTGGCTGTCGGTCGACGAGGCGCGTCTGCACTGTGCCCGCGGGGCCGGTATCTGGGAATGGGCCGGCCACAACGACAAGGCGGGCACGACCCCCGATGTCGTGCTGGCCTGCGCCGGCGACGTGCCGACCCTGGAGACGCTGGCGGCCGCCGCCATTCTGCGGGAACGGCTGCCGCAGTTGAGCATTCGCGTGGTGAACGTGGTCGATCTGATGCGACTGCTGCCGGCGGACGAACATCCGCACGGCCTGCCCGATCGCGAATTCGACACGTTGTTCACCCGGGATCGGCCGATCATCTTCGCCTTCCACGGCTATCCCTGGCTGATTCACCGGCTCACCTATCGGCGCACCAACCACGACGGGCTGCACGTGCGCGGATACAAGGAGAAAGGCACCACCACGACCCCGTTCGACATGGTGATGCTCAACGACCTCGACCGCTATCACCTGGTGATGGATGTGATCGACCGCGTTCCCGGACTGGGCACCCAGGCGGCCGGACTGCGGCAGGAAATGGCCGACGCCCGTCTGGCCGCGCGTATCTGGACGCGCGAGCACGGCGCCGATATTCCGGAGGTGGCCGACTGGCGCTGGCCGTACGGCCGATAACCCTCGCCCGTACCCGTGTTCGGAGTTAGGCTCCGCGTGTGCCGCCGGGACTGGGGTACGAACGAGGAACGGATATGCCGCATGGAACTGCCCTCTACCGCCGCGGTGGTCCGCGCCGTGCCGCTTGTCGATCCGACGCCCGCCGGGACGGCTTCGTTCACCCTGCATTTCACGGGATATCTCTATGCCGTCGGACTGCGCGACGCCTTCGCCGATCTGATCGCCCGGCACGAACAACTCCGCACCGTGTACCCGATGCCCGGTTCGAGTGCCGCGCCGCGCGTTTTGTCCGCGACCACCGCAGTCATGCCACGGCTGGTGCCGACGCCGGTGGACGCGGCCGAACTGCCGGACGCGATCACCGAATTCATGGACGCGGAAACGGCTGCGCCGCTGTCGGTTCCGGTGCGGGCGAGGACCTTCCGGCCGCTCGGCGATCCCGAGGACGTTCCACACCATCTGCTGGTGGTGATTCTGCGGCGGGCCGCGGTCGACCGCGTAACGCCGGCCCGGCTGGCGCGCGATCTCATGACCGCCTACGCCGCGCGTCGCCGTAACCTCGTCCCGACGTGGGATGCTGCGCGCCCCGCCCATCGGCTGACCGTGCACGAACTCCAGGGCGTCCGGCTCGTCGAATCCGCTGGCGAGGAGATCGCCGACGCCTACCGCTGAACCTCAGCCCTCCGCGAGCACCTCGGCGAGCCGGTCCAGGAACGGACGCTGACCAGCGACGATCTTCTCGCGGGCGAGCTCCGGTTCGAGCCACTCGACCCGATCGATCTCCGGGAACGTCTGCATGCGGCCGGATCTCGGCGGCCACTGCATCTCGAAGGTGCCTGGGACCACTCGGTCCGGATCCAGGTCGCCGGGCACGGCCCACACGGTGACCTGCTTGCGGGAGCGACCGCTGCCGTACTGCGACTCCCCCAGCGCGATCCACTCGCCGTCGGGCACGGGCAGGCCCAGTTCCTCGGTGAACTCACGCGCCGCGGCCGTCCGGGCATCCTCGGAATCCGGTGCGTACTCGCCCTTGGGGACCGACCAGGCACCGGCATCCTTGCGCGCCCAGTACGGACCGCCCATATGTCCGAGCAACACCTGCAGTCGCGGGGCATGCCGGAACAGCAGAACTCCCGCACTGTATTTCGACGCCGTGGCTCCGGTCATGGTCGCAGTCTGCCGCACCGAACCGAAGCGGTGGCGACACAGGGCCGCCTCGCGCCGCGCGGGTTACCGGGCGGCCGTCGGCACCGTCAGGTCGTAGACCTTGGTGCCGCCGACATCGGTCGCCGCGTACGTGCTCTCGACCCACTGGGCGATCCGGCCGGCCGCCGAGGTCTCCCCCGATCCGGGGCCGCGTCGCTCGGACCCGATGAAATAGTGCATGCGCCCCTGTGCGACATCGGCGCGGAACCGATCGAGGGTCGGGGACGGATCGCCGCCACCGAATCCGCCGATCGGCATGACCGCGTAACCCGAATCGAGCTGCAGGTCCGCGGCCCCCATCGAGCTGATCGCCGCGGCCGCCCACGTGTAGCCGGCGCCGGTGTTCTTCAACAGATCGATCAACTGCCGATTCGTCCGCTCACCCATACCGGGACCGGACGGACGGTCGGTGGATGTGCGCTGCCCTGCGCCGGATCCGGCCGCGACGCATCGATTTTCCGCCCCAGCAGGCGGTGCGCCTGGTACCTCGGGGCCCGGGCGAGTCCCGTTCGCGCCCGGCATGCCCGGCGCGGCGGGCCCGCACGCGCCACCAGGGCCGCCCGGTCCGAAGCCGAAGCCGAACCCGCCGCTGGTCTTCGGTCCGGCGAGGACGATGCCGCCGTTGTGGGCGGAGGCGATGGTCTGGATCGAGTAGGCCACCGGCCCGGCGATCGCGACAGCCACCGCGAGGGCGGCCGTCCAGGCGGCCGTCCGGCGCGGTTGCGGTATCCCCAGCGCGACGGTCGCGACCGCGCCGGCGACCCCGATGAGCCACCGCAACCACGGCACGAAATCCGGGGTGCGATCGAGCAGTATCACCGCGGTGACCGTCGTCAGCCCGATGGCGGCGGCCAGAACGAGCCGGACGCCGAGCCGATCACGCTGCCGCCACAGCACCACCGCCCCGATCGCGGCCGCACCGGCGACGCCGGGCGCCAGGGCAACGGTGTAGTACTGATGGAAGATTCCCTTCATGAAGCTGAACACCAGCGCGGTGACCACCGCCCAGCCACCCCACAGCAGCAGCGCGGCCCGCCGGGTGTCGGTGCGGGGCGCCCTGCCGCACAGCACGACAGCCGCGACACACAGGATCAGCGCCGCCGGGATCAACCAGGCGATCTGACCGCCGACGGTCTCGCTGAACAATCGCGTGATCCCGGCCTCCGAACCGAACGACGGCCCGTGGCCGCGACCACCGGGTCCGGGTGGACCGCCGAATCCGCCGCCGGAATCGACGCCGAGCCGCTGCAGTCCGTTGTAGCCGAGCGTCAGCTCGATGATCGAATCGTGTTTCGAACCACCGAAATACGGCCGCGAATCGGCGGGCCACAGTTGCGCGACCAACACCCACCACCCGGCGCCGACCACCAGCGCGGTTCCGGCGGCGAGCAGTTGCAGCAGCCGCTTACCCAGCCGGGGCGGCCCGGCGAACAGATAGGTCAGCGCCAGCGCGGGCACGACCAGCAGCACCTGCAACTGCTTGGCCAGGAATCCGAGTCCGACGAAGCCGCCGCACAGCAGCAGCCAGCGCCACCGGCCGTCCTCGAGAGCACGTGTCATCGCCCACACCGCGGCGATCATCAGCAGCACCAGCAGCGCGTCCGGGTTGTTGTAGCGGAACATGAGCGTGGCCACCGGCGTGACCGCCAGCGCGAGCCCGCCGAGCAGCCCGGCCCCGGGGCCGAAGGTCCGGCGCAGCGTCGACCGGAGCAGGGCGACCGCGGCGACCGCGATCAGCACCTGCGGGATCAGCATGCTCCAGCTGTTCATCCCGAACAGGCGAGCCGAGATCTCCATCGGCCACAGCGACGCGGGCGTCTTGTCGACGGTGATCGAATTGCCCCAGTCCGAGGAACCGAAGAAGAACGCCTTCCACGATTTCGCACCCGACTGCACCGCGGCGGCGTAGAAGGAATTGGCCCAGCCGTTCGCGCTCAGATTCCACAGATAGGCGATCGCGGTGCCGCCCAGCAACGCGGCGAGGCCCAGGTACTCCCACGGCAGGCTCCGGGTGCGGCCCCGACCGGGCGTCGTCACGCCGTCCGCCGGGCGGCCCGGCGCGATTGCAGTTTCGGTCATGGCTGCCATGATGGTCGGCCGCGCCGCCGACCGGCTGGGACGGCGCTGGGAGAAACCTGTGAACCCCCCAGCGGTCCACCCGGCCCGGTGATCCACCTCGCCCGGTGAGGAGAGGACCGTCACTGTCCCGCGATGCCGGGGAAACCGCCGGGACGAGATAGGCTGAGCGAGGAGTACCGGTTACTCGTACTCCCTCCGTCGTGGATGTCTACTCTTCGCGTCGGCCACCAGCGGTCGGTCTCCGCGCGGGCTACGAACCCCAGCGCGGCGGCAGCACGACACCGCTGCAACCCCAGCGCCGCTGCGGTTCACCTCTGCTGCTCGAAAGGCACCACGACTACTCATGACGACTCGTTCATCGAGCCCTGCCACCACTTTCGAAGCCCTCGGCGTCGGCGCTCCGCTGGTGCGCGCGCTGGCCGCGCAGGGTTTCACGGCGCCGCTGCCGATCCAGGCCGCGACGCTTCCGGACACGCTGGCCGGCCGCGATGTGCTCGCTCGCGGGCGCACCGGCAGCGGTAAGACGCTCGCCTTCTCGATTCCCATGGTCGACCGGCTGCACCGCCTCGGTCATCGGCGCGTCCCGGGCCGGCCCGCGGGTCTGGTGCTCGCGCCCACCCGCGAACTGGCTACTCAGATCGCGGCGACCCTGCAGCCGCTGACCGATGCCTGTGAGCTGCGAGTGGTGACGGTGTTCGGCGGGGTGCCGCAGGCTCGCCAGGTCCGCGACCTGCGGTCGGGGGCGGATATCGTCGTCGCCTGCCCGGGCCGGCTGGAGGACCTGATCAAACAGGGCCTGGTCGCCCTGGACGAGGTGCGGATCACCGTGCTGGACGAGGCCGACCACATGGCCGATCTGGGCTTTCTGCCCGGCGTCACCCGAATCCTGGCCGCGACCCCGGCCGATGGTCAGCGGATGCTGTTCTCCGCCACGCTGGACAACGGCGTGAACAAACTGGTGCAGCGCTTCCTGCGAAACCCGTTGTCGCACTCGGTCGACGAGGCCCACTCACCGGTGCCCGCGATGACACATCACGTCTTCGAGATCGGTGACAGCGAGGCCAAGCGCGCGCTGGTCCACACCCTCGCCTCCGGAACCGGGCGGCGAATCCTGTTCATGCGCACCAAACATCATGCGCGACGGCTGGCCAAGCAGCTCACCACCGCCGGAATTCCGGCCGCCGATCTGCACGGCAATCTGTCGCAGGTCGCGCGCGACCGCAATCTGGCCGCCTTCGCCGACGGCACCACGCGCGTCCTGGTCGCGACCGATATCGCGGCCCGCGGCGTCCACGTCGACGATGTCGAACTCGTCGTGCATGTCGACCCGCCCGCCGAACACAAGGCCTACCTGCACCGGTCGGGGCGCACCGCCCGCGCCGGCAGCACCGGTGACGTCGTGACGATCATGCTGCCGGAACAGCGTAAGGACGTCGCGGTACTGCTGCGCAAGGCCGGGCTCGACGTCCGCCCGCAACAGGTGAGCCCGGATTCGGCCCAGGTCACCGCATTGGTCGGCACCGTCGCGGCACCGGTTGCACCCGCCGCGAAACCCGAACGCGCCGAGCAGAATTCCCGCCGTCCCGCCCGAGGCGACAGCGCGGCCCGCAAGCCTCGGCGACGGGGCCCGGCGACGAGGAGTGAACGCGGCGACTCGGTGAACAACGGCCGCACCACCAGCGCCACCGACCGCACCGCGCCGCCACGCGGCCGGTTCGGGCACGACCGCGACCGAGCGGCCGCCGCGCCCACGGACACCGACGGCCGTGCCCCGTCGCGGCGCCGCCGCACCGTGGACAACGACCGTGCCGCCGGATCGGACAACCGCCGGAGCGGAGCGGGGCGGCCCGGTCGCGAACTGCGCGGCACCGCCGACGGCCCTGCCCGCACGGGCGGCAAGCAGTCGGCGCGCGAGCGCGGCGCGGCCGGAACGGGCCGGACCGAGCGCGGTTCGTCGGGCCGCTCGCCGGGTGCTGCCCGCTCGGCCGCTGGAACGAAACGCGTTCACGCGCAATCGCATTCGGCGGGCTCCGCCCGGCCGGCGCGTAACGGCCGATAACGCGCACATCGGCGGTCCATCGGTGCCGACACAGTGGGCCGCGGAATGCCCGCCGGAGTTGAGCGTGTTCGGCGCGGCGGCAGGTGGTGTGCCGGTCGATCCGGTACACCACCTGCCCTACGTCAGCGGCAGTGCGCAGTGGGCGGACGTGATTCCACTACCCCGGAACCCGTTGGCCCACGCCGATCCCGGCCCCCTGATCCCCGACCGGCTAACCGGCCACCTTCAGGCCCACCACGCCGGCGACGATCAGCAACAGCAACACGATCTTCACCAGCGAGGCCTGTTCGGTCCCGGTCGTCATCGCGTACAGCACGGTGAGCGCGGCCCCGATGCCCACCCACACCGCGTACGAGGTGCCCACGGGCAGCGTGCGCATTGCATAGGCCAGACCCGACATCGAGGCCACGAGCGCGGCCGCGAAGACCAGCGACGGCACGATGCGGGTGAAGCCGTGTGATTTCCCCAAGGCGGTGGCCCAGACGGCTTCGAAGACTCCGGACAGCACCAGCACGATCCACGCCATGGTCGGCATTCCTTTCGGAAATACCGTCTTGTCGGGGCCCGGGTACGGTTGCGATCGTCCGGTCGGCCGCAGAACGCGACCCTCATTCGTTCAGCGCCCACAACCGAGCGAAAATTCCCGGTCATCTGTGGTCGGGATGACAGGATTTGAACCTGCGACCCTCCGCTCCCAAAGCGGATGCGCTACCAAGCTGCGCTACATCCCGTTTCCGTCCAGCGGCTGTGCTGGCGCCTCCCGATGGACGAGATCCGGCGGCCGGGAATTGCCGACAATCCCCACATCGGAGCGGGTGACGGGAATCGAACCCGCACCATCAGCTTGGAAGGCTGAGGTTCTACCATTGAACTACACCCGCAAGCATACGACACCAATGGGATCGCCACGATGTCGTCTGCGTGTAGGACTGTACCGAACTTCACTTCCGGAATGCCAATCGCGCACCCGGTTTTCGCGCGGCGCGTCTGCGAGGCTTCTCATCGGCGCACCGAACCCCCAGTTGGGCAGCGCCCGTAGCGATTGAACAGCAAACCTCGTCGGCGATCTTCGGGCGTTTCCGGCCCGACGGTCACCGCCGACCAGGATTCGGTCACATCGACCGCCAACTCGCACACTCACCGCAAACCGGGCGCCGCCTTCCCACCCCTGGGCGCAGCGCACCGACGCCCGAGCACCTCCTCGCGCCCGCGAGATATCGGAGCGCTCGCCCCGCAACCGCACCCTCTCGCCCCGCTGTGATACTCATCACCGGCTACTCGCCGCCGCCGCGCGGGGCGGATCCAGCGTCAAGGCCCCTGGCCTGCGATAAGAACGATTCACGAAGTCCTGCACACTCACTGGTGAACATCCCCCGCAACACGCCGCGAGCGACACGCTGGGGCAAGGTGTAACGCCGCAGGCCCGACGTCGATCACACTGCCGATCGCCATTCGTGACTTATCGGAACAGGTTGTAAAACAGCGTTTTTCGGTGCCGAGTGGCTTGCTAGGATCCTTTTTGCCGGACGGGGGTATCTGGAAAGGGGGCGGTGAGCGTGCGCCGAAGGTGTACTCGACCGCGAAGCAGTGAGCGCGTTCCGGAGGGCGTGACCGGCCGGAGCGCCGGCGTCGACGACGTCTGCGCGAGGTGATCGGCGATGCCTGCCGAGCTCGACACGCAGACCGCCGCGAACCTCGCGGCGACGACACGGGACTGGGTTCGTGCCGTCTATGCCGGCAGCGGGCTCACAGTCGAGCCCGAACACCTCGAGCGGGTGTTCGCGGCCATCATCGACGAATTGTTGAATCTTGCACAGTCCGAACCGTTTCCGGTACCGGCCGCCCGCGCGATCGGGCGACGGCTGGCCGAGGCGCCCTTCGACCGCACCCGCATGCTCGCCCCCGCCACCAGAGCCCTGCTGGGTTTCGCGCCGGGTGAACCCGGCTCCCTGGTGGCGACCCGATGGCCGTTCGTGGCCAGCCATGCCATCGACAGCTACGCCGAGGCCCTGCAGCAGCGCGCCCTGGCCCAGCAGGAGCGCAATCTGACGGCAGCGGTCTCGGTGCGCGTGCAGGAGATCGCGGCGCTGCAGAACCGGCTGCGGCACGAGGCGACCCACGACGCGCTCACCGACCTCGCCAACCGCTCCCTGTTGCAGGAACGCGTGCGCCTGATGGCCACCGACCACACCCGCGGCGTCGGCCTGCTGCTGATCGATCTGGACGACTTCAAGCAGATCAACGACGGCTACGGCCATTCCGTCGGCGACGAGGTGCTGGTGGAGATCTCACGGCGGCTGCGCGCGGCCTGCCCGGACGAAACGGTCGTATGCCGCTACGGCGGAGACGAATTCGTCCTCGCCCTGCCCGCCCGCCGCAATACCCTCGCCGAGGTGGCGATGCGCGTGCTGACCGCCCTGCACGATCCGGTGCCGACCGACGCCGGACCGGTGCCGGTGTCGGCCAGCGTCGGCACCGCCTTCTCCCCACCCGGGCGTCCGTGCGACTTCTCCGATCTGCTGCGCAGTGCGGACCGCGCGATGTACTCGGCCAAGACGGCCGGAAAGCGGCAGTTCGCACTCTCCGAGCTCGGCGATTCCGACGGCGAGCCGGGCGCTTACAACGCCGCCCGACTCGCCTACGACGCGGCCGTCGCGGGCTGAGAGCAAGCCTCGGGCAAACCGTCGACGCGTACTCTGGTCGATGTGTGGCTGCTGCTGATTCTTCTGGTCGTCGTGCTGATCGCGTGCGTCGCGATGGCGGTGGCGGGGCGCTCGAACCAACGCACCCGGGACAACAACCAACTCGCCGACGCGAAGGCCGACGCCCGCCGGTTGATCGAACGCCTCGGTGGCCAGGTCTACAACCTCACGGGGACCGACCAGGCATCCAAACAGGCGCTGGCGGATGCGGGTGAACGGCTCAACGCCGCCGGATCGCAGATCGATCAGGCCACGACCGTCACTCAGGCCCGGTTGGCCAAGGAAACCGCGATCGAGGGCCTGTACTACGTGCGCGCGGCTCGCACCGCGATGAATCTCGATCCGGGCCCGCCGGTCCCCGAACTGGACGGACAGCGGTCCGCCGGACGCGTCACCGAGGACCGCACCGTCGACTTCGACGGTCGCAGCATCGAGGCATCGCCGACGCCTTCTCCGCAAACTCCGAACTACTACCCGGGCGGCCGGGTCGCCGGGCGTCCGGTCCCGGCGGGCTGGTATTCCGAGCCGTGGTGGAAGACCGCACTGGTGGCCGGCGCCTGGGGCGTGGGCTCGGTACTGCTGTTCGACGCGCTGTTCGGTGGCATGCACGGCGTCGGCTACGGCGCGGCCGGTTTCGAAAACGGTTACGGCGCAGGCTATGACGCCGGATTCGACGCGGGGCAGGATGCCGGACCGGACGCCGGGCAGGGCTTCGACGGCGGTGACCAGGGCGGATACGACACCGCGGGATACGACGGCGGCGGATACGACCAGGGTGGCGGATACGACGGCGGCGGATACGACGGCGGCGGATACGACGGCGGCGGCGGCTTCGATGGGGGCGGCTTCTTCGACGGCGGTGGGGGTGGTTTCGACGGGGGCGACTTCGGCGGATTCGACGGAGGTTTTTAGCTTTCCGGTAACCGGAAGTTGCGCCTCCGTTTACGTTGTGTTATCGATCTTCAGTGTTGATCGACCACGAGGCGAGGGTAGTTCCCTCGTCGTCGTTATCCGGGGGTGGGAAAAAGCCCCGAGCAGGAGCCACGGCCGCAGTCGCCGGCGCTGTGGTCCTGCTCACCATCGCCCAGGTGTGGGCATCCGCGCACGGCGCCCTCGGGCCCTTTCGTAGTCTCCTCGCCGATTACGCGGCCGACCCGCAGTCGGCGTTCGTCTCGTGGGCGGGCCTGGGCCTCGCGTGCGTCGGCGTGCCCGCGCGCGTGCGCGTCATCAGCCTCGCGTCGGCGGCGGTGCTGGACCTGCTGGTGCTCGGCCTGCAGGCGCTGTGCGGCTGGCACCTCTCCATCGGCACCGGCCCCACGCTGGTCGTGACCGCGCTCGTGCTGACCGTCGCCCGGTGGCGTGGCCGGCGGCGACGGATCGCCCTGCGTGCCATCGCATTCGGTGTGTTGCTGATCATGGCGTCGAAGCTCGCCGACACCTGGCTGCTGGTGAGCATCTCCGCCGGTCCGCGCGTACTGGATCAGTACCTGCGCTATGCCGATCGCGCGCTGGGAGATCCGGCGTGGGTCGTCGGCGGTCTCCTGGACGCGGCCGGACCGATCCCCTCGGCCGTGTTGCACGCGGTGTACATCCAATTGCCGGCGGCCGCCGTGGTGGTGGCGGTGTGGCAGCTGCGCAATGTGACGACGAAGCCGTGGCCACGGCACAACCTGTTGCGCACCTTCCTGGTACTGGGCATCGTCGGGCCGCTCTTCTACGTGCTGTTTCCCGTGGTCGGCCCGGTCTTCGCCTACGGCCCGCTGGGCCACGGCCTGCAGATCGGCGACTGGCCGCACACGGTGCCCGCGATCACCGGCACGCCGGCGCCGATGCTCTTCGATGCCGGCACCGCCCGCAACTGCATGCCGTCGATGCACACCGCTTGGGCCACAGCACTGTTCGTGCATTCGCGCACCGGTCCGCGATGGCTGCGCTGGGGCGGTGCGGTGTGGCTGGTGTGCACGCTGCTGGCGACACTCGGCTTCGGCTACCACTACGGCTGCGATCTGGTGGCGGGTGCGGTCCTGTGCCTCACGGTGGAATCGGCTCTGCGCGAACCCGATCGCGGCTGGGACAGCAAGCGAATTCACATGGTGACCCTCGGCGCCGGGGTTTTCGCGGGGCTGCTGCTGTCCTATCGTTTCCTCGCAGAGACCATGGCCGCCCATCCGTTGCCGTCCGGACTCGCGGTCCTGGCCGCACTGGCGGCCGTGATCTCCCTGTTCTACACGACGTGGTTCGCCGCGCCCGAGCGCCGAACGGCGAACATCGAAAGGTCGGTCTCAGCTTCATGATCACGGTGCGGGCGGAGCGGCGTCAGCTGCTGCGCCAACAGCATTCGGACGACACGAGATATTTCCCCCGCATCCCGATCGTGATCGGACTTCTGCTCTCGGTGTCGGCTGCTCTGCTCATCTCGGCGTTGCACGGTTTTCTCGATCTGCAGGTGTATCGGGTCGACACCCTGGCCTGGTTGCACCACGGCGCACTGTACGGGCCGCCGCTACCGGTCGCCGGCCACACCGATCTACCGTTCACCTATCCCCCGTCGGCGGCGCTGCTGATGACTCCGCTGGCCGTGATGCCGCTCTGGCTGGCCGAGATCGCGGTGACGGCCACTTCGCTGGCCTGTCTGTGGGTGACGATCTGGCTGGTGCTCTCCCGGATCCGGCCCGAGCTGAACCCGCGGTCGAAAGCGACCCTGATCACCCCCGTCGTCATCGCGATGGCGGCGCTCGAACCTGTGCATACGACACTGTGGTTCGGGCAGATCAACATCATTCTGATGGCCGCGGTCGCACTGGACTGCTTGACGGAGAAGCCGCGCTGGCCCCGAGGCGTGCTGATCGGCATCGCCGCCGTCACCAAACTGACCCCGGCGGCCTTCGTGCTGTATCTGCTGATCCGCCGGGACTGGAAAGCGGCGGGAACGGCGGTGGCGACCGCCGCGGGGGTGGTGCTCGCCGGATTCGTGCTGTTCCCCCGGACCTCCACGCAGTACTGGCTGCACGCGATCGTCGACACCGGTCGCATCGGGGCGCCCTACTACGCCGGCAACCAGTCCCTCAAAGGCATGATCTACCGGCTCGGCCTGCCCGAATCCGCGGCCGCGGCGGTATGGCTCGGTCTCGGCCTCGCCGTCGCCGCCGCCGGCGCGGTCGCGATGTACCTGCTCTTGCGCGCCGAGCGCACCGCGGGCGCCGGCCCGATCGCATCCGGGAACGCCCCCGCGATCACGAAACTCTCGGTCGCCGCGCTGCTCGTGAATGCCGCTGTGCTGCTGCTGGTTTCGCCGGTGTCGTGGACGCATCACTGGGTGTGGGTGGCGCCCGCGCTGGTGGCCGCCGCCTGGTGGTCGGCCAGCAGATCCGCCGCGGTGGTGGCCGGCGCGATCGCCGCGGTCACCACACCGTTCCTGATCGGGCAGGTGCTCGTGCCGGGCGGTGGCGACCGGGAGCTCACCTGGAACTGGTGGCAGCACCTACTGGGCAACACCTACGTCCTGGTCGCCGTCGCGCTGCTCGCACTCGCGCTCACGCGATTGCTCCGGCGGCGCGCCCCGGCGATACCGGCGGCTCAGGCCGGCTGACAGGTGGGGCACCAGAACAGGTTTCGCCCCTCGAGCACGGCATGCGCGACGGTGGTTCCACAGATCCGGCAGGGCTCACCGGCACGGCGATAGACATAGGTGCGCGGTTTGCCGACCGCATACGACGGCGCGCCGCAGTCGTGTTCGGGGCGCACCACCACGATCGCGCCCTTGCGCACACCGACCTTCATCAACGCGACCAGATCCGCCCACAGCGCATCCCACTCCGCGGCCGTGACGGCGCGGCCTGGGCGTTGCGGTGAAATGCCTTGCCGGAAGAGCACTTCCGCGCGATAGACGTTGCCCACACCCGCCACCACCGACTGGTCCATCACGAGCGCCGCGATGGACCGGTTCGAACGGCGGATCCGTTGCGCCGCCCGATCGGAATCAGCGTCGCGCCGCAGCGGATCAGGGCCGAGCCGGGCGGTGAGCGCGTCGACCTCCGGTGCGTGCAGAACCTCGCACGCGGTCGGACCGCGCAGATCGGTCCCGTACAGCGTGGCCGCGGACCTCCCGGCGCCGATCATCCGCATCCGCACCTGCCCGACCGGATCGCTCAGCGGCGCGGGCGATTCGGTGAAGGTGCCGTAGAGACCGAGATGCACATGGACGACAAGACCCGAATCGTAGTGGTGCAGAAGATGTTTACCCCACGCCTCGGCCTTGGTCAGGGTGGCTCCGTCGACCAGGGCGGCACCGTCGGCGAAGCGACCCTGCGGGCTGGAAACCCGCACGGCACCGCCGGCGAAGCGCTGCTGATGCAGCTTCGCCAGGCGATGCAGCGTATGTCCCTCAGGCATCGACCGAATTCCGTTCCGCTCACACCGGCCCGCACCCGGCCGGACGGGCCGGGCGTGTACCCCGGCCCGCTCGATGCCTGCTAGCTCTGCACCGCCGGCGGCTGACCGGTCTTCTCGTATTCGGCGATGATGTCGATGCGCCGCTGATGCCGCGCCTCGTCCGACCACGGCGTCGCCAGGAACGCATCGATGATGGCGAAGGCCTCCTCGGTGCTGTGCATCCGGCCGCCGATACCCATGAGCTGCGCATTGTTGTGCTCACGAGCCAGTTTCGCGGTCTCCACACTCCAGGCCAGCGCACAGCGTGCGCCGGGAACCTTGTTCGCGGCGATCTGCTCGCCGTTACCGCTGCCACCGAACACGATGCCGAGGCTGCCCGGGTCGGCGACGACACGGCGGGCGGCGTCGATGCAGAAGGCCGGGTAGTCGTCGACGGCGTCGTACTCGTGGGCTCCGCAGTCGACCACGTCGTGACCGGCCTGCGTCAGATGATCCTTCACTTGGTTCTTCAATTCGAAGCCGGCATGGTCGGCACCCAGGTATACGCGCATGGCTGAGATTCTGTCAGGTGGGCGGTTGCGCTCCACATGGGGTCGTTCCCCGATCCTCTATAGAGTTCAGCCCATGCAGTCCGAAGATCAGTGGGCCGATCAGTCACCACAGCAGGGGCGCGGACCGGGGTGGAATCCGGTGACCGGTACGGCGGGGTGGGATCCTCGGCTGGGACCGCCGGGATGGGGTCCGCAGCAACCGTTTTCGCCGCCGCACGTCCCGCCGTTCCAACCGACGCGCGGACTGTCCCCCTGGGGCATGCCGGCCCGGCACAGCTGGGAGATTCCCCTGCTGATCGTGGTGATTCTGGCCACCGTCACCGGATATCTGATCGCGCTGCTGTCCCTGCTCGTCGGTGCGCTGAACTACTACGTCCTGCTGCTGATCCTCGCGCCGCTGCTGCTGTGGTTCGGCCGCGGCACCAACTATTCGATGCAGCGGCTCAATGCCGTGAAGATGTCGCCCACCCAGTTCCCGGAGGGATACCGGATGGTGGTCGAGGCGGCCGCGCGCTTCGGCATGGCGACCGTCCCGGATGCCTACGTGCTGCTGGGCAACGGGCAGATCAACGCCTTCGCCTCGGGGCACGGGTTCCGCCGCTACGTGGTCGTCTACAGCGATCTGTTCGAGATCGGCGGACAGGCCCGTGACCCCGACGCGCTGGCCTTCATCATCGGCCACGAGGTCGGCCATATCGCGGCCGGCCATGTGTCGTACTGGCGCCAGCTGGGCATGTTCCTCGTGCCGTTCCTGCCGATCATCGGCAATTCGCTGATTCGCGCACAGGAGTACACCGCCGACAATCACGGCTTCTGCAACCGGCATCTCGGCGCACCCGGAGCGATGAAAACCCTTGCGGGCGGCAAATATCTGAATTCGCTGGTCGATTTCGACGAGATGGCCGACCGCGCGCCGCAGGACAAGGGCTTCTTCGTCTGGGTGGTCAACGCCATGTCCTCGCATCCGGTGCTCACGTGGCGGATGTGGGCGCTGCGCGACCGTAGCCGGCACGGCCGGATGTTCCTGCGGCCGAGCGGTCCGCCGCCACCACGGATGCCGGCGACCCCTCCGCCGTATCCGCCACCGGCCGTCCCGCCGCAGCCGATGCCGCCGGCCGGACCGCCCGCCCAGACGGGCGACTACCCCGGATACGGCGAAATTCCGGGCCTGCCGCCGCGGTAGCCGCACGCCCGGCACGGGGCATGCCATCATGCCCCGTGCCGTCGATCCACTAGTCGAACTGCGGGTCCTCGGTGCGGGTCCGCTTGAGCTCGAAGAAGTGCGGATAGGACGCCAGCGCGACCGCCCCGTCCCACACCTTCCCCGCGTCCTCGCCACGGGGAATCCGCGACAGCACCGGGCCGAAGAAGGCGGTGTCGTTGATGTGGATGGTCGGCGTGCCGACGTCCGGCCCGACCTTGTCCATTCCGGCGTGGTGGCTCTTGCGCAGCGCCTCGTCGTAGGCGGTGCTCGTGGCGGCCTCGGCCAGTTCGGCGGGCAGCCCCACCTCGGCGAGAGCGTCGGCGACGACCGCGGCCAGGCTGTCGGCCTGGTTCTCGCGCTCGTACTCCTCCCGGCGATTGTGGATGCGGGTACCCATCGCGGTGTACAGCGGCGAGAGCACCTTCTCACCGTGCTGCTCGGCCGCGGCGATGGCCACCCGTACCGGGCCCCACGCCGATTTCATCATTTCGACGTAGCGCTCGGGAAGGTCCTCACGACCCTCGTTGAGCACGGCCAGGCTCATCACATGGAAGTGCGTGTCGATATCGCGGACCTTCTCGACCTCCAGAATCCAGCGCGAGGTGATCCAGCACCACGGGCACAGCGGATCGAACCAGAAATCGACGCGGTCCCTGGAACCGGCGGTGGTCGTCTGATCGCTCACATCTCGTCCCTTCGAAGAAGCAATGGGGAGGCCGCACACGCCACCCGCCCTCAGCATGAGTCAACGCCGCGAAGTTGGCGATATTTCCCGATCGCCGCGGGATCGCACAGTAGGGTCGGATGCGACCCTGGTTGCCCGCTGCCCGGAGGTTTTCCCCATGCCCACAGATTCCAGGTTCGTCATCGTCGGCGGCGGTCTGGCCGCCGCGAAGCTGGCGGAGTCGTTGCGCGACAACGAGTTCGACGGCGCGGTCACGTTGATCGGTGAGGAGGCGCAGCTGCCCTACGAGCGGCCGCCACTGTCCAAGGAACATTTGCTCGGCAAGAAGTCGCTCGCCGATTTCACCGTGCGTCCTGAGCAGTGGTATCGCGACCACGATGTCGACCTGCTGCTCGGCACCGCCGTCGCGGCCGTCGACCGCTCGTCGAAAACCGTTGCGCTGCCGGACGGTTCGACCCGTCCGTACGACAAACTCGCCCTGGCCACCGGATCGCGCTCGCGCCGGCTGCCGATTCCCGGCGCCGATGCCGAGGGCGTGTACATGTTGCGCACCATCGGGCAGTCCGATGCGCTGATCTCACTGTTCGGCACGGCGCGGCGGCTGGTCGTGATCGGCGCGGGCTGGATCGGCCTGGAGGTGACGGCGGCCGCGCGCACCGCCGGTCTGGAGGTGACCATCCTGGAGGTCGGCCCGGTGCCGCTGCAGGCCGCTCTCGGCGACGAGATGGGCGCGGTCTTCGGCGAGCTGCACCGCGCGCACGGCGTCGATCTGCGCTGTGGTGTGAAGGCCGCCGAGATCGTCACCGCCGACGGAAAGGCCACCGGAGTCCGGCTCTCCGACGACACGGTCGTGGACGCCGACGCGGTGCTGATCGCGGTCGGCGCCCGGCCGAATATCGAACTGGCCGCCGACGCGGGGCTCGCGGTCGAGGGCGGCGTGCTCGTGGACGAAAGCCTGGCCAGCAGCGATCCCGATATCGTCGCGGTGGGCGATATCGCCGACCAGCAGCATCCGGTGCTCGGGCAGCGAGTGCGGGTCGAACACTGGGCCACGGCGCTCAACCAACCGGCCGTGGCCGCGCTGACAATGCTCGACCGGCCTGCCACCTACGACCGGCTGCCCTACTTCTTCACCGACCAGTACGACCTCGGCATGGAGTACACCGGCTTCGTCGCACCGGGCGCGACGACGTCCGTGGTGGTTCGCGGCGACACCGCGAGCCGCGAATTCGTCGCATTCTGGCTGGATCAGGGCAATCGGGTGCTGGCGGGGATGAACGTCAACGTCTGGGACGTCACCGATCGGATCAAGGAACTGATCCTCGGCGGCGAACCGGTGAATCCGGACGCGCTGGCCGACACCGGCACCGATTTGTGATCACGATCACAGCCAAGATAGGTCGAGGAGCTGCGACCGGCACCGACCCGATCGTGAGCGCGCCGCGGTGGCGCGCCGGCGAGCCGAGGAGATCATCGTGAAGTACATGCTGCTCAAGACCTACCGCCCTGCCGCGCATTGCGACACTCCGATCACCGAGTGGCCGCCGGAGGACATCGCGGCCCATATCGAATTCCAGCGCGCGCTCGGTTCGGCACTGCGCGAATCGGGTGAGCTCGTCGATGCCCAGGGGCTGGCCTTCCCGGATCAAGCCCGCATCGTCAGCGCCGACGGGCGCTCGGCCCCGGTGGTCACCGACGGCCCGTTCCCGGAGACGAAGGAATTCCTCGCCGGCTACTGGATCGTCGATGTGGACAGCGCCGACCGGGCGCTGGAGATCGCCGCGCAGGCATCGGCCGCCCCGGGCCCGGGCGGCGCCCCGATCGGTGAATACATCGAGGTGCGCGCGGTGATGGACCCCCCGGCGGCCGGGGCCTGATCCGCCGCGCCATGCCCGGACCACAGGTACCGGCCGTCCCGGTCGGGCAGCCGTCGAAGCGCGACGAGCGGCGCGACGACTCCGCGCGGGAAGTCGCGCTGCTCCTGCGTGAGGTCGCGCCGGTCGTGCTGGGAGTTCTGGTGCGCCGCTACGGCGATTTCGACGCGGCCGAGGACGCGGTGCAGGAGGCGATGCTCGCCGCGATCACCCAGTGGCCGGACAAGGGCTATCCGGACCATCCGCGGGCCTGGCTGCTTCAGGTCGCACAGCGGCGATTGATCGACTCGGTGCGTTCGGAGATCGCGCGCCGCTCTCGCGAGACGACGGCTGCCCTGCGGGACGTGCCGCCCGCCGATACCGATTCGGACGCCGACGACACGTTGACGTTGTTGCTGCTGTGCTGCCATCCCGCGTTGTCGCCCGCCAGTGCGATCGCGGTGACGCTGCGGGCGGTGGGCGGACTCACCACCGAGGAGATCGCCAGAGCCTTCCTGCTGCCGGAAACAACCATGGCGCAGCGCATTTCGCGGGCGAAGAAACGGCTCGCCGCACTGCCACGCCCGTTCGCCGAGTCCGCCGTCGCCCCGGAACACTGGGGCCCGCGGCTCGGACCTGTACTGCACGTGCTCTACGTCATGTTCACCGAGGGACACACCGCCACCGGCGGCTCCCGGTTGTACCGCACCGATCTGGCGGCGGAGGCGATTCGCCTGACCCGCAAGGTCCACCGGCTGCTCCCGGACGACCCGGAGGTCACGGGCCTACTCGCGCTGATGCTGCTCACCGACGCCCGTCGCGCGGCACGACTGGGACCCAGCGGCGAATTGATTCCGCTGGCCGAACAGGATCGCACCCGATGGGACCGTGAACGCGCCCGGGAGGGAATGGGTCTGGCGACGGCGGCGATCGAGGCCGGACTCGGTGGCCCCTACCGCGTCCAGGCCGCGATCGCCGCACTGCATACCCGGGCGCCGAGCGCCGAGGAGACGGACTGGGAGCGCATTCTCCTGCTGTACGACGTCTTCGAGCGGCTGTCGGACAATCCGATGGTGAGTCTGAATCGCGCCGTGGCGGTGGCCATGGTGCACGGGCCCGCCGCGGGGCTGGATTCGGCGAACGCGCTGGTGGATCGTCTGCGCGGCAACCATCGACTCGACGCGGTCCGGGGACACCTGTACGAGATGGCGGGCGAGCGCGCGGCGGCGATCGAGTCCTATACGGCGGCGGCGCACCTCACCACGAGTACGCCCGAGCGCGACTACCTCATGCTGCGCGCGGCGAAGCTGCGCGCCTCGTAGCCGAGCGGCACGGGGCGGCGGACATCGAAACCTCCTGCGGCGCAAGGACTTCGGCCGCAACCGCGCTCACGGCCAGGTGTTGCCCGTGATGCGCTGATAGGCATCCCGATACTTTTCGCGGGTGACGGCCACGACCTCGGCGGGAATTTCCGGGCCGGGCGGCTCCTTGTCCCAGCCGGTGGAGGTCGCCCAGTCGCGGACGAACTGCTTGTCGAACGAGCGCTGCGCCCGGCCCGGCTCCCATTCGTCGGCCGGCCAGAACCGCGACGAGTCGGAGGTCAAGACCTCGTCACCGAGAGTGAGAACGTCGCCGTCCCAGCCGAATTCGACCTTGGTGTCGGCGATGATCACTCCGCGTCCCGCGGCGTGCTCGGCGCCGCGGGTGTAGATCTGCAGGGTCAGGTCGCGCAACTTCTCGGCGACCTCGCGCCCCTCCTGATTCACCACATCGTCGAAGGTGATCGGCTCGTCGTGCCCCGCGGACGCCTTGGTGGTGGGGGTGAAGATCGGCTCGGGAAGTTCGTCTCCCTCCCGCAGGCCGGCGGGCAGCCTCACCCCCGAGACCGCGCCGGTCCGCCGGTACTCCTGCAGTCCCGAGCCGACCAGATAGCCGCGGGCGATGCATTCCACCTGGACCATCTTCAGCGGCCGCACGCGCACCGCGCGCCCGGCGAATTCGTCCGGGACGTCGGTGGTCGAGAGCACGTGGTTGGGCACATCGGAGAAGTAGTCGAACCACCAGTTCGACAACTGCGTGAGCAGCGCGCCCTTGTCCGGAATCGGCGTCGGCAGCACCACGTCGTAGACCGAGACCCGATCGGAGGCGACCAGAATCAGCGATTCCCCGTCCTCGTAGAGATCGCGCACCTTACCGGCGTGGATGTGCTTCACCGGCCCTCCTCGCTTCGCTGTCCGCCGCACACGAACGCCCAGCCTACCGAGCGCCCCGGCTGCACCGGACGCTCGGTGGCGCGGCGCGCGGCGTTTCGTCTCGCACGGGGTGCGGATGCACGGTCGGCCCAGCCGTGCGGGCGCGAACGTGGCATTCTGGGCACCGTCAGCGACTGCATCCGCAGCGTGGTCCACACGACCGGTCCGAGCGAAGGAGTCTCCTTGTCTGCACCGAACCTCACCCGCGAACAAGCCATCGCGCGGGCCGCGACGATCAGTGTGGAGAACTATCGCGTCGAACTCGACCTCACCGGGCAGCCGACCGGTCCCGCGGCCACCGCCGGCGAGACGTTCTTCTCGCGTTCCACCGTCACGTTCACCGCCTCTGCGGGCGCGCAGACCTTCATCGATATCGTCGCCGCCGGTGTGCGTTCGGCCGTTCTCAACGGCACCGAACTCGACATTTCGGGCTACGACGAGTCCCAGGGGCTCACCCTGACCGAGCTGGCCGAGAACAACGTCCTGGTGGTCGAGGCCGACTGCGTGTACTCGCACACGGGCGAGGGCCTGCACCGCTTCGTCGATCCGACCGACGACAAGGTCTATCTGTACTCGCAGTTCGAAACCGCCGACGCCAAGCGGATGTTCGCCTGCTTCGACCAGCCCGACCTCAAGGCGACCTACGACATGACGGTCACCGCGCCCGCCGACTGGGAGGTGATCTCCAACGGCGCCGCGACCGCCACCCGCACGGTCGGCGAGGTGGTCGAGCACACCTTCGCCACGACGCCGCGGATGAGCACCTACCTGGTCGCGCTGATCGCCGGGCCGTACGCCAAGTGGATCGATGTGTACACCGACGATCAGTCCACGATCCCGCTCGGCATCTACTGCCGCGCCTCGCTCGCCGAATTCATGGACGCGGAAAGGCTTTTCACCGAAACCAAACAGGGTTTCGCGTTCTACCATCGCAACTTCGGCGTCCCGTACGTCTTCGGGAAGTACGACCAGCTGTTCGTTCCCGAGTTCAATGCCGGCGCCATGGAGAACGCCGGCGCGGTGACATTCCTCGAGGACTACGTCTTCCGGTCCAAGGTCACCCGGGCCTCCTACGAGCGGCGCGCCGAGACCGTCCTGCACGAGATGGCGCACATGTGGTTCGGCGATCTCGTCACCATGAAGTGGTGGGACGATCTGTGGCTGAACGAATCCTTCGCCACCTTCGCCTCGGTCCTGTGCCAGGCCGAGGCCACCGAATACACCGGCGCCTGGACGACTTTCGCCAATGTGGAGAAGTCGTGGGCGTACCGGCAGGATCAACTGCCCTCCACCCATCCCATCGCCGCCGACATCCCCGATCTCGCGGCCGTGGAGGTCAACTTCGACGGCATCACCTACGCCAAGGGCGCCTCGGTACTCAAGCAGCTGGTGGCCTACGTCGGACTGGAGCCGTTCCTGGCCGGGCTGCGGGACTACTTCGCCGCGCACGCCTTCGGCAACGCCACCTTCGACGATCTGGTGGGAGCGCTCGAAAAGTCCTCCGGGCGTGACCTTTCCGGCTGGGGCGCGCAGTGGCTCAAGACCACCGGCCTGAATACGCTGCGCCCCGACTTCGAGGTCGACGCCGACGGGAAATTCACCCGATTCGCGGTCGTGCAGGGCGGCGCCGAACCCGGTGCCGGCGAGTACCGCGTCCATCGCCTCGCCATCGGTGTCTACGCCGACCAGGACGGAAAACTGGTGCGCACCAAGCGCGTCGAGCTCGATCTCGACGCCGCCGAGCGCACCGAGGTCGCCGAGCTGGTGGGTGTCGAGCGCGGTCAGCTGGTGCTGGTGAACGACGACGACCTGACCTACTGCTCGCTGCGCCTGGATCCGCAGTCGCTGGACACCGTGGTCGCGCGGATCGCCGATATCGCCGAATCCCTGCCTCGCACGCTGTGCTGGTCGGCGGCATGGGAGATGACGCGACAGGCGGAGATGCGGGCCCGGGATTTCGTGGCGCTGGTGCAGCGCGGAATCGGGGCCGAAACCGAAATCGGTGTCGTGCAACGGCTTCTGATGCAGGCGCAGACCGCCTTGGCGAGCTACGCCGACCCCGAATGGGCCGATCAGACCGGATGGCCGGCCTTCGCCGATCGTCTCCTCGAACTGGCCCGGGCGGCCGAGCCGGGTTCGGACCATCAGCTGGCCTTCGTCAACGCCCTCACCGCCGCGCGCCTGTCGCCGTGGCACAGCGAGGTGCTGGGCACCTTGCTGCTGGATTCCGACCCGGCAGCGGCCGGGCTGCCCGGCCTGGCGGTGGACACCGATCTGCGCTGGCGGATCGTGGGCGCACTGGCGGCGGCCGGTCAGCTCGACGCCGAGAGCACCGACACCCCGGTCATCGACGCGGAACTCGAGCGCGATCCCACCGCAGCCGGCCGACGCCAGGCGGCCGCGGCCGCCACCGCCCGCCCGCAGGCCGAGGTCAAGGAAAAGGCCTGGCACACCGTGATGGACGACGACTCCGTCCCGAACATCACCGCCCGCGCGATCGTCGGCGGCTTCGCGCCGATCGGACAGGGCGAGTTGCTCGCACCGTACGTGCAGCGCTACTTCGACGAGATCGCCTCGGTATGGGAGCGCCGCTCCAGCGAGGTCGCGCAGACCGTGGTCGTCGGCCTCTACCCGCACTGGGCCATCAGCGAGGAGGCCGTGGCCGTGGCCGACAAGTTCCTCGCCGATGAACATCCGCCGGCCCTGCGCCGCTTGGTGATCGAGGGTAAGGCGGGGATCGAACGCTCGCTGCGCGCCCGCGCCGCCGACATCGCCTGAGCCGAGTCGGCTGTGGTGGCGCACGCCACCACAGCCCGGGGCGTCCTCTGCAGACCGCGGGCGTGCCCTGTCACTCGCAGCGTCGGTGCGGCGGATCGGTCACGTTGTGTACTGCACCGGACCGCACCGCGGCCGGCCTCGCACCGGGATGGCCGCCCGCAACGGCGTACCACCGGCGGCGGACGCCTGCTGTGCATGCTCCGGTGGACCCAGCGGTCGCGAGGAGTGGTCGGCGCGCCCGGGCCCGGTGCCGACGGTGCGCGGATCCGCCTCGCCCAGCACGACCGGCGAGCCTCGTCCCGCACCCGGATCGCGCTGCTGTGAGCAGATCTGCCGACAGCAGCATGACGGGCCCGTGCCGGATCCGGTGGGGCACGGTAGGCGTATGGCTCACGACGACAACAAGATTCCGTTGTTCAGTTGGCGGTCGCGGGAGCAACTGCTCAGCCGCCGCATCCTCGTCCTCGACGGCGGGCTCGACGACGACAACGGCACCCTGCTCGCAACCCAGATGCTCACCCTCGCCGCCGAGGATCCCGAGGCCGACATCTCGCTGTGGATTCACTCGCCGGGCGGGTCGGTCCCGTCGATGCTCGCGATTCGCGACGTGATGCGGCTGGTGCCGTGCCGGGTGTCGACACTGGCGCTCGGGTTGGCCTGCAGCGCAGGGCAATTCCTGCTCTCGGCCGGAACTCGCGGCCGGCGCTACGCCTTGCCGCACGCCCGCATCCTCATGCATCAGGGGTCGGCGGGCATCGGCGGTAGCGCGGGCGAGGTGGAGGTGCAGGCCGACGATCTGCGCCACACGGTGAACACCGTGCTCGGGCTCATCGCCGAGGACACCGGGCAGCCGTTCGACCGCATCTACGAGGACTCGCTGCACGACCGCTGGTTCACCGCGACCGAGGCCCGGGAGTACGGCTTCATCGACCACATCGTCGACTCCTTCGACCAGGTCATCCCGCAACGCCAGCGCATCGGAATGTCGGCCGGGAAAGCATAGGGGCACATCATGACCAGCTACACCATTCCCAATGTCATCGCGCAGCACCCGCGTGGCGAGCGGATCATGGACGTCTATTCGCACCTGCTCACCGAGCGGATCGTCTACCTCGGCACCCCGATCGATTCCGGAGTGGCGAATGCGTTGATCGCGCAGATGCTGCATCTGGACGCCGAGAGCGCGGGCCAGGAGATCAACCTCTACATCAACTGCGAGGGCGGCGATCTGTCGGCGATGCTGGCGATCTACGACACCATGCAGCACATCTCGTCGCCGGTGGCGACCACCTGTGTCGGCCAGGCCATCGCGGTCGGTGCGGTGCTGCTGGCCGGCGGCGCCGCGGGCCGGCGTGCGATGCTGCCGCATGCGCGCGCCGTCCTGCACCAGCCGGCGACGCGTGGACAGGGCGCGATCCCCGATCTCATCATCCAGGCCGACGAACTCGTCCGCATGCGCGCCGAAATCGAGACGATCCTGTCCCGCCACACCGGTCAGGAAGTCGCGACCCTACGGCACGACACCGATCGCGATCGGGTGTTCACCGCGCAGGCAGCGGTGGAATACGGATTGGCCGACACCATCCTCGGCGCCCGCGGCTGAGGGAAACCCTCGGCTGCCGCCGGTGAAGTCCTCGGCTGCCGCCGGCGCGCTCAGGCGGCGCGGGCGAACATGGTCGGCCCGGCGGGTGGGCGGACGGCCAGCGGGCGTACCGGCGCGAGGCGCGTGGCACGCAGCAGGTCGGTCGCGATCTCCGCGGTCAGTTCGCCCAAGCTGGTGCCGAGCGCCCCGGCCAGGGCGGCGATCATCTCGCTCGAGGGCTCCTTGCGCCCCCGTTCGATCTCCGACAGGTACTGCGGCGAAATCCCGGCTCGGCCCGCCGTTTCGGTCAGCGTCTCACCGTGGTCGCGGCGCAGTTCACGCAACCGTCGGCCGAGTACCTCACGCCACAGCGGTTCCCGGGCGGCGCGGGATTCGCGAGGGCGATCGGGGCGCGAGGGCACCGACCGCAGTACATCTCGCTGCGATCGAGGAGCGGGTTCGGCCGCGGGCTCTGCCGCGCTGTCCGCATCGGTCGAGGACGCTGACTCGAGGTCGCGTCCGCCGGGGATCGAATGCAGTTGCGGATACTCGGCCATGCGGTGAGCCTACGGCCACCGCCGCGCCGGGCGAGCCCGCTTACGCTCACAGCGTATTTCGGGTCGTCCGTATACAGCCGCACCCCCTCCCGGCTGTTCCGGGAAGGGGTGCGTGGCCCTGATGCGAACCGGCGCGAGCGTGCCGATCAGTGCGGACGAATCAGCTCGGGCGGCCGATCGCGGATGCCATCACGCGGACGGCGGAGACGAGCCCGTCGATGAGCTGTCCCTGCCGCAGCGACGCGAGTGCCGCGGTGACACCGAGCTGGCAGACCCGGTCGTTCACGCGGTCGGCGACGTCGCGACCGGAACGAACCTCGACCGCCTTGTCGTTGGGCGAGACGGCGATGAGCACCGAACGTGCCGCCTCGGGAGTCGACGGGAACACCGCGTCGGCGCCGGCGGCGGCATCCGCGCCCAGATCGCCGATGTAGATGTTGAACCGGACCTTGGTGCTGCGAGTCGCCTCGGTGAGGGTGTTGTCCATCAGCAGCCGCTCATGGTCGTTGAACGGCGCTTCCTTGAACACGTCACCGGCTTCGTGCACGCCGGATACCCGCCCGCTGGGGGTGATGGCGTACCCGTGCGGCAGGGTGGACGGGTCCACCGCAGGCCAATTAGAACTTGCCACTTGCCCGGCCTCCGATCAGATCTGCCCCGGCGGATTCGATGGCCGCATGGTGTCCATGCGACGACTCGGCGACACCGTGACCGAATGCGGTCACCTCATCGGTCGCGCTCCACAGCACCGGCTCCGCGGTCCACTTCTTCCCGAGGTCGTAGTGGACCGGCTTCTCACCGGGCAGCGGTTTGCCGAGGAACGACAATCCGGCGATCACCGCGTAGATCACCAGCGGGATGCCGAGAAAGATCAGCACTGTTTCGAGAATGCTCACAGATCAACGGTAGACGATCGTGGTTTGCCGGTCCGCGCCGAGCCGCCCGTGTCACACCAACCAGGCCGTCGACTCCGGTGCGAGCAGGGCACCGTGCACCGGCGCGCTCGCCAGCAGCACTGTGCCCGGAGGCAGCGCGATCGGGGCGGCGGAGGCGTTGAGCACACAGATCAATCCGCCCGGCCGGCGGAAGGCGAGACAGTCCTCCGGCGCGTCGAGCCATTCGACGGTGTCGCCGTCGAATTCGGCTCGGGTACCGCGCAATTCGAGGGCGGCCCGATACAGCGACAGCGTCGAGTCGGGCGATTCGCGTTGCGCCGCCACGGTCCGATCGGCCCATTCCGCCGGAATGGGCAGCCAGGAACCGGGACCGCCGGTGAATCCGAAGGGCGGATTCGTCCCCTCCCACGGGATCGGCACCCGGCAGCCGTCCCGCCCGCGTTCGGTGTGGCCGGAGCGTTCCCAGACCGGGTCCTGCAGCACCTCCTCGGGCAGGTCGTCGACATTGGGCAGCCCCAATTCGGCGCCGTTGTAGATGAAAGCCGCGCCCGGCAGCGCGAGTTCGAGCATGATCATCGCCCGCGCACGGGCGATGCCGGACGCGCCGCCACCGTAGCGGGTCACCTCCCGCTCGATGTCGTGATTGGACAGCGTCCACGTCGGGACGGCGCCGACGCGCGCCACCGATTCCAGCGAATTCTCCACTGCCGCACGAATTTTCACCGCATCGAACGATGTCTCGGCGAGCCGGAAGTTGAAGGCGAGGTGAAGTTCGTCCGGACGCACGTACTCGCCGAAGCGGATGTTGTCCTCGACCCACACCTCGCCGATGGACACCGCGTCCAGGTACTCGTCGACCACCTTGCGCAGCCGCCGGTGGATGTCGTGGACCCCCGGATTGTTGAAGCGCGGATCGCTGTCGTCGTGCACCAGCAGTTTCGCGTCGGCGTCCGAGGGATGGGTTGCCGACGGGCCGGCTGTATGGGTCGCCGACGGGTCGGCGGAAAGTCCCAACGCCGCCACCACGACCGGATCCATATCGGGCAGGCCGGGCGGTTTGGCCATGCCGTGGGCCACATCGATGCGGAAGCCGTCGACGCCGCGATCGAGCCAGAACCGCATGGTCTGCTCGAAATCGGCGACGACCTCCGAATTGTCCCAGTTCAGATCCGGTTGTTCCGGTGCGAACAGATGCAGATACCACTGCCCCGGCGTCCCATCGGGCTCGGTGATGCGCGTCCACGCCGGACCGCCGAAGATGCTGGGCCAGTTGTTGGGCGGTCGCGAGCCGTCGGGCTCGCGACCGTCGCGGAATATGTAGCGGGCCCGCTCGGCGCTGCCGCGGGCGGCCGCCACCGCGGCCGCGAACCACGGATGGCGGTCGCTGGTGTGGTTGGGCACCAGATCCATCGTCACCCGGATGCCGCGCTCGTGGGCTGCGGCGATCAGCTCGTCCATGGTCGCGAGGTCGCCGAACAGTGGGTCGATATCGCGCGGATCGCTGACGTCGTATCCGCCGTCGGCCATCGGGGAGCGCATCACCGGACAGATCCACAGCGCGTCGACGCCCAGCAGGTCCAGATAGCCGAGCCGGTCGCGCACGCCGGCGAGATCACCGACGCCGTCGCCGGAAGCATCGGCGAACGAGCGCGGATAGATCTGATAGAACACCGCCGACCGCCACCACGGTGGCGCCGGCTCCTCCGTATGCCCGGCGGCGGCCCCCACTGCCGTGAGCTCAGCCTGTCCCCCGGCCGATGACCCTGTCACAGTCGAATTCCCAGGCCTGGCTCACATGGGGGAATTCATCAGCGAATTCGCGGCCATCTCCAGGTAGTCGAGCAGCGCACGCCGATGTTCGTCGTCGAGAACATCCGGCTCGATCTCGGCAATCGCGATGTGCATGCAGCGCAACCACGCATCACGCTGGAGCGGTCCGATACTGAACGGCATATGCCGCATGCGCAGCCGGGGATGTCCGCGTTCATCGGAATAGGTGCGCGGGCCGCCCCAGTACTGTTCGAGGAACATGCGCAGCCGGCGCTCGGCCGGGCCGAGGTCCTGCTCCGGATACAACGGCCGCAGGATCTCGTCGGCGGCCACCTCCCGATAGAACGCCGCGACGATCCGCCGGAACGTTTCCGCCCCGCCGACCGCCTCGTAGAACGATGTCGCCGTCTGTTCGCCGGAAGTCATCGACCCTCTCGATCTGTTCGCCTGCCCGTATCCGCCCACCATTGTGCCCGCACCGCCCGCGGACGGCCCACCAGCGCCGCGGCTGCCCGACCGTCACCGGCGGATCACACGGCGTTCAGACGACGGTCGCCGCGGGGACGGCAACACGGCAGATAATCGCCTCCGACACCGGTATCCGGGCACCGGATACCGAGCCGCACCGCGTCGACCACCGGCGATCCGCGCCCCGGCCCGAATTTCGGCACCGAAATCACTGTGCACACGGGCACGTTCCGTGGTCAACTTGGTGACAGTGTCTGCCGATCAGCACACGAACCGACCTAGCAGAATTCGGGGTCCATCCATGAAGCAGCGGCACGGCGCCCGGTCACACGAGGCGAGAACGCACCGACAACTCCAGCCCGCCGATGTCCACAATCGTGGGTCGGGGGCTACTCCGCTGCATATCCTCTCCGCATATTCCTCTCCGGGACATCCGTCCGCGTCACCGGGACATTCGTCCCCGGGTGCGATCACGCACCGAAACATCGAATCCGCAGCTGCCGCCTGGTCCAAGAGCCGGGTACTGCTTCTGAATGCCACCTACGAGCCACTGACCGCACTGCCCGCCCGGCGGGCCATCGTGCTACTGGTCTGCGACAAGGCCGATACCGTTCATCACAATCCCGAGGGCCCGGTCGTTCACTCTGCCGGCGCCTCGGTCGCGCTTCCGTCGGTGATCCGGCTGCGCAACTACGTGCGAGTGCCCTACCGCGCCCGGGTCCCGATGACCCGTGCGGCACTCATGCACCGGGATCGTTATCGCTGCGCGTACTGCGGCGGAAAGGCCGAGACCATCGACCATGTCATTCCACGCAGTCGCGGGGGCGCGCATTCCTGGGAGAACTGCGTAGCCTCCTGTGCTCCCTGCAATCACCGCAAGGCCGACAAACTCCTGAGCGAGTTGGGCTGGACGCTCATGCACCCGCTGGTCTCGCCGACCGGGCCGCATTGGCGATTGCTGTCGACCACCTCGGATCTGGATCCGGTGTGGCTGCAGTATCTGGGCGAGGGCGCTGCCTGACCCGATGCAGAGCGCCGATCACAATCGTGAGCGCTGCTCTTGAAATATTCATGAATGTGAGGCACACTCATCTGTGAGCACAAGAGCAGTGCTCTCGAAAGTGATTGGAGCCCACCATGTCGGATCTGCATGTCGTCACCGGAGCCGGACCCGTCGGTACCACGATCGCCGAACAGCTCGCCGCCACCGGCGCGACTGTCCGCATCCTGACCCGGTCGGGCAGCGGTCCGGACCATCCGCTCGTCGAGCGACGCTCGGTGGACGTCAACGATCGCCACCAGCTCGCCGCAGCGGTCGACGGTGCCGCCGCGATCTACCACTGCATCCACGCGTCGCAATACTCCGCGCGGACCTGGCGGGCGGAACTGCCCGCCGCCGAGCAGACGATCCTGGACGTCGCGGGGCGCACCGGGGCAGTCGTCGTGTTTCCGGAGAGCCTGTACTCCTACGGCCCGGTCGACCGGCCGATGACCGAAAATATGCCGCGCACCGCCGATTTCGGAAAACCGGCGATCCGGGTGCACCTCCTGCGCGCTCGCGAGGCATCGCCGACGCCGACGGTCAGCGTGGCCGCCTCCGATTTCATCGGGCCGCATGTGCGCACCTCGCACGCCGGTGACCGGATGGTGCCGAATATTCTGGCGGGCAAGACCGTTCAGATTTTCGGCAAAGCCGATCTGCCGCATTCGTTCACGTATATGCCCGATCTCGCCGGGGCCATGATCCGGGCAGCGGCGGACAGTACCCTCTGGAACTCCTTCCTGCACGCGCCGACCGCCCCGGCGGTCACGATGCGCGAACTCGTGGCCGCGCTGGCCGACGCCGCTCGGATGCCGATGCCGAAAGTTGTTGCGCTGCCGGGCTGGACACTGCGCACCGCCGGCGTCGTGAGCTCGATGATGCGGGAGCTGGCAGAGATGAACTACCAGTTCGAGCGGCCCTTCCGACTCGATTCCACCCACAGCGAGAGACTGCTCGGCCTGGCGCCGACACCGCTGCCGGAGGTTGCGGCAGGAACGGTCGCGTGGTGGAAAACCGCTGTGGCGGAGGGGAAGTGAACTACCGGTCGCCGATCACCCCGCCAGCAGTGGCCCACTGCGGCGACGGGCGACCGAGCCGTACCGGGCGTCCAGCCGCAACCAACTGCGGGTGGCCCGCACCCGCACGGTCTCCTCGGGCGCGATGCGGCGAGAGTCGGCTTCCCCGCCGGCGTGCGGAATGAAATCCATTGCGGTGAGCGCGAAGACGACGCGCATGGGGACCTCGACCCGCTCGTCGCCGCCGGTGACGGTCAGCACCGTCTGCTCCAGCAGCGAGGCCGGCGGACCGTGCCCGCCACTGTGTTCGGCGGCCACCCGCGCACCGCGTTCGGCGAGTTCGACCAGGCTGCGGGCCGGAACATCATCGATATGGGCGAAACCCACAGCCGGTGGCAAGGCGGTACGCCAGGCCGAATCCATCGAATACCCCACCTCGATGCGCCCGTCGGCGCCGGGCCGTTCGAGTCCGGACAACACGGCATCGCCGGCGACGGTGACGTCCACGACGTCCAGTTCGCCGACCACCGTGCGAGCGGCCAGTACCTCGAATCCGGTGGCCGTCCACGCGGTGACATAGCGATCGCCGCGGCGATGCAACCGCACGACGGCAGCCGGATCCAGCCGGATCGCGTGGGTGAGGAAGGTCGCGAGGTTCTCCCGCTCGGCGGGATCGGATATGCGCAGCATCGAACCGATGTCGTCCGTAGGAGTCGTCGCCGCTATTCGGCCCGCCACAGGCTCAGATATTCGCGCTCCTCGTCGGTGAGCCGGCGCAGCCGCTGGGTGTCGATATCGAAGGCCGCGATCTGGGTGCTGGCGACCACGGCCGGCGGCGAGTCCAGTGCCACGCCGTTCGCGCGGACCTCGTAGCCGATGGTGAAGTCCACCGCGCGCAGTTGTTCGATCCACATCGCCACATCCAGCGGCGTGTCCTCGTGCCGGAGTTGGCCGCGGTAGCGGACATGCAGATCGGCCAGGACACAGCCGGTCCGCAGCCCCGCGGTGGGCCGCTCCCCCTCGAACAGCCACGGAATACGCGCCTCCTCGAGCAACGTCACCATGCGCGCATGGTTGATGTGCTGGAAGACGTCCATATCCGACCACCGGACGTCGACCTTCGCGTGAAAACGCTTGGGCAGGACGACGGTGCCACCTGCCTTCAGGGCCCCGTTCACCGAGCCGACACTGGTCACGCTGTTCACCTCCGATCGGAATTCCGCCCGCGCACATCGTGCGGCGTGCCTGCGCGGGCGGACGAGCAAGCCGAAGCGGCGTGCGACTCCGGTGTCGGGACCGCTTCGGCTAACCAGTATGCAGGTTCGGAACTCGACCGCCGTTCAGCGAGGCACCTCCGACTGCGCTCCCACACCGCTGACCATGCTGCGGACCTGCCGCGCCGCGACCGACAGCGTCGCCAGATCGTGTGCTCCGGAGGCGAACAGTTCCGACAGCGCCGCCCGCGCGCGGCCGAGCCGGGACTGGTTCTTCGACTCCCAGTACGCGATCTTCTCCTCCGCGGTCTCCTCCGGATCACCGGCGGACAGCACATCGAGGGTCAGCGATCGCAGTGACCCGTACATATCGTCGCGCAGGGCGAGCCGGGCCAGGGCGTGCCAGCGATCGCCGCGCTCCAGATGGCTCACGGCCTGCAGCAGCCAATCGATCTTGAGGTGCTCGTTGAGCGCGTAGTAGAGCGCACCGACCTCTTCGCCACTGCGGTCGGTGATATCCGCGATATCGACGACGTCGAGCAGCGGGAACAGGTTGAGCAGACCGAAGACCTCGGTGGCCAGATCCTCCGGTACACCACGCGAGACGATCTTGGCCGAGGCTTCGGACAACGTGTCGAGGTGGTGGCCGCGCAACCATCCCGGGACCTTCGGCGCCAGTTCGCGGACCGGACCGCTGTAGCGGTGGATTTCGGCGCCGACCGCGACCGGCTGCGGTCGGTTGCTCAGCAACCAGCGCGACGCGCGGTCCAGGGTCCGCTTGGTTTCCAGCTCCAATTCGTCCTTCACCGCCGTCGGGACGTCGGCGGCGCGAATGCGCTGCCACAGCGAATGCAGGTCGAAGATCTGGCTGGTGGCCGCGAAGGCGCGCACCACATCGGTTGCGCTGGCGCCGATTTCCTCGTTGAGCCGGTGCGCATAGGTGATGCCACCGAGGTCGACCATCTCGTTCACCACCATCGTGGTGACGATCTCGCGTCGCAGCCGGTGACGTTTGATGGCTCCGCCGAATCGCTGGCGCAACGCCGCCGGGAAGTATTTCGGCAGCCGCGCGGCGAAGTACGCGCTGTCGGGCAGATCGCTGTCGAGGAGATCGGCCTTCAGCGACAACTTCACATGGGCGAGGAGATTCGCCAGTTCCGGCGAGGTGAGACCGGTCCCGGCCTCCGCGCGGCGAGCGAGTTCCTTCGTCGAGGGCAGGGCTTCCAGTTCCCGATCCAGACCCCGCCGCTGTTCCAGGTCCTCGATCACTCGCATGTGCACGTTGAGCATGCGCGGCGCCTCGGTGCGCGACATCCCCATCAGGTAGTTCTGGGAGACGTTGTCCCGCAACACCATGTCCGAAACGTCGTCGGTCATCGAGGACAGCAGCGGGTTGCGGTCGCCGACCGGCAGTTCACCGGCGGAGACGACCCCGTCCAGCAGCACCTTGATATTGACCTCGTGGTCCGAGCAGTCGACGCCGGCGGAATTGTCGAGGGCGTCGGTATTACATTTGCCCCCGAGTTTGCAGAATTCGATTCGTCCCAATGCGGTGACGCCGAGGTTGCCACCCTCGCCGATGACGCGCACGCGCAGATCACTCGCATTCACGCGCACCGCGTCATTGGACTTGTCGCCGACATCGCCGTTCGACTCCGTACCGGCCTTGATATAGGTACCGATCCCGCCGTTCCACAGCAATTGCACCGGTGCCCGCAGAATGGCCCGGATCATGTCCGGCGGAGACAGCGAGACGACATCCTCGTCGAGGCCGAGGGCGCTCCTGACCTGCGGGCTCACCGGAACGGCCTTCACGGTGCGATCCCAGACACCGCCGCCCTCGCTGATCAGTGAGGTGTCGTAATCCGCCCACGACGACCGCGCCAACCCGAACAACCGCTTCCGCTCCGCGAACGACGACCCCGCCACCGGATCCGGATCGATGAAAATATGCCGATGATCGAACGCCGCCACCAACCGAATGTGCTCCGACAACAACATCCCGTTACCGAACACATCCCCCGACATATCCCCGACACCCACCACCGTGAACTCCTCACGCTGGGTATCGACATTCATCTCCGCGAAATGCCGCTTGACACTCTCCCACGCACCCTTCGCGGTAATCCCCATCGCCTTGTGGTCGTACCCCGCCGAACCACCCGACGCGAACGCATCACCCAACCAGAAACCGTATTGCTTGGCGACGTCGTTGGCGATATCGGAAAACGTGGCCGTGCCCTTGTCCGCCGCGACCACGAGATAGGTGTCGTCACCGTCGCGCCGCACCACCCGCGCCGGCGGAATCACCTCACCACTGGCGTGGTCGACATTGTCTGTCACATCCAGCAGACCGCTGATGAAGGTGCGATAGCACTCCACCCCTTCGCCCTGCAGCGCCTGGCGATCGGTCGCCGGATCGCCACTGGGCGCCGGCGGACGCTTCACCACGAATCCGCCCTTCGCGCCCACGGGCACGATCACCGCGTTCTTCACCGCCTGCGCCTTCACCAGCCCCAGAATCTCGGTCCGGAAATCCTCCAGGCGATCCGACCAGCGCAGACCACCGCGCGCCACCGGACCGAAACGCAGATGGACGCCCTCGACCCGCGGCGAGTACACGAAGATCTCGAACTGTGGCCGCGGACGCGGTAGCTCCGAAATCGCGTGCGGCTCAACCTTCATCGACAGATACTCACGCGGCCGGCCATCGGCGTCGACCACGTAGTAGTTGGTGCGCAGCGTGGCGGTGACGACACCGAGAATGGCTCGCAGAATACGGTCGGCATCCAGGCTCACCACCTCGTTGATCCGTTTGCGCACCGCGGCACGCAGCTCGTCCGCACGGTCCGAGGAGGCCGAATCGGGATCGAACATCGCCTCGAACAGTCCGACGAACAGCTGCGCGATATCCGGTGAGGCGAGCAGAACGCGAGCGATATTGGCCTGACTGTACGGAAAGTCCGCCTGCTGCAAGTACTTCGAGTAGGCGCGCAGAACCGATACCGACCGCCATTGCAGTCCGGCACGCAACACCAACTCGTTGAGCGGATCGCTTTCCGCCCGGCCGTGCCACAGGGCGTCGAACGCCTCGGTGAAGCGCTCACGCAACCCGCGTTCCTGTGCATGGAGGACATCGAGCCGGTCGGCGGTTTCCACCAATTCGGCATCCATGTTGCGGTCCAACGACATTCGCAGCAGGTCGGGTCGCGCCTGCAAGCCGAAATCGTAGATCCACGCCATCCTGCCGTCGCCGAACTCGACCTCGTAGGGCCGTTCGTCGACCACCTCCACACCCAGGCTCTGCAGCAGCGGCAGCACCTGGCTCAGCGAGATACCGCCGCCCACGTACAGGGTGAATCGCCAGGACCCGGGCTCGGCACCCGGCCTGCGATACAGATGCTGATCGATGGCCTCGCCGCCGAGGCGCTCCAGCCGAACGATGTCGGCCAGCGCCCGGGAGGGCTCGAAATCCTCCTTGTACCCGTCCGGCAGCGCGGCCGCATAGCGTTGCACGACAGCCGGATCCAGCACCGTGGACCGGGCCACCTCGTCGCGCAGGTGATCGTCCCAGGTGCGGCTGGCCTCGGCGAGCAGATTCTGAATCCGCAACCTGTTGGTCTCGGACGTGTCCACCCGCGTTCCCGGTTCGGGGAGATGCACGGTGAAATACACACTGGCGAGCTCGTTTTCGGACACTCGCGCCGAATAGTCGATCGATTCACCACCCAGTTCGCGCACCAGGATGTCCTGGATCTCGAGCCGGACCCGGGTGGTGTAGCGGTCACGCGGCAGATACACCATGGCGGCCACGAAGCGACCGTAGGAGTCCTGGCGGAGGAACAACCGCACCTGTCGGCGAATCCCCACGCTCAGCACGGCGCTGGCGGTGCGGCGCATCGTGTCGATGTCGGAGGAGAACAGTTCGGTGCGGGGGAAGGACTGGATCACCTCGAGCATCGCCTGGCCCGAGAACGATTCCAGATCGAATCCGCACTGTTCGATCACGGTGCGCACCCGCCGCGCGATCACCGGGATGTCGAGAACGTTCTCGTGCAGGGCGGCGACGGTGAACACGCCGATGAACAGATGTTCGCCGACGACCGCGCCCGAGGCGTCGGATTCCGCGACGCCGACGAAATACGGGTAGACCGAGCGGTGCACCGTCGCCGGGACCAGCCCCTGGGTGAGCATCAGCAGGGGGCGGCGGCCGCCGTTGCCCGGAACCTGGAAGTCGGTACCGACGTTGGGTCGCAGCACACCGAGGCAACTGTCCGGCACGACAACGGATTTCGTGTCCGCTCCGGCCGTGGGGCGACGCTGGTAGCGGGCGTAGCCGAGGAGGGTGAAATGCCCGTCGGCCAGCCACTCCAGCAGATGCGCGCAGTCGATCAGGTCGACGACCGGGTACGGCGAGGTCCCCGCGTCCGCCGTGCGGATCAGCTCGTGGGCGAGGCGATCCTGCACCGCGCGCATCGCTTCGGTATCGCCGATGACCTGCCGCACGTCGGTGAGCACATCGGGCACCTCGGACTCGATGCGTTCGAGAACGTCCCGGCTCGTGGATGGGTGTAGCTGGACGTGAATCCACGATTCCCGCAAGCCGGTGACGCCGTTGCCGTCGACCTCGTGCGGCGCCGCGGAGTGCAACCGCCCCTCGTCGTCGCGCATCACCTCGAAGATCGGGTGGATCACTTCACTGACGGTGACACCGATCCGGGTCAGGGCGGAGGCCACCGACTCGACGAGCAGACGCATATCGTCGGTGACCAGTTGCACCGCCGCCCCGATGCCACTGCCGTCGTCCGGGTGGTAGACCCGCACGCGCGCCGTGCCCGCAGGACGTTGCAAGCCCAGTTCGAGATGCCTTCGGAAGACCAGCGCCGAACTTCCGGTGATCGCACAGTCCACATCGCCGGCATCCACGTGACGGAAGTACGCCGACTCGAGCGTTGCGAGTTCTCCCCGCAGCGGCTCCGGCAGACTCTCCGCCCACGCGTTACTGGACAATTCGGACGAGACCGTCATTTTTTCGCCAACTCCCTCGGATTCGGTTCCGCAACAAAGTGACGCCGGAATCGAGCGTAGCTGCGCAGCCGAGGCCCCGGGGTGGATTCCTTCTAAACCCTCGGCGACGCTCAGCTACCTCGAACGGGCCGGTTGGTACGCCCGCGCTCGTGGCCTACACCGAGACCGGGGTAGGCCACGATGACGTTGCGCCCCAGAATGATTGACGCATGTCCGGGTTGTCGGCCGACTGCGCGAGCCGGAAGATCAGTCGCGAGTCAGCTTACGGTGGGTAACCCGATGCGGACGGGCCGCCTCCGGGCCCAGGCGCTCGACCTTGTTGGCCTCATAGGCCTCGAAGTTGCCCTCGAACCAGAACCACTGGGCCGGATTCGAGTCGTCGCCTTCCCACGCCAGGATGTGGGTGCAGGTGCGGTCGAGGAACCACCGGTCGTGGGAAATGACCACGGCGCAACCCGGGAAGTTCTCCAGCGCGTTCTCCAGCGAGCCGAGGGTCTCCACATCGAGGTCGTTGGTGGGCTCGTCGAGCAGGATCAGGTTGCCGCCCTGCTTGAGGGTCAGCGCCAGATTCAAGCGGTTGCGCTCACCACCGGACAGCACTCCGGCCGGCTTCTGCTGGTCGGGGCCCTTGAAACCGAAGGCGGAAACGTATGCGCGCGAAGGCATTTCCTGATTGCCGACCTCGATGTAGTCGAGCCCGTCGGACACCACCTGCCAGACCGTCTTCTTCGGATCGATACCCGCGCGGTTCTGGTCCACATAGCTCAGCTTCACGGTGTCGCCGACCTTGACCTCGCCGCTGTCGGGCTGCTCGAGTCCGACGATGGTCTTGAACAGCGTCGACTTACCGACACCGTTCGGGCCGATTACGCCGACGATGCCGTTGCGCGGCAGGGTGAACGACAGATCCTTGATCAGCTGCCGGTCGCCGAAGCCCTTGTCCAGGTGCTCGACCTCGACGACCACGTTGCCCAGGCGCGGACCGTGCGGAATCTGGATCTCCTCGAAGTCCAGCTTGCGCATCTTCTCCGCTTCGGCGGCCATCTCCTCGTAGCGACCGAGACGGGCCTTGTTCTTGGCCTGGCGGGCCTTGGCGCCCGAACGCACCCAGGCCAGTTCCTCCTTGAGCCGCTTCTGCAGCTTCTGGTCCTTCTTGCCCTGCACCTCGAGCCGTTCGGCCTTCTTCTCCAGATAGGTGGAGTAGTTGCCCTCGTAGGGGTAGGCCCGGCCGCGGTCGAGCTCGAGGATCCAGCCGGCGACGTTGTCCAGGAAGTACCGGTCGTGCGTGACGGCGAGGACAGCGCCCTGGTACTGGGCCAGATGCTGTTCGAGCCAGTTGACGCTCTCGGCGTCGAGGTGGTTGGTGGGTTCGTCGAGCAGCAGCAGATCCGGCTTGCTCAGCAACAGCTTGCACAGCGCCACCCGGCGGCGCTCACCACCGGAGAGGTTGCCGACCGGCTCGTCCGGCGGCGGGCAGCGCAGCGCGTCCATGGCCTGCTCGAGCTGGGAGTCGATATCCCATGCGTCGGCGTGGTCCAGATCCTCCTGCAGCTTGCCCATTTCGTCCATGAGCTCGTCGGAGTAATCGGTGGCCATGAGTTCGGCGATCTCGTTGAAGCGGTCCAGCTTCACCTTGATCTCGCCGAGGCCCTCCTCCACGTTGCCGCGAACGGTCTTCTCCTCGTTCAGCGGCGGCTCCTGCTGCAGGATGCCGACCGTCGCTCCGGGCGCCAGGAACGCGTCACCGTTGTTGGGCTGGTCCAGTCCGGCCATGATCTTCAGCACGCTCGATTTACCGGCGCCGTTCGGACCGACGACGCCGATTTTGGCGCCCGGAAGGAAGTTCAAGGTCACATCGTCGAGGACGACCTTGTCGCCATGCGCCTTGCGAACTTTCTTCATCTGGTAAATGAACTCAGCCATGTAGGAAAGCCTATCGGTGTCGGAACCAGTGGGTCGAAACGGAGGACCGCGCGAGCGGAGCAGAGGTAACGGTAGTCATCCGGCGTCGGCGGCCGCCGCGGAGACCGGATCGACGGTAGTCGATCCCGCGCCCGCCGCAGGGCCGGACTCGCCCGGCGGCACCTCGGGCGCCGCGTCGTCCCCTCCGGGGACAACGTGTAGGTCCGGGCCGAAGTTCCGGGCGCCGCCCCGCCGCATCACCGGCGCCGTACAACGGCCCAGGTCTGGACCCAGCGCGGCGGCTCGCATCTCGAGGTCGTGGCGTTGCACACCTTCCCTGGTCCGGTACTCGTTGGTGCGCAGCTGACCGTAGGCGATGATCGGATCGCCGCGACGGATGGAGGCGTCGACCCCCTCCACCAGTCGCCGCCAGCAGGTCACCGTCAGGAACAAGGTGCCGCCGTCCACCCAGCCGCCGGTATCGCGATCGAAGCGGCGGGCATTGCTGGCCATCCGGAAACTGACCACCTGCTCCCCGCCGGGCAGACTCCGCCGTACCGGATGTGTGACGACGGTGCCGATGACGGCGGTATTCGCCTCGTACATGATTGTCCCCCTTCACATTTCGACTGTCCCCGTCCGTGGCGCCGCGGCTGCCGTGACTTGTTCAGCGTCGCCGATTCCGCGGTTCGTCACCAGTGCCGAATGCGGAATTGTGGACAACTCGCACAGGTGTGAACAGACGTCGTTTCCGAAGTTCGCGTCGCTAGAGGTTGCTCACATCGGTATTGGCGCCGCACAGCACGATCACCGGCCGCTCGCCGGGTTCGGGAACATAGGCCCCGCTCTGCACGGCGGCCAGTGCCACCGCGCCCGCCGGTTCCACGACCAGACGGAATTCCCGCCACAAATATTCGCGGGCCATCGCGATCGCATCGTCGCCCACCAGGACCGAGCCGACGCCGTAGCGGATCGCGGTGTCGAGTGCGATGTCACCGATCCTGGTGGCACCCAGCGCATCCGCCGCGATGCTGTCGACCGGCACATCGACCGGGCGTCCCGCCGACAGCGCCGCGTACAGCGTCGGCGCGCCCTTGGGTTCGACGCCGATCACCCGCGACCGCGGACCGAGCGCGATGGCGATACCGGCCATCAGTCCCCCGCCGCCGACCGCCATCAGCACCGGCGGCCGCCCACGCACCTGGCGTTCGATTTCGAGTCCGACCACACCGGCTCCGGCGACCACGGCGGGCAGATCGTAGGCGTGCAGTTGCAGCGCGTTGCGCTCCGCGGTCACCGCGTCGGCGTGGCGCTTGGATTCGGCATAGGTCGTTCCATGCCACAGCACCTCCGCGCCGTACCCCCACATCGCCGCGACCTTGGTGTGCGGTGCGGTTTCCGGGACGACGACGGTACAGGGGCGCCCGCGCAGCGCACAGGCCAGTGCCGCGGCGATACCGGCGTTGCCACCCGAGGCGATCACCACCGGACGGCCGTCGTCCGCCGACTGCAGCAACGCGTTCAGGCTGCCCCGCACCTTGAACGTGCCGCCGTGCTGCAGATGTTCGAGCTTCAGAGTGACCTTGACCGGCCCCTCGGGACCGGCCACCTCGGTGTGGAACACGGGCGTGACCCGCACGTCGTTACCCAGCCGCTCGCGGGCGGCCCGGATATCGGCGCGAAAAAGGCGCGGAATCCGCGCGGGCGCCTCGGTCACGGTTTCACCTCGCGGTCGCGTTTCGCCAGTTCCGCGAACATGGCGTTGTGCGCGGCGAGGGCGGCGTCGTGGTCGCGCTCGGCGGCCCGGTCGAAGCGTTTGGCGGTGCGGTTGTCGCTGCGCGACCACTGCACCAGCAGGGCCAGCATCACCAGGACCAGTGGAATCTCACCGCTGGCCCAGGCCAGACCGCCGCCGGTGCGCTGATCGCCGAGCAGATCCGTATTCCAGCTCAATCCGAGTCCGCGATAGAACCACTCGCCCATCACCGTGGTCATGCTCATCAGGGCGACCCCGAAGAAGGCGTGGAACGGGAGCGATCCGAACACCATGCCGACCTTCGTGAGCGGCTGCACCTGGCGTGGTTTGGGGTCGATACCGAGAACGACCCAGTAGAACAGGTAGCCCGAGATCAGGAAGTGCAGATTCATCGCCAGGTGGGCGCCGTGCTCGCCGACCACCGCGTCGAAGATACCGCCCAGATACAGCGCGTAGAAGCCGAGGATGAACAGCGCCGCGGCGACGGCCGGCTGAGTCAGGAAACGGGAGACCGGATTGTGTACCGCGGCCAGGACCCATTCCCTCGGCCCGGGCGGTGCGTCGCGACCGGCGGCGGGCAGGGCGCGAAGGGCCAGCAGCACCGGACCGCCGAGCGCGAACAGCACCGGCGCCAGCATGGACAGCAGCATGTGCTGGGCCATGTGCACGCTGAACATGGCCGGGGCGTAGCGACCCACACCGGAACTGGTGGCGATCAGCAGCACCGCACATCCACAGAGCCACGCCACGGTCCGCCCGACCGGCCAGGCGTCGCCGCGTGCGCGCAATCGCCGCACGCCCACCAGATACAGCACCGCCAGCACAATGGCGAGCGTGCCGAACATGAGGTCGAACCGCCAGTCGAACAGGATGCGGGCCGCGGTCGGCGGCCCGGCGAGGTTGTACCCGAGTTCGACCTCCGCGGGCGAGGGCACCCGTCTCAGATCCGGCGGCGGGGTGCGGCCCAGCCCGACCGCCAGTCCGATCGTGGCGGCGAAGATCAGCACCTCGACTCCGGCGTAACTGATCAGGGCCGAGCGGTCACGGGGATTGTCGGCCAGCGCGGGAAGGGCGCGGCGGCGCTGCAGGAATCCGGCGACACCGAGCAGGCAGAGTGCGACCGTCTTCGCGATCACCAGCCGGCCGTAGGTGGTGGTGAACAGTTCGTCCCACGGCACCCGCACCCAGGCATTGAGCACGCCCGAGACCGCGACGACCGCGAACGCACACGTCGCGACCAACGAGAATCGCCGTGCGGCGAGACCGGTGTATTTTCCGCCTCGCATGGCGTAGGCGAGCACCGCGAACAGGCCGCCGACCCAGACCGCCATGCCGACCAGATGCAGAATCAGGCTGTTCGTCGCGACGTCGTGGGCGCCACCCGACGACGAATGTCCGGTCAGCGCAACCGGAATCAGGCACAGCAGCGACCAGGCGAACAACACCGGCGTCCAGCCCCAGCGCAACGCCAGCCGGCATCCGATGGCGAGCAGGATCGCCATGATCGCCGTGGCGCGCCAGGACCCCGCGACATCGACCTTGCCGATGGCATGCCAGATCTGATCGGGCCGCAACACCGAGCGCACGGGCTGGCCGGTGGTGTCCGACAGCGTCAACGGCACCAGCAGCGCCGAGGTCACCGCCCAGGCCAGCGCCGCGATACCGGCACGACGAAGAGCCCGGTAACCGCCGACATCCAGCAGTCCGTCGCGCTGCGGCGGGCACAGGAACGCCGCGAAGAGCAGCGATCCGACCGCGATCGCAGCCGAGAAATCGGCCAGCGCCCGCACCGCGGGCAGGCCGTAGGTGGTCAGCGGTCCGGGGTCGGGAATGCCGAGCAGAGTGAGCGCCTGCGCCGCGGACAGACTGACCACGATCGGCGCGACCAGGGCGGTCAGACCGACCGCTACCACCGCCAGCACCGGGAACGCCGTCGCCTCCGGCCGCGCGGCCTGGGGGTCGGAATCGGCGGGCGGGTCCTGCGGTGACGACATACTATTCAGCGTAGTTGGCGGCCCACCTCACAGCCTTTCGGCCCCGAATCGGCCCGCTCGCTGTGACGAGGCCGACAGTAGCGCACGGCGCTGTCGACGACCAGCACGAATCTGGACGCTCGCTATAATCAACTCGCTGGACACGCTGCCTCAAACCGGGCATGGTGTTTGGTACTGCCATGCCTCCGTAGCTCAGTTGGATAGAGCAAGGGCCTTCTAATCCCTAGGTCGCAGGTTCGATTCCTGCCGGGGGCGCTGTGTCGGTCCAACCTGCGTACATTTCGGGTTGGGCTGTGGTTACCCAAACGGTTCAACGCTCAAACACACAGAAATTTCGTGCCCGCTCCGGCACCCCGGCCGCCCCGAGCCGTTCGGGGCCGTCGACACCCGGTTTCCGATTCCCGCCGCCTGTGCCCCTGGCGATCTTGCGTTAGCCAGTCCGATTGACCACTCGGCATTTCGAGCAGGTATCGGCCGCTCAGTTCCACTTTCCGTGCGGATGCCAGCTGATAGCCTTCCCTCTAGTTGTCGCCGGGCGTTCCATTCGTGGAAGGGGATGGCGTGCACGATCCCGATCCACCGTTCCGGCCGATCCACCGGAACGACGGGTACCTCCGGCTGGAGGACTACGGTCTGATCGGAGACGGTACGACGGCCGCGCTGGTCGGGGTGGACGGTTCGATCCCGTGGCTGTGCCTGCCGCGCTTCGATGCCCAACCGCTGTTCTGCGGGCTGCTCGACCACGCCCGCGGCGGCCATTTCACCGTCGCGCCGACCGATCCGCTGGAAGGCCGCCAGCGCTATCAGCCGGACACCGGCGTGCTGGAGACCGAATTGCGCAGCGCCACCGGCGTTCTCCGAGTGACCGACGCCATGGTGGTGCGCCCCGGCTCGGACCTCGGCGACGACGCGCCCGCCGATCGCTCGGAATTGGTTCGCTCCGCGATCGTCGTGAGCGGGCATGTCCGGGTGTCGGTCGAGATCGCCCCACAGGGCGGTGCGCAGTTGCGGCCGGTGCTCAGCGGGCTGGAGATCCGGGTCGCCTCCCAGCCGAACCTGCGGCTGCATCTGCGCGCCGACCGGCCGCTGGACGGTGTGCACACCATCGTCGACCTGGTACAGGGTGAGCGACTGGAGCTGGTGCTGTCGTGGGGACGCTTCCACCGCCACCATCGTTTCGACGCCGAGGCGATGCTGCGCCACACCGCCGACGCATGGCGCTCCTGGATGCGCACGTGCACCTACGACGGTCCCGAGCAGGCACTGGTCCGACGCTCCGCGATCACCCTCAAACTCTGCGATCACTGGGTGAGCGGATCGGTCGTCGCGGCACCCACCTCGTCGCTGCCGGCGCCGATCGGCGGGGTCCGCAACTGGGACTACCGCTACGTGTGGATCCGCGACGCCTCTTATGCCGTCTACGCCTTGCGCCGCATCGGTTTCCGCAACGAGGCCGACGCCTTTCTCGGCTGGGTGCTCGACGCGTTCGAGCGCAGCGGCGAGCCGCGCATCATGTACGACATCGACGGTGATCCGGTCCCGGACGAGATGGTCGACACCGGCTTGGAAGGCTACCGCGCCAGCGGCCCGGTGCGCTGGGGCAACGGCGCCACCGACCAGCGCCAGCACGACGTCTACGGCGAGATCCTCGACTGCGCCGACCAATGGCTGCGCACCGGCGGTGAACTGCAGCCGGTGCTGTGGTCGAACCTGTCCGATCTGGCCGAAGCAGCGGGGCGATCGTGGCAGGAACCGGATCAGGGAATCTGGGAAGTGCGCAGCCCGGGACGGATATTCACCTATTCCGCGGCGCTGTGCCAGGTGGCCCTGCATCGCGCCGCGTCGATCGGGGAACGATTCGACCTGCCCGGCCCCGTCGCGATGTGGCGCAGCACCGCGAACGAGATCCGTGAGGCGATCCTGAAGAACTCGTGGGACGAACGGGCCCGGACGCTCAGCGCCCATCTCGACGGTGGCGGCGAACTGGATGCGAGCCTGCTGGCGCTGCCGTTGCGCCGCGTCGTTCCCGCCGATCATCCCCGTATGACGGCGACGACCGCGGCGGTGGCGGATCGGCTGGGCGCCGGCGACGGTCTGCTGTATCGCTATCTGCACGACGAATCACCCGACGGGCTGGCCGGAAACGAGGGCGCGTTCCTGCTGTGCAGTTTCTGGCTGGTCGACAACCTCACCGCCCAGGGACGGCTCGAGGACGCCGAGCGGCTCTACACCTCCCTGTGCGCCCGTGCGAGCACCGTGGGTCTGCTCGCCGAGCAGATCGACCCGGCGACCGGCGCGTTCATGGGTAACTTTCCGCAGGCGTTCAGTCATATCGGCATCATTTCCAGCGGGGTGAAACTCGCACGAGCTAAGGCGGGTTCATGATCACGCGCCTGGTCGTCTTCGGCGGCACCGGCGATCTCGCCGGGCGATACCTGTTGCCGGCCTTGGCCGCGCTGTTCCGAGCCGGACATCTGGACAGCCGCTTCGATGCGGTGTGCGCCGATCGGAAGGGCCGCGGCGACGAACAGTTCCACGAGTGGGTGGTGTCTCAGTTGGAGCAGCATGCCGCGGAGGCGCCGCCCGAGGCGAGAAAGGCGGTCGCGGCCGCGACGCGGTACCGCCGCGCAGACATCCGGAATGCGGAGGAGGTGGCGGCGGCGATCGCCGGCGACGGTCCGGTGGCGGTCTACCTCGCCCTTCCCCCTGCGGTGTTCCCCGCCGCGATCACGACCCTGCACGAAGTGGGACTGCCCGCGGGCAGCCGCATCGTCCTCGAGAAACCGTTCGGCGAAGATCTCGAGAGTGCCGAGAACCTCAACCGGCTGCTGGCCGATCTGGTGCCCGAACGAGCTGTTTTCCGGGTGGACCACTTCCTCGCCATGACCACGGTGCAGAACCTGCTCGGCAGCCGGCTGGCCAATCGCGTCCTCGAATCCATCTGGAACAGTGCGCACATCGCCAAGGTGGAGATCGTCTGGGACGAAACCCTCACCCTCGAGGGAAGGGCCGGATATTACGACCATGTCGGCGCCCTCAAGGACATGGTGCAGAACCACCTGCTCCAGCTGTTGTGCCTGATCGCCATGGAACCTCCGATCACGCTGTCCGAACGTGACCTGCGCGACCGGAAGGTCGACGTTCTGCGCTCGGTGCGCCCGCTGACCGATGCCGATGTCGCCGCCCGCACGCGCCGCGGGCGATATCTCGCGGGGCGAATCGGCGATCGCGACGTGCCGTCCTACGTCGACGAGGACGGCGTCGACCCGGGTCGCCGGACCGAAACCTTCGCCGAGGTCGAGCTGACACTGGATAGTTGGCGGTGGTCGGGCACGACCTTCGTACTCCGCAGCGGGAAGGCGCTGGGGGCCGATCGCAACGAGGTCGCCGTCCACTTCCGCCCGGTGCCTCATATGCCTTTCGGTCATCGGGGGACGCCGGAGCCCAATGTGCTGCGGTTCGGGCTCGCTCCCGAAAGCCTGTCGCTCGGTCTCACAGCTGTCGGCGCCACCGCCGGAACCCTGGTACCACTCACCCTGACCGCGCAGGTCCAGCCGCCGGAGTTACCGGCCTACGGCAGGCTCCTGCTCGATGTACTGAACGGTGACCCCGCCCTCTCGATTCGCGCGGACGAGGCCGAACAGGCCTGGCGGGTCGTGACTCCGATCCTGTCGGCGTGGTCGCGTGATGTGGTGCCGCTCGAGGAGTACCCGGCCGGGTCGGATGATGTCCCACGGCGGCACCCCCGGAACGCCTGCGGCCCACCACATCCGTGATGTGGTGGGCCGGGGTGTGTCGTGATGGGTGGTCAGGCCGCGCTACCGCTGGCCCCCAGCGCAGCCAACATGTCCACGAGCACAGTGAGAAAGTCCATTCGGGTTCGTACCTTTCGATTCAGCGGAGGGTGCCAGCATGCATGTCGAATGTTGCCGCAAGGTTATGCGCCGGTGAAGTCGAATCGGCCCCGGCGAGAACCGCATCTCCGAATAGCGAGATTGTTATTCTTCCAAAATGAGCGACGATCTCGGGGCAGCGGGGCTGCGATTCGATGCCGCCGAGGCGCAGTGACTCGGCGTCATCAGCCGGGTGGTGGCACACGAACGGCTGCGCGCGGCGGCCGTCGCAGCGGTCACCGAGATCCTGCAGACCGCACCGCAGGCCCGCGCCCAGGTCAAGCGCATGCCGAACGAGCGCTACGGCAACATCGACTACCAGACCATGTTCCTGGCCCTGGAAACCTCGCCGGAACCGCGTGAGGGAATGCGCGCCTTCATGGAAAAGCGCGCACCGCAATGGATTCCCGAGGCACTACCCACTCCTGGGGAACGCCGTCCTCAGGGCAGCATGCCGTAGGCGCGGGTGGGACGCAGGCGCGCGATCACCCGGCGGTCGGCGACCATCGCGCGGCGGTAGTCCTCCCAGTCCGGGTGCTCGCCGCTGAGCGCGCGGTAGTAGGCGATCAACTCCTCCACGGTGGCGTCGTCGGTGCTCGCGGCCACCGGGGTCAGTTCGACATCGGCCTCCAGGACGGCATAGGCCCAGAAGTCGTCGCGCGTGACGTGCAGGGCCGCCCACGGCTCCCGGCGCAGATTGGCGTACTTGGCCCGGTCCGCCGTGATGGAGATCCGGATGACGCCGTCGGGTGCGACCCAGTGCGTGACATTGGACAGCTGCGGGCGGCCGTTGCGGCGCACGGTCGTCAGGACAGACCGCGAGGTCGTACGAGCGAAGTCGAGCGCGCTGTCGAGTTCCATACGGGCTGCAACCCGGGGCGGCCGGGCCCTGTTCCCGAACGGCCGCAGTTCATTCCGAGCGCGAAGCCGCCTGCGGCGCCGAGTCGGGCAGATGGACCAGCACCAGTCCGATCCCGGCGATCAGGAAGTTCTGCAACGCCGCCGACGACGCGTTGACCTCCTTGTTCGCCCACATCCGGAACCACTCCCCGCCGACGGTCAGGAACGCCCCCGCGAACAGCAGCACCGCCATCGTCCAGCCGATACTGGACAACTTCGCCGCCGTGCCCGGCCGCATCGGCACCCGGCGTGGCCGACCGCTCAGCTCCCGCAGCCAGCAGGCCGCGGCGACCAGCAGCACGAGGGCGATGGAGAATTCCCAGATCACCACGAGGATGTAGACCACCAGCGCGATGTTGCCGTTGGTGATCGCACGCCAGTCGGTACCCGGATTGTGGATGGTGGACCGCATGGACAACACGGCGACCACGCCCCGGCGATTGGTGACGGTATCGGTGCAGTTGGTGATCGCGACGAACAAGTAGTAGAAGCCGGTGATCGTCGCCAGCGCCGCCACCGCCGTCCGGCGGCTACCGAGCACGTCGAGAATTCCCGCACCGCCGATTCGCATGCTGCTCACCTAAACGGTTCGGCGAAACCGCGTCAACCGCACCGGCTTCCCACCGACGACCATGTGCGAGCGGCCTTTTCGCGGCGGACGAAGCTTCGTGCGATCTCCTCCGACGGCGCCCGCGCAACGGAATGCCACGATCGGCACCTGTCGATCCCCCACCGGCGGCGTCCCAGCTGTCACCATGGTCTGCGGGACCCCGCCGTCCCCACCGAGTCGAATCAGAGGAGCGTGATCACATGCCCGCCGAAACCCCGGCGACCGAATCCGTGGATGCCGTCGTCATCGGCATGGGGCCCGGCGGCGAGGCCGTGGCGACCGACTTGGCGCAGGCCGGGCTCGCGGTGGTCGGCGTCGAAGGCCGGCTGCTGGGCGGCGAATGCCCCTACTACGCCTGCGTGCCTACCAAGATGATGGTGCGCGCCGCCGAGACTCTCGCCGAGGCCCGGCGCGTGGGCACACTCGCGGGAAGCGCCCAGGTGCAGGCGGATTGGGCGCCGGTGGCGAAGCGGATCCGCGACGAGGCGACCGACAACTGGGACGACAAGGTCGCGGTCGAACGTTTCGAATCCGCCGGCGGTACCTTCGTGCGGGGCTGGGGGCGCATCACCGGTCCGGGTCAGGTCCGCGTGGACACCGCCGACGGACCGCGCGAGTTCCGCGCCCAGCGCGCGATCGTGCTGAATCCCGGCACCGCCCCGTCCGTACCGCCGATCGAGGGCTTGGCCGGCACCCCGTACTGGACCAACCGGGAGGCGGTGACCACCACCGAGGCGCCGGAATCCCTGATCGTGCTCGGCGGCGGACCGGTCGGCGCGGAATTCGCGCAGATCTTCTCCCGGTTCGGAGCCGAGGTGACGATTGTCGTACGCAGCCGGCTGCTCCCGCGCGCCGAGCCCGAGGCCGCCGAAATCCTGGCGAAAACCTTTGCCGAGGAGGGGATTTCGGTTCGCACCGGCGTCGAGGCCATCCGAATCGACCACGACGGCAGCTATTTCACGGTCCGGCTGAGCAACGGCGATCCGATCCGCGCCCAGCATCTGCTGGTCGCCGCCGGCCGCTACACCGACCTGTCCGCACTGGGCGTCGGCGCCATCGGCCTGGACGAGCGTGCGCACGGCATCCGGGTCGACGACCGGCTGCGCGCCGCCGAGGGAGTCTGGGCGATCGGGGACGTCACCGGGCACGGCGCCTTCACCCATATGTCGATGTATCAGGCGCGCATCGCCGCCGCGGATATCCTCGGCTCCCCCGGCGAACCCGCGCAGTATCACGCGGTTCCCAATGTCACCTTCACCGAACCGGAGGTGGGCGCGGTCGGGATGACGGAGTCGCAGGCCCGCGAGGCCGGACTGAGCGTCTGGACCGGCCGGGCCGAAGTCCCGGATTCGACCCGAGGCTGGATCCACGGCCCCGGCAACGCCGGATTCGTCAAGCTGGTCGCCGACGCCGATCGCGGCATTCTGGTCGGCGCCACCTCGGTCGGCCCGGTCGGCGGCGAGGTGCTGAGCGCCTTGGCCGTCGCGGTGCACGCCCGGGTTCCGGTCACCACGCTGCGGGAGATGATCTACGCCTACCCCACCTTCCACCGTGTGATCGAGTCCGCCCTCGGCGATCTCGGCTGAGTCCGGCCCATCTCACCGATCCGCCCGCGAGGGCACGGATTCGGCCCCATAATCGGCCCATGGCCGATGCCGACGACGTCCGGCGGATTGCGCTGGGACTACCCGAGTCCACCGAGGCGCCGCATTTCGACATGCCGTCGTTCCGCGTCCGCAAGGCGATCTTCGCGACGCTGCCCGATCCCGGCCACGCCCATGTGATGGCGAGCGCAGCCGATATCCGGGAGGCGGTCGCGGAATATCCGGACTGCTGCGCGGAGAAGTGGTGGGGTCAGCGCCTGTCGGCGGTCCGCGTCGACCTCGGCGCCGCCGACACCGGCCTACTGAGCGAGTTGCTCACCGACGCCTGGCGACACAAGGCGCCGCGCACGCTGGTGCGCGCCTTCGGCGCGGCTTCCGAATAGCCCGCATCGTCGCCGAGCCGCTACCACTGGAGGAAAAATGCTGTCGCTGCAAGAGATTTCGGATCGGATCGAGATCGAGGATCTGATGGTCCGATACTCCCATGCCGTGGACACCCAGCAGTGGGATCTGCTCGACGACATCTTCACCGCGGACGCGCACATCGACTATTCGGCCATGGGCGGCGCCAGCGGTGGACTGCCCGAGATCAAGAAGTTCCTCGCCACGGTGATGCCGAACTTCCCCGCCTTCCAGCATCTGATCAGCAACTCCTCGATCACTGTCGACGGGGACACCGCCACCGGCCGCACCATGTGCCACAACCCGATGCTCCTCGGCGGAGCCGAGGGTCAGCAGAACCTCATGCTGTGCGGCCTGTGGTACCTGGACACCTTCACGCGCGTGGACGGCGCGTGGCGGATCGCGCGGCGGGTCGAGGAGAAGAGCTACATGTTCCTGGCGGCCACCCCCGGCTCCCAGTAAGCGCCCCTATAGAACCTGTTACAGTTCGCGCGTGCGGCTCCACATTTCTCCATCGCTGCGGCGCTGTTCGCCGAATCACCGCTGTGCACCGCTCCCCCACCGGGCGGACGCGTGATCGCCGATTTCACCGAGCACTGGTTGCTCTACTGCTCGATTCCGGTGATCGCCGCGTTCATCGGCTGGACCACCAAACTCGTCGCCGTCGAAATGCTGTGCCGCCCGCTGGAATTCCGCGGCATCCCGCCCTGGTTCGGCTGGCAGGGCGTGATCCCGAAGGCGGCGCCGCGGATGGCGACGATCGCGGTGGATCTGATGTTCTCGCGGCTGATCGATCCGCAGGAGATCCTCGGCCGCATCGACGTCGCCGAGCTCACCACCACCCTGCGCGAACCGCTCGACGACGCCGTCGCGCACACCGTCGACGAGCTGATGATGCGCTACGAACCGCGGCTGTGGGTGACGATGCCGCAGTTCGCCCGCGAGGCGATGATCCGCCGCGTCCAGCGCGATGTCCCCGACCTCATCGACGAGATCGTCACCGACCTGCGGACCAACCTCGACCAGATCATGGATCTGCGGTCCATCGCCATCGACACCCTCGTCAACGACAAGGCGCTGCTCGTGGAGATGGTGCGCCGGGTGGGCCATCACGAGTTGCGCTTCATCGTGCGCTCCGGCCTGTTGTTCGGCACTCTGCTGGGATTCGTGCAGATGGTCACCTGGGCCTTCACCCACTCCTCCTGGCTGATGCCGCTGTTCGGCGGATTCACCGGCCTGGTCACCGACTGGCTGGCGCTGCAGATGATCTTCCGGCCCGTCCGGCCGTGGCGGATCTTCGGCCGCATCGGCTGGCAGGGACTGTTCCACAAGCGCCGCGAACAGGTCTGCGTCGACTACGGCGATCTGATCGCCACCGAAATCCTCACCCCGGCCAAGATGCTCGAGGCGGTCCTCAACGGAGAGCGTTCGGACCGGCTGGCGTCGATCCTGGCGCGGCGCATGGACGAATTCATCGATATCCAGTCCGCACCCGCGCGACCGCTGGTGATGCTCGTCGCCGGCGACTCCATCACTCGGGTCAAACGCGAGATCGTCCCCGAGATGCTGGCCTATATCCGCAGTGCCGCCGCCGGTTTCGAAGACCACGCGATGCGCACGCTGGATCTGCGCAATCTGGTGATCGAGAAGACCCGCCAGCTCACCGACGACGAATACGAAGGGCTGCTGCGCCCGGCATTCAAACAGGACGAGTGGAAACTGGTCGCCATCGGCGGTGTACTCGGCTTCCTGGTGGGTGAATTGCAGGTCCACCTCCTGCTCAGCTGAGGCCCCCATACGCAGCGCGCTCACCTGCGGATTCGCGGTTGCGCGCCGCTATCGGCTATTGTTTTTCTCGCACCGCCGCGAGGCGGGATGCGGATGTAGCGCAGTTGGTAGCGCATCACCTTGCCAAGGTGAGGGTCGCGGGTTCGAATCCCGTCATCCGCTCCACGAAAGTATCGGGCCGGTAGCGTCACTCCTTCTCGCTCGAGCGCACCCGATATCCGCATCCCCCCAGCGCTCCTCCTTCCTCGTTCGGCACGTTCCGATCCGGCAGGCTCCCAGCAGCGGGCAGTCGATCGAAATCTCTCGGTGCCATTTCTCCGTAAAATACTGTGCGCGTTCCGCATTCGACTCCGCCGGGGCACGACGTACTGCCCGGCCGTCGTCTCGCCGAGACCGCGCTGTTGTTCGTAGCACCCTCTCAGGAAGGACGCATGTCCACCACTACCGAATCCGCGCTGGACGATCTGTATGTGGCCATCGAGAAATCCGCGCGGCTGGCGAACGTCCCGTGCACCCGAGACGCGGTATGGCCGGTCCTGACCGCATTCGGCACGATGCTCACGCAGTCGGTGATCTCTTTCCGAGTCGTCACCGAGGCCCGTCGCGCGGGAGACCTCGACTATCGCTTCCTCACGCTGCCCACCGACATCGACCCCTACGACATCGCGCGCTCGAACGGACTGATCCCGGCGACCGATCATCCGATCGGATCCCTGCTGGACCAGGTCCGGAAACAATGCCCCGTCGACAGTTACGGCATCGATATCGGCGTCGCCGGCGGCTTCAAGAAGATCTGGCCGTTCTTTCCCGCGGACGACGTCCGGAACGTATCGGAACTCGCTTCGCTCCCGTCCATGCCGGCCGCCCTCGCCGACCACGTCGACATGTTCGCCAGGCACGGCTTGGCGGACAAGGTCGGCCTGCTCGGCATCGACTACCACGACAAGACGATGAACGTGTACTTTCCGGGACTGCCCGCCGAGCACTTCGCACCCGAGGCTGTCGCCGCACTGCATCGGGACGCCGGATTTCCGGAACCGAGCGCGCAATTCCTCGCCCTCACCGCGAAGGCATTCGACATATACGCCACGTTCGGCTGGGAATCCTCCCGGATCGAGCGACTGTGCTTCCCGGTGATCACCCCGGATCCGGCCACACTTCCGATTCCGATCGAGCCGCGGTTCCAGGAACTCGCCGACAAGGCCCCGTTCGCCACGAACGATCGCCGATTCACCTTCGCCGCCACGTCGTCGCCCGCCGGAGAATCCTACAAATTCAGCTGGTTCTACCAGTGGCAGCCCAGGATCCTCGACAAGATGAAAACATCCGATTCGTAGCCGCCGGTTTTCGTAGCCGTCCGCGGCGCACCCGAAGGTGCGGGACCGGGCCCCGCAGCGGAACCCGGCCCCGCGGTCGGCTGCCGGGTGTGGGTCGGCAGCCGACGGTCCGATCCCCCTACCCGCGCCTGCCGCAGACGATATCGACCGCGCGCGCGAGGATGTCGAGTCCGTGGTCCAGCTCGGAATCCGAAATGATCAGCGGCGGAAGCAGTTTCACCACCTCGTCACAGGCCCCGGAGGTCTCCACCAGCAGCCCCTCCTCGAAGGCCACCCGGCTGACTTTGCCCGCCTCGGAGGCATCGTCGAAGACGAGGCCGTGTACCAAACCCCGTCCCCGCGTGGACAATCCGCCGACCGAGTCGGCGATGCCGGTCAGCGCCCGCCGCACCCGTTCACCGCGGGCGAGGGTGGCCAGTTCGAGCCGGTCGTCGCTCCAGTAGCGGGTCAACGCCGCCCGTGCCGTGACGAAGGCGGGATTGTTGCCGCGGAACGTCCCGTTGTGCTCACCGGGCGCCCACTGGTCGAGTTCCCGCTTCATCAGCACCAGTGCCATCGGCAGGCCGTAGCCACCGATCGACTTCGACAACACCACGATGTCGGGAACGATGCCGGCGGTCTCGAAGGAGAAGAACGGGCCGGTGCGCCCACAGCCCATCTGCACGTCGTCGACGATCAGCAGGATGCCGCGCGCCGCCACCAGATCCGACAACCGGCGCAGCCACTGCACGCCCGCGACGTTGACCCCGCCCTCTCCCTGAACGGTCTCCACGATCACCGCGGCGGGTCTGTCGACCCCGGAGGACGTGTCGTCGAGAATGCGCTCCGCCCAGACCCATTCATCGATCCCACCACCGAGGTACCCGTCGTAGGGCAGCGGCTGCGCATGGGTCAGCGGCACCCCCGCACCGGCGCGTTTGGCGGCGTTGCCGGTCACCGCCAGGGCGCCCAGGGTCATCCCGTGAAAGGCGTTGGTGAAGTTCAGCACGGTGGTGCGACCGGTGACCTTGCGCGCCAGCTTGAGCGCCGCCTCCACCGCGTTCGCCCCGGTCGGCCCCGGGAATTGCACCTTGTAGTCGAGACCACGGGGAGCCAGGATCAGATCGCGCAGCGTCTCGAGCAGATCGCGTTTGGCCGCCGTAGCCATGTCCAGGCCATGCGTCAGGCCGTCCCGCGCGATGTAGTCGATGAGCGCCGCTTTGAGCAGCGGATTGTTGTGCCCGTAGTTGAGCGCGCCCGCGCCGGCGAAGAAATCGAGGTATTCACGCCCCTGCTCGTCGCGGAGCCAGGCGCCGCGGGCGGTGTCGAAGACCGTCGGCCAGACCCGGCAGTATCCGCGCACATCCGATTCCAGCGTTTCGAAAACGGTGGTCATAGGCGGTCCTCAGGGGCGGGAGCCACCGCGGCGACCCCAGTGTGAAACATGACTGTTTCTAACACTGCGATGGAGGTCGCGGCAAGGTTTTGCGCAAATCCATATCGGCCCCGGCAACGCCCGGGACATCGCCCCACCGCGCCCCGACAGGCGGGTCCGGCAACCGTCGAGCATCCGAGCCGGCCCGGCCATCGGGTGCGACGACCATACCGACCGCTCGGACTTCCCCACTTCGATTCTTCGAAATTCGCTCGCCGAGTGAGCGACCGCGTCGTATTCTGGACGACTTGTGCGCGCACTCTCGGGGGTTTATTCACGTCTGTTCGGCGCCGGCTTCCGACGCCAATGGAATTACCGGTCGGCCGTCTTCGCGGGCCTGGCCGCCAATGTCGTCTTCGGCCTCATTCGCGCCGCGGTGATGATCGCGGCGGCGCGCTCCACGCCGGGCTTCGGCGGCTACACCGGTGCGTCGATCGGCGCCTACGTATGGTTGTCGCAGGCCATGCTGGGTGCCCTGCGGGTGATGGGGCCGCCGCACGATATCGCGGAGCGGGTGCGCACCGGCGATGTGGCGGTCGATCTGCAACGCCCCATCGATATCCAATTCTTCTATCTGGCAACCGATCTCGGCGGCTCGTCGTGCACGCTGGCGCTGCGCGGCCTGCCGTCGGTCGCCACCGGTCTCATCACGGCGCAACTGGTGTTGCCCGGCGCCTTCGCGCCGTATCTACTCGGCGCCGTCAGTGTCGTTGCGGCCGTGACCCTTTCGTTGTTGCTGCTGTTCGCGGTGAGCCTGCTGGGCTTCTGGCTGATCGAGACGCGCGGAATCCGGATGCTCTACCAGATCCTGTCCACGTTCTTCGCCGGCCTCTACGTACCCGTCCACCTGTTTCCGGCACCGCTGGCCGCCGCCGCACGGCTGACCCCGTTTCCCTGGCTGCTGCAGGGGCCGGTCGACGTGTTGTCGGGTCGGGTGACGGGTTCGGCGGCGTGGTCGGTCATCGGCATGCAGGTGTTGTGGATCGCCATCGCGATCGGCATCGGCCGGACGCTCATCGCGGCGGGCCGGCGCAAACTGGAGGTGCAGGGTGGCTGAGCTCGCACCGTACGGGAGCAGGCTCACACCCTATGTGGCCGTACTGCGTTCGCGGATGCGCTCACAGCGCGCCTATCCGCTCTCCTTCGCCACCGACCTGTTGTCCTCCCTGCTGATCGGCGTGGTCGAATTCGCGGAGATGTGGCTGATCTACCACAACGTCACGGCGCTGGGCGGCCTGAACTCGACCCAGATGCTGCTGCTGTTCGGTCTGTCCAACCTGAGTTTCGCGCTCGCGCAGATCGCCGTCGGCCACACCGACACCCTCGCGACCTACATTCGGATGGGCACCCTCGACGCCTTTCACCTGCGACCCCAGCCCCTGCTGCTCCAGTTGATCACCAGCGATGTGTCGCTGCGGCGTCTGTCGCGGGCCACCGTCGCTGCGGTGGTCCTGATCGCCGGCCTGATCGGCAACGATATCGATTGGAGCCCAACGCATATCGCGCTGGCGGTGAGCAGCACACTGGGCGGGATCGCCATTTTCGCCGGACTGTTCGTCTGCGCCGCGGGCCTGCAATTCCACCTGGTGGACGGATCGGAACTCACCAACAGCTTCACCTACGGCGGATCCTTCGCCTCCCAGCAGCCGAGTTCGGTGTTCTCCGGCCCACTGCGGGCATTGTTCGGGTTCGCGATACCGGTGTCGTTCGTCGCCTATCTGCCCACGATCGCCCTCCTCGGCCTTCCCGGACCGCCGTGGCTGCCCGCCGGTCTGGCCTGGTTCGGACCGCTTGCGGCGCTGTGGGTTTGGATAATGGCGTTGACGCTCTGGCGCATCGGGGTACGCCACTACCAGGGAGGGGGCGGATGAACACCGTCGAAGTATCGGAGCTGACCAGGCAATTCGTGCTCCGGCGCAGCCGCCGGGGCCGCGGGCACGTGCGCGAGGTGCTCACCGCAGTCGACTCGATGAGCTTTCACATCGAATCCGGTTCGGCTGTCGGCTATATCGGCGCCAACGGGGCCGGGAAATCCACCACGATCAAGATGCTCACCGGCATCCTCGTGCCGACCTCCGGCACAGTGCGCACCTGCGGGCTCGACCCGGTGCGCCGGCGGCGCGAACTGGCCGGGCGGATCGGCGTGGTGTTCGGACAGCGGTCACAACTGTGGTGGGATCTGCCGCTGCGCGAATCGTTCACCATTCTGGCCGCCATCCATCGCCTGGAACCGGCCGCGGCGCGTCGTCGCACGGACGAACTCGTCGAACAGCTCGAGATGGGACACACCCTCGACACCCCGGTGCGTCAGCTCTCCCTCGGCCAGCGGATGCGCGCCGAAATCGCCGCGGCACTCCTGCATCGTCCGGAGCTGCTGATTCTCGATGAGCCGACCATCGGCCTCGACGTGCTGTCCAAACAGCGCCTGCGGGAATTCCTGCGCCGGGAACGGGCGGAAAGCGGCACCACACTGCTGCTCACCACCCACGATATGGGCGATATCGAACGCCTCTGCGAACGGGTACTGGTGGTCGACCACGGCCGCCTCGCCTACGACGGCACACTGCCGGGCCTGGCGCGCACCGTCGGCGCGCGGCGCGTCCTGGTGGTGGATCTGGCCCGGCCCAGCGACGATCTCACCGGCCTCGCGGGGGCCACGCTGCTGGCGGCCGAGGCCGACGGCATGCGGCAGCGGCTGGCTTTCGATCCCGAAATCACCACCGCCGCACAGCTTCTCGCCGCCATCTCGAATCGGGTCGAGGTGCGCGACCTGTCCATCGAGGAACCCGATATCGAGGACGTCGTTCGCCGCATCTACTCCGCCGGAGACGGCACCGCTCCGGCGCCCTCGGGTGCCGGAGCGGTGGCCCGGGACACGAGCCCCGGGGGCGGGCCGGAGTCAGCCGCCGAACGACCCGGTGAACAGGGTGTTCAGCACGCCGCTGAGGGCGGCGCTGCCGGTGTCGAGGATGCCGCTCAGCGCGGCGCTACCGGTGTCGATGATGACCGGAATCATGCTTCTACCTCTCTGTAGGGGGCACAGGCCGTCGACGCCCGTGTCGGGCGATCGACCAGAACCCACCCTGCTGGCCGGAACTTAATCGCCGCTGGCCGGTAGCTGAGAGAGATGTAAGAGCCGCTGTGTGGAGTGTCTCCGTAACGGAAACCTCTGTGTTGCCGATGGGAAATCGTCACTGTCGCTTGTCGTCTGGGTGATTGCTGTCCGCCGAGTACAAGCTGACCTCCCCGCCCTCGCCCAGGAATGCGTTGACCAGCATGATCCGCTCGGCCTGCATGGCGTCGGCGTCCGGTGCGGCGGTGGTGATCGAAATCTGCGGAATGGCAGCCCAGTTCACGACATAACGTTCCGGCGGACCGGCCGCGCCGGAGACGTGCGCCAGACGGAAGACCGAGACCGTGCGACGCTCCATCAGATTTCGCACCACCTCGGCGATTCGCTCGGGATCTTCCAGAGCGAACAGGAAGCCGAAGGTCAGCTCCGGCGAAGAGATATAGGCGGGCACAAATTCTCAGGCTAGCCATCCGCGACCGGTCGCGCAGGCGCCGCGCCGCCGATGGTGGATCTTCGCGATCATGTGATCCCCGCGTGATGCGTATAACGATTGTCCGCCACCTTGGGTGTTCGGCGCGTCAACCGTTGCGTGCCAAGTCAGGACACGCTTTCCTGAATATGTCCCCGCATTCGGACACGTCTATCGCATCGTCGCGGATATCCCGGTTCGTACCCCCGTGAGCAGTGCGACCGAACAGCCGGCGTTCGATTCCGCGGGACTACGCCGGAGCCGAGGGGAGCCCCTCCCGAAAACCTCCTCGGCCCTGGCGTAACCAGATTCCGACCGCTGAGACGAGGGTGGGAGACGATGGCGACCGCATACGTCGGGGACAACGACGCGACCGGCGCACTTCCGTCGGTATCCGCGCTGCTGCGCGCATTCCGGTCCACGACACCGCCACCCGGCGACCATCCGGTGCTCGAGGTGGCCCGGGAGCTGGTCCGCTGCCACGAGCTGCGCCGGCACGCCTATCAGGAGGCGCAGGCGCCGAAGGCCTCGAGCGCCCGCGTGGCCGGCGCCAGCCGATTGGTCGACAACATCGATCGTGACCGCACCCGGCTGATCGAATGTATCGACGTCTGGGTAGCCGACAACATCGCGCACCGGGACGGCGCCTCGCTGCACACCGAAACCCTCGGCGCGGTCATCGACCGCATGGCCGGCAAATGGGTCGCCGCCCATCATGCGCTCGGTCTGCCCGCCTCGAACTATCCCGCGGACGAGCTCCCCGCCTCCACACCGGACGGCGAGGCACACCTGCACTGGGTGCGCCTCGCCGAACTGGCCGACGGCTACAAGGACCTGATCACCGATATCGCCGAGCACCGGCGCCGGCTGCCGGTGTTCTGATCCCGCTCAGCGTTTCGGATCGACGATTTCCACATCGGCATCGATGATGGGCTGGGCCGCATTCACATTCGGCACCGGCTCGGGCTCGTCGACCAGAACATCGGGATGGTCGCGCCCGGTGTTCACGTCGGCCGCCGCCTCCCGATCACGGTGCGCCGCGGCCGCGGCCTCCCGCATCTCGATGGCGTCGGTGATCCAGTCACCGATTTCGCGCGTCACTTCCGACACCGTGCCGGTAATGATCGTTGCGATATTGCCGACGTGTCGTGCCCCGGAGGATGTCAGCTCCTGGATCAGATCCTTGTTGCTCTCGAATTTTCCGATCATCTACCCGCCCACCTCGCTCGGCTCGACCTGCCGCTCTCGCATCACGATAACACCAGGCTGCGAGCCTTTCCCGACGATGGCCGGGGGAAGGGCGAGCTTGCAGATCTTGAGCCACACCGAGCCGACCTGCTTGCTGAACCGGCCGGTGTTGTAGGGCAGGCCGTACTTCTCGCACAGCGCGCGGACCTCGGGCGCGATCTCCGGATACCGGTTGGCCGGCAGATCCGGGAACAGGTGGTGTTCGATCTGGTGGGACAGATTGCCCGAGAGGATGTGGAACAGTTTGCTGCCGCTGATATTGGCCGAGCCGAGCATCTGCCGCACGTACCACTCGCCGCGCGTCTCGTTCTCGGTCTCCTCTTCGGTGAACGTCTGTACGCCCGATGGGAAGTGCCCACAGAAGATGATCGAGTACGCCCAGACGTTGCGCACCAGGTTGGCGGTCACGTTGCCGGCCAGGGTGGAGACGAACAGCGGGCCGCTCAGCAGCGGGAAGACGACGTAGTCCTTGAGCACCTGACGGCCGGCCTTGCGGATCTGCCCCTTGGCCAGGCGCTTGACATCCGCCCACTTCCGCTTGCCCTTGACGATGTTGTCGGCCTCGAGGTCGTGCAGCATCACGCCCCATTCGAACAGCAGCATCAGCGCCAGCGCGTACACCGGGTTGCCCAGGTAGTACGGATTCCACTGCTGGCCCTCGTCGATGCGCAGCACCCCGTAGCCGATGTCGCGGTCGCGACCGTGGATGTTGGTGTAGGTGTGGTGCATGTAGTTGTGCGAATGCTTCCACTGATCGGCCGGGCACACCGTATCCCATTCGAACACACGGGAATTCAGGCCCGGTTCACGCATCCAGTCCCACTGCCCGTGCATGACGTTGTGGCCGATCTCCATATTGTCCAGAATCTTGGACAGGCTCAGCGCCGCCACCCCGGCCAGCCAGAACGGCGGCAGGAAGCCCAGGTACATCAGGCCGCGCCCGGCGATCTCGAAACCGCGCTGCGCCTTGATGATCGAGTAGATGTATTCGCGGTCGCGCTCCCCCAGGTCGGCGGTGATGCGGTCGCGCAGTGCGTCCAGCTCCCGGCCGATCTCGGCGACCTGTTCCGGCGACAGGACCAAGGGTCCGTTCTCGGTTTCGGTGAGTATGGTCATAGCTGTTCTCCCCTTTCGAATTTCGGTGCGACTCAGATTTCGATGTCGACGTCGCCGACCGCCGCGCTGACGCACAGCTGGATCGGCTGGTCGGGGTCGCTGTCCAGTTCGCCACTGCGCAGGTTGCGGGTGCAGCCGGATCGCTTGACGGCCGTGCAGGAGAAGCAGATGCCCATCCGGCACCCGAATTCCGGCGTCAAACCCGCCGATTCGGCCTGCTCGAGCAGGCTCGCCCCGGTGTTCTCCGACTGCGTGCCGCTCACCGAGAACGTGGTGACGCCCTCGACGTCGGTGGTGTCGGCCGGCGCGGCGGTGAGGACGAACTCCTCGCTGTGCAGGCGGTCGTCGAGATCCTCGGCCTGGTAGATGCGACGCACGGACTCCATCAGCGGCGGCGGACCGCAGACGTAGGTCTGCGCCGTCGCGAAGAACGGCGCGATGCGCGACAGCTCGTCGTAGTCGAGGAACTTCGCACCGGGCACGACCGCACAGTTCCACGGTGCGCCGTCCAGCCGCTCCGACCGGCCCAGTTCGGGATAACCCAGCACGACGTCGACGTTGTCGTGGCGACGGGCGATATCCGCGAGCAGTTCCCGATGCGGCACCTCCTCGGGCGAGCGGGCGTAGTGCAGGAACACCACGTCGCCGCGATACCCCTCGGCCACGAGCGTGGCCAACATCGACAGCACCGGCGTGATACCGCTGCCACCGCTGATCAGCACCACCTTGTCCGGTCGCTGGTCCGGCAGCCGGAACACCCCGGAGGCGGGCGCGAGGTCCACGACCATCCCCCGCTTCGCGTGCCGGTGCAGATATTGCGACACCAGCCCCTCCGGATGCGCCTTCACGGTCAACGTGAGGGTGCGGCGCGGTCCGGCCTCGGCATCGATGGGCGAATAGCAGCGGGTGTGTTTCACGCCGTTGATCAGTACGCCGACCTGCACGAACTGACCGGCTTCGTGACCGGCCCACTGCCGGGTCGGACGGAGTGTGAGGGTCACCGAACCGGGCACCGACCTATCCACGCCGATGATCTCGGCCCGCATATCGCGCAGCGTCAGTGTCGGCCGCACCAACTCCAGATACCGGTCGAGCGGGTGCGGCGAGGTCAGTGTCTGGACCAGATCGAGCAGTCCCACCATGCGGTTCTCCCCAGCCTTCGTCGTTTGTTCGCGTGCACCTTTTCGGTGCACATCTGTACACTGAACTAGTGTGCCTGGCGGTACCGCAATAGTTCAACCTGCATCTGGTGTGACCGATGCAACATCTCTTCGAATGGACCAGTCGTGAACGGATGTATGCTCAGCGAGATGAGCGAGCAGGCCGAAACCCGAGTCGAGCGCAAGGAGCGCACGCGCCGAGCGCTGCTGGACGGCACGCTGGCGCTGGCGGCCGAGCGCGGATTCGCGGCACTGAGCCTGCGTGAGATCGCCCGCTCGGCGGGGATCGTGCCCACTGCCTTCTATCGCCATTTCGATTCCCTCGACGAACTGGGGAACACCCTGGTCGACGAGGGCGTGAGGCAGCTGCGCCTGGCGCTGCGGCACTTGCGCCGCACCCCGGACGCGCGCCTGGCCGAAACGGTGCGATTCGTCTTCGCGCAGATCGCCGGCCGCGAGGACCTCTACGGCTTCCTCATCCGCGAACGCCACGGCGGCGCACTGACACTACGCACCGCGATAGCCTCCGAAATGCAGTTGATCACAAGGGAATTGGTGGTCGACATGTCGCGAATTCCCGCACTCGACGCCTGGCCGACCGATGATCTGGAACTGGCCGCCGACCTGATCGTCTCCACCGTCGCCGACCACATCGCCGACTTCGTCGCCGCGCCGCTGCGCGACCGCCCCCTCGTCGTCGACCGCACCGTCGGCCAGGTCCGAATGATCGCCCTCGGCATGGCCGCCTGGAAACCTCACACCGCCTGAGCGCCCCTCATACAGAAGGACGCCCCGCGGGCCTCGCGGCCGTGCGAGGCGCCCTTCCCGTATCCGAGATAGTGCAGAGCACCGCGGGTGATGATACAGAAAACGGCACGTGCTCACAGGTTTCTCGCAGTTCCGGCTCCCCTGGCCGGGAATATGCACCACGTTGCATAGTACAGCGGGTATCGGTTAACCTCACGGCATGGCCCTCGAACACGCACTGCTGGTATCGCTGAGCGAGCGAGCCGGTTCGGGGTACGAACTGGCGCGCCGATTCGACAAATCGATCGGATTCTTCTGGAGCGCAACGCATCAGCAGATCTACCGGGTGCTCAAGCGCATGGAGGAACGCGGCTGGGTCACCGGCGAGGCGATCGCTCAGGACGGGCGGCCGGACAAGAAGGTCTACACCGTCAGCGATGCCGGGCACGCCGAACTGGCGCGCTGGATTGCGGAGCCGACCGACGATATCGGCCCGCTGCGTAGCGAATTGGGCGTCAAGATCCGCGCCGCCGCGCACGGCGATCTCCGAGCACTGCGCGCCGAGGTCGAACGCCATCGCGACCAGCACGCCCAGCGGCTGGAGTTGTACCGCCTCATCGAGAAGAAGGATTTCCCCGCTCCGGACCGGCTCACCGGCACCGCTCTCTACCAGTATCTGGTGTTGCGGGGCGGGATCCGCGTCGAGGTCGGCTTCGTCGAATGGTGCGACGAGGTACTGGCCGGGCTGCGGGGTGCGCTGCGTTCGTCGTCACTCGATCCGGAAGCCTCAGCCCCGCAACCGGATTCCGTTTCCGAAAGGTGATCCCATGACCGCGAATTCCGATTCGCCGCATTCGTATCCCCACCTGTTCGAGCCGCTCGACCTGGGCCACACCACGCTGCGCAACCGCGTGGTCATGGGTTCGATGCATACCGGGCTGGAAGATCGCGCCTGGGATACCAACCGTCTCGCCGCCTATTTCGCCGAGCGCGCCCGCGGCGGCGTAGGCCTGATCATCACCGGCGGCTACGCACCCAACCGCGAGGGCTGGCTGCTGCCGCTGGGCGCCAAACTCACCAACAAGACCGAGGCGTACCGGCACCGCGCGATCACGAGGGCGGTGCACGCCGAGGGCGGCAAGATCGCCCTGCAGATCCTGCACGCCGGGCGCTATGCCTATGTGCCGTTCAGTGTTTCGGCCTCCTCGATCAAGGCGCCGATCAACCCGTTCCGCCCCCGCAAACTCTCCGACAAGGGCGTCGAGCGCACCATCGAGGACTACGTGCGCTGTGCGCGGCTGGCGAAGTTCGCCGGATACGACGGTGTCGAGATCATGGGTGGCGAGGGTTACCTGATCAACCAGTTCCTCGCACCGCGCACCAACAAGCGCACCGACCGCTGGGGCGGGTCGGCGGAGAACCGGCGGCGTTTCCCGCTGGAGATCGTGCGCCGGATCCGGGCCGCGGTCGGCACGGACTTCGTCATCGTCTTCCGGCTGTCGATGGCCGAATTCGTCGAGCACGGTCAGGCCGAGCCCGAAATCATCGCCCTGGCAACCGAATTGGAGGCCGCGGGCGTCAGCATCATCAATACCGATATCGGCTGGCACGAGGCGCGGGTGCCGACGATCGTCACCTCGGTGCCGCGCGCCGCCTTCGTCGAGTTCACCGCGAAAATCACCGCGCGCGTGAACATTCCGGTCTGCGCCTCGAACCGGATCAACATGCCCGAGACCGCCGAGGAGATCCTCACCCGCGGCGACGCCGATCTGGTGTCGCTGGCGCGGCCGCTGCTGGCCGACCCGGAGTGGGCCGCCAAGGCACGCGCCGCGCGCGACGACGAGATCAACACCTGCATCGCCTGCAACCAGGCCTGCCTGGACCACGCCTTCGTCCACAAAACCGTGTCCTGCCTGCTGAATCCGCGGGCCGGCCACGAAACCGAACTCCGGCTGCTGCCCACCCGCCGTATGCAGCGCATCGCGGTCGTGGGCGCGGGACCGGCAGGACTGTCGGCGGCGGTGAACCTGGCCGAGCGCGGCCACAAGGTGGATCTGTTCGAGGCCGACGACAAGATCGGCGGCCAGTTCGATATCGCGCGCCGGATTCCGGGCAAGGAGGAGTTCAACGAGACGATCCGGTATTTCACCCGCAAACTGGAACTCGCCGGGGTGCGGGTGTTCCTCAACCGCCGGGTGAGCGCCGGCGAACTGATCGAAGGCAGTTACGACCACGTCGTGGTCGCCACCGGCGTACGCCCGCGTATTCCGAACATCCCGGGTATCGATCATCCGAAGGTGCTCACTTACGCCGAACTGGTGCGCGAGGAGAAGCCGGTCGGCAAGAAGGTCGCGGTGATCGGGGCGGGCGGAATCGGTTACGACGTCAGCGAATTCCTCACCGTCGAAGGACATCCGGCGCTGAAGCTCGACGAGTGGAAGCAGGAGTGGGGGGTCACCGCCGACGATCCGGAGGCGCCGGGCCAGCTGACCGCCGCGCGTCCCTCGCCCGCTCCCCGCGATGTCGTCCTGCTGCAACGGAAGTCGACACCCTTCGGCAAGGGCCTGGGTAAGACCACCGGCTGGGTGCATCGCGCGGCGGTCAAGGCGAAGGGGGTGGAACAGATCGGCGGCGTCAACTATGAACGCATCGATGATCGCGGACTGCACATCAGCTTCGGCGACAAGCGCGACCGGCCCACCGTCATCGACTGCGACACCGTGATCCTGTGTGCCGGCCAGGAATCGGTGCGCGATCTGGTCGAGCCGCTCCAGCAGGCGGGGGTGCGCATTCATCTGATCGGCGGCGCCGACGTGGCCGCCGAACTCGATGCCAAGCGGGCCATCGATCAGGGCACCCGCCTGGCGGCGGCGCTGTAATGGCGACCCTCACCCGGCTCGGTTTGCCCGGCGACGAGAAGGCCTGGGCCGCATTGGGTTTCGCGGCCGAGGACGGCTCGATGCGAATCGGGCGGATCTCCTGCACGCTCGGAGTCGGCACCGGCTGGGGGTTCGAGGGCATCGAGGCCGACGCGGCCACACTGGGTGTGCCGGAAATCCTGCACGATGTGGAGAGCGAGTCGGCCCATCCCAACGGGGTGACGTTCGTCGATCACGTCGTCTACTGGGTGCCGGATCTGGACGAATCCGTCGCCGCGCTGAACGCCGTACTGGGCATCGGCCCGCGGCGGCGCTTCCACCCGCGCGGCCCGGAAGGCCCGGAAATGGCCTTCTACCGGGTCGGCGAGGCGTTCCTGGAGGTCGTTTCCGCCCCCACGAAGCGGCCCGCGCTGGTCGGTGTCGCCTTCGGCACTCCGGATCTCGATGCCACGGTGGCCGTGGTCCGTGCGGCCGGCGGCCCAGTCGGGGATCCGAAGCCGGCGGTGCAGGGCGGACGAATCGCCGGGGTGTGGCACGGGCATATCGACTGGGGTGTCGCCTTCCTCGAGCCCAAGCCCCGCGGCGAGGCGAAGTCCGGCTAGGCTCGGCGACCGTGAGCTTGCCTGCACCCACCGCCGACAACCGTGCCGTCGTCACCGGAGCGTCCTCCGGAATCGGAACCGCTCTGGCCGAGGAGCTCGCCAAACGCGGCTATTCGGTCATCCTGGTCGCCCGGCGCGGCGATCTGCTCGCCGAGCTGGCGCAGCGGCTGACCGACACCTACGGCGTGACCGCTGAGGTTCGCGCGGTGGACCTGTCCGATCGGGAACAGCGCGCGCCGCTGGTGGCCGAATTGGCCGGTCGCGAGATCGCCATCCTGTGCAACAACGCCGGTGTCGCCACCTTCGGCGCCGTCGCCGACCTGGACGCCGACGTCGAACGTTCGGTGATGGAACTGAACGCGGTCGCGGTCCACGATCTGACCCTGGCGGTGCTGCCGGGCATGCTCGCCCGCGGCGGTGGCATCCTGATCACCGGTTCGGCGGCCGGGAACATGGCCATCCCCAACAACGCCACCTATGCCGCGACCAAGGCCTTCACCAACACCTTCTCCGAATCGCTGCGCGGCGAGCTGACCGGCAGCGGCGTGCACGTCACGCTGCTGGCACCGGGCCCGGTACGCACTGACAACCCCGATCAGGACGAGGTCGGCAGCAAGATTCCGGACTTCATCTGGGTGTCGGCCGCCTACACGGCGAAAATCTCCATCGACGCCTTGTCGCGCAACAAGATGCGCGTGGTTCCCGGCCTGATCAGCAAGGGTATGAGCGTCGCAGGCCAGTACGCGCCGCGGGCGCTCACCGCGCCGATCGTCGGCTCGTTCTACAAGAAGCTGGCGGGCTGATCAGCAGGGTGTCAGGGCGGCGTCAAGATCGCGGCGCCGCTGGTCAAGACGGCGTATCGAGACGGTTCCGGCGCCTGTCACCGGCGTAGTCCTGACAGTGACCCCCGCAGTCGAGGAGAAAGCGGGGCACCACAGGAGACACGCCGTGACGTTGCTCGAGATCTTCCCGTCCCTCCGTTCGGGGATGGCGTCCCCGCGACTGGACACCACCGTATGGCCGTGCCGGACGCACTACGACGAACTGGGCCGCATCACCGTCGACGGGGTCGCCCTCGACGATGTCGCCGACCGCTACGGCACACCGACCTACGTGATCGGCGAGACCGAGATCCACACCCGCTGCCGGTCGTACCGCGCACACTTCCCGGATGCCGAAATCGTCTACGCCGCAAAGGCTCTGCTGACCCGCACGATCGCCGGGCTGGTCGCCGGCGAGGGCCTCGGCATCGATGTGTGCTCGGCCGGCGAATTGGCGATCGCCCTGTCGGCCGGAGTGGATCCGCGGCGAATCATCCTGCACGGCAGCGGGAAACCTTTCGCCGAACTGGAGTACGCGGTCGGCGCCGGTGTGGGGCGGATCGTGATCGACTCGCTCACCGAGGTGAGTTTGCTGGGCGCGGTCGTCGAGCGGCCGCAGCAAGTGCTGTTGCGCCTGACTCCCGATATCGACGTGCACGGACATCCGGCCGTGCGCACGGGGGTCAGCGATCAGAAATTCGGCTTCGCCCCGCACGACGAGACCACCGAGGAGGCGATCCGGACGATCATCGACCATCCCCTGCTGGATCTGCGCGGCTTCCACTGCCACCTCGGCTCGCAGATCCACGACCCCGCCCATTACGGAGAAGCGGTGCGGCGGCTCGTCGCGCGGATGGCGGAGGTCCGGCACGACTACGGCGTCTTGCTGACCCAGCTCGATCTGGGCGGCGGCCATGCGGTGGCCTACCGCGCCGGCGACGCGGAATTGAATCTGTCCGAACTGGCCGACATCATCGACGACGCCCTGGACGCGGCGTGCGCGCGAAATCGCTTCCCCCGTCCGGTGATCGCGATGGAACCGGGTCGCGGCATCGTCGCCCGCGCCGGCGTGACGATCTATCGGGTGACGGCGATCAAGCACGTTCCGGGCGGACGGACGTTCGTGATCGTGGACGGCGGGATGAACGACAATCCGCGGGTCGCCCTCTACGGGGCTCGCTACGACGCGGTGGTGGCGGGCCGGCATCCCACCGGGCCGACCGTCACCGCCACCGTGGCGGGACGCTACTGCGAGGCCGGTGACATCCTCGCCACCGATATCCGTTTACCCGCCGATCTGCGTGTCGGTGAGTTGCTGGCCGTGCCGTGCACCGGCGCCTACCACCACAGCCTGGCCTCGGCCTACAACGGTGTGGGGCGGCCGCCGATCGTCGCGGTCCGTGAGGGCCGGATGCGGGAGCTGGTGCGGCGCGAGACCGTGGAGGATCTGCTGCTTCGCGATCGGGGCTGAGCGGCAACGAGTCTCGGCGCGGGTCGAGTACCGTCCGATGTCCGGGGCTGCTCAGCGTTTGCGGGTGCCGAAGAGGCTGCGGCTGATCTCCCGGTCCGCGGCCGAGGCCGCCGAACGCAGGAAACTCTTCACCGCCGGATTGCTCATGATCCGTTCCGCCGCCGAGACGTCCGGCTCCGGCCCCCGCCCGCCGGAGCCCTGCGGCACCGGCTGCGGTTCGGGTTCGGCCGCGACGACTTTCGCCGCGAGCATCTCGTAGGCGGATTCCCGGTCGACGGTGCGGCCGTACTTCTCGAACAGTGGGCTCGACTGCGCGCGCGAGCGGATGCCGTCGTCGCCGATGGTGTTCATCAGCGACCGCGGTGGCCGCAACCGGGTCCAGGCCACCGGCGTCGGCGCACCCTGTTCGGACAGCACCGTGACGATCGCCTCACCGATACCCAATGCGGTGAGCGCGTTTTCGAGATCGTAGGCGGCGGTCTTCGGGTAGGTGCGCACCGTTCTCGACAGCGCCTTCTGATCGTCCGGGGTGAACGCGCGCAGTGCGTGCTGAATCCGCGCACCCAATTGCGACAGCACCGCATTGGGCACATCGGTGGGCAATTGTGTGCAGAAGAACACGCCCACGCCCTTGGAGCGGATCAGTTTCACCGTCTGCTCGACCTGCTCCAGGAACGCCTTGGACGCGTCGGCGAACAGCAGATGCGCCTCGTCGAAGATGAACACCAGCTTGGGTTTGTCGACATCGCCGACTTCCGGCAGGGTCTGGAAGAGATCGGCCAGCACCCACATCAGGAAGGTGGAGAACAGCACCGGCCGCGCCGCCTGCGATCCGAGTTCGAACAGCGTGATCACGCCCTGTCCGCCGGCGGTCCGCAACAGATCGGCGGGGTCGAGTTCCGGCTCACCGAAGAAGGTGTCGCCGCCGTCGGCCTCCAGATTCACCAGGGCACGCAGGATCACCCCGGCCGTCGCGGCCGAGACCCCGCCGATCCCCTTCAGATCCTCCTTCCCCTCCGGACTGGTCAGGTGCTGGATCACCGAACGCAGGTCCTTCAGATCCAGCAGTGCCAGCCCGCGTGTGTCGGCCCAGCGGAAGATCAGCCCGAGGGTGGATTCCTGAGTGTCGTTGAGCCCCAGCACTTTAGCGAGCAGAACGGGACCGAACGAGGTGATGGTCGCGCGAATCGGCACGCCGATCCCCTCGGTGCCGAGAGAGACGAATTCGGTCGGGAATCCGTGCGGCGCCCAGTCGGCGTCACCGGTCTGCGCGGCCCGGGCGGCGAGCTTGTCGTTCGATTCGCCCTGCTGCGCCAGCCCCGACAGATCGCCCTTCACATCGGCGAGCACCACCGGGACGCCTGCCGCGGACAACTGTTCGGCGATGCCCTGCAGGGTCTTGGTCTTACCGGTTCCGGTGGCGCCGGCGACGAGACCGTGGCGGTTCAGCGTGCGCATCGGAATCCGAACCCGCGCGGCCGGATCGATGTCCCCGCCGACGACGACCGCGCCCAGTTCCAGCGCCGCCCCCTCGAAGGCGTAACCGGCCGCGATCTGTTGTGCGATCGAATCAGCCTCGCCGGCACCCGGTTTCGCGCCGGCAGTCGGTGCTGCCGTCTCGGACTCGGCCGGTTTCGCATCGGTGGCCGGTTCGGCGGCGGCTTCGGCCTCGGCCGCCTCCGCCGCGGCCGCCGCCTCCGCCGCGACCCGGGCCGCTTCCTCGGCCGCCTTGCGCGCGGCCGCCGCCTTCGCCGCTTTGTCCTCGGAACTGGTCATCGCCGATCCTCCGTCGCCCTGCCCACCGCTGCCGACACCACTGGAAGCACGCATACACCTGGGCAAAACTGTAGCGGGAGGTTTGCCGGAAGGCGGCCGCAACGGGCCGGACGGCGCGCATCCGGTGCGGTCGGTCCGATTCGCACCGTCCGCGCACTAAGGTTGCCGGGGTGTCCGACAAATTGATGGTGTGGATGGATTGCGAGATGACCGGCCTGCGCCTGGACAGCGACAAGCTGATCGAGGTGGCCGCGCTCGTAACCGATAGCGATCTCAATATCCTCGGCGACGGCGTCGATATCGTCATCCACGCCGACGACGACGCGTTGGCGGCGATGCCGCCGGTGGTACAGGAAATGCACGCCAAATCCGGCCTCACCGAGGAGGTGCGCCGCTCCACCGTCACGATGGAGCAGGCGCAGCAGCAGGTCCTCGACTACGTGCGCGAGTGGGTTCCCACCCCCGGCACCGTGCCGCTCGCCGGCAATTCCATCGCTACCGACCGCGGCTTCATCGCCCGCGACATGCCCGAACTCGACGCCCACCTGCACTACCGGATGATCGATGTGAGCTCCATCAAAGAACTGTGCCGGCGCTGGTATCCGCGCATCTACTTCGGCCAGCCGGAGAAGGGCCTGGCCCACCGCGCCCTCGCCGATATCGAGGAGTCGATCCGCGAGCTCCGGTACTACCGGCGGACCGCGTTCGTTGCCGCCCCCGGACCCTCGACCGCCGAGATCGCCGAGATCGCCGCGCAGGTCAGCGCCGGTTCCACCGGCACCCAGCCACCCGCCACACCCGCCGATTAGGTTTCCCGGCGGTCTTCGCGCTACCATCTACCGCGCCGGTTGTTACCGGCAATGGTGACCGTAGTTCAGTTGGTAGAGCACCAGGTTGTGATCCTGGCTGTCGCGGGTTCGAGTCCCGTCGGTCACCCTGCAAGGGGCAGGTACGGAAGAGATTCCGGACCTGCCCCTTCGTCATTGATCCGAGTGTTCGACCTTCCGTCCGGCCCGATCGGGCGACTCATTCGATGAGCATTGTGGGTTCGCACGTGCGGTCCTGTTGCGGGAAGTCCCCGTCCCGGAAGTAGTCGTTGGTCGTGTCGAGAATGCAGGTGCTCAGACCGGGACGCAGCACCATGTGGATCCTGGTGTCGGCCAAGGTGATCAATCGAGATCCCGACATCTGCCGATGCAGTGCCACAGAGTGCGCATGAGGCGTCCGGTTGTCGCCGGTGGCGGACAGGATCAACGCGGGCACGGCATTGTCGACCACGGTCGGCGGTTCCACCGGCGGCGGCCAGAACGCACAGGGCTGGACGTTGCCGGCCAGTGCGGCGAAGATCGGCTGACTCGGGCGGGCCGCTTGAATCGCATTCCAATACCAGGCGGGATCGGCGGGCATCGGCGCGTCCGCACACCAGATCTGCACCATGACCGAGTCTTCGTCGTGCTCGTAGTACTCGATCTGCTGGTGCAACTGCGGGGGCACCTCGGGTGCGCGTCCCTCCGCCGCGTCGGCAACGGCCCGCACCGACGCCGCCAGGGCGTCGTTCAATCGCGCGTCCCGCAACATCGTCCACAGCAGATTCGGCAGCAGATGGTCGTCGAAGCCGAAGCCCTCGATCACGATCGGCGACAGCGACGCCCGGTCGATCAGGGCCTCGACTCTCCGGCGCACCTCGGGTACGGAGTCGCCGAGGTGATACTGCCGATCACGAACCGCCACCCAGCCGGCCCAGTCGTCGAAGGCCGCTTCCACCGCCGGCCCCCAGTCCTGTTGCAACCCGAGCCAATAGCGCTGCGGATCGATGGCACTGTCGAGCACCATGCGATCGGAGCGGCCGGGGAACAACTGCGAGTAGACCGCGCCGAGATACGTTCCGTAGGACACGCCGTAGTAGCTGATGCGGTCCTCACCCAGTGCCGCACGGATCACGTCCATATCGCGGGCGGTGTTGCGCGTGCTGAGCTGCCGCATCCAGTTCCGATCACCTCCGACCAGACACTCGGCGGCCAGTTGTGCCTGCAGGGCCGTTTCGGTGACGAATCCGGGTAATCCGACCCCTGCCGAGCGGATCGGGGTCGCGACCGGCCAGCCGCAGCGCTGGTGCCGCCCGGAGCGGGCGACGCCACGCGGGTCGAATCCGATCAGGTCGTAACGGCTCAGCACCTCCGGTTCGAGCACATCACCGACGAGGTCGAACGCATCGAGCCCCGGCGTACCCGGCCCGCCCGAATTGGTCAGCAGCACACCGCGACGGTGTGCGGTGTCGCTCGCCGGAATTCGCGAAACCGCGATGGGGATGCTCGGCCCGCCCGGGTCGGCGTAGTCGAGTGGCACCTCGACATCCGTGCAGACCGCGCCCTCCGCCACCAGGGCCGCGTCCTCGCACGGACGCCAGTCGAGATGTTGCCGCAGGAAGCGCGCCGGCGGATCCGCCGGTCCGGCGACCGCCATACCGGCCCCAGAGGCCATCGTCACCGCGAGTACCGCAACGATCACCGACGCGACAACCCCGCCGACATCGCGAGGACGACGCTCGGGGGACGTCACCGCGTACCGATCTCCAACACCCATGAGGACCTGACCCTTCAGCAAGTCGAGACCGAATCGCACCGGGAGCCACAGCCGACCACCCGGCGGAGCGGAGAACACTCCGGAAGAGCCAGGAACACAAGCGATTTCGGGACGCCACGGTGTTGCGCAGCTCGGCCCCGGATATCGCGGGAGTGGATCGGCGCAAGCAAGTGTAGCGTCGGATCACCGCGTGAGACCCGAACGACGAGCGGGCCTTCCGGATATCCGGAAGGCCCGCGTCGTCACCAGCGGTCAGCGGTTGGTGTCGGCGTTGCCGGCCTTCCACTCCGCCCACGAGATGTTCCAGTCGCCGAGTCCGTCGACACCGGACAGGGTGTCACCGACGGTGTTCTTGACGATCGCGATATCGCCGCGCTTGGCGTTCTCGTAGACCCAGCGGGCATCTTCCGGGCTCAGGTTCAGACAGCCGTGGCTGGTATTCGAATAGCCCTGCTGGCCGACCGACCACGGTGCCGAATGCATGAAGATGCCGCTGTAGGACATGCGTGTCGCCCAGTCGACCGGGGTGCGATACCCGTTGGGGCCGGTGGCGGCGACACCGTAGGTCGACGAGTCCATGATCATGTGGTCGAACTGGTCGCCGATGATGTAGATGCCGTTCTGGGTGGGCGTGGAGTCCTTGCCCATCGAGGTCGGCATGGTTCGAATCACCTGGCCGTTGCGTTCGACGGTGACCATCTTGGTGTTGTCGTCGGCGGTGAAGACCATCGGATCACCGATGGTGAAGCTGGAATGGATATCGGAGTCACCGATCAGGCCGCCGCCCAGATCGCGGCCGTAGGTGTTCACGTCCACCGTGACCTTGGTTCCCGGAGCCCAGAAATGTTCGGGGCGCCAACGCACTTCGCGATTGTTCACCCAGTAGAACGCGCCTTCCACCGCCGGTGTCGTAGTGATCTTGATCGCATCCTGCGCGACGCGGCGATCCGGAATGTTCTCGTCGAACTGGATCGCGACCGGTTGCCCGATTCCCACGACCTCGTTCTCCCCGGGCAGCAACCACGGATGCGTCTTGTTGCGCGGCGCGAGGGTTGTGAAACTGATGGCCGTCGAGGTGGTGCCACCGATCCCCACCGCCTCGGCCTGCAGGCGATACGTGCGGTTGAAGCCGAGTTGTTCGGTCAGTTGCCACGAGGTCCCGTCGGGCGCGATCTGCCCGGCCACCGGAGTGCCGTCCGGTGTGAGCAACGTGACAGCGGTCAATTTCCCGTTGTCCACCTTCACCGGAATCGGATCGGCCGGCGAAACCCCGACGGCGCCGTCGGCGATCGGCGTCAGCACCTTCGGTGTGACCAGGTCGACGGCCGAATTCGCCTCGATCACCGATCCACTTCCCGTTGCCCCGGAATCACTGCATCCGGTCACCGCGAGGGCGAGCATCGACACCACGCCCAACCACCCCGCCACCACTTTCATCCGCCGCGAGCCTCGACGTCCGCCCATGTGCAACCCCGTTTCATGCCTCGTGCGCAACCGGGAAGCCCAGCCACGCTGCTCAACCCACCACGCATGCGGGGATCGGTCGAGACCACGCCCACCCATTCTGCCAGGTGGAAGGATCGCAACCGGGTAAACACGACGAGCCGGCCCCGCACACTCTTGCCCGATTCATCCCTTCCGGCCCGTCAACCGTTACCGCATTCACGCAAGATCACGATCCCCCCTCGAACAGCCTTTGAACAGCCGATTTCACTTTCCGCCTACCCAACTGTTATGGTTTCTCCCGCACCGGAACGGAGCCTGCAGGCCCGATCCGGAGGTCCAAGCGCCATTAGCTCAATTGGCAGAGCAGCTGACTCTTAATCAGCGGGTTCGGGGTTCGAGTCCCTGATGGCGCACTTACTTCCCAGGTCAGACCATCGATTCGGGACCTGCATCTCTGCACCGGCGTAGATTCACCAAAAATACGCCAAGAACTCAGCACCACAACCAGCAGCGGTGCCCCCTACCCTGCCTTCGGCGCCGCCGCCAATCCGGCGCGCCGGTCCTGCGACAGGACTTCGTGCCGCTGATTCGAAGACGGCAGCAGCGATCGAATTTCTTCTTCTTGGCTGTCCAGTTCCGGAGGCCACCCTCCTGGTCACTTATGTGCGTCGGGCGCGAGCATTCACTCGACCACCCGTATGTGTCTTCCGTGACCCGTTCGGGCGATCGGAGCACCTCCCAGAACCTGGCGCACTGCGCGATACCGGACTTCGCCAACGCTTGCTGATCCGCAACAACCCGCTCGGGCCCGGCGACATCGTCGAGAGAAGCAAAGCCGTGGGACACCCGAAAGATCAAGCGTCACTTGACAACACAGTCAAGCGAATCCCGAGTTCCGACAGTGACACCTGACCCCCACACGGCCGACGTGTCCGGCGACACGATGCATCGCTGTTCTGTGGTGCCCTCACCAGAATGCGCCAGCCGTTTCGCGGCGGTGGTGGAGTTTGGCGCGATCAGGAGGCACATATTGGCACGTACGTCGCTCGCCTTCGCGAGTCCGGCCGGGGGCTCAGAACTTCGGCAAGTCCTTCCACTCCCTCGACAGCCGGGCGGACCACTCCGGTGTGCGGCGGCCGATCCGGGCGCGTATCCCTTCCGCGGCGTCGGGGGTGCCCATGACTCTCAGGTGCAGTTCGGTTTCGAGATCGGCGACCAGCGCGGGAGCGTAGCCGTGGATCGCGGTGTCCCACAGCAACCTTTTGCTCAAAGCCGCGGACATCGGTGCGACGTGGGCGGCCATGTCGGCGGCCATCGCGAGGGCGGCGGGCAGCACATCGGCGGGCGGCAGGCAGCGGGTGGCGAGGCCGAGGCGCACCGCCTCGGGTCCGTCGAACGTCCGTCCCGACAACAAGAGGTCGGCCGCGACCGACATGCCCGCGACCTTGGCCACGGTCCAGTGCGCCATCGCGTCGGGCACTACGCCGAGGCGCACCTGGGGAATGGCGTAGCGGGCGTTGTCTGCGACCACCCGGATATCGGCCTGCATCGCCAGAGTCAGCCCGATGCCGATCGCGTGCCCGTTCACCGCGGCGATCACCGGTTTTCGCAGGGCAAAGGCGGGCGGGTCGACCGGTGACGCGGAAAATGCCGTGCTGTCGGGCTTGTCGAACGTCGACGTGCCGTCGCTCAAATCCGCTCCGGCGCAGAAGGCCGGAGCGGCGCCGGTCAGCACGATGACCCGGACCGCGTCATCGGCATCCAGTTCGCGGTATGCCCGGCCGAGCGCACGGCCCATCGCGGCGGTGAACGCATTGCGGTGCGCGGGCCGGTCCAATGTCACCACCGCGACGCCGGCGGCGATATCGATCCGCACGTCGCTCATGCGACCTGCAATTCGGCGACCAGATCCCGGATGTGCGCGTCGGCGACGTCGTAACCCGGGAAATAGCAGCAGATACGGTCGGCGACCGCACCGAAGCGGGCAATGATCTCGGCGGCGCACTCTTCGGGCGTGCCGTAAACAGCGAGTGTCTCCAGCATCCGCTGATCGATCAGGCCGGTCATCGCGGCGGCCCGGCCGAGCTTGGACAGCGCGTTCAGTTCGGGCTGCAGCTCGTCCCACCCCTCGACGTCGAGGACCGGACGGTAGGCGGGCGTCGATCCGTAGAAGGCGAGCAACCGGCGGACACCGAAGCCGGCGGCCTCGAGTTCGGCGGCGGTCCGGCCCATCGCGACGATCACCTGCGGGTAGATCACCAGGTCCGCGGCATCGCGACCGGCACGGGCCAGGCCCTCGGCGATGGCCGGTTGGGTGCGTTCGGCGAAATGGCGGGCACTGTTGAATGGCATGACCAGTAGCCCGTCGGCCACCTCGGCCGCAGTTGTGGTCATGATCGGGCCGAGCGCGCCGAGGCAGACCTGCGGTATCCCACAGGGATTGGGTCCGGGATCGAAGGTGGGCGGCATCAGGGTGTGCCGGGTGAATTCGCCCTCGAAGCGCAGCGGCGTGCCGTACTGCCAGGAGCCCAGGATGGCCTTGACCGCCAGCACCGTTTCCCGCATCCGTGCCGCCGGCCGCGACCACTGGCCGCCGTACCGCTTGTCGATGTGCGCGCGGGTCTGCGACCCCAAGCCCAGCCGGAACCGGCCGTGGCTGAGCAGGTGCAGGTCATAGGCCGCATGCGCCAGATGCATGGGGCTGCGTGGGAGGGCGATGGCGACATTGGTCATCAGGTCGACCGGTTCGGCACCTATCGCCGCCAGCGTCAGCGGCAGGAAGACATCGTGGGCGCCCTCGAAAGTGAACAGTCCATCGGCACCGCACGCGATCAATTCGGCTGCCCGCGCGGCGGCTTCGTCGGGACGACCGTTCAGCTGGAGATCGACCTTCATTGTTCCGCCGCGAGCAATTGCTCGATCCGTGCGACGCAGAACGCGGTCACATCGACCTCCGGCGGCAGCTGCAGCCGGTGCGCCATCCGCAGCAGCGGGATACTGAGCAGGACAGCCGCCAGTATCTCGTTATAGCGCAGGTTGCGCACCGCCATCCCACTGCGTTCCTCGTAGCGTGCGATCGTCTCCTCCCGGGTCGGCGTTCCCGGAAGTCGTTCCGTATTCTCGAATTCCGAGCACGCCCAATCCAGGAACAGCATCCAGGCGAGGTCGGCCTCGTGGTCGCCGATGTAGGCGATCTCCCAGTCCAGGACACCGGTGACCCGGAAATCGCTGTCGTAGAGGATGTTCGACATGCGGGCGTCGCCCCAGCACAGCGTGACATGCTCGGGTTCGTACAGATTGGCGCGCAGCCAGTCCACGGCCCGGCGCAGCGCGGGCGGCGGGGTGGTCGAGGCCCAGTCGAGCGCGGCGTCGACATAACCGATCATCTGCTCGAGCGGCGCGGTACCGAATTGCGGAAACGACAGGAAGTCCAGATTCAGTGCGCGCCAGTCGAGGCGGTGGATCTCGGCGATGGTGTCGACACAGCCCCACCACATCGTCGCCCGCTGGGCCGGCCCGGCATCGAAGTACAACCCGGCGCAGTGGTAGGACGGCAGGTCACCGGGCGCGCTGCCCTCGATCCGGTCCATCACGAAGTACGGACTGCCGAGGGCTTCGGTGCCACGATCCAGCCACCGTACGGTGGGAACCGGGAGGGCAGTGTCGGTGAGCCGACGCATGACCAGAACCTGTCGCAGCAGGTCGTAGTCGGGAAACAACGCCACCTCGGGCGGGCGGCGCAGCACCAGCGACACCGGTTCGGCGTCGTCGCATTCGACGTCGAACAGGAAGGTTTCGGTCGCCAGCCCGCGCGGGCTGGCCGACCAGTTCGCCACCCGGACGGAATCCGCGCCGGGAAATCCGGCGCGCAGCGCGGGGACGACAGCGGTCGGCAGATCGGCTGCCGTGGGTCGGGCGATCATCAGTAACCCTCGTATCCGTAGCGGTCGTTGCGACCCATGAACACCATCTCGACCAGCCCGTAGCCGATCTTGCCGTCGCTGCTCTCGATCCTGCAGAAGGTTTCGGTGAGCATGCTTACCTGACGTAGCTCGTCGGTGTCGTTCAGATCGACGGTGAAGCCGTCACTGTAGGAGGGGCCCTTCCAGATCCCCGACGCGTATCCGCGATACATGTCGTAGCCCGCCAGTCCCGGCCAGAAGTCCTGTAGCGCGGTGACCGTGAAGGTGCGGGTACTGCCGTCGGCGGCGTTCGTGGTGAACGACCCCTCGGACACGATCCGGAAGTCGTTCCGGAACCGCAGGTCGTGGGTCACGCTGACGATCGGCACAGTCGGCGCCTGCGCCTCGAAGGGTTGCTGGATGGAGCCCTCGAAATGCCAGCGCTGCCCGTCGGCGGTCTCGCGCTGCGCGAAATGCACCAGCTCGTCGTCGAACTGGAAGATGCCCATGAAGTACAGGACGCCATCCGGGATCTCCGGAGGCTGCAGGCCCGCGCCCTCGCCGAGGCTGCCGCCGCCGCCACCGTGGCGGGTGCCCCAGGAATGGTCGCGGCCGAACCACCAGGTGTCGGGGTCGATGTCGATGCGCTCACCGTCGACCTCGAGCCAGCCCGAGATCCGGCCGTTCTGGTAGTAGCGACGCGCATCCTCGCGGACCCGGCCCCTGGTGCGGAAGAATGCGGGCTCCTGCTCGTAGGCGGGGAACCGGCCGTGGAAGTTCAGCTCGAGACGCAGGCCGTGATCGTTGTCGGCGAGGGTGGCGCGCACACCGCGCAGCGGTTCGGTGATCTCGTAGCGGTAGGGCCCGATCTGCCAGGCGCCGAGATCGTCGTAGTTGCCGCCGATCTCGCGCGACAGCCGCGCCACGTGCGCTTTACCGTCCACGGTCACCATGGCGTAGGCGTCCATGACGTTGCGGTTGGGGTAGCGCGCCATGCCGGTCATGACGCTGACCCGCCCGGTGGTGTCGAAACCGTAGAGCACGATTCGCTCGGTCCAGCGCAGATCGCTCTGCGCGACGTGGTCGAAGGTCGTGGGCAGTTGATGGCAGAGCAGTTCGTCCTGGGGAGTCAGCACGGCATGTCCTTCGGGTGCGGGAGTGGAACGGGTTTCAATTTAACTAATTTGAATACGCGATGAAGCGTTTTTCAAAAACTCCCAGTTCGGCTATGCTCTGCGCTCATCGAAGGAGGTGTGATCGGTGACCGAACACAGCGAGGCCAGGCAGGGCCCCGGCCGCCCGCGCGACCGGCAACTGGACGAGCAGGTGCTGCGCGCCACTCAGGAACTGTTGGTGGAACAGGGTTTTCAGGCCACGACGATCCAGGGTGTGGCACGCCGGGCCGGGGTGGTCGCCACCTCGATCTACCGTCGGTGGCCGAACAAGATTCACCTCGTCGAGGACGCCATTTTCGCGCTCGACACGGGGGTGGTGCCGCAGCCCACCGGCGATATCGGCGCCGACCTGCTCGCGTGGACCCGGCTGTTCTTCGCCGCCGCAACCCACCCGGCGGCTCGCTCCGGCATCCCGGGTCTGCTCTCGGCTTACCACGACGACGAGCAGAGCTACCGGCGGCTGCGCGAACGCGGCGAGGGCCTGGCACGAGTGGCCCTGCGCGCCACCGTCGACGCGGCGATCGAATCCGGTGCAGTACCCCCCGGCTGCGATCCCGGTCTGATCTTCGAATTCCTGCGCGGCGCAACGCTACTGCGCGCCCTCACCCGCGGCGACGAGGACGGCGACCAATTCTGCCGCCAGACCGCCGCGGCACTGGTCACCCTCGCCGTCCACCACGAAAGTACGACATGAGAACGTTCTCTCGCCGGCTGCTCGCCGCTACGGCGGCCGTGCTGCTGGTGCCCACAGCCAGCGGCATCGCGCAGACCGACTCCCCAGGGGTCGTGCTGGAAAACCGCGATATCGCCGAGACCGCCGTCCCCCGCGCCACTTGCGGGGGCGACGCACTACCCGAACCAGGCTTGCAAGGCGACGTGCCCGCCGCCGAACGCGACAGTCACGCCAGCATGCACGGTTACCGGTGCAACATCACCCGCATCGGCGGCTATGCGGGCCGCGGCGCCGGGATCACCTCGACACAGTTCGAGCACTGCGTCTACCTGGGCAGCTTCTTCCCCGGCAACCTGCTCGGTCCAGCGCAGGGCGTGCAGGTGGTCAACGTCGCCGACCCGGCGCATCCGGTGCTCACCGCCACACTCACCGAACCGGCCATGCTGGCGGGAACCTGGGAGAGCCTCAAGGTCAACGCCGCGCGAAAGTTGCTGGTGGGCACCGGAGTTCCCGCATTCACCGGTGCCGGGCTCATCTCGGTCTACGACATCTCCGATTGTGCGCATCCGCGCCTGCTCAACCCGGGACCCGGCACCGATCTGAGACTTCCGGTACCGATCACGGCACACGAAGGCGGATTCTCCCCAGACGGCCGCACCTATTGGGCCTCCGGCGTCATCCCCGGGATCGTCAGCGCAGTCGACCTGACCGATCCGGGCAACCCTCGTGTGATCTGGCAGGGCATGCCGGGCCAGTCCATGCACGGCATGGGCCTGAGCGCCGACGGCAACCGCGTGTACCTGGCCAACAATATGGGCGGGCTGACCATTCTGGACACCTCCGCGGTGCAGCGACGCGATCCCGATCCGCAGGTGCCGATCATTTCCCAGCTGACCTGGACCGACGGCTGGGCGACTCAGCAGAACGTCCCCGTCACCTATCACGGCGTCCCCTACCTGTTCAGCGCCGACGAGGCCGGATCCGGCGGCGTCAAACTCATCGACATCTCCGACGACACCCATCCGCGGGTGGTGAACACCATCAAGCTGGAGATCAATCTGCCCAAGCACCGCGACAGTGCCATGGCATCCAGCATGGGCGGCTCGCTGTTCGCCTACGACGCCCACTATTGCTCCGCCGACCGCCTGGTGAACCCCACCGCACTCGCCTGTGGCTGGATCTCTTCCGGCATCCGGGTATTCGACGTGCGCGACCCGTTCCACGTGCGCGAGATCGCCTACTACAACCCGCCCGCGCGCACCGGCCAGAACACCGAGCTGTGGAACTCCCCGCACGCGTTGGCCTCGATCATCGGTGTTCCGCTGCTCAGCGCACCCTCGGTGATGCAGGCCATCCAGTCGGGCGCCTTCGATCCCCAGCAGGCCCAGAGTTCGCGCACCGGCGATGTAGCCTTCGGCGACCTCTCCACCGACTGGTGCTTCTCCGCCCCCGAGTGGCGCGGCAATCAGCTGTGGGCCGCCTGCGCCGACAACGGCCTGCTCACCCTCGAATTGTCCCCCCAGGTGTACACCCCGCCCGCGGACCAGCATTCGACGGTCGGCTCATGAGCAGGCGAATAGTGCTCAGCGCAGCGGTCGCCGCGTCGATCCTGTTCCTGATGGTCCTCGGCGCGGCCCTGCGACCACTCATGGTCTCCGAGACCGCCACTGCCCCACCGGTACTGACTGCCACGGAGATCGGCTTCGTGCAGGACATGACCGCCCACCATCAGCAGGCACTGATCCTGGTCGAGCGCCTGGCCCCCGATGTCGATCCCACTGTCCGGCGACTGGCCGGCCAAATCGCCGATGCCCAGCGCCTGGAGATCGGCATGATGCTCGGCTGGCTCCGGTTGGCCCGGGCGACCCAGACCAACCCGCATCCGATGTCGTGGATGCCCACCGGTCACCATACCGCCGCGCCGCCGATGACCATGCCCGGCATGACCATGCCCGGCATGGCTACCCGCGCGGACCTCGATGCCCTCGCCCGGGCACGCGGCGGCGAAGCCGAAACGCTGTTTCTTCGCCTGATGTATCGCCACCATCAGGGCGGCGTCGCCATGGCGCAGATGTTCGATGAGTTGTCCACCGGGGGCCCGGTCGAACAGGCAGCCCGCGACATGATCAGCACCCAGAGCCAGGAATCCGGGATCATGGGTTTGCTGCTGGCCCAGCGCGGCGCGGCCGCCACCGGCTGAGGACCCGAACTCAAGCGGGCGCGACCAGCTCGCGGATGGTGGTACGAACCTCGCGGACTGCCGGTACCGCGGCGAATTCGACCGATTCGTGCCAGAAATCCGACAGCCGCGCGGCCGCGCGACCGGCCGGGCGGCCTTCCGCCGACAGCGCCAGATTGGCCTGCTCGGCCGCGTGGTCGGGCTCGCCGAGCATCAACTGCAGGCGAGCGGAGGAGATCGCGGCCATCGTTGGTGACACGAACTCCTCCGACAGGGGCGGGCGCACATCACCGAAGGCGATCCGTGCCAGGTCGGGACGGGTCGCGATGAGCTGACGGTAACTTCTGCCGAGCAGCCGCCACTGCTGGCCCGGCCCCGGCCAGTCCCGGCGCGGTCCGAGGAACATGCCGATGGTGGCCGCGGTGAGGCTGCGGTCGGCGGCGCGATCATCGGCCACCGCCTCGGCGGCTTCGCCACGGCATTCCGCGGCCACCACGATCGCGCGCTGAAACGCGGCCTGATCGCCGAGAATGCCGTGCGCGTACGCCTCCACCTCGGCCAGAGCCACCCGCAACAGTGGTGTCGCGGTACGGCGCGCCAGATACTGGGCGAGCTGCGCAACCTCCCGCGCCTCCGCCGGCCTGCCACTGTCGAGGAGCTGCCAGGTCGACTCGGTGAGGATCGCCGCGGTCAGCACCGAGTCCCCCGCGGCGTGGGCCAGCCGCGCGGCGGCGACCGAATACCGCCGCGCACCGGCGATGTCCTCCACGTCCCAGCACATGGCAGCGGCAATATCGGCCAGCTCCGCACCGACCACCAGAGCGCATCCATACCTGTTCGAGGCCGAAAGCTGCTGCAATCGGGGAAGACTCGCGTCCAGCCACGCCGTGACCGCGTGGCGCGGCGCGTGCCCGTCGCACCATTGCCTGGCACGCGCCCAGGTCGCGAGCTGCTCGGCGGCCGCCAGCTCCGTCGCGGCGAAGTTGGAGGGCCGGCCGCGCGTGTGCGCGCGTGGCGGCAACAGCAGCGACGCCAGTTGACTGGGCAAATCGTCGAACTCGTTCATCGATTCGACGGTCAGCCGGTCGCGCACGTGATCCAGCGGCAGATTCAGCGCCGACTCGTAGGCGGCCACGTGTTCAGCACGCACCGCGCGGGCCCCGGTCTCGAGCTGCCCCAGGTACGGCTTGGAATAGTTCGTGCGCGCGGCCATGCCCTGCAAGCTGATCCCCGCAGCATTCCGGGCGACACGCAGCGCCGAGCCGACCTCACTCATGCGAGGTCCGCGACAGTGCGGGCCGAGTCGTTCATCGCTTCGAGAATACGACGCCGTACTTCCCCCGCGGGAGTGTCTGCAAAGAGTCTGCAAGACCGCGCGGTCCGCATTGCCTGGACCATCGGCCTACCTATCGTCCGACAGCGTGAGCAACAACATTGTTTCCTCCGATCGGCGCTCGCGCACCGGCGCGCGGCTTGCGCTGATCTTCCTCGCGCTGATCTCCCTCGCTGCGACGGGGATGACACCGGCAGCGGCGACGCCGACCTACCAGCCCTCCGGCCGAGTCGAGGCCACCTATTACGCGCCGGGCCCCTGGGCGGTGGCCGAGCGGACCGGTGTCGACTGCTGCGCGTCGACCGGCGAGAGCTATGACATCTGGTATCCGGCCGATCTCGCGGCGGGCGGTGTCCACCCGGTCATCACCTGGGGCGACGGCACCATGGCACACCCACGCGAATACGCGTACCTGCTCTCCCATCTCGCGTCGTGGGGATTCGTGGTCATCGCCGCCGACCGGACCGACACCGGTACCGGTATCCAGATGCTCGACGCGGTGCGGTATCTGGACCGCCAGAACCGCGATCCGAACAGCATCTTCAGCGGCAAGATCGACACTCGCGCGGCCGGAGCGGCGGGACATTCGCAAGGCGGCCTCGGCGCGTTGAACGCGCTCGCACGCGGCGGCGGCACCGTCAGCACCGCGGTGACCGTCGAGATGCCGCTGTCAGCGGTGTGTGCATCGCTGCCGTCCGTCGACGGCCAGAGTTCCTGCGTCGACCCGACCGCGGTGACCACGGGATCGGTGCTGTTGATCAACGGTTCGGCCGACGGCATCTCGCCCGCCACCCAGCCGGTCCCACCGGAGCTGATCGGTGCGCAATCGATGCAGGCGTACTACGACGCGCTGCCCGCCGGGCTGCCGAAAGCCCGCGCCGCAGTGGTGGGCGCCCAGCACAACGACATCCAGGGCCAGCCGGACTGCACCAACTACAGCTGCACCGAGGGCGTCTACCGCTACCTCGGCTATCTCACCGCCTGGTTCATGGACCGGCTGCGCGGGGATGCGGCCGCGCGCGGCGCGTTCTCGGCCGGCACCGGCGAACTCCTGCACAACCCGCACTGGTCCGACCAGGCCAGCACCATCACGCCCTGACCGACGAAAGGCTGCTCTCTCCATGCAAGACCACATCGACGAACTACTCGCCAAGCTGGATCTGGACGGCAAGCTGCGGCTGATCTCCGGCGCGAGCCTGTTCCGGATGGCCGGTGACCCCGCGATCGGACTCGCCGAGATGCCGGTGTCCGATGGCTCGTCCGGGGTGCGGGGCGAGAACTGGGACGAACGCGATCCGTCGGTGAGCCTGCCCTCGGGTACCGCCGTCGCCGCGACCTGGGACCCGGAGCTGCTCACCGATATCGGCGCGCTCATCGCCGCCGAAGCCCGCCGCAAAGACGTCTACGCGGTACTCGGCCCGACGATGAACCTGCACCGTTCCCCGCTGGGCGGTAGGCATTTCGAGTGCTTCTCCGAAGATCCGCTGCTCACCGCCGAGATGGCCGAGGCGTATGTGCGGTCGGTGCAGGCGCATGGAGTCAGCGCGTGCCCGAAGCACTACGTGGCCAACGATTCCGAGACCGATCGGTTCACCGTCGATGTCCGCATCGACGACCGGGCACTGCGTGAGCTGTACCTCTACCCGTTCGAGCGCACCGTCGAGGCGGGGGCATGGATGATCATGGACGCCTACAACTCCGTCAACGGCGCCACCATGACCGAGAACCCCCTACTCGACGAACCACTCAAGGGCACATGGGGATTCGACGGTGTGGTGGTCTCGGACTGGACCGCTGTCCGCACCACCGCGAGCGCAGCCGCGGGCACCGACCTGTGCATGCCGGGCCCGCCCCACCTCTGGGGTGAGCCGTTGGCCGCCGCCGTACGCGCCGGCGAGATCGCCGAGTCGGCCATCGACGACAAGGTGCGCCGCATCCTGCGTTTCGCCCAGCGAGTCGGAGCCCTGAACGCAACCCCGCGGCCCACACCGGCTTTCAGCGAGGAGCAAGCGCAGGCCCTGGTCCGCCGGGTCGCCGCGCAGGCGATGGTTCTGGTGCGCAACGACAGTGTCCTGCCGCTGTCACCGGACACGACCGTCGCCCTGCTCGGACCGTCGGCGGGCGAACCTCGCTTCCTCGGCGGTGGCAGCGCGACCGTGATCCCCAGCCACACCACCACCCCGCTGGATGGCCTGACCGGTCGACTGCCGGTGACCCACACCGCGGGCGTCCACCTGTCCGAAGACCTGATTCCCGCTCCGTTGGCGATCATGACCGATCCCGAAACCGGAGAACCGGGACTGTCCGCACGATTCCTGACAGGTGACACCGTGATCGGCACCCAGCACCGCTCCACGAGCCGCCTCGTACTACTCGGCGAACCGCTGGCCGCGAGATCGACCATGGTCGAGATGCGCACCCGGCTGCGTGCCGACCTAGCCGGCGACTGGCAGATCGGTTTCGGCGGTGTCGGCCACATCCGGCTCGACATCGACGGCGAGACCGTGCTGGACGAGAACGTGACCCTGGAATCCGGCGATCCGGCGGCGGCCCTGCTCAACCCGGCCCAGCGGCATGTGACTCGCACGCTCGCCGTCGGCGACGAGGTCGAGGTACTGCTCGTCACCAGCATCGAGGAAGCGATGCCCGGGCTCGGCATCATTCTCGGCGCAACCCTCGGTATCCGGCGTCCGCAGCGTGCTGACGACGAAGAGTTCGCGGCCGCGATCGAACTGGCGCGCGCGGCCGAGGTGGCCGTGGTCGTGGTCGGCACCACCGAGCAGATCGAGAGCGAGGGCGTCGACCGCACCTCTCTGCGACTGCCCGGCCGTCAGGACGACCTCGTCGCCGCCGTCGCGGCGGTCAACCCTCGCACGGTCGTGGTGGTGAATTCCGGTGCGCCGGTGGAGATGCCGTGGCGCGACGACGTGGCCGCAGTCCTGCTGTCCTGGTTCCCGGGCCAGGAGTTCGGCGCGGCGCTGGCCGACGTGCTCACCGGTACCACCGAACCCGGCGGGCGACTGCCGACCACCTGGCCGAAGACCATGGCCGACGTCCCGGTCCTGAACACCACACCCGCCGAGGGCGTCCTCGACTACACCGAAGGCATCCACGTCGGCTACCGCGCCTGGCTGCGGGCCGGGAAGGAACCCGCCTATCCGTTCGGCCACGGGCTCGGCTACACGACGTGGTGGACCGATGACCTCGCCATCGAGGGGCGCATCGTCTCGATCACGGTCACCAACACCGGCCGCCGCGAAGGCAAACACGTTGTCCAGGTCTACCTCTCGCGCCCGGACAGCGCGATCGACCGCCCGGTCCGATGGCTGGCCGGCTTCACCGCCGTCACCCTGGCCCCAGGCGATTCCCGGACCGTCTCGATCCCTCTGCCCGACCGCGCCTTCCAGCATTGGGGACCGGACGGCTGGGAGACCGAGCCCGGCGAGTTCACCGTCCAGGTAGGCACCTCGGTCGCCGATCTCCCCCACACCGCCCTCATTCACTGACCTCTCCGAACGACCAGCTCGAACGCAGTTCCCGAACAACGGAGCGTGGCCATGTCCACCAGTACTTCTCGACTCGACAACGACGACACCGGTCGCATCGACGGTGCTTCGCGCACAAGGATTTTCACAGTCCTGGCGGTGATCGTCCTGTTCTCCGAGATCGCCCCGATGCAGTACACGATCGTCGCGGCGGCACTACAGAAGATCGCGCCGAGCTTCCCCGGCGTCGGCGCCGACATCAACTGGGCCGTCATCGTTTTCGGGCTGGTCGGCGCGGCCGCGTCTCCGTTGATCGGCAAGATGAGTGACGTGTGGGGCAAGAAGCGGATGTTTCTCATCTGCGGTGTGCTGTTCGTCATCGGCTGCGTGCTCGACGCGACCACCTCGAACTGGGCCGTCTTCCTGTTCGGGCGCTGCCTGCAGGCCACTGCCATCGCGACCGCGGTGGTCGCCTACGGCCTCATCCGAGACCTGATGCCGCGCAGAATGATTCCCCTCGCACTCGGTTTCACGGCGACCGGTTTCGGTGTCGCCTCCATCGCGGGTCCGATCCTGGGCGGCTACCTGGTCGACAACCACAGCTGGCGTGCGATCTTCTGGGTACTCGCTTCGTTCAGCCTGGTGATGCTGCCGGTGGTGTGGCTGATCGTGCCCGAATCCACGCTGCGGGTCTCCGAGCGGATCGACATCATTGGCGCCGCACTGCTGTCCGGCGGCGCCGCGCTCACCCTCATCTACGTCGACAAGGGCCACGACTGGGGTTGGGCGAAGCCGGCCACGCTGGCCTGGCTGATCGCGGGAATCGCACTGCTCGTACTGTTCGTCGTTGTCGAAAAACGTGTCTCGACACCGATCATGGACATGAGGCTGCTTTTCCATCCGCGCGTCGCGCTGGTTCTCGCCGGTGCGCTCTTCGCGTCGCTGCAAATCGGCATCGTCTCCTACGCCATCGCCTACATGGCCCAGACCCCACCCGAGTCGACCGTCGTCGCCGGCGTCCGGCAGGGCGCACTGGCGAAAATCCAGGAAGTGACGAGTCAGGTGCTGCCGCCCGAGGCCGTGCACGTCGGCCTCGACCCCGGCTACACCTACGGCAGCGGGTACACCCTGCTCGAGTTCGCCCTCCGGATCGCGCTCCTCGGTTCGGTGATCACGATGATCTTCGGCGCAGTGGCCGGCCTGCTGGCCAAGCGGATCGGCGCCCGCTTACCTCTGGTCGTAGCTCTGTTCGTCTTCGTCGGCGCCGGGATAGCCTTCGCGGTCCTGCCGCTGACCTCCGCCAACTTCCTGATCGTGAACTCGATCTTCAGCATCGGATTCGGGATGTACTACGCCTGCATGCCGATCCTGCTGGTCGAAGCGGTTCCCCAGGAACAACAGGGCATCAGTCTCGGCATGCTCGGCGTCATGCAATCCATGGGCGTCGCAATCGGCCTGGCCGTCGTCACCGCGTTCCTCTACAACAACGGCATGAGCGCCCTGGTGAGCGTCGGCGGGCAACCCCAACCGGCTACCCCGGTCCCCAACCTCTTCGGCGACCACGGCTACCAACTGGGATTCCGGGTCTGCGCGGCCGCCTCGGCGCTCGCCCTCTTGCTCGCGCTGGTGATGAAACACGGCCGCACCCCAGCCACCGGCGGGGTCGCCCACTGACATCGTGGTGATAGTCGGCAACGGTCGATTCACCACAAAGTAGGGATTCCATCGAGGTTGAAAGCCGCACCCCCGTTTTGTGCTGCGGCGAGTCGATGGTTGAGATCGTGCCGCGCCCGCCGGTGCAACCGGCAGGGCTGGTGTCGTCGACATCGACACGCAATTGCGCCCTCTCACCGCGCAGCGCTGCCCCGCATCGCCGCACCGGCCGTTACGGGTCGTCGATGTTGCGGGCGAGTGCCAGCCGTCGTCTACACCGATCGCCCGCGGGTGTTCAGAACCTTGACCGGCAAGATCGTCACCATCCTGGTTGAGGACACTCATCCTCTGCTGCGACTGCGCGTCGCTCGGCACGTCCGCCTTCGGGGCAGTGGGTCCGATGCCCTCGGCGTCCGAGGCAGCATGCGAGCCGCACGTGACAGCGTCGATCCATGGGGCGACGAGTCCGAGTGCCTGTCGGTGTATACACACCTTCACTCGGCCCACTGCGCGGTCAGGGCTGGAGCATGTCGCAGGCAATGACCGGTCGAGCAGGTCGATCGGTCTCGGGTCGGCTCAGTTTCTACGAGGGGTGTTCCAGTCGATACAGACCACGACGGCATCATCGAGCAGATCGGTACCCTCGTGGTAGTCGAGCAACTCGGTGATGATGGCGCGCGCGGCTTCGGAGGCGGGTAGGTTGCTGGAGGCGTGGATCGCGAGATCGAGGTTGGTGGTGCCGTATTCGACGCCGGTGGGGGCCTGCGCGGCATGGACTCCGTCGCTGACGATGACGAGCCGGTCACCGGGTTCGATCTGGAAGGTTTGCTCATGATAGTCGGTGCCGTCGAACATCCCCAGCGGCAGTTGCGCCTCGAATTCGATCAGATCGACGACCCCGTCGCGCAGCCGCAGCGCGCGGGGCGAGCCGGCGTCGATCACGCCGACACGTCCGGTGGCGACCTCGAAGCGCAGCAGCAGAGTCGCGACATGCCGGCTGCCGCCGTACTGGGCATAAAGGGCCTGATCTGCTAGTGATGCCTGGTCGGTGATGTCCAGCCCAGCGCGGCGTGCGTTGCGCAGAGCGCTGATAGCCAAGTTGGTCAGCAGAGCCGCCTCGATGCCCTGGCCCATGCCGTTGGAGACGGTGACGGTTAGGTAGTCCGCTGAAGTGCTCCAGTCGAAGTTGTCCCCGCCGATGGTGTAGGCCGGTTCGAGCTGCCCTCCCAGGGAGTACTCCGCGCGGGAGCAGCCGCGTCCTGGCAGCAGTTGCCATTGCATCTCCGCGGCGAGGCTGAGGCGCTCGTGACGGCGCGCTTGCAGGTAGAGGTCGGTGTCGCGTTCGGCCACGATCAGTTCGTGCCCCAGCATGGTGGCCAGCCGGGCCAGTACAGCCTGCTCGTCGGCGGTGGGCGTGACCGGCAGTTGGACCCGCAGGATGCCCAGCCGGTCGCCGCGCACGGCCACCGGCAGATGGATCACAACTCCTTCGGCGGCCGGGCCCGGTTCCAGCAGCACCTGCTGGGCGGTGAATGCCCGGCCGGCGGTGGTGGTCCTGATAGGCAGCGGTGTCGTGGTGTGGGGCAGGTCGGTGACCGGCTGCAGCATCGACAATCGGTAGTCGGCCAGCAGCAGGTCCACCGAGTTCGCCGCGAAATCAGCCTGCAGCGTGGCCCGGATGACGTCGAGCAGGGCATGGGGGGCGCTGGCGCGAAGCGTGGTCTCGACGGGGCCGAGAAAGTCACCATGGCGGGTCATGTGGCGCCTCTGTGGGTCGATGAGCCCCCGGGGGCTACGTGGCTGCGGTCGATCGCGACGATTGTCGCGTGACATCGGTCCGACGACCGTACCGCGTGCAGGGGTGTCGTCATGACGGAAGAGATGTCACAGTGATGGCATGAGCAGTGCGCGGCGCGACCGATCCGGAAGCGATCTCGCCGCGGCCGTGGAACAGGCGGCGGCGCGGCTGGTCGTGCTGTGGGGTCAGGCCCAGCAGGCCGTGGGTACTCGGGTCTCACCCTCGCAACTGCAGGCACTCACGATCGTGCAACATCATGGGCAGATCAACCTCAACGGCTTGGCCGTCGAGATGGACGCGATGGCGTCCTCTGCCAGCCGATTGTGCGACCGGCTGCAGGCCGCGGGATTGCTCGCACGCACAGCCAGTCCGGCCAACCGCCGCGAAGTGATGCTCGCACTGACCCGCGACGGGCAGCGGCTGCTCACCGAAATCAGCGACATCCGGCGGCGAGAATTGGCCCGCGTGCTGCAGGGGATGAGTGCTGCGGGGCGGGAGGCGCTGTTGACGGGTCTGACCGAGTTCACCGCGAGTGCGGAACACGGCGCCGACGCCGCCACGCACAAACGTCACGCCTGATTCGCTTCATTGCCCACAATTTCCGAGCGGCGATCGCGGAGATACCGTCGGGACAGGAGCCCGCGCCGGCCGCGGTCGACCCCAAACTCACGCGGCGCAACCCGACGATCACAGTCTGCGGCTCGACCACCCCAGCCTGAACCGATAGCGGCTCCTACCCCGGCATACGCGCGCCTCTCGCATGCCGTCGCTCCACCGAATCCCCTACAGCGACTCGCTTCTCAACATTTGTCGTGCGACAATTGTTCAGTGGACTGCCGCCGAGGCGGCCCGACGGAGGCGAGGTCGATCGTGAGTTCATCCAGCGCCATCCCTGTGGTCGCCTCGACGGCGCGGCGATACCCGGACCTCCGGCCCGGCGAGGTGCGGTGTTTCCTCCACGAACGGCTCCCCCGAGTGGCGATGCGCGGTGAGATCGACATGACCACCGAACCCCAACTGACCAATGCATATCGAGAGCTTGCACAGCTGACACCCGCCGATGTCGTCCTCGACCTGACCGAGGTCACCTTCTTCGGGTGTGTGGCACTACAGCTGATGGCCCGGCTGACCGCCCGGCTCTCACCGACCGGGCACAAATTGGTCATTCCGTCACCGAGCCGGCCCGCGCAGCGCCTGCTCGAGCTCGCAGGCTTCTTGTAGAAGGCTTATGTGAGTGTGCGATGCTGTGGTCGTCCCCCACACAGCGGCGTCCCGCTCGGGTCGGGCGCGGGTTGTTTTGTTGTGAGCCCGTCGACGGTTGGTTCGCGGTGCCGATGCTGTTGAGAGAAGGTTCTCATGTCCGGTCGTGGCGCGCCGATCATCGTGTTGCTGGTCGAGGACGATCCTGCCGACGAGTTGATCACACGGGAAGCGTTCGAACACAACGGGATCGATAGCGATGTTCGGGTCGTTCGCGACGGGCGCGAGGCACTGGACTTCCTCTACCGCCGCGATATCCACCACAGTGCGCCGCGCCCGGATCTGATCCTGCTGGATGTGAATCTGCCACGCGAGCAAGGAAAGCAGGTGCTGGGCACCATCAAGGCCGACCCGGGGTTGGCGGTGATTCCGGTGGTGGCGCTGACCACCGGCACCGTCGAGGAGGAGATGCTGGACTGGTATCGCCACCGCGCCGACACCTGCGTCAGCAGATCAGCTCATCTGGACCAATTCGTGTCCGCGATCGGCCGTCTCGGCGAGTTCTACTTCGGCGCCGCCGGACCGCTTCGGCCGTCCCCGTAGACCCACCGGACCAGCAGTCGCGATCGATCCCTCTGACCGGACGGTCGACGGGAGTCCCGACCGCCTAATCCCGAGAACAGATGACGCCTGAGCATGCCCGACCAGTGAAATACCCGCGCCGAGGGCAGGTCGTTCAGATGAGCGGATGTCGAGCGGGAATGTTTTACCAGTCGGCGCTGGATGTAACCCTGGTGCCGTGTTGCAACGAATATAAAGATATGCGCGCCCGTGATGTGAAGATCGGGCACACCTACGTTGTCCTGGTCCCCCACCGCCTACCGGTCGCCCGCTATCCCGACCGCGAGCTACCGGGCACATCGATGTGGGTGGCGGGGCTTATGACCTGTGCCCGGTTCCGGCTCACCGTCACCAGCGTCGACAACGACACCGATCCGGTTATCGCCGAGGGACTACGACTGATCGAACGCGCCCACACCGACATCGAACTCACCCCCGCCCAAGCCACCGCCCTCGGCCTGGCACCGGGCCAGGGCTACCACCTTGTCGGAATGCTGATCGACCACCACGGCCATCCGGCCCGCGTGCCGTGTCTGGAAACAATCCGGGTACCGATCCGATGGCTGTATGCCGCCGACGACCCCCGCCTGCAACACCGCACCCACCGAGACGCCGACCTGTGGCCGTTCACCTAGACACCATCGCCAGAAGGAGCTCGACTCCAGGCAGGCCACCCGGCCCCGCTGTAGCGCGGCGTTCCCGCAGCTCCGACTCAGCCGCGCGCCCGACCGGCTTCGCTCACTATTCCCCGGCCTGCTCCCTGACCGGCACACCCTGCGCTCGATCCCGACACAGATCCGAAGAAGGCCGGGAAGACCTCTCTGCGACTGCCTCAGAAGACCTTGCGGCCGCAGATACTCGTGGCGACAACGCAGGCGCCGACACACCAAGAAGGGTTGTCGGCACCGTACACCGCGAAGAACGATCGTGGTCGTCAGCCATGCTGCCGTGCCGAACAAGGCAAGAGTCGCGTCGATCATCGACATCATCGGTTGGCCCTCGGCATAGGCGCGGACCAGGCCGGGATGGAGCGCACCGAGATCCACACCGAACTCGCCACGCCACGCCAACCACGACGCCACTGCGCCCATCGCCAACCGCCCGCCGCACACCGGTCCGAGTGACCGGGCCCGGCAAACCGGCAGCTGGCCCGGAATTCTCGGCCGTCACGTCCCGGTCATGGTGAGCTCGCGATCTAGACCGCGCCGCTCCGAGTCCAACGCGACTTTCGAGCCGGCCTCTAATGTGCGCCAACTGAAAGCCCATGGCGGCTCGAATATCGTTGTGCACCACTTGGATCGGCTCACCAGTGCGGCGATGAGCTCGCGATTGACTCGTCCGGGGAAGCAGAGTGGTGAGGCCCAGCGCGTTGGTGGTCAGGATTTCTTGCTCGGGATGATGATCACCACGATCAGTGTGAGAATGCTGAAAAACAATCCCAGCAGTCCCCATCCGAGAGGGTTGCGGCCCTTCGCGGCCGCGATCCCGGCACAGATGAATGCAGCCAGGATGCTTCCGATTGCGACGAAGATTCCTTTGATCCCGCGCAGTATGAATCCGGCCGCTTCCGGATGGGCCTGTGCCGCGAGAAGCATCGTGGTCATGCCGCGTCTCCCTCTATCGTCCCGCGGCCGGTGCGACGGGCGTGAGAGCAGCAGTACCCGCTGCTCTCACGGCGCAAACGGACAGTACGTACCCCATGCTGGCCGCCCCCGATTCCGCGCGCACTGCTCGCTTCGATCGTGGATCTGCAAAGTATCTCGAAGACGGCGCCGCACCAGACCAGATCGTCCTCACCATCAGCCACGCCTTCGGCACCTGGGCACTCGCTCCACTCCTGATCCGCTGACGAAGACTGAGATCTCCCACCCCAGGAGTCGGACGATTCGACCTCGGTAGTCAAGGTCGCGGTATCTCACTACTCCCTCCACATGCGGTCGATACGCAAATAGACTGGCTCAGTAACTAGTTCACCTCGTCCCGCTTCATTTCCACGAACAGCGAATCCGCACGCCAACGCGGTTTTCGATTGTTGGCGTCGTCGTCGCCGTGTCGACCAGGCCCAGATGTGGGTGTCGGGGTGGTCTTCGCGCAGGACCAGGCGGGCGAGCAGGCGGCGGATCTCAGGTAGCGTGAGGGCCGATCATGCCTTCGTCACCGTCAGTGATCCCCTTTTGCGGCAACGGTTTTGGAGACAGACAGTCCGGCGAGGGCGAGCATCGACAACGTGATGTGGGCCTACCAGGCACGCCAAGTGCGCACCTGGTAGTGGTCGCCTCCGACCTCGCCCTCGCCCCTGCTGAAACCGCCTCCTCCACCTGCCAGCGCGCCCCGGCGACCCTCACCAAGTCGACCAACCTCGGGCGGGCAGGGCCGTGGCTGATGTGGGATGCGATCTCGAGTTCGCCTCGGCTGTTGGGGGTGAAACCCGAGATCGCTCCCACGCAGAGCAATCCAATGTGGACCCGATGTTCCCGCCACGATCAGAAACTCCGCCACGCTGTCAACATCCGCGCTACGGTCAAATGGTCAGCTCGAATTCGTTACCGGCGCCAAGCCCGACAACGGGGGCACTGACTGTCGACGGTTTCCGACGGAACCGGTGCCCACGTCTGAGGCGCTGCCCGGAATGATGGGCGCGCATCGGTTCGGATTTCCAGTGCTAGTCGGCGGTGTTAGGGTGTGGGCGCGGTGCGGCGGTCCATTTTTCTTCGATTCGGCCGTAGCGCCAGGTGAGTAGCGCGATCGCCCAGGTGAGGACGAACAGGCCGACGATGAGGTAGCCGGCCAGGTTCAGGTCCAACCCGGCGATCCAGTCCCACACTCCGCCGTTCCAGCCGAATTGGTCGGCGACCAGCCCCAGCAGCTCGATGGTGCCGATGATGAGTGCGACCGCGACCGACAGGGCGGTGATGGTGATGTTGTAGTACACCTTGCGTACCGGTTGGGCGAAGGCCCAGCCGTAGGCGAAGTTCATGAAACTGCCGTCGATGGTGTCGAGCAGGCTCATCCCGGCGGCGAACAGGACCGGCAGGCACAAGATCGCGTACCAGGGCAGCCCGGCCGCTGCGCTGGTGCCGGCCAGCACCAGCAGCGCGACCTCGGTGGCAGTGTCGAAGCCGAGGCCGAACAACACGCCGATCGGATACATCTGCCACGGTTCGGTGATCGAACGCATGACCGGTGCGAGGATCCGGTTCATCAGTCCGCGGTGTGCGAGGTGGTGTTCGAGTTCGGCCTCGTCGTAGTCGCCGGCGCGCATACGGCGGAAAACCCGCAAGATGCCTATCAGCACAACCACATTGATGGCCGCGATCAGATACAGGAATGTGCCCGACACGGTCGTGCCGATCAGACCGGTGTAGTGGTGCAGCACCGAGGAGTCGTCTTCGACCGGCCCGACGATCGCCTTCACGCCCACGGATAGAAGCAATGCCAGTGCGAATACGACCGTGGAATGGCCGAGGGAGAAGAAGAACCCCACCGACAGCGGCCGTTGCCCGTCGTTCATCAGTTTGCGGGTGGTGTTGTCGATCGCTGCGATGTGGTCGGCGTCGAATGCGTGCCGCAACCCGAGGGTGTAGGCGGTCAATCCGACCCCGATCCCCAGGGTCTTGTCGCCGAGGCTGAAGTTTCGCGGTGCGACGAACGCGACGAGGGTGAACCAGCCCAGGACATGCAAAACGATGATCACACCCACGATCGCGGCCAGCCGCAACCATTCGGCACGGCTCAAACGTATCCGCTCGGCGAGCGCTCGGACGGGACCACGCAGGCGCACTGTCGATGCCACGTTCTGCCCTCTCCACCCGACCTGGACACCATGACGGTAACCCAAGCCGACCCCGGGCACCGGTCGATCGACCAGGGTTGCAAACACCGGGAACGAAACTAGATTCTGAGGCATGGCGATCTGCAGGGTTCACGCAGTGGCCCGGACAGCCACACGCGCACCGAAACCGCGCCGGAACCGGCCGAACCCGGGCCAGTTCCCGGCGCGGGGTGTTCTGCTCACGCGCCGCCCGAGGGGTGTTTCGCCCGGTAGGGCACTTCGCTGTGATGTCGATTGCCCACACGGCAGCACTCGGTAGGCGTGAGGGGATTCTGGACACATCCGAGTTCGCTGGAGCGCTCGCGAAAACACTCAGGATTCGCTGCCCAGCATTCAGCGGTCGAGGCTGACGGTCTCCTGACGCCCTCGCGGAGCGACGTCTTCGCGCCCGCTTTCGGGGTCGCCGTGCCGGTGGTGTTGCCGGTGTCGCGTTCGTCGTAGTACCGGTGGGTTTGCGCAGGTGTTGACGACCAATCCGGTGGCGTCCAGTGCGCTGGCGATGAGCCGTGCGCCAGCGAGAGCGCCGACGCCGACGTCGACGTGGTAAAGGTAGCGGGTCGGTACGACGATGCCGACCCCGCTGGCTTTGACATGGATGCCCGGGCCGGTAACCGCCAGCTCGGCGTGCAGGTGGGGCAGATTGATCGTTGCGGTGAGTCCGAGGCATGCGCAACAGCTTTGGCTGCGGATATGGCGTGGATCACCTCGGTTGACACCGATGCCCTGGGGACGCACAATTGCTCGGTCAGCACCTCGCTAGGCGAGGCTCCTGTATGAACACAGGCCACTGATCCGACGACGTCGAGAGACGCCCAGGATTAGGACAGATCTTTCCGGATTAAGGGATGATCCGAAGTGGCTTCTCCTGCAAGGGGATACGTCCTACAGTGCCGAAGCTCTGACGAGAGGGGTGCCCATCGCTCGCTGTCGCGACGATGTATCCCTGGCTGTTGTTCAGAAGTTGTGACGTGCGCGTGCGTCCTGGCAGCAAGGAGGTGAGGGACGAGATGCCACCCGGAGATAGTCCGTATCCGAGTTCGGTTCGAACCGTTGTTTCGTTCCCAGCTTGCTGCGGCGCCACCATCGCCTGAGCCCACCGCACCCGATCGTTTCGGGCACGGCAATCCGCCGTGCCCGAACAGCCTGTGCGTGGCTGGTGTGTGCCGGTTGCCGCTGTAGCTCGCTGGCTCTTCTTGTCAAGGAGCATGTCATGAGCTTCACCGCTTTCCTCACCGATTCGGCCCGTCGAGTCCGCGCCCGCTACCACCTCACCCCCGAAGAGCGGCACAACCTGCGACTCGCCCACACGCCCCCCGCCGTGGTCACCGCATCCCTGGGCGCGCATTCCTACCAACGGTAGCGGGCACGTCCGGTGGAACGACGAAACCTGTTCCGCCGCAACATTTCACCGGGCGCACGGGCGCTCTCCGCCGGTGCGTCCGCTCACCAGTTCGTCCACCCGCCCTGCGCTCGACAGCGTCGTGCGTCCACGATGTTCGAAACGAGGAACGGCGATGGCCTTCTTCCCTGGCGGCTCGACCCGCCGCACCCCCACTATCTCCACCGGTACCGCGGTCGCCGATAGTGCTCATGTCGGCGATATCGTCGGCGCGCTCGGCCGGATCGGGCAGCACGAGAGCGCCGACGGACGCACCCGCCGGCAGCGATTCACCATGCTGCTGGCCGTCCTCGGGCCCGGGTTGATCGTCATGGTCGGTGACAACGACGCCGGCGGTGTCGCGACCTACGCCCAGGCCGGGCAGAACTACGGCATGGCGCTGGTATGGACTCTCGCGCTGCTGATTCCGGTGTTGTATGTCAACCAGGAGATGGTCGTGCGCCTCGGCGCGGTCACCGGTGCCGGGCACGCCCGGCTCATCTTCTCCCGGTTCGGCAAGTTCTGGGGCGCCTTCAGCGTCGGCGACCTGTTCGTGGTGAACGCGTTGACGATCGTCACCGAATTCGTCGGCGTCACAATGGCTTTGAACTACTTCGGGATACCGCGCGTGATCTCGGTTCCGCTGGCCGCGGTGCTGCTGTTCGCGGTGGTCGCGGGCGGGTCGTTCCGGCGCTGGGAACGGTTCCTGTTCGCGCTCATCGCTGTCGACATCGTGATGTTCCCCCTGGCCTTCATGGTCCACCCGAGCGTGTCGACCACCGCGGCGGGAATCGTTCCGTCGTTCCCCGGCGGCCTGAATTCGACTCTGCTGCTGTTGATCGTGTCGATCGTCGGTACCACTGTCGCGCCGTGGCAGTTGTTCTTCCAGCAGTCCAACATCGTCGACAAGCGCATCACCCCCCGCTGGATCCGCTACGAACGCATCGACCTGTGGGTCGGCATCGTCGTCGTCATGGCCGGAGCGATCGCGATCATGGCCGCAGCCGCGTTCGGGCTCGCCCCCGAAGCCGCCGACAGCTTCACCGACGCCGGCGCGGTCGCCCGAGGCCTGCACGACCATGTCGGCCAGGGCGCCGGGGCGTTGTTCGCGATCCTGCTGCTCGACGCCTCACTGGTCGGCGCCAACGCGGTCGGCCTGGCCACCACCTACGCTCTCGGCGACACCCTGGGCCGGCGGCACTCGCTGCACTGGAAGATCAGCCAAGCTCCCCTGTTCTACGCCGGTTACGCGTTCCTTCTCGCCATCGCCGCGGCCGTGTCGTTCAGCCCCGACCACGTACTCGGGCTGCTCACCCAGGGGGTGCAGGCCCTGGCCGGAGTCCTGCTGCCGTCGGCCACCATGTTCCTGGTACTGCTGTGCAACGACAAGGCAGTACTCGGCCCGTGGGTCAACACCACCCGCCAAAACATCGCCGCCGCCGTCATCGTGTGGGCGCTGGTGCTGCTGTCGCTGGCACTGACCGCGGCGACATTGTTCCCCGACATCTCCACCGCCACCCTCGAATTCGGTTTCTGTTCCGGCGCGCTCGTCGGTGTTCTCGGCGGGGGCGCGCTCGCGCTCGGCAAACGCCGCGCCGATCGCGCCGCGGCCGAACGCACCGCCGCGGAACTCGGTGGTGTGGATCCCGACCAGATCGAAGAACTCGACGACATCGCCCTCACCCGCGCCGAACGCAACCAGATTCGCGACCACGACCGCGGCACATGGCGCACCCCCGCCCTCGACACCCTCCCGCGACCGGCGTTCTCCCCACTGCGCGCCGCGGGCATGATCGCCCTGCGCGGCTACCTGCTCATCGCCGTCGCAATCGTCGGAGTCAAGATCTTCCAGCAAATCACCGCCTGACCGATACAGTCCGGGGGGTGGGCGTTTCGACGTTCACCACCCCCGGCCACATCGACTCGCTGCGGGGACGTCCGGCCCGGCCGTTACGAGCGTCTGTACACACCGCGCCGGGGACGCTTTGCGGGGTGTGCACGCCGAATGATCCAGCCGATCGTCGCGAGCATCGCCACCACTATCAGCAGGACCACCCCGGTCCCGATCCATACCTGCATCGTGCTGTACACCGGAACATGGCCCGGCGCCGCCGTGAGCGCACCAGCCCACTGCGCCCCGGCCCCGCCCGCGAAATACCAAGCCATCCTCACCAACCGGGCCTTCCGCGCTCCGACAGCACACCGCCATCCGGTCACTCCCCGGCCGCCGCTCGCACGCGACCATCTCTCCCACCATCACAAGAATTCTCGTCACCGGCGGCGATAAGAACCGCGCAAAGGTCTCCGCCCACGCCCGTCGATTTCCGTCAATGGGTCTCCCGGCGGCTCGGCACCCGGCCGATACTCGGAAAACGAAACCCACCCATATCGACGATGAAGAGGTCGAGATGTCCGAGCGCGCATAT
>NZ_BDCM01000015.1 GCF_001613505.1 Nocardia mikamii NBRC 108933
CACGCACCAGCAATCTCGCGGGAAACTTCCCGGTCGATCGGTTGGGCAACTTTTACAGCTTAGCTCAGCCAGAAGCTCCCGACCAAATCGGGGTTCCTCTTACCGAACCAGTGTGATTGTCAGGCGCTCCTCGTCCGACCTCGTTGTCCCGGGCCTTTCGGCTCCGGGTCGGTGTCCGTGTCGCTCTGACCTGGAATAAGTTACGTGCCAACCGCATTCGAAGTCAAATCGCCTGGTCATCCGGCCTAACGACGCACATCGAATGCGACCGCGACAGCTTTCACGACATCGGCCCACGGCGGGAAATTCCCGCCGCCGACCGAAGCCCGTCCCGAAATGCCGGAAGCCGGCCCGCCGTGGGTGCGGGACCGGCTTCCGATCGCAATTCGGGGTGCGCGTCGGGATACGCGACGATTTCGGCTGCGGGTCAGCCGTTGCAGCGGGAGATGGAGATGACCGCGGGTCCGGAGCCGTCCGAACTCAGGGTCGGCGGGTGACCGGGGCCGAGGGCGGCGATCGCGTTGCGCTCGGCCTCCTGAAGGGTCGCGCCGGTGCCGCCGGCGTGAATGTCGTCGCGCCGGGCGATGGCACCGCATCCGTCGACGAAGCGCACGATGGTCGCGCACCCCCGCTCACCGTCGGAGGAGCACTGCGCGATGGCGCCCGCGTCGGCTGTCGCCTGATCGGGCGCGTTGAGGGCGAATCCGATGGTCCAGCCGTCGTCATCCGCGTCGGAGATGGCCATCGCGCCGTAGTAGTGGCCGTCCGGGCCCCGCTCCGCTGCCGCCGAACCGGTTCCGGCGACGACGAGGACCGCCGCCGACACCGCGACGAATCCCAGGGCAATCTTGCCCATCGAGAACATTTCCGTTTTCCCCTAACGAAGGCTTCCGGATGAAGCCAACCGAAAAGAATGCGTTTTACACGCCACGATGTCCAGATGCGATCTACGAAAACCGTTGCCGCACGGAAGATTAGGGGAAATGTGACCGAAACCCGCGAGCTTCGGCGCTGGGTGCCGGCGTTCGTGCCGCCGAAACGCCGGTAGCCGGCCCACCCGAAGGCGGACCGGCTACCGGTTCGAAAGGTGTTGCCGGAAGGCGGGACTCAGAAGTCCATGCCGCCCATGCCACCGGTCGGGTCGCCGACGGGAGCGGCGGCCTTCTCCGGCTTGTCGGCCACGACGGCCTCGGTGGTGAGGAACAGCGCGGCGATCGACGCGGCGTTCTGCAGCGCCGAGCGGGTGACCTTGACCGGGTCGGCGACACCGGCGGCCAGCAGGTCCTCGTACTCACCGGAGTCGGCGTTGAGGCCCTGTCCGGTCGGCAGGTTGGCGACCTTCTCGGCGACCACGCCGGGCTCGAGGCCGGCGTTGAAGGCGATCTGCTTCAGCGGCGCGGCCAGCGCCACCTTCACGATGTTCGCACCGGTGGCCTCGTCACCGGTCAGCTTCAGGTCGTCCAGCGCCGGGCCGGCCTGCAGCAGCGCCACACCACCACCGGGGACGATGCCCTCTTCGACGGCGGCCTTGGCGTTGCGCACCGCGTCCTCGATGCGGTGCTTGCGCTCCTTGAGCTCCACCTCGGTGGCGGCGCCGGCCTTGATCACCGCAACACCGCCGGCCAGCTTGGCCAGGCGCTCCTGCAGCTTCTCACGGTCGTAATCCGAGTCCGAGTTCTCGATCTCGGTGCGGATCTGGGCGACGCGACCCGCGATGGCGTCGGCATCACCGGCACCGTCGACGATGGTGGTCTCGTCCTTGGTCACCACGACCTTGCGGGCGGTGCCCAGCAGGTCGACGGTGGCGGTCTCCAGGTTCAGGCCGACCTCTTCGCTGATGACCTCGCCGCCGGTCAGGATGGCGATGTCGGCCAGCTGCGCCTTGCGGCGGTCGCCGAAGCCCGGGGCCTTGACGGCGACGGACTTGAAGGTGCCGCGGATCTTGTTCACGACCAGGGTCGACAGGGCCTCGCCCTCGACGTCCTCGGCGATGATCAGCAGCGGCTTACCGGCCTGGATGACCTTCTCCAGCAGCGGCAGCAGGTCCTTGACGGTCGAGACCTTCGAACCGACGAGCAGGATGTACGGGTCCTCGAGGACCGCTTCCTGACGCTCGGCGTCGGTGACGAAGTAGCCCGAGATGTAGCCCTTGTCGAAGCGCATACCCTCGGTGAGCTCCAGCTGGAGGCCGAAGGTGTTGCTCTCCTCGACGGTGATGACGCCTTCCTTGCCGACCTTGTCCATGGCCTCGGCGATCAGCTCACCGATGGACGCGTCGCCGGCGGAGATGGCCGCGGTGGCAGCGATCTGCTCCTTGGTCTCGACCTCCTTGGCGGTGTCGAGCAGCTTGGCGGTGACGGCCTCGACGGCCTTCTCGATGCCACGCTTCAGGCCCAGCGGGTTCGCACCGGCCGCGACGTTGCGCAGGCCCTCGCGCACCAGCGCCTGGGCGAGCACGGTAGCGGTGGTGGTGCCGTCACCGGCGACATCGTCGGTCTTCTTGGCGACCTCTTTGACCAGCTCGGCGCCGATCTTCTCGTAGGGGTCCTCCAGCTCGATCTCCTTGGCGATGGACACACCATCGTTGGTGATCGTGGGGGCGCCCCACTTCTTCTCCAGGACAACGTTGCGACCCTTGGGGCCCAGCGTCACCTTGACCGCGTCGGCGAGGCTGTTCAGGCCCCGCTCGAGACCGCGACGGGCCTCTTCGTCGTACGCAATTGTCTTGGCCATTGCGTTGAGATCCTCCACATGTATATGGGGCTGACACACAGAGCGACCGCAGGTTGGATCGCCCCATTACGCTGGCCAGGTACGGTGCCCGCGACGGACGACCGAGGGTGTCTGGGAACCCGGTCTCACCTGCCCGACCTAGCACTCACTGGTCGAGAGTGCCAGGACCTTTCTAGCACTCGACGGTACCGAGTGCAAGGTTACGGATCCGACAGCCGCATCGATCGCAATCGGCGATATCGGCTGGACGGCGCGGTATCCGGGTCGGCGCGCTCACGTATCGTCGGTGACTCTCAGCGCCAGGGCGACGAAGGCGTCGGTGCGTCGCTCCTCCGGACTGCGTGGCTCGCCGCGTTCCACGGTCACCTGCTCGGCGTCGTGAAGCAGCAGCTCCGCCTCGATTCGCATGATCGCCCGGATGAACGGGGGCGCCACCTCGGGCGGCAGATCGCCGTTGACGATGTAGCTGCCGTCCGGGCCGTCCTCGGTTTCGACATAGGACAGCGCGCGCAGCAGGTCTGCGCGTAGTTCCCCCGCGATCAGGTCGGAATCCGATCCATCCGCCATAGCAATATCGTATCCGGACCACCGATCACCTCATCAGCCCCACAACTACACAGCTGTACCGGCGAGTGATGGAGTCCGCCGTGACCGCCTCGGAACCGGGTCGCGGCCTGGGCGGATCGCGAAACCGGCGAAACGGGTCCGACGCGACGCGTCGTGCCGGACCCGTTTCCGGAACCGCGCCGGCGTGCCGAAGCCGGATGCCGGCGAGCACCGATCAGGCGATCGGCGCGGCCGGCGGTTGCGGCGGAGCGGGCGGGCTCGGCGGCGTCGGTGGCGTGGGCGGCGTCGGGGCGGCCGGCGGCGCGTCCACCGGATTCGGCGGCATGAACGGGGCGAGCTGGGCGACGAGATCGCGTTCGATATCCGCCTTGGTCAAACCCAGCCCCGACAGCACACCACTTCCGTCCTCCTGCTCGAGCAGCGCGAGCAGCAGATGTTCGGTGCCGATGTAGTTGTGGCCGAGCCGAAGCGCCTCCCGGAAGGTCAACTCCAGTGTCTTACGGGCGGTCGCGGTGTACGGGATGAGGGCGGGGACCTCGTCCACCGCCGCCGGCAGCGCCGCCGTCGCGACCCGGCGCACCGCGTCCAGCGACACCCCCTTGGCGACGATGGCATGCGCCGCCAGGGCGCCCGGCTCGCTGAGCAGTCCGAGCACGAGGTGTTCGGGCTGGATCTCCGGATTGCCCGCGCGCCGGGCCTCCTCCATGGACGCCATCACGACATTGCGCGCGCGGGGCGTGAAGCGTGCGAATCCGGCATTCGGATCCATCGCGGGATCACCCGGTTTCGGCACGAAACGCTTCTGCGCGGCCTGTTTGGACACGCCCATGCTCTGGCCGATATCGGTCCAGGAGGCGCCCGAACGGCGGGCCTGGTCGACGAAATGGCCGATCAGGTGATCGGCCACCTCGCTCATATGCCCGGCGACCACCACGGCGTCGGACAGTTGCTCCAGGACGTCGTCGGGCCGGGCGAGTTTGATGCCCTCGATCAGATCGTCGAGGCGGATACGTTCGGTCATTCGTCAACTTTAGGTTGACTAGCGTGACTCGGTCAACCATAAGTTGACGACATGTCACGGGCGCGCCTGCATCGCCGCGCCGCGCACGATCATCTCCTTGACCACCGCCGCCGGGCGGCCGGTCAGGGCACGCGGGGTCGGGGCGTCGTCGGCGCGGACGAACTGCACCACCGCGTCGCGACGCCCGAGGCTGATGCATTGCAGGACGTAGCGGAAACGCAGCTCCTCCGGTTCCGCACCGCGCATCCGGGCCAATGCCGACCGCGCGGCATGGGAACCGGTCGGCAGCGCCGTCGCACAGGCCATCCGCAGTTCGCGGCCGCCCGGTCCGGCGATCGCGGCGCAGTCACCGGCGGCGTACACGTGCGGATCGGAGGTGCGCAGCGTGGCATCCACCAGGACCCGGCCGCGCGCATCGACGGCCAGGCCCGCGCGGGCGGCGAGATCGCTCGTGGTGAAACCCGTTGTCCACAAGACGGTTTCGGCATCGAATCGCCCGCCACCGGCGAGCCGCACGCCGTCCGCCACGACCTCGACCACCTTGGCGCCCGCGTGCACCTCGACGCCGAGCCGCTCCAGGGTGGCGGCGATATGCCGCTGCGCGCGACCGGAGAGCCAGAAGCCGGGCTGTTCCGAACTCATTAGCGCCACCGACAATTCCGGATGCGATTCGGCCAGTTCGGCCGCGGTCTCGATACCGGTCGCCCCGGCGCCGACCACCGCGACGCGGCCACGCAGCGACGGCAGCGCGGCGATGTCCTCCAGGGTCGCGACCGGATGGGCGTAATCCCGTACGCCGGCAACGCTGTCGACGTCCGCGGCGCTGCCGAGCGTGTACACCAGCGTGTCGTAACTCAGCAGCGAACCGTCGGACAGCGAAACCTCCTGTGCCGCAGTATCTATCGCGGTAACCCAGCCGCGGACGAAGTGGGCGCCCTTGCGTTCCAGCATGGTTCGCAGATCCCGGCGCCCGATCGTCTGCCCGGCGGCGAGCTGATGCAGTCGCACCCGCTCGACCATTTCCGCACGGCTGTCGACGACCGTGATCTGCGCGCCGCGGGACTTGCAGAGTCTGCCCGCCGCGGCCAGGCCCGCGTAGCCGGCACCCAGCACGAGGATTCGATGGGATGCGGTGTGATGTGCGCTCATGGGTGACTCCTTCTCGAGGCCGACACCCTTCAGACCGGACAGCCCGCCGATCCCTGACAACGCTCGGCTGTGTTCCGCGTCACTACCCCAGGCGTTCGGCCTCCGCCGGTGCGGGAAAGCGACCGAAGTACGCGAGTTTGTCGGGATTGACCAGGATCCGGATCGCCGAGATCCGCTCCTCGGCCACATCGGCCGCGCCGATCAACAGCAGCTCGCCGTGGACCCGGGCCACGGCGGCCGGTGCGCCGTTGACCTCCTCGATGCTCAGTTCGAGATCCTCGACCTCGCGGTGGAACAGACCGGCCAGATAGCGCGCCACCCGGCCCGCCCCGACGACGGGCCGGCGAGCCGCGCTCATCTTGCCGCCACCGTCGGCGACCGACACGATATCGGCGGTGAACATCTGTTCCAGGGCAGCGATATCGCCCGCCCGGGCGGCCACGAGGAAGCGCTGGAACAGTTCCCGGGCACGGGCGGGTTCGGCGTCGAACCGGGTGTGTTCGCTACGGACGTGCAGGCGGGCACGACGGTAGAGCTGCTGTGAATTCGCCTCCGACAGTTCGAGCATGTCGGCGATCTCGCGGTGGGCGTAACCGAAGGCCTCGCGCAGGACGAAAACGGCGCGTTCGGCGGGCGACAACCGTTCCAGCAGCGTCAACACCGCCAGCGAGACCAGTTCACGCTGCTCCGCGGATTCCATCGGACCGAGTTCGCCCCCGCCGGTGGGCACCGGCTCCGGTAGCCACGGGCCGACATAGGTTTCGCGTCGGGTGCGCGCCGACTCCAGCCAGCTCCGGCACAGATTCACCACGACCGTGGTCAGCCAGGCCTCGGCGGATCGGATCTCGGCACGCTCGGTGGCCTCCCAGCGCAGATAGGTCTCCTGGACGGCGTCCTCGGCCTCGCTCGCCGAGCCGAGCATGCGATAGGCGAGTGCGAACAGGCGGGAACGATGGCGTTGGAATTCGGCCAGACCCGTATCGTCCATCCGCTACGCCCTCCAGTGCAGGCCCGGTAGTCGAGGGCGAGGTTACTCGCCGCCGGCACCCGGGTCGCGTTTCGGCCAGGTGATGTGCGGCAGGGTGATGTGCGGCCGCGCAGACTCGCCGGTCGGCGGCGGCGCCGGACTCGGCGACGTATTGCGGCGCAGGCCCGAGCCGTCGTCGGAGGGCACCGGAGTCGCGGTGGCCGAACTCGACGGCGCGGCGCAGCAGGTCTTCTCCTCGTCGTGGGCGCAGGCCGTCAAGGTGACGGCGAGGGCGGCCGACGACAACGCGGTGACGACGAATTTCTTCACGAGATCTCCCCGGCTCGAGCGCCGCATCTGCCGCGGCACATGCGAACACGCTGCGGCACAGCACTTGCCGATCTCGTATGGATCACCTAAAAGCCCAGCACACGCCGGGCGCAGGTGTTATTCCGTGATTCCGATGGCGACCGCGACGGGCTTGTCGGCCTCACTCTTGGACAGGCACACCAACTTCGCGGTCCCCAGCGCCACATTCGGGCTGCCGTCGAACTTCGAGCCGGGGTTCTCCGCGAGAATGCGGTCCATCAGAGACTTCTCACCCTCGATATCGAGTTTGCGGAACTCGTCGCAGGTGGTCGCCGACGCCGGGCCCAGGCCGGAATTCTCCGGATGTGCGGTGGTGCCGGGCGCCTCGGCCGACGGCGCCGGCACGGGGGTCGTCGATGACGCGGGGGCGGGAGCCGAGGTCGTGGCGGCCGAACCGTTTCTGCGCAGGCCGTTGGCATCGGCGGACGAATGGTCGCCGCCGCCGCAGCCGGTGAGGGCGACGGTCAGCGCGCCCAGGGCGACGGCCGTCACGGTCAGTCGTTTCATCTCGTGCGTAACCCCCGAGTGGTCCGGCAACGCCGAATCTCCTCCGGCGCGCGCCGGATGCCTCCGGCGCGGCTCGCAGCGTACCGGCCACATCGGCGATTGAAAACCCCGGCCTTACCGTGCGGTTCGGATCGAAATGCGGCCCTTACGATTCGGCGTCAGCGGCAACCGAACCACGTCCGGAGGCCGCCTCCAGCGGCAACCGGACGATGAATCGGGTGTCGCCCGGCGTGGACTCGACCCGGATGTCGCCGCCGTGTTTGTTCACCACGATGCGGAACGAGATGTCGAGACCGAGTCCGGTGCCCTCACCGACGGGTTTCGTGGTGAAGAAGGGCTCGAAGATCCGATCCCGCAACTCTTCCGGCACCCCCGGCCCGGTATCGCCGATCTCCACTGCGGCACAGTCGTTTTCGCGATAGGTCCGTACCGTGAGCGTGCCGGATCCGTTCATCGCCGCCACCGCGTTGTCGATGAGGTTGGTCCACACCTGATTCAATTCCGCTGCGTAGCAAGGAACTTCGGGCAGCGCCCGGTCGTACTCCTTGACCACGGAGATGTCGTCGCCGATCTTGCGGGCCAGCATCACCAGCGTGCTGTCGAGCAGTTCGTGGATGTCGACCACCTGGAACGGCGCACGATCCATCTGCGAATACTGCTTGGCCGCATGGACCAGCGAGGAGATGCGCCCGGTCGAATCGGTGATCTCGTTCATCAGCAGTTCGGTTTCGACGGTGTAGTTCAACCACCGGATCGCGCCTTCGAACACGCCGTCGTCGCAGTGTTCGAGAGTGCCCGCGACCTTCTCCAGCCAATCGATGTCGAAGCCGGCCTGGACGAAATTCGGGGCCAGATCCCATCCGTTGGCGATGTTGTGATCGGCGAGCCAGTCGCCGAGTTCGTCCTCGCGGTCGGCCGCCTCCATCGCGGTGAGGATCGGCGCCTTGGCCACCTGGGTGGCCGCCTCCTCCTGAAGCTGCACCAGCGCCTCGAGCGCGGCGGAGTCGAACTTGCCGTGCGCCATCATCTTCAGCTTGTGCCGCATACCGGCGACCCGATCCCGCAGCGACGAGGTGGCCCGCACCGCGGCCGCCGCGGGATTGTTCAACTCGTGGGTGAGTCCGGCCGACAGCGACCCCAAGGCCAGCAGTCGTTCCCGCCGGCCGATGATCTCGTTGGTATTGCGGTTGCCGAAGAACACGCCCTCCAGCAGATGCAGGGCCATCGGGAACCATTCCTGCATCATCCGGGCGAAGGTCTCCGCGTCCAGGACGAAGAATTTCGACGGTTTCGTCACCGTCAGCGAGCCGCTGTAGTTCTGGTCGGCCCGCTCTCCCATATACGCCGTCCACGCGCCGGCATACGAGCCGCGGTGATCGGTACGAACGAGTTCGAGATCCTCACCCGCGGACAGTTTCGACAGCACCACCTCACCGTCCATCAGGACGTAGAAGCAGGTCGCGGGCTCACCCTCGCGATAGACCGGCCCGGGCTCGAAGTGTTCCACCCGGCCCTCCCGGCAGAGCCAGGCCAGCTGCTCGTCGTCGAGCTTCTCGAACAGGAACAGGGTGCGCAATTCCGCCGGATCACACAGGGTCCGGGAGCCGGTGAGGGTACGGCCGCTGTCGTTCTGGACGCTGTCGCTCACGGTGTCGTTCTGGACGCTGTCGCTCACGGTGTCGTTCTGGACGCTGTCGCTCACGGTGTCGTTCTGGACGCTGTCGCTCACGGTGCGCCTCCTATTGTTTCGCGAGGTATCGGTGGACCAGCATGACCGCCATCGCGCCCTCACCGACCGCGGACGCGACCCGCTTCGCCGATTCGGAGCGCACATCGCCGGCGACGAAGACGCCCGGGATGCTGGTTTCGAGATGATGGGGTGGGCGGGGCAGTTCCCAGCCCGCCGGCCGGGACCCGTCGACCATCAAGTCCGGTCCGGCCAGGACGTAGCCGAATTCGTCGCGGACGACGAGCCCGTCCAGCCACTCCGTTTCGGGCGCCGCGCCGATGAACAGGAACAACCGTTCGGCGTCGACCTTGTCCTCGGCGCCGGTCGCGTTGTTACGCAACACGATTCGCTCCAGATGATCGCTGCCGTCGGCGGCCACCACCTCGGTGTTGGTGTGCACCTTGATATTCGGGACGGCCTCGATCTGCTGGATCAGGTAGTGCGACATCGACTGCTCCAGCGAACTGCCGCGCACCAGGATGTGCACCGTGCAGGCGTGCCGGGACAGGAATACCGCCGCCTGCCCGGCCGAATTCGCCCCGCCGACGATGTAGACCTCGCGTTCGGCGCAGTCGGCCGCCTCGGTCATCGCCGAGCCGTAGTAGACGCCGCGGCCGGTGAAGTCGTCCACTCCGGGGGCGGGGTGGTGGCGGTAGTTGACGCCGGTGGCGATCAGCACGGAGTGTGCGCTGACGCAGGAGCCGTCGGAGAAGAGCACGCGCCGCGCGGAACCACACGCCTCGAGACCGACCACTTCCCGGGCGGTGATCAGTTCGGCGCCGAATTTCACCGCCTGACGGCGCGCGCGATCGGCCAGCTGGGCGCCCGACAGCCCGTCGGGAAAGCCCAGATAGTTCTCGATCCGGGAACTCTGCCCGGCCTGCCCACCCGTCGCGGTCCGCTCCACCAGAACCGTGCGCAAGCCCTCGGAAGCGCCGTACACGGCCGCACCGAGCCCGGCGGGGCCGCCGCCGACCACGATCAGGTCGTAGAACTCGCCACTCGGATCGGTGCTCAGGCCCACACAGCCGGCGAGTTCACTGTCCGACGGGGACAGCAGCACGTTGCCGCTCGGATCGATCACCACCGGGCACTGCTCGGCGTCGGCCCCGGCGGCCTCGAGCAGGCGTTGGCCCTCCGGATCGTCTGCCAGATACCACCGATACGGCAGCTGATTGCGGGCCAGGAATTCGCGCACCTCGGAACTGCGAGCCGACCAGCGGTGCCCGATCACCTTCGTCTCGTGCACCGGACGGCGGTCGTCGCCGCGCCACGATTCCAGCAGCGCGTCGACCACCGGATACAACTTCTCCTCCGGCGGATCCCAGGGTTTGAGCAGATAGTGGTCGAGGTCGACCACATTGATGGCGTCGATGGCGGCGTTGGTGTCGGCATACGCGGTCAGCAGCACCCGGCGCGCGTAGGGGTGCAGGTCGATCGCGTGCTCCAGGAATTGGATGCCGTCCATTCCGGGCATTCGATAATCGGCGATCAATACCGCGACCGGCTGGCCGCGCAATTTCAGTTCGCGCAGGACGTCCAGTGCCGAGGCACCGGATTCCGCGCGCATGATGCGATAGTCGGCTCCGTACCGCCGCCGCAGGTCGCGCACCACGGCCCGGGAGACGCCGGGGTCGTCGTCAACACTGAGAATTACCGGTTTGACGGCAGCTGGTGAGGTCACATCGAAAAGTATGAGCGCCCGGCGGGCGCGTTGCCCAGACTGTTCGCTACGGGCACCACATCGATCACACCAGGCGGTGTTCGACGAGGTCGAGTTCGCTCGGCGTCAGCAGGCGTTCGAGCCTTTCCTCCCGCTCGGCGAGGTTGCGGCGCGATCGCCGGCCGGGGGTGCGGAAGGCCGCGGCCAGCGGCCCGGATTCCGAATCGGGAAGTAACGGAACCGATTCCGCCTGCCGGCGATGGAGGATGGTTCGAATATTCACGGCCGATCACCTCACAGGGACGTAGAAGCGTGCGCTCCGGTCTGTTGCGTCGTTGCCTGCCGTAGTTGTCTATCCGCCATTGTGCGTCGCTCATTACGGCCGGCGAAACGGATCACATCAGAATGTGACCTAGTTGATCTTCTACCGAAAAGTGGCCTCCCTCACAGGGTCGCGGGTGCGGCTGCCACGTTTAGGATTACCGTTACCGACCGTCATAACCATGCCCGTCACGATCCCGGAGGCAGCGTTGCCGAACACCCTGGAAGCCACCATCGACATCTCCGCCACGCCGGACAAGGTGTGGGCGGTCGTCTCCGATCTCGGACGGATGCCGGAATTCAGCCCCACCACGCTGAAGATGATTCCGCTGGGCACGCCCCGCGCCGGCACGTGGACGGTGAACCTCAACAAGGTCGGCCGCAAGTACTACCCGACCTCCTCGCGCATCGTGCGCTACGAGCCCAATCAGGCCTTCGCATTCCGGATGAACGAGAACGCCACCGTGTGGAGCTACACCCTCGAACCCACCGCGGCGGGCACCCGGGTGACCGAGCGCCGCGATGTTCCGAACGGGGTGCGCAAGCCGGTGCGGCTGATGATCGACGCACTTCTCGGCGGCGAGCAGCAGTTCGAGGCCGATCTGGTCGCGGGGATGAACGAAACCCTCGGCAAGATCAAGGTCGCGGCCGAGCGCTGATTCGGCGCGCCCGCGGGCGGGGGCGGGGTCGGCCGCGTAGTTTGCCCGGTATGCGACGGGTTGCGAGCGTAATGGCGGTGCTCGCGGGGACCACCGTGCTGCTGAGTGGTTGTGGCAGTTCGGATTCGGGGACCTCGCGCGAGGTGACGGTGGTAGGCACCGGGCAGGTGCGCGGAGCGCCGGACACCCTGAACGCGGACGTGGGTGTCGAAGTGACCGCGCCCGACGTGTCCACCGCCATCGCGAACGCGAACGGCAAGGCCAAGGCGATCACCGACGCGATGGTGAACGCGGGCGCCACGCGCGAGGACATCCGCACGACCGATGTGTCGGTGCAGCCCCAGTACGGCCCCGACCGCACCGTCACCGGCTACACCGCGACCAACACCGTGCACGTCGTGGTACGCGATCTGCCCAAGGCCTCGGCCGTCCTGTCGTCGGCGGTGCAGGCCGGCGGTAACGACACCCGCATCCGCGGCGTCTCGTTCGCGCTCGACGACAATTCGAAACTGCTCGCCGACGCGCGAGCCGGCGCCTTCGCCGACGCCAAGGCGCGCGCGAATCAGTACGCCGTGCTGTCCGGACTGAAGTTGAAGGACGTCAAGACCATCAACGAGACCAGCAGCGGCGAATCGACGCCACCGCAGGCCAAGGCCCAATTCGCCGCACCCGACGTACCTTTGGAGCCCGGTCAGCAGACGGTCACCTTCACGGTGACGGTCACGTGGACCATGGGCTGACACCTCCGCGCAGCGCCGGGCCGGTGCGGGATCCGGCCCGGCCGCGTCGACCGGCTACTGCCAGTTCGGCAGCTTCGCCACCTGCGCGGCGTAGGACAGCCCCGCGCCGAAGGCGACCAGCAGCGCCGCCGCACCGGGTTTGCTCTCGCCCGAGCGCAGCATCGCCTCCATGGCCAGCGGAACCGAGGCGGCCGAGGTGTTGCCGGTCTCCTCGATGTCGTTGGCCAGTGCGCAATTGGCCGACAACTTCAGCTCACGCGCCATGATCTCGATGATGCGGCCGTTGGCCTGATGCGGAACCATCGCGTCGATATCGCCGGGGGTCAGGCCCGCGCGCTCGATCGCGTCCAGGCAGACCTTCTTCAGCGAATGAGCGGCCCAGCGGAAGACCGCGGTGCCCTCCATCGCCAGATATGGCCGGACCGCGTCGGTGCCCTTCTCGTCGATCTCCCGGAAGAATTCCATCCAGTCCTTGTCCTGGCGGATGGCGTGATGCTGTTCGCCGTCGGAACCCCAGACGGTCGGGCCGATGCCCGGCTCGTCGGACGGGCCGACGATCACCGCGCCGGCGCCGTCGGCGAACAGGAAGGCGGTGCCGCGGTCGGCCGGGTTGAACGTGTCCGTGAGCCGCTCGACACCGATCACCAGCACATGGCCCGCGGTACCACCCTTGACCAGATCCGAGGCCAGACCCAGCGCATGACAGAAGCCCGCGCACCCGGCGGAGATGTCGAATGCGGCCGGATTGTTCATCCCGAGCTCGGTGGCGATCTGCGGAGCGGCCGCCGGGGTGAGCAGCAGCCAGGTCGAGGTCGCGACGATGACGCAGTCGACCTGCTCGGCGGTGATTCCCGCGGCCGCGATGGCATCGCGCGCCGCGGCGGCGCTCATGGCGATGATGGTCTCGGATTCGGAGGCGAACCGCCGGGTCCGGATGCCCGAGCGGGTGCGAATCCATTCGTCGCTGGAATCGATCGGTCCGGCGACTTCCTCGTTGGTCACGACCCGGGCGGGGCGGTACACACCGAGCCCGAGCATCGCCGTGTGCTCCACCCCGGTGACTTGGGCGAGTCGAGCAGCCATCGCGCATCTCCTATGTACCTGCCGGCGGGCCGGAGAACCGGAAGACGGTTCCGGTCCGGGCGCCACCCGCGTATCGAACATTCCTTCATCGGGCCCCGGGGGCCGACGCGCTCGTGATTCGTGAACCGACGGTGTCACCGACGAGTCCATGCTTTACGAACGCGTAGACATGAGGCCCCCTCATATTAGTAGGAATGTTAATCCCCAGGGTGGGTATTGTCACAATCGATTCGTGTAGAACCGGCTCGCAGACTGGTTCCGATACCGAACCGTGGCGAGGCGGAGAAGCAATTTCCGACGAGTTTCCCTGGAGGACATGATGCTCGGTCTCGGAATCATCGGCTGGATCATCATCGGCGGCCTGGCCGGCTGGATCGCCAGCAAGATCATGGGCACCGACGCACAGCAGGGCATCCTGCTCAATATCGTCGTGGGCGTGGTCGGCGGCCTGATCGGCGGCTTCATCCTGCGACTGTTCGGCGTCGACGTGCACAGCGGCGGATTCCTGTTCAGTTTCCTCACCTGCCTGGCCGGAGCGGTGATCCTGCTGTGGCTGGTGCGACTGGCCACGGGCCGCAAAGCCGCTCACTGAGCCGCCCGCGGCGGCGGGTGCGCCCGATCGGGGCCACGCCACGGTGATGCGGTGTCCCGTAAGGTGTGAGCGCGGTCCCGGAAGCTCTGCGGACCGAATGTCATCCGCGCACGAAAGAGGAGTCCGTGGCCCGCCGCCCCACCCCGCCCGGTACGCCCGAACGTACCGGGCTCGGTCATGTCGCCGACCTGGTCAAAGCAGCGATTCCGCCGCTGCATCCCGCCGGCCTGCCCTTCGTGGCCGCGCCGCTGGCGGTGGCGGTCCTCGGCGGGCGGCGCCGGCGCTGGCTGCGCCGCGCCGGACTCACCGCGGCCGCGGCCTCGGCGGCCTTCTTCCGGCATCCGCACCGGGTGCCGCCGAATCGGGCGAATATCGTCGTCGCCCCGGCCGACGGTGAGATCGCGCTCGTCGACACCGCGGTGCCGCCGGCCGAACTGAACCTCGGCGACACCCCGCTGCCCCGGGTGAGCATCTTCCTGTCGGTGCTCGACGTGCACGTGCAGCGCACCCCGGTGTCGGGCACCGTGCGCACCATCGCCTACCAGCGCGGCCAGTTCCGCTCGGCGGATCTGCCGGAGGCCAGTTCGGTGAACGAGCGCAACAGCATGGTGCTCGAGACCGCCTCCGGCCAGCTCGTGACGGTGGTGCAGATCGCCGGACTGCTGGCGCGCCGCATCGTCTGCGACGCGAAGGTCGGCGACGCGTTGAGCATCGGCGAAACCTACGGTCTGATCCGGTTCGGCTCGCGGGTCGACACCTACTTCCCGGCCGGCACCCGGCTGCTGGTCGAGCCCGGGCAGCGCACGATCGGCGCGGAAACGGTGCTGGCCGAACTGCTGCCATGATCGAGAACACCGTGACCGAACCGGGTCGCCGCCGCCGCACGATCCGCCTGCTGCCGAGCATCGTGACGATCCTGGCGCTGTGTGCCGGACTGTCGGCGGTGAAATTCGCACTCGACGGCTCACTCGACATCGCCCTGGCGATGATCGGCGCGGCCGCCGTCCTCGACACCCTCGACGGCCGGCTGGCCCGGATGCTGTCGGCCACCACCAAGATCGGCGCCGAACTGGATTCGCTGGCCGACGCCATCTCCTTCGGCGTCGCCCCCGCCCTGGTGCTGTATGTGACCTTCCTGCGCCAGGACAGCGCGGGCTGGATCATCGCGCTGATCTACGCGGTGAGCATCGTGCTGCGCCTGGCCCGGTTCAACACGATCATGGACGACGACACCCGGCCCGACTGGGAGCGCGAATACTTCACCGGCGTGCCCGCGCCGGCGGCGGCGTTGATCGCGCTGCTGCCGATCGCGCTGCACAGCCAATTCGGCGAGGGATGGTGGAACAACTTCCCGGTGGTGGCGGCGTGGACCGTCTTCGCGGCGCTGCTCGCCGTCAGCACGATCCCGACGCTGGCGATGAAGTCGGTGTCGGTGGCGCCGCAGGCGGCGGCACTGCTGCTGGTGCTGGTCGCGCTGGCCGCGGCCGCCCTGGTCACCTATCCGCTGATCCTGCTGATGGTGCTGATCGGGCTGTACCTGCTGCACATTCCGTTCGCGTGGCGCTCGCAGCGCTGGGTGGCGGCACGGCCGGAAACGTGGCACCACAAACCGGCCGAACGCCGCGCGCAGCGGCGTGCCGCCCGGCGGATGCCGCCGATCGGCGAAGGCGCCCGGTTGCGGCTGCGCCGGCCGCCGGGCATTCGCGAATCGTCGGCGCGGTTGCGGCTGCGCCGGCCGGGCGGCCGCTGATCCGGCGAGCTCGATCGCCACGGCCGCGGCCGCGCCGCGGGCACAATGGCAGGCGTGCCTGAATTGTCGCTGACCGCCCGACTCAACCGCTCGGCCGCCGATGCCCGCCGGGGCGTGATCCGCTTGCATTCCGAAGCGCTCGCGGCGCTCGGATTGCGGGAGTGGGACGGGATCAGCGTGATCGGTTCCCGGCGCACGGCCGCGGTGGTCGGCCGGGCTCCCGGCGATACGCCCGCCGGAGTCGCCCTGCTCGACGATGTGACGCTGTCCAATGCCGGGGTGCGCGAGGACGGCGCGGTCGTCGTGGCCCCCGTGACGGTGTACGGGGCCCGGCACATCTCGGTGACCGGCTCGGCCGCGGCGATGGGCGCGATCGCGGAATCCACACTGCGGCAGGCGCTGCTCGGCAAGGTCGTCACCGTGGGTGACGCGGTGTCGTTGCTGCCCCGCGATCTGGGTCCGGGAACCAGTTCCGCCGCTGCGACACAAGCGCTTTCGCGCACCTTCGCGATCGCGTGGACCTCCGAACTGCTGACCGTGACCACCACCGATCCCGCCGGCGGCCCGGTCAGTGTGCAGCCCAACAGCGCGGTGGTATGGGGTGTGGCGGCCCCGGCGGCGGATGCCTCGCACGATCCTCGGGGCGCGCTGGCGCCGAATCGTCCCGGCAGCCGGATGCTGGTGCGGGAGCGTCCGTCGGCCGTGCCGGTGGCGGATCTGGCGGGAGTGCGCGCGCCGGCGGCGAAATTGTCGGAATGGCTGAGCCTGGCGCTCGACGAACCGGAACTGCTGCGGACCCTCGGCGCCCCGCCGCATCTGGGCGTGCTCATCACCGGGCCCGCGGGCGCCGGTAAGGCGACACTGGCACGAGCCGTGTCGACACCGCGGCGCATCGTGGAACTGGACGGGCCCACGGTCGGGGCGTCCGAGAGCGGCACCCGGTTGCGCGAGGTCGGGCTCGCGGTCTCGGAAATATGTTCCGGCGCAGGCGGAGTCCTGCTGATCACCGATATCGACGCACTGCTTCCGGAGCAGCCGGAGCCGGTGGCGACGCTCATTCTCGATCAGCTGCGCGCCGCGGTGGCCACCGCCGGCGTGGCCTTCCTGGCCACGACCTCTCGGCCCGCCGCGGTCGACAGCCGGCTGCGCGCACCGGACCTCTGCGACCGTGAGGTGGCGCTGACGCTGCCGACCGCGGCGGTCCGCGCGGAACTGCTCCAGCAACTGCTGCGCAAGGTACCCACCGAAGATCTCGATCTCGACGTGATCGCCTCTCGCACACCGGGTTTCGTCGTCTCCGACCTCGCGGCGCTGTGCCGGGAGGCGGCACTGCGGGCGGCCTCGAGGGCCAGCCACGATCACACCGACCCCAAACTGACCCAGGCGGATCTGGTCGGCGCGCTGGAGGTGATCCGGCCGCTCTCACGGTCGGGCACGGAAGAACTCGCGATCGGCAGCCTGAGCCTCGACGACGTCGGCGACATGACCGAAACCAAACAGGCGCTCACCGAGGCGGTGCTGTGGCCGCTGCGGCATCCGGATTCGTTCGCGCGCCTGGGTATCGACCCGCCGCGCGGAGTACTGCTGTACGGACCACCCGGCTGCGGCAAGACCTTCCTGGTGCGCGCGCTGGCCGGAAGCGGGCAGCTCAGCGTGCATGCGGTGAAGGGCGCCGAATTGATGGACAAATGGGTCGGGTCCTCCGAACGCGCGGTGCGCGAACTGTTCCAGCGGGCCCGCGACTCCGCCCCGTCGCTGATCTTCCTCGACGAGATCGACGCCCTCGCCCCTCGGCGCGGGCAGAGCACCGACTCCGGCGTCGGCGACCGCGTGGTCGCGGCCCTGCTCACCGAACTGGACGGCGTGGAACCGCTGCGCGATGTGGTGGTCGTCGGCGCCACCAACCGGCCCGAGTTGATCGACCCCGCGCTGCTGCGGCCGGGACGGCTGGAGCGGTTGGTCTTCGTCCCGCCGCCGGACGCCGCCGCGCGCACCGACATCCTGCGCACCGCGAGTCGCTCGGTACCGCTGGGCGACGACGTGGATCTGGCCACATTGGCCGCCGACCTGAACGGTTATTCCGCGGCCGATTGCGCGGCGCTGTTGCGCGAGGCCGCGATGGCCGCCATGCGCCGCGATATGGATGTCGCCGCCATCGGCGCGCAGGATCTGGCGACGGCCCGCGACAGTGTGCGGCCCTCGCTCGACGCCGATCAGGTCGAATCATTGCGGCAGTACGCCGACCGGCGCGCGACCACCTGATCCGTCGCGCGCCGGGGCCTGCCGACGGGAGCGCCCGATCCGGCAGGTCTGCCCCGGTTCGACCCGGTTCGCAGGTATTTTCGGCTGGTGCGCACGCACCACGCGGTTCTGGAGATGATCACGGCGGCCCTGGCCACCCTGGTCGCCGGGCTGTCGTTGATGCTTCCCACCGGCTTTCGCTGGGCCTCGCAGACCTCGGTGCTGCAACTGGATATGCTCGCCGCCAGCCAGCCGCGAGCGATCGCCGTCGGCGCCATCGTCGCGCTGATCGTCGCGGTCTTCGCCACCACCGTCAACCACGCCCTGGTCGCCTGGGGTACGGCGCTGTGCGGCGTGGTGACCATGTTCCTCGCCCACCTGCTGGCCGAAACCGGCGATCAGAGCATCGCGCCGGCCACATTGAATTATCTCGAAGCGCTCGCGGGCGGAATTCTGCTCGGCGGTATCGCGGTGGCGGTGCTGCGCGGCTGGTTCCAGGTGTTCGGCTGGACCCTGGGCGCGCTCGCGGCGGTGGTCTTCGGCCAGCTCGGCTCGACCTCGACGGGCACCGTGCGGGACGGGGTGATCAGCGCGCCGGGCTGGTCGACGAGGACGCTGCCGCCCCTGTGGCTGATCGTGGTCACACTCGTGCTCGTGATCGTCGGCATGGTCGTCAATCGCAAGCAGGACACGGTGGAGCGCCGCTCGGTCGAATTGCCCATGGCGCCGATCGTCGCGGGACTGACGTTCGTGATCGGCCGGCTGTTCAGCGCGGAATGGCTTTCCCGGCATGCCGACAGCACCGGAGGTATCGCGTTCGCCGCGACACTGACGGTGGCCGCGGCCCTACTGGCGGCGATTCTGCTGCCGCGGCGCGACGGTGTGTTGATCTTGCTGGCAGTCGCATTGTCGGCGGTCGGCGGAGCGCTGATACCGGGCCGGCTGCCGATGTGGTCGGTGGCGCCCCTGGTGGTGTTGATCGCACTGGGGCTGATCGCGGGATTCCGGCGCCCGATGCCGATGCTCGCCATGTCGACGTTGGCGGCGATGGCGCTGTACTGCGCGCTGGTCTCCGGGCATCGGATCCACGGTGGCGTGCAGGCCGCGGTGCTGAGCGGGCTGCTGGCGGCAGTGGCCGGCTACAGCTTCGGCAGTGCCGCACCGCGATACAACCCGACCCGGGTGCTCGGTGTGGCGATCATCTTCGTGCCGTCGGTGGTCACCGCCCTGCGCGATCACCTCGACCGGCCGCAGTGCGTCTCCGATCCCGGCCAGTGGTACCTGTGCCCGGCCCCGGCGATGAGCTCGGCGGCGCCCTATTGGACCGCGCTGGGAATCACCGTCGTCTGCGCGGCAGGCCTGACGGCGTTGCGCTCGTGGCGCAAACCGACCACCACGGAATCGGTAGCCGATATATAGCCATCGCCTCTGGAAGGGCACGTTCCGGGCCGCGTCGGATTCGGCCGTGGCCACCGAAGTTCGGAGTCAGCAGTAGGATCGGGGCGCCCCCACCCCGCCGCCGACCGACGGAGTGACGTTTGCTCGCCATCCTGCTAGCCCATGCTTGTGCCGCCCTGCTCGCACCGCTCGCTGTGCGCGTATGGGGAAGGCGCGGGTTCTACCCGATCGCCCTGGCGCCCCTGGCCGGGCTGGTATGGGTCATCGCGAACTGGAACAGCGACACCGAAGTCCGGATCGCCTGGGCGCCGGAGATCCACATGAATCTGGATCTGCGTCTGGACAGCCTCGCCTCCATCATGTCGGTGCTGGTCCTGGGCGTGGGCGCGCTGGTATTGGCCTATTGCGCCGAATATTTCGACGACGACGATCGAGCCCGCCTGGGCATCTTCGCCGGCTATCTGGTGGCCTTCGCCGGGGCCATGTTCGGATTGGTCGTCAGCGACAACATGCTGGTGCTGTTCACTTTCTGGGAGCTCACCACGGTGCTGTCGTTCCTGCTGGTGGGCCATCACGCCGAGCAGAGCACCGGCCGTCGCGCGGCATTGCAGGCGCTGCTGGTCACCGCCGCGGGCGGTTTGGCGATGCTGGTGGGCCTGGTCCTGCTCGGGCAGCGCTGTGACAGCTACCTGCTGTCGGATGTGGTGGCGCGGGCCGATCCGCACGACTGGTCGACCAATATCGCGGTGGTGCTGATCCTGATCGGCGCGCTGAGCAAATCGGCGATCGTGCCGCTGCACTTCTGGTTGCCCGGCGCGATGATCGCGCCCACCCCGGTGAGCGCCTATCTGCACGCCGCCGCGATGGTGAAGGCCGGTATCTACCTGGTCGCGCGGCTGGCTCCGGGGCTGGCCGAGGCGCCGGTGTGGCATCCGATCGTGCTCACGCTCGGGATCCTGTCGATGCTGCTGGCCGGCCTGCGGTCACTACAGGTCTACGACCTGAAACTGGTGCTCGCGTTCGGCACCGTGAGCCAACTCGGATTCCTGCTGGTACTGGTCGGCACCGGCACGCCGGAGGCGGCGCTGGCCGGTGCGGCGCTGCTGGTCGCGCACGCGCTGTTCAAGGGATGTCTGTTCATGGTGGTCGGCATCATCGATCACAGTGCGGGCACCCGCGATCTGCGCCGGCTCTCCGGAATCGGCCGGCGCGCGCCGGTGCTGTGCGCGGTCGCGACGATCGCCGCGCTGAGTATGGCCGCGATTCCGCCGCTGTTCGGATTCGTCGGCAAGGAAAGCGCTTTCGCGGCCGAACTGGACGCGGGCAATCTGAGCGCGCCGGTTCGGATCGCCGTCGCGATCGGCATCGTGCTCGGGTCGATGTTCACCGTCGGCTACAGCGCACGCATGGTGTGGGGTGCGTTCGGCACCACACGCGTCACCGAGGGCGTGCCCGAACCGGAACCGCCCTGGCATCGGCCGAGCGCGCTGTTCGTCGCGCCGCCGGCCGTGCTGGCCGCGGCCTCGCTGGCCGCCGGTCTCGCGTCGCCCTGGATGGACCGGCTGCTCTCGCCTTATGCCCGCACACTGGGTCCGCTGCAGGCGCATCTGGCGCTGTGGCACGGCTGGGGCACCCCGCTCACTCTGACCCTGATCGCCATCGCGTGCGGTCTGGTGCTGTTCGAGATCCGCGACCGGATCGGCGAATCGGTGAATCCACGCCTCGGCAACGCCGACCGGGTCTACGACGCCGTGCTGCGCGCGATGGATCAGCTGTCGCTGCGTATGACCGGTGCCACCCAGCGTGGTTCGCTGCCGCTGAACCAGGGTCTGATCCTGACCACGGTCGTGGTGCTGCCCTTGGCCGTGCTGTTCATCGGCGCGCGTTCACGTATCTCGGTGCGGGCGTGGGACTCCTCACTGCAACTGGTGATCGCGTTGGTGATGGCGGCCATGGCCCTGGGCGCCACCGTCATGCGCAACCGGCTCGCCAGCGTGCTGTTCGTCGGTGTCACCGGCTACGGCTGCGGTGTGATCTTCGCCCTGCACGGCGCGCCGGATCTCGCCCTCACCCAATTCCTGGTCGAGACGCTGACTTTGGTGATCTTCGTGCTGGTGCTGCGGAAGTTCTCCGCCGAGATCGAACCCATCCGCACCGCCGCGCTGAAGGTGCGCCGCGCCATCTTGTCCGTGGCCGTCGGAGCCGCGGTGGTGATCGTGGCGGCGTTCGCCACCGCGGCCCGCAGCACGGAACCGATCTGGCATCGAATCCCTTCCGCGGCCTACAGTTTCGGCGGCGGGAAGAACGCGGTGAACGTTCTGCTCGTCGACATCCGGGCGTGGGACACCCTCGGTGAGATCTCGGTGCTGGTGGTCGCGGCCACCGGTGTCGCCTCGCTGATGTTCCGCAGCCGCCGATTCGGCACCCTGCCGCGCGTCTCCGAGGCCCCCGGCTATATCCCCGATCCGGAGCGGTCCTACTGGTTGCGGGCCAGTCCACTGGTCGCGCCGCGGGACCGGTCGATGGTGATGGCGATGACCACCCGGATGCTGTTCCCGACCATCATGGTGCTGTCGGCGTATTTCTTCTTCGCCGGGCACAACGCCCCGGGCGGCGGTTTCGCGGGCGGTCTCACCGCCGGATTGGCACTGGTCCTGCGCTATCTGGCCGGCGGCCGCTACGAACTGGCCGAGGCGCTGCCGGTCGACGCCGGACATGTGCTGGGCGCCGGGCTGGTGCTGTCGGCGGGCACCGCGACCGGATCGCTGCTGCTGGGCGCGCCGCCGCTGTCCTCGGCCATCATCGAGGTCACGCTGCCGGTGCTCGGGCACATCAAATTCGTCACCGCGATGCTGTTCGACCTGGGCGTGTATCTGATCGTGGTGGGTCTGGTGCTGGATGTGCTGCGCAGCCTGGGCGCGCGCCTCGATATCGAATTCCTGGACGGCACGACGTCTTCGACGAAGGGAGGGATGCGATGAGCGCGAACATCACCATGCTGGCCCTGATCGGGATCATGGTCGCCTGCGGGGTGTATCTGGTGCTCGAACGCGCGGTGTCGAAGATGCTGCTGGGATTGATCCTGTTCGGCAATGCGGTGAACCTGCTGATCCTCACCATGAGCGGTCCGGACGGGCGGCCGCCGATACTCGGCGAATCGGATCGGCGACATCACGATCCGGCCGATCCGCTCGCACAGGCGATGATTCTCACCTCGATCGTCATCACCATGGGTTTGGCCGCGTTCGTTCTCGCCCTGGCCTATCGGGCCTTCGCGCTGACCACCACGGAACAGGTCGAGGACGACCCCGAGGATGTGAAGGTCGCGGCGAAGCGCGAGGGCGAGGATCCCGAGCGATGAGCCCGTCTCCCGGTCTACTCCCCGCGCTCTGCCCCCTTCCGGTGCTGATTCCGCTGCTCACCGCGGCCGCGACCCTGATCGTGGGTCGTAAAGCGCGCGTGCAGCAGGCGATTTCGGTGGCGGCGTTGACGACGGTGGTCGCGATCTCCGGGGTGCTGCTGTACCTGGCCGACCGCGACGGCATGGGGGCGGTGCAGGTCGGCGGCTGGGAGACACCGATCGGCATCACGCTGGTGGTCGACCGGCTGTCGGCGGGCATGCTGCTGGTGTCGTCGATCGTGCTGCTCGCGGTGTTGATCTTCGCGGTCGGGCAGGGTATCAGCGACGGCACCGAACGCCAGCCGACCTCGATCTTCCAGCCGACGTATCTGATTCTGAGCGCGGGCGTTTCGCTCGCCTTCCTGGCCGGTGACCTGTTCAATCTGTTCGTCGGATTCGAGGTACTGCTGGCCGCCTCGTTCGTCCTGCTCACGCTCGGCGCCAGCGCCGACCGGGTCCGGGCCGGGGTCTCGTATGTGATGGTGTCGATGGTGTCGTCGCTGATCTTCCTCACCGGCATCGCGGTGGCGTACGCGGCGACGGGCACCCTGAATCTGGCCGATATGTCGGTGCGGATGGGCACGGTGCCGCTGGGCGTGCGCGGCGCGATCTGTGCGGTGCTGCTGGTGGCTTTCGGCATCAAGGCCGCGGTGTTCCCGCTGTCGAACTGGCTGCCGGATTCGTATCCGACCGCGCCCGCACCCGTCACGGCCGTTTTCGCGGGCCTGCTGACGAAAGTCGGTGTGTACGCGATCATCCGGGTGCACTCGCTGTTGCTGCCGGCCGGCACTTTCGACAATGTGCTGCTGGTGTGCGGCCTGCTCACCATGGTGATCGGCATCCTGGGTGCGATCGCACAGAGCGATATCAAGCGTCTGCTGTCGTTCACCCTGGTCAGCCATATCGGCTATCTGATGTTCGGGGTGGGGCTGAATTCCGTCGGCGGCACCACCGGCACGGTGTTCTATGTGGTGCACCACATTCTGGTCCAGACCACGCTGTTCCTGGTGGTGGGCCTGATCGAGCGGCAGGCCGGATCGGCGTCGCTGAGCCGATTGGGCGGTTTGCTGGCCGCGAGTCCGGCGCTGGCCCTGCTGTTCGGCATTCCGGCGCTGAATCTCGGTGGAATTCCGCCGTTTTCCGGATATATCGGCAAGGTGCGGCTGTTGCAGGCGGGTGCCGCCGACGGAAGCGCGCTGGCCTGGATGCTGATCGCCGGCGCGGTGGTGACCAGCCTGCTCACGCTGTACGTCATGGCGCGGGTGTGGAGCAAAGCGTTCTGGCGGCCGCGCGTACAGGCCCCGGAGGGTGAGCTGGCCGACGCCGCTCCCTCGGCGCTCATCGACGAATCCACCGATGTGCTGTTCGACGACCGTGTCGACCCCGGCCGCATGCCCCGGCTGATGGTGGCTCCGACGGCGGCGTTGATCGTGGTCGGGGTCGCGTTGACGGTGTTCGCCGGCCCGATCCTGGGCATCTGCCAGCGCGCGGCCGAGGATCTCAACGATCCGCACCGATATCTGGACACCGTGCTCGGGCCGCCGGAGACGTGGCAGTCGGGAGGCCACCGATGACGCGGGAACGACTGGTCCGCATCGGCGTGCTGATCTGGCTCGCCGTCGTCTACACCGCGCTGTGGGGTAACGCCAGCGTCGCGAATCTGCTCGCCGGGCTGGTGGTCGGCATTCTGATCATGGTGCTGCTGCCGCTGCCGCGGGTGCCGGTGAACGGCGGGCTACGGGTGCTGCCGCTGCTCGAATTGATCATGCTCACCGCCTATTACGCGATCGAATCCAGTGTGCAGATCGCGTGGTTCGCGGTACGCCCGGCCGGTGCGCCGGTCTCGGGTGTGCTGCGGGTGCGGCTCGCGATCGACTCGGATCTGGTGATGGTGCTGTGCGCCGACGTGCTCAATCTGATCCCCGGCACGATGGTGCTGGAGCTGGACCGGGTAGCCGGGGTGGCGTGGGTGCACGTACTCGACGTCGGCAGCGACGACGCGGTCGAGAAGTTCTACTACATCACCCGCCGCTTGGAGGGCCTGCTGATCAGGGCCTTCGAAGGCAAGAAACAGGAGGTAGATTCATGACCTTTGTCGCGATCGTGGCGGGCGTGCTCCTGGCGGCCGCCGCGGCTTTCACCTCCTTCCGGGTGCTGGCCGGTCCCGGCACGCTGGACCGGGTGGTCGGCATCGATTCGCTGGTCGGCATCGCCGCGGCGGGTTTGGCGGTGTGGGCCGCCTACAGCGACGACACCACGGTGGTGCCCGGCATCGTCGCGCTGTCGCTGGTCGGCTTCCTGGGGTCGGCCGCGGTCACGCGTTTCCGGGTGCGGGACGACACATGAGCGGCCTCTTCCATTCCGCGCTGATCTGGTTGTCGTACGGGACCATCCTGCTCGGGGCATTCCTCGCCGCCACCGCCGCGGTGGCGATCGTGCGCTTCCCCGACACCCTCTCGCGCATGCACGCGGCGACGAAACCTCAGGTCGTCGGCCTGATCCTGATGCTGATCGGTTCGGCGATCCAGCTGCGCGGCCATCCCAATGTCTGGATGCTGGTGCTCGTCGGCCTGTTCACACTCGTCACCGCACCGGCCATCGCCCACCTGGTCGGCCGGACGGCCTATCGGGAGCAACGCCACCGCGACGGGCTGCTGCTGATCAACGAACTGGGTGACGAGGACCTTCCCGACGAATGACGACGCGACGGCCGAACACCGCTACACCGCGACCGGTTCCGCCACATACGCGGCCGGGCGCGCGAACCAGGTGCGGTAGAACGCCGACACGAATCCGGCGAACAAACCGAGCGCGATGATCCCGGCGGGCAGCGGGTACTCGGCCATCCACACCGCCAGATACCGGTAGGCGAGCAGCAGGCCGATCAGCAGTGTGAAGCCGGCGGCGACCAGCAGTGCGCGCCCCCGATCCCAGCCGCGCTCGGGGGCGCGCAACACCGACTCGACGGTCAGGGCCAGCACCGCGCCGGCCAGCAGGTCGGCGCCGTAGTGATAGCCGAAACCCAGGGTGGCCGACAGCGTCGCCAGCAACCAGAACGTCCCGGGCCAGCGCACCCAGCGGGGTGCGGGCGCACCGTCGTTGTCGCGGCGGGTGTGCAGGAAAACCGCGGTCGCCCAGGCGGTGTGCATCGAGGGCATGCAGTTGCGCGGCGTGTATCGGTCGAACGGCATCGGCGTCGGGTGGTAGTCGGTGGGCGGCACCAGATGCGGCCAATAGTTGCCGACCTGCAAACCGTGTCCGTCCGGCCCGAAGGCGAACATCGGCCCGACCACCGGGAAGATCAGGTAGATCACCGGGCCGACCAGTCCCAGCACCAGGAAGGTGCGAACCAGATAGTGCCGGGGCCATACCCCGGTGCGCACCACCTTGCGCAACTGCCAGACCGCCACCACCATCGCGGCCACCGGCAATTCGATGTAGACCCAATGCAAGACGCCGTAGACCGCCGGGCCCAGGGCGTCGATCACCCGGCCCATCACCCAGGCCGGTTCGCCGAAAGCGTGATCGGCCAGCACCAGATAGCGGTCGCGGACGTCGGGGCCGGCCACCACCGTGAAGTGCAGCCACACATCACCGATCTTGGTGGCGATGATCAGCAGCGATCCGAGTGCCGCCGCCCGCAGGGCGTTGCGTCGGCGCGTACCCTCCCAGCCGAGCCAGGCGATCAGCACCACCGCGGTGAGGGCGATGACCGCGCCGTTGCCGACGGTCAGCGGACCGCCGAGCAGCACGCGAATCGTCGCGCAGACGGCATCGACGATCACCGCCGCACCCACAGTGAGAAACCGCCACCGCCACGACAATCCGACCAGCGCCAGGGCCAGCCCCGCCCACGGCACGGAAACCGATTTGGGTGTCCCGGCGAAATCCTCCCAGAGGCTGTGCAGCGGGCCCTCGAAGTTGTTGCGCGCGGCCAGGATCTGCAACACGATCAGCAGCGCCGGGACCGCGATGACCAGCACGCGGACCCCGATGTGCGGCGACCACTTCCGGAACCGCCCACGGCGAGCGTCACCGAAGTCGGAACGCGGATCATCGAGCAGCACCCGATCATCGTAAACAGGTCATGAACGCCGCCCCTCGCGCAGCGGAAACGTCGGCGACGGATGTGATCTGTGCCATTGCCGCGGCGAGCGCTCGCCGCGACAACTTTTCCGTAAGCGATTACCAGGGCCGCGCTGCCACAGTTCGAACCATGTTCACTTGGTATGTCGCTCTGCTCGCGATCAGCGGGATCGTCATGATCGCCATGGCGTCGGTGCAGCAGGGGCAGAGCAGCGCGTCACGATCCTTCAACGGCATCTTCGGCGGCCTCTTCCTCGGCTACGCCTTCTACCTCGCCTTCCTCTTCGACGGCGGCTCGTATCTGATCTTCTTCCACGCATTCATCGTTCCGGTGACGATGGTGGTGAACTTCTTCCGCAACCGGACGCCCCGCCCGAAGCTCACCGAAACCCAGAAGGCCTGGCGCGAATTCCAGCGCGCCGGCCAACAGCGATAGTCGAAAGCCGTTGCTGCACGAAGGAACCGGTGAGTTCCGTCCCACACCGAGCAGGCCGGTGACGCGAGCCGTGCGTTCGGGCCAGACTGCACGCATGGGTGAATACGTCGACGCGGCCGGGTTGCGGACCTACTACGAGGTACACGGGGACGGTGCGTCGGTGGTGTTGTTGCACGGCGGGCTGGGGACGGCCGAGTCGTGGGGACAGCAGGTGGGCGAGCTGGCCCGGCACTATCGGGTGTTCGTCCCGGAGCGCCGCGGACACGGCAGGACCGCCGATGTGCCCGGGCCGATCACGTATGCGGCGATGGCCGTTGGAAAAGCCCGAGCTGATGAACCGGTTGCTGCTGGATTTCCTCGCCGACGAGCAGGTCGCCCGATTCCTACCGGTCGGGCACGAGGAGCGACGGCTCAGCTGTTCAGTTCCTTGACCAGCGCGTCCACCACCGCCACGAGATCGCCCTGCGCGGCGGCCGCCACTCGCCGCTGCCGTTGATACGACGCCCCGCGTTCGACGATATCGGGCACGCGCGCGAGTTCGTTCTCGCACTGCAGCAATTTCGCGGTGGGTTGCAATCGGTCCAGCAGATCCATCAGATCGTCGGTGACCAGCCGCTCGTTGCTGTCGGAGTCGGTGATGATGATCGCGTCCAGCCCGTAACGCGCTGCGCGCCACTTGTTCTCCTGCACATGCCACGGCGGCAGGGTGGGCATGGTCTCCCCCGCCTCCACCCGGCGATCCAGATCCACGATCAGGCAGTGGATCAGCGCGACGAGTGCGGAAAGTTCGAAGCGACTGGGGATTCCGTCGCATACACGAACCTCGATGGTCCCCCACTTCGGCGCGGGGCGGATATCCCAGTGCATACCGCCGAGCTGTTCGAACACACCGGTCTTCATCTGGTCGTGCACGAAGGACTCGAACTGCGACCAGTTCTCGAACTGGAACGGCAATCCGGCGGTCGGCAGCTGCTGGAACATCAGGGCGCGATTGCTCGCGTACCCGGTATCGATGCCGGCCCACATCGGTGAGGACGCCGACAGCGCCAGCAGATGCGGATACGAGAGCAGCAGTGTGTTGAGAATCGGAAAAACCTTCTCCGGATGCGAGACTCCCACGTGCACGTGCACGCCCCAGATCAGCATCTGACGCCCCCACCACTGGGTGCGGCTGATCAGCTCGTCGTAATGCTCGGAGCGGGTCAGCTGTTGCGTCGACCACTGGGCGAACGGATGGGTGCCCGCGCAGAACAGATCCACACCGACCCGGTCGGCGGCCGCGCGCACGGTGTCCATCGTGGTGTGCATCTCGTCGACCACCTCGCCGACGGTGTCGTGGACACCGCTGACCAGTTCGACCGTGTTCTTCAGCAGCTCCTTGGTGACGTGCGGCGGCCCGTTGGGCGCCCGCAGATCACCGACCTGGTCGAAGACCGCGGCGGCCGTATTGGAGAGATTGCGCGTCTGTTTGTCGACGAGCGCGATCTCCCATTCGACGCCCAGCGTCGGGCGGGGCGAGCCGTTCCAGGGAACCGTTCGAGAGCCAGCCCCACCCATGACGAATCCGCTCTTACCCGATGACGCCGCAGGCGACCCGGCCGCCCGCGTCGCCGGTTGCCAGAGTTTCGGCATCGGGCCCGGGCGCGCCACCGTTGGCCTGCAGGTAGCGGTTCGGGATGTTGCCGAAGTTGTCGGCGCCGGCGTGGATCATCAGCGCCTTGCCCTTGATCTGGTCCAGCGTCACGGCGTCGGTGGTGGTCACCAGCTTCGCGGTGCCGTCCTTACCGACCTCGAGCGAGGTCAGATCGCCGCTGGCCGGGTGGGTGTTCGCGTCGCCCACCTGCAGATGGCCACCGGCCGAGAGGAAGTTGCCCGGCGCGCCGCCGGACGGGGCGGTGGAGTTCGGCTCGCACTTGCCGTTCTGGTGGATGTGCAGGCCGTGGAAGCCCGGCTGCAGGCCGTGGGCGTCGACGGTGATCTGCAGCTTGTCGCCCGATTTGGCGATGGTGGCGGTGCCGACCTGCGCGCCCGAGGGATCCTTCAACTGCACCGACACCGAATCGCCGGAGGGCGGGGTCTGCTCGGCGCTGGTGCCGGAGTTCTCCGCCGGACCGGCGCTACCGGTCCACACCGCGGGGGTGGTCCCCTTGACGTCGCTCGACTCCTGGCTGTTGCTGCATGCGACCAGGCCGAAAGCCGCGATCGCCAGCATCGGGGTCACAGTCCGCCAGGACGGGCGACGGGTTGCGGAGGGGGCCATCGGAGAACTCCTTTACGAGTACCGAGTTTACGAGTAGTGCTGGTTGAACAGATTCCTTACCGGACAAGATGATGCCAGAGCCGTTGTGCACCGCACTGGTGGGGCTCGGTTGGGTTCTAGTTACCGGTGACGATGACGATGACGCCCGGCGGCGAGTCCGCGATTCCGGCGAAACGCGGCTCGGCCGATACGCCCAGCTCATTCGCGATCGCCTGGGCAGTCTCCCGTTCGTGCGGGGAATTTCCGTAGTAGACAGTTGTTTTCGCGATCACACCACCGGGGTAGTTGCCGGTCTCGGTGACATCGAAGCCCGCCGCGGTGAGCTGGCTCCCGGTCTTGGAGGCCAGGCCGGCGACGGTGCTGTTGTTCAGCACCCGGACCGGGACGGACTTGTCCACACCGGCCGCGGTGCTGGTCGGCGCCGCGGTGGTCGTCGTGAGCGTGGTCGCCGGGGCCGCGGTGGTCGTGGCCGCCGTCGTCGAGGGCGTCGTGGCGGCGGCGCGGGTGGTGGTGATCGGGGCGGCCGTCGTCTCGGTATCCGAGGTCTCCGCGGCAGCGGAGTCGGACGTCGAATTCGACAGCGCCATCGCGCCGAGGCCCGCGAAGACGATGGCCAGCGCGATCAGCACCATCGCGAGTGCTCGCAGCGGCGGTCCACCGGAGGGCGGATTCGGGTTGCTCACGGTGTCGACCCTAGTCGCAGGGATGAGCGAGCGCGCGCATCGGACATCCGCCGGTCAGACCTGAAAGCCCAGCCGCCGCGCCGCCCGCGATTTCTGCCGGCTGGCCCGCAACCGGCGCAGCCGTTTCACCAGCATCGGATCGGCGGCCAGTGCCTCGGGCTTGTCGACGACGGCGTTGAGGACCTGGTAGTAGCGGGTGGCCGACATCGCGAACAGGTCCCGGATGGCTTCTTCCTTGGCGCCCGCGTACTTCCACCACTTGCGCTCGAAATCGAGGATTTCCAGTTCGCGGCGGGTGAGACCGTCTACCCCACCCTCGGGGGCTACCTCGACCACCGCGCCGGAGGCGCCTTCGACCACTGCCGCGATCTCTTCGCTCGCGGAGCTGTCCTCGCTTGCGGATAGATTCCGGGCCGCTGCGCTGTCCATATCGCTCCCTCGCCGAATCAACAACGGACGACAGTCGTCGTCATTCAACCACGCGGCACACCCGTTCACCGAGGCGTCGTACGGCGTGTCGGGCCGTACACGCGGCGCCGCGTAAAGTGTGCCACCATGGCGATTCTCCCGATCCGCATCGTCGGCGATCCGGTGCTGCACAACCCGACCCGGCAGGTGTCGCAGTCGCCGGACGAGCTCGCCGGCCTGATCGCGGACATGTACGAAACCCTCGACGCCGCCAACGGAGTCGGGCTGGCCGCCAATCAGGTCGGTGAATCGCTGCGGCTGTTCGTCTACGACTGCCCCGACGCGCAGCCCGACGGTTCGGTGCGGCGGCGGCGCGGCGCGGTGATCAACCCGGTGCTGGAAACCTCCGAGATCCCCGAAACCATGCCCGATCCCGACGACGACGAGGAGGGCTGCCTCTCCGTTCCGGGTGAACAGTTCCCCACCGGCCGCGCGGCCTGGGCGCGGGTCACCGGCACCGACGAACACGGCGAGCCGGTCACCATCGAGGGCGAGGGGTTCTTCGCCCGCATGCTCCAGCACGAGGTCGGCCACCTCGACGGATTCCTCTACGTGGACGTGCTGATCGGCCGCAACGCCCGCGCCGCGAAGAAGGCGATCAAGCGCAACGGCTGGGGCACACCGGGTTTGAGCTGGGTGCCGGGCGAGGTACCGGATCCGTTCGGACATGACGACTGACCGTCCCGATATCCCGATCGGGCGCCGGGTGGTGGTGCGGTACCGCCTGCCCGAGGGTTATCCACAGCAGTTCACGGATGTGATCGGCGAGCTCGTGGCACCGGATCCGGTGCAGGTCCGCACCTCCGACGGCACCGTGGTGACCATCGCCACCGATCGGGTGGTGGCGGTGAAAGCACTGGGCCCGAGGCCGATTCGGATCGGTGAGATCCGGGCGCTGGAAGCGGCGGCTATCGACGGCTGGCCCGGGCTCGAACGGGCCTGGTTCGACGGCTGGCTGTGCAGCATCGGCAACGGGTACACCCATCGCGCGAATTCCGCTGTGCCGCTGGGCGAATCGGGTCGCAACGCCGCCCTCGACATGCGCACGCTGCACCGCATCGGCGAGTGGTACACCGAACACGGCCTGCCGCTGCAACTTCGGCTCCCCGATCGCCTGGCTCCGGTGCCGCCGGGCTGGCTCACCTGGGGCGAGACAATGGTGCTCGGCATCGATATCTCCACGTTCGTCCTGCCGCAGGGTCCGTCGATGGTCCGCATCGACGAGGGTCCGCATCCGTCGTGGCTGGAATTACACCGGCACCGCGGCGAGGACACCGTCGACGTGGCCGCGCCGCTGCCGGACACCGCCGTGCTCACCGCGGTCCGCGACGGTGAACTCGGTTTCGCCGCGCTGGGCCTGCCCACCCCGCTGGCGATCGGCCGCGGCGCCCTCACCACCGCCCCCGACGGCCGCCGCTGGATCGGGCTGAGCTGTCTCGCGGTCGCCGCCCCACACCGCCGTCACGGCCTGGGCACCCTCGTCTGCGCCGAGTTGATCAACTGGGGCTACAAGCGCGGCGCCACCCACGCCTACGTCCAGGTGGAGGCGAACAACGCCGCGGCCCTCGCGATGTACCGGGAGATGGGCTTCGTCGACCACCACAACTACCGCTACGCCGCCCCGGACCCCGACGCGGGCCGCCACCGGCGGGAGTGAACCGGCCGACTAATCTCCCTTCATGCGGTTGGCCACCTGGAATGTGAATTCGATTCGATCTCGCGTGGATCGGGTCGTGTCGTGGCTGGATCGCGCCGATATCGATGTGCTGGCCATCCAGGAAACCAAATGCCGCGACGACCAGTTCCCGGCCGAGCGGTTCGAGGAAGCCGGCTACGAGATCGTGCACACCGGCTTCAGTCAGTGGAACGGAGTGGCGATCGCCTCCCGGGTTGGCATCGACGACGTCGAGGTCACCTTCCCGGGCCAGCCCGGATTCGACAAGGACGCCGAGGCCTCGCTGCTGAGCGCGCCGGTGGTGGAGGCCCGGGCGATCGGCGCCACCTGCGGTGGCGTCCGGGTGTGGAGCCTGTACGTACCCAACGGGCGCACGCTGACCGATCCGCACTACACCTACAAGCTGGAATGGCTTGCGGCCCTGCGCGATTCCGGGGATGCGTGGCTGCGGGCCGATCCGTCGGCGCAGATCGCACTGTGCGGCGACTGGAATATCGCCCCCACCGACGACGACGTGTGGTCGCCGGAATTCTTCGCGCACAAGACGCACACCTCGGCGCCGGAGCGCGCCGCGTTCGAGGCCGTCGTGGCGGCGGGATTCACCGATGTGATGCGCCCGTTCGCCCCGGGCCCGGGTGTCTACACCTACTGGGACTACACCCAGCTGCGCTTTCCGCGCAAGGAGGGTATGCGCATCGATTTCGTCCTCGCCTCACCCGCGCTGAGCGCCCGCGCCGCCGACGCCTGCGTCGACCGTGAGGAGCGAAAAGGGAAGGGCGCCAGCGATCACGCACCCGTGGTGGTCGAATTCTCGGAGCAGCAGGCGGGGCCGGAGGTCAGCTCTGCCGGGTCTTGATGGCGTCGTGGGAGATGTAGACGTCGTAGCTGCCGGGCATCGCGATCACCGCGTTGCCGTATGCCGAGCGGATGAACGGTTCGGTGTACCAGCTGTGATCGCGCATGTCGGTGAAGAAGTCACCGTCGCCGCCGTTGAGCATGGTCTGGTGCTGACTCACCGCGGTGCCGTCGAGGCGCTGCCCGTAGAGCCGGGTCACCTTGTAGCCGGAATGGAAGCCGAGCGCGTTGACCCACGGTTCCAATTCCACGATGTCGGCCTGTAGCGCCCACAGATCGCCCTCGATCCGATAGGTCTGACGGGTCTCGTCGTGATGACCGTCGCCGTAGAGGGTGAGCTCCACATCGAGGGTATGGTCGCTGCCCGCAACGCTTTTCACGACGACGTGTGCGGCCTTCACCTCGCCGGTCAGCCCGAGGTAGGTCTGCAGCAGTGTCACCGCCCACAGCAGGACGACCGCCACCAGCAGCACCACCAGACCGCTCGCGCCGCGCCCGATATGCCTGCGCCAGCCCGCTTTCCGGGCGCGGAGGACGGCCGTGACCAGCATCGCGATCGCGACGACGAAGAGCACCGCCAGCAATGCCTGGATCCAGCCGAAGGCCATCGGGAACACCATGCCGACAGTTGTACCCGCATTCGGGTACCGCACGCGGGCGAGTCGGACACGAATACGCCACGGCCGGCCGGGATTTCCCGGCCGGCCGTGTGCGCGGTGAGAGGTCTTGCGCCTAGAAGGCGCCCTCCTCCAACCGCATGATGTCGGTGTCGAGGTTCTCCACCACGGCCCGCACGCCGCTCAGCAGCGGCAGCTGGTTCTTGGCGAACCACGATGCGACACCGACCTTTCCGGTGTAGAACAGCCGATCCTTCTCCGACGGCTGTCCGGCCAGCGCGGCCTGGGCGATCTGGGCCTGCGCGAGCAGCCGCCAGCCGATGACGAGATCGCCGACGGCATGCAGGAAGCGCACCGAACCGAGGCCGACCTTGTAGATCTCCTCCGGCGTCTGCGCCGCGGCCACCAGATAGCCGGTGAGCGCGGTCGCCATCGCCTGCACATCGGCGAGCGCGGCACCCAGCAGGGTCTTCTCCGCCTTCAGGGTGTCGGGCTCGCTCTCGGTGAACTGCTGAATCAGCCCCGCGACATGTGCCAGCGCCACGCCCTTGTCGCGAACGATCTTGCGGAAGAAGAAGTCCTGCGCCTGGATCGCGGTCGTGCCCTCGTACAGCGAGTCGATCTTCACGTCGCGGATGTACTGCTCGATCGGGTAGTCCTGCAGATATCCCGATCCACCGAACGTCTGCAGCGTCTCGGTGAGGGTTTCGTACGCCCGTTCCGAGCCGACGCCCTTGACGATCGGCAACAGCAGATCGTTGACTCGCGCGGCGGTATCGGGGTCGGCGCCGAAATTCGCCTGTGCCACATCGTCGTTCTGGTACGCCGCGGTGTACAGGTACAGCGCCCGCAGACCCTCCGCATAGGACTTCTGCAGCGCCAGGCTGCGCCGGACGTCCGGGTGATGGGTGATGGTGACGCGCGGGGCGGTCTTGTCGGCCATCTGGGTCAGGTCGGCGCCCTGGACGCGAGACTTCGCGTACTCCAGTGCGTTCAGGTATCCGGTGGACAGCGTTCCCGCCGACAGCACGCCGACCATCATGCGCGCGTTCTCGATGACCTTGAACATCTGCGCGATGCCGTTGTGCACCTCGCCGACCAGGTAACCGACCGCGGGCTTGTCGCCGCCGTAGGTCAGCTCGCAGGTGGGCGAGGACTTGATGCCCATCTTGTGTTCGAGATTGGTCACCAGCACGCCGTTGCGCTCGCCCAATTCCATTGTCTGCGAGTCGAACAGGTACTTCGGCACCACGAACAGCGACAGGCCCTTGGTACCCGGGCCGGCGCCCTCGGGCCGCGCCAGGGTGAGGTGGAAGATGTTGTCGGCGGTATCGCCGACGTCACCGCCGGAGATGAAGCGCTTCACGCCTTCGATGTGCCAGGTGCCGTCGGGCTGCTGGATCGCCTTGGTGCGGCCCATGCCGACATCGGATCCGGCATCGGGTTCGGTGAGCACCATCGTTCCGCCCCAGCGGTTTGCCCACGCGTGCTCGGCCCACCGGCGCTGTTCCTCGGTGCCCTCGCGATAGAGCACCTGATGCATGAGCGGGCCCATATTGAAGAAGCTGGCCGAATTGTTCGCCGCGACGATCATTTCCTGGATGGCCCAGATCAGCGGCGACGGGGCGTCGGCCCCACCCATCTCCTCGGGCATGCCCAGCCCGGACCAGCCGGCCTCGTTGACCGCCGCGACCGTCTTGCGCAGTGGGTCCGGCACGACGACCTCGTGCTCGGCGGCATCGAACGAGATCGGATTGCGATCGGCGTCGACGAACGACTCGGCTACCGGCCCCTCGGCCAACCGCTGCACCTCGGTGAGCATTCCGCGTGCGGTTTCGGTATCCAGATCGCCGTACGCGCCGGCCTCCAGCAACGCACCGATCCCCAACACCTCGAACAAGTTGAACTCGATATCCCGAATGTTCGCCTTGTAGTGCGACACGCTCAGGGCCTCCTCGCCATCGTGGGATGTTCTCCGTCGGAGGTTGCCGTACCCGCGTTCACTTACGCAACCGTAACCGGCCGAGACTAGAGAATACGGGGTAACTTATGTGGGCCGACCAGTCCATCCGCGATTCACTTTTCTCAATCGTGCGCCGCCTCGCGGCGATTTGCTCGGAATGTGCTCGCATTCGATATCCGCCAGCGGCCGAGCCTCGGCGCGACACCTGCCCGCCGACGACCCGATCCGACCCGCATAATCGGCCTCTACCACTGCTATCTTGTTCGCCATGGCTTCGGAATCCGCGGTACGACCGCGTCAACGGGCCCAGCATCTCGGCCCCGAACGCCGACGCCCACAGGTTCTGGACGCGGCGCTGCGCATCGCGGCGGACGAGGGTATCGCGGCCGTCACCATCGCCGCCGTGGCCGAACGCCTGACCGTGACCCGGCCGGTGGTCTATGCCTGCTTCGCCGACCGCGTCGAACTCATCAACGCCCTGATCCAGCGCGAGGAGGGGCTGCTGCTGGCCGGCATCATGGACGCCCTCCCACCGCGCCGGGTCGAGGCCGACGAGGAGGTCTTCATCGAGGGCTTCCGCGCCCTGCTGGAGACCGTCTCCAAACGTCCCGACACCTGGAAACTGCTGCACGGCAATCCCGATCCGGCGGTGGCGAGTTCGTTCGGGCGCGGGCGCAGCTTCGCGGTCGAGCGGTGCACCCGCCGGTTGCGGCCCACCCTGGAGGCGTGGGGAACCGTCGACGCGGAGCGCAAACTGCCCGCGCTGGTGGAGCTGTGGGTATCCGCCGGTGAGGGCGCGGTGCGCACCCTGGTGACCGAGGGCGACACGTGGACGCCGCAGGATCTGGGCGCCTTCGTCGGCGCGGCGGTCTATCGGGCGCTGCGCTCGGCCTGAGCGACTGCCGCGAAACCGCCGCCCGACTGGTAGATCTGCCGACCAAACCGCGCACTCTCCGGCAATCGCGCTAGCTAAAATGGAAATCGGCGTCCATTCGACCAGCGACCCGGCGGGAGAGCGGTATGGCGTTCTATCGGCAACTGGGTTCCCTACCGCCGAAGCGGCACACCCAGCATCGTGACGCACGGGGGCAGCTGCTCTACGAGGAGCTGATGGGCGAGGAGGGTTTCACCGGGGACTCGTCGCTGCTCTATCACCGCGGCCTGCCGCCGGCGATCGTCGACTCCTCCGCGTGGCGGCCGCCGAATTCGCGGACCGTGCCCAACCATCCCCTGCGGCACCGGCACCTGCGGCTGCACGAACTGTTCCCCGAGTCCGTGCTCGCGCAGACCGATGTCGTGACCGGCCGCCGCCTGATCCTCGGCAACGACGACGTGCGCATCTCCTATGTGGCGGCGCTGCGCGAATCCCCCTTGTACCGCAACGCGATCGGTGACGAACTCGTCTACGTCGAGGCCGGTTCCGGTGTGGTGGACACCGTCTTCGGGCGGCTGCCGGTACGCGCCGGCGATCATGTGCTGCTGCCGCGGGCGACCACGCATCGCTGGCGGCCGGACGGACCGGAACCGCTGCGCGGCTACATCGTCGAGGCGACCGGACATATCACCGCACCGAAGCGGTATCTGTCCGCATTCGGCCAGTTCCTGGAGAATTCGCCGTACTGCGAGCGGGATCTGCACGGTCCGGCCGAACCGCTGCAAGAGTCCGGGACCGAGGTCGAGGTGCTGGTGAAACATCGACCCGGCGGCGAAATACTCGGCACCCGAATGGTGTACGCCGATCACCCGTTCGACGTGGTGGGCTGGGACGGTTGCCTGTATCCGTACCGGTTCAATATCGCCGATTTCGAACCGATCACCGGCCGCGTGCACCAGCCACCCCCGGTGCATCAGGCCTTCGCGGGCGCCAACTTCGTGATCTGCGATTTCGTGCCCCGCAAGGTCGACTACCACCCGCTGTCGATTCCGGTGCCCTACTACCACTCCAATGTCGACTCCGACGAGATCCTGTTCTACTGCGGCGGAAACTACGAAGCCCGCCGCGGGTCCGGGATCGGACCGGGATCGGTCTCGGTGCATCCGGGCGGATATGCGCACGGTCCGCAGCCGGGCGCCTACGAACGCAGTATCGGCGTGGAATTCTTCGACGAACTCGCGGTGATGGTCGACACCTTCCGCCCGCTGGGGCTCGGCGAGGGGGCCCTGGCCTGCGAGGATCCGGACTATGCGTGGACCTGGTCGGGGCGCGGGCCGAGTTCGGAGCGAGCGTGACCGCGAGGGTGCGGTTGAACGTGGCCGACGATGACCCGTTCGGACCGGACAACCTGCCCTACGGAGTCTTCGCACCACCCGGCGGGCCGTTCCGCGTGGGCGTCCGGCTCGGCGCGTATGTGCTGGATATCGCTGCGCTACTGGAAGATTCGCGCTTCGCGCAACCGACTGTGAACGACTTTCTCGCTCGAGGTCCGGTCCACTGGCACACCGTGCGCGAACGATTGCGGGAAGCCGCGCGCGCTCCGCTGCCCGCCGAAGCGATTCATTCGCTGGATTCGGTGCGGCTGAAGTTGCCGATTTCCATCGGCGACTACGTGGACTTCTACGCCAGTATCGACCACGCCACCCGGCTCGGCGGGTACCTGCGGCCGAACGGTGAAGCGCTGCTGCCGAATTGGCGTCATCTGCCGGTCGGCTATCACGGCCGCGCGGGCAGCGTGATGGTCTCGGGCACGCCGGTGATCCGACCCTGTGGGCAGCGCCGGACCGACTCGGGCGCACCGGAATTCGCGCCGTCGGCGCGGCTGGACATCGAAGCGGAACTCGGCTTCGTCGTCGGCCTCGGTTCCGAGGTCGGCACGTCGATCGCGGTGGACGACTTCGCCGATCACGTCTTCGGCGTGGCGCTGGTCAACGATTGGTCGGCCCGCGACATCCAGGCGTGGGAGGGACAGCCGCTCGGCCCGTTTCTCGGCAAATCGTTCGCCACCTCGCTGGCGGCGTGGATCACTCCGCTCGCGGCGCTGGAATCCGCCCGGATCGCGGTGCCGGAGCAAACACCCGAACCGCTTTCCTATCTACGGGGACACCAGGATTGGGGATTCGACATCGACGTGCGGGTGCATTGGAACGGCGTGCCCGTGAGCGCGCCACCCTATCGCGCGATGTACTGGTCCGCGGCGCAGATGCTGGCCCATCTGACCGTCAACGGCGCCGGCACCCGGCCCGGCGATCTGTTCGCCTCCGGCACGATCTCGGGACCCCGGCGGGACCAGAGTGGGTCGTTCATGGAACTGTCCGGCAACGGCGCCCACCCTGTCGATATCGGCGGCTGTGAGCGGACCTTCCTCGCCGACGGGGATACGGTCCTTCTCACCGCGACGGCCCCTGGCCCCGGCGGCGCGCGAATCGCGTTGGGCGAGGTCAGCGGCGAGATCCTGCCCGCTCGCCGCTGATCGGCGGTGGGCACCTTCCTGGCGTCACAACCGGTCGGCCGTCGCTTCGGACGCGCTCGCGCACGGTAGCCGGGCTCACTTACGACCGAACGCAACTGTGCGGCGAGACTATAATGTGATAGGCATCACAGCACGCTTTCCCAGCCTGTTCAGCGCGGTGAACGTCATCGGCAGCGCGGCTTATGAGGAGCAGCTATGCGCGAATACAGCCTGCCGGCCCTACACGAAGTTCCCCCCGGCGCCACACTCGGCGACCTCGTCCACCGCAACGCCGAACAGTATCCCGACGTCGCGGTCATCGCTCGAAAACGCGACTCCCGATGGGAAGACCTGACCGCGGTCGAATTCCTCGCCGAGGTGCGGGCGGCGGCCAAAGGCCTGATCGCCACCGGTATCGAACCGGGCGACCGGGTGGCGATCATGTCGCGCACCCGGTACGAGTGGACACTGCTCGATTTCGCCATCTGGTGTGCCGCGGCCGTCACCGTTCCGGTGTACGAGACGTCCTCCGCCGAACAGGTGCAATGGATACTCTCCGATTCGGGAGCCGTCGCGGTGATCACGGAAACCCCCGCGCACACGGCCGTCGTGGGCAAGGTGCAAGAACAGGTGCCCGATCTCGCGCACATCTGGGAGATCGAGGCGGACGCGGTCGCCACCCTCGCGCGAGCCGGCGCCGAGGTCACCGACGCGGCGCTGGACGAACGGCGGTCCGCGATCGCGGCGGACTCTCTCGCGACCGTCGTCTACACCTCCGGCACCACCGGCCGGCCCAAAGGATGCCGGATCACCCACGGCAACTTCCTCGGCGAACTGAGCAATACGACCGCACGCCTGCCGCAACTGTTCCGCACGGGAGAGTCGTCGGTCCTGCTGTTTCTGCCGCTGGCCCATGTGTTCGGGCGGATCGTCGAGGTGGCCGCCGCGCTCGTGCCGATCAAGATCGGTCACGTCGGTGACGTCAAGAACGTCACCGACGAGCTGGGAACCTTCCGGCCGACGTTGATCCTCGGCGTACCGAGGGTTTTCGAGAAGGTCTTCAACGCGGCACGCACGCAGGCGCAGTTGACGCACCGGGGCCGGATCTTCGACATCGCGGCCGATACGGCGATCGCCTACAGCCGCGCCTCGGACAACGACCACATCCCGCTGGGACTGCGCTTACGCCATCAGCTGTTCGACCGTCTGGTGTATCGCAAACTGCGGGCCGCGCTCGGTGGCCGGGCCACGCACGCCCTCTCCGGCGGTGCTCCCCTCGGCGAACGGCTGGGGCACTTCTTCCGCGGCGTCGGTTTCACGGTGCTGGAGGGTTACGGACTGACCGAAACCTCCGGAATCGCCACCTTCAACCCGGACGACCGGCCGAAGATCGGAACCGTCGGCCAGCCGGTGCCGGGCACCACGGTTCGCATCGATGACGACGGCGAAATCCTGCTGCGGGGCCCCCAGATGTTCCCCGGCTATTGGAACAACCCCGTGGCCACCGCGAACACCTTCCGCGACGACTGGTTCGCCACCGGCGACATCGGCTCACTCGACGACGAGGGCTACCTCTCCATCACCGGCCGCAAGAAAGAACTCATCGTGACGGCCGGCGGCAAGAACGTCGCCCCGGCGGTGATCGAAGACCGCATTCGAGCCCACGCCATCATCGGCGAAGTCGTGGTCGTCGGCGACGCCAAACCTTTCGTCACCTGCCTGGTGACCGTCGACAGCGAGCACTTCCCGATCTGGAAGCAGTTGCACGGCAAGCCCTCCGAGGCCACCGTCGCCGACCTCGGTTCCGACCCGGAGCTGCTGGGCGCGATCCAGGCCGCCGTCGACGACGGCAACGCGGCCGTATCCCGAGCCGAGGCGGTCCGGAAGTTCAGGCTGCTGCGCACCGAATTCACCGAGGCCAACGGCTATCTCACCCCGTCCCTCAAGCTCAAGCGCAACGTGGTCCTGCGCGACTTCGCCGACGAGATCGACGCACTGTATTCGACGTAGCGGGGCCGGTTCGACTACCGAGTCCGATTCAGGGGCCGATCGCGGTCCCGGTGACGCGCCCCACGGTCGCGCGGTACCCTCGGCCGGGTACCACATCGTGCCAACGGGGGCTCGCACCAGCGGGCTGAGAGGACGGCTAGCCCATTCGGGCGGTTCAGGGCCGTCGACCGTACGAACCTGACCGGGTAATGCCGGCGTAGGGAGGATTGAGTTCACATGTCGTCGAACCATGTCACCACCGGCCCCATCGCGGGCAGCGCAAAGCACTACGAGCAGATCGACGCCGACGGGACGACGTTGCGCATCCCGGTCCGCCGGATCAACCTGACCAACGGCGAGCACTTCGACGTCTACGACACCTCCGGCCCGTACACCGACGATTCGGCCACGATCGATCTGGAGGCCGGACTGCCGAAGCTCCGCGCCGGCTGGGCCGAACCGGACGTGCCGGGACCACGTACTCAGCTGGCCTGGGCGAGAGCCGGGGCGATCACCGCCGAGATGCGGTATATCGCTGCGCGCGAGGGTGTTTCGCCGGAACTGGTTCGCGACGAGGTGGCCGCCGGCCGGGCCGTGATCCCCGCCAACCACAACCACCCCGAATGCGAGCCGATGATCATCGGCAAGAAGTTCGCGGTGAAGATCAACGCCAATATCGGCAACTCCGCGGTCACCTCCTCGATCGCCGAAGAGGTGGAGAAGATGGTGTGGGCCACCCGCTGGGGCGCCGACACCATCATGGACCTGTCCACCGGTAAGAACATCCACGAGACCCGCGAGTGGATCCTGCGGAATTCGCCGGTACCGGTCGGCACCGTGCCGATCTACCAGGCGCTGGAGAAGGTGAACGGCGATCCGACCCAGCTGACCTGGGAAATCTATCGCGACACCGTGATCGAGCAGGCCGAGCAGGGCGTCGACTACATGACCGTGCACGCGGGGGTGCTGCTGCGGTACGTCCCGCTGACCGCCAAGCGCGTCACCGGCATCGTCTCGCGCGGCGGTTCGATCATGGCGGCATGGTGTCTGGCTCACCACCAGGAATCGTTCCTGTACACCAACTTCGCGGAACTGTGCGAGATCCTGGCGAAATACGACATCACCTTCTCGCTCGGCGACGGGTTGCGGCCCGGTTCGATCGCGGATGCCAACGACGAGGCGCAGTTCGCCGAACTGCGCACGCTCGGCGAGCTGACCAAGATCGCGAAATCCTATGGCGTGCAGGTCATGATCGAGGGCCCGGGCCACGTCCCGATGCACAAGATCGTGGAGAACGTGCGGCTCGAGGAGGAGCTGTGCGAGGAGGCGCCGTTCTACACGCTGGGCCCGCTCGCCACCGATATCGCACCGGCCTACGACCACATCACCTCTGCCATCGGGGCGGCGATCATCGCACAGGCCGGCACCGCGATGCTCTGCTACGTCACCCCGAAGGAACATCTGGGGCTGCCCAATCGCGACGATGTGAAGACCGGCGTGATCACCTACAAGATCGCCGCCCATTCGGCCGATCTCGCCAAGGGACATCCGCGCGCGCAGGAACGCGACGACGCATTGTCCAAGGCGCGCTTCGAATTCCGCTGGCACGACCAGTTCGCGCTGTCGCTGGATCCCGACACCGCGCGGGAGTACCACGACGAAACGCTGCCCGCCGAACCTGCCAAGACGGCACACTTCTGCTCGATGTGCGGTCCGAAGTTCTGCTCGATGCGCATCTCCGCCGACGTGCGCGAGTACGCGGAGAAGCAGGGGCTCACCGACGTGGAGGCCATCGAGGCCGGTATGGCCGAGAAGTCTGCCGAATTCGCCGAGGCCGGCGGAAAGGTCTACCTGCCGGTCGTGTCGTGACAGCGAAAGCTGTTGTGCCGTAACGGCGCTGCCGTTGCGCTGCGCGCGCCGACGCCGCCCGCCGCCAGGGTGCGCGTCGGCGCCGCAGATGTGCCGCCGGCCCGCGGAGGCCGGCTCATCGCTCGATGTTCGCGAGCGTCCGGATGCCGGTGAGGATCACGCGAACACCGTGGTCGAATTCGTCGTCCGGATCGACGGCGGACAGCTTCGTGACCAGATTCGCCGTGCGCGGAAAACGATCGGGGTCGACCGCCCGGTCGATATGCGCATAGGGATTGTCGGCGCCGTAATCCGCACCGGTGCGCGCCTGCTCCTCGATCACGAATCCGACCGTGTAATGCAGGACGATCGGGAAGACCCACCCGGCCTCGTCGGCGGAGAAACCCGCGTCCTCCAGCGTGCGTAGGGTCAATTCCATGGTGCGCCACATGGATTCGTCGCTGACGTAGGTGCCGGCGAGCAGTCGCCCGCCGTCGCGGTGCCGCAGCATCGAACTGCGCAGGCGCCCGGCCAATTCGGCGATCCAGTCCTGCCAGGTCTCGCCCCGGCGCGGTCCCTCCACGCGGTCGACCGCGGCGGCGAAGACCGCGCGCGCCATCACATCGAGCAGTTCCTGCTTGTTCTTGACATGCCAGTAGAGCGCCGGCGCCTGCACATTCAGCGCCGACGCCACCTTGCGCATGGTCAGGCCGTCGAGCCCGGTCTCGTCCAGCAGCTCCAGCGCGGCCGCGCCGATGGCGTTGGCGTCGAGTTTCATCGCACCTCCCAGTCGATTGCTTGACAGCTTAACAATGTTCTGGTGTCCTTAACGACGTTAAGGGTTTAACAATGTTAAGGAGCGGGTCGTGCAGACAACGGATGTAGTCGTCGCAGGTGGCGGGCCTACCGGGTTGATGCTGGCGTACGAATTGCGGCTGGCCGGGGTCGCCGTGGAGGTACTGGACGCGCTGCCGGCGCGCACCGGTGAATCCCGGGCCGGAGGTATCCACGCGCGCACCATGGAGATTCTCGATCAGCGCGGTCTGCTCGACGACCTCCTGCGACAGGGGCGCACACTGCCGCGTGGCCATTTCGGCGGACTCCCGCTCGACTTCGGCGATTTCCACACCCGCTTCCCCTACACCCTGGCGGTGTTGCAGTCGGTGATCGAGCGCGAATTGGACCGCCACGCGACGGCGGCCGGCGCGCCCGTGCAGTGGGATTCGCCCGTCACCGGATTTCGCCAGGACGATTCCGGGGTGGAGGTCGAGGTCGGCGGGAGTCGTCCCCGCCGGATCCGCGCCGCCTACCTGGTCGGCTGCGACGGCGGGCGCAGTTCGGTGCGCAAGCTCGCGGGCATCGGCTTCGACGGCACGGACGCGACGGTGACGGGAATGATCGCCGACGTCGAACTCGCCGCTCCGCCCGCCGAGCTGTTCTTCGGCGCCCGCGGCGCGACCGGCGACTATTCGGTGATCCAGTTCGAGCCCGGGTGGTACCGGTTGATCGCCCAGTGCCACGACCGGGTGCGCGAACGTGGCAGCGCATTGACCTTCGACGAATTCCGCGGCGCGTTCACCGAACTCGCGGGCACCGATTTCGGCATGCACAGCCCGCGGTGGGTCACCCACTACGGCGATGCCGCCCGGCAGGCCGATCGCTACCGCGTCGGCCGGGTGTTCCTGGCGGGCGACGCCGCGCACATCCATTTCCCGGCCGGGGGCCAGGGCCAGAATCTGGGGCTGCAGGATGCGGTCAATCTGGGCTGGAAGATCGCGGCCGTGCTGCGCGGCGACGCCTCCGACGCACTGCTGGACACCTACGAATCCGAACGCCATCCGATCGCCACGCGTGTACTGCGGAACACGCGCGCCCAGACGGCGCTGTCACGGCCCGGTGCGCACGTGGACGCGTTGCGCGACAGCATGTCCGACCTTTTCGACATCGACGAGGTGCGCCACCGCCTCGGCCTCATGATCACCGCCCTGGACATCCGCTACGACTGCGGGGACGAGCATCCGCTGTGCGGCCGACGCGTGCCGGATGCCGATATCGCGACCACCGACGGGCCCACCCGCGTGCACGAGCTGATGCGTTCGGGACGTCCGATTCTGCTGGTGCGCAACGCGGCCGAGATTCCCGATATCAGCGATCGGAAGGATCGGGTGGACATCGTGTGCGCCACGGATCCGGCCACCGAATGGATCATCCCCGGATTCGGCCCGGTTCCGGCGCCGGTGTACACCCTCATCCGGCCGGACGGGTATATCGCTTGGGCCGCAAGCACTTCCACCACCGAGGGGCTGCACACCGCACTCCGCGCCTGGGTCGGCCCCGCTTCGGCCGACCGGTGATCCCCCAGCGGCCGATCACCAGGCGCACCCAGGCCACTCCGGCGACAGCAAGCCGTGACGTCGCCGCTACTTCCGGGGTTGCCAGCGGGCGACGAAATCATCGGGTTGCGGTGCGGGGCCGGGGAGTTCGCCGGAGGTGCGCAGTCCGTCGAGCAGTAGAGCGAGTATGCGGTGACGCAGCTGTGCGGTGCGAGTGGCATCGGGGAGGATGATCGCGGCGCAGGCCTCCAGGACCAGGCTGAGGTCGGCGATCGTCACGCCGTCGCGGACGGCGCCGGAAACCTGTGCCCGGCGCAGGATTTCCTCGTTCAGCTCCGCGGAGCGCCGCACCTGAGGCGCGAACGATTCGTCCGGGGTGAACGTGCCGGCCAGTCGCACGGTCAGCGAATGCACATCGGCGTCGACCACCCGGCGCAGGAATTCGGCGAGCACGCCGGCGTCGGACGCCGACTCGAGCGCGGCCTCGGCCTCGGCGTTGTAGCGGCACAAACCCTGGTAGCAGAGCGTGCGCAGCAGCGCCTCCTTACTCGGATAGCGGCGATACAGCGCGCTGATCCCCACGCCGGCTCGTTCGGCGACGGCCGAGATCGGGGCGGTCGCATCGGCGAGGAAGACCGCGCGAGCGGCATCGAGGATGATCCCGTCGTTGCGCGCGGCCTGCGCCTTGCGGCCGGGAAGCGCCTGGTGAGCTGGGGCGTCGGCTGATTTCGGCATGGTTTCAGCCTAGCACTTGAAACGGAAGGATCCGTTCTGATACGGTTCTAACAGAACGAAACATTCCGTTCCACAAGGGAGACGATCATGACCATCCGCCCGTTCCACATCGACATCCCGCAGGACCGCCTCGACGACCTCGCCGATCGGCTGCGCCGCGCGCTGTGGCCGGACGAGCTGCCCGGCGTCGGCGACGCCTACGGCGTACCGGGCGATCGGGTGCGCGCGCTGGCCGAGTACTGGCTGAACGAATTCGACTGGCGGGCAACGGAAGCGCGACTCAATGCGTATCCACAGTTCCGCGCGGAAATCGACGGCGAGGACATTCACTTCCTGCACGTCCGCTCCTCGCGGCCCGATGCGCTGCCGGTGATCCTCACCCACGGCTGGCCCGGCTCGGTGCTGGAGTATCTGGATGTGATCGAGGCGCTGACCGAGCCGGAATCACCCGCGGATCCGGCCTTTCACGTGGTCCTGCCCTCGCTGCCCGGCTTCGGATTCTCCGGCCCCACCCGCAGTACCGGCTGGGACACCCAGCGCACCGCCCGCGCCTGGGTGGAGTTGATGGACCGGCTCGGTTACCAGCGCTTCGGCGCGATCGGCAACGACGGCGGGTCGATGATCTCCCCGGAGATCGGCCGGCTGGCCGGGGATCGCGTCGTGGGAGTCCACGTGACGCAATTGTTCTCCTTCCCCACCGGCGATCCGGCCGAATTCGAGGGACTGTCCGAGGACGATATGGGGGCGCTGGCGCACCTGCAGTGGTTCCAGGACAACAAGATGGCGTTCAACATCCTCTGCAGCCAGCAACCGCAGACGCTGGCCTACGCCCTCAGTGACTCACCGCTGGGCCTGTTGGGCTGGAACGCACAGCTTTTCGGCGAAGGCCTCGACCCGGAATTCGTGATCGGCAATATCGCGCTGTATTGGCTCACCGGCACCGCGGGTTCCGCGATCCGGTTCTATTACGAGAACGCCCACGCCGCCGGGCGGCCGAGCGAGCCGACCACCACCCCGACCGCATTGGCCATGTTCGCCGGAGATTTCCGGTCGATCCGCCGCTTCGCCGAGCGCGATCACAAGAACATCGTCAGCTGGAATTCCTACGATGCGGGGTCGGTGACCGGTGGGCCGAACGACGCGGCCGGCCACTATGCCGCGCACGAGGCGCCCGCGGTACTGGTCGGCGATATTCGGCGGTTCTTCGCACTGGTGGGATGAGTCCCGGGCTGCTGAGCAGTCGCACCGGACTGCTCAGCGCGGGCCTACCGGTGCTTCTTCCCTTCGAAAGTGGTCTCGACACCCGACTGGGTGACACCCTTGGCCTTCTTCTCCGCTCGCTTCTCCTTGAGCGACTTTCCGGACTTCTTGGACATCGTGCTGCGCGGAGATTTGTCGGACATAAGGTCCTTTGTTTGCAGGAACTGAATGATCCTGATATCTCGACCGTACGCGGTGCGCGTCCGATCCGGGTGCGTCGTAGGGTCTGATTCGTGAAATTGCTGCCGTTGCCGGAACCGGGCGCGACCCCGGTCCGGGTGCTGACCATCGCCGGAACCGACTCCGGAGGTGGAGCGGGTATCCAGGCCGATTCGCGGACCATGGCGTTGCTCGGTGTCCACGCGTGCGTGGCCGTGGCCGCGGTGACGGTGCAGAACTCGGTCGGCGTCAGCGGTTTTCACGAGATTCCGCCGCAGACCGTCGCCGATCAGGTCCGCGTGGTGACCGGCGATATCGGGGTCGCGGCGGCCAAGACCGGCATGCTGGCCTCGACCGCGATCATCGAAGCGGTGGCCCGGGTCTGCGACGAGGTCGGTATCGGACGCGACGGCACGGCGCCACTGGTGGTCGACCCGGTGGCGGCCTCCATGCACGGCGACCCGCTGCTGCACGCGGAAGCCCTGGACGCGCTGCGCTCGGTGCTCATTCCGCGCGCCACGCTGGTGACCCCGAATCTGGACGAGGTGCGGCTGCTCACCGGAGTCGTCGTCACCGACGACCGCAGTGCCCGCAAGGCCGCCGAGGCGCTGATCGCCCTCGGCCCGCGCTGGGCCGTCGTCAAGGGCGGCCATCTGCGCTCCTCCGAATTCAGCACCGATCTGCTGTTCGACGGCGACCGCTTCCACGAACTCACCGCACCCCGCATCACGACCGGCAACGATCACGGCGGCGGCGACACCCTGGCCGCCGCCTCCGCCTGCGCCCTGGCACACGGCTACCAGGTGCCCGAGGCGGTGGCCTTCGCCAAGGAGTGGACCACGCGCTGTCTGAAGGATGCCTACGACCTCGGCGCCGGCCACGGCCCGGTGTCGCCGCTGTGGCGGCTGCGCGAGAACTGAATTCGGTACCCGACCAGGTCCGGACGAATCGGCGCGCTCCCAGGAAGCTCACAGGCCGGGCGCAGCGCTGCCCAAGGCTGATACCCGAAATTGGGATCATGACCGAGACAGCGATGGCGTTCCAGGCGGCCACCACCCCCGACTCGGCGCGCACACCGGTGCTCGAGGTCGTGGTTCCTGTGTACAACGAGGAGCGCGATCTCGCCGGATGTGTCCGCCGGCTGCACGCGTTCCTGCGTGACGGTTTCCCGTTCTCGACTCGAATCACGGTGGCGGACAACGCATCCACGGACTCCACGCTCGCCGTGGCGCACGAACTCGCCGGGGAGCTGCCCGAGGTCGAGGTCGTCCACCTCGACCGCAAGGGCCGCGGACGCGCGCTGCGCGCGGTGTGGGAGGCCTCCGACGCACAGGTCGTCGCGTATATGGACGTCGACCTGTCCACCGACCTCAACGCCCTGCTGCCGCTGGTGGCCCCGCTGGTCTCCGGACATTCCGATCTGGCGATCGGCACCCGGCTGGCGAAATCCTCGCGCGTGGTGCGCGGCCCCAAGCGCGAGATCATCTCCCGCTGCTACAACCTGATCCTGCGGGCCTCGCTGCAGGCCCGGTTCTCCGACGCCCAGTGCGGCTTCAAGGCGATGCGCACCGATGTGGCGCGCCGGATCCTGCCGCTGGTCCAGGACGGGGAATGGTTCTTCGACACCGAACTGCTGGTGATCGCCGAACGTGCCGGACTGCGCATCCACGAGGTGCCGGTGGACTGGATCGACGATCCGGACAGCCGCGTGGACATCATCGACACCGCCCGCAAGGATCTGCTCGGCGTGTGGCGGGTGGGCCGCGGGCTGGCCACCGGCGCCCTGCCGATCAACGAACTGCGCGCCGCCGTCGGACGGGAACCACTGGTGGACGGGGTGCCGCTGGGCATGGTCGGGCAGCTGGTGCGCTTCGGCATCATCGGTGCGCTCTCCACGCTGGCCTACATGCTCCTGTATGTGATGTTGCAGTCGGTGGTCGGCGCCCAACCCGCGAACTTCGCCGCCCTGCTGATCACCGCGGTCGCCAACACCGCGGCGAACCGCGCCTTCACCTTCGGCGTGCGCGGCTCGGGCAACGCGGTCTCCCATCACTTCCAGGGTTTGCTGATCTTCACCTTCGCCTGGCTGCTGACCAGTGGTTCGCTGTTCGCGCTGCACCGGTGGGCGCCGGACGCGTCCGTGCACGTGGAACTGCTGGTGCTGGTGGTCGCGAATCTGGTGGCGACACTGACCCGATTCGTGGGGCTGCGCTGGGTCTTTCGCAACGCGGTCGCCGGCAGCGGCGTCGAGGACATCGCGACGGCACCGGCCTCGACGGAAACGCGGTGACCGAAACGGCAATGCCCGCCCCGAAGAGGGCGGGCATTGCCGTTGTCGTAGCCCCGACGGGATTTGAACCCGCGCTACCGCCTTGAGAGGGCGGCGTCCTAGGCCGCTAGACGACGGGGCCGAGAACTGCGCTCCGGCAACCGGAGCCCGGTCAGCTTATCGGTCCCGGGCGACGGCACCAAATCGGGTGCTCACATTCGCGGTCTCAGAAAGGCCGCCCCTGGATGAGGCCGAAGATTCCGGCGATGAAGAACAGTGGGATGAACAGCGCGGTCGCCACCGGATCGCCGTTGAGATACCCCTGCCGGATACCTTCCAGAGCTGCCGCAGAACCCGAATCCATGATCGATTTCCCCTCGCTCGATATCTGATGAATATGTCCGATTACGCTAGCGCAGCCCAGCGGCCTTCCCATCAGCGCTGTTCCCACCAGCGGGCGTGAGGTCAGTGCGGGGTGTGCAGTCCCATGTGCAGGGTTACCGCCCACTGGTGCACGATCTGCTTGCGGCGCACCGAGTCGTCGGTCAGGACGTCGGCCAGCCCCAGGCCGCGGGCCATGTCCAGGGTGGCCTGCACCAGGTGATGGGCGACCGGATCGGAGTCGTCGACGCCGAGCGCCTCGACGGCCAGGCGATGGGAGACGCGGCCGAAGTGCGCCTCGAGCGGGACGATGCGTTCCCGCAACACCGGATCCGCCGCGGCATGGGTCCACACCTGCAGCGCCGCCTTGAACAGCGGAGTTGTATAGGACTCGACCAGCTGCGCCACCACCGCCTCGGTGCGGCCCACACCCTGCGCCACCTCGGTCACGGCCGCCGCCTCGGTCTTGGCCTGTGCCATCCGGGTGTCGAACATGTACTCGAGGGCGGCGGTGATCAGATCTTCGCGGGTGGGGAAATGATGTTGGGCCGCCCCGCGCGAGACCCCGGCCCGTTCGGCGACGACCGCGACAGTGGCCGCCGCCCAGCCCATATCGGCCAGACAGTCGATGGTCGCCTCGAGCAATCGCTGACGGGTGGCCCGGCTGCGGTCCTGCTTGGGTTCGTGCGATGCGGTCATGATCGGTTCATTCTGCCCAGCTGGGTGGGCGACGCTGGAAGAAGGCCGTCATCCCCTCGATGACCTCGGGCGTGCCGAAGAAACTGCCCGAGCGTTTGGCCAGCTCATCGGCGGTGCGATCGAATTCGGCGACGAGGGACGCGTTCACCAGCCGCTTACTTTCGGCCAGCCCCTGCGGGGACCCCTTGCGCAGTTCGCCACACAGCCGGGCGACCTCGGCGGCGGCATCGTCGGCGGCGACGGTGATCAACCCGATGCGCTCGGCCTCGGCCGCGTCGAAGGTCTCGCCGGTCTGGTAGTAACGAGCGGCGGCCCGGGAGGTCAGTCGCGGCAGCAGCGTGAGCGAGATCATGAACGGCGCCAGGCCCAACCTCGCCTCGGTGAGCGCGAAACTGCTCGACGGTCCGGCGACCGCGATATCGCAGGCGCCGACGATACCCATTCCGCCCGCGCGCACATTGCCGTCGATCTGCGCGACCACCGGTTTGTGCAGTTCCACGATGCCGCGCAGCACGTCGATCATCCATCCGGTGCGGATGTCGGCGGCCGCGGCCGGATCGGCGTCGAGAGCTTCCTTGAGGTCCGCGCCGGCGCAGAACGTGTTACCGCTGTGAGTGAGGATCACCCCACGGGCCTGTTCGTCGGCCCCGCCCTTGCGCAGTCCGTCGAGAAGTTCGCGAACCAGCTTCGAGGACAACGCATTCCGATTGTGCGGTGAATCCAGCGTGAGCACGGCGAAGCCGTCGCGCAGGTCGTACCGCACGAAAGGCGTTTCGGTACCCGCGGTTTCGGTGCCCGCGGTTTCGGTGCCCGTGGTCTCGGTGCCGGTGGTTTCGCTCACGTGTGCATCCTCCTCATCCGGTTCGTCGATGCTGTCCTCCGGCCGGGCCGCGCGGGGCGCCCCGGCCGGTCGCCGCTCAGTACGACTTCGGCAGCCCCAGCGAGTGCTGGGAGACGAAGTTCAGGATCATTTCCCGGCTCACCGGAGCCACCCGCGCGATCCGCGCCGCGCCTAGCATGCCCGCCAGACCGATGTCCGCGGTCAGGCCAGAACCGCCGTGGGTCTGGATGGACTGATCCAGAGCCTTGATACTCGCTTCCGCCGCAGCGTATTTCGCCATATTGGCGGCCTCCGCGGCACCGAAGTCGTCGCCGGAATCGTAGAGGACGGCGGCCTTCTGCATCATCAGCTTGGCCAGTTCGAGTTCGATCTTCACCTGGGCCAGCGGATGCGAGATGCCCTGGTGCGCCGCGATCGGCGTCTTCCAGACCTGCCGTTCCCGGGCGTATTCGACCGCCCGGTCGATGGCGTAGCGGCCCATGCCGACCGCCATCGCCGCACCCATGATGCGCTCGGGATTCAGGCCGGCGAACAGCTGCGCGATCGCGGCGTCCTCCTGGCCCACCAGCGCGCTGCCGGGCAGGCGCACATCGTCGAGGAACAGCGTGAACTGGTTGTCCGGTTCGATGATGTCCATCTCCTGGCGGTTCTTCTCGAAGCCGGGAGTGTCGGTCGGGACGATGAACAGCGCCGGCTTCAACTTGCCGGTCTTGGAATCCTCGGTGCGCGAGACGATCAGCACCGCCTCGGCCTGATCCACACCGGAGATGAAGATCTTGCGGCCGTTGAGGATCCAGTCGCCACCGTCGCGGCGCGCGGTGGTGGTGATGTTGTGCGAGTTGGAGCCGGCGTCGGGTTCGGTGATGCCGAACACCATCTTCGACGAGCCGTCGGCCAGCCGGGTCAGCCAGTACTGCTTCTGCTCCTCGGTCCCGTACTTGGTGATGATGGTGCCGCAGATCGCGGGCGAGACCACCATCAGTAGCAGGCCCGCGCCCTGGGCGGCCAACTCCTCCATCACCAGCGCCAGTTCGTAGATTCCGGCGCCTCCGCCGCCGTACTCCTCCGGCAGGTTCACACCGAGGAAGCCGAGTTTGCCCGCCTCGTCCCACAATTCGTCCAGCGGCTCGTTGCGGCGCGCCTTCGCGGAGACGTAGTCGCGGTAGTTGTACTTCGCGGCGAGCTTGGCGACGGCCGCCCGCAGCTGCTTCTGTTCGTCGGTTTCGATGAAACTCATGGACATTCTCCTGTAGTGGGCCGCTATTCGGCGGCGGCTTCGGCCGGTGCCGCGGTGGCTTCGGCGTGGACGACCGCCAGCACGGCGCCGACGTCGACCTGTTGTCCCGCGACCACATTCAGCTCGGTCAGCACACCGGCCGCCGGCGCGGCGATGGTGTGCTCCATCTTCATGGCCTCGAGCCAGAGGATCGGCTGCCCCTTCTCGACGGCGGCGCCGACCTCGGCACCCAGCCGGATCACCGAACCCGGCATCGGCGCCAGCAACGACCCCTCCGCCACCTGGTCGGCCGGGTCCGAGAAACGCGGAAGCCTGCGCACCGCGACCGGGCCCAGCGGCGAATCGACCGCCACCAGATCGCCGTAACGCGCGACCTCGAACCGGCGCCGCACCGAGCCACGCTCGCCGGGCACACCGAGAACCACGACATCCGGTGTGGCCTCGATCAGTTCGAGTCCCTCGTGACCCTCGACCTCGAGCCCGGAGCGAGTGAGGCGGTAACGCACCTCGTGCGTCCCCGACACCCGGCTCTCATAGGACTTGCTCTGCGCCTGTGAGGGCAGGTTGCGCCAGCCGCTGGGCAGCGCCGCGCCGACGCGCGCCCGCGCTCGGTTGGCGGCCGCGTCCGCCAGCGCCGCGGCGACGATGGACAGCGCCTCGTCGCCGGGGGAAACCAGCGGCGCGGCAAGGTTTTCCAGTCCGTGGGTGGCGAAGAACGCGGTATCGGTGTCACCGGCGAGGAAGGCCGGATGCCGCAGCACCCGCACCAGCAGATCGCGGTTGGTGACCAAACCGTGGATGCGGGCCCGCTGCAACGCCGTCGCCAGCAGATGCGCCGCTTCCTCGCGGGTGTCGGCATAGGAGATGACCTTGGCCAGCATCGGATCGTAGAACACCCCGACCGCCGAACCGTCCACCACACCGGAGTCGAGCCGCAGACCGGGCTCGGTCAGGACGGTGAATTCCGCTGTACCCGAAGCGAATTCGATGTGATGCACCGCGCCGCTCTGCGGCTGCCAGTCGTGTGCCGGATCCTCCGCGTACAACCGCACCTCGATGGAGTGACCGCGCATCGGCGGCGGCTCCGGTGGCAGCCGATAGCCCTGCGCCACCTGCAGTTGCAGCCGGACCAGATCGAGGCCGGTGGTGCATTCGGTGACCGGATGCTCCACCTGCAGGCGGGTGTTCATCTCCAGGAAGAAGAAATCGCCCTGTTCGTCGGCGAGAAATTCGACCGTGCCCGCGCCTTCGTAGGCGATCGCCTCGGCGGCCAGCCGGGCCGCCTCGAACAACCGCTCCCGCATGGGAGCGATCCGCTCGACCAGCGGCGACGGCGCTTCCTCGACCACCTTCTGATGCCGGCGCTGAATCGAACATTCACGCTCGCCCACCGCCCAGACCCGGCCATGGGTGTCGGCCATGACCTGCACCTCGATGTGGCGGCCGGTTTCCAGGTAGCGCTCACAGAACACCGTCGGATCGCCGAAGGCCGATTCCGCCTCGCGCCGGGCCGCCTCCAGCTGATCCGGGAGCTCCGCCAGCGAGCGCACCACCCGCATACCGCGCCCGCCGCCACCGGCGGAAGCCTTGATCAGCACGGGCAGCAGAGCCTCGGTGACCTCGGCCGGATCGAGTTCGGCCAGCACCGGGACGCCCGCGGCGTCCATCATCTTCTTGGATTCGACCTTCGAACCCATCTGCTCGATGGCCGCGACCGGCGGGCCCACCCACGCCAAGCCCGCATCGATCACCTGGCGAGCGAATTCCGCGTTCTCGGAAAGGAATCCGTACCCCGGATGAATCGCGTCGGCGCCCGCGGCGTGGGCGGCCTCGATGATCAGATCGCCGCGCAGATAGGTCTCCCCGGGTGTGTTGCCGGGCAGCCGGATCGCCGCATCGGCCTCGGCCACATGCGGTGCGTTCGCATCCGCGTCGGAATACACCGCGGTCGTGGCGATGCCCATGCGCCGGCAGGTCGCGAACACGCGCCGGGCGATCTCCCCGCGGTTGGCGACCAGAACGTTCGTGATCGGCCCTACTGTCATCTCAGACCTCACATCCGGAAGACGCCGAAGCCCTCGGCGCCCTTGATCGGGGCATTGTGGATGGCCGACAACGCCATTCCCAATACCGTGCGGGTGTCGCGGGGGTCGATCACACCGTCGTCGTAGAGGCGGCCCGACATGAACATGGGCAGCGACTCGGCCTCGATCTGGGCCTCGATCATCGCGCGCATGCCCTTGTCGGCTTCCTCGTCGAACGCCTGGCCGCGCGCCTCGGCGGCGGCCCGGCCCACGATCGAGATCACGCCCGCCAGCTGCGCACCGCCCATCACCGCGGATTTCGCACTGGGCCAGGCGAACACGAAGCGCGGATCGTAGGCGCGCCCGCACATGCCGTAGTGCCCGGCCCCGTAGGAGGCGCCCATCAGCAGCGAGATGTGCGGCACCTTCGAATTGGAGACGGCGTTGATCATCATCGCGCCGTGCTTGATGATGCCCTTCTGCTCGTATTCCTTACCGACCATGTAGCCGGTGGTGTTGTGCAGGAACAGCAGTGGGGTGTTCGACTGGTTGGCCAGCTGGATGAACTGCGCGGCCTTCTGCGCCTCCTCGGAGAACAACACCCCGCGGGCGTTGGCGAGGATGCCGACCGGATAGCCGTGCAGCTCCGCCCATCCGGTGACCAGGCTGGAACCGTAGAGCGGTTTGAACTCGTCGAAATCGGAGCCGTCCACCACCCGGGCGACGACCTCGCGCGGGTCGAACGGAATCTTCAGATCGGTGGGCACGATGCCGAGCAGTTCCTCGCAATCGTAGAGCGGTTCGATCACCTCGGCGGGCGGACGCGGGGCGGGCCCGGTCTTGCGCCAGTTCAGCCGCCGCACGATGGACCGGCCGATCCGGATGGCGTCGCGTTCGTCGGCGGCGAGATAGTCGGCCAGACCGGAGGTGCGGGCGTGCATCTCGGCGCCGCCGAGCGATTCGTCGTCGGACTCCTCACCGGTCGCCATCTTGACCAGCGGCGGGCCGCCGAGGAACACCTTGGAGCGTTCCTTGATCATGACGGTGTAGTCGGACATGCCGGGAATGTAGGCGCCGCCGGCGGTGGAGTTGCCGAAAACTAGTGCGATGGTGGGAATTCCGGCCGCGGAGAGCCGGGTGAGGTCGCGGAACATGCGTCCACCCGGGACGAACACCTCCTTCTGCGTCGGCAGATCGGCGCCGCCGGATTCCACCAGGCCGATCACCGGGAGCCGGTTCTCCAGCGCGATGTCGTTCATGCGCAGGTTCTTGCGCAGCGTCCAGGGATTCGACGTGCCGCCGCGCACCGTCGGATCGGGTGCCACGATCATGCATTCGACGCCCTCGACGATGCCGATGCCGGCGATCACCGAGGCGCCCACGTGGAATTCGCTGCCCCAGGCCGCCAGCGGCGCCAGCTCCAGGAAAGGCGAGTCCTCGTCGATGAGCAGTTCGATGCGCTCGCGCGCGGTGAGCTTGCCGCGCTTACGGTGGCGCGCCATCTTGTCCGGGCCGCCGCCCGCGATGTTCTTGGCGTATTCGGCTTCGACCTCGGCCAGCTTCTCGGTCATGGCGTCGGCGGCGGTGCGGTAGTCCGCCGAGTTCGGGTCGATGGCTGTACGGAGAGTGCTCAAGATCGGTACCCCAATCGCTTGGCCGCGAGGCTGGTCAGAATTTCGTTGGTGCCGCCGCCGATGCCGAGGATGCGCACATCACGGTAGTGGCGCTCCACCTCGGATTCGCGCATGTACCCCAGGCCGCCGAACAACTGAACCGCTTGGTGGGCAACCCATTCCGCGGTCTCGACCGCGGTGTTCTTGGCGAAGCACACCTCGGCGATCAGATCGGTTTCCCCGTCCGCCGCGCGTTCGGCCACGTGCCGGGTGTAGACGCGGGCGACGTCGATGCGGCGAGCCATCTCCGACAGCGTGTTCTGCACGGCCTGCCGGCTGATCAGCGGGCGGCCGAAGGTCTCGCGGTCGCGGCACCACCCCAGGGTCAGATCCAGGCAGCGCTGCGCATGCCCGTAGGCCTGCACCGCCAGGCAGACCCGCTCGCTGACGAAAGCCTGTGCGATCTGGGCGAATCCGGAGTTCTCGGCGCCCACCAGATTCGACACCGGCACGCGCACGTCGACATAGGACAGTTCGGCGGTATCGGAGGCCAGCCAGCCCATCTTCTCCAGTTTGCGGCTGACCGTGAATCCCGGCCGGTCCTTCTCGACCAGCAGCAGCGACACACCGGATGCGCCGGGGCCACCCGTGCGCACGGCGGTCACGACGTAGTCGGCCCGCACCCCGGAGGTGATGAAGGTCTTCGCTCCGTTGACCACGTAGTCGTCGCCGTCGCGCACGGCGCTGGTGGTGAGATGGCCGACGTCGGAGCCGCCGCCGGGTTCGGTGATGGCCAGCGAGCCGATCTTCTCCCCCGCCAGAGTGGGCTTCACCCAGCGTTCGATCAGTTCCGTGTTGCCGGACGCGGCCATGTGCGGCACCGCGATTCCGCAGGTGAACAGGGAGGCGAACAGTCCGCCCGAGCAGCCGGCGTAGTGCATCTCCTCGGCGACGATGGCGGCGTCGATCCCGTCCCCGCCCGCACCGCCGACCGCCTCCGGGAACTGGATGCCGAGCAGCCCGAGCGCACCGGCCTTCTTGTGCAGTTCACGGGGAATCTCACCGGCACGCTCCCATTCGTCCAGATAGGGCAGCACCTCGCGCTCGGCGAAACCGCGGACGGTAGTGCGTAATTCACGCCGCTCGGGCGTCTGCCAGACACTGCTCACGGTAGTAACTCCACGGGTATGTCGATGTGGCGGGAACGCAGCCATTCGCCGAGTCCCTTGGCTTGCGGATCGAATCGGGCCTGATAGGCGACGCCGAGGCCGAGCAGGTCCTCGACGATGAAGTTGACCGCTCGCAGGTTCGGCAGGACGTGCCGGGTGACGGTGAGCTTCGCGGTCTCCGGCAGCAGCGCCCGCAGCGTGTCGACGGTGAGGGTGTGCACCAGCCAGCGCCACTGGTCGTCGGTGCGCACCCATACCCCGATATTGGCGTTTCCACCCTTGTCGCCGCTGCGGGCAAGCGCGACGGAACCTAGTGGAACACGGCGTGTTTCACTCGCCGGAAGCGGTTTCGGCAGCTCGGGTTCGGCCACCTCGTCCAGCTCCCGGGTCTGCGCGGGCGGGGCGATCGGCACGCGCGTTCCATCGGGCAGTACCGCGGTGTGCGCGACCTCGGCCGCGTCGACATAGCCCGCGGTGTAGACGCCGTAGGGCGCACCGTTTCCGGGCGGCGTGGTCATGGTGAAGCCGGGGTAGCTGGCCAGCGCCAATTCGACTGCGACACTGGAGAATGCGCGTCCCACCTTATTTGGATCGGGGTCGCGGACCACGCAGCGCAGCAGGGCGCTGGCCTGTTCCTCGGTCTCGGCGTCGGGACGGTCCAGCCGCGACAGCGACCAGTCGAGTTCCGCCGGGCGCACCGGCAGCCAGCTCTCCAATTGCCGCTGTGCCAGTGCGGCTTTGGCCTCGATGTCGAGACCGGTCAGCACGAAGGTCATCTCGTTGCGGAAGCCGCCGAGGGTGTTCAGCGAGACCTTCAACCGCGGCGGCGGCGCCTCACCGGTCACGCCGCTGATCAGCACCCGGTCGTCACCGTCGGCGGCGAGCCGGATGCTGTCGAGGCGGGCGGTGACATCGGGTCCGGCGTAGCGCGCGCTCTGGATCTCGTACATCAGCTGCGCTTCGACGGTGTCGACGGTGACCGCACCACCGGTGTTCGCGTGTTTGGTGATGACGCTGCCGCCGTCGCGGCGGATCTCGGCGATCGGGAAGCCGGGACGGTCGAGATTCTCGATCTCGGTGAAGAACGCGAAGTTGCCGCCGGTGGCCTGGGTGCCGCATTCGATCACGTGCCCGGCGACCACCGCACCCGCCAGCGCGTCGAAATCGTCTCGGGCCCAGCCGAAGTGGGCTGCCGCTGGCCCCACGACCACGGAGGCGTCGGTGACCCGGCCGGTGACGACGATATCGGCTCCGGCGTTCAGCGCCTCGGCGATACCCCACGCGCCCAGGTAGGCGTTGGCGGTCAGCGGCGCGCCCAAGCCCAGTTGCTGGGCGCGCGGGAGCAGGTCGTCTCCTTCGACGTAGGCGATCTTCGGTGTGAGGCCGAGCTTTTCGGCCACCTCGGCGACCCGCTGCGCCAATCCCGCCGGATTGAGTCCGCCCGCGTTCGCGACGATGCGCACGCCGCGTTCGAGCGCCAGGGCGAGGCAGTCCTCGAGTTGCCGGACGAAGGTCTTGGCATAGCCGAGGGCCGGATCCTTCATCCGGTCCCGGCCGAGAATCAGCATGGTCAGTTCGGCGAGATAGTCACCGGTGAGCACGTCGAGTTGCCCGCCCTCGAGCATCTCGCGCATCGCGCTCGACCGGTCGCCGTAGAAGCCGGAACAGTTGCCGATCCGGAGGACCTCCGGGTCGGCGCCGAGACTCGTCATCTGCGCGGCGCCTCCTCATGCGACGTGCCTGCCGCAGCACCTGCGCTGCGTCGGGTTCCAGGTTCACATCGGGCGCAGAAAAAATCAAGCCTGCGTGCTTGTTAATTGCCGAAGCAGCAGGTAGAAGCCGTGGATCCGGCCGGTGTCCGGGGCCCGCGCGCCGCCGGGCAAGATGGCGGGGTGTCCAATTCCGTCATCTTCGTACTCCTGCTGGCCGTAGCCGGATTCCTGGTCGGCGGCGCCTTCACCATGTGGAAGAACTCGCGGGCGCTGTCGGTGATGCTGGGCGTCTGCGCGGTCCTCGCGGTCGTCGGCGCGGTCACCTGGTGGTAGACCGGCCGATCACGCCCACCGCCTAGTCTCCGGCGAGGCGGAAGATCCGCATCCCCTCCGGAACGCCGTTGAGCGGGGCGGCGAACATACTGCGCCGATAGGGCTTGGCCGCGACCTCGAGTTCCTTGAGCGTGCTCGGCTCCAGCGCTTCGAGGGTGGTCTCCGAGATCATCGTGTTGCCGTTGCCGCCGGCCTCCATCACCCGGGCGGCGATGGTGACGTCCACACCCAGCCAGTCGCCGCCGATCTCGCGCGGCGTCCCGGTGTGCAGACCGGCCCGCATACGCGGCCGATATCCCGCCACCTCGACCCGGTCCAGGTTCTTCTTCGCGGTCAGCACCGCACGCACCGCACTGTCCGGGGAGGCGAAGACCGCCATCACCCCGTCGCCCATGCGCTTGACGACCTGACCACCCCGATCGACGATCGGCGGTTCGATGGCTCGCGCCACCCGCCGCAACAACTCCAGCGTCGCCTCGTCACCGGCCGACAGCGACCACCGCGAGAACGCCACCAGGTCGGTGAAGACCACCGTGATCTCCGCACTGCCCTTCCCGCGGCCGACGCGCTCCAGCATGGCCTGCCAGACCTGCAGCGCACCCAGACCGAGCTCCTTGGCCGCGCTGGGATTGTCGCCCACGATCTTGTCGGCCGCGCGGGCCACCGCCCGCGCACCGCCGGGGCCGGACAGCGACAGCGGGTCGCCGAATGCGGGATCGCCGGGCAGGCTCTCGCGCGCCTTGCGAATCGCGCCGATCACGTCGGCCCGCTGATTGGCCGCGGCCATCAGCGAGGACAGCTGATCGGATCTGCGCCGGCCGAACGACCGCAGGCGAGATTCGGCCTCGTCGGCCGGCGTGAGCGGAATCACGATCTCGACATCCGGATCGCCACCGGGATCGACGCCGGATTCGGGCCGGTCGACCGGCAGCGCCGCATCGGCTCGTGTCGTGTCGCCGGCCTCGGCGTTTCGACGGTCGGCCTCGGCGTTTCGACGATTGTCCGCACCGGAACCGGTCCCCCTTTTGCCTTGCCTACCGGCGGTGCCGTTGCGACGCGACCCCGAACCGCCCGTGCGGTTTCGCGCATCTCCGGGACGGGCTGCGCGGGACGCGTTTTCGCCGTCGCCGGAAGGTCTTTCGCTCACATCCCGAGCGTAGCCAATGATCGCCACCTGCCACCTCTCTATCGGACGGAGCGGGCACAGCGCTGGGTCCGCCGATGGATAACGTGTTGGTTGCCCGGCCGATGTTACCCACCGGCTCTTCCACACGGAAGGTCCAGCGAGGCTGTTAACGAAGGCTTTGCACACAGCACACCGGCCCGATGCGCAGCGCGAAACGGCTGCACATCGGGCCGGTGATCGTCACATCCGCCGGGCAGTGGCGGCTGTGACCGGGATAGCAGTCCCCCGACAGGACCGCCCTCCCGCTCCCGGGCTTCGCGAGGGTGAGCGCCCGGGAACGGGCAGGTATCAGGTTGTGGATCAGGCGTCGCGGCGGTCGACCACGATCAGGGCGGCGCCGAAGACGACCGCCACGAAGACGATGAAGTAGACCAGTCCGCCCCACGGACCCCAGTGCCAGTGCGCCGCGGAGGAGGCGTCCTGCCCGAGGAACCGGTTGATGTTGGCGAAGGGCAGGAACGGCTGCACGCTGCGGCCGAAGCTGCCGAAACTACCGAGCAGCGTCTCGATCAGCAAGGGCCACAACACGATCAGCGAGATCGCCGCGGCCGACTGCCGCACCAGGGCGCCGATGCCGACCGACAGGATCACCGCCAGGAAGGCGTAGATCGCCAGTCCGTAGAGCGCGCGCCAGTCGGCGTCGGAGTTCAGGCTCATCTGCCGCCCCGCGTCGCCGGCCAGCGGTTTCGCGATGAGATAGGCCAGCAGGCCCAGCACGAAGGTCAGCACCGCAGCGTAGGCGCCGGTCAGCAGGGCCTTGGTGGTGAGGACCAGGGATCGGTTCGGGGTGGCCTGGAAAGTGGTCCGGATGATGCCGAAGCGGTATTCACTGGTCACGGTGAGGGCGGCCATGATCATCAGAACCATGACGCCGAAGCCGGAGACACCGACCATGGCGCCGGACGTGGTCAGCGTCGTTTCGTTCTCGTGGCCCATACTCGCCCGCGAGACGCCCGCGATCAGGGCGGCCAGGCCCAGGCCCAGCGCCACGACGATCGCCGAACACCACCACGGCGACCGGGTCGAGGTGAGTTTGATCCGCTCCGCGGCGACGACACCCATCAGAGCGCACCTCCCATCGCCTGCTCGACGCCCTCACCGTGGTACTGCACCGCACCTCCGGTCATCCGCATGAACGCCTCCTCGAGCGAAGCCTGTTGCGGCGCAAGCTCATACAGGGTGATGCTGTTCGCGCCCGCCAATTTGCCGATGGCGTCGCTGGTTTCCCCGACCACCACCAGCGCGGGGGCGGTGTCGGCCGAGGCTTCGCGGTCGGCCGCGCTGCCGTCCTCGCGCACGGTCATCCCGTTCGAGGTGAGCAGACTGCGCAACTCGTCCAGCTGCGGACTGCGCACCCGCACGGTCGATTCCGACGATTTCGCGATGAAGTCCTTGGTGTCGGTGTCGGCGATCAGCCTGCCGCGCCCGATCACGATCAGATGGTCGGCGGTCTGCGCCATTTCCGACAGCAGATGGCTCGACACCAGCACGGTGCGGCCCTCGGCGGCCAGTCGCTGCATGAACCGCCGGATCCACAGAATGCCCTCGGGATCCAGTCCGTTGACCGGTTCGTCGAACAGCAGCACCGGCGGATCGCCGAGCAGCGCCCCGGCCAGGCCGAGCCGCTGCGACATGCCGAGTGAGAATCCGCCGGCCTTCTTGTCGGCGACCTCGGTGAGGCCCACCAGCCGCAGCACCTCTTCCACCCGGCCGGCCGGAATGTCGTTGGAGGCCGCCATCCAGCGCAGATGCGAGCGAGCCGACCGGTTCGGATGGACCCACTTGGCATCCAGCAGGGCACCGACCGCGCGCAGCGGATGATCCAGCTCGCGGTAGCGCTTGCCCTGGATGACCGCCGTCCCGGCCGTGGGCTGATCCAGGCCGAGGATCATCCGCATGGTGGTCGACTTACCGGCGCCGTTCGGGCCGAGGAACCCGGTCACCTTGCCGGGTGTGACCGTGAACGACAGGTTCTCGACGGCAACGGTCGCACCGAAGCGCTTGGTAAGACCTCTGCATTCGATCATGGGCACCAGTCTCCCCGAGAAAGCGGCACGCGACCATCGCTCACAGGTCGCGAGTCCGGTCATCCTCGAGGATGAGGGGGACCCCTAGGGTCCCGGTGGGCTCACCCAGTCGCGACCTGGGGACATCCCCGTGTTCACACCGCGGGTGAGGAAGCCTGCGCCCAGAACCGCTTGGGGATACGCCCGGCGTGGCGGGCCAGGTGGCCGGCCCGCACCGCGGCCGCCATCGCCGTCGCCATCCGGGCCGGATGCCGGGCACGGGTGACGGCGGTGGCCAGCAGTACGGCCGAACAGCCCAGTTCCATCGCCAGCGCGGCGTCGCTCGCCGTGCCGATTCCCGCGTCCAGTACGACCGGAACCCCGGCGGCCTCGACGATCATCTCGATATTGTGCGGATTGCCGATGCCCAGCCCGGTGCCGATCGGCGAACCGAGCGGCATGACCGCGGCACAGCCGGCATCTTCCAACCGGCGCGCGAGGACCGGATCATCGGTGGTGTAGGGCAGCACCACGAAGCCGTCGTCGACCAATTGCTCTGCGGCCGAGACCAATTCGATGGCATCCGGCAGCAGTGTGCGTTCGTCGGCGATGACCTCGAGTTTCACCCACTCGGTTTCCAGCGCCTCGCGCGCCAGCTGCGCGGTGAGGACCGCCTCGGCGGCGGTGCGGCAGCCGGCGGTATTGGGCAGCGGGGCGATGTCGAGGCGTTTGAGCAGATCGAGCACGCCCGTTCCACCCGCGGCGTCGATGCGGCGCATGGCGACAGTGGTCAATTCGGTACCGGAGGCGACCAGCGCCTCCTCGAGTACCGCCAGATTCTCCGCGCCGCCGGTGCCCATGATCAGCCGGGAGCCGAATTCGCGATCGGCGATCCGCAGCGGCTCGACCGGCCGCGATTGCGTGCCCGGAAGGTCGGCGCCCGACATGTCAGCCACCCTGCACCGCCGTCAGGACCTCGATCTCCCAGCCCCGGCCGACGGGCTCGTCCCACCGCGACTTCGGAAACAGCGCACCGTCCACCGCCAGGGCCACGCCGCGGCACGGCAGTTCCAGACGCTCGAGCAGTTCCCGGACGGTGAGCGGCTCCGCGAAGACGTGCTCGGTGCCGTTCACCGTGACGCCGACGGGAATCGATGGGGACGCGGAACTCGGTTGCGCGGTCACTGGTTACCTCCTGATGATGATGCGGGAGTAGCGGTTTCGGCAGTGGCGAAACGGTGCGGGTCGGCGGCCTTCGCCTCGGCGAGGACATCGTCTGCCAGCAGCGCCGCCACCGCGTCGACCGTGATCGGTACGCCGAGGATGCCGTTGCGACCGTGCCCGGTGGCGGCGATCACCCGATCCGAGAGCCATCCGATCAGCGGCAGATTGTCGGGGGTGGCGGGACGTCCGCCTGCGGCGGCCTCCGCCAGTTCGTATTCGCCGAGGGCCGGCCACACCGCTTCCGCGTCGGCGATCAGGTCGCGGACTCCGGCGACGGTCACGGTGGTGTCGAATCCGGCCTCGTACTGCGTGGCGCCGACCACCAGGCCGTCGGCGCGCGGGACCAGATAGACCGGCCGGCCGTGCACCCGCGCGCGGATCACCGAGGAGGGCGGCGGCGGGGTGCCCGGGCGCCGGCGCAACCGCAGGATCTCGCCCTTGACCGGCCGCACCGGCAGCTCCCACAGCCGGGCGCTGGCCGAGCCGGCGGCCAGCACGACCCGGTCGTGGCCGAGTTCGTCCACAGCCGTCACGGGGGTGGAGTCGATGTGCACACCGGCCTGTTCACATCCGCGACGCAGGGCCGCGAGCAGCAGGCGATTGTCCACCGCCGGTTCGTCGACGGCCAGCAGACCGGCCCGGACGGTCCGCGAGAGCCCGGCCTCGGTCGCGCGGACCCCGGCCCGGTCGAGCACGCGCATCGCATATCCGTGGGTTCCGCAGAAGTCGGCGATCGTGCGCAGGTCGGCGGCATCGGCCGCGTCCAGCGCGAGGGTGAGGGTCTGGCGGGCCACGAAGACGTCGACCCCGGTGGCCTCCCGCAGCCGGGCACCGAATTCCGGCCAGCGCCGCAATGATGCGGCGCCGAATTCGAGCAGGTCGTCCTCGCCGGGCCAGCCCTCCGACAGAGGAGCGAGCATGCCGCCCGCGACCCAGGACGCGCCGGACCCCACAGCGGGATCGAGAATCGTCACCGACCAGCCCTGTTCGGCGGCCCGCCAGGCCACCGCCAGACCGATCACACCCCCACCCACGACGGCCAGACTTCGCATCACTCCACCTCGCTCGGGTCCCGGCCTCGCACGAACCGCGCCGTGCACGGGCCGACACCGGGAAATCGGCGTTCCCGCGCGGCCGCCATCGCTGCGGGAATGCCCTCTTGTTTCGCCTCTCCACGGTAGCGCGGCTACGGTCGAAGCCGTGCAACCGTCCCAACCGCAACGCCCGATGGCACCGCGCGAACGCCTGGCCTCGGCCCGGCTCTACCTGTGCACCGACGCCCGGCGCGATACCGGTGATCTGGCCGCATTCGCCGAGGCGGCGCTCTCCGGTGGTGTCGACATCATCCAACTGCGTGACAAGGGTTCGGCCGGCGAGGCGAAGTTCGGGCCGCTCGAGGCCGGCGCCGAACTCGGCGCGCTGGCCGAACTGAAGGCCGCCGCCCGCCGCCACGGCGCGCTCGTCGCGGTCAACGATCGCGCCGATATCGCGCTGGCCGCCGGCGCCGATGTGCTGCATCTGGGCCAGGGCGATCTGCCGCCGTGGTACGCCCGCCGGATCGTCGGGCCGGATGTGGTGATCGGCCGGTCCACCCACAATCGCAACCAGGCCGGACTCGCGGTCGTCGAGGAGCACATCGACTACTTCTGCACCGGGCCGGTGTGGAATACGCCGACCAAACCGGGCCGCACGGCGGCGGGTATCGAGTTGGTGCGCTCGACAGCGGAGTCGCATCCGACCCGGCCGTGGTTCGCGATCGGCGGGATCGACCGCGACCGCCTGCCCGAGGTGCTCGCGGCCGGCGCCGACCGGGTGGTCGTGGTGCGTGCCATCACCGCGGCGCGCGACCCTCAGGCCGCCGCCCGCGAACTCAAACAGCGGCTGCTGGAGAACGCGGCGAACTGATCCACAGCCGTACACATGGGGAGGACACGGCTATTCACATACGGCGTTCAGTCCAGTACCTGGTCCAGGGTCAGCACGAGAGTTTCCTCGTACCGCGCGTACCCAACGGATCCGTTCTCGCGCTGCGCGATCCGGGCGGTCGGCGCGGCGGCATCGTGCGTGTCGAGCCACAGGAAGCCGCGATCGGCGAGGTCGATCGTGCGCGGCAGCACCGCCGCGATGGCGGCCGCCTCGGCGAGGCCGTCCAGTTCGAGCCGGGCCGCGGCCGCGCGCAGCCCGGGCCACGCGACGGCGAATCCGGGATGCAGCGGCCGGGCGTCGACCTCCTCCTCGGGGACCCACGCCAGCTCCGCGCTTTCGCGATTCGCGGTGGTCGCCAAGGTTTCCGACACATCGGCCACCACGGTGGTGTAGGTCCAGCCGGAGTCCGCGGTACTCGTCACCCGGCTGCCGCGCACGCGGACCGCTTCCGGATCGATTCCGGCTTCTTCCTGCGCCTCACGGACCGCAGCGTGCACGCTGGTCTCATGACTGTCGCGTGCGCCACCGGGCAACGCCCACGTTCCGCCCTGATGGCTCCACGGCGCCCGGTGTTGCAGCAGCACCAATGCGCCGCCGCCCTGCCGGGGTGCCCGCAGCAGCAGTCCGGCGGCCCCGAACAGGCCCCACTGCCGCGTCCCATCGGGGCTTTCCAAGAAGCCGTCTCCGTCACCGCGCATGCTCCGCCTCGTCCCGATCCGCGCCGGCGTCCTGACCGCCGGCCTCCGGTACCGCCGTCGTGACCGACACATATCGGGCGGTACCGGTACGACCACAATAAGCTCAGTCCGCACAATGCAACCCGCTGAACGAACGGAGGTGGGCATGGCTCGAATCGGGCATTCGCAGCTCGACGAGCTGTCCCCGCGGGCCGCGGCTGCCGCCGTGCGCAGCCGGCTCGACGCGACCGATGTCCGCGCGTTCGCGCGCTCGTCCCCCGCGCGGCTGATCGCGCTGGGCCTGTTACTGCTCGGGCTGTGCCTGATCGCCGGCGCCGTCACCTCCGGAGAGGTGGGCCACCGTCAGCACGCTCTGGACTATCTGCTGGACGAGGCCGAACCGGACGCCAATTCCGCACAGCATCTCTACACCTCGCTGTCGGTGGCCGATGCCGCCGCCGGTACCGCCTTCATCTCCGGAGGGCTGGAGCCGAAACCGGTGCGTGATCGCTACGACCAGGCGGTCGGTGAGGCGGCGGCGGAACTCGTGGCCCAGTCCGACAACGCCGGCACGCCCGGCTCGGCCACACCCGATGCCGACACCCGGCTGCGCACCGGTGTGGCCACCGAGCTGCCGGTCTACACCGGGCTCGTCGAGACCGCGCGCGCCAACAATCGCGAAGGCCATCCCGTCGGCGCCGCCTATCTGAGCGAGGCGTCGAATCTCATGCAGACCACCATGCTCCCGAACGCGCAGGAGTTGCAGGAGCACCGGTCCGCGGCCATCGCGGCGACCCAGCGCCAGCACGTGCGGCCGCCGTGGGCGGCGATCGTACTGCCGATCCTGACACTCGCCGCACTGGTGGTGGCACAGTTCTATCTGGCCCGGCGCTGGCATCGAGTGCTCAATCCGGGTCTGCTGGTGGCCTCCGGCATTCTGCTGATCCTGTTGGCCTGGACGGTGATCGCCGGATCGTTCTCGGCGGTGGCGACCACCTCGGGACGCGACGACGGCGCGGTACCGGGCGCCCAGCTGACCGAGAGCCGCATCCTGGCCCAGCAGGCGCGGGCGGCGGAGACGTTGAAGCTGGTGCGCCGCGATGCCAGCGGCGACTACGACCACAGCTACGACACCGCCACCGCGCGGCTCGATGATCTGCTCACCCACTATCCCGGCGGCGCACCGGGCGCCGCCGATGTGCGCAATGCGCATGCGGCACTGGGTCGTTGGCGCTCGGCCCATCAGCGGATGAACGAGGCGCTGGGCCGCGGCGATTTCCCGGCCGCCACCGCGGTGGCGATCGGCGCGGACCCGGCGCAGGCCAGCGCGGCGGTCGACACCCTCGACAGCGCGCTCGCCGCCGGTATGGGTGAAACACGAAATACGTTGCGCGGGGAGATATCCGATGCCGCGCGGTCGCTGGATTTCCTGGCCCCGGGCGCGCTCACCCTGGCCGCGCTGGCGGCGGTGTTCGTGGTGGCCGGGCTGTGGCCGCGTTTGAGGGAGTACCGATGAGAGCGAGGCGGGTCGCGGTAGCGGCATTGGCGGCATCGGCCCTGCTGGCCGGCGGTTGCGGCGGTGCGCCGAGCGCCCCGCGCACCGGCGGCAGCGGCACCTACACCGAACCGCCACTGCCCGCCAATGCCGTTGTGACACAACCACAGTCCGCATCCTCCCCGGATCTCGAACCACAATGCGGTAATCCCACCGCCAGCCTGCGCCCCGGCGCCGATCACGGGCCCGCACTCGACGCCGTCCGCGCGCGCGGGCGATTGCTGGTCGGCCTGGACCCCGGCAGCAATCTGTTCAGTTTCCGCGATCCGATCAGCGGCACCCTCGCCGGCTTCGACGTCGACGTCGCCGCCGAGATCGCGCGCGATCTGTTCGGCGATCCGCGCCGCATCGAATACCGGATCCTCGGTTCGGCGGATCGTGAACGGGCACTGCAGGATCACAGCGTCGACGTCGTGGTGAAGACCATGACCATCACCTGCGACCGGCGCCAGCGCGTCGATTTCTCCACCACCTACCTGATGTCGCATCAGCGCGTCCTCGCGGTGAAGGGGTCCGGCATCACCTCGATGGCGGATCTGGCCGGTAAGCGCGTCTGCGCGGTGGGCGGCACCACCTCGCTCGACCGGATTCGGCACATCCAGCCGACGGCCGCGATCATGACCGTGCCGACCTGGGCGGACTGCCTGGTGGTATTGCAGCAGCGCCAGGTCGACGCGATCAGCACCGACGACGCGCTGCTCGCCGGGCTGGCGGCGCAGGACCCCTACGCCGATGTGGTGGGCCCCGCCCTCAGTGACGAGCCGTACGGCGTCGGCGTTCCGAAGGGTAACGACGATATGGTCCGATTCGTGAACGCCACCCTGCAGCGGTTGCGTACCGACGGCACCTGGGATCGGCTCTATCAGCATTGGCTGGCGCCCGCGCTGGGTCCCGCGGCCGGACCGCCGGAACCGACCTATCGGGACTGATCCATGTCCGAGCACCACGACTTCCCCGAATCCGAGTACCCGCCGACATCTCTGACGCCCGCACCGGAATCCGGTGAGGATCCGACGACACCACAGTCCCGCCCCGCGCCGGAACCGCCGGCTACCCAGCGGACGCCGGGGCCACGGCGAACGCCGGGGACTCGGCATCTCACGGAGCCACCGCACAGCCCGACTTCACCGCACAACCCGACGACACAGCACAACCCGACCACACAGCACAGCTCGACGACACAGCACAACCCGACGACACAACACAGCCCGAGTACGCAGCACATTCCCGGGCCACAGCGCGCCCCCGGCACTCGACGCACCCACGGGTCGCAACACATTCCGGGGACGCAACGCGCCGAGTTGTCCACGGCCGCAGCGTCGTTCACCGGACCGGACACCGCCGCCGACCTGACCGGCGCAGGCGGCCCGGACACCGCGTCGTATTCGAGCGAGCCGAGTCGCCCCACCGGGCGAAGCGGCCGTACGGTCCGCTCGCGCCCCACCGTGCGTCGCCTCGGTGCCGGCCTCGTTCCCATTCCCACTGTGCCGCAACTCGATCCGATGGTGGCGGTGCTCGCCGATCCGGTGGTGGCGGAGGGACGACGCTACTGCTGGCGCTGCGGCCGGCCGGTCGGGCGCACCACGGCTGCGCACGCCGCCACCGCCGTCGGCATCTGCGACAACTGCGGCGCGCCGTACGATTTCCGCCCGTACCTGCGGGCCGGTGATCGCGTCGCCGGGCAGTACGAGATTCAGGGCTGTATCGCGCACGGCGGGCTCGGCTGGATCTACCTCGCGATCGACCGCAATGTCAGCGACCGCTGGGTCGTGCTGAAGGGCCTGCTGCACGGCGGGGATGCCGAGGCCCAGGCCGTCGCCGTGGCCGAACGCCAATATCTGGCCGAACTCGCCCATCCGAGCATCGTCAAGATCCACAACTTCGTCGAACATCCGGGCCCCGGCGGTTCGCCGATCGGCTACATCGTCATGGAGTACGTGGGCGGTCGCTCGCTGCGCGATCTGCTCGACACCCATCCGCGGCCGGAGCGGATGCCGGTGCCGGAAGCGATCGCCTACATCCTGGAGATCCTGCCCGCGCTGGAATACCTGCACGCGCTGGAGCTGGCCTACAACGACCTCAAACCCGACAACATCATGGTCACCGAGGACCAGGTGAAACTGATCGATCTGGGCGCGACGGCTCCGTTCGACTCCTACGGAAATCTCTACGGCACCAAGGGTTTCCAAGCGCCGGAGATCGCCGCCACCGGTCCGACCGCCGCTACCGACATCTACACCGTCGGCCGCACCCTGGCGGTGCTGACCGTGAACATCCCGATGGTCGCCGGCCGCTACACCGACGGCATTCCGCATCCGGATGCCGAACCGGTCCTGGCTCGCTACGAATCCCTGCATCGGCTGCTGCTGACCGCGACCGATCCCGATCCGGATCGCCGGTTCCCCTCGGCCCGGGTGATGACCACCCAGCTGGCGGGTGTGCTGCGCGAAATTCTGGCCGCCGAGACCGGTACCGAACATCCGCAACTGTCGACGTTGTTCAGTCCGCCGCGCACCAGTTTCGGCACCGACGAGCTGATCGGCCAGACCGATGTCTACGCCGACGGGGTGGTCCGCGGCAAGAACCTCATCGCCCGCGATATCGCCGCCGCTCTGCCGGTACCGCTGATCGATCCGGCCGATCCGTCGGCGGCACTGCTGGCCGGGACCGCGCACTCCGAACCGGAACACGCCCTCGACGCGGTGCGGGCCGCGCGGCGGCGAGCCGAGACCGCGCCGGGTGGTGCGCCGGACAGTTTCGCCGGCGAGGCGATCCTGGCCGAGGTTCGCGTCCATCTCGATCTCGACCAGCCGGCCGCGGCCCGCGAGCTGCTGGACAACCTGGGCGAACACGATTGGCGCACCGACTGGTTCCAGGGCCTGATCGCGCTGCACGAGCAGGACTACGAACGCGCCTACGACAGTTTCGAGGCGGTGCTGTGCGCGCTGCCCGGTGAGATCGCGCCCAAACTCGCCATCGCCGCGACCGCGGAACTGGTTCTGCAACAGTGGGATTCGCCCGATCCCGCGCAGTGGCGGCACTGCGCCGAGAAGTTCTACGCCACGGTGTGGCGGACCGACCGCGGCGTGGTCAGCGCAGCCTTCGGGCTCGCCCGGCAACTGGCCGCCGACGGCCGGGTCGCCGCCGCGGTCGCGGCCCTGGACGACGTCCCCTCCGCCTCCCGCCACTACACCGAGGCGCGGCTGACCGCGGTCCTGTTACTGCTCACCGCACAACCCGCCGAACCCGGTGATTCGCGTCCCGAGGACGGCGAGACCCAGCAACACGCGCACGTCGACACCGATCGGCTGGAGGAGTCCACCCTGCACGTCGCCGCGGCACGGCTGCAGGCCCTGCCCGCCACGGAACGCCGGGTCGCGCAGCTGCGGGTCCTGGTTCTCGGCACCGCCCTGGCGTGGCTGCAGGCCGGCCACCGCCCGCAGGCGTCCGGCAGCACCCTGCTCGGGCAGCCGTTCACCGAACGCGGACTGCGCCGGGGTATCGAATCCGGGCTGCGCGCGCTGGCCCGCACCGCCCCCGGCAGGACGCACCGGTACGCCCTGGTGGATCTGGCGAACGCGATCCGCGCCAAGAGCTGGTTCTGAACCCGGTTCAGCCTACGAGAGCTGCGGCCGCCCGGGCGATGGCCAATTCCTCGTCGGTCGGCACCACCAGCACGGCCACCTCCGCGCCCGGCGGCGAAATGTGGCGCGCCGCACGATCTTTCGCGCCATTGCGCACCGGATCCACCGCGATGCCGAAGCGTTCCAGACCGGCCAGCGCGTCGGCGCGCACCTGCGCGTTGTTCTCCCCCACCCCGGCAGTGAAGGTGATCGCGTCGACCCGGCCCAGATCCACCAGATAGGCGCCGATGTAATGGCGCAACCTATGCACATAGACGTCATAGGCCAGCCGCGCCGCGGCATCCCCGGAATCGATCAGGTCGAACAGCTGCCGGAAGTCGTTGACCCCGGAGAGCCCCTTGATACCGGAGCGTCGGTTGAGCAGTTCATCGATGCCGTCGATGTCCAGCCCCGCGGTCCGCGCCAGATGCAGCGGAATGCCCGGGTCGATATCGCCGGATCGGGTGCCCATGACCAACCCCTCCAGCGGCGTCAGTCCCATGCTGGTGTCGACGGCCCGGCCGCCGCGAATCGCCGACGCCGAGGCGCCGTTACCCAGATGCAGGACGATCTGGTTGTGCGTGGCCGGGTCGCCGCCGAGCAGTTCCGACACCCGACCGGACACGTACTCGTGCGAGGTGCCGTGGAACCCGTAGCGCCGCACGCCGTGCGCGGCGGCGACCGTCACGTCGATGGCGTAGGTCTTCGCGGCGTCGGGCAGTCCGTGGAAGAAGGCGGTGTCGAACACCGCGACCTGCGGGATATCGGGCAGCAGGTCGCGCGCGGAGCGGATGCCGGTGACGTTGGCCGGATTGTGCAGCGGCGCCAGGGTGGAGAGCTTGTCGATGGATTCCACCACGGCATCGGTGATCAGGGTCGGTTCGTAGAAGATCTCGCCGCCGTGCACGACCCGATGGCCGACCGCGGAGAGGCCCTCTCCGCTCAGATCGTGACCACTGCGGGCGAACAGGTCGAACACCACCCGTAGCCCGGCGGCGTGATCGGCGATCGGGCCGGTGTGCTCGAATTTCTTTCCGTCACTGTGATGTTCGACGGTCACCTCGTCCTCGGGCACCGGTTCCCCGATGCGCGACACCAACCCCGATGCCGACACATTCGCCGAAACCGGATCCAGCAGTTGATATTTGATCGACGACGACCCCGAATTGATCACCAATACCTGCATCAGCCCTCCTGTGTCCTGCGGGACACCCGCACCCGGTCGGCACAGCGAGCCGCTGCGCGATTGTCACTCACCGTGCCTCCTGCTGCTGCGCCTGGATCGCCGTGATCGCCACGGTGTTCACGATGTCGGCGACCAGTGCTCCGCGCGACAGGTCGTTGACCGGTTTGCGCAATCCCTGCAGCACCGGCCCGATCGCCACCGCCCCCGCACTGCGCTGCACGGCCTTGTAGGTGTTGTTCCCGGTGTTGAGGTCCGGGAAGATGAACACCGTCGCGCGCCCGGCGACATCGGAATGCGGCAGTTTGGTGCTCGCGACCGTCGGTTCGATCGCGGCGTCGTACTGGATCGGCCCCTCCACCGGCAGGTGCGGCGCCCGCTGATGCACCAGTTCGGTTGCGGCCCTGACCTTGTCGACGTCGGCGCCGGATCCGGATTCGCCCGTCGAATACGACAGCATCGCCACCCGCGGTTCGATCCCGAACTGCTGCGCGGTGCGGGCGGAGGAGATCGCGATATCGGAGAGCTGTTCGGAGGTCGGATCCGGCACCACCGCGCAGTCGCCGTAGGCCAGCACGCGGTCGGCCAGGCACATCAGGAAGACACTCGACACCGTCGAGACGCCGGGTTCGGTCTTGATGATCTCGAACGAGGGCCGGATCGTATGCGCGGTGGTGTGCGCGGCACCGGAGACCATGCCGTCGGCGATGCCCCGATACACCATCATGGTGCCGAAATACGAGATGTCGGCCATGAATTCGCGGGCCCGCTCGACCGTCATCCCCTTGTGCGCGCGCAGCCGCGCGAATTCCTCGGCGAACTCCGCGCGCAGCTCGCTGGTGCGCGGATCGAGCACCTGGGCGGCGTCGATGTCGACACCGAGTTCGGCCGCGCGGGCGCGCACGGTGGCCTCGTCACCGAGGATGGTCAGCTCCGCGATCTTGCGTTGCAGCACGCGCCCGGCAGCCCGCAGGATGCGATCGTCGTCGCCCTCGGGCAACACGATCCGGCGCGGATCCGCGCGAGCCCGTTCCACCAGCTGATATTCGAACATCTGCGGCGTGACCACCGAGGGCACCGGAACTTCGATGAGATCCAACAGCTTCCGGCTGTCCACCCGCTGTTCCATCAGCGCCAGCGCGGTATCGATCTTGCGCATACTGCTGAGCGAGACCCGTCCGCGGGTGTGCGCGGCGGCGCTGGCGGTGTCGAATGTGCCCAGCTGCGTGGTGAGAATGGGCAGTTTCGGCTTGAGGCCCGCCATCAGGCGCGCGATCGCCGGATCCGGCAACATCCCACCGTTCATGATGATGCCCGACAACGACGGAAAGCCCTCCGCCTCGTGGGCGTTCACCAGCGACAGCAGGACGTCGGAACGGTCACCCGGCACGATCACCGCGACGCCGTCGCTGAGCCGCTCGAGAATGTGCTCGGCGGTCATCCCGCCGACCATCACCTTCAGCGCCTCACGCTGCAGCAGTTCCGGATCGCCCGAATAGACGGTGCCGTCGATGGCCTCGCACAGTTCGTTCATGGTCGGCGCGGTGAGCAGCGGCACCTCCGGCATCGTCCACGACGGGCAGGGCAGCACACCCATCGCGTCCCGCACGTCTTCGAGCCGCTCGGGATCGCAGCGGTTGACGATGATCGCCATCAGCTGGGCATGCTCGTGTTCGAGTTCCGCTTCGCAGACCCGGGCGACCTGCACGACGTCCTCGGGGCTGCGCCCGGCCCCGCGCAGCACCAGCAGCACCGGCGCGCCGAGGTTGACCGCGATCCGGGCGTTGTAGCGCAGTTCGCTCGGCCCAGCGACATCGGTGTAGTCGCTGCCGACCACCACCACGGCGTCGCAGACCTTGGCGACCTCGTGGAACCGCATCACGATCTCGCTGATCGCGGCGTCGGGATCGGCGTGTACCTGCTCGTAGGTGACCCCGACCGCCTGCTCGTAGTCGATATCGGCGGTGCAGTGTTCGAGCAGCAGCTCGAGAATGTAGTCACGGCCGCGGTTGGACCGGGTGATCGGCCGGAAGACTCCCACCCGCGGCGTCGTCGCCGAGAGCATCTGCAGCATGCCCAGCGCCACGGTGGATTTGCCGGTGTCACCTTCCAGTGACGCGATGTACACGGTGGACGGTGCGGGTTCGGCCATGGCCCCGAGCTTAGTGAGCGGGGACCGGCCCGCGGTCGCCCCCACGGACGCTGCCGGTGAAATCACATCCTGGGCGGCTACCAGGCTCACCGCCGGTCGCGTGCGCGAGCCGTCGCCCGGCGACCGCGGTCTCGTGCCGCCGGCTGGTTGTGGCCCGGAGACGCCGAGGTCACCCGCGGTGGGCGACGGAGTCTCGCTGTGGCGCGGCCGGACAGATCGCCGCAATGAGCGTTTCGGACATGCCCCTGCGCTTATCGGCCATTCAGCGGCTCACGATCCGCCCATAATCTGTCATCATGCGACTCGGAACCTTCCTCCCCACCTCCACCCCCGATCCCCAGCGGCCGATCCTCGGCGATATCGGCGCCGCGGCGCGGTTCGCCGAGGAGGTCGGCCTCGATTCGGTGTGGTCGACCGACCACCTCGTCGCCAGCGCGCCGATTCTGGAGAGTTCGGTGACGCTGGCGACCGCGGCCGCGGTGACCGAACGGATTCACATCGGCTACGGCGTGCTGCTGCTCGCCCTGCGCCCGGCCGCGTGGGCGGCCAAACAGGTGAGCGCACTGCAGTACGTCTCCGGGGATCGGCTGCTGCTGGGCGTCGGCACGGGCAATCCCGCCCACGGCGATATCGGCTGGCGAGCGGCCGGGTTGCCGTTCGCCGACCGGGGCCGGCGCACCGACGAGAATCTGCGCGTGCTGCCCGATCTGATCGCCGGCCGGCCCGCCGTGCTGCCGGACGGCACCGAGGTCACGCTCTCCCCCGGCGCGACGGTTCCGCCGATTCTGGTGGCCGGCGACGGAACGCGCGCCCGGCGCCGTGCGGCCGAATTCGCCGACGGATGGCTCGCGATCGGGCTCGCGCCGCAGGATATCGCCACCGCCACAAAGGAATTGACCGAGTTCGCCGCGACGTTCGGGCGCAGCGCACCCACCGTCTCCGTCGTCACGCCGTTGCCCGCCGACCTCGGCGAAGCCCGGGAATTGTTCGACGCCTACGCCGAGGCGGGCGTCGATCACCTGCTCACCGCACCGCGTGACGGTGACTGGCGGAAGGGATACGAATTCGTCGCCGCGGTCCGCGGCGGTGGACGATAGCGCTGCCACTGGCACCCGCGTCTCCGGCGAGAGCCTTAGGATCACTGTCCATGACGGCACAGTTTCCGGATCGGCAATGGGGTTCGCGGACCGGTCTGCTCGGACGTACCGCGAGCGCGTTCGCCGCGACGAAATTCGGTTCACTCGTGGTCCGCACCCTCACGCCGCTGGATCGGAAAGTGTTGCAGCGCACCGGCGCTCGCTACACCGTGCTCGGCCCGATCGGCGCGCCGATCGTCCTGCTCACCACCATCGGCCGTGCCTCCGGGCAGCCGCGCACCTCACCGCTGCTGTACGTCCACGACGGCGACACGCTGTACGTGATCGGCAGCAACTTCGGTCAGGCCCGCCATCCCGCGTGGACCGCCAACCTGCTGGCACATCCCGAGGCGACGATAACTCTTGCGGGACAGAGCATTCCGGTGCACGCACAGCTGGTCGAGGATCCGGTCCGGAAACAGCGGATCTTCGACCGGTTCGTGGAGACGACCGAGGCCTATGCCGCCTACCGCAGCCGGACGACGCGTGATCTGCGCCTGTTCGCCCTGACCAAGGCGTGAGGGTTTCACACGATCCGGCTGTGGGCCAGATACGCCCGCCCGGCGAAGGTCCGGATCGGGCTGCTGCCGAAGTCGAGTGACCACACCGGGTGCTGATTCTTTCCGGCCGCCACGACGGTGATCCCGCCCTGACCGCCACGCGCGACGGTGACCACTCTGGTCCCATCGGTGGCCCAGGGGACCTGGTCGTCCGGCAGTACACCGCCCTCGGCCGTGTACGCATCGAGCCAGGCGTAGGCGAGCTTGTATCTGTTCTCTAGGTAGTCCGAGCCCGATTTCGTGGTGGTGTCCCAGCGAAGGAGAATCTTGCTGCCGATTCCGGCGACGGACACACCGTGGCCGTAACTCGCTTCCTTCGGCAGTTGCCTGGACCAGAGCATGGCCCCGGTCGCGGGATCGAAGGCGGCGAGCATGCCGCGGTTCGTCATCACCGGCAGCGCCGGGGCCGTATCCGGTTCGGCGTAGCGCTTGTCGTTGCCGTTCGGCGCCGGGTCGTCACCCTGGGTGGCATACGGCTGGCTCGCCACGACCCGCCAGCCGGGACCGGCGCCGGCGCGCTTGGTTCCGTCGAGAGCGAAGAAGTCCGCACCGATCGCGAATCCGCCGGAATAGGCCAGCCAGTCCGGAGCCCACACGGTATTCGGCTGAACGTGGTCCGGAGCCACCTGATACACAACCTTCCCGGTTTCGATATTGCGCAATTCGAAACCGGCCTTCGAGAACGGATCACCGGACACGGGATTCTTCTGTAGCGACAGCACACCGGAACCGTGGACCAGACCCGGCTGAATGTCGTCGGCCTGCCAGAGCACCTTGCCGGTGACATCCGCGGCGATGACCGAACCCGTCCCGGCCCCCTCGCGCTCGGGTTCGAACGTGGCGAATGTTTCTCCTGCGGAGACGATTTCGGTGGCGGCCGGCAGACGACCGGAGATCACGCCCGTTCGCGTATCGATCAGCAGCGTCGCGTACGAATCCGAATTCACGTCCCGGGTTCCGGCGGCGCTGCCCCCGTACCGCGTCCGGCAGCCCGCGTAGCGGCCCGAGGCCGTGAAGACACACTCGCCGAATTCGTTCCACCCCACGTCGACGCTGTGCAACAGCGCACCCGACTCCACATCGATGATGTCGAGTTTCTTGGTGCCGTTGTAGAGCACCACGCTGTCCGTGCCGCCGATCGGGAGCTCCGACCCTTCGCCCGACCACCGCTTCCCGGTGGGTTCGGCACTCAGATCCGGGCTCTGCGGGGTTACCGAGATCCGGGCCAGCGCCCGGGCGGCATCGGTCGGACCGATCTCATCGGGGCCGGCCGACCGCACCACGAAGATCGTCACGATCGCGATCACGATCAGGACCGCGGCACCTGCGCCCCACCAGATTCCACTCGACGGCGCACCGGTTCGCTGGAGCACCGTCGGTGGTTCGGCCTGTGCTCCCGGCCGGCCCGGCGACGGCACGAGCTGTCCGGCGAGCACGGTCGCGATCGCCGCCTGCGGATCGCCCTGCGGCATGCCGGCAGTGGTGGCCCGCAAGGCCGCCCCCAGCGCCGCCGCGAACTCCGACGACGATGCGAACCGTGCCTGCGGCCGCTTCGCCATCGCCCGCGCGAGGACCGCGTCCACGTCCGGACGCAGGTGCGGACGCGCCGCCCGCACGCTCGGCGGCGTGGCCGTGGCATGCCGCGTGACGACCACGACGGGATTGCTGTCCGCGAACGGCGCTTCGCCGGTGAGCACGTGAAAGATGGTGCAGGCCAACGAATACTGGTCGCTGCGCCCGTCCAGCGGTTGCGCGCTCAGTTGCTCCGGCGACGCATAGTCCAGGGTGCCTATCATGACCCCGGTTCCGGTCAGATCGGAGGCGCCCGCGGCCTGCCGGGCGATGCCGAAATCGGTGAGCAGCACATCACCGTCCCCGCTCAGCAGGATGTTCGCCGGTTTCACGTCCCGGTGCACCAAACCCTGCGCATTCGCGCGGTCCAGTGCTCCCGCAACGGTTTCCGCGATCCGGATCACCTCGTCGATCCCGAACGGCCCGGTCGCGGCCAGTCGCCGGGCGAGATCGACGCCGTCGACCAGTTCCATCGCGATCCACAGCCGGCCCTCGTACTCGCCGCGGTCGTACACCTTCACGATCGCCGGATGCGACAGACTCGCCGCCAGATCGGCCTCTCGCTCGAACCGCGCCCGGTACTCCGGATCGGCCGCGTACTGGGCCGGCAGGACCTTCAGCGCGTCCGATCGCGGTAACCGCGGGTGCCGGGCGAGGTAGACCTCGCCCATTCCACCGGCGCCGAGCACCCGTTCGATCCGGTAGCCCGCGAACAACTCCCCCGAATACAGCATCACTCCTCCTCGCCGTGAGCACCCTACCGAGTCCGACCGGCTCGCGAGGGGCGGACGGACCGGGCGGAACGGACGCACAGCGGGGCCGTATCGGTCCGGAACGAGCGGATGTCACGCTCGGGCGGCCGAGCGTGACATCCGAGAGAGCGGCCGCGCGGGAAGGCTCAGAGCGCGCGCAGACGCGGCGCCAGGTCGCGCGCGAACAGGTCCAGGAAGCGGCGCTGGTCGTGGCCGGGAGCGTGGAAGACCAGGTGGTTCAGCCCGGCATCGACGTAGGGCTTGATCTGCTCGACGGCCTGGTCCGGATCGCTGGCGACGATCCAGCGCTTGGCGATCTGCTCGATCGGCAGTGCGTCCGCGGCGGCCTCCATCTCGATCGGGTCGGTGATCGAGTGCTTCTGCTCGGCGGTCAGCGACAGCGGCGCCCAGAACCGCGTATTCTCCAGCGCCAGTTCGGGATCGGTGTCGTAGGAGATCTTGATCTCGATCATCCGGTCGATGTCGTCGAGCGTGCGGCCGACCTTCTCCGCGCCCTCGGTGACGGCCGGCATCAACTTCTCGGTGTAGAGGTCCATACCCTTGCCGGAGGTGCAGATGAAACCGTCACCGGCCCGGCCCGCGTACCGGGCGACCACGGGCCCGCCGGCGGCGATGTAGACCGGGATCCCGGCCGGCGGCACGTCGTAGATCGACGCGCCGACCGTGCTGTAGTACTGGCCCTCGAAGTCGACCCGGTCACCGCTCCACAGCGCGCGCATGAGATCGACCGATTCGCGCAGCCGGGCGAAGCGCTCCTTGAACTCCGGCCAATCCCCCTTGTAACCGGTCGCGATCTCGTTGAGCGCCTCCCCGGTGCCCACACCCAGCATGATCCGATCGGGGTAGAGCACCCCGAGGGTCGCGAAGGCCTGGGCGATCACCGCGGGGTTGTAGCGGAAGGTCGGCGTCAGCACCGAGGTGCCGAGCTGGATGCGGGAGGTCCGCTCACCGACCGCGGTCATCCAGGCCAGCGAGAACGGAGCATGACCACCCTCGTGCCGCCAGGGCTGGAAGTGATCGCTGACGGTCGCGCTGTCGAGGCCGTGTTCTTCGACCAGAACGCCGAGCTCGACCAGCTCGCGTGGTCCGAATTGTTCTGCCGACGCCTTGTATCCCAGCTTGAGATCACTCACTGCGCCACTCCTGTTCGCCGTCACGTGCGTGCTTGGGCCGGCTCCCGGGCGGGAGACGACCGCGTCGACCGAGTGCAGCGCTGGACGGGTGTCCCGAAATTCCTGTCCCGACATTCCACAGCGCGGCAAGCTGCGGTCGCATTCGACCATAACCAGTGCGAATTCTCCGACCGCCGCGCGTACGCACCTACCGGAACGTCACATCACCATCGGCAATAGCCCACAATTGGCTCGTGACTGCCGACAGTGAACCGATTCTGTCCTACCTGACCGATATGGACGGCGTGCTGGTGCACGAGGACCACCTCATCCCCGGCGCCGATGCGTTCCTGACGGAGCTGACCGAGCGTGAGATCCCGTTCCTGGTCCTGACCAACAATTCCATCCGCACCCCGCGCGATCTCCAGGCCCGCCTGCGCCGGATCGGGCTGGACATCCCGGCGTCCTCGATCTGGACCTCCGCGACCGCCACGGCCACCTTCCTGAACGAGCAGCGTCCCGGCGGCACGGCGTACGTGGTGGGCGAATCGGGGTTGACGACCGCCCTGCACGAGATCGGCTACGTACTGACCGACAGCGATCCGGATTACGTCGTCCTCGGCGAGACGCGGACCTATTCGTTCGAGGCGATCACCACCGCGATCCGGCTGGTCGAGCGCGGCGCCCGGTTCATCGCCACCAATCCCGACCCGACCGGGCCCTCGCGCGAGGGCGTGCTGCCCGCGACGGGTTCGGTGGCCGCGCTGATCACCCGGGCCACCGGGCGCGACCCGTACTACGTCGGGAAGCCGAATCCGCTGATGATGCGCTCGGCGCTGCGGCAGATCGGCGCGCATTCGCAGTCGGCGGTGATGATCGGCGACCGGATGGACACCGATGTGATCGCCGGACTCGAGGCGGGCATGCGCACGGTCCTGGTGACCTCGGGGATCTCGACCCGGGCGTCGGTGGAACAGTTCCCCTACCGGCCGACGGTGGTGATCGATTCGGTGGCCGATCTGGTGGGACGCACCGGGAATCCGTTCGCGGCCTGAACGCGGCCGGGCGGCTTCGGTCAAGCCCGGTCGTCGCTCGCCTCGGCGCCACCCGCCGATTCGATCGCGTCCAGCGCCGCCGAGAGGTCGCTCAGCGCGTCCACGATCTGCCCGAACCGCTCCGAACCCAGGTGCGTGGCAAGCTTTTTCGCCATCACCGCATGGTGCGGGGTGATCCGGCGGACCGCCGCGTAGCCGGCGTCGGTGATCGCCACCAGCTTCGCCCGGCGATGTGCGGGGTTGGGCCGGTATTCCGCGAAACCCTTGTCCACCAGCAGGTCCGCGATGCGCTGCACGCTCTGGCGGGTGATGCCCATCTCCCGGGCGATCCCCGACACCGGCAGCGGTTCGTGCAGCACCGCGCCCAGCACCTGCCACCAGGCCGCGGTGATCTCCGCCGGTTTGGCCAATTCCTCCGCGATCGTGAGGAATTGGCCGTTCAGCTTGAAGGTCGTGATCGCCGCCGCGGAGAACAGTTCGGCATCACCGCGACTCATGCCGGCTCGGCCCCCGCGGCCTGCAGGGCGAAGAACCCGCTCGGATCCCGGTCCGCATAGAGCCGATACCAGGCGTCCAGGACGGCCGGCTCGAACAGATCCAGCCGCGCGAAGATATGGCGCGCGAAGTCGATCGGCGCGATGCCACTCGCGGTGATCAGATCGCCGTCGGTCACGGCCGGTTCGTCCACATAGTGTCCCGCTCCCGAATATCCGGTCGAGGCAAGGTTTTCCGCGGCGTTGCCGGTGTGCGGACGAGTATCGAGCAGGCCCTGCTGCGCCAGTCCGTAGGTCGCGCCGCAGATCGCCGCGACGGGCACCCCGGCGCTCAGGAACTCCGCTGCCGCCCGGGCGAACGGGGCGAGGCGCCCGCCCTCCCAGATGTCGGCGCCGGGCAGGATCAGCATCGCGCTGTCGGCCGGGGAAAGCTGATCCAGAGTCAGATCGGGAACCACGCGCAGCCCGCCCATCGAGGTGACCGGCTCGAGGGTGGCGCCGACCGTGCGGATCCGCCAGGTTCCCGGTTCGCGCTGCATCAGTGGGCGATTGATACCGGCCGTGACATAGCTCGGCTCCCAATCCGCGAAGGTGTCGTACACAGCCAGATGAACCGTTTCAATCATGACAGTATGCTGTCATGATTGACAGCATACTGTCAATGACTCGATGCTCAGCTCAGCGCCTGCTCCAGATCACCGAGCAGATCCTCCACATCTTCGAGTCCGATCGAGATACGCAGCACCCCGTCGGTGAGCCCCACGGCCGCGCGCCCTTCGGGACCCATCGCCCGATGCGTGGTGGTCGCCGGATGCGTGATCAGGGTCTTCGCGTCGCCGAGGTTGTTGGAGATGTCGACGATGCGCAGCCGGTTCAGCACCTCGAAGGCGCGCTTCTTGCCCTCGTCGGCGCCCGCCGCGAGTTCGAAGGTCACCACGGTGCCCCCGCCGGACATCTGCGAGGTCGCCAGCTCGTACTGCGGATGCGAGGTGAGGAACGGGTACTTCGTCCAGGCCACGCCCGGATGCCGTTCCAGGAACTCGGCGACGGCCAGCGCGGACTGCGTGGACTGCCGCACCCGCAGCGGCATCGTCTCCAGCCCCTTCAGCAGGGTCCAGGCGTTGAACGGGCTCAGCGCCGGGCCGGTGTGGCGCATCAGATTCTTGACCGGCCCGTTGATGTAGTCGCCGGTGCCGAGGATCGCACCGCCGAGCACCCGGCCCTGTCCGTCGATGTGCTTGGTGCCCGAATACACCACCACATCGGCGCCGAGGTCGAGGCTGCGCTGCAACAGCGGCGTCGCGAACACGTTGTCCAGCACGACCTTCGCACCGGCGGCATGGGCCAGTTCGCTCACCCGCCGCACGTCGACGAGGGTCTGCATCGGATTCGAGGGGGTTTCGAAGAACACCGCGGCCGTCGGCTGCGAGAGCGCCCGCTCCCACTGGTCGAGATCCTCACCGTCGACGAAGACGGTCTCCACGCCCCAGCGCGGCAGGATCTCGTTGCACACCACGAAACAGGAACCGAACAGGCTGCGCGCGGCCACCAGCCGATCGCCCTGCCCGAGCAGCGCGGCCAGCGCGGTGAACACCGCGGACATGCCGCTGGCGGTGGCGAAACACGCCTCGGCGCCCTCGAGCAGCCGCATCCGCTCCTCGAACATCGCGACCGTCGGATTGCCGTAGCGGGAGTAGACGAAATGTTCGATATCTCCGGTGAAGGCCGCTTCGGCCGCCTCCGCGCTCTCGTAGACGAATCCGGACGACAGATACAGCGCCTCGGAGGTCTCCTCGAAACCGGAGCGGCGCAGCCCGCCGCGCACGCCCAGGGTGGCCGGACCCACGCCCTCGGGCAGCGGCCGATCGAATGCACCGCCGGTGATCATGACTGCCTCCACGAAAAGAATTGCCGCACAACAGATCCGCTCACGACTGCCGCCACGGCAGACCGAGTGCGCGCCAACCGGCGCCACCACGATGCCCCTCGGCATCAAGCGGACCCTCGAAACCCTCGAGCACGTTGTAGGAGGGCGCGAAGCCGGCCGCGGTCGCCGCCGTGGCCGCACCGATCGAACGCTGCCCGGACCGGCACAGGAAGATCACCGGGGCATCGCTGTCGCCCGCGCGATCGGCCAGCACCTGCTTCAACTGCTCCACGAACGCGGGATTGGGCGCGCCGGTGCCGTCGACCCATTCGATGAGGGCGGTCGGCCGCTCGATCGAGGTGGTGTCGGGCACTCCGACGAATCGCCATTCGGCCTCGGTGCGCACATCCACCAGCACCGCATCGGGATTGTCGCGCAACAACTCCCACGCCTGCCCAGGCGTGATGTCACCGGCGTAACTCACTTGTCGAACCTCCTACGGAATCCGCACTTGCCGCGTCCGGTCGGACCGCGGCCAGGTCGTCACCCGGAGCACCCCACCGCGGAGGAGGGTTGCCGACCAGCGAGCCGGGGCTTACCGCTGGTACTCATGACCTGAACCGAGAATGCCTGGTCACAGGCCCGATTGTCAAACATGTACGGTGACGGCTCAGGGGTTGCCACACACCAGCCAGGTGCCGTTCTCACGGCCGAAATTCCAGTTCGCCGCGGTCTCGTGACCGTCGATCCGGCTGGTCACCGAGGCCGTGGCGTGGTCGCCGTCGATGTGCACCGCGTCGACTCCGGCGATCTCCACCTTCTTGCCGACCGAGCCGGCGCCCAGCGGCGACTTCTTCTCGTCGAAGCCCGCGCATTCGGTGGTCTTGCGCCGGTCGGCGTCGGAATCGCTTCTCGCCGTGGCGAAGTTGCGCGCCGCGATGGCGACCCGGTCCGGATCTGTGAGATTGTTCTCAGCCGGGCGGGTGACTCCGAGGATCACGACGGCGAGCACCGCGAGGACCGCGATGGCCGCGGCGATCAGGAACGGCGTCGCCGATCGCGTGGTGTCGCGTTGATCGATCGAGGTAGCCGGATCGTCGCCCCGGGGGTCGCTCCGGCCGGCCGGATCGCTGTCACTCATGGTGCGATCATCCCCGGTGGGCCGAAGTGTCGAAGATCACGCCCGCATTTTCGCGCGGATACCGGGAATAGCGACGGTGTGTGCCACCGATAGAATCACCAGAACTCCGGCCACATCCGGTGCACGGATCGGGAGAGCTCCGCGCGGCAACGAGGCAGCATCGGCGGAGCAGTCGGGCAGGGGCCCGGCCCGTACGTCAACTTAGCCTAAGCTAAGAAGGACGGCTGACAAGACGAGAGTTTTCGACCAAAGGTGCGCGTAGAAATGACCGAACACGCTGGAACGAAGAGCGGCGCGGGCGACCGCCCACTGCGCATCGCGATCGTCGGTGCCGGACCGGCCGGAATCTACGCCGCCGACGCGCTGATGAAGTCCGAGGTCGAGGCGAGTATCGACCTCTACGAGCGCATGCCGGCCCCGTTCGGTCTCATTCGCTACGGCGTCGCGCCCGACCACCCGCGCATCAAGGGCATCATCACCGCACTGCACAAGGTCCTCGACAAGCCGCAGGTCCGCCTGCTCGGCAACATCGACTACGGCAGCGACATCGACCTCGAGGACCTGCGCCGGTTCTACGACGCGGTGATCTTCTCCACCGGCGCCAACGCCGACCGCGCCCTGGGCGTCCCGGGCATCGAACTGGACGGCAGCTACGGCGCCGCCGATTTCGTCTCCTGGTACGACGGCCACCCGGACGTGCCGCGCACCTGGCCGCTGGACGCGGAGAAGGTCGCCGTCCTCGGTGTCGGCAACGTGGCGCTGGACGTGGCCCGCGTGCTCGCCAAGACCGGTGACGAACTGCTGCCGACCGAGATCCCGCCGAACGTCTACGAGGGTCTGCGCAACAACAAGGCGCTCGAGGTCCACGTCTTCGGCCGCCGCGGTCCGGCCCAGGCCAAGTTCACCCCGCTGGAACTGCGCGAACTCGACCACTCGCCGACCATCGAGGTCATCGTCGATCCCGAGGACATCGACTACGACGAGGGCTCCGAGGCCGCGCGCCGCCACTCCAAGCAGGTCGACATGGTCTGCAACACCCTCGAGCAGTGGGCCATCCGCGACGTCGGCGACCGCCCGCACAAGCTGTTCCTGCACTTCTTCGAATCCCCGGCCGAACTGATCGGCGAGGACGGCAAGGTGGTCGGCCTGCGCACCGAGCGCACCACCCTGGACGGCACCGGCAACGTCAAGGGCACCGGGACCTACAAGGACTGGGACGTCCAGGCGGTGTACCGCGCCGTCGGCTACCTGTCGCAGAACATCCCGCAGCTTCCGTTCGACGACCAGGCCGGCACCGTGCCCAACGAGGCCGGACGCGTGCTCGTCGACGAGGGCGCAGACGGCGCCGCCCGCTACCTGCCGCAGACCTACGTCACCGGCTGGATCAAGCGCGGCCCGGTCGGCCTGATCGGCCACACCAAGGGCGACGCCAACGAGACCATCGCCTGCCTGCTCGACGACGCCGCCTCCTTCACCCCGGCCGCCGAACCCGATCCCGAGGCCGTGACGAAGTTCCTCGAGGACAAGGGCATTCCGTTCACCACCTGGGCCGGCTGGTATCGCCTCGACGCCCACGAACGCTCGCTCGGCGAGCCCGAGGGCCGCGAGCGGGTCAAGGTCGTCGAACGCGAGGACATGCTGCGCGCCAGCGAGCCGCACAAGGTCTGAACATCACGCCGGATCCGCATTCGTCACCGACCTGAGGCATGCTGATCACGTGTTCGATTCACACGTTCACATCATCGACCCGCGGTTCCCGCTGGTCGAGAATCAGGGCTACCTGCCGGAGCCGTACACCATCGGCGACTATCGAAAGCGCATGGCGCACTTCGATGTCGACGGTGGTGCGGTGGTGAGTGCGTCCTTCCAGGGCAGCGACTCCACGTTCATGATCGCCGCGCTGGCCGAACTCGGGCCGAACTGGGTCGGCGTGATCAATCTGCCCTCGGACGTCACCGACGAGCAGATCATCGAGCTGGACCGGGCCGGAGTGCGGGCGATCCGGTTCAACCTCAAGCGCGCCGCGGTCGACATCGTCACGCTGACCATGCAGGCCGTGCGCGCCTACGAACTCGCCGGATGGCACGTCGAGCTCTACATCGACGGATCCATGCTGGGCTCGCTGGAACCGGTCATCTCCAAACTGCCGGCGCTGAGCATCGACCATATGGGCATGTCCGACGAATGCCTGCCCTATCTGCTGAATCTGGTGGACCGCGGGGCCCGGGTGAAGGCCTCCGGGTTCGGGCGGGTGTCGATGGACGTGGAATCGGCGATGCGGCGGGTGCACGCGGTGAATCCGGGTGCGCTGATGTTCGGTTCCGACCTGCCGGGCAACCGGGCCGGGCGGCCGTTCCGCGACGCCGATATCGAGATCATCGGCCGGGCCGTCGGCGCCGATATGTACCGGGTGCTCGAGGACAACGCCCGTGCCTGCTACCGGCTGCCGGTGAAGGTGCGCTCGGCCGAGGATCCGGTGCCGACGCTGCCGATTCCGCGCGCCGAACCGCCGACGCTGCGGCTGCGCCGCTCGGAACTGCCGCAGCCGCCGAATCGCAACCAGCCGCCGAATCGCAACCAACCGCCGAACCGCGACCAGCCGCCGGACCGGACCCGGCCGCTGCGGATCATCGAATAGCCGCCTACACCGCACCCGGATGCCGTGCGTCACATCCACCGCTTATTGTCGTAATGTCAACACCGGCGCGCGCCGCCGGTCGCAGGATCGACGACGAACCGAGGTAGGGCGTGAGCACTTCATCCACCACCACCGGACAGGGCCCACTCGCGGGCATCAAGGTTCTCGAGCTGGCCGGAATCGGCCCCGGCCCGCACGCGGCACTGCTGCTGGCCGATCTGGGCGCCGATGTGGTGCGCGTGCAGCGTCCCGGCCAGCTGCCGGGATTCATGGAACGGCCGCAGTGGCGGGGACGCACCATCGTCGAGGCGAATCTCAAGGATCCGGCCGATATCGAGAAGGTGCTGGGCCTGATCGACAAGGCCGACGTGCTGCTGGAAGGTTTCCGGCCCGGCGTCACCGAGCGGATGGGCCTGGGCCCGGACGTCACCCTCGAGCGCAACCCTCGCCTGATCTACGGCCGGATGACCGGGTGGGGACAGTACGGCCCGCTCGCCGACCGCGCCGGCCACGACATCAACTACATCTCGCTGACCGGTGTGCTCAATGCCATCGGCCGCAAGGGTGAGCGCCCGGTCCCGCCGCTGAACATGGTCGGCGACTTCGGCGGCGGTTCGATGTTCCTGGTGATGGGTGTGCTCTCCGCGCTGGTGGAGCGGTCCGTCTCGGGCAAGGGCCAGGTGATCGACGCCGCGATGATCGACGGTGCGCTCTCGCTCTCGCACATGATCTGGGGTATGCGCGGCATGGGCCTGTGGTCGGACGAGCGCGGCACCAACCTGCTCGACACCGGTATGGCCTTCTACGACACCTACGAGACCTCCGACGGCAAGTACATGGCCGTCGGCTGCATCGAACCGCAGTTCTACGCCGAATTCCTGAAGGGTCTCGAGATCGACCCCGAGGGCCTGCCGATGCAGATCGACCCCAACGGCCAGGACCAGTTGCGCAAGCTGTTCACGGAGAAGTTCAAGACCAGGACCCGCGACGAATGGGCCTCGATCTTCGACGGTACCGACGCCTGCTGCACCCCGGTGCTGACCTTCACCGAGGCCACCGAGAACGGCCACATCACCGCCCGCGAATCGCTGGTCGAGATCGACGGCGTGGTCCAGCACGCCCCGGCCCCGCGCTTCTCCCGCACCCAGGGCGGCACCCCCACCCCGCCGCCGTCGGCCGCCACCGCCATCGACGAGGTGTGGGCGAACTGAACCGGCGCCCCGGTGGCGAGCGCCGCCACCGGGGCGTTCCCCGCGCACCGGCGTTTCCGCTGGATAGGGCTGCGGCCGTTCGCGGTTCGTTCATTCCGCGCAGGTTCGCCAAGGCACTACAGTAATTTCATGCCTCGCAACTGGCCGATGATCGAGCGTGGTGGTGAACTGGGGTCGATTCGCGCCGCGTTGACCGGCACCGAATTCGTCGGCGCGATCCTGACCGGCGACGCGGGTGTGGGTAAGACGACCCTGGCGCGGCAGGCGACGGCCGCGGTGGGCGGAAGTGTGCGCTGGGTGGCGGGCACCGAGTCCGCACGCAGTATTCCGCTCGGCGTGTTCGCACATATGGTCGGTGTGTACACCGCGCACGACCCCGTCACGTTCATGGCCGCCGCCCGGGAGGCGCTGCTGGCCGACGGCGACACCATCATCGGCGTCGACGACGCCCACCTGCTGGATCAGCTCTCGGCAACGCTGTTGCTGCAGTTGGCCATCGACAAGGCCGCGCGGATCGTCTGCACGGTGCGCAGCGGGGTGCAGGTGCCGGATGCGGTGACCTCGCTGTGGAAGGACGGTCATCTGCTGCGGATCGACCTCGCGCCGTTCTCCGAACCGCAGAGCGTCGAACTGGTCGAATCCATGCTCGGCGGACAGCTGGAGGGATTCACCGCCAATCTGATGTGGGAGTCCTCCGGCGGCAACGCTCTGTTCCTGCGGCATCTGGTGGAGGGTGCGCTGGAGGCGGGCACGCTGCGACAGGTCAACGGGGTGTGGCAGCTGCGCGGGCGCGCGGCGGTGACCTCGGAACTGGCGGCGCTGCTGGAGGATCGCGTCGAACAGCTGCCGGAGTCGGTACTGCGCGTGCTGGAGTTGCTCACCTTCTGCGAGCCCATCGATCTGGACGTCCTGGCCGAACTGGCCGGAGAGGACGCGGTCGAACAGGCCGAAACCCGCGGCGTCATAAGGATTGTCGAGAACGGCCACCAACTGCTGGTGCGCTACAACCATCCGCTGTTCGGCGAGGTGATCCGGCGGCGCCTCGGTATCGCCTCGGCGCGCCGGCTCCGGGGCCGGCTGTATTCGTCGCTGCGGGAGCGGCCCATCAAATCCGCCTCCGATCGCATCCGGCTGGCCGAATTGGCTTTGGACAGTGACAAATCCGCGGATCTGGAATTGTTCGAGGCGGCCGCGGCCGATGCGATCGGGCTGGCGAACATCCCGCTCGGTGAGCGGTTCGCGCGGGCGGCCGTGGAGCGTCGCGGCGGGGTCGAGTCCGCGGATCTGCTGGCGCGCGCACTGCTGTGGCAGGGGCATCGCATCGAGGCCGAACGCACGCTGGCCAGTTTCGATCCGGACCAGTTGAACGAGGTGCAGCTGGCGCGCTGGGGCAGCACCCGCGTCTCGAATCTGCTGTGGGCCATGGGCGATGCCGACCGCGCCGACGAGGTGCTGTCCCTGGTGCGCAGCCGGGTCCGGCATCCGAAGATCGTGTTGACGTTGCAGGGCTTGGCGTCCGCGTGCGAGGTGAACGAAAACCGTTTGGAGCAGGCTTTCACCGATGCCGAGGCGGTGATGTCCACACCGGACGCACCGGCCTGGGCGGTGTGGTGGGCGTCGTTCGGCGGTGGTCTCGCGCTGGCGCTGATGGGCCGTGGTGCGGCCGCGCGCGAGTACACCCTGCGGGGCCATCAGGTCGAGGAGCAGGTCGACGGGCCGACGCGATTCATGTCCGCCCACGCGGAGGTGCTGGCGCTCACCTTCACCGGTGAACTGGAGGCCGCACGACGCTGCGCCTCCGGCTATTTCGGCTATTCGGCGCCCGGACAGTACCTGGCCTGGGGACTGTCGAAGATCCTGCAGGGCACCGTCGACGTGGCGCAGGGCCACTTCCCGGAGGGCGTCGAGAATCTCGAACAGGCGCTCGCGGCGCTGACCGCCGAGGGCGCCGCCGCGTGGATGTTCCCGGCGAGAATCCGTCTGGCCGAGGCCTATTCGGCGCTGGGCCGGGCCGCGGAAGCCGCCGAGACGATCGCCGAGGCGCGCCTGCGCGGTGGCAGGCACAGCGCGGTCTACGAACCGCAGCTCGAAATCGCGCGTGCGTGGCAGGCCGCCGCCGAAGGCACCGTCGCGCCGGCCGTCCGGCTGGCCATCGGAGCCGCCGACGCCGCCGCCCGTTCCCATCAGCATGCGATCGAGGCCATGGCCCTGCACACCGCGGCCCGCTTCGGCGACCGTACTGTCGCCGGGCGGCTCGCCGATATCGCCGCGCGGATCGACGGCGCGCTGGTGCAGGTGCAGGCTCGCCACGCCGTGGCGGTCGCCTCCCAGGACGGGCCCGGATTGGACGCGGCCGCAGCCGAATTCGAGCGGATGGGCGCCCTGCTCTCGGCCGCCGACGCGGCCGCGCAGGCCGCCTCGGTGCACGAGCGGCACGGCGATCGGCGCCGATTGCTCGAATCCGCCGCGACGGCCAATCGTCTGGCGGCGGCCTGCGGCGGCGCGAGCACACCGGCGCTTCGGCAATCGGCACAACCACTTCCGCTCACCGCGCGCGAACGCGAAATCGCCAATCTGGTCGCGGCCGGGCTCAGCAACCGGCAGATCGCGGACCGGCTGACCGTATCGGTGCGGACCGTCGAGGGCCATCTCTATCGGGCCTGTACGAAGCTCGATGTCACCGATCGCGAGGCACTCGCCGATCTGATGCGCGGCGAGCCGCCCCGAGGCAGACAGCGCTGACCATCACGGTGGGGTCCGATCGTGGTGAGACGGCACGGATCACAGCATCAGGCACTGCACACCCGGCGTGGAGTCGATTAGGATGCTCGCGGCGGCCGTGGTCGCCGCACAGGCAGGCTTGCTGACGAGGGTGGTGCTCGGCGTGATCCGTCGAAATCGGTATCTGATGACGGGTATTCGGGTCGCGATGGCGGCGGTGCCGCTCGCGGTGGTCCTCGGATTCGCCGGTACAGCGGCGGCGACCGGCCCGGTTCAGCCCGGTGTCACCACCCCGGATGCCCCGGCGCCCTCCGACGAGCCGGCGGAATTGCGTTCCGCCTCACCACAACACGTGCCCACGCCGCAGTCCGCGCCCCGGGCCGCGCCCAAACCGGAGCCGAAGCCGAGCGAACCACCGGCTCCGCGCGAAGTGCGCGTGGGCGGTTTCAGCGCACCGGTTCCCGATACCGTCCCGGATGCGGTGGTCGACGGCGTCAACCGAGCCAACGACGGCATCCAAGGCGCGATCAACCCCAACCCCGAACACAAGTAGTTCGCATCGGTGCCGCCGCGCCGTGAGCGCGCCGGCGTTCACCCATCGGCGCCCTGGTGCCGCTGGTTGTAGCGGGCGACGCGGGCGCGGTTGCCGCAGCGCTCCAGAGAGCACAGATAGGCATGTCACTCATGATCGAAGTGACCGAGGTGCGGAACCGGCGCGTCGACGTGGAGGGGCGCCCCGTGACACGCATCTGCGTGAGATCGCCCCGCTCATCGCCGATTTCCTCGATCGGCTGCCCGCGTCGCGATAGGCCCGGCGGCGCTCAGAACAGGGTCGGTTCGCCGAATCCCGAGGTGCGTTCGATTTCGAGCAACCGGGCCTTGGTCGCGATGCCGCCCGGCGCGGAGAAACCGTGCAGTCCGTGGTCGGCCGCCAGCACGCGGTGACACGGCACGATCAACGGAATGGGATTGCGGCCCAGGGCTTGTCCGACGGCCTGGGCCGCACCGGGCGCCCCGGCCCGGGCGGCGACCTCGCCGTAGGTGAGTGTGCGTCCGGGGCCGATGGTGCGCGTGATGTCGTACACCGCGCGATGGAATTCCGGCTGGGCACGGTAGTCCACCGGAATCCACCGCAGATCGTCGAGCTCCCCGGTCAGATGCGCGCGAATGGCCCGGATCGCCTCCGCCATCCCGCCGGACGGGTCGACCACGCGAACCCGCTCGGCGGCGATCGCGTCCACACCGCGGCGCAACATGCCGGCCGTGCGGGCACCGGCATCCGAGATCTGTCCGGAGGCCGACGGCCGGGTGGGCTCGGCACCGCGGACGACGACTTCCGGCAGTTGGAACCGCACGACGCCGGGATCGGTCCACCCCATCGCGCATCGGCCGATGGCCGTATCGAATTCGGCCACCGAGACCGAGGACAGCTTGCCCGCAGACATACCCCACAGTGTGCACCGAGGGTCCGACAATCTCGGCAGTTGCAGTCCAGTACCACCGACTGGACTGATCGAAATCCGGATGTCAGCCGCGGCACTCGCCCTCGCGCAGCGACCAGTCCGCCATCGGCGCATGCGGGCGATACCGATCGAACAGTGCGACCACGCGGCGGCCGGAGCCGGTGGCATAGCGATGGACGGCCACGAAAACGACGGCGACGACCAGCAGAGCGGCGAGACCGGAGAACATGCGGTCCAGCCTGCCCGCATCTGGACTTGAATCAAATAGCCACTACCCGGATACTGGCCCTTATGGCGATACGCGTGATCAGTGCGGCCACCCTCACCCGCGACCTGGGCCGCTGGCGGCACGACGAATCCGGCGCCGCTCGCCGCGGCGCGCGCCCGGCATATCTGGCGCTCGCGGAGAGTATTCGCCTGCTGATCCACGACGGCCGGGCCCCACTGGGTATCGCCCTGCCGAGCGAACGCGACCTGGCGACCGCACTGGGCGTCAGCCGCACCACGGTCACGTCCGCGTACGCGCTGCTGCGCGAACACGGCTATCTGATCAGCCGGCAGGGCTCGCGCAGCACGGTGGCGCTGCCCTCCGACGTCGCACACGACGGCACCAAACCGGCCCGCAGCATTCTGGCGGTGATGTCGCCGACGGCACAGCCCACCATCGACCTCACCTACGCCGCGATGTCGGCGCCGCCGCAGATGAGCGACGCGTATTCCGCCGCGCTGCAAGGACTTCCGATCTACCTCGGCACCCACGGCATGGATCCGGTGGGCGTGCTGCCGCTGCGGGAGATGCTCGCCCGCCGCTACACCGAACGCGGTCTGCCCACCGAACCGGATCAGATTCTGGTGACTCTCGGTGCGCAGCACGGTCTTCGGCTGTTGCTCAATGTGCTCACCGCCCCCGCCGAACGGGTCCTGATCGACCACCCGACCTACCCCAACGCGATCGAGGCGATCCGCGATGTCGGCGCCCGGCCGGTTCCCGTGCCGTTGCGCCCCGAACAACCGGAAGCAGCCTGGGACCTCGACGGAATCCGCAGTGCCGCACGGCAAACCGCCGCCAGTACCGCCTACCTGGTGCCGGACTTCAACAATCCGACCGGCCTGCTGATGAGCGCCGACGCCCGCGCGGAACTGGCCGCGATCGCCCGCGAGACCCGCATGACGGTGATCGTCGACGAGTCGATGGTCGATCAGCAGCTCGACGGCGAAACACCCCCTCCGGCAGCAGCTTTCGCCCGCGGATCGGAGATCGTGACGATCGGATCGGCGTCCAAGTCGTTCTGGGGCGGCCTGCGCGTCGGCTGGATTCGGGCCAACCAGTCGCTCATCGCGAAACTTCTCGGCACCCGGTCCACGGTGGACCTCGGCACGCCGGTGATGGATCAGCTGGCCACCGGCTATCTGCTCGACCATGCCGGCGTGATCCTCGAACAACGCCGCGAACAACTACACAGCCGTCGCGCCGCCCTGCTCGAAGCCCTGTCCGAGGAACTGCCCGACTGGCAGGTGAGTCCCGGCCGCGGCGGTATGTCGATCTGGGTGCAACTACCGGCTCCCGTCTCCACCGCCCTCGCCGCCACCGCGCCCAATCACGGCGTACTGCTCGCCGCCGGGCCGCGCTTCGGAGTGCAGGGCGCGTTCGAACGTTTTCTGCGAATCCCGTTCACCCACACCGAATCCGATCTGCGGGTGGCGGTGAAGTCGATCGCGGCGACCTACGCGTCGCTGACCCCGCACGCCACCGAACCGCTGGCGCCGCTCACCTGCTACTGAGCCCGGCGTCTTCGCTAGTTCAGGATGTCGTGACGGACGATCGTCTCGTCGCGGCCGGGCCCGACGCCGATGCAGGACACGCGGGCACCGGAAAGCTCTTCCAGCCGTTCGACGTACGCGCGCGCGTTGGCCGGCAGATCCTCGAAGTTGCGGGCCCCGGAGATGTCCTCCCACCAGCCCGGCATCTCCTCGTAGATGGGCTTGGCGTGGTGGAATTCGGTCTGGGTGGTGGGCATCTGCTCCACCCGCTCGCCGTCGATCTCGTAGGCCACGCAGATCGGCACCCGGTCCAGGCTCGACAGCACATCCAGTTTGGTGAGGAAGTAGTCGGTGATGCCGTTGACCCGGGTGGCGTAGCGCGCGATCACCGCGTCGAACCAGCCGGTGCGGCGGGCGCGGCCGGTGGTCACGCCGACCTCGCCGCCGGTCTTGGCGAGATATTCGCCGGACTGGTCGAACAGTTCGGTCGGGAACGGGCCGGAGCCGACGCGCGTGGTGTAGGCCTTCAGGATGCCGAGCACCGTGGTGATCTTGTTGGGGCCCACGCCCGCGCCCACCGCGGCGCCGCCGGAGGTGGGATTCGACGACGTCACATAGGGATAGGTGCCGTGGTCGACGTCGAGCAGGGTGCCCTGCGACCCCTCCAGCAGAACGGTCTCGCCGTTCTCCAGGGCCTGGTTGAGCAGCAGCCGGGTGTCGCTGATGCGGTGTTTGAAGCCCTCGGCCTGATTCAGCACCTCGTCGACCACCTGCTGCGGGTCGAGTGCGCGCCGGTTGTAGATCTTCACCAGCACCTGGTTCTTGAATTCCAGTGCGGCTTCGACCTTCTGAGTGAGGATCTTCTCGTCCAGCACATCGGCGACGCGCACGCCCACGCGGGCCACCTTGTCCTGATAGCAGGGGCCGATGCCGCGTCCGGTGGTGCCGATCTTCTTGTTGCCGAGGAAGCGTTCGGTGACCTTATCGATGGCCACGTGGTACGGCATGATCAGGTGCGCGTCCGCCGACAGCAGCAGCCGGGTGGTATCCACCGAGCGCTGTTCCAGTCCGGCGAGTTCGTCGAGCAGCACACCCGGATCGATGACGACACCGTTGCCGATGACATTGGTGACGCCCGGCGTCAGGATGCCGGACGGGATGAGGTGCAGCGCGAAATTGTCGCCGTTCGGCAGGACCACGGTGTGACCTGCGTTGTTGCCACCCTGGTAGCGGACCACCCACTGGACGCGGCCACCGAGCAGATCGGTAGCTTTGCCCTTACCCTCGTCGCCCCACTGGGCGCCGATCAGCACGATTGCCGGCATGGGAGTCTCCTACGGTTTCGACACGCAGCATCGGCGACGCTGCAGCTACCTGCCGTTGCAGAGCCCGATGACGGCGCTCCCGAGGCCCGTCGCTCGCGCCAAGTGGCGGTGGCCGGAGGGACAGTCTAGTGGACACAATTCGTGCCGTAACCAGCCACCTCCTCCCCCGCGTGGCGCAGCGGAGAGCGCGCCGACCGCCCGAGCCGATTACAGTGGCCTGCGGAGGCGTCCCCGCAGGGGTGCGCCCGGTAGGCAGCGAGGGCGATGGCGTTGGCAGGTCCGAGGAGGGTGTTCGGCAGTTGAGTACTCATGTTCTCCGCTGCAACGGCGCTCCCGTGCCCATCGCGCTCGCGGCGCTGCCCACTACCCAGACCACGGCGATCCCCGAAACCGCCGAACTGGACGAACTGCTTCCGGTGCTGGCCGCCGACAACCAGCCACGACTGATCGTGCTGGGTGAGGACGCCGGTCTGGCCGCGGTGCTCACCCATCTGCTGCGCACCGAACGGCTGGCCGTCGAGATCGGCTACGTGCCGGTCGATCGCACCTACGGTTCTCGCGCCTATCAGACCGGGACGGGCTCGCACGCCGCCAAACGCGCGCTGGAAGGCCGGGCCGAGCCGACCCCCCTGATCCGTGACGAGACCGGTACCGTCCTGGTCGGCCGGGCCACGATCACCGGCCGCGACGGCGGCAAACTCGAGGGCGAGGCCTACGTCGACGAAGTCCGGTTGTTCACCGGAAAGGTTGCGGCACTGCATGTTTCGCCGACACTCGAGATGCCGGGCGTGCGCGCGACGGTGCAACGCGGCTGGGGTAAGAAGCGCTGGGTCGCCGGGCGGGCCGTACAGCTGGGTTCGCCGGGCGCCGCGGTGACCCGCGACGGCATCGCCGCCGATCGCACCGTGCCGCGGTCGAGTTTCTACCGTCATCACGAGCCCTGGCTGCTGGTGCGATGAGCTACTCCTTCCCGGCTCGGCGAGTAGCGCGGTACGGACGACGGCCCCGGAGGCGGCAGCTTGCGTAACCACGTAGGGACCCGGGAGTACCGCCGGGGGATCAGCCCGAGTCCGATCTTCTTGCTGATCGTCGTGATCACCGCCCTGGGCGGGGCGCTGGCCTGGGATGCCGATCCGCTGTCCACCCGGGCCAAGGCGGGAGTGTTCGTCTTGGTGGTGGCGGGCTGGATTCTCAGCGTGTGCCTGCACGAATTCGGCCACGCGTACACGGCGTACCGAGCCGGGGACCGCGAAGTGCAGATGCGCGGATACCTGACGCTGAATCCGGTGAAGTACAGCCATCCGCTGCTGTCGATCGCACTGCCGATCTTCTTCATCGCGCTGGGCGGGTTCGCGCTGCCCGGTGGCGCGGTCTATCTGAATACGCAGAACTTCTCGGCACGCATCCAGCGTGCGATCAGCGCCGCGGGTCCGGCGGTCAACGCGTTGTGCGCGGTGGTGCTGCTGGTCATCGTCCGATTCGCCGGCTCCACCCACGACCATGCCGCCTTCTGGTTCGGCCTGAGTTTCCTGGCGTTTCTGCAGATCACCGCGACGATTCTGAATCTGCTGCCGATTCCGGGCACCGACGGCTACGCGATCATCGAGCCGTCGCTGAGTTATCAGACCCGGCGTTCGCTGGATCAGGTGAAGCCGTTCGGGCTGCTGCTGTTGCTCGCGATCCTGTGGGTCCCCGAACTCAATCGGGTGTTCTTCGACGCCGTCTACTGGGTGTTCGAGCTGTCGGGCGTGCCGTCGGACTGGGCGGCCGTCGGTAGTTATCTGACCCGCTTCTGGACCTGACCCGCGAATTTCGGCGGGCGCGCCCGATTCCGGTTCGATTCGCCGGCGAACGGGAACCGGGCGGCCCTCTTCGCGACGGAGCGCCCGCCCCCTACGCGGTCGGCCGCACACCAATCGGCCGCACGTCGCATCCGTCGCGAAGTTTTCCGACCGCGCCACCCCTCGTCGACGCGGTCGAGACAAACGTACGATCCGCGCTCACCCGCGACACGAGTAGTCGACTACCCGATTCGATCGCGGTGGCCGTGCGCGGCCGGACCCGGCGACCTCGCGGACCGCTCGGCGACTACTGGTACCGCCATGTCGTCAATCCTCCGGCGCCACATAGGGGTTCTGCACGGTCGGCGGTAGCAGCGCGAGCGCTGACAGGCGTTTGATCCCGCAGACCTGCATCAGATCGACCACGATGGAACGCAATTGGGCGAAAACCACGAGCGAGGACAGGCCGGCGCCTTCGACCAGATCCTTGGTCGCGCCCTTCGCCACGCGCCGCAGGACCCGCGTGGCCTCGGCGGCATCGGGCTGTTCGCCGGGTTCGGCAACCATGTAGCGGCGCACCACTTCGACCGCCTGCCCCAGTTCTTCGACCTCGGCGATCATTCGGGGATCGAGGATTTCGTCGTCGCGCACCAGGGTCAGGGCGCGGCGCAACAACACTCGGGTATTGCGCACGGCATTGTCGAGCGGGTCGACCGCCGCGCGGATCGCTTCGAGCCGAGGCCGGGAATTCCAGTACAGCGGCGAGATCCGGCTGACCTCGCGCCCGCCCTCGACCGCATTGCGCAGGCCGTCGATCTGCGGTTGCGTACCGCGCACGGAATGCAGCGCGGCACGGACCTTCTCCGCATTCTGCTCGTGGAGGCCGTCGGCGCATTCGGTCAGCGCCGCACCCAGGACGGTCAGGATATCGGCGGCCTGCTGCCGGGCCCGGCGCACGGGGTGCAGCGGAATCGCGGCCACCACCACGACGCCGACGAACCCACCGACCAGCGCGTCGACCATGCGGTTGAGACCTCCGCCGGTATGCGGCGGCATCAACGTGGCGACCAGCACCGCCGAACTGGCGGCCTGCATCGGGATGACCGCACCTCGGTCGAGAAATACCGCGGTCGCCATCGCCACCCCGACGACGAGCGCGATCTGCCACGCACCGGTTCCGACCTGTCCGATGAAGAAGTCGCCGATCCCGATCCCGACGGCCACACCGCCGACGAGTTCCACGGATCGGCGCAGTCGCGCACCGAACGACACGCCGATCGAGATGACCGCGGCCATCGGCGCGAAGAACGGTTGTGGATGTCCCACCAACCGGTGGGCGACGAACCAGGACAGGGCCGCGCCCACGGCGCACTGAAAGATCGGAAGCGCGGATCGGCGCAGGCGTACCCATCCATTGCGCATGCGCTGTTTACCGCTGTCGCGAACCGCATCGACGGTGATGGCGGTCGCGAACCGTTCCGTGCCGGCCAGTCTCAGTCCAGACCGAGTTCGGCGGCGGCGCGGGGATCGCAATCCTCGAGCAGGTCCAGGCAGCGGGCGTATTCGTCGCTCTCACCGATGGCCTGGGCGGCCCGGGCGAGCGCGCCGACCGCACGGAGGAAGCCCTGGTTGGGTTCGTGGCTCCACGGCACCGGGCCGAAGCCCTTCCAGCCGTTGCGGCGCAGCAGGTCCAGGCCACGGTGGTAGCCCGTGCGGGCGAAGGCGTAGGCCGCCACCACATCGAGGGTCACCTCCGCCCGGCCCTCGGGCGCGCCCACGACGCCGGCGCGGTCGAGCGCATCCTCGGCCAGTTGCGCCCAGGCCACGGAGGCCGTCGGATGCGCGGCGGCGACCTGGACCGGGTCCTGATTGTCCAGCAGGGCCTGTTCGGCTTCCGTGTTTTCGGGAAGCAATACCGGCTGCGGTCCGAGCAGATCACCGAAGGAGGTCATGGGCTTCATTGTGCACCGCCACCGCATCGGCTCGCCGGGCAGCGGGTGCGCCGGGCCCCGGTCGCGATGGCGAGGCCTTATATGGTTGCGCGTCTGCCGCCTCCTACGCGCCCCGACCCCATTAGGCTGGCCGTCTGAGACCGACAGTCGACGACCGACAGCCGATAGTGAGCAAGGGGTAGCGCGTGTCCGACCCGAACGACGACCAGAAGCCGCACCAGGGCGCCTCCGGCGACCGCCCGCGTCAGGCTGCATCCGGTGCGGGTCCGGACGGACCGGCGAAACCCGGCGCCCAGGGCGAGCCCGCTCCCGGCCGCGAACCGGACACCGGCGCCCCGGACCGTACCCAGCGCATCTCCCGGGATCAACTGCCCGGCGCCGCCCCCACCGCGCCCATGCCGTCGCCGTCGGCGCAAACCCAGGTCATTCGCGCGCCGGGTGCGAAAATCGCTTCGGGACAGGCGAATTCCGGGGCCGGCGACAAGTCCGGCGCGGGCGCGCCCGGCGCGGAGTCCGGCGGTTCCGGTACAGCCGGTTCCGGCAAGCCGGCCGCCGGTGCGCCCGGCTCGACGGCGAGCGACGGCGGCGAACCCGCCGAGCCGGCCCGTGCCGAGAAGGGCGCCGCCGGAAAGGCGGGCACCGCGCCGAGCGGTGCGGCGGCGGGCGAAGCGGAGACGGTCGCCATCCCCAGGCGCGCGGAATCCGGCGAGCAGACCGAGGAACCCGGCAAGGCTCCCACCTCCGAGGACTCCGGCAAGTCCGACGCCGCGACCGGCACTGCCGGATCCGCCGCCACGAACGGCCCGGCGACGACAAACGGCCCGGCCGCCGCACCCGATACCGAGCGCACCGCGAAGGGCGCGAAGGCCGCGGGTGCCGTGAAGGCCGGCGGCGCCGGAAGTGCCGCAGCCGGCCGGGACGCCGCGCCGAGCTCGAAGGCGCCGACCGCTGCCGAGAACGGGAACGGCGACGGTATCGACGAGTCGAAAACCGTTGCACTGCCCAAGGTTTCGTCCAGCAAGGGCGGCCAGAAGACCGCGAAGTCCAGCCCCGCGCAGCAGTCCGGCGGGACGAACAGCGATCGGGGAACCTCCGCATCGGACCCGAAAGCCGAAGCACCACAGGACGTTCCCGCGATTTCGAACCCGTCCGACGATGCCACGACGATCCTGCCCATTCAGAAGCCCGACCCGGCGGCCACCGAGAAGCTTCGCGCCACGCGGCCGGGAGCCGGGCAGGGCGGACCGAAGCGCCCTGGGGCACAGGGCGGTCCGGGCAGTGAGCAGAGCCAGGGCGCGCCCGGCGCCCCGGGATCGCGAGGGCCCGCTGCCGGCGGCCCGGGACCGAAGGGCCGCATCGGTGGCCCGGCCGCCGGTGCCGCGGGGCTCGGCGCAGCCGCTGCCGCCGCCGGTACCCAGCGCGGCCCCGCAGGCGGCGCACCCGGACAGGGGCGGACGAGCGGCGGGCCGGAGCAAGGCCCGGCGGGCGGGCCCGGTCAGGGCCGGCAGAGTGCCGCAGGCGGACCGGGACAGCAGGGCCCGGCCGGCGGCCCCGGTGGGCCGGGGCAAGGCTCGGGCGGGCCGGGACAGCGAGTCGGAGCCGGTCCGAACGGACCGGCTCAGCAGGGGCCCGCCGGTGGCCCCGGTACCCAGGGCCGCGGACAGGGGCCCCAGCGTCCCGGCGGACCGAACCCGCAGGGGCCGGGCACACAGGGCCCGGCCGCGCAGGGCCCGGGCGCAAAGGGTCCAGGCGTGCAGGGCCCGGGTGCACAGGGTCCGAACGCACAGGGTCCGAAGGGCCCAGGCGCACAGGGCCCGAACGCACAAGGCTCGAACGCACAGGGGCCGAAGGGCCCAGGTGGACAGGGCCCGAAGGGGCCCGGCGCCCAAGGCCCGGGCGCGCACGGACCGCAGGGGCAGGGTTCACCCGGGCCGCAGGGCCCCGGTGGGCATGGCGCCGGGGCACCCGGACAACGTCCGGGTGGGCCGGGGCTGCCGGGAGCATCCGCAGCGCTCGGCGCGCAGGGTCTGAAAGGTCCTGCGGCACAAGGTGAGCAAACCCCGCGCCCCGGCGGCGCGCCGTCACCTGCCGATACCAAGATGACCGCACCGGCACTGTCCGCACAGCCGAACGGGCCGGGCGCACCGGGTGGGCCGAACCAGCCGGGCGGACCGGGACAATCGGGTACGCCGAACCAGCCGGGTGGATCGCAACCGGTCCCACCGCGTCCGATGGCACAACCGCAGCGGGTCCCGGCGGCGGAACCGGATGCGGCGCCGGGACAGCCCGCGCGCAGCAAGCGCTGGCTGTTGCTCGCCGGCGGTGCGGTCGTGGTGGTGATCGTCGCGATCGTGGCGGTGGTCGCACTGGCCACCGGCGGTTCCGACAATTCACCGGAGGCACAGGTCAAGGGCGCGGTCAACAGCTACACCAACGCCCTGGCGTCCGGGAACCTGAGCCAGCTGCAGTCCGCGACATGCGGCAAACTGCACGACTTCTACCAGAACATCGCGCCCGATCAGTACGCCGGCGTGCACAAGCTGGCGGTGGATCAGAAGAAGATCCCGAAGGTCGCGGGCGTGGACGGCGTCCAGATCACCGGGGACAAGGCCGTCGCTCAGGTCGACATCTACACCGATGCCGATCCGAGCCGCTCGACCGCCCGTACCTTCGATCTGCAGCAGACCGACGGCGGCTGGAAGGTGTGCGATCCCGCCGGCGCCGCGCAATAGCCGCGCCGGAGTCGATGACGTGCGTCACCTCGGCGTCACATCGCGCCGGTGGCCGGCGATGCACGTCACAGACACCTGGTCAGCGGTCCGGTACGCCGATAGCATGGCCCGGATTGTCACGCCGCCGACCCTCCGCTGATCCGTTCCGGGGTGGTCGACCGGTGCTGTCGTTTACGCAGTAAGAATCGAGCAGGGAGCAAGGGACATGCCGGAGCTGGCACCCCCCGCGCCGGCATCCACCGCACTGGCCGGTCGGCACTACCGGATTCGGGACCGCTACGAGGTGGGCAGGGAGAAGATCCGCGAATTCGCGCGGGCCGTGCAGAATCATCACCCCGCCCACCACTTCGAGGCCGACGCCGCCAAGTTCGGCTGGGATGCCGTCGTGGCGCCGCCGACCTTCGCCTCGGTGCTCGGCATGGCGACCACGCAGGCCCTGCTCGACAGCGTGCTCAGCGAATACGACCTGTCGCAGATCCTGCAGACCGATCAGGTGTTCCACATCCACCGCCCGATCCTGGCCGGCGACGTGCTGCGCAGCGAGGCGGAGATCGAATCGATCCGCCACTTGCGCGGGAACGATTTCATCACCGTGAAGGCCACCGTCCTCGATGCCGAGGACACCGTCGTCCAGGTGGGTGTCACCACCATCGTGGCGCGCCTGGGCGCCGAGGTCGACGCCGATATCGTGCGACTGGTCGACGGTCTGGTCATGCATCGCCGGGAGGGCGGCCCGGCCGCTCCCGAGGTGCTGATCCCGATCGGCACCGAGGAGGCCACCCCCGAACCCTCGCGCGCCGACTCGCGCAGGGGCATCACCGTCGACACCCAGCCGAATTTCGACGATCTCGCGGTCGGTGACCTCTTACCCACGGCGACGATGCGACTCACCCGCGGCGATCTGGTCAACTACGCCGGCGTGGCAGGTGACCCCAACCCGATCCACTTCAGCGATCGCGCCGCCGAACTGGCCGGCCTGCCCACCGTGGTCGCGCACGGCATGCTCACCATGGGTCTGGGTGCGCACTATCTGACCTCGTGGCTCGGGGATCCGGGAGCGATCGAAAGCTACAGTGTGCGCTTCTCCGGATACGTTCCGGTGGAACGTTTTTCGCCGGCCGCGATCGAATTCTCCGCCCGGATCAAGTCCCTGGACCCGCAGCGTCGGGTCGCGACGATTCTGCTGAGCGCCACCTCCGCGGGCAAGAAGCTGTTCGGCCGCGCGCTGGCCGAGGTCCAGTTGTCCTGATCCCGCGCGTCAGTCCAGCCGGGCGTGCATCAGGTAGACGTTGTAGTCGCTCCAGGTGCTGATGGTGAAGTAGAGATCCGACGACGTCGACCACGGATGGATGAATCCGCCGTAGAGTTCGGGATATTCGGCCGAGACGGGCACCAACGGCGAACTCGGCGACCACACCCCTTGCGGTGCATTCGATTCCCGCACCACGACCGCGGCCTTGGCGGTGTCGAGATAGCTCATCTGCCAGATACCGCGAACGCCGTCGTAGCGCACCGACAGTTCACCGACCGGTCCGTCGACGATCGGTGTGGCGGACGCGGCGCCACCGACCGGGGTCCAGTTTCCGTCGCGCCAGTACTGATAGGCGGAGGTGTCGAGCACCTCATCCTTGGGCACCCGGGCGAGACCGACCGCGCCGAGCCGCGTATTCGGCGTGCCGAACAGGTAGACGTAGTCGCCCTGCGGAACCATCGCCGACACCTGGAAATTCGCGAGCCCGAAGATGTTGTCCCAGTGCGCGTGCGGATCCTTGGTCCAGGTCTGCCCGTGATCGTCGGAGTACGCGATGCCGCCGTAGTTGGTGTAGAAGGTGCCGGGCAGGCTGTTCCAGGTCCGAATCGACATGTAGCTCATGAACTGCCGGGTGCCGTCGGCCGAACCTCGGTGCGGCAGCGCGAAACCCGAGGTCGGGATCGTGGTGATCTCGATATTGTCCTTCTTGCGACTGGCGAGCACCTCGGCGGCGTGACAACGGTCGTCGGCGACCATGCGGTCGATGATCATGCCCTTGTCCAGGTCGCGATTCGTGCTGAACGCGAGCAGATTGCTGCGCCAATCCGCACCCATCCCGCCCGGCGGATGGAAGTCGTGACCGACGGTGTCGCCGAAGGCCGTCGCGATCTCCCCCGGCCCGCTCTCCCACATGATGCCCAGGTCGGTGCCGGCGACCTGCCAGCGCTTATCGGTGCGGTTCACCGAATTCGCGCCGGTCTCCTTGGCCACCTCGTGAACCCGGCTCACCTTCGGCGCCGGCCGCGCGGCCACCACCGGACCCGGTTCGGTCGGCGGCGCGGCTCGCGGCGGCGCGGGCGGCTCGGGTTCGGGCGAGGGTCCGGGCGGCAGCGCGAAATAGAACGGCTGCGGCTTCAGCAGCACCTCCGGCACGCCGAGCCGGTTCAGCAGGCCGGGCGGGGGCGGCGGACCGTCGGTGAGGTCCGGGCACGGGCTGACGCACGGATCGGCCGGCAGATCCACGCTCGTGCGCTTCGGGTTAGCGGGCGGCGGTGCTTGATCGACGGTCACCACCGGATACGGAATCGGCACCTCGAGCTTCTTCGGCACCACCGGCTCGTGCACGGGAGCGGGGTCGGTGGCACACGGCCCGGTGCCGGAAACCGTTGCCGCCGTACCTGTCCCGGGTTCGGCCACGGCAGGCCCGGGCATCCCTACCAGCAGTCCGGCGCCCAGCAGCACCACTGCGACCGAAGCCGGTACGCGCACACGCATCCGCAACCCCTCGCCGACCGAACGATTTCCCCTACCCGCGACCTCACTGCGCGGACAGCACCCGCGCCGACCCTACCCGGGCGATGCCCCGCCACGGCGGTAATCGCGCACCGGCGGGTGTGTTCGATGTGGCCTATTCGGTTTCGGCCTCGAAACTCAGCACCGTCGAACCGATCCGGATGAGTTCCCCGCCGAACAGCATGGTGCCGCCGTCGACGACCTCGTCGTCGACGTAGATGCCGTTGGCAGAGGCCAGATCCTTGATCAGCATCCCGGCCCGGCTGGGCAGGACGTGCGCGTGATAGCGGCTGACCTTCGGATCATCGAGGATCAGATCGTTGTCGGTCATGCGGCCGATCTTCAAGCCGCCCTTGGCGATCGGCACCACCCGGCCGTCCGCCAGCCGCAGCCGTCCGGCGCGGGCGCTGCGCGGAGTTTCGGTGACGGTTTCGGTCATCGCCTTGGCCATCCGCTCGACCTGGGCGATGGCCATCGTGTTGAGCGGTTCCTGCCGCAGCACGCGCTTCTCCAGTTCGGCCAGCGCCGGGCCAGGGTCGATGCCGAGTTCGTCGGCGAGTACCGCACGCACCCGGCGGCAGGCCTCCAGCGCGTCTGCCTGGCGGCCTGACAGGTACAGCGCGGTGATGAGCTGGACCCACAGCGGTTCCCGCATCGGGTGCTCGTTCGTCATCGCCACCAGTTCGCCGACCACCGACGAGGCTCGGCCACAAGCTATTTCGGCATCGATGCGGGCGGAGGCGACGAGCAGGCGCTCCTCGTCCATCGCGGTGGCGAAGGTGTCGGCGAAGCGGGTACCCGACAGATCGTCGAGGGCTTTGCCGCTCCACTGTTCCAGTGCCGCACCGTACAACCGCGACGCGCCCTCGTGGTCGCCCGCCGCGGCGGCCTCGATCGCGGCCCTGTGAGCGGCCTCGAATCGGCCCAGATCGCACTCGTCGTCGGTGATTTCGAGCCGATAGCCGGAGGATTCGGTGCGCAGCACCGCGGCCGAGTCGACTCCCGAATTGCGCAGCGCCTTACGAATATTGGAGACGAACACCTGCAGGCTCGCCTGATAGGAGTCCGGCGGTTCCTCGTTCCAGACGATATCGGCCAGCGCCTGCGACGAGACCGCACGCCGCCGGTTGACCGCCAGGGCGGCCAGCAGCGCCCGCGGTTTGGGTCCGCCCACCGCAACGGCGGCGCCGCCGACCGAGAGTTGTACGGGACCGAGTACGCGGACGTCGAGCCCGATGGGCGGAACAGGTTGGGGGCCGGTCGGATCGCTCACCGGTCTCGTTCCTCGCGTCGACCGGATACCCGGCACAGTGCCCATCTGCTCACGGAGATGATCATCCCGTGCCGCTCCGAATGGGACAACCCGTCACCACGGCGGCCGCGAATGCCGAGGGTGCGCCGCCCACCGGGCGACGCACCCTCGTTCCGCTTCCGGAACTACTACTTCGCGCTGACCGACTTACCGGCCGAACGCAGGTCGTTGCAGGCTTCGATGACCCGCTCGGCCATCGAGGTCTCGGCCTTCTTCAGGTAGCTGCGCGGGTCGTAGGTCTTCTTGTTGCCGACCTCACCGTCGATCTTCAGCACACCGTCGTAGTTGGTGAACATGTGCGCGGCGATCGGACGGGTGAAGGCGTACTGGGTGTCGGTGTCGACGTTCATCTTCACCACGCCGTACTTCAGCGAGTCGTCGATTTCGGACTTCAGCGAACCCGAGCCGCCGTGGAAGACGAAGTCGAACGGCTTGGCGCCGTCGCCCAGGCCGAGCTTGGCCGCGGCCACACGCTGCCCCTCGGCCAGCACCTCGGGCTTGAGCACCACGTTGCCCGGCTTGTAGACGCCGTGCACATTGCCGAAGGTGGCGGCGAGCAGGTACTTGCCGTTCTCACCGGCGCCCAGGGCGTCGATGGTCTTGGCGAAGTCCTCGGACGAGGTGTAGAGCTTCTCGTTGATCTCGGCCTCGACGCCGTCCTCTTCGCCGCCGACCACGCCGATCTCGACCTCGAGAATGATGTTCGCCGCGGCCGACTGCTTCAGCAGTTCCTTGGCGATCTCGAGGTTCTCGTCGATCGGGATGGCCGAGCCGTCCCACATGTGGGACTGGAACAGCGGGTTCTGCCCGGCCTTGACCCGCTCCTGCGAGATGGCCAGCAGCGGACGGACGAATCCGTCCAGCTTGTCCTTGGGGCAGTGATCGGTGTGCAGCGCGATCGTCACGTCGTACTTGGCTGCCACCACATGAGCGAACTCCGCCAGCGCGACCGCACCGGTGACCATGTCCTTCACACCCTGGCCGGAACCGAATTCGGCGCCGCCGGTGGAGAACTGGATGATGCCGTCACTGCCGGCCTCGGCGAACCCGCGGATGGCCGCGTTGATGGTCTCCGAGGAGGTGCAGTTGATCGCGGGGAAGGCGAAGGAGTTCTCTTTGGCCCGACCGAGCATCTCGGCGTAGACCTCCGGAGTCGCGATGGGCACTGAGTGACCTCCGTATGTGTGCTGCGAACAACAATCCTGTCAGCCCATACCCTAAGTTCATGGACCGTTGTCGCGAAAGGCGGGCCGGGATCGGGATCGCTTGCGGCGGACTTGCCGGGCCGGGCGCGCACCCGTGTCGACCGCCGGGAGCGGTCCGAAACTCGGTTGACCGAAATTCGCCAACGCCTGAGAGGTTCCCGTGAGGTTCGGTGAGATCGCACCGTGACCGGTACTGTGGGGCCCGTGACCACGCTGGCCATCACGAACACCCTCGCCGACGGATTCTCCGTCCACAAGCTGCTCGACCCCATGTATCTGCTGACCGATACCTGGATGTCGAATGCGGTGCTGCCGGCCATCCTGGTCATCGTCTTCATCGAGACAGGGCTGCTGTTCCCGATCCTGCCGGGCGATTCGCTGCTGTTCACCGGTGGCCTGCTCGCGGCGCTCGAACATCCGCCCGTGTCGATCTGGGTGCTCGTGCCGGCGGTGGCGGTGACCGCGATCGCCGGCGATCAGTGCGCCTACTGGATCGGCCGGGCCATCGGGCCGGCGCTGTTCCACAGGGAGGACGGGCGCTTCTTCAAACAGCGCTACATCACCGAGACGCACGCCTTCTTCGAGAAGTACGGTCCGAAGACGATCATCCTGGCGCGATTCGTGCCGATCGTGCGGACCTTCATGCCGGTGCTCGCGGGCGTGTCGAAAATGGATTACCGCAAATTCCTCACCTTCGACATCATCGGTGGCATTCTGTGGGCCGGCGGCATCACGGTCCTCGGGTACTTCCTGGGGAACGTCGGGTTCATTCGCGATCACGTCGAGGCCATCTTCCTGCTGATCGTGTTCGTCTCGATCCTGCCCGCCATCATCTCCGTGGCGAAGAAGCTGCGTAACCACGAGCCGGTGCTCGAGATCGAGGAGCCCACGATGTCCGTACCGACGAACGAACCCACGCACTGACACCATTGCCTGCTACGCCGTTACCCCTTGCACTGGGCGGATTCGATCCGCTGCAGTCCGCCGGGCCGGCACTCGTCTGGACCGTCGTCCTGGTCTTCGTCTTCCTCGAGTGCGCGGTGATCATCGGCCTGTTCCTGCCCGGCGATTCGATGCTGCTGACCGCCGGCATCATCTTCGCCTCCCACGAGACGGGGCATACGCAGGTATGGGCGTTGGTGGTGGCGACCATGCTGGCGGCCATCGCCGGTAATCAGGTGGGGTATGTGATCGGCACCCGCACCGGTCATCGCCTGATAGCCCGCAAGAACGGCAAATACGTCAACGCCGAGAATCTGGCCCGGGTATCGGATCTGCTGCATCGGCACGGGTTCGCGGCAGTGCTCATCGCGCGCTGGATTCCGTGGGTGCGCACGCTGTGCCCGCTGGTCGCCGGGGCCGCCGGAATGGACCATCGCCGCTACACCGTCGCCAGTTCGATCGGCGCGGTGATCTGGGCGCCGATTCTGCTGCTGCTCGGCTACTACACCGGCGGATACCTGAACAAGGTGTCCTGGCTGATGCCGACCGTGAGCGGCTCGCTGGTCGTGGTGCTGATCATCGGCACGGTCATCGGGCTGCGGCAGTATCGGGCGGAGATGTCGCGGCCGGCCGAGGACTTCGACGTGGACCTCGAGGACCACGACGGCCAGACCTTCGACTCCCAGGGCTTCGACCGGCAGGCTTTCGATTCGGATGCCCTGGACACGCTGCCGCTCGAGATTCGGGCCGCCGACTATCCGGACACCGTGCCGCTGCGCACCGTCCGCCCCGAGCGCGCGGCCACCGCGGCGCCCGCGCGCATCGTGTGGACCGATCCGCGGCACTGACCGGCCCGGCCGACGAGCGTCGTCAGAGTCCGGCGGCCGTCACCGCCTGCGCGGCCTCCATCAACATCCAGCCCGACAGCTGCACCGACAGATCTCGTTCCGGTGCCCGCGACGGGGTGACCGAACCACCCGAGGTCGGCCGTCCGGCGCCGGCGGTGCCGGACGGCAGCCGTGCCGGTTCGTTCCAGTCGTGGCCGAACAGCGGATCGCCCTCGACCTCGAGCCGGCGGTCCCAGGCCGCGCGGGCCGACGCCTTCACGATCGCGGCCGCCGAGCGGCGGGCCGATCGTTGCGGCATCTCGTCACCGGGCAGCATGATCGCCACCAGCGCGAGATACCGGGCCAGAATCCCGTTGAACAGACCGCCGTCGCCCCCGCCCCCGCCGGTGACGACATTCCGTTCCGTCATGTGGTCCTCGACCGCGCGGAGCAGCCGCTGCACTCGCTCCAGGTGACGAGCGTCTCCGGTCCGGACGGCCAGTTCGGTTTCCAGGCCGAGGACCACGCCCTGGCAGTAGCTGAACGTCGGCCGTTCGATCCGGCCCGAGGGCAGGTGGATTCCGTCGAGGATCAATCCCGTTTCCGGATCGCGCAGCGTGGCATCGATCCAGTCGGCGATCTGCGCGGCGCGCTCGTGATGCCCGAGGCGCGCCAGGGCGATGGCGGCCGGGCCGTTGGCGGGTGCGTTGAAATAGTCGGCGCCCTTACGCCACGGCACCGCACCGATCTCCGGCTGCCACCCCGCCATGAGCTGCTGCTCCAGCGCGATCAGCGCCCCGCGCACCTCGGTGAGGCCCCGCGTGCGTTCGGCGCGCTCCACAGCGAGTGCGAGCCACGCCATATCGTCGTAATAGTTGTTGGTCCAGCCGGTGAGGTTGCGCAGCCGGAGCGCACGCGCGACGGCGGCGATACGGGCGGTGCGGACCGGAGTGGCCTCTCGGTCGGCGGCATCGACCGCGCAGTCGATCAGATGAGCCTGCCACCAGTAGTTCCAGCTGAGAAACAGCCGCTCCCCCCTGGTGGCGGGCCAGCCGACCACGCCCAGTTCGGCGCCCGGCAGCAGCCACAGCCGCCGCAGATGCCGGGACACGATCGCCGATTCGGCCGCATCGGCCCGCTGTGCCCAGATCTCGGCGCCCGGCTCGGCAGCGGAATCGACTCGTGCGCGCCCCCGCCGCAGATGCGGACGCGGTTGCACGTCGTCGCTCCGCGAGTTCATGGGTACATCGTGCCAGTCCGAACCCCGATTTCGCGCCCGATTTGTTACGCGATCGACTCGTGTCCGCGACGTGCCGAGCCGGCCCGGGCGCCGCCGCGCGTCAGCCCGGTTCCGCGGCATCGGCCGCGCGATCCAAACGTGCTGCGAGAGCGCGGGATCGGTCGCGGAACGCGCGCGGCTCCTCGATCACGAAATCGGTGTCGAGGAAGGCGAGATTGAGCACCAGCCATTCGAACGAATCCACCCACGTGGTGACCCGGCAGCGCTGCGGCCCGCGCGACTCGATATCGCAGTCCTGGAATTTCAGGATGTCGGCGACCGCCGCGGCGGGAGCGGCGACGGTGACGACCGCGCGATGCCGGCCGGCGGTGAGCTCGCGCCGCAGATAGCCCGCGGCCGACTCGGCCGGTAGCGGTCGCGGCTCGAAAGATGTTCCGGTGGCGGCGATATCGGCGATCCGATCCAGGCGGAAGGTGCGCCAATCCCCGCGGTCTCGGTCGAAGGCCAGCAGGTACCAGCGCAGATGCTGATACACCTGCCGATACGGTTCGACCCGGCGCCGGGTGACGACGCCGGTGCGCGTGCGGTAGTCGAAGACGAGCTGTTCGTGGTCGGCGGCGGCCTTGGCCACGAGCGCCAGCACCGTCGCATCAACCGCGGGCGCCGCCACCGCTGCCGTCTCCACCGTCGCTCGCACCGCGTTCGCCCGGCCCCGCAAGCGCTTCGGCAGCAACTGGTCGATCTTGCCGAAGGCGCGCAGGGCGGCGGTGCCGATATCCGACTGGCGCTGAGGTTCCGACTGGCGCTGGGGTTCCGACGTCGCCGCGAGCATGCCGAGGGCGACGACCGTGGCGATCGCCTCGTCGTCGTCGAAGACCAGCGGCGGGAGGATGCGGCCGGCGGTGAGCTGGTAGAAGCCGCCCGGGCCGGGCTGGGTGGTGACCGGATAGCCGTATTCGCGCAGCCGCTCGACATCGCGGCGGACCGTGCGCGGGCTGGTCTCCAGGCGGGCGGCCAGTTCGGCGCCGGTGTAACGGCGGCCGGTCTGCAGATAGGCGAGCAGATCGAGCAGGCGGCGAGTGGCGCTCATGTCTCCATCCTCCGCGAATTGCGGTCATAAGTTGTCCACATCTGTCCCTAGCGTCGGGATATGACTTCGATCCGCATTCGCGCAGCGCGCACCAACAACCTGAGAAGTGTGGATATCGACGTGCCGCGGGGCCGGCTGGTGGTGTTCGCCGGGGTATCCGGTTCGGGCAAATCGTCGCTGGTGTTCGACACCGTCGCGGCCGAGGCGGGGTACCAGGTGAACGAGACCTATCCGCCGTTCGTGCGCAATCGGCTGCCGCGGTGGACGCGCCCCGAGGTGGACCTGATCGACGGGCTCTCACCGGTGGTGGTGATCGATCAGAAGCGGCTCGGCGGCAACGCGCGTTCGACGGTCGGCACCATCACCGACGCGTACACCTATCTGCGCCTGTTGTTCTCGCGGATCGGGGAGCCGTACGTGGGGGAATCCAATCACTTCTCGTTCAACGATCCGGCCGGAATGTGCCCGGCCTGTTCCGGTCTCGGCGAAACCCTCGTTCCCGATATGGAGCAGGTACTCGATCCGGATCTCTCGCTGGAACAGGGTGCGATCCGGTTGCCCGGCTTCGCCGCCGGCCAGTACTGGTACCGCCGCTACGCCGAACTCGATGCCTTCGACCCGACGGTGCCGCTGCGCGACTGGACGCCCGCCGAACGCGAAGCACTACTGCACGGCGGGCCGGCCGCCACCGCCCTGCGGCCGCGCCCGCCGAAGGACTACGAAGGGGTGCTGGAACTGTTCGAGCGGGTGTACCTGCACACCTCCGACAACCTGTCCGAGCGTAAACAGGCCGTGCTGCAACGGTTCACCCACTCCGGGCCGTGTCCGGAATGCGACGGGCAACGGTTGAATCCGGCGGCCCGCTCGGCGCGGGTACTCGACCGCACCATCGTCGAGATGAGCCGGATGGAGATCGGTGAGCTCGCCGAGCTGATCATCGGGGTGCGCGCCCCCGAGACCGTGTCGGTGGTGTCCGCGCTGCACGAACGGCTCAGGGCCCTCACCCACATCGGACTCGGCTATCTGTCGCTCTCGCGTCCGACGACGACGCTGTCCGGCGGAGAATCGCAGCGCATCAAGACCGTTCGCCATCTCGGCAGCAGCCTCACCGAAATGCTGTACGTCTTCGACGAACCCACCGTCGGACTGCATCCGCACGATGTGCGGCCGATGACCGAATTGCTGAAATCGTTGCGGGACAAGGGCAACAGCGTCCTGGTGGTCGAACACGATCCGGATGTGATGCGAGTGGCCGACCATATCGTCGAGGTCGGCCCGGGAGCCGGGGCGGACGGCGGGCGAATCGTGTTCACCGGCGACTTCGATCGGTTGGCGGCCGCGGACACGCCTACCGGGCGGGCGTTGCGGATCCGCCGAACCGGCCGCACACCGCGGGTGCCGACCGGAAAACTGCGCATCGACAACGCGACTCGCAACAATCTGCGCGACATCTCGGTCGACATCGCAACCGGTGTGCTGACCGTCCTCACCGGCGTCGCGGGGTCGGGTAAGTCGAGTCTGGCCGCGGAACTGGTGCGGCAACATCCGGCGACCGTGGTCGACCAGCGTCCGGTCGGCACCAATCGGAGGTCAACGCCACTCACCTACGCCGGCATCGCGGGCGCGGTACGCACCCTGTTCGCGAAACGGAACGGGGTGAGCGCCGCGCTGTTCAGCGCGAACTCCGAGGGCGGTTGCCCGGTGTGCGAGGGCGCCGGCGCGATCTACACCGATCTGGCGTTCATGGACGGTCAGGAAACAGTGTGCTCGGCGTGCCAGGGTCGCCGGTTCACCAATCGGGTGCTCGGTTACACCGTCGACGGCCTGACCATCGCCGATATCGATGATCTGACCGTCGCGGAGGCCATCCGGAGACTGCCCGCCGTCGCGCGCGGCCTGCGGCATCTCGACGAGGTCGGACTCGGTTATCTGCGGCTCGGGCAGTCGCTGACCACGCTGTCCGGCGGGGAATGCCAGCGGCTGAAGATCGCCAGGGAACTCGCGCGCGCTGACCAGCACACCCTCTACGTCCTCGACGAGCCGACGACCGGGCTGCATCTGCGCGATATCGATACGCTGATCCAGCTGTTCGACCATCTGATCGACCGGGGCAACACGGTGGTCGTCATCGAGCACAACCTCGACGTCGTCCGTGCGGCCGACCGGGTGATCGACCTCGGACCGGGGCCGGGCCGGCACGGCGGCCGGATCGTCTTCGAGGGAACCCCGGACGATCTGCTGCGCTGCCGCGAATCCGCGACCGCCGCGGCACTGCGTGATTCGCGATGATCACCAGGAACGGTCGAGGTCGGCGTGCTGGGTTATCCACGCGTGCATGGCGATTCCGGCGGCGACACCCGCGTTGATGCTGCGGGTCGACCCGAACTGCGCGATCGACACCGTCATGACCGCGGCCCGTTTGGCGGCCTCGGTGACGCCCGGTCCCTCCTGACCGAACAGGAGCAGGCAATCACGCGGCAGCGCAGCGGTTTCCAACGGCACCGATCCGGGCACGTTGTCGACGGCCACCACGGTGAGATGCTCGCGTTCGGCAAACTCCAGCAGTTCGGCGATATCGCTGTGATGCACGATGTGCTGGTACCGGTCGGTCACCATCGCGCCGCGGCGATTCCAGCGGCGGCGCCCGACGATGTGGACCGCCGCGGCGGCGAAGGCGTTCGCGGTGCGCACCACCGTGCCGATATTGGCGTCGTGCCCGAAATTCTCGATCGCGATGTGGAACGGATGGCGGCGGGTGTCGATATCGGCGACGATCGCCTCCCGCGACCAGTACCGGTAGGCGTCGACGACGTTGCGGCGGTCGCCGTGCGCGAGCAGTTCCGGATCGAGGCGCGGATCGCCGGGCGGCTCGGTGCCGAATTCGTCGCGCCACGGGCCGACGCCGTGCGGATGTTCACCCCACTCGGTCGGGCCCGGCACGTCGCCGTCCGGTGGCTCGGGCAGCGGCTGGAGCGGGTGATTCACGCCGGTCATCGTAGCCGCGCCCGGTACCGTCGGATCCGATGGTGGTGCTGCCCACACCGTCGATCCGCCGGTCTGCTCCCTCGTCCCGCGGATGGTTCCCGACCAGCATGGAAGCTATGACCGAGACACTCGCCGAACCGACGCTCGTCCTCGACCGTCCGGACTCGCGCCCGACCGCCGGGTCGGTGCCGCGGGCGATCCTGCGCGCCCCGTTCGAGGCACGGACCTGGAAAGAGCTGGCCTACCTGGTCGTCGCCGCGATCCTGGGCTGCCTGGTGCTGGCCTATCTGTTCGCCGGCTACGGCGTGGGGCTCTACAGTTCGATCCTGATCATCGGCGCTCCGCTGCTGGCGGGGGTCCTGCTGGGCGGCCGGATCTGGGGACGGATCTACCGCGCGGTGGGTGCGGCGCTGCTGACCGCCGATCTGCCGGCGCCGCCGGACTTCACCGCCCGGCCCGGACTGGTGGGCTGGTTCCGTAGCGTCTTCACCGATCGCACCGCGTGGCGGGCGCTGGTCTTCCTGGTCGCCGAGGCGATTCTCGGCGTGTTCGTCGGATACGTGGTGCTGACCGTGATCGCGGTGACGGTCTTCACGGCGATCTCCCCGATCCCGTGGGCGGTCTTTCACCCCGTGAATGTGGATCCGCAAGGGCACGAACATCATTCGCTCGCGCAATTCGGCGACTACTACATCGACACCTGGCCGCGGGTGCTCGGACTGGCGGCGGTGGGGATCATCGGCTGCTTCCTGCTGCCGTGGCTCGTGCGCGCGGTGTGCTGGGCGCATCGTGGCCTGATGCTGACGCTGCTGACACCGACCGCCCGCGATCGGCGGATGGTCGAACTGCAGGAGAGCCGGCGCGTCGCGGTCGAGGATTCCGCGGCGACGCTGCGCCGGCTGGAACGCGACCTGCACGACGGCACCCAGGCGCGGCTGGTGAGTATCGCGATGACGCTGGGGCGGGCCGAGGAACGGCTCGCCGCGGGCGCCGATCCGGCCCCGCTCATCGCCGACGCCCGCGCGAGCTCGAAGGACGCCATCGCCGAGCTGCGGGAACTGGTGCGCGGCATCCATCCCCCGGCGCTCGAACTAGGCCTGGAACCGGCGCTGGAGACGCTGACCGCGCGGTGTGCGATACCGGTCGAACTGCGTGTCCATCTGCCGCAGCGACCCAGTCCGGCGATCGAGGCGATCGCGTACTTCTCGGTCGCGGAACTACTCACCAACGTGGTGAAACATTCGGGGGCGAGCGCGGCGTGGGTGTCGGTCGCGCCGTCGGGTGCGGCCACGATGATGGTGAGTGTGCGCGACAACGGTCACGGTGGGGTGCGACAGCCCGGTCCGGTCGCCCGGGAATCCGAGGCCGACGCCGATGCGCAGACCGAGCGGCTGGTCGGCGGCGGCCTGTCCGGCCTCGCCGCGCGGGCGCGGGCCGTCGATGGCAATCTGAGCGTCGACAGCCCGGTCGGCGGGCCCACGAACATCACCGTCACCCTGCCGATCGCGGGGCCGCAATGAACGCGCCCGAGGCCGCGACCGGTCGGAACGCCGAGGCGCTGCGCATCGTGATCGCCGAGGACAGCGCGATCCTGCGGGACGGTCTGGCCGGGCTGCTCACCGATCGCGGGCACGAGATCGTGGCCATGGTCGGCGATGCGATCCGGTTGAGCGAGATCGTGGCCGAGACCCGCCCCGACGTCGCCGTGGTCGATGTGCGGATGCCGCCCTCGTTCACCGACGAAGGTCTGCTCGCCGCCATCGAACTGCGCCGGAAATTCCCCGGCACCGGAGTCCTCGTATTCTCGCAATGGGTCGAAACCCGATATGCCACCGAACTTCTCGCCGGCGGCGCGGGCGGTGTCGGTTACCTCCTCAAGGACCGGGTGGCCGATGTCCGCGAATTCGTCGACGCCCTGCAGCGCGTCGCCACCGGCGGCACCGCCCTCGACCCCGAGGTGGTGAGCCAGCTGTTCGGCGCTGCCCGGCAACAGGATTCGCTCGCCCGCCTCACCCCCCGTGAACGCGAAGTCCTGGAACTGATGGCCCAGGGCCTCACCAACGCCTCCATCGCCACCACCCTCACCGTGACCGAACGCGCGGTGGAAAAACACATCGGCAACATCTTCCTGAAGTTGGATCTGCCTCCGTCGGACACCCACCACCGCCGGGTCATGGCCGTGCTGCGCCTGCGGGGATAGCGTGCGGCCGCGGCTCGCCGCTGGACTGCCCGGAGCTGTCGGTCACTGGTGGAACCCTGAGTGGACCAGGGCATACGAGAGGAGGTGAGCACGTGGTTATGCATTGGCCCGATCGTCTACTGACGATGGCGGACTGGGAGGCGCTGCCGGAGGACAACAGCCGTAGCTACGAGCTCGTGGAGGGGGTACTCATCGTTGTCCCCGACGCTGGAATCGAGGCCAACCCGCGCTGGAATGCGAACGAGGTCTTGCTGGCGGTAGAGATTCTCTCCCCGGGGTCGCGGCGCACCGACCGGGTCACCGAGTTCGCCGAATACGCCGAGGCCGGGATCGAACACTATTGGCTCCTCGACCTCGACGCTCCGACAACACTTACCGGTTATCGGCGGATCGACTTGTCCGGCACTCCCGTCACAATCGATCTGACCGCGCTGATCGGATCACGGTCCGAATAGCCGGGCGCGACGGCGAAGGGTCCGCCTGCGGGCGGCGAAGTCGGGCGATCGGCGGGTGACCCGCGTCTCGGCCGGTTGGCCGAAACGTGTCTGTCCGTTATGCGCTATCCGGGCCGGGTGGGGTCGGTGGGGCCTATTCTTGAGGTATCCGCGGGGTGGTGGAGGCGGTTATGGACCACGTACGCATTCTTCGGACCGTGCTCGGGGTGACGGTCGGGTATGTGATTGTGCTCGGGCTGTGGCTGGGATGGGTGCACCAGCACACGCCGCCGGGGACCGAGCCGTACCAGATCATGGCGTTGGTGGGGGCGTTCGGATCGTGTGTGGGAATCGGGATGATGCTGGCACAGCGGCCGACGCGGTCGGACCGGCGGTTGTTGCGGCACGGACTGGAGGGGTGGGCGACCATCGAGCGGGTGCATCCGCTGCAGTTCACCGATCACCATACGGAACTGACCGAACTCGATCTGGAGCTGACGGTTCCCGGGTCGGAAACCTATCGGGGCACGGTCGTTTTCGACGTCGCCCCGATCGACCGGCCGAGAATGCATGTGGGCGAGACGATTTCGATCCGGGTGGACCCGGCCGACCGCGATCGGATCATGCTCTGTCTGTGAGCCGCCCACCCCGCGGGCAATGACGATGCGGCTCAGTCGAAGTCGGATGGCGCGGTCAGCAGATACTGGGCACCGGCATAGGTCGCCAGGATGACGGCTTCGCTGGCGCGGCGGGAGCGGGACGTGCGCGCGAACAGGCGACGCAGCACGATCAGGCCGTCGGAGAGTGTGAACAGCAGGGCGCCCAGGGCCAGGCGGCTGCGCGGGTCGCTTCCCGGAACCGCCGTTCCGCCAACGACTTTCGCACCGGGAGCCAGGGCCGGATCGGAGGCGAGAGTCGCCGCCGTCCCCAGCGTCGCACCGTAGGCGGTCAGCGGCGCGGCAATGCGAGGCGCACGCGCCCGCAACAGCATGGCGGCGCCCAGCCACGCGAAGACCCGGGGCACCGCGATCACCGGCTGCGGCCGCGCACCGCGCCGCCACCAGAGCGCCGCATATCCGCACTGCATGACCGCGAAGGCGGAAGCGCCCGCGACCAGCCGGCGGTCGTCGTCAGGATCTATCAGAAGTACGTCGCCGACGGTGGCCGCCGCCAGAGATCCGAGCAGCAGCGCCCGGTCGGAGTCCGCACCGGCGCTCGTCCCGCGCGAGGCGCGCCCCGCGTGCACCGCATCGGCGGCCAACAGGGGCATGAGCAGCGGTTTCGTCGCCCACTGCCACCGATCCCGCCCGGTGGCGGCACACAGAACGGTAATCACCGCGGCACCTGCGTATGCCGCGCGGAAAGGTCGCGCCATTCGGAGTCCATCCTTCTCACTCGTCCGCGACGACCGGGACCGGGTCGCGACCGGCCTGCTCAGAAGCTGGGTTCGATCGGCTTGGGCGGGAGGGTGACCACCTGCCCGGCGTAACTGAGCCCGGCGCCGAAGCCCAGCAGCAGAGCCAGCTGCCCACCCTTGGCCTTACCTGTCACCAGCATCTCCTCCATGGCGAGGGGGATGGACGCGGCGGAGGTGTTGCCGGTGTTCTCGATGTCGTTGGCCATCGGGATGTCGTCGGCGAGGCCCAGGTTCTTCTTCATCAGCTCGTTGATGCGGGCATTGGCCTGATGCGGCACGAAGACCTCGATATCCTCCTTGGCCACGCCCGACACCTCCAGCGCGGTCGACAGGGCGCGGGGCAGAGTGACCGCGGCCCAACGGAACACCCGCGGCCCCTCCATCCGCAGCGCCATCCGGCCCACCGGCTCCACCTCGGGGTCGGTGCCCTGCAGTCGCTCGGCCCTGTCCATGTAGTCGAAGAAGTTGACGTCCTGGGAGATCGCCTCGGCGCTCTCCCCGTCGCTGCCCCACACCGTCGGGGAGATGCCGTTGACATCGTTGGGGCCGACCACGACGGCGCCGGCACCGTCGCCGAAGATCATGGCGGTGCCGCGGTCGGTCGGGTCGAGGCCGACCGTCATCGTTTCCGCGCCGATGACCAGCACGTATTCGGCGGAACCGGCCCGGATCAGGTCGGCAGCCACACCGAGGGCGTAACCGAAGCCGCCGCAGCCGGAGGTGAGGTCGAAGGCCGGGATGCCGTTCATCCCCAGATCGAAGGCCACCGAGGGTGCGCCGTGCGGGGTGAGCTTGAGCCAGCTGGAGGTGGCGAGGATCAGCGCGCTGATCTTGGTGCGGTCGATACCGCTGTTGGTGATCGCCCGCTCACCGGCGGCCGCCGACATGGAGCGCAGGGTCTCGTCACCGCTGATCCAGCGACGATTGCGAATGCCGGTCCGCTCGAAGATCCACTCCGGAGTGGAGTCGAGAACCTCGCAGACGTCGGCGTTGCTGACGATACGTTTCGGCCGGTATGCCCCGATGCCGAGCATCGCAACGTTCTTGCGACCCTCGTTCACTGCAATGCTCACCACAGGAGACTCACTCGACCCTTCACGCTGTCGTACATAAGACCAGCGTCCAGGCTAACCCAGGCCCGAATGTCACCCCAGAGCCAGATCCTTCAGGCCCAGAATGGAGCGGTACTCCAGTCCCTCCGCGGCAATCACCTGGTCGGCGCCGGTCTCGCGATCGACCACGGTGGCGACGCCGACCACGGTCGCACCGGCCTCACGCAGCGCCCGCACCGCGGTCAGCGGCGAATTGCCGGTGGTCGTGGTGTCCTCGACGACCAGCACCCGCTTGCCCGAAATGTCCGGCCCCTCGATCTGCCGCTGCATGCCGTGCGTCTTGGCGGCCTTGCGCACCACGAACGCGTTCAGCGGGCGGCCGGGGGCGTGCAGCATCGCCAGCGCCACCGGATCCGCGCCCATGGTGAGCCCGCCGACGGCGTCGAATTCCCAGTCCGACACCAACTCTCGCAGCAGGGTGCCGATCAGCGGCGCCGCCTGATGATGCAGGGTCGCCCGGCGCAGATCGACGTAGTAGTCGGCCTCCTTACCGGAGGACAGGGTCACCCGGCCGTACACGACGGCGAGCTCCCGGACCAGCTCGGCCAATCTGTCGCGGTCGGTGGTGGATTCGATCATGTGGGTTTATGTCCTTCCCCGTGCGTTGAACATGCCTCGGTTGAGCCGGGTCACCAGATTCCGCGGGATCAGCCCGGCGACGGTGGTGAGCGCCTTGTACTGCACCCCGGGCACGCTGATCACCCGATTCTTCTCCAGATCCTGCAGCGAACCGGACACCACCTGATCGACGTCGAGCCACAGAGGTTTCGGTAGCGACGACATCTCGATTCCGGCGCGCTCGTGAAATTCCGTGTGCACGAATCCCGGGCACAGCGCCTGCACCCGGACCCCGGTCCCGGCCAGTCCGCCGGCCAGGCCCTCGGTCAAGGATATGACGTAGGCCTTGGAGGCCGAATAGGTCGAGCCGCGGCCCGGTACCAGCCCGGCCACACTGGCGACATTGACCACCGAACCCTTGGCGGCGGCGATCATCGGCGGCAGTGCGGCACGTGTCAATTGCAGCACCGCGGTGACATTGACATCCAGTTGGGCCTGCAATTCCCGCGGTTCCACGGTCCAGAACTCACCCGAGATACCGAAGCCGGCATTGTTGACCAGGAAGTCCACGCCGGCACCGAGGCGGGCGGCGACGGTATCGCGGTCCTCGGACCGGGCCAGATCCGCGGCCAGGACCTCGCTGCGGGTATCGAAGCGGTGCTGCAATTCCGTGGCGAGGGCGGTCAGGCGTTGCTCGTCGCGCGCCACCAGCACCAGGTCGTAGCCGAGGGAGGCCAGCCGGGTGGCGTAGCCCTGGCCGATCCCGGAGGTCGGTCCGGTCACCAGGGCGACCGGACGGGTGGCGCCGGGGAGGCGGGCGGCCCCCGAATCTGCGGGGCTATCGGTCATGGGTCGTCAACCACCTAGTGTCGGGCGGATAATCCCGGCGCCCGGACACCGGTTCGCGAACCGGACCGGTCACCGCGGTGCGGGGCCCTGATAGGGACGGAACCCCGGATGAAACGGACCGCCCGGACGCTGCGGCAGCTCGTCCTCGGCGGGCGGTTCATCGAAATCCTCTGCGGCCGAATCGGATTCCTCGCCCTCGAGGAATTCCTCGGCGGGCGGCCAGTTGCGCCGGACCCGGTTACGGGGATCCGGCACCACCGCGAGCGCCGGGCGACGCGGCGGCTGCTGCTCGGCCTCGCCCGCGAGATCGCCGACCGGCGGGGCGATCACGCCGCCTTCGCGGTCCACCGCATCGGATGCCGGACGTTCGCCGGAGTCACGTGTGTCGCCGGGCCGGGGACCGGCCGGTGCGTCGGTGCCGCCGCGCCGGATGTCCGCGCGGTCGATGCCGTCCACGTCGTCGTGCGCGAATCGGCCCTGGCCGCCGCGTGCTTCGCCGTCCCGGGGCCGGTGTGCGCGCTCGTCACGGAAATCCTGCTCGTCACCGAACCGGTCGTCTCGACCGTGCTCGTCCTCGAACCGGTCCTCGAATTCGTCGTCGAAGCGCTCGAATCGGTCGCCGCGGCGCTCGTCGTAGTCGTCGAAGTCGTCGCCGCGGGCCGGGGCTATCGCCTCGTCGCGGTAGCGGTCGCGGTAAGCCCGATCGGCTTCGCCCGGTTCGTCGGCGGCGTTCGGACGCGGACGCCCGGGATCGTGCTCATCGGATTCCAGGCGGCCGCGGTCGCCGCCGGCGACCGGCGGCAGCACATGCAGCAGACCCGAGAGCCGCAGCACGGAGTCGATCGCGGCCTCCCAATCCTTGGCCACGGTGCCGACCGGCAACATACCCAGCGTCCAGTTGCCCTCACTCCACAACTGCTGCACGGTCGTCGGCAGCGTTTCGATGAAGTGGACCATCCGCTGGTCGACGGCGTGGCGAGCGACGTCCGGATTGGTCGCGAAGACCACGCGGTCGCCGATCGCGCCGAGCAGTTCCAGGTCGGCGTCCTTGGGCGGGGAGGCGGTTTTGAGGCGCAGGTCGATATCGATGTCCGAGCCGATCTGGCGGCGCACGGCGACCAGCGTCGCGGCATCCTCCAGATCGAACAGAACGAACTTCTCGCCCTTGCGATTACCGGAAACCACATCGATCGCGGACAGATACCCCAGTTTGGCCATCGCGCCCCGCCGCCATGTCGATGCCAGCGAAGGTTCGACCGAAACGTAGGTGTATCCCTGGGATTTGGCCCAGACCTGCCGTACGTGTCCGGTCCGCTGCCGCTGCACGCGATCGAAATACAGCAATACGATCGCACCCACCAGTGCGATCGCCGCGAGGCCGAACCAGATTGCTGCTGTCATCGCACCCGAGTCTAGTGGGTACGACCTCGATTGCTCGCGCCCGTTCGTCCCGCGGTTCGCGCCCGCCGTCCGACGTCACACCCCCGAGCGGGTGCGGCGCGGACGCCGCACCCGGAGCGTCGCACTCACCCCGCGGCTGCGGTCGTCGACTCCGCCGCCGCGATTACCTCGGCAGCTGAGTGCTGATGATGATCTTCGCCTTGATCGAGCCGTCCGGATTCTTGTCGCCCTGCACGACCACCATGTCGCCCTGTTTCAGATCGGACACCTTCCCCGTGCCCATCGAGATGACCTGGGTGTCCGCATCCGTGTGCACGGTGACCGAGTTGCCGAGCAGCGACTGCAACATGATGGTCGTGCCGTCGTTGCTGTTCACGGTCCCCATGGTCGCGCCGAGGCCGTCGATATCGCCGAGGCCCGGGAGCTGCGGGAGGCTGGGTTGGGCGCCGCCGGACGGGTTGGGCGGCACCACGGGGACACGCGTCGGCGCGGGCCGGCCGGTGGCGGCCGCATCGGAGGACGAGGAGTCGTTGCCGGCGAGCAGCAGTCCGGCGGCGATCCCGCCCAGGACCACCAAGACGAAGACGGCCGCGGTCAGCGCGATCCACAGGCCGGTGCGGTTGCGGCGCGGCGGTTCGACGGGCAGCCCGGTCGGTCCGACCGCTCCCTGCGGGGCGGTGGTGCCGGGAGCGCCGGAACCGTAAGGGGGGTATTCACCGGGTTCGCTGTACCCGGATTCGTACGCGCCCCATCGACCGTCGTAGGGCGGAAGTTCGCGGGTCGCGTTGGGCCCGGGTGACTGTTCGAAATACCGGCCCTGATATTCCGGGTGGGACGGGAATTCGTAGGGCGCGGTGTGTTCGTAGGGCCCGGGATGTCCGTAGGGACGAGTGCTCTCGTACGGCTCGGGGCTCTGACCGTACGCTTCCGAGTATTCCGTCGTGTGTGACGCGCCGTCGTCCGGATGCCGGCCCGATGCGCCGAGCTTCTCGGTCGGCTTATCGGGTGAATCCGGACGCTGCGCCCACGGGTCGCTCGGATTCGTCATGCCAACCAGGGTAGGTGCAGATCGGCGTTGCTTCAGCGAAGTGCGCGGACAGGTGGATCGGGGCGGGCGGAATCGGGCGCATACGCGGGGGCGCGGTGTGCGATTCACTCACACACCGCGCCCCGGGATCGAGCCCGGTCGTCACCGTCCGACGATCAGCCCGTCGCCGTCGGGTGCGACGTTGACCTTCACCAGATCGCCGTCGGTGACCTCACCGGCCAGCAGTTCCTTGGCCAGCGAATCGCCGATGGCCTGCTGGATCAGCCGGCGCAGCGGCCGGGCGCCGTAGACCGGGTCGTAGCCGCGCACGGCCAGCCAGAACCGCGCCGAATCGCTCACGTCCAGCTTCAGCCGCCGTTGCGAGAGCCGCTTCTGCAGTTGCCCCAGCTGGATGTCGACGATGTTCTCGAGTTGTTCCTCGTCGAGCGCGGAGAACATCACCACATCGTCGAGGCGGTTGAGGAATTCCGGCTTGAACGCCGAGCGCACGGCGTTCATCACGAACTCCTTGTCGCCACCGGCACCCAGGTTGGAGGTGAGGATGAGGATGGTGTTGCGGAAGTCCACCGTGCGGCCCTGCCCGTCGGTGAGCCGCCCCTCGTCCAGGACCTGCAGCAGGATGTCGAAGACGTCGGGGTGCGCCTTCTCGATCTCGTCGAACAGCACCACCGTGTACGGCCGTCGCCGGACCGCCTCGGTGAGCTGGCCGCCCTGGTCGTAGCCGACGTATCCGGGCGGGGCGCCGACGAGGCGAGCCACCGAGTGCTTCTCGGAGTACTCGCTCATATCGATGCGGGTCATCGCCCGTTCGTCGTCGAACAGGAAGTCGGCCAGCGCCTTGGCCAGCTCGGTCTTACCGACACCGGTCGGTCCGACGAACATGAACGAACCCGTCGGCCGGTTCGGGTCGGCGACCCCGGCCCGGGCCCGGCGCACCGCGTCGGAGACGGCGGCAACGGCCTCGGCCTGTCCGACCACGCGATGTCCGAGTTCCTCCTCCATCCGCAGCAGCTTCTGGGTTTCGCCCTCGAGCATGCGCCCGACCGGGATGCCGGTCCACGAGGAGACCACTTCGGCGATGTCGTCCGGGCCGACCTCCTCTTTGAGCATCACCTCGTCCTCGAGGCTGCCGGTGCCTGCCTTGCCGGCGTTCTTCTCGGCTTCGGCGAGTTGCTTCTCGAGTTGCGGGATGCGGCCGTAGCGCAGTTCGGCGGCCTTGCCGAGATCGCCGTCGCGTTCGGCGCGCTCGGATTCCCCGCGCAGCGCCTCCAGCTGCTCCTTGATCGTGCGGACCGAGTCGATGGCCTGCTTCTCGTTCTGCCAGCGCGCCATCAGCTGGTTCAGCTTCTCGCGGTCGTCGGCCAGTTCCTGGCGCAACTTGTCGAGTCGCTGCTTGGACGCCTCGTCGGTTTCCTTGGCGAGGGCGACCTCCTCGATCTCGAGGCGGCGCACCGCCCGTTCGACCTCGTCGATCTCGACGGGCCGCGAGTCGATCTCCATGCGCAGCCGCGAGGCCGACTCGTCGACCAGGTCGATGGCCTTGTCGGGCAGGAACCGCGAGGTGATGTAGCGATCGCTGAGCGTCGCGGCGGCCACCAGCGCGGAGTCGGTGATCCGCACACCGTGGTGCACCTCGTAGCGTTCCTTGAGCCCGCGCAGGATGCCGATGGTGTCCTCCACCGACGGCTCGCCGACCAGCACCTGCTGGAACCGCCGCTCCAGGGCGGCGTCCTTCTCGATGTGCTGACGGTATTCGTCGAGCGTGGTCGCGCCGACCAGGCGCAGTTCACCGCGCGCCAGCATGGGCTTGATCATGTTGCCGGCGTCCATGGCCGATTCGCCGGTCGCGCCGGCGCCGACGATGGTGTGCAGTTCGTCGATGAACGTAATGATCTGTCCGGCACTGGATTTGATCTCCTCCAGCACCGCCTTGAGCCGTTCTTCGAACTCACCGCGATACTTCGCGCCGGCCACCATCGCGCCGAGGTCGAGAGAGACCAGCGTCTTCCCGCGCAGCGACTCCGGGACGTCGCCGGCGATGATGCGCTGGGCCAGCCCCTCGACGATGGCGGTCTTACCGACACCGGGTTCGCCGATGAGCACCGGGTTGTTCTTGGTGCGCCGGCTGAGCACCTGCACCACGCGCCGGATCTCGGTGTCGCGGCCGATGACCGGATCGAGTTTGCCCTCGCGGGCCGCGGCGGTGAGATCGGTGGAGTACTTCTCCAGCGCCTGGTAGGTCCCCTCGGGGTCCGCACTGGTCACGCGGGTATTGCCGCGTACCGCGGTGAACGCCTCGCGCAGCGCGTCGGCGGTGGCGCCGTACTTCAGCAGCAGCTGCGAGACGTCGGAATCACCCTCGGCCAGCCCCACCACGACGTGCTCGGTGGAGACGTACTCGTCACCGAGTTCGGTGGCGAGGCGCTGACCGGCGGTGATCGCGGCGAGTGCTTCCCGGCCGAGCTGCGGCTGGGTGGTCGCGCCGGTCGCGCGGGGCAGCCGGTCGACGATGTCCTGCGCCTCGCGCCGCACCGTTGCCGGGTCGACCGCGACAGCCTTGAGCAGGGGGGCGGCGATGCCGTCGGTTTGATCCAGCAGCGCCACCAGCAAGTGAGCCGGGCGAATCTCCGGATTTCCGGCGGCCGAAGCCGCCTGCAGGGCCGCCGTCAGGGCAGCCTGAGTCTTGGTGGTGGGGTTGAACGAGTCCACGATCACCTTCCTACGGTCGTCTCGCGTGGTTGTCGGTCAGGTCCGCGCGGGCCGCACGGACTCTTCTGGACAGTTCAACGCGGTAGGAGTTGAGTCTGTTCCGCTCAAGTTTGACATATTCTCCGAACCTGTGGCCAATCGTTTCACCCTCGGCGGATCTGGGTAAAGTGATCCGCTCATCACCGTACGACCACGGTTTTTTCGGGGATACTGGTCCACGGAGGCCGACGACACGGCAGTGGTCGTCGGACACATTGAAGGAAAGGAAGCTCGCGTCGTGGATGCGCGTTCGGCAGCGCTGGTCCGCGCCAACTTCCGATCGATCGTCGAGGCGCCGCAAGGGCCCGAACGACTGATCGGCGCGTTTTACAGGCATCTGTTCGCGGAGGCTCCCGGCCTGCGCGAGTTGTTCCCGCACACGATGGATATGCAGCCCAAGCGGGTGTGTACCGCCATCCAGTTCGTGCTGGATCATCTGGAGAACTGGGACCGCGCCCAGCGGTTCCTGGAACAGTTGGCTCTCGACCACCGCAAATACGGTGTCGAGGCGGCACATTACGATGCCGCCGGACGCGCGTTACTCGCTGCCTTCGTCACCTACAACGGCCCGCTCTGGACGCATGATCTGGAGGACGGCTGGCGCGATATCGCGATCCTCATCTCGGCCTCGATGGCCATCGGCGCCAATTCCGATACCTCACAACCGTATTGGGAGGCCACGGTGGTCGGGCATCGGCGGGTGCTCGACGATCTGGCGATCGTGCGGCTGCAATCCGAGGAGCCGATCCCCTATCAGGCCGGCCAGTACGTACCGGTGTCGATCCCCCAGCGGCCGAAGATGTGGCGGTATCTGTCCCCGGCGATTCCCACGAACCCGTACGGCGAGATCGAATTCCACGTCCGCAAGATCCGCACCGGGTGGGTCAGTCCCGCGATCGTCGCCGAAACCGAGGTCGGCGACACCTGGTTGATCGCCGGACCGCTGGGCGGCCTGCACATCGACACCGGATCACAGCGCGATGTGCTGATGATCGGCTCCGGGACCGGAATCGCGCCGCTGCGTGCCCAATTGATCGAGATGGGCCGGCGCGGCGTCAACCCGCGCGTGCACTTCTTCATCGGCGGCCGCTATCCGTGCGATCTCTACGACGTGGAGAACATGTGGCAGCTGTCGCTGAGCAATCCGTGGCTGACAGTGGTGCCGGTCTGCGAGAGCGATACGAATCCGTGGTGGCATCCGCATCCGCCCGCCGATCCGCCCTACGGCATGCATCGGCGGCTGATCGGGAATTTGGGCGCGGTCGTGGCCAGCTTCGGTTCGTGGTCGGATCGGCAGATCCAGATCGCCGGATCGGCGCGGATGATCGCCGACACCAAGCGGGCGCTGCTGGCGGTCGGCACCCCCGAACACATCATCAGCGCCGATCCCGTATGAGCGGCAATCGGTAGGCAACCGGGCGTCCGCGGCGTACCTTGGTGGGCGGGCCGGAACGCACGGGACCGGGCCCGGCACAAGACTTTTCGGACGCGGCAGATATCCCGCGGATCACAGGAGGAACGGTGACGTTGGGTCCGGATGAGACCGGCGAGATTCGGCTGGACGCGCCGACGGAATGGTCGTCGACCGTCGTCGGACATCATCGGCTGCGCCACGATCTCGCGGTGGTCCGGTTGATCGGCGAATTCGTCCCGTTCGAACCGGGCCAGTCGGTGGAGGTCCAGATTCCGCAGCATCCGGGTATGCGACGCCGGCTGTCACCCGCACTGCCGCCCTCCCTGGACGGCAAACTGGAATTCCACGTCCGCACCGTCCCGGGCGGATGGTGCAGCGGATCGATCGTCACCGAGACGGCCCCCGGCGACGAGTGGCGGATCAGTGCCCCGGCGGGGTGGCTGAGCGTCGACCCCGGCACCACCGACCTCGTGATGATCGCCGGCGGAACGGGTTTGGCGCCGATGCGCTCACTGCTGCTGGATCTGTCCCGTCGCCCGCAGCCGCCGCGCACCCACCTGTTCATCGGTGGACGCAGCCCGCGCGACCTCTACGCCTCCGACATGCTCTACCTGCTCGCCGGCGATATGCCCTGGCTGACGGTGATCCCGGTGGTCGAGAGGGCCGAGGATCCGAACTGGGTCGACCAGTGGTACGAGAGCTGCCGCGTGGATGTCGGATTCGATGTCGACGAAATGCTCGAGGGCACGCTGGCCGATGTGGTGGGCGATATGGGCCCGCTGCTGCACCATCAGGTCCTGGTGTGCGGCTCGCCCGGAATGACCCAGGCCACGCTGGAAGTGCTGGTCAATACGGGCACGCCGGCGGAGGCGATTCGCTTCGACGGGCTCTGATCCGCCCCGGGACCCGCTTCGGCGGACGTCTAGAACAGCGGATCGTGGCGGATGTTCTCGGTGGGCGTGCCCGCCGCCATCAACCGGAATTTGGTGGTCTGCACCGTACTCGGTGATCCGACGATCTGGACATCGCAGTCCGACCAGTCGCCGCCGCGGGCCACGACGGCTCCGATCTGTCCCGTTTCGCGCGGCGCTATGCCCGGAAGATCGGGTTCGACACGCTCGGGATGGTAGTACCACCAGGGGTTGTCGTCGCTTTCGGTGACCGGAACGACGGTGAGCCATCTGTTCGCGACGGCCAGTTCGCTCAGCGTCGGCAGATCGTAGAGATCACACGGATGGTGTCCGGCGACGAACAGGTGGACCTTCGGATTGGATCTCCGTTGCGACATCGCCAGCAATTGTGCGCGCAGCGGCGCGATTCCGGTGCCGCAGCCGACCATCAGCATCTTGCGGCGCGTGTTGCGCGGAACCCCGAGCCCGCCCAGCGGCGCCCCGAGCAGCCACTGGTCGCCGATCGCGGTGTGGCCGGCCATCGCCGGACTCACCCAGCCGCCGCTGACGCTGCGAATATGGAATTCGATCTCGCCCTCGGGGTTCGCCGGAATCGCCGGGGACAGGTATCGCCACATCCGCGGGCGGGCCGGGATCTGCACGCTCACATACTGTCCTGCCGCATAGGACATGGGCTGGTCGAGTCGCAGCCGGACGACGACCAGATTGCACAGCACCTCGCGATGTTCGACGACGGTTCCGGTCCAGACCGGCGGTGTCGTCTCCAGTTCGGCGGCGCCGATCATCGTCTCGGCGATCAGCCCGAGGCCGGCGTCCCAGGCCTGCTCCACCTCGTCGGTCCACAATTCGGTTCCGGCGTGGGCTCGCAAGGCGCACTTGAGCGAATTGCCCACGGCGGCATAATGTTCGGCGACCACACCGTATTTCCGATGGTCGCGACCGAGCTGGGCCAGGAAGGGCAGCAGTTGCTCGGGCTCCTCCAGCCGGTCCACGGCATAGCCGATGGCCTTGACCAGCCGGTCGCGCTGCACCTCCAGAGCGGCGGGGAAGAAATCCCGGAGCTGTGGATATTCGGTGAACAGCAGAGCGTAGAAGGAGCGGGCGAGCTGTTCGGGGCCGCCGTCCTCCGCGGCCACCGCCTTGAACGTCGTTCTGATCAACGCGACGGTCCGCGAATCCATTTGTCCACAACCCCATTTCGCACGTCGAACACGGGCCGGTCCGGTGAGCGCGGTGCCGCCGGACACGCGGCGCAGCCGATGGAGACCGAGTGTAGGCGAGGTTTGCCGGGCGCGGGACGCACTGATGGAACAACAGGGAGGTAATTCGGCCGAACCAAGGTCCGCGGGCGTGTAGGCCCCTGGAAACCGACCCAAAGACCGTGACACGCCATGTATTTCGGCGTGTTCGGGAGTGGTCCTGCATGGCCCGATACGCGATTTTCAGATTTGCCGGTTGCATGCTGGGTCGCCGTCCGGCACCCGGATACGCGAACAGCGTCCCCGATCGGGGACGCTGTCGCACAGTGTGTTCGGTCGCGGAGCGATGCCGCGCCGACCTCGCTTACCGCCGTTTGTTGCGCGGCTGCCACACCACCAGTGCGGTGCTGCGTTGCGGCGGAGACAGATCGGGCCGATGCCCGGCCCGCAGGCGTTCGACCTCGGCGGTCAATTCACCCACCCGCTGCTGCAGCGCCTCGACCTGATTGGTGAGTTCGATGATCCGCTTGATCCCGGCCAGATTGACGCCCTCGTCCTGGGACAGGCGCTGCACCTCGCGGAGCAGTTCCACATCGCGGGACGAATAACGCCGGCCGCCGCCGGACGTGCGTTGCGGCGTAACCAATCCCAGCCTGTCGTAGGTCCGCAACGTCTGCGCGTGCATTCCCGCCAGCTGAGCCGCCACCGAGATCATGAAGTACTCGGTGCCGGTTGCCCGATTCTTCGGATCACCGTTCATTACGCACCTGCCCAACCTGCGCGCGGGTCGAACCCGCCGGCCTTCTCCGCCTCCGCGTAACGCCGTAGCGCCTCGGCGGCTTCGTCGTCCAGCTTCTGCGGTACCGCGACCTTCACCGTGACCAGCAGGTCACCGGCGCCGCCGCCGCGCTTGGGCACACCGCGCCCGCGCACCCGCAGCGTCCGGCCGTCGGCGGTGCCGGGTGGCACCTTCACCCCGACTCTGCCTTCCAGTGTAGGCACGGAAACCGTTGTACCCAGCACCAATTCGCTGTAGCTGACCGGCAGCACCAGGGTCAGGTCGTCGCCGTTGCGGCCGAAGACCTTGTCCTGACTGACATGGACGGTGACGTACAGGTCACCGGCCGGCGCGCCGCGCAGACCCGCCTCGCCCTGACCGGCCAGCCGGATCCGCTGCCCGTCGCGCACCCCCGGCGGAATGCGTACGGTGATAGTGCGGGTCCGGTTCTGGATACCGGTGCCGTGACAGTCGGTGCAGGGATCGTCGATGATCGATCCCGTTCCACGGCAGTCGTCGCAGGGTTCGCTGAACCCGAACGCGCCCTGGTTGCGGCTGATCACGCCGGTTCCGTTGCAGTGCGGGCACACTCGCGGGCTGGTGCCCGGCTTGGCGCCGCTGCCGTGACAGGTCGTACACGGCGACGGACTGGTCATCCGCAGCGGAACGGTCACGCCCTGGGCCGCCTCGCGGAACCCGAGAGTCGTCTCGGTCTCCACATCGCTGCCCCGTCGCGGGCGCGACGTGGTCCGGGTGCCGCCGCGGTTGAACAGGCCGCCGAGGATATCGCCCAGACCGCCGTCACCCGCCCCGGCGGCCGCACCGCCGAAGATGTCACCCAGGTTGAATTCGTTGGAGAAGCCACCACCGCCGGTGTAGCCGCCACCCGGTGCGTAACCGCCGCGGCCGAAACCGCCGCTGGCGAACAACCGCCGGGCCTCGTCGTACTCCTTGCGCTTCTCCGGATCGGCCAGCACGGCGTGGGCCTCGCTGACCGCTTTGAAACGCTCCTCGGCCTTGGTATCTCCCGGATTCTTGTCCGGATGCAGATCCCGGGCCAGTTTCCGGTAGGCCTTCTTGATCTCGTCCTGGGTCGCGCCGGAGGAAATACCCAGCTCTTTGTAGAAGTCCTTTTCCAGCCACTCCCGATTCACCGGGCATCTCCTCCTTCCGTCACGTTGCGCGACTGTGTGTTACTCGGCACCGTCGGCATCTCGGCCGGCATTCGCAGTGTCCGACGAGTCGGACAGATCCGCTACCCCATCGGTGACTCCGACCAGCGCATGGCGCAGGACGCGGTCGCCGAAGCGGTAACCCTTACGCATGACCACCCCGATCACCGGGTTGTGTCCCTCGCCCTCGTGCTGCACGGCCTCGTGCAGGGTCGGGTCGAAAGGTTCACCCTCGGCACCGAATTCCTCGAGGCCCTGCTTCTGCAGCGCGTCGGCGAGCTTGTCCGCGACCGACTTCAGCGGTCCGGACTCGAGATCGCCGTGGGCACGGGCACGATCCAGATCGTCGAGCACACCGAGCAATTCGGTGACCACCGCGGCCTTGGCCGAATCGATGGCGGCCTTGCGGTCGCGATCGACACGGCGGCGGTAGTTCGCGTATTCCGCGGTCAGTCGCTGCAGATCGGCTGTGCGCTCCGACAATTCGGCGCTGATGCTGTCGGCGAGGGCGTCACCCTCGGCGGCGGGGGCCGCGGCGGAATTCGCCGCGGCCTCGCTCACATCACCCTGCGGAGCGGACGGTTTCCCGTCCTGGTCGATCTTTCGGTTGTCGACGATGGTGACCGGCTCCTCTTTCGGGCCGTGGTTGTCGAGTGGCCCGCCACTGTGTTCCGTCACTTCTTCTCCGGCTCTTCCACGACCTCTGCGTCGACCACGGTGTCGTCACCGGCGGACGCGTTGCCCGCACCGTCGGCGGCGGCGCCACCCTCGGCGGCCGAAGCCTCGTAGATCGCCTGGCCCAGGGCCTGCGATTCGGTGGCCAGCTTCTCCACCGCGGACTTCACCGCGGCGATGTCGCTGCCCTGCAGGGCCTGCTTGGCCTCGGCGATGGCCGCTTCGACCTTCTCCTTGGTCTCGGCCGGCACCTTGTCGGAGTTGTCCGCGATGAACTTCTCGGTCTGGTGGACCAGCGACTCCGCCTGGTTGCGGGTCTCCGCCTCCTCGCGACGCGACTTGTCCTCGGCCGCGTGCGCCTCGGCGTCCTTGATCATCCGGTCGATCTCCTCCTTGGACAGGCCGGAGCCGTCCTGGATCTTGATCGTGTTCTCCTTACCGGTGCCCTTGTCCTTCGCGGTGACGTGGACGATGCCGTTGGCGTCGATGTCGAAGGTGACCTCGATCTGCGGCACGCCGCGCGGGGCCGGCGGGATGCCGGTCAGCTCGAAGGAGCCGAGCAGCTTGTTGTGCGAGGCGATTTCACGCTCACCCTGGAAGACCTGGATCTGCACGGACGGCTGGTTGTCGTCGGCCGTGGTGAAGGTCTCCGACCGCTTGGTCGGGATGGTGGTGTTGCGCTCGATGAGCTTGGTCATCACGCCACCCTTGGTCTCGATACCCAGCGACAGCGGGGTGACATCGAGCAGCAGGACGTCCTTGACCTCACCCTTGAGCACACCGGCCTGCAGGGCGGCACCGACGGCGACGACCTCGTCCGGGTTCACGCCCTTGTTGGGCTCCTTGCCGCCGGTCAGTTCCTTGACCAGCTCGGAGACCGCGGGCATACGGGTGGAGCCACCGACGAGCACGACGTGGTCGATGTCCTTGACCGAGATACCGGCGTCCTTGATCACCGACTGGAACGGCGCGCGGGTGCGGTCCAGCAGATCGGAGGTGATCTTCTGGAACTCGGCGCGGGTCAGCTGCTCGTCGAGGAACAGCGGGTTCTTCTCCGCGTCCACGGTGATGTAGGGCAGGTTGATCGAGGTGCTCTGCGAGGAGCTCAGCTCGATCTTGGCCTTCTCGGCGGCCTCGCGCAGGCGCTGCAGGGCCATCTTGTCCTTGGTCAGGTCGATGCCCGAGCTGGCCTTGAACTTGTCGACCAGCCAGGTGACGATCCGGTTGTCCCAGTCGTCGCCACCGAGGTGGTTGTCACCGGAGGTGGCACGAACCTCGACGACGCCCTCGCCGATTTCCAGCAGCGAGACGTCGAAGGTGCCGCCACCGAGGTCGAAGACCAGGATGGTCTGCTCTTTGTCGCCCTTGTCCAGGCCGTACGCCAGCGCGGCGGCGGTCGGCTCGTTGACGATGCGCAGGACGTTCAGACCCGCGATCTGGCCGGCCTCCTTGGTGGCCTGGCGCTGCGCGTCCTCGAAGTAGGCGGGCACGGTGATCACCGCGTCGGTGATCTCCTCGCCCAGGTAGGCCTCGGCGTCGCGCTTGAGCTTCATGAGGGTACGGGCGCTGATCTCCTGCGCCGTGTACTTCTTGTCGTCGATCTCCACGGTCCAGTCCTCGCCCATGTGGCGCTTGACGGACTTGATGGTGCGATCGACGTTGGTCACCGCCTGGTTCTTGGCCGGCTGCCCGACGAGAACCTCTCCGTTCTTGGCGAACGCGACGACCGACGGGGTGGTGCGCGAACCTTCCGAGTTGGCGACGACGACCGGCTCACCGCCTTCGAGAACAGCGATGACCGAGTTCGTGGTCCCGAGGTCGATACCGACCGCACGAGCCATAGTGGTTCCTCCTAGGTGATGTAACTGTGTGTGGTGCAGGGGCGACCCTGCGCGTGGCACCGTTCGTGCCGGTCGGACCTCGCCCCTGACACCGCACGGAGCACGGTCCTCAGCAACACTGAGCGTGGTCGGCTCAATCCTGCCCCCCGATCCCGTCGGAGTCAACCAGAGACTTGAGCCGCTTGCACTCAACCTTGCGTCGAACAGCTCAACGAGCGGGGCGGACGGTTCATTCCCGGCGGGGCGAAAAATTTTCCCGCGCCGGCGGCGATCACCCGGCCGGGCACCGCGATACGCGGATGACCAGGCGTTTCGATCTCCAGGGCTCAGCCGACGGCCGCGAGCACCTCGTCGGCCAGATCCTTGTCGAGACTCACCCGGACCAAGGCGGCGGCCAGTTCCGCGTCGTGACCGGAACGGCTCAGGCGATCGAGCCGCTTCGGATCGGTCGACAGATGCAGGAGATCGGCGCCCTTGCGCGCCCGGTCGTCGAAGTGTGGGCGCACCCAGGTCCAGACGTCCTGCACCTCGCGCAGGAAGATCTCGGCGCCGGTCGGCCCTACGCCCTTGAACTGCTGCAGGAGTTCGGCCAGCCGATCCGGATCGCGATCCGCTTCGTCGGCCAGTTTCCGCAGGTCGCCGTGGTAGCGGTCGAGCAGGATCGTGGCGTTCTCACCGAGCCGGGTGGCGGTCGATTCGTCGTAGCGGCGGTAGTGGCCGCGTCCCAGCGCGTCGACGAGATCCTGCCAGCCGGCCTCGGCGACACGCTGCGGGGTGCGATAGCCACTCGATCTCAGTTCGCGCGCGGCGGCGACAGCGATATCGGCGGTGATCGGGGCGCTCATCAGTTGAGCCAGCACCAGCAGCTGGAACAGCGGGGCCGGTTTGTCGGCGAGGGAGATTCCCGCCTCGGCCGCATAGGTCGTCCCCGCTCGGTCGAGCAGTTCCCGGGCGATCCGATCCTCGTTTCCGCTCATCTGCGACACCCCACTTTCGTCGACCGGCGATTCACTTCCCGGCTAACCCGAGACGCGCAGGTGAAACCCGCCCGAAAGGACGGGGCCGTGTTCACTGCCTCACGGCTGAGATCTTCACTGCCTTACGGCTGAGATGTTCACTGCCTCACGGCTGGGACTTGTAGACCACCAGCGGTTCGCCGGACGGCGCGACCACCAGGTGTCCGCTGCGAGCGCCTTCGGTGAAGATCGTGACCGTCGGCGGGTGGTCGGGCGCGGAGCTGTCGCGACCGATGATCAGATGGCTGACCTTCGTCTGCGGTGATCCCACGGTTCGCGGGGCGCCGGCCAGCAGGGCCGCCAACTTCGGCACATCGATCGTGCCGAGGTCGATCGGCGCGAGTTTCGGATCGCGGCTGCTGGTCGTCCAGGTGTCGAATTCGCCCTTGTAGGAGGCTCTTTCGGTGGTCGACGGATCCCCCGGGCGGGGCCGCTCGATCGAGGCATGCTCCGGCATCAGCGTCACGTCGTCGGCGAGCAGATCGCCGTAGTGCTGACGGTAATCGGAGAGGAAGGCTTCGATGCCGGCGGCGGTCGTCATATCCGGCGGCGTGGGATCGACGAGCGGACCGTTGTCACTGCTCACCCAGCCGCAGAACATTCCGATCAGCGCCGCGGCCGCCACGGCCCCACCGGCCACCATCCAACGCCTGGACCGTCGTCGCCGCGCCGGGCGCACGACGGGAGCGTCGACCAGATTGGCCGGAATCTGGAGATCGCCGATGACCTTCTCCACATCGGCGAAGGTGCGGGCGCTCATCGCCGCGGCGGTGCGCCGCCGATGATCGCCATCGGAGAGCTGGCCGTCGTCGCGGGCGGCGTCCAGCAGTGCGCAGGCGTCGACGCGATCCGAATCACGCACGCGCAGAGCACTGTTCGCGGCGGAGGAGGACGCGCCGGTACGGCGGGATGTGTCGAAAGTTCCCATCGGCGGCACCTATGTGTGGAATGGATAGACGCGAATCGGATCGCCTGCGGGCGTGGCCTCCAGGTACGCGTTCTCGTTGAAAGAATTGCCGACGTAGATGCCGATCGTCGGCACCTTGCTGATGGTGTCGATGCCCATGTCGATATGACTCACCGCGCCGCCGGGGACCTTCAGCAGCGGTACCGCCCGCGCGATCAGATCGCCCAGCGCGGCTGTGTTCACCGCGGCGAGGTCGAAGATCGGCTTGTCGGCCGAACGGGTGGTGACGGCGGTCGACGGCATGAAACCACCCCGATAGGAGTAGTCGGCCACCCGATTCGGTTGCCGCACCGAGGTGCGGTCGACCGAGGCATGATCGGGAAAGAGGGTCAGGTCGTCGACGGTGGTATCACCGAATTTCGCCTGGTAGTCACTGCGGAATTTCTCGAAGCCGGCGACCGTGGTGAGGTCGGGCGTCTCGATCACCATGGGCCGCACCACCTGCGGTGCCGCCGCTGCCACCGGTTCAGGCGCGGGGGCGACCCGATGGGTCAGCAGATATCCACCCACCGCCGCGGCCGTCACGGCCACCGCCACCGCCACCGCGCCCGCGAACCACGCCGTCCGGCTCTGTGTCCCCGCCCGCGGATCGATCGGCGCCTCGGCGGGGCGTTGCAGATCCGCGGTCAATTCGGCCAGGTCGCCGAGGGTTTCGGCGGCCGCGGTCAGATCGGTGAGGGTCTGATGTTCTTCCGCCGAGAGCTGGCCGTCGGCCAGGGCGGTGTCGAGGGCTCGGCAGGTTTCGGCCCGGTCGGCGTCGCGGGCACGGATATGAGCGGGATACCGGCCCACTCGCCGGGGTGGGCCCGGTGGCTGCTTCCATTGCGCACCGCCGGCGGGCGGTTGCAGGTCGTCGACCAGATTCCGCAGTTCGCCGACGGTCTTCGCGGTGGCCGCACGGTCGGACCGGTCGTGGTATTCGTCGGCGCCCAGTTGGCCCTCGTCGAATGCGGCATCGAGCAGGGTGCGCGCCTGAACCCTGTCCATATCGCGGGCCCGCATACTGCCGGGTGCGGGCATACCCGGCATTCCGGACCCAGAAGAGCTCACCCCTGGATGGTAGCGACTCGGCATCCGCATCTCGGCGTGTCGGAGCGGCACAGGGGGGCGACCCTCGACCTCGGAGGTCTTTCCGGCAGGTGACGGCCACCGGCGCGCAATCGGCCTTCACCGACGGCCCGATGCCGGGCTCCTCGGAGGTGGGCTGCACCGCACAGGGTTGCACCTCGCCGCTGGGGAAATTCCTGCTGGTCGACCTGCTCGGAAATCTGGACAATTTGTCCGCGGGTGTTCCTCCGCAATCCCGCTGATTCGGCACATCCCGCGCGGTACCGTGCGGATATGAAGGCCGTGGTGTGTTCGGAAGGCAAGCTGGAAGTCGCGGATATCCCGGCGCCGAAACCCGGGCCCGGCCAGTTGGTGATCGCGGTGTCGCGATGCGGCATCTGCGGATCCGATCTGCACGCCCGCCTGCACTGTGACGAACTGGCCGACCTCGCGGCCGTCACCGGTTATCCGAACTTCATGCGCTCCCATCAGCGTGTGGTGCTCGGCCACGAATTCGTCGGGGAGATCGTCGAATACGGTCCCGACTGCCGCAAACGCTGGCAGCCGGGCACCCGTGTAGTGGCACTGCCGATCGTGCGCAACGGGCGCACACCGGAATTGACCGGGCTGTCGGAGCAAGCGCCCGGCGGCTACGCCGAACAGGTCGTGGTGCAGGAATCCATGACGTTCCCGGTGCCCAACGGGCTGGCCACCGACCGTGCGGCGCTGACCGAGCCGATGGCCGTCGCGTGGCATGCGGTGCGCAAGGGGCGGGTCGGTCGCAACCAGCCCGCGTTCGTGGTCGGGTGCGGGCCGATCGGCCTCGCGGTCATCAGCATGCTGCGTGCCGCGGGCGTGAAAAACATCGTCGCCAGCGACTTCTCACCGCGCCGCCGCGAACTCGCGCGCCGGTGTGGCGCGAATGTGGTGGTGGATCCGAATCTGGAATCGCCGTGGACGGCCAACCCCGCGAAGGGCCGCATCTCCGGCGTCACCGATATCCTCAATCTGGGTTTCGACACCATGACGCGACTGCGCGGCATCCCGAAGCTGCCGTGGTGGTATCTGTTCCGCCTCGCGCACAGCCTGGACGCGGCGCCGGGCGGGCCGGTGGTGTTCGAATGTGTGGGCGTACCGGGCATCATCGACCAATTGCTCACCGACGCACCGCCTCTGACCCGCATCGTGGTGGTCGGGGTCTGCATGGAGACCGACCGTTTCCGGCCCGCGATGGCGATCAACAAGGAGATCGAACTGCGCTTCGCCTTCGGCTACGACCCGGGCGAATTCCGCGACACCCTGCACATGATCGCCCACGGGAAGGTCGACCCCGCCCCGCTGATCACCGGGACCGTGGGATTGGCGGGTGTCGACAATGCCTTCACCGCTCTGGGCAGTCCCGAACGGCACGCGAAAATCCTTGTGGACCCGTCGAGTTCACTGATCGACGTGTGATCGTTCAGCGGTCGAGCAAGGGGAAGCGACCGGAGTCCAGCAGGGTCGCGATCGCCTCCAGCCGGGCCGGCGGCATCGCGTAATCCGGATGGGCCCGCAGGATCGACGCGGCATCGTGCAGGCCGGCCATCTGCGCTTCGGCGTCGGCCGCGCTGCGACCACCGGGCGTCACCCGATGACCGGCGAGGACGGGCCTGCCGGGCCGCACCCGGCCCTGATCGACGGCGGTCCGCACGCGGCGTGAACATCGGCACGGCGCTGCCGGATTCGCCACCCCGCAGGTGGCGTTCAGGAAGTTGCCGAGCCGAGTTCGCGCCCGCTCCAATCGTTTTCGATAGGCCGCCGCGCCGATGCCGAGGATCCACGCGGCCTCGGCCGAGGACAGTTCGAAGACATCGGCGAGGACGAACGCGACCCGCTCGTCACGAGCGAGGCATTGCAGCATCGCCTGGCTGCAGACGAGCCGGACCTCCCGGGTGAGCACCGTCGCCTCGGGGCCCCGGTAGTCCTGTTCGGCCAGCCCCGCCAGCAGATTGGCGCCGAAGCCGTCCAGATCCAGCCGTGCCGATTCCTGCGGGCTGCGGCGGCGCTGATTCAGCAGATAGTTGACGCCGATGCGATAGGCCCAGGTCGTCAGCTTCGCCTCGCCGCGCCAACTCGCGAGATTGCCGACGGCGCGCAGCAGGATCTCCTGCACCGCGTCCTCGGCGTCGGACGGATTGCCGGTCATCCGTAAGGCCAAGCGGTACAGGGGATCCTGTAGCAGTCGCACCACCTCGGTGACGGCGCTTCGGTCACCGGCCACGGCGCGATCGACCAGGGCGGTTTCGGCCATCCGCTCATCGGCGTCGTCAACGCTCATCGACCTATCGTGCGGTGCCGCGGACGGCACCGCAACGGCGCAGGTCACTGCCGTGTTGTCCGGACCGTGGTTCGGGGTTCCGTGAGCCGCGAGTCGCGCAGCCAGGTCGCGACGGCCGCTCCGATCGCGTCGGGACGGTCCTCGGGCGCGTGGTGTCCCGCCGCACCGATTCCGACGACCTCGACCGCGGCGAAGGTCTGCCGCGCCCATTCCACCGCGTCCGACGATCCGAGGCCGACGCCGGCATCCACAGCCATCACCAGCTTGGGGATATCCGGTGTGGAAGCCATCCATCGGCCGTAGTTCTCCATGACGGCGGCGACGTCGGCGGGTTCGCCGTCGAACGGAATCTCCCTCGGCCACACCAACATCGGCCGCCGGGACTCCGGCGTCGGATAGGGCGCCCGATATACGTCCAGGTCGGCGGGAGTCAGGCTGCGGGCGCCGAACGGAAGGTTGAATTCGATGAACATGTTGTCGCGCAGGATCATCTGCTCGCCCTCCGGTGACCGGAACCGCCGGAACAGCTCCGCACCCTGCTCGGGCATCTCGGACCAGCGCAGCGGTCGCAGGAAAGTCTCGAGCACCGCGACGCCGCGCACCCGGTCGGCATGCCGCGCGGCCCAGTCCATACCCAGCGCACCGCCCCAGTCGTGCCCCACCAGCACGACCTCCTCCAGTTCCAGGGCATCGAACCAGGCGTCGAGGTAGCGGGCGTGATCGGCGAACCGGTAGGCGATATCGGGCTTGCCCGACTCCCCCATCCCGATCAGATCGGGCGCCAGCACCCGGGTCAGCGGGTCGACGTGCGGAATCACGTTGCGCCACAGATACGACGAGGTCGGGTTGCCGTGCAGGAAGACCACCGGAACCGGTCCGGTGCCGCTCTCGCGGTAGTTGACGAAGGAATCGAGAGTCACGACGGTTGGCATGATGTGTCCTCGGATCGGTGCCCGGCCGACTGTTCGGCCCTTACATCCGGTTTCGACACAGGCCGGACGTGGTTGTGACAGGCACCCACTGTGATGCGGGACACATCACCGTACGAGGGTCAGCGGGCGCGCGGCGGGCGCACCCGGCTCATCGGCGTGGTTTCCGGTTCCCGCAACTGGTCGACGATTCCCTCCGCGCTCCGCGCCGCGGTCAGACAGGCCTCGGTGGTGAATCGGTCGGCCAGCGGATGACGCGCCCGGCCACGCCACTTCCGCACCGCCGCCACCGCGTGCGCCTGCACTTCGCCGCCCGGAGCGTCCGGCGGTAGCCCCAGACGCAGGTGCGGTGCCACGCCGGAACCGCCGATCAACCGGTACAACTCGGTGACATCGTCCGCGGGCAGCGGCAATTCGTCGGTGCGCAACCGCCCGAGCAGACGCAGCTCGGCGAATCCGTGCACATCCGCCAACAGGCTGTTGATATGGGGCAGCAGGTCGTCGGCGCGCGTGCCCGGATGGGCGGCCACGATGCGCGCCACCGCCGTCAGCGCCGAATGCGCCTTCAGCTGATCGGCTCGCTGGGCGAACTGCACTTCCAGCACCGTGCGCAGTTCCTCCACACCGCTGCGCTCGGCGAGTTCCCGTGCCAGCGCGGCGGAATCGCGCACACCCAAGCGGATCAGCGTCACCGCCATGCGGATGCCGAACAGGCCGAACCGGGCCGCGAGATGCGCCCGCAGATCCGCCGGCACCGGCAAGGGCAGCTCCGGATGGGCGAATCGATCCGCGGACAACAGCGCGATGCTCAGATCGTCCACCGAGATCCGCGCCAGCGCCTCGAAGGCGTCGAATTCGCGCTGCCGCAGCGTCGCACCGGCGAAGGCGAGCAGACCGGCGACCGGAATGACGGCCTGGCACAACCCGGTTCGTTCCAGTTCGGTGGCGAATCGGGCCGAGACTTCGCGAGCCGAATGCAGGGCATCGATGCGGCCGGCGCCGATCTCGTCGGCCCGGGAAACCACGCCGATCACGCCGAGCGGACCCGAACCACCCTGCCGGACAGCACCTCCGGCGCCGATGCGCTCCAGGAATCCGATATCTGAGGCGTCCAGCCGGCGCAGCAGATAGACGACCGCGTCGGCCTCCGGCACGGTCACCGCCGCATCCGCGTCGGGTGTCAGCAGGCGCGAGGTGCGCAGCGACACCTCCCGCGACAGCGACGAAGTCCCCGGGGTGTCGATGATGGTGGTGCGCGCCAGGGTGGCGGCCGGCCACTGCACATCCAGATGGTCGACCTCGTGCTCACCGGCGGCGTTCCAGCGCAGCGCCGACAGGTCGAAACTCAACCCGTGCGCCCCGGGAAGCCCGTCCGCGCCGGGGGTGCGCCGCACCACCACATCGGCGCTCGCGCCGTCGGCGGCCAGGGCGCTCACCCGCGGCGCCGGGCCGTGGCGGTACCAGGTCACCATCCGGGTGCATTCGGTGGCATCGGTCGGCGCGATATCCTGCCCGACCAGCGCATTGAGCAATGTCGATTTACCCGCCTTGAGCTGCCCGGCCAGCGCGACCCGCAGCGGTTGGTCGAGACGGCGCGCACAGTCACCGAGCATCGCGGCGGGGCGCGAACGCGGCGCGTAGGCCTGGCGGGCGGCCGAAACCAACCGGCGCGCCTCCCCCACGATGCCCGGCGTCTGGTCGCTGACCTGGTAACTCACGCGTCGACCGTACCCGAGCAGTCCGGGAATACCGGTGCCGTGGGTTACGACTGCGCCCCGCGGGCATGACGTCCGGACGCACCCGCAGGCGGCAGCATCACATCGGCATGACGCCGCAGTTCTGCCACCACGCGCAATTGCCGCTCGAGTTCCGCGCACCGCTCGGCGCGCTGCGCGTTGGCCACTCCGGCGGCGTCCTGCGCGGCCTGCAGCGAGTCGTTGATCGAGCGCAGGCTCCGGTCGGCGATTCCGGTGAAATGATCGCGCAGAATGCGATGAATGCGATGCAGCCGGTCGCGCGACTCCTTACCCGCCTCGAAACTCACATCGTCGAGGTAGCGGCGCACCGCCATCTTCGCCTCGCTGCGCTTGCGGGCCAGCCGCTCCCGTTTGTCGTCGCGAAACGCCTTGCCGCCCAACAGCACACCCGCGCCCAGTGAGACCGGATTGATCAGGGCCAAGCCGGCGACCGTACTGGCCAGACCGATCATCACCATGCCGCCGTAGGAACCACGCATACCGACGAGCAGTTTGTGGCCGATGCCTAGATCCGGCTCGAGATCGGCCAGCGTCACCGCCGCCACCCGCGATTCCTCCAACTCCGAACCCGACCGCACCGCGGGCAGATCCACCGCCCCGAACTCCAGGAAGTGCTCGGCTACCCGCTCGGCCAAGTGGATGGCGCGATGATGCGTCCACAGCAGATTGTCGCCGATGGCGGTGTCGGTCGTCTGCATCAGCCACTGTTCCAGCTGCTCCCACAGCCTGCCGGGGTCGTTCTCGTCGACCCACTCCTCGGCGGTTCTGCCGATGGCGCGCAACCGATCTCGGAGATCATGGTCGATATCGCCGGCCAGATCGGTGATGCCGTCGCCCAGTGTCTGCTGCCAGGCGGCGGTCCGGCGATGCAGCTCCTCGGCCTGCGCCTTGGCGGTGCGCAGTTCGCGGATGGCCGCCGCGCCGCGTTCGGGGTCACGCAGAGCGACCAGCTCGCTGCTCAGTGCCAGCGCGAGATGCTCTGCGGCGGAACAGATATCGAGCGCCACCGCCCGCTGCGCCGCCGCCTGGTCCCGGGCGACCACCTGTTCCCGCAGGAAGTCGAACAGCACACCGAACCCGGATTCCCGGCCCAGCTGCTGGTCCTGTAGCCGCATGGCGTGGCTGCGCAGCAGCGCCGATACCGGAATGATCGGCAACGCCAGGCGATTACGTTCCAGATGCGCCTGATCGGCCTGCAAGACCTGACGCCAATGCGGATACAGGTCGATCTTGCTGAGTATCAGGGCAACGGCCGGGCACAATTCGCGCACCTGCCGCAGGAAGTCGACCTCCGGTTCGGTCAGTTCGGTGGAGGCGTCCGAGAGCACCAGCACCGCGTCGGCGGCCGGGGCCAGGGCGAGAACCGCCGCGGCCGTGGCGGTCGCGTGGCCGCCGACCGGCGGCGTATCGATGACGACGATTCCGTCGGCCAGCAGCGGATTCGGCAACTCGATCTCCACCCGCGCCACCCGGCCGTGCGGAGACTGCGGCGTGACGGTGTGAATATCGCTGAGCGGCAACGAGATCCGCCGGTTGTCGCGCTCGTCACCGGACGGCGTGGTGATCACGATCTCGGCCCGGGCCTGCGGGCCGTGGGCGAGCACGATCGGCACACCGGTGGTCGCATCGTCACCGACCGGGCTGATGTCGAGATTCAGCAGCGCGTTGACGAATTGACTCTTGCCCTGATTGCCCAGGCCCACCACCACGATGCGGCGGCGAGGGTCGCGGATCCGGCCGGCCAGCACCTCCAGCCGGCCGACCAGATCGTCGCGATCGGCGGTGCGCGCGGCGGTGATGGTTTCGGCGAGAATCCGCGACAGCGGTGAGGCAGCCGCCTCCGGGGCGGTGTTCGCCGCGACCATACTGCTCATTTTCTCAGCACCCCAACCTGTTCGTTACTCGATCCGGTATTTCGCCGCTACCCTCAGTGCAGCAGTCCGCCGGTGATGTCACCGGAGGCGTGCGTATCGGTGACGGTCGAGGCGTGGCCGGACGCGTCGCCGAACAGGCTCGAATCGGTGTGACCGCCGGTGTCGAGCCCGCCGGACAGCGAGCTGTTGCCGCCCGCCGCCAGGGTGCTGTCGATTCCACTGTGCGCGGTTCCGCCCAGGGCGCTGTCCACGCCGCCGCCGATCCCCGAGGTGCCGACGCCGGAGATGTCGGTCCCGACGCCGCTGCCGAACGCATGCGACACGTCGACACCGGACCACGTGCCGGCGGCCGTACCCGAGAGCGCCGACGAAGCATCCGTACCGGCGTGCAACCCCGAATCGACCGAGCCCGCCAGACCCGAACCCGCATCGGCACCAGCGTGCAGTCCCGAATCGGCCGCGCCCGACAGCGAGGTCGACAGACCGCCCGCACCGTGCAAACCGGATTCCGCCGTACCGGACAACGAGGTGCCGAGGTCACCGGCATTGTGCACACCCGACGCGGCGGTCCCGGACAACGACGCGCCCAGGTCGCCCGCACTGTGGACCGCGCCCGTACCCGCGCCGGACAACGACGTACCCAGGTCACCCGCACCGTGCACGGCCGACGCACCGGCTCCGGAGAGCGAGGTCGCCAAGTCACCGGCCGTGTGGACTCCCGCATCGGCCGATCCGGGCAGCGAGGTTCCCAGGCCGGTCGCGCCGTGCACACCGGACGTCGCCGTACCCGACAGCGAGGACGACAGATCCCCGGCCGCATGCACACCCGAAGCCGCGGCCCCGGACAGATCGGCGCCACTGTGCACCGCGCCGCCGAGACCACCCGACAACCCGGTCTCCAGCCCGGTAGCGCCCTGCGCCCCCGAGGCCACCGCCCCACCGAGCCCGGCTCCGATGCTGGTGGCACCCCCGAGCCCCGCGGCAGCGTTCACCGCACCGCCCAGCCCGGCACCAGCATTCGCGGCACCGCCCAAGGCACCGCCCAGTCCGGCACCGGTGTTCGCAGCACCGTTCACGGCACCACCCACTCCCGCACCAGCATTCGCGGCACCGCCCAGCCCGGCACCAGCATTCGCAGCACCGCCCAGCCCGGCACCAGCATTCGCAGCACCGCCCAAGGCACCGCCGAGACCCGCACCAGCGTTCGCAGCACCGTTCAGGGCCCCAGCGAGACTCCCACCTGCATTCGCGGCACCGCTGAGCGAATCACCCAATCCCCCAGCCACATTCGCCGCTCCACCGAGCGCACCACCGAGTCCGGCCCCCGCTTCGGTCACACCCCCGAGAGCTCCACCGAGGTCTGCTCCAGCCTGCGTCGCACCACCCAGATCGCCGCTCGAGTGAACCGCGTCCCCGAGCGAACCCTCCAGCCCCGCACCGGCATTCGCGCCCCCGCCCAGCGCCCCCCCGAGACCCGCGCCAGCGTTGGCCGCACCACTCAGTGCACCGCCCAGTCCGGCACCGGCGTTGGCGGCACCTCCCAGCGCGCCGCCGAGCTCGGAACCCACTCCGGTCGCCGCCCCCGCAGCACCCGACAATCCCGCACCCAAATCGCCAGCCGCATCGAGCGCACCGCCAAGACCGGCACCGGCCTCCGCCGCACCACCCAGCGCTCCGCCCAGACCGGCTCCGGCGTTGGCCGCACCCCCGAGCGCGCCACCCAGTTCGGAGCCCACCCCGGTGGCCGCACCCGCAGCACCCGACAACCCGGCACCCAAATCACCCGCCGCGTTCAGCGCACCACCGAGACCCGCCCCTGCGTCGGCGGCACCACCCAGGGCGCCACCGAGGCCAGCGCCGGCCTCCGCCGCACCACCAAGGGCACCGCCCAGTTCTGAACCCACCCCGGTCGCCGCACCCGCAGTACCGGACAACCCCGCACCCAAATCACCCGCCGCGTTCAGCGCACCACCGAGACCCGCCCCTGCGCCGGCGGCACCACCCAGCGCACCGCCGAGACCCGCGCCAGCTTCCGCCGCGCCACCCAGCGCTCCTCCAAGACCAGCTCCGGCATTGGCGGCACCGCCCAGCGCACCACCGAGATCAGCTCCGGCGTTGGCCGCACCACCCAGGGCACCGCCCAGTTCCGAACCGACCCCGGTTGCCGCACCCGCAGCATCCGACAACCCGGCACCCAAGTCACCAGCCGCGTTCAGCGCACCACCCAGCGCACCTCCGAGGCCCGCGCCGGCTTCCGCCGCACCACCCAACGCACCCCCGAGGCCCGCGCCGGCTGCTGCCGCACCGCCCAGGGCGGCACCGAGGCCGGCGCCGGCTTCCGCCGCACCGCCCAACGCACCGCCGAGGTCGGCGCCCAGTCCGGTTTCGAGTCCCGTGCCGAGTTGCCCGCCGGCGTTCAGCGCGCCCCCGAGGGCGCCTCCGAGCGCCGCGCCCAGGCCGGCGCCGGCTTCGGCTGCGCCGCCGAGTGCTCCGTTGAGTTCGGTTCCCAGACCGGCGCCGGCTTCGGCCGCACCGCTCAGCGCTCCGCCGAGGCCGGCACCGAGGCCCGCAGTGGCTTCGGTCAATCCTGTTGCGGCGGAGGCGATTCCGGCTTGGATACCGGTTCCGATTTCGTCGGAGAGGTCGGCGCCGACCTGCGCGACGGTGTCGGCGGCGCCTTCGATTCCGGCGGAGAGGCCGAGATCGGTGCCGGCGGTGCCGGTTCCCGAGAGCCCGCCGCCCAGGCCGACCGCGACCCCGGTCAGGGCGCCCAGTCCGGCGGTGAGCCCGGCCGCGGCGCCCGCGCCGAGCGATGCGGCCGCGCCCAGACCGGCGGACAGCCCCGCCCCCAGGTCGGCGCCGAGTCCCGCGCCGAGACCCAGGCCCGCACCGGTCTCGATTCCGGTTTCTCCGCCGAGCGCGGCCCCGGCTCCCAGGTTGGCTTCACTGATCGCCCCCGCTTCGCCGGCCAGGCCGCCCGCGAGCCCACCACTACCGCCGGCCGCCGCGCCGAGTCCGCCACTGGCGGCCGCCCCGCCCCCGGCCGCCACGATGGCGGCAAGCTGCGAGCCGCCGGTGACCAGCGCGGATTCGGCGACCATCGGCGCCACGGCGGCGATATCTTCCGGCGTCACCGCCTCCAGACCGGCCGCGCACAGCGACTCGGTCGGGTTGGTGCAGTAACCGACGGCGGCCTCGTGGTCGCGTAACAGGTTGAGGATGAATTCGAGAATGGCGTTGGGGGTCATCGCAGATCGTCTCCTGGATCGGCGGACCATCGTGTCGATCCGCAGCAGTCGAATTGCCTTTCACGCTAAGAACCTCCGGCGTTACGCGAAACGGGGCGAATCCCCTGATTTCCGTATCGGTGCCGATAGGGGATTCGGGAGCATTAGGGGACTTTCCCCGAACCTTCCGGATCAGCGGTAACGACGGCCCCCCGGCAACCGACAGTGGGATAGATCGTGACGACCGTAAATATTCGTGACGACCGCAAATACCAACGACAGGGGTTCTCGAATGACTCAGGGCCTGACGCTCGGCATCACGGTCGGGTCGTCGCGCACAGTTGCCGCGACCGGCTCCACTTCCGCGAGCGCCGACCCGGAAAATGTCTCTGTTCACATTCGTCGCCACCGCTTCGGATCGGCGCCCGAATTGTCGGAGAATCTATTGTCCCGCGTGGGCGATCCGGTCGATATTCTCCTGCCCGACGGCTCCTCGGTCGCTGCCGCGGATCTGGTCGCCGAAACGATCTCCCAGGTCGTCGCCGATTTCGATCCGGATTCCGCGGTCGCGACCATGCCGGCGTGGTGGCCGGCACACATCGTCGACGCCCAGCGCCGCGCGCTCGACCGCGCCGGCGCCGAGGCGGTGGTCCTGGTCGCCGAACCGCTCGCCGCGCTCCGTTGGCTCGAGGCGAGCACTCCCTTCCCAGCCGATACCCCGGTCGTGGTCTACGACTCCGGCGCCACCGGCACCACGGTCTCGGTGGTCGGTTCCGGTCCACACTCGGGACTACTGGGCGAACCGGTTCGCTCCACCGAGGTCTCCGGCGCCGAATTCGATCTGCTGACGATGCGCTACGTGCTGGCAAATGCATTGGGAGAAACGGATTTCGATCCGTTCGACCCGGTTGTCGAACGCGAATTGTCGATACTGCGAAACCGGTGCGCCGATGCGAAACACCGGCTTTCGACCGACACCGCCACGGTGGTTCCGGTCCGCTTGGCCGGTATCGCGCGCGATGTGCGCCTGGTCCGGGACGACGTGGAGGATCTGTTCCGCGGTCCGCTCGCGGATTCGCTGAGCCTCGTGCACGAGGCGGTGCGGCGCGCGGGGTTGGGCGTCGACCAGGTGGGCCGGATCCTGCTCACCGGTGGTGGCGCTTCGATCGGCCTGCTCACCGAACTGCTTTCCGGCGAGTTCGCGATCCCGATCGCCCCCGTCGCCGACCCCGGTTCGCTCAGCGCGCGAGGAGCGAGCTTGCTCGCCGCGGACCTGTACACCGAATCGCGGCGTCATGCCGCCGCCCTGGCCGTACCCGATTTCGAACCCGATTTCGCTGAGCCGCAACCGGTGTCCGACGACGCCACGACCACGGCCCTGCCGGCGCTCAGCGACCGGGCCACCGTCGAGCCGCCGCCGGCCGATACCGCGCCGTCCGGAACCAGCCGGTGGCGCCGCGTCGCCTTCATCGCCGGCGCCGCGATCGCCGTGGGCGCGATAGCCACCGGCACCCTGGCCCTGGGCACCGCGGGAAGCCCCTCGAACTCGTCGCCCTCCCCCGCCGCGGCGACGTCCGCGGCTCATGCGGCCGCGACCTCGGCCGGGGTCGCCCCGGCCGGCGCCACCGACCCCGCGCATCCGACGGCGGGGAACCCGGTGACGGCCGCGAACCACCCCGGCACGAACCACACCGGCACGGCCGCCGACAACTCCGCGGGGACCCCGGCCGCGGGCACGGCGGCGGCGAACTCGCCCGCTCCGAATTCCCCGGCGGCGAATGCGCCCGCACCCGAATCCGCCGCGGCGCCCGCACCGAACGCTCCGGCGCCGAATTCCCCGGCGCCCGATTCCCCCGCGCCGAACAGCCCCGCACCGCAGGCGCCGCCACAGGTGCCGGTGCAGACTCCGTCGGCGCCGTCGGCTCCCTCCCAGCCCACAGTGCCGAGCTCGCCCGGCGGCTCGTTGGGCAATGTCTTGAACAACGGACTCGATCAGGCGGGTAACGCAGTCGACACGGCCGTGCAACTCCCAGGCCAAGTGCTGCCCCACAAAGGCAACTGAGGATCGGTGACAGTGGTCGGCAACCTCGCGGTCGCATTCGGCGCCATTCCGGGCGCGCGGGAGATTCTCCGGGAACTGGATTCGGGCTCGCCGGATCCGCTCGTCTACCTGATTCGGGGGCGGTGCGGCACCGGGAAGTCCACGCTGCTCGCCGCCGTCCGAAACAGGTTGCGGCGCAGCGGTATCGGCTGCTTCGACGATGTGAGCGCGACCACCACGCCGCCGGACACCCGCGCCGCCGTGGTCGTGGACGACGCGCATACCCTGGACCAGTTGCAGCTGGAAAAGCTCTGTGCCGCTGTGGAATCGGATTCGCGCACGATCATCGTCGCGACCCGTCCGCAACCGCACGACACCGCCCTGCGCGCCCTGGCGGACGCGGTGTCGCGGCGCGGCCGGGTGGTCGAACTGCGCCCGCTCGGGACCGCCGATATCGCTCCGTTCGCCCGCGAATTGGGGATGACCGTGCCGCGCGCGGTCGCCGACCACGTCCACCGGCACACCGGCGGCATCCCCGGCGGTGTGGTGGCGGCGCTCACGGCGGCCTGCGCCACCCGGCTCGAGGACGGAATCGAGGCGGTCGATCAGGCCGTGACCTCATGGGCGCGAACGCTTCTCGACGACACCGAACCGCAGCTGCTCGAGGTTCTGACGGTCGCCACCACCGGCGCCGGCCTCGATCCGGGCGAGCTGGCCGAGGTGCTCGGCACCGACGAGGCGACGGCCGTCGGACTCGTCGACCGGGCCCGCGCCGGTGCCCTGATCACCGACGCCGACCTGTTGCTGAGTCCCGCCATCGAACCGCTGCGCACCCTGGTCGGCGAACGGCGGTTCGTCTCGATTCAGCGCCGCCTGCTCACCGCCCGGCTCGAGGCCGGGCTCCTGCGCGACCACACGGCCCTGCAGCTGGCCGAATCCGGGGTCCGCGACGAGCGGCTCGCCGAATTCCTCCGCGCCGCGGCCGACAACGCGGGCGGCGAGGCGAGTCGCTACTACACCGCCGCCGTGGCCAGTGGGTACGAGGCGCGGCGAATCGCCGTCCCCCGCGCCACCGCGGCCGTATTCGACGGCGACGACGAATCCGCCTTGCGCTTGGCCGAACCCGTTCTCGCGCGCACCGACGCCGAACCCGCGGAACTCGCCGCCGCCGTACGGATCTGCGCGAGCGTCCAGGCTCGCCGGGGGCTGATCGGCCGGGCCGTACAGCTGTATTCCTGGCTCGGCACGACCCGTACCGGCGCCGACTGGGCGACCGCCGCGGCGGTGTTCCACCTCGCCGGAGCGGTCGGGGACGCGCGGGCGGTGTCGGGTTCGGCGGCACAGTGGCCGCCCACGGAAACCAATGCCCGCACCGGTCGGTTCGCGACCGCGCTGGCGCAGAGCATCACCGGCGAATCCCGCAGTGCCGCGACCTCGGCCGCGGCCGCCCTGATCCAGCTGGCCCGCACCGCGGCGCCGGAGGACCGCCTGCTGCCGTGCGCTCCGGTCGCGCTGGCGACGCTGCTGTGCCTGAGTATGGGCGAGCCCCGCCGCGCCGCCGACGCTCTGCACGGCACCGATCCGCACGATCCGCAGATCCGGGTGCTGACGGCCTGGACGGCGATGCTCGGCGGCGACGAACAGACCGCGGCGAAGACGGTCGCGGCCGTCGACACCACCGCCCTGCCGCCGCGCGATCGCCTGCTCGCGCACGGCGTCCTGGTCGGGCTGGCCCGCCGCGCGGGTGATCACGGTGTCCTGCTGCGCGCCTGGGAGGCCGCCTACCCGACCTTCGACGAGGTCGACGCCGACCTGCCCGCCCTGCTGCCGATCGGTGAACTGTGGCTGGCCGCCATCCGCCTCGGTGAGCAGGAGCGGATAACCCGTTTGGTGGAGGCGGCGCGAGATGTGCTGCGCAGCGCGGGAAATCCCCCGGCCTGGGCGAATGTGTTCCACTGGTACGAGATTCAGGCCGCGATCGCACACGAACGCCCGGACGAACTGATGCCACCCGCTCGACTGCTCAAAACGGCTGCGCAGGCGGGTGATCCGCATGCCGCGATCCTCGCCGACGCCGGACGCACCTGGGTGCTGGTGCTGCGCGGTGAGGTCGCCGAGGATCGGGTGACGGCGGCGGTGCGACGCCTGGCCGCGATCGGCATGGTCTGGGATGCCGCCCGCCTGGCCAGTGAGGCAGCGTTGAGCGCCGGCGATCCCGCCACCGCGACGGCCCTGTTGAAACTGGCCCGGACGGTGCGCACCGGCTCCCGGCCCTCGGCCGCACCCGAGCGGACCCCGGCCGCCCCGCGCGCCGCGACGACCCCCGAACCGGCGGCGGCCGCCTCGGTCCTCAGTGAACGCGAACGCGAAGTGGCCGAACTGGTCCTGCTGGGCCTCACCTACCGTGAAATCGGGGCTCGGCTGTACATCTCCGCGAAGACGGTGGAGCATCATGTCGCGCGGATCCGGCGTCGAATCGGAGCCGGGTCGCGCTCGGAGTTATTGTCGATGCTCCGCGCAATGGGACACGGTTCGTTACTCGTGTGATCGGCGCGCTCGAAACACCGAAGCGAGGTATTGAGGATGGCCACAGGGGTGGGCCTGCGGATCGCCGAGGACGAATGCGTCGCGGCGATCGTCACCAGCGGTGGCGAGACCGACGAGACGCCCGAACCCCTGTACATCGCGCGCGAGTCGGTGCTGCACATGTCCGACGACGGCGACACCGCACTCGGCGGTGAGGCGCCGCCCGGCCATACCCACTCGATCACCGGATTCGTCCGCGCGGTCGGCGATCCGGCCGGTATCACCGTGGACGACGGGGAGGCCTACCGCGCCGAGGATCTGGTGGCGACCGCGATGTTCTGCCTGATCAATCTGGCCGCCGAACATCTGAACGGCCCGGCCGAGTTCTATGCCACCCATCCCGGTGACTGGCCGGCCGAACATGTACGCGGTTTGCGCGAGGCCCTCGACTACCTCGGGCTGCGCTCGGTGGTCCTGGTCAGCGAAGCCGATCTCCCCGCGGCCGCCGACAGCCGTGGCTACGCGCGCGACGCGGCCCGCGAGGCCTTGGCGGCCGTGCTCGCCACCCCGGCCGGCACCACCCCGCCCGATCCGGCCGCGGCCGACAACGCCCTGGTGTCGACCGACGTTCTCCCCGCGGTGCCGGCCGCCTCCGCCACTCTGCAGGCGTATTCGGCAGCGGTCCCGGTGCAAACTCCGGCGGCGTCGACACCGGAGGCGACGGTCGCGGTCACCAAGGCGGCGCCGGCCACCGCGGCGGCGCCCGCACCGAAGAAGAACCGCCGCACCGCAATTCTGATAGCTGCGGCCGCGGCGCTGGCGGGACTCGCTCTCGGCGGCGTCGCGGCGGCGATGATGCTGCGCGACGGCGAGGCTCCAGCCCGGCTACCCGCCACCGTTTCGGGTGCGGCCGAGGCCCCCGCACCGGTGACGACCACCGTCGTTTCTCCCCCGCCCCCGCCCCCGCCGCCACCCGTGGTCGCGCCGGCACCGGCGCCGCAGGAGCCCAGCGAAACTCCGACGACCACGCCACCACCGCCGTCGTCGCCGACCTCCGTCACCCAGACGCCGACCACGACGCTGGAGACGACCACGCGGCGTCGGCCCTCGACCGCCCCTCGTACCACCACGACCGCGCCCGACCCGTTCGACGAAGTGCCGGGATTCTCGTGGCCGTCGAACGTTCCGCAGCCTTGGGATACCGGCTCGTGATGATTTCGTAGCGAAACTCACGCCGTTGTGCCCTAAAGTGATGCGCTGACCGGTCGTACCGGACTTTGCACCGGGCGGACGGTCTGCTTGATGGTCGAGGGCTGTTGCCACCCAATGGTTTACCGCCCACGGGTGGCCGGCACGTATGTGCCTGACGAAGGGACTCCATGCGCAAGTTGGCGGCGCGTCGCGCCACGGTCGGACGCGCCTCGGTGGCACGCGCGTCGGTGAAAACTGCTGCTGTCGCCCTCGCTTCGACCCTTCTGCTCGGCCCGTGGATCGCCACATCGCCCGCGCTCGCCGATCCGGCGCCCGCCCAGTCGGCGGCCGACCAGCTGCCGCCGGAACTGGTGCAGGCCATCGGCCGCGATCTGAAGATGTCGCCCGCGGAGTATCTGGACCGCGCCGCCCGCGCTCAGCAGTTGCGCGACTACGCCCGCGACTTCCGGTCCTCGCACCCGCAGGCCTTCGCCGGTGCCTGGCTCGGCGCCGACGGTAAGCCGGTGATGGCGGTGACCTCACTCGACGCCGCGCGCATCGCCAACTCCGCTGGATATCAGACTCGCCTGGCACCGATTTCGGCCGACAATCTGGAGAGCTCACTCGACCAGCTCGTCAAGTGGATCGGCGGGCTGCCGCGGGAACTGTCGGCCGGAATCAATTCGGTCGCCATCGATTTCCTGAACAGCCAGCTGGTGCTGAGCGTCGCGAACACCCCGGCCGGTCACCTGCTGAACCTTCCGACGCTGATCGCCAACGTCAAGGTCGTGCTCTCGCCCGACGGGGGCGGCCCGGTCGAGCATCGCCCGATGGCCGGTGATACCTACATCAGCGCACCCACCTCCCTCGACGATTCCGCGCTGAAGTCGGTGGACGTCTGTTCCTTCGGCTTCAACAGCATCGACGCCGCCGGCAACGCGCTGAACATCAGTGCCGGACACTGCGATCCGAATGTGGGCAAGGGCGACTCCGAGGCCGGGGTCTACCTGCCGAACCTGCGCAACCTGAAGGCCAGCACGCAATTCGGCACCTTCGTGAAGGCGCAGCTCGGTGGCAGCACCGGACTGGACTACTCGGTGATCAAGCTCAACGAGCGAGCGATCACCGCCGGGATGGACCAGCCCTCGGTGCGCGGCGCCAACGGCACCACCCTCACACTGACCGGAATCGCCGAGCCGATCACCGGCGCCCCGATCTGCAAGTCGGGCCAATCGTCCACCTTCACCTGCGGATTCGTGGTCGCCGACCGGGTCGAGACGGCACTGTTCACCGCCGAGGGCGAATCCAAGACGGTGCGCGGCTTCGCCAGCTCGGCGTGCACCCTCGGTGGCGACAGCGGCGGCGCGATCGTCTCGGGCACCCTCGCACTGGGCATCACCAGCGGTTCCAACGCCGCCGACGCACCCGATTGCAAGGCCGCCAACATGGATCTGGCGCAGTACGGCGGCACCGCCACGCTGGGCATCCCGATTCGGCAGATCCTCAGCGATATCGACGCCAATTCCGGTGGCGGCCTGGGCGCCGGCATCACGGTGCGTACTCGCCCGAACGCGGGCTGACGATCTCCCGTCGCGCCGAGGGGCACGTTCGCGGGTGCGAACGTGCCCCTCGGCGCGATCCGGGCCGGGTGAACAGCGAGTATCGTTTTCCGGTATGCCGGGTGTGCGTTCGGCCAAAGTCCGCGACAAGTAGGCATAGCCGCGCAAACCCCATATAGTCGCCTCATGCTCCTGCCACGCATCCGACTTTCGTCCGCCGCGGGACGTGCCCCGCGCACCCGCCTCCGCAGCGCGGCCGTCGCCGCCTCGGCGGCGGTTCTGGTTCTCGGGCCGCTCGCGGCGACCTCTTCCGCGGACCCCGCGCCCGCCCCGGCGCCCGCTCTGCCCGCCGAGCTGGCGGCGGCGGTACAGCGCGACCTGAAGATCTCGCCGGAGGAGTATCTGCACCGCGCCGATGTGGCGCAGCACGTGGCGGCGTTCGCGGCGACCGCACAGCGTCAGTTCCCGCAGGCGTTCGCGGGCGCGTGGCTCGACGATGCCGGTAAGGCCGTAGTGGCGCTGGCTCCGGGCCAGGGCCTCGACGATGCCAAGAAGGCCGCTCAGGACGCCGGATTCGGCGTGAAGGACGTGGCCAAGAGCCAGACCGTGCTGCGCAGCGAGAAGAACGCCTTCCAGCAGTGGCTGTCGGGCCAGCCCGAGGGGGTCGCGCAGGCCGTGCGCGGTGTCGTGATCGACACCGTCAACAACAGCATCGCGGTGCGCGTGGACAAGGCCGGCGTGCCGATGCCGGGCTTCGTCGACCCGGCGCACGTGATCGTGATGGCGGCTCCCCCGGTGGGCCCGCCGGAGTCGGACCCGCAGGTGAAGCCGATCGCCGGTGAGCAGCCCAACGCGCCCCGCGCGGGCGGCGACTCCTACGCGTCGGTGGCCGGCAAGATGCAGCTGGTCTGCTCCACCGGCTTCAACGGTGAGGACCGCAACGGCAACCCTGTGAACATCACTGCCGGACATTGCGATCCGAACATCCCGGCCGCCGGTACCGCGAACGCGCCGGGCATGTTCGAGCTGCTGCCGGGCAACCACGTCGGCGCCCAGCTGGGCTCTTTCCAGAAGTCGATCCTGGGCAACCAGGACTACTCGATCGTCTCGATCGATGCCGGTAGCCGGGATCGCTTCGCCAACAACCTCGTTCGGGTGCCGGGCGCCGCGCCGATCGCGATCACCGGTGTTGCCGACCCCGTCGTCGGCGCCCCGGTGTGCAAGTCGGGTTCGCGCACCGGCTTCAGCTGTGGTGTGGTGAACGCGGTGGATCAGACCGTCCAGGTCGGTGACCGCGATCTGACCCAGTCGTTCTCGGCGAACATCTGTGCGCTGCCGGGTGATTCGGGCGGCCCGATCGTCACCGGCACCCTGGCCCTGGGCATCTCCAGCGCCTCCTCGGTGGCCGACTACCCGATCTGCGAGATCCCGAACCTGATCGGCGCCCTGACCGGTGATGCGCCGCAGCTGTTCGCGCAGCCGGTGAACCAGGTGCTCTCCGACAACCCGGGTCTGCGGGTTCGCACCAACTGAGCGCTTCGAGCATCGTCGAGGGCCCGGCAGAAATGCCGGGCCTTCGTCGTCTCCGCGGGATGGACCCGTCCGCCGGCTGCCGTCCCGATGCCGTGTTCACCCCGGCGGGTGCATGCTGGAGTTATGTGTCTGGTGTTGATCGGGTGGCGCGCGCATCCGGAGTATCGGCTGATCGTGGCGGCCAATCGGGACGAGTTCTACACGCGCCCAACCGAATCGATGCGATGGTGGCCGGAGCGGCCGAATATGCTGGCCGGACGTGATCTCGGAGCCCCGGACGGTGTGCCGGGCACCTGGCTGGGGATCGTTCCCGAAGCCGGCCGTTTCGCGACCGTCACCAATGTGCGGGGCCCGGCCGAGAAGCGCACCGATGCCCGCTCCCGCGGCGCTCTGCTGATGGATTATCTGACCGGCTCCGCGGCACCGGAGAAGTTCGTTCGCACCGCTGCGGCCGATCTGGACGACTACAACGGTTACAACCTGGTCGTCTCCGATCTGGAGACGCTGTGGTGGCACAGCAATCGCAGCGAGGCCACTCCGCTGGCCCTCCCGCCCGGAGTGCACGGGCTGTCCAATGCCGCCCTGCTCGGCTCGGCCGCACCCGGCTCCGAACGGCCGACGGGCATCGCGGACCGGCACATCGCGGAAAGCGCGAGCGACGTGCATACCTACACCGGCGCCACGGCGTGGCCGAAGGTGCGCGACGGCGTGCGCGCGCTGGGCGCGGTGGTCGGTTCGCCGGCGGTGGAGGACTATTTCGACGTCCTGTCCGACCGCACCATCGCCCCCGATGCCGAACTACCGCACACCGGGTTGCCGCCGGAGCAGGAACGCTCGGTATCGGCCCGCTTCGTCGCCAACGACTGGCACGGAACTCGCTGCAGCACAGTGCTTTTGGTCCGCGAGGACGGTCACTTCGAGATCGCCGAACGGTCCTTCGCGGAATTCGGGAAGCCGCTCGGCGAGGTGAGCTACACGGGTCGGCTGCGGATGCGCGCGGACTGACCGCCGCAACGACAACCGCAACGACAACGGCCCGCCTTCCGCGAGGAAGACGGGCCGCATACGTCCCGGAGCCGGCTGATCACCGACTCCGTGCCGCGAATTACTTGGCCTGCTGCGGCTGACCGCTGGCGGCCGCCATGGCCGCATCCGACCACTGGGTGGTGCCGTCGGCAGCCTGCATAGTGTTGACCAGCTCGACGCCCGCGGCGACGAGAGCAGGGCCGCCCACGGCGACGGTGCCCACGATGCCGCCGACGCCCGCGCCGGTGACCAGACCCGGGATGCAGCCCGCGACGATCGTGACGACACAGCCGATCACGGCGCCGATGGCGGTACCGACGAAGCCACCGATCGCGGTCGCCAGACCGAACTTGGTGGCGAAGTCGCTCATCGCGCGCTGGTTCTCGATCGGCGAGGCGACGTCCTTGGCGACCAGAACCGGCTTATCGGCCTGGATCGGCGCCTGCTGGTCGACCTTCGTGTCGGCGACCGCGGCCACGGGGGCGGCGGCAACCGGCTTGGTCAGGTCGACATTGCCCGGCTTGTCCGGGGTCAGCTCGAGCACCGTGCCGTTGTCCTTGAGCACGGGCTTGATCGGAATCTGAACGCCCGCGATCCGGTAGTCGATCGGCATCTCCAGGGCGACATTGCCGGCCTGATCCTTGATGTCGACGACCTGCTGCTTCTGATCAGGAGTCGTGCCGTGCTTCTCCACGAGCTCGAACGTGCCGTTCTTGAGCTTGGTGACGACCGTCTTGTCGACCAGTTTGGTGGAGTAATCGATCCCCGGCTTGGCGTCGGCGGCCGGAGCCGGGGCTGGTGCAGGGTCGGCGTTGGCAGTTCCCAACGCCACGGTCATTGCGCCGATGACCATAGCGGCGACCGCAGTACCTCTGCGGAGCTTCATTCGGTTTCCAATCCGTCATCAGGGTTTGCCGCACGCAACTTCTCCGCGAGAGCCCACGCATCCATCAGGCCATCAACCCCGACTTCAAACCTGACGGACCTCCCCGAGCAGTGTGAAGGTGCACACAGCAAGCAGGACGAGGTGAGCTTAGTCGAATACACCGACCGAAAGCGAGAATTGTTATGTGCCCTAACAATTGAGGACCGATTCGCCAACGGTTCGTCTTTGCGGCGTGTAAGCCTGACCTGGCTCGAACACCGGATTTGCCGGGATTTACCGTGTCAGACGACCGCCATCACGCCAAAACCGCAGGCCAACACGTGAGAACGGTCACACCCACAGTACGGTTGGACCCCACAACCTGGGATAGACCATTCGTGCATCATACGATGGACAGATAAGTTACCGGCGGGTAACTTACTGCCCGTTACGATACGAGCAACCGACGGCGACCCCAGCCCGGTCGCCGGAATGCTCGTGGAACCGAAGGAAGGTCGCGACATGAATGCCCTGACAGTGACGCTGGGCACGATTGGAGCGGTGCTCAGCCTGGTGTGCTGGGCGTCGTTCATCGGCGGCGCGTGGAAGATCTTCAGCGCGATCAGGGTCGGGCAGCCGGCACCGGATCGTTGGCGGCCGTTCTTCCCACGCCTCAAGACGATGCTGGTCGAGTTCATCGCCCATACCCGCATGAACAAGTTCCGCACCGTCGGCTGGGCGCACTGGCTGGTGATGATCGGCTTCATCACCGGCGCCATCCTGTGGTTCGAGGCGTACGGGCAGACGTTCGACCCCGAATTCCACTGGCCGATCATCGGCAACTGGGGTGTGTACCACTTCTGGGACGAGCTGATGGGCATCGGCACCGTGGTCGGCATCCTCACGCTGATCACCATTCGCCAGCTCAATCACCCGCGGGTACCGCAGCGCCTGTCGCGATTCAGCGGTTCGAAGTTCGGGCCTGCCTACGTGATCGAAGCGATCGTGCTGATGGAAGGCCTCGGCATGATCTTCGTCAAGGCGGGAAAGATCGCGCTGAACGGCGAGGGCAATCCGGCGACGGACTTCTTCACCATGCGGGTCGCCGAATTGCTGCCCGCCAACGCGACCATGGTGTCGATCTTCGCCTTCATCAAGCTGATGTCGGGCATGGCGTTCCTCTATTACGTCGGCCGCAACATCACCTGGGGCGTGGCCTGGCACCGGTTCTCCGCCTTCTTCAACATCTACTTCAAGCGTGAGGACGACGGCGGCGTCGCCCTGGGTGCGGCCAAGCCGATGATGTCCAAGGGTCGCGCCCTGGATATGGAGAACGTCGACCCCGATACCGACACCCTGGGCGCCGGACGGATCGAGGACTTCTCCTGGAAGGGCTGGCTGGACTTCACCACCTGCACCGAATGTGGTCGCTGCCAGAGCCAGTGCCCGGCCTGGAACACCGGTAAACCGCTCTCGCCGAAGCTGCTGATCATGTCCCTGCGGGACCACGGTGCGGCCAAGGCTCCGTACCTGCTCGCCGGTGGCCGTAAGGATATGGGCGGCGACGAGGTCGGCCTGGTCGATGCCGAGGGCAAGCCGAACGAGGCCGCGCTGGCGAAGATCTCCGAGGCGGCCAAGGCCGAGGCCGAGCGTCCGCTGGTCGGCGGCGAGGACGTCAACGGCATCATCGACCCCGAGGTGCTGTGGTCCTGCACCACCTGTGGCGCCTGTGTCGAGCAGTGCCCGGTGGATATCGAGCACGTCGACCACATCATCGACATGCGTCGCTACCAGGTTCTGATCGAATCGGAATTCCCCTCCGAGCTGGCCGGCCTGTTCAAGAACCTCGAGAACAAGGGCAACCCCTGGGGTCAGAACGCCAAGGATCGCCTGAACTGGATGTCGGAGCTGGACTTCGATATTCCGGTATTCGGTCAGGACGCCGAAAGTTTCGACGGGTACGAATATCTGTTCTGGGTCGGCTGTGCCGGCGCCTACGAGGACCGCGCCAAGAAGACCACGAAGGCCGTCGCGGAACTGCTCGCCACCGCCGGCGTGAAATTCATGGTGCTGGGTGCGGAGGAAACCTGCACCGGTGACTCGGCTCGCCGCGCGGGTAACGAATTCCTGTTCCAGCAGTTGGCGATGCAGAACATCGAAACGCTGAATTCCGTCTTCGAGGGTGTGGAGCCGTCGAAGAAGAAGATAGTCGTCACCTGTGCCCACTGCTTCAACGCGCTCAACAACGAATACCCGCAGGTGGGCGGCACCTACGAGGTCGTTCACCACACCCAGTTGCTCAACCGGCTGGTGCGCCAGCGCAAGCTCGTCCAGGTGAAGCCGGTGTCGGAGAAGGTCACCTACCACGACCCCTGCTACCTGGGCCGGCACAACAAGATCTACAACGCGCCGCGTGAGCTGATGGCCGCCTCGGGCGCGAAGGTGACCGAGATGCCGCGCCACGGCGAGCGGTCGATGTGCTGTGGCGCCGGTGGTGCTCGCATGTGGATGGAGGAACAGCTCGGTAAGCGAGTCAACCTCGACCGGACCGACGAGGCACTGGCCACCCTGGACGGCGGCAACTCGCCGTCGCTGATCGCCACCGGCTGCCCCTTCTGCCGCGTGATGCTCACCGACGGTGTGACCGCGCGCAAGGATTCCGGTGAGGTCGGCCAGGGCGTCGAGGTCGTGGACGTCGCGCAGCTGATGCTGCAGTCGATCGACCGGGTCGAGCCGGCGGCACTGTCGGAGAACCTGAAGGTGAACCAGCAGCCCAAGGCTCCCGAACCGGTCGCCGAGACCGCGGCACCGGCCGCCGAAGCGGCAGCGGCACCGACGGCCGAGCCCGAGGCCGAGGCCCCCGCCGAGCAGGCCGCGCCGGCCGCCGGGAAGGGTCTGGCGATGAAGGGTGGCGGCAAGGCACCCGGCGGTAAGGGTCTCGCCATGAAGGGCGCCGCGAAAGCACCGGGCGCCAAGGCAACTCCGGAGCCGGAGGCCGCCGAGGCGAGCGCGGAAGCACCCGCGGAGGCTCCGGCCGCCAAGCCGGGCGGTCTGGCCATGAAGGGCGCCGCCAAGGCACCCGGCGGCAAGGGGCTCGCCATGAAGGGCGCCGCGAAAGCACCGGGCGCCAAGGCGACTGCGAAGCCCGCCGACGCCCCTGCGGCCGAGGCGTCCGCTGCCGAAGCTCCGGCGGCCGAGAGCACCGAGGCGCCGGCGGCGCCGACCGCCAAGCCGGGCGGCCTGGCCATGAAGGGCGCCGCCAAAGCACCCGGCGGCAAGGGTCTCGCCATGAAGGGCAAGGCCAAGGCTCCGGGCGCCAAGCCCGCGAGCGAAGCCCCGGCCGAGGCGCCCGCCGCCGAGGCCGCGCCTGCGGAGGCTCCCACGGAAACCGCGACCGCTGAGCCGGCAGCTGCCACCGGTCCCACCGAGACCAAACCGACGGTGGCTCCGAAGGGTCTGGCGATGAAGTCCGGCTTCAAGCGCCCCGGCCCCAAGGCCCCGGGTGCCGCCAAGCCCGCCGCTGCCGAACCCGCTACGGCGGCAACGGAATCCGGTAACGGAGCGGCACCGGCCGAGACGGCCGGCAGCGAAGCAGCCGAGGCCGAGGTCCCCGCGACCGAGCCGGCGTCCGCATCGGACACTCCGGAGCCGACCACGGCGGCCGCCACCGAATCCGCAGACAGCGGCAACGGTGCCGTCCAGCCCCCGACCGCCAAGCCGGGCGGCCTGGGCTTCAAGTCCGGAGCGAAGGCCCCGGGCAGCCGCAAGAAGTAAGTTCGCACCAGCACGAGGGGGCGCTGCCGACACCGGCAGCGCCCCTTCGTCGTATCCGGCGCCGTAACGGCGAAGGCCGGCCGCTGTGCGAGCGACCGGCCTTCGATGTGGGGAGCTCTCAGTTGCCCGCGGAGTCCTTGGCCCACTTGGTGGTTCCGGGAGCGGCCTGCAGGGTGTTGATCAGGTCGAATCCCGCGATGCCGAGTGCGGGGCCACCGACGGCGATGGTGCCGAGGATGCCGCCGACACCGGCTCCGGCGAGCGCGGCGGGGATGCAGCCGACGCCGAGCAACGGCAGGCCCAGGATGCAGCCGGTGATTCCGCCGACCACGACGCCGATCGCGGTGCCGACGAATCCGCCCACGGCCGTGGCGATTCCGAACTGGCTGGAGAAATCGTTCATCGCGCGCTGGTTCTCGAGCGGCGACGCGATCGGCTGGACGGCGACCGGATGGTCGGTGGTCATCGTCTTCTGCGGCGTCAGTTCGAGGACGGTGCCGTCGTTGTTCACCACGGGCTTCACCGGAACGGCGACGTCGTCGACCCGCACGTCGGTGGGCAACGAGACCACGGTGGCACCGTGGGAATCGGTGATGGAGTACGACTTCTCGTCCTGCGCGAGCCGGAAGGTCCCCCCTTGCAAGGTCGTGACGACCGTCTTGTCCACGAGTTTGACCGAGTACCTGATCCCGGTCTGCTCCGGCGTGGGAGCCGGGGCGGCGTGGGCGGTGGTCAGCCCGGCGGTCAGTGCGCCGATCGTGAGCGCGGAGGCCGCGGTGAGGCTGCGGAGATTCATCGATATTTCCATTCCGTCATCGAATCTCGGCGCTCGCCCCCTCGACGAGCACCGTCACACCTGCGGGTTTGCGGTGAATTCGCTTGGAGCTCACCGCTTTCGGCCACACAGGTGGATCGATGCTACGCGCAACCCACCGGGAAGGAGCCCCCAGTCCTGGGGGCTCTCACAATGCACGGTGTGGCGAATCGGGTTGCGGAACAGCCGGTCCGCGATCCGCTGGACCGAACCTACTTGTCGTCGGCCCATTTCGTCGTGCCCGGCGCGGCCGACAGCGTGCCGATCATGTCGAACCCGGTGATCGCCAGCGCGGGTCCGCCGATCGCGATCGTGCCGAGGATACCGCCGATGCCGGCCCCCGCGATCGCGGCCGGAATGCAACCGACGCCCAGCAGCGGCAAGCCCAGAATGCAGCCGGTGACACCGCCGACGATGGCGCCGACCGCGGTACCGAGGAAGGTGCCGACGGCGGTCGCGACACCGAAGTTGGTTTCGAAATCGTTCATCGCGCGGTGGTTTTCCATCGGCGAGGCGATCGGCTGGACGGTGACCGGCTCGTCGAGGGTGACGGTGCGTTGCGGCGTCAGCTCGAGGACGGTCCCGTCGTTGCGGACCACCGGTTTCACCGGCACCTCGGTCCCGCCGACGCGCACTTCGGTCGGAAGTGAGACGACGGTGGCGCCGTGGGGATCGGTGATCGCGTAGGACTTGCCGTCCGCGGCGATCCGGAAGGTGCCGCCCTGCAGGGTGGTCACCACGGTCTTGTCGACAAGTTTCATGGAGTACTTGATCGCCGCCGGTGGGGGCGCGGCGGCCGGTTCGGCATGCGCGGCAGTGGTTCCGGCGGTGACGGCGCCGACGACCAGTGCGGATATCGCGGTAAGGCGCTGGAGCTTCATCCGGCAATCTTAAACGTCTTCATGTCACAAAAGGGTCAAATCTGAAGAAGGTGCGTTCCGGATGTGATTTTCGCACCAGTTTTCCGAATCCGGGTCCGCCCCCGACAGGTAACGAGGCGGACCCGGATCGGCAGCGGCGAGGACCGGTCTGCGGGTTCAGTCCTCGCCGCCTCTTCCCACCGCCAGCGCCGTCGTGACGACTATCGAAAGGGGTGGAAGTTCCAGGCCGGATCCCGGCGCCACGATCCAGTGACAGCCCTCGCGGGTCCATCGGCCCAGGCTGGTGGGCATCATGATCTCGCCGCCGACGGCCGGGATGCCGATATGGAGACGCTGCAGAATGTCCGCGACCTGCCCGCCGGGCCGGCTGTCGGGGAACACGAGGAAGCTCCAGCGCGCACGCCGGGCCAGTACCGGCCCGCATCCGCCGTGCTCGGTCAGGGATCGGCACACCGCTTCGGCGCGGTCGGCCGGCAGATGCACGACACCGACGGTGCCGGTCACCGGCAGCGTGACGAATCCACCACGCTGGATACATGTCAGACCGGCGTGGTGCCGATAGAACATCACCCAGTCGTCGGCGGTTCTGAGCTTCTCGACGTTCACAGTTTCCCGACCTTCACGGCGACTTCCTCGATATCTTCAAGGCTCCCGCCGCTGCGACGTTCCCGAAACGCCCCCACGCGCGCTCTGCACTGCCCTTTCACTGCCAAACCGCCGGGACCAGCGAATTCCCGTGTACCAGCTCGATTTCGGATGTGGCCGTGGTCACCGTCCGCTCGTACTCTGGAGACGAGTTCGCGCGGAAGGGATGACATCGTGGTCCGGCAGTGGTCAGGTAGGGAAGCCCGTGCCCTCCGCGATGCCAAACGCATGAGCATCAGGGAGTTCGCGGCCCATCTGGGAGTTCACGAACGCCTGGTGTCGAAATGGGAGGCAGGCGGTGCCCGGGTGCATCCGCGCCCGGTCAACCAGGCCGCGCTGGACACATCACTCGCCAGGTCCGACGAAGTCGTGCGGGCACGGTTCGCGGCCATGATCGATCAGCCCGTCATCGATCGGCCGGGGCCGGAATTCGAGGTGCGTCAGGGCCGTTCGGCGCACAGCAAGTATTCGAGCGACGCGGAACTTTTGGCACTCGTAGACGCCGGTGCGATGAGAGGTGATGCGTTAGCCGAGATTTCGGAGAGGGATCTGATCATGGCGGCTGCCCACGAAGCCAGCGAGCACGCCGGTCGCGCCGAGGCGAGTAATGTCGGCGCCTCCGCGCTGGAACAACTCGACGCCGATGCCACCCGCATCGCCAGGGAGTATGTCCACGTGCCGCCGGTTCCGATGATGGTGGAGATGCTGCGGGTGCGCCGGCGGGTGTACCGGTTGCTCGAGGGCCACCAGAAGCCCGCGGACACAAGCCATTTGTATCTGCTGGCCGGCACGCTGTCGGGTCTGCTGGCCAACGCCAGTACCGATCTCGGACATCTCGACGCCGCCGGGGAACAGGCCCGCGCGGCCTGGGCGTACGCGGAGCTGTGCGGCCACAACGGATTACGCGCGTGGACGCGCGGCATGCAGGCGCTGATCGAATACTGGTCCGAACGGCCGCGCCGGGCGGTGGCACTGGCGCAGAACGGTCAGCAGTACGCGGATTCGGTGACCGCGAAGGTCCGGCTGCACAACATCGAGGCGCGGATCTGGTCCAAACTGGGTAGCGCCGCCGACGCCGAACGCTGCATCCGCGCCGCCGAGGCCGCGCGCACGGGTACCGGCACCGACGAACTGCACGACGAAACCGGCGGCGTCTTCGGCTTCCCGGAGGCCAAGAGCCATTACTACGCGGGCGCCACGTACATCCACCTCGGCCAGGCCGAACCCGCACTGGCCGAAACCCGGCGCACCATCGAGTTGTACAGCGGCGGCCCGCGCGAACAGCGGTCCTACGGCGCCGAGGCGCTGGCGCGGGTCGACAACGCGGCGGCCCAGTTGATCAACGGCAGTCTCGACGGCGCCGGGGACGCCCTCAGTCCGGTACTCGAACTCTCCGAGGACCGCCGCATCGCGCAACTCGAGGAACGGCTCACCGGATTGCGCCGTCGCATCGCGACCCCGCGCTTCCGCGACGCGGTCGAGGCGCGCCGCCTGGACGAACGGATCGAGGAGTTCTGCGGCACCACGGTCGCCACGGGGATGCTGCCGGCCAATCCGTCCACCTGAACGGCGGGCTCACGGCGCCCGATGTGACCGGAACAACGCCGATGTGGCGCGGTGGCGATGCCTCGGACATGGAGTTGCGGGGCGGTGGCACCATTGGACAGGTGAGCCCTACCAGTCATTCACCGCATCAGCCGCCCCGGGTTCTGGAGCAGTCCCTGAAGCTTCAGAACGTTCTCTACGAAATCCGTGGGCCGGTGCACGCACATGCGGCACGACTGGAGGCCGAGGGCCACCGCATCCTGAAGCTGAACATCGGCAATCCGGCGCCGTTCGGTTTCGACGCGCCCGATGTGATCATGCGCGACATGATCGCCGCGCTGCCGTACGCGCAGGGCTACTCCGAATCCAAGGGCATCCTGCCCGCGCGCCGCGCGATCGTGACCCGGTACGAGCTGGTCCCCGGCTTCCCCGAGTTCGATGTGGACGACGTCTATCTGGGCAACGGCGTCTCCGAGCTGATCACGATGACGATGCAGGCCCTGCTGAACAGCGGCGACGAGGTACTCATCCCCGCCCCGGACTATCCGCTGTGGACCGCCATGACCAGCCTGGCCGGCGGCACCGCCGTGCATTACCTGTGCGACGAATCCAACGGCTGGCAACCGGACGTGGCCGATATCGAATCCAAGATCACCGACAAGACCAAGGCCCTGCTGGTGATCAACCCGAACAATCCGACCGGCGCGGTGTACTCGTCGGAGGTGTTGCAGCAGCTGGTGGACCTCGCTCGCAAGCATCAGCTGCTGCTGCTCGCCGACGAGATCTACGACAAGATCCTCTACGACGACACCAAGCACATCTCGCTGGCGAGCCTGGCTCCCGACCTGCTGTGCCTCACCTTCAACGGCCTCTCGAAGGCCTATCGCGTGGCCGGATACCGATCCGGCTGGCTGGTCATCACCGGCCCCAAGGAGCACGCGGCCGGATTCCTCGAGGGCATCGACCTGCTGGCCTCCACCCGGCTGTGCCCGAACGTGCCCGCTCAGCACGCGATTCAGGTGGCGCTCGGCGGCTATCAGAGCATCGAGGATCTGATCCTGCCCGGCGGGCGGCTGCTCGAGCAGCGCGATGTGGCCTGGGAGAAGCTCAATATGATCCCCGGCGTCTCGTGCGTGAAACCGAAGGGCGCGCTGTACGCGTTCCCGCGGCTGGATCCCGAGGTCCACGAGATCCACGACGACGGCAAACTGGTGCTCGATCTGCTGCTCCAGGAGAAGATCCTGATGGTGCAGGGCACCGGTTTCAACTGGCCGCAACATGATCATCTGCGCATCGTGACGCTGCCGTGGGCCCGCGATCTGGCCGTGGCGATCGAGCGCTTCGGCAACTTCCTCTCCAGCTATCGCCAGTGATCGGGGGTCTGGACGAGCCAAAACAAACCGGGAGTTTGGAAAAGTAGGTTTTTGAAGACTTCACTGGCGCAAACTTCGAACTTTTGTGTACAGTAGTCCTCGGCACTCACAGTGCCCGGCCGAGCCGCCTACCCCCCCTGGGCCGCTCGGCCCTGGATTCGACCGCCTACCCCCCTGGGCCGTCGGATCCCTTTCGGGCGGCGGAGACATCCCCCTGCTCTCCGCCGCCCGCTCCCCCGCTGTCCCGCCTCTCCGCGTATTCAGGCCGGATTCAGGTGCGGGGTTCTTTGCGTTGGCGGGCGGCGGATAGTCGATTTGGTTCTGTCAGCCCGTGCCCGGTGAGTTACCCATGTTCTTGCGTGATCAGGCGTGCGGATTGCTACCACTGATTTCGGGTGGACATGGGTAACTCGTCGGGGACGGGCAAACTTGGCCCCGATCTCGCCGTCGGCCGCCAACGCTCGTCCGCAGGCGCCTGAATCCGGCCGAAATACCCGGAGAGGCGGCACTGAAAATACTTTCCTTTAAGCTCGCTGCGGTGAGCGAGCATCATCATCACCATCATGACCATTCCGGGCCCATTGCCATCGGGGCTACGGCGGCTCGGGTGGTGGTGGGGGTGCTCACCGCGATCGGGGTGATCGTCGTGATCGCCATGATCTGGTTGTGGCCCAGCCGCCAGCATGTGGATATTCCGTTGCCGATGCAGAACGGCGGCGGTGGGGCGGTGCAGACCGAGGCCGGTACCGTGGCGATGCAGGATATGGGGCCGTGCGGTAGTCCGTCGAACGGGCGCGCCTTTCCCGATACTCCGCAACCGCCGCCGACGAATTCCTACACCTGCCAGCGCAGCCTGGTCTCGATCGATTCGGGGCCGAACAAAGGCAGCCGGACGCTGCTCGAAATCGCGCCCGGACCGGGGCAACCGGATTTGCATGCGGGAGACCACATTCGGCTGGTTCGGCAGGACGATCCGAGCGGCACCACCATCTATTCCTTCGACGACTTTTCGCGCGGAATGCCGCTGCTGCTGATCACGCTCGTCTTCGTGGCGGTGATCGTAGTGGTGGCGCGGTGGCGCGGCTTGCGCGCGGTGCTCGGCCTGATATTCGCGTTCGGGGTGCTGGTCGTGTTCCTGCTGCCCGCCCTGCTCGACGGGAAACCGGCGCTGCCGGTCGCCCTCGTATCGGGAGCGCTGATTCTCTACGCGGTCCTGTATCTGGCGCACGGCGTCAATCTGCGGACCAGTTCGGCACTGCTGGGCACGCTCAGCGCGATGGTGCTCGCGGCGGTGCTGTCCTGGGTCGCGCTGGAGGTGACTCATCTGACCGGTCTGTCGGAGGAGCAGAACACCAACGTCGCCACCTATATCCAGCACGTCAGCATTACCGGCCTCCTGCTCGCGGGCTTCATCATCGGCTCGCTCGGTGTGCTCAACGACGTCACCATCACCCAGGCCTCGGCCGCCTTCGAACTCGCCGCACTCGACGAAGAGGCCACACGGCGGGAGATTTTCGCGGCCGCCATGCGCGTCGGCCGCGACCACATCGCCAGCACTGTGTACACGCTGGTCCTCGCCTACGCCGGCGGCGCGTTGCCGCTACTGCTGATGTTCTCCGTCGCCGGTCGCTCCATTCGCGACGTCCTGACCGGTGACGCGGTGGCCATCGAAATCACCCGTTCCGCGGTCGGCGGCATCTGCCTGGCGCTGTCGGTTCCCTTGACCACCGCCATCGCGGTCCTGCTGGCCCGCCCGTTCGGTCAGCGCGCCGACTTCGACGACTACGAGCCCGAACCCGCACCCCGCCGTGCCCTCGTGCCCGCGGGCCGCCGCCGGGCGGAGAGCGCCGCCGAAACCACCGGCAGTCACCGCCGGGTCACCGCGCGCGGAGAGCCCGCGGGAACCCGACGGCGCGTGGAGGGCCGGGAGAACAGGGCCGGTCACGACCACACCGACCACCGCGCCGGACCGAATACGGGCAGTCATCGCCGCGCCGAAGGACGTCCGGGCGAGCCGACCGCCCGTCGACGCACCGCCCCCTCGCCCGATGCGACGGGGGGCCAACGCCGCGCCGACACCGGCGGCCATCGGCGCATCGACGATCGCCGGACCGATACGGGCAGTCACCGGCGCATCGATGATCGCCGCCCCGATACCGGCGGCCACCGTCGGATCGACGGCCGAACCGGAGAGCCGACGGGCGGGCACCGGCGCGTCCCGTCCGGCCGCCCCCATCAGGACGACCCCCGGCCGAGCTGGCCCACCCGGCCACCGCGACCGGACGCGGACCGCCACCCCCAGGGCGACCCACCACCGCGCAACCGACCGGCATGGCCCACAACAGGTTACGAGGATTGATCGAGCGCACGACGACCTTTCCCCGATCCGATGACCGATCGGCGCCTGCCGCTGTTCCGCTACCGGCCGTCTCCGCGACGCCGAACGGTTCCGCTCGCCGGTGATCTGCCGGCGGTCATCACTCCCGCCACCACGATCGCGAGGGCCGCGATCACCGCGGTAGCGGCCCAGCCGAACCAGCTCACCGCCGCCGCGCCGAAGGCGGTGCCGGCGCTGCCCCCGACGAAGTACACCACCATGTAGGCGCTGTTGAACCGGGCGGGTGAGCCCGGTTCGATGGCCAGCACAGTGCTCTGATTGGCGACCTGCGCCGCGAACAGTCCCGCGTCGAACAGACCGAGGCAGACGAGGGCGATCACCGTATTCGACAGGGCCACAGCGAGTGTCACGGCGGCGGCACCGGCGACGACGAGGCCCACCAGGATGACGCGACGCGCCCCGACCCGATCCGTCCACGCCCCCGCGATGCGGGTCGCCGCGACACCGGCCAGTCCGGCGAACGCGTACAAGCCGATTCGCTCGGGCGAATAGGAGAACGGCGGCTGCGACAGGGCCGCCGCGAGCGCGGCCCACACCGTACAGAAGGCGAAGAACCATAACGCGCCGCGACCTGCGGCCGACCGCAGCAACGGATAGCGGGTGAACAGTCCCGGCAGCTCGCGCAGCATCGTCAGGTACCCGGAGGCCACCGTGGCCGTCGCGGCGGGCAGCACGACACGGGTGGCCACCGCGAGTGCCACGCAGGCCGCCGCGAAGACGAGCAGCATGCCCCGCCAGCCGATGAGGTCGGTGAGCCAGCCGCCGACGATGCGTCCAGCCAGTACTCCGGCCGAGATCCCGGCCGTCACCGTCCCCAGCACCGTCGCGCGCCGGTTCGGTTCCGCGAAACGCCCTGCGACGGAGCTCATCTGGGCACCCACCGAGGACGCCGCACCGACCAGCCCGATCACCGGGCCGAGCAACCACACCACCCCCACCGCGGCGCCGATCGCCGATGCCGCGGCGAGCGCGGCGAACTGCATCGAAACCACCGTCCGAGCTGGATGTCGGTCCACCAGCGGAACCAGGAGCGCCAGCCCGAGCAGATAGCCGACCGGCCCGCACGCCAGTGCGATCCCCATTTCCGCGACCGATGCGTGCAGTGAGCCTGCCACTGCCGCCATACCCGGCTGCAGCACGTACATGGTGGCGGTGCCGAGGCCCGCCCCCACCGCCATGAGTCCGACGACGGATGTGCGCAGCACCGGGTCACGAGTATCGCTCAGCAGGTCGTTGTTCATGACCACGACGCTAGGAACCGCTCCCGATGGGTGCTGGCGTTAATCGGACGCGACCGTCGGCGCTCACAGCGAGAGCGTGAAAGGCGAACTCGTCCAAGTTGTTCAGTCCGGAAGCAGGCCCATCATCGTGAGGATTCGGCCCGCGTAGCCGGAATCGATGCTCTCTTCGCTGACCAGCCGGGGCGGAATCCGAGGTGGCAGGCGCGCGGGAATGCCGCTAAGGTCGTTGCGTTCCACCGGCACGGTGCCGGTGGAGTTCTTCAACGGGGGTGGGCCGCATGGCATTCCGTAAATCGACGATTCAGAAACAGCTGGCCGAGAAGCTGGCCGAATTCGCTCCTCCGGGTGAGCAGATGCAGCTGGCCTTCCAGGCGATAACCGGCCCGAGCCCGTGGGTGGACGATCTGCCCTACGTGCGGTTCGCGATGCTGTTCGTGCGCAAGTACTACTTCGTGGTGCTGACCAACACGTCGGTCGTCATCGTCGAGGCCAACAAGTGGACGGGCCGGCCCGCGAGCCTGGTCTGCGCCGAGCATTTCAGCACGGCCATGTTCACGGAGATGAAGATCAACCCGCTCTGGTCGAAGGTGTACTACCGCATGCCGCACACCGGAGCTCCCGAGCGCCTCAACGTGCATCGCCGCTGGCGCGAAGAACTCGACGCGCTGGTGTCGCGGCTTCCGCAGTTGGCAGATCTGGCCGCCTGAGAGCAGGGGGGGGTTCATCGCCGCCGCTTCCGCGAATCGGATTGCAGGGAAATGATCTTCGCGTCCGCGCTGCCGGTCGTAGTTCCGCCCGAATCCGTCGCGGTACGTCCGTGGTCCCCGCCGCAGCGCGCTACCGGATCAACTCTCCCGCGGCGGCAACTGGGCCGCTATCTGGTCGAGTGGCGCACACGCGCCGGGTACACCCAGGTGCGACCCGCTTCGGCGGGTGGCAAGGGAGCATGAGCAGCGTGAACGTTGACCTATCTGGCGCGAAGTGGTTCAAGAGCAGTCGCAGCCAGGGCGGCAAGGAGTGCGTCGAGGTCGCCTTCCTCGACCACGGCATGGTCGGCGTCCGTGACAGCAAGAACCCCTCCGGCCCCGCATTGATCTTCACCCCCGGCGAATGGAATGCCTTCGTCGGCGGCGCGAAAAGCGGCGTGTTCGACCGAGCGTGAGCGTCCTGCACCCACCAGGTGTCAGGACTCTGCGACCTCGACCAGCTGCTTGCCGAGATTGCGGCCTTCGAAGACGGCGCGCAATGCGCTCGGCGCGGATTCCAGTCCCCTGCTGACGGTTTCGGCAATGGTGATCGCTCCTTGGGCCTGCCAGTCGCGCAATGCCGTGAACGCCTCCGGAAAACGGTCGAGGTAATCGAGGAAGATGAACCCTTCCATGCGCGCTCGATCCAGCGCCAGCCTCATATAGTTCCGCGGCCCGCACGGCGGATCGGCACCCTCATAACCGGACGAGATCGCCCCGGCCAGGACGACACGTGCGCGCGGGGCCAGGTGCGCCAGACCGTATTCGAGAATACGGCCGCCGACACCGTCGAAGAAGACGTCGACACCGTTGGGGGCGAGATCGGTCAAACAGGCATCGATATCGTCGTGCTTATAGTCGAGGGCGGCATCCAGACCCGCGTGGTCGATGATCCAGGAGCACTTCTCCGGTCCGCCGGCGATTCCGATGACCTTGCAGCCCAATGCCTTTGCTATTTGCCCCGCGATGGACCCGGTGATACCGGCCGCCGCCGAAACCAGCACCGTCTGCCCCGGCTCGGGACGGCCGATATCGGTCATACCGAAGTACGCGGTCAAACCCGGCGGTCCGAACAAACTCAGCATCGATGGAGGCGGCACACCGTCGGGCACACGATTCAACCCGAACAACCCACCGGCCGACCGAACGACATAGTCCTGCCACCCCACCATTCCCGCGACCCAGCTACCCACCGGAAAATCCGGGTCGTTCGAGCGAACCACCTGCCCCACACCACTGCCACGCATCACCGCGCCGATCGGCACGGCGTCGATATAGTTGTCGGACTCGTTGAGCCAGCCCCGCTGTGTGGGATCGATCCCGAGCCAGTGCACCCGAATCAGGGCCTCACCGGGCCCCGGAACCGGCACCGGCACATCCCTCAACTCGAAATCCTCGTCCCGCAGTGCCCCTATCGGCCGTCGCCGCAGCACCCATTGCCTGTTCACCGCGTCCACCACCGGGCGATAGTAGATCGCCCGGCACCCGCCGCTCGACCCCTTTTCCGCCCACGCGGCAGCGCACGACATTCGATTGCCGCTCGAGCGGTGGGAGCCGGTCTCGCCCGCTGCGGCTTGGGCACCGCCACACCGGTATTTTGCTGAATGTTGTTCGTGTACAACTCGTTTCGGCGCTCGACGTGTTACGTCAATTGGGCGCATGGTCTACAAATGAACCCCTCCGGCTGTCGTAGCCTCGAGGTAGCTTCGCGTCCATGCCCGCCAACCCGTCGAATCCGCACGACGCCTACTTCCGGCGCGTACTGAGCCGCCCCGCCGATGCCGCGTGCGAACTCCGCGCGGCGCTCCCGGCGGCCGTCACCGACCGGATCGACTGGGACACATTACGTTTGCAGTCCGGCAGCTTCGTCTCCGCAGATCTGCGCTCCCGCTACAGCGACCTGCTCTACCGCACCCGCCTCGACGGCCATCCCGCCTACATCTACTTGTTGATCGAACACCAAAGCCGCAGCGACCATTTCATGGCCCTGCGCATCTTGGAATACGTCGTCAACATCTGGAACCAGCACCGGAATCATCGACCCGAAGAGCGCACCCTGCCCGCCGTCATTCCACTGGTCGTGCACAACAACCACAGCGGCCGCCGCTGGAACGCTCCGACAGAAGTCGCCGATCTGGTGCCCGTGATCGACCAACTCGGACCACCAGCGAAGGAGATATTCGTGACCACAGCAGAACGGCTCCGCGCAGAGGGCGAAGCACGCGGCGAGGCACGCGGCGAGGCACGCGGCCGCGCAGAAGCACTGCTCGAACTGCTCACCCTCAAATTCGCTCCACTACCCACGCACATCACCGAGACCGTCCACTCGGGCACCACCGAGCAAGTACGCACCTGGACAGCACGCGTCCTCACCGCGACCACACTGGACGAAATCTTCACCTGACCCGCCTCATGGAACGCTCGAGGTCCGGGGCCGCTCTCTCTCCGGCTGCGGGGAGAAAGCACAGTTCCAGGCCGTCATCGCCTACGTGATGACCGTCAGCGACATCTCGGAAGTTGATCTACTCCCGTTGGTCGATCAGCTCGGACCGCCAGCCAAGGAGGCAATCGTGACCACTGCCGAACGGCTCCGCGCCGAAGGAGAAGCACGCGGACGCGCCGAAGGAGAAGCACGCGGACGCGCCGAAGCGCTCACCGAACAGCTCACCGTCAAATTCGGCCCACTGCCCACTCACATCATCGAGACCGTCCACGCGGCCACTCCCGAGCAAGTACGCACCTGGTCAGCCCGCATCCTCACCGCGACCACCCTGGACGAAATACTCGCCTGATCCCGCCGCCGCCCACCCCCTACTGCGCGGGGCGGAGTTCCACGCAGCATTCGCCGGCGGTCGGTGCCAGCACCGCTTCGAGCGTCTCGGCCTTCAGGCCCGACAGGACTCCGCGCAGATAGGCGTGGTTGAGGCCGCAGACCAGGCCGGGGGCTTGCATGGCGAGGGGGTGGAAGGGGCAGTTGCGCAGGCGTAGGCAGTTCATCGGATCGCGGCTGGGTTCGAAGCCCTGGTCGGACAGGATCGACTGGACCACCGTGAGGGCGCGCTCGACGCCGAGGCGGCCGGGGCGTAAACGCTCGCGAGCGTTGTGGCCCAAGGTGTTTCCGCGTTCGGCCGCCACCCGTTCGGCCGCGTCGCGCGCCGTTTCGCCGGCGCTCTCGGCCAGCACCGCATCCATCAGGATTTCGGCCAGCACTTCGTGACGGCGTTCGGGGATGTTCACCCGTACCTCGGCGTCGGTGGGCTCGTACACCTTGGGCGCGCGGCCGACGCGGCGCAGGCCGCTGGTCTGTTCGTAGCGTGCCTGGAGGAGTCCGGCGGCGACGAGTTTGTCCAGATGGAAGGCAGCCAGTTTCCGCGAGATACCGACCCGTTCGGCCGCTTCGTCACGAGTCACCGGCCGCCGGGCGGCGCGGATGAATCTGTACATGCCGCGCCGCAGTTCATCGTCGAGCACCGCGACCGCACCGATCGCCGAATCGCTGGTCATGCGACCACGATAACGCCTAATCACATGGGCTGAAAGATCGATCACACCGATTCACGGGCGTTGCATTGACCACCGATACAGTTTCACCAATACTTATTGGCGAAACTGAACCTCGACCGAGGAGGGTGGAGTCATGGCGGATGATGTCGTGACCGGAGATACGGAGCAGGCCAAACAACCCGTCAGTGCCGCACTGGCCGGACCGTACGGGCATCCGTTCCACCCGATCCTGGTGACGGTGCCGATCGGGGCGTGGATCGCGAGCCTCGTCTTCGACATCGGCTCCCATATCGTCGACGACCCGCAGTTCCTCGCCCGCGGGGCCGAATGGCTGGTGGCGATCGGCGTGCTCGGCGCCTTGGCCGCCGCCTCGATCGGCTTTCTCGACCTGTTCGCCATCCCGTCCGGCACGCCCGCGTTCCGCACCGGACTGACGCATATGAGCCTGAATCTGGTCATCACCGTCGCCTATGCACTGAACTTCTGGTGGCGGACCGCGGCCGGCACCGATCGTGCGACACCTGTCGGGCCCCTGGTCCTGTCGATCGCATCCCTGCTCGTGCTGGGCATATCCGGATATCTCGGCGGCAAACTCGCCTACCGCTACGGCGTGCGAGTCGCCGGCGAAACCACCCAGGCCACCGGCTACCGCCGCTGACCTTTCCTTCTCACCTTCGGGAGTCATCATGGGCATCGCAGCTCTGGTCCTCTGGCTGCTCACCGCCGGCGGAGGGTTCTTCCTGCTCGCCACCTGGATCGCCAAAGGCGGTGCACGACAACCAAGTTCGAGTCATCTGCCGCCACCGGTGGTCTTCGGGCACTTCCTGCTCGCCGCCGCCGGTCTCGTGGTGTGGATCATCTACCTGGTCATCGACGACGACGCCCTCGCGTGGGTCGGATTCGCCCTGCTCGTGCCCGTCGCGCTGCTCGGATTCGTCATGTTCTTCCGCTGGCTACCGGTATTCCGCGCCCGCACCGCGAACCAGGCCACCGACCACGCGGCGGCAAACCTTGCCGGGGCACACGAGGCCGCAGAGCCCGCCGAGCGGCATTTCCCGGTGGCGATCGTGGGCGGACACGGCGTCCTGGCCGTCGCGACGCTCGTGCTCGTGCTGCTCACGGCTCTCGGCGTCGGTGGGAGCTAGCGTGTCCGTCCCCGCGTTACACGTCGTCCACGACACCGGCGCCATCGACCTCGCGGTCGCCGAGGATGCCGCTCGCACCTTCCTCACCGCGCTGGGCGTCAACCTCGACAGCGAACATCTGCGGGCCACTCCGGGCCGGATGGCTCGCGCCTACGCCGAACTGTTCACCCCGCGCTCGTTCGACCTGACCACCTTCCCCAACGAGGAAGGCTACGACGAACTCGTGCTCGCCCGGCGCATCCCGCTGCGTTCGGTCTGCGAACACCATCTGCTGCCGTTCGTGGGCGTGGCCCACGTCGGGTATCTGCCCGGCGAGCGCATTCTCGGGCTGTCGAAGCTGGCCCGCATCGTCGAACATTTCTCCCGCCGGCCGCAGGTGCAGGAGCGCCTGACCAAACAGATCGCCGACTGGCTCACCGAACACCTCGAGCCCAAGGGCGTCGGCGTGGTCATCGAGGCCGAACACACCTGCATGACCCTGCGCGGCGTCCAGGCCGCGGGCACGACCACGGTCACCTCGACCCTGCTGGGCACACTGCGCGAAGACGCCCGCTCTCGTCAGGAGTTCTTCTCCCTCACCGGAATCGCCCCCTGAGGCGAGCGTCAGCCGCCGGGTCGGGCACCAGCCACGGCGTATGCGACCGCCTCGGCCGCATCCGCCGCCCGGTGGCTCCCCTCGATCGTTCGGCCGTCGGCATCGAGAATCTGCCATCCACCGATCGACACCACCGGCACGTCCCCACGTCGATTGGCGAGTGCCAATTCCGACAGCGTTCCCCAGGAACCGCCCACCACGATCACCGCGTCAGCCGAGCGGACCAGAATCGCGTTGCGCGCCTCACCCATATCCGTGTACACGACGGCGGAGAGACCGTCACACACACCCGCGCGGTCGGTGTCCGGCCGGACCCCGATCACCAGGCCGCCTTCGGCCGACGCGCCCTCGGCGACCGCCGCCATCACCCCGCTTCCGCCGCCGCACAACACGACCGCACCCGCCCGAGCCAACAGCCGGCCGACCTCCCGCGCGGTATCGGCCTCGGTGTCGGTGCAGTCGCGCGGCCCGCAGACCGCGACCTGAACAGGGGACATCTCGCACACTCCTCGGGCCTGCCGACAGGTGATGAACAGGCTAATCCGATTCGCGGAACCGCCTACTGCGGCAGCGGCGAAACCCCTACTGCCGAGGGGGGAACGGCGGCAGCAGCGGCGGGATGGTCGGCACCACGATCGGCGGCAGGCCCGGGACGACGATGGTCGGCGGCCCCGGCGGCGCAGATGTGGTCGTGGTGGTCGGCGCCTGCCAGTTCGGAGTGGGCGCGGCCAGCGAGGCATTGGTGGCATCGGTGGTCGGCGCGACCGACGGGGCCGCGGAGGCGAGCGGCGGCGCGGCGGGAACCGAACTGGAGGCGGAGCTGTTGCTCTGGGAATCGCCGCGGAGAACCGATTGGCCCCAGCCGAGCCCGATCCCGAGCGCGGCGACCACGACCAGCGCACCGACCGCCACCCCCGCCACGCTCAACTCCCGGCGACGACCGGCACCGACGGCACCCATCTTGCTGCCGAGGGTGCTCGTGGCGCGGGCTTTGTTCCGCTTGCGCGCGCGTCGCAGGGCATCCTCGGACAACCACACCGGCGCCAATTGCACGGTGTCGTCGGCGGATCCGGGCCCGGGAGCCGGGAGAACGGGCGCGGGTGCGGCCACCTGGGCGGGGCGGGCGAGCAGTGCCGCGCCGCGCACGATCACCGTCTCCGGGTCGGCGGGCACCAGCACCGGCATCCCCATCCACCGCTCCAGAATGCGCGCGATCAGAGGAATCCGGGCGCAACCGCCGATCACGAAGACCGCCTGCACGGCCTGTTCGGAGCGCATCATCACATCGCGGGTCATGCGGGCCGAGGATTCGACGGCGAGCATGATCAGCGCTTCGAAGTTCTCCTGCGACAACAACACCAGGCCGTGCTCGGACGGCACCGCGACCGCCGTGGTACTCGACAGCTGCTCCTTGGCCTGCCGGCACACGCCGTCCAGCGCGGCCAAACCCTGTGCGGTGGGCGGATGTTCGATCCGGCCGGAAGCGATCTGCTGTTCGCGGATCAGCGAATCCAGATAGTCGCCGCTGATATCGCTGGTGCGCTCGCTGTGGCTCACCTTTCCGGACTCGACGTCGATCACGCTGACCGAGAGGCCGGAACTGCCGATGTCGTAGAGCGCGACCGTGCGATAGCCCTGCAGTTCACCGGTGGCGCGCAAGAATTCCCGCGCCGCCGCGACCTCGGGCACGAGCTCGTAGTTGGTGAGCTGGCGGCGCGCGAGGGCGCCCCGCAGCGTGCGCGCATGTTGTTCGTTGCGATAGGCCAGCGCGGTCGCGGCGATCTCGGGCGCGGAACCGAAAACGGCGCCGACGGTTTCGGCGGCCACATCGTCCATGGACTGCTGTTCGCCGACCGGCATCGCCTGCACGTCGAAGGCGGTCGAGACGAATCGTTCGGCGGAGTTACCGGGATGTGGGATCGCGACGCGAACGGCGCCGGCCCCCACCGAAACTCCCAGTACCGAACTCATCTACCGCCCATCTCGTTTCACGCTTCACGACCGGTACTCCCCGGCCACCGCCCCCGGACGGCCTGCGCTGGGCCGTGTGAGCATTCCCAGGCCGTCGTGAACGGGCCCGATGCGCATGCCGCAGGGCGCCGCCACTCTACCTGGCTCCCGCCACCCTACGACGTGCCGAGTCCCGCGTACACCCATCCCGCGGCGGTCCACGCGGCGCGCTCGAGACAGTTGCGTCCGTCGATGATGGAACGCCCGCGCACCACCGGCTCGAGGTCACGCGGCGAGAGTGCGGTGAACTCGTCCCACTCCGTGAGAACAAGCACGACATCCGCCCGATCACACGCCTCCGCCACCGAGGTCGCGTAATTCAGCGTCGGAAAGACGCGACGGGAGTTCTCCAGCGCTTTCGGGTCGTAGACCGTGACCACCGCGCCGTGCAACTGGATCATTCCGGCCACGTTCAGCGCGGGCGAATCGCGCACATCGTCGGATTCCGGTTTGAAGGCCGCGCCCAGTACCGCCACGTTGGCGCCCAGCAGCGAACCGCCGCACGCCTTGGCCGCCATATCGACCACCTTGGTGCGCCGGCGCATATTGATGTTGTCGACTTCACGCAGGAACGCGACCGCGTGATCGGCGCCGAGCTCCCCCGCGCGGGCCATGAACGCGCGGATGTCCTTGGGCAGGCAGCCCCCGCCGAAACCCAGCCCGGCGTTGAGGAATCGCCGGCCGATGCGGGCGTCGTGGCCGAGCGCGTCGGCCAGCATCGTGACGTCGGCGCCGGTGGCCTCGCAGACCTCGGAGACGGCGTTGATGAACGAGATCTTGGTGGCCAGGAACGCGTTGGCCGACACCTTCACCAGTTCCGCCGTGGCCAGATCGGTGAGCAGGAACGGCACCTGCGCCGCGATCAGGTCGGCGTAGATCTCGCGCACCTGCGCTCGCACCCAGTCGGCGCGCTCGCGTTCGCCGTCGACACCGAGGACCAGCCGGTCGGGCCGCAGGGTGTCGCGCACCGCGAACCCCTCTCGCAGGAATTCCGGATTCCAGGCGACCTCGACGTCGACGCGAGCGCGGGCTCGCATCCGGCGGCCCAGTTCCGCGGCCGTGCCGACGGGCACCGTCGACTTGCCGATCAGCACCGACGGCCGCTCCAGCAGCGGCGCCAGCGAATCGGCCACGGCGTGGACATATTTCAGGTCCGCGCCGTATTCCCCCTTCTTCTGCGGGGTGCCGACGCCGAGGAAGTGGGCGTCGGCGTGCGCGGCCGCCTCCTCGTAGGAGGTGGTGAAGCGCAGTCGCCCGGCGTCGAGGTTGCGGCGCAGCACCGCCTCCAGTCCGGGTTCGTAGAACGGCACGACGCCGTCGGACAATTTGGCCACCTTGCCGGGGTCGATGTCCACCCCGAGCACCTCGTGACCGAGCTCGGCCATGCAGGCGGCATGGGTGGCTCCCAGATATCCCGTCCCGAATACCGTCAGACGCATAGTCGATTGATACGCGCCGGGTATGGCCGGTCCGCGTCCACGAGGCGAGAGCGCAGGCAACAGTGGGTGTACAGGGAGAAACCGCCGCCGATCAGCGCATTCGCCGACCACCTACCATCGCAGAGTGCGAAAACGGTGGTGGGTGCGCGGTGCGGCGGGGGTGGTGCTCGTGCTCGCCGTCGCGGTGGCGGCGCTGTGGCCGGTGTACGTGCGCCCTCGAATCGACGCACCGCACCCGGCCGATGCCATCCTGGTCCTCGGCGGCGCCCACGACGGCCGCGAGGAACTGGCGCTGCGCCTGGCTCACGACGGTTACGCGCCGCAGGTGGTGTTCTCCGATCCCTACGACCACTCCCCGCTGATCAATCGAATCTGTCACGGCGGATACAGCTTCCGCGTGAGCTGCTTCGATCCCGACCCGCGCACCACGCGCGGCGAGGGACGCGAACTGGCCGCCCGCGCGGCACGGGAGAACTGGCGGCGCGTGATCGTGGTGACCTTCACTCCGCACATCTCCCGCGCCCGGTATGTGCTCGGAAAGTGCTGGGGCGGTGAGGTTCTGTTCGTCGACGCGCATCCGCGCATCGGTGTGGCACGGTGGGCCTACCAGTACCTGTATCAGTCCTCCGGATACGTCAAAGCCGTCTTCGAGGACTGCTGAACCGGTGACCCCGGCACCGGCTCCACGACCTCCGGCTCACTCACCGGCCGATCCGCCATCTCACCGATCGGAACTCGGAAAACCTCGAGCCGCACCATTTTCCGGAAGCACCGGGCCGGAATAGCCGGCGATGCGCACCCGCTCGTCCATGCGGTCGCGGATGTGGCGAACCCGTTCGCCGACCGCGGTGCGCGGCGCGTACGCGGACACCGAGAGGGCGTAGAGCGCCGCCGCGTCGTCGGACTCCGCCCGCCGTTCCTGCAGCGCCACACCGAGATCCGTGCCGTAGCCCAGGTCGACGGCCGCCCGGTCGGCCCGGTAGTCGATGCGGCGCACGACCGGCACGAGAGCGCAGGCCGCCACCTCCGGAGCGATACGCAGCAGCAGCGCGGCCGGAAGCCCCACGATCACGGTGGTGGCCGCGATGGCCGGGCAGGCGACCAGCACCCGGCTGACCGCACTCCAGCCGATACCGAAGATCCGGGCCGCCGGTGGCGCCATGCGTCGCGTCAGCCACGCTCCGACCGCGGCAGGGCCCGAGAGCAACACCCGCTCCAGCCACACCAGCGGTAGATTGAAATACCGGAACACGAACTGGCACAACGACACCCGTCCCTCGGATCGATACCCGAGCTCCCGGGCGAGCACCGCTTCGAGTTCCCGCGGGGGCGCACCGAGCACGGCCGCGGGGACCGCGATCATCCGCCGGGGCAGCAGCAGTTCGCGCTCGCTCTCCCGGATCCACAGCGAATGCGACGAGGAGGCGATGCCGGATCGGCGGGCCACCCGCTCCCACGCCGCCGTCAGCGCGTGCCGCTCGCCGGAGGTGGGCGCGCGCACCCCGAAACGCGCCGGCAACCACGGCCGCTCGGCGCCCAGGAAGCACACCACCGCGACGAGAACACACACCACGAACCACGCGATGGCGAGAATGCCGACGGTGCCGAAGCCCATCGCCAAACCGAGGCCGTAGAGCACCACCGTGAGGATCGCCGCGGTGGGTGCGGCGGCCAGGACCAGCGCCGTCCAGGAGCGGATCCGGTCGGCCACGGAGGGCCGGATGGCCGCGCCCGCACCGGGGTCGTTCGCCTTCGCTGTCGAGTCAAAGCTCATGCACCACGGTAAAGGGAGAGCGCAAAACCGCACGTCGCGGGGCGTTACACGGCGGTAACCGAGCGGCAAAACGGACACCACATCGGGCCTGCACCCTCGAAAGGCCGCGCCGAGCGCGGGAACGATGAGGAGTAGATCGTGGTTGATGTGCAAACCCGTCCGGCGACCGCCACCGCCGCGACGAAGGAAACCCTCGAGGACTACACGCTGCGCTTCGCGCCCCGCAGCTATCGCAAATGGAGTCCGGCCGTGGTCGGCGTCTCCGCGCTGGGCGGCATCGCCTATCTCGCGGATTTCTCCATCGGCGCCAATATCGGCATCGCGAACGGCACCGGAAATGCGTTGCTGGGCATCGGCATCTTCGCGATCATCATCATGATCACGGGATTTCCGCTGGCCTACTATGCCGCCCGCTACAACATCGATCTGGATCTGATCACCCGCGGCAGTGGATTCGGTTACTACGGTTCGGTGATCACCAACCTGGTGTTCGCCTCGTTCACCTTCATCTTCTTCGCCACCGAGGGTTCGATCATGGCCCAAGGCCTGAATCTGGGCCTGCACATCCCACTGTGGCTGGGTTATCTGCTCTCCACGGTGCTGATCTTCCCGCTGGTCGTCTACGGCATGAATACGCTGGCGAAACTGCAGGTCTGGACGACGCCGCTGTGGCTGCTGCTGATGGTGTTGCCATTCGCGTTCCTGCTGATCCGCCACCCCGAATCGATCGACTCGTTCTTCGCCTACGGCGGTAAGGACGGTGCGGGCGTGAGCCTTTCCGGTGCGCTGCTGGCCGCCGGTGTCTGTCTGTCGCTGATCGCGCAGATCGCCGAGCAGATCGACTATCTGCGGTTCATGCCGCCGAAAACCCCGGAGAACGCACGCAAGTGGTGGGGCTGGATGCTGCTGGCCGGGCCGGGCTGGGTGATCTTCGGTGCCGTCAAACAGGTCGTCGGCCTGTTCCTCGCGGTCTATCTGATCGCGAACCTGCCCGGGGCCCAGGACATCGCGAATCAGCCCGTGCATCAGTTCCTGGAGATCTACCGCGATATGGTTCCGTCCTGGCTGGCGATGACGCTCGCGGTGGTGCTCGTGGTCATCTCGCAGATCAAAATCAATGTGACCAACGCCTATTCGGGTTCGCTGGCGTGGACCAACTCGTTCACCCGCGTCACCAAGACGTATCCGGGCCGGCTGGTATTCCTCGGGGTGAATCTGGCGATCGCGCTGATCCTGATGGAAGCCAATATGTTCGACTTCCTCAACGACATCCTCGGCTTCTACGCCAACTGCGGTATCGCCTGGATCGTCACCGTCGCAACGGATATCGCGGTCAACAAGTATCTGCTGAAGCTCTCGCCCAAACAGCCCGAATTCCGGCGCGGCATGCTCTACAACTTCAATCCTGTCGGCCTGGTCGGCTTCGGATTGTCGGCGGTGCTGTCGATCATGACCTTCTTCGGTGTGTTCGGCGCGGCGCTGAAACCGTATTCGCCGATCGTCGCCGTCGTGATCGCCTTCGTCGCCACCCCGCTCACCGCCGTTCTCACCAAGGGCAAGTACTACCTGCGCCGGGGCGACGACGGAATCGAGCTGGACATGTTCGACGAACACGGCAACCCGTCCGGCGAAACCCTCACCTGCCACGTCACCGGAATGGACTTCGAACGCCCCGACATGATCGCCTCCGCGGTCCCCGGGCCGGAGGGTGAAATCCAATACATCAGTTCACTGGCCCTGTCGACGGACAAGTCGGGCGCGCACGTGCTGCCGCCGAGCTAGCCGGACGCCGAGCCGGCGCGGCCTTGTACAGGCCGCGCCGGATTCGACGTGCTGATCAGGACTCCGCGGGCTGCGGGATCGAATCCTGCGGCAGCGGGAAATTCATATATGCCCGCGAGGGCGTCGGTCCGCGCTGGCCCTGATACTTCGAGCCGGCCGCCGCGCTGCCGTACGGGTGTTCCGAGGGGCTGCTCAGGCGGAACAGGCACAGCTGGCCGATCTTCATACCCGGCCACAGCGTGATCGGCAGATTCGCCACATTCGACAACTCCAGCGTGATGTGACCGCTGAAACCCGGGTCGATGAATCCCGCCGTGGAATGGGTGAGCAGCCCGAGCCGCCCCAGACTCGACTTACCCTCCAGGCGTCCGGCCAGATCATCGGGCAGGGTGCAGACCTCGAGCGTCGAACCGAGGACGAATTCGCCCGGATGCAGGACGAACGGCTCACCCTGGCCGGGTTCGACCAGGGTGGTCAGTTCGTCCTGGCGTTGCGCGGGATCGATATGGGTGTAGCGGGTGTTGTTGAACACCCGGAACATTCGATCCAGCCGCACATCGATACTCGACGGCTGAACCAATTTCTCGTCGAACGGTTCCAGCCCGAGCCGCCCGGCGGCCAGCTCGGCACGAATGTCGCGATCGGAAAGCAGCACGGCGGTCAGCCTAGTAACCCGTGTTCGCCGGCTCGCAGCCGCACAGCGAGCCGGTGCGAAATTCGTCCCCATCCGCCGGATCGGACAACGCGAACTCCTTGTCGCCGACGACGAGATATGCGACCGCCGGGTCGTCCGAGAGAAAGCGATGAACGGTAACGCGACCGCCAGCCCCATGATGTCGCCGAGCGGTCCGGCCGCCGACGCCATGGCCGGCCTGGTCGGCCCCGGCTGCAAGGCCTATGCCGAGCAGGTGCCCACGGGCCCGGGATCGGTCGAGGGGATGGCACAGGATCCGGTGGCGACCGCCGCCTCACACGATCCGATGCTGACCACGCTCACCGCGGCGGTGTCCGGAAAGCTGAACCCGCAGGTCAACCTGGTCGACACCCTGAACGGTGGCCAGTTCACCGTGTTCGCGCCCACCGACGACGCGTTCGCGAAACTGCCGCCGGCCACGGTCGACAGCCTGAAAACCGACAGCGCCACGCTCACCGAGATCCTCACCTACCACGTGGTGCCGGGGCAGGTCGCGCCCGACGCCATCGCGGGTGAGCACAAGACGGCCGGGGGCGGCACGGTGAACGTGACCCGTTCCGGCGACACGATCAAGGTCAACGACGCGTCGGTCGTCTGCGGAGGTGTGAAGACCGCCAACGCGACGGTCTATCTGATCGATACCGTGCTGATGCCGCCCGCCTGAGTTGTCACCACTGCGGTCCGCGCTGGTCGGAGCGCGTACCGGCGCGGTTCGGTCGATGTCGCGCACCCGGGCGAAAATGCCCCGAAATCCGCACCCATCCGCCACGCTGGGCATGTCGAACCTCTTCTCATGTATGCAGGGACGCGCTCATGACCGGCGATCCGGAGCTCACCTCGATCCGCCTGGCCGACACCGACGACTCACCGTCGTGCCCTCCGGGCGGGGGCGAGCGAGCGGGAACGCAGCGTGAGCTCGCCACCCTGCTCGCGGCTGCCGCCACCGGCAACCGCGACGCGTTCACACAGTTCTATCGCGCCACCAGCGCGCGAGTGTTCGGTCTCGCGTTGCGCATCCTGCGCAGTCACACCACCGCGGAGGAAGTGACGCAGGAGGTGTACCTGCAGGCCTGGACGGCTGCCGAACGCTACGATTCCGCTCTGGCCAGCCCGATCGGCTGGCTGATGATGCTCACTCATCGGCGTGCCGTGGACCGCGTGCGCGTCGAGGAGTCGGCTATCGCCCGTGACCGCGTCTACGGTCACACCCACCTGGGACGTGACCACGACACCGTCGCGGAGACGGTCGGTCAGCGGCTGGAAGAGCAGGCGGTGCTGCGCTGCCTGGACACCCTCACCGCGACCCAGCGGGAGGCGATCGCACTGGCCTACTACAGCGGACGGACCTATCGGCAGGTCGCCGAACATCTCGACGCGCCACTGCCCACCGTCAAGAGCCGTATCCGGGATGCGCTGAAACGGCTTCACACCTGCCTCTCGGGGGTTGCCTCCCATGCCTGACACATCCGACCACGAGTTGCTCGACCTGGCCTACCCCTACGCACTGGACGCGGTCGGTGATTCCGAGCGCGACGAGATCGAACAGCGCGTCGCCGACGCCGGCCCGGACACGAGCCAGTCCTTCTCGGTGGTGGTTCGCGCGGTCCGCGAGACGATGGGTGCGTTGTCGGTTCTCGATGCGAAAGAGCCCGCGCCGGAGTTGGAAGCGCGCATACTCGCCGCACTCGACCGGGCGCGGCCCGCCGATCCGTCCGCCGCGGTTCCGCTCACCCGGCCGTCCAGGAGGCCTCGGCTACGGTGGCTGGCCGCGGCGGCCGCGGTAGTGGTGGCAGCCGGAGTCGGCGGCGGCATCGTCGCCCAGCAATACGCCGGGCAGACGGCACATCCACCGATGGCGGAACAGATCATGCGGCAACCGGATGCACACACCGCGAGCGCGCCGCTCAGTATCGGCGGTGTGCTGACCGTGCACGCGTCCACCGAAATGGGCGTGGCGACAGTGGCTTTCGACAGCGTGCCGCCGGCGCCGCAGGGCCATGTGTATCAGCTGTGGGTGTTGCCGCCGACCGGTGCGCCGCGCTCGGCCGGGGTGATGGACCACATGCCGAGTGCGTCCGCACCGATGGTGGCCACCTACGCCGGCGGCGACGCGCTGGCCATCACCGTCGAACCCGCGGGCGGCTCTCCGGTCCCGACCACAGCCCCGATCGCCACCATGTCGATGAGCTGACGATCGGCTCCGTCCGGTCGGCTTCGCCGCCGCCGCGCTACCGGAGCCACCCTGCCCGCTCAGCGCCGTCCACCGATGCCGGACGGCGCGACGGGGTTTCCCGGATGGTCAGCGTGCGGTGAGCGGGGACGCGGCGGCCGCGCGAACCGGCGCGCCGCCCTGCGACCGCGCCGATTCGCGGGCGTTTTCGCTTCGTGACGCCCCCACATACGCCCGCCACAGCGCCGCGTATGTTCCGTCCGCCCGCAGCAGTTCCGCGTGCGGGCCGACCTCCGCCAACCGGCCGCCCACCATCACCGCGACGATGTCGGAGTCCGCCGCGGTCGCCAGCCGATGCGCCACCACGATCGTGGTGCGGCCCGCGGTGAGCACGTCGATGGCCGCGCGGACCCGGGCCTCGGTGGCGAGGTCGAGGGAGGCGGTGGCCTCGTCGAGGATGAGGATGTCGGGTTCGACGAGTTGAGCTCGCGCGAGGGCGAGCAGTTGCCGCTGCCCGGAGGACAACAGCCTGCCCTGCGGTCCGATCGGGTGGTGGTAGCCGTGGTCGAGTCCGGCGATCATCTCGTGGGCTCCGACCGCCCGCGCCGCCCATTCGATCTCCGCCGGATCGGCGTCCGGTTTCCCGTAGGCGATGGCGTCGCGCACGGTATCGCCGAACAGGTACGGCTCCTGCGGCACCACGCCGAGTCGTTTACGGTAGTCCTCGAGCCGGAACTCGCGAATATCCTTGCCGTCCACCAGGATCAGTCCGTCGCTCGGGTCGTAGTAGCGGGCCAGGAGTTTGACCAAGGTGGACTTTCCGGCCCCGGTCTCGCCCACCAGCGCGACCCGCTGCCCGGGTTCGATACGCAACGTCACGTCGTGCAGAACGGCGGCGTCCTCGGGCCGGTACCGGAAGCTCACCTCCCGGACCTCGATCGCACCGTCGACGCGGTGCACCGCCTGCGGCCGCGCCGCCTGCGGGGTGGCGACCTCGACGGCGAACAACCGGCCGAGCCGATCGACACCCACCACCGCCTGTTGATAGCTGTCGAACACCTGCGACAGCTGCTGAATCGGGGCGAACAGCAGATCGATGTAGAGCAGGAACGCGATCAGCGTCCCGGCGCTCAGCGCCGCGCCGCGCACCTGATGCACGCCCACGGCGAGGACCGCGGCCGTCGCGACCACCGACAGGAATTCGATGAACGGGAAGAACACCGCCATCAGGGTCTGGCTGCGCAGCCGCGCGTCGCGGTACTCCCACGACAGCCGGTCGAACCTGGCCTGGTTCAGCGCTTCCCGGCGGTAGGCCTGCGTGACCTTGATGTTGTCGACGTTCTCCTGCAGATAGGCGTTGACCGCGCTGACCTTGTCGCGCGCCGTGTTGTAGGCGGGCACCGACAGCCGGCGGAACCACACCGTGGAGGCGATGAGGATCGGCATCAGCGCCAGCACCACCACGGCCAGCCGGGCGTCGATCACCAGCAGTGCGATCACCACGCCGCCGATGGTCAGCGAGGAGGTCAGCGCGGTCGACAGGCCGGTCTGCAGGAAGGTGGACAGACCGTCGACATCGGTGGTCATACGGGTCATGATCCGGCCGCCGAGTTCACGTTCGTAGTACTGCAGGCCCAGCCGTTGCAGCTGGGCGAACGTCTTCACCCGCAGGCCGAACAGCAGCCTTTCCCCGGCTCGCCCGGTCACCCGCACCTGCGCGACGCTGATCGCCCAGTCGACGAGTACCACCGCGGCCGCGAGCGCCGCCGCACCGAGCAGAACGTCGCGCGCGCCGACCAGTACACCCCGGTCGATGCCGTAGCGCACCAGTACCGGGATCAGAATCTGCGCGATCGCGTCCAGCGCGACCAAGCCCAGGCCGGCCAGCAGCGGACCGGCGAACGGCCGCAGCAAACGGCGCAGGCCGAACTGGGGATCGGCTGTGCGAGTGAATGTGTCGGACACCGCGGGTTCACCGGTCACCGGTGGCAGCGCGTCGATGAGGGCCTGCACATCACCGCTGGGCGGTGCGGAGGTCATCATGCCGCCGCCGCGCCCGAAACCGCCCGCCCCGGCCGCGTGGTGGGAGAACGCCCGCGCCATCTGCTCGAGAGTTCGGCTCTCGTCGCCGTACTCGGCGGGTTCGGCCCACAGCATCTCGGTCGGCACACTGTCGGTCGCACTGCGCAGTGCCGCACCGATTTCCGCGACATCCGGTGGCGTGAACAGCGCGGCGAACAGGGCTCCGGATTCCTGGAGCTCGGCCAGGGTGCCCGATTCCGCGACCCGGCCGTCGTCCAGGATCACCACCCGGTCGGCCAGGGCGAGTGTCGATACTCGATGTGCGACAACGACTGTCGTGCGGCGCCGCACCTCGGCGGCGATGCGTTCGAAGATGGTCTGCTCCACCTTCGCATCTATCGCGGAGGTCGCATCGTCGAGCACCAGCACGGGTGCGTCGGTGATCAGCGCGCGCGCCAGTGCGAGTCGCTGCCGCTGCCCGCCCGAAAGGCGTTGTCCCCGTTCGCCGATTGAGGTGTCGAGCTGTTCGGGCAGCCGCCGGACGAAGTCGTCGGCCGCGGCCAGATACAGGGCGTGCCAGACCTGATCGTCGGTGGCCTCCGGACGGCCGTAGGCCACATTCGCCCGGATGGTGTCGGCCATCAGGTGAGTGTCCTCGAAGACGATGGCCACCCGGCCGCGGATATCCGGTACCTCGCGCACATTCACGCCGTCGAGCCGCACCACTCCGGCATCCGGATCGATCAGTCGCGGCAGCAGTGCGGTCAGAGTCGATTTCCCGGAACCGGCGCCGCCCGCCAATGCCACCGTCGCACCGGCGGGGATGGTCAGGTCCAGGTGGTCGAGAACCGCGGTGTCGCCGATTCGCACACTCACCCCGGACAGGTCGATCCGCGGCGGCGCGGCGGCCACGGCGGGCGATGGGACCGCCGCCGCCCGGCCCGGACCGGCCTCGATGACCTCGCGCACCCGATCCAATGACGCCTTCCCCTGCTGGCTCACCGTGAGCAGTGTCGAGAATTGCCGCACCGGACTCACGAAGGACCCGAGATAGGTCATGAACGCCAGAAACGTGCCCAGGCTGATGCTCTGGTGGAGGGCGAGCAGACCGCCCACCACCAGGATGAACACCTGCCCCAGCGCCGGCAGCGCCGCCATCGCGGGGGTGAACCGGCTGGTGATCCGCACCACGCGCAGCCGGGACCGGAACAGGTCGCGGGCGCGCCGCTCCAGTTCACCGGTCTCCCGGCGCTCCTGCCCGAACCCCTTGACCACGCGGACACCGGCGACCGCGGACTCCACCCGCATCGCCACCTCCGCAGCCTGGGCCTGCGCATCCCAGTTGGCGGGGAACAGTTCTCGCTGCGAGCGGCGGGTGACGAACCACAATGCCGGCAACAGCACCAGCGCGATGCCCGCCAGCGGCAACGACATCGTCGCCATCAGCACCAGCGCCGCGACCAGCAGCGCGGCATTGCCGGTGACGATCGGAATCAGTTGCAGGAACATCTGAATCAGCGTGATGTCGCTGATCGCGCGGCTCACCACCTGTCCGGTGGATACCGCCATCTGTTCGCGGCCGGGCATCCGCACCAGCGCGGCGAACAGATCCGACCGCAGATCGAACTGGACGCCCAGGGACAGCGTCGACGAGCACACCCGGCGCAGCATCGACAGCCCGAACCGGAGCACACCGATGACGATCAGGACGGTGACGGCGGCCGCCAGCGGCACTCGGGAATCGCCCAGCGTATCGACGACATGACGCACCACCAGGGGTAGTGCCGCGGTCAGCGCGGCGCTACCCAGAGCACCTGCGGCCGCACCCGCGACGGCACGCGGATGCGACAGACATCGATGCAGCAGATATCGCACCCACCCCTGATCGGCGGCCGAATCCGGCCGGCTCACTGGGCGATCGCCGCGGCGGCGGCCACGCCGAACCGGTTCTCCGGACGCGCCAATCCGTAGTGCCCGCGCAAGGTGGTCGCCTCGTATTCGGTACGGAACAGGCCGCGCTCCTGCAGAATCGGCACCACTTCGTCCACGAACCTCTCCAGCCCGGAGGGCAGGGCGGCCGGCATCACGTTGAATCCGTCGGCGGCGCCGTCGGTGAACCATTGCTGGATGGTGTCGGCGACCTGTTCCGCGGTGCCCGCGAAGGTCCGGTGCCCGCGCCCGCCGCCGAGGCGCGCGATCAGCTGGCGCACCGTGAGTCGTTCGCGGCGAGCGAGGTTGACGATCAGCGTGAACCGGCTCTTCGCCCCCTGGATCTCGTCCTCGGTCGGGAGATCCGCGGGCAGTTCGCTGTCCAGATCCAGCGCCTCCACCGGCAGCTTGAACCGCTCGGCGAGGGTGCGGCGCTGGTATTCCGGCTGGATGAGGCGGGTCAGTTCCTCGTCGAGTTCCCGCGCGTGCGCTTCGGTGTCGCCGATCACCGGGACGATGCCCGGCAGGATCTTGACGGTGTCGGGGTCACGTCCGAGCCGGCGCGCCCGCTCCTTCAGATCGGCGTAGAACTGCTTGCCGTCCTCGAGGGTCTGTTGCGCGGTGAAGACCGCCTCGGCGTAGCGGGCGGCGAATCCCTTCCCGTCTTCAGACGAACCCGCCTGCACCAGAACGGGATACCCCTGCGGCGATCGCGGCACATTGAGCGGCCCCGCTATCCGGAAGAACTCGCCGATATGGTTGATCTCGCGCACCTTGTCCGGGTCGGAGTGGATGCCGAGCTCCTTGTCGCCGATGTAGGCGTCGTCGTCCCAGCTGTCCCAGAGTTTGGTCGCCACGTCGACGAATTCGGCGGCCTTCTCGTAGCGCAGCCGGTGATCGGGAACGTCGTCGAGGCCGAAGTTGCGGGCCGCGTCGGCGCCGGCGGTGGTGACGATGTTCCAGCCCACCCGGCCGCCGGACACCCAGTCCACCGAGGCGAAGCGCCGCGCCAGATTGTAGGGATCGTTGTAGCTGGTCGACGCCGTGGCGATGAGGCCGATGCGGCGGGTGCGCAACGCGATCGCGGTCAGCAGGATCGTCGGCTCCAGCTTGCCGACCGGCCGGCGGCCGGGATCACCTTGCAACACCGGGGAATCCGCGAAGAAGATCGAGTCGAAGAGGCCGCGCTCGGCCGTTTCCGCCAGATGGATGTAGTGCTCGATATTCAGGTGCGCCAACGGGTCCGATTCCGGCAGGCGCCACGACGCCTCGTGGTGGCCCGTCGACATCAGGAATGCGTTCAAGTGCAGCGTTCTGCTCATCGGTGCTCGAAAGTCTTTCCGGTAGTGGATGATCGGCGCTCAGGCCGCGATCGGGTCGGCGCCCAGCGCGCTCAGCAGCGCGCGGCGGATCCGCTGGAATTGCGGTTGCGCCGGATCGCGCGGGCCGTCGATGTCGATATCGATATCGACGTCGATGCGCCCGCGGTCCAGAATCAGCACCCGCTGGGCGAGGGTGATGGCCTCGTCGACGTCGTGGGTCACCAGTAGCACGGTCGGGCGATGAGCCGCGACGAGACGGCGCAACAGGGCGTGCATGCGGATGCGGGTCAGCGCGTCCAGGGCGCCGAAGGGCTCGTCGGCCAGCAACAGCTCCGGCTCACCCACCAGGGCGCGAGCCAGCGCGGCCCGCTGCTGTTCCCCGCCGGAAAGCTCTCCCGGCCAAGCCTTTTCGCGTCCGGCGAGGCCGACCTCGCCGAGCAGCGCGGAGGCCGCGGCCCGGCGGGAACGGGGCTGACCGTAGAGGACGTTGGGCAGCACCCGCTTCCACGGCAGCAGCCGGGAATCCTGGAACACCATGGACGTCCGGTCCGGTACCCGTAACAGGCCTTCGCCCGCCACACCGTGGTCGATGCCGGCCAGCGCCCGCAGCAGCGTGGACTTGCCGGATCCGCTCTTGCCCAGCAACGCCACGAACTGGCCCTCGGGGATGGTCAGATCGACGGTGTCGAGTACGGCTCGGCCGCCGAATCTGCGGGTCAGCCCGTCCAGTTGCACACCCGCACCGGGGTCGGGGGTCAGTCCGCCAGTGTTTGCCGCCACGACAGCACCTTTCGCTCCAGGATCCGGATTCCGGAATCGCATGCCAGGCCGAAGATTCCGTAGACGGCGAGCGCGACGAGGATCACGTCGGCCTGGCCGTAGTTCTGGGCGTCCTGCATCAGCTTTCCCAGCCCGTCGGTCGCGTTGACCGACTCGACCACCACCAGCACCAGCCACGACGTATTCACCGCGAGCCGCAACCCGAGGAAGAACCCCGGCAGCGATCCGGGAATCACCACCTGCCGGATGAAGTCGAACCGGGAAACGCTCTGGATCTCCGACAGTTCGACGAGCCGCCGATCGATTCCGGTCAGTGCGGAATGCGTGGGGACGTAGAGGGTGACCGCGGCCGCCAGCATGATCAGCACGATCTTGAAACCGTTGCCGATACCGAGCCAGAGAATCATCAACGGAACCAGGCCCAGGGTGGGAATCGAGCGTTTGAGCTGAACCACGCCGTCCACCAACGATTCTCCGACCCGCGACAGGCCGGCGATCAGCGCGAGGGCGGTGCCGATCAGAATTCCCAGCAACACCCCGGTGGCCACGCGTTGCATGGACACCGCGATAGTGGTGAGCAGATGACCGTCGGTGAGCAAGTCCCACCCGGTCGTCACCACCGTCCACGGGGCGGACAATTTGCGCGGATCGAGTAGTCCGAGATAGGCCCCCGCCGACCAGGCGGCGAGCAGCAGCACCACGCCGAGTAGCCGTGCGAACGGGATCTGCCGGCGCAGGCCGAGGCGGCGGCGGGCGGGCCGGGCGGTGAATCCCGCGGCGACGGCGGGGCGCGCGCCGAGAGCGGGAAGATGTGCGGAGACGACGGTCATCGGGTCACCCCTGTGCCTTGGTGCGATATTGCGGAGCCACCGCGTCGGCGGCGATCTTCTCGAATCGCCGATCGAACAACTGATGGGCGTCGAAGGATTTCCCGAAGGCACCCGAGGAGGTGATCAAGTCGATCGTCTGCTGTTCCCAGTCGATCGACTTGTCCCAGTTGTCCGGGAAATACGGCCGTTCGGTCGTGGCCATGATGCGACGGCCGTCGGCCTCGCTCACGCCCTGATTCTTGACGTAATAGTCGGCGATCCACCGGTCCTGGTTCTCCCATTCCCAGACCTTCGCGCGCGCCCAGAATTTGACGAATTCCGTGACGGCCGCGAGTTTCGCGTCGTCGGCCAGCACCGAGGTCGGCGCCCAGAGAATGCTCAAGGCGTCGACCGCGTCGGACGGCACCGTGCCGGCGCCCTCGGAACGATACTTCGCGAGGTATTTCGTCAGCGACGGCTCGGCCAGCGGCGCCACGTCGACCTGTTTGCCCTGCAGCGCGGTGAGGAATTGCGGGCTGTTGAGCTGAACGAGGGTGACGTCGGAGGTGCTGAGGCCGGCCTGCTGCAAGGTCCGCAACACCACACCGCCCTGCGCTTGGCCGGGCGAGAAGGCGATCTTCTTACCGCGCAGGTCCTGCGGGCTGTGGATATCGCTGCCCGGGGCGGTGGCCAGACCGTAGTTGGGGGTGCTGCGCCACAGCACGGCGACGATGCGGGTGTCGAGGCCCTGCGCATGGGCCTGGATGGACGGGATTCCGGCATTGCCGGCCAACTCCACCGCGCCGCCCTTGAATGCCTGGATCACATCCGGACCGGCGGAGACATTCGGCCAGTCGGGCACGGTGAAGGGCAATTTGTCGATCTGTCCGCTACTGGTCAGGGCGACCTTCATATCGGTGGCCGAGATCTTCAGCGAGGTACCCGGCGGCACGCTGGTCGGTAGCGGTTTGCTGAAGTCGGCGGACCCTCCGGAGGTCGCGCACGCCGACGAGGCACAGGCGGCGACCAGCACCACGAACGACGCCGCGCCGACCCTGCGGGTGAGGCGCATCCTACGCGTAGACGGTCGCGCTTCGATGAGCTTTCTCATCTATCGATCGTCGCGAATTCTGTTGCGGCCCACAATATTCGGCCTACTTAAAATTACCGAGACTTGAACTGCGGTGACTCGAACCGCGCCCCGGACTCCTCCCTCCGGTGTGCGCCGAACCCGTCCGCCGCGACGGCGAGCGGATCGGCGTAGAGGCGATGCAGCAGCACCGCCGCGGCGGCGGTCTCCAGCGAGCGGTTGGGAAACGACGTGCCGATGATGCGGTGCCGCGCGGAACGCACCTGCGCTCGCGCCGCGATCGCCTCGAAGTACGTGGCGCGCACCGCCGGCAGGCCGGTGAAGGCCCGGTCGGTGATGATCAGCGTCTCCGGATTCAGCACATCGAGCAGCGCGGCGGCCACCGCGGCCAGTCCGCGCGCCCGATCCTCGAACAGGGCATGGGCCCGCGGATCGGTTTCGGCGGCGGCGATCAGCGCCGGAATCGTGGGCTCGGCGATAAGCCCCGCACCGGCCGCGCGCCTTTCGAGCGAACGGTCGGAATAGGTGTCGAGCGGGCCCGGGCCACCCGGACCGAGGTCGGAGGGAACGAGCGTGGCCAGCGAGCCGGCCGACGAACCGGGGCCATAGTGAACCCGGCCGTCGACCGCGAAGGCCGCATCGATGACATTGCCGACGAACAGCACGGCGGCGGAGGCGTCGAAATCCAGAGCGCCGAACAGTTGTTCCGCGTGCACCATCGCGCGGGCGTGGCTGTCCAGTTCCACCGGCAGGCCGGTGAGCTGCACCAGCACGTCCCGGACGAGCGTGTCCTCGAGGCGCAGCAGCGGGTGCGAGAGCACCACGCCCGCTTCCGGATCGACCCAGCCGCCGGTCGCGACGCCGACCCCGGACAGGCGGATGCCCTCCGGAAGATCGCGGCGCAGCGCGGCGAGCGCGCCGGCCGCGTCGGCGACCAGATCGGCTCCCTCGAGCGTGCGATGCGGGACCAGCGCACCGGCGACGATGGTGCCGGCGATGTCGACCACCGCCACCCGGGTCTGGGTGGCGGCGAAATGAATGGCCGCCACCGCGTTCCGGCGGTCGAGCTCCAGCGGCGAATGCGGCCGGCCCACTCGCTGCGAGCGGTCCACAGGTGGTGCTTCGCGCAGCAGACCCGCTTCGAGCAAGGCCCGGGTCTGGCTCGTCACCGTCGCCGGGGACAGCCCCGCGTGGGCGGCGACCACCGACCGCGATGCGCCGCCCAATTCCAAGATCGCGCGAAGCACCGCGCCCGCGGCCGTCGGCCACCCTCTCGCCGGTCTCATAGGCCTCGGTCCCGTCTGGTCCCCGTACATCTGCGGCCGACCCTACGAGACCGGGTGGCGTTCGGCACCGTTCCGCATCAGCGTGATCCGAACTCGGGCAAATCGGCCGTGCGCGCGCCGGGATGCCATTGTAGAACCGATCGGAATTTCTTTGCCCGGAAAAATAAATTTTGCGGATATTTGAAATCACAGCGACGGCAACAAGTGCGGCACTCGGGGTGCGGAATTTACCATCGGAACCGTCGTGGGGATCGGAAAATATTGCGCCCCACGGTATCTCCCGCACCAATGGCGACTCTCGGCCGGTGCATTCGAATCCGATGGAGTGTAGTGAAATGACATTGGCTGTCGAAAAAAACGAAACGACCGAAGGTAATGACGGCGCCTTCACCGTGCATCGGGTGGCCGGGCATATCGGTGCGGAAATCGGTGGACTGGATCTGAGCAAGCCCCTCGACGACGAGACCGTCGCGCGGCTGCGCCGCAAGCTGCTGAAATACAAGGTGCTGTTCTTCCGCGACCAGCACCTCGGCCACGCCGAGCAGATCGAGTTCGGCCGCCGCTTCGGCGAACTCACTCACGCGCACCCGCACGAGGACGCGCCGCCCAGCGATGCCCCGCAGATCCTGACCATCGACCCTCAGGTCTACGAGCGGCGCTACGGCTCGGCACGGCCGGACGCTCAGGAACGCCAGTACAGCTACTACAGCGGCTGGCACACCGATGTGACGGCCTCGGTGAACCCGCCGGCCATCTCCATCCTCCGCTCGGAGGTGGTTCCGGAATTCGGCGGCGACACCACCTGGACGAATCTCGTTGCGGCATACGAGGGTCTGTCCGCGCCGCTGCGGGCGTTCGCCGACGGACTCACCGCGGTGCACCGGTTCTCGGCGGGCCGCAAGTTCGACGACAACGAGGCTTACGCGCGCCGGATCAACGACAATCTGCTGATCTCGGAACATCCGGTGGTGCGCGTGCATCCCGAAACGGGTGAGCGGGCGCTGTTCGTCAACCCCGGCTTCACCGACCACATCGCCGGAGTCTCTCCCGTCGAGAGCGCCAAGATCCTCGAGTTGTTCTTCGGCCACCTCAGCAGCCCCCGATACACGGTCCGGTTCCGCTGGGACGCCCACAGCGTCGCCGTCTGGGATAATCGTTCGACCGCCCACCTCGGCCCCCAGGACCTCGGCCACCTCGACGTGACCCGGACCCTGCACCGGGTGACCGTGGTAGGCGACCGCCCGGTGGGCCCGGACGGCTTCGTCTCGCAGATCATCGCGGGTGAGGAGTTCAAGACCGAGGCCAACGTCAAGGTCTCCTGAGGACGTGGCGGCCCACCCCGACCGGTGGGCCGCCGCAGCCCCGCATCCCCGCCGATGTTTCGCGCGCCGTGGGCGGGTAGCCACCCCTTGACAACGACCGACACCGACCGGGTCGGATTCCGTCGTACGAGGAGTGGTGACCGATGACATCGACCAACGTCCAGCCGATGAGCGCCTCGGGTCCCGACGCCGAACCGTTCGAGACGATCGACGCCTATACCGGCGAAACTCTCGCCGAACTGCCTTATCTGGCGATCGATCAACTCGATGCCCTGCTCGAACGCGCGGACGACGCCTACCGCTCGTGGCGCGCGACACCGATCGAGCAGCGTGCGCGGGTGGTGTCCACCGCCGCCGATCTGATGCGCGAACGCAAGGACGACCTCGCCCGGCTGATCACCCGCGAGATGGGCAAACGCATTTCCGAGAGCGAATTCGAAGTCGACCTCGCCGCGAGCATCCTGCAGTACTACGGCGAGAACGGACCGCGCATCCTGGAGCCCACCGCACTGCCGGTCGAAGAGGGCGAAGCCCAGATCGTCAACGCACCGCTGGGGGTGCTGCTCGGCATCGAGCCGTGGAACTTCCCGCTCTATCAGGTGGTGCGGTTCGCGGCGCCGAATCTGGTGCTGGGCAACACGATTCTGCTCAAACACGCGAAGATCTGCGCGCTCACCGCGATCGAACTGCAGAAGATCTTCACCGAGGCCGGCACACCCGAAGGGGTCTACACCAACATCTTCCTGCGGATCTCGGATGTCGAGCACGTGCTCGCCCACCCCGCTGTCCAGGGGGTATCCCTCACCGGCAGCGACGCCGCCGGTGCGTCGGTGGCCGAGATCGCCGGGCGGCACATCAAGAAATGCGTGCTCGAACTCGGCGGCAGTGACCCGTTCATCGTGCTCGACGCCGACGATCTGGACGACACGCTCGATGCGGCGACCACCGGCCGAATGGCGAACACCGGCCAGAGTTGTGTCGCCGCAAAGCGTTTCATCGTTCCGGACGAATTGTGCGACCGCTTCGTGGCCGGTCTGGCCGAGCGGTTCGGCGCATTGCGCCCCGGCGATCCGTCGGATCCGGAAACTACACTCGGCCCGCTGTCCTCGACGAAGGCCGCCGAGGACCTGCTGGAACAGGTCCAGGATGCGCGCGAGAAGGGTGCCACGGTGGTCACCGGCGGCGGCCGGCCGGACGTGCCCGCGCCGGGGCGGCGCGACGCCTTCGTCGACGCGACGGTGCTGACCGATGTCACCCCCGATATGCGCGCCTACGCCGAGGAGCTGTTCGGCCCGGTCGCGGTGGTGTACCGCGTCGGCGACGAACGCGAGGCGATCGATCTGGCGAACACCTCCAAGTTCGGTCTCGGAGCCACCGTGTACAGCAGTGACCCGGACCGCGCGCGAGCGGTGGCCGAGCAGATCGACAGCGGCATGGTGTGGATCAACCATCCGACCTCCTCGCAGGCCGATCTGCCCTTCGGCGGCGTGAAGCAGTCCGGTTTCGGCCGCGAACTGTCCGAACTCGGCATGTTCGGATTCGCCAATCGCAAACTGATTCGCTCCCTGCCCCGCAAGACCGCAGCCGCCGGTGTCGCGGGCTGACCGTTCGAAGGAGGAGATGCACATGCGTGCAGCGGTGCTGCGGGAATTCGGTGGTCCGGACGCGCTGGCCGTTCAGGACGTCGACACGCCGCGTCCGGGACCGGGAGAGGTGCTGGTGCGAGTCCGGGCGTCGAGCGCGAACCCGGTGGACGGAATCATCCGCCGCGGACTGGCGAATCCGAATCTGGCGCTGCCGGCCGTGATCGGCAGCGATGTCGCCGGGGAGGTGGAACAGGTCGGCGACGGCGTCACCGACGTGGCGGTCGGCGACGCCGTGTACTACACGTCGGAACTGGCCGCGGGCGGCGGCGCCTATGCCCAGTACCACGTGGCGGCCGCCGCGATCGTGGCGCCCAAACCCACGACTCTGTCGTTCGCGGAGGCCGCCGCGATTCCGCTGGCCGGCGGAACCGCGTGGGAGGCGATCGTGCGCCGGCTCGCCGTGCGCCCGGGACAGACGGTTCTGGTACACGGCGGATCCGGCGGGGTCGGCACCTTCGCGGTGCAGTTCGCCCGCGCGGCCGGCGCCACCGTGCTGGCCACCGCGGGAGCCGATCATCAGGGGCTGCTGCGGGATCTCGGCGCGACCCCGATCGACTACAAGAGCGAGGACTTCGTCGAGGTCGCCCGCGCGCACACCGCCGGCGCCGGCGTCGACGCGGTACTCGACACCGTGGGCGGTGAGAATGTCGGCCGCAGTTGCGCCGCCACCCGCGACGGCGGACGCATCGCCACCATTCTGGGCCCGGAGGGCCGGCTCGACGATCTCTACCAGCGCAACCAGACCCTCTACGGCATCTTCCTCAGCCGCGAACGCCGTCGGCTCACCGAGATGACGCCGCTGTTCGAGCGCGGCCTCGTCCACCCGCGCATCGCGAAGATCATGCCGCTCGACGACATAGTCGCGATCCACGAACAGCTGGACGAGGGGCACAACGCCGGCAAGCTCGTCATCGACGTGCCGTGACGCCACCGGTCCCCGCAGCACACCATGTATCCCCTGTCCCCGACGAGGAGCCGACCGTGCCGAGAGACGAACTTCCCCCGCCCCCACCGACGACGCCCGCGCGTACCGCCGCGCGGCTCGCATTGGCGGGTGGTCTGATCTTCGCGGGCCTCAGCCATATGTTCTGGGGGCGGGAGACATTCCGCGCACAGGTGCCGAAATCCGTTCCGCTGGACGAGGACGGCGTCGTCATGGCATCCGGTGGCGTCGAGATCATGCTCGGTGCCGGGCTCGCTGTGCTGCGCCGGGACCGCGTACTACTCGGCAGAATCGCGGCTGCCTTCTTCGTGGCCGTATTTCCCGGAAACATCGCCCAATTCGTCAACAAGCGCGACGGTTTCGGCTTGAACACCGACAACCGCCGATTCGCGCGACTGCTGTTCCAGCCCGTTCTGGTCGCATGGGCGCTCTGGTCCACAGGCGTGCCACGCACTCGGCAGTGACGCGCCTCGGTGCGTCGTCGTCAGTTCTGACGCGGCAGCAGTTCGGTGACGAACCGGTCCACGAATTTCGCCGATATCGTGCCGTCGGCCGGCACCACCACGAATTTGCTCAGTCCGGCCGCGAGATACCCGTCCACGAGCCGGTGCAGGTCCGCCCAGCTCCCGGCGATCACATCGCCCGGATCGGCACCCGATCGCTGCGCGCCGATCCGTGCCGCCAGTCCGGCCGGGATGCCGTTCTCCGCGAGCAACAGCGTGATGCCGAAGTGGTCGGCTTCGATCTCCCGGCCCGCCGCGCCCGCCGCCGCGTTGATCGCCGTGACCGCGGCCGCCGCCTCGGCCGGGGTCACGAAACTGCCCAGCCAGCCGTCGCCGTATCGGCCGATGCGGCGGAAGGCGCCCGCCGCGCGACCACCGAGCCAGATGTCGAGCGGGCGGACCGGCCGCTTTCCGACCGTCGCTGCGCGAACGGTGAAATAGTCACCGTCGAAATCGACATCGTCGGCGCGCAGCACCGCTCGCAGCAGGCGCAGCGATTCGTCGAAGACGGCGCCGCGCGGCCCCGGCACCGGGAACAGTTCCTTCTCCCCGGGCCCCGCAGGCTGTAACCCGAACACCGGCAGTACCCGCTTCGGAGCCAGGGCGGCCAGGGACGCCAGCTGCTTGGCGACGAGCACGGGATGGCGCCCGGGCAGAATCGCGACCGAGGTACCGACCTTCAGACGGCTCGTGCGGGCCAGCGCGAACGCCATCCCCACCGTCGGATCGACGGCCGGGGCGAAGACCAGTTCGGAGAACCACAGCGAATCGACCCGCGCCGCCTCGAGCCGATCCACCAGCGCCGCCAGATCGTCCGGATCGGCGGCCGAACCCGTACCCACCCCGAACCGGATCTTCACCTCGCCATTGCTCACAACCCTGCACAACAGCCGGTGCCGGACCGATATTTCGGCCCGGCCGCGGTGAACGATCAGCGATGAACGATCAGCGTGGGCCGAAGCGTCGCCGACCGCGGGCCGACATCGCGCGCATCGCCGCCTCCATGAACCCGAACTTGGACGGGGAGTACGGGAACCAGAGCATTTCCTTCTTCTGGGTGGGCAGCGACGGCGCGGTGATCGCCTTCGGGCGGCAGTACTTGCGCAGGCCGTTCGCGCCGCCCCAGCGGTAGCCGGTGCCGGACTGTCCCCAACCACCGTGCGGGATGGTCGGATTGAACAGATTGATGACCGAATCGTTGATGTTCACCGCACCGACGTCGAGCGCGCGCGCGAGGCGCTGACCGCGGGCGCGATTTCCGGTCCACACCGACGCCGACAGCCCGAAGATCGAATCGTTCGACAGCCGAACGGCTTCGGCCTCGTCGGCCACCTTCACCACCGGAATGGTGGGTCCGAACGTTTCCTCGGTGATGCACGACATCGAGTGGTCGACGTCGACCAGGACGGTCGGTTCGAAGAAAGTGCCTGTGCCGGTGGGCTTTCCACCGGTCAGCGCGGTCGCTCCGGCCGCGATCGCCTCGTCCACGTGCCGCTTCACGATCTGCAACTGGGCGGCCGTGGCGAGCGGGCCCAGATCGAAGGAGTTGCTGCGATCGTCCTGGCCCTGACGCAGCTCCTTGACGTGCGCGACCAGCTTGCCGACGAATTCGTCGTAGACCGGCGCCTCGACGTACACCCGCTCGATCGAGATGCACAGCTGCCCGCCGTTGACCAGCGCGCCGTAGGCGATGCCGTACGCGGCGCGGTCCAGGTCGGCGTCCGCGAGCACGATCGCCGGATCCTTACCGCCCAGCTCGAGGCTGTAGGGTGTCATCCGCTCGGCGCAGGCGACGCCGATCTTGCGGCCCGTGGGCACCGAACCGGTGAACTGCACGTAGTCGACATTGTCGATGAGGGCCGCCCCCGTGGCCCCGGCCCCGGACACCACGGCGAGCACCGCCGGCGCGCCGATCTCGGCCCAGCCGCGCTGCAGCACCAGCGGCGTCAGCGGCGTGACCTCCGAGGGCTTGTGCAGGACCGCGGCGCCGGCCGCCAGGGCGGGCACGACGTCCGCGATGCCCATTCCGAGCGGGAAGTTCCACGGCGTGATCACACCGACGACCTGATACGGCTGGTACACCGTGGTCAGCTGCTTCACCCGCATCAGCGGCGTATGCGGGGACGCGGACTGGTCGGCGAGGAATTTCGCGGCGTTGCGCGCCCAGTAACCGAGTTGGTCGACGGTGAAGGCGATTTCGATCCGGGCATCGATGCGCGGCTTACCTGTTTCGGACTGGATGGCGTCGGCCAGTTCCTCGGCGTTGTCGATCACCCAGTCCTGCAGCTTCAGCAGCCACTTCTTCCGGCCGCTCGGACCGATGGCCTCCCAGGCCGGCTGGGCTCGGCGCAGCGCCCGGGTCGCCTCGGCCACATCCTCGGCCGATGCGATCGCCACCGTTCCCACCAGCTCACCGGATGCCGGATTCCGCACTTCGATTTCGGTCGCGGGTGTCGCCGGCGCCTTTCCGTTCACACCGTCGACCCCGGGCGTGGCTTCGATCTTCGACACGTCTGCTCCTGTGCGCCATATCGCGGGCAATCGGCTCGGTCCTCGTAGCCGTGCCGTTCGGGCGAGCCTGGCACGGATGCGCGGATATCGGCTTGGATGAATCGGCCCAATTCCGGGCGCCGATCTTGGACTGAAGGCACATGCCTTCACACGGGAGTCGCAGCTTGGTAAGCTGCCTGACATTCGAAAGCGAGTCCCGCACACTCCTTTCGGCAATGGCTGCTGCGAGTCGGTTCGCATCGACACGACTCGCCGATGGGGGTGTGATGACCGGTGCGACGATCGGACCCGAGGCCCGCGCATGGCTGGACAGCCTGATCCCGGACCTACTCGACAACAAGCAACTCGAGTCGATCGTCGCCTATACCGACGGCCACATTCTGCGGGACGTGCCGGAGATGGATACGCCCGCGCTGCGCGCCAATCTGCACGCGAGCACACTGGCCCTGGGCCGGATCATGCTGCCCAATCTCGCGACGGGCGCCACCCCCACCGAACTTCCGGACGAGGCGTACGTGCTCGCGGAATCGATCGCGCACAACGGCATGGACCTGCGGGTCCTGCTGCGCATCTACCGTTCCGGACAGCAGGCGATGATCCGGGTCCTGACCGATCAGATCAGCCTGGCCTCCCTCGACGCCGACGCCACCCGTGAGCTGGTCCGGCACGCGGCCGGATGCGTCACCGACTGGGCCGGCACCTGCGTCGAACAGCTCAGCCCGACCTTCGCCACCCAGCACGCCCCCGACCAGTCCGGCCGGTTCGCCCGCCGCCGCGAGACGGTGCGCGCGATCGTGTCCGGGTCGGTCATCGATCCCGCGGTGGCCGAACTGCGGCTCGGATATTGCCTCGACGACGTCCACCTGGCCTATCTGTTGTGGCTCGACGACGACGCGCCCGGCAGCCTCGCCGACCTCGAACGGGCCGCCCAGCGCATCGCGGCACAGCTCGACGCGCGCGGCAGTTTCGCCTTGGCGGGCGGAAGCCGCACCGTGTGGGCCTGGGCCCGCACCAACCGGTGCGCCACCCCGGAGCTGTCCGGTCTGGCCGCGGCCGGTTCGATGCGCCTCGCCTTCGGCCTTCCCGCGCCCGGACTGGCCGGGTTCCGCCGCAGTCACCTGGAATCGCTGGCGGCGCAACGTATTCAGCGTATGCGGCGGCGCACCGGCCGGGTGGTGCTCTACGACTCGGTCGAGCTCGACTACCTGGTCAGTCAGGACGACGAGGCGATGCGTGCCTTCGTCGAGCGCGAACTCAGCGCCCTGTCGGGGCCAGGGGCGGCGCTGGCACGCCTTCGCGAGACCCTGGGTTGCTATCTGGAGCGCATGTGCAGTGTGGAATCTACCGCCCGCGAGCTGGGGATACACCGCAACACCGTCCGATACCGCCTCGAACGCATCGAACACCTGCTCGGCCATCCCATCGAGGCGCGGCGTCTGGAGCTCGAGGTCGCGTTGCGGTGCGCGGCATCGCTGGGCATCGACGAATCCACCCGCGACACCAGCCCTGGATAATCGGCAACTCACGGAAACGCCTGTGGCACTGGATGTTCGGTCCAAGAACGCGGTGCGCGGATCGGCCGACTCCGCCATGGCGCCGCCCACGCCGCGGTCGTAGCGTCGCCGCCCATGGATGTGAACACGGTCGCCATCGTCGGGTCCACCGGCCGGCTCGGTAGTGCTGTCGCCCGCGAATGCGCGCGGCGCGGGCTGCCGATCGTGGCCGAGGTGTGGTCCGGCGGCCGGCGGATCGGCACCGAGCGTCCGGATGTCGTCGTGGACGCGAGTCACCCTGCGGCACTGGACGATACGGCAGATCTGTGCCGGCGCACCGGCTCTGCCCTGCTGTACTGCGTCTCCGATCCCGGCGGGGAGCGGCTGCGCCTGCTGCGCGAACTGAGCGCCGAGATACCCGTCGCCGTGGCCACGAATCTCAGTCCGCTGCACTGGATTCAGGTGCGTACCGCGGCGCTGGCGGCGCAGCTGGCGGGGGCGATCACCGACGATGTGGAGACGATGATCGTCGATCGCCATCCCACCACCAAACGCGATGCCCCGTCCGGAACCGCACGCCTGCTCCGGGAGACGATGGGCGGCCACGCCGACATCACCTCCGTGCGGTACGGACCGGCGGTCAGCGACCATCACGTCGTCTTCACCGCGGGCCCGGAAACGTTGGAGCTCAACCATTCCGTGCGCGACATCCGGGCGGCGGCACTGGGGGCGTTGCGGCTGGCCGGGGAGTTGGTGCGGCTGCCCGCGGGCTGGTTCACGGCCGCGCAACTCTACGATCGCATCGCCGAGCGGTCGGCACCGGACTCGGCAGCGGACTCGTCGGCGGTTTCCTCCCACATCCCGACCCGATCCAGATGAGCGAGCAGGCGCTGAGCGGCGTCGGCGAACAGCACCCGCGTCTCGGCGTCGATTTCGTCCATATCGGCGCGCCGTATCGCGGCGACCAGCCGCTCGTGACTGGCGACGGCGAACTCACCCCAGGAACGATCGGCCGAGTACAGGCGATGCGGTGCGTACCATCCCATCTTCAATTGGAACGACGCCAGTTTCGGCGCGCGCGCCAGGCGGTTGAGTTCGCGGTGGAAGGCGAACTCGGCATCGGAGATCGCCTCGGCATCACCTCCGGCGACCGCCGCGCGCAGCGAGCCGATGCGGTCGTCGAGCCGTTGCGACGCCTCCGGAGTGAGCCGGCGCGCCGCGCGGCGGGCCAGTTCGTTCGCGATCTGCCGCTGTAGCCAGAACACATCCATGACGTCGTCGCGGCTGAGCTCGCTGACGACGAAGCCGCGGCGCGCGCCCGGTTCGACGAAACCCTCGCCGCGCAGCGTCAGCAGCGCGTCGCGCAACGGTGTGATGCTGACGTCGAGTTCGGCAGCGGTGTCCTCCAGGTGGATCGCGTCCCCCGGGCGCAGCGTGCCCGCCATGATCCGGGCCCGGAGTTCGTGAGCGACCTGGTCCGAGAGCTGGGATCGCTGCCTGCGGGACCTGCCCGGCGAGCCCTCACCGCGTACTGCCGCCACCCACCGTTCTCCTGTCCGGTTCCACCGTTCGTCCGACAACTGCCTTCAGCCTAGAGACCGGGGCATGCGGTCTTCGTTACCGGCGGTGCTGGATAGTTCGTCCAGCGGACCGGACCCCGGTTCGTTCACAAGCGACGAGCGGGGCACGACCGGGGGCTTCGAGAATGGCTGTGATTCGAAGGAGGGAACGATGCCCACCGCGTCGGCAGACCACCATGAACTCACCGCGTTCCGCATTCGTCGCCGTACCGCCGGAACCGGTGATGCCGGAGACCGGATCAGACGCTATCTCGCGCACGAGCGCGCGGCCGGTTGGCCCCGGCCACTGGCACAGGGGGCCGAATGGTGTGAGCTACTGGACGAATTCACCTCCGGCCCCGAGTTGGCCGATGTCCAGACCAGAGCCTGCTGGATGGGCGGATACTGGTCGGTCATCGGCACCAAACTGCTCGGCGTCCGCAGACACGCACCCCGCTGGGGTCTGCTGCTGGCACGCACCGATCCGGCCGCGACCGGATACGACGGCCTCACCTGTTTCATCTGCGATATGACCGCACCCGGCGTGGCCGTCGCCAAGGCCCGGGCCACCCCTCGGGCCGGCGTGGACACCGTCCTTCTCGACCGCGTGGAACTCCCGCGCGACTATTGCCTCGGCGAGGTCGGCGACGGCTGGCGCGTACTGCAGGCGATCGGCCGCGACGGCGGTGGCGGCCCCTCCCGCCTGCCCGGAGGAGCCTGACCGCCGCCGCGGTGCTGCCCGATCGGATGCCGCCGGATCAGACGCTGACGGGCGCGTTCGCCATGGCGGCCCGCACTTCGGCGCGCCGAGCGGACCCGGCGGTGGCGGCCGCCAGAGACTTTTCGACTCCCGCGTGCCAGCCGCGCAGCGCCGGGGCCACCTCGCGAGCGAAGGCGCGCAGACTGCGTTCCAGCAGCGGGTTCGGCACCCACCCCGGCACGAACAGGATCAGGGTGTCGAGACCGCCCAGCCGCGTGGACAATTCGGTGATCCGCTCGACGCAGCTCTGCGGCGGCCCGACGATGAAGGCCCCGGCGTCGATCAACGCCTCGAGTGCGGACCGGCCCGCGCTCTCCGAGCCGGGCACCGGCATGCCCAGCGTGCCCCGGTACAGCTCGAGACGCTGCCGCATCCAGCCCTCGAAGATCTCATCGATACCGCTTTCCCGCGAGTCACTCACGTGCACGAAGACATTCAGGCGGATCGGCCCCGCCGCGTGCTCGCGCAGCACCGCCAGCCGCTGTGCCAGCTGACCGATCGGATCGCCGACCATGCCGGCCCGCAGCGCACCCCACGGTGGCGTCAGATTCACCAGCGGGTGTGTGCCGGTGCCGGCCAGCTGCTCGATCGCGGGGTCGCCGAGCGAACTCGCCACGACGACCTCGACGGGATCGCGATACGGGCGCAGCTGCAACTGGGCCTCCCGGGCGGTGAACCACGGTGTGTGCACGTCGACCGTCTCGCCGCGCACCAGCGCCGTCACCGTCTCCAGGGCCGCCGCGAAGTGCGGGCGCACCTGCGCCGGGTCCACGCCGATCATCTCCATGTCCTGCACGAAGGCTCCCGGACCACAGCCGAGCAGCGCCCGACCGCGAGTGAGATTGTCCAGCAACAGGATTCGTTCGGCCACGTGCACGGGATGGTGGTACGGCAGCGGCACCACCCCGGTGCCCAGCCGGATGGTGCGGGTTTCCCGGGCGAGCGCCGCGATCAGCAGGTCGGGCGCCGTCAGGGTGCCCCACCCGCCGGCGTGGTGTTCGCCGATCCAGATCTCGTCGAAACCGAGATCCTCCGCCAGCAACACCAGGTCGATATCGTCGCCGAGCGAGTGGAAGGGGTCCTGCCGGGGCGGATGGAAGGGCAGGGTGAAACATCCGAAAGAGGTGGGCAGCACCGTTGGCTCCTAACGTAATTGCGCCGCGATGGCGATCTTCTGGATTTGCGGCGTGCCCTGAACCACTTCCAGCAGATGCGCTTCGGAGGCCCACCGCAGGACGGGTTCGGCCGCGTCGAAGGCTCGCGAGCCGAGAGTTCCGATGGCGGTATCGGTGGCCCGCCGGGCCGTGCGGGTCGCGTGCAGTTTCGCCTGGGCGGCAAGCACTTGCGCGTCCGGACGCTGATCTTCGACCGCGGCGCAGGCCGCCCGCAGCAGCGCCGCGCTCGCCGCGATATCGGTGCTGATCTCGGCGAGCGGGAACGCGACACCCTGGAAATCGATGATCGGACTGCCGAACTGGTGGTGTTCGGCCGCGTAGGCGCCGGCCCTGCCCACCGCGGCGCGGGCCAGGCCGAGCGCACAGGAGGCCACCCCCAACCGGCCCTGGGTGAACAGGCTCTCGCCGGCGAGCATGCCGCGGTTCACCCGGCCCACCACACTGTCGTCCGGCAACGTGACCGAATCGAACCGGATATCCCCGGACGGGAGACTGCCGGCGCCGGTCGTTTTCGGGCGGTGCGTGACCGTGATGCCCGGCGCATGCGCGTCCACGAGAAAGCAGGTGATCCCGCGCAGTCCGCGATCGGCGGTCTTGGCGTAGACGAACAGCAGGTCGGCGATCTGGGCGTGGCCGATCCACTGTTTGGTGCCGTCGAGGACGTAGTCACCGTCGCCGGTGCGCCGCGCCGAGGTCCGCATCGCCGCCAGATCCGAACCCGCGCCCGCCTCGTTGAAGCAGTTCGAGGCGATCAGCCGGCCGCGGCACATGGCCTCGAGATAGCGCGAATGCTGGTCGGGCGAGCCCGATTCGGCGAAGGCGCAGATCGACAGCACCTGGTAGTGAATGGATTCCGCCAAGCCGACCCAGCGCTGCGCGAGGTCGGAGATCGCCGAGCAGAAGGCCCAGCGGTCGCCGGACCCCGGCACACCGGCGATGACGAGTTCGGCCAGCCCGGTGTCGAGCAGCGCGCGGAACAGTTCGCCCGGGTGGGCACCGGCGGCTTCCTGGGCGGCGACCTCCTCCGGGTTCAGCGTGCCGGCGATGGCGGTGAAGGCCTCGCGGTCGAAGCCCACCTCAGCGCCCCGCTTCGACGAGCCCCGCGCGAGCCCGGAAGAGCCCCGCGAGCACCTCGGGCGAGATCTCGATATCGAGTGCGCCACCGGTGTGCGCCGCCCCGCCGACGAACTGCTTCGGTACCGTGAAACATGAACCGTAGGAACGGATTTCGGCATCGCACTGTTCTTCCAAGCCGAGGCACGACCCGGTGGACTCGACGTAGTCGGGCGCCGCCATCCGCAGGGCGTCGAAGGCCGCGGCGAACACCCCGCCCAGGGTGACGGTCCGCGCACTGGTCACGTGGACGATCGGGGCGCCGACCTCGGAATCGAGGGAGGCGGTGACGATCGCGGCGACCGCCGCATCGACCGGAACCAGATTCAGTTCGAGTGCGGGATCGAGCGCGATCGCCATGGCCCGCATGCTCATCAGCGAGCCGACCAGGGCTTCCACCCCGTGCTTGGTGCGGGCGATCGCGTCGAACAGACCGTAGAACGGCGAAGTGCCCACGACCTCGAAGGTGCGGCTGTGACCGGTCACGATGCCGGTCCGCCAGATGCGGGTCGTCAGCGCCGACGCACCGGCGAGCTGTTCGATCGCGAGCTGGCTGCGTTCGAATTCGTTACCCGCCACGGCGCCGTCGACGGGGTCGCCCTCATCGATGCGGCCGGTGGCCGACCCGGACACATAGGCCGTGCCGAGCAGTTCGAACCGGGTCACTCCGGCCGCCTCGGCGGCGGCGAGCAGAGCGCGGGCCGCCTCGACGTCGACGGCGACATCCCCGCCGGGCAGTTCGTCCTCGACGACCACCCGCTGCGGGCAGTGCCAGACGTCGCCGATCGTCCCGGTGGCCAGCGCGGCCTGTGCGCTCTCGGCGATATGCAGCCGTTCCGCGTGGCGGTCGAGGAAACCGCCGCCGTTCTCGCCGTCGTATCCGTACGCGCTCGCGGCGGCCCGCAACACGGTCGCGACGTCACCGGTATGCGGTGCGGCCGTGGCGTGGACGGGCCGGTCGGTGCGATCCAGCAGTTCCAGAATCAGTGCGGCTCCGAGCAATTCGGTGGCGCCGTCGACCAGATATCCGGTCACGATGTTCTCCTCAGCGTGTCGTTCTTCGTCGTACATTCCGTCGCGGTGCCGAACGCGATCGCCATCAGCGGCGTGACGGTGTGGCCGAACACCGTCGACAGCCGTTCGTCGTCGAATCCGCCGACCACCGTGTGCCCCACCTCCGCGCGCACGGCGAGCAGTTGCAGCGTGGCGGTGAGCAGGCCGATCTGCAGCAGACAGGTGCGAAACATCGCGACGGCGTCTTCCGCACGGTCCGAACGCATTCCGGCGATCAGGAACAGATCGGCGTCGGCCATCAGCGCCTGGCCGCCGAACAGGGCCGCCACGGCCGAATCGGAGAGGTGGCCGATGTCGGCGACCCCCACCGACTCCGGCACCGCCTGCCGGACGGCGGCCACCCGGGTCTGCTCGTCGCGTACGGCGACACCGACGACGATGCTGTCGCGCAATCGATCCGGCCAGTCCGTCAGCGCCGCGCCGATCGCGCGGAACAGCGGCGCGCAGCGTTCATAGTCCAACTGCCCTCGCCGCAGGCCCCGGGCCGAACGGCGCCGGGCCAGCAGATCCTGAAGGTCGGCCGGAACCTCGGCGGCGGCCGCCACCGGCACCAGGGATTCGTGCGGCGACTCGGCCACCCGCATGGCTCGATCGAGCCGGATGGTCCGCTCCAATTCCGCTGCCAGCATGGGCGATTGCTGCCATACGGCCGCCCCGGTGACGATATCGGGGTGCTGCTCGACATCACCGGCCGCGGCCGTGGCGCAGTCCACGACCGCCGCGCAGGCGACGATCTCGCTGTCGGGCAGGCCGAGCGATTCGTGGATCTGCGCCAGCGACCAGTTGTCCGGATAGGTCACCGTGCGCCGCTCGGCGCCGCACACCTGGGCGAGGGTGCCCATCACGATCCCCGCGTCGAGCAGGCAGTAGCGGTAGCCGCGAAATCCGTAGCGCTGCAGGGTCCGCCACAGCGTGCTGGTCACCACGACGATCGCCTGATCGTCGCGGGCGGCGCAGACGGCGGTCACGATATCGCGGTCGATGCGGGCCAGTTCCCGGAAGAGCCGGCGGTGGAAGTCGTAGGCGAGTGCCGTCCAGTGCCCCTCGAGAGCGACGACGCAGACCACCTCGGTCGGATACAACCCGCCCGCGGAAGGCGCGCGGCGGCGGATCCGGCCGCCGTCGGAGGTGGTGCAGCCGTATCCGGATTCCAGCAGTCGCTGCAGGGTCCGCAGCCGGTCGTCGCCGGGCGTGCGCACGGCCGGTCCGCGCAACGACTCCGACCGCACCCGCCCGAAGACGGGCCGGACCTTGGACGCGGAGCTGTCGAGCTGTTGCCGGCGCAGCACCCGTTCCATGCGGATCACGGCGCCACCGCCCAGTCCCGCACGTGGGGGTGACGGTGTTCGATCGCCCGCACGCCGTAATCCCAGTAGCTCTTCACCGCGATATCGCTGTAGATGTAGTCGTTCTTCGCGTCGATGTCGCTGCCGGTCGAGCTGAAGAACTTCACCCCGGTGGCCAGCGCCTTCAGTTGCAGTTCGCAGGCGCGTTCCAGCAGTTGTGCGGCGACCACGGCATGGCGCAGCGTGCGCCCCACGATCACGCCACCGTGGTTGCGCAGGAAGGCCGCCGGGGCGGTGCCCAGCGCCCGCGCGACGGCCCGGCCGGTTTCGATATCGAGAATGGTGTTGCTGGTCAGCGTGAATCGTGGGCAGTGGTCGACGAAAGGCGCCGCGTCGTGCGAGAGTGCGGCCAGCTCCACATCCAGCGCGCCGAAGACCAGGGTGTTGGGCGCGTGGCTGTGCACGATCGCGTTCACGTCCGGCCGGGCGCGGTAGATCGCCTGGTGCAAGGGAAGTTCCGGCGGCGCCATCCGGTGCACCGGCAGTTCCGGATCGACCTCGGCGACGATCATGTCCGCGGGCGTCGCCTCGCTGAAGCCGCACAGCGCGCTCTTGATCAAGAAATGGTCGGTACGGGGCAGGCGTGCCGATATCTGCCCCTGATTGAAGTCGTCGTGTCCGGTATCCGACAGCTGCAGACTGCCGAGGGCGAGATTGACGGCCAGCCGCTGCCGGGCGGGCGTCGGGCTCGATGTCATGGCGATTCCTGATTCCGGCTCGGCGCGGGTCAGGCCGCGATGCCCAGCTTGTCCGCGATGTGGTCGCACATCACCTGCACGTCGCTCATGACCGCCTCGTCGACATCGTCGTCCCACTCGATGCCGAACTCGTCCTCGACGGCCACCAGAATGCGCAGGGTGGCCAGCGAATTGAGTCCCAATCGGCGCAGCGATTCGGGGCCGCCCTGAATATCCGACTCCTCGATCTGCCCACCCGACTCCTTGACGATCAGGGATTTGAGAGTGCTCATGATCTCTGCGTGGTTCATCGCGAAGCTGTTCCTATCGCTGCCAGTCCGGCGGACATGATCTTGCCCGCGGAGGATCGGGGCAGCGCCGGCACGATCGTCCAGCGCTGCGGAATCTTGAAGGGGGCCAGGTATTTTCGGCAGTGCTCGACCAGCTCCTCGCGCGTCGCGACGGTGGATTCCACATACGCGCACAGCACGGTGTGCGATCCGGCGCCCTCCCCGCGCACCAGGGCGCCGGTGACGGCGGGATGGCGCTGCAGCACCTCCGAAATCTCGGCGGGATCGATCTTGCGTCCGGCCATGTTGACGATCCGGTCGGCGCGGCCGGTGACGAAAAGGTCGCCGTCGTCGAGGTATCCGAGATCCTGGGTGCGGAAGTAGCCGTCGGCGTCGAGATGGCTGCCGAATTCCGGGGGCCGCGGATCGAGGTACCGGGTGGCCATCGACCGCGTCCGGACCGCGATGCGCGCGGCCGGGTCGTCCGCGCCGCCGGTCCGATGGGTGGCGATGTCCACCCCGGGCAGCGCCCGGCCCAGCGCTCCCGCGGTCCGGCCGTCGTTGAAGGTCACCGGGCCTACTTCGGCCAGCCCGTAGTAGTTGCACACCGGCCGTCCCACCGCCTCGAACCACCGGCGCTCGACATCGGCTGTGAGCGGCGCGGCCGAGCTGACCAGCAGGCGTAGCGAGGTGAGCGCGCTGAGATCGCGTTTCGCGAGCACCTCGTAGATGAACGGAAACGCCACCAGCACCGACGGCGCCCCGTCACGCAGCGCGTTCAGCAACTGCGAGGGAATCGGGCTCACACCGGGCAGGATCAAGGTGGCGCCGGAGGCGAAGACCGGTAGCAGCGACGTGTTGAAGGCAAGCCCGTTGTTGAGCGAGGCGAAACACATCACCGAGTCGTCGGCGTCGAGCCCGGTCGCGGTGCGCCACGCCGCCGCGGCATTCACCATGGCGGCGCTGCCGAAGCCCAGGCAGCGGGGTGCGCCGGAACTGCCGGAAGTGAAGCGGCCGAAGTCGATGCCGGTCAGATCGTGGGTGGCACAGCCGTTCTCGTTCGCACCGGTGCGCACCGTGCGCATAGCACCACCACGACCGCGGTAACCGGGCAGGTCGTCGTCGCCTCGCCGTCCCGAGATCACCACGGAAGCGCCGGTGCGGCAGGCCGTGTCCTCGATCTCGCGCTCGCTCCACGCCGGATCGCCGATCAAGGGGACCAGGCCGGACCGCAGTGCGCCCAGCAGGAATGCCACGTCGTCGGGCGTATTACCGGGTAAGAGCAGGAACGGCGGACGCGGAACGACGCGATGCAACCAGGCCGCCACGTCGCGGGCCGCCGCATCCAGATCGCGGTAGCTGTACCCGCCCGAGACGCCGTCGCCGACCGCCGTGCGGTCACCGAAGTCGGCGGCCCACCCGGTCAGGAGCGTGTCGAAAGTAGTCATGGTTCGACCTCGGCCGCGACGGTCAGCGGGCGAGTGTCGCCCGGACGAACCGGTCGATCGAGGCTTCGAATTCGGCGGTGGCCTCGAAGTACGGCGCATGGCCCGAGTTCGGGATCACCTCCACCTCGGCATCGGGCATGATGGCCGCCACCTCGCGCATCATCGCCCCGGAGGTCTGGAAGTCGTTCTCGCCGGCGGAAAGCAGTACCGGACAAGCGATTTGGCGCAGACGGTCCGGTTCGTCACTGACCGTCAGCGATGTCTTCAGGTTGGTGATCAACTGCTGCTGCGAACTCAGCGCGATGAATCGTTCCTTCAGCGCGAGATAGGCCGGCGAGCCGCCGAATTCGACGGTGTGGTGCGAGTAGATGAGCGGATACATCTCGTTGAACAGCGCCGTCGGGCCGACGTTCGTCACCGTCGACAGCCACGCCTGAATCAGCCGGCGCCGCCGCCGGCCGCCGATCGCGTTGAAGACCGGGCCGTACAGCGCCAGCCCGCCCACCTCGTCCGGGTAGGCCAGCGCGTACTCCCGCGCCAGCAGCGTCGAGTCCGACGAGGCGACCAGATAGGGGCGCTCGACCCCGAGGTGGGTGAGCACGGCGCGCAGGTCGTGGATGTGCCGCTCGAAGTCCACCACCCCGTCGACCTGTGTCGACGCCCCCTTGTTGCGCATGTCGTAGGAGACGACCGAGTACTTGGTCGCGAGTTCGGCGCTGAAGTTGCGCCACAGCGGTGCGATCAGGAAGAGGTTCGGGATGAGCACGATCGTCGTCGGCGATTCGATGCCGTAGCGCTCGTAGTAGATGTGCACGCCGTCCTCGGTCTCCAGCCTGCTGCCGGCGATATATCCGAGGTCGTAGGCGTCGATCTTCTCCGCGGTGACCGCTTCGACCATCAGCTTCTCCATTCTGGAACTCGATGCTACAAATAACTTATAAGTAGGAGCGACTTTCGGAATGCTACTGACGCCTAGACGGGCGTGCAACCCGCCGGGGCCCGCCCCGAAACCTTTGGGAGCCTTATGTTCACGCGCCTGGCGGCGGTCGTACTGCGAGCGCCGCGCATCACCCTGATCGCCGCATTCCTGTTTTTGCTGCTGGCAGGCGGCTTCGGCACCTCGGTGCTCACGCAGCTACCGGCCGGCGGTTACGACCCACCCGATGCCGAATCCTCCCGAGCCGAGCGGATCCTGACCGACCGCTTCGGCGCCGGTGGTTTCTCCCTCGTGTTCGCCGTCACCGCGCCGGACGGCGTGGACAGCGCCCCGGCCCGCGACCGGGCCGGGGCGATCCTCGCCGCATTGCATCAGTCGTCGCAGGTCAACCAGGTCGTGTCCTATTGGGACGAACCAGCGCAGCAGCGGTCGGCGCTGGCCGGCCGGGACGGGCGAACCGGGCTGATCGCCGGGCTGGTCGCGGGCACCGACAAGGACGCCATGCAGCGTGCCCACGACATCGCCACGCCCCTTATCGGCGATCGGGACGGCGTCACGGTCACCGCCGGTGGTCAGGCGGTCTCGCTGTACGAGCTCAACCATCAGTCGCAGGTGGACGCGGTGAAGATGGACATGATCGCCATCCCGCTGACGTTCCTCGTGCTGGTGTGGGTTTTCGGCAGCGTACTGGCGGCCTCGGTGCCTCTCGCGATCTCGATGTTCGCACTCGCCGGATCGGTGGCGTGGCTGCGAATCCTGGTGTCGTTCACCGATGTCGCGGTCTTCGCGGTCAACGTCGCGCAAGCACTGGGCCTGGCGCTGGCCATCGACTACACGCTGTTCATCATCAGCCGGTTCCGCGAGGAGAAGGCCGCCGGCCTGACACCGGAGCAGGCGCTGATCCGCACTCTCAACACCGCGGGGCGGACGGTGGCGTACTCGGCGCTGACCGTCGGCATCGCCATGTCGGTGATGCTGGTGTTCCCGATGTACTTCATGCGTTCGCTGGCCTTCGGCGGTCTGGGCGCCATCGCGTTCTGCCTCATCGGCGCGCTGGTGGTGGCGCCGGCACTGATCGTCGTACTCGGCGACCGGCTGGACGCCCTCGACGTCCGGCCGCCGATCCGGCGGCTGTTCGGCCGCTCCGGCGCGGCGGCTCCCGAGGTCCAGCGCACCGCCTGGTACCGGGGCGCGAGGTTCGCCATGCGCCGCGCCGTGCCGGTGATCGTGCTGGTCTCCGGCCTCCTGGTGATCCTGAGCCTGCCGCTGCTCGGAGCACGGTTCGGCTATCCCGACGACCGGGCGCTGCCGGGCAGTACGCAGTCGCGTCGGACCGGTGACGTGTTGCGCGCGCAGTTCCCGGTGGACAGCCAGGGACGAACTCCGATCGTCTTCCCGGACGCCGCGCCGCCCGCCGCCGAACTGACCGCCTACGCCCAGCGGTTGTCCCTGGTCGACGGGGTCGTCGCCGTGCAATCCCCCGGCGCCACCGTCGCGAAGGGACAAGTGGTGTCCGACCGGGCGACGGATGCGGCCGCACATGCGGATGCTGCGTATCTGACGGTACAGACGACGAAGGACCCGTTCTCGCAGGCCGGGCGTGACCAACTGGCCGAACTCAAAGGTGTTGCGGCGCCGGGCGAAACCCTGTTCGGCGGCCTGACCCAACGCGATCTGGACGCGGTGCACGGAATCAGCGACCGGCTACCGCTCGCGCTGACCCTGATGGTGCTGGCCACCGCCGCACTGCTGTTCATGATGACCGGCAGTGTCGTGCTGCCGTTGAAGGCCATCGTCATGAACGTCCTCTCGCTGACCGCCGCGATCGGCGCGATGGTGTGGGTGTTCCAGGATCACCACCTGGGCGGGCTCGGCACCACCGCCATCGGGCGCACCGTGGTGACCATGCCGATTCTGCTGGGCTGCATGGCTTTCGGTCTCGCCATGGACTACGAGGTGTTCGTCCTCTCCCGCATCCGGGAGGAGTGGCTGCGCTCGGATCGCTCCGACGCCGCGAGCAGGCAATCCGTCGCGGTGGGGCTCGCCCGCAGTGGACGGATCGTGACGGCCGCCGCCACCGTCATGGCCATCGCCTTCGCCGCGATGATGGTGTCGCAGGTGTCGTTCGCGCGCGGTCTCGGCTTCGGCTTGACGCTGGCCGTGCTGATGGACGCCTTCCTCGTTCGCATACTTCTCGTGCCGGCCTTCATGAAGGTGATGGGGCGCGCCAACTGGTGGGCGCCGAAACCGTTGGCGCGCTGGCACAACCGCCATCAGTGGCGGGAAGAGGGTCCGGCGCGACGAGCGCCGGGCAGCATCGAATCGTCCGATCCACGTCAGCTCTCGGAGGAACCACGTTCATGACGACATATGGGGTACTGCTGTTCGAGGACGTCGAGGAACTCGACTTCACAGGGCCGTGGGAGGTGTTCATGGTCTCGGCGATGCTGCGCGAGTACCAGGACCGCGCGGCGCTGATCGCCGAACGCACCGATCCGATCCGCTGTGTCAACGGCATGCGCGTCCTGCCGGACCACACCTTCGACGACCACCCCGCCCTCGACGTGCTGCTGGTGCCCGGGGGCCAGGGCACCCGCGTCCAGGTCCACAATCCGGCCCTGGTCGACTGGATTCGCACCACCTCGGCCGGGGTGAGCTGGACCGCGGGCGTGTGCACGGGAGCGTTCCTGCTGCACAAGGCGGGTCTGGCGAGCGGGCGGCGCATCACCACGCATCGCCTGTTCCACGAATCGCTCCAGGCCCGCGGCGACGTCACCGTGGTGACCGGGAGCCGCTACGTCGTGGACGGCGATCTCGTGACCTCCCAAGGCATTTCGGCGGGCATCGACATGGCGCTGTGGTTGATCGGGGCCCTGCACGGCCGCGATCACGCCCGGCGGGTGCGCGAACACATGCAGTACGAGCCGGCCCCGCCCTACCTCGCGGACGAGCCCAACGTGCGGTGACGGCGTCCGGTGCCGGACCGGGGACGACACGGCCTGGCATCGCTTCGTCTCGGCCGGTCGAACGCGCGGGCCGATCCGCGTTCGACCGGCCGTTACCGCGGGGGCTCGAGCTACGCGCCCGCCTGCTCGGGCGCCCCGTCGAGCAACTCGCGCAGATGCGCGCGCGACCAGGTGCACAGCTGATGGACCGTGGCGAGCAGGTCGCGCCCTGCCGAGGTCAGGGAATAGTCGACGCGCGGATTCGCGGTGTGGTGGTCGTGGCGGGCGACGATGCCGTCGGCTTCGAGAGTGCGCAACGTCTGGGTCAGCATCTTGTAGCTGATACCTTCGACGGCCCGGTGCAGTTCGGCGAACCGGCACTCGCGGTCACCGATCGCCTCCAGCACGGCCAGCGCCCACTTGGTGGACAGGGTCGCGAAGACTCGGCGGGCGACAGCCGCCGCCTGCTCCTGTTCCGTCCCGCTCACCGCGTACCTCTCACCTGGAAGTGCGTACTTACCCAGCGTAGAGATCGACCGTAGCGTGCGAGGAGTGCGGATTCTCGAGACCTATGCCCGCCTGTTCGTCGCGGATATGGATGCGGCCCTGCCCATCTACGAACGACTGGTCGGCGCGCCGGCCGACCTGCGTTTTCATTTCGAGCAAGCCGAAATCGCCGCTGTCGGTGGCTTTCTCGTCGTCGCGGGGACGGATGCGGCGATCGACGGGTATCGCGGCACCGTCGGCCCGGTGATCGTGGACGATCTGAGCGCGCTCCCGGAGTTCCTCGCCGAGATCGGCGGCTCGATCCTCGGCGAGCCGGTCACCTCCGCCACCGGCGAGGTCGTCTACGCCCGCCACCCCGACGGGACGCGGGTCGAGTACGTGCAATGGACGGACGAGGTGCGCATCCACGTCCTCGGCAGCTGAATCGCCGGTGTCAGTTCTTGTCGTCGAGGCTGTCCAAAGTCGTCAAAATGGCCTCGACCGGAATGCGGCCCGCCGCGACCGTTTCGGCGCCGTTGCGTCGCAGGGCCACCGACAGCGGTGCCGCCCAGGTGTTTTCGTAGATCAGCACGGCGGCCGAACGCCCGGGGTGCAACGCGGCGCCCGCCTCCCGCAGATCGCCGTCGTCGAGCACACCCGTCGTCTCCTCCGCGAACAAGGCCACGCTCGCTTCGCACTCGAGTCCGATATCGGCGATGTCGATGCCGGTCAGCGACCCGTCGCCCTCCTTCCGGAGAAACGCCAGATTCAGCACGCGGATGATGCCCCGGCCGACCAGATCACGCAGCACCGGCAATGCCGAACCGTCCGGCGGGCGGCCCGCGGGGAACTCGATGACGAGATAGTCGATCGGTCCCATCTCATCGATTCCGGCAGCACTGGTCATCCGAGCACCTCATCCGTGGCCGGATCACCGCGGTGATTCGGCGAGACAGCAGCTGATGTCACGCCGCCGGCGACGAACACCTCTGCCACCGGCGTAACACCTAATGATTCGAAGCCGGGCCGCTCGCGGATAAACCAGGAATCGATTCTCGGGACGCAGGCCGTCGGACACGGTGTCTCATTCACGTGGCCGTCCCGCCACTCGTTCATCCCGTGCGGCGGGCCGCGGAGTTTCGCTCACGGTGAGTCTGGATGGTGGCAAACCGCGTGTGGCGGCGAAGAATTCGCGTGACCGCGGTGTGGAAGGGGTAGTGGTGACGACGTCCGTGCCTGTGCGACTCGAGCACGCGAAAGACATTCATCCGGGCGTCGACGTGCCCCTACTCCGCGACGCCGTGGTCGCCGAGCGCACGCTGTGGACACCGGCCGAACTGCACGAGCTCACCGCGGTGGTGGCGAGCGAACTGGCGACACCGCTGCTGGATATCGTGCGGTTCGACACCACGCGGCGCTGGTGGACCCGGCTCGCGCTGACGATGGGCGTGGAACTGTGGCTGCTGTCGTGGGCGCCCGGACAAGGCACCGAACCGCACGACCACGGCGGTGCGTCGGGTTCGTTCACCGTCTCGATCGGCGAACTCGACGAGGACTACCGTTACCCCACCGGACCCGTACGCTCGGCGGGCCGCCGCGCCGGCGACACGATCGCGTTCGGCCCCGAACGCGCCCACCAGCTGCACAACCGCAGCACCCGGCCGGCCACCACGGTGCACGCCTACTCGCCACCGCTGCGACCGGTCCGCGAATACCGGTCGCTGCGGGATTTCACCGGTGTGTGACCATGCCGGTAGCCCCCATCGCCCGATCGCCGAGGAGTGACGATATGAGCGCCGAGGACCTGCTCGCCCGGGCACGCGCCGGACTGAACCGCGTCGAGCCCGTCACCGCAGCGCACCGGTTGGCCGAGGGCGCCCTCGTGGTCGACATCCGCCCGCACGCCGACCGCCTCGCCGAGGGCGAGATCCCCGGCGCGGTCGTCGTCGAGCGCATCGTGCTGGAATGGCGGCTCGACCCCGGCGGCACGCACCGGCTCCCGGACCTGACGTCCGACACCGAGGTCATCATCGTCTGCAACGAGGGGTACGCATCGAGCCTGGCCGCCGCGGACGCACAGCGCCTCGGACTGGCCCGCGCCACCGATCTGGTCGGCGGGTTCCGGGCATGGAAGGCGGCCGGCCTGCCGGTAGCTCCCGGCGGCACCCCCGCCGTCCCGTAATACCGCCCACACCTCCCGCGCAGCACCGCGTCTACCTCCCGGTTCCCGGAATTCTTTCACCTGCAAACGATCTGGCTGAGAATGTAGACGGGCAAACGGAATTACGAGGAGTGCGATGACCAGGTGTGCGCATTATGTCGGAAGTGTTCCAGCCGAGTTGATGACCGGGGATGCTGCGGTGCTGCAGTGGTTCGCCGATCGCAGTGCGGGCCGTCCCGTGACCGGATTGCCCTGTGATCTGGATCCGGACTGGATCCTCGACTACCTCCGCCGGCGCAGAGAGCACGAGGACGTCTTCGATGTCGTCCGCACCGGCGACTACTCCGACTACAGCGATTTCCCGAGCTACGGCTTGCGCCCGGGGGCCGAGCTGGAACCGCGGCACGTGGCGATGGACCGGCTCGACCGCATCGGCGCCGTGGTAGCCGCCTTCGACGAGGTGCGCGCCGCGCGGCCCGAACTGGACGGGACGAGATTGCAACTGAGCCAGCCCAATCCGCTGGATCTGGCGATGTTCGTCTTCGCCGGTGCGGCGGTGTCGAACGGTTTCCCGCTCGGTCCGGCACTGCGCCGATCCGATCTCATCGCGGCCGCGCTGCGACATCTGCCGGTGTTCACCGAGGCCGCACTGCACGAGATCGCGGAGGTGAACGCGCGCTACGGTGATCGCGTGGTCTGGCAGGTCGAATCACCGTTCGCGCTGCTGGGCATGGTCAAGGCCGACCAACTGGGAGCGAAATGGGCGGCGGGGCCGCTGCTGGCTCGCCAGCTGGCCGGGGTACTCACCGGCATACACGAGATCGGGGCACAGGCGGTGGTCCACCTGTGCTACGGCGATTACCAGCACAAGGCGTTGCTCAGCCCGCGTTCGCTGGCGCCCGCGGTCACCCTGCTGAAGCACACCGCCCGCCGGCTGCGCGCGGACGGCACTCCCTTTCCGGCGGTGCACATTCCGTGTGCGTTCGGTGCCGAACCCGCGCCGCAGGACGCCGCGTTCTACGCGCCCCTGCGCCGGCTGGACCCGGACTGGAATGTCATCGCCGGGGTGGTGTCACCCGATTCCGCCGACGACAGCGCTCACGCTCTGCAACTGTTCGAACAGGCGGCCGGGCGCACCGCGTTCGGCGTCGCGACCGCGTGCGGCCTCGGCCGCTGCAGTGTTGCGGACGCGCGGCGCGCTGCCGAGACGACCGCGGCACTGACCGCCGAGACGACCACCGGTTAGCACCACCCGCACGGGTCCCGGTGCCGTACGTCAGCGCCCTGACGCACGGCACCGCGGCCCGGCCCGGTCGCCCGCATACCGCAATCCCGTTCGGCCCCAATGATTCTGCGTCGCATGCCTCGCGACCAGGCTATACGCGGAAGGGAGCCGCCGGAATCCGGCGGATGCCACGCGGGAACCGGACAAAGGCCTTACTCTGGATGAGTCGGTGGAAGTGGGGTGATGCCGGATGTGACCGGACCGGGACCGCGAACCCGTCTCGGGGCCGCCGTCACCGTCTCTTCCACTTTGCTCGCCGAAAACGGCACTCACCTAACGCAACGTCGCGTCCCCTGTCGTGACCCCTAGCCGCGCATCACAGACAGCGGCATTTTCGTACTTATATCAGCTATTTTCTAGCTACTCATTGTCCGTATGAATTTACATCGAAACTTACTGTTTCCCTTGATGATTCAAGTACTACTGATAAACTGATTTCCCGTGTGCCGAGTTCGAGTTAACAAGCGGCTACGGAGGTCTCGGGTTTTGTCATAGGACATACCATCCGGACTCGGTCCGGTAGCCGATCCGGCGCACCGTCCGTTCGTACGCAGTTCCAGGGAGTTGCTATGGGGAACAACGAAATTCCGCGCGTTCTGGTGGTAGGCGGCGGCCCGGCGGGGTCCACCGCCGCCGCACTGCTCGCACGGTCCGGAGTGCAGGTGACCCTCCTGGAGCGGGATACGTTCCCGCGCTACCACATCGGAGAATCACTGCTGGCCTCGTGCCTGTCCACGCTGCGGATATCCGGCGCCTACGACAAGGTCGCCGCGCACGGCTTCCAGATCAAGCGCGGCGGCTACTTCCAGTGGCAGAACGACACCTGGTTGCTGGACTGGTCCAAGCTCGTCGATGCCGAGGCATGGTCCTGGCAGGTCGACCGGGCCGCCTTCGACGACCTGCTGCTGCGCAACGCCGCCGACCAGGGCGCGCAGGTCATCGAACAGGCGACCGTCAAGAACATCCTGTTCGACGGTGAGCGTCCGACCGCGGCGGAATGGGTCAAGGCCGGCGACGACACCGTCCACACCGCCGAGTTCGACTTCCTCGTCGACGCCACGGGCCGAGACGGGTTGCTGGCCAAGCACTTCGGCATGCGTCGCCAACATCCCGCCTTCCGCAACGTCGCGGTCTGGTCGTACTGGAAGGGCGCACATCTGCACCCGGACAGCCCGGAGGGCGCGATCAACGTGGTGTCGACCCCCGAGGGCGGCTGGTTCTGGAACATTCCGCTCGCCGACGGTCGTACCAGCGTCGGCTACGTGGTCTCGGCGCGGCTGGCCGCGGAAAAGCTGCGCGCGCACGATTCGCGCCAGTCGTACTACCTGGAGACCATCCGGGAGAGCAAGCCGATGTGCGAAATGCTCGAGGGTGCGGAGCAGATCGCCGACGTGCGGGCCGAACAGGACTACTCCTATGTCGCCGACCGGTTCTGCGGCCCCGGCTACGTCCTCGTCGGCGACGCGGCGTGCTTCCTGGACCCGTTGCTGTCCACCGGAGTCCACCTGGCGACCTATTCCGGGCTCGTGTCCGCGGCGGCGATCGCGACCACACTGCGCGGTGAGATGTCCGAGACCGATGCGCTGGCGTACTACGAATACACCTACCGCCGCGGCTACACCCGGTTCCTCTCACTGGTCTCCCGGATGTACGAGCACTACATCGGCTCCGAGGAATACTTCGCGCACGCGCACAAGCTCACCGACGTCCACGACGGTGACTCGCCCGAGCAGTCGTTCACCCGGATCATGGCCGGTCTGACCGATGTCGGCGAGACCACGGGCGATCAGGACCGTACCGGCACCGAGGTCATCGTCTCCGAGGCGGAGCGCCTGCACACCGCCCCGGACACCGACGGGGTCAACATCAAGTACATGGGCGGACTGGATATGTCGCCGGTCTGGGACCACTGGCGTGATCCGCTGTCCGACACCACGATGGGCGAGATCCGCATCACCACCGAACCGGTCTTCGGCCTGACGAGCCGTCCGCGCTCCGACGCCGAGCGCGAGGCCGTGGCGCTCCCGGTCCAACCGCCCCGCAAGGGCGCCGGCGCCGCACTGTAGCGGTGACGTCACCAGGACTCCCGGTGCGAACCGAGACGTGGAGTCGACAGTGACCGTCACAGGATCCGTCCCCGGCCCGCTGAGCGAACCGACGCCCAGCGGGCCGGGATTCCGGACGAACCCGGCCACGCAGATCGAGCGATTCCACGACCCCACGACCCGATCCCTGCTGTCGGGCGAGGACTTCACGACGACCGCGCTCGAACACATCCTCGAGACGACGTTGAGCGTGCACGTCCTGCGCCAGCACCAGGTGCCACCGCGGACACTGCCCACATTCATCGTCGACGAACTCCGGCTGCAGGATGCCGAGGGCGCGCTGGTCCGGCGCTCGCGTCTGGTCACCCCCGAACTGGCGACCGTGTCGATCAATTACGTTGTGGCCGTGCCACAATCGGCCGCAGCCAGCGGCATCGACGATGTCCGGATGCCGATCGGCCACGGCCTGCTCACCCGCGGCCTGCCGCAGCGCCGGCGCCTGCTCTGGGCGGGCATCCGGCCGTGGCCGGACGGCCGGCCCAGTGCGTCCAGGGCATACGTCATGACGCTCGGCCGCCATCCCGTGTGCTACATCCGCGAAGTTTTCCATCCCGCGGTCGTCCCACCCGCGTACACGACCGGTCCGCGGCCGGAACCGGCTCCGCAGGACGAACCGGGACCCGCCACCGTGTCGCCCGCGCATCGGCCCTCGATCCGGATCGACGACGCGGACCCACGCCGGCTGCCGTGATTCCGGCTGCCGGCATGCCGAGCCGGCAGCCGCCACTTCCGCTGCCACCGAATGCTTTCGAGGAGAATCGAGTGCCCGCTCCCACCATCACGGTCCTACTCGACTTGGTTCTCATCATGGCGGCCGCGCACCTGCTCGGCCGGCTCGCCGAAAAGATCGGGCAGCCACCGGTCATCGGCGAGATCGCGGCCGGAATCCTCGCCGGTCCCACCGTCATCGGACATCACCTGTCCACCACCCTGTTTCCCGAAGCCGGGCGCTCGTATCTGACACTGCTCGCCAATATCGGGGTGGCAGTGTTCATGTTCGTCGCCGGTCTGGAACTCGATCGGGAGATCTTCCGCGGTGCCCGCCGTTCGATACCCGCGGTTTCGGCGGCGGCCTACGCGATCCCCTTCGCGCTGGGAAGCGCGGTCGCGATCACCGTCCTGGCGCGCCACACGACCGGCGACCGGCTTCACTTCGCCCTGTTCGTCGGCTGTGCGATGGCGGTGACCGCTTTCCCGGTTCTGGCGCGAATCCTGCACGACCGCAATCTTGTTCGCACCGAGATCGGGCAACTCAGCCTGGCCTGCGCGGCGCTGGTCGACGTCGTGGCATGGTCGGTCCTCGCCGTCGTGCTCGCACTCGCGCACCCGGGTGGGGTCCAGTGGCGGCTCGTCCTGCTCCTCCCGCTGGTCGGCCTGCTGTGGTGGTTCGTGCGACCGGTGCTGGCCCGGATCTCGGAATCGGGCACCCAGCAGACGATGATCGTGCTCGGCGTGGGTGGTGCGCTCGGGCTCGCCGCGATCACCGAATGGATCGGATTGCACCTGATCTTCGGCGCTTTCGCCTTCGGCGTCATATTCCCGCGCGAACGCCGCGAGACGGTCGAGTCGGGCGTGCGAATTCTGTGCCTCCTGCTGATGCCCGGCTTCTTCGTGATCGCCGGGCTGGCCGTCGATCTCGGCTCGGTCGACGCGACGTCGATCGGCGAATTGATCGCGGTCATCGGTGTGGCGGTGGTGGGAAAGGTCGGTAGCGTCTACATCGCGGGCCGGCTGACCGGGATGCGGTCGCGAGCGGCCGCCGCCGTGGCAGCGCTGCTCAATACCCGAGGTCTGACCGAACTGGTGATTCTGAACGTGGGCTTGACCACGGGCCTCATCGGCACCCAGTTGTATTCGCTGCTGGTCATAATGGCACTGGTGACGACCGCCTCGACGGCGCCGATGCTCCGTCTGCTCGGCATATCTCGCGGCGGCGACCCGTCGTCCCGTCCGCCGCACGCCCCGGACTCTGAGCACGACCCGGACCCGGAGCGCGACCCGGATCCGGGCGCCGTGGCCGCGGCGGTGCAATCGCCGGATATGAGCGGAAAGCACTGACCCACAAGCACATCCGATCGACTCCGGACGCCGGTGGCGGTGGCCCTACTCCCACGTTCGCAGACACCGTCGCCGCGTCGCTGCTATGTTGCTTGCGTGGGCGAACCGCCAGGCACCGCACGACAGGTCATCGAAGTCTGCAGATCTGTGGGCGTCGAGACGGTCCGGCACACAGTCTTCCTCGTACCGCCCATGTGAGTGCGACAGGTGCCGCACCCGCCGAGCTCTCGTCGAATTTTTGTTCCATCCGTCTGGAGTCCCGTCTTTGACCACACCACCGTCACCCCTCCCCGAGCCTTACACCACGGCGACCGGAATGTGCCCCGTCCAGCACGGCTCGCCCTTCGATGCCGACGACGACCGATTCCCGATGTACACGGCCGAATTCGTCGCCGATCCACACGCCGCCTATCGCGAGATGCGAGGGCAGTACCCGTCCCTCGTTCCCGTCGAGCTCGCTCCGGGTGTGCCTGCCACCCTGGTCATCGACTACGCCGTCGCGGTTCGCATCCTCAACGACCCGGACCACTTTCCCTCCGATCCGCGCACCTGGCAGAAGACCATTCCGCAGGATTCACCCGTGCGTCCGATGATGGAGTGGTATCCGGCGGCCCGGTACAACACCGGTGCGCCCCATGCCCGCTACCGCGCTCCGTCGGTCGCCGCGATCGACCACATCGACCTCCACAGCGTGCCCGCGATCGTGGAAAGGGTTGCCGTTCCGCTGGTCAACTCCTTCTGTGAGCAGGGCTCGGCCGATCTCGTCATGCAGTACTCGTTCCCGCTCGTACTCGAGGTCCTCAACCGGATGGTCGGCTGCCCTGCCGACATCGGGACCCGGGTCGCCAACGGCATGGCCGCCCGGTTCGACACCGTCAGGGGTCAACAGGGTATGGACATGCTCAAGGAAGCGCTCATGGAGCTCATCGCGTTCCGGCGCGAGCAGCCCGGCGACGACGTCACCTCACACCTGGCCCATCACCCGAACGGCCTCAACGACATCGAGGTGTTCGCCCAGCTGATGTCCTTCTACGGAGCGGGCTTCGAGGCCCAGCGCAACCTCATCAACAATGCGCTGATGCTCATCCTCACCGATGAGCGATTCCGGTTCGGCGACATCCTGGGCCGCAACCTGTCCACCACCGACGCCCTCGACGAAATCCTGTTCAACGACCCGCCGATGGCGAACTTCTGCACCACCTATCCGCGGCAGCCGATCATGATCGACGGCGTGTGGCTGCCCGCCAACCAGCCGGTCCTGATCAGCCTCGCGGCGTGCAACAACGATCCGAAGATCCGCGGCGAAGCAGCGAGCAGTATCGGCAACCGCTCGCATCTGGCCTGGAGCACCGGACCGCACGCCTGCCCCGCCAAATCGGTGGCCTATCTGACGGTCCAGAACGCCATCGACCAACTCTTCGACGCGCTGCCGGAGATCCAGTTGGCCGTCCCGGCCGCACAACTGGAATGGCGGCCCGGTCCGTTCCACCGGGCGCTGGCTTCGTTGCCGGTCGTCTTCCCCAAATCGCCGCCGCTGCCGGTGATGTAGCAACCGCATCGCCCGGCCCGGGCGACCGCCGCGCGGTCGCCTGGGCGGGTGGCGAGTCGCCCCACCTAGGCAGGTCGTTCTGGGTGGGAAGTTGTGACCTCGGGGACGGCCTCCGCCCCATTGTGAGCTATTGCGACGCAATCGGTGGTGGTGCCCCTCCGGCGTCAGTTCCGAAGCGGCGCTTCGGCCGGCACACTCACCTCGGCTGGGGCGACCGGAAGCGGGCGCCGCAGGCTCGACGCCGCAATTCCCGCGGCGATACACACGATGCCGCCCGCGATCCAGATCATGTGGAACGACCGCAGCGGGTCCGAACCGCCGCGCGCGGTCAGGAACGACACGCAGGCGGCGACGCCGAGGACGCCGCCGAGTTGACGCAGGGCGCCGTTGAACGCCGTCGCGGTCGCGAATCGCGTGCCGGTGACACCCTGCACCGACGCGGTGGCCAGGCTCGGCCACACCATTCCCACTCCGACACCGCTGATGATCGCACCGGGTAGCCAGCCGAGCAGGAAATCGGGGTCCGCGCCGGCGAGCAGGGCGTAGCACAGCAGTCCGGCGGCCACGAGCACCGCGCCGGTGACGGCGACCCAGCGACCGCCGAAGCGGTCGTAGATCGCCCCTGCCGGGCGGGCGGCGAGGGTGGAGAACAGCGGAGCCGGCGTCATCGCCAAACCGGCGCGCAACGTCGAGTAGTGCCAGACCGAGGTCAGGAACAATACGTTCGCGAGCAGATACGCGTAGAACGCCGCCGCGAAGACGAAGGTGCTCACACTCGCCGAGGCAATGGTGCGGTCTGCGAGAATCCGAGCCTCGATCAACGGCGCGGGATGGGTGCGGCAGCGCTGAACCACCCACAGCACCAGAACGATTCCGGCGCCGAGGGCGCTGATCGTGCGCCAGTCGGTCCAGCCCCAGTCGTTGCCCTTGACGATTCCCAGCGCCAGCAGCCCGAAGCCGCCGGCCGAGCAGACGATCGCCACCTTGTCCGGGTTCGTGGTCGCGGTACTGTCTCTGGCCTCGGTCAACCAGAGCAGCGCCGCCACCACGGTCAACAGACCGATCGGCACGTTCACTGCGAAGACCAGGCGCCAATCGGAAATGTCGATCAGAAAGCCACCGAGGGCCGGACCAATTCCGGCCGCCAGGGCAGCGGTCGCGGCGAACAGCGACACCGCCACCCCGCGCCGCGCTTCGGGAAAGGCCGGCAGCAACAGCGCCAGTGCCGATGGCACGATCAGCGCCGCACCCAGGGCCTGGAAGCCGCGGAAGACCACCAGCAAGCCGGCCGTCGGCGCGAGGGCACACAACAGCGAGGTGGCCGCGAAAACCACGAGCCCGGCCACGAACAACATTTTCCGACCGAATCGGTCCGCATATCGCCCGGCCGGGACGAGCAATGCCGCGAACACGATGTTGTAGATGTTCATCACCCACGACAGCGAATCCAGCGACCACGACGAGAAATCCGCGCGGATGCTGGGAAAAGCGATATTGACGATCGTGGAATCGAGAAATGCGATGAATCCAGCCATCGAAGTCACCGCGACAACAGCCACGGTTCCCGCCTTGCCGGCCCTCGCCACAGGTACGTCTTCCGCCATATTTCCGAACTTTCTACGACGTCCCCGGAGTACCGCTGCACGCCGGGCCGTATACGATCAACCTGGCGCGATGGTGCCGGACACGAGCGGCGAAACCACTTCCGCCACCACGAATGTCAACCACATCACACAGTAGGAAACGGCGCGGCCACGTCAACTTTCCATCTATTACCATATGTGGGAACAGTCTGTTTCGGCGCAATTTCCGGAATGCTGGAGGCGAGCCTACCCACCCCCGTCGCACCGCAACGGTAACCGGGAGGTGAATTTTCCTCGAGCCGTTGCGAAAGCGAAAACGGGTCATTAGGTTCGGCCCATGAGTTCAGCTTTCCCGCGCCTGCTGTCATCGTTCGACTTGGGGCGCACGACTCTGCGTAATCGGGTCGTCATGGGCTCGATGCACACCGGACTCGAAGACCGCGATTGGGATATCGACCGGCTGGCCGCGTTCTTCGCCGAACGCGCCCGCGGCGGCGTGGGACTGATCGTCACCGGCGGCTATTCGCCCAGCCGGGAAGGCTGGCTGTGGCCGTTCGCCTGCGCGATGCTGGACGAGACCGATGCCGAACGGCATCGCACCATCACCTCCGCCGTCCACGAGGCGGGCGGCAAGATCGCGCTCCAGATCCTGCACGGCGGGCGCGATTCCAACATCCCCGGCAACCTGGCGCCCTCGGCGGTGCCCTCCCCCTTGACCGCCTTCGAGCCGCGCGCGTTCACGCCGGAACAGATCGAAACCACGATCGCCGACCATGTTCGCTGCGCCCGCCTCGCGGAGCTGGCCGGTTACGACGGCGTCGACATCATGGGCGGCGAAGGCTTCCTGATCAACCAGTTCCTCGCGCCGCGCACCAACACCCGCACCGACGACTGGGGCGGGTCGGCGGAGAACCGGCGCCGGTTTCCGCTCGAGGTGGTGCGCCGCACCCGGGCCGCGCTGGGAGCGGACATGTTCATCATGTTCCGGATGTCGCTCGCCGAATTCGTCGAGGACGGGCAGACATTCGCCGAGATGATCGAGTTGGCGCGGGAGCTGGAGTCCGCCGGGGTCGACGTCATCAATACCGACATCGGCTGGCACGAGTCCCGGGTACCGACGATCGCCACCTCGGTGCCGCGGGCGGCGTTCGTCGACTTCACGGCCGCGATCAAAGCGGAGGTCGGCATCCCGGTCTGCGCGTCGAACCGGATCAACATGCCGGATGTGGCCGAGGGCATTCTCGAACGCGGTGCGGCCGATCTGGTCTCGCTGGCCAGACCGCTGCTGGCCGATCCGGACTGGGTGAACAAGGCCGCGGCCGGGCGGGTGGACGAGATCAACACCTGTATCGCCTGCAATCAGGCCTGCTTGGACCACACCTTCACGCGGCAGACCGTGTCGTGCCTGGTGAACCCGCGCGCCTGCCACGAAACGCTGCTGCAGTTGGCACCGAGCCGCCACGCCAAGCGGATCGCGGTGATCGGCGCCGGGCCGGCGGGGTTGTCGGCCGCGATCGGGATGGCCGAACGCGGGCATCGAGTGGAGCTGTTCGAGGCGAGCGATCGCATCGGCGGACAGTTCGACCTCGCCCGACGCATCCCCGGAAAAGAGGAGTTCGCCGAATCCCTGCGCTACTTCCGGCGCACCCTCGAAACCACCCGTGTCGATGTCCATCTCGCCGTGCGCGCGACCGCCGACCGGCTCGCGGCGGGCGAGTGGGACGAGGTGGTGGTCGCCACTGGCGTCCGGGCCCGCATCCCCGATATCGAGGGCATCGACCATCCGATCGTCATCTCGTACCCGGAGCTGCTGCGTGGCGAACGACAGGCCGGGCCCCGAGTCGCCGTCGTGGGTGCGGGCGGTATCGGCTTCGACGTCAGCGAATTCCTGACCACGGACCACGCGGGCGAACCGAGCCTCGAACAGTGGCGCCGGGAGTGGGGCGTGACCCGCGATCTTCACGCCCGCGGTCAACTCACCGCACGGACACCGACCCCGGCGATCCGGAAAGTGACTCTGTTGCAACGGAAGACGGGACCGTTCGGGATGTCGTTGGGCAAGACCACCGGATGGATTCACCGGGCGGCGCTCGACGGCAAAGGGGTCGAGCAGATCGGTGGCGTCAACTACGAACGCATCGACGCGCGCGGACTGCACATCAGCTTCGGCCCGCAGCGGGAGCGCCCGCGTCTGATCGAAGTGGACAATGTGGTGATCTGCGCGGGCCAGGACCCCGTGCGCGACCTCGCCGACCAGCTCGAAAGCCGTGGTCTGCGCGTGCATGTCATCGGTGGCGCGGCGGAGGCCAAGGAGTTGGACGCCAAGCGGGCGATTCTGCAAGGAACGCGGCTCGCGGCCGAGATCTGACATCGGCGGCCGGCCCGGGCTCACGCGGGCCGGGCCGGCCGTTCGAGTTCAGCTCCGGCCGGCGCCCATCCGAACGAAGGTCGCGGTGGCCGTGGCGTACAGCCGGTCGCCCTCGTCGACCAGGCGGGCCTGCGCCGTCGCGGTCGTGCGCCCGACATGGACCGACTCGCCGATGGCGCGCAACGGCCCCTGATTGTGGGCGATGCCCCGGATCAGGTTCGTGTTCATGGACACGGTCGTGATCATGGACTTGTCGTCCACCGAGAGTTGGACCGCGCCCCACATCGCGACGTCCAGCACCGCGCCCGCCACACCGCCGCCGACCACACCGAGAAAGTTGATGTGGCGTTCGTCGGGCGTGAGCAGCAACGTCATCCGGCCGGGGTCGGCGTCGGCGACGGCCACGTTGAGCAGCTTCGCCAGCGGCGGCAGCGGCAGATCACCGGCCCGCAGGCGTTCGACCAGGTCGTCGCGGGACAGCTGCACCAGGCCGAGCACGGCGACCGACGGGTCCTCCCACCGCAGTCGCAAAGTTCTGGTGCCGTCCGTGGTTTCGATCGCCGACCCCGCCTCGGAACCAACCGTCATCGCCGGTCACCTACCTTTCTGCTATCTGTTTGTCGATCAGGGCGAACAGTTCGTCGGCGCTCGTCGCCGATTCCACGGCGACGAGATCGTCGGGTCGGGTCGGCGAATCCGGTTCCGCCACCGCCTCTTCCGTGACGGCCTCTTCCGTGACGGCCTCTGCCATGGCCGCGGAAACCCGTTCGGCCAGGAGGGCTTTGTCGTCCGACGACGGCATCGACGCCAAGAGAGCGCGCAACGCGGCGATCTGGTCATCGATGGCGGCGGCGGTGGAATTGTCCGTCCATTGCGAACAGATCACATTCGCGATCGCGGCCGCCGTCGGATAGTTGAACACCAGCGTCGACGGTAGCCGCATACCGGCGGCCGCCGAGAGCCGATTGCGCAGTTCCACACCGCCCAGCGAATCGAAACCGAGGTCGCTGAAGGGTGTTTCGGCATCGATGGCGGCCGCGGATCGGTAGCCGAGCACGGCGGCGGCCTGTTCCCGCACATAGTCCAGGATTACCGGATAGCGGTCCCGTGGCGCGGTGGCCGCCAGCACCTCGGCCAGCTTGCCCTCGGCCCCACCGCCGCTCGTCGTGCGCCGGGAGCGAGCCGGAACCAGCCCGGACAGCACCTCCGGGAGCAGTCCCGAGCGTGCCTGCGTCGTCAGCGCCTGCTTGTCGAACAGCACTGCCGCGCTGACGGTATCGTCACCGGCGAGCGCGGCATCGAACATCCGCATCCCGTCCTCGACACCGAGCATCCGCAAGCCCATCCGTTCGAGCCGGGCCAGCGCGGCGCGGTCCATCGCACCGGTCATGCCGGTGTCCTGATCCCAGAGCCCCCACGCCACCGACAGTCCGGGCAGACCGGTCGTCCGGCGGCTGTGGGCCAGGGCGTCGAGGAAGGCGTTCGCGGCCGTGTAGTTGGCCTGTCCGGGTGAGCCGAGCAGCGCTGCGGCCGAGGAGAAGACGACGAATGCCGCCAGCTCCCGATCCCGGGTCAACTCGTGCAGATGAATCGCGCCGTCCACCTTCGGCGCCAGCACGCGGTCGATCCGTTCCGGTGTGAGCGATTCGATCGTGGCGTCGTCGAGCAGCCCCGCCGAATGGATCACCCCGGTCAGCGGATGCTCGCGGTCGACGGAATCCAGGACGGCCGCCACCTGATCGCGGTCGGCCGCATCGCAGGTGGCCACCCGGACGCGGGCGCCCAGATCGGTCAGCTCGGCCACCAGTTCCGCAGCACCCGCGGTCGCCGCGCCGCGCCGCGAGAGCAGCAGCAGGTGCCGGACGCCGTGCGTGCGGACCAGGTGCCGGGCCGTCACCGCGCCGAGCCCGGTGGTGCCGCCGGTGATCAGGACGGTACCGGTGCCGAAGGTGGCGGCGGTGTCCGTGGTGTCCGCCGGGGGCGCGACGGCACTGCCGGCGTCGACCAGACGCGGGACGAACAGCCGTTCCTTCCGGACGGCCACCTGCGAATATCCGGATTCCACGACGGCCGATACCAGGTCACCGGCGATCTCGGCCGCCTCCGGGTCGTAGTCGAGTGCGACGAATCTGTCCGGCTGCTCCGACTGCGCACTGCGGACGAGGCCGGCCACCGCAGCGTGCACCGGTTCGGCTGCCTCGCCCGTCACGCTGTCCGCCCCACGCACCGCCACCACGAGTCGGGTCTCGGCGAGCTGCTCGGCGCTCGACCAGGACCGCAGCAGCTCCCAGGCGGCGTGCACGGCGGACCGCACATCCGCCGGCCCGGGCACCGCGCCGATCCGCGGTCCGAGTTCCGGAGACCACACGACGACATCCGGAATCTGTTCGGCCGCAACGAGTTCCGCGAAATCGGCGAATCGGCGCTCGACCCCGGGCACGGTCGCGGCACCCAGCACCGCGACCGAACCCCGCGAGACCCGATCCGGAACATCCACCTCGACCCACCGCACCGAGTACGGTCCGGGCTGCCCGGCGCCCGAGCCGCGCACAACCGCTCGGTCGATCGGGCGGGAACGCACCGCGTCGATGGTCAGCACCGGCGCGCCCTCCGAGTCGAGAACCACCACGGCCGTCGCGTCCTCACCCAGGGGCACGGTGCGGACCCGCACGGCGGTCGCGCCCCGGCGATGCAGCCGCACGCCGGCGAACGAGAACGGCAGCGGGACTCGATCCGGGTCCGCTCCGGTGGGCACGGCGTCCAGGGCCGCGTGCAGGCAGGCGTCCAGCAGGGCCGGATGGATCGTGAAACCGGTGGTGGACGTACCGGCCGATTCGTCGAGCGACACCTCGGCGAAGGTCCGGCCCGCATGCGTGCGCAGCGCGGTCACGCCCTGGAAGGCCGGACCGTATTCGAAGCCTCGGTCCGCCAGCCGATCGTAGAGCGCGGCGCCGGCGCCGCGTTCGCCCTCGGCCGTCCAGCCGGTATCGACCGCGGGAAGTGCGGCCGCTTTGGTAAGGACACCATCGGCGTGCAGGACCCAGGGTTCGGCCTCGTCTTCCCGATCGGCTCGTGAACCCACCGCGCGCGAATGGATCGACAAAGCGCGACGGCCGTGATCGTCCGGCGCGCGCACGGTCAGCTGCAGTTCCACCTCGGCGTCACCGCCGAGCAGCAGCGGTGCATGCAGCACCAGCTCGTCGATCGCCTCGGCATCCAGCTGTGCACCGGCGGCCAGAGCCAACTCGGCGAAGGCCGTCCCGGGGAGCAGGACCGAGCCGAATACCGCGTGATCGGCGAGCCACGGCTGCGCCGGCACCGAGACGCGGCCGGTGAACAGCCATTCCTGCGTGCCGGCGAGCGGTACCGCGGCGGTGAGGAACGGGTGCCCGAACGAACCCACCGCGGTCTCGGGTACGGGCCGCACCCAGTACCGTTCGCGCTGGAAAGCATAGCTGGGCAACGTGATCCGGGAGCGGCCGCGGCCGGCGAACAGCTGCGGTAGCCGGACCGGAATCCCCGCCGAATAGGCATGACCGAGCGCGGCGATCAGCTGCACCGGCTCATCGACAGAGCGGCGTGCACAGGGCAGGACGATCGACTTCGCCGCCGCGTCCGGATCGTGCGCAAGGCAGTCCTGAACCATGGCGGTGAGCACCGCGTCCGGACCCACTTCCACGAACCGCCGGACACCGGCGGCGAGCAGGCTCGCGACGCCGGGAGCGAACCGGACGCAGCCACGCACCTGGGCCACCCAGTGCGCGGGGTCGCACACCTCGTCGCCCACCGGGGCGCCCGAGACGTTCGACACGATCGGCAGGGCGGGTTCGTGATAGGTCAAACTCTCCGCGACCGTACGGAATTCGTCCAGAATCGGGTCCATCAGCACCGAATGCGAGGCGTGCGAAATGCGCAGCCGCGTGTTCTTGCGGCCCAGCTCGGTGAGCTTGCGGCCGATCTCGTCGACGGCATCGATGCGGCCGGACAGCACCACCGATTCGGGGCCGTTCAGCGCCGCCAACGACACCCGGTCCTCGAATCCGTCGAGCAGCTGCTCGGCCTCGGCCTCCGAGATCGCGGCCGCGTGCATCGCACCACCGGCCGGTGCCGCACCCATCAGCCGGCCGCGCGCCGCGACCAGCGCACAGGCGTCCGGCAGCGACCAGACGCCGGCCACGTAGGCCGCCGTCAGCTCGCCGAGCGAGTGGCCGGTGACCACGTCCGGCCGGAATCCGAAGGATTCGAGGAGCCGGTAGAGCGCGACCTCGAAGGCGAACAACGCCGGCTGCATGTGATCCATTCGGTCCAGCACGCCGTCGGGGTCGGTGAACATCACCTCGCGCAGGGAACCGCCGAGATGCCGGTCGAATTCGCCGCACACCTCGTCGAGCGCCGCGGCGAACACCGGAAATGCCCGGTACAGGCCGGCGCCCATGCCGACCCGCTGCGCGCCGCCGCCGGTGAACAGGAACGCCGTATCCCCCACACCGGCCGTCGCGGTCACCACACCGGGCGCGGCGGCCCCGGCGGCCAGTGCGGTCAAGCCGGCCAGCAGCTCGTCGCGATCGGATCCGACCACCACGCCCCGGCGATCCAGCAGGGCCCGGGTTCCCAGCAGCGCCCGCGCCACAGCCCAGGGATCGAGCTCGGGCCGGTCGGCCAGCCAGGCGCGCAATCGCCGCGCCTGGGCGCGCAGAGCGGATTCCGACTTCGCCGAAACGACCAGCGGCACCGCATGATTGCGATCCTCGGGTGCCTCGGCGGCGGGCACCGCGGTCGCCGCCGGCGCCTGCTCGATGATCACGTGGGCATTGGTTCCGCTGATCCCGAACGAGGACACTCCGGCCCGGCGCACTCGGGCCCCGGCCGGCCAGGGCTCCGCCTCCGACAACACCCGAACGGTGTCCGCCGACCAATCCACGTGGGGCGACAGCTCGTCGAGATGCAGTGTGCCGGGCAGGGTTTCGTGCCGTAATGCTTGGACCATCTTGATGACCCCACCCACTCCGGCCGCCGCCTGGGTGTGGCCGATATTGGATTTGAGGGCGCCGACCCGCAACGGCCCGTGCGTCCGCTGACCACCGTAGGCCGCGATCAACGCCTGCGCCTCGATCGGATCACCCAGCGCGGTACCGGTGCCGTGCGCCTCCACCGCGTCCACCTCCGCAGCTGTGAGCCCGGCGTCGGCGAGTGCCGCCGCGATCACCCGCTCCTGGGAGGGGCCGTTGGGAGCCGTCAACCCGTTGCTGGCGCCGTCCTGGTTCACTGCGGTGCCGCGAACCACAGCCAGCACATTGTGGCCCAGCCGGCGGGCATCCGAAAGGCGTTCGACCACCAGAACGGCCGCACCCTCCGCCCAGGCCACGCCGTCGGCGGCGGCCGAGAAGGACTTGCAACGGCCGTCGGGCGCCAGCCCACGCTGCCGGGAGAATTCGACGAATACCAGCGGGGTCGACATCACCGTCGCGCCACCCACCAGTGCCAGCGAACTCTCGCCCTGGCGCAGCGCACGACAGGCCACGTGCAATGCCACCAGCGACGACGAGCAGGCGGTGTCAACCGTCAACGCCGGACCCTCCAGTCCCAGGGCATATGCCACGCGTCCGGACACCACACTCGCCGCGGCGCCGGTGCCGACATACCCCTCGATATCGGCGCCGGCCGTGCGGGTCAGCGACTCGTAGTCCTGATACATCAGGCCGGTGTAGACGCCGGTATCGGTACCACGCAGGGTCGTCGGATCGATCCCGGCGTGTTCGAGTGCTTCCCAGGAGACCTCCAGCAACAGCCGCTGCTGCGGATCCATCGCGAGGGCCTCGCGAGGACCGATCCCGAAGAACCCGGCATCGAAATCCGCCACCCCATCGAGGAATCCGCCCTCGTGCGCATACGACGTGCCGGGGTGCTCAGGATCGGGATGGATCAGCCGGCCCAGATCCCATCCGCGGTCGGAGGGGAATTCGCTGATCGCGTCCGTGCCGGAGAGCACCAGATCCCACAGTTCGTCGGCCGAGGTGACACCACCGGGATATCGGCAGGCCATGCCGACGATGGCGATCGGTTCCTCGGAGCGAACCCGGCGAGTGGGGCGAGTCGCCGCCGTGCCGGTGCTCGCGATCCGCGAGCGCAGGTACCGGGCGACGGCCGCCGCGGTCGGATGGTCGAACGCCAGCGTGGTCGGCAAGGACAAGCCGGTCGCCTTGGTGAGGCGGTTGCGCAGCTCCACCACGCCGAGCGAATCGAAACCCAGTTCACTGAACGGCTTTTCGACGTCGATCGCGTCCCCGGAGGGGTGACCCAGGACGTCGGCCACCTGTGTCCGGACGAACCCCAGCACGATGGCTTCATGGGATTCCACCGGTGTGCCGGTCAGCCGCCGGGCCAGGTCACCGGTGCCGGCGCCCCGGCGCGCGGCGGGCACCAGCGCCCGCAGCAGTGCCGGCAGCTCCCCGGTGTGGGCCAGGGTCGACAGGCTTGCCATATCGAAATCGACAGCGGCCGCATACGGCGTGTTCAGACCACACACCGCGTCGAAGAGGGCGAGACCGTCGGCTTGCGCGATCGGACGAAAACCCATGCGCGCCAGCCGGGTAACGGCCGCGTCGGAGAGCGCGGAGGTCATGCCGCCCGCGCTGTCCCACGGACCCCACGCCACCGACACCGCGGGCAGGCCGGCGGCCGTCCGATGCCGGGCCAGGGCGTCCAGGGCGGAGTTCGCGGCGGCGTAGTTGCCCTGGCCGGCCGAACCGAACACCGCCGAGATCGAGGAGAACAGCACGAATGCCGACAGGTCGCGGTCCGCGGTCAGTTCGTGCAGGTGCAGCGCCGCGTCCACCTTGGGGGTGAGTACCCGATCGATCCGCTCCGGGGTCAGGGTGTCGGCCGTCCCGTCGTCCAGGACGCCGGCCGCGTGGATCACGGCGGTGAGGGCGGGGCCGTCGGCCAACTGTTCGAGCAACCCCGCGACCGCCTCGCGCGTACCCAGGTCGCAGGCGATAACGCGCGGTCTGGCGCCGAGTTCGGTCAGCTGCGTGACGAGTTCGCGGGCTCCCGGAGCGTCCGGACCGCGTCGCGACACGAGCACCAGATCGCCGACCCCGTGTTCGGCGGCCAGATGCCGCGCGACCGCGGCACCGAGGCCGCCGGTTCCGCCGGTGATCAGCACCGCACCCGATCCGAGATCGACCGCGGACACGGCGTTCGACGCGTGGCGTCGGAGCCGGGGCGCATGGAATCGACCGTCGCGCAACGCCAACCGGGGCTCACCCGCTGCCAGGGCGGTCACGATGATCGTGTCGGTCATCTCGGCCTCGTTGCCGCAGTCCAGGAGTGTGATGCGGCCCGGATATTCGGCCTGGGCACTGCGCATCAGGCCGGCGATCGCCGCCGCGGCCGGAGCCGGCGCCTCGTCCGGCAGGTCCGCGCCCTGCCGGGTCACGACCACCAGCCGGGACTCGGACTCTCCGGCCCACGCGAGCCAGGTCCGCAGCTCGGTCAGCGCGGCATGCACGCCGGCACGGACCGCCGTCGCGGAGAGAGCGCCGCCGGGTTCGGTCGGGGCGAACCAGACGACCGTCCCGGCTTCACCATCGTCGTGTCCGCCGGCGGCCAGTGCGGCCATGTCAGGGTGGTGTTCGCGGAATCCGGCACTCGACGCCGTCCCGACCGCGATCATCGCGCTGGTATCGGCGACCGTGGCATCCGGTTCCACCGGCTCCCAGTGCATTTCATACAGCGACCGGCGGGCGATCGACCGGCCGTCGTCGAGCGAGCGGCGGTCCACCGCGCGGACACGCACGGCGGCAACCACGGCCACCGGTGCCCCGTCGGCGTCGACGAGGTCCAGTCGCACACCGTCGGCATCGATCCGCCGGATCCGGACTCGCGCTGCCGTGACACCGGCCCGGTACACCCGCACCCCGTGGAACGAGAACGGCAGCGGGACCGTACCGGCCGGCAGATCGGCTGCGAGCTCGTCGGCCGCCGCGTGCAGGGCGGCGTCGAGTAGCGCCGGGTGGACCCCGAAATTCGGTCCGTCCGCCCCGGCCGCATCGGGCAGCGCCAGGTCGGCCACGACCTCGCCGTCGGTGCGACGAACCGCGCGGACGCCGCGGAAGGCCGGGCCGTATTCCAGTCCGCGCGCGGCGAGTTCGTCGTACAGCGTCACCGCGGCGCTCGCTGCTTCCGCCGGGAGGTCTACCGGGTCGGCGACGGCCGGTTCGCCGATCGCGTCCGGGGCGAGGACGCCGTGCGCATGAATGGTCGACTCGGTGCTCGACTCGTGGTCGCCGGCGAGTCGCGAGGTGACAGTGAACCGCCGACGGCCCGCGTCGTCGGGAGCGTCGACGCCGATCTGAATATCGATCTCGGCGTCGCCGGCGACGACGAGTGGTGTCTGCAGCACGACCTCGTCCACCAGCTCGAGTCCCAGGCGGGCTCCGACAGTCGCGGCCAATTCGACGAACCCGGTGCCCGGCAGCAGGACGGTGCCGAAGACGGTGTGGTCGGCAACCCAGTTCTGGGTCGCCGCCGACAGCCGGCCGGTGAACAACCATTCGTCCTTGCCCGCGACCGAGACCGCCGCGCCCAGCATCGGGTGATCGACCGCGACCAGTCCGGCCCGGCGGAGATCGCCGAGACCGTCGGTCGGCGCGACCCAGTACCGCCGCCGCTGAAACGCGTAGGTGGGCAGCGCGATCCGACGAACGGGCCGCTCACCGTGCGCCAGCGCCACGTCGACGTCGAGACCACCTACCCAGGCGGTGGCGAGGCAGGTGAGCAGCTGGACGGTCTCGTCCACGGTGCGGCGACCGGCGGCCGCGACGACCGACCGGCCGTCGATCTCCGGCTGTTCGGCGAGACAACGACGGGTGAGGGCGGTGAGCACGGCGTCTGGGCCCACCTCGACGAAACGCCGCACACCGGCGCCGGCCAGTGCCCGCACTCCCGGCTCGAACAGAACGGCCGAGCGCACCTGACGCACCCAGTACGCCGGATCGGTCAGCTCGCGGTCGGCGCGTTCACCGGACACGTTGGACACCACCGGAATCGAGGGAGCCCGGTACGTCAGGCCCGCGGCCACCCGATGGAATTCCTCGAGCATCCCGTCCATGTGCGCCGAGTGGAAGGCGTGGCCGACTCGGAGCCGATTCGTCTTCACACCCTGGTGCCCGAATCGCTGTTCCGCCTCGGCCACCGCCTCCTCGTCTCCGGACAGCACCACCGCGGCCGGACCGTTGACCGCAGCGAGCGACAGTCGCCCGCCGGACTCGGCCAGTACCTGGGCGACGGCGGCCGCGTCGGCGGCCACCGCCAGCATCGCCCCACCCGCCGGGAGCGCACCCATCAGCCGTCCGCGCGCCGCCACCAGCGCGCACGCGTCGGGCAGCGACCACACGCCCGCGCGGTGGGCCGCCGCCAGTTCGCCGATGGAATGACCGAGCAACAGATCCGGGGTGAGGCCGAACGATTCGAGCAGCCGGCACATGGCCACTTCGAAGGTGAACAGCGCGGGCTGGGTGTATTCGGTCCGGTCCAGCAGTCCGCTGTCGTCGTCGAACATCAGCGCGCGCAGCGACCGGCCCAGCATCGGATCGAATTCGGCGCAGATCTCGTCGACGGCGGCGGCGAAGACCGGGAAGGACCGGTACAAGCCGCGGCCCATCCCGGCGCGCTGCGCACCCTGTCCGGTGAACAGGAACGCGGTGCGACCGGAGCCGACCGATCCCCGCACCACCTCGGCGCCGCCGGTCGCCGGATCACCGGCCAGCGTCGCCAGGCCCGCGAGCAGTTCGGCCCGATCGCGGCCCACCACAGCCCCGCGCCGGTTCCAGCGACTCCGCGTGGTGAGCAGGGAACAGGCCACGTCGCGCGGATCGGCGTACGGATGGTCGAGCAACCACTGCCGCAACCGGCCGGCCTGCCCGGCCAGGCCCTGCTCGGTGGGCGACGACACCATCAGCGCGACGACACCACCTGCGGGAGCGGAGGATTCGGCAGCGTTGCCGATCGCCGGATCCTCGGCCGGCGCCTCCTCCAGGATCAGATGAGCGTTCGTGCCGCTGGCGCCGAACGACGACACACCCGCCCGCCGGATTCGCGTACCCGGCTCCCAGGGTTCGTTGTCGAGCAGGAGCCGGACCGCACCCGCGGACCAGTCCACATGCGGTGTGGGCTCGTCCACGTGCAGGGTCTTGGGCAGCATCCGATGACGCAACGCCTGCACCATCTTGATCACCCCACCGACACCCGCGGCCGCGGAGGTGTGGCCCACATTGGATTTCAGCGACCCCAGGCGCAGCGGCTGCTGACGCCCCTGCCCGTAGACGCCGATCAGTGCCGTCGCCTCGATCGGATCGCCCAGTGTGGTCCCGGTGCCGTGTGCCTCCACCGCGTCGATATCTGCAGGGGTGAGGCCCGCGTCCGACAGCGCCTGCCGGATGACCCGTTCCTGCGACGGCCCGTTCGGGGCGGTGAGACCGTTGCTCGCCCCGTCCTGATTGACCGCGCTTCCGCGAATGATCGCCAGCACCCGATGGCCGTGCCGCAGCGCATCGGACAACCGTTCCAGCACAACCATTCCGAGGCCCTCGGAGAAGCCGGTTCCGTCCGCGGCGGCCGCGAACGCCTTGCAACGCGCATCCGCGGACAGGGCGCGCTGCCGCGCGAAGGCGATCAGCAGCGACGGATCCGACATCACCGTGACGCCGCCGGCCAACGCCAGGTCGGTCTCGCCCTGACGCAGGGCCCGGCAGGCCAGGTGCAGCGCCACCAGCGACGAGGAGCACGCGGTGTCGATCGAGATCGCCGGGCCCTGGAAACCCAGCGTGTAGGCGATGCGGCCCGACAGCACGCTGTTCGAAACACCCAGGTAGGCATGGCCTTCCGCCTCGGCGGTGAGCTGCGGGGACCCGACCCGCGGGCCGTAGTGCTGGTGGATCACCCCGGCGAAGACGCCGGTATCACTGCCTCGCAGCGACACCGGGTCGATGCCTGCGTCCTCGAGCGCCTCCCAAGCCGCCTCGAGCATCAGCCGCTGCTGCGGGTCCATCGCCGCGGCCTCGCGCGGGCTGATGTCGAAGAAGCCGGGATCGAAATCGCCCACCGCATCCAGGAATCCGCCCTGCCGGGTGTAGATGGTTCCCGGCACATCCGGATTCGGGGCGAACAGCCGCCGCAAATCCCAGCCACGGTCGGTCGGATAGTCGCCGACGGCGTCGACGCCGTCGGCGACCAGCTGCCACAGCTGTTCGGGCGAGTGCACTCCGCCCGGGTAGCGACACGCCATTCCGACGATCGCGATGGGGCTGCCGACCCGCTCGGTGAGTTCGCGCAGTTGCTGCTTGGTTTCGGAAAGCTCCTTGGCGGTCTTCTTCAGGTACCGGCGGAGTTCGTCGTTGTCGGCCATCGGTGGGCTCCTGGTCGTGCCGTCAGCTGAGGTTGTCGATGAAGTCGAAGAGCTCGCGGTCGTCCGCGGCGTCGAGCGGGTCGTCGGCGTCGGCCCCGCCGTCGTCGAGCTCTCGGCTCAGCACCCGCAGCCGCTCGGCGAGCGCCGCGCGCTGATCCGCATCCAGTTCGGCGGCCGCACAGGCCCGGGCCAGTGCCTCCACCTCCGCGGTGAGGCGTTCGCCGGTCCGGTCGACGGGCGCGAGCTGGCTGCGCAGGTAGTCGGCCAATGCGACCGGGGTCGGATGGTCGAACATCGCGGTCGCCGGAACCTGCACGCCCACCGCGGTTTTCAGCCTGTTCCGGAACTCCATCACGCCCAGCGAATCGAATCCGGTGCGGCTGAACGGCCGCTGTGGCTCGACCTCGTCGGCGGTGTCGAGACCCAGCACCGCCGCGGCCTGTTCCCGAATCACCTCGACGATGACATCGATCTGTTCCGCGGGCGTGAGTCCGGCCAACCGTGCCATCACATTCGGGGTGGCCGTCCCCTGCCCGCCGCGCGGACGCGCCGGACCCGACAGTCCCCGCAGCACGGGCCGCAGCCGGCGCTCGTCGACCGCGGCGAGGGCGTTGCGGTCGATGCGGGCCGCCACGACCTGTGCGCGGCCGGTGACCAGCGCCGCATCGAACATCGCCATCGCCTCGGCCGCCGCCAGCGGCACGAAACCCTCGCGCTGCCACCTGGCCAGGTCCGCCGCGCTCAACGCCTCCGTCATCCCGGTGCTGTCCCGCCACGGCCCCCACGCCAGCGATGTGGCGGGCAGGCCCCGTACCTGCCGGTACTGGGCCAGGGCATCGGAAAACACGTTGGCCGCAGCGTAATTGGCCTGCCCCGCGCTGCCGATCACGCCGGCGATCGAGGAGTAGAGCACGAAGGCGGCCAGATCCAGCCGGCTGGTCGCCTCGTGCAGATTCCAGGCGGCGTCGACCTTCGGGCGCAGGACGGTGGCGAGCCGTTCCGGGGTCAGCGCGCTCAGCACACCGTCGGACAGCACACCGGCCGTGTGCACGACCGCCGTGAGCGGATGCTGCGCCGGAATCGCGGCCAGCAGCGCGCGCACCGCGTCCGGGTCGGCCGCATCGCAGGCCACGATGTCGACCGTGGCGCCGAGCGCGGTCAGTTCCGCGCGCACCCGATCGGCATCCGGCGCCGCCGGACCGCGCCGGCTCGCGAGCAGCAGCCGGCGCACCCCGTAGGTGGCGACCAGGTGCCGTGCGGCCACCACGCCCAGACCACCGGTGCCGCCGGTGATCAGCACGGTGCCCTCCGGATTCCACGGCGCCGGCAGGGTCAGCACGTTCTTGCCGACGTGCCGGGCCTGGCTGAGGTGACGGAACGCCTCCGGCGCCCGCTGCAAATCCCACGCGGTGAGCGGGGAATGCGTCAGCGTTCCCGCCGCGAAGAGCTCCACCAGGCTCCGCAGGATCTGCTGGAGTCGGTCGGGGGCCACGTCCATCAGCATGAAACCGTGGTAGTGCACGCCCGGATGCGCGGCCGCGACCTCGTCCGGATCGCGGCGATCGATCATGCCCATCTCCACGAATCGTCCGCCACGCGGCAGCAAACGCAGTGAGGCGTCGACGAATTCGCCGGCCAGCGAGTCGAGCACGATGTCCACGCCGGCTCCGCCGGTCTGCACGCGGAACTTCTCCTCGAACTCGAGGGTGCGGGAGTCGGCGATCTGCGCATCGTCGAAAGCCATGTCGCGCAGCACATTCCATTTCGCCCGGCTCGCGGTCACCAGCAGGCGCAGCCCCAGGTGCCGCGCGAGCTGGACGGCCGCCATGCCGACACCGCCGGTCGCGGCATGCAGGAGCAGAGTCTGCCCCGCCCGCGCTCCGGCGAGATCGACCAGGCCGTAATAGGCCGTCGCATACACCACCGGCACCGCGGCGGCCTGCGCGAACGTCCACTCCGCCGGCATCGGCGCCAGCAGCCGGTGATCGGTGACCGCCAGCGAACCGACCCCGGTGACGAAGCCGAAAACCCGGTCGCCGACGGCGAATTCGGTCACGTCCGCAGCCACCTCGGTCACCACTCCGGCACCCTCGCCGCCGAGGCCGGCGGTGGGATCGGGATAGGTTCCGAGCGCGACGAGCACATCCCGAAAGTTGAGTCCGACCGCCCGCATCCGGACCCGGACCTGGCCCGGCGCGAGCGGCGCGGCACTCGCCGGATCCGGGCGCAGACCGAAATTGTCGGCGGTGAGCGTGCCCTTGTCGTTCAGGGTCAGCGCCCACTCCTGGTGCGGTGCGGTCGTGCTCAGCAGGTCCGTACCGGCCAGCGGACCGTGCTCGGAGTGGGCCTCGCTGCGCAGTCTCGGGACGAACGCGGCGGAACCCCGCAGCGCGAGCTGCGGTTCGTCACCCGCCAGCGCGCTGACCGCGGCATCGCGATAGCCGTCCTGGAATTCGACGTCGACGATGCGCACCCGGTCCGGATACTCGCTCTGCGCGGTGCGCACCAGGCCCCAGACGGAGGCCGCGGCCGGATCCACCGATTCACCGGCATGGATCGCCACCGCCCGGGAGGTCACCACGACGAGGTCACGGTCCTGCGCCAACAATTCCTGCAACCGGGTGGTCGTCGCCGTGAGCACGTCTCGGGCCGACGCCGGGACGTCGGCGCCGGGCCGGGTGTCGATCCGGACGACGACCGCGCGACGGCTGCCGACGGTCACGGTTTCGTGGCTCTCGGCCGGCGACCAGATCACGTCGGGCACCGGCTGCGGATCGATCGCCACCCAGTCCACCGCATACCCGAGGCCGCCGGCGCGGCTCGCGGTCGCGGTGAGGACACGCAGCGTGAGAGCACCCACCTCGAGCACCGGCGTGCCGTCGGAGGCCATGAGCGACAGCGCGATTCGATCGGGCGCCGCATCCGACACCGCAGCACGTACCCGGACCGTCTCCCCGGCGACGGCGTGGAATACCACGTCCTCCCACGAGAACGGCACCACCAGACCGGATCCGCTGCCCGGCGCCTGCCCGGCCACCAGGAGCGCGTGCAGTGCGGCGTCCAGCAGGACCGGATGCACCCCGAACCGCGCGCCCACCACCCGCCCGGCCGACGGGAGCGCGAGTTCGGCGAACACCTCACCGTCACGCCGCCACAGGGCGGTCAGCCCCTGGAAGGCCGGGCCGTAGTCGTAGCCCTGGACACTCAGTTCCGCATAGGCATCGGTCAGCGGCACCGCGACCGCATCCACGGGCGGCCACGTTACGTCCACACCCGTTGCCGGAGCCGGATGCGGTTTCCCGAGTTCCGCGACGGTTGCCACCGCATGCCGGACCCACTCGGTCGGGCGCGAATCTCCCTGCGCCGCATCGGAGCCGGAAGCAGGATCGCGGGAATAGACCGATATCGTTCGTGCCCCGCCCTCGTCGGGACCGGTGGCCACCACACGCAATTCGACGCCGCCGGTCGCCGGAACGGACAACGGAGCCTCGAGCACCAACTCGGCCAGCCGCGGGCAGTCCAGCGATGCGCCGATATGGCCGATCAGATCCACGAACGCCGCACCGGGGAGCAGCGTCACACCGCCGACGGTGTGATCGGCCAGCCACTGCTGATCCTCCCGCGACAGCCGGCCCGTGAACACTACATCCGACGAGTCCGGAATCCGGACCGTCGCACCGAGCAGGGGATGGGCGGCCTCGTCGAGTCCGGAACGCCGGACATCAGCGGGCACGCTCGGCTGCAGCCAGTATCGCTGGTGCCGGAACCCATAGGTGGGCAACGCAACCCGGCGCACGGGGCGCTCGGCGAACAGTGCCGGCCAGTCCACGGACGTACCCACCACGTCCAGCCCGGCCAGGGCGGAGAGGAACTGGGTCGGCTCCGCAGTACCGCGCCGGGCCGTGGCCACCGTGGTCACCCGGGCCTCCACCGGCGTCTCGGCCAGGCATTCCCGCACCATCGCGGTGAGTGCGGCATCGGGACCGAGTTCGACGAACCGCCGCGCGCCCAGATCGACCGCGGTGGCGATACCGGGGGCGAACCGGACACAGGCGCGCACCTGATCGACCCAGTATTCGGGGTCGAGTATCTCCGCTCCCGCCTGCCTACCCGTCACCCCGGCCACCATCGGCACCCGCGGCTCGTGGTAGCTCAATCCCGCTGCCACCGTGCGGAATTCGTCCAGCATCGGTTCCATCAGTGCGGAATGGAAGGCATGGGAGACCCGCAGCCGCGAGATCCGCACACCGCGCCGGGTGAATTCCTCGGTGAGTTCGTCGATCGCCGTCGCCGCGCCGGACATCACCACCGACGCCGGGCCGTTCACCGCCGCCAGCGATACCCGCCCGGCATATCCGGCCAGCGCCGCCTGCGCCCCCTCCTCGTCGATCGCCGCCGCGAGCATCGCGCCGCCCGGCGGCAGCGCGCCCATCAACCGGCCCCGCGCCACCACCAGGGCACACGCGTCGGCCAGACTCCACACACCGGCGACATGGGCGGCCGCCAGCTCTCCGATCGAATGGCCGATCAGCACGTCCGGGGTGAGGCCGAACGACTCCAGCAACCGGTAGGTGGCCACCTCGAAGGCGAACAGTGCGGGCTGGGTGTATTCGGTCCGATCGAGCAGCTCGGCGTGACCCGGTTCGACCATCACCTCGCGCAGCGGGCGCCCGAGCAGTTCATCGATGTGCTCGCACACCTCGTCGAAAGCCGTTGCGAACACCGGGAACTCGCGGTACATCCGGGCGCCCATGCCCGACCGCTGCGCTCCCTGGCCGGTGAACAGGAAGGCGGTCTTCCCGGTCCCGACACTGCCCTCCAGCGCGCCCGGCGCCCCGGCGGCCACATCGGCCAGACCGGTCAGCAAGTCGTCGCGGCCGTATCCGACCACCGCCGCGCGCCGATCGAGGCGAGCACGCGTCGCGACGAGGGCGTGCGCGAGATCGCGGACATCGAGGTCCGGGTCGTCGCGCACCCACTGCCGCAACCGCTCCGCCTGAGCCCGCAGGCCCGCCGGCGAATTCGCCGAGAGCAGCCAGGCCAACGGCTCGGGCCGGACCGCGGCCGCCGCCGGCGCGGCGACCTCCGCCGGCGCCTCCTCGATGACCGCGTGCGCGTTGGTGCCGCTGACCCCGAACGAGGACACCCCGGCCCGGCGCACCCGTCCGCCGGACGGCCAGGGCTGCGCCTGCGACAGCAGTTCCACCGTTCCGGCCGACCAGTCCACATGCGGCGTCGGCGAATCGAGGTGCAGCGACTTCGGCAATGTCTCGTGCCGAAGCGCCTGCACCATCTTGATCACACCCGCGACACCCGCGGCCGCCACGGTGTGCCCGATATTCGATTTGATCGATCCGATGCGCAGCGGCTGGGAGCGATCGGCGCCGTAGGCGTTGATCAACGCCTGCGCCTCGATCGGATCGCCCAGGGCGGTCCCGGTGCCGTGTGCCTCGACAGCGTCCACATCGCTCGGCGTCAGGCCCGCATCCGCCAACGCCGCCGCGATCACCCGCTCCTGGGACGGACCGTTGGGGGCGGTCAGACCGTTCGACGCACCGTCCTGATTCACCGCCGTACCGCGGACCACCGCGAGCACCCGGTGGCCGAGCCTCCGCGCATCGGACAAGCGCTCGAGCACCAGCACCCCCACGCCCTCGGAGAAGGCGACACCGTCGGCGGTGGCGGCGAAGGATTTGCAGCGGCCGTCGGGCGAGAGCCCGCGCTGGCGAGCGAAATCGACGTAGAGATACGGACTGGCCGCCACGGTGACGCCAGTGGCCAGCGCCAGGGAGGTCTCGCCCTGTCGCAGCGCGCGGCACGCCTGATGCAGGGCGACCAGCGACGACGAGCACGCGGTGTCCACCGTGACCGCCGGACCCTCGAGACCGAAGACGTAGGAGACTCGCCCGGAGATCACGCTGTGCGTGGTACCGGTGAGGCGATAGCCCTCCAGCTCCCCGGTCACTCGGTCGAAATAGCCGGAATAGCAGGCTCCGGCGAACACACCGGTATCGGTGCCGCGCAGCGAGTTCGGATCGATACCCGCATCCTCGAACGCCTCCCAGACGGCTTCGAGCAGCAACCGCTGCTGGGGATCCATCGCCGCCGCCTCACTCGGTCCGATACCGAAGAATCCAGCGTCGAATTCCGCTGCGCCGGTGAGGAATCCACCGCGACAGGTGTACACGGTGCCGGGCTTGTCCGGATCCGGGTCGATCAGCCGTTCCAGATCCCACCCGCGATCGGAGGGGAAATCGCCGGTCGCATCGGTTCCCGCGGCGAGCAGCCGCCACAACTCCTCGGGCGAGGCGGCGCCGGGGAGCCGGCAGCTCATGCCGACGATCGCGATCGGCTCGTCCGTCCGCTTCCGCCGGACCACCTGATTCGCGGGTGCGGTCGCGGGCGCCGGAGCGACCCGCGAGCGAATCAGCGCCGCCACCGCCGCGACCGTCGGGTGATCGAAAACCAGGGTGGAGGGCAGCTGCAGACCGGTGGCCTCGGCCAGCCGATTGCGGAATTCCACACCGCCCAGCGAATCGAAGCCGATCTCGTCGAAGCGCTGGTCGGGGCGGATGTCATCGGGTGAATCGTGGCCGAGGACCGCGGCCGCCTGGGCGAGAACGACATCCAGGACGACCTCCCCGTGGCGCGCCGGGGGCACCTCGGCCAGCCGCGCGCTCAGCGCACCCGCCGCCGACGCCTGCCGACGTTCCGTGGCGACCGGCGTGCGCGGGAGGAAGCCGCGCAGCACCGCCGGCACCGCGGCGTCACTCGATTCGCGGCGCAGTGCGGTCGGGTCGAATCGCAGCGGTGCCACCGCCGGATGTCCGGCGGCCAGCGCCGCGTCGAACAGCCGCAGTCCCTCCTCGCCACCGAGCTGCCCCAGCCCCATCCGGTCCCAGCGGGCCAGCGCTGCCTGGTTCAGACCGCCGGTCATACCGCTGCCCTGATCCCACGGCCCCCACGCCAACGCGATACCGGGCAGCCCAGCCGCCCGCCGGCGAACCATCAGGGCGTCCAGATAACCGTTGCCGGCGGCGTAGTTGCCCTGACCGGACGAGCCGAGCAGGGCCGCGACCGACGAGAACACCACGAATGCCGAGACCGCGCGATCCCGCGTCGCCTCGTGCAGGTTCCAGGCGCCACGCACCTTCGGCGCCAGCACCCGATCGACCTGCTCGGCGGTGAGATTCTGCACCGTGCCGTCGTCGAGGACGCCGGCGGCGTGCACGATCGCGATCGGACCGGTGCCCAGCTCGGCGACGACGTCGCGCACGGCGGCCGCATCCGCCACATCGCAGGCGACGACGCGCACCTGCGCCCCGGCCCGCTCGAGGTCGGCGGCGAGTTCCGCCGCACCGGGCGCGGTGGCTCCGCGACGCGACGTCAGCACCAGCCGGCGCGCGCCGTGGACCTCCACCAGATGACGCGCTACCAGCGCGCCGAGTCCCCCGGTGCCGCCGGTCACCAGCACCGTCTCCGCGTCGAAAGACGGTGTGGGCGTGGCCGATTCGATGTCCATACGCATCAGTCTCGGCACCAGTACCGCGGAGTCGCGGACGGCGACCTGCGGTTCACCGCTGCGCAACGCGGCGTCGAGTCGCTCCCGATCCAGAGGACGAGCCGGGTCCTGGTCCACGAGGACGAAACGGCCCGGGTGTTCGCTCTGCGCACTGCGGACGAGTCCCGCGACCGCCGCGGCCACCGGAGCCACTGCCTCCCCGTCACGGCCCGAACCGCCCGTGACGACCACGACCAGCGTCGAATCCGCCAGTGCCGGTTCGGCCAACCAGGCGGTGAGCGTCGCGAGGGTGTGCCGCACCCGCTCGCCCACCGCGGCGGGCTCGTCCGTCGCCGCGGCGCCCGGAGCATCGGCGCGCCACACCACCACATCCGGCCGCGGTCCGGCCGACAGCTCGGCCGGCGACGATCCCTGGGCGCCGATGCCCGCGATGATGGTGTCGCCGAGCAGCGCCAGGGCCGGGGCGCCGATATCGGCGCGGGCGGTGGCGTCGACCCAGCCGAGCCGGTACAGCGCGGCCTGGTCCCGGACCAGCGTGCGGCGGAACTCCTTGACGTCGTAGGGACGCATCACCACGGCGTCGACCGACACGATGGGATTGCCGTCGGGATCCACGGTCGCCACCGACACCGTTTCCGCACCGGTGGCGATGGCGATCACTCGCAGCGAGGTCACTTCGGCCGGCCATTCGCCGGGGCTCTTGTGCAACCGGGCCCCGCCCCACCGGAACAGCAGCCGACCGGCGTCGGGATCGACATCCAGTTCCCGCCATGCCAATTGGGCCAGCCCGCTGTGCATCACCAGATCGAGCAGGGCCGGATGCAGGTCGTGGCGCCGCACCTCGGTGGCCGCGTCGGTGTCGAGCGCGATCTCGGAGAACACCGTCCCGTCACGATGCCATGCCGCCCGCACGCCGAGGAAGGCCGGCCCGTACTCCAGCCCCGACCCCTTCGCGATCTGTGCGGGTATCCAGGCGGGGTCGATGGGCTCGGCATCGACCGGCGGCCAGGTTTCCGCACGCAGCTGCGTCAGCAGGCCGGAATCGCCGTCCCACCGCTCGGCCAGTGCGCCGGTGGCGTTGTGCACCCACTCGCCGTCCGCGCCGGACCGGAAGTAGAACTCGAATTGCCGCAGCCCGCTCGGGTCCGCGGCGCGCACCAGCACCTGGAGTTCGATATCGGCGGTGGCGGTCGGCAGGATCGGGGCCTGCAGGGTGAGTTCCTCGACCACGCCGCAACCGATGCGTTCGCCGGCCACCAGCAGGAATTCGACGAGGGTCGCGCTGGGGACCACCACGACGCCGTAGGTCATGTGATCGGCGATCCATGGGTGGGTGCGCAGCGAGAAGCGTCCGGTGAACAACCATTCGTCGGAGCCGGCCAGCGGCAGCACCCCGGTCAGAATCGGATGGTCGGTGGCGGCGTCGGCCGCACGGGGCTGCAACCAGAAACGACGATGTTGGAATGCATAGGTGGGCAACGGAATTCGCTGCGGCGCCCGCCCGGCGATCAGCGGCTGCCAGTGCACGCCCACTCCGGCGGTGTGCAGCTGCGCCAGCGCCGTGACCACCTGCGTGACCTCGTCGGTGGCCCGGCGGGCGGCCGCGGCCACCGTGCACCCGGCTTCCAGGTCCGCCGACAGGCACCGGCGGGTCAGCGCCGCCAGCACGGCGTCCGGTCCGATCTCGAGGAAGTTCCGCACTCCCGACGCGGCGGCTGCTTCGATACCCGGGGCGAATCGGACGGTGCTACGCACCTGCTCGACCCAGTACTCCGGCTCGGTCACGTCCGCGGCGGACTCGCCCGTCCCCGTGGCGATCAGGGGAATCCGTGGCGGGTGATAGTCGATCCCGGCTGCGACGGAACGGAATTCGTCGAGCATCGGATCCATCCGAGCGGAATGGAACGCATGGCTGACCCGGAGCCGGGTGGTCTTCACCCCGTCGGCGGCCGATCGCCGTTCGACCTCGGCGATGGCCTCGGTATCACCGGACAGCACCGTGGACGACGGATCGTTCAGGGCGGCGAGCGACACCCGATCGCCGACGCCCTCGAGCAGCGTCCGCGCGCGCACCGCATCGACGGCCACCGCGAGCATCGCCCCGCCCGGCGGGAGCGCCCCCATCAGCCGGCCGCGGGCCGCGACCAGGGCGCAGGCATCCGAGAGCGACCACACCCCGGCCACATGCGCCGCGGCGAGTTCGCCGATCGAATGCCCGATCAGCACATCCGGTGTGACACCGAAGGATTCGACCAGGCGGTACAGCGCCACTTCGAACGCGAACAAGGCCGGCTGGGTGAATTCGGTACGATCCAGGACCCCGCCGGGATCGTCGAACATCACGGTGCGCAGCGAAAAACCCAGCAGCGCATCGAATTCCGCGCACACCCGGTCGAGGGCGGCGGCAAAGGCCGGGAACGTCCGGGCGAGTTCGGCGCCCATTCCGGCTCGCTGCGCGCCCTGTCCGGTGAACAGGAAGGCGGTCGTGCCCGCATGCACCCGGCCGGAGACGATCGCCGGCCCCTCGCCCGCGGCGGCGACCTCGGCCAACGCGGTCAGGAGGTCGTCGCGGCGGGTCCCGAGGACGACGGCGCGGTGCGGAAGCTGCGACCGGGTCGCATACAGCGAGTGCGCGACGCTCGGCAGATGCACTTCGGGCCGGTCGGACAACCACTGCCGCAACCGATTCGCCTGGGCGCGAAGCGCTTCGGCCGATTTCGCCGACACCATCAGCGGCACGAGATCGGGGGCAGCGTCCGGCGCCACCGACTCGTCGGTGGTCACGCGGTCCGCCGGGGCCGGCGCCTCCTCGAGAATCAGGTGCGCGTTGGTGCCGCTGATGCCGAACGAGGACACGGCCGCGCGCCGCGGCCGGTCACCCGCCGGCCACGCCATCGGCTCGGTCAGCAACTCGACCGCGCCCGCCGACCAATCCACATGCGGGCTGGGCGCGTCGATGTGCAGTGACTTGGGCAACATCTCGTGTCGCAGCGCCTGCACCATCTTGATGACGCCACCGACCCCCGCCGCGGCGACGGCGTGGCCGATATTCGACTTGATCGATCCGATCCGCAACGGCTGCGCCCGATCCTGCCCGTAGGCGTTGATCAGCGCCTGCGCCTCGATCGGATCGCCCAGTGCGGTACCGGTGCCGTGTGCCTCGACCGCATCGATATCCACCGGCCGCAGGCCCGCGTCCGCGAGTGCGGCGGCGATCACCCGCTGCTGCGAGGGGCCGTTCGGTGCGGTCAACCCGTTCGATGCGCCGTCCTGATTGATCGCGCTGCCGCGGATCACCGCCAGGACTCGATGCCCGGCGCGCTGCGCGTCCGACAGCCGCTGCACGGCCAGCACACCGACGCCCTCGGCCCAGGTGACACCGTCGGCGGCGGCGGAGAACGGTTTGCACCGGCCGTCCGCCGCCAGTCCGCGCTGCCGGGCGAAGTCGACGAACAACGCCGGACTCACGGCGATGCTCACACCACCGGCCAAGACCAGCGACGCCTCTCCGCGCCGCAGCGCTTGGCAGGCCAGATGCAAGGCCACCAGCGAAGACGAGCAGGCGGTGTCCACGGTGACCGCGGGCCCTTCGAGGCCGAGCAGATAGGCGACCCGGCCGGAGATCACGCTCTGCGACGTCCCGGTCAGCCGGAAACCTTCGTATTCGCCGGCCACCGCGCGGGAATATCCGGAGCCGCTGGCGCCGACGAACACACCGGTGTCGGTGCCACGCAGCAAGGCCGGATCGATACCGGCATCCTCGAGCGCCTCCCAGGCGACTTCGAGCATCAACCGCTGCTGCGGATCCATCGCCGCGGCCTCGCGCGGCCCGATGCCGAAGAAGGCCGCGTCGAAATCCGCCGCACCGGTGAGGAAGCCGCCTTCGCGGCTGTAGACCGTGCCCGGCTTGTCGGGGTCCGGATCGAAGAGTCGCTCGAGGTCCCAGCCGCGATCGGTCGGGAAGCCGGAAATGGCGTCGCGCCCTTCGGCAACGAGATCCCACAGCTGTTGCGCCGATCCGACCGCACCGGGGAAGCGACAGCCGATACCGACGATCGCGATCGGTTCGTCCGACCGGCTGCGACGCGCGGACCGCACGGCGGTCGGGGCGGTCCCCTCCAGCCGCGACCGGATCAGCCGCATCACCGCGCGCGGCGTCGGGTGATCGAATACCAGCGTGGTCGGTAGGTCGACACCGGCCGCTCGGACCAGCCGGTTCCGAAGTTGTTGTCCGCTCAGCGAATCGAAACCGAAATCGGTGAACGGCTGATCCGGATCGATGGCGTCGACCGAATCGTGCCCGACCACTCCGGCGGCATGGTCACGCACCATCGCGAGGACCAGCACATCCCGTTCCGCGTCCGGCGCGGCCAGGACCCTGGCCGCCAGCGACCCGGCGGAAACGCTCCGGCGGCGCGGCGTGGGAGCGACCGCGGCGGCCGGTGCTCCGGCGATCTCGACCGGCCGCAGCGATACCGACCGGATGGTCAGGACCGGGAGGCCCGCCTCGTCGAAGGCCGACACCCGAACGGTGGCAGTGTCGGTTCGCTCGACGCGGACCCGCACCGCGGCCGCCGCCCGATGCAGGCGGATATCGGTGTAGGCCACCGGCAGGACGAGCGACTGCTCGGCGGCGCTGGCCGCGCCCTCGGCCAGCCGATCGATCGCGGGATGCAGCAGCGCATCGGCCAGGGCGGGATGAATCCCGAACGGCGCGATCTCCTCGGCGGGCGACGATTCGAGGGACACCTCGGCGTACACCTCGTGCCCACGCTGCCAGGCCGCCGTGACGCCCTGCCAGATCGGGCCGTACCCGAGTCCGCGTGCGGCGAGACGATCGTAGAGATCGCTCACCGCCAGCTCTTCGGCCGCCGCGGGTGGCCAGTCACCGTCGACCGGCTGCGGCTGCGCACCGTCCTCCGGCGCCAGCGCGCCCGTCGCGAAAGGCACCCAGGGACCGACGCTTTCGGCGTCGGCCACCGTCGCGGCGGACACGGTGAACCGGCGCAGACCATCGTCGTCGGGTGCGGAGACGAGCACCTGGACGTCCACCGTCTCCGCCACCTCGGGCAACGGGGTCTCGAGTCGCAGTTCGGCGACGGCGCCGGCGCCCACTCTCCCGGCAGTGGCCAGAGCCAGTTCCAGCAGGACGGCCGGAGACAACACGCCGCTGCCCGATGCCGAGAATTCGGCGAGCCAGGGATGGGCGGCCCGGGTGAGACGTCCGGTGAACAACCATTCGTCCCGCCCGGCCACCGATACCGCGGCGGCCAGGATCGGATGATCCGAACGGATCAGGCCGGCCCGGCTCACATCGCCGGCGGCCGCGACGCTCGCCGCGTCGGGAGACCACCACCGCCGGCGGTCGAAGGCATAGGTGGGTAGATCGATCCGCCCGCCGGTCCCGCCCAGGACGCCGGCCGGCACCTCGATTCCGGCACAGACGGCCCGGGCCACCGCGGCGCGGAAATGCCGGGCCTCGCCGTGCCCGCGTTCCAGGGTGGTGAGGATGGCGACCCGATCGGCGAAACCGATCGATTCGGCGGTCAGCCCCATCGCCATCGCGACCACCGGATGCGGGCTCATCTCGATGAAACCCGTCGTGCCCGACCGCATCAGCGCCTCGACCGACTCGGCGAAGCGGACCGGCTCACGCAACGACCGGTACCAGTACTCGGCGTCCAGGGTCGAGGTGTCGAGGTAGTCGGCGATCACCGTGGAGAAGAACGGAATCGAGCTGCGCCGGGGCCGGATCGACGCCAGTTCGGCGAGCAGCCGCTCCCGCACCACCTCGGTGAGTTTCGAATGGCCGGCCCACGCGGCGGGCACGATCCGGGCCCAGACGCCTCGGTCGGCACACCGGCCGACGAACTCCTGGACCGCTTCGATCTCGCCGGAGACGACGGTCTGGGTGGGACCGTTGATCGCGGCCAGCGACAGCCGATCACCGAACGGCAGCAGCATGTCCCGCACCGCGTCCGGGTGCAGTCCGACCGCGGCCATCCCGCCGCGGTCGCCGAGCAGCTCCGCGCCGGCCCGCGAGCGCAAGGCGATCACGCGCGCGCCGTCCGACAGCGACAGCGCGCCGACCACGACGGCCGCGGCGACCTCACCCTGTGAATGTCCGACAACCACATCGGGTTCCACACCCCGGGACCGCCACAACCGCGCGAGCGACACCATCATGGCGAACAGCGCCGGCTGCACCACATCGACGCGTTCGAAGTCCGACAGGTCGGATTCGCCGCGCAGCACCTCGGTCAGCGACCACTCGACGAACGGGGCCAGGGCGGCCTCGCATTCGGCGACAGCGGCGGCGAAAACCGGTTCGGTGGCGAGCAATCCGGCCGCCATGGCCCGCCACTGACTGCCCTGCCCCGGGAAGACGAAGGCTACGTTGCGCGGAGCCGCTCGGCCCGAAACCACTGCGAGACCGGCGGTTTCGCTGCCGTCGTGGTCGAGCGCGGACCCTCCCGACCAGTCGATACGGCCGGCGAGCCGGTCCAGCCCGGCACGCAGATCCCCTGCCCCGGCGCCGACGACCGCGCCGCGCCATTCCAGCCGGGTTCGGGTGTGCGCCAGCGACCAGGCGATATCCGCGGGATCGGCGTCGGGATGTGCCGCCGACCAGTCGCTCAACCGAGCCGCTTGCGCGCGCAACGCCGCCTCGGTCCGGGCGGAGATCAGCCAGATCGAGTCTTCGGTCGCGGTCCCGGCATCGGTGACCGCGGTCGCGCCGCCGGATCGTTCGCCCGACTCCACGGACGACTCGGCCGACACCACCGGCGCCTGCTCGAGGACGACGTGCACATTGGTGCCGCCCATTCCGAACGCCGACACCGCGGCCCGGCACAGCGCCGCCTGCGGCCACCCACGCCGCTCGGTGACCACCTCCAGCCCCCGATCCGTCAGGGCGATACGGGGATTCGGCCGTCGGAAGTGCAGGCTCGGCACGAGCTCCCGCTGCCGCAGGCACAAGACGGTCTTGATCAGGCCGGCGATGCCCGCGGCACCCTCGAGGTGACCGATGTTGGTTTTGACCGATCCGACCGCGAGCACACCGCCCACGGGGCGGCCGGAGCCGTAGGTGTCGCCCAGCGCCGCGGCCTCGACCGGATCCCCCGCGGGCGTACCGGTACCGTGCAATTCGACGTACTGCACCGATTCCGGTGCCACCTCGGCGGCGGCCAAGGCCGATCGGATCACCGAAATCTGCGCGTCCGCGCTGGGCGCGCTGAGGACTTTGCGTTCGTTTCCGTTGTTGACCGAACTGCCCCGGATGACCGCGTGCACCCGATCGCCGTCGGCCAGTGCCGCCGCCAGCGGCTTGAGAACGATGAGGCCGCCACCTTCGCCGCGGACGATGCCGTCCGCACGTTCGTCGAAGGTACGGCACCGGCCGGTCGGCGAGTGCGCGCCGAACTGCTCGATCCGCTCGCCGCTGAGCGGCGACAGAATCAGATTGATCCCGCCGGCCAACGCCACATCGCATTCACCGCTGCGCAGCGCCTCGGCGGCCAGGTGCACGGCCAGCAGCGACGACGACTGCCCGCTGTCGACGACCAGGCTCGGTCCGGTGAACCCGTAGTGGTTGGAGATCCGGTTGGCGAGTACACCGCGCCCCACGGCCCACAGCGAATGCCGGCCGACACCGGGCTTACCTTGCGCGGCAACGAGTTCGGCGAAGTCGGTTCCGGTACTGCCCAGGAAGACACCGGCCCGCAGGCCGGCGGCATCCGGGTATCCGGCGTCCTCCAGCGCTTCCCAGCTCAATTCGAGTCCGAGCAGCTGCTGCGGGTCGAGTGCCCGGGCCTCGTTCGGCGGCACGCCGAAGAATTCGGCGTCGAATTCCGTTGCCGAATCGAGAAATCCGGCGATCTCGTCGATTCCCGGCCGGTCCGCGGGCGCGACGCCGACCGCGTCCCGCCCCTCGGTGAGCAACGCCCAGAAGGCGTCGAGATCACGAGCCCCCGGCATCCTGCACGACATTCCGACGATCGCGATGTCGTTCGCCCGTTCGACCATGGAAATTCCTCTGTCCAGCTTGTTCGTTGCTCTGTGCCGCTGTGGCGTCTGCCGTGGTGTCATCGGTCGCCGTCCCGCCGTCACAGCTCGGCCAGCCAGTGCCGGATCACTGCGGCGGCGCGGGCCGATGCCGTGGCGATGATCGAGAAGTGATCGGCGTCGATCTCGACCGTGGTGCCGGTGTGCAGCCAAGCCGGGACCGGCTCGGCGAGATCCACGCCGGGCAACTGCCGGGTAGCGCGCAGATCGAGGGTCGGCGCGGTGATCGGCGCCCGGCCGCGCTGGTCGAACAGTTCGGCGTACTTCGCCATCGCGACCAGGCCGTGGTCGCCGATCTCGGTGACGCCGTCGGCCAGGCCGATCACCGATTCGACGGCGCTGATCAGGACGCGCCGATTCTGCTCGCCGTCGTCCGGGCAATAGGTGTCGAGCAGGACGACCGCCGCGGGCGCCGCCCCGGTCTGCTCGAGCCGATGCGCCACCGCGTGCGCGATCGCGCCGCCCGCCGAATAGCCGAGGAGGACGACCTCGTCACCGGCGCCGCGGGCGGCCGCGGCCAGCTGATCGATCAGAACGTCCCAGGTCGCAGGCAGCGCCTCGCCGGGTACGGTGCCCGGCAGCCGCAGTGCGGTGATCGGGCCGTCCGTGCCGAGTTCGCGGGCCAGCCCGGCGAATTGGTGCGGTCCGGTGCCCACGACGAAGGACGGGATGCACACGAGTGCGGGCCCGCCGGTGCCGCGTCGCAACGGAATCGGGGCCGGAGCGCCGTCGGCCGTCTCGACGGTGTCGACCAGAGCCGCGCTTGCGAGCAACATCGGTATCGCATCCTCGACCCGGCCGCGCCGGTGGGCCGCGAGGACCAACTCGGTCAGCCCGCCGCGAACTCCCGTCGCGGTAGGCACCGCGGGACGGACTTCCGCCACGACGTCGGCCCCCGGTACCGGTCTCGGCGGGGAATCGGGTGCGGAATCCGTTTCGGCAGCAATAATTTTCGTGATGCGGGTCCCCAAGTAGTCGGCCAATTCGGTCGCCGTCGGATAGTCGAAGACCAGCGTGGACGGGAGCGTGAGCCCGGTGGCCCGGGCGAGCCGGTTGCGGAATTCCACGCCGGCGAGGGAGTCGAATCCCAGTTCGGTGAACGGGGCGTGCGGATCGATGCGATCACCGGAGCCGTGCCCGAGACTGGCGGCGACGTGCTCGCGCACCGCGGCGAGAACGAGATCCGCGCGTTCCGCTTCCGCCGCCACCGACAGTTGCTGTGCCAGGGTGCGGGTGGCAGCACGGCGTGGGCCGGCCGGAACCAGGGCGCTCAGTACCGCGGGGAGCGTGCCCGCCCGTGCCTGCGCCGCCAGCGCGGCGGTATCGAATCGCACCGCCAAGGTGGCGGGCGCACCCCCGGCGATCGCGGTGTCGAACAGCGGCATCGCATAGTCCACATCGAGGGGGACCATCCCCTCGCGGCGCAGTCGCGCCAGATCCGCGGCGGTCAGGGTACTGGTCATCCCGGTGTCGGCGCTCCAGGTCCCCCAGGCCAGTGCGGTGGCGGGCAGGCCGTCGCGACGGCGCTGCTCGGCGAGCGCGTCCAGGAACGCATTCGCCGCGGCGTAATTCGCCTGTCCGGGACTGCCCACCGTTCCCGCGAACGAGGAAAAGAGGACGAACATCGTCAGCGGCATCGCGGCGGTCGCCTCGTGCAGATGCCACGCCGCATCCACCTTGGGGCCCAACACCTTCGCCAGGCGCTGCGGAGTCATGCCCGCCAGCAATCCGTCGTCAAGCACGCCCGCGGCATGGACCACACCGGTCAGCGGATGTTCGGGCGGGATGGTCGCCAGCGCCGCGTCCAGCGCCTGCCGGTCGCCGACGTCACACGCGGTGACCTCCACCTGCGCTCCGAGCGCCGACAGGTCGCCCACCAGCTCGCGGACACCAGGAGTGTCCGCACCGCGGCGACCGATCAGCAGCAGCCGGCGAATCCCGTACGTCACCACCAGATGCCGGGCGACAAGGGCGCCCAAGCCGCCGGTGCCGCCGGTGATCAGGACGGTGCCCGCGGGGTCCGGTCGCACCGCGACGGTTGCGCTCCGGGCGGGCGCGGGCACCACGCGCGGGACGTGCACAGCGCCGTCGCGCCAGGCCAGATGCGGTTCGCCCGCAACGGCCAGCGACGCCGCGACGGCCGGGTGGTGATCCTGGCCGCGGGCCACATCGACCACCATGATGCGGCCCGGATATTCGTGCGCCGCGCTCCGCACCAGGCCCGCCGCCGCGGCCGCGACGAGGTCCACCGGCGATCCGGATTCGACGGCCGCCGCGCGTTCCGTGACGACGACGACCCGGTCGTAGCGGGACAGCAGGTCAGGAATATCGGCCGCCAATCGGGTGAGCCGGGCGAGCACCGCGACCGGCGGCCGCTCGGTCTCCGGCGCGGCCACGGGGCCGAGCACCGCGACCGTTTCCCCGGCGGCGGCCACCGTTTCCACGGATCCGGCCGTCGACCACATCGCCGCACCGGCGCTCGACGGCGAGGCGAGCCGAACCCAGTCGATGCGATAGCCGGGGCGGCCGGCCCGAGTCTCACGCAGCGTGTCGATCGGGATCGGACGCATCGTCAGCGCGCCGACCGTCACCACGGGACGATCATGAATATCGGTGAGCTGCACGGTGACTCGCCGGCTGTCGGCCCCGGCGTCCGCCGCGGCGGGGACGACCCGAACCCGGACCGCGTCGGCGCCCACCGCGTGCAGCTCGACGTCCTCCCACGAGTAGGGAACGAAGATCTCGTCGGCGCCCGGGTCGCGACCGGCGTCGACGAACCGGATCGCGTGCAACGCCGCGTCCAGCAGCGCCGGATGGATGCCGAAGCGGTCGGCCGAAACATGGTCGTTCTCGGGCAGATTCACCTCGGCGAAGACGGCGTCGGCACCGGTCCACACCGCGGTGAGCCCGCGGAACAGCGGACCGTGACCGTATCCGTGTGCGGACAGCTCGGCGTACATCGCGCCGATGTCGACGGGCCGCGTGTCCGCCGGCGGCCAGGCATCCGGCGCCACGGTGGCCACCGGCGCCGTGGCGCCTCCGGCTGTCAGTGTCCCGGTCGCGTGCCTGCTCCACTCGGCGTCCGGGTCGCCGCCGCGGCGCGAATACACCGCGAGGCCACGCGTTCCGGCGGCATCCGGTCCCTCGGCGACGACCCGCAGGTCCACCGCGGCGTCAGCGGGGATCACCAGGGGCGTGGTGACGATCAACTCGCCGAGTCGCGGGGTACCGGCCAGTGCCCCGAGGTGCAGAGCCAGGTCGGTGAAGGCGGTGCCGGGCAGCACCACGGCGCCGCCGATCATGTGGTCACCCAACCAGGAATGGCTGCGCAGGGACAGGCTGCCGGTGCCGATCACGGCATCGGATCCGGGCAACCGGACCGACGCGCTCAGCAGCGGATGGTCGACCTCGTCCAAACCGGAGTGCTGCGGGCCGGCGGTGCTGGGCGTGACGGGAAGCCAGTAGCTCTCGTGCTGGAAGGCGTAGGTGGGCAATGCAATTCGCCGGGCAGACCGATAGCCGGGCAGCCCGCGCCAGTCCACCGCGATCCCCGCGATATGGGCCTGCGCCAGTGCCGTGACGAGGTGTATGGGGGCCGAACCGCTGCGACGGCCGGTGGCGACAGTCAGCCGGTTCGGATCCGGGTCCTCGTCGAGGCAGCGGCGAGTCAGCGCCGTCAACACCGCATCCGGTCCGATTTCGATGAATCGTCCGACACCGCTGTCGCGCATCGTCGCTATCGCGTCGGCGAACCGCACAGTACCGCGCATCTGCGCGACCCAATAGTCGGGATCGGTGAATCGCTCGCCGATCGCACCGTCCAGGTTGGACACGATGGGCAGCAGCGGCTCCCGGTACTCGACTCGGCCTACGGCCGAGCGGAACTCGTCCAGCACCGGATCCAGCCGCGCCGAGTGGAACGCATGGCTCACCGAAAGTCGCGATGTCTTGCGGCCACGCTCGGACAGCATGCGCTGTACCTCGTCGACCGCATCGGCGTCACCGGACAGCACCACCGAATCGGGGGCATTGACCGCTGCGATCGTCAAGCGCGTACCGAATTCGGT
>NZ_BDCM01000016.1 GCF_001613505.1 Nocardia mikamii NBRC 108933
TCCCGCATTTTGGGATCGATGCGGGTGGGTATCCCCGGTTCACAGGACTTTCCTAAGTAAGGCTGACACCATTCCGGTGATCGATCGGGATCATGGAAGGTGTCGACCCGGTGCACGCGGTACCGGTCTGGTAGCGGAAGGTGATCCGAATGGTTCTACTCCAGGAGCCGGCCACACAGTCAGCACTGGAGTCCGGCCCCGCGCAGGCCGGCCGTTCCCTCACGCTGCGGGATCGATTCAAGCTGCCGATGACCTACAGCTACGGCGCTCTGCTCATCGCGGTGACCGTTCTGGTGTCCGTGCTCAGCGATACGCAGCAGACCCGCGTCATCCAGCATGCGAGCACCAATCTGCACAACCTGCTGGCCGGGCGATTCGGCACCCTCTTCTCGAGTGCGTTCGTGATCGGCGACGGCACCGCGGGCGCTCTGCTCATCCCGCTGCTGGTCTGTCTGCTCATCCTGGCGGAATGGCGCTTCGGGGCGCTGTCACTGCTGCGCATCTTCATCGCCGGGCATATCGGCGCCACACTCGTCGTCGCCGGCGGCCTGTGGGTGGCGGTGAGCGTGAAATGGCTGCCGACGAGTATTTCCCTCGCCGAGGACGTCGGCGTCAGCTACGGCGCGATGGCGGTCATCGGATCGCTCATCGTGGTCCTGCCCGCCAAGTGGCGACCCACGTGGGCGATCTCGCTGGGCGCTGTCGCCGTCGCGGGCGTCATCATGGGCCACACCTTCACCAATGTCGGGCATCTGATCGCCCTGACGATCGGCCTGCTGACCGGGTGGTTGCTGCTGCGCAGCGGTCATGTCCACACACACCGGCTCAACCGGTTCGAGACGGGTCTGCTCATCGTCGCGGCCGCACTCGGGTACATCCTGCTCGTCGGCTGATCGCCCCGCGCGCAAGCGGTCTCGGCGAGGGCCTAAACTCGACCGGTGCGCCTTGTGATTGCTCGTTGCCAGGTCGATTACGTGGGTCGGCTCACCGCACATCTCCCGATGGCCCGTCGGCTGCTGATGATGAAAGCGGACGGTTCGGTGCTGGTGCATTCCGACGGCGGTTCCTACAAACCGTTGAACTGGATGAGCCCGCCCTGCTGGTTGGAGGAGCGTGAGACCGATGTCGAGACGATGCCCGACGGCTCTCAGCTGTGGGTGGTGACCAACAAAGCCGGTGAGGAACTGCGGATCACCGTCGAGGACATCGAACACGACTCCGCGCACGAACTGGGCGTGGATCCCGGGCTCGTGAAAGACGGCGTGGAAGCGCATCTGCAGGAGCTGCTCGCCGAGCACATCGGCACGCTGGGTGACGGCTATACGCTGATCCGGCGCGAATACATGACGGCGATCGGTCCCGTGGACATCCTGTGCCGTGACGCCGACGGCGCCACCGTGGCGGTGGAGATCAAACGCCGCGGCGAGATCGACGGGGTGGAGCAGCTCACCCGGTATCTGGAACTGCTCAACCGGGATCCGCTGCTGGCGCCGGTCACCGGTGTCTTCGCCGCGCAACAGATCAAACCGCAGGCGCGGACCCTGGCCACCGATCGCGGGATCCGCTGCGTCACACTCGATTACGATGCCCTGCGCGGCACCGACAGCACCGAATTCCGGTTGTTCTGAGGGCGCTCGTGCCACGCCGGAAACCTCGTCCGAAATCGTCGCGGCTCCACCGGGATCCGCGACCGATCGGTGACGTCTTCGGGCGCACCGAGGACGGGCCCGGCGGCACGGAAACCTTTGTGGTGCGCACCATTCCGGGTTCGCGAGCGGTGAAGTCCTATCGATGCCCCGGCTGCGATCACGAGATCCCGCCCGGCACAGCGCATATCGTGGCCTGGCCCGCCGACGGCGGCGAGAACGACCGCCGCCATTGGCATTCCGGCTGCTGGCGCGGGCGGCACACCCGCACGATCACGCGGCGCTGGTCGTAACCCGGTCGCGGGCGGGCATAGGGAAGGCCGCCCCCGCGGTGCGGGAGCGGCCTCGAAACGGGTGGTGAATGTGTCGCCCTGAGGGGGTGGCGCGTGTTGTCAGCTCGAGACTTCGGCGCTTTCGCGCTCTTCGTCGACGGACTCTTCGTCTTCCGCCTTGACCTCGGGGATGGCCTTCTGCCGGCCGGCTCCGGACTGCTTACCGGACAGTGAACGCTGCTCCGGTGCACCGTCGAGCAGTTCGCTCTCGCGGTTGACCGCGGCCAGCATGGCCGGGACCGAATCGAGCTGCCCGCGAATACCCAACAGCTGGGCCAGAACTCGACCGCGCAGCACGCGCATCTCCTCGGCCAGTTCCTTGGCGTGCGCGATCTTGCGATCGGCGGACTGGGTGGCGGAGGTGACCAGGCGGTTGGCCTCGTCGGTGGCTTCCTTGATGCGCTGGGCGGCGTCGGAGCGGCTGGATGCCTCCAGCTCTTCCATGGCCTTGGTCAGCTTGGTCCGCTTCTCGGCCATGGTGGCCTCGAAGTCCTGCTGGGCGGCCTTGCGCTTGGCCTCGGCCTCCTTGGTGATGCGGGTGGCATCGGCCTGGGCGGCCTCGACGATCTTGGCGGATTCGGCGCGCGCGTTCGACAGCGTCTGCTCGAATTCGACCTCGAGCGCCTCGCGCTTCTCCTTGGTCTCGGCCAGCAGGGATTCGTACTTGCCACGCATCTCGGTGGCCTGCTGCTCCGCGATGGAGATCATCTCGGCGGCCTCGGCCTGCGCCTGCGCGCGAACCTCGGACGCCTCGTCGGATGCCAAGCGCAGCATCCGGGAGATTCGATCGCTCATGCCTTCCGCGGTGGTGGGCGGAACCGACAGGCGATCGACTTCCTTGCGGAGCTCATCGATCTCGTCGCGGGCGTCCTCCAGCTGGGCGGCCAGGTTACGGGCCTGAGCGGCGGCGGCATCGCGATCTGTGGCGGTGACCCTCAGCTCGGCATCGAAACGGTCGAAGTAATTGCGTACTTCGTCACGGTCGTAGCCTTTACGTACTACCGTGAAAGGCAACGCGACGAAGCGATTGCGATCGGGCTCAGTGGACGACATGCCCCACAAACTACAGCCTGTCGACCCACCATGGTGAGTCGACTGCGAATGTCGTTATGAACAGTTTCCGTGGCCGGATTGCGGTACTAGTGAGTAGGATTCGCGGCCGGTTCGACTAGTTCGACGAGCACACCGCCAGCATCCTTGGGGTGGATGAAATTGATTCGCGAGTTCGCGGTACCGGCGCGCGGAGCGTCGTACAGCAAACGGACGCCGCGGCCTCGCAGGAAAGTAGCTACCGCGTCGATATCGGTCACACGGTAGGCCAGTTGCTGCAATCCGGGGCCGTTGCGGCCGATGAACTTGGCGATGGTCGACTCCTCGTTCAGCGGCGCCAGCAACTGCAGAGCAGTGGCGTCGTCGCCGGAACCGGGCAGCGACAGCATTGCCTCGTGCACGCCTTGGGCCTCGTTGACCTCGCGGTGGGTTTCGACCATGCCGAGATTGTCCGAATACCACGCCACGGCGGTATCGAGATCGGGCACGGCGATGCCGACGTGGTCGACGGCGATGACGTAATCGGCGGGAATGAAAGCGGACGTATCGGTAGTGCTCACTCTACGAAGGTAGCGCGCACCTACCTGGAGCTGCCGGGACGGGAAGGGTTACCGTTGAGTACGAGAGCGGCCCGCCACCGAGTACGAGGGCGGCCCGCCACCGTGTGCGTGAGCGGCTCGCCGCTGCGTCCCTGAATGCGAGAAGCGAGGTTCATCGTGGCCACCACCTCTGTCATCGTCTCCGGCGCCCGTACCCCGGTCGGTCGGTTGCTCGGTGGGTTGTCCGGGTTTTCCGGGTCGGATCTGGGTGGTTTCGCCATCAAGGCGGCGCTCGAGCGTGGTGGGGTGGCGCCGGAGCGGGTCGATTACGTGATCATGGGTCAGGTGCTGACCGCGGGTGCGGGTCAGATTCCGGCGCGTCAGGCCGCGGTCGCGGGTGGTATCCCGATGGATGTGCCGGCGGTGACGGTGAACAAGGTGTGTTTGTCGGGTATCAACGCGATCGCGTTGGCGGATCAGCTGATTCGCGCCGGTGAGTACGAGATCGTGGTGGCCGGTGGTCAGGAGTCGATGAGCCGGGCCCCGCACATGCTGGAGAAGTCGCGTGAGGGCTTCAAGTACGGCGATGTGACCCTGCGTGACCACATGGCCTACGACGGGTTGCACGACATCTTCACCGATCAGGCGATGGGCGCGTTGACCGAGTCCCGCAACGCCGGTGACGGGATCGGCCGCGCCGAGCAGGACGCCTTCGCCGCCGCCTCGCATCAGAAGGCGGCTGCGGCGTGGAAGAACGGTGTGTTCACCGATGAGGTGGTGCCGGTGTCGGTGCCGCAGCGCAAGGGCGATCCGATCGTGGTGAGCGAGGACGAGGGCGTGCGCGCGGATACGACGGTGGAGTCGCTGGGCAAGCTCCGCCCGGCCTTCGCCAAGGACGGCACCATCACCGCGGGGTCGGCGTCGCAGATCTCCGACGGTGCGGCCGCGGTGGTCGTGATGAGCAAGGCCAAGGCCCAGGAGCTGGGGTTGAGCTGGATCGCCGAGATCGGGGCCGCGGGTGTGGTGGCGGGTCCGGATTCCACGCTGCAGGATCAGCCCGCCAACGCGATCGCGAAAGCGTGCGCGAAGGAAGGTATCGCGCCGGCGGATCTGGATCTGGTGGAGATCAACGAGGCGTTCGCGGCGGTCGGGATCGCCTCGACCCGCAAGCTGGGTATCGACCCGGACAAGGTCAACGTCAACGGTGGCGCGATCGCGATCGGTCACCCGCTGGGCATGTCGGGCGCGCGGATCGTGCTGCACCTGGCGCTGGAATTGCAGCGCCGCGGTGGTGGGGTCGGCGCGGCCGCGCTGTGCGGTGGCGGCGGCCAGGGCGACGCCCTCATCGTCCGCGTCTGACCTCGGTTCGCGCTGTGGCATGACCCACACCTCCTACGACGCTGCGTAGTCGTTGGGCACAATGGTGGCCATGGGCGAATTCTTCGACGTGAGCACCGTCGCCAAGCGGGTGCGTCTGTTCGGACTGCTGGAAGCGCCGTCGTGGGCGCTGTTGCTGCTCGGTTCGGTGCTCAAGCGGCTGCCCGAACCCATCACCTGGCCGGTGATGGTGTTCGGCATGCTGCACGGCATCATCTTCCTGCTGTACGCGGTGAGTCTGCTGCTGGCCTGGCGCGAATACGAATGGCCCGGCAAGACGATCCTGCTGGGTCTGGTGTCGACGGTGGTGCCGTTCACCTCGGTGTGGTTCGAGCGCTGGGCGATTCGGACCGGACAATTGGGAGAGCTGAGCCCGGCCGCGACCCCGGCGCCCGCCGCGGCGTGACAAACTGGATGTCGTGACTCGACCTGCTGCACGTCGTCCCTCGCCCGTCGCTGCCGCTGCCATGTCCGGCGCGGTGGATCTGTCCGCTCTGAAACAGCCGGCCGCCACGGACGTTCCGGGCGATCACGCCGTCACCGAGGCCGATTTCGAGACCAAGGTGCTGCGGCGATCGCTCGAGGTGCCGGTTGTCGTCGTCCTGTACTCGCAGCGCAGCCCGGGAAGTGTCGAACTGGTCAAGCTGTTCGAGCGGCTGGTCGGCAGTGCCGGGGGCAGCTGGGAGCTGGCCACCATCGAGGCCGAGCCGAATATGCGGATCGCGCAGGCATTCGGGGTGCAGGGCATTCCGACCGTGATCGCGGTGGCCGCCGGGCAGCCGCTGGCCGATTTCCAGGGCTCGCAGCCCGAGGAGCAGGTCAAGCAGTGGCTTGCCGCGGTCGTCGACGCGGTGCGGGGCAAACTTCCCGGCGCCGGTGACGATCAGGGTGAGGCGCCCGCGCCGGAGGATCCGCGGTTCGTGGCCGCCGAAGAGGCGCTCGATCGTGGTGACATCGCCGGGGCCGAGGCCGCTTACGAGGCGATCCTGGCCGCCGAGCCGGGCAATGAGGAGGCCAAGGCGGCGCTGCGGCAGGTCCGATTCTTCGGCCGTGCCCGCGAGCTGCCGGCCGACGCGATCGCGGTGGCCGACGCCGATCCGGGCAATATCGACGCCGCCTTCACCGCCGCCGACGCCGAACTGTTCAACCAGCAGCCCGAGGCCGCCTTCGATCGGCTGATCGGGTTGATCAAGCGGACCGCGGGCGACGACCGCAACCGCGTGCGCACCCGGCTGGTCGAACTGTTCGAGCTGTTCGACACCGCCGATCCGGTGGTGGTCGCGGCCCGCCGCAAGCTGGCGACGGCACTGTACTGAGCCACGCCGGTCGTCGCGGTGATCGACCGATCGGCCGCGACGACCGATAATCGGCGCAGGCGCCGGCGGAATTCGCTGTCGGCGCGGGGACGGGAGGCCGATGTGAAGGCAACGACGCGTGGTCTGATCGGCGCCGCGTGTGTCGCGGCAGTGCTGATGCCGGCGAGCAGCGCCGCGGCTCACGATGCGGCTACCCGACTGATCTTCACCCGCACCGAACCCGACCGTTCGCCTCGCACCGTCACGTTGACCTGCGATCCGATCGGCGGCTCACATCCCGACGCCTCCTCGGCCTGCGCGTATCTGGCCGATGCCGAACTGGCGCTACCCGATTCGGATTCCGGAGTGCGCTGCTTCCGGTACTACCCGGTGGAGTTGCGTGCGCACGGTACGGTTCGCGGCACTCCGGTGGCGATCGAGCACACCTATGGGTGTGTGGTCCCGGACCTGCCGGCGCCCTGGAAGTTCTGAGCGCGGATGACCGTGCGAACCGACCATCCGATCGTCAGCGCGGTCCTCGACCGGCACCGCGACGACCTGGGCGACGATCTGACGACATACCGCAACCACGTGCTGCGGTGCCTCAACTACCATCGGGCGCTGCTCGATACCCCGCTGCCCGACGCGGCGGTGCTCGCGTGGGCCGTGCACGACCTCGGCATCTGGACCGCCGGGACCTTCGACTATCTCGCCCCCTCCGCAGCGCTGGCCGAGGAGTACGCGGCCGAGTTCGGAATCTCCGACCGGGCAGCGGTCCGGCGGATGGTGCTCGACCATCACCGCGTACGCGCGGTGGATGATCCGATCGGCGAGAGCTTCCGGATCGCGGACCGTATCGACGTCAGCGGCGGCCTCGTGCGCGGCGGCCTGCCCCGGGCCGGGGTGCGTGCCGTCGTCGCCGTGCTGCCGTATCACGGTTTTCATCGCTTTCTGGTCCAGAGCGCGGCGCGGTGGGCGCTGCGTCATCCGTTGCGGCCGTTGCCGATGCTGCGGTGGTGATCAGGCGTCAGCCAGACGGCACTGTTGGGAGCGATGGTGACCTCCGCCGAATAGGGCCGGCCGTGCGAGGGGCACGCCGACGCCGAGACCGCGCCGAGGTTTCCGGTGCCGCTGCCGCCGTAGCAGGTGGCGTCGGTGTTGAGGATTTCCTGCCAGATGCCCGGAGCCGGCAACCCGATGCGGTAGTCGCGGTGTTCGATACCGGAGAAGTTGAAGACGCAGGCCACGACCGAGCCGTCGGTGCCGTAGCGCAGGAATGCGAGCACGTTGTGCACGTGGTCGTCGGCCTCGATCCAGGCGTAGCCGCCGGGGGCGGTGTCCTGCGTCCACAGCGCGGGGTGGGCGCGGTAGGCGGCGTTGAGATCGGCGACGAGAGCGCGGATACCGTCGTGCAGCGGGTTGGCGAGTTCGTCCCAGTCCAGCCCGCGGTCGTGTGACCACTCCCGGAACTGGCCGAATTCCTGGCCCATGAACAGCAGCTGTTTACCCGGGTGTGCCCACATGTAGGCCAGGACCGCGCGAACGCCGCAGGCCTTGGCGTAGTCGTCACCGGGCATGCGCGTCCACAGCGTGCCCTTGCCGTGCACCACCTCGTCGTGGCTGATCGGCAGCAGATAGTTCTCACTCCACGCGTAGACCGCCGAGAACGTGATCTCGTTGTGGTGCCAGCTGCGATGCACCTGATCGCGCCCGAGGTAGCCGAGCGTGTCGTGCATCCAGCCCATATTCCATTTCAGGGTGAAGCCCAGCCCGCCGACCTCCGTGGAGCGGGTGACCCCCGGCCAGGTGGTGGATTCCTCGGCGATGGTCACCACGCCGGGATGATCGGCGTGGACGGCGGCGTTCAGTTCGCGCAGGAAGGCGACGGCCTCCAGATTCTCCCGTCCGCCATGCGCATTCGGCTCCCAGCCGCCGGGCGGACGCGAATAGTCCAGGTACAGCATCGAGGCGACGGCGTCGACGCGCAGCCCGTCGATATGGAACTCCTCGAGCCAGAACCGCGCGTTCGCGACCAGGAAGTTGCGCACCTCGTTGCGGCCGTAGTCGAAAATGTAGGTGCCCCACTCCAATTGCTCGCCGCGGCGGGGATCGGGATGTTCGTAGAGGGCGGTGCCGTCGAAGCGGGCCAGGGCCCATTCGTCGCGCGGGAAGTGGCCGGGCACCCAATCGAGGACGACGCCGATGCCGTGGGCGTGCAGATGGTCGACGAACGCGCGGAAATCGTCGGGGGATCCGAAGCGGGCGGTCGGCGCGTAGTAGGAGGTGACCTGATAACCCCAGGAGCCGCCGAAGGGGTGTTCCGCGACCGGCAGCAGTTCGACGTGGGTGAATCCTTGGGCCCGAACGTATTCCGCGAGCTGTTCGGCGGCGGTGCGATAGTCGAGCCCGGGCCGCCACGAGCCGAGATGCACCTCGTAGATGCTCATCGGTTCGCGAGTGGGGTCGCACTGGGCGCGGGCGGCGCACCAGTCCTGATCTGTCCAGCGGTAGGTGGCGGCGGCGACGACCGAAGCCGTCGCGGGCGGGATTTCGGCGGCGAAGGCCAGGGGATCGGCGTGGTCGACGGTCCGCCCGTCGGCGCCGTGAACGCGATATTTGTATCGCGTGCCGGCCGCGACGCCGGGGACGAACACCTCCCACACTCCGGACGAGCCGAGCCGGCGCATCGGCGTACTCGTTCCACTCCAGCTGTCGAAATCGCCGAAGACGGTGACACCGCGCGCATTCGGCGCCCATACCGCGAACGACGTGCCGGTGACCTCGCCGTCGAGGGTGGTGTAGCGGCGCGGATGGGCGCCGAGTACCTCCCAGAGCCGCCGATGCCGCCCCTCGCCGAGCAGGTGCAGATCGAGTTCGCCGACGGTCGGCAGGAAGCGGTATCCGTCGGCGGTGAGTACGGTCCGGCTGCCTGGATACGCCACGATCAGGCGGTAGTCCCACAGTTCCGGGAACCCGACCACGCCCTCGAAGACGCCGTGGCCGATGTGGTGCAGCGGATGATCGTCGCCGCCGATGCGGGCCGACACCGAATCGGCATGGGGCCGAAGGGTTCTGATCACCGTACCGTCGGGATGCGGATGAGCTCCGAGGACCGTGTGCGGGTCGGCGTGGGTACCGGCGGCCAGCAGCATCAGATCGCGCCGATTCATCGGCGCGGCCGCCGGGCGGTGGTCCGGCGTGCGGTCACCGGAAGGTCCTGCGGTAGGCCAATTCGGTGCGCGCGGCCGCGGAAACCGGCGGGAGCGCGAGGATGTGGGCGGGAGCGCGCACGGGATCCAGCCGCACGTAATTGGTGTGCGCCCAGTGATATTCCTCGCCGCTGATCTCGTCGTGGACCGTCGGGCGATCGTGCCATTCCCGCCCGATGGCCGGCATGTCGAGCGAGATCATCCCGTCTTCGGCGCCGAACGGATTGAGGTTGACCACGACCAGCACCGCGTCTCCGGAGCTCGGATCGACCTTCGAATACGCCAGCAGCGCGTCGTTGTCGACGTGGTGAAAACTGATGCAGCGCACCTGTTGCAGCGCCGGATGCGCCCGGCGAATCTCGTTCAGCCGGGTGATGAACGGTTCCAGCGATTCTCCGCGCGCCGCGGCCTCGGCGAATCGTCGCGGACGCAGCTGATACTTCTCCGAATCGAGATATTCCTCGCTGCCGGGCCGCACCGCCTGATGCTCGAAAAGTTCGAAACCGGAATACATTCCCCAGCTCGGGCCCAGCGTGGCCGCGAGCGCGGCGCGCACGGCGAACATGCCCGGACCGCCGTGCTGCAGGCTCTCGTGCAGGATGTCCGGGGTGTTGACGAACAGATTGGGCCGGGCCTCGTCGGCCTTGGCGGCGAGTTCGCGACCGAATTCGGCCAGTTCGTAGGCGCCGGTGCGCCACGTGAAATACGTATAGGACTGGGAGAATCCGCGCCGGGCCAGGCCGTAGAGGCGGGCCGGGCGGGTGAATGCCTCGGACAGGAAGATCACATCGGGATCGGTCCGGCGCACCTGCGCGATCAGCCATTCCCAGAAGTCGGCCGGTTTCGTGTGTGGATTGTCGACCCGGAAAATGGTGACGCCCAGAGCGATCCAGTGCCGCACGACACCCAGGACGGCGGCATACAACCCGTCCGGATCGTTGTCGAAATCCAGCGGGTAGATGTCCTGATATTTCTTGGGCGGATTCTCGGCGAACGCGATGGTGCCGTCGGGCAGGGTGGTGAACCATTCCGGATGGCTGCGCACCCACGGATGATCGGGCGCACACTGCAATGCCAGATCCAGTGCCACTTCCAGCCCGAGTTCGGCTGCGGCGCGGACGAATTCGGCGAAGTCCGCCTCGGTCCCCAGAAGCGGGTGGACCGCGTCGTGGCCGCCTTCGGCCGATCCTATCGCCCAGGGGGAGCCGAAATCGTCGGGCCCGCATGTCAGAGAGTTGTTGGGGCCCTTGCGGTTCACGGTGCCGATCGGGTGGATCGGCGGCAGGTAGACGACGTCGAAACCCATGGCCGCGATGCGTGGAAGTTCTTTCGTCGCGGTGGCGAAGGTCCCGTGCACCGGTGTGCCGTCGGCGTCCCACCCGCCGGTGGAGCGGGGGAAGAATTCGTACCACGAGCCGACCAGCGCGCGCCGCCGCTCGACCAGCACGGTGTGGGCCGGACCGCGGGTCACCAGATCGCGCAGTGGTGTCTCGCGCAGGATCTCGGCCACCTCGGTGCTGAAGGCGGGCGCCACCCGCGCCGGCAGTTGCGCATCACCGCGCAGCGCGGCCGCGGCGGCGCGCAGTTTCTCCCACTGTCGTTTCGGGACCGCCTGTGCCGCCCGTTCGAGCAGCCGGGCGCCGATCTCGAGATCGTTGGCCAGATCCGCCGCGCTCTGGCCGACAGCGAGTTTCGCCTCGACCGCGGCCCGCCACCCGGTGATCGGATCGCCCCAGCCCTCCACGCGAAAGGTCCACAGCCCCGGCGTATTCGGGGTGAAAACCGCATTGAAGACGTCGGGTTCGAACTCGGGCGCCATCCGGATCCGCTGGGTGCGGCCGCCGCCCGGTCCGCGCACAGCCAGGGTGGCCGCCACCGCGTCGTGACCCTCGCGCCACACCACGGCCCGCACCGGTACCACCTCGCCGACGACGGCCTTGGCCGGATATCCGCCTGCGACGGCCGGGGCGGTGTCATCGATGGCGATGCGACCGGTCACGGCACCAACCGTACCGGTAGTTCGGGGGCGACCACGAACACGCGCGACGTGGGCCTGCGCGATTGCGGGCCGGACAGGCCCGTGGCAGACTTTCCGGGGCGTTGGTTCCGTTTCTGGTGGACGCCGGTGCGGTGCGAACGGCCGACACGAACGAATTCGCCGGGAGAGCAGGGAGAAAGGGAATCTCGCATGACATCAGTGCAGGGGCAGACCGTGGAGATCGCGACGCCCGACGGTGTCGCCGACGCGTACGTCACCTACCCCGCGGCGGGTGGGAAGTATCCCGGTGTGCTGCTGTACATGGACGCGTTCGGACTACGTCCGAGTCTGCGCGCGCTGGCCGACGATGTCGTTGCGGCCGGATATACCGTGCTGGTCCCCAATGTCTTCTACCGGCACGGCCGGGCGCCGCTGCTCGAGCTGCCGGATTTCATCGACCCGCAACAGCGTCCGGACCTGTTCGCCACGATCGTCCCGATGCTGCGGGAGCTCACCCCGGATCTCGTGGTCCGCGACGCCGGCGCCTACCTGGACCGGCTCACCGCGTTCGAGCACACGGCCGACGGGCCGATCGCCACGGCCGGTTACTGCATGGGTGGCCGGTTGGCGGTGTACACGGCCGGCGCGTTCGGTGACCGGATCGCGGCCGCGGCCGGGTTCCACACCGGCGGATTGGTGGTCGACGGCCCCGACAGCCCGCATCTGGCCGTCGAGAACGCCACGGCGGAGATGTATTTCGGCCATGCCGACCAGGACCGCTCGCTGACGCCGGAGCAGATCGAGACGTTCGACAAGGCTCTCGCCGCGGCCGGAGTGCGCTACCGCACCGAGGTCTACCCCGGCGCACACCACGGATACACCCAGACCGACACCGCGGCCTACGACCGCGACGCCGACGAGCGGCACCGGCGCGAACTGCTGGCACTGCTCGATCGGACGCTGCGGGGATGACACCTTTCGCAGCAGGTCAGCGCCCTGGACCGGCCTCGGCACGCGGCGGACGGGCCGGTGCCGCCGTGTAGGGTCTACCCGGTGAAGGCATTGCGTCGTTTCACCGTCCGTGCCCATCTGCCGCAGCGGCTGGCCGCCCTCGGTGAGCTGGCCGCCAATCTGCGGTGGTCATGGCACGGGCCCACTCAGGATGTGTTCGCGCGGCTGGATCCCGAGTTGTGGGTGCGGGTCGGGCGCGATCCGGTGCGGATGCTCGGCGAGGTGGACGCGGACCGGCTCGACCAGTGGGCCGCGGATCCCGACTATCAGACGGCCGTCGACGCCGCGGAGGCCGACCTGCGGGACTATCTGAGCAGACCCCGCTGGTTCGGCGAACATGTCGCCGCAACACCGGACAGCCCGGCGCCGCGCGGTATCGCCTACTTCTCCATGGAATTCGGTGTCACCGAGGTGCTGCCGAATTATTCGGGCGGGCTGGGGATTCTGGCCGGCGACCATCTCAAGGCGGCCTCGGATCTGGGATTGCCGCTCATCGGCGTCGGCCTGCTGTATCGGTCCGGCTATTTCCGGCAGTCGCTGACCGCCGACGGCTGGCAGGCCGAACGCTATCCCGACCTCGATCCGCAGGGCCTGCCGCTGCGGCTGCTGGCCGAGGAGGGCGCGCCGGTGCTCGTCCACGTGCCCATGCCCGAGGGCCGGGTACTACGCGCCCGGGTGTGGATCGCCCAGGTGGGACGAATTCCGTTGCTGCTGCTCGATTCCGATATCGGCGACAACGATCCGGAACTGCGCGCGGTGACCGACCGGCTCTACGGCGGCGACCAGGACCACCGCATCAAACAGGAGATTCTGGCGGGAATCGGCGGCGTGCGCGCGGTCCGCGCCTACACCCGGGCTCGCGGCCTGCCGGATCCGGACGTGTGGCATATGAACGAGGGCCACGCGGGATTCCTCGGTATCGAGCGGATCCGCGAATATATGTCGGGCGGAATGGATTTCGACTCCGCGCTCGCCGCGGTCCGGGCCGCGACCGTCTTCACCACGCATACTCCGGTGCCCGCGGGCATCGATCGGTTCGCCGCCGGATTGGTCCGCCGTTACTTCGGTGGCGCCCACGGTGAACGGGAATCGCCACTGCTGCCGGGGATTTCGGTGGATCGCATCCTGGCGCTCGGACGTGAGGCCGATCCTTCGGTGTTCAACATGGCCCACCTCGGTTTACGACTCGCCCAGCGCGCCAACGGTGTTTCACGTTTGCACGGCGAGGTCAGCCGCGACATGTTCGCGCCGCTGTGGCCCGGATTCGACGCGGCCGAGGTGCCGATCGGGTCGGTGACCAACGGTGTGCACGCCCCGACGTGGGCGGCTCGCGAATGGATCGACAAGGCACGCGATCTCGTGGGCCCCGAACTCGTCGCCGAGGCACGCGGCTGGGAACAGCTGCGGTCCGTGGACCTGCGCGAACTGTGGGAGACGCGGGCGACGCTGCGCGCGGTGCTGGTCGCCGAGGTCCGTCGCCGGCTGCGGGAATCGTGGCTCGAACGCGGTGCGGCGCCGGCCGAATTGGGTTGGGTGGACGAGGTTTTCGATCCCGGTGTGCTGACCGTCGGCTTCGCCCGGCGGGTGCCCACCTACAAGCGGCTGACGCTGATGCTGCGCGATCCGGACCGGCTGCGCGCGCTGTTGCTCGATCCGGAGCGACCGCTGCAACTGGTGGTCGCCGGTAAGAGCCATCCCGCCGACGACGGGGGGAAGGCGCTGATCCAGCAGGTGGTGCGGTTCGCCGACGATCCGGCGGTGCGGCACCGGATCGTGTTCCTGCCCGATTACGACATGTCGATGGCCCGCTACCTGTACTGGGGTTGCGATGTGTGGCTGAACAATCCGCTGCGTCCGCTGGAGGCCTGCGGGACGTCCGGGATGAAGGCCGCACTCAACGGCGGGCTCAATCTCTCCATCCGCGACGGCTGGTGGGACGAGATGTACGACGGCGACAACGGCTGGGCCATCCCGACCGCCGACGGCGTGCGCGACGAACATCGGCGCGACGATCTGGAAGCGGCCGCGTTGTACGAGATGTTGCAGCGCTCGGTGCTCCCGCGGTTCTACGAGCGCGACGAATCCGGCCTGCCGGTGCGCTGGATGGAAATGGTGCGTCACACGCTGCGCACCCTCGGTCCGAAAGTGCTCGCCTCGCGCATGGTCCGCGACTACACCACCGGCTACTACCTCCCGGCCGCCGGTTCCTATGCCGCGGTCGCGGCCGGCGACTTCGCCGGGGCGCGGGAACTGGCCGAATACCGCCGCCGCCTCGAGGGAGTGTGGTCGCAGGTGAAAGTGCTTCAGGTCGACAGCTCCGGCCTGCCCGATATTCCGGTGATCGGCGCGGAACTGTCGCTGCGGGCCCGCATCGATCTGGCCGGGCTGTCCACCGGCGACGTCGTGGTGCAGGCGGTTCTGGGCCGGGTCGGTTCCGACGACGAACTGACCGATACGGAGGTCGTCGACATGGATCACATCTCCACGGACGCCGGCACCGAGCAGTACGCGGTCACCACTCCTGTCCCGCATTCCGGTGCCGTCGGGTATACCGTCCGCGTGCTGCCCAGACATCGTCTGCTGTCGGGCCCGGCGGAACTCGGACTGGTCGCCGCGGCACGACCGTAGACCATCTGGTCAGCGGGAATATCGGGGAGCGTGATTTGCCACATGTTCGCCGATCTGAATGGCATCGAACGGCCGGAGACCGATACGGTGCCCTCGGCACAGTCCGATCGGTCCGGGGCGAGGGTGAGAGCAGCAGATGAGCAGTGTCGACGTCCTGTCGCGGTCCAAGGGACGCCTCGATTCCTACTTCGGAATCGCGCGGCTCGGATCGACGATGAAGCGCGAGCTCATGGCGGGAACCGTCACCTTCCTGGCGATGTCCTATGTGCTCGCGGTCAACCCGGCGGTTCTCGGCGACCACGGGCAGCTCGGATCGCGCGGCATTCCGACCCAGGCGGTATTCACCGCGACCGCGGTGGCCGCGGTGGTGGGCACGCTGGTGATGGGGGTGTGGGCGCGCTACCCGATCGCGCTCGCGCCCGGGATGGGGTTGAACGCCTTCTTCGCGTATTCGGTCGTGCTGGGGATGGGCATCGACTGGCAGGTGGCCCTGTCGGGCACGCTGCTGTCGGGCATCATCTTCTTCATCCTCGCGGTGACCAAGATCCGCGAGAAGATCATCGACGCGATTCCGCTGCAACTGAAGCTGGCCGTCGGCGCGGGGATCGGCATGTTCGTCGCCTTCCTCGGTCTCAAGAACGCCGGGATCGTGGTTTCCGACGCGGCGACCTTCGTCCACCTGGGTGACTTCACCAAGGGGACCACGCTGCTGGCGCTGTTCGGACTGCTGGTGACGGTCGTCTTCCTGGTGCTCGGCTGGCACGGCGCCGTGCTGTACGGCATCGTCTCCACGACGGTCGTCGGCATCGTCAGCGGGCTGGTGCATCTGCCGCATCAGGTGGTGGCGTTGCCGCACGGGCTGGATCAGACCTTCGGTCAGGCCATCGTGAATCTGCCGCACGCGTTCACCGGCCAGATGGCGATCGTCGTGCTGACCATGCTGTTCGTCGACTTCTTCGACGCCTCGGGCACGCTGATCGGAATCGCCAACCAAGCCGGGCTGCTCGGCCCCGACGGGAAACTGCCGCGCGCCGCGCAGGCGCTGGCCGCCGATTCGATCGGCACCGCCGCGGGCGCGATCATCGGCACCTCGACCACCACCGCCTATGTCGAATCCACGGCCGGCGTCAGCGCGGGCGGGCGAACCGGGCTCACGGCCGTCTCGACCGCCGGCTGGTTCCTGGCCGCCATGTTCTTCTTCCCGATCTTCGCGGTGGTCGCCGATGTCCCCGCGGTGACGGCGCCGGCGCTGATCGTGGTGGGTGTGCTGATGTCGCGGGCGCTCGGCGACATCGATTGGGGCAAGCTCGAATACGCGATCCCGGCGTTCATCACCGTGATCATGATGCCGCTGACCTATTCGATCGCCAATGGGATCGCGATGGGGCTGACCTTCTATCCCGTCGTCATGGTCGCGCGGCGGCGCGGGCGTGAGGTGCATCCGGTCATGTGGGTGCTGATGGCGATATTCCTCGCGTACTTCTTCTTCCTCGCCGATTAGGTTCCTCGCCGGTCGGGCCGCCCGGCCGAGAGCCGATGAGTTCGGCGCGCTTTCCCCGTCTTACCGAACGAGGCCATACCGAGCGAGCTCACGGAACACCCCTTACGGAATAAGTCGTGAACCGAGGTCGGTTGGTCACCGTGTTACCAATCGGACCGCGGTCCGCTTTGCTTTCGTCAACTAACGAGATGAGGACTCCGACGATCATGACCGCCAATATCGAGCCCCGGAACGCCGCCCGCCCGCTGGAATTCCGGACCGCCGCCGATCCGGCCGCCGCCGATATCGGCCTCCTGCTGTTGCGGCTGGTCTTCGGCGGACTGCTGTTCGTGCACGGCACTCAGAAGCTCTTCGGCTGGTTCAACGGCCCCGGCCTGTCCGCGACCGCCGCCGGATTCCAGCACATGGGTTACGACCCCGGAAAATTCTTCGCCACGCTCGCCGGATTGTGCGAAGCGGTCGGCGGCGGTCTGCTGTTCCTCGGGCTGGTGACGCCTCTGGCTGCCGCGATCGTGCTCGGCACCATGATCAATGCGATGCACGTGACCTGGCCGCACGGGCTCAACGGATACGAATCCGCGCTGTTGTTCGCGGCGGTCGCGGTGGCGCTGGGCTTCACCGGCCCGGGCCGCTTCTCGCTCGACCATGGGCGGCCGTGGCAGCGGCACGGCATCGTCTGGGGAGTCGGTGCGGTCGTGATCGGTGTGGTGGCCGCGGTGATCACGCTGCTGGTGAAGTAGGTCCGCGGGCCGGGCGATATGAGTGTCCCCACGTCGCGTGCAGGGTTCGCGACGCGGGGACCTCGGATACTCCGATGTGGGAATTGGGGTGCACCGGAAGTATCGCCCGCCAACTTACTTCCGAATAGAAGTAGGTTCCCAGCAAATGTGGCTGGTGTCACATAACGGTTCGGTTCAGTTCTCGGCGGCCGCGGTCGGGACGGGGGTGGCGGTCAATCGCCGCAGCGCCTTGGCGACGACCTCGGGGTCGGAGGTCTCCCAGTACGGAGGCAGGGAGGCGCGCAGATATCCGCCGTAGCGGGCGGTCACCAGCCGCGGATCCAGAATCGCCACCACGCCGCGGTCGTGCACGCTGCGCAGCAGCCGTCCGGTGCCCTGGGCCAGCAGCAGGGCGGCGTGGTTGGCCGCGATGGTCAGGAAACCGTTGCCGCCGCGCGCCTGCACGGCCTGCTGCCGGGCGACCAGCAGCGGATCGTCGGGCCGGGGGAACGGAATGCGGTCGAGAATGACCAGGCTCAGCGACGGTCCGGGAACATCCACGCCCTGCCACAGCGAGAGCGTGCCGAACAACGAGGTCGCGGGATCTTCGGCGAAGCGCCGGACCAGGGTGCCGGTGGCGTCCTCGCCCTGGCACAGGATCGGCGTGTCCAGGCGTTCGCGCAGGATTTCGCTGGCGGCCTTGGCGGCGCGCATCGAGGAGAACAACCCCAGCGTGCGGCCGCCGGCCGCCTCGATCAGCCGCTCGATCTCGTCCAGATAGGCGGGGGCCAGGCCGTCGCGGCCGGGAGCCGGAAGGTGTTTGGCGACGTAGAGGATGCCGGATTTCGCGTGATCGAACGGCGAGCCCACATCCAGGGAGTTCCAGCGCATGGCCGAGGTGTCGGCGGGAGCTTCGGCTCCGTTCGCCATCGCCGGATCGATGCGGCGACTGCCCCGATCCGCGCGGTCGGCGCCGGGGACGTCGGTCCCGGCGCGATCGGGCGTCTGCGGGGGCAGCCCCCACGTGACGGCCAACCCGTCGAAGGAACCGCCGACCTGCAGCGTGGCCGAGGTGAGAACTACCGTCGCGGTGCCGAACAACCGGCTGCGCAACAACCCGCCCACCGAAAGCGGGGCCATGTGCAGCGTGCGCCGGGCGACGCCACGCACCTCGTCCACGGCCAGCCACAGTACGTCGCGGCGGGCCGCCGGATCGGGTTCCTCGAACGCCGTCAGCGCGCGCACGGCGGTATCGTGCACCTCCTCGACCGCGGCCACTGCCATGTTGCGGGCGGCGGCGGCCTCCGGATCGCCCTGTGGCGCACCGGAGCCGGGAGGTGCGAGTGCGGTGCGGACGGTCCAGGCGGCATCGCGCAGCAGGGCCAGCACCTGGTCGCCGCCGGCGGGAAGTTCGTCCCAGCGGCCCGGCGGCAGATCCTCGAGCAGTTCGTGCCACGCCTCCGCCGCGCCCTCGAGCCGGTCGAGGTCGCCCTCGTCGACGAGTTTGGTGCAGCGCTTGGCCGCCGCCGTGATGGTCGCGGTCGACAGTTCCGCGGTCGCCACCCCGGTGACCCGATCCACCAGTTCGTGCGCCTCGTCGATGACGACCACATCGTGTTCGGGCAGCACCTGGATTCCGCTGATGGCATCGATGGCCAGCAGCGCATGGTTGGTGACCACCACATCGGCCTGCCCGGATTCCGCACGGGCGCGTTCGGCGAAGCAGTCGGTGCCGAACGGGCAGCGCGATTTGCCCAGGCATTCCCGCGCCGAGACGCTGACCTGACGCCAGGCCCGGTCGCTGACGCCGGGGACCAGTTCGTCGCGGTCGCCGGTCTCGGTGTCGGAGGCCCAGTCGTTGAGCCGCTGCACCTCGCGCCCGAGCCGGGAGATCGCGAAGGCGTCGAACAGTTCGGTCTCCGGTGGTTCGTCCGGGATCGCGCTGTTGATCTTGTGCAGGCACAGATAGTTGTTGCGGCCCTTGAGGATCGCGAACCGGGCGCGCCGGCCCAGTGGTTTCTCCAGCGCCTGTGCCAGCCGCGGCAGATCGCGGTCGACCAACTGCCGCTGCAGTGCGATGGTGGCGGTGGAGACCACGACCGTCCGCCCGCTCTGCACCGCGTGCCGCAGACTCGGCACCAGATAGGCCAGCGACTTACCGGTGCCGGTTCCGGCCTGTACGGCCAGGTGTTCCTTGGTGTCGATGGAGTGCGCGACCGCGGCCGACATGGTCTGCTGGCCGGTACGCGCCGTACCGCCGAGCGCTTCCACGGCGGTCGCCAGCAAAGTCGGTACGGGCGGGAGTTCGGGCACTCAGGAAGACTAGCGCCCCCTGCCGACAACCGGCCCGACCGGCGGCGGTCGCCGGTGGCTGCCTCCGCCCATCCGCCCGGAGTTGTCCACAGGTCGGCGGTTGTCCACAGGGTGCGTCGCGGTCACGCCGGATCCGGCGGTGGCATCCGGGACGGCCAGTAGGGTGGGCGGTAATCCGCATCAGGGGGTGCGGACGGCACGGGGAAGGAGACGCGCGTGGAGCCGGATTACCGCACCTGGATCGCCGGGGGATCGCACCTCGAGCTGAGTGGCCACCGGATCTTCCACCGGCAGGACGGCCCGATCGACGGGCGGCCGGTGACGCTGCTGCACGGATATCCGACGTCCTCGCACGATTGGGTCTCGATCCTGCCCGCCCTCACCGAATCCGGCTGCCGGGTAACGACTCTGGATTTCCTCGGCTTCGGCGCCAGCGACAAACCGCGCGGGCACGACTATCGGATGACCGAACAGGCCACGCTGGTCGAACAGCTCTGGCAGCGGCTCGGAATCACCGCCACCGCGCTCGTGGCGCACGATTACGGTGTCAGCGTCGCGCAGGAGTTGCTGGCCCGCGACGGTGCGCGGGTGCGGCGGATGGCCTGGCTCAACGGCGGCCTCTACCCGGACCTGTACCGGCCCTTGCCGATTCAGCATCTGATGATCACCCCGATCGGCAAGATACTGAATCCCCTCATGTCGGAGACGACCTTCCGGATGACGTTGCGCCGTATCCTCGGGCGCCCGGTCTCCGATGCCGATCTGCACCAGATGTGGCTGGCGATGACCGACGGCGGTGGTAAGCGCGTGCAATGGGCGCTCAATCGCTACCACGCCGAGCGCCGGGCCAATGCGTCACGCTGGCAGCAGGCGCTCGAAAGTTATTCCGGTCCGATGCTTTTCGTGTGGGGCCCGGCCGACCCGATCAGCGGTGGGCACCTGCTGCCGCGTCTGCGGGAACGGCTGCCGCAGGCCCGGTTCGAGGTATTGGACGCGGCGCCCGCGACGGGTCACTACCCGCAGGTCGAGAACCCCGGACCGGTAGCCGCCGCGCTCGTGGAGTTTCTGGTCGCAAAGTCCTAGCCGCTCTCGCGGTTATGTGTTCGTGGGCAGGCTGCCCGTCAGCTCCACTCCGGCGGCACGCAGACCGTCCAGCGCGGTGGCGGTCGTCTCCGGTGACACCGCCGCGGTGAGGTTCAGTAGTACCCGGGTGCTCAGACCCGCCGCGCGGGCATCGGCGGCGGTGGCGCGGACACAGTGGTCGGTGGCGATACCGCAGATGTCCACGGCGTCGACGCCCTTGTCGCGCAACCATTTCGCGAGTCCGACCGCATCGTCGGTCGACCCCTCGAATCCGGAATAGGCAGCGCTGTAGGCGCCCTTGGAGAACACCGCGTCGAGTGCGGCGGTGTCGAGATTCGGATGGAAATCCGCTCCCGGCGTGCCGGCGCGGCAGTGCGGCGGCCAACTGTCCACGTAATCGGGACTATCGGAGAAATGGGCACCCGGATCGATGTGGAAGTCGCGGGTGGCGGCAATCGCGGCATAGTCGCCGCGGTGTGCGGCCAGATAGTCGCTGATCTGCCGGGCCACCGCGGCGCCGCCGGCGACGGCCAGGGAGCCGCCCTCGCAGAAATCGTTCTGCACATCGACGACGATGAGCGCTCTACTCATCTCCCGCACCTCGTTTCGCCGGTCGCCCCCACATTCATTGTAGGAACGTGGTCGGCACGGCCGGCTCGCCCGCGGAGAGCTTCAAGCCCTCCCAGGGCAGACTGATCAGACCGCGGGCGACCAAGTCCCGGCTGTGCGCCAGATCCGGTGCATCGGCCGCCGGCTCACCCTTACGGATCAGCGGAACCAGCAGATCCCGCACGTCGTAACCATTGCCGGTGGGGCGTTGCGCGGTGGCCGGATACACGATCTCCTCGACAATGGTGCCGGTACCGCGGGACAGTCGCACCGCGCGCTTGGTGCCGCCTCGCGACTGTTTGTGGCTACTGCGCTTGGCCACCGGTACGCCCTCGACCTCCACCAGTTTGTAAACCATGCCGGCGGTCGGCGCGCCCGACCCGGTGACCAGGGAGGTGCCCACGCCGTACACGTCGACGGGTTCGGCGCGCAGTGCGGCGATCGCGTATTCGTCCAGATCACCGGACACCACGATGCGGGTCTTGTTCGCGCCGAGGGCGTCGAGCTGATCGCGCACCTGTCGCGCCAGGACACCCAGGTCGCCGGAATCGATTCGCACACCGCCCAATTCGGGCCCGGCGACCTCGACGGCGCGGGCCACCCCGGCGGTGATGTCGAAGGTGTCCACCAGCAGTGTGGTGCCGATGCCGAGCGTGTCGACCTGACTGCGGAAGGCCGCCGCCTCGTGCTGCCCGTCGGGGCCGCTGTGCAACAGCGTGAAGGCGTGCGCGCTGGTGCCGGCGCCGGGAATGCCGTAGCGCCGCACCGCCTCCAGATTCGAGGTGGCGTCGAATCCGGCGAGATACGCGGCGCGAGCGCAGGCGGGAGCGGCCAGTTCGTGGGTGCGGCGCGAACCCATCTCGATCATGCGGCGTCCCGCGGCCGCGCTGACCATCCGCGCCGCCGCGGCGGCGATCGCGCTGTCGTGGTTGAGGATCGACAGGATCAGCGTTTCCAGCACCACGGCCTCGGCGAAGCTGCCGCGCACCGACAGGATGGGGGAGCCGGGGAAGTAGAGCTCACCTTCCAGGTAGCCGTCGATGTCGCCGGTGAAGCGGAAATCGCGCAGCCACGCCAGCGTTCGCGCGTCCAGGAATCGCGCCGCGACAGCGAGTTCGGCCTCGCCGAAGCGGAAGTCCCGCAATGCGGTGAGCAACCGGTCGGTACCCGCGACGACACCGTATCGGCGACCATGTGGCAACCGGCGAGCGAATACCTCGAAGGTGCATTGGCGCTGTGCCGAACCGTCGGCCAGGGCGGCCGCGAGCATGGTCAGCTCGTACTGGTCGGTCAGCAGGGCGGTGCTCGCGGCGGCGGCCGAAGTGTCCACGCGGCCACTGTAGACATACCGGACGCGCGGCGGGCGTCGCGGTGTGCGCGGCGTCGCGCAGGGCCTCGCGGAGCTGCTCGGCGCGGGTGTTGTTTATCCGGAGTCGCGTCGTACTCTGAGGGTATGGGTCTGTGCATGAGAGACGCCGTCCGGATCGCCGCCGGTCCGGCCGGCGCGAACCAGGCAGCGGCGCGAGCGACGGGCCCGCAGGACACGGCGTGGCGCGGACGGTCGTGGGCGGGGCGAGACACCCGCGTAGGCGTCGTGGCCGGACGGTTGTCGGCGGCTCAGGCCACACCGGAGACCGTCGAGGTCACCGAGATCCTGGAGGCCGAGGACCGGCCGTGGGTCACGGTGGTCTGGGACGACCCGGTGAACCTGATGCATTACGTCACCTACATCTTCCAAAAGCTGTTCGGTTACAGCAAAGCCAAGGCAACCGAGCTGATGCTGCAGGTACACAACGAGGGCAAGGCGGTGGTGTCGTCGGGATCCCGGGACAGGATGGAGCACGACGTCCAGCGTCTGCACGCCGCCGGGCTCTGGGCGACCATGCAACGTGACCAGTGACCGCGACGGCTACGGTAGCCCCGTGCGCAAGTGGAGCAGGAAGAACTCGCTGAGCGGGCTCAAGCTGCGGTCGGAGATGGACCCCCGGGAGGCGGACGTCCTGCGTTCGCTGGTGGGGGCGGTCACCGGACTGCTCACCGATCGGGCCCGATCCACCCCCGAGGACGATCTCGCGGAGCTGACCGGACTTCGCACCGGCAACAGCGTTCCCCCGGATGATCCGCGGCTGGCGCGGCTGCTGCCCGACTTCCATCGCAAGGAACCCGGTTCCCCGGACGCCGACCGCGCCGATCTCAACAGCGCCCTGCGCAGCCTGCACGAACCCGAGATCATCGATGCGAAGGTGGCCGCCGGCACGGTGGTCCTGGAAACCCTGCCCGAGCGCGGCGGCAAGATCGTGCTCACTCCCGAACAGGCCGACGCCTGGCTGAACGCCCTCAACGACGTGCGGCTGGCGCTGGGTACCGCACTGGGCATCGACGCCGACACGCCCGATCAGCTCGAACCGGACGATCCGCGTGCCCCGCACCTGGACGTCTACCACTGGCTCACCTGGATGCAGGATTCGCTGCTGCACGCCCTCGCTCCCTGACTCCGCTCGCGCTCGCGGATGCCCACCTCTGCAGGAGGACATGTGACTTCGGTGCCGGGACCTCGGGATTCGATCACCGATGTGGCAGGTGTGCTCGTCGGCCACCACCACGAACTCGATCCGGACGCGACGCTCGGCTCCGGCGCCGCGACCGGCTGCACCGTGGTGCGCGTGCCGGGCGGGGCCACCGCCTCGGTCGATGTGCGGGGCGGGGGACCGGGGACCCGCGAGACCGATCTGCTCGATCCCGGCCAGACGGTGCGGCAGGTGAACGCGGTGCTGCTCACCGGCGGCAGCGCCTACGGGCTGGCGGCCGCCGACGGGGTGATGCGCCGGCTCGAGGAGGACGGCGAGGGCATTCCGATGGATCCGGCCGATCCCTCGCGGGTGGTGCCGATCGTTCCCGGTGCGGTGATCTTCGATCTCCCGGTGGGAGCGTGGGATATCCGGCCGACTGCGGAATTCGGTTATCGCGCAACGCACTCGGCGAGCGAGGCTTTCGAACGCGGCAGTGTGGGCGCCGGCACCGGCGCGCGAGCCGGTTCCATCAAGGGCGGAATCGGTACGGCCAGTGTGCGTTTCACCGCGGGGCCGGCCGCCGGCCACACCGTCGGGGCGCTGGCGGTCGCCAATCCGGTGGGTTCGGTATTCGATCCGCGTACCGGCCTGCCGTGGGGTGCGGGTACCGACGGACCGGAGCATTTCGGTCTGGCACCCGCCACCGCCGAAGCCCTGGCCCGCGCGAATGCGCTGCCGGTGAAGGGGACGGTGCTCAACACCACCATCGGCGTCGTCGCCACCGATGCCGCGCTGGATCCGGCGGGGTGTCGCCGGCTCGCCGTCACCGCGCACGACGGGCTGGCTCGCGCGATCCGCCCCGCGCATTCCCCGCTCGACGGCGACACGCTGTTCGCGCTTGCCACCGGCACGATCACCGCGGAGTCGAATATTCCACTGCCACCGGCGTTTCCGTCGGATCTGCTGCTGCTCGACGAATTGTGCACCGCGGCCGCGGTCTGCGTGGAGCGGGCGATCGTGGACGCGATCCTGCGGGCGAACCCGGTGGCCGGCATCCCGACCTACCGCGAGTTGTTCGGCTGAGCCCGGGCCGGCCTCCGATCGAGCCATTACCCGCCGTGCGATGCGCTATATCAGGCCCGCCCGCGCGGTGGGTGGGAATAGCCGAATATCCTCGGCCGTTGACGGCAGCGATACGACCCGCGCGGGCCGGGCGCGTGGCGGGCGTGAGCGGAAGGATTCGAACTGTGCTGGTGATCAGGGCCGATCTCGTGGATGCGATGGTGGCGCACGCCCGCGCCGATCATCCCGACGAGGCCTGCGGTGTGATCGCCGGCGCCGAGGGCTCCGACCGCCCCGAGCGATTCGTGGCCATGATCAATGCCGAGCGCTCGCCCACCTTCTACCGGTTCGACTCCGGCGAACAGTTGCGGGTCTGGCGGGAGATGGACGACCGTGACGAGGAGCCGGTGGTGATCTACCACTCGCACACCGCCACGGAGGCCTATCCCAGCCGGACGGACATCTCGTACGCCTCCGAGCCGAACGCCCACTACGTGCTGGTGTCCACCCGTGACCCGCAGCGGCACGAACTGCGCAGCTACCGGATCCTCGACGGTGTGGTCACCGAGGAACCGGTCAAGATCGTGACCGAGTACCCCCGGGCCTGAGCCCGACGCGTCCGCGAACCAGGCGACCAGAAGAAACAGGAGCACCCATGTCGGTAACCGTGTCCATCCCGACCATCATGCGCACCCTCACCGGAGGTGAGAAGCGGGTCCAGGCGACCGGTTCCACCCTCGCCGAGGTGATCGGCGACCTCGAGGCCAACTACCCCGGACTCGAGCAGCGCCTGCTGTCCGACGGCAAGCTCAACCGCTACGTCAACATCTACGTCGACGACGAGGACGTGCGCTTCGCCGGTGGACTGGAGGCCGAGGTTCCGGCCGGCGGATCGGTGACCATCCTTCCTGCCGTCGCCGGAGGCGGCCTGGACAGCACCGTCGCCGGCGGCGCGCTCGGCCGCTGATTTCCGTGGCACGCTACGAATCGCTGATCGAGACCCTCGGCAACACCCCGCTGGTGGGTCTGAAGGCGCTGTCGCCCCGATGGGACGGTGAGGATCACGTCCGGTTGTGGGCCAAACTGGAGGACCGCAACCCGACCGGGTCGATCAAGGACCGCCCGGCCCTGCGCATGATCGAGCAGGCCGAGGCCGACGGTACGCTGCGGCCCGGCTGCACGATCCTGGAGCCGACCAGTGGCAACACCGGCATCTCGCTGGCGATGGCCGCCAAGCTCAAGGGGTATCGCCTGGTCTGCGTGATGCCGGAGAACACCTCGGTCGAGCGGCGGCAGTTGCTGACCATGTTCGGCGCCGAGATCATCGACTCCCCGGCCGCCGGTGGCTCCAACCAGGCCGTCGCGAAGGCCAAGCAGATCGCCGCCGAACATCCCGACTGGGTGATGCTGTACCAGTACGGCAATCCGGCCAATGCCGATGCGCACTATCGGGGCACCGGCCCGGAGATCCTGGCGGACCTGCCGGAGATCACCCACTTCGTGGCCGGGCTGGGCACCACCGGGACCTTGATGGGGACCGGCCGCTACCTGCGTGAGAACGTCGCGGACATCGATATCGTGGCCGCCGAGCCGCGGTACGGCGAACTGGTCTACGGGCTGCGCAACATCGACGAGGGCTTCATTCCGGAGCTCTACGACGAATCGGTGCTGACCTCGCGGTTCTCGGTGGGGCCCTACGACGCGGTGCGGCGCACCCGGGAGCTGGTGCTGGAGGAGGGCATCTTCGCCGGCATCTCCACCGGTGCGATCCTGCATGCCGCCCTCGGGGTGGGCAACAAGGCGTTGCGCGCGGGTAAGCGGGCCGATATCGCGTTCGTGGTCGCCGACGGGGGCTGGAAATACCTGTCGACCGGCGCGTACGACGGCACGCTCGAGGAAGCCGAGGAACGTCTCGAAGGTCAGCTCTGGGCCTAGTAGTTCGGTGGACCGGTCGCCGCGCAGCCGAATCGCCGGTCCTCGCCGCAGCGGTACCGTTGAGGGCGAGCGACCGGACGGCCGGTCTCGCGAGGAGGTGATGGCGGTGGCCGAGCAGATGGGTCCGTCCTTCGACCCGGATCGGATTGCCGCGTTGCGGGCCGAACTGCAGAAGTCCGCGGGAACGCCCGCCGGTTCGGTACCGTCGGGCTCGCCGTTCCCCTCGCCCCCTCCCGGCCCGGCCCCGCTGGCATCCGCGTCGGAGCCTGGACGTACCGCCGCGCTGAAGTTGTTGTGGCAGAGGGCGATTGCGATGACCCTCACTTTCGTGGCGTTGCTGTACGCGGTCGAGGGAGTCGACACCGTCTCGCATCACGACCTCGACGGTGCGGGGGTGCGGCCCCGGACGGCCGAGGGGCTGGAGGGCGTCGTCTTCGCCCCCGTGCTGCACGCGAACTGGGCGCATCTGATCGGCAACACCCTGCCGGTGATCGTGCTGGGACTGCTGACGCTGCTCACCGGGATCGGCCGCGGACTGGCCGCCACCGCGATCGTCTGGGTCGTGGCCGGGGTCGGCACCTGGCTCACCGGGGCGAGTGGTTCGGTGCACATCGGCGCCTCGGTGCTGGTGTTCGGCTGGCTCACCTATCTGATCTCGCGCGGCCTGTTCACCCGCAACCTGTGGCAGATCCTGGTGGGTGTCGTCGTGGGTCTGCTGTACGGCTCGATTCTGTGGGGTGTACTGCCCGGCCAGCCCGGAATCTCTTGGCAAGGACATCTTTTCGGTGCGTTGGGTGGACTGCTGGCCGGCTGGGTACTCTCATCGAATGAACGTCGTCATCGTCGCGGGGAGAGTGCCGGCCGCCTCGCATCGTCGGGGTGACTGCGGAACTCGGCCGGCGATTTGGGGGATCCCCAGTTGAGTGAGAATGCAGCGTGGCAGCATGGGGGAATGCGACTCACCGTCCTCGGGTGTTCGGGCAGTGTGTCCGGCCCGGATTCCCCTGCGTCGGGCTATTTGCTGACCGGTCCGGATATGACTCCCACCGTGATCGATTTCGGTCCCGGTGTGCTGGGCGCGTTGCAGCGCTACCTGGACCCCGGCGAGGTCGACATCTTTCTCACCCACCTGCACGCCGATCACTGCCTGGACCTGCCCGGATTGCTGGTGTGGCGGCGGTATCACCCGAAACCGCCGACCGGGAAGGCCATCGTGCAGGGGCCCTCGGATTCGGCGCTGCGGATCGGCAACGCCTCGGCCGAGATCGGCGGCGAATGCGACGACTGGTCCGACGTGATCGATATGCGTCCCTGGGAGGAGGGCGCCGAGGTGCGTTTCGGTCCCGGCCATACGGTGGTCGCCCGACGGATGTACCACCCGCCGGAGTCCTACGGCCTGCGCATCACCACCGCCGCCGGCCGGACCCTGGTCTACACGGGTGATACCGCATTGTGCCCCGCCGTATTCGAACTCGCGGAGGGCGCCGATGTGCTGCTCTCGGAGGCCTCGTGGACCCACGATCCGGCCAATCGCCCACCGGGCATTCATCTTTCGGGTACCGAGGCCGGAATGATCGCCGCGCGTGCGGGTGTCGGTGAACTGCTGCTCACGCACATTCCACCGTGGACCTCGCGCGAGGATGTCATCGCGGAGGCCAAGGAGCAGTTCAGCGGACCCGTGCACGCGGTCTCGCCGGGTGAGGTCATCGAAATCTGAGCACCCACCCCGCCGGGGCGCAGATGTCGATGCCCCGCCGGGGGAGGGGCGTCGTACCCATCCCTTAGGCTGGCGTTGTGTCTAGACGAGCCGATGGCAGAGCGGACGACGAACTCCGCGAGGTAAGGATCACCCGGGGATTCACCACGCATCCGGCGGGTTCGGTACTGGTCGAATTCGGTCAGACGCGGGTGATGTGCACCGCGAGCGTCACCGAGGGGGTGCCCCCGTGGCGGCGTGATTCCGGATTGGGCTGGCTCACAGCCGAATACGCGATGCTACCGGCCGCCACCCATACCCGCAGCGGGCGCGAGTCGGTGAAGGGCAGGGTCGGCGGGCGCACCCAGGAGATCAGCCGTCTGGTCGGCCGGTCGTTGCGGGCGTGCATCGACCTGGCCGCGATCGGCGAGAACACCATCGCCCTCGACTGCGACGTCCTGCAGGCCGACGGCGGTACCCGCACCGCCGCGATCACCGGCGCCTACGTGGCGCTGTCGGACGCGATCACCTACCTGGCCGCCGCCGGCCGCCTGGCCGACCCGCAGCCGATCTCGTGCATGATCGCCGCGGTCAGCGTCGGCGTGGTCGACGGTCGGGTGCGCCTGGACCTGCCGTACGAGGAGGATTCGCGCGCCGAGGTCGATATGAACGTGGTCGCGACCGATACCGGCACCCTGGTCGAGATCCAGGGCACCGGAGAGGGCGCCACCTTCCCGCGCTCCACCCTGGACAAGCTGCTGGATTCGGCACTGGCCGGCTGCGAGCAGCTGTTCGAGGTGCAGAAGCAGGCGCTCGCGCTGCCGTATCCGGGGCAGCTGCCCGAGCCGGGCGAGAAGAGGAAGTAATGGCGCGGCGGGTACTGGTGGCCAGCCGCAACGCCAAGAAGCTCGGCGAATTGCGCCGCATCCTCGACGAGGCCGGAGTCGCGGGTCTCGAGATCATCGGCCTGGACGAGGTGCCGCCGTTCCCGGAGGCCCCCGAAACGGGTGCGACGTTCGAGGAGAACGCTCTCGCCAAGGCTCGCGACGGCGCTGCGGCCACCGGATTGCCTTGTGTGGCAGACGATTCCGGCCTCGCCGTCGACGCTCTCAACGGTATGCCCGGCGTGCTGTCCGCGCGCTGGTCGGGCCGCCACGGCGACGACGCGGCGAACAACGACCTGCTGCTCGCCCAGCTGGGAGACGTCCCCGACGACCGCCGCGGCGCCCGCTTCGTCTCGGCCTGCGCGCTGGTCGCCGACGGCCGCGAGGTCGTCACGATCGGCGAATGGCCGGGCACGATCGCGCGAAAGCCGGTCGGCGACGGCGGTTTCGGCTACGACCCGCTGTTCGTCCCGGACGGCGGAACGGTCTCGGCGGCCCAGCTCACCCCGGCGGACAAGGACGCGGCCTCCCACCGCGGCCGGGCCCTTCGCGCCCTGCTCCCCGCACTGGCAGACCTGGCGAAGTCCTGAGCGCTCTTCGAGTCGCAACGCACGGCGCTCGGACAACGGTGCGGCACGAGACACCTGATTACGCGAGCACATGGGGAACTCGTCGGGTACGGGCTGACACGACACCCGACTACCGCCGCCCGCCAACGCGGGCGAGTCCGCGCCTGAGTCTGGCCCAGAGACGCGGAGAGGCGGCTCAGCGGCTCAGCTCAGGAACTCGGCTCGGACCTGCCGGGTGCGGTAGTGCTCGCAGACGAAGGACAGGAACGGGATGGTGCCGGCCAGCGCGGTGATCACCAGCGTGAGAGGTTTCCAGCGCGTCTTGATGCCCAGGTCGATAGTGAACACCAGGTACAGCATGTAGAAGATGCCGTGGATCTGGCCGACGTAGAACAGCCAGTGCGGCGCCTTGCTGCTGTCATCGAGCAGCAGGTACTTGTAGACCATCTCCGCGCACAACAGCAACAGCCAGACACCGGTGATGTAGGCGAGCACGCGGTAGCGGGTCAGTGCCGAGCGGATGCGGCCGGTGTCGCGGGCCACGGGGGCCGGCGTGGCGGCCGGTGCCGGTGTGGTGGTGGCGGCCGGGGTGGTGGGGTGGTCGGCGCTCAACCGGCTCTCCTCTCGGTGTCGGGGCCGTCGAGCCCCACGGCGTGCATCCGCTCGCGCACATCCTGTGCGTGCAGATCGGCAAGATATTTGTTGTATTCGGCCAGCACCGGATCGTCGTCGCGTGCGGCGGTCGGGCGTTCGGGCAGGATCCCGGCCGGGATCTCGCGCGGGGCCGACCGCTTGGCCGTTCGCCGGGCCGGGGTCGCGGATTCGGCCGGGCTCGATGGCTCGGCGGTCGCCGGCGCCTCGGTGTTCTGGGCGACGGTCTCGCGCTCGAGCCGCACGAACCGGAAGTAGGCGAAGACCACGAATCCGGCGAACAGCGGCCATTGCAGCGCGTAGCCGAGGTTCTGCGCGGTTCCGGACGAGGATTCGAACCGGCCCCACTGCCACCAGCCCAGCCCCAGACAGGCCAGCGCGGCCACGACCACCAAGATGATCAGAGCCGGGCGACGATGTGGTGCGGACACGCCTACCACGGTACCCGGTCTACTACACGGCCCGTAGTGTGAGGTGCCCGGCGATCTCCGCTGGTCAGAATTTGTAGGTGACGCCGGTCAGCCGCTCGGATTCCTCCCACAGCCGCCGCTGCAGATCGGTGTTCTTCGACAGCGAGCTCGACGGTGAGGGCCGGACCGGACCGCGGGAACCGAACAGCAGCGTCGGCCCCCAGTAGATGTTCGGATCGGCGTCCGGCACGGTGGCCGCGAAGAGGCTCGACTCGGCGGCCTTGCGCGGTGAGTGCCCGGCCAGGGCGATGAAGGGCTTGGCCACCTTGTCGAGCGGGGTCTCGGTACGGGTGAACAGATCGGTGGGCGAGACACCGGGGTGTACGGCGTAGGACCGTGTGGCGGATCCCGATTCGGCCAGCCGGCGCTGTAGTTCCCGGGCGAACATCAGATTCGACAACTTCGACTGGGCATAGGCGAGGTTGCGCTGGTAGCGGCGGTTCTCGTAGTTGAGATCATCGATCCACAACTTCGGGGTCTGCCGGTGCGCGATACTGGCGAGGCTGATCACCCGGTCGCCGATGCGGTCCAGCAGCAGTCCGGTCAGCGCGAAGTGTCCGAGATGGTTGACCCCCCACTGGGTTTCGAATCCGTCCACGGTGCGCGAGAAGGGGATGTTCATCAGGCCCGCGTTGTTGATCAACACATCGAATTCCCCGGTGCGCTCGGCGAATTCGCGAATCGATGCGAGGTCGGCCAGATCCAGTGCGGATACCCGGACGTCCCCGTCGATACCGTCGGCGACCTGCTGTGCGGTCGAGGTATTACGGCAGGCCATGATCACGGTCGCCCCCTTGGCGGCCAGGGCCCGGGTGGTGTGCTTGCCGATACCGCCGTTGGCCCCGGTGATCACGAACGTGCGTCCGTGCTGCGCCGGGATCTCGCTGGGATTCCACGCCATGGTGAGACCTCACTGTTTACCGTTTGGGGGAAGGAGCCTCGTCGCATCCTCACCGCCTGACCTTACTCCAGAGTAAGTTCCGGCGGTAGGGTTCTGTCACAGTGTCCTCAGGGTATCGATCGCGGTCTCGGCGTACCCCGATTTGAGTGCCAGGGATTTGCGGTGTCGGCGAGCGAACTGGCGTATTGCCGTGTTGCGCCGACCGAATCGGGCTCAGGGCACATACTGAGCTAATGTCCGGTGTTGCCGCAGTCGCCGAATCGCCCGCACCCGTGAGTCATACCCGCGCCAATGTCGTCTTCCTCACCGTGGTGCTGGGAATGTTGATGGCCGCGCTGGATCAGACCATCGTGTCGACCGCGTTGCCCACCATCGTCGCCGACCTGGGCGGCGCTGGGCATATGGCCTGGGTGGTGACGGCATATCTGCTGGCCGAGGCGGTCGCCACCGCGCTGGCCGGCAAATTCGGCGACCTGTTCGGCCGCAAACTGATCTTCCAGCTCAGTGGCCTCATCTTCATCATCGGCTCCATGGTGGCGGGGCTCGCCCACGGTATGACGCTGCTGATCGTCGCGCGCGGTATCCAGGGCGTCGGCGCGGGCGGGTTGATGGTGACCTCGATGGCGCTGATCGCCGATGTGATCCCGCTGCGTGACCGGGGCAAATATCAGGGTGCGCTGGGCGCGGTCTTCGGCATCACCACCGTGGTCGGCCCGACGCTGGGCGGGCTGTTCACCGACCATGCCAGCTGGCGTTGGTGCTTCTACGTGAACGTGCCGCTGGCGATTCTGATGATCGCCGTTGCGGCGCGGGCGATTCCGTCGATCCGCGCGGCGGTGCGGCCGGTGGTCGACTATGCCGGCATCGCGCTGGTCGCGATCGGTGTCAGCTGTCTGATCCTGGGACTGGAATGGGGTGGCCAGGAATATCCGTGGGGTTCGGCGACGATCATCGGACTGTTCGCGGCCGCGGTCGTGCTGCTGGCCGCGTTCGTCTTCGTCGAGACGCGCGCGGCCGAGCCGATGCTGCCGATGCATCTGTTCCGCAGCAACGTCTTCACCGTCTGTTCGATCCTCAGCTTCATCGTCGGCTTCGCGATGCTCGGCGCGATGACCTATCTGCCGGCCTATCTGCAATACGTCAACGGTGTTTCGGCCACCGCGTCCGGACTGCGCACGTTGCCGTTGGTGGTCGGCCTGTTCACCACCTCGATCATCTCCGGGCAGGTGGTCGGCCGGACCGGTTACTACAAGTATTTCCCGGTGGCCGGTACCGCGGTCATGGCGGTGGGGCTGTATCTGATGTCGACCATGGGCCGGACCACGGGCTTCTGGCTGCAATCGCTGTACATGCTGATCCTGGGTCTGGGCATCGGCCTGGCGATGCAGGTGCTGACGATCGTCGTGCAGAACACCGTCCCGTATCAGGACCTGGGCACCGCCACCTCGGGTGTGACCTTCTTCCGGACCGTCGGGTCGACCTTCGGCACCGCGATCTTCGGCACGCTCTACAGCAATCAGCTGGAACCGAATCTGCGCCAGGCGCTCACCGAGGTGCCCGGGGTGCCGCCCGCGGTGGCGCAGAGTCCGCAACTGCTGCACCAGCTTCCGTACGCCCAGGCGATCCCGATCATCGACGCCTATGCCGACACCATCGACTACGTCTTCCGCTGGGTGGTGCCGGTGGCCGTGGTCGGCTTCGTCGTGGCGTGGTTCCTGAAGCAGGTGCCGCTGCGCGACAGCGTCCGCGCGGAGGCGGCCGATGTGGGCGGCGGTTTCTCGGTGCCCGATTCCCCGGATCGCGCTGTCCGCCTGGAACATTCGCTGGCGAACGTGCTGCGCAAACTGCGCGACGACGAGCTGCCCGACCCGCGGATCCTGGCGGCCGCCGACAGCCCGCTCGGCCGGGATCAGGCCTGGGCCATCGGGCAGGTGAAGATGTTGCAGCGCGCCCGCGGATCGGCGGATCTGGCAGCCGTGGCCCGTGCGCACTGGATGCCGCCGGAAGTGCTGGAACCGGTGTACGACAAGGCCATTCGATCCGGCCACATCGAAGTGGACGGCGACCGAATGGAATTGACCGCGAGCGGCCAGGCGGAATACGACCGCATTCTCGCCGCCTGGCGCGAGTGGCTGTGCCGCTATCTCGACGATTGGGATTGCGCCGACCCGGAAGATCGCGCACTTTTCGACCGGGCGCTGGACAACATCGCGGCGAAATTGCTGGAGGAAGTGGAACGACCGGAGGCGCTGCGGCTGACGGTGTGATCACCGCCCGCCGCGGCGCTGCTCCGAATTACCTCGCACTACAGGGCGATACGCTCACGCGGCAGCGAGTTCGGCCCGCTCGTCGACCGGTGCGTCCCAGTCGATGGTGTAGCTCTGTTCGCGTGCCATGACCTCTTCCATCTTGAAGAGTTTGGTTGCCAGCGGCATGACCAGCGGCATCATCCGGCGCATCACCGGGCCGACGGTCTTCGACTGGTTGATCTTGGCCCCGCGAGCCGCGACCTTCTCCACCCGGGGACGGCGAATTCGCTCGTACGCGGCGAAAGCCGTTGCCGGCGAATCGAAATCGCGCAGGCATCGAGCCAGCTGCACCGCGCTCTCGATGGCCAGTGACGCTCCCTGGCCGGTGCTGTTGGACGGCGCGTGTACCGCGTCACCGACCAGGACCATACGGTCGCGATACCAATGCGGCACCGGCGGCATGATGTGCAGGCCGCCGGTGACGACCAGCTCTTCCGGCGGCGTGTTGCGTACCAGCTCGGCGCCGGGAGTGTCGTCGGCGTAGACCTCGCGCAACGTCCGCAACCACTGTTCGGCCGGAACCTCCCGAGCCTCGGTCAGCGAGAGGTATTGCTTCTGCGGCAGATTCGCGCCCCACGCGATCCGGCCGTCGGGCATGGGCCAGTACAGGTAGTAGGCGTTGCGGCCGTAGGCGAACACCATGGTTTCCGGGGGGACCGGAGCCGAGCATTCGGTGTAGGCGCCGAATCCGAGCATGCCGGTGTAGTCGGCACCCGGGGCGTTCGGATCGATGAGCGTGCGTACACGCGATTTGATGCCGTCGGCGCCGACGATGATGTCGGCGGTGGCGGTGGATCCGTCGGCGAATCGAGCGGTCACACCGTCACGATGTTCCTCGACGCCGACCAGGCGCTTGGAATATTCGACGGCCACACCGGCAGCGACGGCATGATCGTGCAGCACCTGGTGCAGATCGCTGCGGTCGATCGCGTGCAACGGTTCCAGGCCGGCGGCTGTGGGCAGCTCGATGTCCTTGTGGCCCATCGACATCACCATGCGGCGGATCGGCAGTGCGATCGCGCGCACGGCATCGCCGGCGCCGATGACGTCCAGGGCGGCCAGGCCGTTGGGGGCGAACCCGAGGGCGCTGCCGATGTTGTAGGCGGGTCCCGGATAGGCCTCGTAGACGGTGGCCTCGATCCCGGCCGCGCGCAGGGCGGTGGCGGCGACGGGGCCGGCGACGCCGCCTCCGATGACGAGGGCGGATGTGACTGCGGACATGGGAATTCTCCTCGAGTGGCTGAACCCGATCCGATCCGCGCACGCGCTGCCCAGTTATCCTGAAGTTGCCATACTCGGGCTGGGTTCGCCTGCGTGAATGCGGTTCGAGAGGTAGGTGGATCGGGCTCGGCGCGGTGTTGCCGCACTTCGCCGGGCCCGGTTCGTATCGTGGTTCTCGTCCTGGATTTCAGTCGTCGGTCGGCTGTCGGAACGTCCCTCCTTCCACCATCGCGGCGATCTCGGCGGGGGGAATCTGCTCCGAGTGGGCGCGCCGCCAGAAATCGATGTCGGGAAAGATGCCGGAGGCGAGTTCGGTGCGCAGTTCGGCGACCCATGCCGCCTCGGCCTCGAGCATCGCCACGCCGAATTCGGCCTCGACCAGGAAGAGCCGGGGCAGGAACCGGGTCTGCTCCTCGATTTCGCGACGCCGCACGGCGATCTCCGCGGCGAGCAGCCGGGTGCGTTCGTCGAGCAGCGGGATCACCTCGTCCGGCGGCAGCAGGGCCACCACGGACAGGCCCGCCACGAACCGATGGGGTTCGGGTTCGGGGGTCGAGATCAGTTCGCGGATCCAGTCCTCGGCCTCGGCGCGGCCGGCGTCGGTCAGCCGGTAGATCGTCCGCTCGGGCCGGGCGCCGTCGCGCTCGCTGCCGATGACCTCGACGAATCCGTGCTTCTCGAGATTCTGCACGACCGTGTAGAGCGATCCCCACTTGATGTCCATATCGCGGTCCTTGCCGCGTTCGCGCATCTGGGCCGCGATCTCGTAGCGGTGCATGGGACGTTCGATCAGCGTCGCCAGGACCGCCAGGGCCAGCAGATTGGCGACTTTTCGCTTCTTGGGCACCGCCCGCACCTCCTTACTCGTCTACGAATATACGTCTACGAGTATCGCCCGGCAAGAGTTTTCTCTTGGGTGATGGGGTGCGGGGCCGGGTCGGTCGAGAGTGTCGAACCGCCCGACCGGCGCCGGGCGATTATCGTGATCGGTCGTGCGAATCTTTGTGGCAGGCGCGACCGGAGTGCTGGGCGCCCGACTGACACCCCTGCTGGTCTCGGCCGGATTCGAGGTCGCCGGGCTCACGCGCTCGGAGTCGAAGGTATCGATGCTGACCGGTTTCGGCGCCCGGCCCGTCGTCTGCGATGTCTACGACGCGGCGGCGCTGGAACAGGCGGTGCGCGATTTCGCGCCCGATCTGGTGATGCATCAGCTCACCGACCTGCCCGACGATCCCGCCGATCTGCCCGCCGGCCGGGCGGCGAATTCGCGGATGCGCCGCGAGGGCACGGCCAACCTGCTCGCCGCGGCACAGGCGGCGGGCGCGAAACGCTTTCTCGCCCAGAGTGTCGCGTGGGAGATGACCGGAGAGGGACAGGCCGCCAAACAATTCCTGGAGGATGCGGTGCTCGGCGTCCGTGGCGTCGTCCTGCGCTACGGCCAGTTCTACGGTCCCGGCACCTACTATCCCGAGAACGCGGACCGGCCCGATCCGCCGCGCATTCATATCGCCGAGGCCGCGGCGCGGACCGTGGTCGCGCTGGATCTGGCCTCGGGGATCTACGCGGTGACCGAAGACGGCCGCGTGGATTTCGAACCGGTGCACTAGCTTCCGAAGCCCGCCGATCGTCGGCGGCAGTTCACCCCGCGCGCTGCCGGAGCACTTCGGCTGTGGTCTCGTCGGCGGGCAGGAAGGCCTCGAGATGCAGTTCGGCCAGTGAGACGTCGGTGGCGGTGGCGAACGAGGTGAGCGTGGTGATCAATCGCAATTCACCGGCCTCACTGCGCAATCGCAGCGGCACCGCGAAGCCGAGGTAGCCGGGCCCGGGGTCGGTCTCCGGGAGATAGCCCTCGAACTCGGCGACCAGTTCCTCGGCGCGCGGGTCCGGTGAGGTGCGGTTGCGCGCCCGCATGGATTCGGTGACATGCCGTCCCCATTCGGCGAAGTTGACCACCCGCGGCGCCAGGCCGTCCGGATGTAATGCCAAGCGGCGCACATTGATCGGCGCGGTGAGCAGTTCGGGCGCACAGCCGTCGGTGAAGACGTCGAACGCGGCGTTCGCCTCGATCAGGCTCCCGTAGCGGTCGGCGATCAGTGCCGGATAGGGCATATGCCCGGACAGGATCGTGCGCAGCGCCTCGCGTACCGGAGCCAAGTGCGGTGCGTCGACGCCGGATTCGTCGTAGGCGGGGGTGTAGCCGGCCGTCGCCAGCAGCGCGTTGCGTTCGCGCAGCGACAGTTCCAGCGATTCGGCCAGCCGCAGCACGATGGCGCGACCCGGCCGGGACCGACCTTGTTCGAGATAACTGAGGTGGCGTTGCGTGGTGTCGGCGCGGATGGCCAGATCGAGTTGGCTCCACCGCCGCAGCACTCGCCAGCGTCGCAGTTCCTGTGCGAAGGGGCCCGGTTGCGCGACTGTCGTCATGGGATCATCGTCGGCTTCGGCGCGGCGCTCCGCCATACCCTGCGGGGAATCGCGCGAGTGCGCGCCGGCGGACAGACTCGGCGGCATGAGCTACGAACCCACCGATATCGAACTGAAGAATCTGCTCGACCGCTGGATCGGCCAGTGGAACGAAGCCGATGCCGACCGGCGCCGCGAGCTGATCCGCGAGGTCTGGGCCGAGGACGGCTATCAGATCCTGGTCAACCCGCCCGAGGGCATTCGCGATACCGCCCGCCACTACGGGGTGTCCGCCCCGGCGGTCGAGGTACGCGGCTACGACGCGATGTTCGCCCGCGTCACCCGGGCGTACGAGATGTTCGTCGCCGATGGTGAGCACTTCTTCGAAGCCGAGGGCCGGCCGGTTCGGCACGCCGGGGCCGCTGTGGCGCTGACCTGGGTGATGCGCTCACGCGCGGACGGAACCGTCGCCGGCTCCGGACTCGAGGTGCTGACCTTCGATCCCGACGGGAGGGTGCGCACCGACCACGAATTCGTGAACTGAGCCGGCGTGGACCTGTCGGTGCGCATGTCTAGGGTGCAGGAATGCCTCGCGACCTCGCCGAACTGCCCTATGCCCGGAGTCTGACGCCGCTGCTGGAACCGCTCGCGCCCGATACCGAGTACGAGCGGGTCCACCTCGACGCCACCGCCGTCGACGAGGTGTCGGCCGGCGGCTCCTGGTTCAGTGAGTCGGCGCTGACCGGTGTGGTGCTCGGCGGCGGCAGTCTGAATCACTGTCGATTCGACGACGTCTGGCTGCGCGGGGTGCGGTGGATCGGGATCGACGCCTGCGAAACCCGTTGGCTGGATGCCGAATTCGTCGACTCCGCGTGGTCCGGTGTGGTCGCCGTCGACGCGCAGCTGCGCCGTATCCGTTTCGAGGGCTGCAAATTCGAATCGGTGAACTTCCGCGCGGCCACCCTGCAGAACGTGACCTTCGCCGAATGCGTCTTCCGCGACACCGACTTCTCCGCCGCCACACTCCGGAAGGTCGATTTCCCCGGATCGCGGCTCGAAGGCGTCGCCCTGTACGGCGCCACCTTCAAGGATGTCGATCTGCGGGGCGCGGCGGCGCTGGACCTCGTCACCGATATCGGAACGCTGAAGGGCGCGATCATCACCACGCCCCAGCTGATGGAGATGGCTCCCGCCTTCGCGCGAGCGGCGGGAATCATCGTGCGCGACAACCGAATCCGCGACTAGCCGGTGGAAACCCCGGGGATCTGGCCGATACCGTAGGTCACCGCCATGGCCAGCGCGCCACCGATCACCACCCGCAGCACGGCCCGGCGCGGATTCCCGCCGCCCAGTCGCGCGCTCACCGACCCGGTCGCGGCCAGCGCCACCAGCACCGCGGCGAAGGTCACCGGAATGCGCCAGGTCGGCGGCGGCAGCAGAATCGCGAGCAGCGGCAGCAGAGCGCCGCAGGTGAACGAGACCGCGGAGGAGAACGCGGCCTGCCACGGGTTGGTCAGCTCGTTCGGGTCCAGGCCCAATTCGGCCTCGGCGTGGGCGGCGAAGGCATCGTGCGCGGTCAACTCCCGCGCGACCTGCCGTGCGGTCGCCTCCGTGAGCCCTTTGTGCCGATAGATCTGGGTCAATTCGGTGAGCTCGTAATCGGGGTCTTCGGCGAGTTCGCGCTTCTCCTGGGACAGCAGGGCGCGCTCGCTGTCGCGCTGGGTACTGACCGAGACGTATTCGCCGACCGCCATCGACAGCGCACCCGCGACCAGCCCGGCCACACCGGCGGTGAGGATGGGCGTGGTGGCCGCGGTGGCCGAGGCGACGCCCACCACCAGGCCCGCGGTCGACACGATGCCGTCGTTGGCGCCCAGCACCCCGGCGCGCAACCAGTTCAGCCGGGACGCGAAACCTCCGCCGTGCGGTTCGTGCGGATGTTTCCAGCTCCCGGTGTCGCGCACATTGTCGGAGTCGTCCACGGATGCAGAGTAGGCCGCCGACCGGGCCCGGCGGTGGATCCGCGCCGCAGGCGAGCCGCGCCCGCCGATGCGGCGCACTCCGGATCGGTAGCATGCGTGACATGAATTCCCTTGTCACGCGCGCTATGTCCACGGTCGCCGGGCAGCTGGGCAATCCGCACGGGGTGCTGGGCAAGGTGGTCGCGCGGATGCTGAACCGGGCCAATCGCTTCGCCATCGACGCCGCGGTCGAGGCGGCCGAGGTGGGCGCGGGGCAGGCCGCGGCCGATATCGGTTTCGGCGGCGGTGTGGGACTGTCGATCCTGCTGCGAGAGGTCGGCGATGCCGGGACCGTGCACGGCGTGGAGATCTCTCCGGATATGTCGGCGCGAGCCCGTGCTCGCTTCACCCGTGACATCGGCACCGGCCGGCTGCGGATCGTCGAGGGCGGACTCACCGAGTTACCGCTCGCCTCGGCGAGCCTGGACGCGGTGATCACGGTGAATACCGTCTATTTCGTCGATGATCTGGACCGGGCCTGCGCGGAGCTGGCGCGCGTGCTGCGCCCGGGCGGCCGGGTGGTGGTCGGTATCGGGGATCCGGCGGCGATGACGAGGATGCCGTTCACCGCGCACGGGTTCCGGTTGCGGCCGGTCGACGACGTATCGGAGGCGCTGGAACGAGCCGGGCTGGCGGTCGAACACCGGCGGATCGACCGGCAGCCGATTCCGGCTCATCTGCTCATCGGCCGCCGGGGGAGCGAGGACTGAGCACCGGCAGGGCGGCCACGTCGATCGCGCGACTCACGGCGCCGATCTCCTCGGGCACCGAGGCCAGGGCGATATCGACGGTGAAGCCCATCGGCGCGTCGAGCGGCCGGAGGAAATCGTCGTAGTGCATGGGCACCACGGTGGCCGGGCGCAGCCGGGTCAGCACCCGGCGCCAGTAGTCCGGCGTCACCGCGCGTCCGGCCACCCCGGCGAGGAAGATGTCGACGTCGCGATGCCGGATCGCCTCGTCGACGAGGTCGGCGCTGCCCTGGTGATAGATCTCGACACCGGCCACCGCGATGTGGATGCCCCAGGTCTGTCCGCAGCCGTAGGCCATCGGCGCCAGCGCGGCCAGGGATTCGCAACTGGTGTCGCCGGGGGACGGGATCCGGGTGCCGAAGGGGATCTTCGAATGCACGCTCGGCACGAAGGTCACCGTGAACGGCCCGAGTTCGTAGCGGCGGTAGGGTTCCACCTCCACCCCGCGCTCGCCGAGTCCGTGCAGAGTCATGAGATTACGCACCGATCGTGAGCCGTAGACCGCGCAGCCGAAGCGGCGCGCGAGCTCGGGGGCGTCCAAGGCGTGATCCCAATGACCGTGTCCGACAACGATTCCCACCACAGTTTCGAGGTCCGGCAGGAAGCGGTCGATCGATGCGGGATCGGGAAGTGCGGTGCGGCGGCGTAGCACCGTCGACAGCGGCACCCGGGTGAGGAACGGATCGACGAGCAGCGTCACGCCCTCGCAGGTCATCCGGTATCCGGCGGTGCCCAGCCATTCGATCTCCAGACCGGCCGGCAGTGTGAGCGGCCGGGCCTCGAGCTCGCGCAGCGCCTGCGCGTCCTCGCGGTCGCGCGCGCTCTTGTTCAGGAAGTAGCGGGCATAGCCGGCCGTGTGCCGAAGCGGATCGAGCACCGTCGAGAGAGCGGACATCGGTCCATTGTGCGCGACCGGGTCACGGGAGGTCGTCGGCGAGCACCTTGTGCAGGGCGGTGGCGAGGGCGCCGAGCTCGTCGGCGGCCAGACCGGCGAAATGCTGATCGACGACCGCGTGGTGATGCGGGGTGGCCTCGTGCAACCGCTGCCGCCCGGCCGCGGTGATGGCGACATACGCCGATCGGCCGTCCGCGGGATTGGTTTCGCGGGTGACCAGGCCGCGCGCCTCCAATTCGGTGACCAGCCGGCTCACCCGGGTGCGGCTGAGCACCATGGTCTCGCCGAGGTCGCTCATCCGCAGACGGGTGGTGCCCGCGAGTTCCACGAGCATGTCGTACCAGCTGGCGGGCATGCCGTGGTCACGGCGCAGTTCGGCATCCAGTTCCGGGCGCAGGTCGACGTAGACCCGCTGCAGCGCCCGCCACACCTGGACCGAGGCGGGTACTGAGCTCCCGGATTCCGGCACGCCGCCGATCTTAGACGGCCCTCACCCCGCCTGCCCGGCTGCGCGGACCGCCGGGCGGCGATAACCGCTGGACACCGGTTCTACGATGCGGACATGGACATGCGCGCGAGCGTGGAACTTCCTCCCGATTGGCGGGCGCGGGTACGCGATGCTCTCGCGGACTCGCCCCGGCCGGAAATGGCGGACGGTTCACTGCGCCTGCTGGGCGCGGGTTTGGACAGCGTTGCGCTCCAGCTGGATTCGGCCGGGGATGCCTACGTGCTGCGCCTGCCGCAGGATCCGCACGGGGCGGAAGGGATCGCCCGCGAGGCCGGGCTGCTTCCGGAATTGGCTCCGCTGCTGCCGGTGCCGATTCCGCAATTCCTGTTCACCGCGCCGAATCCGCTGGGGCCCGGCGAGTTCTGCGTGTATCCACTCGTGCCGGGCGAATCGCTCGATGAAGCGGAATGGGCCGAGCGGGGCCTGCTGCGCGCCGATACGGCGCGGACGATCGCGGAGTTGATCGAACGGATCCACTCGTTTCCGGTGGAGCGCGCCCGGGACTTCGGTGTCGAGGTCGCCGATCCGCGGGGTGATTTCGCCGCGGATCTGAAGTCCGTTCGTGCCGAGGTGCTTCCGTTGCTGGACGCGGCCGAGGCGGCGGAGCTGTCCGGGGCGTGGCAGCGATATCTCGACGAGGACGCCAACTTCGACTTCGAACCGACGCTCATCCATGCCGATATGAGCCTGGATCATCTGTTGATCAGCGGCGGCGCGATCAGCGGCCTGATCGACTTCGGCGATGTGGAGATCGGTGACCCCGACTACGACCTCTGCTACCTGTACCCGGAGGCGGGGCACGAGTTCGTGCGCGAGATCCAGCGGTGTCGCGCACGGGATCTCGGGCCCGTCACTGAGAACAAGCTGCGCTTCTGGGCGTGTGCCGATCCCGCGCTCGACGTGCTGGACGCTGTCGAACAGGGCCGGACGGACTTTCGCGAACAGCGATTGACGGTTCTGCGGCAGGCGCTGCGCAGCTATCGGCCGAACGGCAGGTCCTGAGAGCCCCTGAGCCTCAGGGGCGCTCGTAGAATCCGTCGATCCGCGCCCGGCCCACCGCCTGTGCGGCCGCCAGCACCTCCCGGGGTTTCGCGCTCTCGACGGGTTTCCCCGCGGCGGTGGTGAGGGGCGCGCCGAGGGCGAACAACTCGAAGACGTACCGGTGCGGTCCGTGCCCCTTGATCGGCGCGGGGCCCAGGTACCCGCGGCCGAATCCGGACCGCAGTACCCGCACACCCGCTTCGTCGGTATCGGCGCGTAACGCGTTGCGGGACAGGCTCCGCACCGACGGCTCGAGGAGCGCGACGCAGTGCACGAACGGCTTCCGCATCGGAGCGTCGGGATCCTCGACGACCAGCAGATAGCCCGTCGTAGTGTCGGGCGCGCCGCTCCAGCTCAAGGTGGGAGACTCGTCGGCGCCACCGATCCGGCGGGAGGCATGCCGGATGTCGAGCGTGGTCTCCGGCTCGAAGTCCGTGCTCGTGAGTCGAAAGACGGTGTCGCCGAGCAGGTTCGGCTGATTCCACGCCAGTCCCGATTCACCGGCGCGGCGATTGGCGAGCAGCTTGCCGAGAATGCTCATCGGTTCTCCTTCTCCGACCGGGGTGGAAGTAGCCGCCGCGCCGCCGGTCGCAGGAGCGGGCGGGCGAAGTGATGGATTTCTACCGTGGCGTCGAATTCCAGGGTGGATGCCGCGCCGGGAGTGCCGGCCCATTCCTCCGGCACGGCGACGCCCGGCCAGGTGTGGCCCCCGCCGAAAACCGTCCATGCCGTGACGGCGGTGTCGGCGATGCCGTGGGCGGCGGTGACGCGGCGGGAGCCGGCGGTCGTGACGGTGGTTCGGTCGCCCGGGCACCTGTCGAGCCTCGCCCAGTGGTCGGCGGTCGTGGCGGCGCCGAGAATCCGCCCGCGCGGTTCATCGTTCGGCCCGCGGTGGCGGGAGTGGCCCCCGGCGAGCGGGACCAGGGGATCGGCGTCGCCGTTGATCAGCATCGCCGACACCGCATGGGTCGGCCGCACCGCGGTCAGGTCGGCGGGTAGCGCCCCGGCTACCGCGGCGAAGACGGCGACCCGTTCGCTGCATTCGAGGGCGAGCCGATGAGACATGAAGGCGCCGTTGGATATTCCGGCCACCAGCGTTCGATCGGCCGCGGTCGCGTAGGTGTGCGCGCACCAGTCGATCAGGCTGCGCAGGAATCCCACATCATCGACCCCGTGCTCCTCCGCGGCCGTGACGCCGCGGCCGTCGGCCCAGCTGCCGTAGCAACCGTCGGGATAGACGACACCGACGCCCCAGTCCTCGGCGTGATCGGCGAATCGGGTCCAGTCGTGCATGAGCAGACCGCCGCCTCCGGCATCCGGTCCCATATTCCCGTGCAACGCGACGATCAGCGGACTGTCCGGTTCCCGGGGTGGCCGCAGGTGAAAGCTTCGCGGGCGGCCGTCGTGGGTCAGCTCGCCCGGAATCAGTTCGGCGGTCATCGGCTTCCCTCCACGCGGCATGCCCATTCGCCGTCGGATTAATACAGTAATACTGCGCAGTTCTGCTGTAGATTAGTCGATCGTGGACGACGTGACAAACACTCGGGAGGTGCTCGCCGAGGAGCTGCAGAGTGTGGTCGGCGCACTCGTGCGGCGCATGCGATCGGCCTCACCGGCGCGCCGTATCTCGTTGTCGCAGTTGTCGATTCTGAAGCGGCTCGACCGCGAGGGGCCGGCCACGGTGGCCGATCTGGCGCGGGCCGACAAGATCCGCCATCAGACCGTCGCGGTAGCGGTCTCCGCCCTCGAAGGCCGGGGCCTGCTGACGCGCACACCCGATCCCGACGATCAGCGGCGCAAGCGGTTGCACATCACCGACGCCGGGCGGGACCTGCTGTCCGAACGGCGCGAGGCCGGTTACGGCCACCTGGCCGAACTGATCGCCGCTCGTCTGACTCCCGCCGAACAGCGGCAATTGGCGGCGTCCGTTCCGATTCTCGGCAAGCTCCTGGACTGAATCGGGGAAGATCTCGGGGACCTTCCCGATGTGCCGGACGTGGCCGCGGTGGTTTATTCGGCACCGGCGGACATCCGGTCCGCCACGAGGTCGTGGGAGGGTCGTCGTGAATGCCGCCGTGGTGACGACGTGGATCTGGTTGATCTTCGAGATCGGACTGGCGCTTCGGGACCGGTTGCGTAGCAAGGGATCCACCGCCCGCGATCGCGGAACCCGCACCACCATCATGATTGTCGTCGCCGTAGCGATCGGGGTGGCGAATGTGGTGTCGATCGTGCTGCCGGCGGACAGCGATCTGCGCTTCACCACCCGTCACGAGGTCGTCTGGCAGATCGCCGGAGTCGCGCTGATGGTCGCGGGTCTGGGGCTGCGAATCTGGGCTATCGCGGTACTGGGCGCGGCGTTTCGCACCACCGTCGAGGTCGATGCCGATCAGGCCGTCGTCGATCGGGGGCCGTATCACTGGGTGCGCCACCCCTCCTACACCGGAGTTCTGTTGCTCACCACGGGTTTCGGCGTCGCGGCGGGGAACTGGATTTCCCTGCTGCTCCTGATCGTCGTGCCCACCTCGGCCTTTCTGCGCCGGATCGATGTGGAAGAGGCGGCGATGGTCGAAACTCTCGGCAGTTCCTACGAGGACTATCGCGCTCGCACCAGACGGCTCGTCCCAGGTCTGTGGTAGCTCGTTGACTCGACACTGGAGGATCGTTGTCCACCCCTGGCCGCCGCGGTGCCGGCAAACGCTTGGTTCACCTCTTCGCCGCGAGTCCGTAATAGTGAATCGTTGTGGCCGGCCACACGTGACGCGGATCATAGTGATAGCGGATCAGTGCTGATAACAGGTTTCAGAACACCCGTTCACATAGAAAAACATGCACGTGAGCTGGATTTATTGTCGTACTTTGCGCAGGTCTCGGAGCGGTCACCCTCACACCGTGATCAGCTTTACTGTAACTAGCTGTAACCGATAGCTTCGTGATGGCAGTGTTGCCGATCACGGAGAGACGATTGTGAAATTCGAGCCACACCGCCCGGACCCCGCCCGCCGCTCATGGCGCCGGTGACCCGGGCTACCTCGGGCGCGTCCGCTGTTCGTATCGTTCGCAAGAATTTCTCGGACACCGTCGTGTCCGCACTGCGAACCTTCGGCCGAGCGGTGGATATCGCCCGGGAATCGGTGACCGGCACGACCACCGACATCGTCCGCCGCGAATTCCAGTGGCGTGAAGCGATTCTGCAGGGGTGGCGGCTGGTGACGGTGACCGCGATCCCCGCGATCCTGATCGCCATCCCGTTCGGCGTGATCGTCTCGGTGCAGGTCGGCAACCTCATCCACACCCTGGGCGCGGATTCGCTGCTCGGCGCGACCGGCGGACTCGGGGTGATCAAACAGGGCGCACCGCTGGCCACCGGCTTCCTGCTCGGCGGCGCGGGCGCGGCCGCGATCGCCGCCGATCTGGGCGCCCGCACCATCCGCGAGGAAATCGACGCGCTCGACACGATGGGCATCTCGCCGATCCACCGGCTGGTGATCCCGCGGCTGGTGGCGATGATCCTCGTCGCGCCGTTGCTGAACATCCTCATCATCTTCGTCGGCATCGTCGCCGGCTACGCGGTGGCCGTCGGCGGGCAGAACGTCACCCCCGGAAGTTATTGGGCCACTTTCGGATCCTTCACCACCGTCGCCGACGTGTGGGTCTCGCTGCTCAAGGCCGTGCTGTTCGGATTCCTGGTGGTGATCATCGCCTGTCAGCGCGGACTGGAGGCCAAGGGCGGCCCGCGCGGGGTGGCCGATGCGGTGAACGCGGCCGTGGTGCTGTCGGTGGTGTCGATCGCGATCGTCAATTTGGGCGTGACCCAGGTGGTCGAGATGTTCCTGCCGACGAGGCTGGTCTGACGTGGCGATTTCGACCTATATGCCCAAGGGGCTCAGCCACTTCGTGCGCTTCTACCGCCGCCGCGGCCTGCTCCTGGCGCGCGTCGAGGGACTGGGCTTCGTCCTGTCCTTCATCTGGCAGGTGCTGTCGTCGATTCCCTTGACGCTCAGGCGGTATCGCGACGAGACGCTGCGCATCATCTCCGATATGACCTGGGGACGCGGGTCGGTGATCGTCGGCGGCGGCACGGTGCCGATGATGATCGTGCTCGGCCTGGTGATGGGCGCCTCGGTGGCCGTCGAATCCTTCACCATGCTGAACCTCCTGGGAATGGGGCCGGTGTCGGGCATCGTCTCGGCCTACGCCACCACTCGCGAGCTGGCGCCGATCGTGGCCGCCATCGGATTCGCCGCCCAGGCCGGCTGTCGCATGACCGCCGAGATCGGCTCGATGCGCATCTCGGAGGAGATCGACGCGATCGAGGCACTGGGCCTGCGGTCGGTCCCGTTCGTGGTGACCACCCGGGTGATCGCCGGCGCCATCTCGATCGTGCCGACCTTCCTGATCGGGCTGATCCTGTCGTATCTGGCCTGCCGCGGGCTCATCACGCTGGTCCACGGCCAGTCCGCCGGTGTCTACGACCACTACTTCTTCCAATTCGTTTCCGGATTCGACGTGATCGCCGCGGTGATCAAGGTGGCGATTTTCGCGACCGTCGTGATCCTCATCCACAGCTATTACGGCTTCTTCGCCACCGGCGGGCCCGAGGGGGTCGGCATCGCGTCCGGCCGCGCGGTGCGTGCGTCGTCGGTCGCGATCGTGGCCATAGACATGGTGCTGACGCTGATGCTCTGGGGTTTCAACGCGTCGATCGACTTCACGGGGTAGTACAGGTGCCGAATTACGGAATGCCCGGAGTGGCGGTGGACAAGCGGCGCTCGCTGCTGGTCGGCGGCGTGGCGATCGCGGTCGTGGCCGCCGTCGCGATCGTCTCGCTGGCCTATCACGGCCTGCGCTCCGACGATAGTCTGCGCATCGCCCTGCACACCGAGCAGATCGGTGACGGCGTGCTGGCCGGCACGCCGGTGCGGGTGAACGGTGTGCAGGTCGGCGAGGTCGCGGCGATCGTGCCCGCCGACGGCGGCACCCAGCGGATCAGTCTGCGGCTGGACCGATCTCAACTGCACGGCCTCGACGACAGCCTGCGGGTGGATTACGCGCCGGCGAATCTGTTCGGCATCAGCGAGATCGAACTGCGGCCCGGTTCCGGCGGCGCCCCGTTGCGCGGCGGGTCGACCATCGACCTGACCGGACAGCACGCCGACGCGGTCTACGACGCGACCATGGGTGGCCTGCTGCGCGGGCTGTCGCAGACCGGCAACGCGCTGCTGACTCCTCAGATGGCCACGGTGATCACCCAGGTCTCCAACGATGTGCGCGGCTTCACGCCGCTGGCCCAGGCGTTGATCTCGGTCGCGCAGACCATCACCGACAACCAGACGATGCCCAGTTCCGCACTGGTGGGACGGCTCGGCCCGGCCTTCGACGGCGGTGGGCGCTTCGCGGGCGCGACCATCCAGGTGCTCGATCTGCTGCGCAATATTCCACGGTTGCAGGATCATCGGGGCTCCTACGACGCCGGAACCTCGGCGCTGACCGGTTCGGTGCTGCCCGCGCTGGCCGGTCTGGGCACGCGTGCCGGATCCGAATTGTCCGGCGCCGCAGACACTGTGGCGCCGATGCTCGCGGCGCCGGCGCAGCTGGTTCCGCATCCGCAGCAGTCCGGGGCCGATCTCGCCGAACTCGTGCGCCGCCTGCGCGCCGGTCTGCACGACACCCCGGACGGCCCGGTGCTCGACACGGAAATCGACGTGCGTGGCGTCCCGGTGCTGGCACCGCTGCTGGGAGGGATCCGATGAAGGTCGGCGCCGCCGCCTGGCGGCTGGGTCTGTTCGCGGTGGTGATGATCGTCGTGCTGTCGGTGGTGTTCACCGCGATCAAGCGCCCCGTCGCCGGCGACACCGATACGCATCAGGCGCTGTTCACCGACGCCAACGGGCTCAAGGTGGGCGACGACGTGCGCCAGTTCGGCGTGCAGGTCGGCAAGGTCGAGGACATCTCCCTCGACGGGGCACTGGCGCGGGTCCGGTTGTCGCTGAAGACCGATGCGCCGTTCTTCGACAATTCGAAACTCGCGATCCGCTATCAGAATCTCACCGGTCAGCGCTATATCGATCTGCAGCAGCAGCCGAAGCCGGGGACGCGGCTGCCGACCGGCCGCACGATCGGCCTCGACCACACCGTGCCGTCGTTCGATGTGACGAGCATGTTCAACGGCCTGAAACCGGTGCTGGCCACCATTTCTCCGGAGGCGATCAACCAGTTCAGCGCCAGCATGGTCGCGCTGATCGAGGGCGACGGCACCAACGTCGAACCGGTGCTGGCCGCGATCGGCCGGCTCGCCTCCTACGTGGACAACCGCCAGCAGGTGATCGGCGCCCTCATCCACAACATGTCCGATCTGTCGCAGCGCGTCGGCGGGCGGGTGCACTACCTGGTGCCGCTGCTGGCCCGGCTGACCGACATCTTCGAGGCCCTGCAGACCAATATCGGCGGGCTGGCGCAGTTCGCGATGGCCGCGCCGTCGGTGCTGGGACCGTTGGACAGCCTGTTCGACGCCCTCGGCCTGCAGTCCGGCACCGATGTCGACGCGCTCATCCGGCGGCTGTTCCCCGACCCGAAAGAGGCCGTGGACGTCTTCGGCAAGTTGCCGGCCCTGCTGGGCGGTCTGGACGCGGCCACGCCGAGGCCGGTGGCGGGCTGGAAACCGCAGTGCTCCAAGGGAAATGCCGAACTACCGCAGGTGGTGCAGGTGCTCGTCGCGGGACAGCAGGTGGCGATATGCAACGGCTGAATCGGTCCGGGGCCGGTCTGTTCCGGCCGCGGGATCGGCGCGTCGCGGACGCGGCGACCACCCGCCGCCGCGAAATCCGGCTCGGTATCGTCGGCGTCGCGCTCGTCGTGGTCTGCGCGGCCGCCGCGGGCATTCTGTACGTGGTGCCGTTCGGCAAGACGACCTACGGCGCCGAACTCTCCGAAGCGCAGTCGGTGAAGGTCGGCGACGATATTCGCGTCGCCGGTATCCCGGTCGGCAAGGTGGAATCGCTCGAGCTGCATCCGGATCGGGTGCGGATGCGGTTCACCGTCGATTCGGACGTCTTCGTCGGCGATCAGTCCACGCTGGACATCCGGATGCTGACCATCGTCGGCGGCAACTACGTCGCACTGTTTCCCGCGGGCGGTAAACCACTGGGCGACAAGCCGATTCCGATGGACCGCGTCCGGCTGCCCTACAGTCTCGTGCAAACCTTCCAGGATGCGGCGCAACCGCTGCGGCAGATCGATGGCGACACGCTGCGCCGCAATCTGGCCGCCCTGGACACCTCCATCGAGGCCGCGCCGGATGCGCTGCGCACCACCCTGAACACGCTCGGCACCTACGTCGACGCGCTCAACCGGCAGCGCACCCAGGTCACCGACGCGATCGCGGTGGCCGACGAATACGTCACCATGTACGACGGGGCCAAACACGACCTGGGCCGCTTGATGGTCAACGTCAACCAGATGGAGACGTTGCTGGTCGACAAGCGCGCCGAACTGCGCGAGGGCGTGCGGCTGCTGCGCGCGGTGATCGAGCGGGTCGCGGCACTGGCGCCCACCTACGATTCGGCGCTGAAACCGAAACTTCAGCAGTTGAGTGACGCGCTGCCGCAGCTGGAAAAGCTCGGTGGCGAACTAGAGCCGGTGATCGGCACGGTGCAGAGCCTGCAGCAGAAATTCGCGCAACTCAGCGGTGCGGACGACGCGGTGGCGGTCGACCAGTCGGGGCAGACGGTCGGCGCACCGGCCGCTCACCTGTGTATCCCGGTGCCGGGGAAGGACTGCTGATGCTGCACAAGCTGCTCGGTTCGCGGGCCTTCATGTCGATCGCCGGGACGGTGGCCGTCGTCGCGGTCGCGGTGGTCGGCTATCTCGTCGCCTTCCAGCCGCTGCAGGCGACCACGGCCTACTGCGCGATCATGCCCGACAGTGTCGGGCTCTACCCAGGCAACCAGGTCACCATGCGGGGAATCACCGTCGGGACGGTGAAATCCGTTGCCGTGCAAGGCAATGCTGTGAAAGTCGAATTCGACGTCGACACCGATCATCCGATCCTCGCCGACGCCGGTGCCACGACGCTGTCGGACAGCATCGTCGCCTCCCGCGAACTCGCGGTGGTGTCCGGTGGCAAGGACCCCGCACGCTGGGATCCCGCGCGCTGTCTCACCAGAACTCTGACCCCCAAGAGCATCAGCGACACCCTGAACGCGCTGGCCCAGCTGTCTTCGCAGATCCAGGGACCCGACGCCGCGCACCCCGACGCGCTGGCCCGCGGACTCACCTCGCTGAACGACGCCACGGCGGGCACCGGACCGCAGATCAACGCGCTGGTGCAGAAACTCGGAACCGCGCTGTCCGCGCCGGATGCCGATATAGCCCACCTGGCAGGCATTTTCGATGCGTTCGCCTCGGTGTCCAAGGATGTGGAGGCGCATTGGGGTGAGCTGAAGACGATGCTGACCCGCCTGGGCCCGGTCCTGGACCAGGCCACCGAGGATCTGCTGCGGCCCGGCGCCGCGCTGTTCGACGGCCTCGGTCAGGTGCTGCCGATGCTCAATGACCTCACCACCCTGTTCGGCGATCCGATCATGCGCGCCCTCGACGACACGGTCCCGCTGGTGAAATTCCTGCGCGCGAACGTGGGCTCACTGACCCAGATGATCTCGCTGACACCGGTTCTCGCCCAGGCCGTGCACACGGTCGGCGACTCCGGCATCGGCTACGCCCCGCCGAAGGTGGCGATCGCGCAGGACCACGCCGACCAGGTGTGCGCCGCGATCGACGCCCTCGCTCCCGGACGCTGCACCGCGGCCGACGGTCTGGCGAAGGTGGACATGGCGGCCCTGATATTCGGATTGGCAGGTGCGCGATGAGATTCCGGCGATTCACGCTCGGCTCGGCGATCGTCGTGGCGGCCGCGCTGCCGGCCGCTGGATGCGCGTTCGACCCGTCGTCGGTACCGGTGCCGGGAACCACGGTGTCCGGCCCGGCCTATCACGTGCGCATCGAGTTCTCGAATGTGCTGAACCTACCGGCGCGCGCCAAGATCATGGCCAACGGCGCGCAGGTCGGCACGGTCTCCGGGGTGACCGTCGTGAAACCGGGCGCCGCGGGCGGCCGCGGTGGCTACGTCGTGGTCGACGCCGACATCTCGAAGTCTGTGCGCCTTCCCGCGTCCACCGTCGCCGAGCTGCGGCAGAACACGGTGCTCGGCGATATCCACGTCGCGCTGACCACCCCGCCGAACGGTTTCGGCACCCTGCTGCACGACGGGTCCACGATTCCGATGGCACAGTCGAAACCGCCTGTGCAGCTGGAGGATACGATGGCGTTGATCGCCGCGTTCACCCAGGGCGGTGCGGTGACCCAGCTGCAGGACGTCATCGAGCAGTTCAATCGCACGCTGCCGCGGGATCCGGCGCAGACCGCCCGGATCTCGCACACCATGGCCACCGATGCCACGGATCTGGCGGACAACCTGGACAGCGTCGACGCGCTGCTCAACGGCCTGGGCACCAACGCTCGGGTGCTGCACGATATTCAGCCGGAACTCGACGACATTCTCAGCCGGACCTCCGTCGATCAAATGAACGGCATCACCGATTCCATCGTCGGCGTGACGAAGATCTTCGGTGGGCTGGGGCCGGTGGGTGCGTCGCTGACCTGGCTCGGACCGGTGCTGCGCGGCGCCGACGGTGCCGCCCAGGCCTTCGCGCCGCTGCTGCTCTCGGCCGGACCGGTGGACCTGAGCCGGCCCTCGAACTTGCAGGCGGTCGTGGAACTATTGCGCGACAAGGTGATTCCGTTCGTCGAACGCGGGCCGAAGGTGAACATCGTCGGTGTGCGCTCGGACGCGTCCGCGGACGTGCCGCCCGATCAGCAGACCGACCGCATCCTGGCGACCCTGCGAATGATCGGAGTGGTGCGATGAGATGGGGTGCGCTGACCTCGCTGGGCGGGATCGTCGCCATCACCGTTTTGGGGGCGAGCTATCTGACCTTCGGCGTCGTCCGCGCCGACCCCTTCGCCGACTACCACCGAACCACCATGGTGCTGACCGATTCCGGTGGTCTGGGTGTCGGATCGCCGGTGCTGCTCACCGGACTCGAGGTCGGCCGGGTGACCGCCGTGCGCCATACCGCCGCGGGTGTCGAGGTCGGCATGCGGCTGGCCGCGGACAAACGGGTGCCGGCCGACAGCACGGTGACCATCGAACATCTGTCGGCCCTCGGCGAACCGTATGTCGAATTCCGGCCCGTCTCCGGCGACGGGCCGTACCTGCACGACGGCCAGCGCCTGGAAACGTCGAATGTGCGCATGCCGCTGTCGATTCCGGATGTCGCGCGGCTGGTCACCAAGACCATGAACCAGCTCGATCCCGAGGTGGTGGGCTCGCTGGTCGCCACCGCGAGTTCCGCGCTGAACGGCACCGACGCCGCGATTCCGAATCTGACCCGATCCGGAGATCTGCTGGCCGCCGCGATCATGAGCCGGAGCCCGCGGATCGCGGATCTGCTCAACAGCTTTCAGGCCGCGGCGGCCGACATCGAGTGGGCCGGTCCGGCCACCGGTACGGCCGCGCCGGCGTTCGTGCGGTTCACCCACGCGCTGAACGATCTGGTCGCGGCGGTGGGCCGGATGGTGGACGCGCGTCCCGCCGGAAGCTACACCGAGGGCAACGGTCTGGCTCCGTTCCTGGCGAGGCTGACCGACCGGCTGGCAGAACTCGGCCCGGAGTTGAAGTCCCTGGGGCCGGCGCTCGCGCCGCTCGCGGCGGCGACCACGAATGCCGCGCCGCGCATCGACATCTCCGGTCTGATCACGCAGGCCCTCGACGATGTGGGCACCGACGGAACCGTGCGGGTGCGGATCAATGTCAAGTAGTACCACCGAGAAGGAGGGCGCCATGTCGAACGACACCGGTAGCGAACCGAAGCGGGCAGTCGACGCGGAGGCCGAGTCCTCCGTGCCCACCACCGCCGAGTCCACCACCGCCGAGACTGTGGCGAAACCCGCCAAAGCGCCTCGCACACTGTCGATCCGGCTCTCGACCGTTGTCACCGCGGCGGCGGCAGTGGCATTGATCGCGTTGGCCGCGGTCTTCGGATCGCTGTGGCTGTCGGCGCGCGGCGATCTGCACGACCGCGACGACCGGGCGGCGGCGCAGCAGCACGCCGAGCAGGTCGCCACCGATTACGCGGTCGGCGCCTCGAATATCGACTACCAGAACGTCGGCGCGTGGATCGGCAAACTGAAGGCCGGCACGTCGTCGCAACTGGCGCAGAAATTCGACGCCACCGCACCGAAGCTGCAGGAGATCCTGGTCCCGCTGAAGTGGACCTCGTCGGCGACCCCGATCGCCGCCAAGGTGATGGGCACCGAGAACGGCGTCTACAAGGTCGACGTGTTCCTCAACGTCGACTCCACCAGCGCGCAGACGCCACAGGGTGCGCAGACCACCGTCACCTACACCGTCGACATCGATCCGAACAGCGGCTGGAAGGTGACCGACGTCGGCGGGATGGCAGGGGCCCTGCCCAAGCAGTGACAGCCCTGCTCGCGTATCGCAGCGGTCAGTGGCCCGGTAGTACGCACACGGTGTCGAGTCCCAGCACGCGGTTGAGCCTGCCGAACGCCAGCCACGAGCCGATGCACATACTCAGCTCGACGATCTCGGCCTGACTGTAGTGCGCCCGCATCCGGGTCCAGAACTCGTCGTCCAGGTTGTGGTGATCGAGCACGTAGCGTTCGGCGTATTCGGCGGCCAGCCGGGTCCGATCGTCGAACGAATCGGTGGTGCGCCATTCGGTGACGGCCTGGTCGAAGCCGACTTCGACCTTCTGCCCGTCGCGTTCGGTGCGCCAGTCCTGGCAGAACAGGCAGCCGTTGATCTGAGCGATCCGCAGCCGCGCCGCCTCGAACTCACGCAGTCCGAGGGTGCTGTGCGAGTAGACCGCCAGCGACAACTTCGAGGCGGCGGGTCCGATACCCGGCACCATCTCACCCCAGACGTAGCCGATCGGATCCTTCCCCTCGGGGATATCGATGTTCATTGCGGTGTCCTTTCGGATGGGTCGCTCGCGAATCTGCCGACGGCGGGGCGCAAGGGAACGTCGAGGGCGTCGTAGAGACCGGGCTCGGCCGCGGCCAGCCAGTCGATGGCATTGACCAATCTGCCGACGGCCGTGGCATTTCCGCCGGCGGCCCGGTTACCGTCCTCGGTCTCGGCCTCGACGGTCACCTCGATGCGGGGATCGCCCTCCACGATGATGCGATGCGCGCCCGCACCGTCGGGCGGCCGCGGCCAGTCGGGTGCGCAGTCGGGATGGATGCGGGTGACGTGTTCGATCACGATGCGCGGCCGGCCGCCGACCATGCCCTGCACCTCGAACCGCACCGCGCCCTGGGTGCCCGCCTCGAAGTCGCCCATCACCGCGGTGGTTACCGTGGTGTCGAGGGCGCGGCGGTCCAGCGTCTCGCGGATACCGTCGAGTTCGGCGCCCAGGGCGCGCGCCATCAGCCGAATCTGCCCGCCCCACACCATGGTCGGGACGCCGGGCGTGGTCATCGGCGGTTCGTAGTCCATCGGCTGACCCATCCCGACCAGGTAACGCACCGAATCCGGCTGGTCGTAGGTGGAGTAGTCGAAGATCTCCTGACAGCGGATCGTGTCCACCCGGTGCCCCAGCCCGCTCACGAGCAACGGCAGTACGTCGTTACCCCACCCGGGGTCGATACCGGAGACGAACAGCGAACCGCCGCCCGCCGCGATCGCCGCCCGCACCGGCTCGCGTACTTCGGCGGGGGCGTTGCGGGGATCGTAGAGCGCGTACAGCGCGGGCGTGACGACCACCGCGCCGGCCCGGATCGCGGTGACGATATCGCGCAGTGCGTCGTCGGGCCGGATATCGCCGGACGCGGCGTACACGACCGCTCGGGGATGGCGCGCCAGCAGGGCGTCGACATCGGCCGAGGCCGTGACGCCGAGGTCGTGGTCGAGTCCGGCCAGCCGGCCCGCATCGCGCCCGACCTTGGCCGGATCGTGCACCAGCACCCCGGACAATTCCAGTTCGGGGTGTGCGTGCACGGCGCGGATCGCGGCACGGCCGACATTGCCCGTACCCCAGACGATCGTCGAGATCATCCCACCGACACTAGCAAGCGCTTGGTTCGCTGTGGGCGTTTTGCGTGGGTCGGTCCGCGGGTCACGCATCCGGACATGAGGTCGTCGGCTGAGCTCGGCGGGCGTGGACGTTCGGTACCCTGATCGGCATGGTGATGAGGATCCGTTCGACGGCGCTGATGCTGTGCGCCGTCATGCTGTCCATCGTCGCCGCCACGGTTGTGCCTGCGGGCGAACCGAATTCGCTGCTGGCGGTCGGAGCCGCGGCGATCCTCGCATTGGCGGTGGTCGCGGCCTGTTCCGGCCGGATGCGGCCGGCGCCGGTCGCGGTCCACAGCGGACCTCCCGGCTCCGCGCAGCAGCGGCGACGGGGATCCTTTCTCCGACAGAGCAATCCGGATACGGCGGGCCGGGTGCGGCCCAGGGCACCGGGTCACGGGAGCTGATCGCGCGTCGCCACGCCGGTGCTTTCGCCGGCCGAAGTGAACGCGCGGCCGCTCGGCCGGCCCTGTTCACTCGCCCGTACCTCCACGGGTGCCTCGAAGTGAGGTGATATCCCATGCTCGATTTCGTGTACTACCCGGTCGCCGCCGTTCTCTGGTTGTGGCACACCGGATTCGCCGTTCCGTTCGGCGCCGCGAGCGGCCTGTCCTGGGCCCTGGCGATCGTCATGCTGGTGGTGACGCTGCGCGCCGTCCTGTACAGGCCGTTCCTGCTCAGGTCCGCTTCTCACGCACCATGGCCGTGCTGCAACCGAAGATGCGGCAGTTGCGCGCCGAATGCGGCGACGACCGCGAGCGGCTGGCCGTCGAGACCCGGAAACTGCAGCAGCAGCACAACTTCAACGTGCTCAGCGGTTGCCTGCCGGTGCTCGTGCAGTTGCTGATGTTCCTGGGACTGCTGCACGTGCTGCATTCCTTCGACCGCACCGCGGTCTCGCACGTGCCGTTCCTCGGCAGTTCCACCGCGATGACGGCGGCACAGAACGCCGACACCGCGAATTACGTGTTCGCACCGGAACAGGTGCGCTCGTTCCTGCACGCCGATCTGTTCGGCGCGCCGCTGTCGGCCACGCTCACCTCCACCGATTCGGTCGCCTCGGTGGCCGTGGTGGCGGTCCCGCTGGTGCTGATCGCGGCCGTCGCGACCCACTGCACCGCACGGGCGTCGATCGCCCGCCAGCTCGAGACGACGCCGCAGATGCGGCTGATCAACGCGATGACGCTGTGGCTGTTCCCGCTCGGCACACTGGTCGCCGGACTGGTGATGCCGATCGGCATTCTGGTCTACTTCGCGACCAGCAACACCTGGACCTTCGTGCAGCAGCATGTGGTCCATCGCAGGCTCGGCCCTATGGAACCCCTACCGCCACCGGCGGTCCCGATGATCTAGGTCCGTTCCGGCTCGGCCGCCGCGGTCTCGTGCACGTCCGTATGCGGGGCGCCCCAGCCGATATGCGATTCGGCGCGCAGGCGATCGATCATGTGCGGATAGTGCAACTCGAATGCCGGTCGCTCCGAACGGATCCGGGGTAGTTCGTAGAAGTTGTGCCGCGGCGGCGGGCAGGTCGTGGCCCATTCCAGCGAATTGCCGTACCCCCACGGATCGTCCACCGTGACCACCTCGCCGTAGCGGTAGCTGCGGAACACATTCCAGACGAAGGTGACCATCGAGAAGCCGAGGATGAACGCGCCGATGGTGGAAATGGTGTTGAGCGTGGTGAATCCGTCGGAGGGCAGATAGTCGGCGTAGCGGCGCGGCATCCCCTCCGCCCCCAGCCAGTGCTGTACCAGGAAGGTGGTGTGGAAGCCCAGGAAGGTGGTCCAGAAGTGGATCTTGCCGAGCCGCTCGTCGAGCAGCCGGCCCGTCATCTTCGGGAACCAGAAGTAGATGCCGCCGAACGTCGCGAACACGATGGTTCCGAACAGCACGTAATGGAAGTGCGCGACAACGAAATACGAGTCGGTGACATGGAAGTCCAGCGGCGGGCTGGCCAGGATGACACCCGAGAGGCCACCGAACAGGAAGGTGACCAGGAATCCGAGCGCCCAGAGCATCGGGGTTTCGAAGGTCAGCTGCCCCTTCCACATCGTGCCGATCCAGTTGAAGAACTTCACACCGGTCGGCACGGCGATCATGAAGGTCATGAACGAGAAGTACGGCAGCAGTACCGCTCCGGTGGCGAACATGTGGTGCGCCCACACCGCCACCGACAGCGCCCCGATACTCATCGTCGCGTAGACCAGCGCGGTGTAGCCGAAGACCGGCTTGCGGCTGAACACCGGGAAGATCTCGGTGACGATGCCGAAGAACGGCAGCGCGATGATGTACACCTCGGGATGGCCGAAGTACCAGAACAGATGCTGGTAGAGCAGGTTACCGCCGGTGGCCGGGTCGTAGATGTGGCCACCGAGGTGCCGGTCGACCATCAGGGCCATGAGCGCCGCGGTGAGGATCGGGAAGGCCAGCAGGACCAGCACGCTGGTGACCACGATGTTCCAGGTGAACAGGGGCATCCGGAACAGGGTCATCCCCGGTGCGCGCAGGACGACGACGGTGGTGAGCATGTTGACCCCGCCGAGGATGGTGCCCAGACCGGAGACGGCCAGGCCCATGATCCACAGATCGCAGCCCACCCCGGGGGAGTGCACGATATCCGACAGCGGGGTGTAGGCGGTCCACCCGAAGTCGGCGGCGCCGCCGGGGGTGATGAATCCGGCGGTGGCCATGGAGGCGCCGAGGAGATAGAGCCAGTAGCTGAGCGCGTTCAGCCGCGGGAAGGCCACATCGGGTGCGCCGATCTGCAGCGGCAGGATGCAGTTGGCGAAACCGAACACGATGGGGGTGGCGTAGAACAGCAGCATCAGCGTGCCGTGCATGGTGAACAGCTGGTTGAACTGCTCCGGCGAGAGGAACTGCAGACCCGGGCGCGCGAGCTCGGCGCGCATCAGCAGCGCCATCAGCCCCCCGATGAGGAAGAACGCCATCGAGCTGACGATGTACATGATCCCGAGCAACTTCGGATCGGTCGTCGTGACGATCGACCAGATCTGAGAACCCTTCGGGGCTATCCGCCGGGGATAAGGCCTTACGGCTTCGATCTCGGCGGCGCCGCGAGACGGTGCTGTGGTCACAGTTCCTCCTCGAGCCCAACCATCTTCGAGTGTGGCACCGCGGCAAGATCAACGTGTTCGAATCCCGCCGGACATCGGTGTGCGATCGGTGGTGATCTTCGAGACGCGCCCATGCTCCCATCGATACCCACTGGGCGGCGGAGGGATCGCCGGAAACGTACACGTGGATCGCTGGAAAGTAACGGATGCGTCGGCGGCCTCCACCGAAGGGTGGTCGAGGGTACGGTGGGACCCGACCGTTTCGGAGTGGTTCTGCGAGTGAGTGCGGCGATGCGGACCGTAGCTGTCCGTTCGCTCGCCGCTGCGACGACGAGATTCCGAGATACGAGGTGTGGACATGACCGCTGCTTGGCCCAGTTCGTTCAATTCCTTCGACGACCTCTTCAACCGCTTCTTCGGCCCCGGTATGGCCGCGCAGCCGCCGGTGCAGCGCATCGATCTGGGGCGGCTGCTCAGCGACAGCGCCAAGGAGCTGATCGCGATCGCCCGGTCGGCCGCGCAGGATTGGGGCAATCCGGAGGTCACCGCCGAACATCTGCTCTACGCCGCCACGCAGGTCGAGCCGTCGCGCGGGATCATCGGCCAGCTGGGCCTGGATCCGGACAAGGTCGCCGCGCAGATGCGGGGTGCGGCCGGCAGCGGAGAGGCCACCGCGACCGCGGGCGGTCAGGTGGTGCTCGGGCCCGGCGCCAAACTGGCCCTGCGCACCGCGCAACGCAACGCCGCCGAGGCGGGATCCAGCTACATCGGCCCGGAACATATCCTGCTCGGCATCGCCGACAGTCCGGAAAATCCTGCCGCACAGTCTCTTTCGGGTGCGAAACTGCCGGCCGCCGAGGGGCAGAAGAAGCCCACCGACACTCCGACGCTCGACGAATACGGCCGGGACCTGACCGCCGAGGCCCGCGCGGGCAAGGTCGACCCGGTCGTCGGCCGCGCCGAGGAGATCGAGCAGACTGTGGAAATCCTGTCCCGGCGGCGGAAGAACAATCCGGTGCTCATCGGCGATCCCGGAGTCGGCAAGACCGCGATCGTCGAGGGTCTGGCGCAGCGCATCGTCAACGGCGATGTGCCCAGCACGCTGGCCGATCGGCGGGTGGTGGCCCTCGATGTGGGCTCGCTGGTGGCGGGCAGCAAATATCGCGGCGAATTCGAGGAGCGGCTGACGAAGATTCTCGACGAGGTCCGCGAGCACTCCGACGAACTGGTGTTGTTCATCGACGAGTTGCACACCATCGTGGGCGCCGGTACCGGCGGCGAGGGTTCGATGGACGCCGGCAACCTGCTCAAGCCCGCGCTCGCCCGCGGCGAACTCCATGCCATCGGCGCCACCACCGTCGACGAATACCGGCGCTACATCGAGAAGGACGCCGCCCTGGAGCGCCGCTTCCAGCCGGTGCTGGTTCCCGAACCGTCGGTCGCCGACACCATCGAAATCCTGCGCGGACTCAGCGACGTCTACGAGGAACACCATCAGGTGCGCTACGACGACGAGGCGTTGGTCGCCGCGGCGGAGCTCTCGGACCGCTACATCACCGACCGCTTCATGCCCGACAAGGCGATCGATCTGGTCGACCAGGCCGGTGCCCGGGTCCGATTGCGCACCCGCATGCCGGGCCCGGATCTGCGTGCGGCGCGGGAGGAATTGTCGCGCCTCGAACGGGAGAAGGATGCGGCGGTCGCGGGCGAGGACTACGCCCGCGCGGACGAACTCAAGGGCGAGATCTCCGTCGCCGAGGAGCGGATCGGCCACATCACCGCCGACGAGGTGCCGACGGTCACCCTCGACGACATCGCCGAGGTGGTGTCCAAGCAGACCGGAATTCCGGTGTCGGAGTTGACCGTCGAGGAACGGCAGCGCTTGCTTCGGCTGGAGGACGTGCTGCACAAGCGGGTGATCGGGCAGGACGAGGCGATCGTGGCGGTCGCCGAGGCGGTGCGCCGCGCCCGGGCGGGGATGAAGGATCCGAACCGCCCGATCGGCTCGTTCCTGTTCCTCGGCCCGACGGGTGTGGGCAAGACCGAATTGGCGAAGGCCTTGGCGGAGGCGGTATTCGGCGACGAGGACCGGCTGATCCGATTCGACATGAGCGAATTCCAGGAGAAGCACACGGTGTCCCGGCTGGTCGGCGCACCGCCCGGATATGTGGGCTACGAGGATGCCGCACAGCTCACCGACAAGGTTCGCCGCCAGCCGTATTCGGTGATCCTGTTCGACGAGGTGGAGAAGGCTCATCCGGACGTGTTCAACGTGCTGCTGCAGTTGCTCGACGACGGCCGCGTCACCGACGCCAAGGGCCGCACGGTCGACTTCAAGAACACCATCGTGATCATGACCAGCAATATCGGTTCGGATCTGATTCTGAAGGCCACCTCGGCGGAGCTCGACGCGATCACCCCGCGGCTGATGGAACGGCTGCAACAGCACTTCCGGCCGGAATTCCTCAACCGCATCGACGAGACCATCGTGTTCCACCGGCTCGACCAGGAACAGTTGCGCCGCATCGTCGATCTGGTTCTCGACGGCCCCCGCCGTCGCCTGCGCGCTCAGGGCATCGAGCTCGACGTCACCGACGCGGCACGGGATTGGCTGTCCGAGAACGGATATCAACCCGAATTCGGTGCCCGCCCGCTACGCCGGACGGTACAGAAGCAGCTGGAGAATCAGGTGTCCCGGTTGGTGCTCGGTGGTGAACTGAACCCGGGCGACACCGTGCGCGTGGACGCCGACGAGTCCGGACTGATCGTCGCCGCGGTGGCCGGCTCCGGAGCCGAACGTTCCCTCGACGCCGCCGCGAACGGCCAGAAGCCGAAGGGAAAGAAGGCGAACGGCAAGGCGGAAGCCAAGTCGGAGAACAAATCCGAGAAGAAGTCCGGAGCGAAATCCGGGAAGAGCTGATCCGGGAGAGGCCGGTGGTGAGCTACGGGGCCGACCCGCGCGTCGACGCCTACATCGACGCGCTACCGGCCTGGCAGCGCGACATCTGCCGCGAGGTGCGCGAACTCGTCCACGCCGCCGACCCGCAGGTGACGGAGACCGTAAAGCGCAGGGTACGACCGTATTTCGTGCTCGACGGCAACATCTGCGCGCTGCTGGCGACGAAGACGCACGTCGACGTCTTCCTCTACGACGGTGCGATCGTGCCCGATCCGGCGAGCATCATCACCGGCGGTCACGACAACACGACGGCACGTACCGTGGCGATTCGCGAGGGCGAGAAGGTCAACGCCCCCGCACTGTCGGCGATGCTGCGGCAGATCATCGCGAACAATCGCGCGGGCGGTTGGCGCACGCTGAAACGCGATGCGGCACCGGCAGATTGACCGGGCGGACTGCGGCAGAAGGCGGTCAGTCCGGTACGCGTTCGGCGATCGTGAGCCGGAAGCGGAAGTCGCTCATCGCGCCGTCGACCACGACCACCCAGCCCTCGGCGGTGCGGTAGCGCGTCCGTCGGCGCGGGCTGAGCGGGTGGTGGGGGCGGTAGGTGCGCGAGAGCTCCTCGGCGAGCCGCTCGGCATCGGCCCGATCCGTCCCCGCCGGGTGGATCGAGGACAGCTCCCACTGCCGGTAATCCTTCGAGGCGCCGACTTGTTCTTCCACCAGCACATGCCAATTCCCGGTGTTCATGGACCCATCATGCGGCAGTTCGGTGTGGCCCCGCGGCGACTGTCAGCCCGCCGCGGTCGTGTCCGCCGGGACTTGCGCGTAGACGCCGGCGGTGAGTTCGCGCATACATCTGACCACGAGGGGAGCCGGTCCGCCCGATCGTGTCGCGGTCGGGGATATTTCATCGATTTCGCCGGCCTGTGCCGACGGGTGTGCCGGGCCGTCGTCGTCGGCCCATTGCTCCAGTCCGATCCGGATCGCGCCGGCGGCCGCGGCGGCCAGTGTGCGCAGGCGCAGTGGATCGGTGTCCGGGGACAGTGTCGTCAGCAGGTCCAGCAGGGCGTGCTCGCCGGTGAGGTTGACCCGGAACCAGACCGCGCGCAGGGCCGTATCGCCGGCCATCGCGCGCAACAGGCCGCGGGTGATGTCGAGTTCGTCGCGGTCCACCACGGTCAGGGCGCGGATCGCGGCGGCCTCCAGTTCCGCGACGGTAGGCAACCCGTCCGGTCCGTCGCCGAGGATGTCCAGCCAGCGAGACGCGCCGGCCGACAGCATCGGTTCCACGGCATCCTCTTTGGTACGGCAATAGCGATAGAAGGTGCGCAGGCCGACGCCGGAGGCGGCGGCGATCTGCTCGGCGGTGACCGCCGCGGTGCCACGTTCGGCGAACAGGCGGGCGGCGGTGTGGGCGATCTCCATCCGGGTCGCCGACTTGCGCCGCTGGGCCAGGTTCGGCCGCGTCGACGCGGGGGCGGACGGGACGGTTCTCGACTCGGGCATGAGTCACCTCCTGTCCGCACAGTCTAAGCGCGATTTGTCAGTCTGGCACAACGTGCCACTCAGGCGTAGTGTGTCAATCGAACGAGAAAATCGCAGTTGAGGAGAGTTTCGCAATGGAGCGTTTCGCAGATCGCCGGGTTCTGATCACCGGCGCCGGATCCGGTATCGGCCGCGCCACCGTGCATCGCATCCTGTCCGAGGGCGGCACCGTGGTGGCCGCCGACGTCAGCGAGGCGGGCCTGGCCGAAACCGCGAAACAGGCGGCCGAGAAGGGCAGCGCCGATCGGCTGACCACCGTCACGATCGACATCTCCGACGAGTCCTCGGTGCAGGCCGGGGTCGCCAAGGCCGTGGAAACCCTGGGCGGGCTGGACGCGCTGGTCAACGCCGCCGGCATTCTCCGCTCGGCGCACACCCACGAGATGCCGCTGGCCGACTGGAACCGCATCATCACCACCAACCTCACGGGCACCTTCCTGATGATTCGCGAATCGCTGCCGGCGCTGCTGGACAGCGGCCGCGGCGTCATCGTGAACTTCGCCTCCACCTCCACCTACTTCGCGCACCCGTACATGGCCGCCTATGCCGCGTCGAAGGGCGGCATCATGTCCATGACCCACGCGCTGGCCTCGGAATATTCCAAGCAGAACCTGCGCGCGGTGGCCGTGGCGCCCGGCTCGATCTCGAGCGATATGACCGACGGCCGCGGCCCGGGCCTGCCCGAGGATGCCGATTTCTCGCTGTTCGGCAAGCTGATGCCGATGCTCGGCCAGGGCTTCGCCTCGCCCGACACGGTCGCCGGCGTGGTGGCCATGCTCGCCTCCGACGACGGCGCCTTCATCACCGGCACCGAGGTGCGCATCGACGGCGGCACCCACGCCTGACCCGCCCGAATCGGTCCGGGCCGTCCCGGTCAACGGGAAAGCCCGGACCGAAACAGAAACCTGTTCTATTGTGCTGGCGGGGCCGATACCAGGAGGTGACCGCGATGGATCTGGTTGCGTTGGAAGAGATTCGTGCGTTGAAATACCGCTATCTGCGGACGCTGGATCTGCGGGAGTGGGACGAGTTCGCCGACACCCTCGCCGCGGACGCGGTGGCCGACTACGGCTCGCCCTCGGGCGGTAAACCGCTGCAGTTCGAGGGACGCGACGCCATCGTCGGTTATCTCAGCGGCGCGATGACCGGGACCATGATCACCTCGCACGTCTGCAGTCACCCCGAGATCGCGGTGGACGGCGATTCCGCCTCCGGCAGTTGGTGTCTGGAGGATACGGTCATCGTTCCCGAGCACGGGATCATGATTCGCGGCGCCGCGTACTACCGCGACACCTATCGCCGTGAATCCGACGGCCGCTGGCGCATCACGAAGACCGGCTATCAGCGCAACTACGAGGCGATGATGCCGCTGTCCTCGATCCAGGGATTCACGATCACCGCCAGCCGCTGGGACCCCAGCGTCACGCACTGATCCGGCCGGCCGCTCAGGCCCGGGCGGTGCGCCGGATCGCGGTGGGAGTGCTGTCCCACCAGCGGCGCGCACAGCGGGTCAGGGTCGCCTGTTCCGCGAGGCCGAGCAGTGAGGCGATCTGGCTCATCGGCAGATCCGTCGTGGTCAGATAACGCCGCGCCTCACTGCGGCGCACATCGTCGACGATGGCGGCGAACGTCGTGTGCTCGGCCGCCAGGCGGCGCTGCAGGGTGCGCGGATGGATCGTCAGAAGTCTTGCCACCGAATCGATCTGCGGGGCGGTCGTACCCAGCAGTTGCTGCACGGCCGCCCGCACCCCCGGCACCGTGGAGGCGCCGGTGTCGCCGGCCTGTTCGGCCAGGAACGCCACCGCCAGCCGGCGCAGATTCGCATCGCCGCCCGCGATGGCCCGGCTCGTGAGGTTGCTCGGCAGCCGCAGCATGGCCGCCGGTCGCTCGAAGCGCACCGGGACGCCGAAGAAGCTCTCATAGGTCGCGCGCGAACCCGGCGGGCGGTACGGCAGCTCCACCGAGCGCAACCCGTACGGGCCTTCCACCAGCCGGATCAGTGTGCGGTGCAGGAATCCCAGGCCCAGGTCGGTGCCCTGGACGGGTTGCGGAAATCCTGGTTCGACGCCGTAGCGCAGGGCCGTCACGCCGCGGTCGCCGTAGGGATCCGGTTCGATGGTCAGGCTCAGAGAGCGGGCGTGCACGAACAAGTAGCGCGAGGTGCATTCCAGCGCATCGGCCAGGGTGGGGGAGCTGCGGATGGCCAGCGCGAGCGGTCCCAGCATGCCGAGGTCCTGCCGGGCGGCGATCCGCAGGCCCAGATCGGGACACCGCAGCCGGTCGGCGGCGATCTCCAGCACCAGTGCCATCGCCTCGTCGGAGACCAGCAGGTCGTCGGCGTCGAGGGCGGCGATCGGGTATCCGGCGGCCGCCGCGTATTCCTCCGCATTTCCTCCGAGTTCGGCCACGGTCGCGCGGAAACCGCGTAAACCGGCCGAGCGGATCACCGACATGTCGTCCAGAATCAAATACTTGTCGTGCAAAGTCAAGAATGCAGAGGAAGGAACCAGCACACTGGAACCATGACCGCAGCTGGTGAATATGTCGATGTCGTCATCGTGGGCGCCGGTCTGTCCGGAATCGGCGCCGGTTACCGCGTGCAGACGGAATTGCCCGGGAAGTCCTACGCGATTCTCGAGGCGCGCGAGACGCTCGGCGGCACCTGGGACCTGTTCCGCTACCCCGGCATCCGTTCCGATTCGGATATGTTCACCCTCGGCTACCCGTTCGAGCCCTGGCGCGACGCGAAATCGATCGCCGACGGTCCCTCGATTCTGCGCTACATCACCGAGACCGCCCGCCGCTACGGGATCGACAAGCACATTCGCTACGGCACCAAAGTCGTTGCGGCACATTGGTCGAGCGCCGAATCACGCTGGACGCTGACGCTGCGGCAGGGCGACGCGGAGCGCACCCTGAGCTGCCGCTTCCTTTACTCGTGCTCCGGCTACTACGACTACGACCAGGGGCACGCGCCCGAATTCCCGGGCGTGGAAACGTTTTCCGGCACCATGGTGCATCCGCAGTTCTGGCCGGAGGATCTCGACTACGCCGGAAAGAAGGTGGTGGTCATCGGCAGCGGCGCCACCGCCGTGACGCTGGTTCCGGCGATGGCCGAACAGGCCGAGCTGGTGACCATGCTGCAGCGTTCGCCGACCTGGATCTCCGCGGTCCCCGGCCGGGACAAGCAGGCCGACAAGATTCGGGAACTGCTGCCGGCGGGCTTGGCGCACCGGGTGATCCGCACCAAGAACATCCTGTTCAACGTCGGTTTCTATCAGTACTGCCGGCGTCGCCCGCAGTCCGCGCGCAAGCTGCTGACCGGGCTGACCACTCGCATTCTCAAGGACGAGAAACTGGTCGCCGAACACTTCACCCCGGAGTACAACCCGTGGGATCAGCGGCTGTGCGCGGTACCGGACGCCGACTTCTTCAAGGCGATGCGCAAGGGCAAGGCCGAGGTGGTCACCGATCACATCGACACCTTCGTGCCCGAGGGGATCCGCCTGAAGTCGGGCCGGGTGCTGCCCGCCGACATCGTCATCTCGGCGACCGGTCTGAAGCTGCTCGCCTTCGGCGGCATCACGCTGGAGGTCGACGGTGAGCCGGTTAACCTGTCCGACCGGTTCGTCTGGCAGGGAACGATGCTCACCGGCGTCCCCAACTTCGCGGTCTGTATCGGCTACACGAACGCGTCCTGGACGCTGCGCGCCGACCTGACCTCACGGCTGGTGTGCAGGGTGATCGCCCATATGGACCGGCGCGGATACGAGGCGGTGGTGCCACAGCCGCAGGCCGAGCTTACCGAACATCCGCTGCTCGACCTCGCCTCGGGCTATATCCAGCGGTCCATCGGCGACTTCCCGCGGCAGGGCGACCGGCATCCGTGGAAGGTGCGCCAGAACTACCTGCTGGATTCGGCCACCACCATGCGCACGAATCTGGACAAGACCCTGCAGCCGGTCCGGCGCACAGCGGTGCTGTCGAACGCCTGAACGCAGCGCCGGCCCGTGCGCGCCGCCGGCCCGGGCAGGCGCGCTGATCCGCTCAGTTCGTCCAGGGACCGATCCCGCCGATCCGGTCGATCCGGATGCGGGTCAGCAGGCCCGGCGGTGCGTCGGCGGGCGGGAATTTCGATGTGGGCGAGGACAATACCGCGGCCAATTCCCGCAACAACTCCGGCGCGCCGCCCTCGACGATGCGCGCGGTGCCGGTGACCGAGAGGTACGGCCGCATGAGTTCACTGGGCTGGTCGGACACGATGGTCAGCGCCACCCGCGGGTCGCGGCGCACGTTGCGCACCTTCAGATACTCGCCGAGGTGTGCGCTGACCAGCTCGTCGCCGTCGGGTGTGGACTGCAACGCCACCCACACGACGGAGACCTGCGGGCTGCCGTCGGCGTTCAGGGTGACCAGGGTCGCGTTGGCGCCGGCGCCGACGAATTCGCGCGCGGAATCGGGAAGTCGCATCTCCGCTCCGACGCCTGCGCGAACCGTTTCATTCCCGCCATACCCGCAGGCGCCGCGCGGCCGGGACGCGATGTCTGATTTCCGCCGGTATTCGCTCCGGGGCTCCGGCAGATTGGGGAGCGTACGGATCGAATACCGAAAGGATCAGCAATGACGGTCTACACGACGACGGCGAGTCCGCTCGGTGAGCTGATGCTCGTCGGCGAGCCGCGCCCGGGTGGTGTCGCCCTCACCGCCCTGTCCATCGCGGGCGGGAAAGGTGGTGTAGCGCAACCTGATCGGATCGAGGATCGCGCACCGTTCGCCTCGGTGATCGACCAGCTCGACGGCTACTTCGCCGGGCAGCGCACTCGTTTCGAACTCGACTACGCAGTCGAGGGCAGTGAGTTCCGGCGTCGGGTGTGGCAGGCGCTCGACGACATCCCCTACGGCCGCACGGTGACCTACGGCGACATCGCCGCCCGGGTCGGTGCGCCGCGGGCGGCGGTGCGGGCCGTCGGGGCCGCGATCGGCGCCAATCCGGTTCTGATCGTGCGGCCCTGCCATCGGGTGATCGGCGCGAACGGCCGCCTGACCGGCTATGCGGGCGGGATCGACCGCAAGCGGCAACTGCTGGAGCTCGAACATGCCGCGTGAAACGTGCCCGGCGCCGACCGGTGCGGAGCTCACCGCGACGCCGTTCGGCGCCCGGGTGCAGGCGCAGGACTGGACGCGGATAGCGGACGAACTCGACGAGCACGGATACGCGCTCAGCGGATGCCTGCTGAGCGCCGAGGAGTGCCGTGCGCTCGCGAAGCTGTACACCGAGGACGACCGCTTCCGCTCCACCATCGAGATGTCGCGCCACCGTTTCGGGTCCGGCGAGTACCGGTACTTCACCCACGATCTGCCCGCGGTGGTGTCCGAGTTGCGTGCCGCGCTGTATCCGAAACTGTTACCCATCGCGCGGAACTGGGCGCAACGACTGGGCCGTCCCGGTTCGTGGCCGGACCGCCTCGACGACTGGATCTCCCAGTGTCACCGGGCCGGGCAGAATCGCTCGGCGCAGATCCTGCTGCGTTACGGACCCGGCGATTGGAACGCGCTCCATCGAGACCTCTTCGGTGACATGATCTTTCCGCTGCAGGTGGTGATCGGACTGGATGCCGCCGGCTCGGATTACACCGGCGGCGAATTCCTGATGGTCGAACAACGCCCGCGCGCCCAATCCCGCGGCGCGGCAGTCGCTCTGCCGCAGGGGCACGGGCTGGTCTTCACCACCCGGGAACGCCCCGTACGGTCCACGCGCGGCTGGTCGGCCGCGCCCATGCGTCACGGCGTGAGCGTGGTGCGCAGCGGGCATCGCCATACTCTGGGCCTGGTTTTCCACGATGCGTGAGGACCGCGGCGATGGGTGGTGAGGACGGTATCGCGGCGCGGGATTACGTACTGCTCGACTCGGACGCCGTGCCGTACCGCAGCCCGACCGCGGGCACAGTCGGCGGTCATCGGCGTCAGCGCATCTACGGACGGCTGGACTGCCCGGCGGCACTGCGCGCCCTGCGTCGCGGCAATTACGCCGCATACCGGGTGTTCTTCGCCGACGAGGCCACCGCCGTCGCCGCCGGATACCGACCGTGCGCGCGGTGTCTGCCGGAGGCGTACCGGCGCTGGAAGTCCGGCCGTTCAGATGCTGCGCTGCCGCCGCCGGATCGGCGGCCGGGGCGGACCGATGTGCCGGTGCACCAACTGCAGGGCGGCCAGCAGGATCAGCGAGAATCCGGTGGACAGATAGTCCTCGGTCAGCACGCCGAGGACCGCCAGGCCGCCGAAGACCGGTAGTTCCAGCCACGAGCACCAGGCCAGTAGTCGTAGCCGGGAGGCGTGGGAATCGAGCCAGGCCAGTCCGTCGTCGACGATGTCGGCGGCCGTGTCGAACTCGACCAACCCGTCGCCCACCTGCACGAACCGATGTACCGCCTGCTCGCGACTGATCCGCCCCAGCCACACCTCGTCGATGAGCCGCTTACCTTCGACCGCAACTTCCGTGACGACCGCGTCCATTCTGCGCCAGTCCCTTTCCAGTTGGTCTCACAAAGTGTAAGCGGCGAGAGCCGCAATCACCCCGCAATCCGGCCCTCCCAACGCTGGATGGCGCGACACGGGCGGGACGGGACCGTGCGGGTGCCATGGCCGATCGACGCGAATCGGACAGTGCGGCAGCTCACATCGGTCTCGGGCGACGGCGGTACCGAAAGTCTTGGCGACGAACGGAATTCGGTACCGCCGACGTCGATCGAGTGAGCGTTCCCGCTTTTCGAAATAAGGTATGGAATACCTTCCTGTGCAATGGTTTACCTAAATTCGGGCAGCCTTTCTTTGCTGGCGGAGAAAAGGCGGGCGAGTTATTTTTGTCCGGTGCAAGCAGATACGGCGGTAATCGAGAGTGTGGTCCGGCCGGAAACTCACGGTCCGGGTTTGTCGGTGCGACTGAATTGGCTGCGAGCCGGGGTGCTGGGTGCCAACGACGGAATCGTCTCCGTCGCAGGGATTGTCGTGGGTGTGGCGGCGGCCACCACGTCGACGTCGGCGATCGTCACCGCGGGCGTCGCCGGACTCGCCGCGGGCGCGGTGTCGATGGCGCTGGGGGAGTACGTGTCGGTGAGCACCCAGCGCGACAGCGAGCGCGCGGTGCTGGCCGTGGAACGGCGCGAACTCGCCGAGGACCCGGCGGGTGAACTCGCCGAACTGGCCGCCATCTACGAGGGCAAGGGGCTGACGCCGGCCACCGCGTGGAAGGTCGCCGAGGAGTTGACGGCCAAGGACGCGTTCGCCGCGCACGCCGAGGCCGAATTGGGAATCGACCCGAGCGAGCTGACCAACCCGTGGCATGCCGCGCTGTCGTCGGCGACGGCGTTCACCGTCGGCGCCCTGCTGCCGCTGCTGGCCATGCTGGTACCTGCCGCGATCCGGGTTCCGGTCACCGCGGCGGCGGTTCTGGTGGCCTTGGCCGCGACCGGCGCCGTCGGTGCCCGTCTGGGGCAGGCGCCGGTGCGGCGCGCGACGATTCGCGTGCTGGCGGGCGGTGCGCTGGCGATGGCGACGACCTACGCGGTCGGCCATCTGGTCGGTATCGCGGTCTAGCGGGCGGTCGGCGAGTCGGGCGAAATCAGCGGTTCCGGAACCGGTTTCCCACGCGCAGCCGGTCCATGACCGCGCGCATCTTGGCTTGCCGGTGCGGATCGCCGATCCGGAATTCGACGTGCACGACGGGATGGGATGCGTCGATCAGCGCCACGGTTTCGCGGTCCGTGGAGTGAGCAGCGCGGGGTGAAGCGGTCATAACTCCCAGTGTGCACCCGCGGCTATTTTCTGGCAATGTGTTCTGCCGCTCTGTCGCTATCGAAACCCAATCGAAATGCTCGGGGATGCAGTCGCTTACACCGCCGCCCCGCCGCCGCTCACGACCGGGAGCCCACCAGGTCTCGTTTGCGGGCATCCCGGGCCAGCGCCCGGTCACGCTGTTCTTCGAAACGCGCACAATCGTTTCGCAGTTTCTCCAGGAATTCCCCGAGGGTATTGCGCGCCCGGTCGCCGCGTGCGGTGAAATCGTTGCGATCGAACACATTCCACTTGCGCAACACCGGCATCACCACTTCCTCCAAATGCTGGCGGAGGTCGTAGATTCCGTGCTTGGCCATCAGCACGCCGTTGCGCCGCCAATCCGGCATCCCGGCGCCCGGCATCTGGAAATTGCACACGATATCGGTAATCGCTTCCAGCGCCTGGTCGGGCGCCAGATCCAAAGCCGCCGCGCACAAATTGCGGTAGAAGATCATGTGCAGGTTCTCGTCCGCGGAGACGCGCGCCAGCATGCGGTCGGCGACCGGATCCTCGCAGACCTTCCCGGTGTTGCGGTGCGACACCCGGGTCGCCAGTTCCTGGAACGTCACGTACGCGACCGAGTGCAGGAATCCGGTGTCGGCCCGGTCGACCACGGCGGCCTTGCCGCTCTCGCGCACGAGTTTCATCGCGTCGTAGCCGTTGGTCATGTGGACCATCCGGGCCTGTTCCAGGGCCACGGGGTCGACCGCGCGGGTGACGACCAGGTAGTCGCGAATCACGATGCCGTGCCGGTTCTCCTCGGCCGTCCACCGGCCCACCCAGGTGCCCCAGGCGCCGTCGGCGGAGAAGTTCTCGGCGATCTCGCGATGGTAGGACGGCAGATTGTCCTCGGTGAGCAGATTCGTGACCATCGCGGCGCGGGCGACCTCGCTCAGGCGTGACTGGGCGGGGTCCCAATCGGTTCCGCCGAGGGCGGCGAAATTGCGTCCCGCATCCCACGGGACGTAGTCGTGCGGATGCCACGTCTTCGCCATCGACAGATGCCGATGCACGTTGCTCTCCGCCACGGGCTCGAGTTCCAGCAGCAACTCGAGTTGGGTGAGATTCCTGACCACGGTGTTGCCCTTCCTCGTTGTGGATCGCCGTGCGGCGCTGCGGGAAGAAACCGGTACAGTGCAGTCACGACCGGGTCGCCGGGTGGCACTGAGGGCTACGCCGGTCGTGTTCGCCTCGCTAATGTAGCCGCTCCACCGCCACCGTTGTCGCTCCAGCTTGTATTCGCCGCAGTGTTGCCCCTGTTTCGCAGTGTCGCCTGTCGAAAGTGAGCCGAGAATGACGGTTTCCAGCCGTACGCGCTACCGCGACGTCGTCGTCACCAGCCTGGCCGCGACCACGTCCATCGCCGGTGATGTCGATTCCACGTGGAAGGGACTGTTGAACGGTGAGAGCGGAATCGACGTACTCGACGACGGTTTCATCGACCAGTTCGAACTTCCGGTTCGCATCGGCGGTCACCTCAAGGTCGTTCCGTCCACCGTACTGAGCCGCGAGGAGACCCGCCGGCTGTCCTACGTCGAGCAGATGGCGCTGGTGCTGGGGCGCGAGGTATGGCGCAACGCCGGTGCGCCCGAGGTCGATCCGGAGCGGCTCGGCGTCTCCATCGGCACCGGGCTGGGCGGTGCGGAAGCGCTCATCGACGTCAAGGACAAGATGGCCAACGGCGGATATCGCCGGGTCAGCCCGCTCGCGGTGCAGATGATCATGCCCAACGGCGCGGCCGCGGTGGTCGGGCTGGAATTGGGTGCCAAAGCCGGTATCGCGACACCCGTTTCGGCGTGCTCGTCGGGGTCGGAGGCCATCGCCAACGCGTGGAAGATGATCGTGATGGGCGATGCCGATGTGGTGGTCACCGGCGGCGTGGAGGGGTCGATCCAGGCGGTGGCGATCGCCGCCTTCACCATGATGCGCGCGATGAGCACGCGCAACGACGATCCGAAACGCGCCTCGCGTCCGTTCGACACCGATCGCGACGGGTTCGTCTTCGGTGAGGCCGGCGCGATGATGGTGCTCGAATCCGAGGAACACGCCCGGGCCCGCGGCGCCACCGTGCACGCCCGCCTGCTCGGCGCCGGTCTCACCTCCGACGGTTTCCACCTGGTGGCACCGGATCCGGACGGTAAGGGCGCGGCACGGGCCATCACCCGCGCGTTGCAGACCGCCGGATTGTCGAAAACCGATGTGGCACATGTGAACGCGCATGCCACGGCGACGCCGATCGGCGATACCGCGGAGGCCCGTGCCATCGCCGCGGCGGTCGGTAGCCACGCCTCGGTCTACGCGCCGAAATCGGCGCTGGGACATTCCATCGGCGCCGTCGGGGCGCTGGAATCGGTGCTCACGGTGCTGTCGATCCGCGACAGCCTCGTCCCGCCCACGCTCAACCTGGAAAACCAGGATCCGGAGGTCGATCTGGACATCGTCAAGGGCCAGGCCCGGCCCGGGCGGATCGACTACGCGGTCAACAATTCCTTCGGATTCGGCGGCCACAACGTGTCGTTGACCTTCGGTCGGTACTGAGTTGCCCGGCCGGAGCCCCGCCGAGGGCAGGCTCCGGGCTTTCGTTCCTGCGTGACTGTTCGTGCGTGCCGTACGTGCGTGAAAAGGATGAGGGAATGATCGGCGAGACCTTCGATGACTATCTGGACGAAGACGGCAATATCACCATCCTGGGCGATGCGACCCTGATCGATTTCGTCGACAAGCACAGTGCGGCGAACGGGGACGAGCTGGCCTACCGCTACATCGACTATTCGCGCGAGCGCGACGGTGAGTACCACGAGCTCACCTGGCGCCAGTTCGGTGCGCGGTTGCGGGCGGTGGCGGCCCGGTTGCAGCAGGTGACCCGGCCGCGGGACCGGGTGGCCGTGCTGGCTCCGCAGGGTCTGGACTACGTGGTGGCGATGTTCGCGGCGGTGTACGCGGGCAATATCGCTGTGCCGCTGTTCGACCCGGAGGAACCAGGACACACCGACCGGCTGCACGCCGTCCTCGGCGACTGCCGGCCGACCGCGATTCTGACCGCGAGTTCCGCGGCGGGCGGGGTCCGGGAATTCTTCCGCGGTATGCTGGCGAGCCAGCGTCCGCGCATCATCGCGGTCGACGCGATACCCGACAGCGTCGGCGCGGGCTGGACCCAACCGGACATCACCATCGACAGCGTCGCGTATCTGCAGTACACCTCCGGCTCCACTCGCACGCCCGCCGGTGTGGAGATCACGCACCGCTCGGTCGGCACCAATCTGCTGCAGATGATCGACGCGCTCGGAATCGACGAAACCGCCCGCGGCGTCACCTGGTTGCCGCTGTTCCACGATATGGGCCTGCTGTGTGTGATCCTGCCGGCGATCGGCGGCAAGTTCATCACCATCATGTCGCCGAGCGCGTTCGTCCGGCGGCCCTATCGCTGGATCAAGGAGCTGGCCGCGGCCTCCGACGGCGCCGCGACCTATGCCGCCGCACCGAATTTCGCGTTCGAGCACGCCGCCGCGCGGGGGCGGCCGAAGGCGGGGGAGCACCTCGATCTGTCGAATGTGATCGGTCTGATCAACGGCAGTGAGCCGGTGTCGGTGTCGTCGATGGCGAAATTCAACGATGCCTTCATGCCCTACGGATTGCCGAAGACGGCGATCAAACCGTGTTACGGGATGGCGGAGGCCACTCTGTTCGTATCGGCCACCCGGCGCGAGGACGCCGCGCGGGTCGTCCACGCCGACCGCACCCGGCTCAACGCCGGGCATCTGGTCGAGGTCGACCCGAATGCGGAAAACGCCGTGGCCCAGGTGTCCTGCGGATATGTGGCGCGCTCGCAGTGGGCGGTGATCGTGGACGACAACGGCGCCGAACTGCCGGACGGCCGGGTCGGGGAGATCTGGTTGCACGGGGAGAATATGGGCATCGGCTACTGGGGCCGTCCCGAGGAGACCGAGGCGACCTTCCACAACCGGCTCAGCGCCCGGCAGGCTGCCGGCAGCCACGCCGAAGGTACTGCGCCGCAGGCATATTGGATGAGCACCGGGGACTACGGCGTGTATCACGACGGCGAGTTGTACATCACCGGCCGCGTCAAGGATCTGGTGATCGTCGACGGGCGCAACCACTATCCGCAGGATCTGGAGATGTCGGCACAGGAGTCGTCGACCGCACTGCGGCCGGGTTTCGTGGCCGCCTTCTCGGTACGCGGGGACGAGCTGCCCGCCGACCTCGCCGCCTCCGGGGCGGGAGGCGAACACCTGGTGATCGTGGCCGAACGGCGAAGTGGCGCAGCCAAACTCGACGCGGGTCCGGTGGCCGAGGTGGTGCGGGCGGCGATTTCGGCGCGCCACGGGGTGACGGTGCGCGAACTGCTCCTGGTGCCGGCCGGGTCGATTCCGCGCACGTCGAGCGGCAAGATCGCCCGACGCGCTTGTAAGGCCGCGTATCTGACGGGAACCCTGCGTGGCGGCCACCGCCAGCAGGCGTTCCCGGATGTCTCCGACGAGTAGCCGAGGCGGATCGGGGCGAGCGGATTAGGTGAGGCAATCCTCGTGTGCCCGTTGAGATGTCCTCTGGGCACCGGATTGTCCGGTACTTGTCCGTCGGCAGCGGCCCACTATGGAGTTACCGTGTAGCTACATCAACATGTAGAACCGGATATGGGGCAATGTCATGGAGTTGTCTACCGATTATCTCATTGTGGTGATGGCACATTCGGCGCCCACCCGGCCGTTGACCGTGGAACGTGCACACCAGGTGATGCAGTTGCACACCGATTGTTCGACCGACGGCTGTGGCATCAAGCAGGCGGCGTTCGACGCGCTGGTAACCGCCGGGCATATTGTGCCCGACAGCTGCCGGCACCGCGGGTAGCGTGCGTCGGTCGGCGTCGGGGACGCCGACCGGCACACGTGATCCGATCGGCCTCAGAGTCGTTCGATGACGGTGGCGTTGGCGAGACCACCGGCCTCGCACATCGTCATCAGGCCGTAGCGGCCGCCCGATTGTTCGAGGTGGTTGACGAGCGTCGCGAGGATGCGGACACCGGAGGCGCCGAGCGGATGCCCCAGCGCGATGGCGCCGCCGCGAGGGTTCAGCTTGGCCGGGTCGGCGTTCAGCTCGCGGGCCCACACCAGCGGAACCGGCGCGAAGGCCTCGTTCACCTCGTAGGCGTCGATGTCGTCGATCGACAGTCCGCCGCGGGCCAGCACCTTCTCGGTCGCGGGGATGACCGCGGTCAGCATCAGGAGCGGGTCGTCGCCGGTGACGGCGAAGGAGTGGAAGCGGGCGCGCGGGCGCAGGCCGAGGGCGGCGGCCTTCTCCTCGCTCATGATCAGTGCCGCGGAAGCGCCGTCGGTGAGCGGGGAGGAGTTGCCCGGCGTGATGGACCACTCGATCTCCGGGAAGCGGGCCAGGTACCGGTCGTCGGCGAAGGCGGGACGCAGACCGGCCAGCCCCTCGACGGTGGTGGTCGGGCGAATGGTCTCGTCGGCCTGCAAGTCTCCGGCCGCGACGATCTCGCGATCGAATCCGCCCGCCGCGGCGGTTTCGGCGGCCAGCCGATGCGACCGAGCCGCGAATTCGTCCAGGGCGGCGCGGTCGAACTTCCAGCGGGCGGCGATCACCTCGGCCGAAATACCCTGCTGCACAAGGCCTTCGGGGTAGCGGTGGGCGATCGGGCCGCGATTGGCATCAGCGCCCTGGCCGTTGGAGAACATCGGTACCCGCGACATCGACTCCACGCCGCAGGCGATGGCGATGTCGTAGGCGCCGGCGATCACGCCCTGCGCGGCGAAGTGCGCGGCCTGCTGGCTGGAGCCGCACTGGCGGTCCACGGTGGTGGCGGGAACGGACTCCGGGAATCCGGCCGCGAGCACCGCCGTGCGGGCGATGTTGAACGCCTGTTCCCCGCTCTGTGTCACACAGCCGGCGATCACGTCGTCGACCAGCGCCGGATCCAGGTCGTTCCGTGCGACCAGGTCGGACAGCACTCCGGCCAGGAGGGTGGCCGGGTGGACCTGGGACAGGCCGCCACCGGTTTTTCCCTTACCGGACGGGGTCCGGACGACGTCGACGACGACTGCCGTGGTCATAGCCACTCCGATCGATCAAGTTACTCGAGGTTCTTCTATAAGTTAACACCGATTCGCTTCTTTTCCGAGAGTGGGCCCGGTTTGCCGGCGCTCTGCGGCGCGGCTCGCGGACGTCGTCGGCTGCTGCGCGGTGCCCGGATGTGGCAGACTCGGCACGGCACGATGCGGCCGGTCGACGACCGTATGCGGAAGGTGATGCGGGAGTTGGGATGGCGAGTGCGCTGAGCGCGATCGAACAGCAGGTGGCCGACCACAGACGGGCCGCCGCCCAGGAACGATCGGCCGAGGCCGAACTGCGCCTGGCGACGTCGCTGTGCGAGTTGGCCAGGGCCTGCCTGGACACCAAGGCCGAGGGCGCCGACCGCGACCGCGCGCCCGCCGCGCTGGAACCCGCCCAGGAGGCGGTGCTGATCCGGCTGCACTGGCTGACCGCCGGTCATGTGACCGCGCAATTCGCCGGGCAGGTCACCGAGGCGTTGCGACTGTTCGAACAGGCCGCCCGCACGATCGGCCATCGGGAACTGGCCACCTCGACCATCCGCCAGGCCTGCGACGCGTATCACCAAGTGGCACAGAACTATCCGATGGCGGCGGGAGTGTGCGCCGACGGTCTGTCCAAATGCGGGGTGTGGCTGTGCCGGCTGGATCCGGAGTCGGCGGTGGCGGCCAGTGCCGAGGCGGTGCGCATCCGCGCGGGCCTGTTCGCCGCCAATCCCGATCAGGCCGGGCGCTATTTGGCCAGCCTGAACATGCTGCTGCGCACGCTGATGATCGGTCGCGGCCGCAAACAGGCGCTGGCGACGTATCGCGAACGGTATTCCGCGTGGACCACGCCGGAGATGACGACCCGGCTGCGGGAGACCTCGATCGACGAACTCGAGTTCACCAGCAAAACCCATGCCGCCCTGGTGAAATTGGAATGTCCGACGCTCGAGCGGGCCGGATATCTCACCCAGCAGCAGATCCTTTACCAGACCGCCGGTGATCTGACCACGATCGAGGAGATCAACTGGAAGCTCGGGCTGGTCGGGCTCAAACCCCTCGCCGCCGGTGCGCTGGCGGACCCGCCGTCCAAGCCGATGGAGATCGCCACCTCCTACGGTGCGTTGAGTGTGCGCTGCGCCGCCGCCGACGCCGTGGCCCTGGTGCGCGCGGCCGTCATCGAGGCCTACGCCGCCGACGGCGCGCATCCGGTGGACAGCAGCGCCTTCGCCGGAGTCGGCGAAACCCATTGGCATATGCCCGATCCCGCCCTCAATGCCGCCGCGAACCTCGGTGACGACGTGGTGCTGCTGCAGCGCGCGGGCAGCTGGGTGCATGTGCTCAGCCTGTTCTGGGAACTCGCTCCCACCGGTAAAAATCCTCTGGCACTGCGGCTTTCGCGGCAGTGGCCGGTGCTCGCGGTCAATACCATCGAGAATCTGACCTACGAATTGTGCTGGTATGCCGACGGTGCCGCCCGGCAGTTCGCCGCACTCGGGCGACCGGCCGGTCAGGAGCCGCTGGACGAACCACTGGCGCCGTTGGATTTCGCGATGCTCGCCGACTACGGCGCCGACTACGCCTCCGAAACCCAGGTTCGCGCGGCGTTCGGCAACTCCGGCATGTTCGCCAAACTGACCAACCTGCCCGCCAGTGGTATCCGGCAGGCCGGCCAAGCGCGTGCCCTGGCCGACTACGGCGATCAGATCCTGTTCTTCCGCGGCGGCGCACCGCAGAGTTGAACCGCCGCGCGGTGTTGTCACCGCCGGCGGATACCGTCGACACATGACACTCTCGGTCGGATGCGCGCAGTGGACGCACGAGGCGTGGCGCGCGTATCAGCCGGATTCGCGGCGGCGCCTGGGCGGGTATGCCCGGTACTGCACCGCGGTGGAGGGCAACACCACCTTCTACGCGACGCCGAACCCGGCCACCGTGCGGTCGTGGGTGGATCAGACGCCCGAGGACTTCCGCTTCGTGCTGAAGCTGCCCAAAACCATCACACACGAGCGCAGGATGCGCGGTGCGGAAACGGAATTGGCGGAATTCCTGCGCGCGGTCGAACCGCTCGGGCCGCGCATTCACGCGCTGTGGGCGCAATTGCCGGCCTCGTTCGGGCCGGACGATCTCGGCGTGCTCGCCGGACTGCTGCACCACCTGCCGCGCCGGTATCGCTGCGCGGTCGAGGTGCGCCACCGCGCCTTCTTCGCCGACCCCGAGGCCGCCGGCCGGTTGGAGTATGTGCTGGAACGTGTCGGCGCCGAATGGATTCCGTTCGACACCACCACCCTGTTCGCCGCGCCGCCGCGCAGCCCCGGCGAATACGAGGCGAGTGCGAAGAAGCCGCGGCTGCCGCGCCGCCTACGGGCGCTGACCGAATATCCGATCGTGCGGTATCACGGCAACGACGATATCGAGGCGACCGTCGCCGGCTGGCGGCCGTGGCGCGATCTCGTCGTCGAGTGGTTGCGCGAGGGACGGTCGCCGACGGTCTTCGTTCACACTCCGGACAATGCGGATTCGTTACTGCTGGCCCGGCGGTTCTACGATGACGTGCGGTCCGCCGGCGCGGAGCTCCCGGCCCTCGTGGACCCGGCGCCGATCGAGCCGATGACCTTGTTCTGAGGAAATGAACGACCGCCGTACGCCCTCTGTATAGTTGGCGCCGGCAACTATTTGTACGCGCTAAGCAAGTCTGCGGATCTGGGAAAAGGGGACACCCGATGACCGCTGCCGGCCTTGACCGCACCGTCACTGCCACAGCGCTCGACGACGCCGATCGACTCGGCGCTCAATTGATCCGGTTCGTTCGCGCGGTGAATCGTGCGAAAACACAGTTGTCCAAGGCGGGTCCGGACGGACTGGAGAAACTCGCCTACGCGATGCTGTTCTGCCTGGTTCACGACGGACCGCAGCGGACCGGGAAGCTGGCCGAGCAACTGCACGCCGAGATCTCCACCATCAGCCGGCAGACCAGATCGCTCGTGGCGCACGGCCTGGTCGAGCGTCGGGCGGACCCGATCGACGGCCGGGCATGTGTTCTGGCCGCGACCGACGAGGGTAGTCGGGTGTTCGCCGAGAATCGACGCTTGCGCAACCTCTGGATCGCCGAGGTGATGGCCGATTGGCCTGCCGCGGACCGGTCCACTCTGATCGCTTTGCTCGACCGGCTCAACTGCGGTATCGAATCAACTCCACCATCGACGGCCGAACCGAAACAGGGCTTGGAAATATGACCACTTCGACCACCCGGGAGCCTGCGGCGCAGCCGGCCCCGGGCCCCGCGCCGGGCACCCTCTCGCATCGGCAGATTTTGACTATTTTGTCTGGTTTGTTGCTGGGGATGTTCTTGGCGGCGCTGGATCAGAATATTGTGAGTGTGGCGATTGTCCGGATCGCGAATAGTTTGCATGGTTTCGATCAGCAGGCGTGGGCGACGACGGCGTATTTGATTACGGCGACGATTTCGACGCCGTTGTACGGCAAGTTGGCCGATATCTATGGTCGGAAGCCGTTCTATCTGTTGGCGATCGGTATTTTCGTGGTGGGTTCGGCGGCGTGTACGTTCGCGACGTCGATGTATGAGCTGGCGGCCTTCCGCGCATTCCAGGGTCTCGGCGCGGGTGGCCTGATGTCCTTGGCGTTCACCATCATCGGGGATATCGTGCCCGCTCGCGAACGCGTGCGGTACCAAGGCTATTTCATGATGGTGTTCGGCACCGCGACGGTCGCCGGCCCGGTGCTCGGCGGCTTCTTCTCCGATTACGACACGCTGTGGGGTATCGACGGCTGGCGTTGGGTGTTCCTGGTGAACGTCCCGATCGGTGTGCTCGCGCTGGCCGTGGTCGCGAAGGTGCTCAACGTGCCGCACGAGCGGCAGCGGCATCGTGTGGACTGGTTCGGTGCGATCGCGCTGGCGATCTGTGTGGTGCCGTTGCTGATCGTGGCCGAGCAGGGCCGCGGCTGGGGCTGGGAGTCACCGCGCGCGCTGCTCTGCTACGGCATCGGTGCGGCGGGGCTCGTGCTGTTCGTCCTCGTCGAATTTCTGATGAAGGACGCCGCGCTGATCCCACTGCGGCTGTTCCGGAATTCGACGTTCTCCATCACCATCCTGGGCGGCTTCATCGTCGGTATCGCGATGTTCGGCGCGATCAGCATGGTGCCGCTGTATCTGCAGGTCGTGCGGGGCTATTCGCCCACCAAGGCCGGTCTGCTGATGCTGCCGCTGGTGCTGGGCATCATGATCGGCTCGCTGATCGCGGGGCAGGTCACCAAACTGACCGGCCGCTACAAGATCCTGCCCGTACTGGGCACATTCGTCATCGCGTGCGGGGCGGCGTTATACGCGCAGGTGCACTACGACAGCCCGCTGTGGCAGCCGCTGGTGTACAGCGCGGTCATCGGCTTCGGCCTCGGCGGCTGTATGCAGACGTTGATCATCGCGGCGCAGAATGCCGGTCCGCGGTCGGATATGGGTGTGTCGACGGCGTCGGCGACCTTCTTCCGGCAGATGGGCGGCACGCTGGGTGTCGCGGTCTTCCTGACGATTCTGTTCAATCTGTTGCCGCACAAGATCATCGACGCGTTCGGCGGTGTGCTGCCGCCCGGCTTCGACACCGGGAAGCTCGACCAATTGCAGGCCAACACCAGCGGGATCGCGGCACTGCCGGCGCAGGTGCGCGAGCCCATCCTGGTCGGCTTCACCGATTCCCTGCACGGCGTGTTCTACGCCGCCGCCGGCGTGGCGCTGCTGGCCTGTGTGGTGCTGCTGTTCATGAAAGAGATTCCGCTGCAGGACAGTTCGGCACCACCGGCGCAGCCGCAGCGCGCCGAACCGTCGCAGGACGTGCCGACCGTGGCCGACGTCGAAGCCGCCGAGTCTGCGCTCGAACCCGAGCGAGAGCCGTTGTGGGACGCGGAAGGCGAAGCCGCCCGGTCGGAATCGGAGCCCGCCCTCGCCGAACCGGCCGCACACACCGCGTTCCCGGAGGTCGTCGGCGACGTGCAGGGCGACGCGCGTCTGTCCGGACGCATCCACCGCGACGACGGGCAATCCGTCCCCGGTGCGGCGCTGACACTGATCGACCAACGGGGACACCAGGTTTCCCGCGCGACGACCGACGAGGCGGGCGGCTACCGCCTGAGCGTGCCGGACGCCGGCGGCTATGTGCTGATCGCTTCCGCCGAGGGGCATCAGCCCGCCGCGGTGAACGTCACGATCGGTTCCGAACCTCAGACGGTCGATCTCACGTTGCTGGGGTCGGGGGAGCTGTCCGGCATCGTCACCGAGGGGCCGGGCCGGCCACTGGCGGGCGTGACGGTCACCCTGACCGATCGGCGCGGCGAGGTCGTCGGTGCTGCGGTGACCGGAGCCGACGGCGCCTACGCCTGTCACGGCATCGTCGCCGGCACCTACACCCTGGTCGCGGTCGCCGGACATCGGAGGCCGGATGCCACCACGCTGACCGTTCCCGAAACCGGCATGTTGCGTTACGACATCGAACTCGCGCCGATGGCGGTGCTGTCGGGCCGGGTGCGCTCGGAGCGTGGTCCGGTCGCTCACGCCCACGTGGCGGTGCTGGATTCGGGCGGCGCGGTGGTGGCCGCCGCGTGGACGGACGGCGACGGCCGCTATCGGATCGACGATCTTCCCGCCGGGGACTACACGGTGGTGGGACGCGGCTATCCGCCGGCCAGTGCGCGGGTGGCGGTCGACGGCGAACGGATCGCCCACGACCTGCGGCTCTGCTATGAGGGCGCGGCCGACAGATCGTGATCGGTATGCCGCGGCCGGTGCAGCGACACCGGGGTGCGGTGGGCATGCGGGAGGTGCGGGTGGCCTCGGACCGGGCCGTATTCGGTGGTACGCGCCCCCCTGTCACCCGGCCCGATATCCCCGGGCTCGATATCCCCGGGCTCGATATCGCCGGGTTCGGTGTCGTCCGGCCCGATATCGCCGGATCGCAGGGCTGTGCGTTCGAGGACCCGGGCGCACAGCCGGATCACCGCCTCGTCCAGGGTGATGCCGAGTTCGGCGGCGTGCAGGGTAGCCATCTCGACGACCCCCAGGTCGTCCACGAAAGCCGGATCGGACAGGATCTCGTCCAGGATCATGCCGCTCAGCGCCTGTTCCTGGGTCAGCAGCTCGCCGGGCAGCCAGCTCAGCAACCATCGTCCGGGAAGTGACGGCAGGCGCTGGGCAGATTCCGGGGTGACATCGCTGGTCATCAACCAGTCGGTGATATGAAGCGTCATGGCATTCCCCTTCCACCAAGCCGGCCGCTGCGGCGGTCGTTGCCGCTCCGATGAACGGAGAGCCGGTGGCTATAGCTAAATGCTAAGGACGGCTTTCCGGGGCTGTCAACTAAGCATCAGTGCTTATCTGCGATATCTTCGGGACCTCAATGCTCATCTTCAATCAGATATGCCCAGCGAATATCTGAATTGATTACCGGAGAGGGTTGCGACGGCGTGAAAGTTGGCTCTGCGGAACGCTTTCGAGCGTCGTGTGGCAGAATCCGCAGCGGGCCGGGCGTATTCGAGTTATCGGCGAGCTGCGTTCGCCGCGCGTTCACCGGAGTAATGAAAAATTGATGTTTAGCTGATGATGCGATGGGCCACATGTGATTAGAATTCCGCATCGTGACACAATCTGACCCAGACGGTGGCGAACGGATCGGCGAACTGGTGCGCCGGCTCCGTATCGAGTCCGGTCTCACCCAGGCCGCGCTGGCCAAACAGGCGGACTGTTCACGCAGCCTCGTTCAGCAGATCGAGAACGGCACCCGCGTGCCGCCGCTGCCGCTGCGGGAACGACTGAGTTCGGCGCTGGGGCAGGAACTTCCGATGGACGGCGTCGCCGGCTCGTCCGAACCCGGCGGGCATTACGACCTGCGGATGCGCTTCAACGTGCTCCTCGGCAAGGACCCCGGGGTCGTGGATCGGGTGCTGACGATCGCGCAGACCGTGCTCGACGCCCGCGGTGCGCGCGAGGAGGTGGAGCCGTTGCGCCTCATCGCCGCTCGCCAGCTCGAGCGCGCGGAAGAGCTACTGGCGCAGATACCTTCGCGCAGCGCAACGGTGTGGGAGTGGAATACGGTCAACGACTGGCTGACCATCCTGGAACAGGCCGAACAGTCCGTGCGCGCCATTCACACCGCCGACCTGGGCACCATCGGCGGCGACGTCGGCGACGACTACCATGCCGCGATCGTGCGCCTCGCCGACGCGGTGCACGAGCCGCGAGTCACGGTGCGGCGCATGTACGTTCTGGACCGCATCGAAGATGTGTGGCCCTACGACGACAAACTGTGGTGGCAGGCGCGTTCCGGTGTCGAGAGTGTGCTGGTCAAGCGGGAGCACGCGCGCAACGCGCAGAGCATGCTGGTCGTCGACGACCGGTATGTCTGTGTCGGGGAATACGACTACTCCCGCCAGACCCGGGTCGCGACGCGCTTTTCGGTGCTCAAACACGATGTGGCGTTCGCGGTCCGGCGCTTCGAGAAGCTCTACGACCTGCGGCGCATCGGTTCGGCGATCGTGGTCAACGATCTGCTGGCCGATCCGCGGCTGGCCCGATTCGACCGCCTGGGCGACGGTGAGGGGCGGGACCTGTTCCGCGAGACGCTCGTTCGCGCCTGGGACGACATCCCGGCACCCGGTCAGGCGTCGCTGGAAACAGGGCGGCTGTGACGAGCGGCCCCCGGCACGCCGAGCGGGCCGCCGCCGCGATGATCCTGCGTTCGGAGGAGCGCAAGAAGCAACTGCGCCGGCAGCTGTCGGAGACCGCGCCGTTTCCTGGCCGATCGGGCCGCCGGTATGACGGTGTCCTGGACGCGTACCACGGCGAGACCGGATTCGAGATCGATCCGGCGGCGTCGCGCGCCCTGCGGCGGGCGTGGAACGACTTGGCGCCGCATCGGATCCGGCGCAGAGGTCTGCCGGACTACGACAAGCGGCAACCGCTCGAGTTGCGGGAGTCGGCCGCCGCCCGCCTGTTCGACCGGCTGCACCGCCCCGCCGACGGAGTGACCGGCGTCCGGGTTCGTGCCGACGAGGTTGTCGTCTGCCCGTATTCGAGCATGCTGATGCTCGAGGAGGTGATCGCGACCGTCGTGCGTCCCGGCGCGGTGATCGTCTGTCCCGAGGGCTTCTACAAGAACTTCGCCACGCACATCGCGAAATTCGATGTGCGCGTGGTGGTTCCGGAGGCCACAGCGGACGATTCGTTCCGCATCGACCCGATCGCACTGGCCCGGGAACTGGCACGGCACGGTGATGCCGTCTGTGCCGTACTGCTGACGCTGCCGGGCAATCCGGTCGTCACGCGGTACTCGTCGGACGAATTGCGGGAACTCGCAGAGGTGCTCGTCGCGGCCGAGGTTCCGGTGGTCTGCGATATGGCCTTCGACCGGCTCGTCGGCGGGCATATCCCGCTCGCCGCGCTGGAGGTGCCGACCGCGCAGGGCTCGGTCCGGTTGTACGACCGGATGGTGACCGTGACCGGTAATTCGAAGGGCTACAACGCTTTCGGACCGTGCAAACTGGGCGCGGCGTGCACCGGCGACACGCAGTGGCTGGAGCGCATCCGGGCGCGACTCACCATCGCTTTTCAGCGTGAGAGTACACATCTGGTGCGCGCGGTGCTGGACCATACGCCCGACGCCTATTTCGAGCACAACCGGAAGCTGGTGCGCGAACAGTTCGATACCGCTCTGGACCGGATCGCCGCGATCAATGCCGAATTCGGCTCGAATGTTCTGCGGCCGTTGGGCTCCGGCGCGAGCATGTTCCTGTCCGTGGTCGCCGACTCGGCCCTTTTGGATGCGGCGGGCGTGTGCGACAGCGCCGATCTCGAGGATCTCTTGCTGGCCGGTGCGGGAATCGACAGTGTCGCGCTGGGGCGTACCGGTTCACCACGGACGGGTGTGCGGCTCAACGTCCTCGCGCCCCGGCACGGACCCGGCACCGAGTCGCGAGAGTTGATCGACGAACTGTTCGACCGGCTCGGCGGGCTGGTCGCCGAGCTGAGCGGTGGCGCCACCTACCGCGACATCCTGCGGCGGCGCGGAATCGCGGAGCCACCGGCGTGATCGTCGGCGTGCTGCGCGAGACCGCCGCCCGGGAACGGCGGGTGGCGTTGACGCCGGACGGAGTCCGACGCCTGATCACGGCCGGCATGCGGGTCGTGCTCGAGGTCGGCGCCGGGCGGGCGGCCGGATTCGACGACGCCGCCTACCGGTTCGCGGGGGCGGCCCTCGTGGACGATCCGGGCGCGGTGGTCGCGGCGTGCGATGTGCTGGCCTGGGTCAAGCCGACCACCCACGACCTGCGCGCGATGCCGCGGCGGCCGCATCTCACGCTGATCGGCTTCCAGGACCCGCTGCGGCGAGCGCCGGACATCGCCGAACTGCGGGATGTGGGCGTGGAATCGATTGCGTTCGAGCTGTTTTCCCACGAAGCCGGTGCCCTGGACGCGCTTTCGGCGATGAGCCGGATCGCCGGCAGTGTGGCCTATCTCGCGGGCCGGCGGCTGGTGCCGCGCACCGTGCGCAGGCCGATCCGTTCCCTGATTCTGGGATGCGGGCCGGCCGGACTGTCGGCCGTCGCGGCGGCAGCCGCGTGCGGGGCCGAACCGCCGGTGGTGCTGGGACGTCGGCCCGAACTGCGACAGGCGCTGAACGCGCAGGGCCCCAACGTCTTTCACTGGTCCCGCGACATCGACACCGCCTGCGTCCTGGAGCGGATCCGCGCGGACGAACCGGATCTGGTCTTCTGCGCCGCGGTGCGGCGTGGACAACGGGCTCCGCTGCTGGTCGACGGGACTGCGCTCGACGCGCTGGGAGACGGCGCGGTCGTGGTCGACCTGACCGCCAAGGCGGGTGGCAACTGCGCGGCGACCGTCACCGACGCGACCGTGGTGCTGCGCAACGGCGTCGTGGTGACCCACCGCTCGAACTATCCGGCGCGCCGACCGGCCCCGGCCAGCCGGGCCTACAGTGCGGCGGTAACCGCCGCGATACTGCGACTGGCGGAATCCGGTCTGCCGTGTGATCAGACGGTGTCGGAGGCTTCCGCTTCGAATGCTTCCGCCACGATCGGACGAACCTGATCCATTCCGGCACCCGGTTGTTCGCGCCGCACCGACGTCATATCCACGTCGGGCAGTCCGCACGCGACGGCCCACTGCCACGGTTCCAGGTCGCCGTCGACATTCACGGCGAAGCCGTGGCTGGTGACGCCGCGGCTCTGCCGCATGCCGATGGAGACGATCTTGCGGCCCGTCTCGACGGTCCACACGCCGGTGAGCAGTTCCGAGCCCGGCGGAGTATCGCGGCGTTGCGCCCGGATGCCCAGCCGGCCGAGCGCGGCGACCAGGCGGTATTCGACCTCGCGGATGTAGTCCACGACGCCTTCGCCCGCACCGAGTTTCACGACGAGGTATCCGACGAGCTGCCCCGGGCCGTGATAGGTGAGCTGTCCGCCGCGGGTGGTCTCGACCACCGGAATCCCGTGGTCCGGATCGGGGAGATGCGCACTCGGCGTCCGGCGCCCGATCGTATAGACCTGCGGATGGCTGAGCAGCCACAACGTATCCGGCCGTTCGTCGCGCTGGCGCTGTTCCACCAGTTCGGTCATGCGTTCCATGGCCTTGTCGTAGTCGACGAGTTCGTCCTGGATCAGTGTCAGCGGCCGCGCCCTCATGATCCGAGAATACGACCGGTGCCGACGGCGACGTCGCGCAGCGCGCGGTACGCCATTTCTCAGTACGCCTCGGTGTTGAGTTTGTCCCGCGCCGGCAGTGCGTCGCCGCGCACCGTGACCCGATCGATGGGCAAGCCGCCGTCGAGGCTGGACAGCGTGCCGGCATCGCCGCGCAGCGTCAGCTCGTCACCGCCGAGGGACAGATGTTCCAGCTCGGTCTCGGTGACAGCGGACGTACGGTGACGCCGGTTGTGCACGATGCTGCTGAGGTAGGCCGCGGCGATGATCCCCACTCCCAGCAGGCCGGTGACAACCTCGTTCAGGTGATGGCCGGTGGAGACCAGCAGGATCGCCGCGAGCGCGCCGATCGCCCAGTGCGCACCGTGTTCGAGATAGATGTACTCGGCCAGCGTGCCGCGCCGGACCAGGTAGACGGTGATCGAACGGACGAACATCGCGCCGATCAGCCCCAGCCCGAGTGCGATGACGATCGGATCCGCGCTGATGGCGAAGGCGCCGATCACGCCGTCGAAGGAGAACGAGGCGTCCAGCACTTCGAGGTAGACGAAGCCGAAGAAGGCGGCGCGCCCGGTCAGCAGAGCGGCGCGCGAGGGGCCCTGTCCGGGCTGCTCGTTCTCGAAATGGGCGCCGAGACCGTCGACGAGAAAATAGGTGGCCATGCCGAGAGCGCCGGAGACCATGACGACGTCGGCCTTGTTGTTCGGCGCGAGCACTCCGGCGGTGAGCACCAGCGCGATGAGCGCGATCACCACGGTGAACATCGAGAACCGCCCGATCCGCGCCAGCGGGCGCTCGAGCCAGCTCAGCCAGGTGACCTCACGCTGGGCGCAGATGTAGTTCAGGAACAGCAGCAGCAGGAACATCCCGCCGAAGGCCGCGATCTTCGGATTGGCGTCGTTGAGCAGTGTCTCGTAGCTCGGCCGGCCGTCCGGGAAGAAGGGCGCGCCGCCGGCGGGCGGGTTCATCGCCAGCCGCAGCGCCTCGATCGGGTCCAGATGCGCACCGATCGCGACCACCACCAGTGGGAAGACCAGGCGCATCCCGAAGACCGCGATCACCATTCCCACGGTGAGGAAGATGCGCTGCCAGAACGCGCTCATGCGTTGCAGGACACTGGCATTGACCACCGCGTTGTCGAACGACAGCGATACCTCGAGAACGCCGAGGGCTGCGACCAGCACCACGGCCTCCGGCCCGCCGTACAGCACCGCGACGACCAGGGACGCCGCGGCAACCAGGAACGACAGGGCGAAAACTCGCACGAACATGCCGATGCCTTTCGTCAATTCGACACCCGCGGGGGGTATGACCTCGCGGGTCACAGCATTCAGAGTGCTCGCAACCCTGCCTCGATTGTGACAGTTGAAGTGGTCCGGCGACAATCGGCAGCTAGTACCAGTGGTGGGACTGCCAGAATGCCCACGCCCCGTCGGGGCTGCCGTACCGCTCGACCATGTAGTCGTAGGTCCAGCGGATCTGGGTCACGGGGTTGATCATCCAGTCCACGCCGTGGGAGGCCATCCGCTCCGGCGGCAACGCCTGCCCGAGGCCGTAGGCGCCCGATTCCGGATTGACGGCGAACGGATTCCAGCTGCTCTCATGCGTGATCACGTTGTCGAACGAGGGGAACTGGGGGGCCGGAACGATCGTGAGGGCGACCGTCTTCATCGGCAGGCCCAGCAGCAGACCCGCCGTGGCCGACCCGGAGGATCCCGCCGAGCCCGAGGCCGAACCGGATGCCGATCCGGAGGTGTCGGCGCAGGCGGGGCCGCAGTCGGCGTCGGCCGTCGTCGCCAGGGCCGCCAGTGCTCCGACCAGCCACAGTGCGCAGAACGCGGCGAGGGCGGCGCGGCGCAGGGGGAACTTCGGTGTCGTCTCGGTCACAATTTCGACGGCGGCCGAGGCGGGTGCCGAAGATGGCGGCAAGGTTGCCGGGCCGATCGGCGATGCGGAAGTGACCGGAAAATGCGTTGCCGAATCGGTGGGCTTCGCGGTCTGATTTGTCGGCTGGGCCGGAATTCGGGCGGGCTCGATTGGCGCAGACATGGTCAGCTCGGTCCTTCCGTGTCGACTTGCCGATCGATCAGAGTCGGAAATGCGACAGGTCGAGCAAACCATCGGTAATCCCGGGATGTCCGGATTGGGATCGGCGTGTCCGGCACGGGCTTCCCAGGTGTGAGCCGGGGTACGTGCGAGCGGGATCCGAACGTATGTATAGTTGGCCTCAGCAACTAGTTGTACATGCTAATCAAATGCGTCGCGGGGAGTAAGGAAACTCGATCATGGTCGTCGATGCCCGTGATTCCCGTGTGAGCACGCGGGCCGAAGGCGGTAGCTTGCGTAACCACGTAGGCCCTGGCGAACACGGCATCGAACACAGCGCCGGCGTCACCGAACAGGATGTGGCCGATCGACTCGGCGGCCAGCTGATCCGGTTGATGCGGGCGATCGGCAGAACCAAATCGCACATAGCCAAATACGGTCCGGACGGTCTGGAGCGATTGGCCTATTCTGTGCTGTTCTGCCTGGTCCACGACGGTCCGCAGCGGACGGGGAAGCTGGCGGACACCTTGCATACCGAAACGTCGACCATCAGCAGGCAGACCAGATCGCTGGTGGCACACGGTCTGGTGGAACGCCGGGCCGACCCTGTGGACGGACGGGCCTGCGTGCTGGCGCCCACCGCCGAAGGGGTGCGGGTCTTCGAGGAGAACCGCCGAAACCGCAACCGCTGGCTGGCCGAGGTGATGGCCGAGTGGCCCGCCGACGAACGGGCCAGATTGACCGATCTCCTCGAGCTGCTCGTCTGCGGCATCGAAGAATCCACAGCTGAAAAATCCACCGCAACAGCCGAACCGAATTAGGGCTTACATACACATGACGACTTCGACCAGTGAGGCTCCGCCGGCGCAGCCGAACGCTCCGACCGTCGCGCCGGCGGCGGATGTGCGACCGTCTCTGTCGCATCGGCAGATTTTGACTATTTTGTCTGGTTTGTTGCTGGGGATGTTCTTGGCGGCGCTGGATCAGAATATTGTGAGTGTGGCGATTGTCCGGATCGCGAATAGTTTGCATGGTTTCGATCAGCAGGCGTGGGCGACGACGGCGTATTTGATTACGGCGACGATTTCGACGCCGTTGTACGGCAAGTTGGCCGATATCTATGGTCGGAAGCCGTTCTATCTGTTGGCGATCGGTATTTTCGTGGTGGGTTCGGCGGCGTGTACGTTCGCGACGTCGATGTATGAGCTGGCGGCCTTCCGCGCATTCCAGGGCTTGGGTGCCGGTGGCCTCATGTCGCTGGCCATGACCATCGTCGGCGATATCGTCCCGCCGCGTGAACGGGCCCGCTACCAGGGCTATTTCATGATGGTCTTCGGCACCTCGACCGTGCTCGGCCCGGTGCTCGGCGGCCTGTTCTCCGATTACGACACGCTGTGGGGTATCGACGGCTGGCGTTGGGTGTTCCTGGTGAACGTCCCGATCGGCGTCGTCGCGCTCGGGGTCGTGGCCAAGGTGCTCAACGTCCCGCATCAGCGGCAGAAGTTGAACGTCGACTGGTGGGGCGCGATCGCGCTGGCGATCTGTGTGGTGCCGTTGCTGATCGTGGCCGAACAAGGCCGCACCTGGGGCTGGGGTTCCGGCGATTCGGTGATCTGCTACGTCATCGGCGCGGTGGGCCTGGTGTTGTTCATCGGGGTGGAATACCTGATGAAGGATTCCGCGCTCATTCCGCTGCGGCTGTTCAAGAACTCCACGTTCTCGGTCGTGATGATCGGTGGTTTCATCGTCGGTATCGCGATGTTCGGCGCGATCAGCATGGTGCCGCTGTATCTGCAGGTCGTGCGCGGCTATTCGCCGACCGAGGCGGGTCTGTTGATGCTGCCGCTGGTGCTGGGCATCATGATCGGGTCGATGATCTCCGGTCAGGTCGTCAAGCGCACCGGCCGCTACAAGATTCTGCCGGTGGTCGGCACCTTCCTGGTGACCGTCGGCGCGCTGCTCTACGCCCAGTTGCACTTCGACAGCGCGATGTGGCAGGTGCTCGCGATCGGCGCGCTGGTCGGTCTGGGCCTGGGCTGCTGTATGCAGACGTTGATCATCGCGGCGCAGAATGCCGGTCCGCGTTCGGATATGGGTGTGTCGACGGCGTCGGCGACCTTCTTCCGCCAGGTCGGTGGCACGCTGGGTGTCGCGGTCTTCCTGACGATTCTGTTCAATCTGTTGCCGCACAAGATCACCGACGCCTTCGGCGGTCACCTGCCGCCCGGACTCGACGCCGGCAAGCTGAACCAGTTGCAGGCCAACACCGCCGGAATCGGGGCGCTGCCACAGCAGATCAAGGATCCGATCCTGATCGGGTTCACCAACTCGATGCACGGCGTCTTCTACGCCGCGGCGGGCGTGGCCCTGCTGGCCTGCATCGTCATGATGTTCATGAAAGAGATTCCGCTGCAGGATGCGTCGGCGCCCGCACCGGCGCCGAAGGATCCGGTCGAGGCGGCCGAAGCCGAATGGGCCGAGAACCAGGTGTGGGAGGGCGCCGCCCAGGCGCTCTCCGAGCCAGAACCGGTTCTCGCCGCCGCGGCCGCAGGTCGGCACGCCGCGGCCAACGGGCACGAATCACATCGAATTGCGGAGGTTTCGGCGATGACCAACACTCCTGTCGTCAACTCCCACGGCAGCGGCCACGCCATCGGCGGGCAGGTGCAGCGGGCCGACGGCCGACCGGTCGCGGGCGCCGCGCTGACACTGATCGACCAACGCGGACACCAAGTTTCGCGTTCGACCGGCGACAGCGGCGGCCGCTATTCGATCGAGCCGCCCGGCGCGGGTAGCTACGTGCTGATCGTCTCGGCGAACGGTCACCAGCCGGCCGCGGTGAATGTCACCGCCGACGGGCGCACCCAGCGCCTCGATCTGACCCTGCAGGGTTCGGGTGAGCTGTCGGGTACGGTCCGCACCGCCGTCGCCGGACAGCCGCTGGCCGGTGCGACCGTCACCCTCACCGATCTGCGTGGTGAGGTGGTCGGCGCGGCCGTCACCGACGCGTCCGGCAACTACCTCTGCCACGGTGTGGTCTCGGGGACCTACACCCTGGTGGCGGTCGCCGAACATATGCGACCGAGCGCGACCGCGCTGGTCGTGCCCGACAGTGGCCTGCTGCACCACGACATCGAGCTCTCGCCGATGGCGGTGCTGACCGGAACCGTGCTCGCCGACGGCGGTGCGGTGCCGGACGCGGAGGTCACGGTGCTGGATCGCTCCGGAACCCCGATCGGGACCACTCGCACCGACGAGAACGGCCAGTACGTCCTGACCGACCTCAGCGAGGGCGAGTACACGGTGGTCGCGCGCGGTTATCCGCCGGTGACCAGCCGGGTCACCGTCGGCGGCGGCGAGGTCGAGCACGATGTCCGGCTGGGTTACGACGACGGTGACGAGGGCGATCGCCCGGCCGCCGAGCCCACCGGAGTCGCCGGCACGAACGGTGTCGCGACGAACGGAGAACGGAACGGGGTGCGGCACAATGGTGTCGAACCCAGTGGTGTCGATCAGAACACGGAGCTGTCATGAGCGGTTTGACCGCACAGGTTCGCAATTCCGATGGCTGGCCGGTGCCGGGCGCGCTGCTGACCGTGACCGATCTGACCGGTCGCCAGCTCGCCCGGGCGGTGGCCGACGAGACCGGGGCGGCGGCCACCGAGCCGCTGCCCGCCGGTATGCACACCGCGGTGGTGACCGCCCCCGGCTATCAGCCGGTGGCGCAGATCGCGCGGATATCCGCTTCCGGCAGTGGGCAATTGGGTGCGGTGGCGTTGCAGTCGGAGGCGAGCTCCGTCGGCACGCCGGCGCCCGGCCCGTGGACCATCGACCCGGTGCATTCCACGGTAGTGGCCACCGCCCGCCACCTCGGCATCGCGAGTATCAAGGCGCGGTTCGCCGAGGTGGGCGGCCGGCTGGACGTGGCCCGGAACTTCGAGCAGACAACCGGATTCGCCGAGATCAAGGCGGCCAGCATCGATACCGGAATCGGGATGCGTGACGACCATCTGCGCTCGGCCGACTTCCTCGATGTCGAGAGCTACCCGCTGATCGGCTTCACCGGAACCGGATTGCGTCGCACCGGCGCCGATACCTGGGTGATGCCCGGTGAATTGGAGTTGCACGGACAGCGCCGCCCGGTGGAGCTGGACCTGACCTACGGCGGTTCGGGACCCGACCCGTGGGGCGGGGTCCGCGCCGCCTTCCATGCCGAAACCCATCTGCACCGTAACGATTTCGCGATCGACTACAACGCCGTCGTACGCGCGGGCGTCGCCGCGGTGGGCACCACGGTGAAGGTCGAGCTGGATATCGAACTGGTGCAGGGCGATTCGCTGCCGCAGATGTAGCGGGCGGGCCGGCCGGGAGAACCGGTCAGCTCGCGTGGCGTTCCGGGACGACCCAGATGCGCTGCACCACGGGGAATTCCGTGGTGTCGGCGCTGGGGTCGACCTCGATCTCGGGATCGAACTCCGGATACCAACGCGCCATGCCCGCAAGGGAATTCGCCGAACTGGGAATGTCGAGTTGCAACTCGATGGTGTCGGTGAACGGGTCGATCACCGCGGCGTGGCGGGCCGGCTCCGGCGCGGCGTGGCGCGGGCGAAACCGTAGTCGATCGATGAAGTCATCGACGGAGGTGTATCCGGCCTCGTAGATCTCGGCCAGCAATCGTTCGGCGGGCGACGGGGCGTGGGATCCGCGCATACTGTCCCTCGATTTATCGATGTTTCACACTACGGTGTTGTTCAGGGGCGATGGGGGCTGTCGGGGACGCAGCCCCCATCTGACCTGATGTTGCGACAGCGGGACGCTGTGGGCATGGCGACCCGCTCTGCAAGCCTCGAGCTATCGAGGCAGTCCGAGCCTAAGCCACTTCGTGGCAACCGCACGGCATTTCGGGGGAAACTTCACTAATTCGCAGACGCGAAATTCGTTGTGCCAGGCCGTACCAGACGGTCGTATTGGATCGCCCACCACACCTGTGCGCCGGTGTGGGCCCGGCGCAGATCGCACCCGGTCAGCTCCTCGAAACGAGCGATGCGATAGCGGACCGTATTGGGGTGCACGATCAGTCGCTGGGCGGTCGCCTCGACGCGCATACCGGTATCGAGATATGCGGTGACGGTATCGATCAGCGTCGTCGCCGAGCCGCTGCTGCCCAAGGGCGCGAGATAGCGGCGCACGAGTTCGGCGCCCAGTTCGGGATCGGCCGCGACCCCGGGCAGCAGGCCGAGACCGTCGAATTCGCAGGTGCCGGTGCGGCCGAGAGCGGCCGCGGTGGCCAGGGCGCGGCCCGCCAGCCGAAACGACCGTGGGGCCTCGGCGAGCGGGCGCGGCGGGCCGAACGCCAGCAGTGCCGAACCCGGGATGTGGATCGTGCGATCGGTGAACCCGGCGTAATCCCCGTCGATCACGGTGCGGAAGGCGTCATCGGCGCCCTGGGGTCGCAGCAGGCGGTCGAATTCGGTCGGCGGCGCGGCGTCGGCGCGGGCGCGGAAGGCCCGGTAGTCGGCGTCGGCGCGCAGGCCGTAGCGCTGGATTCCCAACGTCAGTTCGGTGGCCGAGATCGTGCCCGCCAGCACCGCCCGCGTGAATTCCGCGCGCTGGATGCGGTCGTGACCGGCCCGGGTGCGCTCGACCTCGTGGTGGGCGTCGGAGAACGAGGTCGCGGCCTCGTCGACCAGGCGCAGCAGGTCCCTGGTGATCTCGAACAGCACCGCGTCGTCGGCGCCGCATTCGGCCGCCACCGCGCTCAAGGTCTCGAGATGCAGCCGTTCGGCCAGGCGCCAGGCTCGCAGCAGCGCTTCCATCGACACGTCCTGAGTGGCGCGGATGCGGCCGTAGTCGGTCAGCCGGGCACCCTCGGGCGGCTCGATATCGGCCGTACCGGCGAGGGAGGCGAACAACCGGTCCATGATCGCCGTCGTCGTCGGGAGCAGATCGGCCGCCTCGATCGTGCGGTAGTCCGGAATCTCGGCGCGGGCCCGGTCGACGATGCGGGCCGCGAGGGCGTCGCGCTCGGCCCGCATCCGCACCAGCAAGCGCTGCCGCGGAGAACTCGGGACCTCGGACGATTCGCTCATGACAGGCCCGAGGATACGACGCGCCTTTGGAGAAACCAACAAAACGCGGCCCCCGAACTTCGACACGGACTCCATGGCCGCCCAGCCTGTGGCGTACGACACTCAACGGTGTTCTTCTGAGACCCCGCCTGAGCGAAGCGAAGGCAGAAAGCAGAGACCATGTATCTCACTCAGGGCCTGCACCGGGCCGTCCAGCAGAACCCCGACGGGGTCATGTCGATCTGCGGCGATCGCACCCGCACCTTCGCCGAGGGCGCCGACCGGGTGGCGCGGCTCGCCGCGGCGTTGCGGCAGCTGGGCGTCGGCGAGGGCGACCGGGTCGCGATCCTGGCGCTCAACGGTGACCGATATCTGGAATACGTGCTGGCGGTGCCGTGGGCCGGGGCAGCGCTGAATCCGGTCAACATTCGCTGGAGTCCGGCCGAAATCGCCTATTCGCTGGAGGATTCCGAGACCGCGGTCCTGCTGGTCGACGATGTCTTCGCCGCGATGGTGCCCGCACTGCGGGCGGCCGCGCCGGTGCTGCGCACCGTGATCCACTGCGGTGACGGTCCCGCGCCCGACGGCATGCTGTCGTACGAGGAACTGATCGCCGGCGCGGATCCTGTCGAAGACGCGCGCCGCGGTGGTGAGGCCCCGGCCGGAATCTTCTATACCGGCGGTACCACCGGTCACCCCAAGGGCGTGGTGCTCAGCCATGCCGGATTGCAGATTTCGGGCCTGGGCAGCCTGTCGACCGGATATCTGGCGCAGCCCGGCGCCCGCTATCTGCATGCCGCGCCGATGTTCCATCTGGCCGATCTGGCCGGCTGTGTCACCCAGATCATGATGGGTGGCGCCCAGGTGATGGTCCCGGCGTTCGATCCCGTCGCGGTGATGAAAGCGATTGCCGATCACCAGGTTACGGATACGCTGCTGGTGCCGGTGATGATCCAGATGATCGTCGACCACCCGCAGGTGAGCGAGTTCGATCTGTCCAGTGTGCGCGGCATCGTGTACGGGGCCTCGCCGATCGCGCAGGCCGTGCTCGAGCGCGCCATGCGAGCGTTCCCGCAGGCGCGTTTCGCTCAGGCCTACGGGATGACCGAATTGTCGCCCGTGGCAACGCTGCTCGGCCCCGACGACCACCTGGCCGGACGGTTGCGTTCGGCGGGCCGCGCGGCTCCGCACGCCGAGGTGCGCATCGCCGATGCCGAGGACAACGAGGTGCCGCGTGGGACCGTCGGCGAGATCCTGGTGCGCGGCGGCCATGTGATGCTCGGGTACTGGAACCGGCCCGAGGAGACGTCGGCGGCGCTACGGGGCGGCTGGATGCACACCGGCGACGGCGGCTACATGGACGACGAGGGGTACGTCTACATCGTCGACCGGATGAAGGACATGATCGTCAGCGGTGGCGAGAACGTGTATTCCGCCGAGGTGGAGAACGCGGTCTCCGCACATCCGTCGGTGGCGGCGTGCGCGGTGATCGGTGTCCCGGACGAGGAGTGGGGCGAGCGGGTGCACGCGGTGATCGTGTGCCATGCCGGCGCCACCGTCACCGTCGAGGAGATCCGCGACCACGCCAAGCAGTTGATCGCCGGATACAAGGCCCCGCGCACCATCGAGCTGGTCGACGCGCTGCCGGTTTCCGGTGCGGGCAAGATCCTCAAACGTGAACTGCGCAAACAGTATTGGGGTGATGCGGAGCGGCAGGTGCACTGATCGCGTCAGCGCAGCAAGCCGGCCAGGCGTGGTAGCGCCTCGACGGGATGAGCGGCGGTGATTCCCGCGGCGATCTCGCGGAATTCCCAGCCGCGGCGTTCGCGGCGGAACACTCCCACCACCATGCCGGTGTCGCCGCCGACGCCGAGTTCGCGATCGGCGAGCACGGTCCCGTCGGCGCCGGTGACGCGGCAGCGCGCGTTGTCGATATCGGCGAAGGTCTGTCCGCTGTAGCAGGTGACGACCACGGCCACGGCGGTGATCTCGGGGCGCACCCGGGTCAGGTCGAGGGTGATGATCTCGTCGTCGCCCTCGTCCTCGCCGGTGACGCTGTCGCCGAGCAGCCGCACCGCGCCGTCGGCGGAGATCAGTTGCTGGTGATACACCACCTCGACGGGGTGGTCGCCGGCCAGGAGGACGGCGGCGGCGTTGAGGTCGATCGCGGTGCGGCGGGCACCGAACCAGCGCCGGCCGTGGGCGGGGTCCCACCCCAGGCCGACGGTCGCGAATTCCACCGGCCCCGTAGCGCCTCGTGGTTGTTCTCCGGACATCAGCCGCACCTCCCCGCCGAGCGGTGCGACGTCGGCGCGCACCGGCTTCTCGCGGTAATTATGGACCGCCGAGTGCGACCGTGACCGGCGGCCGGTCCCGTAATTCAGCCGAGGGGCCGATCGGTGGGCAGGTTGACGTAACTCGGCGCGTTCGGATCCAGGCGCAGATGCTGGGGCTTGAGTTCGGAATCGTTGAGCATCGGACGGAACGGCATGGCCTTGGGCGCGTTGGCCGCGAACAGATCGATACGCAGCCGATGTCCGATCTGGAGCCGCGCCTGGGTCGGGATCACCGCGATGTCGAGGCCCACCGGTTCGCCGGGCGTCACCGGCTGCCGCGCCGCGGCGGTGAGGAGATGGAACGGAACGGTGTAGTCGCCGTTGGCGGATCGGGAGCTGCGGGCATCGTCGACGGCGCGCATGGAGACGGTGAGCTGACCGGTGGTCAGGGCCGTGGAGGTGCCGTCGGGCGCGACGTCGTTGACGGTGGCGCTCCAGAATCCGTCGGTGGCGTCCTGCACCGTCTCGAGGTGGATGTCGATCGGCCCGGAGATGGCGGTCGGCGCGGACACCGGGGCGCTGGTGAAGGTCAGCGCATCGTGTTCTGCCACTCGGGAGTCCTTGGCGCAGGTGTCGAGCATCGCGGCCGAACCGGCCGACCCCTGGGCCGCGTCCCGAGAACAGAGGGTCGCCAGCCCCGGCGCGACGGTGAGTGCGGAGACCTCGGCCGGCGGCTGGGCGCTCAACGAGCCGTCGTGCACCGCCGCATCGGTGGTTCCGCTGGGCGCGGCCGTCAGGTAGATCCGGCGGTGGTCGGCTCCGGGCTGCGGATACTGCGGCAGTGTCACCCAGCCGCCGCCCTGTTCCTTCAGCACGATGGGGCCGTAGCCGTCGATACCGTTGTCGATGTCCTTGAGCCACTTGTCGAACCACGCTCGCTGCAGCACCTCGAGCCGCGGCGGGGCGCCGGGTACGCCGGTACCGGCGCCGGGATTGGCGTGATAGGTGTCGCCGACCACGAGTTGCTTGCGCCCGGCCGGCAGCGGGATGGCCTGATAGATCTTGGTGGCGCTGTTGGCGAAGATGTCGTGCCAGCCGCCGTAGACGAAGGTGGGCACGGTGACTCGTTCCGGATGGCCGGTGAGGGCTTGGCGGAAATCGCTGCCGGAGTCGAGCGCGTCCGACAGGGCGGGCGGCATATCGTCCATCGACGGCGTCAGCAGGGCCTGGGCGAGCAGGTCGACATTGGTGGCCGGATCCGCCACCCGGGCGGCGAGCCATTTCCAGTCGAAGGTTCCGTCGAAGATCGACTTCACGTCGGGGATCAGCTTGAGCTGATTGACCGTCTGGAGCCACATCGGCAGGAAGGTGGTGCCGACGCCCCCGCCCGGCGCCACCACATCGCGCATGAGATCGCTGCCGGGGACGACCGGGAAGATGGCGCGCAGCGCCGCCGGGGCGTCCTCCGCCGCGCGCAGCTGGTTGATGGCCGCGTACGAGCCGCCGCTCATCGCCACCTTGCCGTTCGAGAACTGTTGTGCCGCAGCCCAATCGATCACCTCGCGGGTATCGAGCTGTTCCCGCGCGCCCAGGGTCTCCCATTTGCCCTGGGACTGTCCGGTGCCGCGCACGTCGGCGACCACCAGCGTGTAACCACTGCGGATCAGGTTGCGGTCCAGGCCGAGGACGGTCGGCACGGTGCCGCCGTCGAGGGCGTGCAGCAGATCGCCGAAGCTGCTGATCGGGGTGCCGGAGAGGTTGATCTGCCGCACCAGCGACATCACCAGCGGCTGCAGTTCCGGATTCTCCACCGCCGAACCGATCAGATCGGTCATCAGCTTGGTGTAGGGCGTGAGGTTGACGATGGTCGGCAGTGGCTGGGCGACCACGGCGCCGGATGCGTCGACCGGCCGGTAGACGTCGGCCTTCAGCACCACCCCGTCGCTCATCGGGATCGCCACATCGGAATCCACGTGGACGTCCGGATATTGCTGCGGGCCGTCGTGCACGGCGGTCCACTGGTCCTCCCGGCCGGTGAGGCTGGGGGCGCCGGAGTGCGGTAGGCCACCGAAGAGCGCGGTGGCGGTCGCGGAAATCCCCACTGCCGCAACGGCAATCAGGGTTCGGACGGGCACGACGGGTTTGCGCGATCGCAGCTGCCCGAACATCACGCCCCTTCTCGGTTGAGTTTTCGCGCACGACTGGGCCGGTCATCGACGATAGCAATGCGCTACCGAGAAAGCCGGTAGCGCGGCCCTGGTGTCGCGCGCGGAACTCAGTCGCCGAGCCGGACCGGGAACTGCGCCAGATCGTTCTGCGTCAGCACGGGAAGGTTGTGAATCTCCTCCACGGGTACCGCCAAGGACAGCTGCGGGAATCGTTCGAACAGCGCGGGCAGCGCGATCGATGCTTCCAGCCGGGCGAGTGCGGCTCCGGGGCAGATGTGCGGGCCGTGACCGAAACTGATGTGCCGCTTGGCCGTCGGCCGGGTGATGTCGAATTCACCGGCATCGGCGCCGTGCACGGTGGTGTCGCGGCCGATGGCCCGATACGACATGACCACTCCCTCGCCGCGTTCGATGACGGTGTCGCCGACGGTGATGTCGGCGGTCGCGAACCGCATCAGCAGATGGGTTACCGGGCCGTCCCAGCGCAGGGTCTCCTCGATCGCGGTCTCCCAGTCGATCTGCCCCGACCGCACCAGCGCGAACTGTTCCGGATGGGTGAGCAGGGCGCGCACGGTGGTGAGGATCAGCGACACCGTGGTCTCGTGCCCGGCGGCGACCAGCGCCTGCAGATTGCCGACCACCTCGGCCTCGCTGAGCGGTTCGCCGCCGTCGGTGGCGAGGATCAGCGCGCTGGTCAGGTCGTCGGCCGGGTCGGCCGCCTTCTTGCGCACCATCTCGGTGAAGTATTCGCCCATCCGCTCGATCACCGCGAGCCGCTCGTCCTGCGGGGTGAGCAGGGAGAAGAACGCCTTGTACCAGTCGAGCAGCATCGGATGGTCGGCGTGGTCGACGCCCATCAGCTCGCTGATCACGCGCATCGGCAGCGGATAGGCGAAGACGGATTTCAGGTCGACCGCGCCGTCGTCGGAGGCGGCGGCCAGATCGTCGAGGAGTGCGGCGACCGTCGATTCGATGAACGGGCGCAGGGCGGTCAGGCGACGCGCGGTCAGCGCCTGGGTGGTCTTGATCCGCAGGCGGCGGTGTTCGGGGCCGTCGACGGTGAACATCGATACTCCGACATCGATCATGCCGATCAGCGGCCACTGTCGGGTGACCACGCCGTCGCGCCACAGCGACCAGGAGTTGATGTCCTTGACCAGTCGCGGGTCGATGAGCAGCTGCCGGGCCAGGGAGTGGCCGGTGACGGTCCACGCCGGGACGCCCAGCAGTTCGATGCGGGTCAGTTGACCGGCATCGCGTAATCGGGCGGTCTCACCGGCGAGGTCGCCGACCATCGGATCGATCACGAGTGGTGCGGCATGCGGGCAACTGGCAGTCACGGGGTACCTCCCACGGTACGAACGGGTGTGAAGGTGACCGGCAGCGACGTCATTCCGCGCAGGAACGGCGACGGCCGGCGGGTCAGTTCGGTGGCGTCGACGGCGAGGTCGAGATCCGGCAGCCGATCGAGCAGCACTTCGATCCCGGTGCGCGCGATGATCTCCGCGATCTGCTGCGCCGGGAAGGGACAGCGGTATTCGCCGTAGCTGAACGCGAAATGCGCGCTGTTGCCGCTGTGTGCGGGGGCGAGGGAATCGGAAAGGTCTTGGCGCACATGTGGATCGGCGTTCGCGCCGGCCAGGCCGAGTAGCAGCATATCGCCGCGCCGAATGATCTTGTCGGCCAGCCGGGTGTCGCGCGAGGCCCAGCGCCCGGCCAGGATCTGGGTGGGGGTGTCCTCCCACAGCACCTCGTTCATCGCTTGGCCGATGCTGTGGCGGCCGCCGCCGAGTGCGGCGGCGAAACGGTCGTCGGTGAGCATCAGCCGCACCGAATTTCCCAGCCAGTCGCTGGTCGGCAGCTGGCCCGCGGCGGTGACGGCCATCAGGTCCAGGGCGTATTCCTCGTCGCTGAACCGTTGGGGCGAATGCAGCATCCGCGAGGTCAGATCGTTGCCCGGGCGCGACTTCTTCATCGCGACGAGCCGTTGCATATGGTCGGCGAACCGGCCGTAGGCCGCCTGGGCCTCGGCGCCGCCGTCGGCCAGCGTTTTCATCGTCCAGGCCAGATCCGCGCCCTGGTCGTCGGGAAATCCGATCACCCACGCCAAGGCCAGTACCGGCAGGGGTTCGGCGTATTCCGCGATCAGATCGGCGTGGCCGCGGCCGCAGAACTGGTCGATCAGCCGATCCGCCAGATCCTCGCAGGCCCTGCGCAATCCGAACGGGTCGACCTGTTCGAGCGCGGGTTCGACCATGGCCAGATGTCGCAGATGTTCGGCTCCGGCGGTGAAATAGATCGAGGGCATCGGACGGCCGACCATCGGCAGCAGCGGCCAGTCCTCCGGTATGTTCGGCCACTGGTTCCAGCACGCCACGTCGCGCGGGAACAGTTCCGCATCGCTGGTGACCTGGTGCACTTCGCGATAGCCGATCACCAGCCAGGCCGGAATCCCGCCGGGCAGTTCCACCGAGACCACCGGGCCGTGGGCTCGGCGCATCTCCCGGTACAACTGCTGCGGGTCGGTGTGGAAACGCGGTCCGCTCAAGGGCACCGGATCGGTGGGCGAGGCCGGGCAACCGCCGGTGGCGAGGCCGGGCTGCGGCGCGTTCATCGAGCGGATCCCCGGGCGGCGGCCCGTAGACCGGCGGCGTGCAGATGTTCGACGAGGGCGATCAGCACCCGCTTACCGGAATCCCGCGAGCGCGCATCGCATGCCACCATCGGCACGTGTGGATCCAGATCCAGTGCCGCGCGCAGTTGGGTGTCGTCGTGGCCCGTGGGCCCGAAGATGTTGCACGCCACCACGAACGGCGTCTGCTGATGTTCGAGCCGGTCGATCGCATACCAGGAATCGGTGATCCGGCGCGGGTCGACCAGCACGATCGCACCCAGGGCGCCGGTGAACAGCCGGTCCCACAGAAACCAGAAGCGCTCCTGTCCGGGAGCTCCGAACAGATACAGGACGTGTTCGGCGTCGATGGTGATGCGACCGAAGTCGAAGGCGACCGTGGTGGTGGATTTGGCCGGTGCGCCGGTGGGATCGTCGATGCCGATGCCGAGCGAGGTCATCGTCGCCTCGGTGTCGAGCGGCCGGATCTCACTGACCGCGCGGACCATGGTGGTCTTGCCGACGCCGAAACCGCCGACGATGACGACCTTGAGCCCGTGCCGGGCGGTATCGGCCAGCGGGGCCTGGGCCCGGGCGGGACGGTCGCCGAATCCGGTGCGGAGGGGATCAGAGGTTGCGGAGTCCAACGAGCACCTTCTCCAGTATTTCGGTGTCGGGCAAGGCTTTCCACGGCTCCCACGCGGCGGCGGAGCGCGGGTGGCGCACGGTGATCTTGCCGGCGTCGAGCAGGTCGGCCAGCAGGACCATCGTGATGCCGACCGGCAGCCGCAGTTCGGCGGCGATCTCGACCACGGCCGTCGGCGCCCGGCAGATCTCGAGGATCGCGACCTGTTCGGACTGCATACCGGAGACCGGCGCCGATTCGGCCACCACGAGCGTCACCAGATCGAAGGCGTCGGTATCGGGGTGGCTGCGGCCGCCGGTGAGGGTGTAGAGCCGGTCGGGGGTGTCGTCACGGCCCGGCCTGGTCATCGCGGCCGCCTCACGGGCGCGGGCCGCGCGGCGCGGCGGACAGGTGTTCGCCGAGCTGTTCGACCAGTTCGCTCATGTTGTGGCCGACCAGCCCGGCATCGGCCTCGGCATCGGCGACGACCGCGATGTGGGCTCCCAGCCCCGCTTCGACGATGAACAGGATGCCGCCGTAGAACTCCGTCATCGACTGCCGCACGCCGCTGCGCCCGTCGCCGAATTCGACCGAGGCGCCGTGCGAGAGGCTCTGGATGCCGGCCGCGATCGCGGCCAGTTGATCGGCTTTGTCCACCGACAGTTCCGGGGTGTGGCAGATCTTGAGACCGTCGCTGGACAGCAGCAGGGCGTGCCGGCTGTGCGGAGTGCGGGCCAGCAGTTGGTCGAGTAGCCAATCCAGGTGTGCCGGTACGGAAGTGGTCACCGATCGTTCTCCAGGGCAATCGAAGGGGAGGGGGAATCCGGGGCCGAGACCGCACGCTGGAAGGCGCCCAAGGCCGAGGGGCGCGCCGGCGGATAGGCGGAATTCTCGGCGGCGGTGGTGCGCAGGCCGCCCGGATGCACGGCGGCGAGGGTGCTGCCGCGGCGGCGCTTGGGTAGTGGCTCGGCCGCCCGTTCCAGGGGTGGAACCGATTGGGCAGCAGGCTGTTCCGTGCCCGGCGGGGACGGGTTCGGCGCGGACGGGTTCGGTTCACGGTCGCCGGTCAGGGGCGGTCCGAACGGACTCGCCGGAGGGGCGGCCGGGGTGACCGATCGTGCCGCGGGCGGCAGGTCGATCGTCGCGGTGGAGCCGGGGGAGCGGTCCAGACGCGTGGTCAGGTCGCGCGGAACGACCACGACGACCGCCGTACCGCCGATCGCCGACGGGCGGTACGACACGGTCAGCGCGTGTTTGCGGGCCAGATTGCCGACCACGGCGAGCCCGAGCCGGGTACCGGTCAGTGAGGACAGATCGGTATCGGTGCCGCGGCCCGCCACGATGCCCGAGACCGCCTGTTCGGCGCGGCGCAAGGCGGTTTCGCTCATCACGAGTCCGCTGTCCTCGATGGTGACGACCACGCCGGCCGGCACTTCGGCGGCATAGACGTGGACTTCGGTCGTGGGCGGGGAGAAGTTGCACGCGTTGTCGATCAGCTCGGCCAGCGCGTGCATGACTCCCTCGGCGGCATGACCGGCGATCGCGATCTCGGCGACCGCGCGCAGGCGCACCCGGCGGTAGCCCGCGACGCGGCCCATGGCGCCGCGCAGAATCGATTCCATCGCAATGGGTTTCGCCCACCGGCGGCCCGAGCGGGCGCCGCTGAGCACGGCGATACTGTCGGCCAGGCGTCCGGCCTGTGCGGTGCGGTGGTCGAGGGTCAGCAGATCGGCCAGCACCGACGGATCGGCGTGCCGATGTTCCATCTCGCGCAGTTCGGCCAGCATCGAGGTGGTCATGGCCTGCATGCGCCCGGCCGCGCCGGCGAACGCCGCCATCGCGGCCACCCGGCGGTTCTCGCTGCCGCTCGCCTCCCGCCCCGCCACGGACGCGGTGTCGTGCGCGGCGGCCAGGCGCGCCTCGCTCTCGGCGACATAGGTGGCGGCGGCGCGCTCGGCCCGGTCGTTCGCTTCGCGATAGCGAATCGCCTGGTCGCGGTAGTACGCGGCGCATCCCGCCGGTACAGCGAGGATCAGCCCCGCGGCGCCGGCGGCGATGGCGAATGCCACCCGTCCGGTATCGGGTGCGAACCGGAGTACGACGAGGCAGGCCACGGCGCCGGTGAGGACGCAGATCGTGGTGGGAAGGAGGAAAGCCGGTAACCGTCGCGGAGGCCGGGATGTGGCGCCGGAGGGAGGCTGCTGCGTATTCACTGAATAGATCACTATCGATACTTCCGGATCCACATCCACCCGTGCGGAGACGGCACAGTTCCCCCACCTTCCGCTGTGCACGGCTGGCTCGAATATGCGGACCGCCAGACGTTTTCGAAATTCGCGCACGAGCATAACGCCGACCTCGAGGGTGCGCTACCCGAAGTGTTCTTGCCGACCGGCGGCTTCGAAATGGAAGTTTCACGGCGAGTTTTCGAAATGAGGGAATGTGCTGCCGAGTGTTCCGTTTGCGCGAAAACGCTGCTCGGCGACCATGTTCGAAAATACTGGCGAATGCGCCGTGCGACCGATGGGCATGATCACGATCTGAAAACGTTGCGGCACACTATCTTTCGGCAATTTAGTGAACAGCGTTCATTTCACCCTGAACAGTGCCTTTTCTTCGCGAGGCCGGGTGTCCGGTGAGCGGGAGTGCGCGCCGGACCGAAACGTGTTTCAGTTACCGTCCCGGCATGGCCGCAGAACCGAACGACATCATCGATCCGCACCGCTACGGGCCGTGGGCAGTCATCGCCGGCGGTTCGGAGGGGGTCGGCGCGGAGTTCGCCGACCGGCTCGCCGCCGCGGGGATCAACATCGTGCTGCTGGCACGGCGGGAGGGCCCGCTGGCCGAGACCGCCGAACGAGTCGCCGCGCGTGGTGTCCAGGTGCGGACACTGGCGGTGGATCTCACCGCGACCGATGCCGCCGCCCGGGTCGCGACCGCCACCGCGGACGTGGAGGTCGGCCTGCTCGTCTACAACGCCGGGGCCAATACCCACAGCGCCGAATTCCTCGACGGCGACCTCGAGGCGTTCGCCGCCATGAACGCGCTCAACGTCACCGCGCCGCTGGCCCTGGTCCACCATTTCGGGCACGGTATGCGTGAGCGGGGCCGTGGCGGCATCGTGCTGGTCGGCTCGCTCACCGGATACTGCGGTTCGGCCCGTCACACCGTCTACGGCGGTTCCAAGGCGTATCTGCGGATCTTCGCCGAGAGCTTGTGGCTGGAACTGCGGGAGTACAACGTCGATGTGCTGCATCTGGTGCTCGGGGTGACCCGGACGCCGGCGATGGCACGGGCGGGATTGAATTTCGACATTCCTGGAATGCTCGTGGCCGAGCCCGCGGAGGTGGCGCGCGAAGGGCTCGAGCAGTTGGCGAACGGGCCGGTCTTCGTCGGGGGCGGCAATGCCGAGACGGCCGCGCGCAGCAGCGGTCCGGACCGGGCGGCGATCGTGCTGGGCGGGCATCGCCGGATGCGGAAGCTGATCGGCGCCGAACCGGATCCGCGATGACCGCGCCGTTGCGACTCGCCCTCTCGTCGCCGGTCGTGGTGCGGGTTCCCGGGCGGTATTCGCCGTGGGAGGCCGACGCCGGCATCGAGGAGCTCGCCCGCGTCGCCGAGGCCGCCGATCGGCTCGGGTTCGACCATCTCACCTGCAGTGAGCACACCGCGATACCCGCGGCGGTGGCCGCCACCCGTGGCGCCACCTACTGGGATCCGGTGGCCACGCTGTCGTATCTGGCCGCCCGCACCACCCGGATCCGGCTCGCCACCTCGGTGCTGGTGCTGCCGTATCACCACCCGCTCGAGATCGCCAAGCGCTACGGAACCCTGGACCGGATCAGTGGCGGGCGGGTCGTTCTCGGCGTCGGAGTGGGATCGCTCCGTGAAGAATTCGAGCTGCTCGGGGCGACGTGGGACGGTCGCGGAGAGCGCGCCGACGATGCGATAGCCGCCCTGCGGACCGCGTTCGGGGCGCGCGAACCGCACTATGCCGGAACGCATTACAGCTTCTCGGAGCTGATCGTCGAACCGGCCGGCGTGCAGGCCCGCGTTCCGATCTGGGTCGGCGGGCGAACCGTGCGCTCGCTGCGCCGCGCGGTCCGCTTCGGCGACGGATGGATGCCGTTCGGACTGCCGACGGCGGAGCTGAAGACGATGCTCGCACACGTCGATTCGCCACCCGGTTTCGAGGTCGTACTCCCCACCGGACCGCTCGACCCGCTGGGTGAGCCGGGCCGGGTGACGCGGCGGCTCGCGACCCTGGCGGATGCGGGTGCCACACTGGCCGGATGCGCCGTCGCCGCGAATTCGGCCGAACACTACTGCGACCAGCTGGCGGCACTGACCGAGCTGGCGAACCGATGAGCCCGAGGTCGCCGCGGACGGGCCTGCCGCCGGATGAGCCGACGGACGCCCCGCAGCCCGCAGAGGAGGACGAGATGGCCGAAATCGAACTCGCGGACATTCTCCGCCGATTGCGGAGGGTCGAGGACGAACTGGCGATCATGCGCGTCATCGCCTCCTACGGGCCGCTGGTGGATGCCGGACAGTCGGCGGCGACCGCCGAATTATGGTGTGCAGACGGCGAATACGACGTCGAAGGCTGGCAGATGCGAGGGCGGGACCAGGTGCGCGCGATGGTGGACTCGTCCGCACATCAGGCGCTCATCGCGGCCGGGTCGGCGCACTTCCAAGGCCCGGCGCGCATCGATATCGACGGCGACGAGGCGCTCGCGGTGTTCGAATCGCTACTGGTACACCGCGAATCGGAGAATTACCGGGTCCTGCGCGCGAGCGTGCACCGGCTCGAACTCCGCCGCGAATCCGACGGCTGGCGTATCGCTCGCCGCACCGCCCGGTTGCTCGACGGCGGTGACCGGGCACGTGAACTGTTGTCGACCTTCGCGAGCGGAAGCGGGGACCGGCCGCCGGCCGATCCCCGCGGCTGAGCACCCGACGAATGTGTCTGTGCCGTAACCGCTTACTCGTTGTAGCGGTAGAAGCCCTCACCGCTGGCCAGGCCGAGCTTGCCCTTGTCGATGTATTGCGACTTCAGCCACTGCGCCAGCTTCTGGCCGTCCTCGCCGCTGTTGACCAGGATGTTGTACGGCGTGGTGAGACCGACGATGTCGAGGATCTGGAACGGGCCCGCGGGTGCGCCGGTGCCGATGCGCCAGGTCTCGTCGACCGCCTTCGGTTCGGCGTAGCCGCCCGCGGCCAGCGCCATCGCCGAGTTGAGGAACGGCACGAGCAGCGAATTGAGGACGTAACCGGCCTTCTCCTTGTGCAATTCGATCGGGACCATGCCGATGGCCTCGGCGAAGTCGACCACGGCCTGATACACCTTCGGATCGGTGTCCTCGGTGCCCATGACCTCGGCGGTGTTGAACTGCCACACCTGATTCGCGAAGTGCAGGGCCAGGAAGCGGTCCGGGCGGCCGGTGGCGTCCTTCATATCGCTGGGCAGCAGCGTCGAGGAGTTGGTGGCGAAGATGGTGTGCTCGGGCGCGAGTTCGCCGAGCCGGCGATAGGTGTCCTGCTTGATCGACAGCACCTCCGGCACCGCCTCGATGATCAGATCCGCGTCCCGGGCGGCCTCGGCGAGATCGCTGGTGAGCGTGATCCCCGCCGCGGTGGTCTCGGCCTTGCCGTCGCCCGCGCCCTGCACCTGCTCACGGTAGGTGGCCGCGAGTTTGTCGAAGCGCTCGTGCGCGGCGGTCAGCGCTTCGTCGTCGATGTCGTAGGCGGTCACCTCGAAACCGTGGAAGGCGGTCTGGAAGGCGATCTGGGATCCCAGGACTCCGGTCCCGAGGACGCTCACCTTGCGAATCGTCGCGGACATGTCGACTCCGTTCTGCGGGCCGTGGCCCGCGCTGGTGTTTTCAGATGCCGGAGACCGCGACGCTGCGGAAACCGGCGACGAGCTGAGCGATCTGGGCGTGCAGATCGGCGATCGGATCGTGGTGGGGATGCACGCCGGTGGACGGGCGCACCAGCGCCATGTGCAGGACCGCGAAGAGACTGCGGCCTGCCACGCGCGCGGCCTCCCGCTGTGCGGCCGTGGGCTCGCCGGAGTCCGCGACCGCGGTCAGCAGGATCTCGGCGAGGACCGACTCGAGTTGTGCCACCAAGACCAGGCCCTGTTCGCGATAGGTCTCCTCGGGCGGGCCGAAGAGCAATTCGCGCTGGTAGGCGATGGTGTTCTCGGTATTGCGCGCGGCCGCGACCAGAATCGGCCGCAGCAGCGCCGTGATCGCGCCGACCGGATCGGCGATGTCGCGGGCGCGTCGAGTGCCCGTCTCGAATGCCGACCGGAAGTCCTCGTTGTAGACCATGAGCAGCAACTGCCCCTTGGACGAGGCGTAGCGGAAGAGGGTGCCCGCGGCGATATCGGCCCGATCCGAGATCTGCTGGGTGGTGACTGCGGCGAACCCGCGTTCGGCAAACAACTGCGCCGCTACCTCGAAGATCCGGCTCTGCTTCGCTCGCATATTGCGCGCACGCCGCCCTACCTGCTGGTTCTGCTGGTTATCTGCCACTCGACACCTCCCACCGGCCAACATTAATGAGTGTGCTCATTAATGAGCATACTCATAGCTACCAGAAGTGCAACATGTCCGGCATGACGTCGGACATGCTCGCCGGTCATCGCCTCGTCGCGCGCGTGGCCTGTTCGCGACGACCGGCACGGCCGCGACAATGGATCGACCGCGGTCGCGGCGACCGCGGCAGCGAAGGAGGGCCACGATGGCCGAATGGGTGACCACGGAGCGCGAGATCACCGCGAGCGTCGATCTGTGCACGCCGCGGGGCCGGCTGAACCCCGACGCGGTGGGCTGGACGCGCCGGCCGCTGCACCGGGCGAATCTGCGTGGCTGGGGTCGCACCAAGCGATGGGAGTACTGGGGCATCGTCACTCCCGATCACATCGTCGGAATCGTGCTGACGTCGCTGGATTACGCCGGGCTGCAAGGGATCTACCTGCTCGACCGGGTGAACGGCACCGAGATCGTCAAGGATGTGGTGACGCCGTTCGCGCGCGGTGTGCACCTTCCCGACCGCAGCGGCGCCGGCACCGCGTCCGGGCATGCCGGCGATCTGGTGATCGAATTGCGCAACGATCCGGGTGGCACCAGGATTCACGCCGCCACCCCGCGGATCGATATCGATCTGACGGCCGGGCTGCCGGCGGGACACGAATCGCTGGGGGTCGTGGTGCCCTGGAGTGCCGGGCGCTTCCAGTACACCGTGAAGGATCTCGGCCGCCCGGTCTCGGGCACCCTCACCGTGGACGGCGTCGCCTACGTGATCGACGACGGATTCGCCGTCCTCGACCACGGGCGCGGGAAGTGGCCGTACTCGATCGCGTGGAACTGGGCCGCCGGCTGCGGGGCGGAGGCGGCGATCCAGCTCGGCGGCACGTGGACCGACGGCACGGGTTCGACCGAGAACGCGCTGTTCGTGGGCGGGCGGTTGCACAAGATCGGCGACGAGCTGGAGTGGGTGTACGACCGCCGGGATTGGTTGCGGCCGTGGCAGATACGCGGTCCGCGCGTCGCCGTGGAGTTCACTCCCTTCCATGTGCGCGAATCCCGGACCGCACTGGGTGTGCTGGCCAACGACACTCATCAGTGCTTCGGGCACTTCACCGGCCGTGCCCGCACCGACGCGGGGAGCTGGGTGGAGTTCGACGGCCTCACCGGCTGGGCGGAAGAGGTGCGTAACCGCTGGTGATCCGAAACGCCACTCACTCGCAATAGCTATTGCGTTCTTGTCTTGCGGATGTAGCATTATCGAAACCGAGAATGCGATTTCCGTGAGGTTGTCGCGACGTAGCGGGGTTCCGGGAGGTGGCGGCATGGCGATAACTCTGCCGGGCTGGTCCCGGGGCATGTCCCGCCGTTCGGCGGGCGGGCTGCAGACCATCGGCGGGCTGTTCGCCATGTCCGCCGATGCCGTGAAATTCGCCTTCCGCCGTCCCTTTCAGACCCGCGAATTCCTGGAGCAATCCTGGTTCGTGGCACGGGTGTCACTGCTTCCGACCCTGCTCGTGGCGATTCCGTTCACCGTGCTGGTGAGCTTCACCCTCAACATCCTGCTGCGCGAGCTGGGTGCGGCCGATCTCAGCGGCGCGGGCGCGGCGTTCGGCGCGGTCACCCAGGTGGGTCCCATGGTGACCGTGCTGATCGTCGCCGGATCCGGCGCCACCGCGATGTGCGCGGATCTGGGCTCGCGGACCATCCGCGAGGAGATCGACGCCATGGAGGTCCTGGGCATCAATCCGGTGCAGCGGCTCGTCACGCCACGCATGCTCGCTTCGGGGCTGGTGGCGCTGCTGCTGAACAGTCTGGTCTGCATCATCGGCATCGCCGGTGGTTACGTCTTCTCGGTCTATGTGCAGAACGTCAACCCCGGTGCCTTCGCCAACGGCATCACCTTGCTGACCGGGCTGAACGAAGTCGTGATCTCGGCGGTCAAGGCGCTGCTGTTCGGCCTCGTCGCCGGCCTCATCGCGTGTTATCGCGGGCTGATCGTCTCCGGTGGCGCCAAGGCCGTGGGCAATGCGGTGAACGAAACCGTGGTCTACGCCTTCATGGCGCTGTTCGTGATCAATGTCGTCGTGACCGCGATCGGCATCCAGATGACGGCCGGATGAGGGGAACGGCTGTGGTACTGGAAGCGAGATATCCGCGTGCCGTGCGGCGGGCCCGCCGGCCGGTGAAAAGCCTCGGCAGCATCGGCGATCACACCCTCTTCTATGTGCGGGCGCTGTTCGGCGCGCCGTTCGCCGCCTGGCGCTACAAGAAGGAAACCATCCGGCTCATCGCCGAGTTCAGCATGGGCTCGGGCACTTTGGCCGTTTTCGGCGGCACGGTGGTGATCGTCGGATTCCTCACCCTGGCCACCGGGGGCACTCTGGCCGTGCAGGGCTACAGCTCGCTGGGCAATATCGGCATCGAGGCGCTGACCGGATTCCTGTCGGCCTTCATCAACGTGCGCATCTCGGCACCGGTGGTGGCCGGCATCGGACTGGCGGCGACGTTCGGCGCGGGAGCGACCGCGCAGTTGGGCGCCATGCGGATCAACGAGGAGATCGACGCGCTGGAATCCATTGCGATCGAACCGATCGCCTATCTGGTGGGCACCCGCATCGTGGCCGGAATGATCGCGATCACCCCGCTGTACTCACTGGCTGTGGTGGCGTCCTTCCTCGCCAGCCGGGTCACCACCGTCTTCCTGCTCGGCCAGTCCCCGGGGCTGTACGACCACTACTTCACCACCTTCCTCAATCCGCTCGATCTGGTGTGGTCGTTCGTGCAGGCGATCCTCATGGCGCTCACGATTCTGTTGATACACAGCTATTTCGGGTTCTTCGCCGCCGGTGGGCCCTCCGGCGTGGGTATCGCGGTCGGCAACGCGGTGCGGACCTCGCTGATCGCGGTCGTCTCGGTCACCCTGCTGGTCTCGTTGGCCATCTACGGCTCCAACGGCAACTTCAACCTGTCGGGCTAGGGGAGAAGCCTTGGTGCGCAACATTTTACGTCCGATAGTGGGGCTGCTGTCGATCGCCGCGATCGCCGGGGTGGTCGGCCTGGCGGTGGTCATGTTCCGCGGCGGATTCGCCGATACCGTGCGGGTCACCGTCCTCTCACCGCGCGCCGGCCTGGTCATGTACCCCGACGCGAAGGTGAAGATGCGCGGCGTGACCGTGGGCAAGGTGGCCGCGGTGGACGAGCGGCCCGACGGACTCGCCGCGATCCAGTTGGCGATCGACGCCGATCAGGTGCGACGGATCCCGTCGAATGTGACCGTGGACATCGCCTCCACCACGGTGTTCGGTGCCAAATTCGTCGAATTCCTGCCGCCCGCGCGCAAATCCGCGTCCTCGATCCGTGCCGGCCAGATCTTCGACTCCGAGCATGTGACGGTCGAGATCAACACCATCTTCGAGCGATTGACCGCGGTGCTGGGCCAGATCGAACCGGAGAAGTTGAACGAGACGCTGGGGGCGATCGCGGGTGCGACCAACGGTCGTGGCGAACAGGTCGGGCAGATGCTCACCGATCTCGACTCGTTCCTGGCGAAGATCCAGCCGGCCCTGCCCGCCCTGAGCCGCGAGATCGCCGCCGGGCCGAATGTGGCCGCCTCCTACGGCGACGCCGCGCCGGATCTGCTGTCCACCGCGCGCAACGCCGCCACGATCAGCCGGACCGTGGTGGACGAACAGGTGAATCTCGACGCACTGCTGGTCAATGCGATCGGCTTGGCCGATGTCGGCAATCAGGTGCTCGGCGACAACGGCGCGCCACTGGCGTCGATGCTGCACCTGCTGGTGCCCACCACCGATCTGGCCGCCGAATACGCACCGGCGCTGAAGTGTTCGATCGAGGGCCTGGACTATATGGACAATGTGAAACCGGTGCAGGTTCCGGGGATGGGCCTCACGGTCAACTTCCTGTGGGGCGCGGAACCGTATCGGTATCCGCGTGATCTGCCGAAGGTCGGCGCGTCCGGTGGTCCGCAGTGTTCGGTGCTGCCGGTGCCCTACAACGGCAAGCCCCAGTTCGTGGTGGTCGACGACGGCGCCGTGCCCTTCCCGAATACCAACCGCACCCTGCGCGTGAATCCGGATCTGCTGCAGAGCGTGCTGTTCGGGGCCGTCGATCCCACCGCCGGAGGTCCGCGATGAGACAACGGGATACACCGCTGCTGAAATTCGGCGCCTTCGCGCTGGTGATGGTGGTTCTCTCCGGGTTCCTGGTGCTGGTCTTCGGCCAGTACCGCACCGGTTCGACCAACGGCTATTCGGCGGAATTCACCGACTCCTCGGGACTGCGCTCCGGAGACAGTGTGCGGGTCGCCGGTGTCGAGGTGGGACGAGTGCGGGGGGTGACGCTGCGCCCGGATCAGCGGGTGGTGGTGACCTTCGACGCGGACCGCGACATCGTGCTCACCGGAGGCATCAGGGCCGCCGTCCGCTATCTGAATCTGGTCGGCGACCGCTATCTCGAATTGACCGACGGTCCGGGCTCGACCGCGACCCTGCGACCCGGCGCGCGCATTCCGCTCGAACGGACCACGCCCGCACTGGATCTCGACCTCCTGCTCGGCGGCCTGAAGCCCGTGCTGCAGGGCCTGAACGCGCAGGAGGTCAACTCGCTCACCTGGTCGCTGGTGCAGATCGTGCAGGGCCAGGAGGACACGGTCGATTCGTTGCTGACCAGGACCGCCTCCTTCTCCTCGCGGCTCGCCGACACCAGCGATGTGGTGGGCAAGCTGATCGACAACCTGAACCAGGTGATGGAGACTCTGGCGGGCAACGGCACCCAGTTCTCCGACGCCATCGACCGCCTCGAGCAACTGGTGACCCAGCTGTCGCAGGATCGCGATCCGATCGGCTCCGCGATCGACGCGCTCGACCGCGGAACCGCGTCCGTCGCAGACCTTCTCACGCAGACCCGGGCTCCCCTGGCCGACACCGTCGACCAGCTCGCGCGGCTGGCACCCGCCGTGGACGACGGTAAGGACAAGGTCGACTACGCATTGCGGCGGGCGCCGGAGAACTTCCGGAAGATGGTGCGAACCGGCTCCTACGGCAACTTCATCCAATACTTCGTGTGCGCGTTGACCATTCGAGTCAGCGATCAGTCCGGGCAGGTGGTCCAGCTGCCCTGGATCAAAACCGAGACGGGGAGGTGTGCACCGTAATGCTGCATTATCGCGGCGCTCATCTGTTGCGTCCCGGACTGGTCGGGATCGTGATGATGGTCTGCGTCATCCTGATCGGCCTGCAGTCGCAGAAGTTCATGGCATGGGGCACCACCGTGCGCTACCAGGCGCTGTTCGGCGAGGCGGCCGGACTCGCGGTCGGCGACGACGTGATCGTCTCGGGCGTGCGGGTCGGCACCGTGCAGAAGGTGGTGCTGCACAACGGGGATGCGCTGGTGGTGTTCTCGGTGAACTCGACCATCCGGCTCGGCGCCGACAGTTCGGCCCACATCAAGACCGGTTCGCTGCTGGGTAGACGCGATCTCACGGTCGTCTCCGCGGGATCCGGCCGGATGCGCTCCCTCGACACCATTCCGTCGTCGCGGACCTCCTCGCCGTATTCGCTGACCGATGCCGTCGGTGATCTGAGCACCAAGACCTCGGCGATCGACATCGATTCACTCAATCGCTCCCTCGACATGTTGTCGGCGACGTTGAACCACATCGCACCGCAGGTGGGCCCGGCATTCGACGGGCTCACCCAGTTGTCGAAGACGATCAACAGCCGCAACGAATCGCTGCGGCAGTTGCTGACCAGCGCGGGTACGGTCACCTCGGTGCTCGCCCAGCGCGGTCAGCAGGTGAATACGCTGATCCTCAACGCGAATGCGCTGGTCGACGTGCTCGCGCAACGCCGGCAGGAGATCGTCGATCTGCTCGCCAACACCTCGGCGGTGGCGAAGCAACTGTCGGGCCTGGTCGCCGACAACGAAGCCGCGCTCGGACCGACTCTGGACCGGCTGAACTCGATCGCCGCGATGCTCGAGAAGAATCGCGACAATATCGGCAAGGCCATACCCGGCTACGCGAAAGTCGCACTGACACAGGGGGAAGCCGTCTCGGGCGGCCGCTTCTACAACGCCTACGTCGCGAATCTCATCGACGGCCAGGATATTCAGCCCTTCATCGACCGGGCGTTCGGCGTGAATCCGCCGGCCCAGTTCCCGCTACCGCATCCGGAGCCGCCGCGATGAGTACGAGATGGATCGTCCGGATCGCCGGTGCCGCGGTCGTCGTCGCGGTCGTGGTGACCGGAGGCGTGATCGGCTACCGAGAACTGTTGGGGCCCAGACACTTCACCGCGATATTCGCCACCGCCACCGCGATCTATCCCGGCGACGACGTACGCGTCGCGGGGGTGAAGGTGGGGCATATCCGATCGATCACCCCGCGGGGAACGACCACCGAGATGGTGCTCGCCGTCGACCGGGATATCCGCGTGCCCACCGACGCGCGGGCGGTAATCGTGGCGCAGAGCCTGGTCGCGGCCCGCTACGTCCAATTGACGCCCGCGTATCGGACCAGCGGCCCGACGCTCGCCGACGGTGCGGTGATCCCGGTCGAACGCACCGCGGTGCCGGTGGAGTGGGACGAGATCAAGACGCAATTGACAAAGCTGGCAACGGGTTTGGGTCCCAATGGCGACGCCGCCGGCAGTTCGATGGGCCGGTTCGTCGACAGCACCGCCGCCGCACTGAGCGACGGTAACGGGGAGAGGTTGCGGCAGATGCTGGCTCAGCTGTCCGCGGTGGGGCGCATCCTGGCCGACGGCAGCGGCAATATCGTCGACATCCTGCGGAATCTGCAGACCTTCGTGGACGCGTTGAAGGGCAGCGGTACCCAGATCGTCCAGTTCGAGAATCGGCTCGCGACGTTGTCCAGTGTGGTCGACGACAGCACATCCGATCTGGACGCCGCGCTGCGCGAGCTGTCGGTCGCGGTGGGCGAGGTCCAGCGCTTCGTCTCCGAGAACCGCGCGAAGGCCGGCGAACAGGTGCGGCGGCTGGCGAACGTGACCCAGAATCTGGTGGATCATCGCGCGGATCTGGAGAATCTGCTGCATATCGCGCCGAACAGCATCGCCAACTTCTATCACATCTACAACCCCGACACCGGCACGGAGGCAGGGGTTTTCGAACTCAACAACTTCTCCAACCCGATGCAGTTCATCTGCGCCGGCGTGGCCAGTATCGAGAACGCCACGGCCGCCGAATCGGGGGAGAAGTGCCGCCGGTATCTGGGTCCGATCCTGCCCCTGCTCAGTTTCAACTATCTGCCGTTCCCGGTGAGCCCGGCGACCGGGCCGGCGCCGGATCCGAACAACGTGATCTACAGCGAACCCGATCTGGTGCCGAAGATCGTCGGACAGCAACCCGGCCCGTCGGCGCCGACGTCGCTCACCGAACTGCTCCAGCCCTGGGGGAGGCCACCGTCATGATCGCGCGGCTGTTGGTTCTGTGCGCGTGCGCACTGGTCACCGTCACCGGATGTGGCTGGCGCGGCGTGGATTCGCTGCCGTTGCCCGGCGCCCCAGGCCGCGGTGCGGATGCCGCGATCTACCACGTCGAAATGGCGAATGTCGGTACGCTGGTGTCGAATTCGCCGGTCATGATCGACGACGTGGTGGTGGGCAGCGTCGGGTCGATCACCGTGCGCGGCTGGCACGCCGTCGTGGACGTGTCGGTGAAACCGGATGTGGTCGTGCCCGCGAATGTGGCGGCGACCATCGGGCAGACCAGCCTGCTCGGCTCGACCCATCTGGCATTGAATCCGCCGGCCGGACAGGCGCCGAGCGGGCGCCTGCAGCCCGGGGCGACCGTGCCGCTGAACCGGACCTCGACCTATCCGTCGACCGAACAGACCCTCGCGTCGCTGTCGGTGGTGCTCAACGGCGGCGGGATGGGTCAGATCAACGACATCATCCACAATCTCGACGCCGCGTTCTCCGGTCGCGAGGGCGCCATCCACGACCTGATTCCGCGCTTGGACGCGTTCATGACCGTGCTGGATCAGCAGCGCGACAATCTGCTCGCCACCGTGACCGGGTTGAATCGGATGGCGGAAACCTTTGCCCAGCAACGGGATACGGTCAGCGACACGTTGCGTCGGGTCGGGCCCGCGCTCGAGGTGCTGCTCACCGAGCGGCCCACCATCACCACCGCACTGGACAAATTGCGCACGTTCAGCGACACCGCGACCGAGGTGATCTCGCAGGCGCAGGCGGATCTGCTGACGAATCTGCACAACCTCGAACCGACCCTGCGGGAACTGGCCGACGTGGGGTCGAAGATCGACGGTGCGGTCTCCTTCCTCACCGTGTTCCCGTACGGGCAGTACGGCATCGACCACGGTATCCGCGGCGACTACGTCAATCTGTTCGCCACCATCGACCTCACGGTGCCGCGGTTGCGGCGCGAACTGCTGCTCGGCACGCCACTGGGAGATCCGAATGCCGTGCTGCAGGCAATGGTCGGCGACCCGGGCTACGGCAAGCAGACCGACGACCCGCTCGGTGCACCGGTGAACCCGTCCGATCCGAACGGAGGCGGCCGATGATTCTCACCCGATTCGTCCGAGCGCAGCTGGTGATCTTCTCGATCCTGGCCGTGATCGGCATGGTGTCGATGGCCGTGCAGTACATGCGGCTGCCGACCCTCGCCGGCATCGGCACCATGAAGGTGACGCTGGAACTTCCCACCTCCGGCGGGCTGTACCGATTCGGCAATGTCACCTATCGCGGGGTCCAGATCGGCAAGGTCACCTCCGTCGATCTGACCGACGACGCGGTGTTGGCGACCCTGTCGATCGACGGCGGGCCCAAGATCCCCGCCGACCTGCGCGCGCAGGTGCGCAGTGTGTCGGCGGTCGGTGAGCAGTACGTCGACCTGCAACCGCGCACCGACACACCGCCGTATCTGCACGACGGGTCCGTCATCGACGTACGCGACAGCACCGTTCCGCAGCCGGTGGGACCGATGCTCGACGAACTCGACCACCTCGTAGGCAGCATTCCGAAAGACGGACTGCACGACATGCTCGACGAGGTGTTCACCGGGGTGAACGGCGCCCGCTACGACCTGCAGTCGCTGCTGAGCTCGGCCGCGACCGTGGCCGCCGATGCGAACCGGACCGGCGACACCACCCGTGAGCTGCTGGCGAAGGTCGAGCCGCTGGTGGATTCGCAGGACCGCTCGGCCGATGCGATCCGGATCTGGGCGCGCAGCCTCGCCGGGGTGTCGGGACAGATCGCCACCGACGACGAGCAGGTGCGGACGCTGCTGAACACCGGGCCCGGCGCCGCGCGGGAGGCGACGAAACTGCTGGATTCGGTGAAACTCACGCTGCCCGTGCTGTTGTCGAATCTGACCTCCGTCGCGCAGCTGGGTGTCACCTATCACGCCGGGCTGGAACAGGTGCTGGTGTTGCTGCCGCCCGAGGTCTCGATCGTGCAGGCGGTGCAACCCACCAAGAACGCACAGGGGTTGGGGCCCGGCGACTTCCGCATCAGCGGGATCTCGGATCCGCCGGCCTGTACGGTCGGATTCCTGCCGCCGTCGGCATGGCGGCCGCCGTCGGACACCACCACGATCGACACCCCGGACGGACTGTACTGCAAGCTGCCACAGGATTCGCCCGTCGCGGTCCGCGGTGCGCGCAACTTCCCGTGCGCCGGCAAACCGGGTAAGCGGGCGCCGACGGCGGAGATCTGCAACAGCGACCAGGAGTACGAACCGGTGGCGCCGGACCAGCCGGTGGTGGGGCCGTATCCGCGCGATCCGAGTCTGGAATCGCAAGGTATTCCGCCGGATTCGCGGTGGAATCCGGCCCCGCCCGCGCCGGCGGTGCCGTTGCCGCAGCTACCGCAGATCGAGCTGCCCAGGATTCCCGGGCTGAACGCACCCGCGGCGTCGCGCACCGGGACCGAACCGTCGGTGGGATTCGCGCACTACGACCCGCACACCGGGAACTACCTGGCGCCGGACGGAAAGATGTATCGGCAGGACGATCTGGTCGGCGCCCGGCCGGCGAGTTGGAAAGATATGGTGGCGCACTGATCTCGGTATCGTGCGCCGGGCGATCAGACCGGATCGAACGAGGAGATCAACCACTTCCCGTCGATGTGCGACAGCGACACCTTCACGCTGCTCGAGGTCATCGACGGATCGGGTTTGTCGGAGGTGGTGGTGGTCTGGTTGATGAACACCAGCACCACGGCCGATTCCGGACGGATCTGCTCGACCGCCGAACGAACCACCGCCGCAGCGGTTTTCACCGACTTCTGCTTCGCGGCCGGTGCCACCACCTGCTGGGTGAACTGCCCGTAGTAGGTGAGGAAATCTCCGGTCAGGAAGGACTTCGCGGTGGTGAGGTCGTGGTCCAGGGTGTCCGGGGCGTAGGAGAGAATGGCGACCGAGCCGTTGGTGGCAGCCGCCGTGGCCGCCCGCCGGGCAGCGTCGTCGGTCTGCTGGTCGGGGCGGTGCTGTGTGAAATACAAGCTGGTCGCGGCCACCACGGAGGCCGCAGCGAGCCCGCCGAGCAGCGCCGTCCCCACGCCGCCACGGCGGACGCCTATCCATGACAGCGCTGCGTGTGTACGCGTGAATGTTCGCGCACGCCGCTCGGAAAGCTCAGAGGGCGACGATTTTTCGGCATCGATGCCGTCGGCTCGGGTGTCTGCGTGTGCGGCGCTCTCGGGCCCGGATTCGGATGCTGTGCTCATGGGACGAACTCCACTTTCGACATCTTGAGTCGGCCGTCCACGCGCTCCACGGTGACGCTCAACCGCCAGGCGCGCGGTTCCTGTGCGGCGCCTGCGGAATTGGTGACCTCCGAGGTCGCGGCGACCAGGACCACGGCGGAGTCATCGGTCATCGATTGCACCGCGGCGGCGTTGACCCTGCCCTGGGTGGCGACTTTGGACTGCTGGATCACCTTGGCGAAATCGTCGGCGCGCGATTGGAAGTCGTTGCGGAAAGCGCCTGTGGAATCATCGAGCACGCGCTTCACGTCATCGGCGGCATGATTGAAATCCAGTGAGGTCAGCGTGGTCACGCCCTGTCGCGCCGCCGCCACGAACTCCGCCTCGCGATGCTGCTTCGCGGTCACATCGTGATGGCGCCACATCATGTATCCGCTGCTGCCCAGTCCGGCGCACAAGACGACTGCCGCGACCGCCACGGCGACCGTGCGCCGCCGGATATGCCGAACGGCGCCCAGTCGCGGTCGCTTGCGTCGACGGCTGTCCACGGTCTTCGCGCCGGCATCGGCCTCTGCTGGAGCGGCAGTGTCGTCTTCTGTGTCGGTGCCAGGGCCCCCGCTGCCCGGCGTCTCGTTCGCGCTGGAGGGTTCGTTCGGCTGTGCGGCGGCTCCGGCGCGGCGGCGCAGCGTGGCCGCGCGGGCTCGGGCGCGGGCAGCGGCTGCCACCGCTTCCGCGGCTTCGGCCACCGCTTCCGCGGCTTCGGCCTCCGCCTCGGCTTCCGCGGCGGCCAGCAGCAGATCACGATCGGTGATGTCCCCGGTCTCCGGCGGTGTGGGATGTTTTCCGGACGTCACTGCGTGCTCCGTTCGTCGGCGGTGCCGGGCAGCTCGGCGAGAACAATATTTTCACGATACGAGAACTGAACTCTACCTACGCTGACGGACGAAGGCTGTAGTTATTGCCGGATTCGCATGTGACCTGAGGGATTGTCATGGTCGGTCCCCTGTGGCCGGGAAAGTCTCCCGGCACTCGATCCCGTTGTCGCGCACGGCGGATCGCGACGGTCCGCCCGGCACCTCGCCGGAGGCGTGTTCGTCTCCTGGATGCAATGATCGGACTCGCATACGTTTCTGATCGGAGTCGAGGAGACAGCAGATGAGCTTTCCGCAGCGGTACGGGCCGTGGGCGTTGGTGGTCGGTGCCGCGCTGGGACTGGGGGCCGAATTCTGCCGTCAGCTCGCCGAGCGCGGCCTGAACCTCGTCATGGTGGCGCTGGAGAAGGACGAACTCGACACGCTGGCAACGGATCTGGCCGATCGCTACGGCATTCGCACCCAGACGGTGACCGGAGACGTCACCGCGCCCGAGGTGCTGGAGTCGGTAGCGCTGCTGGTCGACGACGTCGAACTGGGGCTGGTCGTCTACAACGCCGGGCTCTCGGTCTGCGGCATGTGGCTGGACACACCGCTCGAACGGCATCTGAAGACGATCGATATCAACGTGACCACGATGATGACCGTGCTGCACCGCTTCGTCCCGCCGATGATCGACCGCGGCCGCGGCGGGGTGGTCCTGCTCAGCTCCATGTCCGGGCTGCTCGGCACCCCCATGTACGCCTCCTACGCGGGCACCAAGGCGCTGACACTGAATCTGGCCGAATCACTGTGGGACGAATGGCGTCCGCACGGCGTCGACGTCGTCGCGGTCGTACCCGGCCCCACCGACACCCCCGGCTACCGCGCCGACCAACCGCGCACGATCCGCAACTCCCCGAAGGTGATGCCGGTAGCCCCGGTGGTCGCCGCCGGCCTGGCCGCACTCGGCAGACAACCCTCGGTGATCCCCGGCCGGGCCAACCGCTTCAACGGCACGCTGCTGTCGCGAATACTGCCCCGCAAGAAAGCCGTCGCCCTCATGGGCAAGAGCATGCGCGAGATGTACGCGGGGGAGTAGACCACCGACGCCAGCCGGCTCGGTTGGCGCCCGAATACCATGGAGCCGAGCCGAATTCGCGTCGGGACGGTCAGGAGGTGAAGCGCGCGCCGACCCAGACGAGGGCGTCGGGGAGCGAGGCCCGCAGGACGCCGCGATGGTCCGCGCCGGGGTAGGTGCGGTAGGTGACCTGCTGATCGGCCAGGCGCAGACGAGCGACCATCGCGTCGGTCGCCCGCGGGGGCACCGTCGTATCGGCGCTGCCCTGCAACACCAGCAGCGGCGCGTCGACGCGCAGCGTGCTGGGATCGTTGTCGGTCAGTACCCGGAGAAAGGGCGCGGCGTCGCCCAGCGGGCTGAACGCGGCATCGGCGGGGAGGCCGCCCCAGCTGTCCGGTGCGCGCAGGGCGCCGATGCATCCGGTGTCGGCCTCGGGCAGCAGGCTCAGCGCGCGCGGCGTCAGGAAGCGGGCCGGATCGATATTCTCGGCGGTCTGTGCGCCGCGAATCAGCAACGGCAGGAACGCATTCGAGTTGCCGAGCGTGCCGGCCAAGGCCTCGCCCGCGCCGACCGTACTCGCCACGCGCTGCGCCCCGATGCCGAATTCCACCTGCGATGCCGGTGCGAGTGCCACCACGGCGCGCAGGTCCAGTCCGGGCGCCCAGGCGCCGGCCTGCGCATCGGTGAAGATCGCCGCCTGGCCGCCCTGCGAGTGGCCGATCGCCGCCCATCGCGTACCGATCGATGCGTCGAGTTCCCGCGCGGCCAGAGCCATATCGGCGACGGCGCGCGCCTCGGCGGCGCCGATCAGGTATCCGTGCGGGCCCGGCGTGCCGAGGCCCTGGTAATCGGTCTGCGCCACCGCGTATCCGGCCGCGAGCCAGCGCTGCTGCACATCGCGCACCTGCGCGGTGTAGTCGTGGGCGGGATAGTCGGGGCCGGTATCGCGCGAGGGCGCGCAGATATCGGCCACACCGGTGGTGCCGTGTGCCCACGAGATGAGCGGCCAGCCGTCCGGCGGCGGTGTGCCGTCGGGTACCGCCAGTGTTCCCGAGACCGCCACCGGATGCCCCCGCAGATCTACCGAGCGGTACAGGACGAGCAGATTCCGCGCCCCGGGCAGCCCCGGATCGCCGGTGATACTGCGGGCCCGGATCACCGAGCCGTGTGGTCCGGCGATCGCCTCGGCGGGTGCGTCGTAGAAGGCCTGCCCCTCCGGGACGGCCGTCGTGCCGGTGGGGTCCGCCGCCGTGGTGGCCGTGGTGGCCGCGATCGAGACCAATGCCGCGGCGACGACCAGCGGACCACGGGCTGCCCGGCGATTGCGGGCGATCTTGGCCGGTGTCGACGCGCGAGGCATGAATCCAACATAACCGGGCCGTGTGAAGCCCGGCCATCGCGCTGGAATCATTGTGGCTCAAGTTGTCTGCATATCGATACCTCCGCGCAACCAGCCGGTTCGGCGCTCGTGCCCCGCTGTCGAGACACCGTGCGCTGAAAGATTGCTGACGTGGCAGTACTCGCCGTCCCCCGGATGTGACCACCGTCGGCCGTACCGGACCGGAATCCGCGACTCATCCGGAACGAGCGATGCCGCATTCCGCTTCCCCCGGTAATCTCGGCGCGGAGACCGCTCGCCGAGACGAAGTGGAGCCAACTGTGACCGAATCAGCCGAGGCGTACCTGGCGGACGAACCCGACCGGCCCATCGTGGTCGGCGTCGACGGCTCGGAGATCTCCTATCAGGCGGTCGCCTGGGCCGCGGTCGACGCCGTCCTGCACGGTCGGCGACTGGACATCGTCACCTCGGCCACGCTGCCGACCGGTTTCGGCTCCGAGGTGTGGACGGGCGGCGCGGATTGGGTGCGCGAGGACGGTGAGCGCATCGTCGCCGAGGCGCGCCGGGTCGCCGGGTTGGTGAAGGGGCCGCTGGAGATCAATGCCGAGCTGGTGTTCGACCCGATCATCCCGACCCTGATCACACGGTCGGAACGGGCGTACCGCCTGGTCGTCGGCAGTCGCGGGCGCGGCGCCGTCCGGCGGGCGCTGCTCGGTTCGGTGAGTTCGGCGGTGGTGCAGCGGGCGCACTGCCCGGTCGCCGTGATCCCGAGGAATTCCGCGACCGACATGGTGACCGCGGCGAAGCCGGTGGTGGTCGGCGTCGACGGTACCGAGAACAGCGAACCCGCGATCGGCGTCGCCTTCGACGAGGCCTCGCGGCGGAAGGTGCCGCTGATCGCCGTGCACACGTGGAGCGATATCAGCCTGCCCGAGATCGCGGTGGCCGGTTGGGACACGCTGCGCGAATCCGAGCGTGCCGCGCTCTCGGAGAGTCTGGCCGGATGGCGGGAACAGTATCCGGATGTCGATGTGCGGCCGGTGGTGTGGGCCGACCGGCCGGCCCGTGCGCTGCTCGCCGAATCCGAACATTCCCAGCTGGTGGTGGTCGGCAGCCACGGGCGGGGCGGGTTCACCGGCATGCTGCTCGGGTCGACCGGTCATGCCCTGTTGCAGTCGTCCGAATGCCCGGTGATCGTGGTGCGCCGGCGGTGAGACGTCCGCCGGGCGGTCGATGCGGTGCCGTGGGGCGGCCGACGGCATGCGGGGTCGACACGGCGTAACGGCCTGGCAAACCCAGGGCGACGATGCGGCTGGGGACAGCGGTCGGCCGGGGAGCCATCGGTGCGGGGCGAGCGTCGGCACTCGGTCTGTTGATCAGGAAAAGTGTTCGGAGAGAACAACTTCGCTCGCCGCGACGAGGAATCGGCTGACCGTCCGGGCCGTTCGACAAGATCATCGCTCACCGTCCGCGCGGCCAGGATCACCGGTCTCGAGCGGGGTTGTGCGCCCGATTCCCGGGGTGTGTCGGGTCTGCGGCGGGCTTCGAAAAAAAATTTCCTAGCAAAACGAAGGGTCTCGGGGGGTCGTCGAGACCGTCGAGCGGTGTCGTGCGTGCACCACCCGGTGCCCGGTTCCGCGAAAGCCGAAACTTCCGATCGGAATTGAAACGCGTTGTCGAGCAAGGCAACTCGCCGAGTGGGGTGCGGTGCCCGTGGCGGACTCCGGTCCGGTTGCGGAGAACCGATTCCGCCCGGAAGTTGCTAGAAAATAGCTACATGGCGGTAGGGAAGCGGGTTCCGGTTTTAGAGGAGGTACTTGCTTGAAAAGTGGACGCTTGATATGTTGCCTCGGTCACTAACCGGTACCGGCCGTGACCGATAACTCTCAGGCGTGATTCCGGCGACTGAGAGGCGATTGAACACGCTCACAAAGGAGATTCATCGATGGGTTCGATGGGCGACTTGCTCACCGCGTTGATTCCGGCCCTGGGTTCCGCGGTTGCGGGCGACGGGCTGTGGGAAACCTTCCTCGGTTCGCTCGGAAGCATCGTCAAGTAATTCGACGCAACCGCTCGTATTCATCGAGTTGCGCGCGGTAACTCGATGCACGGATATTTAGGAGAAAAAGTATGGGATCGCTCATCGATATTCTGGGAATGGGCACGCAGAGCGCCGGTTCGGTCGGAACCACCATCGTGAATGCGCTCATCACCCTCAGCGGTGGCACTCCGGCCGCCGGAAAATAATCCAGTCGTCGATGGTGGGGGCTCACTCGAACCGGGTGCGCCCCCACAGCGCTGTGTAGAGGTGGTAGTGGTGTCGAGCGGTAAGAGGCCCCGCGCGGGGCGCGGGATCGCGTGGCTGATGGCATATCTCGGTGCGGCCGCCCTGTTGTGGACGTCGGCCGCGCCGATCGGCTCGGCCGCCCCGGCGGCGCATATCGTCGGTGAAACCCCGGGCCCCGGGCGGGTACTCCAGATCAGCGTCCATTCGCCGGCGATGGATCGCGACATCCCCCTGCACGTGTTGCCCGCGAAGGACTCCCGTACCCCGGCGCCCACGCTGTATCTGCTCAACGGCGCCGGCGGCGGCGAGGACGCCGCGACCTGGCTGGCGCAGACCGACGCGGCGGACTTCTTCGCCGACAAACACGTCAACGTGGTGATCCCGATGGAGGGCGCGTTCAGTTACTACACCGACTGGGAGCGCGACGACCCGGGCCTGGCGAAGAAACTGAAGAACAACGGCCGGAACAAGTGGGCCACCTTCCTCACCGAAGAGCTTCCGCCCGTGATCGATTCGGCCTTCGGCACCACCGGCGCCAACGCGCTGGCCGGCATCTCGATGGCCGGTACCTCGGTGCTGGATCTGGCGATCGAGGCCCCGGCGCTCTATCGGAGCGTCTCCGCATACAGCGGTTGCGCGATGACCAGCGATCCGCTCGGCCAATCGTTCGTAAGCCTGGTGATCAGCCTGGGCAAGGGCGATGCGACGAATATGTGGGGACCGGTCGGAGGTGAGGGCTGGAAGGCGCACGACCCGTATCTGCACGCCGACCGGCTGCCGCGGATTCCGATGTACATCTCCAGCGCGAGCGGACTCCCCGGCCGCCACGACAGTCTCGCCGACCCGAGCGTGCGCGCGAACACCGAGGTGCTGGCCAATCAGGTCCTGCTCGGTGGCGGCATCGAATCGGCGGCGAACTACTGCACGACCGCACTCGCCGAGCGCACCCGGGAACTCGGACGCACGGACATCACCTACAACTTCCATCCGGCGGGCACCCACTCGTGGGGCTATTGGCAGGACGACCTGCACAAATCCTGGCCGATGATGGCGGCGGCGATCGGCGCGAACTGAGCCGCCCCGCCCGCCGCCGCGCGGTTCTCACCGTTGTGCGGCGAGCCGTTCACTCAGCTCCCGGAACGAGCGCAGCAACAGTTCGCCGTACCGCGCCGAGTCCGGAAGCATATCGGTATCGGAGCTGACCGCGATCACCACCTGATCGCCCTGAGAAGTGATCAGATGCCGCAGCCCGTCGCCGTCCATGATCGGGAGTACACCGAAGACGCTGACCACCGGTGCGCCGAGAAATTCCAGACGGTCCGCGACCGGAGGCACATTGCTGACGGTGGTGTTGGACAGCGGCACCGTGTCGACCTCATCGAAAACCCGCTGCGCGCGAGCCCATCCGGCCAGGCGCAACAGCCAGGCGGGTGAGGTCTGCATACGGCTCTCGCGGGCGATGACCGCCGGGTCGGCCCAGCGCTGCTTCTCCTCGCGCGCGGAGTTCCGGATGGCGTACAGGCGTTCCAGCGGATCGGCGAGATCGGTGTGCAGGTCCACCGACATCTGGCACAGCTGATTCGCCGAATTCCACTGCGCGAGACCGCGCATCGAGATCGGCACCATCGCGCCCAGCGATGCGGACGGCGTTTCGCCCTGCTCGGCGAGATAGGCCGACACAGCGCCCGAGACGACGGACAGCAGCAGGTCGTTGACCGTCATGCGCTCGGCGGAGGCCGCTTTCGCCGCCCTGACCTGTGCGAGCGGGAGGGTGACCAGATCGAAGACGGGTGTCGCGCCGATGCGGCGATTGAAGCGCGTGGCGGGCCGCAGCGGAATCGGTTCGCGGAGCAGGTTTTCCGCGGCCTTCGCTGCAACCGTGCGTGCCGCCGCGCGCGTGCGGGCCACGCCGGAGACGAAACTTGTGAACCGGTACGGGGTGACGGCGGCGGCACGCAGCAGCGCGGCCGGCTGCGACCAGCGGCGATCGGTCGTGGGAAGCGGAGGATGTATGTCCCCGGCGCCGAACAGTTTCCGTTCGAGTTCACGGGTGGCCACACCGTCGCCGACGCTGTGATGGAACTTCAGCACCACGATCGTCACCGGATCGGTGGTCCCGGGAAAACCGCGCACGCCGTCGAAGAGGTGCAGCGCCCACGGCGGACGGGCGAGATCCATTCGGGCCGCGGCGATCTCGGCCAGGCGACTGCGCGCCTCGTCCCAGGACCACGACGCGCGATCCTCGAACGTCACGTGACGATCGAGGTCGAAGCCGGGGTCGGGAACCCAGTACGGCAGGTCGACATCGCCCGGGACGCGTTCCAAGCGGCGGTGGAACAGCGATGCGTAACCGAGCCGCTCCCGCATCCAGGCCCGCACCTGGGCCCGGCTCACCGACCGGCCGTCCGGTTCCGCCGCACCGGCGAAGACATAGGCGGCGACGATATTCGACGGATGCCGCTCGAACTCGTCGTAGACGAATACCGCATCGCGCGGAGCCAGCTGTTCGGCGGTCATGTGAAGACCGCTACTCGCATCGCGGACCGTTTTCGTCGTCATGATTACTCCTGACCGGACATTGTGCGGGTGGGAGAGAATATGTCCGCACAATTCTTTCCGCGGCGAAGTCTACAGTCGCGGCGACCGATGTGGCGATGTCGGTAGGGAAAGCTGATGCGGAGATGCGCGACGGTCGAAAAATGCATAAATCTGCTGCAATGAATGTGGGAAATTCGGAGCGCGCGGGAGGGGGCGGTCACGCCGGGCCGACGGCTATAAAGCATCGATTCCAGACAGTAATAGCTAATATGCATTACTTCGGTTGCGGACGATGCGTTCTCCGCATGATTGCCGAAAGCGCACCCGGCGACTGCCCGTAGCCAAATGCGCGCGTGAATGGCAAGGAGCACCTCCCAGTGCTGGGAGCGGCTTCCGGTTGTGCGCCGGGACAAGTACTGGCATCGTCTTCCCCGCGGGACAGCAGCGGGCGTGAGGGATGTGATGAGTTCTGAATCCAACCGGCCGCCCGGACCCGTGCCGCAACCGTTCGGCCCGCCGGTCGGCTCGGCCGATTGGTTCACGCCGCCCCGTCCGCCGCAGCCGCCCCCGCTGCGCGATTCGCGTCCCGCGGCATCGCCACCGCGAATAGTGCGGCGGCCGCCGGAGTCGCCGGAATGGGCGATCGATCCCGATGCCATCCAGCTCGCGCTGGGTCCGTCCACTCGGCCGCCGCGCCGGCCCCGCCGGCGCGCCTGGTGGAAGGCCGCCGCGGCCGCCGTCGTCGTGCTCGCGCTGGCCGGTGGCGCAATCGCGCTGGCGGTGACGGTCGCGCGCAAGGAACCGGGTACCGCCGCCGCGGTCGCGACCGCGACGACCGCGACGACCTCGGCCCCGGCCGGATCCGCCGAAACATCCGCCCCGGCCCCCGCGCCGCAGACTCCGCCGTGCCCGGCCGAGTCGCACGACGGCATCGTCGTCGGCAACGGCGCCGGCGGCGTCACCGACGGGCCGAATTCGATTCTGGGATTCGAGTATTCGTATTACACCGAGCGCAGCGGTGAGCGGGCCCAGGCCTTCGTCGCCCCCGACACCGTCAACGTCGCCGCCGCCGCTGGTCTGCAGCAGGCGATCGACACCGTGATCCCGCCCGGGACCACATACTGCGTTCACATCACCACGCGCGAGCCGGATCTGTTCGATGTGGATATCGAGGAGCATCGGCCCGACGGCGGCCACACCACCTACCGGCAGTCCGTGCGTACGGTCGTCCGCGACGGCCGCACCCTGCTCTACGAAATCCGCGGACGGTAACGCCGATCCACGGGGGCTGTACCGAGGCCGCGAGCGCCGGTACGCTGCGAGATGTCCCGCGCGTGAGAGGATGTGCCATGGATACTCGCATTGTTTCTCGGCAGTGCACCCTGTGTGAGGCGCACTGCGGAATCCGGGTCACCGTCGAAGGCGACCAAGTCGTCCGGATCGAGGGAAATCCCGACGATGTGCTGTCCGAGGGATATATCTGCCCCAAGGCCACGGCGATGGGAGCACTGCACCACGACCCGGATCGGCTCCGCACGCCGGTACGCCGGGTCGGCGATCGGTTCGAGCCGATCGGCTGGGACGAAGCCTTCCGCGAGATCGGGCAGCGGCTGCGTCGCATCCGCGCCGAGCACGGTCCGAGCGCGATCGGCATGTATCTGGGAAACCCTGCGGCACACAGTTCTTCGGTGTTGTACGGCGCGCTGTTGCGGGTCGCGCTGCTGACCCGCAACTTCTTCTCCGCCTCCTCGATCGATCAACTCCCGCAGGAGTTCGCGGCCTGGCGGATGTTCGGATCCAATGTCCTGATGCCGGTCGCCGATATCGACCGCACCGACCGGCTGGTGATCCTGGGCGCGAACCCGGCGGTGTCGAACGGGTCGGTGACGACCATGCCGAATGCCAAGCAGCGCATCAAGCGGGTGCGCGAGCGCGGCGGCACGGTCGTGGTGATCGACCCGCGCCGCACCGAAACCGCGCGACTGGCCGATCAGCACATCGCGGTGGTCCCGGGTGGTGACGTCTATCTGCTGCTCGCTGTGCTCAATGTGCTGATAGAGGAGAAGCTGTGCGACGAGCGGGCCGTGCGTGCGCGCTGTTCGGGCTGGGACGAACTGCGCGAGACCGTCGCCCAGTGCACGCCCGAACTGGCGGCCCCGCATGCCGGTGTCGACGCCGAGACCATTCGCGGTTTCGCCCGCGACCATGCCGCGGCCCGCTCGGCCGTGCTCTACGCGCGGATCGGCGTATGCCAGCAGGTGACCGGAACGCTCACACACTGGCTGGTGAACACGATCAACGCGGTGACCGGCAATCTGGACCGGGCGGGCGGGCAGATGTTCGCGACCGCGCCGGTCGACGCGGCCCGGTACGGCAAATATCTGCCGATGGGCCACGGCGCGTGGACCGACCGCTCGGGCCGCTACAAGTCCTTCCGTTCCGAACTGCCGGTGGCGGCGCTGGCCGACGAGATTCTCACCGAGGGCCGCGGTCAGATCCGGGCGATGGTCACCTATGCCGGCAATCCGGTGCTGTCGACGCCGCAGCGCGGGCGCCTGGGCGCGGCGCTGGAATCGCTGGATTTCTTTGTGGCTGTGGACATGTACGTCACCGAGACCACCCGGCACGCCGACATCATCCTGCCGCCGGTGTCCCAGCTCGAGCGGGAGGACGTCAACCTGCTGTTCCCGGTGTTCAGCGTGCGCAACAATCTGCGCTACGACGCCAAGGTGTTCGAGCCGCCGGCCGCCGGCCTCGAGGACTGGGAGATCATGGCGCGGCTGGTCACCGAGGTGGTGCCGCTGCCCGCGCGACGTCTCACCGGCAGGATGCTGAACGCGATGTTCGAACGACTCTCGCCGGTGCGGCTGGCCGCTGCGGGCATCGCGGCCGGTCCGTACGGCGTGCTGCGCCGCGGTCGGGCGGGCCTGACCATCACCAAGTTGCGCGCCTCCGCGGGCGGGATAGATCTCGGACCGCTGCGCCCGCGCCTGCGCACGCTGATCGGCACCCGCGACCGCAAGGTCCGGTTGGCGCCGCCGGACTTCCGTGCCGAGGTGGCGAAACTGCTCGCCGACCTGCCGGCGACGCCGCCCGCCGGAGCCGACGGATTCGATCTGCGCCTGATCGGCCGTCGCCATCTGCGCAGCAACAACTCGTGGCTGCACAACGTCCCGGCCATGGTCAAAGGCCGCGATCGCTGCACCGTCCTCATGCATCCGGCCGACGCGGGTGCACGCGGGCTGGCCGACGGTGAACCGGTCACGGTCTCCTCGGCGAGCGGTTCGATCGTGGTGACCCTGGAGGTCGGCGACGATATCCGCCCCGGCACGGTCGCGATCCCGCACGGCTGGGGCCACCGCGAACCCGGCGTCGGCTGGCGGGTCGCCGCCTCCCTCCCCGGCGCCAACGTCAACCTCCTCCACGACCCGGGGCTGGTCGACCCGCTGTCGGGCACCGCCGCGGTCAACAACACCTGGGTCAAGGTGAGCACCACCGCATAACCGGCGCGACAGCGCCTACGGCGCGGTATCTTTCGAGCGATCGAACGCTCTCGGCACGGATGTGGTTGGCTGTACCGTCAGCGGATACGGGCCGATCGACCGGAAGGGTGTCATGGCGGAGGAAGTGCTCGCGGAGATGGTGTCCACCGTCTTCCAGATCGTCGCGCACGAGGGCGCGGCGGTGCGCGAAGGTGACACCCTGGTGCTGCTGGAATCGATGAAGATGGAGATCCCGGTGGTGGCCGAGGCGGACGGTACTGTCGCCTCGATCAATGTGAAACCCGGCGACGTCCTGCAGAAGGGCGATCTGATCGCCGTCATCTCCTAGCTTCCGCCGCGACACGACTTCGGCCCGCGGCCGGGTGCCGTAGCCTTTGTTCCCGTGTCCACTCTTAGTGATCTGCTCGCCGAACACACCGATCTCCCCGGTGCGGCGGTGGATCATCTGCAGCGCGTGGTGGGGGATTGGCAGCTGCTGGCCGACCTGTCGTTCGCCGATCTGCAACTGTGGGTCGGGATCGGCCCGGTGACCGACGGGGCCGACGTGGTCTGCGTCGCCCAATGCCGGCCCACGACCGCCCCGACGGTCCAGCCCGACGATCTGGTCGGATCGCTGGCCTCGCGCCAGGAACATCCGCAGATCTTCCAGGCCCTGAGTTCGGGGGAGATCGTGCGGGTCGAGGGCGACGGTGAATCCACCGGTGTCTATCACCCCAGCCCCGCGCGGGTCATTCGCGAGGGGATTCCCGTGCGCTGCGGCACCGACGTCATCGCGGTGCTCGGGCGCGATACCGATATGCAGCGCTCGAAGGTCCGCGGCAGCCTCGAGCACGCCTATATGAGCTGCGCCGACGATCTGTGCCAGATGATCGCCGACGGCACCTTCCCCACCCTGGAGGACCGCACCGGCTCACATTCCAGCCCGCGCGCCGGGGACGGCTTCATCCGCCTCGACACCGCCGGCCTGGTCGTCTACGCCAGCCCGAACGCGTTGTCGGCGTATCACCGCATGGGCTTGCAGAGCGAGTTGGCCGGACAGGATCTGGCCCAGTCGACCCGCTCGCTGATCACCGATCCGTTCGACGCGCAGGAGGTCGTCACCGACATCCAGGCCGCGCTGGCCGGCAAATCGGGTCGCCGGATGGAGGTGGAGGCGCGCGGCGCGACGGTGCTGCTGCGCACGCTGGTGCTGCGCCCCCACGGTGAACTGGCGGGGGCCGCGGTGCTGGTCCGCGACGTCACGGAGGTCAAGCGCCGCGACCGGGCGCTGCTGTCCAAGGACGCCACCATCCGCGAGATCCATCATCGGGTGAAGAACAACCTGCAGACCGTCGCCGCCCTGCTGCGCCTGCAGGCCCGCCGCACCGAGAACGAAGAGGCCCGGGTGGCGCTCACCGAATCGGTGCGCCGCGTCACCTCCATCGCTTCCGTGCACGAAATGCTGTCGATGTCGGTGGACGAGGAGGTCGACCTCGACGAGGTGGTCGATCGCCTGCTGCCGATCATGGCCGATGTGGCGACCGTGCACACCGCGCGCATCAAGGTCCGCCGTGACGGTTCGCTGGGAGTTTTCTCGGCCGAACGCGCGACCCCGCTGGTGATGGTGCTGACCGAATTGGTGCAGAACGCCATCGAGCACGCCTTCGACGCGGGCGAAAACGGCACTGTCACAATACGTTCCGAGCGTTCGGCGCGGTGGCTGGATGTCATCATCAGCGACGACGGACGCGGGTTGCCGGAGGGATTCAGCCTCGAGGGTTCCGATCGGCTGGGATTGCAGATCGTGCGCACTCTGGTGACCGCGGAACTCGGGGGCTCGATCGGTTTGCATCCCGGCGCGGATATCGGCACCGACGCCGTGCTGCGGGTGCCGCTGGGTCGCCGCAACGCGCGCTGAAACGGCGCCTCGCGCACACGCGAGTCGCGGAAATCGGATAAGTCCGAATCGCCGCCGAACGGTTATGCGAAATAGCGCGGGAAAACAATCCGGCAACAAAAACAGTGAAGCCCGGCACCTTTCCGGTGCCGGGCCGAAATGCGTTACCGGTCGGGGCTGTGCGGTTACTACAGGCCGGTAACGCCGCGCGTCTCAGACGACGCTGCGAGTGCGGGTGCGGGCGTTGCGCCGCTTCAGCGCCCGGCGCTCGTCTTCGCTCATACCACCCCACACGCCGGCATCCTGCCCGGAGGACAGGGCCCAGGACAGGCAGTCGGCGGTCACGGGGCAGCGGGCGCAGACCAGCTTGGCATCGGCAATCTGTGCGAGCGCCGGACCACTGTTACCCACCGGGAAGAACAGCTCGGGGTCCTCGTCGCGACAGATGGCCTTGTGGCGCCAGTCCATTCCTCTGCTCCTTTGCATGGGCGCCGTAAGGCGCCGCTGGTTTGTGGTCCGTTCACTTGTGCGTCTCGAATGTTTCCGCACGGTTGCTTGTGAATGCTTTCACGAACACCGTAGATGTCAATAGCCTTCGGGTGCACCGTGGGGAAGCTCACGCTCTAAAGCCCTGAAAAGCCGGGCCTGCGGAGTCCTTTGTACTCGCTTGTGCCGGTTTCCGCAGCGCAACTGCGAGGTTTCTCAGTTGTGTCGGCGGGAATCCGGCTCGGGAGCGACGACTTCGAGCACTTCCGGCACCGAGGTGAAATCCACCACGTTGCGGCGGCCGATGAAGTCGCCATCGATTTGCAGACCGACCTCGTCGTCGGCCTCGATTCGCACCGAAGATACGTCGTCGACGCGAAACAAATTGCGGGCCTTCGGATCTCCGTCGGACGCCAGGAGTTGCCTGGCGACCGACAGTGTCGGCAATACCCCCATCGTCCGCATCGCAAACACGCCGAGCCCGCGTTCGAAGGTCGTCCCGGGATTGGTCCGCACCGGAGTGCTGTCCAGATACGTCCACGGACTGGTGTTCGTCACGAAGGCGTAATGCACGCCTGGCACCGGATCGTGGCCGGGAACACGCACGGTGATCGCGGGCTCGCGGCGCTTGGCCCGGAAGAATTGCCGGACCGTGGTGCGCAGATACCGGGCCGGCGTCGCGGCATGACCCGCGGCGCGGCTGCGATCGATCGCCTCGCACACGTCGGCGTCCAACCCGACGCCCGCGCTGAACGCGCACCAACGGCCGTCGGCGACCATCAGGCCGATCCGGCGATCGCCGGCGTGCGCGTCGCCGCCGTCGAGCGAGAGCAGGTCGATGAGCTGATTGGTCGCGGCCACCGGATCCGCTTCGATACCCAGCGAACGCGCGAACACGTTCGCCGAACCGCCCGGGATCACGCCCAACCGCGGGATCCAGGTGCCCGCTCGGTGCGCGGCCGATTCCGCGGCGCCGGCGGGGTCCGATGCGGACGCACCCGGTTGCGGCAGCGGGAGGAATCCGTTGACGGTCTCGTTGACCGTGCCGTCGCCGCCGTGCACCACGATCAGGTCCATCTCGGCATCGGTCGCCCACTGCGCCAATTCGGCCGCGTGTCCACGATGCTGGGTATGCGCCACGATGAGCTGGGTGCGGCTCTCCAGCGCGTGGGCGAGCAGATCCCGCGTGGCCGGAGTGGTCGAGGTGGCATTCGGATTCACGATCAACAGCGTCCGCACCCTGAGCAGCCTACTGAGCGATCGCCGCCGAATCCCGCCGCGGAGGTGACCACGCGTGCGAGGCCCGGTTCGCGCGGTTCTACGCTGGGCGGGTGGCGAAGCAGAACGCGGACAGTGAGAGCACCGGCGGCACCACCGGCGGCGCGGCCGACCCGACTCCGGGCACGGTGCGCGGGGCGGGCGCGCTGGCCACGCTCGAGGGCCTGATCGGGGTGATCATCGCGATCGTGCTCCTGGTGCAGGGCATCACGTCGGCCGACACCTCCGCGAAATCGGCCTACGGCACCGCCGCCTGGTTCGTCATCCTGGCCGGCGCGGTGCTGGCCGCCGGGATCGGTCTGCTGCGCGGAAAGCGCTGGGGCCGGGCCATTGTGGTGATCGCGCAGGTCCTGCTGCTGCCCGCCGCCTGGTACATGCTCAGCTCGCATCGGTTGGAACTGGGCATTCCGGTCGGGCTGCTCGCTCTCGTCACGCTCGGCCTGATCTTCTCGCCGCCGTCGGTGCGCTGGATGGCCCAGGCCTACGACGTCGCGGACTGACGCCACATCGGCCACAGCAGCGGTCCGCCGCCGGTAGCGTCGAGCTCGCCGCGCAGATCGAAGCCGAAGCGCTCGTAATAGGCGATATTGGCGAACTTGCTGGATTCCAGATACGCGGGCGCGCCGGTTTCGTCACAGTGCGCCAGCCGCGGCGCCAGCAATGCGTGCCCGTACCCCTTGCCGCGAACCGCCGGATCGGTGCCGACGATGGCGAGATACCAGTGCGGTTCGTGCGGATGCGCCTTGCTCATCCGATCCGACATCCGCCCTGCGGCGAGCAGCCGCAGCCGGAACGCACGCGCCAGCGCGGGCAGCATCCGCAGCTGATCGGCGTCCGAGGAATCCCACTGCCCGGGCGGCGACCACACCGCGCCCCCGACGATCCGGCCCGACGCGTCGAAGGCCGCGTCGACCGCCCCGTGCCGCAGGTACAGATGCCGGATCAGCGCGCCGAACATGGTCGCCGCGCGGGCGGGGCGGGTGCGTTCGGCGGGTATGCACCACCGCACGATCGGATCGTCGTCGAACGCCAGACCGAGCACGCGGGCCAGTTCGGGCACTTCCGATTCCGTCACGGGACGAACGGTCACATCCATCGGTCCACCCTATGCCCGCGCTCGCGCGAAACGCCGCCTCAGCGGCCGTTGTGGCGGCCGGACGCGCGCCGGTCGAGCTCGGCCAGGCGACGGTCGAGAAAATCGCGCTCGGCGGCGTTCTCGGTCAGCAGCAGCGCCTCGGAGTAGGCGAGCCGGGCCTCGTCGAAGCGCCCGAGCTCGGTGAGGAAGTGGGCGCGCGCGGCGGGCAGGTAGCTGTACGCGGCCAGCTGCGGTTCGGTGGCGAGGGCGTCGAGCTCGGCGTATCCGGCGGCCGGATCGCCCGCCATCCCGATCGCGACGGCTCGATTGAGCGCCACCACCGGCGACGGCCAGATCCGGATCAGCACGTCGTAGAGCCCACGGATCTCCTGCCAGTCGGTGGCGGCGTAGCTGGGCGCCTCGGCATGCACGGCGGCGATCGCGGCCTGCAGCGCATAGCGGCCCGGACGCCGTTCCAGCGCGAAGCGCACCAGCGCGATGCCCTGGGTGATCTCCTCGCGATCCCAGCGCGCGCGATCCTGATCGGCCAGTGCGACCATGGCGCCCCCGGACGTCACCCGCGCCGCGCGGCGGGCGTCGGTGAGCAGCAGCAGCGCGAGCAGGCCCGCGATCTCCGGGTCCTCGGGCAGCAGACTGTGCAGCATCCGCGCCAGATCGAGGGCGCGTTCGGTCAGATCGCGGCGGATGAGATCGTCGCCCGACGGTGCGGTGTGCCCGGTGGTGAACAGCAGATGCACCACCGCCAGCACGGCCTCGACGCGCTCGGGCAGTTCGGCCGGCCCCGGTACCCGATAGGGAATCCGGGCGGCGGTGATCTTCTTCTTGGCGCGGGTGATCCGCGCGGCCATCGTCGGCTCGGCCACCAGGAAGGCGCGCGCCACCTCGGCCGTGGTGAGCCCGCAGACCAGACGCAGGGTGAGCGCGACCTGGGTCTGCGGCGCCAGCGCCGGATGGCAACAGGTACAGATCAGTCGCAGGCGGTCGTCGGGGAACTGCGGATCGTATGGGTCGATGGCATCGAAATCGGTTGTACCGGTGGTGTTCTCGTCCGCGATCAGCAGTGGTAGCGCCCGGCGCGCGGTGGACTGGCGGCGCAGCAGATCCAGTGCGCGATTGCGCGCCACCGTGGTCAGCCAGGCGGCGGGCCGGGACGGAATTCCGTCCGCGGCCCATCGCACCAGCGCCTGCGCGTACGCGTCCTGAACGCATTCCTCGGCGAGTTCGAGATCGTGGGTCACCCGCACGGTCGCCGCCAGTACGAACGCCCACTCCCGGCGATGCGCGTCGGCCACCGCCGCGGCGACCCGGTCGGTGGAGCGGTCGATGCGGGCGGGGTCGGGGGAGTGGTCGTCGAGCACGGTGCGGCTCAGCTCAATTCGAGGACCGGGCGCACTTCCACGCCCCCGGAGCCCATCGGCACGCGGCGGGCGATGGCGATCGCGGCGTCGAGGTCCTCGGCCTCGATCAGGTAGTAGCCGCCGAGCTGCTCCTTGGTCTCGGCGAACGGTCCGTCGGTGATCACGAAGTCACCGGCGCCGTCCGGCCGCACACTGGTGGCGGTGTGACTGTGGTGCAGAGCGTTTCCGCCGCGCAGCGCCGCCGCGTGGGCCTCGCCGAACTGCCGGTGACTGTCCGCCATCGCGCCGCCGGACTCCGGTTCGGCCACGGCACGCTCGTCCTGGTAGATGAGGATCAGATATTGCGACATGGTTTCGTCCTCCGAGTGGGTGGCCCGCCTTTCGAGCCATTCAACTCTTCGACGCGCACCCCGCCGCGGAATCGACACCGCCGCGCGGAATTCTCAGAATTTTCCGGAATCGGCGAGCCGCGCCAGCGCGTCACCCGCGAGCCGGAACCCGGTCCACTCGTCCTGGGCTACCGCGCCCAGTACACGGTAGAACTCGATCGAGGGCGTATTCCAGTCCAGCACCGACCAATCCACCCGGGTGTACCCGTTGGCCACGGCCTCGCGGGCCAGTTCGGCGAGCAGCGCCTTGCCCAGCCCGCGACCGCGCGCCTCCGGCCTGACGTACAGATCTTCCAGGTAGATGCCGTGCTTACCGGTCCAGGTCGAATAGTTCAGAAACCAGATCGCGCATCCGGCGACCCGCCCATCGGCGGTGGCGACATGGGCGAACAGCGCCGGCGCCGGACCGAACAGGGCGGAGTGCAGGTCGGTGGCCGTCAAGGCGCACTGGTCGCGCGCCTTCTCGTAGTCGGCGAGGTCGTAGACGAGTTCGACGAGGGCGGGCACATCCTCGGGCGTGGCGCGACGAATCATCGGCCCGCCTCGGTATCGGATTCTCGGCCTGCCTCGGTATCGGATTCTCGGCCCGCCTCGGTATCGGATTCTCGGCCCGCCTCGGGCGGCACGATGTTGTGCGCCAGGATCGTCGCAGCCTGGTGATCGTGCCCCAGCACGCTGATCGCCGCGGTGGACAGGAAGAATCGCCGTCCCTCCCGGGCCGGGAACCCCGCCCAGCGCGCGATCAGCACCCGGGAGAAATGTCCGTGCCCGACCAGCACCACATCGCGTAGCCGCAGTGCGGGCGCCACCGATTCCAGCACCCGATCGGCCCGCGCGCCGACCGCATCGGCGGATTCACCGCCCGGGACGTCGCCGGTGAAGACCGTCCAGCCGGGCGCGGTTTCGCGGATCTGCGGGGTGGTCAGGCCCTCGTAGTCGCCGTAATCCCATTCGACCAGGTCGTCATCGATTCGCGGATCGGACAGCCCGGCAAGTTCGGCGCTGTGCACGGCGCGTCGCTTCGGGCTGGTCAGTACCAGCGGATCGCTCAGGCCGAGGCCCGCCACGACCTTCCCGGCGGCCCGGGCCTGCGCTTCGCCGCGTTCGGTGAGCGCGATATCGGTGCGCCCGGTGTGTTTGCGCGCCGCCGACCACGCGGTCTCGCCGTGCCGCAGCAGCACCAGCCGATAGTCCCTGTCCGATGCACTCATGATTTCGATCATGCCGCACCGCGCGGGCGGCCGGGCGGACGGACCGAGGCGCGGGCTCAGCTGGTCCCGTAGAGCCGGCCGCCCCGCAACTCCAGCACCACCGGACCGCTCACGGCCAGCGAAATCGGCTCCCCGTGATAGTCGCTGCGACGCAACGGGATCCGCTTCTGCTGGGCGCCGCTGCCCGGATCGAGCGCCGCGATACCGTCGGCGACCGGAACCAACACGTCGCCCGCCATCATCGCCGGTGCGCCCAGGGCGTCCGGTGCGGTCCACAGCGGTTCGAAGGTGCTCGCGCTCAAGGCGATCACGCTGTTGCCGGTGAACACGAAGTATGCGGAACCGATCCGGGTGACCGTGCTGTTGTCGGCGATCGGGGCGGTGAGACGGTGTATTGCAAGCGAATTCGCGTTGGCGTCGTAGATCGCGAATTCCGGTGGGGCGGCGTCGGTTCCGGGAAGATACAGCGCGATCCGGTTGTCCGAGACCGCGACGACGCGGGCGTTGGCGGCCGCGGCGCCGGGTTCGGTCAGGACGTGCGAGCCGTACTCCTCCGGAGCGGAGGCGTCCTTCGGCGCCGGATTCAGCACCGTCAGCCGGTCCGCGGCGTCATCGGGGCAGCGTTCGAGCACCGCCAGGCGGCTGCCGCCCGAGGCCGCCGACAGCAGCGTGCAGTCGTGCCGGGGCTGGGTGTGCGGGTTCACCTGCGCGTCGACGTAGCCGTATTCGAGCGTGCGGACCAGATCCGACCGCCACACCTCCAGCCGCCGCGGCCCCTGGGCCAGCACGTAGGTGCCGTCGGTGGACATTCGGATCTGCGAGTCCATATAGCTGCTGCGCGCGGTGCGCCGGCGCCCGTCCTCCGCGCCGAGCATGGTGGTCTGGCTGCAACCGCGCGGATCGCGATAGGTGGCGATCACCGTGGCGAATTGGCTCTCCAGCGCGCACAGCGGCAGATCGCGCTGATACTTCCAGAGCTCGCGCCCGGTGGCGGCGTCGAGGCCGCGGACGGTGCCGCCGTCACCGGTGATGGCGACGCCGCTCGAGGTCAGTGCCCGCGCGGCGACCCCGTCGGGGGCGTGCCATCGCTCGGTGAGGGCGTCCGGCAGCCGATCGGCCGCCGGCGCCACCGAGGACGGATGTGCCGCGGGATCGGATTCGGTGCCGCGGGCGTCGCTCGTCGACCACACGACAACCGCCGCGATCGCCACGACAACGGCGATCGCGACTGCGGCATAGAGGTCGGCGCGCGTCCGCCGCTCGGGTGCGAGCACGTCAGCGAGACTAACCGATCCGGCAACTAGGCCGATGCGGCAGTGTGATCGCCACCCGTTGCCGCACTACCGGACTCGGCTGCCGAGTCGTCACCGCCGGTGGTCTCGCCGCCCTCCGCGGCGGGCTTACGACGCCGGCGGCGACGACGCCGCGCCGGCTTGTCGCCCTCGGCCGCGTCGCTCGCGGGCTGTTCGTCCGGAACCGATTGCGCCCCAGTGCCTTCCGTGGTCTCCGCTGCGGGCTCGGCCGACTCGGCCGTGGTGCCCTCGGCCGCGTCGACCGCCTTGCCGCCACGGGTGCGGCGGCGGTTGCGCTTGCGCGGCTGGCGTGCCTCCCGCTCTTCAACGACCGCATCCGGTTCGCGCGCGGGCGCGCGCCGCACGGTGCCGGTCGCGTTCTCCGGAATACCGAGGTCGCTGCGCAGGTGCTCGGAGCGCGAGTACGTTTCCACCGGCTCGGGAATGCCCAGGCCCAGCGCGGAATTGATGCTCTCCCAGCGATGCAGCTCGTCCCAGTCGACCAGCGTGACCGCGACACCGGTGCGCCCGGCCCGGCCGGTGCGGCCGATGCGGTGCACGTAGGTCTTCTCGTCCTCGGGGCACTGATAGTTCACGACGTGGGTGACGTCGTCGATATCGATACCGCGGGCGGCGACATCGGTCGCGACCAGCACGTCGATCTTGCCCTTACGGAATTTGTCCAGCGCCTTCTCACGCGCGATCTGGCCGAGATCGCCGTGTACCGCGCCGACGGCGAAACCGCGGTCGGCCAGGTCGTCGGCGACCTTCTGGGCGGTGCGCTTGGTGCGGGTGAAGATCATGGTCGCGCCGCGGCTCTCGGCCTGCAGAATCCGCGCGACCAATTCGCTCTTGTCCAGCGCGTGCGCGCGGTAGACGAATTGCGCGGTGCGATCGTGCACCGCGGAATCGGAGGGTTCCTCGGCCCGGATATGGGTGGGCTTGTGCAGGAATGTGCGAGCCAGCGTGATGATCGGTCCCGGCATGGTCGCCGAGAACAGCATGGTCTGGCGCTGTTCGGGAACCATCGACAGAATGCGCTCGATATCGGGCAGGAAGCCGAGGTCGAGCATTTCGTCGGCCTCGTCGAGCACGAGGACGCCGACCTTGCCGAGAATCAGATGCTGCTGTTCGGCCAGATCCAGCAGGCGGCCCGGGGTGCCGACGACGACGTCGACGCCCTCGCGCAGCGCCGCGATCTGCGCGTCGTAGGGACGGCCGCCGTAGATGGAGGTGACGCGCAGGCGTCCCTTCTGATTGCTCAGATATTTACCGGCATTCTCCAGATCCTGGGTGACCTGGACGCACAGTTCTCGCGTCGGCACGATGACCAGTGCGCGGGGAGTGCCGTCCAATGCCGTGGTGCCGGAATCGGCGGTGGAAATTCGGTGCAGCAGCGGTACGCCGAATCCGAAGGTCTTGCCCATACCGGTGCGGGCCTGGCCGATCAGATCGTCGCCGGCCAGCGCGAGCGGGAGGGTCAGCTCCTGGATGGCGAAAGTGTGTTCGATTCCGATCTCGCCGAGGGCGCGCACGATTTCGGGGCGAACGCCCAATTCGGCGAATGTCGGAGTGGTGTGGGTGGAGTCGAGTTCCGCTGTCAGCAGCGTCTCCGCCAACCCGGGTTCTTGTTCGACGGTGATCTTGCTCAGGATTCGTGCCTTCCTCGTGTTTGTCGCATCCAGCGCGCACGAGGGTGGATTGGGACCGGATTTCCGGGCCACCACATTTCCGGCGGGTTCCACCTGCACTCTCGCCACCCGGATCGCTGTCCGAGCGCGGCGCAAAGGGGTCGCGGATCTGGTGCGCGCACATTTTCGGCGGGCCCCGGTTACCCCTTGTCGCACTGCCTCGACCACCGGTCCCGATTAGCCGGCCGGGATATGGCGGTGCGAGCGAAAATTTCCGTTGCCCATAGAGATTGTAGCGTGATAACTTTCTTCGCCTCGCTCCCGCTGTCGCCGTCCGCCGCTCGGTGTCCGGTCCGTATGCGGCACACCGCAATTCATCGTGACCCGCGAAATTGCCGGTCGTCCGGGACGGCGATTTCGCGCAAGTATGCGGACGGGTGCCGAGGTGCCGATATGTCTGCTTTTGCTCGCGGGGTGCGCGAACGGTCGGGCACGGCGTGGTCCAGCCCACATATGTGAGACGGTGTGTCACACGATAAATTGGTCGCTGTGAGCTTGGCAGAGACCGCGGGCGTCGCGGCCCGCAACGCATGGGCGCTGACCTTCGGCGACGGCATCGAAGCGCCCGTCCCCACCCCCTCGACGGTGCTCTGGGACGCACCGCACCGGCTGCTGCGCCGCTACGACGTCGATCCCGCCGGACCGCCGCCCGCCGACGACACGGCGGTGCTGATGGTGCCGCCGCTGGCGGCCCCGGCGGTGTGCTTCGATCTGCGCCCGGACCAGAGTATGGCCCGCTTCCTGCTGGAGATCGGCCGCCGCCCCTACCTCGTCGACTACGGCGAGATCGGCTTCGCCGACCGCCGCATGGGATTCGAGGACTGGGTCGACGACATCCTGCCCGAGGCGGTGCGGCGCGTTTCGGCCGATCGCGACGGAGCTCCGGTCGATCTGGTCGGCTGGTCCCTCGGCGGCGTGCTGTCGCTGCTCACCGCCGCGGCCGACGCCACCCTGCCGATCCGCTCCGTCACCGCGGTCGGCGCACCGCTGGACTACAACCGCGTCAACGGTGTTCCGCAGGTCCGTGCGCTGGCCCGGATCGATGGGGGTCGCACCGTCTCGACGCTGATCCGCGCGGCCGGCGGGGTCCCGGCGCCGCTGACCCGCATCGCCTACCGGGCCGCGGCCTGGGATCGCGAATTGCGCCGGCCGATGTTTCTGGCGAGCAATCTGACCGATGCCGCGACGCTGGCCCGGATGGAGACCATCGACCGGTTCCAGTCGCAGCTGCCCGGCTATCCCGGCCGGTTCTACAACCAGCTGTGGAGCCGGTTCATGCTGGCCAACGACATCGGCGAGGGCGTGGTGCACGTCGGCGAGCGGCCGATCGCGCTTTCGGAGATCACCGCGCCGGTACTGCTCGTGGGCGGGACCGACGATGTCATCACCCCCGCGGCGGCGGTGGCGCACGGGCAGCGGACGCTGACCGGCGCCCGCGAGGTGCGCTACGAGACCTCGCCAGGCAGCCATCTGGGCATCCTGATCGCCCGCGACACCACGTGGAGCTACCTGGAGAAATTTCTGGGCGACCAGGCATGAGGCGGCGATGGAGGGCAAGCAGCTACTCGACGGCGCGGACGTGCCGGTGTGAAGCGTGGCCGGCGGGGGAACTCTTTCCGGCGCCGCGCCGCCGCCCCCTGCGGGCGCCGACCTATTAGGGTGGTGGCCATGGGTGCAAACACATCTGGCGCGCTGGGTGTTTCGACCGAATCCGATCATCGAATCCCCGCCGACCATCTCGGTGTCACCGACCTGTTCGCGGTGCTCGCCTACGGTGAGATCTCCGCGTTCTACCGCTTGGCGGAAGAGGCGAAATTATCGCCCACGCTGCGGGGCAAGGTCGCGGTGGCGAAGATGGCCGCCGCCGAGATGGAGCATTTCGGCACGCTCGAGCGCGCGCTGCAGGCCCGCGGCGTCGACGTCTTCGACGCGATGGCGCCGTTCGTGCGGGCCCTGGACGACTACCACGCCTCGACCGATCCCTCGAACTGGCTCGAGTCGATGGTGAAGTTCTACGTCGGCGACGGTATCGCCGCCGACTTCTACGCGGTGCTCGCCGATGCGCTCGCGCCGGAAGTGGCCGCGGTCGTGCGCGATGTGCTGGCCGAAACCCATCACTCGGAATTCGTCATCGAGGAGGTGCGCCGGGCGGTCACCGTCAGCCGCTCCGAGCGCGACCGGCTCACGCTGTGGGGCCGCCGGCTGCTCGGTGAGGCCATCACCCAGGCGCAGTACGTCATGGCCCAGCGCGACGAGCTGACCGAACTGGTCCTCACCGCGACCGGCGACCTCAACGGGGTGGCGGCGCTGTTCGAGCGGATGCAGAACTCGCATGCCGAGCGGATGCGGGTACTGAGCCTGGGATGAGCGGCCCGTGACGGCCGCCCGGACCGGCGGCTGTTCGCTGACAGCACAGGCGGGCGCGTCGTCGCCGACCCCCTCGCTGCACTAGCCTGGGCAGCGACACCATCTGGACTCTAGGAGGTTGGCCGTGGAGGTCAAGATCGGCATTTCGGATAGCCCGCGGGAACTGGTGATCGCCAGCTCGCAGACCCCCGAGGAGGTCGAGGCGCTGGTTTCCGGCGCGCTGAGCGGTTCGGGTGGTGTGCTGACCCTCGAGGACGAGAAGGGGCGCAAGTACCTGATCCAGGCCTCGAGGGTGGCCTATGTCGAAATCGGCACCTCCACCAGCGGCCGCGTGGGTTTCGCCGCGGTGTGATTCTCCGGCGGCGAGGAGGACTCGTCGCCGCTGTAGGAACTCGAAAGGCCCGGATCCGCGGTGGCGGATCCGGGCCTTGTCGTCGGCTCAGCGGGTGTGCGCTCTCAACGCTGCGACAGCGGCACGCGGGACAGGCCGCCCCAGCAGAGCTGGACGGTGGTGTCGACGGCCTCTTCCTTCGGGATCGGCCGGTCCGCCTCGAGCCAGTAGCGCGCGGTGATCTGGCTGGCGCCCACGAGGCCCACGGCCAGGATGCGGGCGCGGTAAGGGTCCAGTCCGGAATCGTGGGCGACGAGGTCGAAGACGGCGTCCACACAGGCCTCGGTGGCCTGTTCGACGCGCCGCTGCACCTGCGGTTCGCTGGTCAGATCGGATTCGAAAACCAGTCGGAAACCCTGGGTTTCGTGATCGACGAAGTCGAAGTACGCCGCGACGGCGGCCCGGACGCGCTGCCGGTTGTCGGTGGTCGACCGCAATGCCTGGCGGACGCTCGACACCAAGGCGTCGATATAGTTCTGCAGGACCGCCAGATACAGTTCGAGCTTACTTGAAAAGTGCTGATACAGAACGGGTTTGGAGACGCCGGCGCATTGCGAGATCTCGTCCATGCCGGCGGCGTGGTAGCCGCGGAGCACGAAAACCTCGCTGGCCGCGGCGAGCAGCTGGGCACGGCGGGCCTCCCGGGGTAGGCGGGTTCCGCGCTTGCTCGGTGCCATGGCCTCGGACGACAGTCGCGAGGACGTCATCCGGTCCACGAGGTCAGTCATTTCGGTTCTCCCAGTCGATTCCCGGCGGGAACGTGGATGTGCACGGTATTCAACGAACGATACTCGTTCGTGATGCAGCCCGCTGCGGGTCGGGTGCACTGGCTGGGAAGCCGATCCCGTTCCTGCCGTTGTGGTATTCGAATAACCTTCCACACCTATTGGCAACCTGTCAGTAACTGGCCGCCGTGAGAAATCTCGCACAGTCGTGAGATTTCTCGCAACCCCGGCCGGTCAACGGCAGGTATGTAGGTGTCGCAGAACGGCCTGTGAGAATCTGTTCGGGTGAGCGATCAACGGGGCAGACCGACCGGCGGGCCCGATTCGCCTCGCCCCGCAGGCGTGCTGGCCGCGCGCGCGGAATCGGTCGGCGCCGGTCGGCGTGACCGGCAGCAACCTACGGAAATCCCCGAATTCTACGATCCGCTCGGCCTCTATCGCGGCAACGGCCACGGCGATCGTTCCCATCAGCCGCTGCGCGCGAAATGGGATCCGACCGGTGCCCACGATGCGGCGAATCGGCCACGGCCGGAACGGGATACGAAGAAGCAGAGCGCGCTGGGACGGTTCGTCTCCACCTACGGCTGGCGAGCCTACGCACTGCCGGTGCTGGTGATCATCACCGTGCTGGTCGTCGTGGACGCCGTCAAGGGGGGTACCGACACCTCCGGCGGTTCCACTCCCGCCCTGGGCCGGCTCAGCCAGCACACCAGCAAGGCCGGCATCATCGGCGCACCGCCGAAGGGCGACGGTAAGTTCGCCGGCGATCCGCCCTCCGGCGCACTCCCCGCGGGCGGGGCGTTCACGGAGACCGCGGCGGGCACCTGGCATATCGTTCCCGGGGCGTCGGCGCAGATCGGGGCCGGGCAGGAGCATCAGTTCACCTACACCGTCGAGGTCGAGAACGGTGTCGACACCACCTCGCTCGGCGGGGACGATTCGGTCGCCAAGATGGTGGAGGCGACTCTGGCCAATCCCAAGAGCTGGACCCACGATCCGCGCTTCGGTTTCCGGCGCATCGACACCGGTGAACCGGACTTCCGGGTCTCGCTGACCTCCCGGCAGACCACCAAATCGGCCTGCGGTTTCGAGATTCCGATCGATTCCTCGTGCTACAACTCCGATCTCGGCCGCGTCGTGCTCTCGGAGGTGCGCTGGGTGCGCGGCGCCACCGCCTTCGAGGGCGATATCGGCTCCTACCGCCAGTACCAGATCAATCACGAGGTCGGCCACGCCATCGGCTACCACGAACACCAGCCGTGCGAGATCGACGGCGGTTTGGCGCCGGTGATGATGCAGCAGACCTTCGGCACCCGCAACAACGACATCGCGACCCTGGACCCGCAGGGCGTGGTGCCGATGGACGGGAAGAAATGCCGCTTCAATCCCTGGCCGTATCCGCGGGGCTGAATTCGGCCGGCACCGCTCACCCACCCGCGCCCCGGGGTGACGGATGCGGCACCATGGAAGGGAAGAACGGCCCGATTCGCCGCGTTGCACCGATCAGCCCTATCGGCGAATTCGATTCGAGGAGTCTGCGACGTGTCATCACCACAGTCCCTGCCGCCACTGGTCGAACCGGCCGCGGAGCTGACCAGGGATGAGGTCGCCCGCTACAGCCGGCATCTGATCATTCCCGATGTCGGGATGGACGGGCAGAAACGTCTGAAGAATGCCAAGGTGCTGGTGATCGGTGCCGGTGGTCTCGGCTCGCCGGCGCTGCTGTATCTGGCCGCCGCCGGTGTCGGCACGCTCGGCATCGTGGAGTTCGACGAGGTGGACGCGTCGAATCTGCAGCGGCAGATCATTCACGGTGAATCCGATATCGGCCGCAGCAAGGCCGACAGTGCGCGCGATTCGATTCTGGAGATCAATTCCGGGGTCGAGGTGGTGCTGCACAAGATCCGGCTGGAGCCGGAGAACGCGGTCGACCTGTTCGCGCAGTACGACCTGATCGTCGACGGCACCGACAACTTCGCCACGCGCTATCTGGTCAACGACGCCGCCGTGCTGGCCGGCAAGCCCTATGTGTGGGGGTCGATCTACCGGTTCGAGGGTCAGGTATCGGTCTTCTGGGAGGACGCCCCCGACGGTCCGAACGGCGAGAAGCGCGGCATCAACTACCGCGATCTGTACCCCGAGGCGCCGCCGCCGGGCATGGTCCCGTCCTGCGCCGAGGGCGGTGTGCTGGGTGTGCTGTGCGCGTCCATCGGTTCGATCATGGTCACCGAGGCCATCAAGCTGATCACCGGTATCGGGGAGACCCTGCTCGGCCGGCTGATGGTCTACGACGCACTGGACATGAACTACCGCACCATCAAGCTGCGGCGCGATCCGGAGCGTCAGCCCATCACCGAGCTCATCGACTACGAGGCGTTCTGCGGTGTGGTCTCCGAGGAGGGCCAGGCCGCCGCGATCGGTTCCACGGTGACCGCCCGCGAACTCAAGGACATGCTCGACGCGGGCAAGGACGTCGCCATCATCGACGTCCGCGAACCGGTGGAATGGGACATCGTCCGCATCGACGGCGCGACCCTGATCCCCAAGGACCGCATCCTGTCCGGCGAGGCTCTCGCCGAACTCCCGCAGAACACCCCGATCGTCCTGCACTGCAAGACCGGCATCCGCTCCGCGGAAGCGTTGGCCGCCCTCAAGCGCGCCGGATTCTCCGACGCCACCCACCTCCAGGGCGGAATCGTCGCCTGGGCCAACCAGATCGACCCGAGCCTGCCCGTCTACTGACACGAAAATTCGGTCGATGCTGTCCCGTGGCTCCGCTACGGGACAGGCCCACTGATTTCGCGAGAACATGGGTAACTCGCCGGGTACGCCCAAGGCTTTTTCGGCTCCCGACCTGGGGCCGGGCTGGTACTCGCGTGGCACTTACCGGTACGCGGAGGCTCGGGGTGGCGGCACAGTAAAAGTTCCGGGGAGGCGGCTCAGCGCGTTGTCTCGAGTGGACAAGTTCCCGGGGTTACGGTACGGCCGTGACATCTGTCGAACCTCCGGAGCATGTGCGCGCCACTTTCGGGCTGCGCGAAGTGTCCCCGGTCGCGCTGGGCGACTGGGACGGTGGGTGGCGGTGCGGAGAGGTGGTGCTCAGCCCGGTGGCCGATCACGCCCGGGCGGCGTGGTCGGCGAAGGTTCGGGAAACACTGCAGGTGGACGGGGTGCGGCTGGCGCGGCCGGTGCGTGCCACCGACGGTCGCTACGTGGTGTCCGGCTGGCGTGCCGATACCTATATGGACGGCACTCCGGAACCGCGCCACGACGAGGTGGTGTCGGTGTCGTTGCGCCTGCACTACGCCACCGCGCGGCTGGAGCGGCCGCGCTTTCTGGCCCAGCAGCCGATCGCACCGTGGGTCGATGTCGATGTCTTCGTCGCCGCCGACCGGGCCGCCTGGGAGACGGTGCCGCTGCGCAGCCTGAAAGCCGGCGGCATGCTGCCGGTGACCACGCCGGACGGCCGCCACAGCATCGATATGCTGGCGCAACTGGCGACGCTGCGGAAACAGGTGCAGATACCGTCGCAGCTCGTGCACGGCGATCTGTTCGGCACGGTGCTGTTCACGACCGGCCAGGCTCCGGGGCTCACCGACATCACCCCGTACTGGCGGCCCGCGTCCTGGGCGGCCGCGGTGATCGTGGTCGACGCGCTGTCCTGGGGTGGTGCCGATCCGGGCCTGCTCGAGCGGTGGTCGGATCTGCCGGAGTGGCCGCAGATGTTGTTGCGTGCGGTCATGTTCCGGCTCGCGGTCCACGCGTTGCATCCGCGGTCGACGGCGGAGGCGTTTCCCGGCTTGGCACACACCGCCGACATGATCCGGTTGATGCTGTAGCGGGCCCGCCGATCGGAACCGACCGGCGAGCCCGCACTGTCGTGGGCCCAGCCCTCAGACGCCCGCGTGGGCCAGTGACGGCACCCGCTCGACAGCGAACGACGAGCGCAGATAGAACCACCAGGTGAGTCCGCCCATCACCAGGAAGGCGACGGCGTAAGCCCAGAAGGCCGGCGCCATTCCGCCGAAGTGGATATTGGATTCCCGCAGCGCCTGCTGCAGCACCCACCCGCCGGCCGCGCCCACCGCGCCGACCACGCCGATCGCGGCACCCGCCTGCCGTTTGGCCGCGGCCAGAGCGGTCGCCGGGTCCTGGCCGTATTCGGCGGCGCGGCGTTTGGCTTCGGCGCCGAAGATCGAGGGGATCATCCGGTAGGTGGAACCGTTGCCGATGCCCGACAGCACGAACAGCAGCAGGAACGAGATCAGGTACAGCGGAAAGTTCTTCACCGTGAGCGCGGCCACGATCAGCGCGGTGGCGCCGGCCATACCGGTGAAGACGTAGACGGTGATCCGGGCGCCGGTGAACCGGTCCGCGATCCACCCGCCGAAGGGCCGGCTCAGCGATCCGACGAAGGCGCCGAGGAAGGCGAGGTTGCCGATCGTGGACATCCAGCCGATCTTCGCCAGCTCCGGGAACGTGGATTTGAGCAGGGTGGGGAAGGCGAACGAGAAGCCGATGAACGATCCGAAGGTGCCGATGTAGAGCACCGCCATGATCCAGGTGTGCCGGTTGGTCAGTGCAAGCCGGTAGGAACTGCCGTCGGATTTCGCGCCGGTGATCGAATCCATGTACCGCAGCGCGCCGAACATGGCGACGAGGATGAACGGAATCCACACCAGCACCGCGAGGGTGATGCCGAACCGGTAACCGGCCGGATCCTTCGCCATGAGATGGGTGCCGAGGGTGATGATCAACGGCACCAGCAGCTGAGTCTGCGCGACGCCCATATTGCCGCCCGCGGCGTTGATGCCCAGCGCGGCGCCCTTCTTCCCCTCGGGAAAGAAGAAATTGATATTCGCCATCGACGAGGAGAAATTGCCGCCACCGACGCCGGCGAGCGCGGCCAGCAGCATGAACACCCAGAACGGCGTGCCGGGCTGATTGACGAAATAGGCCAGCCCCAGCGTCGGCAGCAGCAACATGCCGGCGCTGAAGACGGTGAACGCGCGGCCGCCGAATTTCGGAATGGCGAAGGTGTAGGGCACGCGCAGCGCGGCGCCGACGAGGGTGGGTGTGGAGGTGAGCAGCAGCGAATTGGCCACGGCGTCCGGGCCGCTCAGATAATGAAAGCCCGCCGAACCCATGGCGGTGACCACGCTGGCCCACAGCACCCAGATACTGAATCCCAGGTTTTCGGAGAAGACCGAGAAGGCGAGATTCTTACGGGCGGTGCGCTTTCCGCCGTTCTCCCAGAAGGTTTCGTTGTCCGGCTCCCAGTGCTCGAGCCAGCGGCCGCGGGCCTGATGGTGGAACTCGGGAGCGGCAGTGGCCGATATCGCGGCGTCGGTGGTAGTCATCGGCGCGTTCCTCTCGAAGGGATACGACCGCCCTCATCTCGGGGACCCGGAGGTCGGGGTCCGGCGGTCGTATCCACGGTAGGAACGTGAAATTACGGCCGATTCACGCTCCGTGACGTTCGCAGCAACACTCGCTCACCCCGCTCCCGGCACGACGGTGACGAATCGTTTACCTACCGGCGGCGACCGTCACCGTTCGGGGTATTCGGCGATGAGCGAGCCGAGGAAGCAGTTGGCGGCGCGAGCGGCCCGATCGGAGTCGCCGTCGATCACGGCATGTACCAGCTCGGCGTGTTCGTCGTGATACTGGTTGCCGTATTTGGTTGTGCGAGAACGAATCACGTCCTCGATCACGGGTAGCAGCGAATCGTAGAACTCGAGGTAGACCGTGTTGTGGCTGGCGGCGACGATGGCGCGGTGCAGCGCCACGTCCGCGTCGACCGCGGCTGTGCTGTCGATATCCCAGACCTGGCTGCGCCGGTCGAGCAGGCGCAGCAGGGTCTGCACGTCGTTGTCGTCGCGGCGCAGCGCGGCCAGCCGGGCGGCCTGCACGTCGAGGGCCTGGCGCAGTTCGAGCACATCGCGTTCGACGGCGTCGGCGAAGTATTTGGTGAGGGTGCCGCCGAGATCGGAGGCGGCGATGACGTAGGTGCCCGACCCCTGCCGGCGTTCGAGCATGCCGGCGTGCACGAGCGCCTGCACCGCTTCGCGCACGGTGTTGCGGCCGGTGCCGGTCAATTCGGTGAGTTCCGGTTCGGTCGGTATGCGGGAGCCGATCGGCCAACGCCCCGAACGGATTTCAGCGCGCAGCTGTTCGGTGACCTGAGCGATGAGGCTGGTGCGCCGGACTGGTTGCACGGCCAATAGAGTACCCCTCCTCACATTTGTTGCCCGCTTTCATCCAATCATCCTATGATTTCGCGGTGACGGTTACCAATCTGCAGTCGACCACCGACATCCGGCGCCGAGGTCTGGCCGAGGGCCGGATCCTCGTCCTCGTCGCGATCGTCGTCTCGGCGCTGACACTGCGCGTGGCGGTCACCGCCTTCACCCCGCTCGCCGAGCGGATCGGCGCCGATATCGGCTATTCCACCGCCGTCGTCGGTGTCTTCGGCATGATCCCGACCGCCATGTTCGCGCTGGCCGGGCTGATCACCCCGATCTTCGTGCGGCGGCTGGGCCTGGAACGCACCGCATTGGTCGCCATGTGCATGGCCGGGGCCGGGCAGCTCACCCGGGCGCTGGTGCCCGACACCTGGGAGCTGCTGAGTCTGTCCGCGCTGGCGCTGGCCGGTATGGGCATCGGCAATGTCGTGATTCCACCCCTGGTGAAGCGGTATTTCGCCGATCGCCTGGCAGTGCTGAGTTCGGTGTACATCACGATGGTGCAGATCGGCACCGTGGTGCCGGCGCTGATCGCGGTCCCGGTCGCCGATGCGGCCGGCTGGCGGGTCTCGCTCGGGCTGTGGGCGCTGCTCGGGTTCGTGGCCGCGGTGCCGTGGCTGGGTGTGCTGCGGGGGCGGCGTGGTCACGACCGCGCGGACACCACCGCGCTGGCCGAGGTGCCGGGCGAACAGCCCGCGCGCGCGGGCAATATCCGGCGGTCGCCGCTGGCGTGGGGGATGGCCGCCATGTTCGGCATGACCTCGTTGGTCACCTACTCGATGTTCACCTGGCTGCCCAAACTCTTCGCCGACGCGGGCGCCGACGCGAGCTTCGGCGGCACGATGGTCGCCTTCTTCTCCTTCATGGGCTTGGCGGCCGCGTTGACCGCACCGTCGTTCACCGCCCGTATCCGTAATCCGTTCCCCGTCGTGATCGGCTGCGCGATAGCGTTTTTCGCGGCCTTCGCCGGCCTGCTGATCGCACCGATGAGCGCACCGTGGCTGTGGGTGCTGCTGCTCGGCCTGGGCCCGAGCACCTTCCCGATGGCGCTCACGCTGATCAATCTGCGCACCCGCACGCAGGCCGGTTCGGCGGCACTGTCGGGCTTCACGCAGGGCGTCGGTTACACCGTCGCCTGCGTCGGCCCCCTGCTGTTCGGTGTGTTGCACAGCGTGGTCGGCGGCTGGGGCGCTCCCTTCGCCCTGCTGGCGGTTGCCGTACTGGTGCTGGTGGCCGGTGCCTGGCAGGCGTGCAAGCCGCGCATGCTCGAGGACACCTGGCACTGACCGGCTTCCGCGGCGCGACCTCTCGGCTATTTCACCGCTCGGGTTGCGCCGCGGTGAGCTTGTGGCCATGATGTGAGCCGACGGCCGCGTACTGTGGCCCGGACCACTCGCCGGCATCGACCTCACCGACTCGCGGTGGGAGCGTCGGCACTTTGTGACGCACGGAAACCGTTGTGTCATATGGGCGAAACAAAGTCCCGGTTCTCACCGGGAAATCGCCGACTTCGTGAGCAACCGTTGATTTGCGCGTCATGCGGCGCAGCATCGCGGCAATACCCGTTTTCTACCTTGGGGCCAACCGGATTTCAGGAGGCCCTGTTGAGCACGCTGACGCGTAACCACGACATCGAGCAGTGGGATGCCGAAGATGTCGCGGCCTGGGAGGCCGGCGGCAAGAAGATCGCCCGCCGCAATCTGATCTGGTCGGTCGTCGCCGAACATGTCGGATTCTCGGTGTGGTCGATCTGGTCGGTGATGGTGCTGTTCATGCCGACGGACAAGTTCGGCATCGACGCCGCCGGGAAGTTCTTCCTGGTCGCCATGCCGACCCTGGTCGGCGGCATCCTGCGCATTCCCTACACCGTCGCCACCGCACGCTTCGGCGGACGCAACTGGACGATCTTCAGCGCCCTGATGCTGCTGATCCCGACGCTGCTGACGCTGTACTTCATCAACCAGCCGGGCACCTCCTACACCACGTTCATGGTGGTGGCGGCGTTCGCGGGCCTGGGCGGCGGCAACTTCGCCTCCTCGATGACCAATATCAACGCCTTCTACCCGCAGCGGCTCAAGGGCTGGGCGCTGGGCATGAACGCCGGCGGCGGCAATATCGGCGTCCCGGTGATCCAGCTGATCGGCCTGCTGGTGATCGCGACGCTCGGCAACTCCTACGCGTCGGTCGTCTGCCTGGTGTACCTGGCGTTCATCGCGGTCGCCGGTCTCGGCGCCGCGCTCTACATGGACAATCTGCGCAACCAGAAGGCCGATCTGTCCTACATGCTGGAGTCGCTGAAGGTTCCGCAGTCCTGGGCGATCGCCTTCCTCTACATCGGTACGTTCGGCTCGTTCATCGGCTTCAGTTTCGCCTTCGGCCAGATTCTGCAGATCGGCTTCAAGGCCGGCGGTGATTCGGCCGCCCAGGCGAGTCTGCACGCCGCGCAGATCGCCTTCATCGGCCCGCTGCTGGGTTCGCTGGCCCGCCCCTTCGGCGGCAAGATGGCCGACCGCTTCGGCGGCAGCCGCGTCACGCTGGCCGGGTTCGCCGGAATGATGGTCGCGGCGGTCGTCGTCGCGGTGTCCAGTGTGGCCGCCGACCACAACGGCGGCGTGGCCTCGGGTGCGACCATGGTCGCCCTGGTCTGCGGATTCATCGCCCTGTTCGTGCTCTCGGGCATCGGCAACGGGTCGGTCACCAAGATCATCCCGTCGGTCTTCGACGCGAAGTCCAAGAGCCTTCCGGTGAGCGCCGGGGAGCAGGCTGCCTGGTCGCGCAACACCTCGGGCGCGCTGATCGGCTTCGTCGGCGCGATCGGCGCCCTGGGTGGTGTGGCCATCAACCTGGTGCTGCGCTCCTCCTACGCCTCCACCAATTCCGCGACCACGGCCTTCTGGGTGTTCCTCGGCTTCTACGTAGTGTGCGCGACCGTCGTCTGGTCGGTCTTCCTGCGGCGGCCCGGAATGCGTACGGCGCGTACCGAATCCGGTGTCATCGCCGAGGCGGAAGCCTTGGTGCTCGAGGCCGAACGGTCACCCGAATCCGATTCCACCCGGTCCACCACCTCGGCTCGCGCCTGACCATCACGACAAGCATCGGAGGACAGCCATGTTCACGACAGACGAATCCGCGCAGCGCAAGACCGTGGTGGTCGTCGGCCACGGCATGGTCGGGCACCGGTTCGTGGAGGCCCTGCGCTCCCGGGACGAGACCGGCCGATGGCAGATCGTCGTGCTGAGCGAGGAGTCGCAGGCCGCCTACGACCGCGTCGGCCTGTCGTCCTACGTCGGCGCCTGGGACAAGAGCGCGCTCGCCCTGCCCGGTAACGAGTACGCCGGCGACACGCTGGTGGATCTGCGCCTCGGCGTGCGCGCCGACGAGATCGACCGCGCCGCCCGCAAGGTGACCACCTCTTCCGGCGACGTGATCGGTTACGACGCAATGGTTCTCGCGACCGGATCGTATGCCTTCGTGCCGCCGGTGCCCGGCCACGACCGTCCCGAATGTTTCGTCTACCGCACCCTCGAGGACCTCGACGGCATCCGGGTCGCCGCGCAGAACGCGGGCCCCGGAGCGGTCGGTGTGGTCGTCGGCGGTGGACTCCTCGGTCTGGAAGCGGCGAATGCCCTGCGGCTCATGGGAATGACGCCGCACGTCGTCGAGTTCGCGCCGCGGTTGATGCCGGTGCAGGTCGACGAGGGTGGTGGCGCGATCCTGGAGAAGCTCGTCACCGATCTGGGCCTGCACGTGCACACCGGCGTCGGCACCTCGGCCATCGAGCCCGCCGAAGACGGTGCGGGCCTGCGGGTTTCGCTGTCCGACGAGTCGGTGATCGACGCCTCGCTGGTGGTGTTCTCCGCCGGTGTGCGCCCGCGCGATCAGATCGCCCGCGACGCCGGACTCGAGATCGGGCCGCGCGGTGGCGCGCTCACCGACCTCGGCATGGTCACCTCCGATCCGCACATCTACGCCGTCGGCGAGGTCGCGGCCGTGGAGGGCACCTGCTACGGCCTGGTCGCGCCCGGCTACACCACCGCCGAGATCGTCGCGGACCGGCTGCTCGGCGGCGCCGGTGAATTCCCGGGCGCCGACCTGTCGACCAAGCTGAAGCTGCTCGGCGTGGACGTGGCCAGCTTCGGCGACGCACACGCCACCACCGAGGGCGCGCTGTCGGTGGTGCTGCACGACGCCGCCAAGGGCACCTACGCCAAGCTGGTGATCTCCGACGACGCGAAGACGCTGCTGGGCGGCATCCTGGTCGGCGACGCCTCGCAGTACGCGGCGCTGCGGCCACTGGTCGGCAGCGAACTGCCCGCCGAACCGGCCGCGCTGATCTCGCCCGCGGGCGCCGAACTGGGCGCGGACGCCCTGCCCGACGAGGCGCAGATCTGCTCCTGCAACAACGTGAGCAAGGGCGCCATCGTCGGAGCTATTCACGAAGGCGCCTGCGATATCGCCGGCGTCAAGAGCTGCACCGCCGCCGGAACCTCCTGCGGCGGTTGCGTTCCCATGATCAAGAAGCTGCTCGAGCAGTCCGGCGTGGAGATGTCGAAGGCGCTGTGCGAGCACTTCACCCAGTCCCGGTCCGAACTGTTCGAGATCGTGCGGGTGACCGGAATCCGCACCTTCTCGGAGCTGATCGCCAAGCACGGCACCGGAATCGGCTGCGATATCTGCAAGCCGACCGTCGCCTCCATTCTGGCCTCGACCTCGAGCGACCACATCCTCGACGGTGAGCAGTCCGCACTGCAGGACACCAACGACCACTTCCTGGCCAACCTGCAGAAGAACGGCACGTATTCGGTCGTGCCGCGGATGCCCGGCGGTGAGGTGACGCCCGAGCAGCTGATCGAAATCGGCCAGATCGCCAAGGATTTCGGCCTCTATGTCAAGGTCACCGGCGGCCAGCGCATCGACCTGTTCGGTGCGCGGGTCGAGCAGCTGCCGCAGATCTGGCAGCGACTGGTCGACAAGGGGATGGAATCCGGCCACGCCTACGGCAAATCGCTGCGCACCGTGAAGAGCTGTGTGGGCTCCACCTGGTGCCGCTACGGCCAGCAGGATTCGGTCGGCATGGCGGTGCTGCTGGAGAAGCGCTACCGGGGACTGCGCTCGCCGCACAAGCTGAAGCTGGCGGTCTCGGGGTGTGCCCGCGAATGCGCCGAAGCGCGCGGCAAGGACGTCGGCGTCATCGCCACCGAGAACGGCTGGAACCTCTACGTCGGCGGCAACGGCGGCCTGACTCCGAAGCATGCGGTGCTGCTGGCCGGTGACCTCGACGACGAGACGTTGATCCGCTACATCGACCGCTATCTGATGTTCTACATCCGCACCGCCGACCGGCTGCAGCGCACCGCGCCGTGGCAGGAAGCGCTCGAGGGTGGTATCGAACACCTCAAGCAGGTCGTCTGTGAGGACTCCCTCGGCATCGCCGCCGATCTGGAGGAGAGCATGGCCCGCCACGTCGCCGGCTACAAGGACGAATGGGCCGCCGTGCTGGAGGATCCCGCGAAGCTTTCGCGCTTCGTCACCTTCGTCAACGCGCCGGAGGAGGCCGATCCGACGATCGCCTTCGATGAGAGCGGGGAGCGCAAGACGCCGGTTCTGCTCGGCCTGCCCGAAATGCCGGCCATGCCGGCCGCAACTGCCACGCCCGGGAAATAGCCACGTAATCGTGCGGAAACAGGACGCCGGTACTTATTGGGTAAGGCGTTCGGAGGAGATTACCGATGACCGTTATCGACACACCCGGCTTCGCACCGGCGACCACCACCGGCTGGACCTCGGCCTGCCGGCTCGATTATCTGATTCCCGGCCGCGGCGTGGCGGTACTGCTCAGGGGCGGACGGCAGGCCGCGCTCTTCCTGCTGCCCGACGGCACGCTCTACGCCGTCGGCAATATCGATCCGTTCGGGCGGGCGGCGGTCATGTCGCGCGGCATCGTCGGTGACCGCGCCGGTGTGCCGGTCGTGGCCTCGCCGCTGCTGAAGCAGTCGTTCTCGCTGCTGGACGGCCACTGCCTGGACGACGACTCGGTCGCACTGCCCGTCTACGGCGTGCGCGTCGTCGACGGGGTCGTCGCGGTGACCAACGAACCGGTGCAGTACGGCGGTACACCGTGAGCGAAGCGCGACCCACCGAATTGAAACCCCTGGACGGCTTCACCATCGGTGTGACAGCCGCCCGCCGGGCCGACGAACTGGCCACGCTGTTGAGTCGCCGCGGCGCGAATATCGTGTCCGCCCCGGCGATTCGCATCATTCCCCTGTCCGACGACACCGAGTTGGAGCGGGTGACCCGGCAGTTGGTCGCCGATCCGCCGCAGATCGCCGTCGCCACCACCGGCATCGGCTTCCGCGGCTGGATGGAAGCGGCCGAGGGGTGGGGCCTGGCCGAAAACCTCCGGGACACTTTGGCTTCCACGCGCATGCTGGCACGTGGCCCCAAGGCCAAGGGCGCCATCCGGGCCGCCGAACTGCGCGAGGAATGGTCGCCGGCCTCCGAATCGTCCGCCGAGGTGCTCGATCACCTGCTGGCGGCGGGTGTCGAAGGCGTGCGCATCGCGGTGCAGTTGCACGGTGCGACCACCGAATGGGAGCCGGTACCCGACTTCTGCGAGGTGTTGCGCTGCGCCGGCGCCGATGTCGTGCCGGTGCCGGTGTATCGCTGGGTGCCACCGGACGATCGTGTGCCGATGGACCGCCTGATCGAGGGTGTGGTCACCTCCGCACTGGACTGCGTCACGTTCACCAGCGCACCCGCGGTGGCCTCGATGTTGATGCGGGCGAAGGAAACCGGGCTGCTCGAGGGCGTCCTGCAGGCGATGCGTTCGCGGGTGCTGCCCGCGTGCGTCGGGCCGATCACCGCCGCACCGCTGGAGGAACTCGGGGTGCCGACGTCCATGCCGGGCCGCGCGCGACTCGGGGCGCTGGCCCGCCACGTCGCCGAGGAACTTCCGCGCCGCGCCAATCGGATTCACGCCGCCGGGCACGAACTGAGCGTGCGTGGCGGCTGTGTCGTGGTGGACGGTTCGGTGCGTCAGCTCGCTCCCGCGCCGATGGCGTTGATGCGGGCGCTGGCCCGCCAGCCCGGCCGGGTGGTGTCCCGGGAGGATCTGCTCGCGGCGCTGCCCGGTGGTGGGGACGACACCCATGCCGTAGAGACCGGAATCGCGCGGCTGCGTGCGGGTCTCGGTACCCCGAAGGCGATTCAGACCGTGGTCAAGCGCGGCTATCGGCTCGCTCTCGACCCCGCCGAATGCGTGGACAACACCTCCCGCCCGCCGGGCGGGTACGCCCCGTCGCTGCGTCCGCAGCGCCCCGCGCCCATGGCGGGGGTCTGGTGAGCGCCCCCGCGCTGGTGCTGGTGGCGCACGGCACCCGGAGTGCCACCGGGGTGCGGATGATCGCCGCGCTGGCCGATGCGGTGCGTGCGGAGATGGGACGTAACGGCGCCGACGTGCCGGTACGAACCGCTTTCGTCGACGTGCTCGGCCCCACCCCCGCCGAGGTGCTGCGCGAGCGCAACGGTGTTCCGGCCGTGGTGGTTCCGGCCTTTCTCGCCTCCGGTTACCACGTCTACCAGGATGTTCCGCGCGAAGTCCGCGACAGCGGGCATTCGGATGTGGTGGTGACCCCGGCGATGGGCCCGGACCCGATGCTGGCCCGGGTGATGCGGATGCGGTTGCACGAGGCCGGGATGCGTCCCGGCGACGCGGTGGTCGTCGCGGCGGCCGGATCCTCCGACGCGCGTGCGCGCCACGATGTGCGGCAGGCGACGGCCATGCTGGCGGAGGAGCTGGGCGTCGCGGTCCGCACGGCCTATATCGCGACCGGCGAGCCGCGAGTGCCGGATGTCGTTGCCGCCCTGCGGAAGACCGGAGCCGAGCGGGTGTTCGTCGCCTCGTATCTGCTGGCGCACGGGCTGTTCCATCAGCGCCTGCGCGAGGCCGGTGCCGACGGAATCGCCGAACCGCTCGGCGTGCATCCCGCGGTCGTGCGCCTGCTGGTCGACCGGTACCGCACCGCGGCAGCCGAATTCCTCACCACCGCAGCCTGATTCGACGGTATCCCGATACCTCTGCGGTAGTGGCGGCACGCGTGCGGGCCGGCGTCCTGGTCCCCGGCGAAGCGCTACTGCCGGTGAGTCCCGCCGCGTACTCGACGGGCCACCGGCGTGACCCCTGCGGCCGTGTGGTGACCGGTCGCAGGGGTCACGAGTCGTTCAGGATCGCGGGACGACCGTCAGGTCCCCGTTGATCACGGTATCGGTCATCTCGCGAGCGAGCATATTGTGCGGGAATCCGGGTTCGACGGCACTGGCCGCGTCCAGCCGATCCAGTTGCGCCGCATCGAATTCCACATCCAGGGCGCCCAGATTGTCGGCGAGTTGAGCCGGGGTGCGCGCCCCGATGATGGGAGCGGTCACCGCCGGATTCCGCAGCGTCCACGCGAGTGCCGTCTGGGCCGGTGTCCGGTCCAGTTCCGCCGCGACCTCCTTCACCACCTCGGCGATCGCGAGGCCCCGCTCGGTCAGCGAACCGTTGGCCAGCGCGACGTTCTTACGACTGCCCTCCGGCGATCCCGCCGCCGAGGCGTCCAGATCGGCGGCGGTGTATTTGCCGGTCAGCACGCCGCTGCCGAGCGGCGACCACGGGATCACCCCGAGCCCGAGTTCCCTCGCCATCGGGAACAGGTCGTGTTCCACGGTGCGCTCGATCAGGCTGTATTCCACCTGCAGCGCCACCAGCGGAGACCACCCGCGCAGGTCGGCGATGGTCTGCATGCGCGCCACCTGCCAGGCCGGGGTGTCGGAGATGGCGACGTAGAGCACCTTGCCCTGCCGGACCAGATCGTCCATGCCGCGCAGCACCTCCTCGACCGGCGTGGTGAAGTCCCAGGCGTGCAGGTACAGCAGATCGATGTAGTCGGTGTTCAGGTTGCGCAGGCTGGCCTCCACCGAGGCGAACATCGACTTGCGGTTGTTGCCGCCGGAATTCGGGTCGCCGGGCCGCCGCAACATCGTGTACTTCGTTGCCAGCACCAGGCTTTCACGATTGTCGCGGGTGAATTCGCCGAGCAGCCGCTCGGAACTGCCGTTGGTGTAGACGCTGGCGGTATCGATGAAGTTGCCACCGCGCGAGACGTAGTCGTCGAACAGTTTGCGCGCCTCGTCCCGTTCGGCGCCCCAGCCCCAGTCGGCGCCGAAGGTCATGGTGCCCAGTGCGAGCGGTGAGACCCGCAGTCCGGACCGGCCGAGCAGCAGATAGGTGTCGAGAGTGAGCGCCATATCTTCCTCCTGTGTGGATTCGATCTCGACGGCAAGTCTGCGCGGCCGGGGCGAACGCGGTAAGGGAAGGTTTTTCCTGGGATCGCCGGTACCAGCCTCGTCGTAGGATCGACAGCGATGACCGGCACCGTGGAAGTGACACAGGAACTGGGGGCCTTTCTGCGCACCCGGCGCGAACGACTGGATCCGGGTGATTTCGGGCTGCCGCTGCGCCGCCGGTCCCGCCGTACCCCGGGACTGCGCCGCGAGGAGGTCGCCGAACTGGCCGGCGTGAGCACCGACTACATCGTGCGGCTGGAACAGGGACGTGGTTTGCGCCCCTCGCCGGAGGTTCTCGACGCGCTCGCGCAGGCCTTGCGCCTCGCGCCGGACGAGCGCATCTACCTGTTCGACCTGGCCCGGCAGCGGCCCCCGGACGACGGCAAACCGGCGACCACGGCCTCACCGGAGCTGGCCCGGCTGGTCGCGGATCTGGCGCCCATACCGGCGATGGTGCTCAACCACCGCTACGACATCCTGGCCTGGAATCGCGAGATGTCGCGGCTGCTGCTGGATTTCGACACGCTGCCGCCCCGGCATCGCAACTCCATGTGGCTGTGCCTGCTCTATCCGGGGATGGGCAACTTCTACGCCGATCGCGAACGGACCGTGCGGGAGGGGATCGCCGGTCTGCGCGCCGCCTGGGCCGCCCATCCCGATGACCGGGTCCTGGCCGAGCTGATCGACGAATTTCGCACGGGCAGTGCCGAATTCGCCGAATTGTGGGAGCGCAGAGATGTGCGGGTGCAGGGCCGCGGGCGCAAGACGATGCATCATCCGCGGGTGGGTGCGGTCACCGTCGCCTACGAAGCGCTGATGCCGCTGCAGGACCCCGATCAGCGGCTGATCATCTACCGCGCCGCCGACGAAGCGAGCCGGGCGGCACTGGATCGTCTCGCCGCCGAATAGGTCCGGCGAAAAAAAATCTCGAGGAAATTCGCGAACTGTGTCGAATGTGCGAGATCGGCCTCGACCAGGGGGTGACAGCGAGTCGGAAACACACCTCAGGAGCGATCATGACCGACATCAGCACCTTCCTCTGGTTCGACAGTGCCGCCGAGGAAGCCGCCCGGTTCTACACCGAGCACATTCCCGGAGCCCGCATCACGGGCATCACCCGTAACCCCGACGGCTCGGCCTTCATCGTGCAGGTCGATCTGGCCGGACACGCGCTCACGCTGATGAACGGCGGTCCCGGCCATCCCTTCACCGATGCCGCCTCCGTTCAGCTGGTGGTCGACGGGCAGGACGAGGTGGACCGGTTGTGGGCGGCGCTGACCGCGGGCGGCAAGCCGGGGCCGTGCGGCTGGCTGACCGATCGCTACGGCCTGTCCTGGCAGGTCGTACCGGCCGAATTGGCGGCGTTGATGGGCGGCGAGCACGCGGCGGTCGCCGGCGCCGCGCTGCAGACCATGTCGAAGATCGATATCGCCGCGATCCGGGCCGCCGTCGCCGCGCACTGAGCCGCCTCCGTGGACGTCACCACCGGACCCCGCGGTGGTGACGTCGGCGTGGCCGGAGTGTGGCAGCTGCGCGGACGGATAGCCCGGAGGATGCGGACCGCCGGCGCCGGGCCCGCGGAGGTCGCCGCCTGCGGGCCCGGGCTCCCGGTGGACACGCCCTGCCGAGAGTGCTGCGGGGACCGCGACACGGTGGAATACTCCGCGTATGCACCGGCTCCCACGCTGTTTTGCTGTCCTGTTCGCCGCCTTCGCCTCGATTGCCGCGATTGTGCCCGCGGTAGCCTCGGCAGATCCCGGCGGGCCCGCCATCGTCGACGTCCATCCGCTGGGCGGTCGCCAATATTCGGTGGTGGTCTATTCCCCGGCGATGAACAAGCAGATCACCGTCTGGATGTCGCATCCGGATTTCGCGGCGCCGGCGCTGTATCTGCTCAACGCCGTCGACGGCGGTGAGGACGGCGGCCCGTGGACCAACCGCACCGACGTCGCGCAATTCTTCGCCGACAAACCGGTGAACGTGATCGTCCCGATGGGCGGGAGGGCCAGCTACTACACCGACTGGAAGTCCGACGATCCGGTGCTGGGCCGCAACGAGTGGACCACGTTCCTGACCCAGGAGCTGCCGCCGCTGCTCAACTCACGGTTCCAGATGACGGGCCGCAATGCCGTCGCGGGCACCTCGATGTCGGCGACCTCGGCACTCGATCTGGCGATCGGCTCGCCGGGCCTGTACCAGGCGGTCGGCGCCTACAGCGGTTGCCCGCTGACCAACGGCCCGATTCCGCAGGCGTACGTGTATTCGCAGCTCGGCGTCTTCGGGGCGAATGCCGGGAATATGTGGGGGGTACCGGGTGATCCGGACTGGGCCGCTCACGATCCGGTGGTGAACGCCGATCGGTTGCGCGGAACAGCCCTCTACATCTCCTCGGGCAACGGGGTGCCCGGTGTGCACGACACCCTCGCCGATCCCTCCATCGGCGGCAACGCGGGCGCGCTGGCCAACCGGGTCGCGGTCGGCGGCGTGATGGAGAGCGTCGTCGACTCCTGCACCGGACAGCTGACCGGCCGCCTTGCCGCCCTGGGCATTCCGGCGACCGTCGTGCGCCGCAACGGCACCCACGCGTGGGTGTACTGGCAGGACGATCTGCACGACTCGTGGTCGGTCTTCGCCCCGGCGCTGGGAGTGTAGGCCGGATTCGGTCAGCCGGCCGTATCCGGCTCGGACGGGGTGCGGCGAGCCCGGTCGAGTTCCCAATACGCGCGCAGGGCGGCGATGCGGCCGTCGGCGTCCACCCGGTAGGTGAACACCCCGTCGACCTCGACGGTCATCTCCCGCCGGACGCTGGTGATGGTCCCGACGAAAGCGACCTCGGCGCCGCAGGCGTAGGAGTCGCGCATCCGGAACGCGATATCGCTCTCGGCGATGGCGGTATCCCAGAACGCGGCGATCGCGTCCCGGCCGCGGTGGCCGTTCCCGGTGGGGTCGTACGGCGATCGGCCGATCGGATCCTCCACCACCGCGTCCGGGGCGAACAGATTCAGCCAGGTGGCTCGGTCCTTGGTGCGGACGGCGTGCTGGGACGCCAGTCCCGCCGCCCGAGCCGGATGGTCGGCCATGATTCTCCTATCGGTGCGCGGCGATGACGGTCTCGCCGTAGCGGGTGAGCGCATCGACCTTCTCGGCGAGGCCGCGGATATCCGGCGTGGCGTCGTAGACGCTGCGGAATCCGACGATCACATCGGTGACACCCGAGGCGGCCAACTGTGCGATGCCCGCGGTGTCGAAGGGGTCGCGCGCCACCACGTGGATCTGGAATTCGGTGGTTCGCGCCGACGCGGAAGTCTCGTATTCCGAACGCAATTCGGCCAGGCGACCCAGGAGTGCGGCCAGCTCGCCGGGGTCGCCGCCCGCGTGCATCCACCCGTCGCCACGCCGGACCGCACGCCGCAGCGCGGCCTCGCTGTGCCCGCCGACGAGGATCGGAATCGGTGTGGTGGGGACCGGAGTGATCTCCACGGCGGGCAGGTCGTAGATCTGTCCGCGATAGGCGAATTCACCGCCGCCGCACAGGCCGCGCACGATGTCGATACCTTCGTCCAGGCGTGCGCCGCGCCGCTCGAACGGCACGCCCATCATGGTGAAATCCTGTGGCCACGGACTGATTCCGACGCCCAGCGACAGCCGGTTGCCGCTCAGCACCGCCAGCGTCGCGGCCTGTTTGGCCACCAGGACGGGCGGGCGCACCGGCAATTTCAGCACGAACGGTGTGACCCGCAGTGTGGTCGTGGCCGTGGTGATCGCGGTGGCGGCGATCATCGGCTCGGCAAAGGGCTTGCCGCGCAGGAACTCTCGCCGGCCGTCGGCGGTGTAGGGGTAACGCGGGTCGCCGTCGCGCGGATAGGCCAGGCTGTCCGCCAGGCAGATACCGGTGAAACCGGCCCGCTCCGCGGCCCGCGCGAGGTCCACCCAGTGCGCGGGGTCCCCGCCCGCCTCGGCGAAATGGAAACGCATGACCGCCATGGTGGCCGCCGGTCGCGGTGTGGTGGGCCGGCGGCCCGGTCAGCGGCTCCGCGGGACGACTCAGCGGGCCAACGGGTTGACCCGGCCCGCGCCGCGGGTCAGCGGCCCACCTGCCGGCGATAGGTCACCTTGTCGAATTCGCGGCCGTACTCGTCGACGGCCACCACATCCATCTCGCTGGCGAAGAATCCCGGCCGCACATCGACCCGGATGAAGGAGTAGTTGCGGAACCGCACCCGCGACCAGGGCGCGGCCTCGTCCTGTTTGGTGCCCGCCGGCGTCCACACATAGCTGTTGGGCACCGCGGTGTCGGGCACCTCGTGGCCGCGGTAGGTCTCCGGGGAGCCGGGCTGGAAGCCGTAGCGGGGACGGCCGCCGCCGCCCACCGTGTAGTAGACGGTGCCGTCCGCGTCCGGGTAGACGATCGCGTTGTCGCCCGCCGCCTTGGTCGGGCGGCCGCCGCGGATCGGGTCGGTGCGCTCGAAGATGTGGTTGTGTCCCTGTAGCACCAGATCGACCTGGTAGCGATCGAACAGCGCACACCAGGCATCACGCAGACCGCCGTCGCTGGCGTGGGAATCGGTGGTCGAATACGCGCAGTGGTGGAAGAAGCAGACGATGAAGTCGATATTCGGATTCGCGCGGTACTCCGCGAGAGTCCGCTCCACCCAACTGGTCTGGGCGCCGCCCGAATAGCCGGTGTTGGCCTTGATCTCATAGGAGACGTCGTTGGCGTCCAGCGACAGCACCGCCACATTGCCGTAGGTGAACGAGTACGCCGACGGGCAGCCCGCGGGCCCGTTGGCCGGAAGGTCCAGGCGGGCCAGGTGGCCGCCGTACCCGTGGGTGTCGTAGGCGGCCTCCATGTCGTGGTTGCCGGTGGCGAACATCCACGGTGTGGTCGAGGCGCTGGCTTCGATGGCGCCGAAATACACGTCCCACACGTACGGGTTGAACTTGTCGAATCCGTCGGGCAGCTTGTCGCCGGCGGCGACGTACCGTGGCTTCTTCCCCGCGCCCGAGGGATCCGCGTAGGCGATATCGCCCGCCAGCACATGGAAATCCGGCTCGCAGGCCACGATCTGCCGCATCACGTTGTCCGCGTGCGGGACCGCCGGGTCGTTGTCGGGTTTGTAGTACTTGTCGTCGTAGTCGCCGGGGGCGACGCCCGCCGGCTGGGCGGGGGTGTCGTCGGTGCCCTGATCGCCCATCATGGTGAACCGGAAGGGCAATACCGCGTTGCGCACACTCGGCATCGCGGTCGACGCGGCGCGGATGTCGCCGACGAATCCGTCGGAGGTGCGCCAGCGGTAGAAATGCGGCAGCCGTCCGGGCAGGCCGTCGACCGGTGCGTGCACATAGAACTGTTCGGCGGCGAGGACGCCGCTGTCGCTCGTGGGGATCTGGGTCACCAGATCGCGCACCTCCGCCTCGACGCTCGCGCCGAGCGCCGGGGTAGGTCCATGGTCGAGAAAGACCTTGGCGCCGCTGGGATTACGCGACAGCTGCGCGGCGAAGCGCAGTTGGCTGGCGGCGTCCGGGCCGAAGCCGACGTGGCGGCCGCCCACCGCGAGCTGCGCCTGATCGGCATAGGCCCGCCCCGCGAACGGTGAGGTGCCGACGGCGGCCACCGCGGCGGCCGCGGCCGAACCGCGCAGGAAGTTCCGCCGCGAGACCGCATGCCGCCGCAGATATCCCCGGTGCCATTCGTGCTGTTCGGCCATCGTCATGGTGGCGGCCAGTTGCTCGGGGATTCCGGTATCGGGGATGTCACCGGCAGGATTCAAGCGATTCCGCATGAGGTTGGATGCTGGTCCAACCACCGCACCGGAGCAACCGCTGCGGGTTCCCAAGGGCGCGAATTCTCGGTGAATTCTTCGAACCGCCCACCGCGGGATCGATCGGAATCTGTCGGTACCCGGTGTGAGAATGCCGTATGGCCTATGACGAAGAGTTGGCGGACCGGATCCGGGACCTGCTCGGGCCCGCCGTGACCGAGACGGTCGAAAAGCGCATGTTCGGCGGGCTGGCCTTCCTGGTCGGCGGCAATATGGCGGTGGCGGCCAGCGGTCAGGGCGGACTGCTGGTCCGGGTCGATCCGGCGCAGGCCGAGGAGCTCATCGACGGCTCCGCGGTGGCGCCGATGGTGATGGGCGGGCGGGAGATGCGGAACTGGCTGCGGGTGGCGCCGGAACATCTCGACGACGACGAGGTGCTGCACACCTGGCTGGATCGCGGGCTCGGATACGCTCGTACGCTCCCGCGGAAATAATTGGAAGACGTTGTACCGCAGTGTTATTCGGGTGCCTGCAGGGCGGGGAACCAGATATCGGTGAGCACTTCGGCGGCGGCGGCCGCGGTGACCTCGATGGTGCCCTGCATCGCCCATCGGGTGAAGAAGCGTTCCAGCTGCGCCACGAGTAGTTCGATGCGCAGGCGCGCTTCGTCGCGGCGGCCCTCGGGCCAGCGCGCCAGATAGTCCGGCATCCCGTCGGCGAGCTGCATGATGCCCTCCCGCGCGAGGTCGCGGAATTCCGGTTCCAGGGCGGTCGCCTCGTCCCAGGCGGGAAGCAGATCCTTGTTGTCGAAGAACCACTCGATGGCCCGGCGCATCCACGTGGTGAACTCCGCGCGGGAGCCGGTGGCCAGTACGCGGTCCAGATCCCGGTAGAAGAACTGGACGCTGGCGAGTGTGCCCTGTTCGGCGATCGCCCGCAGTACCTCCGTCTTACCGGTGAAATGCAAGTAGAAGGTGGCCCGGCTGCAGCCAACCGCGGCCGCGATGTCGTCGACGCGCACTCCCAGATAGCCCTCACGCGCGAACAACTGCCGCGCCTCCTCGACGATGCGCATCCGCGTCGCACGCTTCTGCTCATCGCGCAGCGATCCGCGCCGGGCGGTCGATTCCGAAGGCATGACGTCGATGATAGACGCCCGCACACTCACTGGACGCTGTGTCCAGTGAGTGCTACCGTGTGTGCCACGTCACGTCCGGCGCTGCGCCGAACGCCGCGGTGAGGAACAGAAGATGCGCGCATTGCAATTGACCGGGCCCGGCACGCTGGAGCTTCGCGAGGTCCCGATCCCCGAGATCGGACCCACCGATCTGCTGCTGAAGGTCGGGGCGGCCGGAATCTGCCATTCGGATTCCTTCGTGCTCGGCTTGCCGTTCCCGCTGCGCGAGGATCCGCTGACGATGGGGCACGAGATCGCCGGCACCATCGAGGCCGTCGGCGCCGAGGTCGACGGTCGTCGCGCGGGGGAGCGGGGCCTGGTCTACCTGTGCTGGTCCTGTGGCATGTGCCGGGAATGTGTGAGCGGTAACGAGAACGTCTGCCTCGCGGCGGGTCGCACCGCGATGCCGCCGTGCCCGGGACTCGGGCCGGACGGGGGGATGGCGGAATACGTTCGCATTCCGGCGAATTCGTTCGTGCCCATCGGCGAGCTGGACTTCGAAACGGCGGCGCCGCTGGCCGATGCGGCGCTCACGCCGTATCACGCCATCCGCGGGGCCGCCGACCAATTGCGGCCCGGCGCCACCGCCGTCGCGATCGGCATCGGCGGGCTCGGACATGTCGCGGTGCAGATCCTGAAGGCCACCACGGCCTGCCGCATCATCGCGGTCGACATCTCCGCGGAGAAACTGGAGCTCGCCACGGCATGCGGCGCCGACCTCACCCTGCCGGCCGACGAGAAGACCGCCGCCCGGATTCTGGACCTCACCGACGGCCGGGGCGCCGAAGCGGTCTTCGACTTCGTCGGCAACGACGCCACCGCGAAACTGGCCGTCGAAACGGTCGCGCCGAACGGCGCCTACCGCATGGTGGGGCTCGACGGCGGTATTCCGGGCATCGACGCCGGGCCCGCCGGTGGACCCGGCCTGCCGTGGGGCGCCACCGTCCGAAAATCGTACGGCGGCACGAGAAGTGATCTGTACGCCTCGGTCGCGCTCGCGCAGCGCGGCGCCATCGGCGTGTCGGTCGAACGTTTCGACCTCGCCGAGGGCCCGGCCGCATTCGAACGACTCGACCGGGGCCTCATCCGCGGTCGCGCCGTACTCATCCCGTAAGCAGAAAGTGAAGGTTATGACGCGAGCTGCCGACCCGCAGGCCATCGCCGCCCGGATCACCGCCGACCTCACCGGTCCCGGCGGGCCGTTCGAGATGGTCGTCGAAGAGGTTCTGGGCGCGCCGATTCCGGTGATGCGCAATCGGCGGCGCAGTATGGCCGAGCTGTTCCACGCGGGTACGGCCTGGGGCGACCACGACTATCTGGTGACCCCCGACCGCCGGATCACCTTCGCCGAACACGGCGCCGCGGCAACGGCTCTCGCGCGCGCACTCGCCGATCGATACGGTGTCGGCAAGGGCGACCGGGTGGGCATCCTCGCCGCGAACACGCCCGAATGGGTGACGACGTTCTGGGCGGCGCAGGTGCTCGGCGCGATTCCGGTGGGCTACAACGCGTGGTGGGCGCCCCGCGAAATCGCCTACGGCCTGGAGCACACCCGCCCGACGGTGGTCGTCGCCGACGCGAAGCGAGCCGCACTGCCGGCGGAGGTGGGCAGCGACATTCCGGTTCTCACCATGGAAACCGATCTGCCGCAGCTGATCGCCGACCATCCCGGTCCGGCGCCTCGGGTGTCGATCGCGGAGGACGACCCGGCGGTCATCCTCTACACCAGCGGCACCAGCGGGCGACCCAAGGGTGTGGTGCACACCCAGCGAAACCTGCTGGCGGTCTGCGACTATCACCGATTCACCGATGCCATGGCCGCCGCCTTCCGCGGGCAACAGCTCGGGCCGGGGCCCAGCGACCGCCGATTCCTGTTGACCTCACCGCTGTTTCATATCGCTAGCCTGCACAATCTGATCATTCCGCGGCTGGCCACGGGCGCGACCGTGGTGATCAACACCGGCAGCTTCGACCCGCAACGAGTGCTGTCGCTGATGGAGCGGGAACGGGTGACCAACTGGGGTGCGGTGCCGACGATGGTCAGCCGCATGCTCGAACACGACCTGTCCCGTTACGACCTGTCGAGTCTGGTGGCGTTCTCGCTCAACGCCGCCCCGTCCTCGCCGGCCTTCCATCAACGGCTGCGCCGGGAACTGCCGATGGCCGAGGTCGCGCTCACCACGAGCTACGGCCTCACCGAAAGCGGCACCGCGGCAACGGTTGCCACGCCGCCGGTGCTGGCCGCCCATCCCGACACCGTCGGGATGCCGATCATCGGCGTGAGCGTCGAGATTCGCGATCCGGACAACACGACGCTGCCCGACGGCGAGGAGGGCGAGATCTGTGTACGCAGCCCGTACGTGATGCTCGGCTACTGGAACGACCCGGCCGCCACCGCCACCGCCATCGATGCCGAAAGGTGGCTGCACACCGGCGATTTCGGTGTGATCGAGGAGGGCCGGCTGCGGTTGTCGGGACGGCGGTCGGATCTCATCCTGCGCGGCGGGGAGAACGTGTACCCGACCGAAATCGAGAACGTGCTCGACGAGCACCCCGCGGTGCTGGAATCGGCGGTTCTCGGTGTGCCGCATGCGGATCTGGGGCAGGAGGTGGCGGCCGTCGTGGTCGTCGCCGATCCCGCCGTCGTGACCGAGGACGAGCTGCGGGCCTTCACCGCCGAGCGGCTCGCCTACTTCAAGGTGCCCGCCCGCTGGGTGATCACGGCACAACCGTTGCCGCGCAACGCGACCGGCAAGGTCGTGCGGCGCGAGATAGAGATCTGACGCGCCCCGCCGGGGCGGGTGGGTGAAAGAGGCACTGTCATGTACGACAGCATCATCAAGGGCGGTACCTGGTTCGACGGCACGGGCGCGCCGTCGGCGGTGCGCGACGTCGGTATCCGCGACGGGCGAGTGGCCGCCGTCTCGGCCGAACCCCTGGACGCATCCGGTTGCGAGACCGTCGTCGACGCCACCGGCAAATGGGTGATCCCCGGGATGCTCGACATCCACACCCATTACGACGTGGAGGTCCTGCTGGACCCGTCGCTGTCGGAATCGGTTCGCCACGGCGTCACGACCGTCCTGCTCGGCTCCTGTTCGCTGTCCACCGTGCACGTCGGCGCCGAAACCGCCGGTGACCTGTTCGGCCGGGTGGAAGCCATCCCGCGCGGACATGTGATCGACGCCGTCGGCGATGTGAAGACCTGGCGCAACGCCCACGAATACGCCGCGGCCCTGGATGCCTCGCCGCTGGGGCCGAATGTGGCGGCGTTCCTCGGGCATTCGGATATCCGCGCCGCGGAGATGGGGCTGGACCGCGCCACCCGCACGGAGGTGAAGCCGACCGCCGGCGAGCTGACCGTCATGCGCCGGCATCTGGACGAGGCTCTCGATGCCGGTTTCGTGGGCATGTCCTCGCAACAGCTGATGTTCGACAAACTCGACGGCGAGACCTGCCGCTCCCGCACTCTGCCCTCCACCTACGCCACGATGCGCGAACGGCACCAGCTCAATTCGATCCTGCGGGCTCGACGGCGCGCTCTGCAGGGCGGGCCGGATGTGGCGCGGCCGCAGAGCTTGGTGGCGATGGCGCTGTCGAGTCTGGGAATCGGGCAGCCGCATCTCAAGGTGAGTCTGCTCTCGGCGGCCGACATCAAGGCGATTCCCCTGGTGGCGTACGTGTTTCCGGCCTTGGCGCGGGCGATCAACGCCTTCGGCGGCGATTTCCGGTTCCAGCATCTGCCGGTGCCGTTCGAGGTGTACGCCGACGGTATCGATCTGGTGGTGTTCGAGGAATTCGGTTCCGGTGCAGCGGCATTGCACCTGTCGAATCAGCTGGACGAGCGCCACCGGATGTTGCAGAGCGAAAGCTATCGCCGCCAGTTCCGTAAGGATTACGACCGCAAGTTCGGCCCGCGGGTGTGGCATCGCGACTTCTTCGACGCCGAGATCGTGGAATGTCCGGACAACTCGGTCGTCGGCAAGACCTTCGGTCAGGTCGGTGTGGAACGCGGGGGAGTGCATCCGGTCGACGCGTTCCTCGATCTGGTGGTGGAGTACGGGCCCAAGGTGCGCTGGCGCACCACGATCTCCAACCACCGGCCGCGTGTGCTGGATCGCTTCGCCGCCGATCCCGGCATGCAGCTGGGTTTCTCCGACGCCGGTGCGCACCTGCGCAATATGGCCTTCTACAACTTCGGGCTGCGGCTGCTGCGCCGGGTCCGCGATGCCGATCTGGCGGGGCGCCCGTTCATGTCGGTGGAACACGCGGTGCACCGGCTCACCGGGGAACTGGCCGACTGGTACGGGCTCGACGCGGGACATCTGCGCGTCGGAGACCGCGCCGACGCGGTGGTGATCGACCCGGCCCGCCTGGACGCGGGACTCGAGCGCTACACCGAACAGACGATGCCGTACTTCGGCAACCTGTCGCGCATGGTCAATCGCAACGACGACACGGTGAACGCCGTATTCGTCGGCGGCCGTTATGTTTTCGGCAACGGGGTGGCCGCGCCGGTGCTGGGGTCACAGGGCACGGGGCGCTTCCTCACCGTCGCGTGACCGGGCTGCGGGGCGGCCCGGTTCGTCAGCCGAGGTCGGCGAGTTTGCTGTGCAATACCGCTCGCTCGCGGTCGTTGCCGCACAGGCGCACGGCGATCTCCCACTCCTCGCGGGCTTCGCCGGTGCGGCCCAGGCGGGCCAGCAGTTCGCCCCGTACGGTCGGCAGCAGGTGGGAATTCGGCAGCGCGCCCTCGGCGCGGAGACCGTCCACGATCGCGAGTCCGGCGTCCGGGCCTTTCGCCATCGCGACCGCGACCGCCCGGTTCAGCTCGACCACCGGTGACGGCGCCAGGCGGCCCAGCGCTTCGTAGAGGCTCACCACGCGGTCCCAGTCGGTGTCGGTGACCGAGCCGGCGACGGCGTGGCATTCGGCGATCGCGGCCTGCACGCCGTAATAGCCCAGTCCGCGGCCGACCTGTCCGGCGCGGGTGAGGGCGGCGCGGCCGCGCCGGATCGCCGCACGGTCCCAGCGCCGCCGGTCCTGATGCTCCAGCAGCACCGGCTCACCGTCGGGGCCCGTCCGCGCCGGAAAGCGGGCCGCGGTCAGCTCGAGCAGCGCCAGCAGGCCGTACACCTCCGGTTCGTCCGGTACGAGATGGGACAGCACCCGAGCCAGCCGCTGTGCTTCCCCGGCCAGATCGAAGCGGATCAGTTCGGTGCCCGAACTCGCCGACGAACCTTCGGTGAAGATCAGGTAGATCACGCTGAGCACCGAGCTCAGCCGGGCAGCACGCTCACCCGTCGCCGGTACTTCGAACGGAATGTGTTCCGCGGCAAGCGTTTTCTTCGCGCGGGTGATCCGAGCCTGAACCGTCGCGGCCGGAACGAGAAATGCTTTGGCGATCTCGTCGCTGGTGAGACCGCCGACCACACGCAGCGTCAATGCGACCCGCGCCTCCCGGGAGAGCACCGGATGACACGCCGTGAAGATCAGAGCCAGCACGTCGTCGTCGATGCGATCGGGATCCCACAGCGGTTCCGCTGCCGAACGCATCGGATCCGCCCCGGGCCCGCCGGTCAGCACGCCGCCCTCGCCCAAGTCGCGGGCGAGGGCGGCGTAGCGATCGTCGAGGGCCGAACGGCGGCGGAAGGTGTCGATCGCGCGCCGCCGCCCCACCGTGAGCAACCAACCGGCCGGATTGTGCGGTGTCCCCTCCCGCGGCCAGGTGACCAGCGCTTCGGCCAGTGCTTCCTGCGCCAGATCTTCGGCGAGGGCGAAATCGCCGGTGTAGCGGGCCAGCGCGCCGACGATGCGCGCGGATTCGATCCGCCACACCGCGGCGACCGCCTCGCGTCCGGTGGGATCGGCCGTCATCCGGATGTTCCGTTCAGAGCTGGCCGGTGGCCTCGCGCCACGCCCGCTCCTTCTGAATCCAGACGTTGTCCTGCGGGAATTCGTCGATCGTGGGCACCCGCCGGATCTCGGTCTTGCACCCCTTGACGATGACCGGCATCCGCTTCGCCCACTCGACCGCCTCCTCCTTCGAGGCCACGTTGAGAAGGTAGAACCCGCCGAACAGTTCCTTGGTCTCGCCGTACGGACCGTCGGTGACGACCGGGGTTTCCCCGTCGTAATCGACCACCACGCTCTCGGCAGGGTCGAGTCCCTCCGCGGCGAGCAGTACGCCCGCCCGGATCAACTCGTCGTTGAACTTGCCCATCGTCTCCAGCATGGTGCCGAAATCGACCTCGCCCATGCTCGCGTAGGCCTCGTCCGTGGCGCGCATGATCAGCATGTACTTCATGGTGTGTCTCCTTCGTCTCGCGGATCCCCTCGGACCCTCTCACCCCTAGGTCGAACGACAACCACTACGGATCGACACGGCCGCCGAAATTTTCCGAAAGAATTTTCTCGCCCGCATTATCGCAGGTCGCCGGGGCTCTTACCCCTTGTTCGTGGTGCGCAGGGCCCAGGCGAGGACGCCGAGGGCGCCGGTGTTGGCGAGGGCTCGCAGGATGTTGAGAGTGATCCAGGGGCCTTCGAACTGGTGGCGGAGGGTGGCGAAATCGCCGGAGGAGGTGTCGGCCAGCTGGTTGTTCAGCGGGACGTTACCGCCCGAGGTGATGAGGAAACTGATCACGTTGAGGGCCAGGGCGAGCAGGACCCACCACAGCACGGTGCGCTGATCGGTGCGCCAGTACAGCACGGCGGCGAGGCCGGTGAAGGCGACCGACCCGAGGAAGCTGAGCATGAAGACCGGGTTGACGATGACGGTGTTGATCCGGTTCATCACGTCCACGAAGGTGCGGTCGTCGAGTTGGCGCAGGGCCAGCATCACCGAGCTGGCGTAGGCGTAGAAGACGCCGGCCAGCAGGCCGGTGGTGACGGTCGCGCCGATCAGGGAGCCGGTCGCGAAGCCGGAGGTGGTCGAGGTGGCGGTGGCGGTGGTCGCTGTCATGCACTCAGTACACCGGGAAACGGTGAGTGTTCCCATGGTCCGGACGCTCGCTCCCATACGCGAGCGTCCACGAGGTCCGGTTTCCGGCGGACCCCGCCCCGGGTAGCGTCGATCTATGGCCACCATCCGCCACGACATCGCGATCGACGCACCGCCGCAACACATCTGGGACGTACTGCGCGATATCGGCGCCGTGCACGAGCGCCTGCTACCCGGCCGGGTCGCCGATACCGCGCTCGAGGGCGAGCACCGCGTTCTGACTTTCCCCGACGGCCACGTGATCCGCGAACGCATCGTCAGCGTCGACGACGATCTGCGCCGCCTGGCCTACAGCGTGATCGAGGGTTCGCGTCCGGCTCTCACCCATCACCACGCGTCTTTCGAAGTGCGCGAGACGGATTCACAGACCGGACGACTGATCTGGACCACCGATCTGCTCCCGGACGAACGCGCCCCCGAAGTCCGGATCCGTATCGAATACGGCGCCGCGGAGATGAAAAGAGCCATCGAAGCGGCAGCGGTCCGGGGAGTGTCGCCGGGAGCGGCCGAGGTCAGCGGAAAGGAGTGATGTCGGCGAGTCGCCCGGCCCGCATCTTGTTCACCCATTCCGGGTCGGCGAGCAGTGCCCGGCCCAATGCGACGACATCGAATTCGCCCCGCTCGAACTGTTCGCGCAGCAGAGTGAAGCGTTGCGCCTGGGTTTCGTCGATGGTGTCGCCGCGGAAGACGCTGTCCACGCCGACCGAACCGACGGTGATCACCGGCAGCCCCGTGATCTTCTTGGTCCAGCCGGCCAGGCTGAGATCGTCGGCGGCGTCGGTGAATTCGGGTAGCCAGTGCCGACGGAGCGAGGTGTGGAAGATGTCGACACCCGCTTCCACGAGCGGGGTCAGCAACTCTTCGAGTTCCGCCGGGCTCTCGGCGATGCGCGCGCTGTAGTCGACGCCCTTCCACTGCGAGAAGCGGTAGATGATCGGGAAATCCGGTCCGACGGCCGCGCGCACGGCAGCGACCACCCGAGCCGGGAAGGCGGCGCGCCGCCGGAGGGAGCCGCCGTAGTCGTCGTCACGGTGATTGGTTGCGGCCCAGAAGAATTGATCGAGCAGATAGCCGTGCGCGCCGTGCAGTTCGATGCCGTCGAATCCCAGCTCCCGGGCCAGGAGCGCGGACTCCACATACGAGTCGACGAGCGTGTCCAGGTCGCCGGTCGTCAGCGCCCGTCCCACCGGCGCTCCGGTGAAGTCCACTCCGGAGGGGCTCACGGTCGGCGTCTCCGGCTCGAAGCGGGGTTCGTTCCCGCGATCGACGCCGGTATGCCACAGCTGCGGCACGATGGCCGCTCCTTCGGCGTGCACGGCCTCGACCACCGCCCGCCACCCGGCCGCACTCTCGTCGCCGTAGAACCGCGGCACCTTCCGGATCGGCCCGGCCGCCGGTCCCCGGACGTAGGTTCCCTCGGTGATGATGAGACCGACACCTCCGGCCGCATGTTCGCGGTAGTAGTCGATATTCTCCGCATTCGGAATACCGTCGGGCGATTTCGCCCGCGTCATCGGGGCCATCGCGAACCGGTTCCGCAACCGCAACGATCCCGCGTGAAATTCGGCGAACAATTCGTCCAGGCGAATCCCCGGCTCCTCGACCAATCCCTGTGACATGCGGCACATTCCCTTCCGATTCGACAACTCGGCCCTCGGATCCGGGCAACAACGGCGCCGCGACGGGAATTCCGGAGGAGAACTGCTCAGTGCGGGGCGGCGTCCAGGGTCGGGCGGATGATTTCGTCGGCGATCCAGTGGGCGACTCCGTCCGGGTACGGGGCGGGCGGGTTGAGGACCAGGTGGGTGAAACCGGCGTCGATCAGCTCGAGCAGCGTCTCGCGTATGCGGCCCGGGGCATCGTAGGAGATGGGCAGTTGCGCCGAACGGGTGATGTGTGCGGGATCGCGGCCGATCGCCGCGCAGTGGTCGTCCAGTGCCCGGCTGTGTTCGCGGAGGGTGTCGACACCGGTCAGCGGGGGTCCGATCACATTCCAGAGATCGGCGTGGGCGGCCACGATCGGCAGCGTCGACGCGCCCGCACCGGCGAGCAGAATCGGCGGGTGGGGCCGCTGGACGGGTTTCGGATCGCATTGGGCGCCGGTGAGAGGGAAGTGTTCGCCCGGGAAGTCGAACACCTCCTCGGTCCACATCCGCCGGATCAGGACGCATGCCTCACCCAAACTGCTCACCGCATCGCGCCACGCGCCGACCGGAATGCCGTACGCCGCGTATTCGGGCGCCACCATCGTCGCGAAGCGGGGATCGTTGCGTGGGAACCCGCCGACGCCGATCCCGAAATCCAGTCGTCCACCCGAGATCACGTCGACGGTGGCGGCCATCTTCGCCAGCAGTGCCGGATGCCGAATCCGGTTGTTGGACACCAGCAATCCGAGCCGGAGTCGTCGCGTCCGCGCCGCCAGCGCCGCCAGCAGCGTCCAGCCCTCGAGGACCGGGCCCGCCGACCTGCTCCCCGTCGAATCGCCGTCGTGTCCGGGCAGCCCGACCGCCGCCCGCGGCAGCAGGTGGTCGTACAACCAGGCGTGCTCGATCTCGGGTATGTCGTCGGCCTCCAGCCACACCCGCAGGATGTCCTCGTAGCCGACGTGCGCGGGTGTCGTCTTGATGCCGAAACTCGGTGCGGGCCCGATGGAATCGCTCATACCGGCGAAGCTAGTCCGTGGAGTGCGCTCCAGGTCAAGGGCTACGGAGCGAATCAGCGCGAGGGCGGCAGTACCGGGCTCTGCCAGGCCCGCGCGTACTTCTTCTTGTTCGCCATATCGACAGGTTTGCTGCGGTACACCACGTACGGGCGCACCAGATAGCCGACCGGGGCGCTGAACATGTGGACCAGCCGCGTGTAGGGCCAGACGGCGATGAGCGTCAGCACGATGAGCCCGTGCGCCTGAAAGGTCCAGGGGGTGCCGACCATCAGGTCCGGCTGCGGATGGGCCGTGAAAAGGCTTCGGAACCACGGCGATACGGTCTCGCGATAGTTGTACGTGCCCCACAGCAGATTACTGCCGACGGTATTGAGCAGCCCGGTGACCAGCGCGGCGGCGAGCAGCACGTACATGAACTTGTCGTTGGTGGTGGTCGCCTTGCGCACGGCCTGGACACGCACGCGGCGATAGGCGAGGATCGCGATACCGGCGATCACCGCGACGCCCGCCACCGTACCCGCGGAGACGGCGACCACGTGATAGAGGTGCTCGGAGATGCCGACGGCGTCGGTCCACGACTCCGGAATCAACACGCCCAGCACGTGTCCGCCGATCACACCGAGCATGCCGAAGTGGAACAGCGGGCTGCCCAGGCGCAGGAGCCGGGATTCGTAGATCTGGGAAGACCGTGTGGTCCAGCCGAATTGGTCGTTGCGATAGCGCCAGAGGTGGCCCAGCACGAACGAGGTGAAGGCGATGTAGGGCAGGGTGGCCCAGACGGTGGATGTCATCGTCGATCTCCGGATCCGGCGAAAAGCCCTGCGGTGGCGGAGGTTCCGGCGGCGGGCGGCGAGTACAGGTCGGGGTTCATGGCGGGATGCATCGACTCGCCGTTCATCGAATACGGCTCGAGCCCGACGTCCTCGTCCGGCGGTCCCTGCGCGGCCAGTTCCGCGATCCGGCGGCGATCTGCCGTGGTGGGCGGGGGCAGGGTGGCGAGGACGGCGGCCAGGGCGCCGGCATACGGCGATTCGCTGTCGGTGAGCGACAGCCGCAACATCTCCAGCACCGGTACGTGTTCGCCGAGCAGTCGTTCACCGCCGATCGGGTCGACGGTGGCGGCGAACTCCAGCAGCACCGGAAGATGGTCGGGCAGTTCGCGATCCGACAACTCCGCCCCGGCGTGCCGATAGGCGTGCTTGAACCGCAGCAGCGCCATACCGCGCTTGCGGGTGTCGCCGTAGGCGTAATAGGTCAGATGCAGGCTGGCGCGCCGGCGCAGGTCGAAGGTGTCGACGTAGTCGCGCGCCAGGGTCAGCGGTGCGGTACCGGTCAGGTGGGTGAGCAGCCGATCGAGATCGGGGCGCACCGGCTCCGGGAGCGAGGCCACCGCATCGGACAGGTCGGCGAGCATCGCCAGCGTGTCCGGACCGGGGTAATCGAGGAGCAGCGCTGAGATCCGCCAGATCAGCCGGCGATCCCGTTCTGACATCCGGACGACCGGCGCGGGGCGCTTTCGTAACGTCAGCAGTCCCATGACCGCACCTCTCGTCGTGCGGAACCGGGACGGTGGCACGTCCTCATCGGCTCGCTCCGGTCGGTTCCGGCAGCGTGTCGTCGGCTACGTCGTGTGCGGTGCCGCTCCCGTGCCCGTTCGTTCCCGAATGCCCGTTCGCGGCACCGTTGCCGTTGCGTTGCGGCACCAGCCCCTCGGTCGACCCGCCGTCCCAGTTCAGCAGATTGATCCGCGACGACTTCTGCTCGGGGGCGGCCGTATTGGCATCGACGAGGGCGAACTTCTCCGAAGTGACATCGAAGGCGGTCATACCCGGCCCGCCGTCGCCCTCCAGGCTGCAACCCGTCGCCAGCGAATCCAATTCGTGCGCCCTGGATGTCGCGCCCGACGGAATCACGTACCGATGCTCGTATTTGGCGATGGCCAGCAGCCGGTACATCGCCTCGATCTCCTCCGGTTCCAGGCCCACCGCGCCGGGAATCGTCAGATCGGGTTCCTGGCCGAGGTTGATCGAGCGCATGAACGACCGCATCCCCGCCAGCCGCTGCAATGCCGCGCGCACCGGCCCGATATCCCCGGCGGTGAACAGCTCGGCCAGATATTCCACCGGAATGCGCAGCGAATCGATGGCGCCGAACAGATTTCGGGCTTCTTCACCGTCGTGCCCGGTCTCGGCCAGCACATCCACCACCGGCGACAGCGGCGGCACGTACCAGACCATCGGCATGGTCCGGTATTCCGGATGCAGCGGCAACGCGATCTTGTAGTCGACGATCAGCTTGTACACCGGTGAATCCTGCGCCGCGGCAATCCATTCCGGCGAGATGCCGGCGCGTTCGGCCTCGCTGATCACCCGTGGATCGTGCGGATTGAGGAATACGCCCAGCTGCGACGGATACAGCTGCTCCGGATCGGTGACCGAGGCCGCCTCGAGGACCGCGTCGGCGTCGTAGAGCATGACGCCGATGTAGCGCAGTCGTCCCACACACGTCTCCGAGCAGACGGTCGGGATACCGACTTCCACGCGCGGATAGCAGAACGTGCATTTCTCGGCCTTGCCGGTCTTGTGATTGAAGTAGATCTTCTTGTACGGGCAGCCGGTGATGCATTGCCGCCAGCCGCGGCATTTGTCCTGGTCGACCAGCACGATGCCGTCCTCGGCACGCTTGTAGATCGCACCCGAGGGGCAGGAGGCGCCGCAGGACGGGTTGAGGCAGTGTTCGCAGATGCGCGGCAGATAGAACATGAAGGTCTGCTCGAATTCGAGTTTGACCTGGTCCGACAGCCGCGCCAGCAACGGGTCCCGGCCGACCTGTTCCGGTCCGGAGCCGAGGTCGTCGTCCCAGTTCGCGCCCCAGGTGACCTTCGTATCCTCGCCGGTGATCAGCGATTTGGGCCGTGCCACCGGGGTGGTGTCCATGGCCGGCGCCGACAGCAGAGTGTCGTAGTCGTAGCTCCAGGGGTCGTAGTAGTCCGATACCGTCGGCAGGTCCGGATTGGCGAAGATGTTGAGCAGGCGCTTCATGCGCGATCCGGACTTCAGGGTGAGGCGGCCGCGGCGGTCCAGTGTCCAGCCGCCCTTCCACTTCTCCTGATCCTGGTACTGCCGCGGATATCCCTGTCCCGGACGGGTTTCGACGTTGTTGAACCAGACGTACTCGGTGCCGCCCCGGTTGGTCCAGGCCTGTTTGCAGGTGACGCTGCAGGTGTGACAGCCGATGCATTTGTCCAGGTTCATCACCATGGCCAGCTGTGCCATGACACGCATATCAGTACTCCACTTCCTGTGAGCGTCTCCGGATCGTGGTGACCTCGTCCCGCTGATTTCCGGTGGGCCCGTGGTAGTTCAGGGCGAACGACTGCTGGGCGTACCCGCCGATCAGATGGGTGGGCTTGATCATGATCCGGGTGAGCGCGTTGTGGATGCCGCCGCGTTTGCCTCGGCCCGCCCGCATGTCCGGGGTGCCCTCGATACGCGGTACGTCGACCGCGCGGTCCTGGGCGTGATACATGAAGACGGTGCCCTCGGGCATGCGGTGGCTGACGATCGCCCGGGCGACGACCACACCGTTGCGGTTGACGGCCTCGATCCAATCATTGTCGGCCACACCGATTTTCGCCGCGTCGCGATCCGACATCCAGATCGCCTGCCCGCCCCGCGAGAGGGTGAGCATATGCAGGTTGTCCTGATACGCGGAGTGGATGGACCACTTCGAATGCGGAGTGAGGTAGCGGACGGTGACGCCCCGCTCGCCGACCGCCCCCACATCGGGTTCGCGGAACAGCACCGACATGTCGAGCGGCGGCCGGAAGATCGGAAGTTGTTCGCCCAGTTCGATCATCCAGTCGTGATCGAGATAGAAGTGCTGGCGTCCGGTGAGCGTGTGCCAGGGCTTGAGCCGTTCGGTGTTGATGGTGAACGGCGAGTACCGCCGGCCGCCGGTTTCGGACCCGGACCATTCCGGTGAGGTGATCACCGGCACCGGCCGCGCCTGTGTATCGGCGAAGGTGATCCGCTTGCCTTCGTGTTCGGCCGCCAGATCCGCCAGCCGGGTGCCGGTGCGTCGCTCCAGCGCGTGGAAGCCCTCCACCGCCAACCGGCCGTTGGTCGTGCCGGACAACGCCAGGACCGCCTCCGCCGCGTGCACGTCCTTGGCCAGCGACGGCCGGCCCTGCGCGACGCCGGAGACGACGGTGCCGTTGACTCCGCGCAGGTACTCGACCTCGGCGTCGGGGACGGTCGTGACGCCCTTGGTGGTGACCCCGAGCGTTTCGATCAGCGGCCCCAGCGCGGCCATCTTCTCGGCCAGTTTCGGGTAGTCCCGTTCCACCACGACGAGTTTCGGCATGGTGCGGCCCGGAACGGGTTCGCATTCACCGGCTTTCCAGTCCAGCACCCGCCCCCGCGCCTGCGCCAGCGCGTCGGCCGAATCGTGTTGCAGCGGAACGGCGACCAGATCCTTGCGAACGCCGAGATGTTTCTCGGCCAGCCAGGAGAAGCCGCGCGCGATGCGATGGAAGGCCTCGAAATCGGTTTTCGCCTCCCACGGCGGGGAGATCGCGGGGGAGAAGGCGTGCACGAACGGATGCATATCCGTCGAGGACAGATCGTGTTTCTCGTACCAGGTGGCGGCGGGCAGGACGATATCGGAGAACAGCGTCGTCGACGTCATCCGGAAATCCAGCGACACCAGCAGATCCAGCTTTCCGGTCGGTGCCTGTTCCGGCCGGCGCACCTCCTGCGGTGGCACGCCGGCCGAATCGTCGGCCTGCAGATTGGAATCCGCGCCGAGCAGATGCCGATGGAAGTACTCGTTGCCCTTACCCGAGGAGCCGAGCAGATTGGCCCGCCACACGGTGAGCACGCGGGGGAAGTTCCGCGGTGCGTCGGGATCCTCGCAGGCGAACTCGAGATCACCGGATTTCAGGTTGCCGACCACATAGTCCTGCGGGGTCTGCCCGGCTGCCTCGGCGGCATCGACCAGATCCAGGGGATTGCGATCGAACGTCGGATACGTCGGCATCCAACCGAGCCGCGAGGCCAGCGCGATATTGTCGGCGGCCGTGCGTCCCGCGAAAACGCCGGAACCCAGGGGAGAGGCGAAGGTTTCGGAGGTGAAGGGGTCGTAGCGCCACTGGTCGTTGGTCAGGTACCAGAACACCGTGCCCTGCATCTGCCGCGGCGACCGCTGCCAGTCCAGGCCGAACGCCAGGGTGGACCAGCCGGTGACCGGGCGGCACTTCTCCTGGCCCACGTAGTGCGCCCAACCGCCGCCGTTGACACCCTGGCAGCCGGTGAGCAGCGTCAGCGTGAAGAAGGCGCGATAGATCTGATCGGAGTGGAACCAGTGATTGGTCCCGGCGCCCATGAGGATCATCGACCGGCCGCCGGAGCGATCGGCGTTGTCGGCGAATTCGCGGGCGATGCGAATGGCCTGTGCCGCAGGCACTCCCGTGATCGACTCCTGCCACGCGGGAGTGTAGGGCGCGCTCGGGTCGTCGTAGCCGGTGGGCCAGTCGCCCGGCAGATCCGGGCGCCCGACGCCGTACTGCGCGAGCAGCAGATCGAAGACGGTCGTGACGCGGCGTCCGGCGACGACCATGGTCGGCACCGAGCGGGTGACCGTGCCGGTCTCGCCGTCGAAGCGGGGGAACTGTACGGCCGCAGCATCGTCGGTGCGGCCGTACAGAGTCATCAGCGGATCGACATCGCCGAGGTCCAGATTCCATCGTCCGGCGCCGGATTCGGAGAACCGGTCGCCGAGGGTTCCGTTGGGCACCACAGGGTTTCCGTCGGCGTCCAGCAGCACGGTTTTGTGCTCGGCGTTGTCCACGTCGAAGCCCGCGACGCCCGCGGCGGCGAGATCGGCGGCGGTGAGGAATTTACCGGGCAGCCAGGTGTGGCCGCGGTATTCGCCCTCGCCGGTCCAGCCGCCCTCGCGCTCGTCCAGCGTGATCAGGAACGGCAGATCGGTGTAGCGCTTGATGTAGTCGTCGAATCGGGCGGTGGAGGCGTCGACGAAGAATTCGCGCAGCACCACGTGGCCCATCGCCATCGCCAGGGCGGCGTCGGTGCCCGGGCGGGCGGGGACCCATTCGTCGGCGAATTTGGTGTTGTCGGCGTAGTCGGGGGAGACCACCACCACCTTCTGACCGCGATAGCGGGCCTCGGTCATGTAGTGCGCGTCCGGGGTGCGGGTGACCGGGACGTTCGAACCCCACATGATCAGATAGCCGGCGTCGAACCAGTCCGCGGATTCCGGGACGTCGGTCTGGTCGCCGAACACCTGCGGCGAGGCGACCGGCAGGTCGGCGTACCAGTCGTAGAACGACAGCATCGAGCCGCCGAGCAGGGAGATGAACCGGGCGCCCACCGCGTGCGACACCATCGACATCGCGGGGATCGGCGAGAAACCCGCGATGCGGTCCGGCCCGTACTGCTTGATGGTGTAAACATGTGCCGCGGCGGCGATTTCGGCGGCTTCCCACCATTCCGCCCGCACGAATCCGCCCTTGCCGCGCGCGGATTTGTAGGTCGTCGCCTGCTCCGGGTCCTCGACGATGGATTCCCAGGCGAGCACCGGATCCTTCAACCGTGCTTTCGCCTCGCGGTACATCTCGAGCAAGACCCCGCGCACGTACGGATATCGCACGCGCGCGGGGGAATACGTGTACCAGGAGAACGAGGCGCCGCGCGGGCAGCCACGCGGCTCGTACTCCGGTTTGTCCGCGCCGACCGAAGGATAGTCGGTCTGCTGGGACTCCCAGGTGATCACGCCGTCGGAGACGTAGATCTTCCAGGAGCAGGAGCCGGTGCAGTTGACGCCGTGCGTGGACCGGACCACCTTGTCGTGGGCCCAGCGGTCGCGGTAGAACTCGTCGGCCTCGCGCCCCCCGACCTTGTGCACCGTGCGAAGGTCACTCGATACCTCCCCGCGCTGGAAGTAGCGGCCCACCTTCAGCAAGGCATCGGCCGCCGACTCGGGTACGCCGTTCGACACCGCGGGTACGCCGTTCGACGCTGACGAGGGGGCCGAATTCTTTTTGTGCGATATGACCACAACGCCCCCATCGAGACACATGAACCGGGCTGACCAGTCCGAGAGTAAGGACGCTCGCGGGGGCGGCAAAACGATCCGCTCACACCGCGCGCGAGGCGCCGGTGAGCTGTGAGGTCGGGGAAACGTCCCGGTCACTGGGCGATTGCCGACTGCGTGGGGTGATTCCGGTCCGACCTGCGGCGATACCGATTCTCACGGTGCCGAGCCGTCGGCGAAGAGCCGCTGTCCACGTACTCGGTGATGCTTTGGAAACCGGCGCTTCGCGGGCGTTTTACATTTGTTAACACATTCGCGCGGCGTCGAATCGAGTCGAGAGGATAGCGGCGCGGCGTAGTTCTCCTCCGCGACGAGCGCCGCCGACCAGGTTCTCGTCGAGCGGGATCGAAGGTAGCCGGAGCGATGCCGCCAAGGCCGGGAAGACCATAGGCTGCCCCCGAATCCAACAACAGGAGAACCGATGTCGCGCTCTATTTCCGTTGTCAGCGTTCTCGCGCCGCTGGCACTCGCCGCTCAGGCGGTGGTCGCAGGCACTGTGGCGCACGCGGATCCGGTACCGCCCAATCTGATGGGGCCGGCGGTACCGGCGATCGCCGATATCAACGCCGACGGTGTGCCGGATGTCGTCTTCAGTGATTACCTCCTCGGAGGGGGTGTATCGGTCTTCCTGGGCAAGCCGGGAGGTGGCTTGCGGCCGGCCGTGCACTACGCCACCGGCGGCCAAGCAGACTACGTCGCCATCACGGACCTCGACCACGACGGCACGGTGGATCTCGCCGTCACGAACTTCGCCTCGAGCGACGTCTCCATCCTGCTGGGCCACGGCGACGGCACCTTCGCACCGGCGGTCGGCTACGCCACCGACTTCGCGCCGGGCGCCCTGGTCGCCGCCGATTTCGATCACGACGGAAACCTCGATATCGCCACATCGAACCAAGCGCCGTCGTGGTCGCTGCTGCGCGGCCACGGCGACGGCACCTTTGAGTCCGCGGTGACGATATCCACCGCCGGCGGTGTCGGATCCGGTTCGGCCGATGTCGCCGATTTCGACGGTGACGGCAACCTCGACCTGCTGCGCGGCAACTACGTCAACAGCACGATCCAGATCTACCGAGGCCACGGGGACGGAACCTTCGCCGCGCCGGTCACTTTCGAGTCGGGGGCGTCGACCGCGTGGTACGGGATGGCGCGCGATGTCACCGGTGACGGCACACCGGATATCTTGTTCTCCAACCTCGCCGACGCGACCGTCTCGGTCCTCACGAACCGGGGCGACGGTACGTTCTCGCCGGCCGTCGCCTACCCGACCGGTGGACTGCTGCCGCAGTGCTTCGACGTCGCCGACGTCGACGGTGACGGGAAACCCGACCTGGTGGTAGCCAACGGCGGTACCTCGAGCATCGCCGTCCTGCACGGACACGGCGACGGCACCTTCGACCCGCCGTCAGCCGTCTATCCCTCCGGCGGTCTGGTCCCGCTGTCCACACCGGCGCTCGCCGACTTCAACGGTGACGGGAAACTCGACGTGGTCATCGGCAACACCCTCACGGGCAACATCACACTGCGAGACGGCAACGGGGACGGCACTTTCGGGCCGGCCGTCGACTATCCGGCATGACTCGGGCGACGCTATTCGGCCACGAGTTCGGCCTCCGACTCCACCGCCCGCACCACCTGCTCCGGCACCTGTAGCGGCCCCGGGGCGTAGGTGACGGCACGCAACGACCCGGTGTAGCGGAACGGGCCGCGGCGCTGTCGCAGGTCCCAGGCGACAGGGCCGCGAGCGTCCACGCCGACCGAGATACCGGTCCAGGGGGCCATACCGACGAGCTGGACTTGGTCGGCGAGAGCGGCGACCGGGGTGCCGTCGAGGGAGAGGGCGAAGTCCCAGCGCAGGCGCGGCCGTACCGTCGCGGCCAGGGTGACCTCCCGGGCGCCGGGGGCGATACGCGCCGACACCTCGGAATACCGGCCGAACGAGTTGAAGCCGAACACGATTCGGCCGTTCTCGATGTAGAGCAGATAACCTCCCTGCGGATCGCCGTGGGCGACGAGTACCCCCTCGTCGCCGTCGTGATAGCCCGCGAGTTCGGCGGTGACGGTGAAATCGCGATAGGCGATGAGGCGTTGCGAGCGATACCGCTCGAGCGTCGGCGTCCCGGGCAGGATACGCAACGGCTCGGACAGCCGGGCTTCCTCGGGGCGCCGGCGCGCCAGATCCCCGCGGGTCAGCAGCGGGAAGACGGTATTACGCCAGGCCGCCTCATCCCAGGCCGCGGCCAGTTCACGCACCTTGCCGGGAAATTCGGCGGCGACGTCGTGCAATTCGGTGGGGTCGGTCCGCATGTCGAACAGCTGCCAGTTCGGCGCGTCCACGTCGCCGCCCGGCTCGTGCAACGCGAGCAGTTTCCAGCCGTCCCGGTAGAACCCGCGATGGCCGGTCATCTCCGAATACTGCTCGACATGCCGGGAGCGGGCATCGAGGTCCCGCAGCACCCGTGCCGCCGATACGCCGTCGAAATCCTTGGCCGGCAGCCCGTTTCGCACCGACGGTCGTGATACTCCGGACAGTTCCAGCAGGGTCGGCGCCAGATCGGTGACGTACACGTATTCATCACGAATCGCGTTGTCCGGCAGACCCTTCGGCCAGGAGATGATGAACGGCACCCGCACCCCGCCGGCGAAGGTCTGTCCCTTGTAGAACCGGAACGGGGTGTTCGACGCTTGCCCCCAGCCCCGCGGATAGTGCACGCCGAGACGGGCGGTGCCGATCAGATCCTCGTCGTGCGGGACATCGCCCACCCATTCCGGATCATCGACGTGCGCGAATTCGGCCAGATAGCTGCGGGTGCCGACCGGGCCGCCCTCCGCGGTACCGCCGTTGTCGGAGGTGAACACCACGATCGTGTCGTCCAGTTCGCCGAACTGCTCGACGGTGTCGAGGAGACGCCCGAGACTCTGGTCGATGTTGTCGACCATCGCGGCATACACCTCCATGTACCGGGCGAAGCGGCGCTGCTGCTCGGCGCTCAGCGAATCCCATTCCTGCGCTTCGTAACCCGGTTCGGTGTTGCGCGGTTGCTGCTCGGTTCCCGGCGCGAAGAGTCCCTGCGCCAGCTGGGAGGCGAATCGGCTCTGCCGCACCGCGTCCCAGCCCTGCGCGTAACGCCCGCGATATTTCGCGAGGTCGACATCCTTGGCCTGCAGCGGGCCGTGCATGGCGACGTGGGCGAAATAGAGGAAGAACGGCTTGTCCGCGTCGTGGGCGCGCAGATCCTTCAAGTAGGTGATCGCCTTGTCGGTCAGGTCGTCGGTGACGTAGTAGTCCTCCGGATACTGCTCGATATCCACGACCGAGGAGTCGGAGACGATCTGGTTCGGATAGAAGAACGAGTTGAAACCCTCCAGCGAACCGTAGTACCGATCGAAGCCGCGCTGTGTCGGCCACGAATCACGGTGTGCCGCAGGGTTCATCGTGGCGTCGCGCACCAGATGCCATTTGCCGACCGCGTAGGTGGCGTAACCGCCGGCTCGCAATATCTCCGGCAGGGTCAGCACATCGTCGGCGAGTTCCAGGCGCAACCCCGGATAGCCGGGATCGGCATTGGCGACGAAGCCGAATCCGGCGCGATGGGAATTGAGACCGGTCAGCAGGGCCGCGCGCGAGGGCGAGCACAGCGGGGTGGTGTGGTAATTGGTGAGCCGGACCCCACGTTCGGCCAGCCGGTTCAAGGTCGGTGTCTCGATTTCGGAGCCGAACGGGCCGATATCGCTGTAGCCCATATCGTCGACCAGCACCACGATGATGTTCGGCGCTCCCGCGGGCGCGCTCGGCGGATAGTTCCACGCCGGGGTGGAGTCGGCGGTGGTACGGCCGACCTCGCCGGGGAAGGCATCGTATCCGCGGGCATACTCGGGCACTGGCATACGACCAGGGAACCCGCCACGGCGGGCTGCCACCAGGTTTCGGCGCACTGTGCGCGCAACCGGCGCCGGCTGGGCACAGGGGTCGGCGCCTTCGCGGTTCGCCCGGGCGTCGCGGCGTCAGCCCGGCAGGGGCAGATATTCGACCGGCGCACCATCGACGGCGCCGGCGGGGACGACGACCAGACCGTCGCGATCGAGCAGCCCGGCCAGATGCGCGGTCCGGATATGACCGTCGGCGACCCAGCCGCCCTCCTCGGCCACCCGCGCGGGCAGGATGCGCGGCACCGGGCCGGAAACGTCGCCGGCGTTCAGGAGGGGGCCGATCCGCACCCGCGCCGGTATGCGGCCGGTGAGACCGGAGACGATGGCCGGGGCCAGCGCCCACAGCGTCGCGACCGCCGCGTAGGGATTGCCCGGAAGTCCGAGAACCACAGGGCCGCTGGGCAATTCGGCGACCACCGTGGAACCACCCGGCCGCATCCGCAAGCGGTGCACCAGAATTCGCGCCCCGGCCCGATCCAGTGCACCGCGCAGCTGGTCGGCTGCGCCACCACCGGTCGCACCGACCACGACCAGCAGGTGGTCGTCGGTCGTATCGGAGAGCACATCGTCGAAGCCGTTGGGAGTGTCGCGCAGATGGACCCGGTCCGACGATTCGATTCCGTGCCAGGACAACAACTCCGGGAAGACGGGGCCGACCGAATCGCGGGTCTGGCCGCTGCGCAGCGGACCTTCGCTGCGAATTTCGTCGCCGGTCATGACGATTCGTGCCCGCACCGGACCGCGAACCTGCGCGGTGACCACCTCGGCGGCGGTCGCGACGGAGATCAGTGCCGCGTCGACGGGGGTGCCCTCGGCGGCGACGATATCGCCGCTGTGCCAATCCTCGCCGCGGTGGCGCACATCGTCGCGGACCGGCGCCTCCGGTAGCCGCCGCAGCAGCCCGTCGTCGAGCCGGACGAATTCGTCGCGCACCACGGTGTCGGTGCCCTCCGGAACGTGGGCGCCGGTGGCGATGCGGACCGCCTCACCGGCGAGCAGGCCCACCGGTCGCTCGCCACCCGCGAAGCCGACATCGTGGCGCAGGCGCCACGGTTCCTCGCCCGACACCGCGTAACCGTCCATCGCCGACACGTCGAAGCGCGGCAGCGGCGAGGCGGCGCGCAGCGGGGCCGCCAACGCCGCACCCCGCACCGCCGCCGGCCGGGCCTCGTGCACCGGCAGCCGGGTGATGCCGGTGCGCAGCAGGTCGCGTGCCTGCGCCAAGGACAACGCCGGGACGGCGGCCTGGGCCGCGCGCACCTGTTCCGGGGTGTCGCAATCGGTGATACCGGGCAGCGTCACCATCAGCGTGTCGACCGGGACCAGCGCCTTCATCGGCTGATTGGTCACCGAATCCAACTGCCGCAAGGCCGACAGCAGCGCCGTCCGCCGCCACACCCCGACCAGATATTGCGGACGGCCGGACTCGTCGGTCGCGAACACCGCATCGGCATCGGAAGTCGTTGCGTGCCCGATCAATTCGCCGATCACGGCGGCGGTGAGAAAGGGCAGGTCGGCGGCCAGGACCACGACCAGATCGGCCGGGAAATCACATTCCTCGAGGGCGCGGACCGCGCAGGCGACGGCCGCGACCGGCCCGGCTCCGGCCGGCACCTCCTGCACCTGCCGGATCTCGGGCGCCAGTTCGGGCCGATGCGGGCCGACCACCACCGTGCGCACACAATCGGCGACCGCGTCCAGTGCCACGGTGAGCATCGCGCGACCGCCGACGGCGATCGCGGGTTTGTCCACCCCGCCCATCCGGGTCGCCCGCCCACCGGCCAGCACGATCGCGTCGACAGTGGTCACAGCGGCTCACCCGGGAGGTTGGTCATGGACCGATGGTAAACCGCCCACATCGGACGGCGGACGGCACGCGGACGGGCGCGGGCTCGTCGTCTGCTCGCGACCGCGTCAATCGCAGGGCGCACGCAACAACCGGATGCGGTTCGTCTCCGGATCGGTCAGCATCGCCTGAGCCGGTGGATGCACCGCGGCGCCCTGGCAGGCGACGGCACCGGCCGCGGTGAGCCGGGCGACCTCCTCCGCGGGATCGCCGGTGGAGTAGGTGACGACATCGAGGTGGACGCGATCGCATTCGCGGGCCGCGACCTGGGTGCGCAGGAATTCCAGCCACGGACCCTGACCGGTGGCCGAGCGGATGCCGGACATCCGCGATTCGTCGTGGGTCAGCGGCCAGCCCGCGGCGGTCTCCCAGAACCGGGCCAGCCGGGTGGGATGCGGAGTGTCGACGACGATCGCGGCGACCGCGCCGGTATCCACATACTCCTCGCGCGGTTCGAGGACACAGAATTCGTTGCCCTCGGGATCGGCGAGCACCGTCCAGGGCACCGCGCCCTGGCCGATATCGATCGGCCGCGCGCCCAGCGCCAGCGCCCGATCCACCTGCACGCGTTGATGATCCAGCGAACGACCGACCACATCGAGATGGATGCGGTTCTTCCCGGATTTGGGTCCGGCCGTCGGCACGAACATCAACGACACATCGGCGGCATCCGGATCGGAAGCAGCCACCTCGACCGCGTGCGGACGGTCCACGGTGATCTGCCAGTCGAGCAACTCCGCCCAGAACCGCGCCACGTTTCGTGGCCGGATCGCATCGAACACCACGCACGCCAGACGGGTGGTCATGCCTCCACGGTAACCGCCGAACGGGAGTAATGGGCGAATTCGGATATCGACGGGCCGATGCCGAGGTCGACAACCGGATCCGGCGGTGCCGTCAGGGTCGAATTGCCGGCTCGGCCGTCAGGGTCGAATCGCCGGCTCGGCCGTCAGGGTCGAATCGCCGGCTCGGCCGTCAGTGGTCGAATCGGTGGCGGGCGGCGGCCAGGTCGACGCGGTCGCCGCGGATCGGGCAGCCCTCCTCGGCCAGCCGGCGCAACTGGCGCTGAACCAGATGGCTCGCCGGGGTGCCGTCGGCGCGCAGCACCCGATGCCAGGGCAGATCGGCGGAGTCGGTGCGCATGATCCAGCCGACGGTTCGCGGCGTCGACAGTCCGGCCGCCGCCGCGATATCGCCGTAGGTGGCGACCCGGCCGGGCGGGATGGCCGCGACCAGTTCCCGCACCCGCTCGATCTCGGCGTCCGTGGTGGGCATCAGAGCACCGACCGGACGACGGCCGCGGTCTCGGCGGGACGCGCCTGGGCGACCATGTGATCGCAGTCGAATTCGTGCAGCGTGAAAGTCGGCAGCGTGGCGAACGCCTCGACGGTCGCGGGGGTGACGAACGGGGATTTACCGGCGCGGACCAGCACGGTCGGAATGTGCGGCGGCGGCAGGACCAGCTCGCGCGCCAGCTGACTCCAGTAGGACGTGACGGCCGGCAGGCTCATCCGCCACGTCACCCGGCCCTCGGCAGTGCCGACCAGGTGTTCGGCGAGTTCGGCATCGAGGAGTCCGGGGTCCACATCGGCCCAGGCCGTCTCGAGCTTGTCGTGGCGCGCCTCGGCGATGTCGGCGTAATCCGGCCGGGCCAGACCCGCCTCGGCGATGTCGTGGAGCAGCACCGGATCGAGGCCGATCGCCGGATCCAGCAGCACCAGCGCGCGGACCAGATCGGGACGGTGGCGGGACAGATGGACGGCGACCGCCGCTCCGAACGAATGCGCCACTACGACCGCCGGTTCGGTGAGCAGCGGAACCAGATCGTCGACGATCTGCTCGAAGGTCCACGGCGGCAGCGAACTCGCCCGCCCGTGGCCGCGCAGGTCGGGAGCGACGACGCGTACCTCGGGCAACTGCCCGCCGGCCAGCGCGCTCCACCGCCGCCCATGTCCGGTCAGGCCGTGCAGGGCGAGGACGAGCGGGCCGTCGGCGGGGCCGAATCGATGAATATGGGCGTCGGACACCCGATCATTGTGCCGTCGGCGCAGCGGCGGTGCGACCGGCGCGTTCCGTTCGCGAGAATCGGGCACGAGGATTGCCGGGCGCTGGCCGTGCCGGTGAACCGCCGGGGAACGACTGCGGCGGTGGGATTTTCGGCCCGATATTCGCGGCCGCCCCGACACAACGCGGTGCGGCATGACGTACGAGCTCTCTACCAGGCATTATCGACCGCAGGCGGAGATCGGCGCGAATTCGTGAATATCGCCCGGACAGGCGTGGCGCCGATCACAACACGGACACATCGGATGCACGGGGTGCGTTTGCTGTCACGGAATTCGATCCTGTCGGGGGTGTCTGTTGAAATAGCGCGTGTGATGCGATCGGATAGCTCGGTGCGACTGGTGCGCCGCAGTGAGACCGCACCCCGGCCACGCGAATGGGGTGCCGATGTCCGAACGCTGTTCGCGGGTGGGTCGGGCGCGGACCCGGGCTGGCGGCCCTGGCAGGTGCTGGGCGGCCCCGGCACCGGGAAGACCGCGCTGCTCACCGATCTCGCCGCCGATCGCATCGTCGCGGGCGCCGATCCGGAATCGGTGCTGGTACTCACCCATTCCAAACAGGCCGCGCTGCGGGTCCGCAACGCTCTCACCCGGCAGTTGACCGCGCTCGCACCCGAACTCGGCGGGGTGCCGGGCGCCGGGCGCGAGCCGATGGTGCGCACAGTGCACTCCTACGCCTTCGCGATCCTGCGCACGCACGCGGCCGCCCGCGGCAATCCGCCGCCGCGACTGCTGACCGGCGCTGAGCAGGACGTGGTCCTGCGCGAGATGTTGCGTGGCGAACTCGCCGACATGTCGTCCGGCGCCGAGGTGCTGTGGCCACCGCGCCTGCACGCCGCACTCGGCACCAACGGTTTCGCCGAGCAGCTGCGCGACCTGATGTTGCGCGCCACCGAGCGCGATCTGGGGCCCGAGGATCTGATCGAACTGGGGCGCCTGCACGAACGCGAGGAGTGGGAGGCGGCCGGATCGTTCGCGCAGCGCTACGAACAGTCGATGCTGTTGCGCTGGTCGGTCGGCGTCCAGGCCCCCGAGGCCAGCGCCCCCGCCCTCGACGCCGCCGAACTGGTCGGCGCCGCACTGGACGTGCTGCTCGAGGACGAGGAACTGCTCTCCGCCGAGCGCGAACGCATCCGCACCCTCCTGGTCGACGACGCCCAGCATGTGGATCCGCTTGCCGCGCAACTGATTCGCGCGATCGGGTCCGGTCCGGCGACGACCGTCGTGGCCGGCGACCCGGATCAGGCGGTCTTCAGTTTCCGGGGCGCGGACACCCGTTTCGTCACCGAACCCGACGCCCCGCCCGAACGCCGGATCGTCCTGCACGACGATCATCGCTGCGCGCCGGCGGTTCACGACGCGGTCGCCCGGATCGCCGCCCGCATGCCGGGCCGAACCGGGCACCGCTTCGACGTGCGGACCGGCGGACCCCATCTCCTCGGCGATCCCGCCGTCGACGGGCAGGCGCTGGTGCGGGTTCTCACCACCCCGGCCAAGGAGGCGGCGCTGATCGCCGACCACCTGCGGCGGGCGCATCTCACCGCGGACGTGCCGTGGTCGCGGATGGCGGTCGTCGTGCGCTCGGTGCCGCTGTCACTGGGCCCGCTGCGCCGCGCGCTCACCGCCGCGGGAGTGCCGGTGCTGCAACCGAAACCGGACACGCCGCTGGCCCGGCGGCGCGGCGCGGCGTGGATGCTGCAGTCGCTGCGCGCCCTGCTCGTGGTCGAACGCGGGCGCCCGGAGATGTTCTCGGCGGACGATGCGCTCGATCTGCTGCTGGGGCCGCTGGGCGGAGCCGATCAGATCAGCCTGCGACGACTGCGCCGTGGTGTTCGCCGCGCGCTGATCGAGCGCGGGTATCCCCGGACGGAGTCGATCGCGGCGGGCGACGGCGACACGGAGCTGGGCGTCGAGGAGTCGCCGGAGGCCCTCGCCCCCTACTCCGAACTCGACCGGTCCTCGGCGGTCGTGCTGCGCGATCTCATGACCGGCGTCGGTGATCGCACCCTGCTCGATCGGCTCACCGAGGTCGAGTCGGCGCCGCTGGTGCGGGTCCTGCGGGCGGTCGACCGGGCGCGGCGGGCGCTGCGGCGCGGGGCCGGGGTCGAGGATGCGTTGTGGGCGTTGTGGACCGCGTCGCGGCTGGAGAAGCGCTGGGTGGCGCAGTCCGAGCGCGGCGGCGCCGGGGCCGTGCAGGCCGATCGTGACCTGGATGCCGCGGTCGGCCTGTTCGATGCCGCTGCCGCCTACGTCGACCGGCTGCCCGGCGCATCCGTCGAGGGGTTCGTCGAATATCTGGAACAGCAGGAGATCAACCAGGATTCGGCTCCGCTGACCGAACCCGGTGACGCGGTGGCGATCGTGAGCGCGCACGCCGCGGCCGGCCGGGAATGGGACGTGGTGGCCGTCGCCGGAGTGCAGGAGGGGATCTGGCCCAACCTGCGTCCGCGCGGGACCCTGCTCGGCATCGAGGAACTGGTCGACCTCATCGGGGGCGTGGCCGATCCGGGTGAGCAGGTCAGCCGGGCCGCGCCGATCCTCGCCGAGGAGCGCCGGCTGCTGTTGCTGGCGTGCAGCCGGGCCCGCCACAGCCTGCTGGTGACCGCGGTCGAATCCGTCACCGGCGACCGCGATCTGGTGCCGTCCCGATTCCTGGCCGAACTCGATCCGGAGGCGGAACCGGGGGAACCGGGACGTATTCCGCCGCCGGTCGATCCGGGGCGCGCGCTGGTCGCGCAGGCCCTGATCGCCGAATTGCGCGGCGTGGTCTGCGACGACGGCGCCGACCCCGCCCGCCGGGACCGGGCCGCCGCCCAATTGGCCCGTCTGGCCGCGGCCGGTGTGCGCGGCGCCCATCCGGACGAGTGGTACGGCATCGCGGACCCGAGTTCGGAACTGGCGCTGTGGGACGACGGTGACGGGCCGGTCGCGTTGTCCCCGTCCACGGTCGAGCTGTTGCAGACCTGTCCGCTGCGCTGGGCGCTGGAACGGCACGGCGGCAGCGACGGGGACAATCCGCATGCCGTCAAGGGCAATCTCGTGCATACGCTGGTCCAGGCGCTGGCCGGGCGAGTGACCGAGGAACAGGTGAAGGCGGCGCTGGTCAAGGCATGGAAGGCCGTCGACCCGAGTTCCGGGGAGGACGGCCCGCACAGCTGGCACTCCCGGCTGGAATTGCGCCGCACCGAATCCATGGTCGACACCTTCCTCGCCTGGTTGCGCAATACCCGGGCGGAGCTGGCCGAGGTCGGTGTCGAGGTGCCGGTGGACTGTGTGCTGCCGGCCCGAGATCCGGACGAGGTGCCGGTGCGGATCCGCGGCCGCGTCGACCGGGTCGAGCGTGACGCGCTGGGGCGCTTCGTCATCGTCGACGTCAAGACCGGCAAGACCCCGATCTCCAAACAGGCCGCTCAGGATCACGCCCAGCTGGCGACCTACCAGGTGGCCGCCGGGGCGGGCGGGTTCTCCGCGGAGGTGGACGGCGACCGCGTCGAACCGGGCGGCGCCCGGCTCGTCTACGTGGCCAAACCGAGCCGCGACGGGGCCACCGAGCGGTTGCAGACCGCGCTCGATTCCGACGGTATCGCCCAGTGGCGCAAGGCGATTCACGACGCCGCGGCCGCCACCCGCGGGCCCGGGTTCCTGGCCATGCGCAACGACGGTTGCCGGCACTGCCAGGTCGCCGGCAGTTGCCCCGTGCAGGACACGGGCCGCCAGGTGACGGATCGATGACGATCACGCCGGAGCAGTTGGCGCAGGCACTGGGTCTGCCGCCACCTACCGAGGAACAGTCCGCCGTCATCGCCGCACCCCTCGGCCCGACCCTCGTGGTGGCCGGTGCGGGTGCGGGCAAGACCGAGACGATGGCCGCGCGGGTGGTCTGGATGGTCGCCAATCGGCTGGTGGCACCGGACGCGGTGCTGGGGCTGACGTTCACCCGAAAAGCCGCGCAGCAGTTGACGACTCGCATTCGCACCCGCCTGGCGCGGCTGGCCGGATCGCCGCTGCTGCGCGAGATCGACAGCACCGGGCGCCTGCGCGCGACCCTGGTCGGATCCGAGCCGGAGATCAGCACCTACCACTCCTACGCCGGGCGGCTGCTGTCCGAACACGGCCTGCTGCTGCCCGTGGAGCCCTCGGCCACGCTGCTCACCGAAACCCAGCTGTGGCAGCTCGCGCATCGCGTGGTCACCGGCTGGGACGGTGATCTCGATACCGAGCGCACCCCGGTATCGGTCACCGAGGCGGTGCTCGCGCTGTCCGGTCAGCTCGCCGAACATCTGGTGGAACCCGAGCAGTTGGCGGTGGCGCATCGGGAGCTGGAACGGCTGGTGGAGACGCTGCCTCCCGGTCCGCGCCAGCGCGGTGGCCCGAATCAGGAGCTGCGCGGGATCGTCAAAGCCCAGCAGGATCGGGTGGCGCTGCTGCCGCTGGTCGCGCGGCTCGGCGATGAGTTACGGCGCAGGGGCGCATTGGATTTCGGCTCGCAGATGTCGCTGGCCGCGCGGCTGGCCGCCACGCACGCCGAGGTCGGTGCGGCGGAATGCGAGCGGTTTCGCCTGGTGCTGCTCGACGAATATCAGGACACCGGTCACGCCCAGCGTATTCTGCTCGCCGCATTGTTCGGTGACCGCGGCGCGGTCGGTATCGCCGCCGAGGAGACCGATGTCGGCACCCGCCCGGCGGTGACCGCGGTCGGCGATCCGATGCAGTCCATCTACGGCTGGCGCGGTGCGTCGGCGGCCAACCTGCCCCGCTTCACCACCGATTTCCCGGCCGCGCCGAATGTCGCCGCGCCGGTGCTGCCGCTGCTGACGAGCTGGCGCAATCCGCCGGAGGCACTGGATCTGGCGAATCTGGTCGCCGAACCACTGCGCGGCGCCGAGGGCGGGGTCACGGTCGACGCGCTGCGCCCCCGGCCGCAGGCGACGGCTGGAACCGTCGCGCTGGCTCTCACCGAAACCGTTGCCGACGAACGGAAATGGGTTGCCGAGCGGATCGCGGCGGAATGGGAGCAGAGTGCCGACGCCGGACGGCCACCCCCGACCTCAGCGGTCCTGGTGCGCCGCAACGCCGACGCCGCGCCGCTGGCCGAGGCGTTGCGCGCCCGGGGGTTGCCGGTGGAGATCGTCGGTTTGGGCGGTCTGCTCGCCACCCCGGAGGTGGCCGATATCGTGGCCACCCTGCGTTTGATCGCCGATCCGGCGGCCGGCAGTGCCGCGATGCGCATCCTCACCGGCGCGCGCTGGCGGTTGGGCGTGAGTGATCTGAAGGCGCTGGCGGCCCGGGCACGTGAGCTGTCGATCGTCGGGACGCCGGGTCGCGCGGAACCCATCACCGACGCCGCCGGGCTGTCGGATGCGCTGCGGGCCGTGGCGCCCGAACCCGCCGAACAGGCCGGCATCGCGGATGCGATCGCCGACCCCGGTCCGGCGCAACGATATTCGGAGCTCGGATACGCGCGCATCGTCGCACTGGGGCGGGAGCTGGCGGCCCTGCGCGAACGCAGCGGGCAGTCGCTGCCGGAACTGGTCGCCGATGTGGAACGCACGATCGGGGTCGGTGTGGAAACCCAGACCCGCCGCGCGGCCGCCGGCGCCGGTGCGGGCCGCGAACATCTGGACGCCTTCGCCGACGTGGTCGCGGGATATGCCGGTGACCACCGTGCCACCCTGTCCGGTCTGCTGAGCTTCCTCGCCGCCGCCGAAGAAGTCGAGAACGGTTTGGAGCCGGGCGAAGTCGAGGTGGCGCACGATCGGGTCCAGGTGCTCACCGTGCACGCGGCGAAGGGGCTGGAATGGGAGGTCGTGGCCGTACCGCACGTATCGCGGAGCCTGTTTCCCTCCGGGAACGCCGCCGCGACCTGGCTCGGCGCACTCGCCGAACTCCCCACCTCGCTGCGTGGCGACCGGCAACGCGACAACGACGGCGGCACACCGGATTCCGCGCCCGCGCGCGACGGGGTCCCGGTCCTCGACCTCACCGAACTGTACGACCGCACGGATCTGGAACGGGCGATCAAACAGCACAAGGAGGCGCTGGCCCGCCGCCGCCTCGACGAGGAACGCCGCCTGTTCTACGTCGCGCTCACCAGAACCGAACGCGCACTGTTCGTTTCGGCCCACCACTGGGCCGAGACCGGTTCCACGCCGAAGGGGCCCTCGGATTTCCTGCTCGAACTGAAACGGTGGACCGAACATCCGGAGTCTCCCGGACACGGCACCGTGCGCGTCGACCTGTGGGCCGACCCACCACCGTCGGACGCGCCCAATCCCTTCACCGACAATCCCGCTGTGGCCGACTGGCCCCGCGACCCGCTCGGCGTGCGGCGGCGTGCGGTCGAAGCGGGCGCGGCCCTGGTCCGTACCGCACTCGCCCACCTTCCGCCCGAACCTCGTGAGAGTCGCACACAGCCGACGAACGGCCGAACCGCTCCTGCCCGGGCCGAGATCCCGCCGGTGCCCTCCCGCCGGGCCCACGACGCCACGAGCGAACCCGAATCCCCGCGCCAGCTGGATTTGTTCGCCGATCTGACGAACGATCCGGCGACCTCCGGCACGAACGATCCGGCGACCTCCGGCACGAACGATCCGGCGACCTCCGGCACGGACGGAACGGCCTCCGGCAACGGATCGGGGAACGGCGCGGCACCCGACCACGATCCGGATCCCGAAGGCTGGGCCGACGATGTGGACGCCCTGCTCACCGAGCACTTCGCGACGGTCGAGGGCATCCACGAAGTGGAGTTGCCCGCGCAGCTGCCCGCCACCGCGCTGGTGGATATGCGGGCCGATCCGGCCAAGCTCGCGGCCCGGCTGCGGCGGCCGCTGCCGTACCCGCCGAGTCCACTGGCCCGGCGCGGCACCGCATTTCACGCCTGGTTGCAGCGCTGGTTCGGCGCGGTCGGCTTGCTCGATTTCGACGAACTGCCCGGCGCCGCCGACAGCGATGCGGGCGACGCCGACCTGATCCGGTTGCAGGAGGCGTTCCTGGCCTCGCCCTGGGCCGACCGCAACCCCATCGACGTCGAAGTGGGATTCGAGACCAGCATCGGCGGCACCCTCATTCGCGGCCGCATGGACGCGGTGTTCAGCGAACCCGGCGGCCGCTGGCTGGTCGTGGACTGGAAGACCGGCGCGGAACCGTCACGCGCGGAAGAACGCTCGGTCGCGATGCAGCTGGCCGTCTACCGGGTCGCCTGGGCCCGCATGATGGCCGCGCAGACCGGGGAAGCCGAAGAGCTCGTGCTCGACAAGGTCGGCGCCGCCTTCCATTACGTCCGCAGCGGCCGGACGGTCGCGCCCGCCGAACTGCCGGGTCCGGCCGAGCTGGCCGATCTCATCGCCGACGTCGCGCCCGCCTGGGCGCCGCCCGCCGACCCGCGGGCACGGTCCGGCCCGGAACTCGCCGACGACCTTCCGCCCGACGAGGAGTACGGCGAAGAGCTGCCGCCCGACCCGGTGTCCGAAGCCGATTTCGACCCGGACTACCCGCCCAGGTGAAAGTCGTTGCCGCTCAGGCGGCTTCGCGGCTGATGCGCAGGGCCTGAGTGATCATCGGCGCCTGGAACGGCAACCGCAGCACCGACACCCACTTGATCGCCTTGGCGGCCTTCGGATTTCGCACCGAATCGGCGGCGAACTGGATGTTGGCCGGGAAGACCGCCAGGAACAACAGCGCCGCCAGCCGGCCGCCGAGCCGCCGGGTGCGCGGAGCCGCCAAGGCGGCCGCCACACCGATTTCGGCCACACCCGAGGCGTAGGTGTAGGTCCGGGCCCGACCCGGGAGAGCGGGCGGCACGATCGAATCGAAGGGCTTGGGCGCCACGAAATGCAGGGCCCCCATGCCGAACAGCGCGGTACTCATCAGCACCGCTCGCCGCTGCGAGGTCCGACCGGCGTCACTCATGCTGTGTCCTTTCTTCGCCCCGCCGCCGCGTCTCTCCGCCGCGAGTGGGTCGCTCCGTGGTGACGCTACGCTGCCGCCTGCGCTCCTGCCCACTCACGCTGTGTTGTTCGGGCGTGAGTGGGGTCGCTTCGTGGTGACGCTGCGCTGCCGCCTCCGCTCCTGTCCACTCACGCTGTGTTGTTCGGGCGTGAGTGGGGTCGCTTCGTGGTGACGCTGCGCTGCCGCCTCCGCTCCTGCCCACTCACGCCGGGCGGTTCCCACTCGCGTGCCCAGTCCGTGGAGTCGGCATCCGGCCGGTACGCTGCCGATCTGTGGCACAGGTGAGCAACGACATGTCCGGGGGATGCCGTGTTCGGTGACAGCTCACGAGGTCTGGGCCGTTTGACGGAACGCCCCGATTACGCGCTGGTCGGCATTCTGCGTATTCCGGAGATCCGGACCAGTCCCTGGGTCTCGCTGACCCGCCGGGTCGCATTCGCGGTACTGCTGCTGGTGGCGGCGACATTGGTGGTCTATTTCGGCCGCGCGGGATATCACGACAACCGCGGCGAGGAGCTGACCTTGCTCGACGCCGCCTACTACTCGACGGTCTCGCTGTCGACCACCGGCTACGGCGACATCGCCCCGATCACGGAGCAGGCGCGGCTGGTCAACACGATCGTCATCACCCCGCTGCGCGTGCTGTTCCTGATCGTCTTGGTCGGTACCACCCTGCAGGTGCTCACCGAGCGGTCACGACAGGCGTTCAAAATTCAGCGATGGAGGCAGAAGGTGCGTAATCACACCGTGGTCGTCGGTTACGGCACGAAGGGCCGGACCGCGGTCGACGCGATGCTCGGCGACGGGGTGCAACCGGCCGAGATCGTGGTGGTCGACACCGACGCGACCGTGCTGGAGGCCGCGGCCAACGCCGGGCTGGTGACGGTGCACGGCTCGGCGACGCAATCGGATGTGCTGCGGCTGGCCGGAGCGCAGCACGCGTCCTCGCTGGTCATCGCCGCGAACCGTGACGACACCGCGGTGCTGGTCACGCTCACCGCGCGGGAACTCAACGCCAAGGCCAAGATCGTCGCCTCGATCCGGGAGGCCGAGAACACCCATCTGTTGCGGCAATCCGGTGCCGATTCGGTCGTGGTCTCCTCGGAGACGGCGGGCCGGCTGCTCGGTATCGCGACCACCACCCCCAGCGTCGTCGACATGATCGAGGACCTGCTCACCCCCGAGGCCGGTTTCGCGATCGCCGAGCGGGACGTGGAATCCGACGAGGTCGGCGGCTCGCCGCGGCATCTGCGCGACATCGTGCTCGGCGTGGTCCGGGAGGGCACGCTGATCCGTGTCGACGAGCCCGAGGTCGATGCCTTGGAGACCGGCGACAAACTGCTCTACATCCGCCGCGTGCACAACAAATAGCCCGGACGGCGGTGCCCGGCGGGGTCGCGCAGGCTGCCTCCTCCGGGCCCGCGCGACCACCGCGATACTCTCGAAGCGTGTCGGTATTCGAACTGAATGGTCTTCCCCTGCTGTCGCGTTCCGCCCTCGATCGGGCCGAGACGTTGCGCTCGGACGAACAGGCGCTCAAGCAAGGGTGGGCCGAGGCCAAGCTGGTGCGGATGAACCGGCGGGGGCAGGTGCGGATCGACGGCGATCAGCTCGTCCTGGAAGCGGCGCTGGACTACGCGGCCGAGCCGGCGCCGGAGGCGGTGCTGCTGGGTGTGGTCGACGGCGCGCACATCTGGGCGATTCGCGACAACGAACTCGACGGTCAGCTGATGGACCTGCGGGTGGTGGGCAGCGCGCTGCACCTCGACGATGTGATCCTCGGCATCCTGTCCACCGCGCTGGCGCTGCTGAACTGGCACGACCGCGCCGGCTACAGCGCGGTCGACGGCAGTCCGACCACGGTGTCGAATGCCGGCTGGTCGCGCGTCAACGCTTCCGGGCACGAGGAATTCCCGCGCATCGACCCGGCCATCATCTGCCTGGTGCACGACGGCGGCGACCGGGTCCTGCTGGGCCGTCAGCAGAACTGGCCGGAGAAGATGTTCTCGCTGCTGGCCGGTTTCGTGGAGGCGGGGGAGTCGCTGGAACGCTGTGTCGAGCGCGAGGTCCGCGAGGAGGTCGGCGTCGCGGTGCGCGATATCCGCTATCTCGGCAGTCAGCCGTGGCCGCTGCCGCGATCGCTCATGCTGGGGTTCGCCGCGGTCGCCGATCCCGACGCGCCGCTGGTCTTCTCCGACGGCGAGATCGCCGAGGCCCACTGGTTCACCCGCGACGAGGTGCGCACGGCGCTGGCCGCGGGTGCGTGGGGTTCGGTCACCGGCGACACCGGAAACGCCGAGCAGCAGCGGCTGCTGCTGCCGGGCTCCATCTCCATCGCCCGCACCATCGTCGAATCCTGGGCTGCGGCAGGCTGATTCGCCCGCGACCCGCTGCCGGTCAGCCGATCGCGGCGAGCGCGGTCTTCACCTGGGCGAGGCTCGGGTTGGTGGCAGTGGATCCGTCGGAGTACTTGACGGTCGGCACCACGTGGTTGCCGCCGTTCACGCTGCCGACGAATTCGGCCGCTTCGGGGTCCTGTTCGATGTCGACGACGGTGTAGGTGATCCCCGCCTCGTCGAGTTGCTTCTTGAGGCGGCGGCAGTAGCCGCACCAGGTCGTCGAGTACATGGTCAGGTCAGTAGCAGTCACGCCTGATTGAACATCGAATGGGTTTTCCGTGTTCCCACGGGCCGGCTGTGACCTCTGCCGGCGGGGGCTTGTCAAACAGATAGTAAGCGCGCATACTAAATGCATGACACAGATCGCCGCAGCTCACGCCGTATCCACCGCCGCGCCCGCCGACTTCTTCGCGGTCTGGGCCGATATGGCCGCCTGGCCGGAATGGAACGCCGACACCGAGTGGGTCCGGCTGGACGGCCCCTTCGTCGAGGGCGCCACGGGCACCTTGAAGCCGAAAGGGGGACCCGAGGTGGCGTTCGTGGTCGAGAAGCTGACCGACGAGGAGTTCGTCGACGTCTCGCGGCTGTTCGGCGCTCGGCTGACCTTCGCCCATCGCGTGGTGCGGACGGCCGCGGGCGCGGAGGTGACGGTGACCATCTCGATGACCGGCCCGCTGCGCCGGCTGTGGTCGGCGCTGATGGGCGGCGGACTGGCCGATTCCGTCCATCGCGACCTCGCGGCGCTGGTCGAGACGGCCGAGGCGCGCCGCGCTGTTCCGGTCGCCCGCTGAATCAGTTCCGGGCACCCACTGAATCGTTCGAGGAGGACGTCATGAACAAGTACTGGCTGGCCGTCGTCTCCCGCGATCACGTGCGTCGCGGGATGGCGCTCGGCATCGCGCAGGCCAATCACGGCAAGCGTGCCGCGGTCGAACGGATGCGGCCGGGCGACGGGCTCGTCTACTACTCGCCCCGAACCGGTATGCGCGAGGGGGAACCGGTCAAGTCGTTCACCGCGATCGGCACGGTCGACGACCGGCCCGTGTGGCAGGCGGAGGATCCGGGCGGCTGCTTCCGGCCGTGGCGACGCGCGGTGACCTATCGCCCGGACGCGCGTGATGTCGCGATCGATACCGTGCGCAGTGATCTCGATCTCACCAGCGTCCCCAACTGGGGCATCGTGCTGCGGCGCGGTGTGGTGGAACTGAGCGCGCACGATTTCGCGGTCATCTCGCAGGCCATGCTGGGCGAGGACGCGGATGAGCGTTCGGGTGCGGCCGGGTGAGCGACGAAACCCACACGCTGCGAACGGAATTCGGTAGTGCCGACGAGAGTCCGGGCCTGTTGTTGTGGCAGGTGACCAACCGGTGGCAGGCGGCGGTGCGCGCGGCGCTGGCCCCGTTCGATCTCACCCACGTGCAATTCGTTCTCCTGGCAGCGCTGACGTGGTTCGGCGGATCGGATGCCGACACCCCGATCACGCAGCGCGATCTGGCCGCCCATGCGGCCACCGACCCGATGATGACCTCGCAGGTGCTGCGCGCCCTCGAACAGAAGGGCCTGATCGAGCGGCGCGATCATCCGCACGACCGGCGCGCCAAATCCCTGGCCCCCACGAAAGCCGGTGTGGCACTGGTGAATCGCGCGATCGTCGCGGTGGAGGACTGCGACCGGTCCTTCTTCGGGCCGTTGCAGGCCCGGACCGCCGACTTCGCCGCATCGCTGCGGACACTGCGCGACGCGCGGAGTTGAGCGACGGTCGCGCCGGGCCGAGGGCAACGCGCTGCGCACCCTGGCGCCGGGCAACCGAGGGCGTCGTCGCGGCGGCGCGGATGTCGGTGGTGCCTGTCATGATGGAGCGCGTGCCTGCCCCGACCTCATCGACCAGCCTGCGGCTCGACGGGCTCGATCCCGAGCAGGCTGCCGCGGTGCGGGCGCCGCGCGGGCCGGTGTGTGTGATCGCGGGCGCGGGCACCGGCAAGACCCGGACCATCACCCATCGGATCGCGCATCTGGTCTCGGCCGGGCATGTGCGACCCGACCAGGTGCTGGCGGTGACCTTCACCGCCCGGGCGGCCGGTGAGCTGCGGGCCCGGTTGCGCGCGCTCGGCCTGGGTGGGGACGCGCAGACGGTCCAGGCGCGCACCTTCCACGCCGCGGCGCTGCGACAGCTGAAGTACTTCTGGCCACAGATCGTCGGCGATGTGCCGTGGAAGCTCATCGACTCCAAATTCGCGGTGGTCGCCCAGGCCGCCCAGCGCGTGGGGCTGCCGACCGCGACGGAGAACGTGCGTGATCTGGCGGGCGAGATCGAATGGGCGAAGGCCTCGCTCATCGCGCCGGAGGACTACGCCGGCGCCGCCCAGCGCCACCACCGCGACATTCCGTATCAGGCGGACAAGATCGCCGCTGTCTACACCGGCTACGAGACGTTGAAGAACACCCCGGACGGTCTGCTGCTCGATTTCGACGACCTGCTGCTGCACACCGCCGCCGCGCTCGAGGACTACCCGGCCGTGGCCGAGGAGTTCCGCGGCCGCTACCGATGCTTCGTCGTCGACGAATACCAGGACGTGACCCCGCTGCAGCAGCGCGTCCTCGACGCGTGGCTCGGCGATCGCGACGACCTGACCGTGGTCGGCGACGCCAACCAGACGATCTACTCGTTCACCGGCGCCAGCCCGGCCTATCTGCTCGATTTCTCCCGCCGGTTCCCCGACGCCACCGTCGTGCGGCTGGAACGCGACTACCGTTCGACGCCGCAGGTGGTGTCGTTGGCCAATCGCGTGATCGGCGCCGCGCGCGGCCGGATCGCGGGGACCCGGCTGCAGTTGGTCGGGCAGCGCGCCGACGGGCCGGAACCGTCCTTCGCCGAGTACGACGACGAGGTCGCCGAGGCCACCGCCGTCGCCAAGGGCATCGCCGGCCTGCTCGGGCGGGGTGTTCCGGCCGCCGAGATCGCCGTGCTGTATCGCATCAACGCTCAGTCCGAGGTGTACGAGCAGGCGCTGACCGAGGCGGGCATTCCCTATCAGGTCCGCGGCGGCGAGGGGTTCTTCCAGCGGGCCGAGGTCCGGCAGGCGGTGCAGGCGCTGCGCCAGGCCGGAGCCCGCGACGACCTGCCCGAGGCCCGCGGTCGCGAGGTCGTGACGCTCGTGCGCGCGGTCCTCGCCCGGCTGGGACTCACCGCCGAGGAGCCGGCCGGTGCGCAGGCTCGCGAGCGCTGGTCGTCGCTGGTGGCCCTGGTACAGCTCACCGAGGAACTCGCCGCCCACGATCCCGTCCTCGAATTCGCCGGGCTGCTGCGGGAATTGGCCGTGCGCGCCGAGTCCCGCCACCCACCGACGGTGCAGGGCGTCACCCTCGCCTCGCTGCACGCGGCCAAGGGGCTGGAATGGGATGCGGTCTTCCTGGTCGGCCTGACCGACGGCACCCTGCCCATCGCCCATGTGCTCGGCGAGGGCGGCGCGGTGACCGACGAGGCCGCGCTGGAGGAGGAGCGGCGGCTGCTGTACGTGGGCGTGACCCGCGCGCGCGAACATCTGCGGCTGTCCTGGGCGCTGTCGCGCGCCGACGGCCGGCGGCGCAACCGGCGGCGCAGCCGATTCCTCACCGGGCTGGTGCCGGAGGATTCCCCGGCGTCGATGGTCGCTCAGCAGGCGGGGACGCGGGGTGGTCGTGGCCGCCGGCTGCCGGTCTGCCGGGTGTGCGGGCGTTCGCTGCTCAATTCCACCGACACGCTGCTCGGGCGGTGTTCGGGCTGTCCGGCCGAGGTGGACACCGAACTGCTCGGCGCGCTGCAGGAATGGCGGCGGCAGCGGGCCGAGGAATTGCAGATCAAACCGTTCGCGGTGGTGAGCGTCAAAACGCTGACCGCGATCGCGGAACAGGTGCCGATGGACGAGGACGCGTTGGCCGCGATTCCCGGCATCGGTCAGCAGAAGTCGCAGCAGTTCGGTCCCGAGCTGCTCGCGATCGTGCGATCACGGGTGCGCAACCGGTGATTCGGCGGGCGTGCCGCGAATGACAAAACCGCAGGTGAAAAATAGGTTGTGCGGTTGTGTATCGCACCCGTAGGGTGGTGATCACGCGCTGGGAGGGCATTCCGGCGCGCACAGTGATCAGTCGGATAACGAGTAGGAGGGAGGTAGACAAAATGAACAACATCGTGACTCTCGCTTCGAGAAGCGTTGTGGCACCGGTGGTTTCTGTCGTGTCCGCCTCCCGGGGGGTCCTCGCCTTGCAGGGGACCGGTCTGTCTGTCGCAAGCATTATCGGTGCTCGACCGCAAGCGCCCGCATATGCAATTGCCGCAGACAAGTCCGAGTGGGGTTGGCATCAGGCACACATCGGTTTCCACACCGACGCTGCCGACGCCTTCGCAGTGGAAGCCGATCGTATGACGGCGAATCTGCAGGCAGTCCGCCTCCGCAACGCACACCCAGCGACCGTGATCAGTAGCCGACATCGAAGTCGGTTCAGGTAGCACCAGCTACCGCAGCCTCCTGGCCACGGATCGCCCGAAGCGAAACCGTGGCCACAGTTCTTTTTCGGCCTCCAGCCACCGGCACCGGTTTCGCGGAAGACAACGAAACGACCGCTGCACGAGCTGAAGGAGCAAGACGTGTCCACCGCGACCGTTACTCGCGTGACATGCCGATCGACCCAGGCCTCGAGGCCGGCCCGCACCCGCGGTGTCGCGCTCGCCCTGCCCTGCCGAGTCGGTGACCCGGACCTGTGGTTCGCCGAAAGCCCCACCCAGCTGGAAGAGGCCAAGGCACTGTGCGCTTCCTGCCCGATCCGCAAGGGCTGCCTCGCTGCCGCCCTGGATCGCGGTGAGCCCTGGGGCGTCTGGGGTGGCGAGATCTTCGAACAGGGCGTCGTGATCGCCCGCAAGCGGCCGCGCGGCCGCCCGCGGAAGGTCGCACTGGCGTGATCGGCGCCGGTTCGGGCCGAGTGCGGATCCGCCTCGGCCACTTCTGGGAACACGAACAAGCCCCGCATCCGACATCGGATGCGGGGCTTGTCCCATATTCGGCGCCCGGCGGGGCGAAGGATCAACTGGCGCTGCGGTATTCGACGTAGCCGGGCACCCAGTCGTGCATCAGCTTCATGAAGGGCACCTCGGCGTCGAGCTGTGCGCAGATGCCGATCGAACCCATCAGCACCCGGAACACCATGATGTGTTCGGCCGGAAGTTGCAGCGACATACCGGTTTTCATCTCCGGGCGGCTCACATCGGTGGCCTTGCCCGCCACGCGCTGCATCCACTTGCGGGTGAAGTGGAACGAATCCTCGCGGATGGGATCGGTGAACGGGCGCAGATAGTCGGCGATCTCCGCATGCGTGACGGTGCGGCCGGGGATCACCCAGCCGTTGGTGTACATCAGATCGGTCAGCTCCTCGAACCGATCCTCGACCGCCATCGCCACCATCTGGCCGAGTACCGGCGGGAACCCGTCGGGCAGCGGCGCGCACGCGCCGAAATCCAGCACCGCCAACCGGCCGTCGTCGAGCATCATGAAATTGCCGGGATGGGGGTCGGCATGCAGCAGGCCCGCCAGGGCGGGGGAGGAGAAGTGGAATTCACCCATCAGGGTGGCCACGCGGTTGCGCAGTTCGACCGTGCCCGCCGGATCCTGTTCGCCGCGCTTGATGATTCCGGAGACCGCGGTGCCGTCGAGCCATTCGGTGACGATCACCTTCGGCGCCCCGGCCACCACCTTCGGCACCAGGAACCGCGGGTGGCCGTCGAAGGCCTTGGCGAAACGACGCTGGTTGGCGGCCTCGGTGCGGTAGTCGAGCTCTTCCTCGGTGCGTTCGGTGATCTCGGCGAGAATGGGTTTGACGTCGGCGCCCGGGATGACGGCGCCGATCATGCCGGCCATCCGATTGAGTGTCTTGAGGTCCGCGCGCAGCGCCTCGTCGGCGCCGGGGTACTGAACCTTCACCGCCACCGTGCGGCCGTCGGACCACTCGGCCTTGTGCACCTGCCCGATACTGGCCGAGGCGGTGGGGGCGTCGTCGAAGGAGCGGAAGCGCTTGCGCCACCCCGTGCCCAGCTGTTGATCCAGCACGCGGTGTACCGCCGCGGCCGGCAGCGGCGGGGCCGCGGCCTGCAGTTTGGTCAGCGCCTCGCGATAGTGCTCGCCGAACTCCTCGGGTACGGCGGCCTCCAGCACCGACAGCGCCTGCCCGAATTTCATTGCGCCGCCCTTGAGCTCGCCGAGAACGGTGAAGATCTGCTCGGCGGCCTTCTGATTCAACTCGGCATTGATCTCGCCCTTGTCGCCGCCGGCGAGTTTGCGACCGAACCCCACAGCGGCCCGTCCCGCGATACCGAGTGGAATCTTCGCCAACTTGGCGTTGCGGGATGAGCTACGGCGCACAATCTCAGACACACCCCCATCATGGCTGACCCACCGTGCCGCGTGCCATGTGAATTGCGTGAACTCGACCCCCGGACCGAGACGTGTCATCGGTCACAGTGGGGCCGGTCCGGGCGATGGTCGGTGCGCACGAGCGCATGAGAAACGGCGCATCCGTGGTGGTCGGCGGGCTGCGGCCGCAAGTTTTTGTGGTTTCGACTAAAAGTTGGCCCGAGGTCTGGTGTGGCATGTTTTAGTCGATTAGACTAAAACTATGACGACAACGCGAGAGGCCGCGGCGGCCATTCGGGGGGTGCGACGTCCGGAAGATCTGTTCGGCGCGGCGACAACGGATTCCGCCGTTCGCCGCAGCGCGCATCGGACGTATCTGCGGTTGGCCGCCGCGCTGCATCCGGACCGGGTGCCCGCCGCCGAGGCCGAGCGGGCCACCGCGGCATTCGTCCACCTCGGCGAGCTGTACCGAAGCTGGCTCGCGGCCGGGCAGGCCTTCGAGGTGGGTGGCGTGCGGGGGCGGTATCGCCTCGGCGCGATGCATGCCCGCGGTTCCGTCGCGGACGTGTACCGCACCGAGTCGGCCACAGTGGCGAAAATCGCACGGCGCCCTGCCGCGAATTCGCTGCTGGCGAACGAGCGAAACGCCTTGACCGACATCGCCGCGCTCACGGGGGAGCACGCGTGGCTGGCACCGTACTTTCCGCGCCTGATCGACACCGTCGACCACTCCGATACCGCCTCGGGGGAGGTTCGCGCGATCAACGTGCTCGACGCGTTGACCGACGGGTTCGTGACGTTGGCTCAGGTTCACGCCGCCTTTCCACGAGGGCTCGACCCGCGCGACTACGCCTGGATGCACCGGCGGCTGCTGCGCTGCCTGGCCGGCGCCGCGACCGCGCACTGGGTGCACACCGCGGTCTCCGCGGAGAACGTGCTCGTTCATCCCCGGCTGCACGGGGTGGTGCTGGTCGGCTGGTCGTTCGCCACTCGCCCCGGGCGAGTGCCCGCGGCCACGCCGGCCTCGATCGACTATCCACCCGAAATCGGCACCGGGGTTTGCCCGCGTACCGATGTGTATCTGGCCCACCGGCTGCTGCTCACCATGCTCGGCGCCCGCGCGCCCGCGCCGATGCGCGCCTTCGCCGAGGGATGTCTGCAATCGGCACCGAGGCTGCGGCCCGACGCCCGCACCCTGCTCGACGAATTCGACGACCTGCTCGACCGGCTGTACGGCGCCCGCCGCTTCCGGCCGTTCGAACTACCGAAAGAACAGTGATCACCATGGGATACGGACAGTGGGACGACAGCGCCTACGACGCCGCCCGCACCTTCCGCGCCGCCCGCGGACTCGACGACTTCGGCTACACCGCCGACATGCGAGCCAAGCCCTATACGGAGTGGGTCGCACATCCGCTGCTCGACCCCTTCGGCGTCGGAGCGCGTGAATCGCGCGACTCCGCCGAGCACGGGGCCTCGCTGCCGATCGCGGTGCTGTTCGACGTGACCGGGTCGATGGGGCGGGTCCCGCGCATCATGCAGGAGAAACTGGCTACCCTCCACGGACTGCTGCAGCGCAAAGGGTACGCCGAGGATCCGCAGATTCTGTTCGGCGGGATCGGCGATGCCGACTGTGATCGGGTGCCGCTGCAGATCGGGCAGTTCGAATCCGACAATCGGATGGACGAACAACTGCGGCTGATTCTGCTCGAAGGCGGCGGTGGCGGACAGAAGTCCGAAAGCTACGAGCTGGCCGCGTATTTCATGGCTCGACACACGGCGACCGACGCGTGGGACAAGCGCGGACGCAAGGGGTATCTGTTCATCGTGGGCGACGAGCTGAACAAGCCGCGCCTCGCGGCCGGGCACGTGCGCCGGGTGATCGGCGACGATGTGCCCCACGATATTTCGGTTCCCTCGATCTACCGCGAGCTGGCCGATCGGTGGCACGTGTACTACATCCTGCCGAATCAATCCCACTACTACACCGATCCGGAAATCCTCGAGCACTGGCGGGGAGTGCTCGGGGAGCGAGTTCTGCGCCTGGACGATCCGGCGGCGGTGTGCGAACTCATCGCCCTGACCATCGGCATCGGCGAGGACCGCGTCGATCTGGGTGCGGGGCTGACCGACCTGCGTGACATCGGGTCCGCCGACGCCGCCGACGTCGTCGGTAAGGCACTGGCCCCGCTCGGTACTCCCGCCGGTCGCCGCGCCGCGGGCGCGCTGCCGGCGGCGACCCCGGGCGACGACGACGTCCGGTTCTGACCGCGAATCCGATCCGAAAAGCGAAGGGAAATAACCATGTTCGGCGACCGGCATGTGATCGTGGTCGATCTGGGATTCGGCGACGCCGGGAAAGGCGCCACCGTGGATTGGCTGTGCTCGCCACAGGCCGGCTTGGACGTCGCGGCCGTCGTGCGCTTCAACGGTGGCGCGCAGGCCGCCCACACCGTGATCGCCGACGGCCGGCGACACACCTTCCGGCAGTTCGGATCGGGCACACTGTCGGGCGTGCCGACGGTCCTGTCGCGGCACGTGCTCGTGGATCCGATCGCCCTGGCCGCCGAGGCCGAAGCGCTGATCGCGCTGGGCGTCGCCGATCCGCTGGGATCGATCTTCGTCGACGAGCGGGCGTTGCTGACCACTCCGATCCACGGGGCCGCCAACCGCTGCCGGGAGGATGCGCGGGGCGCCGGCCGGCACGGTTCCTGCGGGATGGGTATCGGGGAGACCGTGCGCTACGCCCTCGAGCACCATGCGCCCCGGGTCCGGGACTGTCGCACTCCGGATATCCTGCGCCGCAAACTGATCGCGCTGGAGCGGCACTTCGCACCGCTGCTGGCGAGCGGGCGGCACGGCTACGAACCGATCGACGTCCTCGTCGAGGCCTATACGGAATTCGGGCGGTCGGTGGCGCTGGTGCCGGGCAAGCAGCTCGCGGTGTTCGCCGCCGCGGGCCGGCTGATCTTCGAGGGCGCCCAGGGCGTGTTGCTCGACGAATGGCGGGGCCTGCACCCCTACACCACCTGGTCGACGGTGGAGCCCCGCCATGCCCGCGCCATGCTGACGCGCATCGGGGAACCGGGCACGGTACTCGGAGTGACACGCACGTACCAGACTCGCCACGGCGCCGGCCCTTTTCCGACCGAGGATGCGGCATTGTCGATCCCGGAGCCGCACAACGCCACCGGCCCGTATCAGGGCGTCTTCCGCGTCGGGCATCTGGATCCGATCCTGCTGCGCTATGCCGTGGAAGCGTGCGGGGGTATCGACGCGCTCGCCGTCAACCATCTGGATCTCGTGGCCGGTCGCGACGATATGCGTACCGCCGCAGGCTATTTCGCCCCGGACGGATATCGGGACCGGCTCGATTGCGGTCCCTGGCGGGATCTGGACCATCAGCGGTGGTTGACCGGCCTCGTCTCGCGCAGCACACCCGATCTCGTGGCGCTGCCCGCGGACGTACCGGAATATGTGGAACACCGGCTCGGGGCTCCGGTGGTGCTGACCGGGCACGGGCCCGATCGTGCCGATCGCGTGGCCCGGGTCGCGGCTGCGGCATGATGGTTCGCCGTGGAGCAGCAATCCGCCGTATCGCTCGATGTCGTCGCGCTTCGATTCGGCGCCGACGACACGACCGTCACCTTCGCAGTGGCGCCCCGGCAGTGGGATCCGTTCGCGGGTGAGCTCGCCCTGCCCGGTGTGCTGCTCGGCCGCGGTGAGCGGCTCGCGGCGGCGGCCCGTCGCGCGGTACACAGCAAACTGGGTGTGCCCGACGACGCGATCCTCGCTGTCGGGCAACTGGTCACGTTCGACGAGCCGAATCGTGATCCACGCGGTCCGACGCTCTCGATCGCGATGTGGGCGGTTCTCGGTCACGCCGCAGCCGCGGGTGCCGAGCAGTCGAACGGCGGGGAGCCCGGCATTGCCGAGCAGGCCGGGCCGGATGCTTCTGCTGGTGTTCAGCAGATGAGCGGCGATGTCTCCGGCGATGCCCATGGAACGAAAAATGGTGAAACCGGCAGCACCGCAGACTTTCTCGATGTCCGATGGGTTCCGTTCGACGACGTCCCGCCGCTGGCCTTCGACCACACCATGATCGTCGAGGTCGCCCGGGAACGGCTCGCCGACATGCTGTGGAAGGATCTCGCTTTCACCCGCGCGCTGATCGGCGAGCAGTTCCCCGCCACCCGCGCCGTGGCCCTGGCCACCGCGTTGTCCGGTACTCGTCCCGACCCGGGCAACCTCAACCGCACCCTCGCCGCGATCCCCGGGCTCACCCGCACCGGGGAACGGATGCGCACCAAGGCGACCGGACGTCCGGCGGCCGTCTGGTCCTTCACCGACTCGCCCTCCGGTGAGCACTGAGCGGGCCGCTGCGCGGGCTACCTTCGTCGCGCTCATACCTGTCCTCCGGCGACGGAGGCCGCGCGATCGTCGTCCGGCGCTTCGGTCCCCGTGGCCGCGATTCGGCGGCAGGCGCAGTCCGCGTGCGGGGTCCAGCGACGCCGGGCGATGCGCCTGGTGTGCGGATCCAATTCCAGTGTGGTGTCCAGAGTTCGGGGCGGGTCGTCGGCGGCGCCCTCGATGATCGATTCGATTTCACGCAAGGTCAGGGCCGCGGTGGCGGCAATGGTGGCGGGGGAGGCGTAGCCGGTCCGGCCGAGCAGCTGCGCCGCCAGATGCGGCCATTCGGCGTCGAATTCGGTGCGGGTCAGATCGGCGCAGCGCAGACAGCTGGTGCCGCCGGGCAGAACCAGCGGCCCGATCACGCCGTGCCCGTCGCGGATACGCACCTGCAGGTGCGGGATTCGGCGCACCAGCAGCATGCTGACCAGCTCCGGCACCGGGACCAGCGCGTCGGTGAGAATCACCAGATCGGAGCTCGGCAGCGAATCCGGTGCGCCGCTGCGATATTCGCTCGACCGCGTCGGCGTGATGCCCAGTTGCCGGATACCGCTGTGCAGCGAATCCGCCAGCGGCCCGCGGCCGTGTACATGCACCGTCCGCACGCGAGTGCGGCGGGCCCGCGGCCGGACCAGCAGTCCGGCCGCGTCGATATCTCGTAACAGTTCCAGGGCCACGCCACCGAGGCCGAGTTGCCCGGCCTCCCACAGGAGCTGGGGATGGCTGTGCAGACCGTCGAGCAGCCGGACGAACGCGACGACCGCATCGGTGTCGACGGCGGGCGGGTGCAGGAGTACCGCGTGTTCGGGGTCCCATCCCAATTGCACCGCACCCGAGGGCCGGCGCAGAACCGCCACCCGCGGATGCAACATCGGTCCACGTGCGTGTGACAACGTCATGGGCTCAGTATTGTCGGCAGGCCGAGGCACGCCCGCGGGAAAACTGCTGGTTATCCACAGGTTCGGCGTTGTCCACAGGGGGCTTCGGGTGATGTCGCAGCATCACTGTGAACGCACCGTTTCACAAAACTCGCCGACGACTCGCCGTGAATTTTCCAGACCGGAGCAGAGAGTGCTAACGCCCGGCCACCGGCGGCCGACAATCGGGTCGATTCGGGTCGGTTAAAGGAGCAATATGGTCAGCGCATCCCTCGACGTGCCACCGGTGGCGCCGCTGCACGGCGAACATCGGTTTCGAACTCGCGGTGATCGGCCGATCGCCGCGGACACGATTCGCGAGTACGCCCGGGCGATAGGCGCCACCGACTCCATCCACTGCGACGAACGTGCCGCCGCCGCTCGCGGATTCGATGCCCTGGTGGCCCCGCCGACCTTCGCCACCACGGTGTGGATGCGCGCCGAGGAACGCACGCTGGACGCACTCGTGCCGGGTTTTCACAGCGGGCGGGTCGTGCATGCCGACCGCACGCTGGAAATCGTGCGCCCGCTGCTGGCCGGCGACCGCATCAGCTGCGATATCGGATTCGAATCCTTCCGCCACTACCGCGACTACGACGTGGTCTCGGTGACCACCCTGTTGCGCGACGCCGACGATCAGGTCGTGGCCAGCGGCTCCTCCACCCTGCTGGTGCACACCCAGCCCGGAACCCGTACGCGATCCGGGGCGCCCCGGCGGCCGCACGATCTCGAACCGGTCCCGGCGCAACGGCGTCTGCGCACGCCGCAGCGGGACCGGATCCAACCCCCGCTACCGCGCCCGAACGTCGATCTCGGCCCGCTGGCGGTCGGCGCAGATCTGCCCGCCGACACCGTCACGGTCGCGGCCGACGATGTGATGCGCCACGCCGGCGTCGTGGATCCGCAACGGTCCGGCACCGCGACGGGGGCGGCGCCCGGCATGCTGACGCTCGGCCTGGTCGCCGGCTACCTCGGCCGCTGGCTCGGCGATCCGATCGCATTGACCAAACTGCGGGTGCAGTACGCACCCAAGATGCACTATCTGCCCGTCGACTCCGACGCTCCGGCGTCGATCCTGTTCGGCGGCCAGGTCGGCTGGCTCAGTTCGCGGCGCCGCATGGTGACCGTCGTGGTCGACGCATTGTCCAAGGGGCGCAAGCTGTTCGGCTACGCGACCGCCGAGGCGCGACTGGGCTGAACCGCGCCGACCGGACTCGGTGACGCCGCGGCTAGCGGTCCTCGTTCTCGCCGCGCTCGTCACCGGTGTCGCCGTCGGAGTCCTCGTTCGGCCGCTCCTGTTGCGCCGCAGCGCCTTCGCGGCGTTCGCGCGCCTCGGTCTCGGCCAGCTGCGCCAGCGGATCGTCGAAAACGTTGGCGCCGCCACCGATCACACCGTCGATGAAGCCGCTCGGCTTGTCGAGATCCTCGGAACTGGGCAGCAGATCCGGATGCGCCCACACCGCGTCGCGCGCCGACATCCCCGCGTCGGTGGTCAGCCGCTGCCACAGCGTGGCGGCCTCGCGCAGCTTGCGCGGGCGCAACTCCAAGCCCACCAGCGTGGCGAAGGTCTGCTCGGCCGGACCGCCGGTGGCGCGGCGGCGCCGCAGCGTCTCGGCCAGCGCACCCGCACCGGGCAGCCGGTCGCCGACCGCCTCGGCCACGACGACCTGAACCCAGCCCTCGATCAGCGCCAGCAGCGTTTCCAGCCGCTCCAGCGCGGCCTTCTGCTCGGGGGTGGTCTGCGGTTCGAAGGTGCCCTGCGACAGCAGTTCCTCGAGTTTCGACGGGTCGGTCAGCGACATCGGATCGATGTTCTGGGCGGCCTCCTCGATCGCGGAGAAGTCCATGCGGATCCCGCGCGCGTAATCCTCGACCGCGCCCAGCACCTGCTGCCGCAGCCACGGCACATGGGCGAACAGCCGCTGGTGAGCGGCCTCGCGGGCGGCCAGATAGACCAGGATCTCGCTTTCGGGAAGCTCCAGGCCCTTGCTGAATTCGCTGATCGCGCTCGGCAGCAGCGCCGCGGTTCCGGCCGGACCCAGCGGCAGCCCGATATCGGTGGAGGTCAGTACCTCCTGGGCGAGCTGTCCCAGCGCCTGCCCCAGCTGCGAGCCGAAGGCGAGTCCGCCCATCTGGCCGAGCATGCCGAGCATCGGCCCGGCGAACTGCTTGGCCTCCTCCGGCAGTGTCGAACTCCACATACCCGAGACCTGCTCGGCGACCGGATCGCACAGCCGCTTCCAGGTCGGCAGTGTCTGCTCGATCCAATCGTTGGGCGACCACGCGACCGTCTTGGTGGCCCCGGCGGGCAGGGTGGTGGCCGCGTCCAACCACAGTTCGGCCAGATGCGCGGCATCGCTGACGGCGCGCTGCGCACCCTCGGTGATCGGCGCGACGGTCGAACCGAGTTGCTGGCGAGCCAGCCGCTTGGCGACGTCGTAGTTGACCGGACTCGCCTGGCCGCCCGGCTGGCTCATGGTGGAGAACATCTGCCCGAGCGAGGTCAGCATCTGGCCGAAGGCCGCGGGATCGAATCCGGCCGCGCCCGAAGACCCCATGCCGAAGGCGAAGGGGTTGTTCGCTCCGGAACCGGCCTGATCGTCACGCTTGTCGCGGTCGGGATCGTCGTCGCGGTTCGAGAATCCGAAGGGCACGTCGCTCATGCCCCCAAGGCTACGCGGATGGTGATCGTGGAGCCGCTACTGTGGGCCGGGTGAATCGTCGGATCATCACCTTGATAGCGGCTCTGGTGCCCGTGCTAGTCCTCGGTGTGGTGGGCAGTGCGGTGACGGTGCCGTTCGTCGCTCTCGGCCCTGGTCCCACCTTCAATACCCTCGGCGAGGTAGAGGGAAAGCAGGTCGTCGCGGTGCAGGGTGCCGCGGTGGATCCGACCTCGGGACACCTGAACATGACGACGGTGTCCGTTCGCGACGGGCTGAATATATTCGAGGCGATGGGTTTGTGGGTGGATGGCCGCTACGGCCTGGTGCCGCGCGCCGAGGTCTACCCGCCCGGCGTTCCCCGCGACCAGGTGGACAAGTCCAACCAGGCCGATTTCAAGGAATCCGAGGACAACGCCGAACTGGCGGCCCTGAACTTCCTGAAGTATCCGACCAAGGTCCAGGTGCGCGTGGTGGCCGACGACGGCCCGGCCGAAGCGGTGCTGCAGAAGGGTGACGAACTGGTGAGCGTGAACGGGAAACCGATCACGACCTCCAAGGACGTGATCGACGCGGTGCAGGGCGCCGCCCCGGGCACGACGATCCCGATGGTGATCCGCCGCGGCGGCGTGGAACAGACGGTCGAGGTGAAACTCGGTGCGCGCCCGGACGATTCGAACAAGGCCTACCTCGGCGTCACCCCGCAGGAGGTGCCGGCCGGTCCGCTGCAGGTCGATTTCAACCTCGCCGATATCGGCGGCCCGTCGGCCGGTCTGATGTTCAGCCTGGCCCTGATCGACAAGCTCAGCCCCGGTGAACTCAACGGCGGACGTTTCGTCGCAGGCACCGGAACCATCGATCCGCAGGGCAAGGTCGGCCCGATCGGCGGTATCCAGTACAAGATGATCGCGGCCCGCGACGCCGGTGCGGAGACCTTCCTGGTCCCCGCCGACAACTGCAACGAGGCCCGGCAGCGCACCCCGGACGGCCTGAAACTGGTGAAGGTCGACACGTTGTCCAGCGCGGTGCAGTCGCTCGACGACATCAACGCCGGACGTCCCGCCCCCAGCTGCGGTTAGTCCGGCTCGTTCTCGAGCGTGTGGCGCAGCGCGTCGACCAGGTTGGGAGCCAGGTTCGGCGCGGTCCGCAGATCCAGTTCTGGGAAGGCCTCGTCCTCTTCGGGGCGTAACTGCAACAGGCACAAGGAGACTCCGTCGCGCAGCACGCCGGCGTAGAGGCGGGCGTCGCGGCGCTCGGGATGAGTCTGCGCGGCGTCGCGGCCGGCGCGGTCGGCGGCGTCGCGGTCGGCCAGCAGCGGTGCGATGGCCTCGTCGAGCGTGCGTTCGGCGGTCGGCGGCAGCACCACGATCTGCTGCACCAGCACGACCCCCTCGACGGCGGGCGGCCAGCTGGTGGTGGCGAGGAATTCGTCGAGAGCCATCGAATCGCCGGTCAGATCGTCGGGAAGCGGTTCCTGGGCAATGGGAGTCAAGGCGGCCCCGTCATCGAGCTGATCCTCGAGCGTCGGCTCGGCGGCCACCAGGTCGGCGGTCGGCACCAGCGCGAACAACTGCGGCGGCTGATCCCAGCCCTCGGTGTCGGCGAACTCGGCCACGTCCCGGATGCAGCGGTACAGGGCGGAGGAGGGATTGTCCACAGTCACGGCCGACACTGTACGTCCACCGTGAGCGCCCGCGTCCCCGCCACGGCATACCGGAGCCATCGCGATCCAAGCCGACCCGTTTTACGTAGAGTGGGGCGCGAGAGACGGTCCGCAGGGACCACACGCATCATCGGACTGCGGTGTATCGGCCGACAATCGCTTCGGTACGCCGCCGGACCTGGGAGAGTGGCATCGTGGGCATGCGCCCCCCGACAGGCTTACCTTCGCTGTCTCGACGCAGCCGGATATTGCTGATCACCGCGCTCGTGATTGCGGCGTTACTGCTGGTCGGCCCGCGGTTGACCGACGCATACACCAACTGGTTGTGGTTCGGCGAGGTCGGCTTCCGCCAGGTGTTCACCACGGTGCTCGTCACCCGGCTCCTGTTGTTCCTCATCGTCGCGGTCGTGGTCGGGGCACTGGTCTGGCTGGCGCTGCTGGCCGCTTACCGCACCCGACCGGTCTTCGTCCCGGTGTCCGGTCCCAGCGATCCGATCGCGCGCTATCGCACCACAGTGATGGGCCGGTTGCGGCTGTTCGGCATCGGCATTCCGGTACTGGTCGGCCTGCTGTCGGGTCTGGTCGCGCAGTCGAGCTGGGTCACGGTGCAGCTGTTCCTGCACGGCGGCTCGTTCGGGATCAAGGATCCGCAATTCAACATCGACGTCGGTTTCTACGCCTTCGATCTGCCGTTCTACAAGCTGCTGCTGAACTGGCTGTTCGTGGCCGTGGTGATCGCGTTCTTCGCGAATCTCGTCACGCACTACATCTTCGGCGGGCTGCGGCTGTCCGGGCGTGAGGGAACGCTGACCCGTCCGGCCCGCATCCAGCTCGCGCTGATCGCGGGCACGTTCGTGGTGCTGAAGGCGGTCGCCTACTGGTTCGACCGGTACTCGCTGCTGTCGAGCACCCGCAAGGAGCCCACCTTCACCGGTGGTTCCTACACCGATATCAACGCGGTGCTGCCGGCCAAGCTGATCCTGATGTCGATCGCGATCATCTGCGCCGTCGCGTTCTTCGCCGGTGTGGTGCTGCGCGATCTGCGCGTGCCCGCGATGGCGGCCGCCCTGCTGTTGCTGTCGTCGATCCTGGTCGGCGCGGTGTGGCCGCTGGTGGTCGAGCAGTTCGAGGTGCGCCCGAACGCCGCCACCAAGGAAGCGACCTATATCGAACGCAACATCACGGCGACCCGGCAGGCCTACGGGCTCACCGACGACAAGGTCTCCTACGTCGACTACAAGGGTTCGCAGACCAAGGATCCGGGATCGATCCCGGCCGATCAGCAGACCATCGGCAATATCCGGCTGCTGGATCCGAATCTGCTGACCCAGACCTTCATCCAGCGCCAGCAGCTGCAGAACTTCTACGGCTTCCCGGATCCGCTGGACATCGACCGCTACACCATCAACGGCGAGAAGCAGGACTACATCGTCGCCGCTCGCGAACTGGTGCCGCAGAACCTGTCCGGTAACCAGACCGACTGGATCAACAAGCACACTGTCTACACCCACGGTGACGGCTTCGTCGCGTCCCCGGCCAACCGGGTGAACGTGGCCCCGCCCAAGGAAACCCAGCAGGCCGCCACCGGCGCCGGCACCAGCAGCTCCAGCGGCGGATACGGATATCCGGTCTTCAACGTCGGCGACAAGTCGACGGTGAGCGATCTGTTCACGCCGAAGGACAAGCAGGCCATCCCGGTCGATCAGCCGCGCATCTACTACGGCGAGATGATCTCCAAATCCGATGCCGACTACGCCATCGTGGGCGGGAACAACCAGCCGCCGCGCGAATACGACACCGGCACCGAGCAGTACACCTACACCGGCCAGGGCGGTGTCCCGATCGGCAACTGGTTCAACCGGCTCGCCTTCGCCGCCAAGTACGCCGAACGCAACATCCTGTTCTCCGGCGCCATCGGCTCGGATTCGAAGATCATCTACAACCGCGATCCGCGCAGCCGCGTGCAGCAGGTGGCGCCGTGGCTGACCACCGACGGCGACATGTATCCGGCGGTGGTGAACGGGCGCATCCTGTGGATCGTCGACGCCTACACCACACTGGACAACTTCCCCTATGCGCAACGTACCTCGCTGGAAGGCGTGGTCGAGGACAGCATCGACCAGAACACCGGTCGCACGCTGCCGCGCAAGGAAGTCAGCTACATTCGCAACTCGGTCAAGGCCACGGTCGACGCCTACGACGGCACGGTCAATCTCTATGACGTGGATCCCACCGATCCGGTGCTCAACGCCTGGCGCGGGGTGTTCCCGAACTCGGTGAAGCCGCAGAGCGAGATCTCGCCGGAGCTGCGTGCGCACTTCCGGTATCCGGAGGATCTGTTCAAGGTGCAGCGCGAGATGCTGGCGCGCTACCACGTCAACGATCCGCGTGAGTTCTTCACCAACAACGCGTTCTGGTCGGTCCCCAACGATCCGACCTCCGACACCCCGACCAACGCGCATCAGCCGCCGTACTACGTGCTGATCGGCGATCCGAAAACCGGTCGGCCGCAGTTCAATCTGACCAGTGCGATGGTCGGCTTCAAACGCCAGTTCCTCGCGGCCTACATCCAGGTCGCGTCGGATCCGGAGAACTACGGCAAGTTCACCGTGCTCAAGCTGCCGACGGATTCGCAGACGCCGGGCCCGCAACAGGTCCAGACGTCGATGACCACCGATGCCCGGGTCTCGAACGATCGGACGCTGCTGACCGGTGGCAACACCAACAAGATCAAATACGGGAATCTGCTCACCCTGCCCATCGGCGAGGGCGGCATCCTCTACGTCGAACCCTGGTACCTCGAGCGCAACAGCGGACCGACCACGGCGTCGTTCCCGCAGCTGGTGAAGGTCCTGGCCTCCTACGGGGACAAGGTGGGCTATCAGTCCACGCTGGGTGATGCCCTCAACGACGTCCAGGACGGGTTGGGCGCCGCAACGACGCAGCAGCCCGGGCAGGCGGCGATCAATCCGCCCGGCCAGCAGGGCAGTACCTCACCACCGCCGTCGAACCAGAACACCGCGCCGCCCTCCACGACGGCGCCGCCGCCCACGACCGGGTCGGCAGGCAAGGACGCCGCGGTCAAGGAGCTCAACGACGCCCTGAAGGGAGTCGAAGACGCGCAGAAGTCCGGTGACCTCGGGCAGTTGGGCAAGGCGCTGGAAGGCCTGCAGAAGGCCATCGACGATTACAACAAGGCCGGGGGTTAGCGGCGGCCGGTGATCGATGACAACGGCGCCCCGGATCATCCGGGGCGCCGTGCGCATTCGGCCCCGTACGACTTCGGCCCCAACGACTTTCGGCGCTGCCATCACGAGGATGGCAGCGCCGAACGTGTTCGGGTCGCGGCGGGCGCGGAACTACCGCGCCGCGGCTCAGCGGCCCAGGGAGTCGATCAGACCGCTGTTCTGGTCGAGGATCTGCTGGAACTGCTCGCCCACGCCGAACTGCTGCGCGGCCTGCTTGCCGGCGTCGGCGGCCTTGTTGATCAGGTCCTGGCGATCGTTCGGCAGCTGCACCGGTGCGGCCGGCTCGGGCTGCGGGGCCGGTGCCGGCGGGGTCTCCTCGGCGGGCGCGTAGCGCAGGTACTGACCGCACACCGGCCAGGCGCCGGGGCCCTGGGTCTGCAGCACGTTCTCCGCGACGCGGATCTGCTCATCCTTGCTCGCGTTCTGCGGCGAGCCGCTGCCACCGTTGGCGCTCCAGGTGGACTGCGTGAACTGCAGCCCGCCGTAGTAGCCGTTGCCGGTGTTGATATTCCAGTTGCCGCCGCTCTCGCACTGCGCGACACCGTCCCAGTCGTGGGCGGGCGCAGCCGAAGCAGTGGTGGAAGCTGCGAACGGGACGGCAACAAGGGCGCCGGCGACGGCGGCGAAGCCGAGGGCGCGACTGCTGATCTTCCGGTTCTTGTTCATGGTGGTGTCCCTCCCTGCGCCCGCCGGCCCGGCGATGGTGCGCCGAGTCCCTGCCCCCAGGAGGTCGGGGATCCCCGAACCGCGGGGCAGGGTTGCCGGTGTGCAGCGGTTCGGGTCGGAGCCCATCACGGGGTCGATCCGGGCCGCACTCGACCATAACGAACAGATCTCGACAGATCACGTCTTGATAACAGAGACAATTGCATGAAGCGAATAACCGGATTCGGGCGTTGATGCAGGTTGGCTATGTAATGTTCGGGCATTCCGGTCGTTCGTTATGCGGTCGTTATGTGCGGTGAATCACGCGAAAATAGTGGGCCGGGTCACGTTTTTCGGGCGGGCTTTTTGGAAACGCGCGCGTTTCCCACGCGAGTTCTGCTCATTCGGGGTGTTGCGAGGCTTCCGTATCGCGTCGCCGATTCGTCCGATTCGGGCCCGCGGGCGGGATTCGGCGGTCGGTGGGCGGTGTCGATGCGATCCGCGAGGGTGGCGGCCGTTATTTCGCGGGCGGGAGCTGCGGCGGCCGAGGGGGAAGATCGCGTCGATGCTCGCCGAAACCGGTCCTGAGCACCGGATTTGCTACGTCTGTCGACTCGTGTGTAATGTTGTGTTCACCGACGCGGGGTGGAGCAGCTCGGTAGCTCGCTGGGCTCATAACCCAGAGGTCGCAGGTTCAAATCCTGTCCCCGCTACTAGTGAAGAGGTCCCGGAACCAGAAGGTTCCGGGACCTTTTTCGTTTCCGCCAGGGCTTTGTGTTCCTGCTGGGGTGTTCCTGCCAAGACTTTGTGTTCTCGCCGTGGCCGTGTGTGTCCTCGTAGCGCCTCGGCGCAGGACTGATGGCGGCGCGTCGAGGGTGCGCGCGGCGCGAGCGTCGTGCCTGGAGGTTCCGGAGCGGCCGGCGGTGCGCGAGGTACCCGTGCGTTGTGGCTCCGGAACGGCGAACCTGCAGGCAGTGCGCGGTTTTCGGCCTCGGTGCGAATCTCTGGGGAGCGGTGCACGTCACACTATTCCCACTGCTGGCAAGGCTCGGAACGGCCAAATACTGTTCAGTAACTATGAGTCCTGTGCTGTTGTACGAACCCCGAAAGGGATCCTTGTGATAGATCACGGCGCCGTCGCGTAGATGCGGCGTACGCATCCCGCTCGGGCACTACCTCTTCTCCGCGCGCCTCGACACTCCGGCATACCCTCCGGCGCTTCCGATTTCGGTTGCCCGCCGATCGGTTGCCGTACGGAAGCCGGCATATCGGAGCAGTCGGCCTCGTCTGCTCCGAAGCGAATCCGGCCGCGTGTGGATGACGCTCATATATCGTTCGGGACTCTTCGCTGGGCCGTGAACGCGTCGAAAAACGTTGTATAGAAGCAGAATTCGTACCCTACCGGGCAATGGTGAGGGCGTTCGCGAGTTCGCGCGTTCATCGAGGAAGGAATTTCAGAGGTGACCGGATCGGCAAATGCCGTCGCTATCGTCGGTATGTCCTGCAGAATGCCGGGGGCGGCCGATCTCGATGGTTATTGGCAGCTGCTCAGAGACGGGCGTGCCGCGATCGGCGCGGCGCCGGCGGGACGGGAGAACATCACCGAGCGCGCTGGTTTCCTGAGTACCGCAGGAGATTTCGACGCGGACTTCTTCGGGATCTCGCCCACCGAGGCGCGGGCGATCGATCCGCAGCAACTGCTGGCGCTGGAACTGGGCTGGGAGGCGCTCGAGGACGCGGGCTTCACCGCCACGGCGAGCGACGGCCGGCGGTACGGCGTGTTCTTGGGGTGTACCGGAAGCGATTTCGCCGAACTTCTCGCCTCGCAGGGTGGCCCGGGCGTCGGCCGCCACTCGCTGTGGGGAGTGGGGCGCGGCATCATCGCCAACCGCGTCTCGAACTACTTCGGCTTCGGCGGCCCGAGTGTCCTGGTCGACAGCGCCCAGGCGTCGTCGCTGGTCGCGGTGCATCTGGCCTGCGAGAGCCTGCGCAGCGGGGAAAGTGAGCTGGCGCTGGCCGGCGGGCTGAATCTGATTCTGTCGCCGACCAGCAGTGAGCGGATCGAGCAGTTCGGCGCACAGTCGGCACTCGGCGCCTGCTACACCTTCGACGCGCGGGCCGACGGGTTCGTCCGGGGTGAGGGCGGCGCCATGGTGGTGCTGAAACCGCTGGACCGCGCGATCGCCGACGGCGACCGGATCCATGCCGTGATCCGCGGCAGTGCGGTCGCCACCGGTAACGAGCGTCGCGTGCTGAGCGCGCCCAGCGCCGACGCGCAAGCCGCGGCGATCCGCACCGCGCTGACCGCGGCCGGCGTCGACGCGCCGTCGGTGCAGTACGTCGAACTGCACGGCACGGGGACACCGGCCGGTGACCCGGTGGAGGCGGCCGCGCTCGGTGACACCTACGGCCCGGATCGCGACACCCCGCTGGCCGTCGGCTCGGTCAAGACCAATATCGGTCACCTGGAGGGCGCTTCGGGTATCGCGGGCCTGGTCAAGACCGTGCTCTGCCTCTCCCGCCGGGAACTGGTCGCGAGCCTGAACTTCGAGACGCCGAATCCGCGAATCCCTCTCGGAGACTTGGGTTTACGCGTCGTCACCGATACCGAGAGCTGGCCCGCGGCCGCGGTGCGCCGGGCCGGGGTGTCGTCGTTCGGCATGGGCGGCTCGAATGCCCACGTGATCGTGGAGGAGGCGCCCGTCGTCGGCCCGGCCACGGCGGACGACGACACCGGCGCCGTGGCGTGGGTGGTCTCGGCCCGTAGCGAGGGCGGCGTCCGGGCGCAGGCGGCCCGGTTGCGGGAATGGTTGCTACGTCATCCGGAGCCGACCGCGGCCGACGTCGGTTTCTCCCTGCTGACCACGCGGGCCCGAATGGAATGGCGCGGCGGGGTCGTCGGCCGGGACCGCGACGATCTGCTGGCGGGCTTGGCGGCCCTGGCCGACCCGGCCGCGCCCGCGGTGGCGTTCGAACCCGCCGTCGGGCGGGCCGCGCCACGGCGGATCGCCTTCGTCTTCCCAGGACAGGGAAGCCAATGGGAGGGTATGGCGCTGGGCCTGCTGGACGCGGGCGGCGCGTTCGCGGAGTCGATCGCCGAATGTGACGCGGCGTTGGCGCCCTATGTGGACTGGTCGCTGACAGCCGTGCTGCGTGGTGCGCACGACGCGCCGCCGCTGGACCGGGTGGACGTGGTGCAACCCGTGCTGTTCGCGGTGATGGTCTCGCTGGCGCGGATGTGGCGTGCGGCCGGTGTGGAACCGGATGTGGTGATCGGCCATTCGCAGGGTGAGATCGCGGCTGCCCACATCGCCGGCGGGCTGTCGCTGTCCGACGCTGCGCGGGTGGTGGCGCTGCGGTCGCGGGCGGTGGCCGAGGAACTGGCCGGACAGGGCGGGATGGCCTCGATCGGGCTCGGTGCGGACGCGCTGCGCACACGCCTGTCCGCGTACGGCGATCGGCTGTCGATGGCCGCTGTGAACGGGCCCGCTCAGAGTGTGATCGCCGGTGACGTCGAGGCGGTGGCGGAGTTCGTCGCCGCCTGTGCCGGTGACGGAGTGTGGGCCCGCCGGATTCCGGTGGACTACGCATCGCATTCGAAGGCGGTCGAGCGGCTGCGCGCGCGGCTGCTCACGGAACTCGCGCCCATCCGCCCGCGCTCCGGGGCGGTGCCGATGGTTTCCACGGTGACCGCCGAGCGGGTGGATACCGCGGAACTGGATGCCGACTACTGGTATCGGTCCTTGCGGGAGCCGGTTCGATTCGCCGATGCCGTCACCGCGCTGATCGCCGACGGTGTCGACGGTTTCGTGGAGGCGAGTCCGCATCCGGTGCTGACCATGGGGGTGGGGGTGACCGCCGAAGCGGCCGGGGCGGGCGCCGAGGTAGCGGTCGTCGGGTCGTTGCGCCGCGGCGAGGGCGGGCCGGAGCGGTTCCTGGCCTCGCTGGCCCAGGCATTCTGCGCCGGTATGCCCGTGGCGCCGCGGGCGCTGGTGCCGGGGGGAACGCGAGTCGACCTGCCGCCGTACGCGTTTCAGCGTCGCACGGTCGCGTCCGGTACGCCGGTTGCCCGCGCCGCGAACGCCGCGCGGATTCCGGAGGTCGAGGCCCACAGCGACGAACAGACGGCGGCCCGGGATGACACATCGCTGGCCCGGCGACTGCGGGACGCCCCCGAATATCAGCACGACGCCCTCGTTCTCGACATCGTTCGCGAGCAGGCCGCGGCCGTGCTCGGTCACGAGTCGGCCGAGGCGATCCACCCCACGTTGCCGTTCACCGAGTTCGGCTTCGACTCGGTCAGCGGCGTGCAACTGCAGAAGCGGCTGACGCGGGCCACCGGAATCCCCCTGCCGGCGTCGCTCGTCTTCGACCATCCGACCGCGACCGCCGTCGCCACACTGCTGCGGGAACGGATCACCGGCGCCGAGCGCGGGCACCGGCGGGCGGCGCGGCGCGGCGCCGCGGACGAACCGATCGCGATCGTCGGCATGAGCGCCCGTTTCCCCGGAGGGGTGCGATCCGCGCAAGATCTGTGGGATCTGGTGGCCGCGGGCCGGGATGCGATCGGCGAATTCCCCTCCGATCGCGGATGGGACCTGGACCGGCTCTTCGATCCGGATCCGGGAAAACCCGGCACGGTCTACACCCGCCACGGTGGATTCCTCAGCGGCGCAGCCGATTTCGACCCCGGCTTCTTCGGGATCAGCCCGCGCGAAGCGCTGGCGATGGATCCGCAGCAGCGCTTGCTGCTCGAAACATCGTGGGAAGCCCTGGAGAACGCGGGTATCGACCCCACCTCGCTTCGTGGCAGCGATACCGGTGTCTTCGTCGGCGCCTGCTCGTCGGGCTATGCCGGACGGGTGACCGGTGACCTGGAGGGTTTCCGGCTGACCGGTACGTCCCACAGTGTCATCTCCGGCCGTGTCGCCTACGTGTTCGGCCTGGAAGGTCCGGCGGTGACGGTCGATACGGCGTGCTCGTCGTCGCTGGTGGCGTTGCACCTGGCCTGTCAGGCGCTGCGTCAGGGCGACAGTTCGCTGGTGCTCGCCGGTGGGGTCACCGTCGCGGCCAGTCCCTATCTCTACGTGGATTTCGCGCGGCAGCGCGGTCTGGCACCGGACGGCCGGTGCAAGGCGTTCTCCGCAGCCGCCGACGGTGTGGCCTGGTCGGAGGGGTCCGGCGTGCTGGTGCTGGAACGACTGTCGGACGCACAGCGGCTCGGCCACGACATCGTGGCCGTCGTCCGCGGCAGTGCGGTGAACCAGGACGGTGCGAGCAACGGGCTGACCGCCCCGAACGGTCCGTCGCAGGAACGGGTGATCGCCCAGGCCCTGGCCAATGCGGGACTGTCGGCCGGCGACGTCGACGCCGTCGAGGCGCACGGCACCGGCACCACACTGGGTGATCCGATCGAGGCGCAGGCGTTGATCGCCGCCTACGGACACGACCGTGGGGAACCGTTGCGGATCGGATCCCTGAAATCGAATATCGGTCATACCGTGGCCGCCGCCGGGGTGGCGGGTGTGATCAAGATGGTGCAGGCGCTGCGCCACGAGCGGTTGCCGCGCACATTGCACGCCGACACGGCGTCCCCGCATGTGGACTGGGCGGCGGGTGCGGTGCGGCTGCTGACCGATGCCGAACCGTGGCCCACCGGCGATCGGGTGCGCCGGGCCGGGGTGTCGTCGTTCGGGATCAGCGGCACCAACGCCCACGTGATCCTCGAGGAAGCACCGGCGGCGCAGAGCGTCGAAAGCGCTGCGGCACAGCCGGATACCGAAGTCGCGAGTATCCCGTTGCTGGTCTCGGGCAAGGGTGAGCCGGGTCTGCGGGCGCAGGCGGCCACGCTGCACACCTGGTTGTCGGAGCGGCCGCAGGCGGATATCGCCGAGGTCGCCCACGCGCTGGCCACCGAGCGTGCGCAGTTGGATTCGCGCAGTGTGGTTTTCGGCCGCGATCGCGACGAGGTGCTCGCGCGGCTGGCCGATCTCGCCGCTGGCCGTCCGGGGATCGATATCGTCGAGGGCGTCGCCGGTTCGGGGCGGACGGCGTTCTTGTTCACCGGTCAGGGCGCGCAGCGGATCGGCATGGGCGCGGGCCTGTACGAGGCGTTCCCGGTTTTCGCCGACGCGTTGGATTCGGTGTGCGCGCGGTTCGACCCGGTGCTGAGCCATCCGCTGCGTGAGGTCATGTTCGGCGACGCCGCCATGCTGGATCGGACCGAGTTCACTCAGCCTGCCCTGTTCGCCTTCGAGGTAGCGATGTATCGCCTGCTCGAATCGTTCGGTGTCACCGCGGATGTGCTGATCGGCCATTCCGTCGGCGAACTCGCGGCGGCGCATCTGGCGGGGCTGTGGTCGCTCGCGGACGCCTGCCGGTTGGTGGCGGCACGAGGCCGGCTCATGGGCGCGCTGCCCGGCGGTGGCGCGATGCTGGCGGTCGCGGCGACCGAGGCGGAGGTGAACGACGCCGTTGCCGAGCATCCGGGCCGGGTGTCGGTGGCCGCCGTGAACGCGCCCGGGGCACTGGTGGTCTCGGGTGACGAGGAGGTGATCGGGCGGATCGAGGCTCGATTCGCCGAGCGGGGCGCGAAGACGACGCGGTTGCGGGTCGGCCATGCCTTCCACTCGCATCGGATGGACCCGATGCTGGCCGAATTCGAATCGGTAGCAGAGGAATTGACCTACCATGGGCCCCGGCTGCCGATGGTGTCGAACGTATCCGGTCAGCTCGCCGGGGACGACATACTGGAACCCGCGTACTGGGTGCGGCAGGTGCGGGCCGCGGTGCGCTTCGCGCCGGGGATCGAGACGCTGGCCGCCTCGGGCGTGCGCCGATTCCTGGAACTGGGGCCGGATGCGGTGCTGGCGGCGCTCACCCGCCGGAGCCTGCCGGAGACCGCGGACTCCACGGTGGCCGCCGCCGCCCGCCGCGATCACGACGAAACCCGGCAGTTGCTGACCATGCTGGCGCACGCGCACGTCGCGGGCGCGCGGGTGGATTGGACGCCCCTGTTCGGGCGCCGACCGCGACGTCGAGTTCCGTTGCCCACCTACGCTTTCCGTCACCAGCGCTTCTGGCTGCCGCCGCGCGAGAACGCCGGCGACCCCTCGGCCCATCCGCTGCTCACCGGCGTGATGCCGGTGGCCGGTACGGACGAGTTCGTCTTCACCGGCCGGTTCTCACTGGCATCCGATCCCTGGGTCGCCGACCACATGACCTACGGCACCGTCGTGTTGCCGAGCGCGACCCTCGTGGAATTCCTGCTGGTCGCGGGCGGGCGCATCGGATGCGGTGTCCTCGACGAGCTCACCCTGGAGGCGCCGATCCTGCCGTCGGGTGGCGACGAGGTCGAACTCCAGGTCTCGGTGCGGGAGCCGGATCCGAGCGGGCGACGGTCGTTCGTCTTCTACTTCCGGCGAGCGGGGGAGTGGGTGCGCAATGCCAGCGGCGTGCTGGCCCCCGCGTGGGACGGCGGCGACGCGCTGCTGGAGCGCCTGCGCGACGAGCCGTGGCCGCCCGCCGACGCCGAAATACTCGATACCGCATGGATTCCCGAGCAGATCGCCACCGGATCCGGCCTCGAGTACGGTCCGGCGTTCCTCGGGGTCGAGACCGCGTGGCAGCGGGACGGGACGGTCTTCTCCGAGATCGCCCTGAACACCGTGGCCGCATCCGATCCGGAACGGTTCGACCTGCATCCGGCGCTGCTCGATCTGGTGATGCACGCCGGTCTGGCCGGACTCGTCTGGCGCGATCAGGACGGCGACCCGGATACCGGCCGGCTGCTGTTCCGCTGGGGTGGGGCACGGCTGCATCAGCCGCTGGTCAAGGCGACGCGGTTGCGCGTCATCGCCGTTGCCTCCGGGCCGGAGACGATCTCGGTGGCGACGGTGGACGATTCGGGCCGGCCGGTCGTCTCCGTCGACGCGGTCGTCATGCGGCCCTACGACGTGCAACAGTTGCGCGGCACCATGAGCGCGGACGACGCCGGTCTCTACGAGCTTCGGTGGACGCCCATCGCGGCGCCGCCGACCGTCTCCCCGAACCGGATGGCCGTACTCGGTTCCGAGCCGATCGCCGGAATCGGCGGGTGTTATGCGCGGCCTGCGGAAGTCGCTGGGGCACAGCCGATTCCGGAAACCGTCGTCTGGCGACCGGACGTCGGATCCGCATCCGGCGACCCGGCGGCCGTCCGCGCGCGCCTGGAGTCGGTGCTGGCGACGGTGCAGTCCTGGCTGGCCGAAGAACGCCTGGCCGAGACCCGGTTGATCGTGATGACGGGCAACGGCGCCGCGCTGCCCGGCGAGACACCGGATCCCGCCGCGGCGGCCGTGCGGGGGCTGATCCGCAGCGCCCAATCCGAATATCCGGACCGGTTCGTCCTCGTCGACGCCGACGACTCCTCGGCCGCGCTCCGGGACGCTCGGACGGTCCTCGACGCGGTGCTCGCGGTGGACGAGCCGCAGGCCGCGACGCGACGCGGAGCAGTACTCGTGCCCAGGCTGGCGCGAGTGCGCGACGAGCACCGGCGAGAGCCCGCGTTCGGCGCGGGCACCGTTCTGATCACCGGTGGTACCGGAGGTCTCGGTGCCCTTGTCGCCCGTCACCTGGTCTCCGCGCACGGCGTCCGTCGGCTGCTGCTGGTCTCGAGGCGAGGCGAGAAGGCCCCCGGTGCACCGGAATTGGCCGCGGAACTCGCGGAGGCCGGCGCCATCGTCGAGGTGGCGGCCTGTGACGTCGGAGATCGGGCGGCCGTGCGCGCGCTGCTCGGCTCGATTGCGCCCGAGCATCCACTGACCGCGGTCATCCACGCGGCCGGCGTGCTCGACGACGCCACCCTCGCCGGACTCGACGCCGAGCAACTGCGGCGGGTTTTCGACGCGAAGGCCGCCGCCGCCCACCACCTGCACGAACTCACCGGTGACCTGTCGGCATTCGTGCTGTTCTCCTCCGTCGCGGCGACGATCGGATCGGCCGGCCAGGCGAACTATGCGGCCGCCAACGCCTGTCTCGACGCGCTGGCCCACGCCCGGCGGGCCGCGGGGCTGCCCGCGGTGTCGCTGGGGTGGGGACCGTGGAACTCCGCCGGCGGAATGGCCGGCGATCTGGACCGCAGCGCCGTCGCGCGCTGGGAGCGGCTCGGTCTGCGCCCGCTCGGCGACGCCGAAGGTCTGCGACTGTTCGACGCCGCCGTCGGTCGCGGCGACGCGCACGCGGTGGCGATGCGGTTCGATTCGGCGCAGCTGCGGCGCGAAGCCCGCCACGGTGTGGTGCCCGCGGCGCTGCGCGACTTCCTGCCCCGGACCGCGGACCGGACCACGGACCGGCCCACAGCCGCATCCGGCGCGTTGGGCGCTCGCCTGAGCGAGGTTCCGGACAGCGCCCGCGCGGAAGTGGTGCTCGAGTTGGTCCGGGAACACGCGGCCGCCGTGCTCGGCCACGCTTCTGCCGCGGACGTCGACCCGGGGGCGCGTTTCGACGCCCTGGGATTCGACTCGCTCGGCGGCGTGGAATTCCGCAACCGACTGTCGAAGGCCACCGGCGTGCAGCTGCCGTCGACCCTGGTCTTCGATCACCCGACCGCCGACGCGGTCGCCGCTCTGCTGCGCGCCAAGATCGAGGGCACCGACTCCGCCCGCCCGGCCCGCGCGCCCCGGCGGGCCCGCGCGGACGAACCCATCGCGATCGTCGGCATGAGCTGTCGATTCCCGGGCGGCGCCGACAGCCCTGAGCAGTTGTGGGATCTCGTGTCCTCGGGGACCGATGCCACCACCGAATTCCCGCACGATCGCGGGTGGGATCTGGCGCGGCTGATCGACCCCGACCCCGGCAAGCCCGGCACGGTGTACAGCCGCGGTGGTGGATTCCTCGGCGCCGCAGGCGATTTCGACGCCGGATTCTTCGGCATCAGCCCGCGTGAGGCGCTGGCGATGGACCCGCAGCAGCGACTGCTGCTGGAAACGTCCTGGGAAGCGCTGGAACGCTCCGGCATCGACCCGATGACGTTGCGCGGCAGCGATACCGGTGTCTTCGCGGGCGCCTGCGCCTCGGGCTATGTCGATCACGTGACCGGCGACCTGGAAGGGTTCCGCCTGACCGGCACCACCCACAGCGTGGTCTCCGGGCGCGTCGCCTACGTCTTCGGGTTGGAGGGGCCGGCGGTCACGATCGACACCGCCTGCTCGTCGTCGCTGGTGGCGTTGCATCTGGCGTGTCAGGCGCTGCGTCAGGGCGAAACGTCGCTGGCGCTGGCCGGTGGTGTGACCGTCGCGGCCACTCCTTATCTTTCCGTCGATTTCGCGCGGCAGCGCGGCCTGTCACCGGACGGCCGGTGCAAGGCGTTCTCCGCCGCGGCCGACGGTGTCGCGTTCTCCGAGGGTGTCGGCGTCCTGGTGCTCGAGCGGTTGTCGGATGCGCAGCGGCAGGGGCACGAGATCCTGGCGGTGATCCGGGGCAGCGCGGTGAACCAGGACGGTGCGAGCAACGGCCTGACCGCGCCGAACGGCCCCTCGCAGGAGCGAGTGATCGGCCAAGCCCTCGCGGCCGCCGGACTCACACCCGCCGATGTCGACGCGGTGGAGGCGCACGGGACCGGCACCCCACTGGGCGATCCGATCGAGGCCAACGCGTTGATCGCCGCCTACGGTCGCGACCGTGGGGAGCGCGAGCCGCTGCGCGTCGGTTCGATCAAGTCGAATATCGGTCACACCGTCGCGGCCGCCGGTGTCGGTGGCGTGATCAAGATGGTGCAGGCGTTGCGTCACGAAACCCTGCCACCGACCCTGCACGCGGAAACTCCTTCACCGCACGTGGATTGGTCCGCGGGACAGGTGCGTCTGCTGTCCCGCGCCGAACCCTGGCGGGCCGGGAAGACCGTTCGGCGGGCGGGTGTCTCCTCGTTCGGTGTCAGCGGTACGAACGCCCATCTGATCGTCGAGGAGGCACCTGCCCCGCCACCGCCGGCCTCGGCGCCGGCCGCCGACGGCCCGCGCCTGCCGATGCCCTGGCTGGTGTCGGCCAAGAGCGAGACCGCGCTCGCGGCGCAGGCGGCGAAACTGCGGCAGTGGCTGGACGAGCACGCCGGCGCCGCCCCGGCGGACGTGGCCTATTCGCTGCTCACCACCCGTACGCAGCACGAGTTCCGGGCGGTGGTGCTCGGCGGTGAGCGCGACGAACTGCTCACCGCGCTGTCTCGACTCGCGGCCGGAAACGCCACTCCCGCAGTCGTTTCCGGCTCGGTGCGCTCCGGGAAGACCGCATTCCTGTTCACCGGTCAGGGCGCGCAGCGCGCCGGTATGGGCGCCGGACTGGCCGCGGCGTTCCCGGTGTTCGATGCGGCGCTGGACGAGGTCTGCGCCCGATTCGATCCGCTGCTGGGATGTTCGCTGCGGCAGGTGATGTTCACCGGCCGTGCGGACGATCAGGACGCAGCCGCACCGGACGGGGGAGTGGATCGGACCCGGCTGACGCAGCCGGCCCTGTTCGCGTTCGAGGTGGCGCTGTACCGGCTCGTCGAGTCGTTCGGCGTGGTCCCCGACCTGCTGATCGGGCATTCCATCGGGGAACTGGCCGCCGCGTATGTCGCCGGGGTGTGGTCGCTCGACGATGCCTGCACACTGGTGGCGGCTCGCGGCCGGTTGATGGACGCGCTGCCGCCGGGCGGGGCGATGCTGGCGATCGCCGCGCCCGAAACCGACGTGGCCACGGCGATCGAGGCTTTCGGTGACCGCGTGTCCCTGGCCGCGGTGAATTCCCCCGGCGCCGTGGTCGTTTCGGGTGACGAGGACGTCGTCACGCGGCTCGATCGGCAGTTCTCCGGCGCGGGACGCAGGACCAGCCGTCTGCGGGTGTCGCATGCCTTCCATTCCGCTCGGATGGAGCCGATGCTGGCCGAATTCCGTGCCGTCGCGAACGGCATCACCTTCCATGAACCGCGAATCCCGTTGGTGTCGAATGTTTCCGGTGCCGTCGCCGGTGACGAGATCGCGGACCCGGGCTATTGGACGTCGCAGGTGCGGGCCGCGGTCCGGTTCGCGCCGGGTGTCGACACATTGGTCGCCGCGGGTGCGCGCCGGTTCCTCGAGATCGGGCCCGATGCGGTGCTGGCGGCGATGACGCGGCAGACGCTCACCGAGGAGGTCGAGCAGCGGTCCATGGTCGCCGCGGCGGCCCGCCGCGACCACGACGAGGTCGAGCAGTTCCTGACGATGCTCGCTCACGCCCACACCGCCGGACTGGCCGTCGACTGGAATCAGCTGTTCGTGGGCCGCCAGGTGTCACGAATCGCGTTGCCCACCTATGCGTTCGACCACCGCAGGTACTGGCTGGAGCCGCCTCGTGCGGACCGTCCGGCCGCATCGGAGCATCCACTGCTCACCGATGTGGTGCGGGTGGCCGACCGCGACGAATGGCTGTTCACCGGCCGGCTCGACCAGCGAACCCATCCGTGGCTCGCCGACCACACCACCTACGGTGTCGTGCTCGTACCGAGTGCCGCGCTGATGGAGATGCTGGTGGTCGCGGGCGAGCGCATCGGTTGTGCCGCGGTGGAGGAGTTGACCCTCGAGGCGCCGATCCTGCCCCCCGCCGAGGGCGAGGTCGAACTTCAGGTGCTGGTGCGGGAACCGGACGCCACGGGACGCCGTTCGTTCACAGTCCACTACCGCCGGACCGACGGGCCCGATCGCGAATGGCCCCGGAACGCCAGCGGCGTGCTGAGCGCCGAGCAGCTCACCGATATCGGACTCGTGGATATGCTGCGCACCGAGCCGTGGCCACCCGTCGACGCCGAACCGGTGGACACCGACTGGATTCCGGCGCAGGTGGCGCGGGCCGCCGGACTGGAATACGGACCGTCGTTCATCGGCGTCGAGGCGGCCTGGCGCAGCGGCGACACCGTCTTCTCCGAGGTCGCGTTGAACGGGGAGGTTCCGGCCGAGGGGTTCCGGCTGCATCCGGCGTTGTTCGACATGGTCATGCATGCCGGGCTCGCCTGCCTGATCTGGCCGGACCACCAGGGCAATCCGGCCGAGGGCAAACTCCTTTTCCGCTGGGGCGCAACGCAGATTCACCGCACCGCGCCGGTCGGCTCCCTGCGGGTGATGGCGGTTCGACGCAGCAGCGAGGCGATCAGCGTCGTGGCCGTCGACCAGGACGGCAATGTGGTGGTGAGCATCGACGAAGTGGTCATGCGCTCCTACGACGTCCAGCAGTTCCGGGCCACGCTCTCGGGCGGGCGGGCCGCGCGATACGGAATACGTTGGACGGCAGTCGAAGTCCCGGCGACGGCATCGCTCGGCAGTACGGTTCTGTTGGGCGCTGCGGGGGTGTCCGGCATCGAGGAGCGTTATCCGGATCAGGCGGCCCTCGCTGCCCGTGCGACGGCTCCCGAGGTGGTGGTGTGGTCCGAACATGCTGTGGTGCAGGGGGATTCACCACAGGCCACGCGCGATCGGGTGAAGACCGCGTTGCGGGTGGTGCGCGAGTGGCTGGCCGACGAGCGTGTCGCGCGGTCGCGGCTGGTCGTGGTGACCAGCCGTGCGGCGACGCTGCCCGGCGAGATCCCCGACGCCGCGTCGGCGGCCGTATGGGGATTGGTCCGGAGCGCTCAAACCGAATATCCCGGACGGATCGTGCTGCTCGATACAGACGCGGCGGCGATTCCGGCCGGTACCGTCCGGGCCGCGATCGCCACCGGCGAACCACAACTGGCGGTTCGCGGCGATCGCTTCCTGGCCCCGCGGCTCGAGCCGCTGGCCGCGCACCCGGCCGAGACGGTGTCGTTCGGCGACGGCACGGTCCTGATCACCGGTGGGACCGGCGGGCTGGGTGCCCTGCTGGCGCGGCACCTGGTGACCGCACACGGGGTGCGCCGACTGCTGCTGGTCTCCCGCCGTGGTGACCGTGCGGACGGTGCGGCGGAACTGTCCGCGGAATTGTCCCGGCTCGGCGCGCAAGTGCGGATCGCCGCTTGCGATGTGAGCGACCGTGCCGCAGTGCGTGATCTGCTGACCGACGAGACGCGCGACTATCCGCTCACCGCCGTCGTCCACACCGCGGGCGTTCTCGACGACAGCGCGTTCCACACCCTCACCGACGAGGGCGTCGACCGGGTGCTCGCGGCCAAGGCCGAGGCGGCGTGGCATCTGCACGAGCTCACCACGGGCATGGATCTGTCCGCGTTCGTGCTGTTCTCGTCGATCGCCGGAGCGATCGGCTCGGCCGGACAGGCGAATTACGCGGCCGCGAACAGCTTCCTGGACGCCCTGGCGGTCCGGCGCCGCGCCGAGGGGCTGGCCGCCCTGTCGCTCGCATGGGGGCCGTGGCAGCAGGACATCGGCATGACCGGGGTGCTGGACCGCACCGCGCTGGCGCGGCTGGAACGTCTGGGGCTGGCTCCGCTGGACCGCGCCGAGGGTTTGCGCTTGTTCGACGAATCGCTCATCGCGGCCGAACCGGCGCCGGTGCTGGTGCACTTGGACACCGACACGCTGCGCATGGAGGCGCACACCGGCTCGATACCGGCGGTGCTGCGCGGATTCGTCCGCACCTCCGGCCGGACGGCCACCGCCGCGCGCGGTGACGTCTCGCTCGGGGAGCGTCTGCACGGGGTCGCGCAGGAGAAGCGGCGCGGGGTCGTTCTCGATCTCGTGCGCGAGAACGTCGCGGCGGTACTGGGTTACGGCTCGGCCGACGATATCGGCGCCGACCGCGGTTTCAGCGAACTCGGCTTCGATTCGCTCGGCGGAGTGGAGTTCCGCAATCGGCTGTCGAAGGTGACAGGGCTGTCGCTGCCCTCGACCCTGGTGTTCGACTATCCGACGGCGGCCGAAGTCGCCGACTATCTGCTGGCGCAAACCACCGTGACGACGCCACAGTCGCCGACATCGGTGGGGACGCCCGACGACATCGCGCGGCTCGAGGCACTGCTCGAGCGCATCATCACCGGTGGTGACGGCAACGACCGGACCGTGGCCGGACTGCGGGGCGTCAGCGACCGCCTGCGCCGTTTCCTGGGGGGCACGTCGTCGGAGGGTGACTACGACGACCTCGAATTCACTTCCGACAGTGAGCTTTTCGATTTGATCGACGAGGAGTTTGGCCCCGCATGAGCAACCCCGAAACGAGCAACGAGGAACGGCTCAGCCGGTATCTGCGGAAGCTGACCGGTGATCTGCGCGCCGCCAAGAAGCAGATCCGGGAGTTGGAGGACCGGGCCGGCGAACCGATCGCGATCGTCGGCATGAGCTGCCGCTATCCGGGCGGAGCCGACACTCCGGATCGGCTGTGGGAGCTGGTCGCCGACGGCGCCGACGCCATCGGTCCCTTCCCGGCCGACCGGGGCTGGGACCTCGAGCGGCTGTTCGACACCGATCCCGACGCACCGGGCACCGTCTACACCCGGGAAGGCGGATTCCTCGACACCGCAGGCGATTTCGACGCGGCCTTCTTCGGCATCGGTCCGCGCGCGGCCGAGGCGATGGATCCGCAGCAGCGCCTGTTCCTCGAAGCGGCCTGGGAGGCGCTGGAGGACGCCGGGCTCGATCCGGCATCACTGCGCGGCAGCGACACCGGTGTGTTCGCCGGGGTGATCCACCAGGACTACGGGCCGCGCGTCGGTTCACCGGGGCTGACCGCCGAGACGGAAGGTCATGCGTTCCTGGGGGTTTCGGCCAGCGTCCTCTCCGGCCGCATCGCGTTCACCCTCGGATTCAAGGGTCCGGCGCTCTCGGTGGACACCGCATGTTCGTCCTCTCTGGTGGCGTTGCATCTGGCCTGCCAGGCATTGCGGCAGGGTGATGTCTCGCTCGCGCTGGTCGGCGGGGTCACCGTGATGTCGGATCCCGGTCTGCTGATCGCCTTCGGCCGCCAGCGGGCGCTGTCCCCGGACGCCCGGTGCAAGGCCTTCGCCGCGGCGGCGAACGGGACCGGATTCTCCGAGGGCCTGGGCATGCTGGCAGTCGAGCGACTGTCGGATGCTCGACGCCACGGCCACCGCGTCCTCGCGGTGGTGCGCGGCAGCGCCGTCAACCAGGACGGCGCCAGCAACCAGCTGACCGCACCGAACGGTCCGGCGCAGGAAAAGGTGATCGCGCGGGCGCTGGCGAACGCCGGGCTGTCACCCGCAGATGTCGACGCGGTCGAAGCGCACGGCACGGGCACCACCCTCGGCGATCCGATCGAGGCGCGGGCGCTGATCGCCGCCTACGGACGCGACCGGGCCGGTGCTCCGCTGCGGATCGGCTCGCTGAAATCGAATATCGGCCACACCTCGGCCGCGGCCGGTGTCGGCGGCGTGATCAAGATGGTGCAGGCGTTGCGGCACGAAATGCTGCCCGCGACATTGCATGTCGATGCGCCGACGCCACATGTCGACTGGTCCACCGCGGCGGTGCGACTGCTGACCGCCGCCGAGCCGTGGCCGGCCGGGGAACGGGTCCGGCGCGCCGGTGTGTCCTCCTTCGGCGCCAGCGGAACCAACGCGCACGTGATTATCGAGGAGGCGCCCGCGCCGGAGCCCGCTGCCGAACCGGCGGATCCGGCCCCGGACGAGAACCCGGTCGCATCCGGCCCCACTCCGGTGCTGATCTCGGCGAAATCCGAGGAGGGCTTGCGGGGGCAGGCGGCCGCCCTCGGGCGATGGGTCGACGAACACCCCGACCTCACCGTCGCCGACCTCGGCTATTCCCTGCTCACGACCCGCACCCGATTCGAATGGCGGGCCGCGGTGCTCGCGGACGGTCGCGACGCGTTGCGCGCGGCGCTGTCCGGCCTCGCGGAATCGGGTGCGGCGAGCTCGGCCGTCGTGACGGGGCGGGCGGTGACGCGCGGGACGGCGCTGCTGTGCACCGGTCAGGGCGCCCAGCGCGCGGGGATGGGACGTGAACTCTACGAGGCGTTCCCGGCATTCGCCGCCGCCTTGGACGAGATCTGCGCACACTTCGATTCACTGCTGGGAGTGTCACTGCGGCAGGTGATGGTCGCCGGCGCAGACGCCACCGCTCTCGATCGCACCGAATTCACCCAGCCCGCACTGTTCGCCTACGAGGTCGCGCTGTACCGGCTGCTGAACTCGTTCGGCGTGACACCGGATGTGCTGATCGGACATTCGATCGGCGAGCTGGCCGCCGCGCATATCGCCGGTGTGTGGACGCTGCCGGACGCCTGCCGTCTGGTCGCCGCCCGCGGTCGCCTGATGGGACAGTTGCCGACGGGTGGCGCCATGCTCGCCGTCGCGGCGGGGGAACCCGAGGTGACCGAGATGATCGCCGGTGACCGGAGCGTATCCGTCGCGGCAGTGAATTCGCCTGTCGCAGTGGTGATTTCCGGAGACGCCGACGCGGTCGCGGCGTATCGGGCGCGCCTGGCGGACCGTGGCCGCAAGACCGCCCAGCTGACCGTCTCGCATGCCTTCCACTCCCACCGCATGGATCCGATGCTGGCCGAATTCGATTCCGTCGCACGGGAAGTGAAGTACCAGCGCCCGCGTATTCCCCTCGTGTCGAACGTGTCCGGGCGGATCGCGGGCGAGGAAGTGCTCGACCCCGGCTACTGGGTGCGCCAGGTGCGCGAGCCCGTCCGATTCGCCGCCGGAGTCGACTCCCTGGTCGCCGCGGGCGTCCGGCGGTTCGTCGAAATCGGGCCCGACGCGGTGCTGACGGCGATGGCCGGGCAATGCCTGCCGGAGAATCTCGAAGGAGAGCCGACCGTCGTCGCGGCCGCGCGTCGCGGGCGCGACGAGGTCGAGCAGTTCGCGCACTGCCTGGCGCAGATGTACACGGCCGGTGCCGAGGTCGACTGGAGCGTGTTCTTCGCGGGCCGAGGGGCGAAGCGAGTATCGTTGCCCACCTACGCTTTCCAGCGACGTCGCTACTGGCTCTCGGCTGCGCCCGCCGCCGGTGGGGGCGAATCGGCAGGTGTCCGCGCGATCGATCATCCGCTGCTGGAGACGGTGTTGCCGACGGCGGACGGCGGCCTCGTGTTGTCCGGCCACCTGTCGCCCCGGGCGCAACCGTGGCTGGCCGACCATGTCATCGGCGGGGTCATGTTGTTGCCGGGGACCGGATTCGTGGAACTCGCCCTGCGCGCCGGCGCGGAAGCGGAATCCCCCGTCGTGGACGAACTGACGCTCCGGGCGCCACTGGTACTGTCCGCGACGGACAGTGTGCCGATCCAGATAGTCGTCGGCGCAGTCGAATCCGAATCGTCGCGGCGCCCGGTCTCGATCTACTCGCGCGGTGCCCGCGACCACGACGGCGAGTGGGTGCTGCACGCCCAGGGGCTGGTGTCCACCACGGATACCGCTGCCCCCGCACCGCAGATCTGGCCGCCCGCCGCGGCCACCGTCGTCGACATCGCCTACGGCAAATTCCTCTCGCGCGATTACACACTGGGGCCCGCCTTTCGAGGGGTGCGGGCACTGTGGCGACGCGGTGCGGAGGTGTTCGCCGAAATCGCCGTCGACGCGGAGACCGGCGTGCGCGCCGAGGGATTCGGCATCCACCCGGCACTGCTCGACGCGACGCTGCAGGCGGGACTGCTGGCCGATGTGCTCGAGATCGGTGCCGGACAGGTGGTGTTGCCGTTCTCGTGGGAGTCGGTGTCGCTGTCCACCACCGAGGCCTCGCTGCTGCGGGTGCGCCTGACCGTGAGCGGGTCGTCGGTCTCGATCGGAGTCACCGACGGCGACGGGCGGCCGGTGCTGTCGGGATCGGTGACGATGCGGGCGACTCCGGTGGCACAGCTCGCGGCAGCGGCCGCCGCCGATCCGGTGCTGGAGCTGGTGTGGTCTCCGGCCACGGCCGAAGCCGGGGCGGCCGAGGCGAGCGTGGGGTGGTGGGATCGGTTGGAGCCGGAAGCGCCGGTTCCCGCGGTGGTGGTCGTCGAGGCCGGGCACACCGCCGGCGCCGACATCGTGGCCGCCACGCATACCGAGGTCGCCCGCGTCCTCGGTGTGGTGCAGGAATGGCAGGCCGGTGACCGGTTCGCGTCGAGCACCCTGCTGGTCGTCACCCGCGGCGCGGTGGCGCTGGCGGGCGAGGACGTGACCGATCTCGCCGGTGCGGCGGTGTGGGGGTTGGTGCGGTCCGCGCAGGCGGAGGATCCGGGGCGAATCGTGCTGGCCGACATCGACTCCGGCGGCGACGAGCACCTCGCCTCGGCGGTGCTGGGTGTGGGCGAACCCGAAGTGGTGGTGCGCGGCGGTGTCCCGCACACCGCTCGGCTGACCCGCTCCGCCCCGGTGTCCGAGCCGGTCGGCGACACGGCGGCATTCGGTGCGGGCACGGTGCTGATCACCGGCGGCACCGGCGGCGTGGGCGCCGTCGTGGCCCGGCATCTGGTGCGCGCGCACGGGGTGCGGTCGCTGCTGCTGGTGAGCCGCAGCGGCATGCGGGCCACGGGTGCGGCGGCGTTGTGCGCCGAGTTGGAGCAGGCGGGCGCGCAGGTGAAGGTGGTCGCCTGCGATGTCGCCGACGCCGGCGCCGTGGCCGGGCTGCGGGCCCACGTGCCGCCACGGTGGCCGCTGTCGGGTGTGGTGCATGCCGCGGGCGTGCTCGACGACGGAGTTGTCGCCTCGCTGACCCCGCAGCGCATCGATGCCGTGCTGGCGCCCAAGGTGGATGGCGCCTGGTACCTGCACGAGGCGACCGCGGACCTCGACCTGGCCGCGTTCGTGGTGTTCTCGTCGGTGTCCGGCACCGTGGGCGGTCCGGGGCAGGGCAACTATGCCGCCGCGAACACCTTCCTCGACGGTCTGACGGCGCATCGCCGGGCAGGTGGACTGGCGGCGCAGTCGGTGGTGTGGGGCCCGTGGGCGCGCGCGAGCGGTATGGCCGGACAACTCGCCCCGAGCGATGCGGCGCGGATGAACCGGGCCGGATTCACCGCCCTCTCGGACGACGCCGCGCTGGCCGGGTGGGATGCGGCGCTCGCGCGCGGTACGGCCCATCCGGTGATCGTGGCGCTGGACACCGCCGCGATCCGGGCCCGGGCCGCTGCCGGCACGCTGCCGCCGTCGCTGCGGACGCTGGCCCCGCCGTCCCTGCGCCCCACGAAGGCGGCCGCCTCGGCGATTGCCCCACTGCGGCAGCGACTGACGGGTCTGGACGCCGAGCGGCAAGGGCAGGTGGTGCTCGAGACCGTACGCGAGCACATCGCGGCGGTGCTCGGGCGCGACAGTGCGGCCGCGATCGCCCCCGAGGGCACCTTCCAGGACCTGGGGTTCGATTCGCTCGGCGCGGTCGAGTTGCGCAACCGGCTCAAATCCGTCACCGGCCTGTCTCTGTCGGCCGCGGTGGTTTTCGACTATCCGACACCGAAGGCGCTCGCCGCCCATCTGCACACACAACTGGCCGGCGCACCCGTGGACGTGCGGCCCCGGCCGCTCGACGCGGTGTTCGACGACCTGGAATCCGCTCTGGCACTGGGCAATTGGGACGACGAGCAGAAGCGGCGGATCGTGGTTCGGTTGCAGTCCGTCGCCGCGAGTTGGGCGGCTCGAACGAATTCCGACGGCGGCCTGCCGGAAGACGATGTGGAAAACGCTTCCGAAGCGGAGCTCTTTGCGATTCTCGACCGGGAACTGGATGCCTGACCACCGGTCCCAGGCTCGAATTCCGTTAGCGTAGAAAGATTCTGGATTATTCAGATGGCCGACGACACCAAGCACCTCGATTACCTGAAGCGGCTGACCGTCGAACTTCGCCACACCCGTCAACGCCTGCGAGAGATAGAGGATCGGAAATCCGAACCCATCGCGGTGGTGGGTGCGGGCTGCCGCTTTCCGGGTGGGGTGACCTCTCCGGAGGATCTGTGGCGCTTGGTGTCGGACGGGGTCGACGCGATCGGCGCTTTCCCGGTCGATCGCGGCTGGGATGTGGACGGTCTCTACGATCCGGACCCCGAGGCGCGTGGAAAGTCGTACACCCGATCGGGCGGATTCCTCTACGACGCCGCGGAATTCGACGCCGGCTTCTTCGGTATCGGGCCGCGTGAGGCGCTGGCGATGGATCCGCAGCAGCGAATTCTGCTGGAGACGGCGTGGGAGGCGTTGGAACGCGCCGGTATCGACCCGTCGACGGTGCGGGGCAGCGACACCGGCGTCTTCGCCGGCGCGGCGAACGGAGAGTATGCCGATCTGCTGCACGACGGCCCGGTGGACCTGCGCGGCTACCTGCTGACCGGTACCACCGGCAGCGTCGTCTCCGGACGGGTGGCCTACGCCCTGGGGCTGGAGGGCCCGGCGGTCTCGGTGGACACCGCCTGTTCCTCGTCGCTGGTCGCGGTGCATCTGGCGGTACAGGCGTTGCGCTCGGGGGAGTGCGCGATGGCGCTGGCGGGCGGCGTGACGGTCATGGGCTCACCCGGAATGTTCGTCGAGTTCTCCCGGCAGCGAGGCCTCGCGCCGGACGGACGGTGCAAGTCGTTCGCGGCAGCCGCGGACGGCACCGGCTGGTCCGAGGGCGCGGGAATGCTGGTGCTGGAACGACTGTCGGACGCGCGACAGCGCGGGCACCGGGTGTGGGCGGTGATCCGGGGCACGGCGATCAATCAGGACGGTGCGTCCAACGGCCTGACCGTGCCGAACGGTCCCGCGCAGCAGCGGGTGATCCGCGCGGCACTGGCCGACGCGCGACTGTCGCCCGGCGACGTCGACGTGGTGGAGGCGCACGGCACCGGCACCGTACTGGGTGACCCGATCGAGGCACAGGCTCTGCTGTCGACCTACGGGCAGGGCCGCGAGCCGGACCGTCCGCTGTGGCTGGGCTCGCTGAAATCCAATATCGGTCATTCGGTGGCCGCGGCGGGTGTGGGCGGCGTGCTCAAGATGATCATGTCCATGCGGCACGGCGCGATGCCGCCCACCCTGCACGTCGACGAGCCGACACCCCGTGTGGACTGGTCGGCCGGCACCGTCGAACTGCTCACCGAGCGCCGGGATTGGCCGGCCGAACCGGATCGGCCCCGCCGGGCCGCGGTGTCCTCGTTCGGTATCAGCGGCACCAACGCGCATGTGATCCTCGAACAGGCGCCTGCCGACGAACCCGCCGAGGCCGCTGATGCGGGCCCGGAAAGCGATGTCGCCGAGGCATTTCCGTGGGTGTTGTCGGCGAAGTCGGAGACCTCGTTGCGGGCGCAGGCCGAGCGCCTGCGCGAGTTCCTGATCGCCGATCCCGCCCTGTCGGTGGCCGATGTGGCGTATTCGCTCGTCTCGACCCGCGCGGTCTTCGACCATCGGGCCGTGGTCCTGGGAGACGACCACGCCTCGACGCTGCGTCGCCTGGCCGCGGTGGCCGCCGGTGAGCCGGGTGCCGGAATCGCCACCGGCGTCGTGGCCCCGGCGCGGGTGGCCGTCATGTTCGCCGGCCAGGGATCGCAGCGGACCGCGATGGGACGGCAGCTGTACCAGCGGTTCCCGGCGTTCGCGGAGGCGTTCGACCGGGTCTGCGCCCATCTGGATCCCCTGCTCGGATGTTCGTTGCGCGAGGCGATCGACTCCGGAGCGGACCTGGACCGGACCTGGCTGACCCAGCCGGCGCTGTTCGCGGTCGAGGTGGCGCTGTATCGGCTCCTCGAAACATGGGGTGTCACACCGGAGGTCGTGTTCGGACATTCGATCGGTGAGATCGCCGCGGCGCACGCGGCCGGTGTGCTGAACCTGTCCGACGCCTGCGCGCTGGTGGCGGCGCGCGGCCGGTTGATGCAGGAACTGCCCCCCGGCGGAGCGATGCTCGCGGTACAGGCCGGTGCCGCCGAGGTCGCCGAACTGCTGCACGGTCTGGACGGCGTGGACGTGGCCGCCGTGAACGGGCCTGCGGCAGTGGTGATCTCGGGCCGCGCGGAGCGAATTGACGAACTTGCCGATCTCTTGCGAGCGCGTGGGCGGCGCGTCAAACGGTTGCGTGTCGGTCATGCGTTCCACTCCGCACTCATGGAACCGATGCTGGAGCGTTTCGCCGAGGTGGTCGAGACCCTGCGATTCGACCCGCCGCGAATGCCGGTGATCTCCACGGTGACCGGCGCGGTGGCCGATCCCGAGCTGTGGTGCACGCCGCGGTACTGGGTCGATCAGGTGCGCCTGCCGGTCCGGTTCGCCGACGCCGCGGCTGCCGCCTGGGCGCAGGGCGTGGACACCTTTGTCGAGGTGGGGCCGGATGCGGTGCTGTCGGCGGCCGCGGCCGACTGCCTCCCCGAGGACGCGGTCACGGTGCCCCTGCTGCGTGCCGACCGAGACGAACCCACCGACATCCTGGCCGCCGCGGCACGGCTGTTCGTCCGGGGAGTTCCGATGCGCTGGGATGCGGTCTTCGCCGGCCGGAATCCGCGGCAGGTGGAACTGCCCACCTATGCCTTCGACCGCAGGCACTTCTGGCTCGAATCCTCCCGTGGCCCAGCCGGTATGGGCGCAGACGTGCCGGTCGGGAATCTCGACCGGGTCCCCGAATCGCTCCTGCGGGTCGAATGGATCGCTGCCGCGCGGTCGTCGCGGATCGTCGATCCGGAACGTGTCGCGGTGGTGGGCGGGAACGCGGCAGAGGTGCGGAGTTTTCCCGATGCGGCGGCGCTGATCGCCGATCTGGATTCCGCGGTGGAGTCCGCCGTGCCGGACATCGTGTTGTGGAAGTGCCCGACGTTCGAGGGTGAGCCGCCGCTCGCGGCTCGGCGGGTCGTGGCCGAGCTGCTCGAGACCGTGCACCTGTGGTTGCGCGATTCGCGCCTCACCGGCTCGCGGCTGGTCGTGGTGACCGACCGTGCCGTCTCCGTCGATGTGTCCGAGCCGGTGAATCTCGCGCAGGCGCCGGTGTGGGGTGTGGTGCGGGCCGCGCAGGCCGAGCATCCGGGCCGCTTCCAGCTGCTCGACGTGGATGACGATGCCTGGGCACAGAGCGCGATATCGATGGCGACATCAGCCTTTTCGGCCGGAGAAGAACCTGAGGTCGCGCTGCGGGGCGGAGCTCTGTCGGTGCCGCGGTTACGTCGGCACGATGGGGCGACGGTCGTCCGGGCACTCGGATCGGGCACGGTGTTGGTGACTGGTGGGACGGGTGGTCTGGGTGCGTTGATCGCTCGGCGTCTGGTGGTGAATCACGGTGTGACGCATCTTCTTTTGGTGTCGCGTCGGGGTTTGGCTGCGCCTGGTGCTGGGCGGTTGCGTGATGAGTTGGTGGGGTTGGGTGCGCGGGTGCGTGTTGTCGCTTGTGATGTGTCGGATCGTGATGCGTTGTCCGGGTTGATCGATGGGATTTCGGATGAGTGTCCGTTGGTGGGTGTGGTGCATGCGGCGGGTGTTGCGGATAACGGTGTGGTGGAGTCGATTACGGCGGGGCGTGTCGATTCGGTGTTCGCGCCGAAGGTTGATGCGGCGTGGTTTTTGCATGAGTTGACGTGTGAGCGGTCGTTGTCGTTGTTCGTGTTGGTGTCGTCGGCTGGTGGTTTGGTTTTGGCGGCGGGTCAGGCGAATTATGCGGCGGCGAATGTGTTTTTGGATGGGTTGGCTGTTCATCGTCGTGCTGCGGGTTTGCCCGCGACCGCCATCGACTACGGACTGTGGGAAGCGACCGGCTTGGGCGCACTGCTGTCGGACGGGGATATCGCGCGGATTCGACGGCAGGGGCTGCCCCCGCTGACCGCGGCCGAGGGGCTGGCGCTGTTCGATCTGGCGATCACCACCGAATCCGCGCAGGTGGTGGCGGCCCGGGTCGATACGGCGGCCCTCCGCGGCCGCGGGGACGAACTTCCGGCACTGTTGCGTGATATCGCTCCCGCGACGGCTCGCGACCGGGCGCCGGCCGGCACCGCGGGCGGTGCCCCGGCGGACGAGTCGGCGGCGCTCGACCTCGTTCGATCGGTGACCGCCGAGGTTCTCGGGCATACGTCGGCGGATGAGGTCGATCCCCGGCGCACGTTCCAGCAGCTGGGTGTCGATTCGCTCGGCGGTGTCGAATTGCGCAAGAAGCTCGGTGCCGCAGTCGGCCTGCACCTCCCGGCCACGCTCGTCTTCGACTATCCGACGCCGCATGTCGTCGCTCGATTCATCGCCGCGGAGCTGACCGGCGCCGTCGGCGTCGAAGAGAGCGTCGTCGATCGCCCTCGAGCCGACGACGATCCGATCGCGATCGTGGCGATGAGTTGCCGCTATCCCGGTGGCGTGTCCTCACCCGAGGATCTGTGGCAACTGGTGGCGGACGGCGTCGATACCAACGGCGACCTGCCGGTCGATCGCGGCTGGGATATCGAATCCCTCTACGACCCGGAGCCGGGCACGCCGGGGAAGACATACGCCCGCACCGGCGGATTTCTCTATACGGCAGCCGATTTCGACGCCGAGTTCTTCGGGATCAGTCCCAATGAAGCCAGGGCGATGGATCCGCAGCAGCGGTTGCTGCTGGAGACCTCGTGGGAGGCGTTGGAGCGCGCGGGCGTCGATATGGCCTCGCTCCGGGGAAGCTCCACCGGGGTGTTCGCCGGAATGTCGTTTCACGACTACCCCGGTAGTGCGAATTCGGGATCCATTGCGTCCGGGCGGGTGTCGTATGTGTTCGGCTTCGAAGGCCCTGCCGTGACAGTCGATACGGCGTGTTCGTCATCGCTGGTGGCGATGCATCTGGCCGCGCAGTCGCTGCGGTCGGGGGAGTGTGATCTGGCG
>NZ_BDCM01000017.1 GCF_001613505.1 Nocardia mikamii NBRC 108933
TGTGCCGTAGCGGCTCGGGTTGCGGACGTGCTTGGTTGGTACTTGGCTCGGCTGCCGACAGGTCAATCGGTTGCTGGAAGTCAGCGGAAGCGTCAAACGGGGGGCACGCGTACCAACACGGTGACCGCGGCCGCGGCCACGATCGCGCCGGCCGCGATGAGAACCGTTGCCGCCCAGCCAAACCAGCTCACTGCGGCATTCAAACCATCCCCGCAGGCCATGCGCGAACTCACCAGCCTCATCGGCCCCGACGCGGCCCGCACCCACTGACCAGCAACTACGCCATATCCGCCCGAAATCGGCCAATACCACGAGGGCCGTGGCACCAACGGCCCATCTCGTCATCCATTGGAAGCTCCCGAATCGATGACTCAGTTTTGGGCACCAGGCGAGCCGTACCCGACTTACCTTCCGCAGTCGATCCCGAATCGGCCGGCACCCAGCCCGGTCAACCGGCTGTGGTCCGGATTCATCGCCAGCAGACCTTTTAGTTGCCCAACAAAGGGCAGCGCATCACTGCTGCTGATTCGCGAGCGGGCCTGTGGTGGCTCCCTCCTGACCAGACCAATCCTCGAATCTGATCAGAGATGAGAATCCGAGTTCGGTCGCTGCCTGCGCGAGTGTCGAGGACGGGATCGACCGGAAGTACGGAGCCTCACTGTTTCCCTCCTGAAAGACTGCATGGGCAACAAGACCAACGACCCTGCCGTCGAGCGCGACTACCGGACCACCACTATTCCCGCCGCGGGTGGTCGCCGAGTAAAGAAAACCAGGTCCATCCAACATTCCGACCTCTGGGTTCACGACCTCACCACGATGCACGATTAGCGGTGACTCTGTCGCACAAGGTACGGGCGGGTAGCCGAGGGTGATCACATCGTCGGCCCAGACAGGATCCCGGAATGCCAATCCCTGCGGCACATAGATCGCTTCGTCGACCGGCTCGATCTCGATCACTGCCATGTCGACACGGTCATGGACGTGAAATTTGACCACTCGCGCTCGCCCGGGGGCGACGCGGTGATGCTCGTACCAGGGCGGCGACACCGAGGAAGTGGTGATCTCTTCGTCGAGCCGCATGTCACGAACCACATGAGCGTTCGTCAGAACATGCGAGTCATCCAAAACAATCCCTGAACCGGTTCCGAAACCACCCTCTCGGGTCCGTCCACTGATCAGAACAGTTGCTGCGCCGATCGTCCGTACTATCAGTTCCGGTCCCAGTACGTCGGCAAGCCACAGGTATCCGCCGCGTTGGAAGCGAGTTATGCCGTGGTCAAGAGTTGCCCAGTACTGGTCAGCGAAGAGCAGACCAGTCGGATGCGCCAACTCCAACCGCCCCGAACGGACGAGTTGGCGGAGGATTGGACGAATATGATGGATTTCCTCAAACCACTCGACCGAGGGGTCCTCGTGATTCAGGTAGTGCAGGAAGCCCGCGACATTCAGAGGCTTAATTGTGCTGTCGCCGTCAGCATCAGTGGTTTGGGGATTGCGGCTAATTACGGTGCGCATCTGTCGGTTCTGGTGTGGCGCAAAGAAACCCAGAGCGCGGGTTGCAACCAGCAGCCGCCATGTCAGCGAGCGTGGTTCGAGGGAAGGCATCCCAACATTCTCCTCGACCGCAACGAACACGATGATCGCGGCTGTGGTTCCGAACCCGGTTCCCCCACCCTCCTCATTGCCTAATTGTCTCGCTCCAGACGGTCGCGTCAAGGGAAAACCCTTGACCCAGCCGCCTTCCGCTGAGGGCGGCAAGTATGAGAATGATGGGAGAGAGCAGTCGGAGACGGATATGCGGCCTATCCATCGCGCAAAAGCCCTAGTCATCGTCGGTACGCTCATTCACCCGCATCACGGCCTGCCTCCATCGCCGAGACACAGAGCTCTTCGCGCGTAACGTCTTTCCGAACCCAGTACCAATCGACATGCCCGTCATCGGCAGGCTTGCACCACTCGTCGACCCCATGTACCTCAAGAACCGTTCCATAGAACTGAACCATCGGGATCTCGCCGTCCGGGGATTCCTGTCCGGACTGCCTGACGCATGTAATGCGGTCCCCAACTCGGATTTCGGCCATCGCCGACGGTATGCCGGGCCGCTACTAGTACAAGTCGCCTCGCCGGAAGAGTGTTGCCGTAGGCCATTCCGGTCTCGGATCGCTGTCACGAGCGTGTCACAAGTGTCACGGACACAGCCAGACAACCGCAGATAGCCTGACCGGGTGGCGAAGCCGAATCGCCAGGATACGGACCACACCGTACATGCCAAACCTGCCTCCGGAGCAGAAGGCCGCAGGTTCGAACCCTGCCGAGGGCACAGCAGAAACTACCCCTGACCAGCACCTCAGTCGGTCGGGGTTCTCTTCGGCCCGACGACTGTAGCCTACGGCCGATTTCTGGTTTCACCCTGGTCAGCCGTGGTAACGAATCGCCGCCTGCGCGCTATCCCCTTGCATGACAACCGAACACCCGCCCGCCCCCGGCGGCTCGCGGCGCAAGCGGATCCTGCTCCTCAGCTTCCTCGGGTTTGCTGTCGTAGTACTGCTGCTCGGCATCATCGGTGCTGTCGCCGATACCGACGATGACGATTCGAAGAACTCGGCCGCCGGATCGAGCACTCGCGCCAGCGCCACAACCTCGGCCCGCGCCGCCACGCCAACCACCGTGGCGGCACCGGCCATCACGACCGCCGCCCCGCCGGCGCCCCTGCCGATGAGTGCGGCGCCCGCCGTCGTCCCGGGCGTGTCTCGCTCGCCGCGGTGTCAGCCCGTTCCAGACCGCTACCTCGCCGCGGTGAACGGCTCGTTCATCGACTCCCGGTACTCACTGGGGAACGCGTGGGCGATCAACGGCAGCGACGGCGTGTGGATCGGCGGGCACATCATGGACGGCGACAAGCGGGTGTCGAGCGCCGACGTCTGGTATGCCAAGGGCGCGGCCGTGTGGTCTCTGTCCGGCGGAGCGAGACGAAACTCACAGCTCCCCGACGGCCGCCACATCCTCAACCTCTCGGCCGGCGACGACGACGGAATCGCGGTGCAGGGCTGTGTCACTGCCCGATGACCGATTAGGCAGGCCGCGTACTCGGACTGTATGGCTATGGACGGCGACCGGGACCTCGGTCGCCGTCCTGCTGCTCTGGGGCGGGACTCAGCTCGCGAAGGCCAACGGCCAGAATGTCGACTGGTACACCGGATTCGGGCAGTGGTTGGGGGCGCTCGGCAGCCTCATAGCGGCCGTTGTCGCACTCTGGATAGCAACAACCGACCGCCAACACACCGAACGCGCTCGACAGGCAGAGCGAGACGAGGTCGCCGCAGATCGCGCACGGGAAGCCGGGCTGGTGTTCGTCGTCGCGAAGAAACTCATGACCGACGACTCGGTCACGCCAGTGACGCTGGAAGCCGGGGTGTACGTGAAGAATTGGCGCAACTCCCGGATCTTCGACCTAGAAATTTCCCGCTTCGTCCAGGACGGCGTCGTGGTCGATGACCTCAAATTCAAGCGGCGGATCATTCTCTACCCCAACCCGGGCGGCGTGGCCGAGAAACTTGAGCTGTTGCCGGTTCTCAGCCTCCAGACCGACCAAACGCTGTCTCTCTTCCCGAAGGATCTCCCCGACGTTCCCGCCGAATACGTGGCTCTCCGCTACACCGACGAGACGGGCCGCCGTTGGGAAGTAGACACAAACGGTGGCCCAGCACGCAAAATCTCCTAAAGTATGCGACACCAATTGCGAAGCCAAAGGGCGTGGCAGATGAGGTAGTCACTCACCCTCACCTGTTCAGCGACTTCCCGAGGGTCGCCGTCGGGGTCGATACCGACTCTGATCAATGACGCGCGCTCGACGTCGTCCATACATGTAGGACGGGGCGGGTTGCTGTTCGGTTGCACTCGCCGCACCGAAACAGCGGATCGATTACAGTTCGCACACATGTTCGAGGACTGGCCGGACCCGTTCAACCTCCGCCGCACCGTGGACCCGCCGCCACCGGTCCTGGTCGACCTCTCCGTCATCTTCCCCACCGGAGCCGACGTCGGCCGTCCGTTCGGACGGAATCACATCGCGATGGGTATCAAGGTTGGCGGCCTCGTCGTCACCGGTCAGACTCCCGGGCGGTTGCACATGTGGGCGCGCGCAGCCGACGGAACATGGCTCGGCCTGGTCGATTTCGTGCTGATGACCGGGAATGAGCAGGGACGGGTGCCGGTGCGGCAGTGGGTGCCGCAGCGAGCGCTCAGGGCCGCGCGTTGAGTGCGCCGGATACGCGTCGGGAGCCGCCCCGGTCAGAGCGAGGCGGCTCCCTTGACGAGCACAGTGGCACTGTGCCCCAACAGCTTACGCGGCTAGACCGACGCGCTGTCCGAGTTCGCGGACCTCGTCGCGCATCCCGGCGGGCGGCGACTTCAACAGGCCGAGGACCATGTCGCGGGCATACCCGTTGTATTTGATCGTCTCCGGGGCCGTGCGCTCCGACTTCGCGAGCAGCGCAAGCGCCGCAGTCGACTCCCCCTGCTGAGTGTGGGCACGGGCGACCTCGATGAAATGACGGCTGCGACGCGGCACCGACACGATGTCGTCCGGGTCGAACCCGGAGGCGGAGCGGAGTGCCTCACCGGAGCGTCGGAGCTCGACACCAAGCGTCACTGCGTGCGCCGACATCACTGGCATCGAGAATGACGTCTGTACGTGCCGATACGCGGGACCGAGCCGCCGGGCGAACTCATCGGCGCGCTCCCATGCTGCCCATGCGTTGCCGTACCGGCCGCGGCGGGCGTAGACGTAGGCGATTTCGGCCTCCAGCGCGCCCACGATTCCACGCCAATCGTCGGCGGTCGCGTCGCGCTCGATATACGGGGCAAGGCGGTCTATCGAGTCCCGGGAAAGATCGATCGCTTCCTCCCACCGACCGGAGTCGCGCAGCGCCTGGACCATCCCCCACGCGCTGCACGCGATCACGTACGGGTCGTCCGCTTCGTATCCCTGTTCGAGCGCCCGGTCGGCGACCATCCACACCAACTCTGGAGCGGGCTGATATGCCACGTAGAAATCGGCCAGCTGGTAGACGCCGGCGAGTAGCTTCCGCGCGGCGCGACGCTCCGGCCCGGAAGCGGTGCGTGCGGCGCCCTGCGCGTCGCGAATCAGGCCCGGCAGCAGCGCCCCGAGCTGTGTGCGGTGATCCGGGCTGGAGTGCCGGATGTGCCATGCTTGCCGCAGTCGTTCGGCGAGATGCTGCGTGCTCGGCTGCCGGTCACGCGACGTGATCCGGAAGTCGGTCAGCGCCGATTGCACCTGCGTCAACGCAGCGTGGCGCTCACCTGCGAACACCACGACAGGCACAGCGTGGTCATCTCCGGTCAATTCGGCGAGGTCCTCGATGTCCAAGGCCTGCGCGATCCGGAGCAACATCGGTAGTCGCGGGGTCTGCAGGCGGCCGGTTTCTACAGCCTTCAACCATCCGCCAGATCGTCCAAGCAGCCCCGCCAAGACGGGGCGTGACATTCCCGCGCGTTCGCGGTGAATCTTGATCCGCTGGCCAATCGCCAGGCTGTTCCCGGCATGCACGATAGTGCCTCCCGCTGATTGTGCTCGTCAGCACCAAGCGTATCGCCGATGTATGGGGTACGGAATGTACCCGGTGAATCAGTCTCGCGCTCATACGGTCTGGTCAACCTCGCCGCCGGGTGAATTCGTCATCCCCGGCGGCGAGCGGCCCACCAACTCACGGACCAGCAATCGAGAGCGAACTGACCATGAGCATCGATGCCATCGGATATGTGCGGAGCGACGTCTCCGGAACCCACCAGAAAGCCGACGAGGAACGCCTGCGCGCGCACGCCAAGTGCCACGGCTACAACCTCAAGAAGACGATCGTCTTCGGCTCACACACCGACGATCCCGAGCACCGACTCGGCGCGGTCCTCGACCGGATGGACGGTGTCGAGGCCGTCATCGTCCCCACCGTCCAGCACTTCGACGGCGACCAGGTGCCCGACGCCATCTCCTCCCACGTCGACGTCGTTGTCGTCGCGCCGCCGACCAAGCTCGTCCGGCTGGCCCAGCTCGCCCGGGTGGGCCGGTGAACCAACTCCCCCAGCGCATCCCGGAGCAGCACCTTGACGCACGGAAGTTGCCCCGCCCATCCGCCGACTACGTCGCCGCAGTCGCCGACGGCCTTCGCTGGTGGGCGGAACGCGACCGTATCGCCCCCGTGCGGCGGCCGGCATGACCGGCACCGACACCGGGGACGAGCGGCTCATCAACCGGCTCGTCGAATCCATGGGCAAACCACAATCCGCGCGGGTCTGGGATGCTCTCGACTGGGGCAAAGACAACTATGAGGTCGACCGCATTCTCGCCGAGCGTGTGCGCGCACAGTTTCCGGGCGCCAGCACCGCGGTCCGGGCCGCCCGCGTGTTCCACCGAGGTGCCATCGAGACGCTCGCACGCGATGGGGTGCGCCAGTTCCTCGATATCGGCGCCGGGCTCGGGCCGAGCGTTCACCTCGTCGCCCAGCGCGAAAAACCGGACGCCGACATCGTCTATGTGGACAACGATCCGCTCGTGCTGTGTCATGGCCGCGCGATGTCCGCCAACGACACCGTGCATTGGTTCGCGGGGGAACTCGAAAATCCGCAAGCCATCCTCGATTTCGCGAGCAAACGGCTCGATTTCAACGAGCCGACCGCGGTGTCGATTGTCGGGGTGATCGAGTTGGTGCCGGGCCAGTCCCACGCGCTGCGCTGGGTGCGTGCGCTGCTCGCGCCGCTCGCGGCCGGATCCGCGCTCGTCCTGAGCACGGCCACCGCAGACCATGCACCCGAGCAGATCGAGGAAGCCGCCCGCACATACACGAACGACGGCATCCTGTACCGGCCTCGCACCCGCGAGCAAGTCGCCGCGTTCTTCGAGCACCTGGTCCTCGATGAGCCCGGCATCGTCACCCCGACCCTCGGCAAGGCAACCGACGCCGAGGTGTCCACCTACGCGGCGATCGGCCGCAAACCGTAGCTCCCTGGCGGCAGGAACCGTCCACACAAGACAAGAGGACAGGGAATGGATTTCGGCCAACCGAACCAGAAGCCAACTGCGATATGCCTCGTACGCGCGGAAGTCTCCGGCCCCCACGCGCCACGACACGCGATGGAGGTCCAGCGTCACGCAGAACGGCTCGGCTACCTCCACCTCTACACAGTGCATCCCCCGGCCGACGCCACCGATCCGGTCGGCTACGCGCTCGGTCTGGCCGCCAGCCTGAATGTCGACGCGATGGTGGTCTACGACCTGGAAACCGTCGGCAACACGCCGAGCCGGGTCTGCGAGATGTTCGATCTCGAAACAGTCTGTCCCCCAGCGACTTGGGCTGCGGACCTGCCGGGCTTCTCCGACCCGGAGCACTCACATCCGCTGCAGCCACTCACCGCCGACACAGCGCACCAGATCATGCAGCAGCACAAGAATTGCCGAGCCGTCGAATGCCCGCGCAAGGCGAGCGCGTACAGCTGCCTCGTCCGCGAGGGCAAGATCGTTCCGCCGGTCGACATCCCTCGCGAGCGCGCAGCTGCTCACGGGCCGAGATTCCGGCCGCGGCGCACCGACGACGCTCCGCTACCGCACGGGGTGAACCTCGAGATCCTGCTCGACGTCTTAGGCGGGCTGGCCGACAACGCCTCGGTCCGGGGAAGCGATAGCGAGCCGAGATGAGCTTCACCGAACCCACTGAAGCTCAACCCGACTCGCCGCTACCGCACGAACCGGACATCGGTCTGTGCCTACTTATCACCGTCCCGAATACTCATGAGCTGAAGCTCGTCGCATGCATGCCGGCCGCGATCCGGTTCGCATTGCATTGGGTCGCCGACTACCGGGCTGTCTCGGTGACTTTCGAGGCGCCGGATCCCCGGCGCCGGCGGCTGCCCTGCGAACGATTGTGGGCACTTCCTTGAGCGATATCTGGGTTTTCGGCGGGAGCGTTCTCGGCGTGTTGGCGATCGTGGTGGCCGCGCTGTGGTGTTGGCCGAGCCGGATCCCGAAAGGCCGCTCCGTGGCCGAGATCCGACAGCGCATCGAGGATGAGGAGGACAGCGAGCCGTGACCGTCACCGCAGTTCGACGCCGCCGGAACGGGGCCGACTATTCCAAAATTCCCGTAGCGGTCTGTGCCTTGGAAGGGTTGGGAGAGATGTTTATCGAGTCGAGGCGTCTACGTCCGAGGATGTCGCTCGTTGGGACAGAGCATCGGTACAAGAGCACGAGGAGCCGATGGTGACGGGACGGCTGATCACGATCGACGGCGCGGGTGGAGTCGGCAAGTCCACCACTGTGACATCGACGGTGAAACATCTGCACAGCACAGGCTTACCCGCGTACGCGACCAGCCAGCCGAGCCGCACCGTGCTCGGTGACCACATACGCGAGTACACCGACACCTATACCGGAATTGCCTTGGCGTGCTTAGTAGCTGGGGACCGACATCACCAGCAGCGCGTGGAGATCGTGCCCGCACTCGCCGACGAGAAGATCGTGGTGTGCGACAGGTACCTGCCGTCCAGCCTGGTCCTACAAGTACTCGACGGGGTCCCCGCGGAGCGGGTATGGCAGTTGAACGAAGGGATTCGGGTCCCGGAGGTAGCGGTCGTCCTACGCGCCGACCCCAAGGTCATCGCGGACCGTCTCGCCGCGCGCGGCGCACACAACCGGTTCGAACGCCAGCCCGACTACAGCATCGCCCGCGAACTGGAGTTGTTCGACCAGGTCGCCGAGGATCTCCGCACACGTGGCTGGCCGGTCCATGTGATCGACTGCACCGAGCACACGGAGAACGAGACCACCCTGGCCATCGCCCACCTCGTCGGGCCCGCCGCCGGACCATCACGCTAGCGAAGGACGTACTGCATGATCATGACCGACCACCCCGCCTGGCTGCATACCGACGCCGGTGCCGCATACCGGGCCGTCGCCGTCGGCGATTCAGCCGTGTTGATCAAGGCTGATTCTGCCGAGGGAACCGAAGCCGTCGACTCCGGTGGAAGCACCATAAGAATCGATACGGTGGATCCGAGCGTTTTGTCCGGCCCCGACGACCTGGTGACGCCGCTGAAGAATGCCGGAATTGTTGTGCGCGTAGCCAATCCGTCGCTGTGGAATGCGGTGACGGCGGCGATTATGCGGCAAGTGGTCCAAGCCGGACACGCCCGCACCCGATACCTCAGATTCTGCATCGCCTACGGTGAACCTGTCACCCGCGACGGTTTGACGGCGTGGCTGTTCCCCGAGCCGCATCGGATCCTCGCCCTCACCGACGAACAGTTCGGAACCGTCGGCGCGGCATTCCCCAAGTCAGCGCTACGCGACGCTGCACGCTGCTTCCTCACCCACGGCGAGGTCTGGGAAACGTTGCCCGCCATCGACCTGGTGCAGGCGCTGCAAACCATCCCCCGGGTCGGGCGATGGACGGCATGTACTGCTGTCGCCGACTACACCAACGACTTCAGCTTCTACGACTACTCCGACATCGCTGTTCAACCGGCGGCACGGCGCCTCAACCCCGAGCGGGACTGGCCCAAGGGAGCGCCGGCGTTCAAGGCCGCCTGGGAAGAGATGGCGGGAAACCAGTTGTCCGCCTGGACAATTCTGACACTCACGTGGGGGATCAACCATGGAAAGCTCGACCGCTCGACCGCATACTGACCCGCTCGCCGGAGCCGACCCGAAACGCAACCTCGACCTGCTCCTGGTCAACGCCCCGCTACGCGACTATTCCGTCCGGCCGCGGGTCAACGACTTCACACTCCCAGTGCTCGGGATGGCCTACATCGCCACCTACGCAGCCCACCAAGGGTACAACGTCGCCGTCCTCGATGCCGAAGCCCACGGCCTCGGCATCAGCGAAACAATCGACGTAGTGAACGAGGCCCGCCCGCGTTGGGCGGGAATGAACTTGCTCGCGCCGACCTACGACATCTCCGCGACCATCGCTGCCGGACTCGACCCCGCCATCTCGGTCATGCTCGGCGGCCACCAGGCCAAGGCAATGCCGACCGCCATACTCACCGACCCTCGAATGAGCCGTTGCGCCGCACTGGTACTCGGAGAAGCCGAAACCCGAGTAGCCGAGCTACTGAGAGATCACCACAACCGCACTCGACTCCCCGGGGTCATGTGGCTGGACCCGATCCTGAAAACTCCGGTCACCGGCGGCGTCCCCGGTATGCAGCACCATCTGGCACCGGACATCGACACGATGCCGTTCGTCGATCGCGCCTACCTGTGCCAGGACCCCCATTGGGAGGGCGGTCGCTGGGAAGCCAACATGGTCGGCGCCCGCGGCTGTCCCTACAACTGCACTTTCTGCGGCGCCGCTGCCAGCGCCAACCCCGACATCACCATCCGAGTTCGCAAGCCCCACAACATCATCGAGGAACTGACGCAGCTGCGCGAGCAGCACGATGTGACCGCATTCCGGTTCGTCGACGACCTGTTCCTCGGCTGGAAAAAGGTCATCGAAACAATGATGAACGCCTTCAGCACCGAACGCATCGGCGACTGGGCACGCTGGGACGCCACCGGGCGTATCAACGTCCTCGACCACACATCCGACGCCATGCTGGATACCTTGGCGGCCAACGGGTTACGCGAGGTCGCGCTCGGCATCGAATCCGGCAGCGACCGCGTCCTGCGATACATCGACAAACGCATCACCCCCGAAATGGCCGTCCGCGTCGCCCACCGGCTTCTGATGCGAGGCATCAACGTCAAGGGCTACTTCATCCTCGGCTTCCCCGGTGAAACGAAAGAGGAGATAGACGACACCGAAACCCTGATCCACCGACTGTGGGACGCCACAGACCTTCTCCCGGGGACGTTTCGAGCGAGCGTGTTCGAGTTCCGGCCCTACCCCGGCACCCCGGAATGGACCCGCCTCATGGCCACCGGCCGCTACACACCGCAGCAGCTGCTCGACTACTCCCCCGTCGACCTCACCGCCGGTGGAGTCGACGAAACCATGTACGGCCGAGACGAATTCAACTTCTCCACCGGCATCCAGCTGTCAGAAGCACCGATCAGCTACATCCGCGACAAACTGACCTACCTCAGCCGCACGCAATACGCACGCACCCACGGCTGAACTACACGACAGCGGGAACGGGCCAACCGTATTCGCTGAACAACGCGGCGTCACGGTCGAGGAAGGCCTGGATACCGATGGCCGGGTACTCAATGATGTCGTCGGGCAGCTCGTCGAATCTGAACCACGTCACTCCCAGGCACTTGTCCGGTTCTCGGTTCACCGGCTCGCCCTGCCACCGCGTCGTGTGCAGAAACACGCCCAGACGCGGCTCCGGACCCGAGCCAGCCACATGCACGACGTGAACAACGCGTAGATCAGCGGGATCGATCACGACCCCGACTTCCTCATACGCCTCGCGCGCTGCGGCCGCGGTGATGGCCTCTGCTTTGTCGAGCTTTCCCGAAGGCAGGTGCCATCGACCGGCGAACTCATCGGTGCCGCCGCGACGGGTCAGCAGAAGCCGGTCACTGTCGGTGAGAAGTATATGGACGTCGATCAGGTGGCGGTCGGCCATCGAAGACAACTCCTGAAGGGTTTCGGGGTCGCGGAGACCCTACGCCGCACCGCCATCGGGTACCGCGTCAGGCACACGTGTGTCGCCAGCCAAGCGGCATCCGTGACCAGTCGCGCTGTTGCATCAGCCCGACCCACCACATGGTCACAATGACGTCAATTCCCACGCTGCTGCTTCAGCGGTTCCCCCGGGGGCACCCACCCGCCACCCGGGATCGTCATCGACGCGTACGGGTCCGCGTATGGCACTCATCGGTGTTCCGGGTGGTCCCGGAAGTCTGGTCCGAATCCCAGATCGTCTGTCGGGGCGGTGTTTCCGAGTGTGGTGAACCAGTTGGCGGGGACGTCTGCGGTGGGTAGTCCGGTTTCGGGTGTGTGGTGGTCTGGGGTGCAGCGGTGTAGGGGCCCGTTGGCGGCGTCGAGGATGTACCGGAAGTGGGGGTCGATGTGGGAGACGAACAGTGTCGACATGGCAGAGCCGTCCTCGGCGACGCGGGCGGCTTCGAATACGACATGTAGGGCGGCGAGGCGCACGGCGACGCTGCGGTGGTCCCACCAGCGTCGACACCACGTGTATTGGTCTTCGCGGTGGTTGGCAGCGATGCGGACCGCGGTGACCGGCAGCAGCCACTGCTCGACGAAATCGGCATAGTGGCCGAACCGATAGGGCTTGGTGTTGCCGGACTCGGTATCGGACTTGCCCGGGGGTTTGAACCATCCGGGCGGCACGGGTTCGCAGGAAAGTGACGGGAGGGCGACGTGTTTGGTGCGGGTGCAGCGGTGCAGGGGTCCGTTGGCCGCGTCGAGGATGACGCCGAAGTGAGGGTCGACGTGATGGAGTATGAAGGTCGACAGGCCCGCGGCGTTCTTGTCGGCACGCATGGCTTCGAAGCCCCGGTGCAGGTGAGCGATCCGCACGCTCACCGCGCGGTGGCGCCACCATTGGCTGCACCAGGTCCAGGTGTGTTCCCGGTTGGCTTCGGCGAGACGGACGGTGACGAACGGGAACAGCCATTGCTCGGCGAAGGTAACGAAGTCCGAATACGCCGGCGCCATGGGCTTCCGCTGTCGTGCAGCTCCAGGTGTTGCGGGTGGGGTCATAGCTCGACTCCTGCTGCGCCACCTGGGTTGTCCGGCCGCGCCGGTGGGGTGGCTGGGCTGGGTGGGTTGGCATAGCGGGCAAGAGATCGGGTGACCAGTGGTTCGAGGGTGGGGTTGTCCCACCAGAACTGCTTTTCGATCAAGACGGGTTCGTGACCGGGGAGGCGGACCATGGCGCGGTCTTTCGGGAGGCGTGCGAGTTTGGCGACGTTGAGGATGGGTTCGGCGCGCCAGCTGGTGCTGCGGTTTGTGCCTCCCGGCCCGGTGGAGCGGGAGTGGTCGGCGACGTCGTGGTCGTCGACCAGACGCGCCCACTGCTCCAGATAGGTCGGTGTGGCGATGTTGCCGCCGTAGATCTCGATCGATTGGGCGCGGATGACGGTCAATCCGTTTGTGCCCCAGAGGTCTTCGGCTTGTTCGAGGACTTGCACGATGGTCAGCAGGATGACGCCGCATCCGGCGGCGTAGGTGTAGTAGCTGGGTAGTGCGTCGATGAGTGCGCAGTTCGCTGCTTCGTCGAGCACTGCCAGCAGCGGCACGGCGAGGCGGCCGTCGGGACGTGCACGCGCGAATGCCAGTGCGGATTCGAGGATTTGACCGACGAGGGCGGCGGTGAGGGCTGCGGCGGAGTCGGGTCCGGTCATCGACAGCGCGTAGAGGGTGTCGTTGCTGGTGATGAACTCGGCGGGTTTGAATTCGGGCAGGTTGTGCGTCGCCGCAGCGAGGGTGCTGTGGAGGACGATCGATTCGCTGGTCTCGTAGACGGTGACGCGTTTGCGGGCGGGTGGGGTGATCATGGTGGCGTAGTCCTCGTCGGAGAGCACGTTCAAGAACCTGCGCGCCATGTCGTACAACCCGTCCCTCTGGCGCGCGTACAAGCCTTGCGCGTCGAGGATGCGTTGCGCCGCGCGGACATGATTGTGGTGGCGCAAGACCAGGATCGGGGTCTGATCCTGGTCGCTGGACAGCCATTCGGCGACGTGGAGCAGGTCACCCTCGACACACGCGGCCGCCAGAAGATACAACGACAGCAATTCTTGAGCGCCACCATCGAAGTACGAGTCGACACGTGCGTTCGCTCGCTCCGACGCTGATCCCGACGCCCCAGAAACGAAGAAGGAGGCCAGTTTTCGTGCGGAGGCGAGGGTGCGGACTCGGGCGAGCAGGTCGACCCAGAACCCACACACCGGCCGTCCGGTCACAGCCTGAAGATCGCACAGCCAGACTCGGCCGCGTTGTTCACGCCCGAGTACGGTGTGGCGGTAGAGGTCGGGTTTGTTGGAGGTCGCCAGCACCGGCCCCCATGCACTCAGCACCGCGGGGATCGCCCATGCCATTGTTTTGCCGGTGCGCTGCCCGGCCGCGATGAACACACCCATCTCTGCCGGCACGAACAACTCCACTCCCCCGACGACGGTGCGGCCCAACGGCGGCCCCGGCTGCGCCCGCACCTCCGCTGGCGCGTCTTTGAGCAGCCGCTGGCCGGCGGTGGCGTTGTCTTGCTGTCGCGCGGCAGAAATGTGTCGCGGGGAAACCATAGTGCGCGCCGCGCGATCGATGTCGTTGCGCCGCATCAATACCCACCGCCTGCGAAACACGCTCGCGAGCGCTCCGCTGGCGGCGATCGCTATAGCGAAGATCGCGCTGGATTGCCACGGCCATCGATGCTGGCCCACCATTACCTGCAACAGTGCCGCTGCTGGGTGCGCGGTGATGGGCAGTCCGGCGCACCAGCTTCCGGCCGACAGCGCTCCGTAGGCAAGGAGCGCCGCAGCGATGACGCCGAGGGCGATGAGAAGCAGCCAGGTTTCCTCGCCGAGCCCGCCGGTGGTTCGGCGCCGCGTCTGCCGCGCCATCACGCCGCCCCCCCTCGGGACAACAGCTGTGCATAACTCTGGCCGAGGGCCATCACAAGCTCACCTCCCGATCGAGCTGGGAGACAACCTCTTTTGCCGCCACCAAATCGGCGGGCGGGGACCATTCGCCGACGTCGGTGTCGGGGAGGGCGACGTCCACGGCGGTGCTAATGGCGGCACCTGCACCGCCGCCGCGCATTGGAGCATCTGCAGCCTCCACCGGGCCGCGGTGAGTGATCGGTATTGCCGGGTCTGCGGTCGGGCCGGGCGCTGAGGTGAGTTGGTTGTGGTAGGACTCTGCGGCGGCACGGGCGTGGTCGCGGTGTTCGAGCAGTTGGGCGATGCGTCCCAGCTGGGGATCGGAGGGTTGTGTGGCCCAGTAGGTTCCGTCGCGGCCGGTGGCGTAGGCGGTCTGCACCTGGTCGTCGGTGAGCCCGATAGCGAGGGCGTCGCGTCGCGCGGCGCTGAGCCCGGCTCGTAGCCGGTCGAGGCGGGCGATGCGGGCTTGGTCGTCGGTGCCGTCGAGGTGGTCGGCGACGTTGCTGTGCTCGGCGGCGAGGTCCTGGATCTCGCGCAGGGCCTCGACATGGCGGCGTTCCCATGTTTCGGCGTGGCTGTAGTCGGCCGAGATTCGCGCTTCACGAACTGCGCGCGGCAGCAGCATCTTCCGTGCCTCACGCCCGTCATCGAGATCGGCTGCTGTTTCCTCGGTTTCGAGCAGGGCGTCGGTGTCGGCGATGACCGCGTCGACCTGCGCGAGGCTCGGCAACGCCACAGCCTGGTGTCTCGGCGCGCCCAGAGTGCGCTCCACCGCGGTGCGTCGATCGACCTCATTCTCCGGTCGCGGTATCGGCGTTGGGGTGGCGCCCATGTCGGGTTGCAGGTAGGGGTAGCGGCGGACGGCGTCTTGGCTGGAGCCGGTGACGGTGCTGGTGCCGTGGCCGGTGATGAGGCGGGCTTGTTGCAGGGTGCGCCAGATGTCGTCGTCGATCGCTACCTCGCCGGTGGCGCGGGCGCGGGCGATCTGGTCGTAGTTGCGGCGCGCGATCTCCGGTTGGGTTCGCCATCCGGCAACTACTCGTTGCAGTCCCGCCCAGGTGCCGCGCCAGTGTTCGGACTCGTGGCGCGCCCACCGGATCGCCAACTCGTCAGCGCGGGAGTTGAATTCGGCTCGCGCCTCGGCCGTGGCGGCGGAGGGAGCGATCTCGCGGAGCTGGTAGTAGCGGGCGAAGTCGGCGCGCAGCTGCCGCTCGGTAGGTGAGGCGGCGTCGCGGTAGTAGTCGGGGTTGGTGAATCCCAGCGGCTCGTCCAGCACGGTCACGGCGCCACCTCCGGCCCATGATCCGACGTGCCGGGCGGTAGCCCGGTGTCGGGGTCGGTGGCATCGGGCCAGTAATCGGGCTGGCAGGGCAGTGCGGTGTCGATCGCGGTACTGATCCCACTGCTGGTGTCGAGCGATGTGGTGTGCTCGAGGGCGTCGATGTCGTTGGCCAGTGCCAACTCGGCGTTGGTTTGAGCCAGCGCGCGGGCAGGCTGCGGGCCGGGTTCGGTGTTGTGGTGGCGGTGTCCGGTGAGCCAGTCGGCGTCGACGAGTTCTTCGGTCTGGCGGGCGATGGTGTTGCGGGCGTGGGCGAGGTCTTCGGACAGAGTTTCGATCCGAGTGTGGGCGTGGTCGAGCTTGTTTTCGAGTTCGCGGATGCGGACGCGGTCGGTGCCGGCGCGGGCCTCGGCGAGGGTGAGTTCGTGGGCGAGGTGTTCGAGCCGTCCCAGCAGGGGGTGGGCGGGTTGCTGGTCCCAGCCCACTCCGGCGAGCCCGAGGTCGTGGGCGGTGTCGATGTCGCTGATCGGCACCCCGCCCTGGACTGCGTCGAGGTAGGCGCGACGCAAATCGTCTTCGATGCCGTTGATCGCGGTCAACCGCCACTCGCCGGGACCGGCAGCCGGGGTGTCGGGGGCCGGGTGGTGTTGCCAGTCGATGTAGCGCTTCATCGAGTCCTGCACGGCGCGCAGCGCGGTCGCGCGCACGGCATCGGGGTCGTCGGGCCCGAACCGGACGGCCAGGGGGCTGGCTACGGTGCGGGATCGAAACGCCGTCGCTGGTATTGGCGCAGGGGCCGCTGGTTCGGACGGAGACGCGCTCGCTGCGGGGTCCGGCGTGTTGGCGCCGGGAGAATTCGACGGTGGGAATGTGTTGTCGGACATCGTATTCCGCCTTCTGGTGAAGCGGGCCGCGACCGGTGGTCGTGGCGTGACGGGATGTCCTCGCGGTATCGGGGTGGAATCGTGCTTGAAGTGAGGGCGGCGCCAGCGCCATCACCGGGAGTTGGCGGTGCGACGGTCAGGGTTCGGGTCCGAGGTCGGGTCGTGTGGAGGTTGGCTGTGCTGCGGTGGCGGGGTCGGGGGCCCAGTCACGGGCGGTGGCTTCGGGCAGAGCGATATCGATGGCGGTTGCGTGGTGGATCGGGAGCCGGTCGGTGCGCTCGGGGTCGATACCGAGCGCGGCGGCGGCGCGCGCGATCAATTCGTCGGGGTCGGGTGGGCGTGCCTGGGCGTGGGTGGTCGGGGCTCCGGTGTCCGGGTCGACGGGGATGTAGGGCGGCAACGCTGGGTCCGTTGTGGGTCGGGTGTAGCGGCGCCATTCGAATTCCAGTTGCAGGTCGTCCCATCGGTTGATCTGCGCGGCGGCCTGCTGGCGGGCGGTATGGACTTGCGGGCTGTTCCATAGGGCGTCGACCTCGGGCGCCGACAGTTGCGCGGCGTCGGACAGCCCGGTCGCGCGCTGATGGTGCAGATTCATGGTGCGGTGGAACTGCATATCGGCGACCGGGTCGGCGCCTAACCCCAAACGGCCGGCGCTGAGGCGGGCATCGCGCGCCGCTGACAGCAGTGCCATCCGATGCACATGCCACACATCGACGACAGCCATATCGATGAACAACTGCTTCGACGCCGACGCGGCGGCCTCGGGTATCCCGGCTGCTGGGCTCGGAGGCGCGACAGCCTGCGCAATTTCGGTTGTGGGCGTGGGGAGTTCGGCTGCTTCGGCACCGTTGGTTCGGGCGCGGTCGACCCATTGGGGCGGGATGCCGAGCTCGATGGCCAGTTGCTCGGTGGTTTCGCGTTCGGCTTCCAACGCGTCCAGATGCGAGCGCCACTCTTGTTCGGGCGTGCCGTCGGTGCCGGCGTAGCCGCCGAAGCCTCGTGCCTGCACCGACGCGTGCTCGCGCGCGAGGCGGTCGATGCGGCCCAGCAACTTCGCCTGCCACTGTTCGATCGATACTGCGGGGTCAGGTTCGGTCATGGTCGATACCTCTTGGCGGGAAAATACGCTGCGTGTCAGCGGGTTCGGATGGGGCTGGTGCTGGTCATAGCTGGGTTCCGGCGTCGAAGTCGTGGCCGGAATGCGGTGGTGGGCCGGTGGATGTGTGTGTGTTCCAGTGGGTGTGGTCGGCCTCGGTGGGCAGAGCGCGGTCGATCGCATAGGCGACGGTGTCGGCGCCGGTCGCCGGTCGGGACAGGAATGCCGCTGCGGCGGCGGTTTTCATGGCGTGCGGCGTGGGAATGCGCACGGGTTGTTCGGACAGGGCGACGTCCATGCGCAAGGTGATGGCCGTCGCATCGCGTATCACGCTGGTTTCGATGCCAGGGCGGGCGTAGACGCGCCAGCGTTCCTCGACTGCTTCGTTGTCGTAGGTATGTGTCGTGGCGTCGAGGATTCGCTGCCAGTCACTGCTGGTCCGCGCCCACATTCCGGCGGATTCCTCGACGGTGAGGCCGATCGCGTCGGCGACGTTGCCGGCCCGTATCCACAACGCGCTCAGGTTGCGCTCGAACTGAGCGACCATCCACGGTTCGGGCTCGAACCGGGGTGCGTCGGTGACCGCACGCATCCGGTGGGCGACGTCGATCCCAGCCATGTGCTGGATCTGCCATACGTCGCTGGCCACCCAGCCCATCACGTGCTCGCGCACCGCATCGGCGCCCGGCTCGGGGTTGAGGTCGGCTCGGCGTCCGCGGCTTCCCGCCGCTCGGGCGGCGGCGATCTCAGCGGGCGGGATGCCGATCGCGAGCGCGCGGGCTTCGATCTCGCTGCGGTCAGCCGCCAGCTGCAGCAACTGAGTGCGCCATGCCAGCATGGCCGACTCCCCCGCCCCGGGCGGGTGTCGTAGCCCTCGCGCAGGAGCCGGCCGCGGTCGTCGGACAAGTCCTGGATCCGGTCGAGCAGTCTTTGCTGCCACACCGGTCTTCGCTGGACGAGAGGTGATTGTGGTTCGGTCATCGGCGATCTCCTGGGTTCGGATTGATCTGCGTTGTTGCTGTTTTCGGTTGGTTGGGTTGCTGTCACGGTTCGGGTCCGGTGTCGAGGGCGGGGCCTGCAACCTGATTCGGGTCAGGTGTGGGGATTTCCGGCACAAATGCGCGGGGCAAATCAGGGAGTGCAGCGGCGATATCGGCGTCGATCGCGGCGCCCCCACTGACCGCCGTGTCGACGCTGCGGTCGGGATGCAACTCGGCGCTGATTTGGGCGATCAGCGATTGCGGTGGCGGCACCAGTTCGCGGTCGGGGTCCCAGATCACGTCGCCGTAGTCGGCCAGCGACGCGTGCGTGGTCACGTCGGCATCCGGAGCTGACAGGTGGGTATGCCATCGCCGTGACAGCTCGGCAGGCCCGATGTCGCGTATGGGCTGCGTGAAAGAGGCGAGCCATGCGGGACTCTCAAGGCCGGGCCAAATCTCTTCGCGTTCGGCGCCAACAGGTGTCAGCAGAGCCGCCACCGTGCCGATGCGATCCCATCGCTGGCCCAGCATTTCAGCGAAAGCGTCCTGCTCTCGGTCGGGTACAGCGGCGATCCGGGACCGGTAGGCGGCATGCACGGCCGCGATGTGCCCCAGCTCCCGTGCCTGCCCGCCCACTGCGGCGATCAGTTCGGCGCGGGCCCGCGGGTCTGTGTCCGGCCAGCGGTCGGGTATCTGTCCGGCCGCGGTGGTGGTGCGGGCGTAGTCAAGCCACGGTGAAGCGATGCCGCCGGCGCACCCGAGGGCGGTGAGTGCGTCGACGCGGTCGTGCATCTCGTCGAGGTAGTCGTTCCACAGTTCGGAGGGAAAGTGACCGAATTCGCCTCCGAGACGGCCAGTTTCCCGCATCCGGCGCAGTCCGTCGGCGACGTCACGCAAACGCCGTAGCAGCGCGGCCTGGGCGGCGTTCGGTCCCCGGACATGGTCGCTGCCCGACGAGACGGTCGACGTCTGCGCTCCGATGCGGGCTGGATCGGGTGTCGGGTGGGGAGTCGTCATCCTTTTGCTCCTGGTGTTGAGCTCTGTGCTCCGCCGGATAGTCAGCGGCTCGAGAGGGTCTGCCCCTGCGCGGTCACGGGCTGGGGCCGCTGTCGCGATGTATGAGTGCCGGGCCGGCGCCGACGTGCTGCTGGTCGCCGGCAGTTGGCGCGGGGAATTCGACGGACCGAGGCTCGCCTAACGCGGCGGTCACGGCGCTGTCTGTGGCTGCGCCGAGTGGCAGATCGTGCGCAGCCAGACCGGGTGGCAGTCGCAGAGCTGCGGCGATGTGCTCGACCATCACCGCGGGGACGGGCGCGATGGCGGAATCCGGGATGAAGTCGAGGTCGCCGTGGTCGGTCAGCAGCCGGTAGGCCGCCACCGATGTGGGTTCGTGTTCGGCGTGGGCGCGCCATTGCTGTGCCAGCAGGTCGGGACCACGGTCTCGCACCGTGGCCGCCAGAGCGCGGGCCCAGATCGGATCCGAGGCAGGCCTGATCCGGTCACGTTCGGGTCCGATCAGATCCAAGAGCGCCGCGATCGAGGTCAGACGCTCGTGGCGCAACGCTGTTGTGGGTTCGATTCGTGTGCGCAGCAATTCGGGTTCGTCGCTGCGGGCACGGGTGCGGTAGGCGGCATGGACGGCCATGACGTCGCTGAGGTCGCGGGCTTCGGCCACGAGGTCGTCGATGAGGCGGGCCCGGGGCACGGGTTGCGGGACGGGCCATCGTTGCGGAGTCCGCCACCCCGTGCCGCGCTCGCCCTGCTGGCGAGCGAGATCGATCCACCGCTGCGGGATCCCACCGGCGTGGCCCAGCTCCACCAGCGCGGCGCTGCGCGCCATCAGGGCATCCAGGCGCCCGAACCAGGCAGGTTCGGCCAAAACTCCTGTCTCATAGTCGTTTCGGGCGGTATCGAGCAACACCCTCGTCTGGGCCGCCACCGCACACAACCGCCGCAGCAGTACCTTCTGCGCCGCATTCGGCGCCACCGGACGCCGACCGGCCGCACCGACAGCGCGTTCCGGCCCGGTCACAGTTCGACCTCGACTCCGGTGCCGGGCTGTCGTGGCAGCGGCGGAAGATCCGCCACCAGGCCGTCATGGCCGCCGCTGCCGATTCCGGCTACGGCCAGCGCCCTATCGATGCCTTGCCCGGCCGGTGCGACCAGATCGGCTACCGGACGCCGGTCTGAGGCCTCGGATATAGGAACTGTGTTGTGTCCGAGCTCGTTTCGAAGGATCTGGAGGATCTGATCGGGTGGTAGGAGTGCGGCGCTGGTTGGTGCGGTGATGCCGGCTTTGGTGAGTGCGCGGGCCTGCAGGACGATGCTGGTCTGGTCGCTGCGGGCGTGGGCGCGCCAGCGGGAGTCGAGTTCGTCGACACTCGCGGCGCGGGCCCCCTCGGCGGCGGCGGCCCAGTGCTGGGGCGAGTTCCACATTCGCTGGGCTTCGTCATCGGTCACGGCGAGCAGCCGTGCGAGTTGGACCAGACGGGTGCGGGATCTGCGCAGGTTGCGCATGACCCAGGTCGCAGTGCCTGGTTCGGCGTGCGCGCCGCGGTGCTCGTAGGCGACCGCCACTGCGGCGAGGTCTTGAATCCGGTGCGCCTCACCGGCCAGCCCGACCAGCAGCCTGGTCCGGTCCACCGGTTTCGGGATGCGCCAGTGCAGGTCACGTCGCCACGGCTGTGCCAGATGGGCACGCGTGCGCGCCTGGTTCAACCACTCGCGCGGCACCCCGGCGGCCAGTCCCGCTTTCTCTAGTTCTTGGCCGAGCAGGACCTCGGTGCGAAACGCCCGCGACCACGACGGCGGCGGAAGCTCACCGGTCTCCTCCCGCCCTGCCCGCGCCGCAGCGGCCATCTCCCGCGCCGCCGACGCATGCGAATACACACCTGCGAGCAGCTTCATCTGCCACCGATCGGGCACAGCCACACCCGATTCGCGGACAAGAAGGGGGTTGCGCGCCATCATGGTTCGATCTCCGCCGACGGCGGGGGCCCGAGAGCTTTGACGGGTAGGAGAACCGGTGGCCCAAAATCGACGCCCATATCGAGGTCACCGGTGACGCCGGTGACCTCGACCGCGACATCGCTGACCTCTCCGCCGAGCACTTCGAGCTGTTCGCCTGAATCGGCATCAGGCCAGCGGGTCGGGTCGGTGGCGCTGTGGGAGTTCATGTCCCGCAGCTGGGATTCGCCATAGCTGGCAAGGGTGTACTCGGCACTGAGCGCGCTCATCTGGGTGTGGAGTTCATCGACCGCGTCGTCGAGGGCCTCGGCATCGGCACGCGCATCGGCCAATGTGGTACGGGGGTCGTTGCCGGTGTCCTCGCCGTACCGTTCGGCCCACGCGTCGGCGGCGACGCGCTGCTGGTCGGACAGATCCGCGGTGGCCTCGGCTGCCGCCCAGCCCGCGCTGGCAGCGTGGGCACGGGCGGCGCCGGGGTCGAAGTCAGTGAGTGTTTCGGTGAGCCCGAGCGCGCTTTTTCGGGCCTCGATGAGCAGCTTCTGGTATTCGACCTTCAGGTCGTGTAGCCGCTGGTCTTGTGCGATCTGTTTGTCGTAGCGGCGCAACTGCTGGGTGTGGATCGCGTCTTTGCGGTTGTACTCGCCGCGCAGAGCGCGTACCTGCAGCCCGTGCGTCTTGTCGCGGCGTTCCTCGGTGGCTTTGTCGCTATCCTTGGCTCGGTCTGCTTTGTCTTGATCGTGTTGCAGGCGTGCGTTTTTGACTCGCATTTCGAGTAGGTGCTCACGGTAGCGGCCGGCCTTGATCGCCATGTCGGCCCAGTGCTCGAGGCGTCCGTGCTGAGCCCGATCGATGTAGCCCTGGATCTGCGCGGCGTGGACGTGGTTTTTGCGTTGCTGTTCGGCGATCCGGTCGTCTTGTCGTCGGGCGAATTCTTGCCGTGAGCGCGATTCGCTGCCGCGGCGCTGCATCAGGTTCATCGTCATCGCCGCGGTTTGCATTGCCTGCACGAATCCGGCTTTGACCGCTTGCCCACCCTCGTCGACCGGGTCACTGTTCCCCTGAGTCATGGCGCAACCTGCACATCCGACAACAGCCACCCAGCGCCTGCCCTGCTCTGCGTGCGGTCTGCGACAGCGAACACGACCAGCCGCAGCACAGGGGTGTTGTCGCTGGGTTGCATGCTCACCGTGACCACACGCGCCGCCCTCGTCGCGGTGTCGGCGGGGTGGTCATCGGCCGCGGTGCGAGCGGTCGCGGTGACCGTGACGTGTTGGTCGCGCCAGTGTTCCCACATGTCGGGTGTGACCGGTGCCAGGGCGATTGCCGCTGGTGCGCCGCTGCGTGCTAATTCGGGTTCCAGCAGCGGCGTCGCTGCGTCGAACGCGTGCCGTGGGTCGAGCCCCTCGCCAGGTCGGTAGGTGAACATCGTCTGCAAGGCCGCCGACATGACCGATTCGGGCGAGCACGGGTCAACTGCGGTAAACGGTGAGTCGAATCTTGCACGTGCGCAGGCGTTTTCATCCGGTGGGCGGCCGCGTGACGGGTGCTCGGTGCACGCGGTCAGCAGGCACGTTCCGGCCATGACAGTGAGCAAGGTGGTGAAGGGGCGTGACGTCATTTCGGGTTCCTCGGATGTTGGATCAGGTAGGTGAGGTCGGCGCGGCGCCAGTCGACCCAGACCCCGAGCTGATGGCCGGTGGCGGGATTGGTAGCGGCTTCGACGAGCAGGTCGAGCACCAGGCCGCTGGCGGACGCCGCCCGGTGCAGGGCATCCGGGTCCGCGACAAAGCGGGATGTGACGATGCGCAGGGTCGCCACGTCGGCGCCCCAGAGGTCTTTCCCGTGTGCGGCGAGCCAGATCGCTTGCAGTGCTGCGGCTTCGGTGGCGGCGTCGTCGCTATCGATGATCAGGTCGCGGTGAAACCGGTCGTGGGCCACGGTGTGCCCGTCGGGCCGGCAGATGGTGAAGGTCTGCCGCGTCGCGGAAACCCACGCCAGAAGATGCGGTCCCTCTGATGCCCGCCCGGCGAGCCGTTGCTCGGCGGTGACGCGGTCATTACCGCCTGCACTGGTCAGAGCGGTATTGCGATGCTTCGACGACGGGGGTACAGAACGTCCACGGACGGATCCCGCCTCACGTCGTCGATGCGGATTATTCGGTGTCACAGCTGTTTTCCCTCTTCCACTGTTGGGCTTCGGGGTTGTGGGGTGGTGTAGCGGCGGACGTCGAGGTGGTCGGATCCGGCGACTCGCGCAAGGGGTGCGGTGGTGATGGTTTCGCCGGATTGGGGGGCGTGTATGACCAGGTCGGTGCCGTCGGCGTCGCGGCCCGCGTAGACGGCGACGTGGTGGGAATCGCTCTCGGCCGGGGTGGTGAAGAAGATCAGATCTCCGGGTTGGCGTTGATCGAACGGAACCACCTGCCTGGCCGGTGAGTCTTGTTGGGCCTGGGTGTAGTGCGGCAACCGGATTCGGCCGCCCGACGCCTGGTAGATCGCGTACAACGTCAACCCGGAGCAGTCGAACCCGCCGCCCGTCGGGCCATCGGCGTCTCCCCCACCCCACACGTATGGGGTGCCGATCCACCGCTGCGCCGCGGCCACGACCGCTTGCCCGAACCCACTAGCCGGCACTGGCGCGCCGGGTGGTCCCGAGCCGGGGCCACATCCGGAAGCCGGTTGTCCTGGCGCGGGGACGGGCATGGACGCTGGGTCGATGTCGGCGAACATCGCGTAGAGGCGTTGGGCCAGGTCCAGTTGTCCGGCATAGGCGTTCGGTGCGGACACTTCGACTGCTTGAGCGAGTTCGGCCGAGGTCATCGAGGTGGCGCCGGTGATGGTGGCGACTTGGTTGTAGAACCAGTTGATTTGATAGATCGCATTCATCAGCGTGGCGATCCCGGCGCTTCCCCAGACGCTGACGCGCATCTGGTGCGGGCCCACCGAATCGTGGTCGGCGCCGACGCCGTCGTTGGGGAAGCTCAGCGATTCCGGGACGTTGGAGTTCGCGAGGTTGCGCAGCGTCGATTCGGTGATCATCGCTGCCAGTTCGGCGATGATCACCGACTGCGGGGCTCGGCGTTGTTTGCCGATCGCGACGCCGTTGCGCGCCAGCTCCAACTGCCGCTCGTTCAATCCCGCCAGCGATTGACCGGTCGGGCCCGCCACTCCCCCAGCGAGCACTGGGGTCGCACACGAGTCCACAGGCTGTATTCCGACGAGCACTGCCAGGAACAGGATCAATGCGATGGGCAGGCACACGATGCCTGCGAGCAGGGTTCTGGAGGACATCACTCATCGCCGTCCTCACCGACCTCGAAGGCCTCTGCCTCGAACGATGGCTGCGGGCCGTGGTTGTTTTCCCCGGTCAGGTGGGAGAAGCGGCGGTTGGTGTTGTGGATGTCGTGGGCGCGCTCGGTCGGGGTGAAGGTCATGCGGAACGGGATGCCCGGCGCGTCGGCTTCTCCGGTCTTGAGCAGGAAACATCCTGTGCCGGGCGGTGTTTCGCGCATGCCCGTGTTGTCGAGGTGATCGTCGGTCGGTGGCCGGGGCGCGGCCCAGGAGGTGACCAGCAATTTTTCGGTGTCGGTGATCGATACCGCCGCGCGGAGGCGTTCGATCTCTTCCGGTCCGACAGGGCCGATGATTTTGGCGCGGGCGCGTTCGAAGAAGCCGAGGGCTTTGGCTTGGGCAGCCGGCGAGTCGAAGGCAGCGAGGTCTTTGATGGTGTGGCTGCACATGATCAGCCCCGTGCCCAGCGGCCGGTTCAACCGGGTCAGGGCGTCGACGCGGTCGACCATGAACTCCCCCGCCCCCAGCACTCGCCAGATCTCGTCCATGACGACCTCGAACGTGCGCGGCGGCGCGAGACCTGCGTCGGCTAGGGCGTGAGCGGCGGCGACCGCGCCGAAGCCCTCGCTCCAGCACACCATCAGCACCGCCGCCAGCAGCTTCGTGTCGCCCTCGGGAATGCGGGACACATCGATGCACACCGCGGGGCTGTTCAGATCGAGGGGTGTGCTGGTGGGGCGGTCGAAGATCTGTCCCCACGGGCCCTCGATCACCGCGCGCAGCGACCGGCGTAGCACTTTGGTCGCCGCCCGGAACGCGACATCGTCGTCTTCCTCGGCAAACTGCCGCAATCGGTCTGCGCCGCCGGAGATCGTGGCCAGCAGATCCGACAGCCGCGGCGGCCGCTGCGGGGTGAATCCTCCTGCGGGGCTGTAGAGTTCGCGCAGCCCGGCGGCGATGAGGGTTTCTTCGTAGTCGGCGACGCGGGAGCCGCGGACCAGCTCGATCAGCCCGGCCACGATGTTGACTTGTCCGGCTTCGACACGGGCGGCGACCTGGCGGCGTTGATCCGGATCCGGGAGCTGGTCGATGATGGTGCCGAGGGCGCCGACAGCGAGGGGGTTGATGCTGCCGTGCCCGTAACCGAGGTCGACGACCTGCCCACCCAGGGCTTCAACCAGGTCACGGTAGTCGGGTTTCGTGTCGCCCATGCACAGCACGGTTTCCCCGGCTGCGACCGCCCCTGTTGCGAGGCGCCGGATCAGCGAGGATTTGCCGAATCCGTTGAGCGCCAGCACGAAGGCGATCGGTGCGGTGTTGAATCCGCGGGTGAACCACGACATCGGGTCGAAGTGCACCGGCGCGCCGGTGACGTAATGCGAGCCGACAGGGCAACCGACCACCGGGGCGGTTGCGCCGACCGCGAAGGGCCACAATCCGGCCACCTGCACCGTGGTCGCCCGCCATTCGGGCGTCGTTGGCACCACTGTCGCGCGGCCACCGCCGACGCCGCGGTACCCGCGGTCGGTCAAACTCGCTGCGGGCACCGCGAATCCGTCGCGAACCGAATCCTCCACCCGTCGTGCGGCAGTGGCGCGGCGATGATCGTCACTCGACAGCACCCAGCGAGCGCGCACCGCGGTCAGACCGCGCCTGGCGGCGGCCATTTCGGCCTCTGCGCGGGCCTGGGATGTCAATACGCGGATCCCCGCGACGGTCGTCGTTCGCGGACGGCGGGCCTTCCGGGTCTCGTTATGGATGTTCATGCGCTGAACCTCTTCGAGATCGAGGTGTGTTCGGGCAGGATCAGTCCGATGCCGAGGGAGGCGGCGAAGGCCGCGGCTTGGGAGCCGTAGCAGCGGCGCACCCGTAGCCGCGAGGCTGCGGTCATGGTGCGTACGGAGGCTTCGATGCCCGGTAGGTCGGCGTCGAGGACGTCGGTGACGGTGACCAGGACCCCGAATCGGGTGAGACCGGCGCCGCGGGCCTGTTCTTGACGGGCGGCGCGGGTGTTGTCGACGCGGATGGATGCGGCGGCCGAGGCGATGCCGCGTTCGGTCTGCTCGGCGGCCAGCGCGTCGCGGAAGTCGGAGTCGACGATGTCGGTGGCCTCGGCCGCCGAATGCAGGCGGTAGACAATCGCGACCCGTTTGCGTGGCACATCCGCGCGCGGGCGCAGCAACTCCTCGAGACCGGTTTCCAGCACCGCGCCCCGCGGCGGGGCGTCCATTTCCCAAGTGATGGATCGGGCCCCGTCGTGCACCAGATGGTCCCAGCGGTCCTCGTGCGCGATCGGGCCAACCGAATCCCACGACTGTGTAGCGGTGATCGCCGGGCCGGCCGCTTCGATGTCACGCTGGGCAGCCAGGTCGTAGCGAGACCGCACCAGCCCCAGCACCTCCCACGCCTGCAGCGGCGTGGCCGGCAGCCCCGCGCGGGCCAGTTGGGACAGCACCCCTTGCAGGCGTTGCCCGATCTCGCGGGCCTGCTCGGGCAGGTCCTGCCGCGTTTTACGGGACGTGCCGATGGCGCGGAAGGTGATCGCGACGCGGGCCTCGATCCGCACGCCCACACCGCCGATATCGGCGGCGGCCTCACGCATCACCGCCCGCGCAAACTCCGGCGCCTGCGGGCGGACCAGGCGTGCGACTTCGCGGCGTTGCTTGAGATGTGTTTCCGCGACGTTTTCGAGCACCGAGGTGACCGCGACGACCTCACCGCCGCGTGACTGCGAGGCCAGGAAATGTCCGTACTCGCCGACCCAGGCATCGATTTGGGCTTGGTCGACCAGTTCCTTCCCGCGCGGAAGCACCCGCAGCACCACCGTGCAATGATCGGTACGGCGAACATGGATGACCGCGAACCGCTTTCCGCCAGGGGTCTCCCACTCGGCCAGGCGTGAATCAGCCAGCAGCCCAGGCAATCTCGCCACTCCCGGTATCCGGGAAAATCGGCCGGACCGATACAGCAGTTCACCCCGCGCCTTGGCCGCCGCGAACTGGACCCGCAAGACCGCCGTCTCCCACCCGGTCCTGCCATCGACGGTGATGACAAGGGGCGTGAAAACCATTGCGGCGCAGGCGAGCACGATCAGCGTTGTGGGTATGGATCGGGTGATCATGAAGGTGGCCATGACGGTGATCAGCAGGGCCAGCGCGAGCATGCTCACTCCCCACGTCATGCCGAAGAACCCGGCCGAGCGTGGTTTTTCCCATCTGCCGTACATGCGGGGACTGGTCATCGCCGCACCTCCAACGGTCCGGGCGCGTCGATATCCCAGCTGTCACCGGCTTGGGACTCGACCGCCGAACTCGCCGACTGCGCCCCCTGACCGGCCAACTGCGCGCCCATGACGGCCGCTCCAGCGATGCCCGCCCCTGCGCCGGCGCCTCCAGCCGCACCCGAGCTGCCACCGGCTTGGCCAGCGGAGCCCGCCGACCGGCCCCCGGTTCCCGCCGGTGCGGCCCCTCCGGATGAGGCCCCGCCGCCGGGCGAAGCTCCACCACCACCGGTGCCGCCCGAGAGAGGACGGCCACCTCCTGCCCCGCCCGACGGGCCGCTCGAGGGCGGAGTGGGACTAGCGCCTCCGGCTCCGCTGGTGGTGGCGTTTTCGCCTTCGGTCATCTTGCGGGCCGCGGTACGGTCTCCTCCGGCTGCGCCCATGGCGATGCCCAGGGCGCCGCCGGCGAGTGCGGCGCCTGCTCCTCCGCCGCCGCTGAGGGTGGCGACCGCGGGCGCGACCAGCCGCATCAAGGCCGGCAGCACGATCGTCACCGACAACAGCAGGATCATTCCGAGCAACACCAGCTGCGGGTCTTGCTGCTGACCGGTGGTTTTCGTGCCTGCGGCGGTGAAGGCGATCGCGTAGATGAGGGCGCCGACCGGTTTCCACAGCACGAACGCCAGCGACCACGACAGCATCCGCTTGTACGCCTGCGACCCCGGGCCGGTGCCCGCGGCGGCAGCGGCCAACGGGATCGCGGCGACCACCAGGATCAGGACGGCTTGGCGGATGACCAGCATCGCGAGTTGCACGAGCATGCTGATCAGGCCGAGGATGCCTAGCACGAGCAGGATGCCGGAGCCGAGGTTGCTGTGATCGCGCAGGTTGTTGTCGACCAGCCGCTCGACTGCTCCGTGCAGGTCGCCGCCGGTGGCGTCGTTGATCACCCAATGACTGAATGCGTCACCGGCTTTCGTGCCGGTGGTGATCAGCGCGGAGAACATCATGGAGGCGAACACCGCCCGCGCGAACATGAGGAAGCTCTCCTGCGCTTCCCCCGCGACGCCACCACGTTTCGCCATCGCCAGCCGGGCGGCGGCGAACAAGATGCCCGCGATCATCAGCAGAACCTGCAAACCGCTGGTGTAGCTCCGAATCGACGCCAGAGCAGGCCCAGGCTCCCCCGTGGACGTCGCCAACTGCGGGGACGGCAGATTGACCCACCAGGTCACGTCGATTCTGAGCGCCTTGGTCATACCGTCGATCAGGGAGTCGACCATGCTGTCGAAGGCGGAATTTGCTACGGAGTCGGCGGCTTTGCCGCCGAGTTGTTTCAGCGCGCACACGGCGCCGGGTCCAGTGGGCAGGTCGCACACGATGTCCGGCAGCTGAGCATGGTTGACGGCGGCGATAGATGTCGTCATGTGGTGGTCCTCCATTGCCCGAAGCCGGCAAGAGTTTCAATGGGAACGCCTGGCTGCCAGAGCGTTTCGATGTCGTCTGGCAGGCGCACTCGCCAGTCGTTGTCGTAGGTCATGGGCCAGGAGGCGTAGGTGTAGCCGTCGCGGGTTCGGGTGGCGATGTCGACGACCGCGAAGTCGGCGCGGTAGCCGGGGCGGATGCGGATGCCGTCGGGGACGGTGACATAGCGGGCGGCATCCGGTGTGCGGGTGCGGCCGCGCGTCACCCTGGCGATGAATGCGTCGGTGTCCCCGACGAATCGGGACCGAATCACGTTCTGCCACACTTCTTCTGGCGCGGCGAGGGCGCGGGCGATCGCGTCGCAGGCAGCCAGCGCCGCGCCTTGCGGGGTGTCGGCGAACCCGGAGGCGATCCCGTGGTCGATGTAAGCCGGACCGTCACTGCCCGAAACTGGTAGCGCGGCGCCACCCCATCCGCGTTGCCAAGACATTTGCGCTGGTGCCGCGGTGAGGTAGTCACCCGCCGATGAGCTGGTGCGCGTGGCCGGATTTTGGGTCAGCGCGCGCCCTTCGTCGCCGACGACGACAAGGCGGTTGCCGAACAGGTCGGTGGTCGGAGGCTGGGCCGGTGTCGCGCTGAGCGGGGGCCGCGCCGCAGCCGTGGGGGTCGTTGTCGTGGGGGTCGTTGTGGATAAACCGGCGGACGGGGGTTGAGCGGCGTCATTGCCGCATCCGCTGAGCGGGACGGTCAGGGCGACGGCGAGTCCGAGCCAGCGGTGGCGGTTCGGTGCTGGGGTCGTGGTGGCGGTGTTCATCGGATCGGGAGCAGGATCATGTCGGTGGGCAGCGCGCTGGGCGCGGTCACGACTGCGGGATGGTGCCCGTCTGGGAGCAGGAGTTTCCAGTCGCCGCCCTGCCAGATGACGGTGGCGGTGTTGCAGGTCAGCGATGTGTCGGGTTGCTGGGTGTAGATCGCGGTGTCGGCCCGGTCTGGGGTGTAGCCGGTGATGCGGTAACCGAGGATCTTCGGGGGCGTGCCGGTGACCGGTGTGGTGATCGATACCTGGGCTCGCGCGACGGCCCAGTCATCGCGTCCGGCGCCGGGGGCGAGCATTTGTTGACCGACGGTGGCCCATTGATCGTCAGGTGCCACGGAGATCCGCACTGTGGCGTGGATGGCCGCCAACGCCGCCCCGGCGGGGGTATGTGTGAACCCTGCGGCGACCGCGCCGGTCACCGTTCGTGGGCCTTGGTCGGCCACTGGAAGCGAGATGCCTTGGTAGACGGTGGTTGTCACGTTGGTTGGCGCAGCGTGGATGTCCACGGGCAGTGATGAGGTGGCGGGCGGGTGCGTGTAGTCGCCGGGGCCGGTGCAGGCGGTGACGGTGGCGATGCCGAGTAGCCCGATCAGTGCGGTGAGGCCGGCGTGGTGGGTGGGGTGTGGGTTCACTGGTGTCTCCCAGGGTTTTCGGAGTTCAGTGGGTGGGGAACAGGGCGGCGGCGATGCCGCTGGCGGAGCCGACGAGAACAGCGGCGAGCAGAGCGCCGGCGAGTCCTTCGATCGCTTCGTCACGGTGCAGTCGCCATGCCAGCTGCCAGCCGATCCAGATGGTGCGAGCGATCGCGAGCAGCAGCACCAGCCAGGCCAGCCACCCCAGCAGCTGGGTCAGCGGGGCGAGAACTTTCGGGTCCAGACGGGTAGTGGCGCTCATGGCGCACCGTCGGTGTCGGAGGCCAGCTCGCCGTCCTGATCGAGCAGGAACTCGTCGACATCGGCGCGGTAGGCGACATCGAGGGCCGCGACGATCACCTCCGCGGCCGTGTCTGGATCGCTGCGCGGCAGGGAGTGCCCGGCACCGGGCACCACCTGCTCGTCGGCCCAGATCTTCTCAGCGAACCGGAACGATTGGGCGGCGGGCACGACCCGGTCGCGGTCGCCGGTGACCACGAACGACGGCACCGACCGCAACCCGGCCGCCGTCTCGGGGTCGAGGTAGAAGTGGCGGTAGGTATGTATGAGGTCGGTCAGCACCCGCGGATCCACCGGACGGGCGCCGGTCGACAGCGGAGCCTTGGATCCGAGCCGGCGTGCCGTGCGGCGGAAGCGTCGTTCGGCTACCGACGCGGCCGCGGCAGCGACATGGTCGAGCCTGCCGTGGCGAAGCATCTTGATCCGCGCCGCGGCAGTCGTGAAATGCCGCGGCAGGGCTGGGAATTCGGGGAATTCGCCGGTGGCGTTGAACAGCACCAGTCCCGACAGGGCGGCCGCGCGCGCCGGGTATCGCTGCGCGTAGGCCGCAGCGACCATGGACCCGGCCGAGTGCGTGACCAGCACCACCGACCCGGTTGCCTGGGTGAGCACGGCGTCGAGATCGTCGGCCAAATGCTCGAGGGTGGTTTCGACGCTGCGGTGAGGGCGTCCCGAGCGGCCGTGTCCGCGTTGATCCCAGACGATTTGAGCGATCTGGCCGTCGAGGCGATCGTGCACCTGTTCGGTCAGCGGCTGCCACCAGCTGCCGTCGCACAGCAACCCATGAACATAGACAACGGTCGCTGCGGCGAACGACGGCCCACAACGATCTCCGGCCAGCATGAGCCCGTCGCTGGTGGTCATGGTCAACGATGAGGTGTCGGTGAGTCCCATTGGTGCGAATTCCTTTGCCGCAGGATCAAGTACGTTGTTGGAATGGAGTGGCGTCAGCCGTTCCGCCGCGTCGGTCACCCGATATGCGGAGCTCTGAAACTCGCTGGCGCATCGGTTATTTGGCGACGATTTGAGTCATGATGGATCCGGCGCTGGTGGCGATGATTCCGCCGACGAGGGCGCCGAGCACGATCTTGGGGCTTTCCACCGCGCCGCCGTGCCAGCGTTCCCACCCGAATTTGCCGCCTGCGTAGATGAGTGCTGCGATGCCGGCGAGCATCACCGCCCACGCGAGCCAGTTCACGACCTTGGTCAGCCCCGCAGAGCCCGGTGGCGGCTCCGGAGTGATCGGAATCTGTTGCGCCAGAACAGCGATACTGTCGACGACGATCGAAGTCATGACGATCTCCTAGGTGTGGGATCGGGTTGGATCGGCCGGGTGGCGGCGATGCGGGCGGTGATCGCGGCCCCGGCCCGGTAGACCTCGGCGGGGACCGCTTCCCTCGGGTGGGCTCGCCGCGGTGGCGGTGAATCGTTGGGTGTGTAGGTGGCGAGCTCGTCGAGTTCATGGGTGAGCAGTTCGTCGTGCCAGCGGATCGGCCACACCGCGCCCCCGACCAGGGCGGCGACCGTGCTGCGGTAGCGACGTACCGCCAGCGGAACTCGGCCGGGCCGCGGCGGGACGAGCACGAGCCCGACCACAGTCACCCCGGCGGGTGTGAGCCCGGCGTGCCATTCCCGTAGCCGGTCCGCGGCCGCGACCAGCCCGGGCAGGCAGTCGCGGGCCGCGACCACTAACCGTTGGGTGGTCGCTGTCGAGGCGGGCCACGCGAGGCCGGTGTCGGCGGCGTGTGCCCACCACCGGGCCAGGGTCGAGGTGCCCGCGCCGCCGTGGGCGCCGAGCACCGCGAACAGCGGCGGATACGGCCCTGTCACGGGTAGCGGTGAATTCATCACCGGCGCGCGACGTTCCGGGTCCGGTCCTGTGACAGTGGTCGGGTCGAGTCGTCCGTCGGGGGGCGTGTACTCGGCGTGTGCGACGAGGGCGGCGGTCATGGGCCGGCCTGCTTTTGGATGTTGGTGATCAGCAGTCCGCTATCGGTCGGGCGGGTGTTGATCACCTGCAGGTAGTCGGTGCGGGTGCGGTCGGGATGCTGCTCGACCACATGCACGTTCGCGCTACCCGCGGCGACCGGCGTGATCGCCACGCAATAGGTGCTGCCTGCCGGGATCGAGGCGATCCCGGCGGCGAGCGCATCAGCGGCCAGACCAGCCTCCGGCGCCACGACCCGCAAGGCCGCGTCCGAGCTTCTGAGCCGGTAGTAGGCGTTTTCGAACGACGCCACTACCCCGGCGACCGTCCGTGGGTCACCGTCTCGATCGGTGACCGTGGCACCGGTGAGTCCGGCGCACGCCCCGCCGTCGGCTGCGGTTTTGCTCGACGGCGGGGCCGCGGTTCGAGTAGGAACTGGGGTGTGGCCGCCGGGGTCAGCGACTGTCATTCCGCCGATAAGTACGGCCACGGCGGCCACAGTCACCGCCGCCCCGACAACTATCCACGTCCGCGCGGACGGCAGATCCACTCGCGGATGCTCCTGTCCCCCCACCTCCGGTGCGCGCTGGATGTCGTCACCATCCGGATGCAGTTGCGCGGCCTCAGCCTGCGGCTCTGCTGACGGGTCCGGCTCGAGCCAACGCCATTCGTCACCTGCGACCGGGGCAGCGTATGTGGATAGGTTGTGTGGCACGGTGTTTCACCTCCTCGGTGGGGATGGGCGGGTGGTTAGGGGCCCTTCGGCGGAGTCGGCCCGCGAGGAACGATCTGATCTCTCTGGCGCAGAGAAACCGTCTCCGCCGAAGGGGTTCAAGGACTCGGCACGGCAGGGGGAGGGGTTGCCGTGCCGGTCCGCTCGGGGACGGAGCCGGACGTCGCCGGGGAGGTGGGCTCCGCTGTGGTGGTGGTCGGTAGTGGTGTTTCGGTGGCAGGGCGGGTCGCGGCGAGGTCGTGGGCCAGTGCGGTGAACCAGTCGGCGACCGCGTCTATGGCCGGTGTTCCGGTTGGGGTGGCGGGGGTGCTGGTGTAGGCGGCGTGGTGGCCTGCGGTGTCGCTGTATTGGGTGTAGGTGGCCAATTGGTAGAGCTGGTTGTCGTCGGTGACGGTGGAGGTGATGGCGTCGAAGGCCTGGTTCACCCAGCTCAGCGCGGTTTGCGGCGGTATGAGGTCGGCGACCGCGCCGGCGAGTTTCGCGCCGAGGATCCCGAGGGCGGCGGCGGGGTTGGCCATTCCGACGGTGGCCAGCTCGGCGATCGTGGCCGGGGTGAATACCTTCTGCGCCACCGACACCACGGTGTTGAGTCCGATCGTGCCGATCCGGAACAATGCGGCCAGCGCGTCGTCGGGGCCGGGCATCGGGGTGCTCGGGTCCGACGCCTCCGCCAAGCGTTGCCCCAGGGGTTTGGTTGGTTGGTAGCTCAGCTCGTCCAGGCTGTTGCCGGCGATGTCGTCGGTGACGACGCCGATTGCCGTTTTCCAGGTTGTGGCCGCCAGCGCCTGAGCGATGGTCGAGATGGCGGCAACCGGATCACCGAGGTTGGATTGAGCGGCAATGTTTTTCACCGTCTGCGTCAGTGGCGAACCGGCGGGGGCGTCGCACGCCAGATCACCTGGTACGCAGAGGTCGGCGACGCGACCGGCCAATGCCCCGAATCCCGCGTCCTCGCTGCCGTTGGCGCTGATGCCGGTGCCGTTGCGCGATGTGTTGGCGAAGTGGATAGATGCGACCGCTGCTCCTGTGGTGCCGGGTGCTGGTGCGGGGGTGGTCTGTTCCGGGCGGCCGGGAAGAACGTCGCTGCCCGTTCGCGCTGGGTTGGCCAGCAGCGCGATCCCGGCGATGGAATCGGCTTCCAAGGTGGCGGTGTTGTCGCCGACGCGGTGGGCGACATTGGCGACGGCAGCCACGCCCTGTCCGTAGCCGACCGCCGCGATCTTCGTTGTCGGGCAACGATGTACGACTTCGCTGGCCTCGGATTCGAGCCGCTGCGCGGCGCTGGTGGTGGCCTGGCCGTAGGGTTCGGGCTCGCCGGTCTCGCTGGTTCCGTAGGGGATGTAGAGACGCTGGATCAGGTCCCCGGCGCGCGCCTCCAGCGGTGTGAACAGTTGGCCGAGGGCGCCGGTGTCCAGAGTTGGTGCGGTGTCGGTCGCCGACTCGTCCGGGCCCTGGACCCCGAACACGAACAATGCCGGGCACCGGTCCCCGATCGGCACCGCCGGATCAGCCGTCGCTACCTGGACGTCGCCACCAGCGATCAGCGAGGCCCCCACCGCTGTCACGCACACCCGGCGAACCAGGTTCTTGCCGTCGACTTTCCGGAAGTGCCGAGTTGTGCTGCATCGCATTGCTTTTCACCCCTCGCTAGGTCGGCTGAGGTAGTCGGCCAGGTGCGCGATGGTCTCGGTGATGGCGTCGCGGGCGGTGTCGAGGTGGCCGCGGTCGTAATTGCGCCAGCTCACCTCGACCCCGCCTTCGCGGTAGGCCGACAGCAGGCGGGTGCTCTGTCCGATCGGGACCAGCGCGTCGCGGGCGCCGTGGTAGAGGTGCACCGGTACGCCCGGTAACTGGTCGAGGGGGATGGTTTCGCGGGCCAGGACGTAATGCCACATGGGATCGGTCCACGGCTGTGTGCGATCGCACCAGTGCTCGATCGGGCGCCGATACTGCGCGAGCAGCGTCGGGGCACTGTGGGTTTCGGCTTCGGCGATGATCTGTCGGCCGTCGGCCGAGAGCACGTGGCGCAGGGGCAGATGGTGGTAGGCGCGTGACAAGCCGATGAGCCCGGCCAGCACGAGCGCGGAAAACGGACTGGCGTTCAGCTGGGCCGCCAGCGCGCCGGGAACGGTGATGGTGGCGCCGGCCGCGATTCCGCGCAGGTCCACCTCCGGCGCGTAGGAGCGGTGCAGTTGCGCCGCGACGGTGACCGCGCGAGCGCCGTCGGCATATCCCCACGCCACCACCGGTGATCTCTGCGTGTTCAGTTCCTGGATCGAGGCGGTGGCGCGGGCGAGGTCGAGGGTGTGGTGTGCCGCGGCGCGGGCGGCGAGAAAGGTGTGCGGGCCCTGGCCGGTGATGCCGAGGTTTTCCCCGTCCGGGACAGCGACGATCCAGCCGCGCTCCTGCGCCGCGGTGATCGGTGCGGTGTCGGGTTCGGCGCCGATGGCCAGCAGCCGAGATGATGCACAGGGTCCGCCGAGTCCGTGGAAGGCGGGGCAATACAGCAGGATTGGGCCGGGCGCGAGTTCGGGATCGGTGTCGGGGGCGATCACGATGCCGGAGGCCGTGGTGAGTTCGCCGTGGGTGTCGGTGGAGGTGTAGAGGAGCTGCCACGCGGCGCCTGCCCCGACCAGCCCGGGTGTGTCGGCCCTGCGGATGCGCAGGATGCGGCCGGGCTCGATGGAGTCGTGGAGGGTGGGCGGGGTGTAGAAGTCGGTGCCGGTGTCGTTCATGACTGGTGTCCTGCGGCGTCGTGGGCGAGAGCGGTCATCCAGGCGACGCCGGAGGCGAGTTGCCCGGTGGCGAGATAGCCGTTGTGGCGGGCGACGGTGTCGCCGTAGTGCAGCCACACCGCCGGGTTGATCAGATCAGCGTTGTCGGCCACCAGCTGGCCCCAGGCGGCGGCGAGCTGGCCGGCCAGCTTCGGCACGACGCCGAGCGGGTTCGCCGCCGCAGCGGCGGTGATCTGATCCCATCGCTGGGCGGCTTCCTGCGCCTGATCCGTGCCCGGTGCGGGGGTTCGGGGGGCGGCGGCGTCGATGAGTCGCTGCGCCAACGGTTTTCCCGGAAGGTAGTCGGCGTCGCCGGGGTCGGTGTGAAAGTCCTCGGCGAGCACCGTGGTCCACGCCCGCCCCATCGCCGTCGAGAACAATCCGTTGATCGACAACAGGGCCGCGATCGGGTCGCACAGGTCGGCCTGGGCGGCGATTTCCGCGCCGACGCGTAGCAGGGCCGCGTGGTCGGGCGCCGAGCACGCCAGGTCGCCGTCGGTGCAAATATCAGCGACACGACCGGTCAGCGCGCCGTAGCCCTCACCGTCGGTAGCGATACCACTTCCGGACGCGGGCGGATTGAGGATCTGCACTGCTGCTACTGCGGCACCCGGTGTGCCTGGTGCGGGGTCTGGCACCGTTTGTCCTGGCCGGCCGGGAATGACCGGGGAGTTCGGGAGCCGGTCGGGGTTGGCGTAGAGCACGATCCCGGCGATCTTGTCCGGCGAGACCGGTCCATTGCCGCCGCCGACCTGCTGAGCGAATTGCGCCATCGCCTGGGCGCCTTGCGAATACGCCACACCCGCCAGCAACGTGCTGGGGCAGGCGTTGGTGATGTCGATGGCAGCGGCATCGAGGCCGGCCAGCGCCTCGGTGGCCGATTCCGCGTACGGTGCCGGTCCGCCGCCGGGAACGATCCCGCCGAAACCCGCCTGGTACGGAATGGTGCTGTGTTGCACAAGGTCCGGAGCCGCGGCCTGGACCTGGGCCAGCAATGCGCCGATAACTCCGGTGTCGGCGGTCGGGTCGGAGTTCGATTGGCCAGTGCCCTGGATCCCGATCACGTACAACGCTGGGCAACCGGGACCGATCGGCACAGCATCGGCTGCGCCGCTCCCCAGACCAGTCACCGCTGCGGCACACGCGCTCACCGCGGCCGTTGCCAGCGATTTCAGAGTGCACGTTGCGGCGGTCATGGCTGGCCCACCCCGACTCCGACGCCGAATCCGGCACCGACCGTTCCGCCGGCCAGCGCGCCCGCCACCGCAACAGGGATACCCGCGATGGCAGCGCCCGCTGCCGCCCCGGCCGCAGCACCGACTGCCGTTCCCGCGACGCCGGAGGTAACGGTGCCGACCACCGGGACCGGCACCACGGTTCCTACTGCGGCACCGGCGATTCCGCCGATCGTGCCGCCGATCAGCCCACCCACGACCGCGCCCGCAATGGCCACCGGTGCGGCCGCCACCGCTCCAGCCGCGCCGCCGATACCGGCACCGGCCAGAGTTGCGCCACTGACCCGGTCCGAGCGCCCTGCCGGGATGCCGATCGAATCCAGAGCGGTAGCGACCTGCGCTTCCGCACCAGCTGCGGTGTTGTTGATGCAGTCACGTACTTGGGGTGGAAGCCAATCCGGTGCCGGCGCCTGCCATTGACCGATACGAATCGTGTTGTCCGGCGGCTGAATCGGCGCGACCGGCGCCACCGGCTCGGGCAGATGCAGGTCTTGCACCTGCACCGGTGGCGCCGGCTCGTCGGCAGGTTCGGGCCGCGGGGTGGACCCGTTGCGGACCTCGGGCGGCTGCTCGATATACACCGGCTGCGGCTCGGGTGCCGGTTCCGGTTGAGGTTCCGGCGCAGGTGGGGGCAGCGGTGTCACGGTGCCGGGCTGGGATGGGCTGGTAACGCCAGGCTGGTCAGCGATCGACGCCGTCGATGCACCCGCCGCGCCGGCGCACGCGAGTGCGATCGACAGCGGGACAGCACCGGCAACCATGAGCGACGCCGGTCGGGACTTCTCTGTCTGTGACCGATCCGACCCTTTGTAGGGTGTCGGGGTTCTTCTCTTGGCGTTTCTGAATCCTGTTTTCGGCATGCCGAATAAACCCTTCGTACGGCGGGGAGGGAAAAGGAAGGAATGAATGGTGTGGCGTTTCGGGGATCAGCGCCCCGGCGTCGTCAATGCCGACTGGACCGGGGCGCTGATCCGGTGTTTTAGCAGGTCAGAGGAACGGAAGGACGAGCGAGAGCACCTGGGCGGCGATCGTCAGTCCGTTCGAGACTGCCGCAGAGCCGGTATCGATCCAGGAAAGAACGACCATCGGATCCACAATCAATTTCCCTTCGGAGCAGGAGCAGTTGCCCTACCATCAAAACGCGGAAAATTGTGATTCACCAGGCGTTGAAGGGATGGAGTTTTTATATATACTCGCGCTATCCCCACAAAGAGGTGGATTTACCTGCGACAGCGGCGAAAATTGATACTCCCAGTATCCCTCGAAATTTTTCCCGCACGTCGCCGATTGGTGAACACCACGTCGTGAACACCGCCGTGGGGTCGAGGTCGAGCGCGCCTCTTCGCCAGTGAGACCGCTGGTTATTCGTTGCCGCCATCGGGGGATTCTGGTATGAACGAAAGCGCTCGGGGGAGACAGCTTTTCACCATTTCCTGTATACGTTGGTACGAAAGTGTCTTCGTTCGAGGGGGTTTCATGACCGCCACCACACCCGATTCACCTGACGCTCGACAGCCACCGGATGTGCCCCGTTTGGCTGGTAATGTGCCAGTTGGAATTCCAAGCCTCGGGCCCTGGCTACGGGTGATGCGCGAACACCGCGACCTGACCCGCGAGCTGGCCGGCCAGTACACACACGTCAGTGCCGCCTATCTCAAATCGGTCGAGGTTGGTTCGGCGACTCCGCGCCGGGACACACTCGACAAGATCATCACCGGTTACGAACTCTCACCCGCCCAGCGTCGCCACACCGTCGACTTGTGGGAACCCGCCGCAGTCCTGGCTCCACTGGACGAGCTGCGTGAGCGTATAGCGACTCCTGGTCGCCGAGGAGAGTTGGCGACATGGGACGCCCGGGCGATTGCCTGTGGCTTCTGCGATCCCCTGTGGAATGTCGTGGCAGCCAACCAGCAGTTCCAGAGGCTGTTTCCCGGCCTGGACCAAGCCGAGAACAACCTCGCCATCTGGCGATTCTCCGCGGCAGACGAATCGTGTCGCCAGGGCCCCGAAGAGGACGCCCAGTTCTTCGTGGCGACTCTGCGTGCGGCGTTGGGCCGCTTCCGCGATGCGCCGGAGGGAGCCCGGCTCCTTCGACAGCTCGCCGGCAGGGCCCGATTCGCTGGGCTGTGGCGTAGCGGTGTCGAGGTCGCCTACGACATTGGTCCGTCTCCGCGCCGCTGGGGCGACCGGGAGGAGCTCGTCACCGTGCAGGTCACCGAGCTCGTCGAGGAACCCGGGGTTCGCTTGTTCTTGGCGTATCGAACGCGCGCTGCCGGGCATCAGAGCGCGGACGACGTTGGGGCACAACCTGCTTCATAGTGTGAGGGAGGTGTTGGTGTCTCGACTGATAAGCATATAGACACCACAGATTTTGAGGACGCCGCAGATGCAGTGGCGGCCCCGCACGAGCCGACCTACCCGGTCTCTGTCGGCGCTCGCGCTCTGCACAAGTCCGAAGCGTGGTATCTGCGGCAGCTGAAAGCCGACGCGCTGCCGGGACATCGGGCCGGGCGAACATGGTTTCTCACCGCCGCCGACATCGCCGCCGCCATCGAACACACCGCCACCGCCGCCACGCCACCGCAGCGGCCTACCTCGCCGTCGGCGCCGCAGCACCGGCGCCGCCGGCGGCGACGCCCCGGACCCCCGTGACGGTGTGCGTCACGGGCGGGCGTGGCCCGGAGGGAAGACCGCCAGGCATCCGCCTGTTCCCTCTCGGGCCACGTTCATGCACTCACCCGCGCCAACTCTTGATCCGCCGGGGTGAGCTGGCCCTGCCACCACCCAACACGGGGCGGAAACCGCAACTCAGACGCGGTAAACGAGTAGTCGACCGTTTCTCCCGTCCCGGGGTTGGTCATGCGTGCGCCGTAGATGTAGTCGGCGGTGGCGGGGCGGGTGGTCCACCACGTCTCCCATTCCGGCACCCGACTGCAGACCTCGAGCAGCCGCTCCCGCTCACATTCGGGCATCACGCACTCGATCAGTGGCGCGGCACCCCAGATCAGGCCGTGGGCGATCGTGCGCCAGTCCTGCCCGAGTAGTTGCCGCGTCCACGGGTCGGTGACCAGCCACTCGTAGATGCTCACCCCTGCGTGCAGATGCATCAGGGACTCACACGCCTGGTTGGCGGCCACGATGCGCCCCATGACGGTGTTGAGGATGAACACCGGCACCGTGATCGCCTCGATAGCGCGAAGCTCCAGGTCACAGGGCGCACTGTCGTCGGACCGAAGCCGCCCCTCCTTCGCCGACACCAGAAGCCGGACGTTATTCTCCTGAATTTCGAGCGCTCCCAGCACTTTTCGGAGGTTTTCGTCGACGAGCGGACGCTCATCGCGCTCTATCGCCTTGATCGTTCCCGCTGCCAGCCCGACCCGCCGGCCCAGCTCGGCTCGATCCAAATCCAGCTGCTTCCTGCGTTTTTCGACGAACGCTCCCAGGCCTCCGAACCTCGCCGGTACCGTCACGGTCTTACCTCCCCGTCGATCGTGTGGAGCGACCGGCCACAAGTTGTGGCCGCTGCAACCGTTGCCCCCCTGCACTGCGCACACAATGCTAGAGCCAGATCGCAAGCGCATACAGGCCGCAACCACACAATCCGGTGTGACGCCGGTCATGAATACACAGGGGTATATGCGTTTCGGCTGCCACATCGTCGAGGCATGCCATCGTGCAACACATTTGGTTCGAAAGCGCCCACGGCGCAATGCGGGAGGGAATTGAATGATGAGTCCACAGCGCCGGGAGTTGTTGTCATCCGACCTCGACCGAGGCTACCAGGTCGCGTCGCAGGTCAGCGACGCCGCGAACCTCATCCAAACCTACGCCGACACCGCCGACGACCTCGAATTGGCGGCATTTGTTCGGCAATTCGCCGTGCAGCTGCGCACCGAATGCATGCTCCGCGACCGCGCCGAATTACTCGCCGCCAAGAAACCGCCCATGTCATGGGCAGAATTCAGCGCTCGCCACCGCACCGACACCAACGAGCGGCGTTGAAGCACGGTGATCGGTCACCGTCGAATGCGCGCGAACTCTATGAATATTCATATTTCAGATCCGGTCGAGACGGCGTCGGGGAGAGACGGAGACAGGCGGGTGAACCGAGTACGCGGCCACGCAGACGGCACGCATCCACCCAGACGTACCCGACGCGCCCGCGCCGCCGCGCGGGTAGAGGTGCCGGACCTGCACCTGTGGTTGGATCAGCTACGCCAGGCGCGGGGCTGGTCACGCGAGATCGCCGCCGCTCGCGCCCGGATCAGCACGGCCTATCTATTCAAGATCGAGCACGGCCGGTCCGTCCCCACCATCGACACCCTGGCCAGGATCGTGCGAGGCTACGACCTCGATCCCGCTCAACGTCGCCACACCTACGACTTGTGGAACCCGCCCCGGCGACTGCCGGCCGACGACGAACTACGGCGCCAGATCGCGACACCGGAAGTCAACGCCCATATCGCACACCTGGATTCCGCGCGCATCATCTGCGCCTACACCACTCCCCTGTCGACCGTGCTCACCGCCAGCGACCGGCTCTATGACGCACTGCCCGGACTTCGTCAGGCCGGTAACAACCTAGCGCTGTGGTTCTTCCAGCCGCCCGCGCGCGAGCTGGTCATCGACTGGGACGACGAAGCACCTCACGTGGTCGCCGCGCTGCGCGCGGCCATCGGCCCCTACCGCCGCCACAGCCACCATGCTCGTGCCCTGCTGCGCACCCTGGCCGCCAACCCACAGTTCGCCGAGCTCTGGACGACACACCCCACCTCTGTCAGCTACGGGCGCCCCTCCGGCAGACCGGTCCTACTGCGGCACAACGGTTCTCCCAGTCCGGCCGCTATCTCGCTGCAGATCAGCGAATTCCGCAGCCCGCACGCCATCCTCGTCGCATACGGCATCAGCAACGCCAGCGCGGAATGCAAGTAACCGTCCGTGTCACAGCACTTTTCAAGGTAGAACATCATGCGTGTTTTCATGACCGGGATAGCTCATACCACTGGCGCCCCGCGGCCGATCACAGGAATAGAACCTATTGCCGCCGAGCCAGGACTCCTCGATGCCCTGCGCGAGGTCGGGTTATCCACCTATCGGCACGCTCGCGACTCCCCCATCGATATGGCCGCGACCTGCATCGCGGAGACGCTCGAACATTCACGGATGCCGGCGTCCGAGATCGACATCCTTATGCTCGCCTCCTCCACCATCGGGTTCGGCCAGATCGAAAACACTGAACTCCTGCAACTGAGCGAGCGTTTCGGCCTGGCCCACGCCACACCGATCGGGGTGTCGGCCGCCGAGTGCGCCAACTTCGGCACCGCCCTGCATCTCGCGCGCACGCTCGTCGCCTCGGGCGAAGCCCGCAGCGTGCTGCTGGTGACCACCGACGCCTGCACCACACCCGAGCAACGCCTGCTCCGCCAAGTCAACTCCGTCGTCAGCGATGGTGCCGCAGCCTGCCTCGTCACCACCGAACCCGCCCGCATCGAAATCCTCGCCACCGCCACAGCCACCAACCAGCTGATCCGCGCGGCCACCACCCCCGACACCATCGCCGCGCTCACCCGCCGCACCCTCATCGGCCTCGCCGACGAGGTGCTACTCCGTGCGAACATCGACCGCGCCCAGGTCAGGCAAGTGATCACCAACAACATCAACACCGAAGCGCTACGGTTCATGACCCTGTCCGCCGGCCTCGACCACAACCTCTGCTACCTCGACAACGTCGCCGAATTTGCTCACGTGCACTCTGCAGATAACCTGCTGAACCTGCAGAGCTATCTCGAAGACGGCGCCGCACCGGACCAGATCGTCCTTACCATCAGCCATGCCTTCGGCACATGGGCACTCGCTCCCCTCCGGATCCGCTGACAAAGATTACGACTTCCACCAACCCCGGAATCGAACGGTCCGAGCCTGGGTAGTAGATCTCGCGGTAGCTCACCAGCCCTTCCAGATGCGGTCGATGTGTTGGTAGACGATCCGCGGGTCGTCCAGATGGTTGGTTGGCAGACGCCGCAAATGGGCTGAACCGCAGGTCGGCGGTGTTCGGCACGGCATGAACCAGTGGAATAGGGCTGCCGTTAGCAGCCGATCACCGATTCTTCAGGGACCTACAGAACGTCGACAGGACGTCGCGGAATTATTGCCCCTTCCGGAAACCCCTCCGACTGGCTGCTGGCGAGCCCGCGTAAGCGTCGTCGCAGCGTCTCGATCGCGCGTGACGGATCCACTACCTCCGCCGACGACGTCCAAGGGTGTGCCGCCTGCCGGCCGCACAGCAGGTTGCGGTTCGGTGGCACCCGGTGGTGTGGCATCGTCAATGGCATTGGGTTGGTGCCGGTTTCGGCGTTGACCTCAGCGAGGAATGGGGGATGTGGTGTGAATCCTGTACGCCGCCATCGCACTGGTGTTTTCACCGCCGAGCTCGATGGACTCGAGGTTCGAGGGTGGAGCCGAACGGTTGACGAGATGCATCAGATCGTGCGGCGACTGGGTGGCGGCGGGCACCTGTTGTCGGCATCGGCTGACGTCGCGGACAACGACGCGGATCCCCAGCACGCCGGCGCCGGATATCTCGACCACGGGGATCTGACGATCGGCGAGCTGGGGATGCGGGCTGTCGACACCCTCCGCGCCGACGACTTGGCGGCTATTGATGAGATCCGTTCTCGCATACCCCGAACAGACACGGCGATCGTGGAGTGGCTGCGACGTCGCGCGGCCGAGTTGGAAGCGTCTGCCCCGCAGGTCGGCGAGATCGAGGCGTTCAACAGCGACTACCGGGTCGGTCCCCCGCGATGTGAGCGCTGAGGCCAGATCGTTCGCGTATTACCTCGGATGGGTCGACCCCCAGCAGATCGTGCACACACCCGATCGGCCGTGGGGCGATTTCGGGGGCCGCCGGGACTACATCCCGAAGGTCATCTGCCGAGCACTGCGAGAGGCCACGACCGCGGAGGCGTTGCAGCAGTGGGTGATTCAGTTCAGTGTCTACGACCCGGTCGGGCTGGTTCGCGTCGACGGCCCGGACGGTCCGATCTTCGCGGTCACGACTGGCGGGAGCCATCGCGTGTGCACACCGCGCGGATGCTCGGTCTGCCGAAGCTGCTCGGCCTCGTCCGGACCAGCATGCTCCCCCAACCCCTCTACCTGCACGCCCGACCCTACGGGCCCGCGCGCGTCGACCGTCACTGCCTGCCCTGGCGTGGGCTCCATGAACGCGGTCTCCTCGAGGTCGACACCAGCAGCGTCACCGACCGCTGGATTCCGACGCGAATGACGGCCGAATGGCTGCTCATGCCGCCCACCCGATCGGCTCCGATCAACGCCGCCTACAACCGGATCTACCCGGGCGCGCTGAGCGCAGCCACCGGCCTGAGCGATGCGCAGCTCAGCGATCCGGTCGCGCTGGGACGGGCACTCATCGGTTCGCCGTGGCGGCCGCGGCTGCTCCGCCGATGGGCACAGGAGAGGGCGGATGAACGACGGCTGCACCGTCAGATCGGGACGGCGTTTGTTCCCCGTGGCGGCCGCGCGGACCGGCGTCCCGCAGAGCAGGATCCGGCACGGTAGACAGCGGACAAGAAGCTCGATCTGCTGCACCGAAGCACACGATCCGGCAGGCAATTTGTGACATCGACTATGGTTGGCGATTTTCGTGGACATAGATGCTGGTCCGAGACATTTCGTCCGCGACGAAGGTGCGGGCGACCCGAAAGCTAGGAGCAGCATCGATGCCGACCTCGAAACGCCGCCCCAGCGCGAACCATGCACGTGTTCTCGCCGCGCAGATCTGGAGAACGCATGTTTACGATGGAAACCGCCACCAAATACGTCACCGGCCTCGTCGAATCCACCGGCGCCGCACGAGCCACCGACTTCGACGTCCCCGCCATCGTGGACACCCTACCGCCTGGTGGTCGAGGACTGGGAGTTCGACACCATCGACCGGCGCAACTTCTGAGCCGTCGTCGCCGGCAACATCCTGGCGCCGCGCACCGACACCGCGACTCACACTGGGTCTCCGGGAGCACGCGGAGACCCAGAGCGCGTCGGCTCAGAGCAGTAGCCGGCGCGGCTCGCAAGCGCGGCGCCGGACCCTCTCACCCCGCCGCAATCGCAGGCCCCACGCCGATAGCCAGCCAAGGTGAATAGCGGCCGGGTCTTTCGGACTGATCCGGCGCTTTTCAAGCCTTTCAGACCTGGCCATTCCTTACGCGGGGACGATCACCAGCTTGCCGATGTGGTCCCTGGACTCCAGGCGAGCATGCGCTGCTGCGATTTCGGACAGTGTGAAGACCGAATCAACGCGCGGATGGAGCTCATACCTACCGACCAGGTCGAGCATGTCTCGGAAGTCCTGAGGGGTTCCGAGAGTCGTTCCGAGGACAGACGCCTGTCCGAAATACAACTGCGGCACCTCGATCGTGGCGGTCCGTCCCGCACTCGACCCGAAAACGGCCACCCGGCCACCCGGCTTCAGGCACGCGATCGAATCGGCCAAGGTCGAGCCCGCGCCGTTGATGATGACGTCCACACCGCCCTGAGTCGCATCGCGGACATCGTCGACCCAGTCCGGTTCGGTATACAAGAAGCCTGCTTCAGCCCCGATTTCGCGGGCGGCGCCGATCTTGGCCCGGCTTGAGGAAGTAACAAGGACCCGCGCTCCGATAGCGGCCCCGAAGGCGACTGCGAAAGTCGACACACCACTTCCCGCACCGAGGACCAGCAGTGTCTCCTCGGGTTGCAGTTTCGCCCTGGCGAACATCGCTCGATAGGCGGTCAGCGCAGCGCACGGCAGGGCAGCGGTCTCCTGCCAGGACAAATGGGGCGGTTTCGGAAACAGGTTGACCTCGGGGACTGCGACCCACTCGGCATAGGTGCCGTCGGTTTCATCGCCGAGGATGGAGTATCCGGGGCTCGGCGCCTCCTGCCGATCACCCCAATTCAGACACGGATAGATCACCACCTCCTCGCCCGTATCGGCACGGACGCCCGCCCCGTCCATACCCAGAATGCTCGGGAGTTCCAATCCTCTTCCGCTTTGGCGAACGATGACGTCGTGCCAATTCAGAGAGCTGGCGCGAAGCTGGACGATTACCTCGCCGGCACGCGGAGTGGGGTCGGGCACTGTCTCGACGACCAACTGCTCGGGACCGCCCCAGGTGTGTACTACTGCGGCCTTCATTACTGACGACTCCTAATTTTTTAGAGCATGAGTAGCGGATTTCTCTTCGGCTGCCGACACTCCTCGGCCCGCCGACCACGTTCGCGAAGGGGAAAGTTGTTCGAAGAACTCGAGAGCCTCGGGATTTCTCATCGCACCGTTGGAGAAGACTTCTTCGCGCGGCGCACCGAGGAGAAGTCTTTTGACCGGGACCTCCAACTTCTTGCCCGTGAGGTTGTACGGAACGGCGGGAACGGCGACGATTTCGTCGGGAACGTGCCGGGGTGAGAGCCGCTTGCGCAGGTCGGACGAGATCCGCTTGCGCAGTGCATCGCTCAGTTCCGTGTCCTCGCGGGGTTGAACGAACAACACCAGCGTTCCCATTCCCCCATTGGGGTCGTCGAGATGGATGACAAGACTGTCGACGATTTCGTCGATGTTCTCGAGTGCGGAATAGAACTCGCTGGTGCCGAGCCGGATTCCGCCGCGGTTGAGGGTTCCGTCCGAGCGTCCCGCTATCACGCAGGCGCCGGTGGAATCGAAGCTCACCCAGTCACCGTGACGCCACTGGCCGGGATAGTGCTCGAAGTAGGCCGCGCGGTACTTGGCGCCGGCGGGGTCGTTCCAAAAGAAGACCGGCATCGACGGCATCGGGGCGGAGATGACCAGTTCACCGAGTTCGCCGACAACCTCGCGTCCGTGCTGATCGAGTGCGCGAGCGAGGACCCCCAGTGCGGGCGCCGCAATAACGCCCGCGCGCACCGGAAGCAGCGGCGCTCCCCCGACGAACGAGGTGCACACATCGGTGCCACCGCTCGTCGACTGCAGAAAGACATCGGATGAGACCGCCTGGTACACCCACCGAAAGCCCTCCGCCGGAAGGGGGGAGCCGGTGGAGAACATCCCGCGCAAACGAGTGAGATCGAAATCCTTGCTCGGTTGGAGCCCGGCCTTTCGGCAGTTCATCAAGAAGGCGGCGCCAGCGCCGAACACAGTGACCTGATGTTGTGCGACGATATGCCATAGCTCCGCCGGTGACGGATGCGTTGGGTCGCCGTCGAACAGGACGATAGCGCTGCCGACCAGCAATGCCGAGACCTGGATATTCCACATCACCCAAGTCGTGGTGCAGAAGACGAAGTAGCGATCGGTGGCGCCGAGGTCGGAATGCAGTCCCAGCGCCTTGTGCAATTCGAGAACGATGCCGCCGTGCGAGTGCACGATCGCCTTGGGAAGTCCTGTGGTTCCCGAGGAGAACAGCACCCACAGCGGATGGGCGAACGGCACGCGTTCGAATGACAGGACACCCTCTGTCGCAAGGAAATCCGTCCAGGACAGCGTCCCGGATGGGGCACTGGCCGGGTCCAGATATGGCACATGGACTGTGGTGGTGACCGTGGGCAGTCCGGCGCGGATCTCGGCGACTTCGTCGGCTCGATCGATCGGCTTGGCGCCGTACATGTACCCGTCGACGGTGAACAGAACTTTCGGTTCGAGTTGCCGCAGGCGATCGAGCACACTGCGCGTTCCGAGTTCCGGTGCACAACAAGCCCATACCGCACCGATGCTGGTCGCGGCGAGCATCGCGACGAGAGTTTCGGAGATATTCGGCAGCACGGCCACGACCCGATCACCGGGCTCGATGCCGAGTCTGCGCAGGCCCTCGGCTGCCCGGGCGACCTGGTCTCGCAGATCGGCTCGGGTCAGCGTGACCGCCTCGCTAGTCTGCGACAGTGAGGTGACGACGTGCTGGTCCGGGTCTCCGCGAAGGACGTTCTCCGCGTAGTTCAGCCGCAGGTTGGGAAACCAGCGGGCGCCGGGCATCGACCAGTCGACGAGAACCTCGCTGGGATCACCCTCGGTGGTGACGTCGAAGTATTCGCGGATCGAGTCCCAGAATGCCGACAGATCACTGGTCGACCATTCCCATAGTCGGGCATAGCCGTGAAGGTCGATTCCATATCGGCTCCCGACCCAATTCGCGTACTGTCCCATACGGCTTTTCGCCATGACCTCCTGCGACGGCGCCCATAGGATTTCTTCATCGGCGGCGTGCTCGGCGGGATCGCTGATCACTGCTGTCCCTCCGTCGAAACCATCCGGTGACGCATCGACCCGATCCCCTCGATGGAGGTGACCAGTTCGTCGCCGTGCTGGAGGAAACGCTGCGGGGTGCGGGCAAATCCGACACCGGAGGGGGTACCGGTGAATATCAGATCGCCGGGCAGAAGCGGAAGGATGCCGGACAGATACGACACGAGTGTCGGGACGCCGAAGATAAGGTCTCCTGTGCGCGACTCCTGCACCGTCTCCTGGCCGATCGCACACGAGATCGCCAGGTCGTTCGGATCGGCGAACGCGTCCGGCGTCACCAGGGCAGGCCCCAGTGGCGCAAACCCGGGATAGGACTTGGCGAGACTAAATTGCTGCGGCACCGGCGGTTTGACCTGCAGGTTTCGTTCCGAAAGATCCTGTCCGACGGTCAGGCCCGCAACGTAGTCCCATGCGGATTCTTCCCGAACGCCCTCGGCGCGTCGCCCGATCACCGCCACCAATTCGACTTCCCAGTCCACTGATCCCGGAGGCATAGTGATCGTGCCGAACGGGCCGGTGATGGATGAGGCGAACTTTGTGAACACCATCGGGGTGTCGGGGAGGTCGATGCTGTTCTCCTCGGCATGGCCGCGGTAGTTCAGCCCGATCGCGAAGATCTGGCGAGGTGTCCCCACGGGCGGGCCGAGCCGGGCCGGATCCACATCCTCGCCCTCGGGATCATCGAGACCCTCGGCCCAGTGCCGGAGTTCGTCCCAACGTTCGAACGCCTCTTGCAGGTCCGGGGAGAACTTGCCGTTGCTTGCTCGTTTCACGTCGACCGCAGCACCGTTCCGCTCAAGTGCCAGTCGGCCGTCGACATTCAGTAGTCGCATCCTGGACATTTCCATTCTCGGTCGCTTGACGATATGTACGTGCGCTTCAGGTCGTCAGCATTTCCATGACGTTGACCTGCTCGTTGCCAAGAGCCCATGCGCGGGTGGTCAGTTCGGCCTGCGGGACTCCCGACTTGTAGGCCTCGGCGAGGGCTCCGGCGTCGAAGCTGGGGCCGATGGAATCGGCGCCGTACTCGTCTCCGTGCATATACTCGGTGGCCTCCTCCGCGGTGGCGAAGTTGTCGATCTGGAGTTCGACCATGTTGCCGTCCGGATCGCGGTAGTACAGCGAAGTCGTGACCCCGTGCTGCACGGGCACGCGAGGCTCGATGCCCTTCTCCCGCAGTTCGAGATATTTGTCGACCAGATCCCCCAGAGCGGGGAAGGTGAACGCGGTGTGCGCCAAACCCACGGTGACGGGGGTCCGCTCAGGCAGGCCGCCTCCCGGCGGTCCGAAAAGAGCCACACGGTGGTGTTCTTCGTCCGTGGTCAGAAAACACATCACGGGGCTCTCGAAGACGACTCGGGCTCCGAGTACGTCGATGTACCACTGCCGCATGGCGGGCAGCCGGTTGGTCTGCAGCACGAGATGGGCGAGGCGCGGATTCACAGTCATAACTTCTCCGATAGGTCCACACAGGGGCACGTCTTCGTTGGATACGTAGACGAGGGCACGTCCGGCACGACGGGACATCCGGCCGGAGGGGTGGGCGCCGGCTCGGTCTGTCCCGATAGGCCGTGCGCTGCCTCACACCGTAACCCTCGGGTGACTTTGAGTCAATGACTTCGAATCGGTCTACCGATAGGCTCGAACACAGTCGGTCATAATCAAATCGCGCAGGGCTCGACTGAGCTGAAGCCCGAGTGGTCATCAACGGAAGGTCGACAGTGGGCACGAGAACGACGTCGCGGCAACTTCAAGCAGAAGAGACACGGCGTAAAGTCCTCAAGGTCGCCATCGACGCGTTTGCCCAGCGTCGCTACGACGATGTCGCAGTCGTGATATCGCCTCGGCAGCCAGAGTCGCTCACGGCTTGTTGTTCCACTACTTCAAGAGCAAGCGCGGCATCTACCTCGCCGCAATGGGTGAAGCCTCACGAGGTCTCGACGCTGCACACCAGGTCGATCCCCGCCTGCCGGCGGGCGGACAGATGCGCCAGCTCTATCGCAACCACTTCTTCTACCTCGCCGGGCACGAGGGGCTTGCTCTTCGCCTGACCCTGAGTGGTCGCGGGACGGACCCCGAGGCTTGGCGACCGGTCGAGGAGGGACGTCGGCGATCACTCGAGTGGGGGCTCGCCCTGCTCGGGCTGGATCCAGGTAATGACGCGCTACGGATGATGCTGCGGGCCGCCATCTCTTTCGCCGACGAAACCGCTGTGCAGTGGCACAAACTGGGCCATCGGTTCGATGTCGAACTCATCGCCGACGCGCTCCTCGATCAGACCATCGCCGCGCTCCGCGGGGCGGCTCGACTGGATCCGTCGCTCGACGTCGAAGATGCGATTACGCAGCTGCAAAAGGCCACGATCGATTCCCCTGCACGATGTAGCGCGCCGCGACCACGTTCGTCGACGTAGCCGCAAATTATGCGCACCGACAGGGTGGGAGTTTGCGTGGTCCGGGTCGTTGATCACGCCGCGAAAGCGATCCGCAATAGGTCGCGATGTCTGCCAGATTGTGCCGTAGGCGAGACCTTTCCGCTTACGCACGCGCCATGACCAGCAGGGAAACTGCTGACTGGCGATCATTGACAGCAAGTCAACGTGATGGTTAAGCTGTGACCCACACGATGTGATTTGGCGCACGGCCGCCTCCTCCTGGGGTGTACCGATGAACCTGTAGCGGCGAAGGGCGTGCGGCGACGTATCGCAGCACCCGTCATCCGTACAACCCGACCAACAAAAGAAACTCGAGGCGCCGGCGGAACGGGTCCCGAGGCGAAGCGTGACGGAAAGTCTGCCCCGAGCGCTGCACGATCCCGGGTCGGCCGGGTTCTATGAGCAATTTATCGACCAACTCCACCAGCTCATCACCGCATGAGCCACCCCCGACGCAAATAAAGAAAGTGATAAAGCATGTCTGAGATTCGAGTACCCGTCCTCATCGTCGGTGGTGGCGGCGCGGGGTTGACCTCGTCGATCTTCCTGTCCTCGCACGGCGTAGACCACTTGCTGGTCGAACGGCACGAGGGCACCTCCGTCCTGCCCAAAGCGCACTATCTCAACCAACGATTCATGGAAATCATGCGACAGCACAACGTCGCGGATGCCATCTACGCGGGCGGTGCATCGCTGGAACAAATGGGAAAGGTCGCGTGGTACACCTCGCTGGGCGGTGACGGCCCACTCGATGCGAAGACCTTTGGCAAAATGGATGCTTTCGGCGGCGGTGACATGACCGAACGGTATCTGAAAGACAGCCCCTGCCGGTCGACGAACTTTCCGCAGCTCCGCTTGGAACCGCTGTTGAAGCAGGCCGCAGAGGATCGGGCGCCAGGTAGGGTGCTCTTTCACCACGAGCTCACCGAAGTGACACAGGACGCCGACGGCGTGACCGCGACAATTCTCAATCGGGCAACGGGTGAAACCATGACGGTGCGGTCCGATTATCTCGTCGCCGCGGACGGCGGAAAAACAATCGGTAAGGCAATCGGTGCGACCATGATCGGACCGAAGAATCTGATCCACATCGTCTCGACGCACTTCACGGCAGATCTGTCGCCGTGGTGGGATGACGAGGTACTCATCGCGCACTTCGTCAATCCCACGTCGGGCGCATACCCTGCAGGCGGCAACCTGGTGCCGCTCGGCCCGACCTGGGGTAAGCACTCCGAGGAATGGCAGTTCCACTTCGCGTACTCGCCTACCGACGAGACGGACCTCAGCCCAGACTTCCTCGTTCCGAAGATCCGCGAGCTGCTCAAGGTCGGGGATCTCGACATCGAGGTCAACAAGACTAGCCACTGGATGGTCGAGGGAAGTATCGCCAGCAAGTTTCAGGAGGGCAGAATTTTCCTCGTCGGCGATGCCGCCCACAAGCACCCACCGACCACCGGCCTGGGCCTCAACACCTGCGTCCAGGACGCACACAACCTGGCCTGGAAACTCGCGGCCGTAATCAAGGGCCACGCGGCGCCGGAATTGCTCGATACATATCAAGCCGAGCGCATGCCTGTCGCCATGCGCGTCGTCGACTGGGCCTTGTTCACCCTGCAAAACCACTTCGTCGTGGACGCCGGTATCGGCATGATGCCGATACCGCTCCCACCGGAAATGCATCAGGCGATCCTCGACATCTTCTTTTCCGACACCCCAATGGGTGAATCGCGGCGTGCACGGTTCGGTGAAGCAGTGGCTACCCAGCGGATCGAATTCCAGGCACACGATTTGGAGATCGGATACTCCTACCCGGTCGGCGCCGTGGTGGCAGACGGCTCTACCCCACCGCCGACAGATCCGATGGGATCGATCTATTACCCCACTTCACGTCCAGGACATCGCTTGCCACATGCCTGGCTCGAACAGAATGGACAGCGCTTCTCCACGCACGACCTCGTCGGCGCTGCCGGCGAATTCACGCTGATCACCGGGTGTGATGGTGCGGTATGGAAGGCAGCTGCGGCGGCGGCCGCCGAGAAGTTCGGCATAGGAATACGGATCGTCGCAATCGGACCGGACTACGCCGATGTAGATGGGCAGTGGGCGGAGGTACGCGAAATCGGTGACAACGGCGCGATACTCGTCCGACCCGACAATATCGTCGGCTGGCGCAGCACCGACGCCGCCGAACCCGCAGTGCATTCGTTCGTTGGCGCCGTCGGCACCATCCTCGGTCGCTGACCTCTCGTCGGGGAACTGTTCGACAACGCAGTTCTCGAGGTAGGCGAAGGTGCCCATGACCGGCCGTGGTAGGCACCCCACCCGAGCCGGTTTCGGGGACGTGTATCGCTGCACCCAAGCAGCCTTGGGTGCGGTGTGCCGAATCTGTTGCGTGCGCTTTTCCTCACCGCTCATATCGCGATTCGCAATATGAGCGGTGCCTGGAAAAATCGACATCACATGTTATGCGGAACGAGCGCACACTGCGGGGCAGCACACGCGCCGAAGGTTGTCGGGTCGATGCCCACATCAATTTAAATGTTAGCAATCGGCGACAGATCCCATATCGAGAATGTATTTACCGAAACGGCTTCATCCGACGACCACATCGTTCAACAAATCTGGAGAGCATCAATGCACGTCGCCAGCATTGTAATAGCAATTTTTCTCGCTGTATTTTTCGGTTTCCTCGGTGTAAGCAAGGTGATCGGCACCAAGACTGTCAATGCGCTGCTTGCACACGTAGGGGTGAGTCCTTCTCTCGGCCGAGCGATCGGTGGCGCGGAATGTCTTGCGGCTCTGGGGTTTTTCGGCGCCGCGTTGTGGATAAAGGCAGCCGGTATCGCCGCCGCCATCGGTGTTGTATTGTTGATGTTCGGAGCCGTCTACTACCATCTGCGTGCCGGTGACAGGAATCCGAAAGACCTCGCTCCGGCCATTGTGATCGCAATCCTATCCGTCGCAGTACTCGGCTTGCTAGCGACGGCGTAGCCGCGACAACGCGATTGCGGAACTCCGTCAGGTCAGGCCCACCACCAGGCGGGTCTGTGACCGTCGTCTCGCGCGCCTGCGACTGGTAGTACGGCACCACGGAGGCGCCACCCTTTTTCCGCAAATGCCGCACCATTGCGGCGATGTCGAGCAGCACGTTCTCGTTGATCAGAGAAGAATCGTTGCCGACGTATCACGACTGCCGTGTCGGGGCGACTACGCTGCGCGACCACTTCGCTCGCCCACACCGTCGCTGCAAGCTGCGCGACGCCGGAGTAGATATCGATGTGCGAACTCGGCACAGCCGGCGCCGCGAGCAGATTTCGTTGGACTTTGATCCCCGTTGCTGAAGTGCTCGTTATGTTCACCCGTCGAGCGTGACACCGGGCACATTTCAGAAGTATGTCGATCAGAGCGAACAGGCGGACGAATCCGCGCAGCACTCTCGACAGCGTTACCCGCACGCCGGTAGAAACCGGACAAGCTGAAATCACTGGTGTTCGCCCCAGGGGGCCGGGACAATGAACTCAGCGGCCGTCCTGGCGAGATCTGTACAGCCAATCGTGGATCTGCAAAACGGCACGCAAATTCGTCGTCGTGGAATTGTCGTTAGCGCACAGATGCCAGCGGAATTCCAGCATGTCCGGTTCGGGATGATCGAGATGCAAACCTAAGTCGACATCGCCGCGCATATGCCGACAAACCCGCCCTGGCCTACAACGCCAGTCAGCGGGACCTCGATCGACGCAGTGAAAGGCAAGTAGGACATCAGCGTGCTGCAGGAGCGCAGGATAGACCGTGCCTGCAATTTCACGGTGGATACGGCTATATGGGCGAATACCTCGTCGCCAAGGCATACACCGACACTCGAATCCGGACCATCTATGGTGGCACCACCGAGATCATGAAGGATCTGATCGGACGAGCAATCGCCAGCTGATCGTTGCGGTCGCACAACGAATTCGCGCGAGGCCCGGAACCTTGCAGGGTCCGCGCAGACGTCGAGAACGAATACGCCGGCCTTGGCGATCGGCGGTGACTCGGCGGTAAAAGTCATCGACGCTGTATCAATGACGTAGAATCAACGCAGGCTTCGACCGGCCGACGGGGCCTGCGGACCGGTATCCACCGTTTGCCAACCCAGGAAGGACGCGGATGCCTGCGACGACCACGAAGAGGCACACGACCACTCGAGCTGCCCGCGCCGCCGAAACCCGTCAACGTTTGATCGACACGGCGATCGAGGAGTTCTCGACCAAGCATTACGACGCCGTGACGGTCGGCGAGATCGCGAAGTCGGCGGGCGTCGCACATGGACTCCTGTTCCACTACTTCGGCAACAAACGCGGTATCTATCTGGAGGCGATGCGGGAAGCGGCACGCAATCTCGATGTCTCCGAGAATATTCCGACCGAGGGACCGGCCGGCGAGCGAATCCGCGCACTATTTTCGGCGAACCTGCACTACCTTGCCGAACATCGCGGCCTGGCCAGACGACTCGTGCTTGGCGGTCGAGGCGCCGACCCAGAGGCGTGGGAGCTCTTCGAAGCCGATCGCTGGCGGGCGATCGAATGGGCCGCGAGATTACTTCGCCTCGACCCAACGGCCAAGGCGATCCGAATGATGCTTCGCACAGCGGTCAGCTCCGTCGACGAAGCAATCGCCTACTGGATCGATGCGGACCAGCCGTTCGACGCCGACTCTGTGGTCGAAGCCCTCGTCGACCTGACCGCAACCAGTCTCCGATGCGCAGCTCGCCTCGATCCGACGCTGGCGGTGGCGGTGGACGAAGCGATAAGACTGCTCGAGCTGGAAAGAAGTTTGTAACGCGGCTACGGGCGTTACCGGCAAGGCGGGGCTGCACCTACAGACCCGCCTACCTCACCGCTGCGGAGCTCTGCGCTAGCGGCGCCAGATCGTAGGCCAGTGACTGATCGTCCCAGGGCGCGGCTATACCCCTTTGACAATGACTTGCACAGAAGAACGGAGGTGATATAACGGACGACAAGGCCGCTCTACAGAAGAACGGGAGCGCGGTGTGTCGAACCAGTCGAATTTCGTGCGAGCCTTGGAGGTGTCAGGCGCCGCGCGAGGGCAGAACGACGGTCGCGCTACCGGCAATGGCACGGCGTCCATCAGCCTCGGCCCAGAGTGCGCATTCGACCAGAAGGCCGCCATCCGCGGGAGAGACCGCGGTGACGTCTCCCCCGACTGTCACGTCGTCACCAGCGAAGACATTCGCCCGGAATGAGCACGTGATTGAGCGCAAAGCCGTTCGTGAACCGGACCATTCGGTGACCAGGTCCAACACATAGGCCATGGTGGTTCCGCCCTGGTTGACTTCTCGGTCGCCCAAGCCGGCCTGCGCCAGTGCTGCTAAATCGAAATGGATAGGGTTGGGGTCGCGCAGGATCAGCGCGACCTGTTTGATGTGCTCGGCGCTAACCGCGGTTATTCGACGCTCCGGCAACTGCGTGCCGATTCGGATATCCTGACCTGCGTCCATCAGTGGCTTCCTCGCTTGAACAGGTAGGTGCTCGTCACAGTTCCCGCATGGATCCGCTCGTCGCTGGCGATCTCGGTTCGCACGACAAGATTGTCGAGTCGTGCCCCGTCGCGAGTCGTGCGCGAACCCGCAGCGCTGATCGTTGCCGCGGCGCGGTAGCGCTCACCGACCTGTAACGCGGTGGCCTGTTCGATCGCGCACTGACCGAACAGCAACGTGTCCTGCTCGGTTTTGCCCGCCAAATCGCACAGGTCGGTAACACTGATCCCGAGACAGCGCAGCGAAATCACCACAAACCACATGGGATGTGCGAACTTCTGATCGCTTTCAGGGGCGCGCACGGCGTGTTGCAGGATCGCGTCTTCATGCGGTTCGATCACCAGCTCCCCTCCGGGCAGCTGCTTGCCTTCCAATGAACGGAGATATTCGAGCGTGACGGTCATCCAGACTCCTCAGTAGGATCGCGGCAATCCGAGGGTGTGTTGCGCGACGTAGTTGAGCACCATCTGTGTGGAGACGGGGGCCACCTGTTGCAACCGCACGATGCCCCAGAGGTCCGCGAGACCGTACTCATGTGCCATACCGTTGCCGCCATGCATTTGGATCGCGGTGTCCAATGCTTTGTGGCCGGCCCGCGACGCCAGAAACTTGGCCATATTCGCTGTCTCACCGGCACCGAGGCCAGCGTCGAACTCCGCAGCCGCCCGCCAGGTCATCTCCCGGGCCGCTGCCAGCTCGATGGCTGCCTCGGCCAACGGATGCTGGACACCCTGGTATGTCCCCACCGGTACTCCCCAGACGTTGCGTTCGTTGACGTAGCGGACCGCCTTGTCGATCGCATATCGGGCGACCCCGGTACAGATGACCGCGCTGAGCACTCGTTCGGGGTTGAGACCGTCGAACAGCGCCACTAGTCCTTTTCCAACGTCGCCGACCACGGACTCAGCTGGGAGGCGCAGTTCCTCGAAAAACAATGTGAACTGCCGTTCCGGGGCCTGTAATGCTGTCGGGATGAGTTGGCGTCGCAGTCCCGCAGCGTCGGGATCATCCACGATGAACAGGGTCAGCAGGCCTCGGCCTGTCCGCTCATCGGTTCCGGTGCGCGCGACAAGCAGGAAATGGTCACAGTGGTCCACACCGGAGATGTAGTACTTGGTGCCACGCACCACCCAGTCGTCGCCGTCTCGCTTGGCCGTAGTAGACACATTGTGCGAGTTCGAGCCAGCATCCGGCTCGGTCAGGGCGAAAACGAATTTCTCGGCGCCACTGGCAATTCCCGGGAGATAGCGCTGCTTTTGTTCGGCGTTTCCATGCAATGCCAGCACGCTACCCGCGATGCCCTGGGACAACACCATCGCCAGCTCGGGGCATCCGCCCGCCGACAACTCTTCGAGCACGATTGCCAGTTCGGTCAGACCGACGCCGCCGCCACCATACTCTTCGGGGATGTTCAGGCCGAGATAGCCACCGCGGCCGAGCTGGTCCCACAGGTCCGTCATAGGCTCGCCAGTTGCGGCGCAGGCCTGGTAATACTCGTGCCCGAACTTCGCGACGATGCCGGCAACGGTCGTGCGGAGGGCTATCTCTTCGTCACTGGGACGAAGCGGCAGCGACCTGTCAGCGGAATTCATCGAATAGTTTCGCTTTCTGTTGAGAAATCATGCAATTGCAGCGACGGCCAGCTCGTGCATGTGGGTCGGCAGGCCCCGATCCTGGAATGCCGCACGGTCTCCCGCGTTGTCCTCGAGCAGGCAGACCGAACGCACGCCGATATCCTGGGCAATGTTCGCCGCGACATACGACAGCCACCGATCACGCTGACGGGGCTGATGGACGAGATCACATTGTGTACCGCCCTCGAGCGGCCGAAGGTAGATCACCACACCGCATCCCGCCGACGCGATGGTCACCACTGCACGCTCCAGGCGTTGACGACAGCCACATTCGGACGACCCGAACACATCGCCGGTCAGACATTCTTGGTGGACGTATACCGGCACATTCTCGGCCGCAGCGGGTTCGCCGGTGACGACGGCGACATGCTCCGCGCCGTCGATCGAGCCGCGGTAGCCCAGCATGCGGGTCGCACCCGCTCGCAGCGGCAATCGAGCAGTCGCGAGGCGCGACACCAGCGGGTCCACACTCATCCGGTACGCAATCACATCACTGATCGAGATCGTGACGAGTCTGTGGATCTCGGCAAACTCGTTCAATTCGCTCCCCTGCGCCACGTCCGTCGGACGTCGCTGGCTGACCAAGGCAGCGAACAGAGCCACCGGTCGACATCCTGCGGCCGCAGCGAGGTCGGAGGCCGCCTCGGCGACGTTGTTTCGTCTCAGTACACCGTCGGGAGATGTCTGTACCGGGATCACGTGGCCCGGGCGAGTGAAGTCATCGGCCGAGGATGCGGGGTCGGCCAACATCGAAGCAGTGCGGGCACGATCGTGCGCCGAAATCCCGGTCGAAATTCCACTCGCCGCGTCGACAGCTACACACGCGTTGAACGCGCCGGAATCACTTGCGGCACCGGCCATTGCGGGTATCGCCAAGCGGTCACAATCGGGCTTCGGCAAGGCGACACACAACAGGCCGGATGAATGGGTAATGAAGAACGCCACCGTGCTGGTGGTCGCCGCCTCGGCAGCCATGATCAGGTACCCATCCGAGGCCGATGTCCGGTCGTCGACCAAGACCACCGGTGACCCGGCAGCCATGGCCGTCCCCGCTCGCCGCAGCCGGTTTGCCGCAGTATCGGCGCCGACGATGAATTGGGTGGTCATGACGCCACCGTGAGGTCGTTGCCGTCGAGCCTCCGGAAGCGGCTGCCGTGGAAAACGAGGGGAGCTACATCCGGTGTCGTTCGCAGCGCGTGCACTTCCAGGAGGACGACCACATGGTCACCAGCAGGGACCTCCGTATGAATGGAGCAGTCGAACCACGCCGTGGCGCCCAGAACGAACAAAGCTCCGCTCTCGCTCGCTTCCCATGACAAGTCGGCAAAGCGGTCACCATTCTTCATCGACAGCCGCCGGCCCGCCGCTGCTTGGTCCTCTGCAAGCACGCTCAGGCCAAGCTTGGGATGCCGCCGCAAAACTGGCCACGTGGTGGAGGTGTTTTGCACACACACCGACAGGAGTGGCGGGTCCAGCGATACAGAGGTGAAAGAGCTCACGGCCATACCAACCGGCCCCCGTTCGGAGGAGGCGCATACAGCAGTCACACCGGTGGGGAAGCAAGCAAATGCCTGGCGCAACACCGTCGTGCGTTCTGCTGCCGATTCGATGGCGATCACGACATACTCCCGTCTCAGCTGCGCGGCAACCCGAGCACACGCTCGCCGATGTAGTTGAGGATTGACTCGTTGTTCAGTGGTGCGATCTGAAGTACGCGCACCATCGGCCACACAGTGATCACGTCGGTTTCGTATACGAACGCGGAACCACCATGGGTCTGGATCGCCGCCTCGACCGCGTTCAGCGCGGCCCGGCTGCCGAGCAGTTTCGCCATGTTGGCCTCGTCGCCCGCGTCGCGCCCGCTGTCATAAGCTGCTGCCGCCGAGTACATGACCTGACGAGCGGCTTCCATCTCGGCTTTCGCCAAGGCCAACGGATGCTGAACGGCTTGATGGGCTCCGATCGGGGTACCGAACGGAGCACGCACTTTCGCATAATCCACCGCCTTGCGCAGCGCATAATCGCCCAAGCCCAGCGCCCACGCCGCAACCGTGACCCGCTCCTGGTTGAGACACGACAACAGGTGGTCGAAGCCCAGCCCGTCATCCCCGATCAGTGCCTCAGCGGGCACTTCGACATCATCGAAGAACACCTCGTACTGGTTCTCCGGCGCGTACCACTCGATGTCGAGCCGGCGCAGTTCGATACCTGGCAGCGACATGTCCACGACGAAGAGGCCGAAACCCTTTCTGCGGCCAACTTTTTCACCCGGCGGGGCCGTACGCGCGAGCAGCAGAATGTGATCGGATTCGTTGGCACCCGAGATGAAAACCTTCTGGCCCGAAATGCGGTAACTGCCATCCGCTGTCGGCCGCGCCACCGTACGGGCGGCGAAGGAGTTCGTCCCTGCTTCCGGCTCGGTGACTCCCAGGCAAATCTTGCGTTTGCCCGAAATGGAGGCCACGACATGACTTTTGATCTGCTGGTCGGAACCGTGACGCAGAATCGCTTCACGCGAAAACGTGGTCAGCGAATATTGCAGGGGCGGCACGCCAGCCCGCGCCAATGCCTCCATCACCGCGACCGTACCGGTCAATCCACCGCCCGCGCCTCCGAATTCCGGGGGTACTCCGACCGCGAGCAGATCGGCGGCCGCCAATGCGTCCCACAGTTCTCTGGCGTGGCCGCCCTCCCGGGCGCGCTGCAGATACAGCGACCGCGGAAACTCCGCCGCGATTCCTTGGACCGCCTCGAAGACCGAACCGACGAGATCGCGGCTCTCCGGATGAAGCGTTGGCATAGCGTCGACATTCATACCTACGTATCTCCTGTTACTCAGCGGTTCCGATACAGAGGCGAACGTTTCGCCGTGAAGGCGCGTGGGCCCTCCACGGCGTCCTCGGTGCGGAGCACGCGTTCGTTGAGCGCAAGCTCCAACGGGAAGCGAGACTCATTGCCCCATGCGCGCACGGCGATCTCCTTGGCTGTGCGTACCGCGATCGGCGCGTTGCGCGCGATGCCGTGCGCGATCTCCATTGCCCGCTTGAGCACCACGTCCCCTGGAACGACCTCGTTGACCAGACCGCACTGCGCCGCTCGGCCCGCATCGATGTGATCGCCGGTCAGCAACAACTGCATGGCAATAGCCCACGGAATCTGTTGAGGCAACCTGATATGCGAGCCGCCACCAGGCACCAGGCCCCAGCGCACTTCCGGCAGTCCGAATACCGCATGCTCGGCCGCCACCCTGATATCGGTGCCGAGCAGAATCTCCAGCCCACCCGCTACACAAAGCCCGTTGACAGCCGCGACAACCGGCGTGAACAGATCCGAGAAGAAGCGCTTGGACGGATCCGGGATCATGATGTCCAGCTCGCCCTTGGTCAGTCGGGGAATCAGTTCGCCGAGGTCACCGCCAGCGCTGAATGCTTTGCCACCGGCGCCTGTCAGCACGATCGCTCGCACGTCCTCGTCGCTGCGCGCCGCCTCGATCGCCTCTGCCAATCGGCGAATCATCCGCACAGTCAAGGCGTTGTGCGCCGACGGACGGTCCAGAGTGATCAGAGCAACCGGGCCGGCGACCGAATAGCCGATATCGCCGTCTGCGACGGCTGCCGGTCCCCCGACCTCGGCGGCCGAGCCGTTTTCGATGGCAGTCATGGGCCTCACCTCCTCGTTCACAATGAACGTAAGGGTGGTATGGCCCGCAAAGTTGTCGCATCGTGGTACACATCAGCTGCGCAATGGCAGCTGCGCGCACCGACCGGCCCCGACGGCCTCAGCAGCCGGGGCCGGTCGAGGGAAAATCAGAATGCCATTGTCGACAGGTCGATCCCCAACGCCCGCATCTTGCGATACAGCGTCGAGCGGGCGATTCCGAGGGCGTCAGCGGCCCGATTCTTGTTGCCGCCGGCCTCACGCAGCGCTGCAATGATTGCGGTCGCCTCCACCTGCTCCAACCCGAGCAGCTGGCGACGAGACGCCTTGGCCACCACATCGACCGGAAGATCGCCCGCGTTGATGTAACCATTTCCGTTGTCGCGCAACACTTCCAGCACCACAGCCTCGAGCGATACGATATTGCCGGGCCACGGCAGCCGCGATAAGGTCTGTACGGCGTCGGGCATCCAACGGATGGCGCGGGGGGCACGTCCCAGTCGCTCGAAGGAGGCTTTGGTCAATGCATCTAGTAACGATGGCAGGTCCTCGAGTCGCTCCCGCAGGGCTGGGACAGGTAGCACTGCGGTGAACTCTGCGAGCAGTGGATCAATGCCGGAGACGGCCGAGCTGTTTGCAGTCGCGAGCACCCGCACCGATACGCCCTGGTGTGCTCGAATGAGGTTTGCCGCGGCGGTGGATGTCGTTGCATCCAGTTCGTCGCAGCGGCGAATGATCAAAGCGGATGGGGTCGCGCCGCGCAGTCGGTTCTCCAGCTGGCGCAGCCATGCTTGCGTTCCGTTGATCGCTGCATCCGCCGAGTCCAGTACCGCGACCGGACCGTTGCCGGCGATCGCTTTGGCGACGGCCAGCTTGCCGGTGCCCTTCTCACCCGTGATCAGAACAGGATCGGCTCCAAGCCGACCTGCCTGTCGGCACAGTTCCCGCCACCGCGGGCCTTTGCCGACGAGGCTCCCTAGGTCCGGACCGCTGTGCACGGTTGACGTGGCTCGCGTCGCCGCTCGCTCGACGACCGGCCGGATTTTCAGCAGCGCGCCGACCCGCTCACCTCCGTCGCCGATCTCCCGGCAATCGACCGAAACAACCGTACCGTTGGTTAGTACCAGGCGTTCAGCCTCTTGACGACGCTCTTGAATCGACCGTGACGCGTGTTCCCATAGCCGTGCCTGATCGACCGATGTGAGCAACCTGGCGGCTGTGGCGTTGGTGATGATCGTCTGCTCGTTCAAGACCACCAGTGGGTGCCGGGCGTCCCTGTTTTCGGTTAGGTAGGCGTTCAACAGCGTCCGCTCGCAGCGGGTCGCCGATTCTTGGAAAGTACGCTGAATGTCACGGACCAGTTCCATTACCCAGGACAGCAAGACCGGGCTGGTGTCCTCGTAGCGGCACGTCAAGTTCAGTGAGCCGACGACGCGGTGCGTGACCGGATGCACTACTGGCACCCCCGCGGACGTCACCTCGGCATAGTCTTCGCTGAAGTGTTCCGGTCCGCGAACGAGAGTCGGTCGGCCACTGAGCAGGCAGATGCCGCTCGAGGTTCCTATGACGGTTTCATCGACGGAGAACGCGGGCGATATGTCGTAACGTCCGAGCCACTGACGCAACTTCTGGTCACGCACCCACTGGCGTATTACTGTCCCCTCACTATCAGTGAGTGTGAGGCCGCACATGGACTGATCGAGCGCCGCGTCGCGTTGGGCGAGAACCGCATCGACGGTGCGCGTCAGCTGCGTATCGAGGTCGATGTCTCCGACACGCACCGGCCTGATGCCGCGGGGTGCAAGACCGTAACGAACCGAGCGCCGCCAGGATTCAAGTACTTGCGGGGTGATTCCGGCCGCCTGCATGTCGGCTGTGGCGGCCGTTCCGGTCGACAGAAATGCGTCGCGCACGCGCCTGATCTGCTCGAATCTCGCATCTTTTCGCTGGTTGGGGTCCAGCGCTGCCACTGCGCCCGTTCTGAGGCCTGCACGCATAGTGGGAGATGCGGTAGTCACGCACACGCCCTTCCTTTGAGCCCGACACCAGTCGGCAAGCGGTGCGCTCCGTCAGATGGGCACCACTGCCACGCCCCCAAGAGTGACCCACTACTGACAATATGTCAAGATTGTCAGTAGTGGGTCACAGGAAGCGCCAGGAGATTCCTGGTAAGGAGCGCATGGACATCACCTCGGCTCAAGGTTTCGTGGCGAAGCCATTCGTCTGTGGCAGCGGTGACCAATCCCTGAAAAGATCTGATCAGGGCACGGTTTCGATCCCCACGACTCGCGCCCAGCAGGAAAAGCAACCGCTCCTCCCATGTCCGCATCCCTGCCTGCAGAACCGCTTCCACCTCGGGATCTCGGCGAGACGAAGTCACTCCGATCATGCTCAGGTAGGTTTCTCGGTTCTGCTCGACCAAGTCCAGCCACCGCTCGAACGTGTGCGCCACATTACTGGCGACATCACCTGCCGGTTCCACAACCGCCGGCAGATCGGGCAGGCGAGCGAACCGTCGCACTACCTCCAGGTAGAGCGCGCGTTTGGTGCCGAAATGGTGGTGCAGATTCGTCCGAGTCGTGCCCGCTGCCGCGGCCAGCTCGGAGGTCGATACTGCCTCATACGCTCGCTTTGCGAACAGGCGCTGCGCTGCGACGAGGATTTGTTCCCGCCGATCCCCTGAGTCCAGACGGGTGCGCCGCGCCACACCGGAATGTGACATACGAAAACACTAACGCGCGAGCGTGGATGTCTCGTCCGCTGTCGCACCTTGCGACAACCGGACCATTCGACAAGGACTTACCGTGACGGCTCATACCGACCTCGGCCGACCGAGGGAGACGGATTCGCCTGGCGCTGACCGACGGAGGTCACCATGAACGTTTTGACATCATTGCGGCGAGTGGCCGACAACCGTGCCACCGATGTGGCCCTGAGCCACCTCGGAACACACCTCACCTATCGCGAGCTGTTCGAGCAAGCGGCTCGGTTCGGCGCCTACCTCGAAGCCGCGCAGGTGACTCCCGGTCAGAGGGTCGGGATATACATGCACAACCAGCAGGAATGGGTCGTAGCTCTTCTAGGAATTTGGCAGATCGGCGCCGTCGCCGTCCCGTTCAACTATCTGTTCCATCCAGCAGCTCTGCGCCACGCTGCCGAAGACTCCCAAGCGACGTGGATCGTGACGCCGGAGGCCGAAGTCCCCAAGCTGAGGGACGCGTTGACCGGCTTGCCCGTCAATGAACACATCATCTCGGTCGGTGCTGCGGATGACGCCGCCGTGTCTTTCGAAACAGTTCTTGCGACCGCTCCCGCCACGGCGATCGTGCCGCGGATGGATGACGACGACGCATTGCTGATGTACACCAGCGGCTCCACCGGCAAGCCGAAAGGGGTGCGCCAAACCCATCGCAACACAGCGGCTGTATGCGAGGCCATCATCGATATATGGTCGCTCACCGCGGACGACCATGCTCTCGTGTGCACGCCGCTGTTCCACGTAGGCGGGCTGCAGTTGATCACCCTGCCCGTCCTGATGGCCGGCGGAGAAGTCACACTTCGGCGGTGGCAGGTCCAGGATTGGCTCGCGGACGCCGTCGAGTTTCGGCCCACCGTCGCCGCCCTCGTTCCGGCCATGATGTTCGACATCATCAACTTCCTCGGCGACGACCGCGTATCCCTCGACTCCATCCGAGTGTGCGCGATCGGCGGTTCGGCGCTACCGCAGACAAAGCTGAAAGCGCTCACCGAAGCGACCGGGATTGTCGCGGTGAACATCTACGGGCAGACCGAACAGAGTGGCCTGTCGATCACCGAGCCGTTGGACGCGCCCAGGCGCGAAGGATCACTGGGAAAACCCCTCGATCAAATCGTGCAGGTCCGAATCGTCCCCGAAGGCGGAATGCGCGACGCGGGACCGGGCGAAGTGGGCGAGCTCTGGGTCCGAGGCGACGCCGTCACTCCTGGGTACTGGCAACTGCCCGAGACCAATGCCACCAAGATCACCCCGGACGGCTGGTTCCGCACCAGCGATCTGGTACGGGCGGATTCGGACGGCTATCTGTATTTCGTCGATCGCTCGGACGACATGATCATCAGCGGGGGCGAAAACGTCTACCCGCAGATGGTCGAGACGCATTTGGCAGCCTGCCCGCTCATCCGCGAGGTCGCAGTGATCGGCACCGCCCATGAACGCTTCGGCCAGCAAGTCACCGCGATCGTGGTACCGCACAATTCGCTTGTGACGGCGGCCAAGATCGCCGCTTTCTGCGAAGAAGACCCGAATCTGCGAGGACTACAACGGCCGCGCCGAATCGAGATCGTCGATTCCATTCCGCGCACCGCGACAAACAAGATCGACAGGCCGGCACTCAGGAAGGTCTTCCGCTGATGCCCAACATCGTTGCGGCAGTACTGGTCAGCGGTAACCGGCTCGGATTGCTCAAGCGCAGCCGCCGGGTCGAAGGTGATCCTGATCGTTGGCATTGTGTCACCGGATATCTTCCCTCCGGTTCCGACCCTCTGGCACATGCACATATCGAAATTAACGAAGAAACCGGCCTCGCACCCGTTGATCTCTCCCTCGTACGTCGGGGCAAAAGGCTCGAATTACGCGACCTCCGCGACAACGCGTGGCACGTATTCCCATTCCTCTTCGACACCCCACGCAGCGATCTGATCTTGAATTGGGAACACGACGAATACCGCTGGGTGCGGCCAGCCGAGATGAATGGCTTGACGACGGTGCCCTGGCTACGCGACGTGCTTCATGCCGTCGGTCGCCCAGATCTGCACGAAGAAGGCGCATACACGGGATGAAGGCCCTTCAATATCGTCGTTTCGGCGACGGCCCCGAGGTCGTAGACGTCGCAGTTCCCGCCGTAGGCCCGGGACAGCTACTACTGCGCGTCATTGCGGCTGGTTGCTGCCATTCCGACCTGCACATCATGGCCGCGCCTGAGCACGAGTACCGATACGGTTCACTGCCGCTGACCCTCGGCCACGAGGCCGCAGGGGTCATCGCCGCATTGGGCGAAGGCGTGAGCGGGTTCTCCGTCGGTGATGCGGTAGTGGTTTATGGCCCCTGGGGCTGCGGCGTATGCCGAAACTGCCTGCAGGGCAAGGAAAATTACTGCACTCATCCCGACGGGATCCGGCCACCGGGTATCGTCGTCGCCGGCGCCATGGCCGAGTATCTGCTCATCGATCATGAGCGCCACCTCATGCCACTCGGCGACCTCCATCCGGTCCAGGCCGTCGCTCTCACCGATGCCGGTTTGACCTCCTACCACGCGATCAAACAGTCGATCCCAAAACTCGGAGCCGGTAGCCACGCCCTCGTCATCGGCGCAGGCGGCCTGGGCCACGTCGCAATCCAGATCTTGCGGGCAATGAGCCCGACCACTGTGATCGCCGTAGACCTTTCCGACGACAAGCTACGTTTCGCCGGCGAGATCGGCGCGCACCATGCGGTGCGCGGTGACGTTCGAGCGGCAACGGCGATCCGGAGTCTGACAAACCGCCTCGGCGTCGACGCGATTTTCGACTTCGTGGGTTCACAGCAGACCGTTGAGCTCGCGGGCAGCGTCGTAGCAACCGAGGGCGACATCACCATCGTCGGAGTCGGAAAGGGCAGGCTACTGGTGGGTTACCGGAGCCTCCCCTTCGATGCGTGCGTGCGAGCGACGTTCTGGGGCAGTCGGCCTGACTTGGCGGAGGTCGTGGAGCTGGCGCGGGCAGGTCACATCCGGATCGAAGTCGAAACCTATTCCCTCAACCAAGCGCCGCTGGCCTATCAGCGCCTCGAGGCAGGAGCCGTACGCGGCCGCGCGGTGATCGTGCTCGACACCGATTCGGGGAACCGCCCGTAGCGGAAAGCGACATTCGTAACTACGGGCCTGCACATAAGTTCCATCACGACGACAAGGTCCGGCAGGGGGCACGAACCGATACAGGAGCAGATATGGACTTGGATCTCAGCGGCAAAACTGCACTTATCACCGGCGGCGGATCCGGTATCGGCGCCGCATGTGCGCGCGAGTTGGCGGCGCTCGGAGCTGCCGTCGCGGTAGCCGACATCTCGACGCAAGCCGCCGAGACAGTCGCCGCCGAGCTTCCTGTCGGGCTGCCCGTCACAGCCGATGTGACCGATGCTGAGCAGGCCCTCGCGATGGTGGCCACGGTCGTGCAGCAGCGCGGCACCATCGACATTGCGGTCAACTGCGCCGGCGTGGGCATGCCGATGAAAGCATCGACAGGTGAGACCGACCTCGCGGAATGGCGGCGGGTGTTGTCGATCAATCTGGAGGGGACGTTCCTCTGCATGCGGGCCGAAATGCCTGCGATGTCGGCCCCCGGAGGTTCGATCGTCAACATCGCCTCTGTCATGGGTCTTGTCGCCACACCCGGCGCGAGCCCCTACGTGTCGTCGAAACACGCGGTTATCGGTCTGACGAAAACGGCCGCGCTTGAGTACGCCACTCACGGCATTCGAGTCAACGCCGTGGCCCCTGGATTCATCGACACCCCGCTGCTCCGCAAACCCGATGCACGGACCCGGGAGCGATTGGGCGAAATACACCCCCTCGGCCGACTGGGTGCCGCGGCCGAAGTAGCTGCTGTCGCAGCGTTCCTCGCCTCGCCGGCCGCCTCCTTCGTCACAGGATCCGTCATCCCGGTCGACGGCGGTTATACGGCCAGATAGCTCTGCAAACCACCACTGAGGAGATTCATGAAGACCACCGTGGACAAACCTGTCGACCTGCTCGCATTGGTGAACAAGCCCCTAGGCACCAGCTCGTGGGTCGTGCTCGATCAGGACGACGTGAACACTTTCGGTCAAATCACGCATGACGAGCAGTGGATACATGTCGATGTCGAACGAGCGAAAGCTGGACCCTTCGGCAGCCCCATCGCCCACGGCTACCTCACGCTGTCGCTCGTGGGACCGCTGTTCGCCTCGCTGCTGAACGTCCGCGAAGCCTCCATGATCGTCAACTACGGATTGGATCGGGTCCGATTCCCGGCGCCTGTACCGACCGGATCTCGCGTACGCCTGTCTGCGGCCGTCGCAGCGGCGACCGAAGTCGCCGGTGGCGTTCAGCTGGTAGCCGACGCGACCCTCGAAATCGAGGGCGGAACGAAACCGGGCTGCGTGGCCCGCCCGGTCTACCGCTATTTCACGTAACTACGAAAGGGATATCCATGCAGTCAGCAGGGTCGGTTGCCCTCGTGGCCGGAGGAGCCTCCGGGCTCGGCCTCGCAACCGTAGAGCGGCTCCTCGCGTCAGGCGGCGAGGTCGTCATTGTCGACCTACCCACCTCGGCCGGTGCGGCCCTCGCCGCCAAGCTAGGCACACGCGCCAGCTTCACCGCGGCCGACGTCCGCGATTCCGACCAAGTCGCCGAAGCCATCAAGACGGCCTCCGAGCGCGGGCCTCTCCGGATCGTCGTCAACGCGGCCGGTATCGGCGACCCGGCCAAAACCGTCGGCCGAAGCGGCCCGCTGGACTTGAGTCGATTCACGCGTGTCGTCGAAATCAATCTGGTCGGAACCTTCAACGTTATCCGGCTGGCAGCAGCCGCGATCGCCGCCACCGATGAAATCGACGGCGAACGAGGTGTCATCGTCAATACGGCCTCTGTCGCCGCGTTCGACGGCCAGATTGGGCAAGCCTCCTACTCGGCATCCAAGGGCGGGATTGTCGGGATGACACTGCCGATCGCCCGGGATCTCGCCGGATCCCTCATCCGCGTCATGACCATCGCGCCGGGTATGTTCGCCACGCCGATCCTGCAAGGCCTCTCCGATCAGGCCCGCGCATCGCTGGAAGCGCAGGTCCCCCACCCCTCCAGACTCGGCGACCCGTCCGAATACGCGGCCTTGGTGGAACACATCATCGCCAATCCCATGCTCAACGGCGAGACGATCCGGCTCGACGGCGCGATCCGGATGGCACCTCGATGATCCGCTCAGCCGAAGCGCGTACCGCGCTCGTCACCGGGGCCTCACGAGGCATCGGATCCCTGATCGCCCACAGACTTGCTACCGCAGGTTGGAACCTGACCATCAGTGCGCGGTCAGCAGGCCCGCTCGAGGAGCTCGCAGCACGCCTGTCCAATGAGGAAGGGTGCACGGTGGTGCCGGTTGCAGCGGATATGTCGAATGAGGAGGATCTGCGTCGGCTGGCCCAGGCGCATTCCGATGCCTTCGGGCGGCTCGACGCTCTGGTGCTCAACGCGGGGATGGGCGCCATCGGACCTCTCGATGTCTTCCCGGCCCGCCGGTTCGACAAGCTTTTTATGGTCAACACCCGCTCCGCCTACATCCTGGTTCAGCAGACACTTGCGCTACTCCGCGCCACCGCCGCACTCCACGGCGCCGCCCGAGTCATTGCGGTGTCGTCGCTGACCGGAGTCGCCGGCGAGCCGCTCAACTCGGCCTACGGTGCCACGAAGGCAGCGCTCACCTCGCTGTGCGAGACCCTCAACACCGAAGAGTCCGAACGCGGAGTGCTCGCGACGGCGGTCTGCCCCGGCTACGTGGCCACCGATATGACTGCTCCGCTCGCAGACCAAGTTGCACCCGAATTCATGATCGATCCCGCCGACGTGGCCGAAGTCGTGGTATCTCTAACCCGGCTCACCGGCTCGGTAGTAATTCCCAAGATCGCTATGACTCGGCCCGGACCACATCTCTGGCGGGCATAATCCTGCCACCGACGTCGGGGTGGGCGGACCTCTCCAGCCCACCCCGACCCGTAGTTACTTCGATTTCGTCGGCTCAGCGCAGGTAATAGCCGCCATCGACGACGAGTCGCTGACCCTGGATCATCGTGGCACGATCGGAGCACAGAAATTCGATAGCGTCGACTAGCTCGTCGATCTCGATTCGTCGGCCGCTGGGATTATCGCGGGCGGCAACACGTAGCCGTTCTTCGGCAGCACCGGGCGCCAATGCACTACTGATCGCGGCGGTATCCATTGCAGACCCCATCACGCAGTTGGCCCGAATGCCCAGCGGGGGCAGCTCGACAGCGAGGTATTTCGCGAGTACCTCGCCCAGAGCCTTCGGCGCACCCACACCGACGTAGCCGGGGACGGGGGCCGGTGCTCCGTGACTGGTCACGAAGACGATGCTGCTGCCCCGCCTCAACAACGGTAAGGCCAATTGCGTGAGGGTGAGGACTGCGATGCCGTTGCATTGCAAGGCCGCGGCGAAGGCACGAGGATCGACATCCAGCGCCCCGCCGACGGCCGAGGTATCCACTGCACAGTGCACGACCACGCCCAGATGGTCTGCCTTCGCGGCGACACCATCCATCATCGAGTGCATGCCGTCGGGAGTCGAGAGATCTGCCTGCAGTAAATGCGGCTGTGCACCGCGCTCTCGGACGGCGGCGGCAGCAGTGGCGGCCGCGCTGTCATCGGCGTGATAGTTGATGAACACGTCGCGCCCCGGTGTCGCGAACCGAAGAGCGCACGCTCGGCCGACCCCTTTGGAACCGCCCGTGATCAGTACCGTCATGCCGACAGCTCCGCCTCGTTCTCACGTCCCGTCGCCGTCCCCAGCGTGAGACGACAGTTTTCGACCTTTTGTCGGACGTCGCCGCGGTTCGCGTGCCGTACGGCCGACTCCGGCACCAGGCAGAAAATGCGCCCGTCCCCGTAGCGCTTCTCGAAGGCTCCTCGGAAGCCGACAGCTGAGGCAGGCCACGTCCCGACGAATCCGAACATTCGTTGCTCCTCTGCTTCTCGCGCACCTGCATCGAGGCGCTCCCGCCGACCTCAAGCTGCTGTCGACTGGCCGGCGAGGCCTGCGTCGACAAAGAATCTTGGCGCGACACCTGTCTTTGCCGCAGATCAGGCGCCGCGCCGAGCGATTCTCAGCGGCCCTCATCAACCATTCGGGATCTTGAACGGCGCGGAGGCTCCGCCGTCAACCGTCACGCTCGTCCCGGTCACATACCGCGCCTCATCAGACGCCAGCCACAACAGCGCGTTACTGACATCGACAGGGTCCACCCATCCGATCCGCAGGCCGTGCATGCCGTAAAAGGCCGATTGCGCATCCTCGCGCGTCGGGTTCTCCATCCCCGGGAAGAAGGCCGCATAGGTGGCCGGATTATTGATCATTATCGTGTCCACATTGGTCGGGTTCACCGTGTTCACTCTGATGTTGTGCGGCGCGAGTTCGACCGACAGAGCCTTCATCAAACCCACGACCCCGTGCTTCGCCGCTGTGTAGTGCGACAGGTTCGCGTAGGCGTTCGCTCCGGCCAGCGAACTGGTCAGCACGATTGATCCGGAACCGCGCCGGAGGAGATGTGGAATCGCCGCGGTCGTCGTCTTCCAGACCCCGGTGAGGTTGATGTCGATCAGTTCCTGCCAGGTCTCCTCGGACAACTCCCATGACCAGCCGAAGCTGCCGATCCCCGCGCCCGCGGACACGATATCCAGCCCACCGAGTTGAGCGACCCCCTCCGCTACGACCGCACGCATCGCGGCCAGATCACGCACATCTGTCGTACGCGCGAACACCTTACGACCCGTCTTCTCGACGAGCTCGGCAGTCTCGGCAAGTTCATCCTCGGTGGCCATCGGGTAGGGGCAGGACGCGACAGGCGCACAGATGTCGACCGCAATGATGTCGGCTCCTTCCTCCGCCAGCCGCACCGCGTGGGAGCGGCCCTGTCCGCGCGCCGCGCCGGTTACGAGTGCGACCTTTCCTTCTACACGCCTCATGAGTTCCTCCGTTGGTTGAGAGTTCGTTGATCGAGAATTCGTCGACACCACAACCGGGCGGTGTCCGTACTGCGGTGTTGCCGGGGCGCCGGCTTCAGGCTGGCACCGGGTTGAAGCCCGGCAGCACGAGATGACCCCCATCGACCGCGAGCGTCGCCCCTGTGATTCGCGCGGCTTCCTCCGACGCCAGAAACACAACGGCGCCGCTGATCTCGGGGGGTGTGATCAGCCCAGCGTCGGCGTGCCAATGGCGGGCCGCTTGCTCGTGTTCGGCACGGGTCGCACCGGGCCTGCCCACTGTCATCTCGTAGCAGCCCGGCCAATTCGTCATCGCCGTATCGACGAAACCCGGAAGGATCGCGTTGACCCGAACGCCATGGGGAGCGAATTCCTGGGCGGCCGCTTTCATCAAACCGATCGCGCCGTGCTTGGCCGCCGTGTAATGCGCCGAGCCGGGCTGCCCCTCGATGCCGTTGACCGACGAGACGATGACCACGGACCCGGACTTCTGCCTGAGCAACGCCGGCGCGATGGCTTTGAGAGTGCGCCAGACACCGGTGAGGTTGGTGTCCACCATGTCCTGCCATGTCTGGTCGGACAGCTCCCACAGCGCTCCCCTAGACCAAATCCCGTGGTTGACGACGACGACGTCGATCCGCCCGAACTCGGCGAGCGCGTCTGCGACAACCGCGTCGACCTCGCTTTGCCTTCGCGCGTCAGCAGGTCGTGCGACAATACGGCGGCCGAGCTTCTCCACTTCCGCAGCCGTTTGATCCAAATCGGTGCGGTCCGCCAAACCGTATGGCACGGTGCTGACTTGCTCGCACATGTCGAGGGCCACGATATCCGCACCTTCGCGCGCCATCGCTATCGCGTGCGCGCGACCCTGGCCTCGCGCCGCCCCGGTGACCAGGGCCACTTTGCCCGCAAGCCGACTCATGAGTCATTCCTTCCGACGAATGAAAAACGCGACCCCTGGCGTGCCGATTCGATGCCGGGCCAGTGTGGCCGTGAACACACTCTGGCAGCGGCGGAGGCTCAGAAATGTTGCATTTTGGGTCGCTCCCCGCCCGGCGCAAGCAATACCGGCAACCATTGCGAAACGCGAAATTGGGCTCGCGTGAAGCAAAATGCGACATTCCGAGCCGCGGGACTGATTTAGCGTCGGTTTTCGAGCGCAACCTCGCCGTCTCGCTCACGGCTCAGATGACGGGAGTCCTCTCGTGGACAAAACTGAATCGGTAGTGGTGGTTGCCACCTTCGTTCCGGTGGCCGGAAACGAAGCGAAAGTGGAAGCGGCGCTTCGAAAAGCGGTCGTTGCCACCCACCGCGACGATGCCGGCTGCGAGCTGTACGCCGCACACCGCAGGGTGCGCGGAAAGGAAGGCTTCGTCGTCATCGAGAAGTGGGCCTCGGCCGGCGAATTGCATGCGCACGGAGGCGGATCGGCGTTCGCGACGTTGACTACCGAGCTCGACGGGCTGCTGGCCGAGCCGCTGGGAGTCACCGTGATGCAACCCCTGCCAGCCGGAGACGAGAAGCTCGGTGCGTTATGAGGACGTGGTGATCAGCGGGCCCACCGCAAACCACTCCGATGCTGCATCGGTTGCACAACGCTAAGCGCTCGGACGTTCCGTCCGAGCGCTTAGCTATCTCCGCCAACATATTTCGACATCCCGCGCCCACGCAAAGGCATCGGGCAACCGGACAGGACCCGCCATACCCCGACCCGGGGCCGCCGTTGGTTCGAGGCGGCCCCGGAAGCCAGTGTCTACTGCTCAGAAAACCGTGTAGCCGCCGTCGACCACGACCTCGTTGCCGGTATGGAACGTGAGCGCGGGATCAGCCAGGAAGGCGATGACCTTGTAGAACTCCTCGGGGTCGGCCCATCGGCGGGCCGGCGTGCGGGCGATCGTCGCCTTCATGAACCGCTCGTCTGCCTGCAGATCTGCATTCATACCGGTGCGAGTCCACCCGGGAATCAGGACGTTGCATCGCACTCGATATCGGGCGAGTTCGACCGCAAGAGTGCGACCGAGTCCGAGTAGACCGGTCTTGCTCGTCGCATAAGCAGCTTGACCGGCCCCGCCGTATCGGCTGATCGTCGAGGACACAACGACCATCGAGCCACCAGAGTCCTGAGCGGCGAACCGCCGGGCCGCCTCGCGGGTACAGAGGAAGCTGCCGTCCAAGTTGGTTCGTAGTACGCGGTGCCAGGTCTCCAGGCTCATCTCAGTCAGGGGGGCGGCTTCTGCGATTCCGGCGTTCGCCACGAAACACCCCAGCGGCCCCAGGGCCTCGACCGTGCAGTCCATGGCCGCAGCCACGGCGGATTCATCGGCCACATCGCAGCTTATGGCTATGGCCTTCACTCCCTCGGCCTCGACCTCGGCGACCGCGTCGGCACTACGCTCAGCGTTTCGCGCCCAGACCGCGACATTCGCCCCTGCCCTGGCCAAGCCGACTGCCATGGCTCGGCCAATGCCGTTGCTGCCTCCGGTCACCACCGCCGTCATGCCTACCAGATCGCGGTTCATGATCGGCTCCCGTTGTCGCACAGCGGACCCGGAATGTTCACCAGGTCTGCGAGCCGAGCGCGGTGTCGGTCGGGCGTGCCGAGCGCAATAACACCGCTCTTCGCACGCTTGAGATAGAGGTGCGCGGGATGCTCCCAGGTGAACCCAATTCCCCCGTGCAACTGGATACATTCTTCGGCGGCCTGCTGAGCCACCGTCGAGCAATGCGCCTGTGCCACTGCGGCAGCCACCGGCAAACCCGGTGCGTTCGTTGCGGCGCAGTCGGCCGCATACCGTGCGACTGCCCGGGCTTGACTGATCAGAACCCACAGGTCGGCGAGCCGATGCTTGAGTGCCTGATAGGAGCCGATGATCCGGCCGAACTGCCGCCGGATCATCAGGTACTCCACCGTCAGCTCCAGACACCGTTGTGCCACTCCCAGCTGTTCGGACGCGAGCAGGACGGCCCCGATGTGCAGCGCGGCGGTAACGGCTTCGGGAACCGACCTCACTGTGTCCAGACGGCGAGCGGGAACATCATGGAAGGCCAAGTCCACCAGAGGACGCGTCATATCCAGGGAGACAACTTGTCTGCACTGTAGACCCGGAGCGTCCCTACTGATCGTATGTACCGCGCCACCAGCGGGAACGAGAAAAATATCCGCAGCGTCTGCGTCTGCGACGCCGTCCACTGTTCCCGAAATTCTGCCGTTAGACACCTCAGCCCAGTCGACCGTGGTGCCCGGCGCTGTCGCGAAGGGCACCGCCAACGCCGCGATGGTCGCTCCTCCGGCAACCTTGGCGAGCAGGTCTCGCTCATCGAGGGCTTGCAGTAATGCCACCGCAATGCCCGCAGACCCGAGGAAAGGTACCGGAGCAACGGCCCGGCCCAATTCCTCAGCGACCACCGCACTTTCGCGCCAACTCGCGCCGGCTCCCCCGGTCTCCTCGGGCACAGCCAGTGCCGCGCAGCCGATTTCGCCGGCCAGCGAGTCCCACAGCTGTCGGTCGGTGGTGTCGGCTGACTCTGTTCTCGCCAGTACAGCTGCCCATGGGCTCCGTTTGTCCATGAGCGCGCGAACGCTGGCACGTAATTCGTCTTCGACCTCCGTGTACAGAAGATCGATCGTGCGCGGAATCGGGTCGCTCATCGGGGAAGGTCCTTCCAGGCAGTGTCTTTGTCCGCCCTTGGCTCGGCGGGCAGGCCGAGCACGCGCTCGGCGATGATGTTGCGCATAATCTCCGACGTGCCGCCCTCGATGGAGTTGCCTTTGGCACGCAGGAATCGCCATCCTGCGGAGCTTTCGGCGAGCTCTACCAGCACCGGTCTGCGCGCGGTGTAATCGGTGTAGCGCAAGCCTTCCGAGCCGAGGAGATCGAGCTCCAGCGAGGAGATGTGTTGATTGAGGCGGGCATAGGTGAGTTTCGCGCCCGAACCCTCGGGTCCGGGGAGCCCGGCCGCCTGTTGCTGACGTAACCGCTCGGCGGTCAACCGAGCGGCCTCCGCCTCGACCCAGAGACGTAGTACTTGATCGTGGGTGCCGTGTGTGCGCAGCTCGGGCTGCTGACGCCAAAGGCGTACCAGCTCACCGATCGCGCCGCTCTCCCTCGGTATCGTTCCGGCTCCGATAGCGACGCGCTCGTTCATCAAGGTGTTCTGCGTGACGGTCCAACCCTGCCCGACCTCACCGAGCCGCTGGTGGTCCGGAATTTCGACGTCGTCGAGGTAGACTTCGTTGAATTCGCTCTCCCCAGTGATCTGCCGCAACGGGCGAACGTCGACACCCGGCGCGTGCATGTCGCAGACGAAGAACGTGAGGCCGCGGTGTTTGGGCAGATCGGGGTCCGTTCGGGCTACCAGGATCGCCCAGGTCGCGTCGTGTGCCAGGGACGTCCACACCTTTTGGCCCGACACAATCCAGCCTTCGCCCGCACGCTTTGCGCTGGTGGCGACATTCGCAAGGTCGGAACCCGCGCCGGGCTCGCTGAAGAGCTGACACCAGATCTCTTCGCCCGTCCACAGTGGACGGAGCCAGCGTTGCTGCTGGTCGGCCGTCCCGAATCGCACGATCGTGGGGGCCGCCATACCGAGTCCGATGATGTTCGTGTGCGGCCGGTTGTCCGGCGCCCCCGCGGCAGCGAAAATCGCATCCACGCCCTGCTGCAAACCGGGGTCGGCACCGAGACCGCCCAGCCCATCCGGGTAATGGACCCATGCGAGGCCTGCGTCGAACCGGGCACGGAGGAAGTCCAGCCGGTCCATGGTCGCCGGGTTGTGCTCAGTCAGGAATGTGCGCACCTGCGACGCGAGCGCGTTCGCGTCCAGGTCGGGATTCTTCTCGGTTGTAGTCCTCACCCAGTCGCCCTTCTTGTTCGGCCATGTGTCGGCGGTACGTCGGGCACCGCGCATGCCCCGACACTATGGAAACGGCACCCGCCCCGGATGTCGCATTGCGCGACAAACCGGGGCGGGCGGGTGAAGCGGCCTGATCAGGCTGCTGCGGCGAACCGCTTGCGCAGAAACTCACCGATCCGGTCGGTCGAGGCTTGGGCTTCGGGCAGGAAGTTGAAGATAGGCCAGATGTGCACCATCTCTTCGCCGATTTCGAACTCCACATCACCGCCCGCGGCGCGAAGCTTCTCGACCAGACGGACAGCGTCGTCATGAAGGCCCTCGTCCGTGCCGACGAGCACCCGAACCGGTGGCAAGCCGCTGAGATCGGCGTACAGGGGCGACGCCAACGGGGTCGACTTCGGTTCCTTGCCGCCCAGGTATGCACCGCCCATCGCGCCCACCAGCGCACCGGCGGGAAGCGGGTCCAGATGCGCGCGCTCGGTCAGCGATGCTCCCTCACCCGCCAGGTCGACCAGGGGCGAGCAGGCGACAGCCGCGGCAGGCGACTGGTCACCATCGTCACGCAACTTCACCAACGCCGACACCACCAGACCACCGCCGGCCGAGTCCCCGACAAAAGCGACCCGGCGCACGCCTTGTTGTCGCGAGGCCCAGCGGTAGGCAGAGACGACATCGTCCAGCGGGGCCGGAAATGGATTCTCCGGCGCCAGCCGATAGTCGACAACGAGCACCCGAGCATCGGCCGCCTTGGAAATCCGATATCCGAACTCTCGATAGCCGGTCGCGTTGCCCATACACCAGCCGCCACCGTGCACCAGAACCACGACCTGGTCGCGCGAAGTGCCCGGCGCGCTTACCCAGATGCCAGGCGCTCCCCCGGCGTCGACCTGTTCGACCTCAGCATCGGCCGGGAGTTCGAAGTTGGCCAGGACCTCGTCGTAGAGCCTGCGATAATCGTCCATAGTGGCCTCGGGCTCGGAGACCAGATGCGCCAGCAGATCGCGGGCGCGGCCCAGTTCACGACTCGCCATGGAACTTCCTCCTGTCGATCATTTGCTGTGCGTTCACATCTTCTGCAGGGTCGGCATGACCTCGCGTGTGAACAGCTCATAACTCGCCGCTGCTACCTCGCCCTTCACGCCGCCGAACTGGAACACCATGATCGGTTCGTAGTCACCGACAATGGCCTTGCGCTCCTCGTGCTTGGCGATCTGCTCATCCGGGGTGCCCCAGATCTGTGCATTGGCGTAGGTGTCACAGACAGCTTCGATGCCCATTTCGTCGATGGCCTGCTTGGCAGCGGCGTACGACGCGTAGCCCTTGGTCGACTCGAAGTGGCGGCCGCCGAACTCGTAGTGCTCCACACAGCACAGGTAGTAGTTCACGCACGCCTGGTAGGCGACCCGGCGCGCTTCGTCAGAATCGCGGTGGCAGTACGTCAGGTCGATCATCATGGGTGCCGGAGCCTCACCACCGTGGTTGTCGCGGTAGGCCTGCCGGTACTGCTCGATCATCGGCATGTGCATGGTTTCCATCGGCCCCTGGATGAAGGCCATCATCGGCAGACCGAGCTTGCCGGCGACAACCGCCGAGTCGGGGCTCATCGCCACCATGGTGGTGCGGCCTTTGAAGGTCGCCAGCGGCCGCGGGTGGACGGGAACCTTGGCCTGCGGGTAGTACTTGCCGTCGTTCTCCACGAAGCCGTCCTCGAGGCCCCGCATGACCATCTCGGCCGCCTCGTCGAATCGCTCACGAGACTCGCCCATGTCGATCCCGAACCCTTCGTACTCGCGCCGCGCGAGGCCACGTCCCATTCCGAACATCGCACGCCCGTCGGACAGGTTGTCGAGCAGCGCGATCTTCTCCACGACGCGCATGGGGTCGTTCCACGGCAGAATGACAGCGGTCGTCTGCAGCTTCGCGTTCTTGGTGCGGCCGGCAAGGTAGGACAAGAACTGGGTGTTGTCAGGGCACATCGAGTAGCCGGGATCGAAGTGATGCTCGACGCACCCGATGCTCTCGTACCCGTCCTCATCGGCACGTAGAGACAGCGCGATCTGGTCCTTGAAGATGTCGTAGTCCGACGAAGCGTTGTTGTAGTTCTGGATCAGGTTGGTCATATGGACTTTCACGTGTACTCCTCGTCACGTTCCGGCGCCGCACGCCGGTTTCTCCGGTAAAAAGATGACCGTGGGTGTCACGGCGGGTGCGTCGCGGCGTGGGTTTCGCCGCCGGCCCGGCCGTGTGATCGCTATCACGCCGGCGCAGGTGCACCACCACAGAGTCGCAGCGCAGAGTGGGTGAGAGTTGTTGCATCCCGCTACAGTCGAGCACCCACGTCACAACGGATCAGGACACAAAAAAACCGGCCCCGGATGCACCGGGGCCGGTCAAGTTTTGCGAAGGTCAGACCTTCTCGAAGTGGGCAATATCCAGGATCTGCCCATTGCGTTGTTCCGCCCACACCGCATGCACCCGCGACCCAGGGGGAAGTTGCTCGCGCACAGCGGCCGGGTCCGACAGATCCAGGCCGCGCACATAGTGCATCAACAGAGTACTGGCACCATCGAGCCGGATACCCGCAATAGCGTACGGCGGCGTCGGTCCGCCGCGAAAGCCTTGCCACGCCACAGTGAACGCCTCCACAGACCCTTCGGCCGGCAACTCCAGCCAGTCGTCGGTGCGCACGAAGCAAGACTCGCAGTAGGCCTGCGGCGGTACGAATACCCGCGAACAGTCCGGGCACCGGTTGGCCAAGATCTTCTGTTCGGTCAGCCCTGCCATGAACCGGCCCCAGGTGGCGCCGAGATGGACGTCGTAGTTCAGGTCCCAGCGGACTCGTTGCGTTGTGATGCTCATGAGCGCTCCTGCCTCTCCAGGATGGCGAGGTTTTCGAATTGGAAGAAGGTGCCGCCGGTACCGTGTGCGAGACCGAGCCGCGCGCCGGGCACCTGCATCTCGACCGGTGCGTCACCCATCAGTTGCAAGGCGACATATACGTATGGGGCAAGCTCGCCCGCCACACCGGCATTGGTGCACAGCGGGCCGCCGGACAAGTTGACCGGAAGATCTCCATCGATGCGCGTGGCCCCAGATCGGATCAGCTCGATCCCACCTCCGGGTGGAGCGAACCCGAGTGCCTCCAACTGCATCGGCTGCATAGGCGCGTACGGCGAAAACACCTCCACGACATCAATTTCCTCGCGCGGGTTCCGTACGTCGGCCAGTCGGTAGACCTTGTTCGCCAAGATCGCGAGGTTCTCCATCGCGGCGAAGTCGTTCTTGCCGCCGCCGAGATACGGGTCGCTGCTGGTTGCCATCGCACGAATGAGCACCGGCACCGGCCGTAGGTCTGCAGCTGCGGCCTCGGAGGTGACAAGCAGCGCGTTGGCCGACGTCGAGACCGGGCAAACCATCGCCATCGTCATCGGACTCGACAAGGGCTTCGCCGACACCACATCTTCGATCGTCAACGTATTGCGTAGGTGTGCAAAGGGATTACGCGAGGCATGCTCGTGATCGCGCACCGCGCTCACCGCGAAGTCCTCGACACTGGTACCGAAGCGCTCCTGATAGGCGCTCGGATAGAAGGCACCCATGTGGTAGGCCCCCATGCCCAGCGGCTGTTCGACCACCATGGGCGAATTGGTGTTGATCGCCGATTGTAGATCTTCGGCACCGAAGAATGTCGGTCCGCCGATACAGAGCACCCGCTCTCGATCCCCCGAGCGCACCTGGCGCGCAGCGACCTGCATGAGATTGCCGCCTGTCGTGCCGCCGGTGTTGAGAATCGAAACCGGCAAATCGCTGCCCAAACCTAGGCGGCGAACCAAGTGCTTGGCACCGAGGACCGTTCCCTCGAAACCGTCAATGTTGCCGACTACGATCCCGTCCAGCGAAGAGGGCGAGGCACCGGAATGCTCGAGTGCCGCCCAGACCGCCTGCTGCATCAGTTCGAGCGACGAAGATGTTTGTTTGCGCGGGGATGTGGCTGCAGTGATGCCCACACCGCTGATCATGGCCCGTGTCGCCATCAGACTGCCTCCACCACAAGTACGGTCGCGGTGTCCGCGACGGTCCCGGTGAGTAGATCGGTCGAGTGCGAGACTGACTGCCCGCCGTGCTCTTCCACCCACGACACCGCTTCCAGCAGTCGCAGGGCACCATTGGCCACTCCGGGGAACGAACTCAGGACACCGCCCGAAGGCGCCACCTCTGCGCGCCCTTTCGACAGCCCCAGTGCATCCAAGGTAGGGCCGACCAGTGCGGGCGTCGCGGCGGTCAGCTCCACCGCATCCACCTGCTCGCCAGCATCGCTGACACCCGCACGTCGATACGCTTCCTGTGCGGCCCGGCGCGCGGCGACGGCGGGGTCGAGTAACCATTGGCCGCTCGCGGTCGTGTCGCTCGTAGCCTGACCCCATCCGGTGAGCACGGCCCGCGGACGCAACGCTCGGCGCGCCCGTGCGAGCGAGCCGAGCACGACGGCGATGGCGCCGGTCGACTCGGCCGGCAGCATCAATTCACGCAGCACCCCGTTCACATGCTCCGACGCCAGAACATCAGCCGCCGTCACAGCGGTCCTCCTGCGCGCGTGGCTGTTTCGGGCTCCACGCGTGATGGCGGAGGCGGCAATCTCAGCGAGCTGTTCTTCGGTCTGCATGCCCGAATCCAGGACATATCCGGCGTGCAAGCCGAACATCGTCTCTGCTGACAACCCCACCGGGCGATCGAAGTGCGGCTCGAAACCGTAGTTGGATGTCTGCTGCAAAAATGCCCGACGGTCCGGATCTGACACCTCGGGGTTGTAGACGCCGACCGCTACTGCCAGGTCCGCGTCACCAGCCGCGATCGTTTGCGCGGCGGCCAGGATCGCCTGGCCCGCATCGCCTTCGATGCGGTAGGACTGCGCGAGGTAACCGCCCGACGCGGCATTGGTCAGACCACTGGAAATGCTACGGCCGTCGTAGATGTCCAGCGAGGCCGTTATCGACATTCCCAATTCATGCTTGCGTATCCCAGCTTCCTGCAATGCTTGCGCCACTGCCTCGAAGACGAGTTCGTCGAGCACCGCGTCGGATTCCGGCACCAACGCCGTGGCGCCGATTCCGAGGATCGGGATCGGATCTTTGGCGGCCGGGGAAGGATTCAAACGCGTCACATCGCCACCCCGCCATCGACCGGTAGCACCACACCGGTGATATACGCTGCCTGCTGCGAAGCGAGAAACGCGACCGCGGGTGCCATCTCGGCCGGATCAGCGAAGCGGCCCAACGGAACCGACTCCGTCATTTCGGCGAGACGATCAGGTGGGACAGCCGCGACCATCGCCGTGGACGCGTTCGGCGAGATCGCGTTGACGGTGATCCCGAAGCGCGCTACCTCTTTGGCCACAGACTTGGTGAAAGCGATAATCCCGCCCTTGGCGGCCGCATAATTTGCTTGCCCCACGTTGCCGTGCATCCCGGTATACGAAGTGACATTGATGATCCGCCCGGCGCCGGCTGCCCGCATGTGTGGCACCACGGCTCGGGTCACCGCGAAGGTACCGCCGAGATGCACATCGAGCACCGACTGCCACTGCTCGGTCGTCAGCTTCCACACCACCGCGTCTCGCGTGATACCAGCATTGTTCACGGCCACATCGACGCCCCCCGCCCATTCGACGATGTCGCCGACCGCGTCGGCAACCGCATCGGTGTCGGCCACGTCCACGGCAACCCCCCGCACATTGGGAACGCCATCCCAAGCCGACTTCAGCTGAGCCGCATCACGGTCGAGGACCGCGACCTTCGCACCGGCGGAGGCGAAGAAACTCGCGATCTCGAAGCCAATCCCTTGGGCACCGCCGGTCACCACGACTCTGGCGCCTGCGAAATCCGCACTGATCTTTCCTGTCGCCATCAGAGCCTCTCGATGATCGTCGCGTTGGCCATTCCGCCGCCCTCACACATCGTCTGCAGTCCGTACCGGCCACCTGTCGCCTCGAGTTGAGTCACCAAACTGGCCAGCAGTCGCACACCGGAAGCTCCGAGAGCGTGTCCAAGTGCGATGGCACCGCCACGCGGGTTGAGCTTGTCGGGGTCAGCCTGCAGATCGTGCTGCCAGGCCAACGGCACCGGAGCAAAAGCTTCGTTCACCTCGTACGCCTCGATCTCGTCGATCGACATACCGGCACGCGCGAGGACCTTTTGAGTCGCCGGAATGACACCGGTCAACATGAGCAACGGGTCACTACCGGCGACCGCGAACTCGTGGAAGCGCGCACGCGGGCGCAGCCCGAGTTGCGCGGCCTTCTCCTCGCTCATGATCAGCACCGCCGACGCGGCATCGGTCAGCGGCGAGGAATTGCCTGCCGTAATCCGCCACTCGATCTCGGGGAACCGCCGCGCCAATCCATCGTCGACGAACGACGGCTTCAGAGTTCCCAGACCTTCCACGGTGGTGGACGCGCGAACGGTCTCATCCCTGTCGTGCATCGACCCGCCGATGCTGATGGGCACGATTTCATCGTCGAACCCACCTTCGGCTGCGATCTTCGCTGCCCGCTGGTGCGATCGAGCCGAGTACGCGTCCAGCGTCTCCCGGTCGAATTTCCATCTCGCCGCGATCAGCTCTGCAGAGATTCCCTGGCCGATCAGCCCCTCGGGATACCGGGCACCCAGCGGCGCGGTCGGATGCTGGTCCACCGAGCTGTACCCCATCGGCACCCGGCTCATGGACTCGACCCCACAAGCCACGACGATGTCGTAAGCCCCCGCCATCACACCTTGCGCAGCGAAGTGGACAGCTTGCTGGCTCGACCCACACTGCCGATCCACAGTCGTCCCAGGGACGGACTCCGGAATCCCAGCGGCCAGAACCGCATTGCGGGCGATGTTGAGCGCCTGGTCCCCCGCTTGAGACACACAACCCGCGATCACATCGTCGATGCTCGCCGGATCCACATCGGTGCGGGCGAGCAACGCCCGCAGAGTGTCCGCTAGCAAGCTGACAGGGTGCGCACTCGACAACGCACCGCCGACTTTTCCTTTACCCGATGCCGTCCGCACGACATCGACGATCACTGCTGACCTCATATAGCGACTACTCCCATTCGTAGCGTCGGAGAGTCTCTCTCCCATCCAGCCCGACGCTAAAAGAAGGCGCAGGGCCTGAGTTGTCGCAAGGCGCTACACGCGCACACGCTGTGCGTTCCGCACATGTCCCAGAATGCGACAACGCAGGACCGGCCTGAACGCCCTACCGTTGCTCGATCAGGTTCCCCAGAAAAGGAGTTGATCCGGTATGCCGTTCGAGCACAAAGTGGCGTTGGTGACGGGCGGAGCATCCGGTATCGGCAGAGCCACCGCCCTGCAGCTCGCGGAACGTGGCGTTCGCGTCGTCGTTACCGACGTCGATGCGGCAGGAGGCAAAGACGTTGTCGCATCGATCGAGAGCGCCGGCGGAACCGGAATCTTCATCGAAGCAGACGTCCGTGACGAACAGGCCGTCGAGAGCCTGGTAGGCCGGGCCATCGAAACATATGGCGGCCTGCACTTGGCCTTCTCCGATACCCGCCGGCGCGGCCCCGCAGGGTCGGCCGACGCGGCGTCACCATTCGGTGGCGCATCTTTCGGCATTACAGTCTCCGCCTTTCTCGAAAACCGCTGCCGCCCTTGGCCATGTGACCGGCTTTCCCGGCCTCGGACTACTACGGCGGCTCCGCCCCACCCGGCCCGTTCGACGGTCGGTGCGTCTATCCCCGCGCGGCGCTACCGGATCGCGCGCCACCGGGGAGTCTGACCGGGCGGTTCCCGTGTTCACTGTGTTTCGCTCGATGAAGTAGAAGCCCAACTGTGTCCCTGCGGCATCGCCACAAGTACGCCGTAGACATTCCCCGTGGCCTCCGGACCGGCTTTCGTAAACCGACCCAGGAGTTCCCCAACCACCGCGAAAGTGATGGGTGCGCACCGCTTCCTGCCCAGATCCGCCAGGTTCGAGCAGGCGGCACATAAAGGGACGTAACAACGTCGGTTCCTCGCGTACTCCTCTTCATCCCGTTCGCCGGACCCGCCCCATCTGGCAGTACTGGCCACGTCCCGGCTTTGTCAGGGCTGCTCCCACCCTCCCCGGCACCACCCGGATCAGGCTGCCCTCAACTCCGCCGACCTGCTACGACAGGCCGACGACGAAGGTCTCTCACCTCCATTCGAAACACAGCGCCTCACGGCGCAAACGAAGTCTGTGCCAGATCCCGGGTTCGCGTGCCGTTGACACGGGCGGATAAATCGCGGACTCAATTGCTTAGATACGCATATTGCCGTAAGAAGATAGTCACCGGCCTTGCGAGCAACATGACAATGTCCGACAGTCAACCGGCCCACGAAACTTCACTCCACCATCGAAATCGCGGCCAGGATTGCCAATTCTCGCTCGGCGCAAAGGGTCTGCCTACCACTGTCCATGTCGAAGACACACGAGCTCTGCGCCACACTCCTATTTCGAAAGCGACCACCCCCGGTGGACCGTCCACACTCGCCAGCGACGAATCGACCGGGCGCCGATTGCCGTCGGTGAGCGACCCGCCAGTAGGTAAGGCGCGCGAAGTCGAGGGATAAGGGTGCCGATGGTCCGAACGCATCGAACTGCTCGACGGTCGAAGTCGGTGCAGCTCGAAAGATGCAACTACTTCGGGAAGACCGGTACGAGGGTTTCGCCGTCGCGAACGAGAATCGGACAGGGATCCGGTGGGTTGTCCGGTATCAGGCTGCTGCCCACTTCAAGCTGGACGGCTCCCATTCGGGTGGGGAAAACGACATCGCAACGGAGGTCCTTCGACGCGCCCGCAACTCGATATTGTCGACCGCTACGGCCGGCAATTGCGACATCAGCGAAATCGATATTACCTTCTTTGCGCTCGAATTCTCCCACTGTGTGAATGGTGGTATACACAGTGAGGGAATAGTCCCGTCCGCGCCACGAACAAATCTTCCATTGCGACTGATCGATCCCACCGATCCCGTGCTCCTTACTCGACACATCGAGCCCCAAACCCGCGACCAAATCGTCAGAGATCTTCTTACACGGGTCCCAGAGCAGGGCCGTCGCAGCCTTGAAGTCGGTGGTAGAGGCTGGAGCAGGTACTCCCGTAATCGTCGATGAGCACCCCGCCAAACCCATTGCCGCACATACGACCGCCGCCGCACCATACCGCCGCATCCCACTCCCCTTCACCCCGTCACAGCTCCCCACGCACTATAAGGCCCAATCCTTCGCCGCGGCTTTCAGCCCCTGGGCGTGACGATTACGGGACGTCATCCACCTGGGCGGCAGACCCCGAGGAAGTCGCATCATCACGAGGCCCGTTCGGGAATCGACTCCGACTCCGGCGGCACCACTGTTGGTAACACGTGCTCGAAATCGAGTGCGATGACGCGCGACGGTCCCACGACGGCGAAGTCTTCTGTGATCAGAGTGTCGACTCGATCGTTACCGCGACCCTGCGGTGAGCTCGGAGGCTGGCCGGCGCTGGTGAAGCTTGCTCGAAGCGCGCGCTGATGGCACATACCGCAATCTGCTCGGCGCCAGGGGTGCCGCGAGACGGAGTCCGGCCGTGTAGGTACCGAATGTGGCGCGGTCTCCAGAGCATGCCACCACACCGAACAGCTCCCGCGCACGCGGGTGCTGTAACTCGCGAGCCACCGCGGACGGCAGCAGCCTCGGAACCCAGGCGTTCGGCCGCAGCACCACCGGCATGAACTTCCGCGACGCCGGAGTAGGGCGAAGACGAGTACCGCAGGCGTGCTCGAAATAGTCCACGAACTCGGCCCACGTCGGCGGAACCGGGCGCGCGGAGATCCCGTACCGCAGGTACCACTCGCAGCACTGCTCGTACAGAACCTCGTGCTCACGGTCGGACATCGGTGAAATGAACGTATTGATCGCTACGACAAGGGTTTCCACGTATGTCGCATGCGGCTACCCCGAGAGCCACCGTATGTGGCGCAAGGTGGCCGGCGAACTCGCCGAGCGGTTCACCGTGGTCGTCACAGACCTGCGGGGATACGGCGACAGCGAGGCTCCGGAGCCGGACCCCGAGCACCGGACCTACGCCAAGCGCGCCAGCGCCCGCGACCAGGTCGCGGTGATGGAAGCACTCGGCCACGAGCGCTTCGCGGTGGCCGGGCACGACCGCGGGGCGCGCGTCGTCCATCGGATGGCGCTGGATTCGCCCGAGCGGCTCAGCCGCGCCGCCGTCCTCGACATCGTGCCCACCCCGCACGTCTTCGAGACCATGGACGGCCACCGTGCCCGCAGCTACTGGCACTGGTTCTTCCTCATCCAGGAGGCCGGGCTGCCTGAGCGGCTGATCGGCGCCGATCCGGAGTACTTCCTGCGCCGGATTTTCGGCAACTTCGCCGAAGGCGGCGACGTGGTGGACGACGAGGCCTTCGCCGCCTACCTGCAGGCCTGGCGGGATCCGGCGAAGCTCGCCGCGTCGTGCGAGGACTACCGAGCGGGCGCGTCGGCGGATCTGGCAGACCATGCAGCGGACACCGCCCGGATCCGGTGCCCGCTGCTGGTGCTGTGGGGCGCCGACGGCGCCCTGGCCCGCCTGTACGACGACCCGTTAGCCGTCTGGTCACAGTGGGCCGACGACGTCCGCGGCCATGCGGTGCCCGGCGGTCACTTCCTGCCCGAGGAGTCGCCTCGCGAAACCGTCGACGCCCTCCTCAGCTTCTTCACCGCACCGACCTGACCGAACTCCGCCGCTGACAACCGGCTCCGAGCCGGAGAATCCGGGAGGTGATCCACATATTCTCTCCGACAACCCCTTCAGAGAAGGACACACATTCCGCGCCTAACGGCTCGTTAGCGAGTTCACCGCATCCGGACGAACCCGACCGCTGGCTCACGCTCGTGGTCGAGGGTATGACGTTCAACTTCGTCGCCTGTCGCAGCGCGGCATCGGTCTTCGTGCGCGACCTGAGGCGGCACTGCCTCGCCGACGAGGTACGGATCGCCGAAATCGGGCCGGCCGAGGTGCCGCGCCTGCCCATCGAACGCCTCTTTCTGGATCCCGTACGGACGGCTCTCCCGCTTCTCGGCGAGGAACCGGCGGGGACACCGACGAGGCAGCCGGAAGGACACTAACCAGGCGTGACCGCCAGATCGCCGTCCGGGTAGCGATTTGCGGCGCGCCATCGAGGGTCACGTGGGCTCGCGGATCAGGAACCGCAGCACAGCACCGTCAGTGACAATCTTCCATCCGTCCTGTTTGACGCCGGGTGCAGCAGGCTCCCCTCGCACTCTTCGCTGGCGGTCGTTCGGATCTCCGACATCGCCGCACGCCATGGCGGCGCGATCGATGAGCGGGCGGATCACCGAGCCCACGGGCGACACCCACCGACGGACGATCGCATGACCGACAACGTCGACACCCGAATCGGCTGCCTCGGCCTCTCCATAGAAGGACGTCGACCGGTTCGCAGCGGTCGACTGGGAGACGTTGCCGGAAGGCAGCGTCTTCATCAAGAAGTCCAGTGTGTGGCTCGAATGCTCGGTCTCCCCCGGGATCCCAGCCGGCGACCACACCATCGCCCTGCTCGAAATCCACGGGCTTCGTATGGGTTTCGAACGATCGCTCTCAGTTTTCCATGGGAGCCGGTTCAGGAGGCTCGCAGCCATCCAAGCCCCGAGAAGTCCTGGAAACGACCGTCCACCCTTGCGTGCGGAGCACCCATAAAGCTACTGTTGTGCAAATGGTCAGTCCTAATGACCACAAATTGGGTAGCTCACCACGGAAGGACACCGAAGTCTGATGGCCGAATTCACCGACATCACCTACGAGGTCGACAACGGGCTGGCTTGGATCACGATCAACCGCCCCGAGCGCTACAACGCGTTCCGGGCGCAGACCGTCGATGAGCTGGTCATGGCGTTCAAGCGCGCGTGGGCCAGCAGCGACGTCGGCGTCATCGCACTGACCGGCGCCGGCGACAAGGCGTTCTGCGCGGGCGGCGACCAGAAGCAGCGCATGGAGACCGGCGACTACGGTCCGTCGGCCAGCGGCCTGTTCGAGGTCGAGGCCCTGCACCGCGTCATTCGCGACGCCCCCAAGCCCGTCATCGCCGCCGTCAACGGGCTCGCGATCGGCGGTGGCCACGTGCTGCACGTGCTGTGCGACCTGACGATCGCCGCCGACACCGCCCAGTTCGGACAGAACGGACCGCGTGTGGGTTCCTTCGATGCCGGCCTCGGCTCCGGTTACCTGGCCCGCGTGGTCGGAGAGAAGCGTGCACGCGAGATCTGGTTCATGTTGCGGCGCTTGTCTGCGCAGGAGGCCTTGGAGTGGGGCCTGGTGAACAAGGTCGTACCGGCCGCCGACCTGAAGGCGGAGGTCCGGGCGTGGGCGGATCAGATGCTCGACTTCTCCCCGACCGCGCTCAAGGTTCTCAAGCAGTCGATGAACACCGACACCGAGCACTTCGTCAGCATCGGCACCATGGCCTACTCCACGCTGGCGATGTTCGGCGAGACCCCGGAGGCGCAGGAGGGTATCAACGCCTTCAACGAGAAGCGCAAGCCCGACTTCACGCCTTACCGGGGCAAGTGAGTTGCGGTTTCGACCGGAACAACGTGAGTTCCCGGCGGCTGCCGCACAGCCGCCGGCACGAACCGACGAGGTGCACTGAATGACCGACACGACCTTCGCACCGACACTGTTGTCGGGCAAGCGAATCCTGATCACCGGCGGCGGGACCGGGCTCGGCCGCGGCGTCGCCCGCCATCTGGTCGAGCACGGCGCCGAGGTGCACCTGTGGGGACGCCGTGACGCGGTGCTGGCCGAGGCCGCTGCCGAGGCCTCCACATCTCGCCCCGGGGCCGCCCACTACCAGACCGTCGACGTGCGCGACTACGACAGCGTGGACGCGACGATGGACCGGATCTGGTCCGAGCACGGCCCGCTGACGGGCGTGATCAACAACGCGGCCGCCAACTTCATCGCGCAGACCAAGGACCTCAGTCCCCGTGCGTTCCAAGCGATTACGAGCACGGTGATGAACGGCTCGTTCCACACCACGCACGCCGCCGGCAAGCGGTGGATCGCCGGCGGTCTCCCCGGAAGCGTCCTGTCCACACTCACGACCTGGGTCTGGACCGGCTCGGCCTTCGTCGTGCCGTCGGCGATGGCCAAGGCCGCGGTCCACGCCATGACCATGTCGCTGGCGGTCGAGTGGGCCAAATACGGCATTCGCGTGAATGCGCTTGCCCCTGGGCCCATTCCGACCGACTATGCCTGGGAGATGCTGAATCCGACCGACAAGTCGTCGGTCGGCGCCACCCAGGTCGACCAGATTCCGGCCGGGCGCAGCGGAACGATCGAAGAGCTGGCCAACCTCACGATGTTCCTGCTGTCGGACGCGTGTGACTACCTCACCGGGCAGACCATCGCCATGGACGGCGGGCAGATGCTCGCCGGCCCCGGCACCTTCGCCGGTCTGACGACTCTGACCGACGCCGACTGGCAGCAGATCAAGGAAACCAGCAAGGTGGCGTCGGAGTCCAGCAAGGCTCAACGAACCGTGTGAGTCCATCCGAGCTCACAGAGCTGAAGAGGGTGCGCATCCACAAGATGCGCACCCTCTTCGGTTATCCGAGCCGAGCAAAATGAAGCCGAGCAAAATGAAAAATGTCCCGACCCGTGACGGGTCGGGACATTCCTCGCGGTAACCGGCGCCGGGCCGATCAGATCGACGGGCGGTAGTGATACTTGTTGCTGCGCGTGAGAGCGAATTCGAAGATTCCCGACCCGCGGACGTCGCCGAGGATGAAGCCGCACAGTCGGTCGGTCAGTGCCGAGTCCAGCGAGCGCGGGGTCACCGAGCCGTCGAGACGATAGCGGTCGGATTCGATTCGGTCGGCCCCGGACGAAGTGCCGTGGTGGCCGCCGTATCCGGCGCCCGCCATGAAGCCGCCGCCAGCTCGCGCGTCGGCTTGCACGACGTAGTGCTCCCCCGCCGCGGTCTCGACCCGGATTTCCCCTTCGACCAGATCGAGATCCGGAGTGAACACCAGGGCGTGCCGGACATCGGTGATCGGATCGAGCCGGCCGCTTTCGTGCATCACGGCCCCCTCGAGGAGAAGCCGCTCGTGCGAACGGGTTTCGACCAGGAGGAAACCGATGGAGAAGTCCGGGAATTGGGCTTGATACCAGATGTGCAGGCCCTGTCCGCCCGCCATGGTGCGCACGCCGCGGGAGCGATCACGCTGCCCGTACCAGCCGTCCACCGAATGCCGGCGGCCGTCGATGGTCAGCGTGCCCTCGTAGCGACCGGACTGGAAGAGGTGGTCGAACGAGGTGCGCCCCGCCGACGCGTTCGTGACCGCGATCTCGCCGAACCAGGCGGGTGTGCGTGCCCGCCAGGTCAGATCGAATTCGGTGTCGATCTCGTTGGGCCCCAGCCGGAGTCGCCACGTTCGGTTCGGCTCGAGCACCTCGAATCGGAAAGGTCCGGAACCGTCCCGGTTCGTGGCGCCGAGCGGCCCCGAGTAGCGGAGGTTTCGCTGCTCGTGCTCGCCACTGACCACCACGAACCCGTCGACGGTTCCCTTGGGCGGGTAGATACCGAAGCCCATGATGACCGACGGTGCGGTGGCATCGACCGGGTGCGCGTTGAACATGAGCCGGTCGAAGAAGCCGTCCGGTAGATCGGTGACGTCGGGTCCGACCAGCGGATCCCAGAATGTGGTGCCGGATGTGTTCACCATGCGAACTCCTTGTGGTTCGGGCGCGAAGGCCGTGCAGCGCCTATACTTCGGCGCCGACTCCCGCCAGTCCGGCGGCGCGGCGCGCGTCGTCGAGGAAGCTCCGCACCAGCGCGGGGTCGGAGTAGTAGGGGTCGCCGATCCCGTCCAGAACGCGCCGGCGACTGTATTCGTACAGCACCGCCAGCTTCCACAGCGCCAGCGTCGTATACCAGGCGAGAGTGTCGAGATCGCGGCCGGTGCGCGCACTGTAGCGCTGCGCCAGTTGGTCTTTGGACGGATATCCGGGTTCGAGCATCGCGGCGCTCAGCTGTGCGGTCGGGTTTATCGGGCGGCCCGGCTCGGGAACCGTCGCCAGCAGATAACCGACGTCGAGCAACGGATCGCCGATCGTGGCGAGCTCCCAGTCGAGGACGGCCGCGACCCGGCCCGGCGCGGTGGGCGCGAGGACGACATTGCCGATCCGGAAATCGCAATGGATCAGCGTCGCGCCCGATTCCGGCGGGATGTTCGCCTGTAACCAGGCGTCCACGTCGGCAAACTCCGCCGGCGGATTCCCCTCGTCGTCGGCGACCAGGCGGCGCATCCGTTGCAGATGCCGGGCATTGAATCCCTCGGGCCGGCCCATGCGGTCCAAACCCACCGCGCGCCAATCCACTTCGTGCAGATCGGCCAGCGTGTCGATCATGCTGTGACCGACGGCCCGTCGTTGCTCGGGCGCGTCGAGCGGCGCGGGCGTGCGGGTGGTCACCACTGGGCCGGGGGCGAAGCTCATCACGTAGAACGGTACATCGAGCACCTCGCCCTCCTGCGCGACGGCGAGCACCTCCGGTACCGGCACCGTGGTCGGCGACAACGCCTGCAGCAGTGTCGCTTCGCGCAGCATGTCGTTGGCGCCAGGGGGAATCGGCGGTGGTGGCGGGCGCCGCACCACCACACTGGTGGTGCCGTCGCTGACCAGGAAGGTCAGATTCGAATGGCCGTCACCGATCGCCTTCGTGGTGATCGATCCGGATACGATTCCGCGACCTGCCAAGAACTCCGCCAACGCGTTTCGTGTTTCGCGGTCCCACTCCCATGCCATCGCGAGGCTCACCGACCGGAGAACTGTGGTGCGCGCTTCTCCTTGAAGGCAGCCAGCGCTTCGGGCATGTCCTCGGTCCTGGTCAGCAGCGCCTGCCCGCGGTTCTCCAGTTCCAAAGCTGCCTCGTAGGAACCGATTTCGGCGTTGCGCTGGATGGCCCGCTTGGACATCCGCACCCCGCCGGGGGAGTTCTGCGCGATCACACGCGCCATCGTGAGCGCCTCGTCCAGCAATCGCTCCGACGGGATCACCTGGTTCACCAACCCGATGCGTAGTGCCTCGTCGGCCTCGAGAATGCGGGCGGTGTACCCTATCTCCGCCGCCCGCGCCGGGCCCACCAGGCGAGCCAGATTGAACGAGGTGCCGAGTTCACCGATCGACAGGCCGACCTTCACGAAGGCCGCGCTCATCTTGAGAGTCGGTGCCGCCAGGCGGATATCGGCGGCGAGCGCCAACGCCAGCCCGCCCCCGGTCGCGGGACCGTGGATCGCGGCGATCACGGGAAACGGGAGATGCCTGATGGATTGAATGCCACCGGTGGCGACCTCCTGGAACTTGAGGAATTCACGCACGCCCATCTCGGTGATCACGTGAATCTCGTCGAGGTCGAAGCCGGCACAGAAGGCGCGCTCACCGGCGCCGGTGACGATGAGCGCGCGCAACCGGCTGTCGCGCAGCGCCCGCCCGGCTGCCAGATATTCGTGGAACATCCGCACGGTCTGGGAGTTCATGCGCTCCGGACGATTGATTCGCAGGATGCCGATTCCGGGCTCGGCCTCCTCGAAGGTCAGTGTCTGCAGATCGGGAAAATCGATGGTCATGTGGGCCTCGCCTCGTCGTGTCCAGCCGTGCTATTTGCCCTGGAAAACGGGCGCGCGCTTGTCCTTGAAGGCGTTGAGCGCCTCGGTCATGTCCGGACTGCGCGTCAGCAGCGCCTGTCCGCGGTTCTCCAGCTCGATCGCCGCGGCATAGGAGCCGACCTCGAGATTGGCTTGCAGGGCGCGTTTGGACAGCTGCACACCGCCCGGCGAGTTCGCAACGATCTGTTCGGCGAGGGCGAGCGCATCGGCTACGACATCGCCGGCGCTGACCGAATTCACCATGCCCAGCTCGCCCGCTTCGGTCGCGTCGACAACCCGTCCGGTGAAACAGATTTCGCTGGTCTTCGCGGGTCCGATCAATCGGGTCAGCAGCCAGGATGTGCCCAGATCACCGGCGGAGAGCCCGATGCGAACGAATGCGGCGTTGAATTTGGCCGCGGCGCCGGCCAGGCGGATATCTGCGGCGAGCGCCAACGCCAGACCACCACCGGCGGCCGGACCGTTCACCGCGGCGATGACTGGGACCCGCAGGGAACGAATCGCGGTGAGTGCGCGTGCGGCACGTTCCTGCTGATCCAGCATGCCCAGCGCACCGAGGTTCGGGAGATCGTCGGCATCAGCGAGGTCGTATCCCGAGCAGAACGCCTTGCCCGCGCCGGTGAGCACGAGCACGCGGCATGAGTCCTCGGTTTCGAGGCCCCAGGCCAGTTGCTCGAGTTCGACGAACATGGTGTTGGTCATCGCGTTGTAGCGATCGGGCCGGTTCAGCGTGACCACGACGATGCCCGGTTTCACCTCCTCGGCGAGGAGGGTTTCGAAACGGTGTTCCAGGGTTTTCATCTGGACTCCTAACGTGAGCGGCCGGGCGATCAGCGGAACTGCGGCTTGCGCTTGCCGACGAAGGCGCTGATTCCCTCGGCGGCCTCCCCGTCCTCGAACAGCGCCTGGATCTGCTCGACCTCGTACCGGGCGCCCTCGGCCAGAGGCAGGTCGAAGGCCGCGTCCACGGTGCGGACCACCGACAGCTGGGCCGGCAGCGAGGGGCCGAGCAGTTCGCGCGCGAAGTCCAGCGCCGCCGCGGTGGCGTCGCCATCGGTGAGGCGGTCGACCAGGCCGATCCGGTAGGCCTCCTCGGCGGCCACCTGGCGGGCGGTCAGCATGATGTCCAGCGCTCGTCCTCTGCCGACGAGTCGCGGAAGTCGTTGCGTCCCACCGGCTCCCGGGATCAGCCCGAGTTTGACCTCCGGCAGCCCGAACCGGCCGCCGGGGCCGGCGACCCGCAGCGTGCACGCCATCGCGAGTTCGAGACCGCCGCCGAGGGCGACCCCGTCTACCGCGGCGACCGACAGCCACGGTGAGGCGGCGAGGCGATCGTTGACCGCACGCATCCGATCGCCGTACGCGGTGAACGTCTCGGCGTCGATCGTCGACAGGTGTTTGATGTCCGCGCCCGCCGCGAAGAATCCGGGCAGCGCGGATCCGATGACCATGACCTTGACGTCACCGGCCTTCTCGGCGGCATCCATGGCGAGGTGCATCCCGTCCAGCAGCGGAATGCCCAGCGCGTTGGCCGGCGGCCGCCGCAGCGTCACCGCCGTGATTCCGGGTTCGACCGTCTCCCAGGTCACCACATCCTGCGCCCGCTCTGCCACGTCGTCCTCGCATTCAGCACATCGTCGACACCGCTGCGGCCGACTTCCTCTTCATTGGAAGCTATCCACCACACCGCACCAAGTCAACCATTATTTTGGTACGACCAAATTACCTAACCGTTTCCAGCCACGCAAACTCGCATGGCAGGACTCTTTACTGATAGATTAGGTACGACCAAATACACAGAAGGTAGGTAACTATGCCCGAGTCGCCCTCGTCGAGCACGGTTGCGCGACACCCGGTTCAGTTGCAGCCGATGCAGGTCCCCAAGGCCTCCGACGTTCTTGCCAACGACCTGCGCGAGCGCATCCTTCGCGGCGAGTTCCCGTCGGGTACCGCATTGCCGCCCGAGCGCGAGTTGGTCACCCAGACGCAGATGAGCCGGACCACCGTCCGGGAGGCACTGCGCATTCTCGAGGTGCAAGGGCTTGTCGTCATCAAGACCGGCCGCTCCGGCGGCGCGTTCGTCCAGCAGCCCGGAGGCGCCTCGGTGGCCTCGTCGGTGAGCCTGCTCATCCGCGGGCAGCAGCTGCGCTTGTCCGACCTGCTGGAAACCCGCGAAACCATCGAGCCCGCGTGCGCCGGCCTGGCGGCGAAGTACCGCACCGACGACGACATCGCCGCGCTCGACGCCGCGAACGCCAAGCTGGGCGATCTCGACATCCCGCTCGAGGAATTCCTGCGGGCCAACGTCGACTGGCACCTCGCGGTCGCGGTCGCCAGCCACAACGAACTGCTGACCGGGTTCATGACCGCGCTGGCGAACGCCATCTACAGCTCGACGGAGAACACCGCGTTCGTCGACGACGAGGTGCGCAAAACCACCTACAAGGCGCACAAGACGATCACCGACGCCATCCGCGCCGGCGACCCGGCGGTGGCGACGCGGCGGATGAGTAAGCACGTCCACGGGTACGCCGAGGCCGTCGTTCAGGTCGAGGAACGCACCGAGATCGAGCTGCGCGAAGCCTGAGGCCCCCGCGTCACACCGCTACCGTGTGCGAGATGGGTGCGCAGGCCGGCCAGTATCTCGGCATTGATCGCCCGGGTTTCGTGATCGCTGAGTCCCCACGGGGGCGCGATCAAGTCGAGGTGATCGAAGCCGTCCGGAATCGCCGCCAGCGCCGCCGGGAACTCGGCCGGGCGGCAGGCGATGGCGATGGTGTCGATCATGTCGTCGGTGACAGCGCTGATCAGCGCCTCGCTGTCGCGGTCGCGGGCCGCCTCGCGAATCCGCTGTTGCGCGGCGCTCCAGCCGTGCAGCGCGAAGAGGCGATCGTAGACCCGCGATGCCGCGTATTGGCCGATCGCGTACGCCGCTTGCCGCCGGGCCAGCTCGACATCGTCGTTGATCGCGCACATCCGGATACCCATGATGGTGACCTCGGCCGGATCGCGGCCCGATAACGCCGCGCCGGTGGCGATTTCGTCCGCGACCGGGCCGCGGACGTACTCGGCGGTGTACATCGGATGGCCGACGAGCCCGTCGGCGAGCTCGCCGGCCGTCCGCAGCATCAGCTTGTTCACCCCCGCGATCCAGATCGGGATCCCCGGCCGGATCGGTTCCGGCACCTCCGAGGTGGGGGCAATGTGCACGTGGTAGAAGCGCCCGTCGTGATGGACCGGGCCCTCGTGCAGGCGCCACAGCGCCTTCAGCACGGTGAGCAGTTCGGCCATCCGGGCGGCCGGCGCTTCACCGGAGACACCGTGCCAAGCCTCCATCATTGTCGGCGTTCCGTTGCCGATGCCGAGAATGATTCGGCCACCGGACAATTCGTCGAGGTCCCGCGCTTCGGCCGCCCACATCAGCGGGCTGCGGCCCACCCCGTAGGCGATATTCGAACCGATGCGGATGGTGCTGGTGCCGGCGGCGAGCGCGGCCATCGGCACGGTGGCCGAGCGGCTGTACAGCTCACTTGTCCACACCGCCGTACAACCGATGTCCTCCGCCTCGCGCGCCAATTCGGTCATGGTCGCGAACCGCTGTGGTCCGCGGCCGACGCCGAAGGCATTGACCCCGAACGTCGTCATCTCGGTGATCCTCTCGCTCTGTCAGGCCCGGCGCGGAAACCGATCGAACTCCGGCCGCCGCTTGGCTTTGAACGCCTCCCGGCCTTCCTTCGCCTCCTCGGTGGCGTAGAACAGCAGATTGGTGTCGTGTGCGAGCTGCTGAATTCCGGCCAGGCCGTCCTCGGCAGCGTGGAAACTCGCCTTCATCAGCCGCAACGCCATCGGTGACAGTTCCATCATCCGCCGGCACCACGCGAGCGTCTCCGACTCCAGGTCGGCGAGGGGCACGACGGTGTTGACCAGGCCCATCTCCAGCGCCTGCGCGGCGTCGTACTGACGGCAGAGAAACCAGATCTCCTTGGCCTTACGCACACCGACCATATCGGCCAGCAGTCCGGCGCCGAATCCGCCGTCGAACGAGCCGACCTTCGGCCCGACCTGACCGAGACGCGCATTGTCGGCGGCGATGGTCAGATCACAGACGATCTGCAACACGTGCCCACCACCGACGGCGTAACCGGCGACCATGGCGACGACCGGTTTCGGCAACCGGCGAATCTGCACCTGCAGATCCGTCACGTGGAAGCGGCCCACCGCGCCCGGATTCTCCGGATCGGTGAGATAGCCCGTATCGCCGCGCACGCGCTGATCGCCGCCGGAGCAGAATGCCTTGTCGCCCTCTCCGGTGAGGACGATGACTCCGATCGACGGATCCTCGCGGGCATGGGTGAGCGCGTCGGAGATCTCCACCAGGGTCTGCGGCCGAAAAGCGTTGTGTACCCCCGGCCGGCAGATGGTGATCTTCGCGATGCCGTCCGCGGTCCGTGAGTAGTCGACGTCCTCGTAACGACGGACTGTCGACCACTCCCCCGTGGTACCGCCCACCGCGGTCCTCACGCCATGGTCAGGCCGCCACTGACCGACAGGGTCTGGCCGGTGATGTAACCGGTCTCGTCGGAGGCGAAGAACGCGACGGCCGCGGCGATATCCGAGGGCAGCGCCAGCCGCTTCATCGGCACCGCGCGGGTCATACCGCCCAGCACCTTGTCCGCATCCTGACCGGAGTTGTTCGCGAATTTACGCAATGCCGGGGTGTCGGTCGGCCCGGGGCACACGGTGTTGACCGTGACGCCCTTCGTGGCCACCTCGCGGGCAAGGGTCTTGGTGAAGGCGATGATGCCGCCCTTGGCGCCCGAGTACACGGCCTCGAGCGACGACCCGACCCGGCCCGCGTCGGAACCGATATTGATCACCCGGCCGAAGCCGCGCTCGATCATACCCGGAACCACGGTGTGGTTGACGCGCAGCGCACCCTTGAAGTTGATGTCGAGGATCTTGTCCCAGAACGCTTCGTCGGTGTCGAGGAACTTCATGAAGTCGTCCCAGCCGGCGTTGTTGACGGCGATCTCGACCGGTCCGAAATTGTCGGTGACCTGCTGCACCGCGGCCTTCACCGAATCGGTGTCGGTGACGTCGATCGGCACCGCGATCGCCTGGCCGCCGGCGGAAACGATTTCCTTCGCGGTCTGCTGTGCCACTTCGTGATTGAGATCGGCGACGGCGACGCGGAAGCCGGCCTCGCCGAGTTTGCGCGAGATACCCTCGCCGATTCCCTGGGCGCCGCCGGTGACGAGCGCTACGCGATTGCTCATGGGTGTCGATTCCTTTCGATGACAGACGTTCGATCACAGTTGTTCGATGACCTCAGGACGCCAGGCGCGCCGCGCTCGCGAGTTCGTCGCGAAACTCCGGAGCGGCGATATTGATCAAGCGGCGTCGGCGCTCCGCCAGCGGTTGCCCGCGCAGATGGGCGACACCGTGCTCGGTGACGACGCAGTCGACGTCGGCGCGCGCGGTGGTGACCACACCTTCGTCGAGAGCGAATTTGATCGACGAGCGTCCGCGCATGGTCGAGCGCAGCGCGATGATCGATCGTTTCCCGGTCAGCGCGGCGGCGCGGGCGAAGTCGACCTGGCCGCCCACCGCGCCCAGATAGGTGCCGCGGCTCATCTCCGCGCCGACCTGCCCGGTCAGGTCCACTTCGATCGCGAAGTTGACCGCGACGAGCGCGTCGAGCTGCGACAGCACCTGCGGCGCATGGGTATAGCTGGTCGGCCGGAACCGGGCGGGCAGTTCGGCGATCCGCGCGTACATGTCGGCCGAGCCCAAAGCGGTTCCGGCTACCGACAATCCGGTATCGATCGGCTTGCGCCCGCCGGTGATCACGCCCTTGTCGATGAGCGTCAGCACTCCGTCGGTGATCATGCCGGTGTGCACGCCGAGATCGCGGTGACCGGCCAGCGCGTCGAAGACGGCCGCCCCGAGGGAACCGATGCCCACCTGAAGGGTGTCGCCGTCGTCGACCAATCCGGCGATATGTGCCGCGATGACGCGGTCGGCCTCGCCGGCGGGACGGCGTGCCTCCTGCTGCAGCGGACGGTCGGTCTCACATGTGGCCGCGAAGCGGCTCAACGGGATTCGTGGTGAACCGGGCACGGCGGGCATCTGCTTGTTGATCTCCGCGAACAGCAGCGGCGTATGGCCGATCGCGTCGGCCATGTAGTCGACGCCGATACCCAGCGAGCACATGCCGTCGCGGTCCGGCGGTGATACCTGCACCAGTCCGGCATCGCACGGCAGCCGGTGCTCGGCGAACATCCGGGGCAGTGCCGAATAGTGACACGGCACGACCTCGAGCTGGTCGGTGGCGCCGAGCTCACGCAACGCGCCCAAGCCACCGTAGGAGACCATCGTGTCGGTCGGCGAGATCGCTTGTGCCAGTTGGTCGTTCCAGCTCAATCCGGTAAACAGGCGCAGCGGCCCGAGTTCGGGAGCCTGGGCGAGCAGCTGATCGACGAGCGGGCGTGGCTCGGCCGCGGCCTGGCTCCACCACACCCCCATATCCCGCCGCAGCAGCCCGCCGAAGTCGACCATCAGTTCTCCCGCTCGATGAGCGTTCCGGTGCCCAGCCCGCCGCCGCAGCACATGGTCACCAGGCCGAGCCGGCTGTCGCGGCGTTCCATCTCCGCGAGAATGGTCGCGATCAACCGAGATCCGGTGGCGCCCACCGCATGTCCCAGCGCGATCGCGCCGCCGTTGACGTTGACACGGTCCATATCGGGCTTCAACTCCCGCTGCCAGGCGAGCACGACGGAGGAGAACGCCTCGTTCACTTCGAACAGATCGATATCGGCGACCGTCAGGCCGTTGCGCTCCAGCAGTTTGTGCGTCGCCGGGATCGGGCCGGTCAGCATGATGATCGGATCCACCCCGACGGTGGTCTGGTCCGCGATCCGCGCGCGGACACGCAAGCCGTGCCGCTGCGCGGCCTCGCGCGTGCACAGCAGCACCGCCGCCGCACTGTCGCAGATGGGACTCGAGGTGCCGGCGGTGATCCGGCCGTTCTCGCTGCGGAAGACCGGTTTCAGCGTGCCCAGCGTCTCGAGCGAGGTTCCCGGCCGGACGGTCTGGTCGCCGGTGCGGATCTCACCGTCGAGTTCCAGCCTCACCATCTCGTGGTCGAATCGGCCGGCGGCGATGGCCTCGGTGGCCAGAGCGTGCGACCGTACCGCGAATTCGTCCATCTCGGTGCGCGAGATGTCCCAGCGTTCGGCGATCAGTTCCGCACTCTCGCCCTGGGTGACGAAGTCGTAGCGCTCGCGCAGCGCGGCAGGCCAGGGGTCACCGTAGAGTTCGCTGATCTTGGCGGGCGAATTCATCGGCACATGTCCCATATGCTCGACGCCGCCCGCGATCACGATGTCGTGCACGCCCGAAGACACCAGGGCCGCGGCGAAATTCACGGCGGTCTGCGCGGATCCGCAGCGACGATCCAGTGTGGTCGCCGAAACCTCGGCCGGATAGCCGGCCTGCAGCCACGCATTGCGGCCGATATTGCGGGACTGCTCACCGAACGGGGCCGTGCACCCGATGACCAGATCCTCCACCGCCGCCGGGTCCAGGCCGGTGCGTCCGATCAGGTCCTGATAGCAGGACGCCAACATCGCATTGGGATGGATATCGCGGAACCATCCCTTCTCCGGATGCGATTTGCCGATCGGGGTGCGTACCGCCTCGGCGATGACAACCTCGCGCCCCGACGTCGCGAACGGACCGGATACTCGTGCACTCATCTCAGATCACCGTTCCGCCGTCGACCGGCAGCACCTGGCCGGTGATGTAGCCGGCCGCTCTCGAGGCCAGGAATACGAAGGTGGGCGCGATCTCGTCGGGATAGGCCCAGCGGCCCAGGGGAATTCGCGCCAGTGTCTTCGCGGCGAGTTTCTCATTGCTGCGGATGTTCTCGGTCATCGCGGTCGCCGCGAGCGGCGCCACCGCGTTCACGGTGATCGACTGCTTGGCCAGCTCGCGGGCCAGTGATTTGGTGAGCCCGACGATGGCGGCCTTGGCGGCGCCGTAGTTCGCCTGCCCGATCGTTCCGGTCAATCCCGCGGCGGAGGTCACGTTGATGATGCGGCCGGTTCCGTCCTGGGCGAGGTAATCCAGCGCCGCGTGGCTGCAGTGATAGCTACCCATGAGGTGAGTGTCGAGCACCTTGCGGAAGCGGTCCTCGTCCATCTTGGGGAACATCGCGGGTGCGATCACCCCGGCGTTGTTCACCAGGATGTTGAGCTTTCCGTTGCCGAGGCGGGCAGCTGCGGCGACCGCGTCGCGGGCGTTGTCACCATCGCAGACATCCAGCGTGAACGGCTCCGCGGCGCCGCCGGCCTTCGTGATGCGCTCGCTCACCGCGGCGGCCGCGTCCTTGTTGATATCGGTCACCAGGACCGAGGCTCCCGCCACGGCGAATGCCTCGGCGACGGCTGCTCCCACACCACCGCCCGCGCCGGTCACCAGAGCGGTACGGCCGTCGAGGCCGAACACCTCGATACCGGGTGCGGCGGTGGGGGTTTCGACTGGCTGGTCGGTCATCAGTAGCTCCTCGGGAGGCCGAGCACGTGGGAACCCAGGAAGTTCAGGATCATCTCCTGACTGATGGGTGCGATGCGGGTCAGACGCGCTTCGCGGAAGTAGCGGGCCACGTTGTACTCTTCGGAGTAGCCCATGCCGCCGTGGGTCTGCAGGGCACGGTCGGCCGCTTCGAAACCCGCGTCGGCGCACAGGTATTTGGCGGTGTTGGCCTCGCGGCCGCACGATTTGCCGTTGTCGTAGAGCCAGGTGGCTTTGCGCAGCATCAGTTCCGCCGCGTCGAGGCGGGCGAGCGAGTCGGCGAGGGGGAACTGGATGCCCTGGTTCTTGCCGATCTGGCGGCCGAACACCTCACGGTCGTTGCCGTAGCGCACACCGGCGCGCAGCGCGGCCCGCCCGATTCCCAGCGCTTCGGCCGCGACCAGCATCCGTTCGGGATTGAGCCCGTCGAGGATGTAGGTGAAACCTTTACCCTCTTCGCCGACCCGGTCCTCGACGGGAATCTCGAGATTGTCGATGAACAGCTCGTTGGAGGTCACCGCATTGCGGCCCATCTTCTTGATGGGCCGGATGTCCACCCGGTCGCGATCGAGATCGGTGAGAAACAGCGTCATGCCGTCGGTTTTGCGCGGCGAATCCTCGAACTTCTGGGTGCGGGTCAGCAGCAGAATCTTCTCCGACTCCACCGCCTTGGAAATCCAGACCTTGCGCCCGTTGACGATGTATTTGTCGCCCTCGCGCCGGGCGAAGGTGGTGATCTTCGTGGTGTCGAGGCCGGCGCCCGGTTCGGTCACACCGAAGCACACGTGCAGATCGCCGCTCACGATGCGTGGCAGCGTGCGCTGCTTGAGCTCTTCGCTGCCGTGCACGATCACCGGATGCATACCGAAGATCGACAGGTGCATCGAACTGGCGCCGTTCATCCCGGCACCGGAGGCGGCCACCTGTTCCAGCAGAATCGAGGCCTCGGTGATGCCGTATCCATGTCCGCCGTACTCCTCGGGCGTGGTGATCCCCAGCCAGCCGCCCTGGGCGAACGCGTTGTAGAACTCCGTCGGGAATTCGTGCTTCTCGTCCTTCTCCTGCCAGTACTGGTCGTCGAACTTGGCCGCCAGTTCGGCGACCGCGTCGCGAATCGTGACCTGATCCTCTGTCAGTTGGAAATCCACGCCCGTACTCCATCCATCAATTAAGCCAACTATACCAATGGACTGACCAAAAATTGCAAGTGTCAGCCCTGCCGGACCGGCTCGTCCAGCAGCGCCGCCGCGATGCGCTCGTTCCAGACCAGCGGCGGGCCGAACAGCGTGCGGTCGAGTTTGGCGCGCTTGTAGAACAGGTGCAGATCGTGTTCCCAGGTGTATCCGATCGCGCCGTGCACGGTGAGTGCCGATTCCGCGAGGTCGGCCACCGTCCCGGTCACCTGAGCCTTGGCGACCGCGGCGATGGTCGCGGCGTCGTCGATTCCCGCGTCGAGCGCGGCCGCGGCGTACAGCGCTGTCGAGTACGACGCCTCCACCGTTACCAGCATCTGCGCCGCCGCATGCTTGACCGCCTGGAACGAGCCGATGAACTGCCCGAATTGCTTGCGCTGCTTGCTGTATTCGACGGCGAGTTCGAGCATGCGCTCGGCGCTGCCCAGCGCATCGGCGGCCACCAGCACCCCGGCCAGCGTCGTGATCCGCGACAGCGACGCCTCGTCCGCGGGAACGGTGTCGAGGATCGGTGCGCCGGTGAACTCGACGGTGGCCGCGTCGCGCGAACGGTCGAGCAGACGGTCTTCTCCGATAACGGCACTGGCGGCCGAAACACGCGCTAAGCCGAGCCCTTCCGGTCCTGTCACCGGTACAACGAACACATCTGTCCCGCGGGCGCCGACGACGTGGCGGACGGTCCCGGTGAGCCTCCCGCCCTGCGCGACCAGCGGCTCGAAGGCCGGTACACGGTCGGCACTGATTGCCAGGGTGAATCGCTTCGCGCCGGCGAGCTGGTCGCCCAGTTCCTGCCGGGTGAGCGACGGCGCGACGAGGGCGGCCGCCAGCCACCGCGAGTCGGGCACCGCCGCGCGGCCGAATTCCCTTGCGGTTAAGGCCAACTCGAGGACCCCGCCACCCTGTCCCGAGACTTCCTCGGGGTAGCCGACACCCCACCAGCCCTCTTTGATCAGAGCTTCGGTGAACCGATCCGGATCCTCGCCGGCCTGCAGTTTCCGCACGGCCTCGGTCGGGAATTTCGCCGTGAGCCACTCGCGCAGGGATGCGGCGAACAGTTCCTGTTCCTCGGACAGTTCCCAATGCATCGCTTGCTCCTCAGTTGGTCCTCGTGCGATGCACGACATCTCGTATGGCGGTCACGGCCTCGGGATTCTCGGCGCTCGAGAGGTCGCCGGGGTCGGTGCCGATGGCCGCGGCACGCACCGCGCGCCGCAGGATCTTGGCGGAGCGGGTCTTCGGCAGGGCCTCCACCGTCCACACCTTCGCCGGGGCGAACGGTTTCCCCACACCTTCGGCGACGAGTGTGCGCAGCTCGTCGGACACCCCTTCGGTATCGGCGCCCTTGCGCGGAACCCAGAACGCCCAGACGCATTCGCCCTTCTTCGGGTCCGGGATGCCGACGGCGGCGGCCTCCGCGACCGCGGGGTGGGTGGTCAGCACGGACTCCACTTCGGCCGGTGCCAGCCGCTTGCCCGCGACGTTCATCACGTCGTCGGAGCGGCCGAGGATGTACCACTGGCCGTCGTCGTCCACGCGGGCGTAGTCGCCGTGGCACCAGATGCCGGGGAACGTGGACCAGTAGGACTCGAGATAGCGCTCCCGGTCGTGCCACACGCCGCGCGTCATCGCCGGCCACGGTTGCCGGCAGACGAGCTCACCGATGCTGCCGCGCAACGACTTTCCGGTGTCGTCGACGACATCGACATCCATCCCCAGCGACGGACCTCCGAGTGAACAGCTCGGAATCGGTTCCACCGGGTAGGGCGCCAGGAACGAGCCGCCGACCTCGGTGCCGCCGGAGAAGTTGATCACCGGAACCCGGCCGCCGAAAACCGTCTCGGCGAGCCAGTCGTAGGAATCGGGATCCCACGGCTCGCCGGTGGATCCGAGAACATGCACCGAACTCAGGTCGCGTGTCGCGATCTCGGCGGGCGGTGTCGACTTGAGCGCACGGATCAGGGTCGGCGAGACGCCGAGCATTGTGATGTGGTGGCGCTGCACGAGATCCCACAGCCGGCAGGTGTCTGGTACATCGGGGGAACCCTCGTAGAGTAGCAGCGTCGCGCCGTTGGCGTGGGTGCCGAAGGCCGCCAGCGGACCCATCACCCAGCCCATATCGGTGATCCAGCAGAAGGTGTCGCCCGCGTCGATATCGAAGGAGTAGGCCACCTCGGTGGCGACCTTGATCGTGAATCCGGCGTGCGTGTGGACCGCGCCCTTGGGCTTGCCGGTCGTACCGGAGGTGTAGCCGAGCATCAGCGTCTGCATGGTCGGGAACGGGCGGAACTCGTACGGCGCGACGTCGGGTCCGACCAGCGAGCTCCATGCCGTGGCCGCGATATCCATACCGGCGAAATCTACTGTGCCACCGATATTTTCGACCGTGATGACCGAACGCACCGACGGCGTCTGTGCGAGCGCCTTGGTGAGCTCGTCCGCCATGCCGACCTTGCGGCCGCGGCGAATCGTGCCGTCCGCGACGAAGACCGCCTTGACCTGCGCGTCGTTCAGGCGCGAGGCGATGGCGGGCGCGGCGAAGCCGGAGAACAGCGGGACGATGATCGCTCCGATTCCCGCCGCGGCATAGCAGGCGACCACGGCCTCGGGGATCATCGGCAGGTAGATGGCCACCGCGTCGCCCTCGCCGATGCCCAGCTCGGTCAGACCGGTCGCGACCCGGCCGACCTGTTCGGCGAGTTCGCCGTAGGTGATCGTGTGGACCGACTGGTCCTCGGCCTCGTGCACGATCGCCGCCCGGTCGGCGTTGTCACCGAGCCAGCGGGTGATACACGCATCGACCGCGTTGAAGGTGCCGCCGACGAACCAGTCCGGGAATTCGACCCCGTTCGACAGGTCGAGAACCGAGTCGTACGGTGTCGCGAACGGGATGCCCAGGTCGGTCACCGCTGCATCCCAGTACCAGGACACATCCGCCGTCGATCGCCGCCGCAGTTCGTCGATCGAATCGATGCCGTGCCCACGCGCCAATCGCAGGACGTTCGCGTGCTCGAGGTAGTCCGGTGTCGGATTCCACACGTAGGTGCTCATCGTGCAGCCTTTCTCAACCGCGGGGCATTCCGAGCACACGCTCGGCAGCGATGTTGCGTTGGATGAACGTCGATCCGCCGGCGATGGCGGTTCCGCGTGCCTGATAGGCCAGCCGCAGCCAGCGCTGCTGGTCGGCGTCCGCGTCCTCGTCGTCCTCGGCCAGGCCGAATTGGCCACCGAATTCGGTCAATTCGAGGCCGAAGTCCGCGATGTCCTCGACCAAGGGGCAGAAAAACAATTTCCCGATCGAGGTGACCGGCCCCGGGGGTTGTCCGGACGCGGCGCCGGTGATGACTCGCTGGCCGATCAGATAGTGGGTCAGCGCGCGGCCGTAGAGGTCGGCGATGCGGTGGCGGATCTCGGACTTGCCGCTCAGCGGATTGCCCTCGTCGTCGGAGTTCCGCTTGACCTGTGCGATCAGGTCCTCGACCGCGCGCGTGGTGTTGACTCGTCCGGTCGCGATGCCGACGCGCTCGAACGCCAGCGTCCCCATGGCGACCTTCCAGCCGCCGTCGACCGCACCGACCACCGCCTCGTCGGGGAGGAAGACGTCGTCGAGGAACACCTCGTTGAACTCCGCCTCGCCCAGCATGTGCGCGAGCGGGCGCACCGTCACACCCGGCGACGACATCGGCAGCAGGAAGTACGTGATGCCCCGGTGCCGATCGCCGCCGCCGGTGCGGGCCAGCAGGATCGCGTTGTCGGCGATCTGCGCGCGTGAGGTCCAGATCTTCTGTCCCTGAATCTTCCAGCCGCCCTCGACCTTGGTCGCCTTGGTGCGCAGGGAGGCCAGGTCGGATCCGGATTCCGGTTCGGAGAACAGCTGGCACCAGATCTCGTCGCCGGTCAGAATCGGCTCCAGGTACCGCCGCTTCTGCTCGTCGTTGCCGAAGGCGACGATCGTCGGGCCCGCGAAGTCCTCACCGATGATGTTCAGCCGCTCCGGCGCCCCCGCGCGGTCCATCTCCTCGTTGAAGATGGCCTTGGTCTTGGCATCGGCGCCCGCGCCGCCGAACTCGGCCGGCCACGACAGACCGGCGAAGCCGGCGGCGAAAAGCTTGCGCTGCCACACCGACCAGAACGCGCGCTTGTCCTCGAGCCGCGCCGGTTCCGGCCACGGCAAACTCGGCAGGGTCTCGGTCAGCCAGTCACGAATGCGTGTTCGGAATCGCGCCTCGTCCGGCGAATCACTCAGATCCATCTGCACCTCCACGTGTTTACGGACCAACGTTACAATAGGTCAGACCAAAAAATCCAGGAGGTCCCCATGACGAGCCCCACGGCTCGGCAGCTACCGGCCGGCAGCGTCCTCGACGTCGCGTCGTTCGAGGTGGAAGCCGGGAAGATCAGGGAATTCGCCACAGCCACCCACGCGCTCGATCCGGTCCACACCGACACCGAGGCCGCGACCGCAGCCGGATTCACCAACCTCCCGGCGACCCCGACCCATGTGGTCGTCGCCGGCCATCACCGAAACCAGCAACAATTCGTCCGCGACCTCGGACTCGCGATCGAACGCGTGGTGGTGGGATCAGTTGAATGGCACTACATCCGCCCGCCGGTCGTCGGCGACCGCCTCACCGGGACGCGGCGCGTCGTCGACGACACCACGAAGGAGGGCAAACGCGGCGGCACGATGCGCCTGGTCACCCTGGAAACCGAATGGATCGACAGCGCGGGTGACCGCGTGCTCACCCAACGCGAAGTCCTGATCGAAAGAGGCGCATGATGACCCGCACCCCCGTCACCCTGCTACCGGGCGCGCAACTGGAATCCCGCCGCATCGGCCCGATCACCCAGACGGATATCGTCCGATTCGCCGGCGCCGGTGGGGATTTCAACCCGCTGCACCACGACCCCGACTACGCGATCCGAGCCGGCCTGCCCGGAGTCATCTCGATGGGCCAGATGCAGGCCGGCATGCTCGCCGCCTGGGTTTCCGACCTGGTTCACATCGAGCACCTGATCTCGTACTCCGTGCGGTTCGCCTCCCCCTTGCGCATCGGAGAAACGATCGACCTCGGAGGTCAGGTCGATTCGATCGATGCGGCAACTGGCGTCGCGACGCTGTCTCTGCACGCGAAATCCGATGAGCGGGTGGTTGTCACGGGTGTTGCTCGCGTGCGAACCACAGTGTCGTGATCCGCTGTGCCTGAACTACTCCGTTCGTCTTGTGCTCAATCTTCCCGATGAGCGGCGCACTCCCCCAAGGAAATCGAGCACCGAAACGCCTTGGGGGACACAGCGGCCCCGGGCCGTGAGGGCTCTGGCGTCGGAGCCGCCGTTGCAATGGCCGATGGTGAACCTCGCCCGGTGTGGTCTCGGATAGCGGGGGTCGGGTTGTCGGAACGCGATTCCATGGGCCAGCTCACGCGCTGCACAAACTTTTCTTGCAAACTTCCACGAAGAATGCGGGAAGCGGGCTGTTGCAAAATGCGCCGAAGGCTCGATAGTGACGTCACAGCGGGACACCAAACGACCTTCCTTGGGACGCGATATTGCGTCTGCTGGCCGGCTGTACCTGTGCTCCAAGTCATGGCAGAAACCCGCCCGTATTTTGCAACAGCCCGGAAGCCTCAAAAGTCGGCGAGGTTTGCACGATTGATTCGGCGATACCGGTCCGACAAGTTCGCCCGCAAAGCAGCGCCAGAACCGCGGCGCATTGCTCGGGCCGTGCGCCCGCTGGCCGGCCGAGGTGCCGACCGCCGCCAGTAACTCACCACGCGGTTGCCTCTATGGAACCAGCACGATTTTGCCGATTGCGTCGCCCGCCTCCAGATGACGATGGGCCTGTGCGGCGTCGTCCAGCGAATAGGTGGCGGCAATGGTCGGCGCGGACACGGCGCCGGTGGAGACGAGGTTCAGCAGACCGCGGAAATCGCCCGGGCCGCCCATGGTCGTGCCGAGGAGGCTGTATTGGCCGAAGAAGAAGCGGCGGACGTCCATGGTCACGTGTTCGGCGACGTTGGCGCCGAGAACCACCACACGCCCGCCGGGCCGAAGGGCTTCGACCGACCTGTCCCACAGGCCGACCGGGTCGAGGATGACGTCGAACCCATTTCCGTCCGGGGACAGCGCTTTTGCCTCTTTCGGCCAGTCGTCGCCGGTATGCAGAACCCCGCCGGCGGCGCCGCTGTTGCGGGCTCGGGCCAGCTTCTCCTCCGACGATGCCGTCACGAATGTCTGGGCGCCGAGGGCCGTCGCCAGCGACAATGCCATCGTCGCGACTCCGCCTCCGGCGCCGATGATGAGCAGCGATTCCCCGGCGCTCAGGCCGGCCCGGGTCACCAGGGCACGGTAGGACGTCACGCCCACGAGCGGTAGCGCAGCTGCCTCTTCCCAGGAGTAGCCTGTCGGTTTGGGGGCCAGGCATTGCTCGGGGACGCAGACCCGTTCGGCATAGGTTCCCGGCACGTGGTCGCCCAGGATCTCGAAATCGGCCGCGGGTGCGTCGTGGCGATCGCCCCAGAACAGCGAGGGGAGGATGACCACCTCCTCGCCGGTGTCAGTGCGTACGCCGGCGCCGTCCGCTCCAGGAGTGTGTGGCAGCGGCGAACGATACTGCCCGCGACGTACCAGCACGTCGTGCCAGTTGAGCGCGCTCGCACGCAATTCGACTGTGACCCAACCATTGCGGGCGGTCGGCTCGTCGACATCACCGAACACCAACTGCTCAGGACCGCCGAAGTCCGACATCACGATCGCTTTCATAAGATCTCCCGCTGTACGGTCACGGTCGCCTCGGCGCATGTCTTGCCCGACGCGTTCACGGCGACCACTCGAACCACCGCGAGAGAGCGACCGCGGTGGACTACTTCGGCACGGAAGGTCGTGGTGTCATTCGCGTCGCCCGGCCGGACGAAGACCATATCGATGCTTGTGGTCCGCAGACTTCCGTCGGCTTCGAGCGCCGACATGGCGGCGAATTCCGCTCCGCAGAGCAGGATTCCGCCGTGCACATTGCCGATGCCGTTGGCAGCGAAAGCCGACGCGGGCAATTCCACCACGCCGCAAGCACTTTCACGAACGCCCAGAGAATTGCGGATGGATACACCGTCCACGGGAGCATCGAACTTCACGGCGGGGGCGGTGGGCGGTCCGTCGACCGAAAGCAGGTGCGAGCGTTGGGTGATCAACGCGATGACCGTTCCGGCCGCGTCGGTCACCATGCCACGGGTCGTCCCGCCGCGATCGTCACTACCGATCAATTCACCCGTCACCGCGAGCAGCGATCCGTCCATCGGCGGATCAGCGAGCAGGTCGAGCCGGATCCCGAGGCTCACGGGCCATTTATCCCACGCCGATGCCGCCGCGACGATGTATCCCGTGACATCATCGAGCGGCACCGCGAGCGCGGCACGGCTGACACCGGCAGCCGGATCCCGCAACCAGGGACCCGACTCGACCGCCAATTCCGCGCAGTCCGGCGACAGACCGATCGGCCGCACACGCACCAGCGCCTCAGCGCCACTGATCAAAAATTCGGGCGTGCAGGCCGAACTCAACGGGCACCCGCGGCTGTCGGCTGGTTCAGCTCGGCGGCGACCCGCATCCGCAGCAGGTGCTTCTGGATCTTTCCGGTCGCGGTCATCGGCAGCTCGTCGATGGCGATGACCCGTTCGGGCGTCTTCTGAATGGCGACGCCACGATCGGTGAGATAGGTGCGCAACTGCTCGACGGTCGGCGGGGTGTGCCCTTCCTTGGTGACCACATAGCAACACACCTTCTCACCCAGCTTCTCATCCGGCATCCCCACCACGGCGAGCGCGAGCAGATCGGGGTGGTCGGCCAGCTTGTCCTCGACCTCGCGGACACTGATGTTCATGCCGCCGCGAATCACGATGTCCTTGGTACGGCCGGTAACTCGCACATAGCCTTGTTCGTCCATCACCCCGAGATCGCCGGAACGCGAGAACCCGTCGGGAGTGAACAGCTCAGCTGTCTCCTCCGGGCGATTGAGGTACTCGATCATGTGTTCCGGACCGCGATAGGCGATATCACCCTCGGCTCCGCGCGGCAGCTCGTTCCCGTCGGGACCGACGATGCGAACCTCCGAGCCGGGCAGCGCGGTGCCGTCGGAGGTGATGGCCCGCTGCGGATCTCCATTGATGCGGCACGTCGTCGTCGACAGGTTCTCGCTGCGACCGTACAGCGAGAGCACATTCGTACTCGGCAGCTTGGCCTTGGCGTTCTCGACGACCGCCGCCGGGATCGGCGAACCGGCGCATACCCACACCCGCAGCGACGACAGGTCGAACTCCGGGTGTTCCTCGGCTGCCGCGACCAGGGTCTGCAGGAAAGTGGTCGCGGTGACCGCCGCTGTGCAGCCGAACTTCTCGATCTCGGCCAGGCCCCGTTCCGGATTCCACTCCGCCATCAGGTGCGAGGACGCACCCGCGACCAGTGGGATCAGCACACTGGTCACCAGACCGGTCGTGTGAGTGATCGGTGAGGGCCCGAACTGCACATCCGCCTCGGTGTGCCCGAACGCCACACACAGGGCGCGCGCGCCGGAGGCGTAGGTGTTGAAGGTGTGCAAGCAGCCTTTCGGGCGCGAGGTCGTGCCCGAGGTGTAGACGATGAGGAACGGATCGTCCGGGTGCACGCGCAGATCGAGGGCCGCGTCGACGCTCGCGCAATCATCAGCGGCGATCAGGTCCTCGAGCACCGTGATTCCGCGTTCGGCCAGCGCGTCGCGCGCGTCCTCGGGGGCGCGCACGGCGACGATCGACTCGAGGGTGTCGGAATCCTTGCGGATCTCCTCGAACATCGACAGATAGTCGAACCCTTTGAACTGCGCCGGTGCGATCGCCATCCGGATCGAGGCGTCCGACACCACATGCGACACCTCGTCCTTGCGGTAGATCGGCATGATCGGCACCATCACCGCACCGATCCGCGCGAGCGCCGCCGCGACCAGCACGAAGGCGGCCCAGTTCGGAAGTTGAACCGCCACACGGTCGCCCGTGCGGACACCCCGGCGGCGCAGGCCCAGCGCCAGGCGCTGCGAGGTGTCGTAGAGCTCGGCGAAGGTGAGGGCGTATGTGCCGTCGGTGATGAACACCTTGTCCGGATTCGCCTCGGCGCGTGAGCGCAGCAACTCGGTGAAGTTGACGTCGGCCCACTGCCCGGTCGCGTAGAACTCCTCGATCTGCGCCTGGGTGTATCGGCCGAGATTCCGCTCGCTCGTCATGGTGTCCATCCTCTATCGGTATGTCCCGCGCTTCGTCCAAAGGTTAGAATGGTTGGACCGAATAGCGCAAGCATTTGTCATAATGAAGGTCTCGAATGAAGGACTGTTTTCGCTGCACAGCGCAGGTATGCAATCGAAGAAATAGGCAAAACGGTCACAGCGGCGCTCCGCGCCCAGCCATGGAACGCATGATGATGCCGATCACACCGGGGTCCGCTGCCGCGGTGTGATCGGCTCGCATGTTCGCTGCCGGCAAGACGGTGAAACGGCGGCAGCGGTGGGGCGGAGGACATGCCGCCGGCGACCGACCGGGCTCAGGATTCTCGGGTGTGGCCCGCCAGAGCGAGCACTCGCTCGGCCTGCTTCAGATGCGGCAGATCGAGCATCTTTCCGTCCAGCGCAACGGTCCCCACATCCTCGGCGAACGCGTCCACGACCCGCCGGGCGTGGTTCACCTCGTCGCTCGTCGGAGTGAACGCGGCATTCATGGCGTCGACCTGGCCCGGATGGATCGCGATCCTGCCACTGAATCCTTCGGCGCGGGCGCGACGGCACGATTCCGCGAGCCCCTGGGTGTCGCGGATGTCCACATACAGCGTCTCGACGGCCTCGACATCGGCCGCCCGCGCGGCCATCAACGCCAGCGAACGCACGATTCGATAGGTGACCGCCCACTCCCCGGTCGGCTCGAGATTCGTGGAGGCGCCCAACGCCGCGCTCAAATCCTCTGCACCCCAAGTCAATCCGTACAACCGCGCGATCCCGGCGTCGGCGAAATCGCCCAGCCGGAACGGCGCGCGGGCCGTCTCGGTGGCCACCGGCAGCAGCCGGATACTGCCCGCCGGAAGTCCGTGGGCGCACTCGAGCACCTCGAGGTAGTGATGGACGCGTACGACGTCGGCGGGTCCGTCGATCTTCGGAATCATGATCCCGGCAGGCCCCGCGGCGACGACCGCGGCCAGATCCGCCAGCGCATGCTCGGTTCCGAGCGGATTCATCCGCACCCATAGTTGCGGCCCGTGTGCGGAGCCGGATTCGGCGCTGAGGAATTCCGCGACCAGCTGCCGGGCCATCGGTTTCCGGCTCGCGCTGACGGCGTCTTCGAGGTCCAAAATCACCGCATCGGCCGGCGAATCGGCGATCTTGCCCATCTTTCGCTCGCTGTCGCCGGGGACGAACAGGAACGATCGGATCGGCGCGTTCACTGCGGCTTCCTCCGTTGCAGACCCGATCGCTTACACGAAGCGACCAGTTCGTCGCGCTGGTTGAACGCTTGATGCAAGAACACGACGATTCCCTGATCCGGTCGCGACTTGGAGTCGCGCAGTTCCAGGACTTCCGTCACCACGTGCAGGGTGTCGCCGTGGAATACCGGCTTGGGAAAGCGCACCTCGTCCCAGCCCAGATTGGCGACCGCCGTCCCCAGCGTGGTGTCGCCGACCGAGATCCCGACCATCAGCCCCAGCGTGAACGCGCTGTTCACGATCCGCTGACCGAACTGCGTCCCCTGCATGTACTCCTCGTCGAGGTGCAGCAGCGCCGGATTGTGCGTCATCGCCGTGAACAACACGTTGTCCGTCTCGGTGACCGTGCGCCGAATCGCATGCTCGAACCTCTGCCCCACCGACAACTCGTCGAACCACACACCAGCCACGTTGCCTACCTCCATATCGCCGTAACTGTTATATGGTACGACCAAATTATTGGAAGGGTCAATGCCCCGCGTTCCAGCACTCGAGCAGAGGGTCGAAGACCGACCGAATCTCGGAGTCGACGCTGCCCACATTGGATCAACCGCCATATTTGGACATACCATATACATGGTATGGTGTGCCTTGGGTCACACGGCGTCGTCGTCGACGAACACCGCCGCACGTCGGTGATCTCATTGCGCAAGGAGTGACAGTGACTGTGCAGTCAGCAACGACGCGGACTCGCCCGGGAAGCGACGCCCATGTCGCCGAACAAGCCTTCACGCGACTGCTGGAATTGATCGGTCCGGATCCCGAGTTGCTGCGGTTGCAGGACTTCAATCCGAGCCTGTCGCTGGTGCGCGACTACGCCAGCCGTGCGCTGCGCATCGGCTTGCCCGCCCCCGAGGTGACCGCCGAGGTCGCGACGATCCTGATGACGGTCGACAAGGCCATACGGGCGGACATCGCCCGCCGCATTCACGTGCACAGCAAGCAGTTCGGCGGCCTGACTCGCGTGGTGCGGGCGATCGACAGTGCTCGCGATGCGTCGCTGTCGAGCGTGCTGACCAGCGAGTTGTGCACCGCCTTGGGCTACGGCAAGGCGATGTACTCGGTGGTCTCGGGGTCGCATTGGTCACCGGTATCGGTCTCGGTGAATCCGGAACTGGGTCATGACTACGATCCGCTGGTCGCCGCGGTCGACGGCCGGTCGATCCCCTTGCGCGATGCGCCACGGGAGGCGGAGCTGGTCCGGCGCCGTCGCTCGTATGCGGTGGGGCCCGCCGAGGTCAACCGGCACACGTATCGGCCGCTGCTGGACCTGAGCCGCCCGGCGGGCTATCTCGCGGTACCGATCGTCGTCGCGAATCGAGCGGTCGCGATCGTCCATGTCGACCGTCACGACAATGACCTGAACGAGGCGGATTTCCATCTGATCACCACCTTGGCGCAGGCGTGTGCGCTGTCGGCCGAATCGGCGCAATTGCATGCGTCGATCACCGAACAGAATCGCCGCACCACGGAGGATTTGAACAAACTTCAGCGCGCGCTGCGCGAGCTAGAGGACACGAAGGTCGCGTTCGACGACCTCGAGGGCAAGCCTGTCGCGCATTCGACGGAACTCGAATTTGCCACGCGCGCAACACGTTACCCCACAGCGCTCACTGCCCGTGAGCGCGATGTGCTGGCACTGATCGCCAGTGGCGCCACCAACGGCGCGATTTCGCGACAATTGTGCATTTCCGACGGCACCGTGAAATCGCATGTGCAACGCATCTTCAAAAAGATCGGCGTCAGCACCAGAGCCGAAGCCGCCGCCCTCTACGCCGGCCACCGGTCGCCGCCAGGACTTTCGGCATGAGCGGATCCGGGCCGCAGGAGGCGGCGGAGCGTGACCCCGCAGGCCGGGACGCGCAGGATGTCGAGCCGACCGCCGACGCACTCATCGCCGCGATGAGAACGGCGTCAGGCCCTCGCTTGACCGAACTCGGTAGCCAACTCGCCGAGCGCCTCGAACGAGAACAAGCGTTGCGCGACAACGAGATCGACGAGCTTCGCCGCGCGGCTCAGCGCCTCGACCGGGCGGTCGCGGACCTTACCGATGCCTCGTCGGGCACCGTACTACTTCGACGTGCATGCGCGGCATTGGCGGATATCTGCTCCGCCGAGCGGGTGCTGGCCTCCAGTATTGAGGCCGATCGAGCCGTGCCGGTCGCGACGTACGAGTCCGGTGACGCGGCGGCGATCCCGGCGGACTACCCGCTGCTTCCCGGATCGGCGGAGTCGCGCGTCGTCACTGGCGGGGGCGCACCGCTGACCGGCCGGCCGGTGGCGGCGCTGAGGCATCTGTTCCCCCAGGACTGCACGATCATGGCAGTCACCGTCGGCGACACGCCCGCTCTGATCGTTCATGTGGCGGGAACATTCGATGCGGCACAGCATGATTCGACCACGCTGTTGCTGGAGGTGCTCGGCGGATGCCTGCGACGGCTGGGCCTGGCCGCGCGCAGAACCCGGCAGCTCGAGCTCCTTCGATCGAGTGTTGTCGCACGCGAGGGTCACACCGATGTCCCGGCGGGGCAGGCGGTACGAGAGTCCACACCGCCCGCTCCCTCATGGATGGAACCGTTGACCGAACGGGAGAGCGAAGTATTGCGACTGATACTCACGGGCTCGTCCAATACCGCGATCGCCAACGAATTGGTCATCACCGTCGATACAGTGAAATCGCATGTCAAACGGATACTGCGAAAGTTGGGGGCGACCAACCGCAGTGTATTGATCGCCCGCCATTCCGCTGGATCTCTCACGAACCATTCGATTGCGCCACCGTCACGGTGATCGGCTCCATCTCCGCATTCAGCACCAGCTGACAGGCCAGCCGGGAGCAACTGCGCGCCCCGTCGAGGAATTCGAGCAGATCCTGCTCCTCCATGGACGGCTCGCCGAACGCCGCGGCGGACTCATCCTCCACATATACATGGCAGGTGGCGCACGAACAGCTTCCGCCGCATTCGGCGACGATGCCCGGCAGGTTGTTTCGCACGGAGCCGTCCATCACCGTCTGGCCGGCGGGAACGTCGACCGAATGGGCCGTGCCGTCGGGCAGTCGATAGACAACGGTGGGCATGGGGTCCTCCTCCGAAAGGTGAAACGCTGCTTACCAGCGATTCCAGTCTGCGAAGCGCGAAGGTGGGCAGACATCCCCACGACGGTCGATCAACATCGGCCATCGGGGTGATTCCCGCGCCGCAAATCCCCCTTTCTGCCGACACTGTTCCGGCATCGGTGTGATGTGACTCACCTGTCCCGCTGCCACGCTGGGTACCACTTCCCGATCGAGCGAGGAGAGACAATGAGCACCACGGAGCAGGCCACCGAGTTGATCCCGGAGACCATCGCCCGGCAGATCGTGCTTCCCGAGGGCCACCGTGACAACGACGCGCTGTTCGAGGCCTACCGCTGGCTGCGGGAGAACAATCCGCTCGGCCGCGCGGTCGTCGAGGGCTACGACCCGCTGTGGCTTGTCAGCAAGCACGCCGACCTCATGGAGATCGAACGCCAGCCCGACATCTTCACCAGCGCGGGCGGCGAGGACAAGGGGTCGGTCAATCCGATCCTGGCCAATCAGGCCGGCGACGCGTTCACCAAGAGCATCAACAACGGCAGTCTGCGGATCCTGGAAACCCTCACCTACCTCGATCCGCCGGAGCACACCGAGATCAAAGATATTGCGCTGGACTGGTTTCGGCCGCAGAACCTGGCGCAGTGGGAATCGGTGATCCGTGAGCTGGCCAAGTCCGCGGTGGCGCGGCTGCTCGAGACCGACGGGCGTATCGACTTCGTCAAGGACTTCGCGCTGCAGTATCCGCTGCACGTGATCATGAGCCTGTTCGGCGTGCCGGAAAGCGATGAGCCCAAGATGATGTCGCTGACTCAGGAATTTTTCGGCACCGCCGATCCGGACGCGGTCCGCACCGATGTCGAACCGCTGAGCCCGGATGCCGCAGCCCGCCAGTGGGTGGCGACGATTCAGGACTTCTTCGCGTATTTCGAAGCGCTGCTTCAGGATCGGCGCACGAATCTGCGCGACGATCTCGCGACCGTGATCGCATCGGCCCGCAATGCCGACGGCGAGTACTACAAGAACGAGGTCTACTACGGCTATTTCATCGCCATCGCGACCGCCGGCCACGACACCACCTCCAGCACCCTCGCAGGCGGTCTGCTCGAGTTGGCCCGTCACCCGGACCAGCTCGAACTCGTCCGCAACGATCTGTCGCTGGTTCCGCACCTGGTCAATGAGTCGCTGCGGTGGGCCTCGCCGGTGAAGCACTTCATGCGCATGGCGACGCAGAATTACACCCTGCGAGGGCGCGAGATTCACGCCGGTGACCGCTTCATGCTGCTGTATCAGTCCGGCAACCGGGACGCCGACGCCAACCCGGATCCGGACCGCTTCGACCTGACCCGGCGGCCCAACAGGCACATCGCCTTCGGCTACGGCCCGCACATGTGCATCGGGCAGCATCTGGCCAAGCTCGAACTGCGCGTCATGTTCGAAGAGCTACTGCCGCGGGTGAAGTCGATTACTCCGACCGGAGATACGCGGTTCATCCAGACCAATTTCGTCGGCGGGCTCAAGAATATGCCCGTGGCGATCGAGTTCGACCGGTAATGGCAATGTACACCGATCTTCCGACTCACACCGTGGTGATCGTCGGAGCGGGACAGGCCGGCGGCACGCTCGCCGGTCTGCTCCGGCAGCAGAAATTCACCGGTCGCGTGGTGATGTACGGAGCCGAGCCGGTCCCGCCGTATCATCGGCCGCCGTTGTCGAAGAAGTACGACAGCGACGACTACGTGCAGTGGTTGCGGCCCGAATCGTTCTACGCCGACAACGACATCGAACTTCACCTGGCCGATCCGGTGGTCGGTATCGATCGCGCGGCACAGACAGTGACCACCCGGTCTGGACGGACCGTCCGCTACGACACCCTGGTACTCGCCACCGGCGCCGGTCCCCGCACCCTCCCGGTTCCCGGAGCCGATCTCGCCGGCGTGCTCGCGCTGCGGACCCTCGCCGATGCCACCGAGTTGCGGACCGCTGTGCTCGCCGGCGCGCGCATCGCCATCGTCGGCGCCGGCTATGTCGGTTTGGAGGTGGCCGCAGCCGCCCGAGCACGCGGATGCGAGGTGACCGTGATCGAACGTGAGGACCGGGTACTGGCGCGCGTGGCGAGCCCTGAATTGTCGCGCATCCTCACCGACAGTCATCTCGCACGCGGTACCCGCATCGTCACCGGCGCCGACGTGCGCGCAATTCTCGGCCGCGACGGAAGAGTCCGAGGAGTACGGCTCGGCGACGGCACCGACATCGATTGCGACACTGTGGTTATCGGCATCGGCGCGGCTCCCGAGGACGGTCTCGCCCGCGATGCGGGGCTGGACTGCATGGCGGGCATCGTGGTCGACGCGGCCGCCCGCACCAGCGATCCGAACATTCTGGCCATCGGCGATGTCACCCATCGGCTGCACGAGGGTCTTGGGGCACTGGTCCGGCTGGAGAGCATTCCGAGCGCCACGGAACAGGCAAGACAGGCCGCCGCCGTGATCACCAGCGAACCGGTCCCCGCGCACGAGGTGCCGTGGTTCTGGTCGGATCAGTTCGACCTGAAGATGAAGATGGCCGGAGTACCGGCACCGGGCACCACGGCGGTGCTGCGCGGCGATCCCCGCACCGGTTCCTGCGCACTGTTCCACCTGGACGCCGACGGGCGCGCGCAGTGCGTCGAAACTGTCAACGCCGCAGCCGACTTCATGGCCGGAAAGAAGCTCATCGGCACCGGCGCGCAGCTGGATCGTGCCGCTCTGGCCGATTCGACCACCTCCCTGCGTCATGCCGCGCAGGGCAGCGATCACACACCGGTCGCCGCGAGCGATCGCGCCGAAACACGAAGGATCTGATCATGCAAGCATTCGCCGCGGTCGCCCGCGCCCCGCACAGCGACTTCTCGCTCGAGACCATCACCATCGACGGACCGAAGCCGGGCGAGGTGCTGGTGAAGATCGAGGCCGTCGGAATCTGCCACACCGATCTGGCCGCTCGCGACGGAGCGCTGCCGGTCGCACTGCCCGCGGTGTTCGGTCACGAAGGCTGCGGTCTCGTCGAAGCGATCGGCGAAGGCGTCACCAAGGTGGCGCCGGGCGACCGAGTCGCGATCACCTTCGCCAGCTGCGGATCCTGCCCGGCATGCCGTGCCGATTCGCCGTCGTACTGCCACAACTTCATGCATTTGAACTACGCCGGTGTGCGCGCCGACGGCGCCGGCCCGCTGTCGGCGGGAGCCGAGGCGATCACCGGGCTGTTCTTCGGGCAGTCCTCGTTCGCCACCCACAGCGTGGCGTTGGAGCGCAATGTGGTGAAGGCGCCGAGCGACCTCCCGGCCGAGATAATCGCGCCGATCGGTTGCGGCATCCAAACCGGAGCCGGTGCGGTGCTGCGTTCGCTCACGTGCCAGCCGGGCTCGTCGCTGCTGGTCGCCGGGGCGGGATCGGTCGGCCTGGCCGCCGTCATGGCCGCCGCGGTGCGGGAGTGCGCGACCATTATCGTCATCGAGCCCCATGCCTCGCGCCGCGAACTCGCGATCGAACTCGGCGCGACACACGCCATCGACCCTGGCGCGGGTCCGGTCGCGGAGCAGGTTCGTGCCATAGTCGCCGCCGGTGTCGACTACGCCATCGACACCTCGGGCATGCCGGCGGTGATCGACGGTCTGGTCAAGTCGATGACCTTCCACGGAAAGCTGGGCCTGATCGGCGTGCCCGCCGATCCTGAAGCCGCGCTGCCGATTTCGGTGATCGAGACGCTGGTACTGGGCCTCACGGTCGTCGGCATCATCGAAGGTGACAGCGTTCCGGACGAATTCATCCCGGAACTGATCGAGCTGTACCGGGCCGGCCGGTTCCCGATCGACAAGCTGGTGACCACCTTCGACTTCACCAAGATCAACGACGCCGTCGCGGCGCAACATCGCGGCGAGGTCCTCAAACCCGTTCTCGTCCACGACTGAACCGTCCGGAGCAAAAGGCACCATCATGACCATCGATTACACCGACCTCTACCTCGACGGGCGCTGGGTCGCGCCGGCCACGAGTTCGATCATCCCGGTGATCTCACCGGCTACCGAGGAGCGCATCGGCTCCGTCCCCGAGGGCAGCAAGGCCGATATCGACGCAGCGGTCGCCGCGGCCCGGGCGGCCTTCGACGATCCGGCCGGCTGGGCGCAGTGGGACGGCAAACGCCGCGCGGAAGTACTCGCCGAGTTCGCCGAGAAGCTGCAGGAGCGGGGCGAAGACACCGCACGCCGGGTCAGCAGCCAGAACGGTATGCCGATCGGTCTGGCCCGGCAGTTCGAAAGTGGCTTTCCCGCACTGCTTCTGCAGTACTACGGCAGCATGGTCGCCGATCAGGAGGACGAAATCCGGCCCGGCATGCTCGGCGGCTCGACTGCGGTGACGCGGTCCCCGATCGGTGTGGTCGGCGCCATCGTGCCGTGGAATGTGCCGCAGGCCATCACGTTTCTGAAGATCGCGCCGGCGCTGGCGGCGGGCTGTACCGTGGTGCTCAAACCCGCGCCGGAAACCGTGCTGGACGCATTCCTGATGGCCGAGGCCGCGCTCGCGGCCGGACTGCCGGCCGGTGTTCTCAATGTGGTGCCCGGCGGGCGCGAACTCGGCGCCTACCTGGTGGCGCACCCGGGTGTGGACAAGGTGTCGTTCACCGGATCGACCGGCGCAGGGCGAGCGATCGCGCGCACCTGTGGCGAACTGCTGCGACCGGTGACGCTGGAATTGGGCGGCAAATCGGCCGCCATCGTGCTCGATGATGCGAATCTCGCCGCAGACATCGAATCCTTCTTCGGTGCGACATTGCTGAACAACGGGCAGATCTGCTGGCTGTGCACCCGCGTCCTGGCGCCGGCCGCGCGCTATGACGAAATCGTCGACACGATCACCGATCTCGCCAAGAGCATCACGGTGGGCGATCCACTCTCGGACGCCACGCAGATGGGACCGCTGGTCTCCGCCCGGCAACGCGAACGGGTCGAAGGCTATATCGCGGTCGGGCGCAAGGACGGCGCGCGCGTCACCGCCGGCGGCGGCCGGGTCTTCGATCGTGGCTGGTTCGTCGAACCGACGGTCTTCGCCGACGTGCGACCCGACCACACGATCGCCCGGGAAGAGATCTTCGGACCGGTGCTGTCAGTTATCCCCTACGCCGACGAGGACGAGGCGGTGGCGATTGCCAATGGTTCCGACTACGGGCTCGGCGGCACGGTATGGACGGCGGACGCGGACCGCGGCGCCCGATTCGCGCGCCGCATCGCCTCGGGCACGGTCGGAATCAACGGATACTCCAACGACCCGACCGCGCCGTTCGGCGGAATCAAGAACAGCGGCATGGGCCGCGAGCTGGGCCCGGAGGGCTTGTCGAGCTACCAGAACGTGAAGAGTATCTATCTCGACGTGCGGTGAGAACGTGGCGCCGTGGCCCGTGAGCCGGAGGGCCATTGCGCACAGAAGGACCTGACCATATTATGGTCTGACCATATTTGCCACGTTCGAGTGCGGCCTCATCAGAGCAGGCCGCCCCATGAAAGTTTTCGACACGATGCGATCCGCCCCGAGTGCCCATGCCCGATTACAACTGGCGCAACGAATCCGCCGATATCGGCAAACACGCGATCTGCCACGCCGAACCCGCCACGCGTCACCTCCGCACGCCTACAGCGAGACCGACGAGATGGTTCGCCTCGCGGAGATCTGGCTACCCTTCGGCGGACCGCCGGAAGACGAGATCTTCACGCGATTCGGAATCACCGGACGCGCGTTCGAGGCGCGCTTGGCGCAGATCCTAGGCACGGGTCGCACCGCGGCACTCTAGGTCTAAATAAGGACCAATGATAATATTGGTCGGACCTTAAGAGAGGAGGGGCCCGGATGGTGTCCTTCGAATTCGCGGACGAACATGAGGAGTTCCGCAAGACGCTGGAAAGCTTCAGCGAACATGTACTACTACCCGGCTACCGGGACCGCGCCGCATCGGCCGAGTTTCCGTTCGACATCTACAAGAAGCTGGGTGACCTCGGGGTCCTGGGCATCGGCTTGCCCGAAGAGTACGGCGGCACCGGGCACGAAGATCCCGTCCTGCTCGGCCTCGCCACCGAGACCCTCGCCTACGGCGATGTGAACATGGCCGGAGTACCAGTACAGATCGGACTCTCGGGATCTCAGCTGAGTCTGGCTTCGAAGGAGGTCCGCGAGCGGTATCTGCCGCCGCTGATCGCCGGAGAAGAGACGATTGCGATCGCGTTGACCGAACCCGGGTCGGGATCGGATGCGGCGGGCCTGCGCACCACCGCCACCGCCGTGCCCGGCGGGTGGAAACTCAACGGCGAGAAGACGGCCATCTCGTGGGCGATGAACGCGACCGTCGCCCTCGTCTACGCACGGGAAGCGGGCACCACGCGCTCGACCGGCGTGAGCTGTTTCGTCGTCCCGCTGGACTCCCCCGGCGTCAGCCGCAGCCATATGCCCGGTATGGGGTGCCTGCCCTTGGGCTGGGGCGCTTTGCATTTCGAGGATGTCTTCATCCCGTCCTCGCACATCATCGGCGAAGAGGGCCGTGGCTTCCAGTCGGTGATGAACCACTTCGACTTCAGCCGCGCAGCGCTCGGTCTGCTCTGCCTGGGCGCCGCCAAACAGAGCCTCGAGGAAGCCGCACAGTACGCGCAGCAGCGCGAGGCATTCGGTAAGCCCATCGGCGAGAACCAGGGTGTTTCCTTCCAGCTCGCCGAACACGCGACCTATATCGAGGGGGCGCGCTGGATCTGCTATCGCGCGCTGTGGTCGCGCGAGACCGGACGCCCGCACACCTCGCTCGCCTCGATGAGCAAATGGTGGCCGCCGATCGTCGCCAAGAACGCGATCGAGGCGGCGATGCGCATTCACGGCAACCTCGGATACTCGGTGGAATTCCCACTGCAACAACGCTTCCGAGACGTGATGGCCTACCTGGTCGCGGACGGGACCGCGGAGATCCAGAAGAAGATCATCGCCAAGGACATTTTCACCCGCGGGACGGTGTCGCTGTGAGCAAGACGCAACCGTCGGCCGAATCGGGCCGCATCCTCGCTCCGCCGAAGGAACTCGCCGACAGCGGGGCGCTGGTCATCGGCGGAACCGCCGGCATCGGACTCGCGACGGCGCGACAGCTGGCCGAGGCGGGGGTCCCTCGCATCGTGTTGGTCGGGCGAAACGAAGCGCGTGGCGAGCAAGCGAAGTCGCTCGTGGAGAAGTCCGGCGCGCAAGTCAGCTTCGTTCAAGGCAACCCGATCGACCCGGCTGCGGCGAAATCGATTGCCGCGCAATCCGAAATCCTGCTGAACGGCATCGATATCCTGGTCTGCTCGACTGCGGCGGACGTCAAGCCGGAGCTGTTTTCCAAGATCGCGACCGAGGACATCGCCACCATCTACACCGATCTCGCCTTGCCCTCGATGCATATGGCGAGCACGGTGATGCCGATGATGCGACAGCGGCGCCACGGCGTCATCGTCAACCTGGCGTCCGACGCGGGCAAGACCGCGACTCCCGGCGAGGCGGTGATCGGCGCCGCCAAGGCCGGGATCGTGATGTTCACCAGGACGATTGCCATCGAAGGCAAACGCGACGGGATCCGCGCCAACGTCCTGACACCGTCCCTGGTCAACGAAACCGGTTCGACCGAGCGCATCACCAGCGACGGGTTCAGCGCCAAGCTGTTCGCCAAGGCCGCCCAGCAGGCGCACCTCGGAGTGCCGGTTGCCGACGATATCGCCGCGTTGGCGGTATTCCTGTGCCGCCCGGAGTCCGGTCGCCTGACCGGTCAGGCCATCAGCGTCAACGGCGGCATCTCCGCGGCCTGAGTCCGATGTAGCGCGCCTCACCCACGCGCCCCGTGGGACCGCATCGACACACACGTTGCGGTCCCACGGGGCGTGTTCGTGCGGTGTCCCTGCGCCGAAATTCCCTCCGATGAGGTACAGGCATGCTTCACCAGGGGGATGTGGTGAACGGGCAGATTGCCGGAGCATGGATCTGATACGGAGGAGCCTCGATGAAGCAGCTACCGAGAAGCGTATCAGCGATGCAGGCGGCACGGTGGTGCCCGTCCGACGGGCATGTGCACCTACGTATCTGGCTGGCCGACGTCGCGCTCGACTACACTGCCACCGCGGAGGCCGCGCGCAATATCATCATGGACTGGACGCGAAGACGCTGGTGCGCAATCGAATTGGTCCTTACCACGGTGGAGCACTGCGAGCTCATGCCCCGATTGCCGTGTGAGCGCCTCTTTCTCGGCCCCTGAGGCGCTCGCGCTCACCAGCCGCTTCCGCGCGTTTCGTGACCTGGAATCTCGCGCAGCAGTCCGCGGTACGCGTCGGCTACTGTCGCCCCGTGGTTGACTACCGCGTCCACCTCGCGCACGAGGGGCGCGTCGACACCCACTCGTTCGGCCAGCCGCTTGACGACGCCCACAGCGCCGGCGCCCTCGGCCACCTGGGTCAGCGTCGCGAGCGCGTCCTCGATCGTCATGCCACGACCGAGCGCTTCACCGAGCCTGCGGTTCCGGCTGCGCGGACTCGTGCAGGTCACGATGAGATCGCCGTTGCCGGCCAGACCACTGAATGTCGCGAGCTCACCGCCCAGCGCCGACCCGAGGGATGCCATCTCGCGCAGCGAACGCGTGATGACCATTGCCTTGGTGTTGTAACCCGCGCCGGCGCCGTCCGCCATTCCCGCGGCGATCGCGTACACGTTCTTCAATGCCCCGCACAGTTCGACGCCGACCACATCGGTACTGGAGTAGACGCGGTATCGAGATGTCCGGAACAGGGCTGCGAGCTGGTCTGCGCAATCCGGCTCGGGCATGGCGAGAGTGGCGGCCGCGGCATACCCCTCGACGATCTCCTGGGCGATGTTCGGGCCGGCGAGCACACCGGCCGGATGCCCCGGCAGCATTTCGGAGACGATCTGTGTCATTCGCCGGTCGGTTCCGCGCTCGAGCCCCTTGACCAGGCTGATGATCGGCACCCCGGGCCGGACGAATGCCGCCGCGTCGCCCAGCACGTCACGGAATACCTTCGATGGAATTCCGGCGACGACGACGTCCGCTGCGGCCAGGGCTTCCTCGACACACGATGTGGCACGCAAGGCCGGGGGCAGCGGCCATTCCCCGGTATAGCGCCCGTTGCGCGAGCGTTCGTTGATTTCGGCGGTGACCTCGGCCGAGCGCGCCCACATCACGGTCGGTGAATTCCGCGCCACGATCGATGCCACCGCGGTCGCCCACGAGCCCGCTCCCAGAACCGCGACCACGGGCTGCCGGTTGATGCTTGTCATCGCTGCCTTCTTCCCCGAGTACCACGAGACCGAATCGCCTCACCAGACGGCGTCATCGTGCCTCGACGGCGGGACGGACGAGATGGACAGACGGCGAAGATCCCTCGGAAGGGCTACTCGAGACCACTCGTGCGGGTGAGAAACCCTGACAGCCGGCCAGGTTTGTTATCAGCCGCGCAGGTGGCCGGAGACCGCCCGCCCCGTGCGCTCGGGAGCCTGCAACCACGGTGCGTGACCCGCCCCGGGAAGCCGGAGCACGCGCACATCTCGCACCGCCACGATCGACGCCGCGGCGGCGAGCGGCCGCAGAAACACATCGTCGTCACCCCAGACGAACTGCACCGGTTGTCCGAGGCGGGCGAGCGTGTCGCCGGCCAGCATCACTTGCGGACGCACCGACGCCCTTTTGACCAGCGTCCGGAAGAAGCCTGCAATACTCGGGGCGTTGCCAGTCCTGGCGCCGATCAACCGCAGCGCGACAACCATTTCCGGCGCGGCGTCACGCAGAGCGTCCCGGCCGAGCGACACATCGTTGGTGCGCTCGAACATCCGGTCCGGCATCGGCCGCGACAGCGCCATCGGGCCGAGTTTGGGCAGTGCGAGCAGGCACATGGCCGGTATCGGTTTCACACCGCGAAGCGCGGCGCCGGGTGCGCCGAGCACCGCCAGTCGTCGCACGCGAGTGCCGAGATCTGCGGCGGCATAGAGCCCGAACTGCCCGCCCATGGAGTGGCCGACGATATTCACTGTGACGGCGCCGATTTCGCTCAGCAGTGAACCCAGTACCGCCGAGCAGTGCGCGCGCAGATCCATCCCGGGCGGTAACACGCATTCGCCGGACAGGCCGTGGCCGGGCCAATCCACCGCGATGACCCGACGATCGCTCAGATAGGGCAGCAGCGGCGCGGCAAGGACTGTGGCAGAGGCGATTCCGTGCAAGAGGACAACCGGCGGACGGTCATCGAGAGCACCGAATTCGGTGAGGCGTACGAACACCCGACCGAACCCGGAATCGAGTTCGACCAAGCGTTCCGTCCCGGCCACACCGTAGGCGGCGTAGGCGTCGGCCTCGGCGGCCCTGATGCGCATGTCGAGGTCGTCGCGGCGCAGATCCCGTCGTTTCATGCGCGGCCTTCCGGACCGTGCGCCGCGAGGGCGAGCACTTCCGCGAACCCTTCGTCGATGGACTGCTGCAGCGCCTCGATGTCGTCGAAGGTGCCGGGATCGACATTCAGCCCGAGGCAGCACATCCCGTTGTAGGTGATCATCGCGATCATCGCCGCGACGCCCGGGCGAGGCCCGAGCGGGTACATCCCGGTTACCTGCGCCCCAGCCAGTTGTACCGGACGGGTGATGCCGCGAATATTGGATACCTGCACATCCGAACTCGTCGTCAGGCCGGCCGACAATTCGATGATCGCCCAGGTCGGCAGCTTGGTCAGCACCGGCGACAGGAAGTCGAGGAAGCCGATCGCGGGCTCGTCTCTGGCGGCCAGCACATGTTCCCGGATGGCGTGAATCCGCCGTGCGGGATCGAGCTCGCCGGCCGGTCCAGGGAAGCGAATCCCGGCAAATCGGTTGCCTCCCAGGGGATCGTCCTCGTTGCGCAGGCTGACCGGTATCCCCACCACGACGTCGTCGACCGGGACGCCCTTGCGGTCGTGATAGCGCCGGATGCCACCGAGCACCGCCGCGAGGAAGGCGTCGTTGACCGAGCCGCCCGCCGCCGCGCCGGCCGACTTCAACTCGCGCAACGCAACATTCACAACAATCAGCCGCGCGCCATGGCTGCGCACCGCGAGTAGCGGAGAACGATGGGCCTGCGCAGGTGCGAGCAGGCGCGACAGCGACGCGACATAGCCGGTGGCATCGGCGACCGTGCGGAGCGGATCGCGCAACGCGCGCAACGAGCGATCGAGCGCCGCGCGCGCCGCGCGCAACACTGTGCCCGGATCTGCGGCCGTCAACGTCGCCTCGACAAGCATCCCGGCCCCGGTCAGCGGAGGCGAAGACGGCGGGGCGCTCGATCCCTGGTCGCGATCACCCTCGTGCGCCAATTCCAGCAACTGCACCAGGCCCATACCGTCGGACAGGCTGTGGTGAAAGCGGAAGGCGAGGGCGGCACCACCGTCGCGCAGTCCACCGAAGAGAATCGCTTCCCACGGCGGCCGGGCACGGTCGAGCTGGACATCCCACTCGGTTTCGCACTGCGCCAAGAGCTCTCGTATTCCGGCGTCGGGCCCGAGCTGCACCCGGCGCAGGTGGTCGCGGACGGTGAATCCCGGGTCCGGTGACCATGCCGGCTGAACCATGGGAACAGGCGGCTCGACGACGTGGTCACGCAGCCGCGGGATGCGCCGGCTGGTGCGCTCGAACGCCGCGACGAGCCGTTCCCAGTCCGGCTCACGGTCGAGCAGTTCGAGCAGGATGCCGGTCGAACGGGTGCGCGCATCGCGCTCGGCGCGCCACATGAGGCCCTCCCAGGCCGACATCTCCGGCGCTCCGCCCCAGTTGGCCGCCTCATCCGCCGAACGCGGAGACGTTCCCATCGGACCTCCTAGGTTGTATGGTATTACCATTCTAACTATCGCCCGATGTGTTGACCAGCAGCAGCAAGGAGACACACCGCATATGTCGCTCTCCGCCCACCTGGACGCGATCCGGCGTGCGCCCACGGGCCCGGCCGTCGGCGCGTTCTTCGACTTCGACGGCACCTTGATCGACGGCTACTCCGCCGAGTCGCTGTACTCACATCGGCTGCGGCACGGAGAGATCGGGGTAGACGAGCTCGTGCACACGCTGCGCTCCATGGCCGGGCCGACACTGACCGAAGACCAGTTCGGCGAACTGCTCGCCCGCGGCGTGGCAGGCTGGGCCGGGCGGCCCGCCGCCGACATCGCCGAACTCGGCGCGCGGCTGTTCAGCCAGAGCATCGCGGGCTCGCTGTTCCATGAGATGTGGAGCGTGGTCAAGGAACACCAGCACTGCGGGCACACCGTGGTGATCGCGACGTCGGCCACCCGATTCCAGGTCGAGCCGCTGGCTCGCGAACTGGAAGTGGACCGGATTCTGTGCTCGGAACTGGAAGCGGTGGATGGACTGCTGACCGGCCGGGTAGCGGGGCGCCCACCCTGGGCAGCCGGAAAGGCCGCGGCAGTAGCAACTTTCGCCGACGCCACGGGCATCGACCTGTCCGAGTCGTTCGCCTATGCCAACGGGAACGAGGATGTGCCTTTCCTGTCGTGCGTCGGCCGTCCCTGTGCGGTCAACGCGCAGCCCGGTTTGGCCGAGCACGCACGAGCCCACGACTGGCCCGCGTTGCGACTGCGCCGTGGCCCCGGCAGGCTCGATCCGAAACCGGTGCTGCGCACCGCGGCGATGTACGGCGCGCTGGCCGGATCCGGCGTGGCCGGCATTGCGATCGGCGCGCTGACCGGCAACAAGCGCCGCGGAATCGACTTGGCCACAAGTCTTTTCGCCCAGGTCGGATCCGCCCTCGGCGACATCGACGTTCGGGTGATCGGCGAAGCCAACCTGTGGGCACAGCGCCCGGCGGTGTTCCTGATCAATCACCAGAGCTCCCTGATCGATCTCCTCGTCACGACGTCGATATTGCGTGGCGGATTCACCGCCGTGGCGAAGAAGGAGGCGGCGAGCATCCCTGTTCTCGGGCAGTTGCTGGCCATGGCCGACTTCGCCTTCATCGACCGCGCCGACCCCGAACAAGCCCACCAGGCGCTCGCAGAGGCCAGGCAGCGGCTGACCTCAGGGGTCTCCATCGTCATCTCCCCCGAGGGCACCCGGTCGCTCACCCCCCGGGTCGGCCGGTTCAAGAAGGGCGCCTTCCACCTGGCGATGCAAGCCGAAGTCCCGCTCGTCCCGATTGTTATCCGCAATGCAGGAGAACTGATGTGGCGCAACGCGAAAACCGCCCGATCGGGCACCGTGGAGGTACTCGTGCACGACCCGATATCCACGATCGGCTGGACCAAGGCGGACCTGGATCGCTCGGTCGAGCAGGTGCGGCGGCTGTATTCGGATACCCTCGCGCACTGGCCCGATTCGGCAACGTCCACGAATCTGGAGGCGCAGTCGTGACCGAACACGCGGGCCAGGGCGCCGAATCCGCGGAGGAGGTGGCCGCCCTGGCGGCGCGCCTCAACCGGCCGGTTTCCGACATCGTCGACGAGATCCGGTCCTACCACCGCGGCATGTGGGCCACCCACAACCAGACTGTGCTGCGGCAGTGGCATGCACTTGGGCGGTGGATGCTGCGCGGCTACGACCGGCTCGTCGACGAGGAGGAATTGGCGAAGCTGCACGCGCTCGACCGCGGGCATTCGCTGGTATTCCTCATCTCACATCGGTCCTATCTCGACGAGTGGGTATTTCCCACTGCGCTGGTGGAGCTCGGGGTGCGGGCGCCTTTCGGATTCGCGGGCGCCAACCTCGACTTCTTTCCGCTCGGGACCATTGCCCGGCGAACCGGCATCGTCCACATCCGGCGCGCGACAAACGATGTCCCGGTATACAAACTCGCCCTGCGATCGTTCATCCGCACACTCGTCGCCGACCGCTCCAACATGATCTGGTCCATCGAGGGCGGCCGTTCCCGGACCGGAAAGCTCCGCCCGCCACGCCTCGGCCTGTTGCGCTACGTCGCCGATGCCGTCGAGGAACAGGAGGGCTCGGACGTGCTGCTGGTGCCGGTCTCCATCCTCTATGACCAGCTTCCGACCCACGAGGTGGAGAAGATGACCGCGGAGGCGGGCGGGCAGAACAAAACGCCGGAGAACGTCCGCTGGCTCTTCGGCTACCTACGTGGCCTGCAGCGCCGGCTGGGCCGCGTGTATGTCGACTTCGGTGAGCCGATCGAGCTGCGGTCCCGGCTCAAGGAACTCAAGAGCGACGATGCCGCCGAGACCACCGCCATCGAACGCATCGCCGTGGAAGTGTCGCACCGGATCAACCGCGCCACACCGGTCGCTCCGACGGCGGTGGTCTGTATCGCGCTATTGGCCGCCGACCGGGCACTGACGCTCGACGAGGTGCTCGAGACGGTGGAACCACTCGCCGAGTACCTGCGCGCGCGGAATTGGCAGACGGCCGGCGCGGCGAATCTCACCGACCGGGCCACGGTCCGGCGTGCGCTGCAAGACCTCGAGAAAACCGGTGTGCTCAGCAGTTTCCGCGGTGATACCACCGTGTGGGGCATCCGTCCGAGCCAGCACCTGGTCGCCGCGGTCTACCGCAACAGCGCGATCCACGCCGTGATCGAACGGGCGATTGTCGAAGTGGCCGTACAAGGTTCGTGCACGACGAACGGCGCAGCGACCGCGCTCGACGACGCACTGCGGCTGCGCGATCTACTCAAATTCGAGTTCTTCTTCGCGGGCAGAACCGAATTCGTGGCGGCGCTGCAGTCCGAACTCGATCTGATCTCCGGTGGAAACACCGATTTGGCATCGATCGACGCGGCCACCGCCGAACGATGCCTCGACCGCGTCGATCTGCTCGTGGCACCGCTGATGCTGCGGCCGTTCATCGACGCCTACGCGGTGGTCGCACACCAACTCGCCGAACTCGGCGACTCGGCGGAGTTCGATGAGCCGTGGTTCATCGAACGGTGCCTCGCGGTCGCACACCAGTGGGCACTACAACGCCGCAATGCCGGCGCCGAATCCACCTCGGCCGAGATGTTTCACACCGCCCTGCGGCTCGCTCGCCGCCTGGGCCTGCTGGACGGTGAACAGCCGGGATCGGGGCAGCGCCGCGCGGAGTTCCGACGCGAGATCCGAGCGATCCAGGATCGAATCGAGCAGTTGTCGCGACGGTCGGTTGCCCGCCGCTAGTTCCGCGTCGCGCAACCGAAAGAGGCCGCCGGCATCGATGCCGGCGGCCTCTCGCGGTTCGGATGATCGAACGTTCTCTCGACAGCACGGGTCCGATCTGTCGCTCGGTAGGGCGATCCGATCAGCGGTTGACGCTGGTCATGGTGTTCATCTCGATCGCTCCCGTCCAGCCGCAGGGCAGCCCACAGCGCCCGAGGGGCTGGGTGTCGGACGAACCGTCGGTATAGGTGGTCACCACCACGGTTGCCTCGGCGCTGTAACCACACACCGGGCAGCGGCCGAAGTAATTGAGTACTTCGAAACTGCGCCGCCACAGCACGACCTCACCGTTGCTTACCAGATCCATGATGTCTGCCGTTTCACTCAGTAGGTCACCGATCGCGTGGGCGAGCCGCCTCGCAGCAGGTCCCGAATCGGCACCTCCGCATCGGCCAGCAGATCGGGGTCCACGGGCACCCGCTCCGAGATCAGCTTCTTGCCGGCCATGAAGTCCTTCGGGCTGTTCGCCGTCTCCACCGCGCACACCGTGCGATCGAGGCGCTGATGGAACAACGCAAACGATTCGGGCGACTCCCCCGCGCGCACGATGGTGCGGGTCCCCGCCTCCAGCAGACCGGCGATCTTTAACTTCAGATCGAACTGGTCCGACCAGAACCACGGTGTTTCGTGGACTCCCCCATCGGTCCCGCAGATCGCGGCGGCGGCGTGTTTGGCCTGTTCGACCGCGCTGGGAATCGATTCCAAGCGATAGAGCCCGTCCAGTGCGTCGTGCGGGCGGCGGGTGACGTCCCCGATGGCCATGATTCCCGGCACATTCGTCCGTCCGGCGCGATCCACCAGGACGCCGCCGTCGCAGGCAACGCCACACTGCTGTGCCAGCTCCACATTGGGCACCGCGCCGACACCGACGAGCGCATGGTCACAGGCGATCGCCGTACCATCGTGCGCCACAACGGTTGTGAGAGCGCCGTCCGTGGTCAGGAATTCCGCGACGTTGCAGTTCACGACCACGCGCGTGCCGCGTGCCGCGTGATACTCGGTCAGCCGGCGCGAGAGTTCGGCGCTGGCGACCCGCGCGAGGATGCGGTCCTCACGTTCGATCACCGTGACGTCGACACCCCTCGAGCGCGCCACCGCCGCAACTTCCATGCCGACGTAACCGCCACCGATCACGGCCAGCGTCGCCTCGGCGTCCAAGGCGGACCCCAATCGCTGCGCATCCGCGATCGTGCGCAACGTCGAAATGCCCGTGGCCTCGGCGCCGGGAACCGGGACCATGCGAGGCGTCGCCCCGGTCGCGATCACCAGCGTTGCGAAGTCGCGATGCTCAGCATTGTCCAAACTCACCCGTCGAGCAGCGACATCGACTGCGGTCGCCCGCACCCCGAGCAGCAGTTCGATGTCGTTGTCGGGGTAGAAGTCCGCGGGTTTGAGCAGTTGCACCATGGTGTCGTCGGTGAACTTCTTCGACAGCGGCGGCCGATGGTAGGGCGGATGCGACTCCTCCCCAATCAACGTGATCGGGCCCGCCCATTTCTGCTGGCGCAGCAGACCGGCGAGCGTCGCCCCGGCGTGCCCGGCGCCGATGATGACGACCGAATCGCTGGGGCCAGTGGTCGCGGTCATTCGCTGCTCACCGCCACTCGAGCAGCGTCCTCACTCCCGGCACCGCCGCGGCGAGCCAGAAAGCGTTCGCGCGCAACGAGATACACCGGGAAAGCCATGGAGACCCCGATGTAGGACAGCACGATGAAGAACACACCCCATTTGCGGCCCATTCCGATGCGCGCGCTGTCGGTCACCACCCACACCATGAATACCGCCCAGGCGATCAGCATGTCGATACTCAGGAATGCGGCCGTGCCGCCCGCGTCGATCGCGTCGCCGAAGAAGGCGATCGGGTTGAGGATGTTCCCGCCGTCTCGCATCCAATCGAATGCGTGCGGCCAGGTCAGCAATAGCGCGACAATGCCGGCGACGATGTAGAGAGCATGCCGGATATCGGTCCACCGGTCATTCGGGCTCGAGTGCGCAGCCACCACGATCACCGGCTGTCGGCTACGCGAACGTGGATTTCACGGTCGGTATCGGAGACGATCAGCTGGCACGACAGCCGGGACTCCGGTGTCGCACCATCGAGATAGTCGATGAGTTCGGATTCCTCGTCGCTCGGCTCCGCGAACAGATCCTGATACTCGGGGGCGAGAAACACATGGCAGGTAGCGCACGCGCAGCTGCCTCCGCACTCGGCGACGATTCCGGGCAGATTGTTGTTGACCGACCCACTCATGATGCTCTGCCCCGCATCGACGTCGACCTGGGAGGTCGTGCCGTCCGGTAGGTGGTACACGACTTTCGCCATGCGCTGCTGCACTTTCTATTCGATGAAATCATCGGTGCGCCGGGAACTTCGCGCTCCCGGCGCACCGCGACGAGGTCAGGAGAAGGTCAGTCGGACCGGCAGGTGGCGCAGTCCGCCGACGAAGTTGGTCTGGATCATCTTCGGCGTGCCGGTTACCTCGACCTTCGCGAGCCGCGGCAGCAGCTCTTCGAGCATCACCTTCAGCTCGAGCTTCGCCAGATGCTGGCCGATGCACATGTGCGGGCCGTAGCCGAAGGCGATGTGCTTGTTCGGGCGCCGGTCGATATCGAAGGTGTCGGGATTGTCGAACACCTCGGCATCGCGGTTTCCGGACTGGAACAGCAGCACCAGCCGATCACCGGCCTTGATCTTTTGACCGCGCAGCTCGTAGTCCGACAGCGCCATCCGGGTGAATTGCTTCACCGGCGACACGATCCGCAGCGATTCGTTGACCAGGTGCGGAATCAGACTCGGGTCGTTCCTGACCCGGTCGAGGATGTCCGGACGAGCGGCCAGGTTGTGCAGGCATCCGGCCAAGGTGCTCGCCGTGGTGTCATGGCCGGCTGTCGCGATCGCCATGAACCAGCCGTAGGCGAAGGACTTCGGGAAGTACTCCCCCGTCTCGTCCTTGGCGACGGCGATCAGGGTGGCCAGATCATCGCGCGGATTCACCCGGCGGTCTTCGACGAGGACATCGAAGTAGGCGTAGAAATCCTTGATCGCTGCCGCGAACTGCTGCGCCGCGGCATCCGGTGACAGCGCTTCGACATCGTCGCGGATCGCGTCCGGATCGGCGACCCCGAAGAAGTCCTGGGTCAGGGCGAACATCAGCGGTTCGTCGGCCTGCGGCACACCGAACAGAGTCATGATGACGCGAAGCGGGAAGAAGACACTGAATTCCTGCACCGCGTCCAGCTCCGGCGATCCGGAGGTCAGCCGCTGCACCGATTCCCTTGCGATGGCGCGGATCTGGTCCTCCCACTTCTTCAGATTGGCGGGACGGAACCAGTCGAAGGCGACATCCTTGATGACCGTGTGCTCCGGCGGGTCCAGGTAGGGCAGGGCGTCGAGAATCCGCAGACTCCCACCCAGGAGCTGCTTAGTGAATTCGTCACCGGCCTGATTCGCCAGCAGCGGGTTGTGCGTGCCCTTGTCCGGACCGCCGCCGGCGCTGAAGATCTCCGGCTGCCGCTCGATTTCCATGAGGTCGGCATGTTTGGTGACGAGCCAGAGCGGGTCGTAGCCCTCCACCCGCACCTGGGCGAGCGGCTGATTTTCGCGCAGCCAGCGGTAGGCCTCGAATACCTTCGCGTCGTCGGCGTGTCCTTCGGGCAGGACGACGGTGCGTGCGATGTCGTCGGGAACGGTCCCGGTGTCGGATTCGACCGTGGTCATGGTCAACCTCTCTCGGTTGTCTACGCGCGTTCTCGATGCCCTACGGCGAACGCCCGTGCGATCGTCATTCGTTGTACTGCAGTGTGATTCGAGTCTCAGCGATAGCACCCGGTGCGCGCCTCACCACATCGGGGGGTTTTACCCCCACCTGGGAGGGACGTACTCCTCCTCGGTCATGGACTCCAGAATCACGCTCTGCGCGGCCGGCGGCAGGGACGGCAGAATTTCCCGCACCCGGTCCTGCCTTCGCAATTCCCCTTGCCGCGGCGGCATTCCCGGTGTGGGACGCATTTGCGGCACCACCCCGGCGATCACCTCGACTCCGCCCGCGTGGTGGCCTGCTTCTACCAGCGCCCGCTCATGAGCCATCTGTGCTTCGTCTTTTTCTTCCGACATGCCGATCGGCCCGATCATGGTGCCGTTGAGGAATTGCTCGACCACCGGCTCGTCACTGGTCAGCAGCACCTCGCGTGGTCCGAACATCACCAGTTCACGGCGGAACAGCATGCCGATGTTGTCCGGCACGGTGCGCGCCAGGTTGATGTTGTGCGAAACGATCAGGATGGTGGCGTCGATCTGTGCGTTGATATCCATCAGCAGCTGACTGATGTAGGTGGTACGCACCGGATCCAGACCGGAGTCGGGTTCGTCGACGAGGATGATCTGCGGATCCAGCACCAGCGCACGAGCCAGCCCCGCGCGCTTGCGCATACCACCGGATATCTCGCCCGGAAGTTTCGTCTCGGCGCCGGTGAGGCCGACGAGCTCCATCTTCTCCATCACGATGTCGCGAATCTCGGACTCGCTCTTCTTCGTATGCTCACGTAGCGGGAAGGCGGTGTTGTCGTAGAGATCCATGGATCCGAACAGCGCACCGTCCTGGAACAGGACGCCGAACATTTTCCGGATCTCATAGAGTTCTTTGTTCGAACAGCGCAGAATATCCGTCCCGTCGATGACGATCGAACCCTCTTCGGGGCGCAGCAATCCGATCAACGACTTCAGGAATACCGATTTCCCGGTGCCCGACGGCCCCAACAGCACACTGATTTCACCGCGGGGCAGTGTCAGCGACACATCCCGCCAGATCGTCTGCGATCCGAACGACTTCGTCAGCCCCTGCACCGCGACTTCGACGCCACTCATATTCTCTCCAGTTGTTCGATGACGTGATTCGATTGGCGGGTCACACCGGCTGCAGTTCGGAGATCAGCCATTGATCGCCGATGTGATTCAGCCGGATACGCACGCGACTGGCATCCAGGCGCGGCTGTGGGGATTCCTTGCTGCTGGTGGTCTGGTCGATGAACATCAGCACGGTGGCCGAATCCGAGGTCGCGTCCACCACCGACTTGCCGGCCACCGACGCCTTGGTCACCGTCTGATGCTCCATGGCCGCCGGGATGATCGTGTCCTTCACCAGAGATTGGAACCGATTCTTGAAATCGCCGGTGAGCAGATTCGCCGCGTCGTCGAGATCTTGTTCGGCCGAATCCGCCCGATAGGACAAGAGTTTCGGAACGCTGGTATCGGCGGTCGCCAGCGCGCTGGTTCGGGCGGTGTTCACCGAGTCGTTGTGCTGAATGCGAATTCCCATGACCGTGACCGCGGCTATGAGGGCGATCAGCCACATCGCCAGCGGGACCAGAACAAGCGTTTTCCGCCGACGCGACCAGCCTTCGATCCGAGCTGCGGTCCACAGCGGCACTCGGCGGACGATTTTCGCGATTGTCATGATACGAACTCCACATCCGAGATCAGCCATGTCCCGCCGAGGTGCTGCAGACTGACCTTCATCCGGTACAACCGCTGCTGACCATTCGGCGCGTCACTGTTCTTGACCGTCGAGGTCGACGCCACCAGCACCTGAGCCTGGTTGGGGTCGGCGCTGATCAGTCCGGCTTCGGTGACCTGCCCGGTCGACTCGACGGCTCCCTTCGCCACGACCTGACGGAACGAATCCGCCTGGTGGGAAAATTGATCGCGAAAGGAACCGGTTGTTTCCGACATGATCCGTTTCATATCGCCATCCAGCGATCCCTGACTCAATGTGGTCAGATCGACCACCATCCGCCGCGCCGCCGACACCACCGCGGCATCCCTGTCCTTGGCGGCATCGTCAGCGCGCAGATGCAGCTGCATGAAGGTGGCGACGACCGACCCGGCGATGATCGCCACGACGAGCAGCGCCACGCCGATCGCCGTAAAGGGAAGTCTCCGAGCGGTTCTCACTTCGGCGGACACTTCGGTGGTTTCCTCGGCCACGGCGACAGACGACGAATCGGCGCTCGGCTCGGTGTCCTCCGTCGCGGGATCGTCACTTCTCAGTTTCGTGTCGGCTTGATCAGTAGCTGTTGCCACGTCATCGCCTCCTTCTGTGTGGTGTCGAACGAAGAGACCGTGTATGCCTTTCCGTCGGGTGCGGTGAAGCGTCCGGTCACCGGGTCGTAAGGAACGGCGGCGGGCGCATCGGTGGGTTGAGCGATCGGTGCGGCGGGCGGAGCGGGTTCGGCCGGTCCGGCCGGCGATGGGACAGCGGTCGGCGTCGGCGGCGGCGGGCCTGCCGGGGCGGAGGCCGGGGCACCGCCCGGGTGGGACAGCATCCCGGGCCAGGTCGAAGGTGCGCCGCCGGGACAGTCGGCCTGATATGTGGTGCGCACAGCGGGATTCGAGACGCACGGCATGTTGCGGGAGCCGCGCACCGCCTGGGGATCGTTGTGCGGCAGCATGCAGGTCGCATCCGGATTCGCCGGTGCCGGGCTGGTGTCCGACGGGTCGCGTCGCTGGGTGCTCTCGTAGCCCTGGGTGCAGGTCACCGGCCCGAACGTGTTCAGCAACTTGACGTCCAGGGGTGCCTGAGCGCTCAACTGATCGCCGTCCCGCTGCAGACCCTGATGCTGCACGCTGTAGTTGAACGACGCGGTGATCGCTGGGTAGACAACGAGGATCTGTCGCAGCCCCGGGACGTTGACCCGAAGCACCTGACCAACCGTCTGCAGATTCGCCAGCAGATTCGGCAGCGGCGCGGTCAAGTCGGTCAGCGCCGAACCGACGGTGTCCGCGAACCCCTTGCCCTGGTCGAGAACCGTGCGCACATTCGGGTCGTCACCGGCCAGTTGCGCCGTGAACGAGGCCAGGTCGTGCACCGAGGATGTCAGATCCGAGGACACCGCGTTACCGGCGTCGAGCAGCGGTTCCGCATCCTGGATCAACCTCTTGGTCGGATCCCAATTCTTTTGTGCCAGAGCGATGATCGAATCGGCGGAGTCGATCAGTCGTCCGGCCGGTGACCCTTGCGCGTCGAGAGCTCGCGAGCCTTCGGCCAGGGTCTGGCGCAGATCCTCGGGCGGCACGACCTGCAGGAGCCGGTCCACATGATCGAGCAGGGTCGCCGCGGACGTCGGAATCGTGGTGTGCTCCAAGGGAATAACGCTGCCGTCGTGCAGGTACGGGCCGCGGTCGGCGGTCGGCGTCAGGTCGACGTATTGCTCACCGACCGCGGACACGCTCTTGATCGCGGCCGGGGTGTCGGCCGGGATCCGCTTGTTCGACTTCAGCTGCAGTTGCACCGCGATCCCGTTGTCGCTCAACGAGATCGATCGCACGACTCCTACATCGGAACCGCGATAGGTGACCAGAGCGTTGTCGTAGAGACCGGCGCCGTCGGCGAAATGCGCCGTGACGGTGTAGGTGCCGATCCGGGTGGCGTTCTGGATTCCGCAGTAGTTGATTCCCACGAAGACCAAGCTCACCGCCGCGACGACGGCGAACACCGTCAATTGCAGTTTGACCAGGCGTGTCTTGTGCATCAGTGTCCTCCGGCGCTGGGTGCGGGCGGCGCGAACAACCCCGGCAACCCGGGCAACGACGGAAGTGCCGGTAACGCCGGGGGTTGCGGCGGCAATCCGACTGCCGGCGGTGCGGCGTCTGAGGGCGGGTGCGCCTGGGTCGGCGCGATCATCGGGTCCACCACATGACCGATGGCCACCACGCTTTCCAGCAGGCCCTTCGGCATGCTGGGCAGGATCTTGTTCAGCACGCCGTTGGCGCTCAGGTCGAGCGTCAGGTACAGGTTGATGAAGTCGCCGCGGATCGCACGATCGATCGTCGATACCGGGAACGGAATCGTGGCGGCCAGGTCGAGCGCCTTCGGCAGGTTGGCTCCCGCGGCCGCCAATTCGGTCAGGACCGGCCGCAGATTGGTCAGATCGTCGACCAATCCGGTGTGACTGGCCGTCAGCACCTCGTTGGCGACCTGTCCGAACCGCCCGAGGCTGGCCAGTGTGTCGGTCAGCTGCCGTTGCTGCTTGTCGAGCACTCCGAATGCGGGCGCCAGCGTGGCGAGCCCCTTGTCGATGGTCGCGGTCTGGGCGCCGAGCGTGCCCGACAACTTGTCCACCGAATCGATGGCCCGGACGATATCGTCGCGCTGGTTGTTCAGGCTGGTGACGAAGGTGTCCAGATTGTCGATCAGGTCGCGCAGGGTGTCCTCGCGGCCGTCGAGCACGGAATCGGCCTCGGCGACGATGGTCCGGATCTGTTCGAGCCCACCGCCATTGAGCACCCCCGACAATGCGGACAGCACCCGATCGGTGGAGGGGTACTCGCCGCTTCGCTCCAATCCGATGACATCGCCCGCCCGCAAGGAGCGCGTCGCGGGCTGCTGTCCCGAGGGGACCGACAATTCCAGGTACTGGGCACCCAGAATGCTGGTCTGGCCGAGCGTGGCCGACACATTCGCGGGCAACGCGGCGGAATCGTTCAATTGAACGTTCAGCCGCGCATGCCACCCGTCCAGTCGGATCGACGTCACGGTGCCGACATCGACGTTGCCGGATTTGACCACCGAATTGTTCACCAGGTTCTGCACATTCGGCATGTCGACGGTGATGTCGAAGCCGCTGCCCTTCGACGCATTCCCCGGCAACGGCAGGGAATTGACGCCGTCGAAACGTCCGCAGCCCGCCAGCACCGTCGTCGTCGCCAAGAGACCGAGCGATACCGACAGGGCCTTCTTCTTCCTGATCTGTTTCATCGAGTACCCCCCGTCAGCGGAGCCAGCAGCCCCTGTAGGTCGGTCGGCGCCGGCGCCGAAGGTGGTCGGGTCTCCGCTACCGCACCGGCCAGCTGGCCCGCCAGCGACTGGGTCGCCGTCCGGCACATGTCCGGCGGGGCATTCACCGTGGTGGCGAGCACACACAGCAGCGAGCGGCCATCCGGAATGCCCGGCAGCGCCAGGCCGCCCGTCAGCGACGCGGTCTGCGGGTCGTAGATGTTGTAGAAGTCGCCCAGTGCCGTCGGGGCGCTGTGCAGAATCTGGGCGAGATCGTCTTCCTTGTCCACCAGCAACTGGGTGATGTGCTGCAATGACGACACATCGCTCACGAGTTGGCCGCGGTTGTTCTTCACGAACTCCTGGATCTGCCCCATCTGAGTAGCCAGGCTGTTCAGCAGTGCGTTCAGCTCGGTGCGGTTGTCGGAGAGCAATTGCGACACCGACGACAGCTGCCCGGCGAATCCGACGATCTGTTTGTCGTTGGCCGCCAGCGCGGAGACGAAACTCTGCAGATTGCGCAACGTCCCGAACAGATCCGGGCTGCCCTTGTCCAGCGCGACCGCCGCCGCCGACAGTGCCGCCAAGGTGTTGTTGATGGTGGTGCCGCGGCCGTCCACCGTGCCCGCGGCCGCGCTGACCGCATCCGCCAGCGGCCCATTTCCGTTGTGGCCGTTCGGTCCCAGGGCCTCGAGCAGCTCGTCGACCTGCTTCTTCTCCTCGTCGAAGGAGACCGGCACGGCGGTGCGCTCGAGCGGGATGACCGCGCCGTCGGCGAGGGTGGGCCCGTGGGTATAGGCGGGCGCGAATTGGACGTATCTGCCCGAGACGAGCGTCGGGGCGATGATGGCGGCCTTCGCGTCGGCCGGCACGCGCCGATCGGCGTCCACCGACATCTCGACCCGGACCCGGTCACCGGCGGGGACGACCTTGTCCACCGTCCCGATCTTCACCCCCAGCACATCGACGGAGTCGCCGGGGTAGAGCCCGGTGGTGCTGCGGAAGTAGGCCACCACGTGCTTTTTGGAGGGATGGGCGGCCGCCAGGACCGATACGGCCACCGCGACGACCGCCACCACGCCCACCGCGATCACCGCGAATCGAGGAATCCGTTTCATCGCGGGCCTCCGGAATTGTTGGGCTGTGGATTGTTCAACGTCGCCGGGGTGATGTTGTCCAGCAGCACATTGAAGAAGGGGCCACTGGCGACGACGTCACTGAGCTGGGTCACGAACGTCCGCAGGCCGGAGATCGAATCGCTGACGTTCTTGTAGTTCTTGTTCAAGGTCTCCACTGTCGTGCCCAGTTCGGTCAGTGTGGGCCCGATACTCGCGGTGTTCTCCTGGGCGAGCGCACTCAGTTCGTCGAAGACGCTTTTCGCCTGCACCAGAACCCGGTGGATTTCGTCCGCCCGGGTGTTCAGCGCCGCGAACAGGGATCGGCCGTCGGCCAGCAGGAGTGCGAACTGTTCGTTTCGCTGGGAAAGAATTCCGCTGACGCCGTTGGCATGAGCCAGCAGATCGTCGATCGCCTGGTCGCGGCTCGCGACCGTGTTCGACAGCCGGGTTATGCCGGTCAGTGACGATTCCAGGTCGGGCGACACGGTCTTCAACAACGCGCCGGCCTGATTCAACGCGTCGCTGAGGCGCGTCTTGTCGGTCTTCGCCACCGTATCGGACACCTCCGCGAGCGACCGGGAGATGTCGTAGCCGGATGTGGTGCGCTGCAACGGAATAGTCGCTCCGGCCGCGAGGGTTCCCGGTCCCTCGGGGGCGAGTTCGATGTAGCGCTTGCCCAGCAGCGTGCCGACCCGGATCGCCGCCCGGGTGTCGGCGCCGAGCCGCACACCATGGGTATCGGCGGTGAATTCGACTTCCACCCGGTCACCCGACAGCTCGACGCTCTTCACCCGGCCGACCACCACGCCGGCGACCTGCACGTCGTCCTTGACCGCCAAACCGCTGGCATCGGCGAACTCGGCGCGATAGTTCGAATTGTCACTGACGCCTGGAATGGACCGGTACTCGAAGACGACCGCGAGCACGATGACCACCAGCAGTGTGCCGACGAGGCCCACGCGCACGCGATTTCGTTCCCGCATCGGCAACCGTCCGCGCCATTTCCATTTCAGTGCCCGCTCTGCGATCCGACCCATTATTTGCACCTGTCTGCCGGGGCTACGACCATCGGCGTATCGGCGCCCCCTTGCGGACCGGGGTACCGGATGGCCAAACCACATACGAAGAAGTTCACGAAGTTGCCGTAACTGCTTGCACGAGAGATCTTTTGGTACGCGTGCGGCAGTCCGCTGAGCAACGCGTTCAGACTGTCGGTCTCGGCGTTGAGATTGGCCGCCGTACGCCCCAGTTGTGTGATATCGGCGGCCAGCGGCGCGCGCGCTTCGGCGAGAACGCTGCTGAGGGTGGAAGTCGCAGCGTCGAGCTGGTCCACCGCGCCGGTGACCGTCGCCTGGTCCTCGTTAAGACCGCTGACCAACTTCTGCAGATTGGCCACCGCGGCGGACAGATCCTGCCCGCGTTGGTCGGCGGTGTTCATCACCGCGCCGAGGTTGGTGATGATCGCCCCGATCGCCCGGTCCTTATCGGCGAGCGTGCCGCTCAGCGTCGCGACCTGCCGCACGATATCGGCGATCTTGTCCGACCGGCCGTTGATGACCTCGACCAGCGAGGCGGTCAGCCGGTTGGCGGCATCGGGATCCAATCCTTGTAGCAGGGGGCGGAATCCGTTGACCAGCTGATCCATTTGCAGTCCCGCGCCGGTCCGGCTCGCGGGGATCACGGCACCGGCCGCCAGCGCCGGCGCCGACGGTGAACTGTCGGTCAGCTCCAGATAGCGGTCGGAGATGAGGTTCTTGTACCGGATCTGCAGCTTCGTCGCGGTGGTCAGCGGCCGCTGGGAATCCACGTCGAATTTCACCAGCGCTTCCCGTGGTCCGGTCAATTCGACCGAATGGATTTTCCCTACCGGGATTCCGGCCACCTTCACATCGTCGCCCACCTTCAGACCCGACGCGTCCGTGAATACGGCGCTGTACGAGGTCGCCGGAGTGAATCGGATATTGCCGACGGTGGAGGCGACGAGAAAACCGGCGAGGGTCGTGACGACGACGAATACGAGAAGCTTGATCAGTGGTCCACGTATGGTCATTTCGTCCGTCCAAGCAGTAGTTCGGCGATATTCGTGGCCGAGGGAGAAGGAGGGGCGGGGGTTTCATAGGCCCGGCTGCCGTCGTCGAAATCGGTGTGGCCCGGATCGGCCCCCGTCACTCCGTCATGGGAGCCGTAGCAACTCGGCGGATTCGACACCCCACCGATATGCGGCAAATTCTGTTGCGTATAGGGCGGGTCGCCCATGGGGACCGTTCCCAGAATGTTGAGGCCCGGCCGGGCACCGCCCAGCGTGCGCTTCAAATAGGCGTCGGACTGTACGAGCCCCGACAGCAGGCACTGGTACTCCGGCGAGTAGTCGGCCAGCACGCCGGTCACCGGATCGAGCGCGTCGACGGCTCCGGGCAACGGCCTGCCGGCGGCGTCGAAGAAGGTGGTTCCGACATTGCCCAGTCCGGTGAAACTCATCAGGAATGCCGCCAGCACCGACTGCTTGTCGGTCAGTGTCTGCCCGGTCACGCTCGCGTTGTTCAGGACCGCGAGCAGGTCGGGCGCCAGTCCGGACAGGGTGTCGGCATTGTCGGCCAGTTTGGGAATGTCGCGCTGCAATGTCGGCATGGTGCCGTTGAATTCACTAAGGTACGCCGACAGGGTTTGCAGGCTCTCGCCGAGTCCGCCTCCGCGACTGCGCACCGCGGCCGCGCTCTGCGTCAGCACGGTGTCGACCTGCGCGGGGTCGACCTGTTGCAGAACACCCATCAGCTTGCCGAGGACGTCCTGGAATTCGACGGTCACCTGCCGCGCATCGATGACCGCGCCGTCGGCCAGCCGTTTCGGCGACGGATCGGCGGGACGGACCAGGGAAACGTATTTGCGGCCGAACAATGTCGAGGTGCTGAGATCGGCACCCACGTTCGCGGGTATCCATTTCAGTTGGTCCGACCGGACCGCCATGTCGATGGTGGCGCTGCTGTCGTGAAAGGACACTGCGGTCACGCGACCGACGACCTTGCCGCTCATTTCCACCTGGGAGCCGACGTCCATCATCAAGCCGGTCCGGCCGGTTCGGATGGACACCCTCGCCGTGGAGGTGAACGCGTCCTTGTACACCGCGACCGCCAATGCCGTCAGTGCCAGCAGGAGGGCGATCATCGCGACACCGACGCCGGCGTCGTGGATGCGAGATCGGTTGGGTGTGTTCGTCATATCGTCGTCACCCCGAAATGTGTGCGCCGGAACCGGGACCGCCGAATACTGCGATGCCCACCAACAGGTCGATCACCATCACCGCGATCAGCGAGGTCCGGACCGCCCGACCCACGGCGACGCCGACGCCGGCCGGACCGCCCGAGGCGTGAAATCCGTAGTAGCAGGTGACGCACATGACCACGATCGCCATGACGATGACCTTGAACAGCGACCACCAGACATCCGCCGGAATCAGGAATTCCTTGAAGTAGTGGTCGTAGGTTCCGCTGGTCTGGTCGGTGAAGACGAGGGTTACGGCGCGGGTGGAGAAATATCCCATGATCAGCGCGATCGCGTACAGCGGGATCACGGCGATGACACCGGCGATCAGTCGCGTGGTCACCAGGAACGAAATCGGCGGCACCGACATCACTTCCAGTGCGTCGATTTCCTCACTGACCCGCATCGCGCCCAGTTCGGCCGTGAATCCGGCGCCGACGGTGGCGATCAAGGTGAACGCGGTCATCAACGGGACCGCTTCGCGGGTGTTGAAGAATGCGGAGACGAATCCTGACAGCGCCCCGATGCCGATCCGGCCCAGCGACGTATCGCCCTGCTGACCGACCTCGTAGGCGCCGGCCATCGCCATGAACCCGAGAATGACCATCGTGCCGCCGACCCGCGCCAGCGCGCCGGTCCCCATACTCACCGCGGCAATGAGTTTCAGCACTTCCCCCCGGTATTGCCGGAATGTGTGCGGGGCGTAGGAGATACTCCGCCCGTAGAACTTCAATTGCCCGCCGAGATCGGCGAGACTGTCGACCGGCGCGTTCGCGACACCGGCAATTTTGGTTGCCACCCGAGCCTCCTACGCCTGCAGGGAAATAGTCGTGATGATCGAATTCGTGAGGAAGAGCAGGACGAAACTCACGACAACGGTTTGGTTGACTGCCTCGCCGACACCTTTGGATCCACCTTTCGCCCGCATTCCGAGGTGACAACCGACCAGGCCGGCCAGCAGCCCGAAAACACCGGCCTTGATCTCGCCGACGACGAAGTCGCCGAGACCGGTCAGCAGCGACAAGCTGTTCACGAACTGTCCGGGCGTGGCGCCCTGGACGTAGACGCTGACGACGTAACCTCCGGTGATGCCGACCGCCGTGACCACGCCGTTCAGGAACACCGCCACCACCGCGGCCGCAGCGACGCGCGGAACCACCAGTCGCGCAATGGGATCGATACCCAGCACCTCGATGGCGTCCAACTCCTCGCGGATCTTTCGCGAGCCCAGGTCCGCGCAGATCGCGGTCGCGCCGGCGCCCGCGACGACCAGTACCGTCGTCATGGGGCCCATCTCGCGGATCACGCCGACACCGGCGCCACTGCCGCTGAGGTCGATGCCGCCGATCTGATCCAGAATGAGATTGATCTCGAAAATGATCATCGCACAGAACGGAATCGCCATCAATATCGACGGAGCGATCGAGATCCGGCAGATGAACCACGCCTGATGAATGAATTCGCGCCACTGCACCGGCCGCTGGAACATACACCGGAATGTTTCCCAGGCGGTGACATAGAATTCACCGAGCGCGGTGGCACCGCCTTTCACAAAGCGCAGCACTTCGGCGGCAAATTTATTTCTGCCGCGCGAAGATGCACGGCCATCTATTACGGCCATTTCTTCCTCACGTATCGGATAGGCGGGCGATCGAACGCGGCAGCCGACCGGGGCCGAGCACGGCCGGGTGGTGGAGCGTCGTCGAACGACCGACGTCCACCACCCCGGCTCACACGCGTGACTTCGATCGACCCGGAACTCGCCCTCGAGGGACCGAGCACACCGTGTCGATCAGAGATAGATCGACTTCGTTTCCAGATAGGCGGACAGCGCCTCGGGACCGAGTTCGCGTCCGAGCCCACTGGCCTTCACGCCGCCGAAAGGCGCGGTCGGATCGGGCAGATAGCTGTTGATGCCGATGGTGCCGGATTTCACGCGCCGCGCGACCTCGACGCCGCGGTCGTGGTCGCCGGTCCACACGCTGCCACCCAACCCGTAGGCACTGTCGTTCGCGATCCGGATCGCATCGTCGTCGCCCTCGTACGCAATCAGCGACAGCACCGGGCCGAAGATCTCCTCCTGAGCGATCGCGGAGCGATTGTCCACGTCGGCGAAGATCGTGGGCTGCACGAACCAGCCGCGATCGAGCCCCTCGGGCCGACCACCACCGACGGTGACGCGCGCCCCGTCGCCGATGCCCTTCGCAATGTAGGACTCCACGCGCTCGCGTTGCCGGGCGCTCGCCATCGGCCCGATCTGAGTCTGCGGGTCGAGCGAATCGCCGACCTGCAATGAACCCGCCAAAGCGGTGAACACGTCGACGATTTCCTGATACCGCGATTTCGGTGCAAGCACGCGGGTCCCCAGGAAGCAGGTCTGCCCGTTGTTGAGCAGGGTGGCGCCGAACAGCTGCTCACCAACCGCGGCCAGATCCAGGTTCGCGTCGTCGAGGATGATCGCGGCCGACTTTCCACCGAGCTCCAGGGTCACCGGCCGCAGCAGCCGCCCGCAAGCCTCGGCGATACTGCGCCCCGCCGCCGTCGAGCCGGTGAACGCGACCTTGTCGATGTCCGGATGCTCTACCAGGTAGGCACCGACTTCCCGGCCGCCGGGCACGATATTGATCACGCCCGCGGGGATACCCGCCTCCTCGATCGCCTCGGCCAGCACATAACTGTCGAAAACGGTCTCCGGTGAGGGCTTGATGACGAAGGTGCAGCCGGCGGCGAGCCCGGGTGCGTATTTGAATGCGGCGAGCGCCTGCGGGAAGTTCCACGGGACGATGGCGCCGACGACACCGATCGGGGTGCGGCCCACCAGGGTCGATCCGCCGAGCAGTCCGGGGCGGGTTTCCTCGAACGATGTTTCCCGGAGCACGCCGGCGTAGTAGCGCAGCAACAGCTGCGGGAATACCGCCTCCAACTTCTCCGACACCGCGACCGGCATGCCGTTCTGGGAGCTGACCGCCTGGACCATATCCGGGACCCGCTTGTCGAGCGCATCAGCAAGGCGGTCCAGGGCGTCCGCCCGCTGCGCCGGAGCCCACTGCGACCACCCGCTGGGATCGTCGAATGCCGCCCGTGCCGCGGCGACGGCAGCGTCGATATCGCTGGGTGCGCCGTCGGGAACCTGGCCGATCACCTGCTCGGTGTTGGGCGAAATCACCGAGATTTTCGCCGACGACGCCGGGATGCGCCACGTACCGCCGATGTAGAAACGATCGCGTTGAACAGTCATGATGTAATCCTTTGCGCGTTTTGATATTTCGGATCAACGGTTGGTCAGGACGACCTTGACGGCCTCGCCGCGGTGCTGCGCTTCGACCGCCTCGTTGATCTGCGCCAGCGGCATGGTGGTGATCAGCTTCTCGAACGGGAACCTGCCCTGGCGGTGCAGGTCGAGCAGCTGCGGAATGAAGGTGTGCGGATCGGCATCGCCCTCGGTGATGCCGCGGACCGAGAGGCCCTGAATCAAGAGCGGGATGAGTGGGACCGGTAGCGCCGCCTCCGGGTTGGAGGGCACGCCGATCAGCCCCAAGGTGCCTCGAGCGCCCAGTGACAACACCAACTGCACCAGCACGTCCTGGATCGCGGTCGTGTCGATCGCATAGTCGGCGCCTTCGGGCACGATGCCCCGGACCTGCTCCGCCACCGGGCCGGCGCTCGGATCGATCGCGTGGGTGGCACCGAGATCGAGAGCGAGCTTGCGCCGGCTTTCATGGGGTTCGACGACGATGATGACGCGGGCTTCCCGCACCACCGCCGCGAGCACGGCCGACAGGCCCACAGCTCCGCCGCCTGCCACCACCAGCGAGGAACCGGCCTGCACGTCGAGTGAATTCATCACCGCGCCCGCACCGGTCTGAATGCCACATCCGAGCGGTCCGACGATCTCCACGGGGGCGTCGTCCGGCAATTTCACCACATTGCGCTCATGCGCAACCGCGTGCGTCGCCAGCGAGGACTGGCCGAAGAAGTTGGAACCCAACGTCTTTCCGTTTTGCGCCAACGCGGAGGAACCGTCCGGCCGCACGCCGCCGAAGTTGTATGCCATGAAGTTCACGCAGTAGGCCGGCGCTCCGTGGTCGCACTGCACGCAGGAACCGCAGCTGTTGAAACTGACGGCAACCGCATCGCCGACAGCGACTGTGCTGACTTCCACGCCGATTGCGACCACGGTTCCGCTGCCTTCGTGCCCGACCACACCGGGAAGCGGGAACGGCAGGTGGCCTTCCCGGATGGCGAGATCGGTATGACAGATGCCGACGCCGACGATCTCGACGACCACCTCGTCGGCCGCGGGGGCACCGAGTTCGACTGTCTCGACGCTGAATTTTTCGCCTACCCCACCCAGCACAGCGGCCTTGATTTCCATGTCCTACTCCCTGACGGTGTCGATGTTCGGACCGATGTTAGGTAGCGCACAGCAGGAAAACCGCTGTTCAGACGGCAAATCACTCGAATACCCCCCACCGCTCCCCCTTCAGAGGGAGAATCCGCGCACCGGGTCGGATTCCGTCCAGCAAATGTGAACAGCGCGTGTGTTTGACGTCACATCAAGCTTAAATTATGGTCTAACCATTCAGTGTTTGCAGGGTCATCGCCGACCCGAGGGTGTGCAAGGAGGCCTCCATGGTGCCAATTGCATCTTGGACTTCGGCCGTGGACGAACCGTTCGCCGGAGCAACACAGGAGGTGCTCCAACACGCGAGCGACCTCGTCGGAGCAGAGTATGTTGTCGATCTCCCTCTGCCACGCGACGCACGAATCACAACATTGCGGACTCGCCTGCTGGATCTGATCAACAGCGCCGAAACCACGCCCGCACGCCGAACCGAGGCCTGCGAGGTTCTGGCGGCACTGCATCGGCTACGACACGAGGAGCTGGCGACGGCCCTGACGCAACAATTGTCTTCCCTCTCCGAGATCCGCGACAGCATCGGCACGTTGGCCGGACTGTCGCCTCGACAACTGATCGACACCGTGCCCGCTCAGGCCTGTCGCGACCTGTCGTTGGGCCGGGCGATGATCTCGACAATCAGTGGTTCAGTCTGGCTGCCCCAACACCTGCACATCGAGGAACGCACTGTCGGCTCCGCGGCGTTCGAACAGTTCGTCGACGGTGCCCGGATTCCCCTGTCGGACGCACCGCTCGAGACGGAAATGCTGGTCCGCCGGCGAACCGCCGCTCTGGTCTCCGACCCTGTCTCGGACAAGCGGACATATAAGCAGATCGTCGACGCCGCGCAGACGCGCGCCTATGTCGCGGCCCCGATCACCGTGCGCGGCAGGACCATCGGGATGCTGCATGCGGACCGTCCGAAAGATCCGCACAGCCTGACCGACGACGGTATCGAATTGCTCGCCGCGTTCGCCGAATGCCTGTCGACGGTCTTCGAGAGTGCGTGCTTGGCCGATCACATGGCGAAACAGTTCAAACGTGCCGCCGATACCTATGCCGAAGTGCTGGCCATGTTCGACGATTCCGACGACGCAGCCGCGTGGGCCTCACCATCGCCGCCCGCGGCTGCGCACAGACCGACACGACGGTTGCATTCGGCGCCCACAGGCGCGGCATCCCTGACTTTCCGGGAACGCGAGGTCCTCACTCACCTCGCGACCGGCGCGACCAATATGCAGATCGCACGTAACCTCACAGTCTCCGAGGCAACCGTCAAGTCGCACCTGAAGCAGATCTCGAAAAAGCTCGGGACCTCGAGTCGTGCTGCCGCTGTCGCGGCCTATACGCGTATGACCCAGGAACCCTGCGGAATCGCATTATGAACGCCGGCACGGCGTACCGGGCACTCGACACCCTCCTGGCGCTCGACCGCGAACTGCGTCGCACCCTTCAGCTCGGGCGGCAACCAGATGTGTCGACGCTGGCCCAGGCGATCCTCATGTCCGAGAAGACAATCGCCGTCGCGCTGTCAGCGCGGGCGATACCCGATTCGGCTGCCGACATCGCGCGCGGAAGCTTGATCGCAGCAGTTCTCGACGCCCAGGCCCAGGTTCGCGAGATCATCCTGCAGGTACAGACGCAACGGATACCGGCACTCGCACGAACAGTCACCCGGATGCGCAGCGCCACCTCGGTCGAGGCACTGATTCGGCAGACCTGTTCGGAACTGACCGGCACGCTGGAATTCCGGCGCGCGAGCTATTCGCTGTTCGACGGTGCCAGTTGCACCCTGCGGTACGTGCATCCCGGTGCCGAATTGCCGCCGCCAGAAAGTACCGATTCCCGGAAACCGACTGCGGCCGAATGGGATTGCATCGCCGACCGCCGGTCGGCGCTGGTCGACACCACTGCACTGGGGCAGGACCGCGACCATATGGCCGAGATCTTGGACACCGCGCACTATGTAATAGCGCCTGTGGTCGTCGGTTCCGATGTCCGTGCGCTGATCCACGCCGCCCGGGACCTGCCCTGGACCGTCGACAGCACCGATCTCCAGCTACTCGATATCGTCGCCGCAACCTTCGCGGTGATTCAGAAGCGCGAGGTGCGAACACATCGGATGCAACGGCAGCGGCGGAGTATTCTCGCCGCGGTGCGGCAGCTGGCCACCGAGACCGACTCTTTCGCGGGTCTGGACGCGGACCTCGGGCTCGAAGGAGCATCGATACGACCGGGCAGCCCTGCACAGTCGATACGAGCGGCAGTACACGAATCGCTGACACCACGTGAGGCCGAGGTATTGGGCCTGATCGTCGACGGCGCGTCGAACAACGAAATCGCCGAACAATTGGTGATTACCGTGGAAACCGTCAAGTCACATGTCAAGCAGGTACTGCGCAAACTCGGCGCGGTCAACCGATCGGAAGCCATTTCGCTGTATCTGGAGGAACGGCGCCGGGCCGGAAAAACGCCATAGGGCCCGACAATCGGCCTTTTCCATACGACCGAGTCGATCGTCGGAACTGGACTGCCGGACTGTCGGAAACGCTAGCCCTCTTTCAATGCAACTATTCCGGGACGCCGATGGGTCACGATCTGTTCACCGTGATCGTCCGTCTCCGTCGGAGGCGCACTACAGAAAGGCCGAACTTGTGAGTGGATTGACCGGAGGTCGATTCGTCATGGTTGCCACCGGCATGGGAGAGGCGTTCTATGTGATACCGCAATTGGCGCCGACCGACAGCGCGCCATAGGAAAGAATCGGACTTACCGACACCGGGATGGTTTACAACGCTACCCGTGCCACGCCGCTTGGCATGGCACCGGCAAGCGTCGTGCAAGCGGCGTTCTTCCGGCTTCCATCCCGATCGTATCAACGCCTATTTCCCTCGCGTATGGGAGAAGACCACATCGCAGAAGGCATTGGACGTCCAGGTCGAAGTCGCCGACGAAAGCTTCCGCACACTGCTCGGAAGTTGGTTGGTTCTCCGTACGCACGGCAAGGAGGCTGTATTCTGCGCCACGCCATGGAGATACGCGACACCGGTGCTCGCGCTCTACCGGCCGGTCTTGCCGCGCTGCCGTGGCCGGATCACAAGGAAGCACACCTCACCATCTGGCACGCATTCAGCTTCCTGCGGGAGTACCGGGGTGACACCCACTCGCAGTGCTCGTTTCCAGTGGCATTTACCCATGCGAGTGTCATCGGCTCATGCGCGACATGGGGATCACGGTGGAATGCGGAAACCGCACCGGACCTTAGCGGCCTCGTCGATCGGCAGTGGCCGGCGGTCGACCCGCGCGAAGCGCTGAAACGGCTGTGTGACAAAGGCATTCTGAGCGAGGACGGGGGTATCACCCAAGCGGGAGTGCGCCGTCACCTCGAGATGGAGCGTGCCACCGACGCAGCATCCGCGCCGCGCTGCGCCGAGGGGGTCAGACTGTCGAATCGTCTTGCCGATCTGCTAGAGAAGCCGGGAGCATTTTGCGCTCCGCATTCGGCCTGGGGGCACTCGCCGACAAAGTCGGCAGGTAACCGGCCATGTCTCCCTCCCGGGAAAACCTGTCCGGAGTGCCTCACGAACCTGTAATTGCGCGCCGAAATCACAGCTTCCGTCACTGTCGGTGTTCTTGCCGCGCGCCACGATCGACGCACCGGTAACTTGCAGTCACCGGTGCCGAATTCCGAGGGTTGTCCACGACGGTGGAGCCCTGGATCAGCATGCGACCGCCCAACTTTACCTCCGGCGGGACCAACGCACCCGTATAGCTGAAGGCGAAGTCGACTGCGACGTGGCTGACCGGTGCGCTGCTCTGCCGCCGAATCGTCACCCTGTGTCTCCCATCCCTGTGACCCGACCACCAGACCGAGTCGACGTGTTGTAGTGAACACCAGAACTATCGCGCGGACAGCGTGTGGCCACTACTGGCTGTTTCGACAGCTCCCCACTCCTGCAGACAGTCCCTCGAACTGGTACTGCCACCACCCGCCAGGGGGATGTCACGAAGGCGGCACCGCACCACAATCGTCCTCGGGGGGATCAATTGTCGGCATATCGCCGAATTGTTGCGGAAACGAATGTAGAAGGGCGGCTCACGATGTCGGACCCGGCCACCGTGATTTCCACCATTGTGTCAGCAGCGACCGGCGCGGTCGACAACTCGGGACTGCCGGGCCCGGCCGCGTACTCCGCCCATGCGGCAGTCGAATCCACGGGCGTGGCGGCCACGTCGCTGACTGTGCAGCTCGACAACGCGATCGCCCGGCTTCCCGAACCCGCCCAGCAGCCGGTGCGGCAAGCAGTCGACGACACCACCGAGCGGATAGCAAACATGCTGCCGCCTTCGAAACCTTCTGCGGCACAGACCGATATCGGCGTGGGCCCCCAGCCAGAAGCGCAGTCCGGCCCGCGCAGCGGAGGGACAGTGCAACCGGCCCCACAGACCGACATCGATTCGGCCCCTCGATATTCGACCGCCCCGAAGATTTTCGCGATCGTCCCGGTAGACCCGGCCGCGGCAGTCCCCTCACCCGTCACCGGCGACATCGCCGTCTTCGTCCCGTGGTTTCGGAAGGCCGGCACCCTATGTTCCGGTATTCAGGCACCGACCCTGGCAGCGTTGTACGCGGCCGAGAACGGATTCCGTTACGGTCCGAGCGCTCCGATCTCCCCCGCCGGCGCGATGGGTCCCGGCCAGTTCATGCCCGCCACGTGGGCGAAATACGGCCGGGACGTGCACGGTGACGGGGTACCCGACATCTTCGACGTCGGAGATTCGGTGATGGCCTCGGGCCATCTGCTCTGCGACACCTACCAGCAGATCGAGGGATGGAAGCACGCAGGCGTCGTCTCCGGCGACACCCTCGCGCTCACTCTCGCCGCATACAACGCGGGTGCCGGAGCCGTTCTGCGGTCCGGCGGCATGCCCAGCGGCAGTCCCGACTACGAAGCCGAAACAAAACTCTACGTTGCGCGAATCCTGTCTGCTCGCATGCAATTCGAGTGGTTGTCGGCGAACGACTACAACTTGCCTGCCGCTGATCATCGACCTCTGGAAGACCTCGGTCGTCGAATCATCGCGCAGGCATTGAAATATTTGGGACTGCCCTATGTTTGGGGCGGAGGCGACAGCAGCGGCCCGTCCTCGGGAGGTTTCGATTGCTCAGGACTGACCTCCTTCGCTGTTCACGCCGCGACCAGCGGCGCGATGACATTGCCGCGAACCTCTCAGAACCAGTGGCACGTCGGCACCGAAGTTCCGTTGTCACAGGCAGTTCCCGGCGATCTGCTCTTCGGAAACTTCGAAGCGGACGGGGACAATCCCGGGCATGTCGCCATCTACCTCGGCAACGGCCGAATGGTTCACGCACCGACAACCGGCGATGTCGTCCGAATCAGCCCGCTTATGACGGGCATGCGCGCCCGCCACATCGGCACCGAGCACTCGGCGCCCAACTGAAAGCTGATTTCGCGCCGGGGCTTTCCCGATGGTTGCCCCCGGCGCGCAAATTGAGCGCGAATTATGGCCTGCTCTGGACAAGTCCGCGCAGTCGGTACTTCATAATCTTCCCGCCGACCGTCTCCGGCATACAGTCCACTACCACAATCTGTTTCGGAGCCTCGTGGCCGGCGAGCCGGGCCCTCGCGAAGGCCAGCATTGCTTTCACATCGGCGCTGCGGCCGGGGCGAAGCGTGACGACTGCGGTCACGCGTTCGCCCCAGGTGTCGTCGGGTATACCGATCACAGCGACGCGCTCGATGTCCGGGTGCGTGGCGAGCACGCCCTCGACCCGAACGCTCGATACGTTCTCACCGCCGGACTTCACGATGTCCTTGAACCGGTCCACCATGATCTGCATGCCGTCGTCGTCATAAGCGCAGCTGTCACCGGAGTGAAACCAGCCGCCTTCGAACGCCGCTCTGGTCGCCTCCTCATCGCGGTAGTACCCCTGGGTGACAGCGGGACTCCGGTAGACGGCCTCACCAGCCACACCGGACGCGAAACCTAGACTCGCGCCGGCATCGTCGACGATATCGGCGGCGAGCAGCGTATTCGGCACTCCCACATGGTTGATTCCCTGCAGGCTCTGCTCGAACTTGTCGGGATGCCAATCGGGCCAGAAGCGATAGCACGACATCGCCTCGGTCTGTCCGAACACCTCGAGCATTCGCGCCTGCTCACCGCAGATCCGAGTCAGTTGCTCGGCCATCTCCGGCCGCATCGCACCCCAGGAGAACAGCACCACCGTCAGGCTGCTCAGGTCCACATCGCTACGGCTGGAACCCACGTCGAGCAGTTTCTGCACCCACGCGGGCGATCCGGCCCATACCGCGGTGACGCGCTGCGCGGTGACCGCCTGCGCCAGCGCGACCGGATCGGGCCGGCGTCCGAGCACCATGCTCCCGCCCGCCAACATCGCGGGCAGCACGGTCGCATTGTGGCCGCAGTGGTACAGGATCGGCAGGAAGGTACATACGACCAAGTCGTTTTCGTATCGAAGCCCGCGAGTCAGCGACATCGCATACGCGAATGCCGTTGTGTAGGAATAAGTGTGCGACGTCATCGGCGCCTTCGGCATCGCCGTGGTTCCGGAAGTGAAGACCAGGCTCCAGATGTCGTCGCTGTGCAGTCTCAGATCAACCTCGTCGGTCGGCTGATCGGCGATCCATTCGGCGAATGCGCGACTGCCCGGCGGCACCGGACCACCGATCGGGATGGTGACGCCCGCGCGCACGCCCGCCCGATCGAATACCTCCGAGACCCGCTCGGCGAACTCCGCGTCTACCACGGCAAACGCTACCCCGACATGGTCAAGGGCCCAGGCCAGCACATCGGGAGCCAGGTTGGGATTCACCGGCACCGCAACCAACCCGGCCTTGGCGATCCCGAACAGCGTCAACACCGCTTCGATCGAATTCTCACAGTACAGCAGCACCCGGTCGCCACTGCTCAAGCCCTCCGCACGCAACGCGTGCGCGATGCGATTGGCCGTAGCGTCGGCCTCGCGGTAGCTCATCCGCGCGAATTCCGGTGTCGCATAGGCGCCCGGGCAACCGACCAACGCGGTCTTCTCCGGCGAGCTCCAGGTCAGCCGTTCCAGGATGTCGCCGACAACCATTCGGTTCCATCTCTGATCCGCTCGGCGGCCGTGCAACGTGGTGACATCGAAATCCATTGCGCTCACGCCAGCTTCCGATCGATCCATGTCAGCAGATCGGCGAAGACCTCGTCGCGGTTGATCTCGTTGAAGATCTCGTGGCGAGCACCGTGCCACACCTTCAGTGTGATGTCGGTAAAACCGGCATGCTCGTATCGCTGCACCAAGGCGTCCACCAACGCGAGTTCGCCGTTCACCGGATCTTTGTCGCCCACAGCGATATACAGCGGCAGATCCGAGCGGATCGAGGCGACGCGTTCCGCGGCGGCGACCGCCACCGCCCCGCCGACCATGCCCTTCATTCCCGCGATATCGAGCCCGAACCCGCACAGCGGATCGGCGAGATAGGCGTCCACCTGCGCCTCGTCGCGGCTGATCCAGTCGAATTCCGTTCGCGGCGAGGGAATTCCCGCGTTGAATATCGACAGGTCGACCGGTGCGTCGAGATCCAGCGGGAGCAGGTCCAGCGCGGCGGTGCCCGACAGCGCCACCGCATCGACCTCGGCGCTGTGCTCGGGCAGGAATTGCTGGGTGGCGAACGAGCCGAGGCTGTGCGCGATGAGCACCAACTTCAGTCCCGGATTCGCGTCACGGGCGTTGCGCCCCATCCGGCCGACGTCGGCCACCAGCTCGGTCCAGCCGTCGGCGCCGATGACTCCGGGTTCCTGGCCGTCGAGCAGCGTCGCGCCGTGGCCGCGATGATCGTGCGCGTAGACGACGAAGCCGCGGGCGGCCAGCACCTCGGCCAACGGCGTGTAGCGCAACGCGTGCTCGCCCACGCCGTGCACGATCTGGGCGATCGCCCGAGGGGTCCCCTGCGGGTCCCAGCGATAGGCGGCGACGGTCAGCCCGCCGCTGCTGGGAAAATCGACACGGGTGGGCTGCTGAGACATGTGCACTCCTCTCGAGCCGAGCACTCGGCTCGGTATTCCTGGCAGCCGCGCACGCGACCGGGATGAAAACGTCTGGCCGACAACCGATATCGGTCAGCGGTCGTAGTGCGCCGCATACGCCGGCAGCGGTTTCTCGGCGGGAACCCAATTCCTGGTATCGAGCAGTCCGAACATCAAGGCCGACACCGTATTGGTGAACTTCGTGTAGCCCGCCGGGTCGAATCCGGGCAGTGTCGCCTGCGCGCACACCCCACGGTCCACCCGACTCGGGTCGGCGGGGCCGGGATGGCCGAGCGCGTCCAGGACCAGGGCGTAGGCCACCGGATCGAAGACCAGCATGCCGTGATCGGCCAGATGGCCGGGGCACACCTGCTGAACCATGATCGTCGGTCCACCGCGCATCGAGCCGGCCTGCGGCTGCGGCAACACAAGTTCGTCCTGCATGGTCTGGATGGAGGTGAACGCAGGTCCGTCGGGCACGGGAGCATTGGCGAAGGCCCACGTCACATGCGAGCGAGTGCCCATTTGCCAGGCGATCGGCGCACACGCGCCGCCCGCGCACAGACTGTCTGCCACCGCACTGCCACCCAGCGGCCCGGCGATCGGGATCACGTCGGAGGTAACGGCGGCGACCTCCGGCCAGAATTTCGCGATCCACGCCGCCATCGCACCGCCCTGGCTGTGCCCCACGATGCCGATCGGCCGGCCGGAGACCCGATGAGCCTGCAGCGCCGCATAGGCCGCGTACTCGGCCGAGATCGCGAAATCGCCCAGCGCCCGATCCGGTAGCGCGACTGTGCACCACCCGTAACCCGCTGCGGGAAGCGCCTTTTCATAATTCCAGGACCAGATCTCGTCGGGCCTGCCACCGGTGCCGGGAATCAGCAGCACAGTCGGCCGCCCGGACTGGGCACCGGAGTCGCACTGGACTGCGGCGGCCAACTCGTCCTGGTCGACAGTGAACTCGTGCGCCGCCACCGCGGGGAACCCGGCCCCCGGTTCGTCGGCCGAACCCGGCGAAGTGGTCACCCAGAGCATTCCGAGCCCCGCGGCCACAGTGGCGATGACACGAGCCACACGCATATTCACTCCACACTCGTCGGTCGGACCGGCGACGACCTTCGATCGAGCTCAGAACGCCTCGCCCGCCGTGACCGCCGTCACATATCTGTCCTACTATATGTATGGTCAGACCGAACAGTCAACGTTTTGCGTGAAGCCGGTTCCGAGGCCCGGAACAACCGATGGCAAACCCGCGCGCCCATCGCCACAGTGGGGAAATATCCGATCTGAGGAGAACCGCCGTGGTTGATATCCCCGCGGCGTCATCGGCTACCGAGTCGATGACGCTCTGCCACCGAGTCGAGCAATTCCTGTATTACGAAGCGGCGCTGCTGGATTCGTGGTGGCTGCCTGAATGGCTCGAGTTGTTCGCCCCCGACGGCCGCTATCTGGTTCCGGCCACCGACAAACCGGACGGTGATCCGAACCGGGACCTGTTCCTGGTGCAGGACGATCGGTTCCTGCTCGAACAGCGGGTCAATTCGCTCATGCGGCGCGCCGCGCATGCCGAGTACCCGCATTCGCGCACCCGACGCACGATTTCGAATGTGCGGGTGACCGGCCGCGACGGGGACGAGCTGAGCATCGCGGCCAATTTCACGGTCCACCGGGTGCGGTCCAGCGCGCTCGATACCTATGTCGGCCATTACGAGCACGTGGTCGAACCGGCCGGCGACGGATTCCTGTTCCGGATCCGCCGCTGCGTGCTCGACCTCGACACACTGCGGCCCCATGGGAAAGTGAGCATCATCCTGTGAATCGCTTGCAGGGAAAGGTGGCCATCGTCACCGGGACCAGCCCGAACATCGGCGGGACACTGGCGCTCGGCCTCGCCGCGCAGGGGGCTCGGGTGCTGTGCACCGACCTCACGGCCGAGGTCGCCGAAGGCTGTGCGGTCGAGATCGTCGCGGCGGGCGGCGACGCCGCGGCCATCGCCGGTGATGTGACCGATCCGGACCACGCCGACGCGGCGGTGGCCGCTGCCGTCGAACGCTGGGGAAAGGTCGACATCCTGGTCGGCAACGCCGTGTTCTTCCACCAGCAGGGCTTGCTGACGATGGGGTATGCGGATTTCCGCCGTCAACTCGACGTCATCCTGGGCGGCTCGTTTCTGTTCACCAGGGCCGTCGCGAAATCGATGATCGAGACGAAAACCGCGGGCAGCATCATCCTCGTGTTGTCGACCGCCGCGTGGCAGGGCCAGCCCGGCAATATCGGCTACTCCACCGGGAAGAGCGGACTGATCAACTTCACCCGTTCGACGGCCATGGAACTCGCGCCGCACGGGATTCGGGTCAACGGCTTCACCCCGACCGCGACCGCGCCGAACCATCCCGCCGCGCGCGAACAACTCGACGAATTGCTCAGCGCCCCAGGCGAATACCGGATGGACTTGACCGGCCAGCTGCCGCTGTCGAGACTGCCCACCCCGGATGATTACGTCGGCGCCGTGGTCTACCTCGCCTCCGACGAGAGCTCGATGGTCACCGGTACGAATATCACCGTGGACGGCGGCGCGACGGCGAAGTATTGGCCGTGGACACCGCACCCGATCTGAGGACCCCATGAACGAGCCGGTGTTGATTCAGCCCGCCACGTCGCCCCTGTTCGGAGCCACGAAACCGATGCCCGCACTGGAGATTTCACTCGATGGCACGCCGCGCGGCCTGGTCGTGCTGATCTGCGAGCGAGGTACGTTGAACCGCGACGGCCCCGGACTGATGAACCGGCTCGCCGAACACGGGTACGAATCGCTCGCGGTCGAAGCCGGGAGCGTCGATGCTTCGGACCTGGATGTGCTGATGGCCCGAGCCGACGACCGTAACTGGATCGACGAGCAGATCGGGCTGGTCGGTGTGGGTCACGGCGGTTCGGCGGTGTTCGAGGCCGCGGCGCAGCGCGAACTCGCCGCGGCGATCAGTATCAGCCCCGCTGCCGACGGGCCGGGTCTGCTCGACTTCGACGACGTGGTGCGTACGCCGTGGCTCGGCTTGTTCGGGGACGCCGATCCGAGCGTGAGCGCCGATGATCGTCGGGCACTGGCGTCACGACTCGACTCGCGGTCGCAGATCTACACCGAGGTCGTCTCCTATCCGGGCGTGGGACGGGACTTCTATCGGTGCGGTGACGATGGACCCGGCTACGCGGCGTACTACGACAGCTGGCAGCGCACGGTCGAATGGCTCGACGCCCGGGTGGCCCCGCGACCGACAGCTCGCGCCCGCCGCTGGCAACGGCGCCGACTGGAAAACGGATCGAGTAGGACCACACGTAGGGTCTTGCGCCCGAGAGTGAATCGGTAGTGATAAGAGGCGGCCGGAGGAAATTCCTTCGGCCGCCTCTCGTTTCACAACGCCGATGCGGCGTCTTCCGGGGTACGCCTGGACGCCCGGAATGCCTCGCCGAGCGGATCCTGCTCCTCCGGGGGCAACACCTCGCCGGTAATCAGCTCGTTCCACCGGCGCCACCACGCCCGCATCTGCAATTCGTCGGTACTGGAATTGACCCGCTTGTTCATCCCGCGCGAGATGTCGGAAAATCCGAGTTCCTTACGGGCGCCGTATCCGACCTGACAGGTTTCGAGCGCTTCGACGTCGTCCGGCGAGGCCAGCCCGCCCGGCCCCCAGAAGGTCAGGAAGTTGTCCAGACGCTGCTTGCGCAGCTCGTCACCTTCCTCCGGCGGCGCCAATTCCCAGGCGGTGACCTCCATGTAGTCCGGGCTGATCGGATCGATCTTGCGGACCAGCACACCCATCACCAGATCGATCACGACCAGGTTCGGGAAAATGACCATATTGCGGTTGCCGCGCATTCGGTCCACCCAGCCGTCCCCATACAGTTCCCTCAACCGGTCGAATCGAGCGGCACGCTCCGCGGCGCCCGCATCCGAGAGCGGCCGCCCGAAAAGCCCCTCGGTGGTGGGCGCACCAGCCATGACGGCATGACCGTTGCCCAGGTCGACCCCCCGGGATTCGCCGAGGGCGTTCGGATCGAGCTCACCACGGGCAGCGAGCACCATCTCGAAGTAGCGCTGATGTGTCGAGACCGCGTGGTAGCCGTCGATGCTGTTCTCCACCAGCAACTTCCAGTTCGCCTTCACCGAATACTCGTGGGTTCCCGCCAGCACCCGCATCCCCTGTTCGGATTGATCGCAGACCAGGTCGAGGTATTCAGCCGCGGCGCCGAGATAGGTTCGCAGGTCGATGATGCCGGGATCGAAGCTGACGAAGACGAAGCCGCGGTGGGAATCGACTTTGGGGGGTGCGGCGAGATCGGGCCGCTGGAAATCCTCGCCGTAGGAATCGTCACCGGGCATCGAGACCATATTTCCGGCCGTGCTGAAGCTCCAGCCGTGATAGAAGCAGGTGAGGAAGCGGGCATTGCCCCGCCGCTCGCGGCACAGCATCGCACCGCGGTGCGGGCACGAATTGATCCAGACCCGGATTTCCCCCTTGTTGTCGCGGGCGAAGATCAGCGGACGTCCCGCGACCGTCCGCGTCGTGAAGTCGTTCTTCTTGCTCAGTTCCGACTCGTGGCCCACATACAGCCAGCTGCGTTCGAATATGCGGTCCCGCTCCTTGGCGAAGACTTCGGGATCGACCATCACCCGCCGATCGACGCGGAACCTGGGCATCTCCCGGTCATCGATCACGTACTCAGACACCACAGAACTCCTTCGGTCTCCCGGACACGGATATCGAAGAACCGTGCACCCATCGAGGCGGAAACGCACGAGCCGGTTCCGATCGACGGAACCGAAGCGACGCCGGAAGGGCGAGGTTTCCAGCGAGTGAAACCGCCCCTGGGCACATTCCCGACGACGCCCCAGACTTCGGTCGACGATCAGGTCGCAGCCCGGCGGCCGAAAGACATGTCTGTGAGGCGCATATGGAAAGCACCCGGACGACCGAACGGCGATTCGTCTGCACGGTGGACCACCTGGACAGGGGCGAATCGATGACCGTCGCGGGCGATGTCCCGATCGCCCTGTTCCGCAACGACGACGGCGACTTCTACGCCACCGCCGACACCTGCACTCATGAGGCCTGGTCCCTCGGCGAGGACAGCGATCTCGAGGGTAACGAGGTGGTCTGCCCACTTCATATGGCCCGCTTCGACATTCGGGACGGCCGGCCGCTGTGCTTCCCCGCCACCGTCGCCCTGGCGACCTTCGAGGTGGAGGTCGCGGACGGAAACGTCTACATCCTGTCCTGAACTCGAGCACGACGAGGAAAACATGCGAATCGTGGTAGTCGGCGCATCGGTCGCCGGAGTACGAACCGTGCAAGCATTGCGCGCCCGTGGGTATCGCGGCGCGATCACGGTCATCGGCGAGGAACGACATCTTCCCTACGACAAACCGCCGCTCTCGAAGGAGATGCTCGATGGATCCGCGGATGTCGTGCCGCCACCGCTGCTGACACCGGCCGATATCGACACTCTCGATGTCGAACTGCGGCTGGGCGTGCGCGCGACCGGCCTGGACCCCGTGCGCCGGACGGTGGCGACCGCAGCGGGCGCGGAGATCGGTTACGACACCTTGATCATCGCCACCGGCGTGCGGCCGCGGAGTCTGCCCGGCGCCGAATCACGTGACAATGTCCATACCCTGCGGACCGCCGACGACGCGGTCGCCCTGCGCCGGGAATTGGTGCCCGGCAGGCGGGGCGTGATCATCGGTGCCGGTTTCATCGGCGCCGAGGTCGCCTCCGCGGCGCGAGCCCACGGGGTGGAGGTAACCCTTGTGGAAGCGCAGTCGACACCGCACGCACAGCAATTCGGGCCCGACATCGGGCGCGCCATGGCCCAGCTCCACGCGTCCCACGGCGTCGATCTCCGGTTCGGAACCGGGTTCGCCGAATTCATCGGCTCACCTCGGGTGCAGGCGGTGCGGCTCACCGATGGGACCGAACTCGCGGCCGACTTCGTCGTGGTGGGCATCGGTGCGCGGCCGGCCACCGACTGGCTCACGACGTCCGGACTGCCGGTCGAGGACGGGATCTGCTGCGACGAATCCCTCTGTGTGCCAGGCTTTCCCGACATCTACGCGGTCGGTGATATCGCTCGCCGCCAGCACCCCTTCTATGGCGAGGCGCTGCGCATCGAGCACTGGACCAACGCCAACGACCACGCCTCGATCGTGGCCGCGGCGATCCTCGGCGAACCGCTGCCTCGCGCCACCCTGCCCTACGTCTGGTCCGACCAGTATGGCAACCGCATCCAGATCATCGGGCGTCCCGCCCTGGGCACTGCCCGGATCCTGCGCGGCGACCTGATATCCGGCGATCTGGTCGCCGGATACGCCGATACCGACGGCGTCCTTGTCGGGGCGCTTGTCGTGGACAACCCCCGGCTGCTGGGCGGGTTCCGCCGGGCGATCACCGGCAGACAACACAGCGATGAGTACGAGCAGACCGCCGCGACCGCGTCCCGGCGGACGAAACAACCGAGGTGAGGTAGTGGCAGAAGTAATAGGTGTGGGCCTGACCCACTATCCGCTGCTGGCGGGCACGGACGAGCATATGGCCGATCTGCTCAAAAGTGCCCTGAAAGATCCGGACATCCCGCCGGAGGTGAAAGATCGCGCGTCCTGGTCCGAACTCGCGCGCCGGGAATGGGGCGAGGACGGAGGCACCGCGGCCGCCGCCGGCCATCGACGCCATCTGCTCGCCGACCTCGAACGGTGTCGGGCCGCGATCGATGATTTCGATCCGGACGTCCTCATCGTCTGGGGCGACGACCAGTACGAGAACTTCCGCGAAGAAGTGATTCCCTCCTTCTGTGTGCTCGCCTATCCGGATACGGTGGTGCATCCCTTCGGGGTTCTCGACATGCTGCGCGTGCCCAATGTCTGGGGGCTGCCGTCCGACACGTCTTTCGTCATGCGCGGCGCGCCGGAATTCGCCAAGGCCGCGGCGAGCGCGGTACTCAGCAGCGGTGTCGACGTCGCCTATTCGTATCAGCCGCGGACCGGCATCCACTTTCCGCACGCATTCGGCAACACGCAGCTGTTTCTCGACTACGACAAGGTCGGCGTGCAATTCCCCTATCCGATCGTGCCGATGGCGGTGAATTGCTACGGCGAACATGTCATCGCCCGCAAGGGCGGGATCGCGCGCTTCGCCGATATCAACGTCGGAGAGAACCTCGACCCGCCAGGGCCGACACCGGCTCGCTGCTTCGAATTCGGCCGCGCCGTCGGGCGTTTCGCGCGGCAGAGCGACCAGCGGATCGCACTGGTCGCCTCATCGAGTTGGTCGCATGCGTTCCTGCACGACAAGGGCTGGCATCTGCGCCCGGATACGGAGTCCGACCAGGAGCTCTATCGGGGCATGTGCGCAGGCGATTACGACCTCTGGAACGCGCGCACCAGCAGGCAGATCATCGAATCGGGCCAGCACGAGATGCTCAACTGGTACTGCCTGCTCGGCGCCGTCTGCGAACTGGATATGCGGCTGGACTGGTCGGATCTGGTCGTCACCGAGATCTTCAACTCCAACAAGGCCTTCGCCGTCTTCCGCTGAAGCGGGCCTGCTGGTTCCCGCGGTGGGATCGCGTTCGACTCAGATCTCCCGGGGGAACCAGCGCTCCCGCCCGTGCCCCAGCCCCGCGTCGACATCGCTGCCGATCTGCGCGGCGGTCGCGCGTATCGCACCCGCCAGGCTGGTCGGTGGCGCGAACTCGGCGGGATAGCCGACCGAAATCGCGCCCACGGCGAACCCGTTCATACAGATCGGCGCGGCCAGACACGCCAAACCCAGCTGTGCTTCCTCACGCTCCCGGGCCACACCGTCGGCACGCACCTGCCGCAGTTCCTGGATCAGCACGTCGACCCCAGTGATCGACTTCGGTGTCAACGCCGGCAGTGGGCGCGGCAGAAAGTCGCGCAGATCGTCGAGATTTTCATGCGCCAGCAGCGCTTTCCCCAGCGCGCTGCAATGCGCCGGCAGCCGCGCGCCGACCGAGGTGATCGACGTCGGCGACTCCGAGACCGACAGCTTTTCCAGATAGACCACGTCGTACTGCCGCAGCACCGCCATGTGCACGGTGTGCCCGCACCAGCGATGCAGCTTCGTCAGATACGGCATGGCCCGATCGCGCATATAGCCGGCCGGCGTGGACGCGCACAGCTGCAACATGTCCAAGCCGATCTTGTACCCGCCGCGATGGTGTTCCACGACGCCCAGTTCGACGAGTCGCGCCAGCAAGCGATGAACCGTCGACTTCGGCAACCCGGAGGCGCGGGCCAGTTCGCTCAGCGTCATGACCCGGACGTACGGGTTGAATGCGCGCAGCAGGTCGAACGCCTTCGACAGAATCGAGGGCGGATCGCCCGCACCGGATTCGCGCGGTGGTGTATCGGCAGACGTCATTGTGTACCTCGAGCCTCGGGTGAGGCGATTCGATTTCCTGTGTACTCCCTATCGTGACTGCCGTCACCCCCGGCCGATCGGCCGGTTCCGGGGGCCGGAACCGGCCATACCCGCCGAGCGCGCATCCCATTAGTTTCCGAACCGCCAGGACAGCCTCCCGCCCCAGGATTCGGATATGACGTGGACCTGACCACCAAGCACACGACTTCGACCGCCGGCGTGGATACCCACGCCCATTATTTCGGTCTCGACATGACCGAACGCCTGCCCGGTCTGTGCGATCCGCGCTGGCCGACGCTGCACCGGAACGGCCCCGGCGGTGGCTCGATCATGCTGGGAGACAAGCTGTTTCGAAAGGTTCGCTCGGTGTTGTGGGATATCGACGAACGCATCTGTGAACTGGACGCCGCGAAGATCGGGGTGCAGCTCATCTCGCCGGTACCGGTGATGCTGGCCTACTGGGCCGACGAAACCGTCGGTGCAGCCTGCGCGCGGGCCACGAACGACTCGATCGCCGCCGCCGTCGCCCGATCCGGAGGGCGGCTCGCCGGGCTGGGCACCGTGCCGCTACCGCATACGGCCGCGGCCGTCGAGGAACTCGAGCGTGTGATTGTCGATCTCGGCCTGACCGGCGTCGAGATCGGCACCCGGATCGCCGGCCAAGACCTGGACTCCCCCGGCCTCGTGCCCTTCTTCGAGGCCGCCGAGTCGCTGGGTGCCGCCGTATTCGTGCATCCGACCGACGGCGGTGGTGGGGTGATCCACCGTGGCGGGCAACCATACGACTTCGGGCTCGGAATGCTCACCGATACGGCCGTCGCCGCGACGGCCCTGATATTCGGTGGTGTACTCGAACGCTTCCCGAACCTGCGGGTGGCGCTGGCGCACGGATGCGGAACATTTCCGTGGGCATATCCCCGCCTTCGTCTGGGTGCGAAGATCTGGCTCGACGCGGATGAGGGCCGGGTTCAGGAGCTGGTCCGCTCGCTCTGGGTCGATTCGCTGGTCTTCGATTCCGCGCACCTGAGCCTGCTGGTCGAGCGGTTCGGGTCCGATCACGTCATGCTCGGTACCGACTACCCGTTCATTCCCGGCCAGCTCGAGGGGGCAGCCGACTTCCTGCGCTCCGCGCAGACCATGGCAGCGATCGAGGCGCCGACCGTGCACGCCATCCACGCCGCGAACGGTTCCGCATTCCTGCGGGCGCCGACCGAAATCACCACTTGCACAACGGTATTCGACGCCTGTGGGTGTCCGGATGAATGACGTGCAGGTGGTGGTTGCAGGAGCGGATCTCTCCGGATCGACCACCGCGTTGGGATTGGCGCGCGCGGGCGTCGACGTGCTGGTCGCCGACACCGGGTGCGACGACATCGCGGCAGCCCACTGCGCCCACGACTGGTCGGTCCTGCCGGGCCTCGACCGGCTCGGAGTCCTCGACGATGCCCTGCGAACGGGATTCACATCCGCACGCTGGTGCCTGCGGGTGTTGCGCACCGGCGAGCGGCTCGACTTCGACCTCGGCGCCTTGGCGCCCGTCACACCTTTTCCGTTCACCCTGCACATAGAGCAGGCCGCGCTGTGCCGGATTCTGGCATGGCATCTGGCCGACCAGCCCAGCGCCAGGGTGCTGCGCGATGTCCGGCTGTCGGAAATCATTCAGCACGGCGACGGTGTAGAGCTGGCCTTCGATGATGCGACGGGCGCGCACCGGTTGCGCGCCGACTGGGTGGTGGGATCCGACGGCACGCGCAGCGCGGTCCGCCGCGGACTGGGGCTGGGATTTCCCGGATACACCTGGCCGGAGCGCTGCGTCACGGCACTGGTCGAGGCGGACTTCGCAAGGCAGGGATATGCCGCCACCACTGTCCAGGTGGACGCCCGCTACGGCGCGGTCGTGCAGCGCGCCGACGACAACTGCTGGCGCTATACCTTCGCCGAACCATCGACGCTGCCGGAAGCCGGTGTCGCCGACCGGCTTTCGGATGCCCTCTGCAACATCCTGGGCGATGCCCCCGCCCGCATCTTCGAAAACCGTTGCGCGCGCATGCATCAGCGCACCGCGCCGACCTACCGGCGCGGTCGCGTTCTGCTCGCAGGCGAGGCCGCCCACGTCACCAACCGCATGACCGGTCACAGCCCGACCACCGCATTCTTCGACGCCTTCCACCTGATCGACGCACTGAGCGCGGTGATCACCGGACAGGCCGGGGACATCGTTCTCGACGAGTACGCGCGCGACCGCAAGCGCGTCTTCGACGACCACGCCGCACCCATGAGCGCCGCGCGCCAGCACCTCATCTCACAGGTCAGCGACCGCCGGGAGCTGGAGACAGAACTGGCGTACTACCGCGACGCGGCCGCCCACCCCGACGACCTCCGGGATCTGATGCTGCTCAGTGGCCTCGAGGGCCGTTCACCGATGAAGGAGACAACGAACTGATGACCGCGACAACGACACTCGAAACCGGCCAATTCATCGACGTCGACGGAGTATCGACGCACTATCACGACGCCGGCGACGGGAAAACCGTTCTGCTGCTGCATGGTTCGGGCCCGGGGGTGTCCGCGTGGGCGAATTGGCACCACGCCCTGCCAGCCCTGGCCCGCTCGTCGCGAGCCGTCGCGCTCGATCTGGTCGGCTTCGGCCTGACCGAACGCCCCGCGGATTTGCGCTACTCGCTGCGAACCTGGACCGACCACGCGTGGAAATTCCTGGACGCGCTCGGCATCGAGAAGACCTCGGTGGTCGGGAATTCGCTCGGCGGCCGCATCGCGATGCAGATGGCCGAGGACGACCAGAGCCGCCTGGACCGCCTCGTCCTGATGGGCTCACCGGGCGTCGGCATGACGATGACCGAAGGGCTCGAGGCACTGCGCGGCTACGAACCGTCACATCAGGCGATGCGGGACCTGCTGCGCGACTACTTCGCGGTCGACAAGTCGATGATCACCGACGAGCTCGTCCGGATCCGATACGAAGCCAGCGCCGCCCCAGGCGCACACGAGGCCTACCGCACGATGTTCTTCCACCCCGACCACGCCGGAAGTCAACTCGGTATCACCGCGGAGCAGGTTCGCGCCATCACCGTTCCCACCCTGCTGATCCACGGCCGCGAGGATCGCGTCGTCCCCGTCGATGTCTCGTGGAACATGGTGCACCTACTGCCCGACGCCGATCTGCACATGTTCTCCCGATGCGGTCACTGGACTCAGATCGAACGCGCCGACGAGTTCAACCGCCTCGTGGCCGATTTCGTCTGAGGCGGCCGTCAGTCTGTGACCGGCGTCAACGACGACGCCGGGACCAGGCGCTGCGAGGCGATATCGTCCTGGACACGGAACTTCTGAATCTTGCCCGAGGGCGTCATCGGAAGTTCGGTGGTGAAGTACCACAGCGCCGGCGTCTTGTGCGCGGCGATTCGTTCGCGGCACCAGAGCTTCAAATCCGCCACGTCCGGCGGATTGTCCGGATCCTCGGCGCGCAGCACCGCCCCGATCTGCTCACCCCACTTCTCGTCGGGCACACCGACGATGACCGCTTCGACCAGCGACGAGGCGGTGAACGCGCCCATCGACATCCCCGTCACGTACATCCGCCGCACGTCCGTGCACATCGTGGACTGCACGTGGGCCAGCAGCGCCGACAGATAGTCGACATCGGCACTGTTCTGTGCGAAATTCCAACGCGGCAAACCGGGTTCGTCCAGCTGCGGGGTGATCGTGATAAACCCGTGGTCGGCGCCGAAGGGACCGAACCCACTGGTGTCGTGCGCGATCGTGGCCGGATCGATATACCCGTGCAGGTCGATCACCACCGGCAGGGGCCGGCCGGACTCGGGCGGGACGTCCTGGATGAAGCTCCCCGATCTCCCGGCTGCGGCGAACTGCTGGGTCGAGCGCCCCGGTCCGGAGACCGAAGCGCCGCAACCGGCCGAGGCGACAGGGGTCTGGTCCGCGTGTGCGACACCCCCGGCAGTCGTGACCGCCGCAGCGGCAGCGACAACGGCTACCCCGTGGGCAGCCCGACTCAGCCACCGCCGCCCGTAGTATCGGCCGGCCGCGGTCCGGTAGCGGCCACACCTGCACGAGAACTGCATTCTCATTCATGAGATACATACCGGCGGACCCGACTTAACCACACGACCCAACCGGTCGGATTCTATTCTTGCCACAACACCACTGATCCGCGGGTGCAGCGCACCCGCGCGGCGCTGCTGGATGCCGCGGTGCGATTGGTATCCGAGCGAGGCACCACCTCGGTGACGGTCACCGAACTCGCCGACGCCGCCGGAGTGAGCCGGCAGGTGGTCTATCTACAGTTCGGCGACCGCGATTCGGCCCTCCCGGCCGCGGCGATGGACATGGCCGAGCGCGAGGTGTTTCCCTGTTTCCAGACCTGAGCGAGTAGACCCTACGGGTACGGACACTGGCCGCCGCCCAGCATCTGGCCGCTCGTCACCGCTTCTACCGAGCGCTGGTCACCGGATCCTGCGCGTTCACGCTGAGAACTGCCGCGATTCGCCCCTCCGAGACGCTGCACCGCCACGCCACCGAGTCGGTGCTGGAAGGCATTCGACCGCATAACCCAGCGGTCATCAGCACATTCTTCCTCGGCGGCGTCATGGCGGTGATCGATCAAATGGCTGACCGCCGGAACCGACGAACCTGACGCACTCGAGTTGACCGACCGATTGCTAGCGCTGGCCACAACGTTCACCCAGCTGCGCCCCACCTGACATGCCGTCGAATGGTTGCCGATCAGCTGTGCGGGGCAGTCCTACAGCGGCCGGGCGAGGCGGTCGAGAAATGCGCGCGGGAGCGAGAAACTGTTAGGCGCGTGTCGGTCTCTGGTGAATTCGACAGTCAGACGGCGGATTTCGGACAGCACGTCGGGGCCTTCGTCGAACAACGGTGCCACGATGTTCGCTTGCGCGCAGCGGCGCAGTGCCCCTGCCAGCAACGGTTCGGCGGCGTCGCGTTGGCCGGTCGCCAGCAGGCAATGCGCGTACAGCACAGCGGAATACAGGGCAGCACGGGGGCGAGCCTCGCCGTCGATCGATTGGCGCAGTGCGGCCGCTCGCGCGGTCGCGCCAGCCTGATCACCGAGCAGTAACGTGCGAATTGCGGCCTCCTCCAGCAGTTCCCGGGTCACGATCGCGATGCCGTCGTCACCCGGTGCACCAGGGATCTCGGCAGGCAGTACCGCGGCACCCAGCCGGGCGTGCTCCAAGGTGATGCGGGCCGCCAACCGCGGCAGGCCGTGAGTTTCGGCGACTTCCGCGCCCTCGGCGAGCCGCTCGCGGGCCTTCGTCCGATCGCCGCGCGCGGCCGCGATCCGGGCGGAGGTTCCATAGGCGGACAGCAGGAAATCGACTGTCCCACCCTCGAATCCGACTTCGATGCTCGCCTCGAGCAGTCGCTCCGCCTCGTCGAAGTCGCCCTGTTCGTAGTGGAAGTCGCCCAGGATCGCCGACGCCAGCCGCACCGTCAGCGAATTCTCCCCGGCGGTGGTGCGCGCCACCTGCAGGGCAGTGCGGAAATGGTCCTCGGCGGTAGCGGTGTCGAGCTGTTCGCGGGCCGCCATCCCGGCGAAGCAGTGGTTGTACATCACGCTCAGCGCGCCGGCGACGTGCTGGAAGTAGGTCCTGCCCCACCGATGCCATTCGTGGACCCGGTCGTAGTCGAATCGGTGCAGGGCGGCGAAGGCGCCCAAGTCGGCGGCCGCGCACAGCACGAACGGGTCCAGGGTATCGGTGCGTGCACAGCACTGCGCGACGATGGCGTCGACTCCTTCGAGGTGGTCGGAGAGGGCGCTCGCGACGCACCGCACAAGATTCGCCTCCACGACGAGGTTCGAATCTCGCTGTGGCATCTCATCGTTCGCCGAAGCGCCGGCGATCGCCAGCTCGACGGCAATATGCATCCGGTGCGGCCGGCGCAGGAGCACGGCTGCCCACGCGAGCGCCAGTTGCAGATCGGTATCGGCGTTTGCCTGCGTAGGCGGGAGTTTGTCGGCGAGTGCGGTCAGGGTGGTCAGCTGGGAATGCTGGATGGCATCTCGCGCGTGTTCGGACACCAATCGCACCGCCAGCTTCGGCTCACCGGCGGCCAGTGCGTGATCGACGGCCTCGCTGAGCATGTTGTTGTCGGCAAACCAGTGCGCGGCCCGAGAATGCAGTTCCGGGATACGTTCGGGCCGATCGCGTTCCAGCCGCTGCTGCAGGAAATCGGAAAACAGATGGTGGTAACGGAACCACCGACCGCCCTCATCGATGCGGCGCAGAAACAAATCCCGGCGCTCGATATCCTCAAGCATCGCCTGCCCGTCGGGCCGCCCGGTGAGCGCCGAGGCCAGCGGTCCGCAAATCCGCTCGGTGACAGCAGTTTCCAGGAGGGAGGTCAGCAATTCGGGCGCGAGCGCATCGAGAACGTTATCGGTGAGATATTCGCCGATGGCCTGATGCCGCCCCGAGATCGCCGAGATCGCGGCCGCCGGGTCCCGCTTCCCGCGCAGCGATATCGACGCCAGCTGGAGGCCCGCGATCCAGCCGTCGGTCCCGGAACATAACCGGCCTACATCGCGATCGCCCAATGTCAGGCCGTTGACGCGGGAGAGGAATTCAGCGGCCTCAGCATCGTCGAAACGCAATGCCGTGGAATCTATCTCGATCAATTCGTCGCGAACCCGCAACGCGGACAGCGGCAGTCCGATCATCTCGCGGCTGGTGACCAGCAGCTGCAGGTGATGACAGCCGTTGTCGAGCAGCAGCCGCAGCGCCGCCGTGGTGTCGGCGTCGGTCACCAGATGCCAGTCCTCGATGAACACGACCAGACGCTCACCGCCGGCATGAATTCGATTGATCAGCGTTGTCAGCACATAACGCGCCACGCCGGCACCGTGTTCTTCGACGATGCGGTCGAGATCGGCGGCCAGTGCCGGGCGTGCGTGGCGGACGGCCTCGATCAGATGCAGGAGGAACCATGCCGGGTTGTTGTCGTCATCGTCGATATTGAGCCAGCAGGCCGCCACCTCGCGCTCGATCAGGCGCTGCCCCCACTGCGCGGCCAAGGTCGATTTACCGAATCCGGCCGGTGCGTGCACCACGATCAGCCGAGGCCACGGATCGGCGTCGAGAACCTCCAGCAGCCGCGGGCGAGCGACCAGCCGGCGCGGTGAGCGCGCGGGGTAGAACCTGGTCTCCGCGGTCGGGGGCGTGACCGAAGTTCCGGTTCGGGCGAACGGAGCCGAGACTGTCGCCCTGCCGGTATCGGCGGCACCTTCCAGCGTGATGGCTGGTCCGAGCTGCGGTATCGCCATCTCGTCGACAGGCAGGTCGTGATTGCGTTGCAGTTGACGCACCCGGTTGCCGAATGCGAGCGCCGACTCGGGCCGGGTCGCGGAGTCGGCGGACATGCTCGCTTCGATCAATTCGCAGATGTCGCCGGGCATTCCGGTGGGACGCAGATCAGGAACCGGTTCCTCGGCGATGCGTAGGAATTGGGCAACCAGCCGCTCCCCGGAGTGCCGCTGATAGGCCGCGTGCCCGGTGAGCATGCAGAACAGGGTCGCGCCCAGACCGTACACATCTGAGACGACTGAGGGCGTGCCGTCGCGCAACACCTCGGGTGCGGTGAAGGCCGGGGAGCCGGTCACCACACCCGTCGTGGTCGCGAAGCCACCCTCCATGCGCGCGATGCCGAAATCGGTCAGCTGCGGTTCGCCATAGTCGGTGAGAAGAACATTGCCCGGCTTGATATCTCGATGCAAGATCCCCGCACGATGCACCGTCTCCAGCGCACCCGCGAGCTTGACCGCAACGCGCAGCGACTGCGCCACCGACAACGGACCCGACTGCCGGATCCGCTGCTCCAGTGAACCCCTGGCGTAATAGGGAACGACCAGGAAGGGGTGCCCATGTCCAGTCGTTCCCACCTGCAGGATCTGAACGATGTTGGGGTGTTCGGGAAGCCCACCCATGGCCCGCTGTTCACGCAGGAACCGGGCGAGATTCTCACCGCCGTAGTCGGATACGGACGTGAGCACCTTAACCGCGACGATGCGGCCCAAAGCCTTTTCCCTACACCGGTATACGACACCGAATCCGCCCCGGCCGATCACCTGTGCATCCTCGAAGCCGACCGCTCGCAGTTCGGCGATCATCACCGCGGGAGGATCGCTCCCCGTTATCACAGAATCCTTCTCGGCCATCGGCGCCGTTCCGACACGTCGATTTTTCCGCGGAGCCCCGTCGCGCTGGCTCCCCCAGTATATGGCCAGAAGAGCCTTTAGTGACCGAGTCGAGCATCCCCGGGAACCGGGAACTCGAGTCCGGGACAAATGAACTTGGGCCGGTGGCCGACGCCTTCAACCGCGCATCCGGCTGCCGTGCCGGCCGCCGAGGCGGACCTCCCGCGGGCAATAACGCCTTGGAACCCCAAGAGCAAGGTGACATTGTCGACGGTGTCATGAACAGGGAACCGGCCCGGTACCGTCCGCTCCAACCGACTCTTGGGAGAGGGACAGCGAGGCGCTCGATCACTCCCCTAAGGCGCCGACGGAGGTTCTAAACGAGAAGCAGGGAGACGGGCACCAAGGTATTCCGACACCTCGCCCACCATCCTCTCCGGCGCCCCAAGTTTGTTACGTTTCCGTCACCGATGCGGCAACGCGCCCGCGTAAGCCGCGACACCGCGGTAGGAGCACAATCGGACGACTTGACTATCGCACGCATGTTGCACGAAGCGTGATCGGAGTACACAGAACGACTGCTGACCTGCATAAACGAAGTGGTCCCAGCTGGTTTCGAACCAGCGACCTCTCGCGTGTGAGGGTCCGGGCACGCAGACTGGCCACTCAGCGTGCGGTGGCTCTGCCTAAGCTTATCTGTCCGACACTTTGGCAACACGTTTCGATCAACTACGCAGGAGGGCTACGTGGCGAAGAAGGTCGTCGTCGAACTGATCGACGACTTCGACGGCAAGTCGAAAGCTGAAGAGACGGTCTCGTTCAGCATCGATGGTGTCGAGTACGAGATCGATCTGTCGAACAAGAACGCCCGCAAATTGCGTGGCGCGTTGGAGGAGTGGACTGCTGCGGCTCGCAAGGTCGGCCGGTATTCCCGCGCCAAGGCCAAGCCCACGACGCGTACCGCAGCCGACAAGCAGCAAACCGGCGCGATCCGTGAGTGGGCAAAGAACAACGGCTACAACGTTTCCAGCCGCGGGCGGATCCAGGCCGACATCGTCGAGGCATACAACCAGGCAAGTTAGACCTACTCGGCCCAGCCCAGCCCATCACCCGAGTGGAACACCGCTGGTCGGGCGCTGCGCCGGTGGCCGGCTCAGTCGGGCCCATGGGGCGAGACCGGGAGCGTGGCTGCGATGCATCCCAGCGACAAGGCGCTTTTTCAGGGTTTCTCGTGAGCCACGCCTCGTTCCCGAATTTCGGCTATGCCGGTCGGCGAACGCCGCCAACACCTGAGATCCGGCCAAGAAGTAGTTCTCGATTCGGAATACCACTTCCCTTCTGACTGCAGAGCTGGAAGCCTGTACTTCGTCTGGCGCAACGCGAGGGACTCGATACGAACAGAATCGAGGCCTCACCATGTTGCGACGCCGACATCTCCGTTGGGACGGCTGCGCCGAGAATCACGCACGTTTCCGCATGTGCCGCAGTTCGATCCCGAAAGTTGTCAGCCACCGACCTCGCGGTGAGGGGCCGCCGTCCACCGGCAGCTTCATGAATCCTCATCGGGACCGGTGCCGGCGCCACGAGCACTTACTCCCTTTTCTGCCAACGATCGTCATCCTCCCCTCTTTCCTGTCTTTGCTTGCCGCAAAGGCGTTCCGGCTGGGCGATTTCCGCAGAGGCGGCCATGGAAGATGAGGAAGTGTGGCTCAGCACCGATGAGGTGGCCGAGCGACTGAAGATACCGAAGAAGACATTAGCCAGCTGGGCGGCCGCTCAACGTGGCCCACGCTTTGCGCGCATGGGCCGCTACAGGCGGTATCGCCTGTCGGATCTGCTGGCCTGGGAGCAGAGCAAGGTCGACGACGGCGGCGGCCAGCGCCGACCGTTGGACTAGTACGCGCAGTGCGTCTCCTGGCTGAATCCCGATCTCAATTTGCCTGTGCATCCATCCGATTCATTTCGATGAAATACGTTGCGGCTGTTGCTGGTCGGCAAGAAGCGACGCGGCACCTTGCATGCACCGCCCAACCGGAAGCAACGGCATCTTTCTCGTCGTGCCCACACGACGGACCGTTGGCTAATTCCCAGCGACTATTCACCCCTTGTAGGGCGGCGGTGCGATGGCCAGGCTTCGGCTGGTGAATTCGGCAGCGACGCCACGCCATGGACCGGTAGCGCTCTGGACGACTCGCGCGGGCGTTCGGGCCGGCGGGACGAGCGTCCACGGTCTCGTCGGCGCGGGGTTGGGACCACTCAATGTTCAAGGGAGGCGATATGGGAGGCCGGTTACCGAGACCGGTGGGCACTTTCGGTGTTCCGACGAAACCGAAGAAGCAGAAGAACGGTCGGTGGCGCACGACGGTTCGCTTCTACGGCGCCAGCGGCCCGACTCAGATCGAGCGGATCGGGCGCAGCTCCGACGACGCGAGCAACCGGCTCGCGGAGGCGATGCGCGACTATCGAGAGCAGCTGGGATACCGGCGCATCACTCGCAGTACCAAGCTGATCGAGCTTGCCGCCGAACTCCTTTCGGACCTCGAGGCCGACGAGGCCTACACCGAGGGCAACGTGGAGGACTATCGGCGCGAAATCTATGTGTCGACCGACAAACGCGCAGACCCGAAGACGATCAAGATCGAGAATTCCGTGGGAAATCTGCAGGTATGGCAGGCCACGACCGGCGAGCTGGATCGCCATCTCAAGCACCTGGTCGGATTGGGCAAGCGGCGCAAAGCCAAGCAGCACAAGATCATTCTCCGTGCGATGATGCAGATCGCAGTGCGTCACGGCGCCATCGACACCAACCCGGTCGACGGCGTGAGCGCGTTCACACGGCGCGGCACGCGCGCCCGCGGAAAGGTCGCCGACCCCGACGCGTTACCCGCCTTCCGGGAACAGGTGCGGGCATGGGCCCGCGGCGAGGAGATTCCCGGCACCCCCGCATACACCTGCGGTCCGCCGCGCGACTGGTCGGTGGTGTGGGTGGTGGACCTGATCTGCGGCACCGGCCTGCGTCCGCACGAGGTTTTCGCGGTCCGCCTCGACGACATCGATCTCGATGCGCCCATCCCATACCTCGACGTCACCGGAACACTGATCGAAGTGAAAGGAGCGGGTACGGGAGGGTGGGTCCGCCAGCCTTTCCCCAAGTCGGAGCACGGCTGGCGCAGGATGTTGCTGCCGGAGCATGCGGTGCAAGCGTGCCGTGAGGCGATGAAGGACCTCGAGGTGACCGGCCAGCCCAACCCGCACGGTGTGCTGTTTCCCGCCCGCAACGGCTCGCTGCGCAATCCGAACAACTTCGGGCGAGTGTGGCGGGCCTCGCGCGGGGACAACTACGCGTGGGTGACGCCACGGACCTTCCGCCGCGTGGTCGCGACAGTCATCGACAACGCCTACGGTGATCCCGAACGGGCCGCGCGACAGCTCGGCAACACCGAAGCGGTGGCCAAGGCCCACTACATCGACGTCCCCGAGACCGCGCCCGACAATCGGGAGGTCCTCGAGCAGTGGGCCCGCGGTGCAGGTCCGAAAACGTGAGATTTCTGTGAGATCGGCTCGAATTCCGGACATATCCCCACTCACGAAAATCCCCTCCGATGCTGGTCGGAGGGGATTTTCTCGGTCGGGCTGACAGGATTTGAACCTGCGACCACTTGACCCCCAGTCAAGTGCGCTACCAAGCTGCGCCACAGCCCGTGGCTCCCGCTTGCGGGTGCTCGAAGAGATTACCTCACTACCCCCTTGTTGGACCAAATCGGCTGCATGCGGGCGATCCCGGCAGAGGGGAAGGATGGAGCGGGACCGCGTGGTGCGGCTCGCCTGACCGACGGTTGCCGGGGCGGGCGTCGGCCGCGAGTGCGGCGACGGCGAGACCGCTGTCGCCGACGGGTCGGCACGACGAGGAGCCGAACGAACTTGCGGCCCTTTCGAAGTCGCGGTGTGGCAGTTGTGGAGTTCGTTGCACGAGGGTCGCGGGGTCTGTCATGGGCGACCGGTTCGTCGCCCTGGTTCTTCTCTCGGCCGGGCTGGGCGGCCTGCCGCTGAGTGCCAGGGCGGCTCGATTCGCTCGGGACGGGGTCGTGGCCTCCGTGGACGCCTGTTGAGGCCGTCCAACCTCGACCCCCTCCTCTGCTGGGGTGTTGTCGGGTATCGAACCGGGCGGGTCGGAGGCCCTGTGCACCCCACCAGCGATGCCGGAGGGGCTTGGTGAAAATACTGGAGTCCGGCGCCTCGGCTCTCCTGAGCCTGGTTGCGGTTCTAGCGTCCGATCAGCATCGGTACCGCTCGGGTATCGGGTCGACCGGCAGAGGAGACGCACAGATGGCACTGTTCGACAGGGAAGGGGCGCGCCATGTCCGCGGGATGGCTGCGGCGTCAGCAGTGGCGTCGGTCGCCGCCACGCTGGCAGTGGCCGGCATTTCGGCGGCCGCGCCCGCAGCGGCGCAGACGACGTGTGCCGATGTCGACGTCGTCGTCGCTCGCGGCACCGGCGAGCCGCTGGGCGCCGGCCCCGGTCTCGGCGCAGTCGTCGGCGACCCGGTGTATCACGCACTCGCACAGCGCTTGTCGATCTCGCACAGCGCCTATCGCGTTCAGTACCCGGCAAGCCTGGTCGAGCCGTGGTCGGTGCAGCAGGGCAACCGCGACTTGGTGACACATGTGACCGACGCGGCGAAGGCGTGCCCGAACCAGCGCTTCGTCCTGGTCGGATATTCGCAAGGCGCGAACGTGGTCGACAATTCGATCGGCATCAGCAGTGTGGGTGCGAAGGTCGGCGGGCCGATCGTTGCCACCCTGCCCGCGTCGGTGGCGCCGAAGATCGCCGCGATTCTGTTGTTCGGCAACCCCATTCGCGGCATCGGTCACAGCGTGACCGGCCCTTACGCGGGCCGCACCTACGACACCTGCACCGCGAACGACCCGGTCTGCGATCCGAAGGGCACGAGTTGGAAAGTGCACCGGACCAGCTACACCGCCAAGGCGGGCGAGGCGGCGGACTTCGCCGTCGGGCATCTGTGAGGGATCCCGCCCCCGCTGTGAGAAACGAAAGCGCTGGACCCGTCAGGAAAACGTCACCGCAATCGAAACACGCTGTGCCGACCAGCTTTTCAGCCGAAGAACCACCCGCCCAACCGCATACCGTGCGGTTCGGCGGGTGGATGAGGGACCGGAGTCAGATGCCGATCACGCTACGCATCTGATCGAACCAGTCCACGACCATGTTCACGACCTGAGACAAATCACCGATAATCATCGGGTTCCTCCTTTCGGTAACATTTGCGGACTGCGTATTTCGTCATACCCGGGAGATTCTGGAATTAACATCTGCTGTCCATCCGGTCAGGGCAGGTTCCACGCCCCGCCGGAAATGTCTGCATGACAGACCGTTTCGAGCAGCCGGTCGTCCCTCCCCCACGCCTGGCACGGCACGCGGCGAGCAGGCCACCGATGATGAAGTCCGGCTCTTCCGTGACGGAGAGGAACCGCCCGGCTCGAACGCGTCGACCACCGCCTCACCGGCTCTTCCACTCCAGGGCTAGGTTCTGTCGCGAAGTGAGCCATGGGGCGAGCGGACCTGATCGATGCGCAAGGGGGCGAGGCTGGAACCGCCCGCACTCTGTGGAAACCGGTTTCACAATTCGGCGCCCAGCTGTCGATCTGGCGGGGTGTCGTTCGTCGGAACTATGGAACCGGTCGAACAACGCGGCCGGACCACAAGCACCCGAGGAGACCGACCGATGAGCGCACCGACGCCGCCCAAGCCTGCGGCCCGATTCCTGGTCATGTACGAAACCCCCTCCGACATCGAGGCATTCGAACACCACTACTGGGATGTACATATCCCGCTCGCCAACAAGCTGCCGGGCCTGCGTCGCTACACCGTCAGCCGCGACGCGAAGCCCGTAGTCGGCGAGCCGTACTACATCGTGGGAATGCTGGATTGGGATGACATGGCCACCCTCGTCGCGGCGTTCGAGTCCGAGCTCGGGCGGCAGTGCGCCGACGATGTGCGGGAACATCTCAGCCGCTATGCGACGATCCGCAGCATGGTCCTCCAGCTCGACGAGGCATAGCCACGAGGCACCTCGAGACCGAACCTAGCCGATCCGGCACCGCGACGACGACACTGGACGGTATGCGTTTGAACCAGGTCACCGTCGGCAGCACGGACCTCGACCGCTCCGAGCGTTTCTACCGGCTGCTCGGCCTGCGCCTGATCGTCGAGAACGATCACTATCTGCGGTTCGAATGTCCCGCCGGTGAGAGCACCTTGTCGGTCGACCGCGTCGACGCCGTATCGACCGGCGAGGAAATCACCCTGTATTTCGAGACCGACGACCTCGACGGCGAATATCGGCGCCTGTCCGACGCCGGCATCGCATTCGATCGATCCCCCGCCGATATGCCCTGGCTGTGGCGCGAAGCCCGGTTGCGTGACCCCGACGGGCACCGGCTGTGCCTGTTCCACGCCGCCGGCAACAGGCGCAATCCGCCGTGGCGGCTGCCCGGCTGATCGACTGGCGCGCGCAGCTCATGTGGTGGCCCGGCCGCGATCGTCTGTCCGGCCGATGCGCGAAGACCACCGCCGTCGGCGCGGGATGCTCGCAGCGCTTCCCGCGGGCGGCGAGCCGCAGATCTTCGAGCAGACGCCCACCGCACTCGCTATCTGATCGCCGCGGCCGAAACATACCGGCGCTGCGGAGATCTCGCCCGGCAGCGAGAGGGCGCGCGTAGCATCCGTGCCGTGAGTGGTGATCCGAGGCCGAACCCACCGGCCGGAGGCGGGGACACGTCGTTCACCGGATCGATCCCGCAGATCTACGACACGCTGCTGGTTCCGATGATCTTCGCCGAGCCCGCTCGGCTGCTCGCGCAGGCGGTGGCCGCGACGGACGCGGTCGACATTCTCGAAACCGCGGCGGGGACCGGGGTGCTGACCAGAGCGCTGGCACGGCTGGACGGCCGCGACATCGTGGCGACCGACCTGAACGAACCCATGCTGACGACCGCCGCGAACCGCTCGACGTCGGATCGGGTGCGATGGCAGGTGGCCGACGCCGGGCACCTGCCGTTCGCCGCCTGCTCGTTCGACCTGGTGGCCTGTCAGTTCGGCGCCATGTTCCTGCCCGACAAGGTCGCCGGATACGCCGAGACCCTGCGGGTGTTGCGCCCGGGCGGCGTGTTCGCCTTCAACGTCTGGGACCGGCTCGAGACCAATGCCGTGGCTTTGGTCGTCACCCAGGCGCTGTGTACGGCGGCACCCGAGGAACCGCTCGAATTCTTCCGCCGTACACCGCACGGATACTTCGACATCGACCGGATTCGCGGCGAACTCGCGCAAGCCGGCTTCGAACAGATCACCGGCGAGTACATCGACGGGGCGAGCCGGTCGACTGCCGAGACCGCTGCGATGGCGTTGTGCCAGGGCACCCCGCTGCGCGGCGAGATCGAACGGCATTCGTCCCTCGATCTCGAATCCGCTACCGCGATCGCGGCCGAGGCCCTGCGCGGGCGATACGGGAGCGGCGAATTCGACGCGCCGATGCGGTGGCTGCAGATGACAGCACGGCGACCGGACCGTGTCCCCGAGACGCGGTCCGGTCGGCGCGAGCTGTCAGACCCGGCGCGGATCCCACGTGGCGATCGCCCAGATCACCACGATGTCGAGGGCGATGACCAGGATCGACCACCACGGATAGTGCGGCAACCACAGGAAATTGGCGATGATGGACAAGCCCAGTAGCGCGATCGCCAGCATCTGTCCCCAGGTCGAACGGGTGAACAAACCGGCGGCGGCCGCCACCATCAGGATGCCGAGGATGAGGTGGATCCATCCCCATCCGCTGATGTCGAACTTGTAGATGTAGTCCGGCCCGGAGACGTAGACGTCGTCCTTCGCGATGGCCGAAACGCCCTGCAGGATGGACACCACTCCGGTGACGGCCAACAGGGCCGCCGCGGCCAGCGAAGTACCGGCCGCCACCGCATACCGGGTGTCGGATCGCCCATTCGGTGTTCCGTGTTGCGTAGCCGTCACGACGGCTCACCCCTTTTCGTGAACCTCACCGGCGGGACATCCGCCGGCGTGCACCGACATGCGTCGGTCCTGGTGGGTTGTGACATGCGGCGCTGCGCTGCCTCCTGACCAGCCGCCGCGGCGGACGATGGTCCCGGTTCGCTCACCGACCTGGTACATCCCTCGATGGACGAATTCGGCGAGCCAACCGGGCATCTAACGATTCGTCGCGGCAAACGTCGCGGATAATCACGAACCGGTGCACCGGTCGATCGACCTCGAAACGTGACCGAATTGCCGGACCCGGCGTCACCCGGTCGTCGACGAGGTCTGCGGGCCGACAGTGGTTTCCGCCGGGGCCGCCGGCCGCGCGAGTATTTCGACGATCAGCAGCAGCGCGCCCGCGACCAGCGCGATACCCACTACGACCAGACCGGTGGCATAGGGCCACAGCACCAGGACGAGCACAGCGCCGGCCAGCACCGCCAGGCGCAGCGGTGTGCGATAGCGCGCGACGAACGCCTCGACCACGGTGGGCGGGCGCCCACGCCGGCCGCGGGCGGCGACCATGAGCCGCCCGAAACCGGAACGTACCGACTGCGCCGAGTGGGACGACCCGGCCAGATATCCCACCGCTGCCACGACCAGGCTCACGACCGCGACCGCGCGCAGCGACACCCGCAGCGGGTGGATCACCGTGTCGAACAGTGCGGTGGCGGCCGGTGGTGACAAGGCATCGGGCGGAACGGAATCGAGGTAGATACTGCGCGCGATCACCACCCCGACCGCCAGTAGCACCATCGCGACCGCGCCGGCGACGCCGACCAGCGCGAGGGTCCGCAGCCGCCGTCCGCGCGGAGCCAGCCACACCGCGCCCGCCGCGGTGGCCAATGCCACCCACGGCAGGATGTTCGCCGACCGATCGAGGGTGCGCATCCACTTCTGATACTTGGGCAGCTCGGTGGCGTGGAAAATGACGAATTGCGTGTCGACATCCGGAATCTTGTCCGCAAAGCGGATTCCGCGGGCGTCGAGACGTTCGCGCACCGTCGCCAGGATCGGCTTCAGCGAAATGCTCACGGTGCCGTTGTCGCTGACCTCGATGCCTGGTCTGGTCTCCCCCTTGACCACGTGGACCAGTGCGTCGTGCGCGCGGCGGTTGGCGTTATCCCATGCCTCGACGAATTGATCGCTGGTCACCACCGCCGTCGCGGCCTGGTGGATGTAGTTCTCGGCCTGGTCGGCCACCAGCGCGGGAAGACTGTCGAGCGCCGCGACCGCACGAGGACGATCCGACAACTGGCCGACGTTCTGAGTGAGCGCATTGACCGCATCGGCCGTGTACGCCTTGATGTCGACGCGGGTGACGATCGCGTCGGTGATCTTGTCGGCCAATTCCTTCTGGATCGCCGGATCGGTCGCCAGCGGTGCGACGGTCGTGACATAGCGGTCGGTGTCGAAGATCTGGCTGCGCACGAAGCGTGTCGTCACCGATCCGATGATCAGCACCGCGGTCAGGATCAGCAGCAGCACGACTCCGGTCCAGCGCCATGCGTGCCGACGAGTTCCGTGCGGTGGATGCGCCGCGACATAGGCACGCAATCGCTCGAGTTCGGCACGGTCGCCGGCGGACAGTTCCGCATTCGACTCCGGTGGGCGGGCATCTCGATCATCGGCGGACATGACGGCTCATACCCTTCCGGGCCGATCGGGACGGCCCAGAACTGATTCGGCGCCACTGCCTTCGGAGGGACTACGTATTCACCGCGGGCCCCGGATCGATCCCACTCCGTGACCGGTCGGTGCCCGCCACGACATCCGGCGGGCCCGCGCGGGCGAGGAAACGACCCGTTCGAACCGCGCTCTATTCGTGCGGCAGTTCGCCGGTGACGATGTGGTCGGCGAGGTTGAGACCTTCCCGGACGAGGCGGGCGAGGTGGCCGTCGCGGATGCGGTAGATGATGCGGCGGCCTTCGCGGCGGGTTTCGACCATGCCGGTGAAGCGCAGCTTCGCCAGGTGCTGGCTGACCGCGGTGCGGGAGCCGCCGCAGGCCTCGGTGAGGGCGGTGACGTCGGCCTCGCCGTCGGCGAGCGCCCAGAGGATGTGCAGCCGGGTCGGATCGGCGAGCATCCGGAACACGGAGGTGGCGGCCTCGAGACGGGCCGGGTCGGGTGCGACGAGGTGCACCAGGCTGGGCGGCAGGGCGTCGACTGCGGGGGTTTCCTCACCGGTCATGGGCTGGTTCACCGACTTCCTGCTGTGGCCATCTGCGCACCCGACGATACGTGGACCGGCCACATCCGCGCGGCAACCACGGCGGCGACACCGGCCAGCACCGTCAAAGTCACCGCCGCCCAGGCTTGTCCGGCGGCGGCGCCCAGCCAGCCGGCGATCGGATAGGTCAACAGGAAACAGGCGTGCGAGAGCGAGAACTGTGCGGTGAACACGGCGGTGCGGGTGCCGCTGTCGGATTGGGCGCGCAACAGCCGCGCCGAGGGGGTGTTGATCAGCGAGGTACCCGCGCCCATCGCCGACCACGCCACCACCAGCAGCATCCAGCCCGCCCGCGGTCCGGGCTCGAGCGCGGCGAGCGTCGCGGCGCCGGCGAGGCCGACGGGCAGCACCGCGCAGCCGATCAGCATGAGGCGGCGATCGGGAATGCCGGTGAGCAGCCGCGGAATCGCCAGCGCGACGATCATCGAACCACCACCGAAGCAGCCCAGCGCCACCGCGACCGCGGGCGCCGGCCCGTGCAGCAGGCCGCGCACGTAGACCACGGTGTTGACGACGACCAGCGCGGTCGCCGCGGCGACGGCGACGTTCATCGCCAGCAGCCCCCGCAGCACCGGACTCGCTGCCATCAGGCGTGCGCCCCACGTGATCCGGGCCGGCAGCGAATTGCCTCGGTCGGCGGGCGCCGACCGGGGCAGCGTGGTGCGCACGACCATGATCGCGGAGGTCGCGAAACCCGCCGCGGTGCCGACGAACAGCAGGTGGTAGCCGACCACGGTCAGCAATGCCGCCGCCACGACTGGACTGAGCAGCGATTCCAGGTCGTAGGCCAGCCGCGAGAGCGACAGCCCGCGGGTGTAGTCCTCCTCGTCGGGCAGGATCGACGGGATGACCGCCTGGAAGGCCGGGGTGAACGTGGCCGAGGCCGCCTGCAGCACGAAGATCAGGACATAGATCTGCCAGACGTGCGTGACCAGCGGCAACAACAATGCGATGACCAGCCGGACCACATCGGCCGACACCAGCAGCACCCGCCGCGGCACCCGATCGGTCAGCGCCGAGATCACCGGCGCCACGAAGACGTAGGCGACCATCTTGATCGCCAGCGCCGTGCCCAGCACCGCACCGGCATCGGTTCCGGCCAGATCGTAGGCCGCCAAACCCAGCGCGACCGTCAGCAGACCGGTCCCGACCAGCGCCACCACCTGCGCGGTGAACAACCGCCGGAAACGGTCGTGCCGCAAGATCTCCAGCACTTCGGGACCTCCGGAAGCCGCGGTACGCATCGAACACCCCCAGTTTAGACAATAGGTGCGCAATTGCGAACCTATTGTCGTCTCGATCGGTTCGATGACGCCGCGCGACAATTCGATCTTCGCCGAGAAGTGGAGGTAGGTTCGGGGCGACAGGCCGAGAGTCGCCGTCGGCGAGAGCGCAAGGAGGTCCAGCGTGCACGGGATCTCGCTCGAGGCGGACCGATGGCGGGAACGGCTACGCACCAATCTCTGGTTCGTCCCGACCCTGGAAGTCCTGGCCGCGGTAGCGCTGTTCGCACTGACCTTCACCCTCGACCGCGCGGCCTACCACAGCGGCACGACCCTGCCCACCTGGGTGCTGGGCGGCACGCCCGATGCGGCACGCCAGGTCCTGACCTCCATCGCCGCCGCGATCATCACCGTCGTCGGTGTCGTCTTCTCGATCACGATCCTCGCGCTGACGCTGGCCTCCACCCAGTTCGGGCCGCGCATGCTGCGCAATTTCATCCGCGACCGCGGCACCCAGATGACACTCGGTACCTTCGTCGCGACCTTCGTCTACGCCATCGCGGCGCTGGTGTCGGTCGGCGAGGATTTCGTTCCGCACATCAGCGCCACGGTATCGATCGGTTCGCTGGTGGTCGATCTGGCGGTGCTCATCTACTTCATCAATCACATCGGCGGGCAGATCCAATTGCCGAATGTGGTCGCCGACATCGCGCGCGAAGTGCGCACGGCGGTCGCCGCCAACGCCGACACCACCGCGGGCGGGGCGAAACACGGTCCGTCGGCGCGTGAACTTCGCGATCTGCTGGCCCGGTCCGGCGGAGAGGTGCGCACCTCCAACAGCGGATATCTCCAGTACATCCGCTACGAGCGGCTGGTCCGGCTGGCCGCCGAGGCGGATGCGGTCATCCATTTGCCTTATCGCCCAGGACATTTCGTCACCGAGGGGCAGGTGATCGCGCGAGTCTGGCCGGCGCAGGCCGCGAAGGGGATCGAGAAGAAGTTCTCCCGCGGCCACGTCACCGGCTCGATGCGCAGCCTGGTACAGGACGTGTCCTTCGGTGTCGATCAGATCGTCGAGGTCGCACTGCGCGCGCTCGCCTCCGCGACCAACGACACGTTCACGGTGCTGACGTGTATCGACTGGCTCGGCGACTGCCTGTCGCGGATCGCGGTCACCTGGGAACCGAATCCGGTGCGCCGCGACAAGGACGGTCACATCCGGGTACTCGCCGCGCAGGTCAGCTACGAGCGGCTGGTTCAGCGCGCCTTCGAGAAGATCCGCCAGGCCGGTGCCGGGCAACCGGCGGTGATGATCCGCCAGCTCGACGCGCTGGCGCAGATCTCCGACCGCGTCACCGATCCCGACCGGCTCCGGGTGATCCTCGAACAGGCGACGATGATCGAGCACGCGGTCCCGCTCATACCGGAGGAACCCGACCGCGCCGACGTGCTGCGCCGATGCCACGCCCTCCACGCCCAGATCGCGGCCGAGCGCTCAGCGCTCGCCACGCGATCGCGAAAACCCACGCCCGCACCGAATCCGAAGCCGTAGCCGGCGGCGCTCAGGTCGGATGGCTGCCACCGATTCGAACGATTCTTCGCGCGATGTCGATTTCGGCGACACCCGTTCGTATGGGAGGTGAGGGTCGCGATCGTGCGCGTCCCCGGAATCGAGAGGAACAGCGCGATGCGAACGATCACGGTGACGATGAACGTCACGCTCGACGGTGTCGTCCAGGGGCTCGGACGCGCGGACGAGGACACCCGGGGCGGTTTTCCGTTCGGCGGCTGGGGGCAGCGATTTCACGACGACGTACTCGCCCGTGAAATGGGCAGGGATATGGCACAGCCCGGCGACATGTTGTTCGGGCGGCGCACCTGGGAGGACTTCACCACGGTATGGGGACGGGCGGACGACAACCCCTACAGCGAACATATGAACGCGGCGACGAAGTACGTCGCGTCGACCGGCCTCGACGACGTCGACGCGTGGCAGAACTCGATCCTGCTGCGCGGCGACGCGACTCGAACCGTGCGCGAAGTGAAGTCGCGCCCGGGGAAGAATCTGTCGATCATCGGCAGCGCGGCCCTGGTGCGCAGCCTGCACGGCGCGGGGTTGATCGATCGGTACACGCTGGTGATCCACCCGCTCACCCTCGGTGCGGGGACCAGGTTGTTCGAGGGTGCCGCGCCGTTGACCGAATTTCGCCTCCTCGGTAGCGTCGCGACCACCACGGGCGTGATCATCGCCCGCTACGCCCGGCGCTGAGGAGAGGGCCGTGCCCGAGTATCTGCTCTCGATCTACCAGCCCGACGGGGGTGCGCCCGATGCCGAGACCATGGACCGGATCATGGCCGACCTGCACCGGCTCAATGAGGAACTGCGCGACAGCGGGTCGTGGGTGTTCACCGGCGGCCTGCACGGGCCCGACAGCGCGACCGTGGTGCGAGCCGACCGGTTGATCACCGACGGGCCCTATCTGGAGGGCAAGGAACATATCGGTGGGATCTGGGTGATCACCGCGCCCGATCTGGATGCTGCGCTGGCTTGGGGACGCAAGGCCGCGGCGGCCACCACATTGCCGATCGAAATCCGCCCGTTCCAGGACGTTCCGCCGTTCTGACGCGATGACACCGGAGCAGATCGCCACCGTCTTCCGCGCCGAATACGGCCGGGCCGTCGCCGTGCTGATCCGCGTGCTCGGCGATATCGACCTGGCCGAGGACGCGGTCGCCGACGCCTTCGCCATCGCGCTGCATCGCTGGCCGCAGGACGGGCCGCCGCCGAGTCCGGCCGGCTGGATCATCACCACCGCCCGGCGCCGAGCCATCGACCAACTGCGTCGCGAATCGGCCCGGCCCGGCAAGTACGCCGAGGCGGCGATCGTGCACGCCCCGCCCGACGACATCGAGGAGAGCGCCGTGCCCGACGAGCGACTCCGGCTGATCTTCACCTGCTGCCATCCGGCGCTGAACCGGCCCGCACAGGTCGCGCTCACCCTGCGGCTGCTGGGCGGCCTGACGACCCCCGAAATCGCTCGTGCGTTCCTGGTCCGGGAGACGACGATGGCGCAGCGGCTGGCCCGCGCGAAGGCCAAGATTCGCGACGCCCGCATCCCCTACCGGGTGCCCGGCGAGGCCGATCTGCCCGAACGGCTCGACTCCGTTCTCGCCACACTGTTTCTCATCTTCAACGAGGGATATGTCGCATCGTCGGGCGCGGAACTGCTGCGCGCGGACCTGTGCGAGGAGGCCGTCCGGCTCACTCGCGCGCTGGTCGCGTCGATGCCCGACGAACCGGAGGCGGCGGGCCTGCTCGCCCTCATGTTGCTCACCCACGCTCGCCGCGATGCCCGCACCGATGCGGCCGGCGCTTTGGTCCGGCTCGGCGACCAGGACCGCGGCCGCTGGGATACCGCACTGGTCGCGGAGGGCCGGGCCATCGTCCGCGCCTGCCTGCGCCGCAACCGGCCCGGCCGGTGCCAGTTGCTCGCCGCGATCAATGCCGCGCACACCGATGCGGTCACCGACTGGACGCAGATCCTCGCGCTCTACGACCGGTTGACGCGCCTCGACCCGAATCCGGTTGTGGCACTTCATCGAGCGGTGGCGGTGGCCGAGGTCGACGGACCGGCCGCGGCACTGAGCCTCGTCGACGACCTGGAGCTGACCGAGCACTACCTCTTCCATGCCGTGCGCGCGGATCTGCTCGCCCGACTGGGCCGGACGGGCGAGGCGAGACGCGACTTCGAGACCGCCGCCCGCCTCACCGAAAACCAGCGCGAACGCGACTACCTGGCCACCCGGGGCGCAGCGCTGACGCGCTGACCGGTCACCGCGCCCGCGCCACCGCCCGTATCGCCCGCAGTCGCCCGTCGGCCAGCGCATCGGTGAGATGTGCTGCGCGCGTAGCGAAGTCGGGCACGAAGGCGTGCAGGCCGAGCGGGCTCGCCGGCAGCTCCCGCACCATGCGCATCACGGCCACGGCTTCGTCGGTGCGGTCGTCCCACCGCTCGACGGCGAATCCGGCCGCCTCGATCACCGCGCGCAGGGCGACGGGGGTGATGAGGTGCCCGAAGCCGGGACTGTCGGCCCACGGGAGCGGATAGTCGGGTTCACCGGCGCCGGAGGTGGTGATGTCCCAGAGTGCGAGCCGTCCCCCACGCACCAGCACCCGGCGCATTTCGTGGTAGAGGCCCTCCTTGTCGGCGATGTTCATCTGGACGTGCTGACTGAATACGACCTGGAAAGCGCCGTCCGGGAACGGCAGTGCGGTGACATCGGCGCACCGCACGGCGATTCGATCGTCCAGGCCGGCGAGCCGGTCGAGCCAGCGGGCGATCTCGCAGTACTCCTCCACCATGTCGACGCCGGTGACCCGGCATCCGAATCGGTCCGCCAGGTATCGGGCGGTGCCGCCGATGCCGGTGCCGGCGTCGAGAACCGCTGTGGCAGAAGTTATTTCGACAAGGTCGGCCAGCTCGCCGGTGGCGACGCGGCCGCTGGTGTGAAAGTCCTCGAGCATCGCCAGATCATCGAGCCGCAGCCCGTCGAGATCCTTGCCGGCGGCGAGCAGTGCCCGTTCGATATCGGTCCGGGCCGCGCCGGTGGCGTACTGGGCGGGGATCTGAGTGCGAGTCATGCGTCTACTCCGATACAGAGGAATTCCCGGCCACTGGGCGACCGACCTTGCCTTTCATGCTAGAACTGCAAAGTAGAGTTTTTCAACTAACAAATTCAGAAAAGCTACTTAAACGATATAGTGGACGCATGCGAAGCTACGGCCAGTACTGTTCGATCGCTCGCGCCCTGGATGTGGTGGGCGATCGCTGGACCCTGTTGATCGTGCGCGAACTGCTGATCCAGGGGCCGTGCCGATTCACCGACCTCAAGAACGGGCTGCCCGGCATCGCCGCGAATCTGCTGTCCACCCGCCTCCGCGACCTGGGGGACGCCGGGTTGATCGACCGCGAGGATGCGCCGCCGCCCGTCGCGACGGCGCTCTATCGGCTCACCGAGACCGGGCGGGAACTCGAACCCGCCCTGCGCGCACTCGGGCGCTGGGGTCTGAGGTACATGGATACGGTCGCCCCGACGGACACATTCCTCCCGCAGTGGCTGGCCTACGTACCCACCTGGTTCACCGCCGACGCCGACCCCGCGGCCGCACCGGTGGTGATTCAGCTCGTCGTCGACGACGTGCACGCTGTCGTCGATATCGGCGCGGGCCGCGTCCGGACCCGCGTCGGCGGCACCGAGGCGGCCGATCTGGTCCTCGACGGACCTGCCAATGCGGTTCTCGGCCTGCTCACCGGTGTGATCGATCTCGAGGTGGCGCAGCGGATCGGCCTCACCACACGTGGCGACCGTGAGGTGCTCACCCGTCTACGCCCCCTCGCGACACAGTCATAGCCGCCGCACAGGCGAGACCGCGGGCGCACACATCCACGCCGCACAGGATCGGTGCGTACCCGAACCGAATGTGCCGAAGGAGAATTCACGGTGAAGATGAAGTCGAAGCTCGCGAAGGCGACGGTGGCCGGGGGCGTGGCGCTCGCGACGGTCGGAATCGGTGCCGGTGTCGCCAGCGCCGACCCCGGCCACCAGCAGCAACCGGCTCCCGAACAGCATCAGCCGACGCAGCAGCATCAGAATCAGCAGCCGAACCCGCAGCCGGCCCAGCACGGCTTCTGGCTGTTCGGCCAGTGGATCCCGCTGCCCTGACCCGACGCTCGAACACCCGCGCCGCATCATCGCGGCGCGGGTGTTCTGCTGTCTGCGAGCGAGTTTCAGAGATGATCGGCGTCGATCACGGCCTGCGCGAAGGCCGCGGGCGCTTCCTGCGGGACGTCGTGGCCGACCCCGGGCAGCGTGCGGTGCTCGTACTTGCCGGTGAACTTCGCGCGGTAGCTCTTGCCGTCGGCATTGGCGCCGTCGAAATCGCTGCCGATGGTGACGGTCGGGACGGTGATCGCCGGCCCCTGGGCCAGCGCGGTCTCTTCCGCGGCGTACTGCGGTTCGCCGGGGACCAGACCCAGGCGCCAGCGGTAGTTGGAGATCACGACGTCGACATGGTCGGGATTGTCGAACGAGGCGGCGCTGCGGTCGTAGGTGGCGTCGTCGAAGTTCCACTTCGGCGAGGCGGTCTTCCAGATGTACTTGTCGAAGTCGTGGACGTTGCGGCGGTAGCCGAGCACGCCGCGGTCGGTGGCGAAGTAGTACTGGTACCACCAGCCGGCCTCCGCGGCCGGCGCGAGCGGCTGTTGATTTGCCGCGACATCGGTGATCAGATATCCACTCACGGCCACCAGCGCCTTCACCCGCTGCGGCCACAGCGCCGCGATCACGTCGGCAGTCCTTGCCCCCCAGTCGTATCCACCGAACACCGCCTTGTCGATGTGCAGGGCGTCCATGAGCGCGACGATGTCGTGCGCGACCGCCGCCTGCTCGCCGTTGCGCACGGTGGCCGGAGACAGGAATCGCGTCGGACCGTAGCCGCGCAGATACGGCACGATCACCCGGTAGCCCTGAGCGGCCAGCCGCGGGCCGACGTCGATGTAGCTCGCCGGGTCGTAGGGCCAGCCGTGGATCAGCACGACCGCCGGGCCGTTTTCCGGACCGTATTCGACGTAGGCGGTGTCGAGGACACCGGCGGTGATGTGCTTGATGGGACCGAGCGTGGTGTGTTCACCGGCGCCGACGCCCGCTGCGCTCGCCGGAGCGGCGGGAGCCTGCGCATCCGTTCCCGACGAGCACGCCGCCAGTGACGCGACTACCGCCGCCGCAGCGATGATCTGCGCGAATCGCTTCTTGGTGAACATCTGCTCATCTCCCGTGTCCTCGTCCGCCGCGCCCACTGCCACGGCTTCGATAGGACAAACGGTAGGTGGCACCGGTGTGCGGTCGCGCCCGTCGGATGACGGTATGTGCGTACGTCATCGCGCCCGGACTACGTCACCGGATCCGCCGCCGTGCGCAGCGCGTCGGCCAGTTCGGCGCGGGAGGTGACGCCGAGTTTCGGGAAGATGCGGTGCAGGTGCGTGCTGACGGTGCGATGCGACAGATACAGTCGCTGCCCGATCTCCCGATTGGTGAGCCCTTCGGCGGCCAGCTGCGCGATACCCAGTTCGTGCGGGGTCAGGCTGTCGCGCGCGTCGGGGTCACGGCGCGGGCTGCTCTCCCCCGCACCCCGCAGTTCGCGGCGCGCCCGCTCACCCCACGGCCGCGCGCCCAGCGCGTCGAAGGTGTCGCGGGCCGCGCGCAGATGGGCACGCGACTCGACGATGCGCCGCTGCCGGCGCAGCCACTCCCCGAAGGCGAGCTGGACGCGGGCGCGTTCGAGCGGCCACCCGTCCGGATCGCCGTCGAGTGCGGCGGTGAACAGTTCCTCCGCGGACTCGGCCGGGGCGAGCAGGGCACGGGCGTAGCGCAGGCCGACGTGCAGAGCCGGCGACGGAGTACGCGGCGCCTGCTGCTCGAATTCGCGCACGATCTCCTCCGCCTCCTCGACGCGTCCGGCGCGCACCGCCGCTTCGACCAGATCGCCGACGATGTAGGCGCGCAGGGCGAGCTGGTAGGCCGGGTCGGCGGGGTCGAGAATCCGGCGCAGGTCGGCGAGCGCGTCGTCGTAGCGGCCCTGTCCGAGCGCGACGAGAGCGCGGGCCCGTTGCACGGTCGCCAGCACCGGTCGCGCCCCGGCGGCCGCGCCGATCCGTTCGGCCTCCTCCGCCCGTTTCACGGCATCATCGAAATCGCCTCGCAGCGCGGCGATTTCGGCCGCGACGGCGACGGCGAGACCGTACATGAAGTGCTGTCCGGTTTCGGGTCCGAGGCGCCCGGCCTCGGCCGCGGCCGTCGCACCGCCCGCCAGATCGCCGGTGCGCGCACAACTCCAGGCCCGCACCGCCAGCGCCCTGGTCAGCAGGCCGAGCCTGCCCTGTTCCCGCAGGCCGGTGATAGCCGTCGCGGAGAAGCGGCCGGCCAGCGCGAAGTCGCCGATCTGCAGTGCCGCGCTGCCGAGGTAGCGGTCGACCTCCGGGTCGGCGCCGGTTCGCCCGGCCAGTGCGCGCAGTTCGCCGGAGACCGTCGCGCCGCGCTCGAAAGGGGCCACGTAGGCGGTGATCGCGACGAGCCGCGGATCGCCGGCGGGCAGGCCCATGCCGTCGGCGACCGCCAGCAGTGCGCGGCGCGCGTCGGGACCGGGCTCGGACCAGAAGCAGCGCATGGCGGTCCCCCACAGAATGCGCATCGACAAATCCCGATCACCTTCCGCCGCAACGGTTTCGGCCAGATTCGCGAGTTCGGTCGTGCGAGCCGGATCCTCGCCGACGCCGTCGTCGAATCCGCTCACCAGCCATGTCGCCAAGGCGCGCCGGCGTGAGTCGAGATCCTGGCGTCCGGCTTCCCGCAGCAGCCGATCGACGGTTTCGCGCGCACCGGATTCCACCGCCAGTTCGGCCGCGCGCAACAGTCGCCCCACCCGCACTGCCGGTGTTCCGGTCAGACGCGCGGCATGTTCCAGGGTCGTGATCGCCGCCGCGACCCCACCCCGGCGCAACGCCCGCTCGGCCGCGGCCTCGAGTTCCGCGGCGGCGGTGTCGTCCGGTCCGACGACGGCGGCCGCGTGATGGCGCGCGGCGCGATCCGGTTGATCGCGCAGGATCGAGGCCAGGGCACGGTGGGCGGCGCGGCGGGCGGCCGGTGGCGCCGCGGCGGGAATCGCGGAACGCATCAGCGGGTGACGGAATCGCACTGCGCCGGAATCGATCTCGATCAGCCCGGCCGCGACGGCGGGGATCAGCTCCGCATCCTCGACCGGACCGTCGGTCAGCAGTGCGGCGGCCCCCAGCGTCTGCGCCACCGAGAGTTCGTCGAGCGCGGCGAGCAGGAGGGCGGTGCGGGTCGTCTCGGGCAACTGATCGGCGCGCAGACCGAATGCGCGTTCCAGACGCTCGGTGAGCGGCAGCGGCACGTCCGGCCGGTCGGCGACCGACGGTAATTCTTTCAGCGCCAAGGGATTTCCGGCCGCGGCCGCCAGCACGCGTTCCCGTCGGCGATCGTCGAGGCCGGGGGCGGCGGTGTCGAGCAGCTGCCGCGCCTCCTCCTCGGCCAGCCGTGACAGCGCCAGGGTCGCATATCCGGCCGGCGTCAGCGCCGTATCCGCGTCCCGGGTGGAGGCGACCAGCAGAATCGGCTCGGATTCCAGGCGGCGCGCGAGGAAGGCGAGCACCCCCGCGGTGGCGGCATCGAGCCAGTGCAGGTCCTCCACCACCAGCAGCAGCGGTTGTTCAGCCGCCCGATCGCTCAGCAGGGTCAGCAGCGCCGAACCGATCAGATATTCGTTCGGTGCGGCCGCGTCCGTGAATCCGAGCGCGGCGTTCAGCGCCGCGGCGTGCGTGGGCGGCAGCGCATCGAGACCGGACCGCAGCGGGAAGACGATCTGGTGCAATCCCGCATACGGCAGCTGCTGTTCGGCCTCGGTCGCGGTCACGGCCACGGTCCGGACGCCGGCCAGTGTGGCCATCGCCGTAACCGCCTGCAGCAGTGCGGTTTTACCGATCCCCGCTTCGCCCGCGACGACGACGGCGCCGCCGCGCTCCTCGATGCCGGCGATCGCTTCGTCCAGATATTTGAGTTCCGATTCCCGGCCGACCAGCGACATCCGTGAACACTCCTGTCCGGTCCCGGCGCCCGGCGACGCCGGTCACCGCGGGGCGATAGCAACACGCCGAGCGACCTCGGCGCGCTGTCGACACTATCGGTTCTCCGGATGGCCGAGCGGACTCCAGTGCGCGATCACCGGCCGGGAACGGATCACAACGCCGCCACGACGGCAGCGGCGATGAACACCACCTGAACGGCCGTGCGCAACGGCAGCGGCATGGTCTTGATGCCCAGATCGGCCCGGGCGGCCCGCACATTCGCCGGGAACATCACGATCAGCAGTACGACCAGACCGGCGGCGGCGACGGGCGCGACCGGCGGTATCAGGAGTCCGACCGCGCCCGCCGCCTCGAGGACACCGGTCAGCGTCACCAATCCGGCAGCCGACGGCAGCCCGGGCGGGACCATCGCGATCAGCGCGTCGCGCCGCGGCTGCTGGAAGTGCGCCGACGCGGTCAGCAGGAACATCGCGGCCAGCCCGACGCGCAGGGCGTGCGGCCACGAATCGAGCCAGCCGGCGAGGTCGATCGCACCGGCGAGCCGGGCCAGTGCGGTGACGACGACGAGTACGACGAGCGGGGCCATGAGACACCCTTCGGATCGGTCCATCTTGACACTGTCAAGATTACGGTTGTCGCGGCGACCTGTCAACGCACGAGGACAATCCGACCTCGCCTTTTTCGCCGAGATCCGGTCCGGCTGTTATCGTCGGGCGGAGTCGGTAGATCAAGGAGACCAGACATGGTTGGTGAACTCGACATCTCCGGATAGACCCGGAAGTCACGGCCACCGGTAGGCGCATGCGGCGCCGCCGACGTGGCCATGTCGTCGTTCACCCGATCACCCTGTGGCGCGGTCGTCCCGTGCCACAACGACTTTCGAGGTCTCACTCATGTCCGATGCCTTCATCGTCTGTTCGAATCTGTCGTTCACCTGGCCCGACGACACCGCGGTGTTCCGGGAGCTGTCCTTCAGCGTGCCGGGCGGGCGGACCGGCCTGGTCGCTCCCAACGGCGCCGGAAAGACCACCCTGCTGCGGCTGATCGCCGGCGAGCTGACCCCGTCGGCGGGCAGCATCACCGTCGACGGCATTCTCGGATACCTGCCGCAGAATCTGCCCCTGACCGGAGAGCTGACCGTCGCCGAAGTCCTCGGCATCGCACCGGTGCTGGCCGCGCTGGCCGCCGTCGAATCCGGCGACACCGACGAGCGGCACTTCACCACCATCGGCACCGACTGGGACATCGAGGAACGCACCCGCGCACAACTCGACCGGCTCGGGCTGGGCGAGCTGCCGTTCGACCGGCGGCTGCACACCCTCAGCGGCGGCCAGATCGTCTCACTCGGACTGGCCGCTCAGCTGCTGCGGCGACCGGACGTACTGCTGCTCGACGAACCGACCAACAATCTCGACCTCGAGGCCCGTCACCAGCTCTACGACGTGCTCACCGACTGGAACGGCTGCCTGCTGCTGGTCAGTCACGACCGCGCCCTACTCGACCGCGCCGATCGCATCGCCGAACTCCACGACGGCGAAATCCGTTACTACGGGGGCAGTTTCACCGACTACGAGCAGGCGGTGCAGGCCGAACAGGCGGTCGCGGAGAAGAACATCCGCACCGCCGAACAGGAGGTCAAGCGCGAGAAACGGGAATTGCAGCAGGCCCGCGAACGCGCCGCGCGCCGGGCGAGCAACGCGCAACGCAATCTCGGCAACGCCGGACTGCCGAAGATCTTCGCCGGCACCATGAAACGCAATGCCCAGCAGTCGGCGGGACGCGCGAACGAAACTCACGGCGCCCGTCTCGACGCCGCGAAGAACCGCCTCGACGAAGCCGGGCGGGCGTTGCGCGAGGAACAACGCATCGTGCTGAACCTGCCCGAGACCGAGGTCCCCGCCGGGCGCACCCTGTTCGCCGCCGAGCACATCCGGTTCCGCTTCGGCGACCGCGAATTGTTCGCCGGCGAAGGCGCCGATCTCGCCATCCGCGGACCCGAGCGCATCGCCTTGACCGGTCCCAACGGCGCGGGCAAATCCACGCTGCTGCGCATCGTGCACGGCGACCTCACACCCGACAGCGGGACCGTCACCCGCGCCGACGGTCGCATCGCCTACCTGTCCCAGCGGCTGGACCTGCTCGACCCCGACCGGACCGTGGCCGAGAATCTGGCCGCCGCCGCCCCGCACCTGCCCGCCGCGCAGCGGATGAACCTGTTGGCGCGCTTCCTGTTCCGCGGCTCCCGCGCCCATCTGCCGGTCGGTGTCCTCTCCGGCGGGGAACGACTGCGAGCCACCCTGGCCTGCGTGCTGTTCGCCGAACCGGCGCCGCAGCTGTTGCTGCTCGACGAACCCACCAACAACCTCGATCTGGTGAGCGTCGGGCAGCTGGTCGGCGCCCTGGAGTCCTATCAGGGCGCGATCGTGGTCGTCAGTCACGACGAACGGTTCCTCGCCGAGGTGCGGGTGAGCCGGCGGTTGCGACTCGCGGACGGCCGCCTGCTCGACGACAACGCCACCGCGACACCAGGACACGAACCGCCACACCGGTGATACTCGTGCGGCGCGGCGGCCGGTACGGCGTCCCCGGACACACGAACGGCCCGTCCCTTCCGGTGACGGGCCGTATCGATACCGGGGGGTATTACCGTACGGTGACGGTCATCGAGAACCGCTGGCCCGGGTTGGCCTGATCCCACGGCCGCACCGACACCAGGCTCAGCCGGGTGCTGCCGGCGCGGGCAGCGGTGAAGGTCCACACGCTGGTACCGGGCGCACCCGGCATCGAGCTGCCCGGCCGGAACACCGGGTCACCCTCCTGGGCGAGCACCCCGCGGTCGACTTCACCGATCTGCCAGACGTAACCGGTCGTCGGGTTGTCGGGCAGGGCCACCGCCAGTTCCTGACCGACCTCGAGGGTCGTGGTCCCGCCGTCGCCGTCGGTACCGACGATGATCGGCTCCGATACCGCCTGCACGGCACCGGGCACCGCGGGAATCGGGTCGGCCCCGGCAACCGCATTCGCCCCACCGGCCGTCAGCGCCAGACCGAACACAACCATCAGCAAAGGTGTACGCACCGCATTCCTTCCATATTCAAACGGGCGTCCACACCCTACCGTCGTGCTCAACTCAGCAACGCCAAACCGCCATAGGCACCGGAGAATTCGGGATGCTCCCCCACGTCCGCCGGATTGTCCGGCCGCCACAACGGCAGATGCACCAGTCCTGGTTCCAGCAACGGCCAGTCGTGGAAGAATCCCGCGATATGGTTTCTGTCGCGCAGCACGATCTCGGTCGAGGTGCGCCCCGAGAGCTTCTGCGCCTCCAGCACTTCGACCGGCTGCCCGTCGGCGGTGGCATGGGTGATCGCCAGATAGCTGCCCGGGGCCACGGCCTGCTGCAGCCGTGCCACACATCCCGCCGGATCGGCCTCGTCCGGGACGAAATGCAATACTCCCAAGAGCAATACGGCGATCGGCCGGTCGAAGTCCAGCACCTCCCGCACCAGCGGATCGTTCAGAATCGTGTCCGGCTGGGCGACATCGGCCTGCACGACCGCCGCATGCGGGTTGCCATCCAGAATCGCCCGGCTGTGCGCCACCGCCACCGGATCGATATCGACGTAGACGACCCGCGCCCGCGGATTGCGCGCCTGCGCCACCTCGTGCACATTGCCGACGGTCGGAATGCCCGAGCCCAGATCCAGGAATTGCGTGACGCCGGCATCGACCAGATGACGCACGCAGCGACGCAACAGATCTCGATTGGCGCGCATGGTTTCGGCGACATTCGGAGTGAACGATTCGATCTGGCGGGCCAGTGTGCGATCGATCTCGAAATTGTGCATCCCGCCGACGAAATAGTCGTAGACCCGGGATGCGCTGGGCCGATCCAGGTCGATGCCTTCCGGCGCCCAACTAGGTCTGGTCATCGCAACCTCTCCGGAATTGAACCCCGCCGGAAGGCGAAGCCACGCAATCGTATTCGACACACGTGCGAAACTCCCGCGGTTCACACGAAGTCCACGCCCCGGCTACCATCGTCGACATGGCGTGGGATGGGTCCGAACACGACGGTCCGCACGCCGACCTGGCGCACCGATGGGCAGCGGCGCTCGGCGGCGGGGTCCGCGATCACGTCGTACCCATGAGCGTTTCCGAGGCCCACCAGTTGCTGCTCACCCTCGCCCGGGGGTTGATCGGCGCCGCCGACTCCGGCGGTACCGCGCGGGTCGCCGAACTGGGCGGCGATCTGGCCCGCGCTCATTTCGTCGGCGACGAGGTTCTCGGCCGCACCATGACGGTGCTGGCCACCTACTTCGCCGAACTCGACATCGCCTCCGGCCGGGCCGCGGAATTGATCGGCGCCTTCGCCGGTGGTTACGTGCGAGCGTTCCGGGCCTGGCTGCTCAGCGAACAGGAAAGTGTGCGCACCGCCGACATCGCGGCGCGCAGTGTGGTGGAGGAACAGTTGCGTGCCAGTGAGGCCCGATTGCGGGCCGTGTTCTCCCAGGCCGGGATCGGCACGGGGCTGTCGGATATGACCGGCCGGATCATCGAGGTCAACAACGCGTTCGCCGCCATGCTCGGCTACGAACCGGAACAGATGTACGAACTCGAGGTCACCGACCTCACCCATCCCGACGACCCGCCGGGCATGTGGGAGCTGTACGCGGGTGTGCTGCGCGGCGATCACGACCATGCGCAGATGGAGAAGGCCTATCGTCATCGCGACGGGCATACCGTGTGGACCAATATCAACGTCTCGCTGATCCGTGACGATCACGGCCGGCCGCAGTACACGCTGGTCCTGGTCGAGGACATCTCCGAACAGCGCGAGCTGCGCGAGCGGCTCAGCTACCGCGCCCATCACGATCCGCTCACCGGACTGGCCAACCGGTCCCGGTTCTTCGACGCCCTCACCGAGGCCTTCGCCGACCCGGACGCGCGCGTCGGCCTGTGCTACGTCGACCTCGACCATTTCAAGGCCGTCAACGACACCTTCGGCCATTCCATCGGCGACGAACTGCTCACCCGCGCGGCGGCCCGGCTGTGCGCGTGCGCGGTCGGCGAGAACAATCTGGTGGCCCGCATGGGCGGCGACGAATTCGTCATCCTGGTGCCCCGCACCCGACGCCGGCGCGAACTGATCGACCTCGCCCGCACGGTGCTCGACGCGTTCACCGTGCCGTTCGACATCGACGGGCACCGGTTGCGGATCGGGGTCAGCATCGGCGTCATCTCCGAACAGGCCGCCGAAACCACCACCGAAGAGCTGCTGCAGGCCGCCGATTCGACCATGTACTGGGCCAAGACCGACGGCCGCGGCCGCTACGCGGTCTTCGACCCCAGCCGGCGCCGCCGTGAGCACACCCGCGCCGAACTGCTCGCCGATCTCCCGGGCGCGCTCGCCCGCGGCGAATTCTTCCTCGACTACCAGCCGATCGTGGATCTCGGCGACCATCGGCCGGTCGCGGTGGAGGCGCTGGTGCGCTGGCACCACCCCCAGCTGGGAATTCTCAGTCCCGCACGGTTCATCGACCTGGCCGAGGGCGGCGGCCACATCATCGCGCTCGGCACGGTGGTGCTCGAGCAGGCGTGCCGGGAGGGGCGGCGCTGGTGCGACCGCTTCGGCGACAAGGCGCCGGTGGTCAGCGTGAACGTCTCGGCGGAGGAGGTCGCCGATCCGGCGTGGCTCGAACGGGTGCAGAAGATCGTGGCCGATACCGGAATCCCGCCGGACCGGCTGCAATTGGAACTCACCGAGCGCACCTTCATGCACGCGATCGGGCGGCCGCTACAGGCGCTGCACACCCTCGCCGAATCCGGAATCCGCATCGCCATCGACGATTTCGGCACCGGCTATTCCAATCTCGCCTATCTGGGCCAGCTTCCGCTGCACGTGGTGAAACTGGCCGGGCCGTTCATCCACCGCATCCGCAATGCCGGCACGGTCGGCCGCAGCGATCTGCTGATCCTGGAGACGATCATCGACCTCAGCCACGATCTGGGCCTGAGCGTGACCGCGGAATGTGTGGAAACCCGGCATCAAGCCGATCGGCTGCTCGGACTGCAGTGCGATACCGCCCAGGGCTGGTACTTCCACCATCCGGTGCACGCCGACGTGATCGCGGATCTGCTCGCCCGCGAACTCGTCGAGCCCGGGTCGCTGCCGCTCGAACTGCCGGGCTCGCTGCCGAATCCGCACGGCCGCTGACCTCGACGCATACGGGCGGTGCGGTGGCCGTCGCCGGTCACCGCACCGCCCGCGGTCAGCCCGGAATCAGTACGCCGTACCACCGGTGGCCGCGCTGCGACCGTGCTTCATGAACACGACACCCACGAGCGCGATCGCCGCGGACGCAGCCACGAAGTAGAAGCCCAGCTCGTATCCGCGGTCGGCGAACAACAGCGGAATATCCTTGGTGGCCACATGATTTCCCGCCACCGAGATATCGGCGCGCACCGGATTGGCGTTGAGGAAGGCGGTCGCCACCGCGATGCCGATCGCGGCGCCCATCGACTGCATCACCCCGAGCATGCCCGCGCTGATGCCCTGCTGTTCGGCCGGGACGCCCTCCACGATGAGGTTGGGCGTCGAGGCGTAGTACAGGCCGAAGGCGAGCCCGTACACGGCGCTGATCAGCGCGATCACACTCCAGCCGTGATCGAGGACCGCATAGGCCAGCCCGCTGAGCACCATCACCACCAGCGCCGACATCAGCGGCAGCCGGGCGCCGGAGCGGCGAATCCAGAAGCCGCCGATCAGCCCGGCGATCATGCCGATCACCGCCTGCGCCAAGGCCACGTGCACCGCATACCCGAGCAGCGTCAGACTGTCGCCGTAGGTGTAGCCCGGATTCAGGCTCACCTGCACGGCCTGCGCCGGCAACATCTGCCCGGTCTGGGCGTGGATCTCGGCGAGCGTGCCCTGCACGACACCGGCGGTGACGTCCGCCGCGGGCGGCGACTGGGTCATGTACCCCACCGCGTAACCCTGGTATCCGATCGTGAACGACGCCAGCAGCGCGACGAACAGCACCACACTCACCCGCGGGTGGAACAGCAGCTTCATATCCATGATCGGTTGCCGCACGCGCATTTCCACGATCGGGAAAGCGGCCAGCAGCACCAGCCCGCCGACCAGCCAGGCGAGCGTGGACGGCTTCGCCCACCCCCAATCCTGCCCCTTGTCCAGGTAGATCAGCGTCAGCACCGCACCCGCGGCCAGCAGCACCGCACCGATGAAGTCCAGCCGCTGCGGCGTGCGCAGCCGCGACTCCGGCACGATCAGCGCGACCAGCGGCAGCATGATCACGGTGAAGACGAACAGGAACCAGAAGATCGCCCGCCAGCTGTGATGATCGACGATGTAGCCGCCGATCAGCGGTCCGGCCACGGCCGAAACGCCCAGGCCGGTGGAGGCGACACCCAGCCCGATCGGCACATATTTGCGGGGCATGAGGTCGCGGATCAGGCCGTAGGAGATCACCGCGGTGGCGATCGCGGTGGCCTGCAGACCCCGGCCGAGCAGGAAGAGCATCCAGTTGCTGGTGATCGCGCACAGCGCGCAGCCGATCAGGAACAGCACCCCGCAGAGCATGAACATCCGCTTCTTGCCCCAGATGTCGCTCATCTTGCCGATGAGCGGTGAGGCCGCGGCGCCGATGACGCCGAAGATGATGATCGCCCAGTTGATGTTCGCGCCCTGGTCGGGGAAGGTCGGCGCGATCTGGCGCAGCGCCGCCGACACCATGACGAATTGCATGGGGGCGACCTCGGTGAACAGCACGATCACCGCGAGCACGGTGAAGATGCGCAGTGGGGACGCACCGTCGAGACGGCCGGTCGTATCGACCGGCTCCGACGGTGTCGTCGCTTCGAGGGAGGTGGACATATGCCCTCCGGAGTGACAGGTGAACAAGATGGCGTGAACCGTGTCACATTCCGAATGGTCCGAATATCACCGAACCCGCTCAGTGGGACCGAACTCGCGCATCTCGACGCCGTACGACACCGCGGCAGTGCACAATGCTCTGATGCTCGATGTGTACTACGGCTTGTTCCTGCTCTTGTTCGAAGGAGAGCGGCTGAGCCACATCTTCGGAGTGTGACGCGGCTTGGAAGGCCGTGCAGGTCACAGCGTTTCGTCCGTGACGTCGGACGCCGTCTGGCGAGCGCGGCCGAATCCACCGTGAGCGCAACGGCGTCCGGTGATGACGCGTCGAGCTTGCCGGCGAGGCGCAAGAAGGCCGAGCCGTGCACCAGCCCCCACACGGCGATCGCCGTGGCGTTCGGATCGGTCCGGGGAATACCTGCCGCACAGCGCTTTCGACGAAGTTCTTGCTCGCCTCGGCGGCGACCCGTTCCGCGTCGTTCGAGCCGCAAGCGCACGGCACGACCACCACGCTTCCCAGGGGCGGGCACACTCCGCTGTGGGTGGCACCGGAGGCCGTCGCGGACCTGATCACGCGGTCACCGAGAGCTGCGGAACGGTAGCGGTGTCGCGAAATGTCACGTAGTGGTCGTCTTCGAGCATTCCGCAGCACCGGCGGTCGTTCGTACCGTCGGTGCTCATGACAACCATCCGCGAGGACGTCGACGACCTCTCCCCGCACGACGACACCGCGCACATCGTCCGGTCGGTCCTCGATTCGCTGCTCCCGCCGGTGGGCGCCGAATTCGTGCTCGACCTGGTGTTCACCGTCTCGCTGATGCGGGTGATGGGACAGCTCGAGGGTGCGGCCGCCGTCGATCGCCGGGGGCGGGGGAAGGTCTATCGCAACGGCGATCGGCGGGCAGCCGACACCATCGGCTACCTCACCGGCTGGATGTACGACGGCGCGAGCAGTGCCGCCACCCGGACCTCGGCCGCCGAGATCAAACGGATCCACGACCGCATCGGTCAGCGCTATTCGATGTCGAACGAGACATTCGTTCACACCATCGCCTTTTTCACGGTGCAACTCGAATGTCTCACCGATATCGTCGGCGCACCCGGATTCTCCGAAGTCGAGCGCGAGGCCCAGGTCCGGCACTGGCGCACCGTCGGCACGTATCTGGGTGTGCGGGACATGCCCGGCTCCTGGCAGGGCATGCGGCAGGCGATGCGCGCGTACGAGGCCGCGCCGGAGTGGTTCGGCCCCTCGGTCGCGGGCCATCGGGTCGCGGAAACGCTGTTGCGCCAGTTCGCGCATCGCCGCTTTCCGCGCGGATTGCGTTGGCTGGCACGCCCGCTCGTACTGTCCCTGCACGATGATCATGTGCTGGCGGCCTTGCGGATGCGGAAGCCGGCGCCTGCGGCGGTCGCAACGACACGAGCGGCGGTCCGGGCTGCGATCTCGGTGATTCGCAAGCTCCCGCCGCCCCGCAATGCGGTCACCTGCGCCCGGAACGGAACCGCGACGGGGTCGTGCCGTGCCAGCGCGTGAAAGCGTGGATGAAGGTGGCACGCTCGGCATATCCCAATGCGGCGGCAACCTGATCGACCGTCCACTCGGTCGTGATGAGCAATTCCTCGGCGCGTGTCCGGCGCGCCTCGTCGAGCAGTGTACGAAACGAGGCGCCCTCGCGCGCCAGCCTGCGCTGCAGGGTCCGCTGGTCGATGTGCAGTTCGGCGGCGAGTTCGCTCAGCGATCGCACCGGGACGTCGCGGTCCGTCAGTCGCGACCACGCCAGCGATCGCATGCCCAGCTGCCTTGTCGCGAGCAGGTTTTCGCATTGCTCGATACAACTGCGGGCGGTGTCGGCATCCGCGTGCGGAAGGCGGCGATCGGCCCACGTTTCCGGAACGTTCAGAGCTGTGCGGGGCGCATCGCAGACGAAGCGCTCGGCCGGGAAGAACTCGGCGAGACAGGACGCCCGATCCGCACCCAGCTCGAGCTCGATGCTCAGCGGCACCGCGTCACCGCGTCACCGAGCACCATCGGCACCAGCCCGGCGACGACGGTCAGGTCGCGCTCGATGACGAAGGCGCGCACCTCGGTGTCGAGATCGTCGAATCCGCAGACCAGCCGCAACCGCGCATCGTCGTGCATCAGCGACAGATCGGCGTAGGTGTTGGTCAGATTCGCAAACCGCGTGGCCACCGACAGGGCGTCGGCCAGCGTGGGACTCGACAGCAGCGCGAAGACGAAGATGCCGAGATTGCCCAGATTCACCAGCCGGCCCGCCTCGACACCCAGCCCCGGCCGGTCGCCGAGCAGACGAACCAGGTTGCCGATCACCGTGAGTTCTTGTTCGGCCATCACGGGCGTCGCTTTCCGGCGCAGATCATCGAGGCGTAATCCGCTGCCCCGCAGACAATCCGAAGGCGGTAATCCATGGTTCGCGCCCAATTCGAGCAGGCTCGCGACACCGCCCGACGTACCGCGCCGAAGGTCCTTCCACACCGGCCGCCGCATCATCGGGCTCTACTCCGGCGCGGCTTCCGGTCGCGGCGTACCCCCGGCCGGCAGTCGACGTGAGCGCCGACGCGGGCGAGGTGGCGCGGCGCCACCAACCCGAGCCCACTGTTCGCTCCGGTGACGGCAACGGTGCGATGTGCGAAGGTGGGAAGATCCGGCGAAGTCCGAGTAGCGCCACTCACACCCCGAATGTAAGCGACGGTAACATTGCCGTCAACAGCAGCGCCTCGATCTCCACCAATTTGTTGACAGTGCTTACATTGCTCGTTAACCTCATGTTCACGCCGTAAACATTCGCTTCGAGGAGCTGCACCCATGCCGAAGACACTGGACGAGACGGTCGAGATCGACCTGGGCGGGCGCACGGTCACCGTCCCGAAAGGCGGTCTCTACGATCGCTACCGGATGAAGACCGATCTCGATGCCGTGGCCCGAGATCCGCGGGTCAGCAGTGTGGACTTCTTCCGCCGGCTACCCAAGACCGCGGTCGAATCCAGGATCGGTCCGACGCTGACCCCGAACTTCTACTACCGCATGTCCAACGCCCGGCTGACCATGCTCGCGCGCTCACGCGCCATCCGGTCGCGCCTGCCCGAGGAGTTGGCACCCCTCGAGGTCGCCCCCGGCGTCGGGCTGGTCTCGGTCATGTTCTTCCGCTACGACGTGTGCGATATCGACTTCTACACCGAGGCGGCGGTCGGGGTCGCGGTCCGGCCGGCTCGGCACGGGCGTCTCGGCTTCACCGATCTGCTCACCGCACTCGACGACGACCACATCCACTCGTATGTGCTGTCTCTTCCGGTCAGTACCGAGATCGCCCAGGTCCGCGGGCACGACGGCTACGGTTTCCCGAAATGGGTCACCGCCCTCGACGTCGACATCGATGGCGCTCGCACCACCGCACGCGTGGCGAACACCGACGGTGGTACCGATCTGGCACTGTCGGTGGCCACACCACGACAGAAGGCACACCGCACCGGCGAACGGGTCTCGAGCCTGACCTCCTACACCACGATCGACGGAGCGTGGCATTCCACCCTGAGCCAGATCAACCTGCTGTCGGCCGGAACCGCCCTGTTCCCACGCGGGATCGACCTGACGGTCGGGCAGGGCCGGATGGCCGACGACCTGCGCTCACTCGCGCCGATCACCACCGTCCGGCTCGACGTCATGACCGAAGGCCAACTCGCGCTGCACATGCCGGCACCCACCTCGATTCCCAGCCGCAACTGACCATTCTCCGGAGAGTCCGCCATGACCACCGATCACACCTCCCCTGCCACAACCGCGCCCCGGCGCGCCGACCGGCCGCCGACTCTGACCGAGGACCTCGTCACGCGGTTGGCCCGCCGCGTGACAGCGGCGCCCGACGCTGCCCAGGTCACCAAGACCGCGCCCTACTCCGGAGCCGAGTTGACCGACCTGCCGATCTCGACCCCGGCGGACGTCGATACCGCCTTCGTCCGGGCGCGCGCCGCCCAGAAGCGCTGGGCGGCAACGTCATTCGCCGAACGTAAACGTGTCGTGTTGCGCTTCCACGACCTGTTGCTCGAACGCCGGAACGAGGCTTTGGACCTGATGCAGGCCGAGAGCGGCAAGACGCGCCGCGACGCCTTCCTCGAGGTCACCGATATCGCGATCTGCTCGCGCTACTACGCGCGCAGCGCGGCCGGCCTGCTGTCGCCCAAGCGCCGCCGCGGCGCGATCCCGCTGCTGACCCACACCACCGAATTGCGTCACCCCAAGGGTGTGGTCGCCGTCATTTCGCCGTGGAATTATCCGCTGAGTATGGCGGCGGGAGATACGATTCCGGCACTGATGGCCGGCAACTCCGTGGTCCAGAAGCCCGACACCCAGACCGCGCTGACGGCACTGTGGGCCATGGATCTGATGTACCAGGCCGGTCTACCTGCCGACGTCTGGCAGATGGTGGTGGGCCGCGGCAGCTCGATCGGCGACACCCTGATGGACAACGCCGACTACATGATGTTCACCGGCTCCACCGCGAGCGGCCGCCGCATCGCCCGCGACGCGGGCGAACGCCTCATCGGCGCTTCTCTGGAACTCGGCGGTAAGAACGCCATGCTGGTTCTCGACGACGCCGATATCGACCGCGCCGCCGACGGCGCGATCAACGCCTGCTTCCCGTCCACCGGGCAGCTCTGCGTGTCGATGGAACGGCTCTACGTGGCCGAATCTGTTCGCGCCGAGTTCGTTTCCGCATTCGTCGAACGCACCCGGAAACTGCAACTCGGCGGCGCCTACGACTTCAGCCGCGACGTCGGGTCCCTGACCACGCCGGCCCAGCTCGAGACCGTGACCGCACATGTCGACGATGCGGTGGCCAAGGGCGCGACCGTACTGGCAGGCGGCCGGCCGCGGCCGGATCTCGGACCGCTGTTCTACGAACCGACGATTCTCACCGACGTCACTCCCGACATGACGCTGTACACGCACGAAACCTTCGGTCCGGTCGTCTCCATCTATCCGTTCGACGACATCGACGACGCGATCGCCCGCGCCGACGCCACGCCGTACGGGCTCAACGCCAGCGTCTGGACCCGCGACGGCGCCAAGGGCCGGGCGGTCGCCGCCCGGCTGCACGCCGGAACCGTCAACGTCAACGACGCGTATGCGGCGGCATGGGGAAGTATCGACTCCCCGATGGGCGGCATGGGGGATTCCGGCCTGGGCCGCCGCCACGGCGCCGAAGGGATCCTCAAATACACCGAGGCGCAAACCGTTGCCCAGCAACGGATCACAGGTTTCACCCCGCCCGCCGGAATCTCCTACGACACCTGGGCCACCGGTCTGACCACTGCGCTGAAAATCATGAAACGGCTCGGCATTCGCTGAACTATCACGCACACAACGACATTCGCCGGAAATTCGGACAACTCGGACAACTCGGCCCTCGAAGGAGAAGTATCGATGAGCGGACGTATCGTGCTGCTCGGCGCCACAGGCTATACCGGCGGTCTCGTTCTGGACGCCCTTCGGCGGCGCGGGACGAAACCGGTCGTGGCCGGGCGCAACCGCACCGCGGTCGCTCGGCTCGCCGCCGACCACGGCGACCTCGAATACGCTCTGGCCGATGTCACCGACGCCGCCTCCGTGGCCGCGCTGGTCGGCCCGGGCGATGTTCTCATCACGACGGTCGGGCCCTTCGAACGCTTCGGACCCGCCGTCGCCCGGGCCGCCGCCGAGTCCGGAGCCCACTATCTCGATACGACCGGGGAAGTGGGCTTCGTGCTCGATCTGCGGCGGCAGTTGCACGACCACGCCCGGGAATCCGGGTCGGTGATGCTGCCGGCATTCGGCTACGACTATGTGCCCGGAATCCTGGCCGGCACACTCGCCGCGCAGCAGGCGGGGCCGGAAGCACGCTCGGTCGACATCGGGTATTTCGCCACCGGCCCGCTGTGGCGCGGCCTCAGCCAGGGCACCCGGACCACCATGCGCGACGGCCTCACCCTGCCGTCGCCGCGCTGGTACCGCGGTCGGCTCATCGAGGAACGCACCGCCGCGCGTGTCCGCGATTTCACCGTCCGAGGCCGACGCCGAACCGCATTCCTGGTGTCCGGCAGCGAAGTTCTGTTGCTCCCCGCGGCCTTCCCGGACCTCGACACGGTCACCGTCTACAACGGCTGGTTCCCCTCGCTCAGCCGGGCGATCCGAGTGATGTCGGCGAGTTCGGCGGTCGCGACCCGAACCGCCCTGGGCCGCAAGCTGATCGACATCGGCACCCGTCCGATGATCGGCCCGGCCGGCGGCCCCGACGCCACCGAACGCGCCCGCACCCGCAGCCATGTGGTCGCCGTCGCCTCGACCGCGAGCTCCGGTCCGCGCGCCGAGGTCCACGTCGAAGGTCCCAGCTCCTACACCCTCACCGGCGAGCTCATCGCCTGGGCCGCAGGACAACTCGCTACCCGGCCGGCGCGCACCGCCGGGGTCGTCGGCCCGGTCGAGGCCTTCGGTCTCGATACGCTGCGGTCCGGCTGCGCGGAACTCGGGCTCACCCAGGTCTGATATGGGGTTCGCGTCGCTGGCATGACTGGATCGGTCATGAGCTCATTCTCAGCAAAGCAAGTACCGACCGGAAATGCTTTCACGCGAACTACAGGCAGCCGGCCTCGATACGGCCGCAGTTGTCCGAATTCGTTTCGCCTGCAATGAAATCAAGAAAAGTGTTGCCGGTGCTTACATTGCCGGGCTAACCTGGTCACCAGCACCGCACACCTTCGAGCGAGGAGAGCTCACGCCGATGGCAACTATTCAGCGTGAAACAGTGAAGGTGGATCTCGGCGGTCACACGGTCAGTGTCCCGAAAGACGGCCTGTAGGACAGGTACCGGATGGATACCGACCTCGAACAAGCGCTGACCTCGCATCCCCATCGGAAGGAGATCGTCCATGACCGAAATCAAGCCCGTGCTCGAGCCCGAAGCCGCCGAATTCGCCAAGGCCACCGACACGCCGCCATTCCTGTACCAGCTGTCGCCGGAGGAGGGACGCAAGACCGTCGACGAGGTCCAATCCGGCGAGATCGAGATGCCGGCGATCGAGGAGGAATGGGTCACCGTCGAGGGCGGGCCGACGGGCACCGTCCCGGTACGCATCGTGAAACCCGCGGGCGCCACCGGGCCCCTGCCGGTGCTGTTCTATATCCACGGCGCGGGCTGGGTGTTCGGCAACGCCCACACCCATGACCGCTTGGTTCGCGAACTCGCGGTGGGCGCGAATGCCGCCGCGGTCTTCCCCGAATACTCGCTGTCACCCGAAGCGAAGTATCCGACGGCGATCGAACAGAACTACGCCGCCGCGCAGTGGGTGGTCGCGCACGGCGCCGAAAAAGGGCTCGACGCATCGCGTTTCGCTGTTGCGGGCGACTCCGTGGGCGGCAATATGTCCGCGGTGTTCACACTGATGGCCAAGGAACGCGGCGATATCCGCGTCAGCCAGCAGGTGCTGCTGTACCCGGTCACCAACGCCGACTTCGACACCGATTCCTACCACCAGTTCGCCGAGCACTACTTCCTCGCTCGCGAGGGCATGAAGTGGTTCTGGAACCAGTACACCGACAACGATGCTCAGCGGGAGGAAATCTACGCCTCTCCCCTGCGCGCGTCGCTCGAGCAGTTGCGTGGTTTGCCGCCCGCCCTGGTGATCACCGGCGAGGCCGACGTCCTGCGCGACGAAGGCGAGGCCTACGCCGCCAAACTTCGCGAGGCCGGGGTCGCGGTCACGCACGTGCGATTCGGCGGGATCATCCACGATTTCATGATGATCAACTCGATGCGCTCCACCCATGCCGCCACCACCGCGATCAAGCTCACGCAGGACACCCTGCGCGACGCGTTGCATCCCTGAGCAGCCGCATTCCGGCGGTGGGCGATGCGGGCACAACACCCGGCGTCCATACCGGCGGGGGCGCCGACCGGCAGCCCGCGTTCGACGGCAATGGTCGGCGAGCGAGACCGCTGGTCCGAACGTTTCGTCGTCGTAGACGATCATGTCCTCGGTGACGTCGGTCAGCACGGCCCGATCCAGCTCGAGAACGGCGAGGCCCGGCGACACGCGTTCGAGGAGATCATCGACGTCTGCCAGGTTCGCGTTATTACGCCCGCACCGCCGCGGACTAATCATGGACCGAACGCCGGCGGGGCGCGCAGCCGATCAGGGGAGACGAGCGAACTCATGTCGGCCGAACAGTCCAGCGCCGGTGAGAGTTTCATCGCCTTGGTCGCGGCGGCGAAGCGGAGCACTACACGAAGGGCCGTATTCCGTTGCTCCCGTTCGTCGTACGGGATCGGCAGCTGTACACCGGGCATCCGGCATCGGGTGCGCGGCCGGCGAAGCGTCCCGTGGCGGGCCTGTCTCGTCCAGGCGGGCCGAACAGTCTGGGGCAGCCCGCGCGGAGACTTTCGTCAGGGTTCACGGACGGTGAGCAGCACTTTGCCGACCGTGTCCGCTGAATCGAGCAGCGGGTGCGCCTGCGCGACATCGGCGATCGGAATCGTCGCGGATACCACCGGTGTGACCGTGCCCGCCGCGATCAGTGGCCAGAGTTCGCGGCGCAGCTCGGCGACGATCTCGCCCTTCGATCCGGGGCCGGTTTCCGGGCGGCGGCGCAGGTTGGTGACGTGGATCGAACCGCGCTTGCCCAGCAGCACACCGAGATTCACCTCCGCGACGGCTCCGTCCTGCAATCCGATGATCGTCAGGTCACCATCTTCGGCCAGGGTGTCGACATTGCGGCCGAGGTATCCGGCGCCCATGATGTCGAGAATCACGTCGGCGCCGCCGTATTCGTCGGTCACGACCGACACGAAATCCTGGTCCCGGTAGTTGATCAGCGTATCCGCGCCGAGCTCGCGGCAGCGCTCGAGTTTGAACTGCGAGCCGGCAGTCACCGCGACCCTGGCGCCGAGCGCCCGGCCCACCTGGATGGCATGGGTGCCGATTCCGCTGCCGCCGCCGTGGATCAGCAGAGTCTGCCCCGCGCGGAGCCCACCGGCCATGACGACATTCGACCAGACCGTCGCGGCTGCCTCCGGTAGCGCCGCCGCCTCGACCAGGCCGACCCCCTCCGGCACCGGGAGCACCCGGGTGACCGGTACGTTCACCCGTTCGGCGTAACCGCCGCCGGGCAACAGCGCACAGACGGCGTCACCAGGCCGCCAGTCCTGCACACCCGCACCGACCTCGGCGACGATGCCGGAAACCTCCAGACCCAGAATCTCGCTGGCACCCGGCGGCGGCGGGTACGCGCCCCAGCGCTGCATGATGTCGGCGCGGTTGACACCCGCCGCCACCACATCCACCGCGACCTCCCCCGGCCCGGGGGCGGGCAGGTCGTCGACCTGCGCCCACTTCATGACCTCCGGTCCGCCGAATCCGTCGAGCGTCACCGCGAACATATCGTCTCCTCGTCGATCGATCCTATGTAGACAGCGCTAACATTACCTCGAGTAAGCGCCGCTGACATCGGAGTCGGTCGTCAACCCGAGTGACCTCGGTCATGCGCACAGGCGCCCGAGCGGGCCGCCTCACCCCGCCAATGCCACACCTCGAGCGCGGCGGCGACCGCAACGACGTTGTCCGCCAACGGCTTCGGCAGAAGTTCCTCGGCACGAGCCAGACGCCGGATGATCGTATTGCGGTGGATGTACAACCGCTGCGCCGTTCGTGAGGTGTTGCAGAGGTGCTGGATGTAGACCCGCAGGATCGTCAGCGTTTCCCGATCCGCGGTCAGCAGATCCCCCAGCGTGTCCTGAACGAACTCGTCGGCCGACGCCGGGTCCCGGGTCATCAGCGCCACCACCGCGATGTCGTCGTAGCGAGCCACCTGCTGCCGCGAGGTCAGGCGCGCCAGCATCTGCTGGGTGTTCGCCGCTTCGAGATGACTGCGCCGGAACCCGTCGACTCCCCGCCCCGGCCGCCCGATGGCGATGCGGATGGCCTCGTACTGCGCGATGTCCGATGCCAACACCGCGGTGTCGATCGCGGCCGCCGTGGGCAGCCATACCCACAGCGCGTTCGCACTCGCGATCACCGTCAGCCGGTTCAGCACACCCGTGTGCCGGGTCAGCGCCTCGGCGGCCGCGTCGAGCTGTCCCGCCGCCTCGGCCGACACATCCCAGACAATCGCGGCCGTATGCGGGCCGGTGAGCCGGTAACCGAGTTGAGACTCCGCTCGCGCGGTGGTGATGGCCGTCCCCTCGAGGACCAGGGTCGCCGCCGCCAGGCGCTCGGCATGTGTGCCTCGCGTCAGGGCGCGCCGCTCGCTGTCCATCGCGACCCCGACCGCGTCGGCAATATCGTCGACATAGGTACTGATCGATCGCGCCGAGAGATCCAGCAGTTCCGGTAGGTCGGCAGGCTCGGAAGCCAGCGAAAAGCAGGTCTGCATCCACCGCCGCCACACCAGACTCTGACCGGTGCGATAGGCGTTGAGGACAGATCTGTCCAGGCCGCGGCGGGCCATATCGCGGGCACTGGCCAGCAGTTCCGGCGGCACGTCGGCGGGTACCCGCCGGCCCGGGCGCTGCATATTGTGCACCGCCCATTGCCGCAGCACGGCCACATTGCCACGCCACACCGCCTCGGCCAGCGCGGGGTCCTCGGCGATCGGGCGCAACTGTTCGCCGGTCAGCGTCTCGGCCCCGGGTCCGAACCAGGCCTCACCGGAGGTGAACGCCACCTCGGCAGCGCGCCGCCAGACCTCGGCCACCCGATGCGACGGGCGCGACCACCCTCGATCCACATGAACACTATGCACCTCCCAAGAAGAAATCGGTGGCGTTCTGACCTCGATTCGCAGGCGCGAACCGAGGATCGTCGATTCCGTTGCACGGCGACCCCCGTCCCAGAACCGTGACCAGGAGCATCAGATGAGCGACCTTCCCGAACACACCACATCCGCGCCGGCCCCGCCGCGCTCGATAGGTTTGCGATGGATCACCCCGGCTGTCGTGGTGACGGTGTTCGCATCCCTCCTCGGGCTCATGTATCTCGCCTACGTCGCGAAACCCGACCAGAACCTGCACCACTATCCGATCGCGATCGTCGACAACGACGTCGGCGACACCGCCGGGGCATCGGGTGCGCACGTGAACTACGGCCGCCAGGTACTCGACGCGGTCACCACGCACACCTCGCCCCAACGATTCGACCTGCGCGTCGTCGGCATCAACGAGGCGCAACAGCTGATGCAGGACGGCAAGGTCTACGGCGCCTTGATCGTTCCCGCCGACTTCACCAAACGACTCGGCAATCTCGGCGCCGGCTCGGTCCTGCCGGGAGATCTGCAGCGACCGACGATCACCATGCAGACCAACCCGCGCCTGGGCCCGTTCGCCACCTCGCTGTCCACCACGTTCGCGAATCAGACGCTGACGGCGGTCAACGGCGCGCTGGGACCCGAGCTCGTGGACCGGGTGCAACAGCAGGTGGGCCCGGCCACCCAACTCGGTGCGGCGGCCCGGCTGACCCTGAACGAACCCGTCCAGCCGGTCATCGAGGCCTACCACGGTATGCCGGACGGATCCGGCAAGGGACTGACCGCGTTCTTCTTCGCACTGACCGTCCTACTGGGCGGTATGACCGGGGCAATGACCATCCAGGCACTCATCGATTCGATCCTCGGCTTCGCGCCGACCGAATTCGGCCCGTTCTTCAACCATGCACCCGCAGCACCGATCTCACGCCTGCGCACGCTGCTGATCAAATGGAGCGTCATGGCCGCGGCAGCGACGCTGAGCTCCGGCGCCCTGACCGGTATCGCCACGGCATTGGGCGTGCACATGGACCGGCCGTTCGAGTTGTTCCTCTACAGCACCTTCGCGATGACCGCGGTCGGCGTCACCGCGCTGACGATCATGGCCGCCATAGGCTCGGCAGGCATCCTGATCAACCTGGTGTTGTTCGTCATCCTCGGAATGCCCTCGGCGGGTGGGACACTCCCGATCGAGGCGACACCACGGGTGTTCGAACGGCTGGCCGATTTCGAGCCGATGCGTCAGGTCTACCTGGCCGTGCGGTCGCTGATGTACTTCGACGGCAGCGCTGCGGCCGGCCTGGAACGTGGACTGTGGACGACCGCGGCAGGGCTGGCCGTCGGCATCGTCTCCGGTGTTCTGGTGACCGCCTTCTACGACCGGAAAGGCCTGACTCGCACCACCCGTGTGCCTGCCCTGCAGCCGGCATGATCACCGTGACGGCTCGGCCGGCTCGGCCGGGCCGAATCGGCTGGATCACGAAAGGCTGAGTACCGCCGACACGGCGGTGCGAACCCGTTCGGCGACGGCCTTCTTCGACGACGTGTCGAACTTCCCGTCCAGATGCAGCATGGCCAGGCCGTGCACCAGCGCCCACATCGCGGTCGCGGCCGGTTCCGGGTCCGCATCCGGAAATGCCTGCCGCACCAGCGATTCCACATACTTGTGAATCGCCTCCACCGCGGCGACCCGCTCCGGGCTGGTCGAATCGCAGGACTCGGTGAACATCACCCGGAACATTCCCGACCGAGACAACGCGAACTGGACGTAGGCGACCGCGACGTCGCCGAGACCCGCGGAGGTCACCGGGCTCGGCTGCGCCGCGGCCAGATGGACGGCCAGGTCCCGGTACCCGACCGCGGCGACGGCGGACACCAACGCATCGCGATCGGCGAAATGACGGTACGGCGCCGCGGTGGAAACACCCGCGCGCCGTGCCGCCCCACGGAGTGAGAGCTCCGACGAGCCGCCCTCCTCCAAAATCTCCACCGCCGCCCGCACCAGCGCATTGGGCAGATCGCCATGGTGGTACGGCGGTGCCGACCTTGCCATCAGAATTGACTCCAACGAGTTCCGTCATCGATTACTCGATGTTCAACGTTAGCGCCGCACCAGAAGGCAGCTCGAACGCCGGTGTCCGAGGCAGTTCGTGTCGAACGGTTCCGACCGCCCGCTAGGCAGTGTTTCGAAGTGGACGATCGGTGCGCGCGGACTGGCGGTTGATAAGTTGAAAGGTGTTGTCTGCGTTGATGGGTCGATGACTTGACGCGGCGAGATCCCCGGTAGGGGGTTCAGCGAAGAAACATCATCTGGAATACCGGAGACCTCGTGGCCAGCGTGGTGGTTACGGGGCGTGCGGATCTGACCGACGCCCAGTGGGCGCGGCTGGAACAGCTGCTGCCCCGCGGGAAGAAGGCGGGCCGCCCGCCGATGTGGACCAAACGGCAGCTCATCGACGGGATCCGATGGCGCACCCGGGTCGGGTCGCCGTGGCGAGATGTGCCGCCGAAATACGGTTCCTGGCAAGCGATCTACGGGCTGTTCCGGCGCTGGCAGCGGGCGGGGGCCTGGGTGTTGATCCTGAAAATGCTGCAGGCCTTCGCCGAGGCGGCCGGTACGATTTCCTGGCAGGTGAGCGTGGATTCCACGATCATGCGAGCGCATCAGCATGCCGCCGCGGGTGGACGACCAAGCTGCACCTGGCCTGCGAACAGGGACTGAAACCCCTGGCCTTGCTGCTCACCGCCGGTCAAGCCGGTGACAGTCCGCAGTTCGCCGCAGTGCTCGAAGCCATCGCCGTGCCCCGTATCGGGATCGGCCGAGCACGAATCCGCCCGGATCGTGTGCTTGCTGACAAGGCCTACTCTGCCCGCGCCAACCGGGAATACCTGCGCCGACGCGGTATCAAAGCGACCATCCCGATCCCGGCTGACCAGGCTGCCCACCGTCGCAAGCGTGGCTCGTCCGGCGGCAGACCACCCGCGTTCGACCCAACTCTCTACCGTGACCGCAACACCGTCGAGCGCGGGATCAACCTCCTCAAGCAACACCGGGCTGTCGCAACCAGATTCGACAAACTCGCCGTCCGCTACCTGGCCACCATCCACATCGCCGCCATTAACCAGTGGCTTCCACATCGATGAGGGGGCGGACTTGCGCCCGCCCCCTCATCGCACTTCGAAACACTGTCTAGGTGAGTTCGATGATCGGTGCTGCTCCTGGGGCGAGAATATTTGCCGTCGGATCGTGTTCGTAGAAGAGGTGCAGATCTCGTCCCCAGAGCAGTCCGAGGCCGTGGTCGATGGCCCATTCCAAGGCTGTCCAAATGCATTCCTGGCACCGTCTGTCTGAAGCGCTCATAGCCGCGATGGGGCGTGGCAGCAGTGTCGCCAGTTCACGCGTCTGCGCGGTGTTCAACCAGCCGCAGATTCCCTCGCCGAATCCGCCGCTGTCGTGCACCCAGTATCCCGAGGTGGTGTCAAGGCGCGTGAGAAGATTCTGCAGCCTGAACGATTCGCTGTCTGGTTCGGTCCACTCATCTCGATCCGGCACATGGTAATCGAACACCGCCCACGGCGACCCTCCCCCAAGACCCAGATGAGCCCAAGCACGCAGCGCCTCCCGGGTGATCACCCACTCCACCAGATCGGCCAACTGCTCATATCCCCATCTGGGCTTGTCTCGCGGCTCGTCCGGCCCAGTGAGCACGCCGTTCACGACCCAGAAATCACGACCCAAATCGCATGCGGTGAACGCGTCGTCGATATGCGCCATCACTGCTGCCAGACCCTCGAATCGACAAGGTACATACGGCTGATCAAAGAGATCCGCCCCGTCTGGGTCACTTTCCATCCCAAGCCCATGCGCCCACAGGGTCTCCAGCGAGCGCGCGATCATCGGATGTTCTTGGCCCGTCCGTAACGCGGGAACGATGACCTCGCGGAGTCGCTGCTCATCAAACGCGCAGATTCCGCCCCACACACCCATAACCGCTCCAATTACGTAGTTGTATCCACGCGATCATGCTGACCTCAATCGCGATGCCGGGCCGACTGTGGCCATCCCCTCGGCGGGAAGGCACACACCGCCAGGCACCTCGACCTCCACCAGGCTGACCGTCCTCATCGGATACTTAGCGGAGCGGTCACCCTTCACTTCGAAACACGGCCTAGGTGGTCGCGAGCAGGTCGTCCAGCAGCGACCGGGTGTGGACGAGTCGGTCGATATCACCGGTGATCCGGCGACGCTCCACCTGCAGTCGTTCGCGGCACCCGTCCAGCAGCAGGGAATCGCCGGACAGGCACGAGAGGATTTCGCCGATGAGCTCCATACGCAGGCCGGCCGCGAGCAGTGTGCGGATGTGCGCCACCGTGCGGATGTCGGAGTCGCCGAAGACGCGGTATCCGGTGGCGGTTCGCTCCGGCTTCAGCACACCTCGTTCCTCGTAGTAGCGCAGTGCGCGCACACTCACCCCGGTTCGCTCGGCCAACTCTCCGATCTTCATCCGGTGCTCCGTTCACTGTGCGGACTTGACTCTCACGTCGACGTGAGAGTTTAGCGTCCCAGCATGCTTCGACTCGGCATCCTCATATTCTGCGTATTCAGCGTCACCACCGGCGAATTCGTCGTCGCCGGGATCCTGCCCGAGGTCGCCGCCGATCTCGGCGTCACCGTCGGCGCCGCCGGCTTGCTGATCACCGCGTACGCGGTCGGCATGATCGTCGGCGGCCCGCTCCTGACCGCGATGACAGCCGGCATCGACCGGAAACGGTTGATGGTGGCGTTACTGACCGTCGCGGTCGTCGGCAACGCGGTCTCCGCTCTCGCACCCGACTTCCGATTGCTGCTGGCGGCCCGGTTGCTCACCGCACTGGTCACCTCGACGTTCTTCGCGCAGGCCGTCGTGTTCGCGGTACAGTCCGCGGCGCCCGAACGCGCCGGAACCACGGTGGCGCGGTTGGCATTCGGCATGAACCTGGCGATGATTCTCGGCGCCCCGATCGGCACCCGAATCGGCAGTCAGTGGGGGTGGCGGGCGACATTCGCCACGATCGCGGTCGCATGCCTGATCGGGCTGGTGTCGGTCGCCCGGACATTCACCTCCGTGGCCGCGGCGGAACGGACCTCGGCCGTCGCCGAGTTGCGGGTCCTGCGGCGGCCGCCGGTGCTGGTCGCGCTGGCGATCACCGCGGTCGGCAACATCGGAGCATTGATGGTGTTCAGCTACCTCGCGCCGCTGCTCACGAACCTGGGCGGCCATCCCGCCGGCCGCTTGCCGCTGCTGCTGCTCGCCTACGGCGTCGGCGCGACCCTCGGCAACCTCGTCGGCGGCACACTCTACGACCGCAATCCCCGCTTCGCCCAGCCCGCGCTGCTCGGGTTACTGGCCGTGACCTTCGTGGCAGCGTGGTTCGTCGCGACCGTCACCGCGCTCACCGTGGTCGCGGTCGTGGCGATCGGCCTGCTCGGCTTCGCCGTCATCCCCGGCATGCAGGCGCGCGTACTGCGAACCGCCGCCGCGGCCCCCACGCTGGCCATGGCCGTCAACGCCTCCGGCTACCAACTCGCCGCCGCCGCCGCGGGGCTCGCCGGCGGACTGATCGCGGACTCCCCCGCAGGCCCCCGCCTCCTCTACCTGGTCGCCGCCGGCTTCACCGCCTGCGGCCTGCTCATGACCATCACTGCCACCCGTGCGCCGCACCCCGAAGACGCAGCCGCGATGGCGGAGTGACCACGACACCACGAGCCCGCCGGTTACCGACCGGCGGGCTCGTTCGAAGAAGACCCGGCGAATCCGCGTCAGCCGATGTTCGCCGACAGGTCCGGAGCCATCCGGTACACCTCGTCACGCCAGTTGTTCCAGGCGTGGATGCCCGCGGCCGGGAAGTCGTAGGCGATGTTCTGCGCGCCCAGGGACGCCATCCGCACCTGGAATGCGCGGGTGTTCACCAGCGCCAAAGCTTCGAGTCCCATGCCGTTGACGGTGCCCATATTCGGTCCGTCGGTGGCGGTGGGGATGCCGCTGCCGGCCGAGATCCACAGCCGCGTGTGGTTCTGAATCAACCGGGGCGCGAACACGAACGGGTCCATCCGCAGCCACTGCGGGCCCCACGGCGGAGCCATCGCATCGACGTTGTAACCGCCGGCATCGAGCATCGCCACGCGGATCGCCTCGCGCATACCCGGTGCCGAGATGTTGAGGTAACCGGAGAAGGAGCCGGCGAAGCTGAACTGATCGGGATGGTAGGCGGCCAGGGTCAGCGCGGCACTACCGCCCATCGACAGGCCGAAAACGCCGTTGCGGTCGGCCCGGAAGCCCAGGCGGTCGCGCAGCGCGCCGCGCAGGTTCTGCGTCAGGAAGGTTTCCCACTTGTAGGTGTAGGACTTACCCGGCCCGGCCGAAAATGCCTGCAGCGCACCGGATCCCGATGTGGAACCAGACGAGGAGCCCGAGCCCGGCGCGACCCCGAGGAAGCTCGACGGCGCGTTCCAGTCCGCGTAGAAGCTGGACTGACCGCCGACCGGCATCACCACGTTGATATTCCACGACGTCAGCAGATGGGCGATATCGGTCTCGATCTCCCAGCCGTTGAGGTCCTCGCGAGCGCGCATGCCGTCGAGGGCGTAGACGACGCGGTCGGTATTGCCGTCGGCGGCGCGGAAGACGCGCGATTTGACCGGCCCCATGCTCGAATCGACCCAGAAGTCGAAGCCGGAAGGGTCGAAGGCCGCCGCGGCCCGCGGGAGCTGGCCCGATACCGCCGCGGTCAGCGGTACGAACAGAGCCAGGGCCAAGGCGAGCAGGGTCCGCCCCGGCGTCGCACCGGAGCGGCCGGATCTCTGCCGACGCAATCTTCGCATGTCACAGCAACCTTTCGTGATCGAACGCCGCAGGCCGTGCCCCCGCCCGGCCGCGACGGTGCCCAGTGCCGCCCCCCGACCCCCTGCCTCGCCGGGGTCCGCCGCACTGCGCGTGTCACGCCCGTATCGACCTCCCACTCGGCCCCGTTACTGAAATGTGATGTTTATTTCCGACCGATCGGTTTCGCATAACAGACATACCTGCCGAGCGGTCACGCGGCGGAGGTGTCCGGCGTCCGCCCGTCCGGGTCGTCCAGCGAAATCGTGCGCGCGACCTTCTGCGGCGCCCCACCGATCAATCCGCGCCACGGCAGGTAACGCAGCATCCGCACGTTGAGGTTGCGGAACCCGATCATCGCCTTGCTGGTGGGCGCGTACCACGCGCCGACACCCTCGGCGAACTTCTGACAGGCGTCGACCATCGGTCGCATCCGTTCCTCGTAGCGCGCGAACGCCGCTCGATGATCACCACGAGCCGCGGCCAGTTCGGCGGCCAGTACATAGGCGCCGACAAGCGACAGATCCGCGCCCTGCCCCGACAGCGGCGACGCGCAGTAACCCGCGTCGCCGACCAGCGCGACCCGGCCCGACGACCACGTCTGCATCCGGATCTGAGCCATCGCATCGAAGTAGAAGTCCGGCGCGGCGGGCAGATGCTCGAGCAGCGTCGGCACCTCCCAGCCCTCACCGGCGAAGGTTTCGGTGAGAATCTCGCGCTGACGGGCGTTGTCGCGGTAGTCGCAGTCGAGCCGGTCCGAGGCCCACGCGAAGATCGCCTTCGCCTCGGTGTTCGATCGCGCACTGTAGCTGCCGGCGATCTTGCCGGGCGAGTTGTAGTCGAGCTCCCAATGGTCCAGGTCCAGCACATTGGGGATCGTGTAGATCGAGATGTAGTAACCCATGTGGCGCAGGAACTGCGACTCCGGCCCGAAGGCCAGCTTGCGAGTGTTCGAATGCACGCCGTCGGCGCCGATCACCAGGTCGAACGGGCGCGGTGCCGCATTCTCGAAGACCACGTGCACGCCGCCCTCGTCCTGAGTGAGCACGGCGATGGAATCGCCGAACAGATACTCGACGTCGTCGCGCGTCGCCTCGTACAGCACCTCCGCCAGATCGCCGCGCTGAATCTCGGTGTCACCGTCCGCGCCGACGCCGTTGAAGGTCTCGCTGTCGATACTGGCACGCACCCGCCCGTCGGCGTCGACATAGGACGTGCCGCGCTTACCGGTACTGCGTTCGTGCACCCGCTCCAGCAGACCCATCCGGCGAACCACCTCGGTCGCCGTGCCCAGCACGTCGATGGCCTGCCCGCCGGCCCGCAATGCCGGGGCCCTCTCCACGACTGTCGGCTCGAAACCGTGCCGGACAAGCCAGAACGCGAGAGCCGGGCCCGCAATGCCGGCGCCGCTGATCAGGACAGTGGTGTTGCTCGTCTGCTGCATGGTGGAACCGTACAGCGAATTTGCGCAAACGCGCAAGACATTTGTCTAAGGCGAATGCACTACCCTGTCCCGTATGGGAAATCGTGAGGATCTGCTGGCCGGAGCCCGGCAATGCCTCTTCGACAAGGGATACGACCGGACGACGGTGCGCGATATCGCCACGGCAGCCGGGGTGAGCATGGCCGCGATCGGCTACCACTTCGGATCCAAGGAGGCGTTGCTCGGCGAGGCGCTGGCCCAGGCCACCCGCGACTGGGGAACGGAATTGGCCGGCGCCGTGGCGGAGTCACCACAGGCGACATCGCCGTCGGCCGGGCGATTCGAGACTCGGTGGGACGCGGTGATCGACAGCCTCACCACCCACCGCGGCCTCTGGTCGGCCACCTTCGACGCCTTGGCCCACCCGGAAATCCGAGACCGGCTTGCCGAGAACCTCGGCGAGGCCCGCTCGGGCCTGGCACGACTGATCGATGGACTCGACGAACCCACCGAGGGAACCGCGCGCGCCACACCTCCGGCTACCGACACCGAAGCGGTCGGCGCGCTGTATCAGGTGCTGCTCACCGGATTGGCGGCGCACCAGCTGATCGACGCGGAAAGCACGCCGCGCGGACGTGATCTCGCCCGGGCCATCCGGTTCGTCGCCGACCGGCTCGATGCCGAAGAATCTGTGTGACCATCCGAGGCGGATGGGCGTATTCCCCTGCGCCATAGGGTAATTCGAGTGGACCGATAAATTTCCGACCCGCCCCACAGCATCGGGACGTCGGTGTCATTCGCCCACCCCCGCACGGCCATACCGGGTGGGCGCGTTCCGGTCCCCGAGCCCGAAATGCTCAGCGATCGAAGCGAACCCGCATCGCCCCCGCGGACTACTTGTCCGGGAACCCGGCGGAAAATCCGGCGGCGATGAGCGCGGCGGCGATGACCGACAGGACGGCGATGCTCCACATGGCAAACCTCTTCGATTGTGGGCCAAGCGGATTCACCGTAGCGCGATGCGGTTCACATCGTGGCCGAAACTGTGAAGGTTGCCGTCGCGGCGAAGTCCGGCTTGCCCCGACACTACGCATTCACATGTTTTGATGCGCATATGTCCGTGAGGCAATGAACGACGGGCGGCAGACGGACACGGTGAACTTCCATCGACACGGCCCGCGGAGCGTTCGGTGCGGACGGAAAATCCGCCCGCACCGGCACTTTCCACTACTTCTTCGAACGGTCCCGCTTCTCGCGCACACGCACCGAGATGCGTACCGGCGAACCGTCGAAACCGAATTCCTCACGCAGGCGGCGCTCCAGGAAACGGCGGTAGCCGGCCTCCAGGAATCCGGTGGTGAACAGCACGAACGTCGGCGGCCGGGTGGTCGCCTGGGTCGCGAAGAGCACGCGCGGCAAACGCCCGCCCCGCATCGGCGGCGGCGTCGCCGCGATGACCTCCTTGAGCCAGGTGTTGAGCCGGCCCGTGGGAATGCGCTGGTCCCAGGACTCGAGTGCGGTTTCCATTGCCGGAACGAGTTTCTGGACCGCGCGGCCGGTGTGGGCGGAGATGTTCACCCGCTGCGCCCACGGCACCCGCACCAATTCGCGCTCGACCTCACGCTCGAGCTGGTAGCGGCGATCCTCGTCGACCAGATCCCACTTGTTGAAGGCGAGCACCAGCGCGCGACCGGCATCGGCGACCATGCCGATCACCCGCAGATCCTGCTCGGTGATCGGTTCGGAGGCATCGATGAGCATGATCGCGACCTCGGCGGCCTCGATGGCGGCCTTGGTGCGCAACGAGGCGTAGAACTCGGTTCCGTCGGCGGTGCCGACCTTGCGGCGCAGACCCGCGGTGTCGACGAAACGCCATGTCTTGCCGCCCAATTCGACCAGCGAGTCGACCGGATCGACCGTCGTTCCGGCGACATCGTGCACCACCGAGCGCTCGTCGCCGGACAGCTTGTTCAGCAGGCTGGACTTGCCGACATTCGGCTTGCCGACCAGCGCCACGCGTCGCGGACCCCCTCCCCCGGAACCCTCGCGCGGAGTCTCCGGCAGCACCGCCAGTACATCGTCGAGCAGATCGCCGGTACCGCGGCCGTGCGCCGCCGACACCATCCGCGGCTCCCCCAGACCGAGCGACCACAGCACCGCCGCATCGGCCTCGGCCTTCTCGCCGTCGACCTTGTTGGCGACCAGAATCACCGGCGTCTTGGAGCGCCGCAACGCCTTCACCGCCGCTTCGTCGGTCGCGGTCGCGCCGACGGTGGCGTCCACGACCAGCAGGATCGCATCGGCGGTCTGCATCGCCAGTTCGGCCTGCCGGGCCACCGCCTGTTGCAGCCCCTTGGCGTCGGGCTCCCAGCCGCCGGTGTCCTGCACCAGGAATCGGCGCCCGGCCCAGCTCGCCTCGTACGACACCCGGTCACGGGTGACGCCCGGGATATCCTCCACGACGGCCTCGCGGCGGCCCAGAATCCGGTTCACCAGCGTCGATTTGCCGACGTTCGGGCGGCCGACGACGGCCACGGTGGGCATCGCCACGTGATCGTGCGCGTCCGCGTCACCCTCGAAATCGGCGATCTCCCAATCGGTTTCGTCGGTCCAGATACCGTCGCCGGCAAGGGTGTCGGAGTTCGAACTCGGCGTCACACTCGGGCTCATCTACGCTCTCCCACCGTAATCTGCTGCGCCACAACCCGGTACAGCTCGTCGATGACCTGGTCCATGCTCAGCTCGCTGGTGTCGACCTGCACCGCGTCCGCGGCCGGGCGCAGCGGCGAGACCGCGCGGGTGGAATCCAGATTGTCGCGGCGCTGCACATCGGCGAGCACCGCCTCGTAATCGTCGCCGCGGCCCTCGGCGATGTTCTGCTGATTGCGCCGCGCCGCGCGGGCCTGCGCCGACGCGGTCAGATAGATCTTGGCATCGGCGTCGGGCAGCACGACCGTGCCGATATCGCGGCCTTCGACCACGATGCGCCCGGCCGCGGCCGCGATCTCGCGCTGCAGCGCGACGAGCTGCGTCCGTACCTCGGCCACCGCGGAAACGGCGGAGACCGCCTTGGTCACCGCGTCGCCTCGAATCTCGGACGAGACGTCCTCACCGTCGAGTTCGATCAGCTCGTGGCCGGGATCGGTGCCGATGGTCAGCGGCAGATCCTTGACCGCGGCCGCGATCTCGGCCGGATCGGTCAGCTCGACACCGCTGCGCAGCACCCGCAGCGTCGCGACGCGGTACATCGCGCCGGTGTCGAGATAGCGTGCGCCGAGCCGCGACGCGAGACGGCGCGACACACTCGACTTGCCGGTGCCCGAAGGCCCGTCCATGGCGACGACGAGTTCCGCGCCAGGGATGCCGTCGCCGATGCCGGATTCCACCACGTCACGGCCTCCTCGGATCCGATCGTCCAGGATGTCCACACCACTCACAACTCCACCGCCTCGTACAACTTCCCGATTTCGTCGCGGCCCAGCACTCGCAGGGTGCCCGACCGTTGATCACCCAGCGCGACCGGCCCGATATGCGTGCGAACCAGCGCGATCACCGGATACCCGACCTCCGCGAGCAACCGCCGCACGATGTGCTTGCGGCCCTCGTGCAGGATCACGCGGACCAGCGTTTTGCCCTCGGCGACCTCGAGCACCTGAAATTTGTCGACCTTCGCCGGGCCGTCCTCGAGTTCGACACCGTCGCGCAGCTGCTTGCCGACGCCACGCTGCATCTCACCCTGCACCGTCGCCAGATAGGTCTTCGACACCTGGAACGACGGGTGCATCAGCCGATGTGCGAGGTCGCCGTCGTTGGTGAGCAGCAGCAGACCCTCGGTGTCGGCGTCGAGGCGCCCGACATGGAACAGCCGCTGACCGGCCATGACCCGCTCGGCGACGATATCGCCGACGCAGGGGCGGCCCATTTCGTCCGACATCGTCGACTGGAAGCCCTTGGGCTTGTTCAGCGCCAGGTAAACCTGCTCGTCGCGAACTACGACGCGGACCCCGTCGACCCGCACCACGGCGGTATCGGGATCGATGCGCAGGCCCTGTTCGCGCACGACCGCACCGTCGACCTCGACGCGGCCCTGTTCGATGAGCTCTTCGGCCGCACGGCGCGAGGCCACGCCCGCCTTGGCGAGCACCTTCTGCAGCCGTTCGCCCTCACCCCACGGCAACTTCTTCGGACCGGATTCCGCGGCCTCGACATGCTGGTGGCGGGCGGGTTTGGCGAAACTCAGCACGGTCGGCGGAGTCTTGCGCTTCTTCGGCTTCGGGGCGGCCGCGCGAGGGCGACCGGCGGCGGCGCCGCGGTCCCGCGATCCGGCGGGCGAATCGCCGCGCGACGGGCGGGCATCGCCGCGGCCGTACCGCGAGTCACCGGCCGCTTGGCCGCGAGCGAACCGATCGCCTCGGCCGTAGCCGCCTTCGGACCGTGAACCACGTCCGGCGCTGTCGCCACCGCGGTTGTAGCTGTCGCCACTGCGGTTGTAGCGATCGTCTCCGCGGCCGGAGCGGTCAGCGCCGCGCCCGTAGCTGTCGCCGCCGCGCCCGTAGCGGTCCTCTCCTCGGCCGGAGCGGTCGCCACCGCGGCCGTAACTGTCGCCTCCGCGCCCGTAACGATCGTCCCCTCGACCCGGGCGATCGCCACCGCGGCCGTAACTGTCGCCCCCGCGCGCGTAACGATCATCCCCTCGGCCCGGGCGGTCGCCACCGCGGCCGTAGCTGTCGCCCCCACGGCCATAACGGTCGTCCCCACGGCCTGCGCGTGACCCGCGTGTGTCGCCGCCGCGCCCGTAACTGTCCTCCCGGCGCCCGTACCGGTCGCCGCGCGATCCGCCGCGTCCGTCGTCGGTGCGATCGGGGCGGCCGGCCGCCCCTCGTGCCGTGCGTCCGCCGCCGCGAGGCGGGTCGCTGTGTCTTTTCCTACGGTCCGGTGTGCCATCTCGGCGAGCGGGTGTATTCACGTGGTCCTCTGATCAGTCGACAGGATCCGCTGCGGATCCGGTCAATCCTCGGTGCCGAGATCGATATCCGATTCGGCGGGTTTCTTCAGCTTGGTGTACCGGGGGTCGGTGTCCAGGCTCTCGTTGATCTCATCGATCAGGTCGACGCCCGGTAGCAGGGGCGCCAGCGACGGGAGTTCCGCCAGCGACGCGAGCCCGATCCGTTCCAGGAACAGTTCGGTGGTGACGTAGAGGGTGCCGTTGGTGTCGACGTCGGCGCCCGCCTCGGCGATCAGTCCCCGCGCCACCAGGGTGCGGATCACGCCGTCGACGTTCACCCCGCGCACGGCACTCACTCGTGCTCGCGTAACCGGTTGACGATAGGCGATAACCGCCAAAGTTTCCAAGGCGGCCCTGGTGAGCTTGGACCGCGCCCCGTCCAACAGCATACGTTCGACGTAGGGCGCGTACTCGGTCCGGGTGTAGAGACGCCATCCGTCGCCCACGTAGCGCAGGTCGATTCCGCTGCCCCGCGCAGTCCATTCCGCCGACATGTCCCGCAACACCCGCTCGACCCGCGTCGGTGCGTCGGCGACCGCCGCCGCGAGCAGTTCGACCGGCGCCGGCGCGTCCACCACCAGCAGCATCGCCTCGAGCGCCGACCGCAGTTCCCGATCGTCGAGCGGACGGGAAACCTCCTCGTCGTCCGCGTCATCCCCTGCCGTGGTGCGCGCCTCGCCCGGAGCCTCGGCTTCACCGCCGGGTGGTCGAATACGCCCAGCCCCCGCGATGCCGTTCTCCGCGACGCCGGACCGAGCCACGGTCTCCGGCGCACCATCGACGCCGGCGGGCGCATCGTCCACAGCACCGGAACCGGCAGTCGCGTCCTGAGCGGCGTCGTCGGCGGCCGGTGCGACCGAGTCGGTTCTTGTCGCGGCATCGTCTGCCGGGGCGACAATGGCATCGGCCCGAGCCTGCTCCGGCGTACCCGCGGCCCCCACAGCGGTCTCGCCTTCGGCCTCCGTGTGATCGGTGGACTGCTCACCGTGCGACATCATCCGTAGTCCTCATCGATTGTCACGGGCTCGGCGGGCGCGCCCTCGGCGTCGTCGCCGATCCAGCGCACCGCCAGCGGGCCGAGCGGGTCGGGTTGGTCGAATTCGATCGTCTTGCCGCGGTAGAGCTCGAGCAGCGCGAGGAAGCGCGCGACGATCTGGATCGGCATCTCGCAGTCGGCGCACAGGTCGTGGAAGGTCGACCACTCCCCCACCCCGCGCTTCTTCAGCATCTCCAGAACCAGCGCGGCCTGTTCGGCGACGGAGATGGAATGAGCGTGCAAATGGTCCAGCCCGACCGTCGGCCGCGGCCGGGGCCGGAACGCGGCCGCGGCGATATCGGCGAAACCCGCCGCGTCGACGCCGAGACTCACCTCCGGCAGCAGGTCCAGGAAGCGTTCCTCCAGCGACACCGCCCGCGGATACCGGCGCAACGCGGCGGCCTCGAGCTCACCGAGCAATTCGGCGACCTGTTTGAACGCCCGATATTGCAGCAGCCGCGCGAACAGCAGATCGCGCGCTTCCAGCAGTTCCAGGTCGTCGGCATCGGTGACCTCACCGGAGGGCAGCAACCGGGCGGCCTTGAGGTCGAGCAGGGTCGCGGCGACCACCAGGAATTCGGTGGTCTGATCGAGAATCCGATCCGCCCGCAACGTCGGATCGCGTTCCAGGCTCGCGGTGAGCTCTTTGGTGTAGGCGATGAACTCGTCGGTGACCTTGTGCAGCGCCACCTCGGTCACATCGAGCCGCCGCTGACTGATCAGCTGCAACAACAGGTCGAACGGACCCTGAAAATTGCTCAGCCGCAGGTGGAACCCGTCGGGCTTGTTTTCCGGTACGACCTCGGCAGCCGGTGGTCCGGCCTCGCTCACCGGCCCGACCGGTGGATGACTTCCCGTGCCATCGCCCGATACGCTTCCGCGCCACCGGATTTCGGCGCCCAGGTGGTGATCGGCTCACCGGCGACACTGGCATCGGGGAAACGGACGGTCCGGTTGATCACGGTGTCGTACACCAGATCGCCGAACACCTCCACCACCCGGGCCATCACCTGCCGGGAGTGCAGCAATCGCGCATCGAACATGGTGACAACGATGCCCGACAGCGCCAGCCGCGGGTTGAGCCGGTCCCGCACCTTCTCGACGGTGTCGGTGAGCAGCGCGAGCCCGCGCAGCGAGAAGTATTCGCATTCCATCGGGATGATCACGCCGTCGGCGCAGGCCAGCGCGTTGACGGTGAGCAGACCCAGCGACGGCTGGCAGTCGATGAGGATGTAGTCGTAGCGATCGCGCAGCGGAGCCAGCGCGCGGCCGAGGGTCTGTTCCCGCCCGACCTCGTTGACCAGCTGAATTTCGGCCGCCGAGAGATCGATGTTGCTCGGCAGCAGATCCATCCCGTCGACCTTCGTGTTGAGCAGCACGTCGTCGACGCTCGCCCGGCCCCCGACGAGCAGATTGTGCACGGTCAGGTCCAGGTCGTGGTGGGCCACGCCCAGCCCGGCCGACAGCGCGCCCTGCGGGTCGAGGTCGACCAGCAACACCCGGCGGCCGTACTCGGCCAGCGCCGCACCGAGATTGATGGTGGAGGTGGTCTTGCCGACGCCGCCCTTCTGATTGCACATGGCGACGATCAGGGCGTCACCGTTGCGCGACGACGGGGGTGGTTCGGGAATGTCGCGCAGCGGGCGTCCGGTCGGGCCGAGTTCGGTACCGTCCGCCACGATGTCGTTCGCCTCCCAGAGTCTGCGGGCCGCCTGTTCGATTCGGAGGCCGGTTCGGATATTCGAAAGCGGTTCTGCCGCAGCGCTGTTCGGCGGCTCGGCCGGGCCGGCTGTCGTCATGTCCGCTGCTCCTTCAGTTTTCCTGCTCGTTGCCCCGCCGCGCGCTGCGGAACAGCGGGAGGCCGCCACACCGGACACCGATGTACCGGACCGCCGCAATAGACGCTACCGCCTCCGAGCGCAAGACCCCCGATCGGACACGCTTGGGGAACGCCCCCGATCGTTGCGCACTTGTGTCATTGCCCGTGCCACAACACCGTGTCCTCACGGCACCAACCGCATTCTGTCGCCTCGAGGGGGTGTTGGGAAACCCTTTGCGGCAATCCGCACTCGATATCGCGCCGCCGCTGCCGGCCCGTCACCGCGCCCGCGGATGCGCGGTGGCCCACACCTCGTGCAGCGTATTGACCGTGACCAGGGTGTAGATCTGCGTGGTCGTCACCGAGGCGTGCCCCAGCAACTCCTGCACGACCCGCACGTCGGCGCCCCCGTCGAGCAGATGGGTGGCGAACGAGTGCCGCAGCGTATGCGGCGACACCGCGGCGCCGATCCCGGCCCGATCGGCCGCGTCCTGCAGAACCTGCCAGGCACTCTGCCGCGAGAGCCGGCCGCCGCGAGCGTTGAGGAACAGGGCGGGAGTGCCCTTGCCGCGGGCGCCGAGCGCGGGCCGGCCGCGGACCAGGTAGGCGTCGACCGCCGCCAGCGCCGGCCGCCCGATCGGGACCATGCGCTGTTTACCGCCCTTGCCGTGCAGGACGACCGCGCGACCGGTGGTGTCGATATCGTCGACGGCGAGTCCGACCACCTCCGAGATCCGGGCACCGGTGGAGTACAGCAACTCCAGCAAGGCGCGATCCCGCAGCCCGCGCGGCCCGCCGCCGGAACCCGCGTCGTCTCCGCCGCCCGCGGCCTCGAGCAGCCGGGAAATATCTTCGTACGGAAGCGCTTTCGGCAGTCGCCGAGCCGGTGTCGGCGGCTTCACCCCGTGCGCGACATCGCCGGTGGTCAGTCCTTCGGCGGCCGCGAACCGGTGCAGGCCGCGCACCGCGACCAGTGCGCGGGCGGCCGAACTGGCGGCCAGCGCCGGATATCCCTGGCCGCCCGCCCGCAGCGAGACGACGAAATCGGCGATCTGGTTCTCGGTCACCCGGTCCAGATCACCGATATCCCGCTGTCGCAGAAACTCCCGGTATCGCTGCAGATCACGGCGGTAGGCCCTGAGCGTATTGCTCGCCGCGCCGCGCTCGACCGTCAGATGGTCGAGATAGGCCTGGATCTGCCGCTCCACCATGCGTTCACCCGGCCGGTAGCGGCGCGACGACCGCCTGGGCGGCGGGAACAGCGACATTCACGGTGTCATCATGACAGCAGCCGACGACATTCGTTCGCACGAAACACAGTTCGTGTCCCGAGGTGCCCGGCCGGGTGCGGTGAGGCACCCGGCCGGTTCCGCTCAGGCCTGTGCGCGTTCGGCGGCCTTACGCTCGAGCAGCTGCGTCGGCATACCCGGCCACGGCGCGTCGGCGGGCCGCAGTGTGGTGCCGTTCGCCCGCGCGGCCGAGGCCGCCAGCACGCCGGCCACCGCGGTCGCGTTCTCGATCCGGCCCGACAGCGCGGCGGTCACCGCGTCCTGCAGCGACATCCGCACTACGGCCAGGTCGGCCTCCTCGTGCTCGGGGTCCGGCCGATCGGTGTCCGACAGCCCGGTCGCGAGATAGATGCGCAGGGCCTCGTCGGTGAATCCCGGCGACAGCACCACATCCACCAGCGTGGACCATTCCCGTGCCGCCAGCCCGGTCTCCTCGGCGAGTTCGCGTTGCGCGGCCGCCAGCGGATCCTCACCGGCCTGATCGAGCAGACCGGCGGGCAGCTCCAGCAGCCGCCGCGCGACCGGATGCCGGTACTGGTTGATCAGCACCACGGCGCCGTCGTCGTCGAGGGCGACGATCGCGACCGCGCCGTGATGCTCGACCACTTCACGTTCGGCGACCCGCCCGCCGGGCATCTCGACCTGGTCCCGGCGCAGCGCGACGATCGCCCCGGAATACACGGTTTCGGACCCGACGGTGCGGAAGTCGTGGCTTCCGGGTTCGCTCACTGCCCGACCCGCTCGGCCTCGTCGGCCTCCTCGCCGTAGATCTCCACCGGAAGTCGTTCGGCGCCCTTGTATTTCAGCGCCGCGTCGACCAGTCCGGCGAACAGCGGATGCGGCCGGGTCGGCCGGCTCTTGAGCTCCGGATGCGCCTGGGTGGCCACGAAATACGGGTGCACGTTCGCCGGCAGCTCCACGAACTCGACCAGATGTCCGTCCGGTGAGGTACCCGAGAACCGCAGTCCGCTCTGGCCGATCTTGTCGCGGTAGGCGTTGTTGACCTCGTACCGGTGCCGATGCCGCTCCGACACCTCGGTGGTGCCGTAGGCCTGCGCGACGACCGATCCCTTCTCCAGCACGGCCGGGTAGGCACCCAGCCGCATGGTGCCGCCGAGGTCGGCCTCACCGGCGACCGCCTGAGCCTGGTCGGCCATCGTGGAGATCACCGGATGCGTCGTCTCCGGCTCGAATTCGGCGGAGTTGGCATCGTCGAGGCCCACCGAGCGGGCGGCCTCGATCACCACGCACTGCAGTCCCAGGCACAGCCCCAGCAGCGGAATGGAGCGGGTGCGCGCGAACCGGATCGCGCCGACCTTGCCCTCGATGCCGCGAATGCCGAAGCCGCCGGGGATCAGCACCGCGTCCACATCGCCGAGGTGATGTTGCGCGCCCTCTGGGGTCTCGCATTCGTCGGACTGCACCCAGCGGATGTTCACCTTGGCCTTGGCCGCGAAACCACCGGCCCGCAGCGCCTCGGTCACCGAGAGATACGCGTCCGGCAGGTCGACGTACTTGCCGACCAGCGCGACGGTCACCTCCTCGCGCGGGTTGTGCACGCGGTCGAGCAGATCGCCCCAGACGGTCCAGTCGACATCGCGGAACGGCAGCCCCAGTTTGCGCACCACGTAGGCGTCGAGGCCCTCGCGGTGCAGCACCTTCGGGATGTCGTAGATCGACGGCGCGTCCGGCGTGGAGATGCAGGCGTCGACATCGACGTCGCACATCAGCGCGATCTTGTTCTTCAGACCCTGCGGCACCTCCCGGTCGCAACGCAGGACCAGCGCGTCGGGCTGGATACCGATGTTGCGCAGCGCCGCCACCGAATGCTGCGTGGGTTTGGTCTTCAGCTCGCCAGAGGGCGCCAGATACGGCACCAGCGTCACGTGCAGGAAGAAGCAGTTGTCCCGGCCGACCTCGTGCCGGATCTGGCGGGCGGCCTCGAGAAACGGCTGGGATTCGATATCGCCGACGGTGCCGCCGATCTCGGTGATCACCACGTCCGGGGTCTGCCCCTGCAGGTCCGGACCACTCATCGCGAGGATGCGGTTCTTGATCTCGTCGGTGATGTGCGGGATGACCTGCACGGTGTCGCCGAGGTACTCACCGCGCCGCTCCTTGGCGATCACCGTCGAGTAGACCTGCCCGGTGGTGACGTTCGCATAACCCGACAGATCTCGATCGAGGAACCGCTCGTAGTGGCCGACGTCGAGGTCGGTTTCGGCGCCGTCCTCGGTCACGAACACCTCGCCGTGCTGGAAGGGGTTCATGGTGCCGGGGTCGACATTCAGATACGGGTCCAGCTTCTGCATGGTGACCCGCAATCCGCGGGCGGTCAGCAACTGGCCGAGGCTGGAGGCGGTCAGTCCCTTACCGAGGGAGGAGGCGACACCGCCACTCACGAAGATGTGTTTGGTGGCCGTCTGATGGGGGGAACGCGCCGGAATCCGCGATTGACTCACGGAACTCCACGCTAACACGAAAAACGGTTGCGAAACGAATGCCACGCGGGGAACATCGGAGGTCGTCGTGCCGGTTTGTCACTTGCGTCTCATTCACCGCAGCAACCTCATGACACGGCGACCCGCCGGCACCGATCGCCCGGCACTCGCTCCGACGTGACGGATCATCCGATCGGGTTCGGGGAAGGCGGTCGCGCTCAGCCGGGCGAAGCGGTCACCGACAGCGACGTCGCCTCCGGCCCGGTGCCGTAGTGGCCGGTTTTGCCGCCCAGTTGCTCGGCGAGGCCGAGAGCCGTTGTGACCCGGCCCGTCTCGCGGTCCACGTTGTCGACCGTGGATACCGTCGCGTCGAGGCGGTTGTCGCGGCGCACCTCGGCGATCGGCCCCGATCCGTCCGAGGATCCGGCCCGCCCCGCCAGCACCAGCCCTGCCCCGCGTCCGCGCAGCGCCCCGGCGAAATGGGCGGTGATCGAGCCCTGGCCGTTGTCCTCGGCCCGCGCGCCCGCCCCGGTCACCACCACCGCCAGCTGCGCGGGCGTGAAGTCGCCGGCACCGAGGAAACCGCCGTTGCGCAAGGTGTCGGCGATCAGTCCGCGCTCCTGTCCGCTGGCACGGTCGGCACCGTTGGCCGGGTCGGTGAGAAATGCCAGGCCGAGCAGATCACCGGCGAGGCTGCCCTGATCCACCGCCTCGGTCTGCAACTGGGCCCCGGCCGGGATCATATTCGTCACCGCGGTCCGCAACCGGTCCCCCTGCGACGCGTCGACGAAGGCGTCGGTGAGCGCGACCCGCCCGGTGATGGTCGCCCCGGCAGTGGTCAGCGCCGCCGTCACCGCGTCGACATCGCCGCCGTCGGCATCCGGGGTGGTGACGACGAGCACGGTGTGATCGGCGAGAGTTCCGTTCAGGATGCGGCCCGCCGACCGGGCGACGAAGTCGTCGGCCGCACCGACCTGCCGTTCGAGTTGTCCGTTGGCCGCGGCGAGCGCGTCGTTGCGCCGGGCCAGATCGTCACCGCCGCCCGAACCACCGTGGCGGACGACGGTGCCGAGCGCCGCACCCACCGCCAATGCCAGAAAGATCGCGGTCAGGGAGACGACGAGCCGACGCATGGAACCCACTGTTTTCTCTACCCCCGACGGTCCGATAGTCGATGGAGCCAGTCCTGCGACTGCCGCCACGCCGAATCCAGCCAATCCAGCACGTCGTTGCCCAGATGCGAGGACACCAGCAGTCCGACGATCAGCGCGATCAGCGCGGCCAGCACCACCAGCGCGGTCGCCCACCCGGAGTTGCCCTGCCGATAGAGGGTCGCCACGGCCTTGGCGTCCATCAGTTTCGGCCCGGCCTTGAGCCGGGTCAAAAACATCGCGGGCGCCGATTCGCGGCGGCTGCGATCGAAGAAGTCGTCGAGTGAGGCCGGGGCCCCGCAGGTGATGATCAGCGCGGCCCCGTGATGATCGGCCAGCAGCAACGCCAGATCCGCCGCCGATCCCGAGGACGGGAAGGTGGTGGCGCCGATACCCAGGTCCTGAATGCGCTCCAGCCCCTTGGCATGGCCGTCGGTATCGGCCGGAAGGATCAGCTCGGCACCGCATTTCAGCGCGCTCGCGGTGATCTCCTCCGGGTCGCCGACGATCAGATCGGGGCGGTATCCGGCCTTGATCAGGATGTCGGCACCGCGGCCGACGCCCACCAGAATCGGCGCGTATTCCTTGACGAACGGCTTGATCGCCTTGAGATCGTCGCGACCGTCCACCCCATCGGCCACCACCACGACGTGGCGGCCGCGCATCGACAGATCCAGGGCCGGAACCCCGAGACCGTCGATCAGCATCGCGCTTTCGGTCCGGATGTATTCGGTCGTGTTGCCCGCGAAAGCCTCCAGATGATCGGCCAGTCCGTTGCGCGCCGCGATCATCCGCTCGGCGATGACCTCGTCGGTGAGCTCGATGGCCTCGACCAGAACCTCCGGTTCCTTCTTGGTCAACTTGTCGGCATACACCACACCGGCATCGATGCGGACCTTGCCGCCGTCCTTGATCTTGCCGAAGACGTCGGCAGAGACAGCATCCAGCAACACGATTCCGTTGGCGGCCAGCACTTCCGGGCCGAGGTTCGGATAGCGGCCGGATATCGAGGGCGAGGCATTGATCACCGCCGCCACGCCGGCCTCGACGAGCCGGTCAGCGGTGAGGCGATCGATGTCCATCTCGTCGAGGACCACCACATCGCCCGAGCCGACCCGCTTGAGCAGACGCCGGGTGTTGCGGTCCACCCGGGCCATCCCGGTGACGCCGGGAAGCGTTTCGGTGTTGCGGGACAACAGCGCCAGCATCTTCATGGCATCCGATGATGGCCGCCGACTCTCAACCTGTGGTGGAGGCGCGCCGACGTCGTATCACATCCCCTGGCATGAGGCCAGCAAACTCGCGCCTCCCCGGCGTCGACTGGCGTGCCGAGCCGTACCGCTGGTACCGATATGCTTCGGCTCACTGCATCCGAAGGAGAACGCCATGGCCAGCACCACCGTCGACACGGTCATTCCCGCACCGCGCGACGTCGTCTACAAGCTGTTCGCCGAGCGCGACAGTCTCAACGGCTATCTGCCCGTGCGCATTACGCTGCGTCAGCCCGGCGCCCCCGAGGCCTCCGGCGTCGGCGCGCGCTACCTGGTCGGCGTAGGTGGCATCGGCGTGACCGAGGAAACCACCGAACTGGTTCCCGGTGAGCGCATGGAATACCGGATCATCGCCGGCGCACCGGTGAAGCGGCACGTCGGCACCATCACCTTCGCCGACGCCCCGGGCGGGACCCTGGTGTCGTACCGGATGGAATCCGAGCCCAAGCTGCCTGTGCCGGACAAGGCGACGGAACTGTTTCTGCGCGGCCTGATCGCGCCGTTCCTCAAGGCCGCCAAGAAGGCCGTCGCACAGTAGGAGCCGCGCGCGGTCAGCCCGCCGCCGAGGTGGTGTCGGCCTTCTCCGCCCGCGCGGTGGCCAACAGCTCTTCGGCGTGGGCGCGGCCGGTCTCGGTATCGTCGAGGCCGGCCAGCATGCGGGCCAGTTCGACGACCCGCTCGTCGGTGGTCAGCGCCCGCACCCCACTGTTGACGCCCTTACCGTCGTCGACCTTGTCCACCACGAGGTGGGTGTCGGCGAAGGCGGCCACCTGCGGCAGATGGGTCACCACGATGACCTGATGGGTGCGGGCCAGCCGGGCCAGCCGCCGCCCGATCTCCACGGCGGCGCGACCGCCGACACCGGCATCGACCTCGTCGAACACCATGGTCGAGCCGTATTCGGAGGCCGCGAGCACCACTTCCAGCGCCAGCATCACGCGCGAGAGCTCCCCACCGGATGCACTGCGGCTCAACGGCAGCGACTGCGCGCCGGAGTGGGCAGACAGCCGGAATTCCACTTCGTCCACACCGGACGCGCCCGCATGCAGTTCCGCCCCCTCGACGGTGATGGGCGCGCTGTCCTGCGCGGCCGCCGCCAGCGGCCGCACCTCCACCTCGAGTTTGGCGCGGCCCATCGCCAGACCGCTCAATTCGGCGCTCACCGCGGTCGCGAGCTTGCGGGCCGCCTTGCGCCGGGCCGCGGTCAGCTTCTTCGCCGTCTCCCGCACCTGAACGGCCGCGGTCTCGACCTCGGCCGCCAGCGCCGCCAGCGCCTCCTCCGACACGTCGAGCGAGGCCAGGCGGGTGCGTGCCTCGTCGGCCCAGGCGATCACGGCGTCGATATCGGGCGCGTATTTGCGGGTCAGCGATTTCAGCTCCGCCTGGCGGGTGAGCAGGCTGTCCAGCGCCGCCGGATCCGACGGCAGATCCGACAGATACGAACTCAGCTCGGTGGTCACATCGACCACCACCGCGATCGCCTCCCCCAGCCGCGGCGCCAACGCCGTCAGCGCCGGATCGTCGCTGGATTCCAGCCGGGCCCGCGCACCACCGAGCGCGTCCAGCGCACCGGCCCCCTCACCGTCTCCGGAGCCCGCCAGGGCCGCGTGGGCGGCGCCGGCCGCCTCCCGCAGCGAATCGAGATCGCCGAGCCGCAGCACCTCGGCGACGATGCGCTCGTCCTCACCGGGTTCCGGTGCGACCGTGTCGATTTCGTTCAGCGAATGCTGCAGCCGATCGGCCTCGAGTGCGAGTTCGCGGCTGCGCGCGGTGCGTTCCAGCAGTTCCGCGCGAGCCTGCAACCAGGTGCGGCGAGCCAGCTGATATTTGCGCAGCAGCCCGGCCACCGCGTCACCGGCGAAGCGGTCCAGTGCCTGCAACTGCTGATCGGGACGCTGCAGCCGCAGCTGGTCGTTCTGCCCGTGCACGGTCAGCAGCGGGGCCGTGAAATCCGACAGCACCGCGGCCGGCACGCTGCGGCCGCCGAGATGGGCCCGCGATCGCCCGTCGCTGCCGACTGTGCGTACGGCGATGACGCTGTCGTCGTCGTCGCGTTGCGCGCCGGAGGATTCCAGCACCTTCTCGACCTCGTCGCGGGCGCTGTCGTGCACGTCCTCGACGGTGAACCGGCCCTCGACGACGGCCCGCTGCGCGCCCTGACGCACCCGCCCGGCGTCCGCGCGGGCGCCACCGAGCAGATGCAGCCCGGTGACCACCATGGTCTTGCCGGCACCGGTCTCCCCGGTCACACAGGTCAGTCCCTCGTGGAACTGCGCGGTGGCGGTGGATATGACGCCGAGGCCGTCAATCCTGATCTCTGTCAGCACGTGTGCTCTCCGTTCGGCGGTGTTCGCTATCGCCTGAGCCGGGTTGCTCGGTGGGAGTGCGGGCCGGCTCCGCCGTGCGCGGCCGTTCCGGCCGCCGGCCCCGCCAGCCTGTCACGGGTAAGCGGAATTTGCGCACCATCCGGTCGGCGAAGGGGGCGGAATCCAGCCGCACCCAGCGCACCGGTTCGGCGCCGCGCACCGCTTCGAATCGCCCACCCCGCGGCAATGCCAGCGTACGCCGGCCGTCCAGGAAGACGATCGCATCATGGCCTGTCGCAACGGTTTCCACCGCGATCCGCGACTCCGGGCTGGTCACCAGCGGCCGCGCGAACAGCGCGTGCGCGTTGCTGGGGATCACCAGCAGCGCTTCGAGTTCGGGCCACACCACGGGGCCACCCGCAGAGAAAGCGTAGGCGGTGGAGCCGGTGGGGGTCGCGATCAGTACACCGTCACAACCGAATTGCGATACCGGACGGCCGTCGACCTCGAGGACGACCTCCAGCACGCCCATGCGGGCGGCATTCTCGATACTGGCCTCGTTGAGGGCCCATCCGCGTTCCACGACGACATCATCGACGCGGACACTGACATCTACGGTCATCCGCTGCTCGATGCGGTAATCGCCGCGCACCACCTGCGCCAGCGCGTCGTCGAGATGTTCGGCCTCGGCCTCGGTGAGAAAACCGATGCGGCCCAGATTGATTCCCAGCACCGGTACGCGGGCCGGATGCGCCATCTCCGCACCGCGCAGGAAGGTGCCGTCCCCACCGAGCGCGAGCACCATCTCACACCCGACCGCGGCGTCGGGGCCGTGCGGCATCACCCGCACCGGATAGCCGTCGGGTTCGCCGGTGTCGTCGAAATCCAGTTTGGTGCTGTAGGCCTCGTCCGCGAGGACCCGCAGCCCGATTCCGGCATCGGCGAAGATCTTCGCGACCCGATGCGCGGTCTCGAGCAGTTCGGAACGGCCCGGATGGGCGACGAGCAGGATCTCCCGCTTCACTGTGGCCCCTCCTCGACCGCACGCTGCACCAATTCACTGACATCGGGCTCCGATTCGGTTCCGGCCGAATCGGTGTCCGGTGTGTCCCTGCCCCGGGTTTCCTTGCGCAACCACAGGAAATACTCGACGTTGCCGGACGGGCCGGGCAACGGGCTGGCGACCACACCGCGGGTGCGCAGGCCCAGTTCGGCGGCCGCGGCGGCCACCTCGGTCACCGCCTCGGCTCGCAGAGCCGGATCACGCACCACACCGCCGGAGCCTACTCGCTGTTTACCGACCTCGAACTGCGGTTTCACCATGGGCAGCAGATCCGCACCCGGTGCACAGCAGGCGGCCAGCGCCGGCAGCACCAGCGCGAGCGAGATGAACGACAGATCGGCGACCACCAACTCGACGGGACCGTCGATCGCCTCCGGCGTCAGCGCCCGCACATTGGTGCGGTCGAACACCCGGACCCGCTCGTCGTTGCGCAGCCGCCACACCAGCTGGCCGTAACCCACATCGACGGCGACCACCTCGCGGGCGCCGCGGGCGAGCAGCACATCGGTGAATCCGCCGGTCGAGGCGCCGGCGTCCAGGCAGCGCTTGCCGGCGACGCTCACCCCGAGCGGCTCGAACGCCTCCAGCGCGCCCAGCACCTTGTGCGCACCACGCGAGGCCCACTGGACCTCGTCGGGTTCCTCGCGAACCAGCAAGGGAGTATTCGGCTCGACCGCGGTCGCCGGTTTCGACGCGACCGCACCGTTGATCAGGACGCGGCCCGCACCGATCAGCTCGACCGCGTGTTCTCGCGATCGCGCCAATCCGCGGCGAACCAGTTCGGCGTCCACTCGCGCGCGCCTGGCCACCTCAGATCTTGTCCACCGTCGCCAGGGCGCCGACCAGCACCTCGTGTGCCTGTTCGAGAATGCGCGCCCGCCGGGTGATATCGGTTCCCGCGCGGTCCGCCCCATCGGCATCGTCGCTGCCCTGGCGCCGGCCCCCCGGCAACTCCGCGAGCAGCGCCGCCACCTCGGCCCGCACCTTCTCCGGGTCGGCGAACTCCGCCGTCCCTCCCGCGAGATGCTGCCCGGGCAGCGGAACTCCCGGACGAGGACCGGAGGAACCGGACGGATGCGGACGCGGAATGGGCGTAGTCATGGTGCCGACAACGCTACCGGAGCTCACCGACATCCCGGCAAGCGGCGGCGCGGGTGAAACGGAGGTCACGGTGACGCCCAGCGGCCGCGTCCCTGGCCCACTGCCGCTCGCGGGCGAGCCGTCACCGGACGAAGTCACGGACGTCACCGATGCGCTCCCAAGGAAGACCGGTCGCCGATGCGTTCCCGGGAAGGCGACCACGACCTCCGTCCGCCGGGTGTGTCGCGGCGATTCCGGGCGTCGGCGAGCACGGCACGGCAGCACGAACCAGGGCCGGGCGCCGACCGCACGGCGTCGACAGCCGAAGCCCCAGGACAGGTGGTGTGCGGCAGATGTTGGCACAATGGCGGCGTGGGAGGTAAGCGACGACATGGATCCGCCCGGTTCGTCGCACTCGCGGCGGCATGGACGGCGACCGCGGTGGTCGCCGCCGCCGAATACGCCCACTGGCGCGCATCCCGGCAACTGCTCGGAGCTCGGCGCGAAGCCCGAGCCGGCGACACCGATGCGGTGGTCGTGCTGGGCTACCCGGCCGCCGCCGACGGCCGGACGCGCGCGCTGCAGCGCTGGCGATGCCGCATCGGCGCCCGCTCGCTGCCGCCCGATCGCGCCGGATTCCTGATCTTCAGCGGCGGCGCCGTCCACGGCCCCTGGGTCGAAGCGACGGTCATGGCCGACTACACCCGCACTCACCTGGGTGTCCCGCCCGAACGCATCCGCACCGAAACGACCGCCGAAACCACTTGGCAGAACATCGAATTCACCATCCCCGCCCTGGAACGGGCCGACCGCATCATGATCGCCTCCGACCCCATGCACGCCGCCCGGGCCCGCCGCTACCTGTGGGCACAGCGACCGGACCTCGCCGCGCGCCTGGTCCCCGCCGCCGACTACCGGCCGCTGGAACGCTGGTGGCTCAAAATCCCCACTGCCGCACACGAATCCGCGGCGATCAGCCGACGCCGAGCCGGAGCCGCCGCAACCCCACTACTACGCCGCCTGGGCTTGATTCCGGAGGCCGCGGCAGCATCCCCCGCTGCCGACGACCGTCGCGATTGACCGGCGAGCCGCCGCGGTCACCGCAGCGACTCGACCGTCACCGTCAGTCGCACCGTTACCGCGCCAATTCGATTGCGCGGCCGGGGTTTTCGTCCAACAAATCGGCAAGGTGGTCGATCGCGTCGCCGCCGTCGCGCGATTCCTGCCGGATCACGGGGTGATTCAGCGCGTCGAGGGTTCGGGAGATGTAGGTGGGGCGGTGATCGGCGGGGCGGGCTCGCAGGTCGTCGAGGGTGCTGACGCCGGTGAGGACCATCAACGACGGCAGGCCGACGCACCGGGCGCCGTCGATATCGGTGTCGAGCCGGTCTCCCACCACGAGTGCGTCGCGGGTTTCCGCGCGCACCAGCGCATCCTCGAGCAGTGGCGCATAGGGTTTACCGGCTACCACGGGTTCCTGGTCGGTCGCGGCTCGCAATGCCGCGACCATCGCACCGTTGCCCGGTGCCAGGCCGCGCTCGTTCGGCAGCGTGGCGTCCGCGTTCGCGGCCACCCACAGCGCCCCGGCGCGCACCGCATAGGCCGCTTCGGCGAGGTCCGGCCATCCGGTCTGCGGCGAATGTCCCTGCACGACGGCGGCCGGGGCCACCCCGTTGAAACGTCGAATCGGTTGCAGGCCCACCTGTTCGATCTCCGCCGCGAGATCGTCGGTGCCGACGATCAGCACGGTGGATCCGGCGGCCAGCCGGGAGGCGAGCACGTGCGCGGCCGCCTGCGCACTGGTGACGACATCGGATTCGCTTGCGCTGAAACCCAATTCGCGCAGATGCGCGGCTACCACACCGGCCGACCGGCTGGCGTTGTTGGTGACGAACATCAGCTTCTGCGCGCCGCCGCCGGCGTCCAGGGCCGCCGGTGCGCCGGCGATCACCTCCGCACCCCGATACAGCGTGCCGTCCAGATCCAGCAGGAGAGCCTCGAAGCCCTCCCGAAGCGATGCTGCCACTAGTTACTCCACGTCGTCGTCGGCCTGTGCGCCCGCGAGTTCGTCGGCACGCTCCTCGGCGTCGGTATCACCGTCGACATCGGCTGCGGCCGCATTGAGGAACCACTGCAGTGCCTCGTCGGACCGGCCGGCGGCGAGCAGCGCCTCCGCATAGGCGTAGAACAACCGTGCCGACGCGGGACCGGAGCGCGAGGGATCCAGTTCCGGCGTCTGCAGGGTGACCACGGCCTGATCGTATTGGCCCAAATCCATTCGCGCACCGGCGACGACGATCCGAAGCTCGGTCGCCTCGTCGCCCGACAGCGCACGCGCCTCGTCGCTGCGGCCGAGTTCGATCGCGCGTTCGGGCCGTCCCAGCCCGCGTTCGCAATCGGCCATGACCGCCAGCAGACCCGAGCCGCCGGACATCCGGCGCGCGGTGCGCAGCTCGGACAGGGCTTCGGCCCACTCACCGGCGTGATAGGCGGTGACACCGGCCGTTTCGCGGACCACCGCGATGCGTCCGGCACGGCGCCGGGCGGCGCGCGCGTGTTCGAGCGCCTGCTCCGGATCCTCGTCGAGAAGCCGGGCGGCCATCACCAGATGCCGGGCGACCGCCTCGGCGTTGTTCTTGTCGAGGCTGAGCAGATCGCGGCGCACCGCGCCGTCCAGATCGCTCGCCTGCACGTCGTCCGGCAACGCGGGCTCGTCGGGCCGCCCCGCCCGGTTCTCGCCACCGACGCGGGCCCCTTCGCCACCCCGTCGCCGCGGCTCGCGATCCTCGAAGTTCGCGGCGGTCTCTGCCGCTTCCCCGGTGTGCGCGGGGGTCTCGGCCTCGTCGGCCGGCCCGAACCGACGCTCGGAGTCCGCGCCACCACGCCGGAACCCGCCGCGCCGATCACTCTCGCCCCGGCCGTAACCACCCGGACGATCGTCACGGCCGCCCGCGCCTCCCGGACGCCGGCCACCCTCGTCGCGCCGGAATCCGCCACGGCGATCATCCGTGCCGCGCCCGTGACCACCCGAGCGGCGATCTCCTTCGTCACGGCGGAATCCGCCCGAACGCCGGTCGTCGCCACCGCGCTCATAACCACCGGAACGACGATCGTCACCGCCGCGGCTGTAACCACCGGAACGACGGTCATCACCACCACGGCTGTAACCACCGGAACGACGGTCATCACCACCACGGCTGTAACCACCGGAACGACGGTCATCACCACCACGGCCGGAATCGCCGGGGCGACGGTCATCGCGACCGCGCTCATAACCACCGGAACGGCGATCGTCGCCACCGCGCGGGTGCCCACCCGAGCGGCGATCGTCGTCGCTGCGGCCGTAACCACCCGAGCGGCGATCATCACCACCGCGGCCGTGACCACCGGAGCGCCGGTCGTCGTTGTCACGTCGGAATCCACCCGAACGACGGTCATCGCTGCCGCGTTCATATCCGCCCGATCGACGGTCGTCGCCCCCGCGCCCGTAACCACCGGAACGGCGATCGTCGTCGCTGCGGCCATATCCACCGGATCGGCGATCGTCGTCGCCACGCCTGAAGCCACCGGAGCGGCGTTCGTCTCCACCGCGGCTGTAACCGCCGGTGCCGCGATCGGATCCACGGCGGTCGTCTCCACGTCCCGAACCGCGCCGGTCGTCGTCACGCGCGCCGTAGCCACCGGAGCGGCGCGTATCGTCGCTGCGCCGGAAGCCTCCGGAGCGACGCTCTCCTTCTCCGCGGTCGTGGGCAGGTGTGCCGGAGCCGGCCGAGTCCGGACCGGTACTGCCACGGCGGAAGGGTCTCCTACCGTCGTCATGCTCCGACACAGCGTTACCTTTCTCTGATCCGGCACGAGCAGCCGGTGACGACATGCAAACCGTGCGCCGTTCGCCGGCACCTGTCTGCTACCACCATAAATTCAATCACGCGACACGAACGCGTCCCCACTTGCCCGGCCTGCGTGGCCATCGTGAAACGCCCTGCGGCGAACAGTAGTGACTTCTACGGTGGGACGACGGGGCCAAGCACACAAGGGGCGTATATGCGGAA
>NZ_BDCM01000018.1 GCF_001613505.1 Nocardia mikamii NBRC 108933
GCACGTGATCGTCGAACAAGCACCGGCCACCGACGCGGTGGCCGATCCGGTGCCGCGGACCGCGCCCGCGGGCGGGTTGCTGCCGTGGGTGGTCTCGGCGCGCAGTGGTCCGGCGCTCGCGGATCAGGCCACACGCCTGGCGGCCCACATCGGAACTCCGGAATATGCTGCGGAAGAACAGGATTCGCTCGATATCGGCTTCTCGCTGGCGTCCACGCGTGCCGTCTTCGAGCATCGTGCCGTCGTGCTGGCCGGCAACCGTGAGGATCTGCTCGCGGGAGTGCGTGCGTTGGGGGCGGGCGAGGCCGCGCCCGGTGTGGTGTCGGGTCGGGTGGTGCCGGGTTCGACGGGTGTGGTGTTCTCGGGTCAGGGTGCGCAGTGGGCGGGGATGGCTGCCGGGCTGCGCGTGTATCCGGTGTTCGCCGAGCACTTCGACCGCATTGTGGCCGAGTTGGAACCGGCTCTGGGACAGACTGTTTCGCTGGTGGAGGCGTTGGCGGACGAGGATCTGGTCGACCGGACGGTGTTCGCGCAGGCGGGTTTGTTCGCGTTCGAGGTGGCGCTGTATCGGCTGCTGGAGTCGTGGGGCTTCCGTGCGGATGTGGTGGCGGGTCATTCGATCGGTGAGGTTGTCGCCGCGCATATCGCGGGTGTGTTGTCCCTCGAGGACGCGTGTGTGCTGGTGGGAGCGCGTGGTCGACTGATGCAGGCGTTGCCCGCGGGTGGGGCGATGGTCGCGGTGGGTGCGTCGGAGGCCGACGTATTGCCGCTGCTGAGCGCGGGGGTGTCGGTCGCCGCGGTGAACGGCCCGTCCTCGGTGGTGCTGTCCGGTATCGAAGCCGATGTGCTGGCAGTGGCCGATATGTGCTCCGGGCGTGGTTGGCGGACGAAGCGGTTGCGCGTTTCGCACGCGTTCCATTCGGCGTTGATGGAGCCGATGCTCACCGAGTTCGCCTCGGCGATCAGCGCTGTGGTGTTCGAGCGTCCGCGTATGGCCGTGGTGTCGACGGTGACCGGTGCCAGGGTGACCGACGACATGTGCGACCCGTCGTACTGGGTGAATCAGGTTCGGGATTCGGTGCGGTTCGCCGACGCCGTGGCGGCGATGGCGGAGCTGGGGGTGACTCGTTTCGCCGAGGTCGGGCCGGATGCGGTGCTGGCCCCCATGGTCACCCAGAGCCTCGAGGACAGCCGCATCGGTGCCATGCCGACGGTGGTGGCATCGGCGCGCCGCGACCGGGCCGATGCCGCGACATTGACGGCCGGTATCGCCGGGTTGTTCGTCGCCGGCGCCGAGGTCGACTGGGCCGGTTGGTACACCGGGACCGGAGCTCGGCGCATCGACCTGCCCACCTACGCCTTCCGGCACGAACGCTTCTGGCTCGACGTGCGGCAGGTGCTCGCGCAATCGTGGCTGGGAGCCGAACTGGGCGGGGTCACCGCCGTCGGCCTCGACGCCGTGTCACATCCCCTGCTCGGCGCCGCCGTACCGCACCCGGAATCGGGCGGAGTGAGCTTCACCGGCCGCTGGACGGTCGATTCCGTCGAGTGGCTGGCCGACCACAGCGTATTCGGCGTGGTCCTGCTGCCCGGCACCGGATTCGTCGAACTCGCCGCCCATGTCGGCGGCCTGCTGGGCTGCGATGTGCTGGAAGAACTCGTCCTGCACACCCCGTTGACGCTGCCCGCCGAGGGCGGTGTGTCGGTGCAGGTGGTGGTGGCCGCCGCCGACGACACCGGCCGGCGGCGACTGAGTATCCATTCGCGGCCCATCACGGACGAGCCGTGGGTGATCCACGCCGAAGGCACGCTCGCCACGGGTGGGGTCGTCCCCGATTTCGATCTCCGGTCGTGGCCGCCCAGCGGAGCGCAGCCGCTGGATATCGACGGCGTCTACGACGAACTGCTCGACCTCGGCTACGGCTACGGGCCGGCGTTTAGAGGTCTGCGAGCGGCATGGCAACGCGGCAACGAACTGTTCGCCGAGGTCGCGCTGCCCGACCCCGCGGACGCCGGAAGCTTCGGCATCCATCCGGCCCTGTTCGACGCCGCACTGCACGTGCGGATCGTGCACGGCCTGCGCAGCGAAGGGGGTACATCCCCGGCGTTGCCGTTCACCTGGAACGGTGTGGCGTTGCATGCGGCGGGTGCCGCGGTGGTGCGCGTCCGGATCATTGTGGACGGTGAGAAGTTCGGCGTGCGGATCGCCGATGCGCAGGGCGAAGCGGTGATGTCGGTAGCCGCTCTCGTATCCCGGCCGGTGACGGCTCGGAATCTCGACGCGACCCGGGTGTCGCAGAACCTGTTCGGTGTGGAGTGGGTCGCGGTTCCGCATGCGCCGGTGGCCCTCGACCCGAACCGGGTGGCGGTGCTGGGGTCCGATCGCGATCCGGGGGAGATACGCGGATATCGCGACCTCGAGGCGTTGATCGCCGAACTGGACGCGGCCACGGAACCGGTCGTTCCGCAGATCGTCGTCGTCGAATGCCCGCGGGGCGAGGGCGCGCCGCCGACCGCGGCCCGGCAGGTGGTCACCGGCGTTCTCGACACCGTGCAGCGGTGGCTGAGCGATCCGCGTTTCACCGCGTCACGCTTGGTCGTCGTGACCAGAAATGCTGTGGCCGTGAATCATTCGGAGACGGTGGATCTGGCGCAGGCGCCGGTGTGGGGGCTGGTCCGGGCCGCGCAGGCCGAACATCCGGATCGATTCCACCTGCTCGACCTGGACCACCCGGACGGCTCCGACGAGACTCGCGCGCCATTGGCTGTGGCGTCGCTGTCCGCCGCTGTCCCGGGTGAGCCCGAGGTCGCCGTGCGTGGTGCGGTCGTCACGGTGCCGCGCTTGACCCGTCACCCTGCCGGCGACGCGGTTCGCCTACAGCCGGGCACGGTGTTGGTGACCGGTGGAACGGGTGGTCTGGGTGCGTTGATCGCTCGGCGTCTGGTGGTGAATCACGGTGTGACGCACCTTCTTTTGGTGTCGCGTCGGGGTTTGGCTGCGCCTGGTGCTGGGGGGTTGTGTGAGGAGTTGGAAGAGCTCGGTGCGCGGGTGCGTGTTGTCGCTTGTGATGTGTCGGATCGTGATGCGTTGTCCGGGGTGATCGACGGTATTTCGGATGAGTGTCCGTTGGTGGGTGTGGTGCATGCGGCGGGTGTTGCGGATAACGGTGTGGTGGAGTCGATTTCGGCGGGGCGTGTTGATTCGGTGTTCGCGCCGAAGGTTGATGCGGCGTGGTTTTTGCATGAGTTGACGTGTGAGCGGTCGTTGTCGTTGTTCGTGTTGGTGTCGTCGGCTGGTGGTTTGGTTTTGGCGGCGGGTCAGGCGAATTATGCGGCGGCGAATGTGTTTTTGGATGGGTTGGCTGTTCATCGTCGTGCTGCGGGTTTGCCCGCGACCGCCATCGACTACGGACTGTGGGAGCGTTCGAGCGGACTCGGCACCGCATTGTCCGAAGCCGATTTCGACTGGATGCGCAGGCAAGGTTTCCCCGCGCTCACCGAGGCGGAAGGGCTCGCGCTCTTCGACGCGGCCCTAGCGGCCGAAACCGCTCAGCTCGTGGCACTCCGGGTCGATCCGGCCGTGCTCCGGCATCGCGGTGACAACATTCCGGCGCTGGCGCGTGGCATCGCGCCGGTGACCGCTCGCCGCCGCGCGAACACGTCCGCGCCGGACCGGGCCTTCCTGGATACGCTGGCGGGTTTGTCGGAGGGGGATCGGCATGCGGTGGTGTTGGATGTGGTGCGGTCGGTGGCTGCGGGTGTGTTGGGGCATGTGTCGGTGGATGGTGTTGAGCCGGGGCGTGCTTTTTCGCAGTTGGGTTTTGATTCGTTGGGTGCGGTGGAGTTTCGGAATCGGTTGTCTGTGGCGACGGGTTTGAAGCTTCCGGCGACGTTGATTTTCGATTATCCGAATGCGGAGGTGGTGGCGGAGTTCATCGGGTCGGAGTTGTCGGGTGGGTCGGTTGTCGATGATGAGGTAATCGGCCGGGTTCGGGTTGATGATGATCCGGTTGCGATTGTGGCGATGAGTTGTCGGTATCCGGGTGGTGTGGCGTCGCCGGAGGATTTGTGGCGGTTGGTCGCCGAGGGCATCGACACCACCGGCGAACTGCCGACGGACCGCGGCTGGGACATCGAAGCGATCTATGATCCCGAGCCGGGTAAGGCGGGCAAGACCTACACCCGGCGCGGTGGATTCCTGTATTCCGCAGCGGATTTCGACGCCGACTTCTTCGGTATCAGCCCGAACGAGGCCGTGGTGATGGATCCGCAGCAGCGGCTGTTGCTGGAGACCTCGTGGGAGGCGCTCGAACGCGCGGGCATCGATCCGGCCGTCCTGCGCGGCAGCTCGACCGGTGTGTTCACCGGTGTCATGTACCACGATTACGCGCAGGGAACCCAGAGCGGTAACAGCGCCGGCGGCAGTCTGGTCTCCGGTCGCGTCGCCTACACGCTGGGGCTGGAAGGTCCTGCGGTGTCGGTGGATACGGCGTGTTCGTCGTCGCTGGTGGCGTTGCATCTGGCCGCGGGTTCGCTGCGGTCGGGGGAATGCGATCTGGCGTTGGCCGGCGGTGTCGCGGTGATGGCCACGCCGGATATGTTCCTGGAGTTCAGCCGTCAGCGCGGGCTCTCACCCGACGGCCGGTGCCGAGCCTTCGCCGACGCCGCGGACGGTGTGGGCTGGTCCGAGGGCGTCGGTGTGCTCGTGCTGGAACGACTTTCCGATGCGCGGCGCAACGGTCATCAGGTGCTGGCGGTCATCGCCGGCTCCGCGGTGAATCAGGACGGTGCGTCGAACGGTTTCACCGCGCCGAACGGTCCCTCGCAGCAGCGGGTGATCCGCCGCGCGCTGGCCGATGCCGGACTCTCCGCGACGGATGTGGATGCGATCGAAGGTCACGGCACCGGGACGACGTTGGGTGATCCGATCGAGGCCCAGGCGCTGCTGGCGACCTATGGCCGGGACCGCTCTGCCGATCGCCCGTTGTGGTTGGGGTCGTTGAAGTCCAATATCGGTCATGCTCAGGCGGCGGCCGGTGTCGGTGGTGTGATCAAGATGGTCATGGCGATGCGGCATGGGGTGTTGCCGAGGACGTTGCATGTGGATCGGCCGAGTACGAAGGTCGATTGGTCCGAGGGTGCTGTCGAGTTGTTGACCGAGCCGGTGCCGTGGCCGGAGGTGGGTCGGCCGCGTCGCGCGG
>NZ_BDCM01000019.1 GCF_001613505.1 Nocardia mikamii NBRC 108933
CCATCTCATCCTCGAACAGGCGCAGAGCGTGGCGGCGCCGGTGGAGCCCGCACGCACCGCTCCGGCAGGCGGAATCCTGCCTTGGGTGTTGTCGGCGCGCAGTGCGCAGGCCCTCGCCGGCCAAGCCGACCGTCTCGCGACCCATATCGATGACGAGCACGATCCGATGGACATCGGCTTGTCGCTGGCGTCCACCCGGAGTGTGCTCGAGCATCGCGCCGTCGTCCTGGCGGGCGACCATGCCGAATTACTCACGAGCACAGCGGGATTGGCGGTCGGCGAGCACTCGCCGAGTGTGGTGTCGGGTCGGGTGGTGCCGGGTTCGACGGGTGTGGTGTTCTCGGGTCAGGGTGCGCAGTGGGCCGGTATGGCTGCCGGGCTGCGGGCGTTCCCGGTGTTCGCCGAACACTTCGATGTGATCGTCGGCATGCTGGAACCGCTTCTGGGACAGACAATTTCGCTGCTCGAGGCTCTGGCGGATGATGATCTGGTCGACCGTACCGTGTTCGCGCAGGCGGGTTTGTTCGCGTTCGAGGTGGCGTTGTATCGGCTGCTGGAGTCGTGGGGCTTCCGTGCGGATGTGGTGGCTGGTCATTCGATCGGTGAGGTCGCCGCTGCGCATGTCGCGGGTGTGTTGTCGCTCGAGGACGCGTGTGTGCTGGTGGCGGCACGCGGGCGACTGATGCAGGCACTGCCCGTCGGCGGGGCGATGATCGCGGTCGGTGCGTCCGAGACCGACGTGCTGACCCTGCTGAACTCCGGTGTGGTGCCGGCCGGTGACGTGTCGATCGCCGCGGTGAACGGTCCCGCGGCGGTCGTGCTCTCCGGGGCCGAGGACCAGGTCTGCGCCCTGGCCGATGCCGGTGCCGAGCGTGGTTGGCGCACGCATCGCCTGCGGGTGTCGCATGCGTTCCATTCGGCGTCGATGGAGCCGATGCTCGCCGAATTCGCGTCGGCCATCGACGGTGTGAACTTCCGACGTCCGGATGTCGCACTGGTGTCCACGGTGACCGGAGCGAGGGTGACCGATGAGATGTCGGTCCCGACGTACTGGGTGCGCCAGGTCCGGGATACGGTGCGCTTCGCCGATGCGGTGACCGCGATGGCGGCGCTGGGAGTGTCCCGCTTCGCCGAGGTCGGCCCGGATGCGGTGCTGGCCCCGATGGTCACACAAACCCTCGAACACCATGCGACACCGGTGCCCACGACGTCGGGGCCGGTCGTGGTGGCGGTGGCGCGCCGGAATCGTGCCGATGCCCGCACGGTCGCGGCCGGCGCCGCCGGACTGTTCGTCGCGGGCGCGAAGGTCGAGTGGGCCCGCTGGTACGCGGGGACCGGAGCACGGCGAATCGACCTGCCCACCTATGCCTTCCAGCGCCGGCGCTACTGGCTGGGACCGAACGCCGGCGTCGGCGGTGACCTCCGGGCGATGGGCCTGGCGGCCACCGGACATCCCCTGCTGTCGGCGGTGGTGTCGCAACCGGAGTCCGATACGGCGACGTTCACCGGCCGCCTGTCGGTGCCGGCCCATCCGTGGCTGGCCGATCACCGGGTGATGGACACGGTGCTGTTCCCCGGAACCGGCTTCGTCGAATTCGCCCTGCACGCCGGGGAACGAGTCGGTACTCCGATGCTCGACGAGTTGGTGCTGCACGCACCGCTGGTACTGCCGCACATCGGCGGAGTCGCGGTACGTGTGGTGCTCGGCGAGCCGGACGCGGCGGGCCGTCGTGCGGTCCGGATCTTCTCCTGCCCCGACCGTGATGTCGACGCGACGCCGTCGTGGACGATGCATGCCGAAGGCGTTCTCACCCCGGACGAGGCCGAGGAATTCGAATCGGTTCCCTGGCCGCCGGCCGGCGCCGCCGCTGTCGACGTCGACGGCGTCTACGACGAACTCTCGCAGCTCGGCTACGGGTACGGCCCGGAGTTTCGAGGTTTGCGAGCGGCCTGGCAGCGCGGGCGGGAACTGTTCGCCGAGATCGCGCTCCCCGACACCGGGCACGCCGACGGGTTCGGCATCCATCCGGCGCTGTTCGATGCCGCACTACACGCCGGAATCGTGCACGGCTTCCGCAGCGGCGACATCGGCGATTCCCCGGCGTTGCCGTTCATGTGGAACCGGGTGGCACTGCACGCGACCGGCGCCACGGTGCTGCGCGTGCGGATTTCACCGGACGACGACGGATTCGGTGTGCGAATCACCGACCGGCACGGGCAGCCGGTGCTGTCGGTCGGCGCTCTCGTATCGCGGCCCGTGCCCGCCGAGCGCCTGACCGCGCATCCGAGCTCGGACTCGCTGTTCGGCGTGGAGTGGATCGCCGCCGCGCCGGCGTCCGCGACGGTCGAACCGAACCGCATCGCGGTGGTGGGTTCCGGACCGAACTCCGAAGGTCGGCCACGTCATCGCGATCTCGCGGCACTGATCGCCGAACTGGACGCGGCCGAGGATACGGTCGCACCCGACGTCGTCGTTCTCGAATGCCCCGACGACGAGTCCGCACCCCCCGCCGCGGCCCGGCGGATCGCCGCCGCAGTCCTCGAGGCCGTGCAATTGTGGTTGCGCACGTCGCTTTTCGCGAGCTCTCGACTGGTCGTTGTCACCAGGCATGCCGTGTCCGTCGGCGGGCCCGAACAGGTGAATCTGGCGCAAGCGCCGGTGTGGGGTCTGGTGCGCGCCGCGCAGGCCGAGCACCCCGGCCGTTTCCAGCTCCTCGACCTGAGTCGTGACCAGGATCCCGTCGCCGCGCTGACCGCGACGGCGCCGGACGCCACCGAGCCGGAGGTTGCGGTGCGCGGGACGGACGTGCTGGTACCGCGGTTGCGCCGGCACGGCACCGGGGCGGCCGTTCCCTCGATCGCACCCGGCACCGTGCTGGTCACCGGCGGAACCGGTGGCCTCGGAGCCTTGATGGCCCGGCACCTCGTGATGAAACACGGTGTGGCGCAGCTGGTTCTGGCGTCGCGCAGCGGACTGGACGCGCCCGGCGCCGAGCAGTTGCGTGACGAACTGGTCGAGCTGGGCGCGCAGGTGCGGATCGCGGCCTGCGATGTGTCGGACCGCGAGGCGTTGGCCGCGTTGATCGACGATATTCCGGACGAGCATCCGCTGGTCGGCGTGGTGCATGCGGCGGGCGCCGCCGACAACGGACTGGTCGAATCGATCACGCCGGATCGGATCGGGCCGGTGTTCGCACCGAAGGTCGACGCGGCCTGGCATCTGCACGAGTTGACGTGTGATCGGTCGTTGTCGCTGTTCGTGGTGGTGTCGTCGGCCGGCGGTTCGGTGCTGGCGGCCGGGCAGGCGAACTATGCCGCGGCGAACGTCTTTCTGGACGCCCTGGCCGCCTACCGCCGCGCCGCAGGTCTACCCGCGACCGCCATCGACTACGGACTGTGGGCGACATCGACCGGCCTCGGTTCGATGCTGTCGGACGGGGACGTCGAGCGAATCCGGCGGCAGGGGCTTCCGCCGCTGAGCGAGACCGAAGGGCTGGAGCTGTTCGATCTGGCGATCGCCACCGAATCCGCGCAGCTGGTGGCATTGCGGATCGATCCGGCGGCCCTGCGCGACCGCGGCGACGCGCTCCCGGCGCTGCTGCGTGGCATCGTTGCCGCCCCGATACGCCGCCGGACACGAAATGAGCATCCGGAATCCGCATTCGCCGATACGCTGGCGGGTTTGTCGGAGGGGGATCGGCATGCGGTGGTGTTGGATGTGGTGCGGTCGGTGGCTGCGGGTGTGTTGGGGCATGTGTCGGTGGATGGTGTTGAGCCGGGGCGTGCTTTTTCGCAGTTGGGTTTTGATTCGTTGGGTGCGGTGGAGTTTCGGAATCGGTTGTCTGTGGCGACGGGTTTGAAGCTTCCGGCGACGTTGATTTTCGATTATCCGAATGCGGAGGTGGTGGCGGAGTTCATCGGGTCGGAGCTGGCCGGCGGGCAGGTTGTCGAGGAAGGGCCGGTCGGCCGGGTTCGGGTTGATGATGATCCGGTTGCGATTGTGGCGATGAGTTGCCGGTATCCGGGTGGTGTGGCGTCGCCGGAGGATTTGTGGCGGTTGGTCGCCGAGGGCATCGACACCACCGGGGAGTTGCCGGTCGACCGTGGCTGGGATGTCGACGGTATCTACGACCCCGAGCCCGGAAAGCCAGGCAAGACATACGCGCGCACCGGTGGATTCCTGTATTCCGCAGCCGATTTCGACGCCGACTTCTTCGGTATCAGTCCCAATGAGGCCATGGTGATGGATCCGCAGCAGCGCTTGCTGCTGGAGATCTCGTGGGAGGCGCTGGAACGGGCCGGGATCGATCCGGCCGTGCTGCGCGGCAGCGCCACCGGTGTGTTCACCGGTGTCATGTACCACGACTACGCACAGGGCACCGGCAAGGCCGGAAGCGCCGGCGGCAGTCTGGTCTCCGGTCGGATCGCCTACACGCTGGGGCTGGAAGGTCCTGCGGTGTCGGTGGATACGGCGTGTTCGTCGTCGCTGGTGGCGATGCATCTGGCCGCGCAGTCGCTGCGGTCGGGCGAATGCGATCTGGCGTTGGCCGGCGGTGTCGCGGTCATGGCCACGCCGGATATGTTCCTCGAATTCGGCAGGCAGCGTGGATTGTCGCCCGACGGCCGGTGTAAGTCGTTCGCGGATGCGGCCGATGGCGTGGGGTGGGCCGAGGGCGCGGGAATGCTCGTGCTGGAGCGGCTTTCCGATGCTCGCCGCCATGGTCATGAGGTTGTGGCGGTGTTGGCGGGTTCGGCGGTGAATCAGGACGGTGCGTCGAACGGTTTGACGGCGCCGAACGGTCCGTCGCAGCGACGGGTGATCCGGCAGGCGTTGGCCAATGCCGGTCTTTCGCCCGCCGAGGTCGACGCCGTGGAAGGCCACGGTACGGGTACGACGCTGGGTGATCCGATCGAGGCCCAAGCGCTGCTCGCCACCTATGGTCGAAATCGGGGCGCCGCCGATCCCCTGTGGTTGGGCTCGTTGAAATCGAATATCGGCCATGCTCAGGCCGCCGCGGGCGTGGGTGGTGTGATCAAGATGGTCATGGCGATGCGCCACGGCGTGCTGCCGAAGACACTGCATGTCGACCGGCCGAGTACGAAAGTCGATTGGTCCGAGGGCAGTATCCGGTTGCTGACCGAGTCGGTCGAGTGGCCGCGGGTGAATCGGCCGCGTCGCGCCGGTATCTCGTCCTTCGGACTCAGCGGCACCAACGCCCACCTCATCGTCGAACAGGCGCCGGACGTCCCGGCCTCCCTACCGGAGACCAGGACCGCTCCGGCCGGCGGGGTCCTCCCGTGGGTGATCTCGGCACGCGACGGTGCGGCCCTGGCCGAACAGGCCCGACGTCTGACCGCCCGGATCGGCGACCGGCATGCGGTCGACGTCGGTTACTCGCTCGCGACCTCGCGAGTGGTGTTCGACCACCGCGCCGTGGTGCTGGCCGCCGAACGCGACGGCCTGCGGACCGGTACTCAGGCCCTCGGGCGCGGAGAGCCCCTTCCCGGCGTGGTGTCGGGTCGGGTGGTGCCGGGTTCGACGGGTGTGGTGTTCTCGGGTCAGGGGGCGCAGTGGGCCGGTATGGCCGCGGGACTGCGTGTGTATCCGGTGTTCGCCGAGCATTTCGATGCGATCGTCAACCTGCTGGAACCCGGTCTGGGACAGACGGTTTCGCTGTCGGATGCGCTGACCGACGAGGAACTGATCGACCGGACGGTGTACGCGCAGGCGGGTCTGTTCGCCTTCGAGGTGGCGCTCTATCGTCTGCTCGAATCGTGGGGATTCCGTGCGGATGTGGTCGCAGGTCATTCGATCGGTGAGGTCGCGGCCGCACACGTAGCGGGCGTTCTGTCGCTGGCGGACGCGTGTGTGCTGGTGGCTGCGCGCGGGCGACTGATGCAGGCGCTGCCGGCGGGCGGAGCGATGGTCGCGGTGGGCACTTCCGAGGCCGCGATGCTGACGCTGCTGGATTCCGCCGGTGCGGCGGCCGGTGACGTGTCGATCGCGGCGGTGAACGGCCCGTCCTCGGTGGTGCTGTCCGGTGTCGAAGCCGATGTGCGGGCGATGGCCGATATGTGTGCCGGAAAAGGTTGGCGCACACATCGTTTGCGGGTGTCGCATGCGTTCCATTCGGCGTTGATGGAGCCGATGCTCGCCGATTTCGCCGCCGCGATGGACGCGGTGGCGTTCGGGCGTCCGACTGTGGCTGTGGTGTCGACGGTGACCGGCGCCAGGGTGACCGATGAGATGTCGGTTGCGTCGTATTGGGTGAATCAGGTTCGGGATACGGTGCGGTTCGCCGACGCGGTGACGGCGATGGCGGAGTCCGGGGTGTCCCGTTTCGCCGAGCTCGGGCCGGACGCGGTGCTGACCCCGATGGTCACCCAGACCCTCGACGCCACATCCCCGGTGGTGGCGGCGTCGTCCCGCCGCCACCAGGCGGATCCGCCGACCCTGACGGCCGCACTGGCGACCCTGTTCGTCTGCGGCGCGGACGTGAACTGGGGCGCCCTCTACTCCGGAACCGGCGCCCGGCGAATCGACTTGCCCACCTACGCGTTCCAGCGTCGGCGGTATTGGTTGTCCGACGAGCCCACGGCATCCGGTGGCGCCCGCGCGATGGGCCTGGTCGCCACGGAACATCCGCTGGTCTCGGCCGTGGTCTCCCAGCCGGACGCCGACGGTGCGGATCTCAGCGGCCGCCTGTCACTGCGGACACATCCCTGGCTGGCCGATCACGCGGTCATGGACACCGTCCTGTTCCCCGGCACCGGTCTGGTCGAACTCGCCCTGTACGCCGGTGAACAAGTCGGCTGCGCTCACCTCGAACAGTTGGTCCTGCGCGCCCCGCTGGCGCTGTCGGAAACCTCCGGCACCGCGGTGCGCGTCGTGGTCGGCGCCCGGGACGAGGCCGGTCGTCGCGCGGTGCGGATCTTCTCCCGCCGCGAGGACGACGCCGACGCCCTGCCGTCCTGGACGGTGCATGCCGAAGGCACACTCACATCCGAAAATGCCGGTGCCGCTGTCGAATTGCGGCAGTGGCCGCCTGCGGGCGCGGTCGCGGTGGACATCGACGAGGTGTACGACGCCCTCGACGCGCAGGGATACCACTACGGTCCCGCGTTCCAGGCGCTGCGCGCGGTCTGGCGAGCGACCGGCGACGTCCTCTACGCCGAGGTCGCGCTGTCCGAGACCGTCGGCTCCGACGCCCAGCGGTTCGGCATCCACCCGGCGCTGCTGGACGCGGCCCTCCATGCGTTGCGATTCGCCGACGCGCGGCCGGACGGACCGGCGTTGCCGTTCGAGTGGTCCGGAGTCACCGTATACGCGGCGGGGGCCGATGCGCTGCGGGTGCGGCTCACCCGCGTGGGGGAGCGCGGCGTAGCGCTGGATCTGGCGGATACCACGGGTGCTCCGGTGGCGACGGTGCGTCACCTCGCCTCCCGTCCTGTCGATCCCGCGCAGCTCACCACCGGCGCAGCCGTCGGCAACGCGCTGTTCCGGATCGACTGGACACCGATCGGGGTGGACGTCGCCGAAATCGCCACGGCCACATGGCCGCAACTCGGTGACGAGGTACCGCCGGTCGTGGTGCTGGACTGCCCTGCGGGCAACGATCCCGCCACGATTCACGCCGCGACACACCATGTGCTCGAGGTCCTGCGGTCCTGGACGACGAGCCGGCGATTCACCGAATCGGTCCTCGTGGTCCGGACGACCGGTGCGGTGTCGGTGGCCGGAGAGGACATCACGAATCCGGCCGGCGCCGCCGTCGGTGGCCTCGTGCGCTCCGCGCAAGCCGAGCATCCGGGTCGCATCGTTCTGGTCGACACGGATGCCGACCTCGATGATCTGCTCGGCGGCATCCTGGCCGCGGCCGAACCGCAGGTGGCCGTGCGGGCCGGACGAGTGCACGCCGCACGGCTGGTGCGGGCGGCTCCCGCCGCGGCCGCGGCCGCCGAGTTCGATCCGGACGAGACGGTGCTGGTCACCGGCGCCGGCGGGCTCCTGGCTGGGCTCTTCGCCCGGCATCTGGTCGCCACCCGCGGCGTCCGCCACCTGCTGATGCTGAGCCGGCGCGGCGAATCCGCCCCGGGTGCAGCCGCATTGCGGGCCGAACTCGGCGACCTCGGCGCCGACGTCGAATTCGCCGCCTGCGATGTCGCCGACCGCGACGCGCTGTCCGGCGTGCTGGCGGGTATACCCGCCGAGCGCCCGCTGACGGGCGTCTTCCATCTGGCCGGTGTGCTCGACGACGGCGCCGTCGCGTCGCTGACCCCGGCGCGGATGGATACGGTGCTGGGGCCCAAGGTCGATGCCGCATTCCATCTGCACGAGCTGACCGCCGACCTGCCCCTGCGGGCGTTCGTCCTGTTCAGCTCGGTGGCCGGTGCGTTCGGCAACCCCGGCCAGGGCAATTACGCCGCGGCCAACGCATATCTGGACGCGCTCGCCACGCACCGCGCCGCGACCGGTAGGTGCGGCACCTCCCTGGTGTGGGGTCTGTGGGACGGCGGTATGGCCGGGCAACTCGGCGACGTAGACCGGCACCGCATGTCCCGCTCGGGCCTGCTACCGCTCTCGGCCGATCAGGGTCTGGCGCTGTTCGACGCCGCGACCGGGATCGATGTGCCGGTGCTTGCCCGGCTCGACACCGAGAGCATTCGTCACTCCGGAAACGCCACGCCCGCACTGCTTTCCGGACTGGCGCCGGCTCGTCGCAGTGTGGCATCGGGTGCGTTCACGGCGCTGCGCGCCCGGGTCGCGAGCACTCCCGACAGCGAGCGCTTCGGGGTGCTGGTGGAGATCGTGCGCGGACAGATCGCCGCGACCCTCGGCCACGAGGACCCGAATTCGATTGCGGCGCAGCGGGCTTTCAACGAACTGGGCTTCGATTCGATCACCGCCATCGAATTCCGCAATGCCCTCAAAGCCGTCACGGGCCTGCCGCTGCCCGCCACCCTGGTGTTCGACTATCCGACGCCGGAGGCGCTGGCACGACATCTCGCCGAGGAGTTCACCGGAACCGCACGAGACAGCGAGGTCACCGCGACCCGGGCGGTCGGCGACGACCCGATCGCGGTGGTCGGCATGGCGTGCCGGTACCCCGGCGGGATCACCTCGCCCGAGGACCTCTGGGATCTGGTGCGCACCGGCGCAGACGGCATCACGACGCTCCCGGCCGACCGAGGCTGGGACATCGCCGGCATCTACGACCCGGAACCCGGCCGCGCGGGCAAGTCCTACACCAGGGAAGGCGGATTCCTGCACGGCGCAGCCGATTTCGATCCCGAGTTCTTCGGTATCGGCCCCAACGAGGCCACCATGATGGACCCCCAGCAGCGGCAGTTGCTGGAGACGACCTGGGAAGCGCTGGAGCGCGCCGGTGTCGACCCCACGATGCTGCGGGGCAGCTCGACCGGTGTCTTCGCCGGCGTGATGTACCACGACTACGCCCAGGGCAGCGGCAACAGCGCGACCGGCAGCCTGGTCTCCGGGCGGATCGCCTACACGCTGGGGCTGGAAGGTCCTGCGGTGTCGGTGGATACGGCGTGTTCGTCGTCGCTGGTGGCGTTGCATTTGGCCGCGGGTTCGTTGCGGTCGGGTGAGTGTGATCTGGCGTTGGCCGGTGGTGTGACGGTGATGGCGACGCCGGAGACGTTCGTGGAGTTCAGCCGCCAGCGTGGGTTGTCGCCCGATGGGCGGTGTAAGTCGTTCGCGGACGCGGCTGATGGTGTGGGGTGGGCCGAGGGTGTGGGTGTGCTCGTGTTGGAGCGGCTTTCGGATGCGCGGCGCAACGGCCATCGGGTTGTGGCGGTCGTCGCGGGTTCGGCGGTGAATCAGGATGGTGCGTCGAATGGTTTGACGGCGCCGAATGGTCCGTCGCAGCGGCGGGTGATTCGCCAGGCGTTGGCCAATGCGGGTTTGTCGCCGACGGATGTGGATGCGGTCGAGGCGCATGGTACGGGTACGACGTTGGGTGATCCGATCGAGGCTCAGGCGCTGCTTGCCACTTACGGTCAGGACCGTGGCGCAGATCGTCCCCTCTGGTTGGGGTCGCTCAAGTCGAATATCGGTCATGCCCAGGCTGCTGCGGGTGTGGGTGGTGTGATCAAGATGGTCATGGCGATGCGGCATGGGGTGTTGCCGAGGACGTTGCATGTGGATCGGCCGAGTACGAAGGTCGATTGGTCCGAGGGTGCTGTCGAGTTGTTGACCGAGCCGGTGCCGTGGCCGGAGGTGGGTCGTCCGCGTCGCGCGGGTGTGTCCTCGTTCGGAATCAGCGGCACCAACGCGCACGTGATCATCGAACAAGCACCGGCCACCGAGACCGCGCCGGCGGTGACCACCGTCCCGGCCGTCCTGCCGTGGCCGCTCTCCGCGCGCAACGATGACGCACTCACCGGCCAGGCGGCCCGCCTCGCTTCGCATGTGGACGCGCACGATCCGGATGCCGTGGATGTCGGCTTCTCGCTGGCGTCCACGCGTGCGGTGTTCGAGCATCGGGCCGTTGTCGTGGGCCGGGACCGTGACGGACTGCTCGCGGGAGTGCGTGCGTTGGGGGCGGGCGAGGCCGCGCCCGGTGTGGTGTCGGGTCGGGTGGTGCCGGGTTCGACGGGTGTGGTGTTCTCGGGTCAGGGGGCGCAGTGGGCCGGTATGGCCGCCGGGCTGCGGGCGTATCCGGTGTTCGCCGAGCATTTCGACCGTATCGTTTCCGAGCTGGAACCCGCTCTGGGACAGGATGTTTCGCTGGTCGCGGCGTTGGCGGACGATGACCTGGTCGACCGGACGGTGTTCGCGCAGGCGGGGTTGTTCGCGTTCGAGGTGGCGCTGTATCGGCTGCTGGAGTCGTGGGGCTTCCGTGCGGATGTGGTGGCGGGTCATTCGATCGGTGAGGTCGCGGCCGCACACGTAGCGGGCGTTCTGTCGCTGGCGGACGCGTGTGTGCTGGTGGGAGCGCGTGGTCGCCTGATGCAGGCGCTGCCGGCGGGTGGGGCGATGATCGCCGTCGGTGCGTCCGAGGCCGATGTCCTGGCCGTGCCGACCGGCGACGTCTCCATCGCCGCGGTGAACGGTCCGTCCTCGGTGGTGCTGTCCGGTGTCGAAGCCGATGTGCTGGCGGTCGCCGAGCGGTGTGCGGAAAAGGGTTGGCGCACACATCGTTTGCGGGTGTCGCATGCGTTCCATTCCGCATCGATGGAACCGATGCTGGACGAATTCGCCTCGGCGATAGGCGCTGTGACGTTCCAGCGCCCGGATATGCCGCTCGTGTCCACCGCAACCGGAACCAGAGTGACCGGCGAGATGTCGGACCCGTCCTACTGGGTGCGCCAGGTTCGCGACGCGGTGCGATTCGCCGACGCGGTCCACACGATGGCGGAATTGGGAGCGACACGCTTCGCCGAGGTCGGGCCCGACGCGGTGTTGACACCCATGGTCGCCCGAACCCTCGATGCCGCAACCACGATCGCCCTCACCACCCGCCACCACGCGGACCCGGAGACCGTGCTGACCGGGCTCGCCCGCCTGTACGTCGCGGGTGCGCCGGTGGATTGGGCCGGCTGTTACGCCGGCTCCGGAGGCACCCGGACGGATCTGCCGACCTATCACTTCCAGCACCGCCGCTTCTGGGCCACGGGCCGGCTGCACGCCGGAGAACCGTCGGCGCTCGGCCTACGGTCCACCGAGCACCCCATGCTGGGCGCGTTGGTCGCGCAGCCCGAAGGCGGCGGCGTCCGCCTCACCGGGCGGTTGTCCACGGCCACGCATCCGTGGCTGGCCGATCACGACGTCCTCGGCGTGGTGCTGCTGCCCGGAACCGGATTCGTCGAGTTGGCGGTCCACGCCGGAGAACAGGTCGGCTGTCCGGAACTGGCCGATCTCACACTGCTCGCGCCGCTGACGTTCAGCGGGCCCGGCGGAGTGCAGATCCAGGTGGTCGTGGGCGATGGTGACCAGACCGGTCACCGGCGGATCGACATCTACTCCCGCCGGGACGAGGACGATCCGGCAGTCCCGTGGACACATCACGCGCAAGGGCAGATGAGCCCGAGCGGGGAGACCGGCGAACCGGCGGACTGGGCCGATTTCGTGCAGTGGCCGCCGGTCGGCGCCACGGAGGTCACGGTGGACGGCGCGTACGACGAACTCGCCGACCACGGATACCGGTACGGTCCCGCCTTCCGCGGTCTGACGGCGGTGTGGCGGCGCGGCGACGACCTCTTCGCCGAGGTCGCGCTGCCGGAGCAGACCGCCGCACGGGGTTACGGCATGCATCCGGCCCTGCTCGACGCGGCCCTGCACGCGCTCACCGTCGGCCTGCCGCGGGGCACGGACGACGAGGACGAGCGGCAGACCCTGGTTCCGTTCACCTGGTCGTCGGTGCGTCTGTATGCCGACGGCGCCCGCCGGGCGCGGGTGCGCCTGACCGAACCCGACGAGGGCGCGGTCACGGTCGCGCTGGCCGATTCCGCCGGTGCGCCGCTGCTTTCGGTGCGGTCGCTCGCATTGCGTCCGCTCTCACCCGAACTGCTCGCGGCATCGTCTCGTCCCTCCGGCGACGCGCTGTACGAACTCGCGTGGCGGCCCGGCCCGCAGCCGCGCCCCGCGGCGGAGAATTCCTGGGCCGAGTGGGGTGCGCCGGAGCCGGCCTCGGTCCTCGTCTACCGGCCCCCGGTCGACGAGGTCGCGGTACCGGTGCGGCTGCGCACGGCTCTGCACGACACACTCCGTGTCGTTCAGGAGTTCCTGAACGACGAACGTTGTGCCGCAAGCACTCTCGCGGTCGTCACCGACTCCACCGGTGATCCGGCCGCGGCCGCGGTATGGGGCCTGGTACGCGCCGCGCAGGCGGAGAATCCGGGACGAATCGTGCTCGTGGAGGCGGACGGGAGCACCGCGACGCACGACCTCGTGGCCGCTGCGGCGACCGGTGAACCGGAACTGGCCGTCGACGCGGCCGGGATTCGGGTGCCGCGACTCGTCCGGGCCGCGGCTCCCGCGACGACGCTACCCACCGCGTGGGATTCCGAACGGACCGTCCTGATCACCGGTGGCACCGGCGGGATCGGCGGCCACCTCGCCCGGCATCTGGTGCATACGCACGGGGTGCGCCATCTGGTGCTGGCCGGTCGGCGCGGACCGGCCGCCGCCGCGGATCTCGTCGCGGAACTCGGCGCTTTCGGCGCCCGGGTTCGGGTTGCGGTGTGCGACGTCACCGACCGGGACGCGGTGCGGCAACTGCTCGACTCGATCCCCGCCGAGCATCGGCTGGGCGCGGTCGTGCACGCGGCCGGGGTCGCCGACAACGGCCTGGTCGACACCTTGACCCCGGGCCAGATCGATCACTGCCTGAGCGCCAAGGCCGATGCCGCCTGGTACCTGCACGAGCTCACCCGCGACGCCGGACTGTCCGCGTTCGTCACGATCTCCTCGGTAGCGGGGTCGATCCTGCCCGCCGGCCAGGGCGGATACGCGGCGGCGAACCTGTTCCTCGACGCGCTCGCGACCCATCGCCACGCCGAAGGCCTACCGGCCACGTCACTCGCCTACGGCATGTGGGATATCGACACCGGATTGTCGCAGTGGCTCGGCGAGGCCGACCGGCAGCGCATGCGGCGCCAAGGCTTTTCGCCGCTGCCCGCCGACGCCGCCCTCGAATTGTTCGACGCGGCACTGTCTTCCGGCCGTCCGGTGCAGGTGCCGGTGGCGATCGACCACGCCGTACTGCGTGCCCGCGACGCGGTCCCCGCACTCCTCAGGGATCTGGCCGCGAAGCCGGGACGGCGGCAACGGGTCACGACACCCGACGCCGCGGCACTGCGCAACCATCTGGCGCAGTTGGCTGAGCCTGACCGGGAACAGTGGCTGCTGACGCACATCCTCGAGCATGCCGCCCGGCTGCTCGGCCACGGCGGCACCGATGCGCTCGACCCGGAGCGGGACTTCCTCGAATCGGGATTCGACTCGCTGGCCGCCATGGAGTTGCGCGGCGCGCTCAACGCGTCCACCGGGCTGGCGCTGTCCACGGCAGCGATCTTCGACCACAAGACGCCCGCCGCGCTGGCCCGGCACCTCCGCGAGGAACTCGGCACCGCGCCCCGCCCGGTCGACAGCCCTGCGGACGTGGACGATTCCCTGTACGGGATGTTCCGGGGCGCGGTGACGACCGGTCAGGCCGGTAAGGGCTTCGCCCTGCTGCGGGCGGTAGCGGAACTGCGGGACCACTTCACCGCCGACGACCGACCGGAACGGCTGCCGGCGCCGGCCCGGCTCGCCGCGGGCTCGGCCCTGCCCCGGATCATCTGCCTCAATCCGCCGCTGGCCACCGGCGGTGCGCACCAGTACGCCCGGATCGCATCGCAGCTGCGCACCGGCCGCGACGTACTGGCGCTGCCGCTGATCGGTTTCGGTGCGGGCGAGCCACTCCCGGCGACACCGGTCGCCGCGCTCGCTGCGGCGGCGCGCGGCGTGCTGGAGGCCGCGCAGGGCGAGCCGTTCGTCCTGCTCGGGCACTCCTCGGGTGGTCTGCTGGCCTACCTGGTCACCGAATATCTGGAGGCGGCAGGCGGTCGGGCTCCCGCCGGCGTGGTCATGCTGGACGCCTACCCCGCGCACGAGGGCGCGGAATGGCTGCTGCGAGAGATGGCCGAACACATGGTCGCGAACGAGGCCACATTCGGTCGGTTCGACCAGGCCCGGCTCACCGGAATGGGCCGGTATGTGCAGGTGCTGCACGAGCTGGTGCCGGGTTCCGTCGAGACACCGGCACTGTTCGTCCAGTGTGCGCGGTCGTTCCTGGACGGCTCCGCGGAGCGTGCGGATTGGCAGACCCGGCCGTGGGACGCGACTCATACCGTCGTGCCGGTGGCGGCCGATCACTTCACGATTCTGGAGGACGGCGCGGCGGAGGTCGCCGAGGCGATCGAGGGCTGGCTCGTACGCTGACGGCGGCGACCGGGCGGGCTCGAACGCTCGCCCGGTCGTTCTCGCTACCTCGACAGCGCTCGCGAACTGTGCTGGGAAATCAACTGCGCCACCGCATCAGCATTGGCGTCGAGAAAGAAATGACCGCCGGGAAATGTGCGGGCGAGGAAATCTCCGGTGGTGTGCGAGCGCCAAGCCTCGATATCGGCGAGACTCGCATCGGCGTCGCGATCACCGGCCAGTGCGACGAGGCGGCATTCGACGGTCGCCCCCGGGGCGCAGGCGTAGGTTTCGATGGCCCGGTAGTCGTTTCTGGTGACCGTCAGGATCATCTCGCGCATTTCCGGATCCTCGAGCAGAGCTGCCGGGGTGCCGCCGTAGTTCAGGAGATGATCGGCCAGCGCGCGGTCGCTCAGCGTGTGCATCACCTCGGTGCCCTGTTGCGACGGGGCACGGCGGCCCGAGGCGAACAGTACCGCCGCCCGCGCCTCGGTCTCCCGTTCGAGGCGCAGGCAGGTTTCGAATGCGACCGCGGATCCCATGCTGTGGCCGAACAGGGAGAAATGCGATGCGTCGGCGAGCGTTTCGGTCAATTCGGTGAACAGGCCGTCGACGAGATCGGAAATGGTATCGACGAGCGGTTCACGCCGGCGGTCCTGCCGCCCGGGGTATTGCACGGCGACGACGTCGTATTCCGATCCGAGGCGTTTGGCCAACGGCCCGTACGAGATGGCGGATCCACCGGCATGGGGGAAGCAGACCACCGTGTGCGATCCGTTCTCCGGAGCGGGGGACAGACGACGCAGCCAGCTATTACCCACGAGCCGAAAGCCTACACCGACGGAAAACCCTGACGTCGCAGATGTTCTCGCAGGTGGTGCCTGCCTTTGAGACTGTCGCGGTCGGCGAGGCGGTGGAGAACGGTGGCGATCCAGCCGATCGAACGACCGTGTTCGGCATTGTATTCGGCCAGCCGGATGTCGTAATCGTCGATCACGGCATCCCCGGTGGCGTCGTAGACGTCGTGGTGCAGGACCGCGCGTTGCGGAAGCCGCGGTTTCACACCGGCGGATTCGGCCGGGTCGGGGACACCGACCGCCAGCCCGAAGGCGGCGAACACTCGGTCCGGCAGATTCAATTCGGCGGCGACGCCGTCGGGGTTGTTGCGGATACCGCCCACGAAGACGGTGCCCAGACCCAGTGATTCGGCGGCGATCACCGCGTTCTGCGCCGCGAGCGACGTATCCACGAAACCGAGGATCGTGGACTCGAGGTATTCGGTCGCGTCGACTGTCGCCTGGCGGGCCGCCGCGAGCCGTGCGATCCGGCCCAGGTCGGCCAGCCACACCAGGAACAGCGGTGCGCGGCGGATGAAATCCTGATCGCCCGCCAGCGTGGCCAGTCGATCGCGGCGCGCCGGATCCCGCACCGCGACGACGCTCCACGCCTGCAGATTCGACGAGGTCGACGCCGACTGTGCCGCCGCGACGATCGCGGTCAGCTCCTCCTCACCCACGGGCTCGTCGAGAAAGGCGCGCACCGACCGGTGCGCGAGCTGCAACTCGATCACCGAATTGGTCCGCGCCAGCGAGGTCAGCTCCGGATCGCGGTAGCGGCCGCGCACGGGATGCAGGTTCGTCGTCGTCACCCGGACAGTGTGGCGTCCCGCGCCGGGGGAGCTCCATCGTTGCGATCACCGTGCGCCGATGGACCGCCGCGGTTGTGACCTACACCGAGGCCACCTCGCTCGGCGAATGGATGGGCGGATGCGGTGTCGGCGAAACGGTTTGGCCGCGTTGACGGTTGCGCTGGCGGCCGTCGGGAGGGTGTCCACGGTGACGGCCGCACGCGCCGAGCCGCCGGGGCGCTGGGAATCGATCTACTCGACCTCGTCGCCGGGGAGCTCCGTCGTCTCGTCGGCGGTCACCCTCGCGGCGGCGCTGCCACCGGACTACCCGACACATCCCGCGGATGAGCGATTCACACCCCGCCACCAGGCGTTTTGGTTTTCTCCGGACGGTTGCGTAGGGTTGAACATACCGACGCGGGGTGGAGCAGCTCGGTAGCTCGCTGGGCTCATAACCCAGAGGTCGCAGGTTCAAATCCTGTCCCCGCTACTAGGGAGTGCGGTCCCGGAACCACTGGTTCCGGGACCGTTTTTCGTCGGTCCGCAGTCGCGAGGAAACGCCGCGCCGGCATGGGCCGGGCGCCACATCCGGGGTGGCCGTCCTGGCTGCCGGCCGAGTGTTCCCGGATCAGGGACGCACGGCCCCGGCCGGGACGCCGGGTTCCACGGGCGCGCCGAACCAGGACCTCAGTGCTGCCCGCAGGCCGGATTCCGCGGTGTCCGCGGGTTCGCCGACGGTCGCGGCCCAGGCGGTGTGCGCATCCGGGCGGATGAGGAGGGCGTCGGCGGGCCGATCAGCGGTCTCGGCGGTGCGAATCTCGATGCGGTGCTTCCATTCTCGTGCCGCCGCGCGCAGCTCCGGCCGACCGGCCAGATCGAGCAGGACGGGCCGCGCGTCCTGCAGCAGTGCGGTGCTGCCTTCGCCGGTGCGCGGAGCCAGGTTCGGCGCGAAGGCACCGGTCAAGGCGTGACCGTTCGGGTTGGGCAGCTCGTAGCGGATGTCGGCGCCGGCGATGAGGGCGCCCATGCGTCGCAGGGGCTGGTCGTCGGTCAGGCGTTACCGGGCCCCGTGCCTGCCGTGCCGGGGCCACCCGCCCTTGGAATGGGTGACTGTGCGCGGAGGCACGGGGCGCGTGACGAAGCGCCGCCGGCCGGCCTGGGCAGGGAAGGTGGTGTGGTGCTTACGCATATTGTTACCGCCTCAGATGTAGTACTCTGACCGAAGTGTTTTGAACCGTAGTACTACAGATGGAGTGGTGTCAAGTGGTGCGTACGAATCCGGAACGCCGGCAGGCGCTGCTGGACGCGTCGATCGAGGTCCTGGCCCGGGAGGGGGCGCGCGGGCTGACCTTCCGGGCGGTGGATCAGGAGGCGGGAGTCCCGGCGGGCACGGCGTCCAACTACTTCCCCAATCGGGACGCGCTGCTCGTTCAGGTCGGCCACCGCTATTACGAGCGGCTGATCCCGAGCGAGGAAGCGATGGCGAAATCGCGCGGACCGCAGACCCGCGAGACCATGACCGAACTCATGACCGAGGTGGTCGAGCGCGTCTTCCATTTCCGCACCGGCTATCTCGCGATCCTCGAACTGCGGCTGGAGGCCACTCGCCGTCCCGAACTGCAGGCGCTGCTGACCGAACGAGTGCGCGCCGATCTGGACTTCAACATCGCCAACTTCCGTGAGTCGCAGCTGCCCGGCGACGAGGACGCAGTGGTGCTGCTGTACCTCGCCTTGAACTGGCTCATCCTCGAAAGACTCACGCTCCCCGGCATTTTCGACGAGCGGCGGGCCACCGAACTGGTCCGCACGATCGTGGAGCGTGCCATCCCCGCCGCGGGTTGATCGGCATTCGTCGGGGTGAACACCACTCACGGCTACCGACGCGCCCCGTGCCGCGGGGAGAATCAGCCGCCTGTCGGTGCTCCCGCCACCCGGCGCTCGCCGTTGTTGCGTTCCTGCCAGCGGCGGTAGACGTCGACCGCGTCGGCGCGGGACTCGTGGCGCATCGGCAGGCGGCGCTGATCCCACGGCTTGGCGAATTCGTCGTAGAAGGTGTTCAGCTCGAAGTACTTCCGGTCGTCGACGTAGTGCGGAGCGTAGGCCTCGCGGGTGGTGAGGAAGACGACCTCGTCGGGGGAGCAGTAGTACAGCGCGCCCAGGCACATCGGGCACGGCAGGGCGAGGATGTAGATCGTGGCTCCGGTCAGATGTTCGGTGCCGAGGGCGGTGCAGGCCTGGCGGATCGCGAGGATCTCCGCGTGTGCGGTCGGGTCGGCGGTCTGCGCGACCAGGTTGGGGCTTTCGGCGAGAATTTCCCCGTCCTTCACGATGACCGTCGCGAACGGCCGGCCGCCCTCCTCGACGTTGCGGCGGGCCAGATCGATGGTGCGTTGCGCGAAATCCATTGCACTCCTTGATGCGTCGTGGTCGAGAACAGGGTGTTCAGAAGGGTTTGGTGGGCAGGTACTTGCCGTCCAGCGTGATCACGGCGCGTTCGCCGCCCTCCGGATCGGGCACCTTGCGCACGTCGAGCTTGAAGTTGATGGCGCTGATGATGCCGTCGCCGAACTGCTCGTGGACCAGCGCCTTGAGCGTGGTGCCGTACACCTGCAGCATTTCGTAGAAGCGGTAGATCGTCGGATCCGTCGGCACGCCACCCGGAATCGACCCGCGGGTCGGGATGGTCTGCAGCAGCGCCGCCGCCTCGTCGCCCAGCCCGAGCAGTTCGGCCACGGCTTCCGCGGACTGTTTCGGCAGGGGGTGCTGCCCGAGGATCGCCGCGGTGACGAAGGCCGTCGAATAGCCGGCGGTATCGGCGATCTGCTGCCAGGTGAGATCCTTTGCGATCTTGGCCTCGACCGCTGTCGCGGCCAGCGCCTGGCGGGCGGCCGGATCGAATTGTGCGTGCACCATAGCGGTTCTCCATTCTTTCGGCCGCCGTATCACACGGCGGCACAGGGGTTTTCAGGCGGCGATGGTCCGGTCGCATCCGGCCGGATCGATCACCGTGACGGTGCCGGTACCGATGTCGAATACCCAGCCTTCGACGGTGACGGCTCCGGTCGACAACGCCCGCGCCACCGCCGGGTGGGTGGCCAGATTTGCTTGCTGGGCAACGACATTCGCGCGAATCAGCGATGCGGTCGCCTCCGAGCCCGGGCGGGCCGCGGCGGCATCGGCATGCCGCAGCCACGCCGCGACGGTCGGCATCGCGCTCAGATCGTGGCGTTCGGCCAGCGCCGTCATCGCCCCGCAGCCCGAGTGCCCGCACACCACGATGCGTTCGACGCCCAGCACCGCGACGGCGTATTCGATACTGGCCGCTACACCGTCGGCCCCCGGGCCGTATGCGGGGACGAGATTGCCGGCGGTGCGCACGACGAACAGCTCACCGGGTTCGCTACTGGTGATCAGTTCGGGCACGACCCGTGCGTCGGAGCAGCCGATGAACAAGGTGCCGGGGGTATGCGTCGTGGTGAGCTGGGCGAACAGCTCCGCCTTGGCGGGGAAGACGGCGTCGCGGAAGTGCGTGACGCCGGTGGTGAGGTCATGCATGAAGCGCTCCGTTCGGGGTGGCTGGGGGACTGGGGCCAGCCTGCATGACCAGTAGCTATAGGGTCCAATACTTGTATCGGATCGTGACTATAGATAGAATCAATAGTCGCGTGCGGTCGCGTGGATCGCGCTGGTGAACGCGCGGGCGGCGGCCGAGTGATAGGCGGTGTGGCGCCGCAGTACTTCCACCGTGCGGATCGGCAGGGGAGGGTCCAGGGGGATCGGGTGCAGATCGGCATGTGCCCGCGTGATCGCATCGGGCAATACCGTGGCGAGCGATCCGCGCCGGACGAATTCCAGCAGCGCGCTGATCGAATTCGCCTCGACCGCGATATCCGGAGCGACGCCGCATTCGTCGAAATATCGGTCGATGTGCAGGCGCGTGGCGAAGTCCGCACTCAGCAGCCCCAGCGGGATGTCGGCGAGGGCCCCTGCCGACAGTGGTCGCGCGGCGGCGGCGAACGGATGGTCCGAGCCGACGACCAGGCCGAGTTTCTCGGTGAACAGCGCGGTGTGCTCGACCCCCGCGGCGTGCGCGCCGGCGAAGGCGATCCCGAGATCGAGCCGGTCGGCGAGCAGATCCGCCTCGATCGCATCCTGGGTCGTCTCGCGAATGGTGAGGCTGATACCCGGATGCTCGGAACGGAACCGGTGCACGAGCGGTCCGATCAGATAGGCGGTGAAGGTCGGCGTCGTCGCCACCCGCAGATGGCCGCGCGACAGATCCTGGACCTCGTGCACCGCGCGTTCGCCGGCCTCCAGATCGCGCAGTGCGAGCCGGGCATGCCGCGCATACGCCTGCCCGGCATCGGTCAGCCGGACCGTGCGGCCGGAGCGGTCGAGGAGGACGACGCCCAGCACCCGCTCGAGCTGTTTGATCTGCTGTGACAGCGTCGGCTGTGAGATGTGCAGGGATTGCGCGGCGCGGGTGAAGTTGCCGTGGTCGGCGACGGCCAGCAGATACCGGATGTGGCGCAACTCCATCGGCCGACTATAGGCCGCGCCAATGGTGATGATGGGGACGGTGTCTTGGACACTATCGCTCCCACCCGCGCAGCCGATCGTCGGCCGCATCGTCTTCGCCACGAAAACATCCGTCCGACAGCGTCATTCACGTTGCCGGTCAACTCGCCCACTCCACCCAGTGGCGATCCGCGGTGAACACCACCGACGTCGAGTGGTGGTAGTTCCGCGCGTTCAGCTGGGCCTCGATATCGGCGCGAATGGCGTCGAAGGATTCGACGGTGCGTTCGGTGGTCCGGGGATCGAGGACGAAGGCGAGTTCCAGGTCGAGGCGGCTGCCCACGCTGGAGGCGCGCACGAAGGCTGCGGCGAAGCCGTGGTCGGCGCGGACCCGGTCGCACAGTCCCTCGACGTCGGTGACCACCGAGTGCGGGGCGGCCATGGTGAGAATTTCGCGAAAGGCGGAGCGGAACAGCCGGATCGGGATCCAGAGATAGGCCAGGGACACGATGATCACCAGCGCGGGGTCGACGTAGCGCGCGATGTCGTCGCGCCCGGCGGCCTCCAACGCCACCGCCGCGCCGAATCCGGCCAGGGTGATCAGACTGAAGGCGGCGTCGCCGCCCCATTCGGCGGCCTCCGCCCGGACCAGCCCCGAACCGGAGCGTCCGGCCCGCCACAACACCAGCGCCACCAGCACGCTGAGCAGTGACGCGGTGATCGCGTACACCAGCGCGGAGACGGCCGAGACGGCCCGGCCGCCGTGCAGGATCTCGCGCACAGCGTTCACCGATCCGTAGACGCACAGTCCGCCCAGGGCGGTCGAGCGCACCACGATCGCGACCGGCTCCCAGGTCTCGCGCCCCCACGGATACGACGCGTCGGCCCCCTTCGCGACGGTCCGCTGCGCCGCCACCGATATCGCCGAAAGCGCAATGCCCACAAGGGAATACAACCCGTCGAACACGATCATCTGCGATCCCGCGGCCAGCCCCCACGCCAGCGAGACCACCACGAACACCACCGAGGCCCACATCGAGAACACGAGCGCGCGCATGCGCTCACGCTACGACCCGGCTGTCACCGGCGGACCGATTCGCCCCGGGAACCGGGTGGGTGTCGCGGCCCGCGTTCGTTCTCGGTAAATCGTCGATTGACGGACTTTCGTTAGCCGCCTAATGTTTATTCGATAGGCGGCTAATGATTGGAGTGAAATGATACTGGTAACCGGCGCGACCGGACATATCGGCCGCGAGCTCGTGGCCGAACTCGACAGAACGGGTGTGGCGATGCGCTTGTTCGTCCGAGACCCGGCGCGCGCCGCGGATCTGCCGTCCACCGCCGAACGCGTGGTGGGCGACCTGGCAGACCCGGCGGCGTTGCGGGCGGCGTGCGAGGGGATCGACTCGCTGTTCCTGCTCGTTCCGGGACTGGCGGTGGAGCCCGCGCGGCATGCGGTGGTGGCGGCGCGGCAGGCGGGGATCCGGCATCTGGTGCTGGTGTCGTCGTACAACGTGCTGGGCGATCCGATGCCGGCCATGGGGCGCTGGCACCACGAACGAGAGGTCATCGTCGGTAGCTCGGGTATGTCCGCGACGATCCTGCGTCCCGGCGGATTCATGACCAACGCCCTGGAGTGGGCGCCCGATATCCGCGCCGGCCGGCCGGTATTCGATCCGACCGGTCCCGGACGCTACGCGCCGATCGACCCCGCCGATATCGCGGCGGTGGCGGCGATCGCGCTCACCGAGCCGGGACACGACACCACCTACTGCCTCACCGGCGAGCAGACCTTCACCATCGGCGAGCAGGTCGCGGTGCTGGCCGGTGCGATCGGCCGTCCGATCGCGGTCGAAACCGCCACCACCGCCGAGGAGGCCGTCCGCTCCCGCTATCCCCAAGGGGCGCCACCGGCGCTGGCGGCGGCGATCCTGGAGGGATTCGCCCTGATGCGCGCCGACACCGTCGGCCTGCGGACCGATACGGTGCGGCGGTTGCTCGGCCGCGCACCGCGAACCTTCGCCGACTGGTGCGACCGTAACCGCGACCGATTCCGTTGACGGGCAGCGGTTTCGGTGCGGCGAGGGCGGCTCGGGTTACGGCGGCGAGTTCGTTCGCGAACCCGCGGCGATCGGGCGCAGCCGTCCCCGCATCTCGCCGGCGAGGGCCGCCGCGATATCGCGCAACGCCTCGATGAACGCATCGGTCGCCGCCGAGGCCACGGTGCTCGGTGCTACTCGGGTCGCTGCGCTCGGTGCTACTCGGGTCGCTGCGCTCGGTGCTACTCGGGTCGCTGCGCTCGGTCCTACTCGGGTCGCTGCGCTCGGTGCCATCCGCACCACCCGGGTGGGACGCACCGCCGCCGGGTGATCGATCCTGACCAACGCGATATTCGCGGGCACCACCGGCGCCGCGATACCGGGTACGACGGTGATGCCCGAACCCGCCGCGACCAGACCCAGTTTCGCGATCCAATCCCGCGCGACGAAGGCGATATCGGGTTGGTGCCGGGAATCCTGCCACGCGCCCAGGAGGGTGCTGCCGCGCTCGGTACTGCCCGCGATCCAGCGTTCGTCACGAAATTCCGCCGGAACCGCACTGACCCGCCCGGCCAGCCGGTGGTTCGACGGCACCGCGACCAGCAGCGGATCGTCGAGCAGCAATTCCACCTCCATATCGGCGGCGAGCGTGCCGGTCTCGGTGACGACGGCCAAGTCCAGCCGGCCGCGCGCCACCGCGGTGAGCAGGCGCGCAGTGGTGCCCTCGCGCAACGGCACCCGCGCCGACGTGGCTGCCACCGCTCGCGGCACCAGTGCGGCCATCGCGGTCGAGAACGCGCCGACACGCACGGTCGCGGGCGGCCCCGCGGTCAGGCGATCCAGTTGATCGCGGGTGCTGTCGAGTTCGGCCAGCACCGCTTCGGCGTGCCGGACGACGATCTGCCCGGCCGCGGTCGGGGTGACGCCGCGCGCCAGCCGGTCGAACAGAGGATGACCCGCCGCCTGTTCCATCAGCGAAATCTGCCGCGACACCGCGGATTGGGTATAGCCCAGCCGGTCCGCGGCGGCCGAGAACGAGCCGCAGCGGGCGGCCTCGCGCACGACACGCAAACCGAGGATCGTGAACTCACCCATGCGAAATACTGATATCAGAGATGCGAGATCATCGCTTGTCGCATGGGTCGGCCGTATTTAGCGTCGGCAGGGTGAGTGTGAACGAGAACAGAGCGCTGGTGCGCGACATCTTCGACCGGATGGCCGCCGGCGAGACCCGGGCGCTGAGCGATGCGATGGCTCCGGAATTTCGCTGGACCTTCCCCGGACACTGGTCGTGGTCGGGGACGTGGGAACCGAAAACTGTTGCCGTGCAGGGCCTTCTGCGCCCGCTGATGGCGCAGTTCACCGAGTATCGAATCAGCGCGGACGCCGTCCACGCCGACGGTGACCGGGTGATCGTGCAGGCCCACAGCGCCGCCACGACGGTCCGCGGCGAGCCGTACGACCAGTACTACTGCTTCGTGTTCCGGGTCGCCGCCGGGCGGCTGCTCGAGGTGACCGAATACTGTGACACCGCCCTGGTGGAGCGAGTTCTCGAACCCCTGTGACGCCGCCACCGGCCCATCAGGATTCGATCAACGCGAAGATCGACGCCGGTGACCCCGAACCGTGTTCGGTGACGAATCCGCCTACGACGACGGTGAAACCGCGGTCCGGCAGATCAGCCAGGTGGGCCAGGATTTCGAGGCTGAGGCGGTGCTCGCGGTACAGCAGCTTCGAGACCCGGAAGGTGTCATCGATGCCGATATCGGGGCTGAAGGCGTCGGTGCCGAGGGCGCCGCGGCGGCCGAGTACGCCGTGGTCGAGCAGCCAGCGCACCGCGGCCGCCGAGAAACCGGGGTGCCGAAGGCGACCGTGTTCGTCGATCGAGGCGAAAGCATCGGTGCCCCAATATCTTTCCCAGCCGGTGCGCAAGAGGACGGCGGCCTCGGTGGGGAAGGGGCCGTGCCGATCCTGCCATTCGAGCAGATCGTCGACGGTGAGTGCGTAATCGCGATCGTGTTCGGCTCGCGCGCTGATATCGATGCGGACGCCGGGCAGGACGAAATCCTCGGGAACGAGCCGATCGGCCGTCGCCGCACCGGCGGTGAAGTGGGCCGGTGCGCCCCAATGGGTTCCGGTGTGTTCACCGACGGTGACCGCCTGCAGATGGTAGCCGTGTTCGTCGAATGTGCCGATGGTGTCGATGCGCGGGGCGGGATCACCGGGATATACCGAGACGACCTCGGCGGACAGCGGATGCGACAGATTTCGCACGGCCGAATACGCCATCGGTTCGCCTCCCATGTGCGGGCACTACCCGGACGAGTTCTCGCGGTTCCGCGCGGGCACCGATGCGCCGGCGCGGAACCCGCCGACACTATCGCAGGTACACCGGAACCGAGATGTGCCCGTTGGAGATGAAACTGCCCAGCGGCTTCAGCTCGGAGGGGTCGACCGCCAGCCGCAGATCCGGAAAGCGTTCGAACAGCGCCGGCAGCGCGATCGTGGCCTCCATGCGCGCCAGCGGAGCGCCCAGGCAGTGGTGCGCGCCGTGGCCGAAGGCGAGATGTTCCTTGTTCGCCCGGTATACGTCGAACTCGGCGGTGGTCTCGCCGTGCACCTTCGGATCGCGGCAAGCCGCACCGTAGGAGGCCAGTATCGCCTCGCCCTTCGGAATCCGGACCTCGCCGACCTCGATGTCCTCGACGGCGTATCGCAGCGGCAGATGCGCCACCGGCGCCTGGTAGCGCAGCGTCTCCTCGACCAGCTCCGCCCACGGCACCCGGCCCTCGACCACATCGGCGCGCTGCTCCGGATGGCTGAGCAACGCCACGATGGCCTGGTCGATCAGGTTGAGCGTGGTCTCGTGTCCAGCGTTGATCACCAGCATCAGGGTGTCGACGAGTTCGGTCTCCGAGAGCTGGGCGCCGTCCTCGTTGCGGGTGGCGATCAGCACGCTGGTGATGTCGTCGCCCGGGTTCTTCCGGCGAAATGCCACCAATTCACCGATCAGGCGCCCCATTTCGATGAAATTCGCCTGCGCCTGCTCCGGTGTGAACGAGGTGTCGAAGAAGCCGTCGACACAGGCGTGGATGGCCGAGTCCAGATGGTCGGGCACGCCCAGCAGTTCGCTGATCACCCGGATCGGCACCGGGTAGGCGTAATTCGGACGCAGGTCCACGACCTCGCCTGGCGCGGTCGCGCTCAACCGTTCGAGCAGATCCGCCACGATCGCCTCGATCCGCGGGCGCATCGCGGTGGTGCGGCGATGCGTGAACGCCGGGGCGACCAGTTTGCGCAGCCGCCGGTGCTCGGTTCCATAGGCGGTGAACATGTTCTGCGCCGCCACCCACGGTTGCAGCGGCCACGATTCGTTGATGTCACCGTTGATATAGGCCGACCAGTGCTGGCGCGGATCCTTCGACACCCGCGGATCCGACAGCAGATTCTTCAGTACGACCGCATCGGTCACCGACCAGGCCGGCACTCCGCCCGGCAACTCCACCAGCGCCACGGGACCACGTTCCCGGATGCGCTCGTTCTCGGCCTGGATATCGGCGCCGGTCAGATCGAGCACCAGTGGTTCCTGCTTCATCGGAAGCTCCTTACACCAGATTCAACGGAGGAGATGCGGGGAAGGTGACCGGCAGCGCTGCCATCGCACGGTGGAACGGCCCGGGACGCCAGGTGATTTCGTTCGGCTCGATGGCCAGGCGCATCTCCGGTAGCGCGTCGAGCAGCTGGTCGATCGCGTCCTGCACCACCAGGTAGGCCACCGAACGAGCCGGGCAGGCGTGCGGTCCGGCGCTCCAGGCCAGATGTGAGCGGTTGCCGGTGCGGTCGCCGCCCGCGATGACCGGATCGTTGTTGCACGCGGACAGGCTGATGACGACCGGCTGATGCGCGGGCAGCCAGGCGTTGTCGATCAGGATGGGCTGGCGCGGATAGCTGATGGAGAAGTTCGCCATCGGCGGATCCTTGAACAGCACCTCGTCCAGCGCGTCGCGGGTGGAGAGGCTGCCGCCCAGCATGCCGCCGCCGAACCGGTCGTCGGTGATCATCAGCAGCAGGGTGTTGGCGATCAGGTTCTGCTGGGGCTCGATGCCCGCCCCGTAGAAGCTGATCAGGTTGTAGAGCATCTCCTCGTCGCTGAGATTGGCCGGGTGGTGGGCCAGCCGCGAGGTGACGTCGTCGCCGGGGTCGGCGCGGCGCAGGTGGATCAGCTCCATCAGCGCCTGGCTCAGATGTTCCATACCCCAGGCCGCGTTCACGGTGTCGAACAGCGCCGCCATACCGGTGGCCACTCGCTGACCGAGCTCGGCCGAACATCCCACCATGCGGTTCAGCGATTCGAAGACCAGGGGGAAGGCGTACTGCGACACCAGATCCGCCGATCCGGCTTCGCAGAAGCTGTTGATCAGCGGGACCGCGATCTTCTCCACCGTGCTGTGCAGCGCGTGCAGGTCGATGCCGTCGACGGCTGCCGTATACGCCTGCCGGTAGCGCAGGTGGACATTGCCGGCATTGCGCAGGGCGTTCGGATACCACTGCATCATCGGCCGCACCGGGCAGTCCTCGGGAATCGTGTCCTGCCACGCCCGGGGGTCGGCCGGGAAATGCTCGGGATCGTTGAGGATTCGCAACGCGGTGTGGTAGCCGATCACGAGCGTGGCCGGGACGCCGGGGGACAGCTCGATCGGGACCAGTGAACCGTAGCGGCGGCGCATCTCCCGATACGTGCCGTGCGGATCGGCGGCGAATTCCGGTGTGTCCAGCAGAATGCGGGGACCGTCGGTGTCGACCGGGGAGCCCATGTGCTGGACCGGGCAGGTGGCGGGACCGCCCGCGCCGGGGAGTGCGGACAGTGCAGAACGTGGTGTGGTCAAAAGATGTGACTCCAGAGAATGAACTGTCGAGCGCGACGAAGAATTCCGCTGTCGGTATGGTCCTACAGCGTCACCCCACATCTGTTGTAGGACAAGAGGCTTGGTTAGCCGCCCGGCCGGACATCCGTAACCGGACTGTCGACCAGGGTAGCAGGAACGTACCGAACTCTCTGTCTGTCTTCCACTCTCGGCACCCCGGTGCGGGCCGGCGGGGGAATCACCGTGAAACACCTTGTGAGCGGGGATATTGACACCGGTTCCGCCGAACTGTCGGTGCGGTGTGTTTGCATACCACCATGACGAGCACCGATCTGCTGGTAGACGCCTTCGGGCGGATCAAGGAGAACGTGCACGGCGCGGTCGCCGGGCTCACCCAGGAGGAACTGGCCGCCCGGCTGGACCCCGGGGCCAATTCCATCGCCTGGCTGATCTGGCATCTGACTCGCGTGCAGGACGACCACATCGCCGATGTGGCCGGCACCGAACAGGTGTGGACGACGGCCGGCTGGTCGCGCCGCTTCGATCTGCCCTTCGACGAGTCGGCCACCGGGTACGGCGACGATCCGGACGAGGTGGCGGCCCTCGGCGGCGTCTCGGCCGAATTGCTGCTGGGCTATCACGACGCCGTCCACGACCGCACCGTCGACTACGTCCGCACCCTCGCCGACGCCGACCTGCCGCGGATCGTCGATACCCGCTGGGATCCGCCGGTGACCCTCGGCGTGCGGCTGATCAGCGTGGTCGACGACGATATCCAGCATTCCGGGCAGGCGGCGTTCATCCGCGGGGTGCTGCTGCGCCGCCGCTAGCGCCGGTGCAGGGTCACCGGAATCGCCGACGGCGAGAGGACGAAGTCCCGGTTCGAGGCCCGCACGACGTATGCCGGATCCGGCTCGGGCCGCCACCGCGCCAGCAGCGCCGCCGAGGCGAGCGTGATCTCCAGCAGCGCGAAGTGATCGCCCAGGCAGCGCCGGCGGCCGACACCGAAGGACAGGTTCGCCTGCTTGTCGATCTCATCGGTGCGGGCGGGCGACCAGCGGTCCGGATCGAAGGCCTCGGGATTCGGGAAGTGGCGCGGATCGTGCTGGACCAGATAGGGGCTGAACATGATGGCGGTGCCGTCGGGAATGGTGAGCCCGCCGACGGTCACGGGCCCGGACGCGTTTCCGGCGCTGATCCACGGCCCCCAGAACCGAAGAGTCTCCGAGACAACCTGTTTCAGGTAGATGAGCTTGCCGATGTGTTTCGCGCGGACCGGTCCGGCGCCGACCACATCGTCGAGTTCGGCTCGCACCCGTTCGGCGATATCGGGACGCCGCATCACCTCGTGCCACAGCCAGCCGGTGAGCGAGGCCATCGACCCCACCCCACCCGCCAGCATCAGAATGGCTTCGTCGATGATGTGGTCGTCCGACAGTCGCGCACCGGTCTCGGGATCGGTATGGCGGATCAACGCCGACACCACATCGTTGAAATCCTCGTCCCGGCGGCGGTACTCGGTGATCGCGGCGCCGATCGCGGCCCGCAGGTGGCGGGCCTTGCGCTCCCAGCGCCGATTCGCGATCACCCGCAGGCGGCGGATCTGGGGCGGCAGGGCGGTGCGCAGAATGACCTGGCTCAGCAGCCACGGCACGTTGTCGCGAATCCGGTGCCGGGCCGCCGCGCTGAATTCGGCGGTGAACAGGGTCGAGGACACGGTGTCGAGAATCAGGCCGTGCGCCTCGTCCATCAGGTCGACCCGGCCTCCGGCGGGCAGCGCGGCCGACCAGGTGTCGGCCAATTCGGCCGCGGTGACCGTGTATTCGGCGAGCCGGCTCTGCCGCAGTGCGGGCGCGATCATGCGCCGGCGCAGTTTGTGTTCGGCGCCGCGCAGCACGTTCACCGAACCGCCGGCCACATCGGCGATCGCTTCCCGCAGATCGTCGCGATTCAATTCCGCGTCGCCGAGGCCGACCTCGCGCACCAGCTCCGGCGTGGTCAGCACATAGCCGGTTTTGCGGCCGAACCGGATGCGCACGATCGGGCCGAGCTCGGCGAGCGAGCTCACGAAACCCGGTGCGTCGCGCAGGGCGCGCAGGCTGTGGCCGATCAGCGGCAGGGCGCCGGGCGCGGTGGGTACCTCGGACAGCCGTCGCGGCACCGGTCGCTGTGCGGCGGGCTCGATGTCGGCCCGTGCCTGCTCATAGACCTCGACGATCGCCTCGATGCGGCCGGACTGTCGCACCGAATCGCGATGACGGGTCATCTCGGCGCGCATCGCGAGCAGCCTGCCGCGGTCGGTCGCCAACACGCCGATCGCCTCCGCCAGGGCCGCGGGGGAGGCGTCGCCGGCGCGCAGACCACCGCCCGCCGGAACGGATTCGGCCAGGTCCGGATCGCAGTACAGCACGGGCAGGCCGGTGGCGATCGCCTCGAGCAGCACCATGCCCTGGGTGTCGAAACCCCACGACGGAAACAGCAAAGCGTCCGCAGCGGCCATGGCGTCGAGGCACTGCTGCTGAGAAACTCTGCCGTGCAGCGCGATTCGATTCGAGAGCCCGTGTTCGGCGACCACCGCGGCGGCGCGCGCGGACAGCTCGCCCTCGCCGTACACGTCGAGGGTGCAGTCCGGGACGCGCCGCACCGCCTCGATCGATTCGAGCAGTCGCTTCTCCGCGGAGAGCCGCCCGCACCAGATCAACCGCAGCGGACCCTCGGTGTCGCGGGCGGCCGGGCGCCGCCGGCCGTCGAACAGTGCGTCGTCGACACCGTTGGAGATCACCCGGATCGGCCGGGTGAGGCCGTGGTCGAGCAGCAGATCCGCGAAATGGCGGGTCGGTGCGATGACCCGGTCGGCGGCCTGCGCCTGGCCCACGATGGTGTGCCACGCGTGCCGGGCCGCCGGGCTCTGCGTGCCCCGCGGCATCCGCGCGGGATGGGTGACGAAGCGGCCGTGCAGGATTCGCAGCGCGAGCGCCGAGAGGTAGGGCGCCGGCGCGGTGTGCTCGATGAAGGCGTCGTCGCGGCTCTGCGCGGTGTGCACCAGCGGAATGCGATGCCGCCGTGCGGCTTTCATCCCCGCGATCGCCACACCGTAGGTGGTGTGGGTATGGACGAGATCGACGGGGCCGCGGGCCGCGAAGGCGGCATCGATCAGCGCGGCGTTGCGCGCGGTCGGCAGCACCATCGGGAAGCCGTTCACCACCGCGCCGGCCAGGGGAGCCAGTTCCACCACCCCGTCGCCGGATGCCGCGTCCGGTGGCATCGCGGCGCCCGGCAGTGGTGCCACGAACAGCGTCACCCGATGTCCGGCGCGTTCGAGGCCGTGGCGCAACGCCGCCACCGCGGTCTGCACCCCGCCCAGCGTCGCCGGGTGATAGTCCATGAACATGGCGATGTGCACGCCCGGCACGTTACCCACGCGCCCGGTTGTTCGATATCCCATAGTGTCCCCATCGGGTTTCTCGGCCGAAAGTGTTGCGCTCTCGGGAAAAGGGGAGATAACTCGACATGAGAATCGCCATTCCGCTGACCGGCACCCGCGGCGACGTGCAACCGGTGCTGGCCCTGGGGCTGGAATTGCGGCGCCGCGGCCACGACGTGGTGCTGGGCGCGCCGCCGAATCTGGTCGATTTCACCACCTCGGCGGGGCTCGCCGCGCGCCCCTGCGGGCCCGATGTGCAGCAGCTCTACAGCTCCGAGGACGGGCAGCGGGCCCTCGCCGCGGGCAATACGCTGCGGCTGATGCAGCTGGTCGCCCGGCAGATGGCCGACTATGCCGATCGGATGAACCGCGAGGTGGTCGAGGTGTGTGCGGGCGCCGACCTGATCGTCGCGAGCACCGTCACCGAGGACCGGGCCTGCTCGGTCGCCGAGGCGATGGATGTGCCGCTGGTGAGCCTGCACTACTACCCGGCGCGGGCGAACGGGGTCTATCCCTTTCCGGGTGCGCTGCCGGCGAACTGGGCGCCGCCCGCGCCGGTGAATCGCGTGACGTGGGCGGTAGCGGAGAATCTGCGGCGCATCGTGTTCATGCGCTATCTGAACGATCTGCGCGGCATGCTCGGTCTGCCGAAGTCGCGGGCGAGTATCGCGGCGGTGCTGGCGCGGCGGCGGGTCCCCGAAGTGCAGATCTACGATCCGGCGCTGGTGCCCGGGCTGCCGGCGCAGTGGGACGGCCGGCGCCCGTTCACCGGCTTCCTGACGCTGGATCAGCAGACCCGGCACGCGGTGGGCGAACTCGGCGACGACCACACCGACATCCTGTCCTGGGTGCACGCGGGGCAGGCGCCGGTGTTCTTCGGATTCGGCAGTATGCCGATCAGCGATCCCGCCGCCGTCCTGGCCATGGTGCGCGAGGTGTCGCGGCGGCTCGGCGTGCGGGCATTGGTGAGTGCCGGCTGGAGCGGTATGGAAACCGCTCGTACACAGGGTGATTCGACGGTGAAGGTGGTCGGTCCGTTCGCCTACGACCTGGTGTTCCCGTATTGCGCGGCCGCGGTGCATCACGGCGGGATCGGCACGCTGTTCGAAAGTCTGCGGGCCGGTCTGCCGACGTTGGTATGTTCGGTGTCGTTCGAACAGCCGATGTGGGGCGGGCAGGTGGACCGGCTCGGACTCGGCGCACATCTGCGCTTCACCGACCTCACCACCGAACGACTCCTTCGCGGCGTGACCACGCTGCTGGAACCCGAACGCCGCGCTCGCGCAGGGCGATTCGCGGCCACGTTGCGCACCGAGGGCGCCGCCGCGCATGCCGCCGATATCGTCGAGGCGGCAGCCCGGTGAGGATGATCGCCGCGGATTCGGCGGTGATGTTCCGCCGGTGCGCCCGGCACACCCTGCGCAGTCCGGACACGCTGATCATCTCGCTGCTCATGCCGATCCTGGTGATGCTGCTGTTCACCTACGTCTTCGGCGGCGCGATCGACGTCGGCGGTTCCTATCTCGACTACGTGGTGCCCGGAATCATGTTGTTGTGCACCGGATTCGGCGCGTCCATCACCGCGACCGCGGTCTCGGCGGATATGACCAGAGGCAGTATCGACCGGTTCCGGACGCTGCCGATGTTCCGGCAGGCGATCCTCGCCGGTCACGTCGGCGAAGGGGTGGCGCGCAACCTCGCCGCCATCGCGATCGCGGTGGCCGTGGCCGTCCTGCTCGGCTATCGCCCGCACGCGGACGCGCTGGGCTGGCTGGGGGCGCTGGCCATGATCATGCTGTTCGTGGTGGCGATCTGCTGGATCGCGGTCGCGCTCGGGCTGGTGGCGAGGAATCCCGAAGCGGCCGGCGGGATGACCTACGCGATCATGTTCATCCCCTACATCAGCAGCGCGTTCGTGCAGACCTCCACCATGCCCGGCTGGCTGCGCGGCTTCGCCGACTATCAACCCGCCACACCCGTCGTCGACACCGTGCGCGGCCTGCTGAACTCGAGCGGGACCGGCGCAAGCGCTGCATCGGCCCTCGTCTGGTGTGCGGGCCTCGCGATACTCGGTTTCGGCGCGGCCAGTGCGATATTCGATCGGCTCTCCCAGCGATAGGCGACCACGGTTCGGTGCGGGCGGTGTGCGTCGACCGCGTGCCGGACGACGGCCGTGCATCCGGTGCCGGGGCCCTCGGCAGTGCGTCGGCGATGCGGCAGGGACGGATCGGATAACGTCGGGCCGCGGTGAGTCCGCCCGGCTCAGTGCGCGCTGCGGTTGTCGCCCGCGAGGCGGCCGCGCCGGATCAACGCTCGTTTGGCGCCCGGTGCGATCGGCGGCAGCGGCGCCTCCGAATCCTGTTCCGGCTCAGCGGGATTAGGCCGGACGAACAAGGTGACCGAGGCGGCCGGACTGAATCCGCTGCGGGTCATCAACGTGGCCGAGGCGGTGTTGCTCTGCTCCACGTCGGTCACGATGCGCCGGGCCCCCCGCGCGAACAACGCCTCCGAACAGATATCCACCAGTCGCCGCGCCAGTCCGCGCCCCTGCATATCCGGTGCCACCGCGACCCATTCGAGGTATCCCCAGTCGTCCCGGAGTTCGAATTCCATGGATCCGAGGACGAATCCCACCACCCGATCCGAATCCAATGCCACCCAGCAGGCGTTGTCGGCCGAATCGAGGTGCTCGGCCACCGACGTCAACGACCACGACGTGTAGGGCTTGACGTCGGTGTCGAACACCTCGTGCCCCAGATCCAATACCTGCCGTAAATGCCCCAGACCCATGGGCACGATCACCGCATCGCTGTCCATTCGCTCAGTTTGCCAGAGGTGTGCCGGACGGCCGGAGTGTGAAATCAGCCGTTGGGCTGATTCGGAGCGCCGTCCATCGGCGGTGCCATGCCGGGGCCGCCGCCCTGTCCGGGAGCCGCACCACCCGGACCGGGACCGTTCTGCCCCGGATCACCGCCCTGCGCCATCCCGCCGAATCGGCTCGACCGTCCGGTGCGGCCACCCATCTGAGCGGATTCGGTGCCGCTCGTGATCGCCGTCGCGGTCGCGGTCCCGTTCGCCTCCGTGCCCTGAATGCGCACGGTGTCACCGACTTTCACCTCCGAATGCTGGGTGGTGCCGGAAATCGTGTAGGTCTGGCTGAAGTTGTCGGCGCTCTTCGCGGTGATCGAGGTGTCCGAGACCGCGGTCACCGTGCCCGTCTGGGTGATCTCGGTGGTGTAGCCGCCGTTACCGTCGGAGATCACGAACTGGCCGTGCAGGCTCGCGCCCGTCGTGCCCATACCGCCGGGACCCGAGGCATTGCGCCCGCCACCCCAGCTGGTCCCGGGGCCACCCGGCCCGCCCGGACCGCCGTTGTGCTCACTGCCGCCGGAATGGGTGGCCGCGTAGACGACGCCGCCCCCGGCCGCCGCGATCACCGCGGCGATGCCGACCGCGGCCAGCGACTTCTTCGTCGACCAGGTGGCGGCCGGCTGGGTGTGCGGTGCGCCCCAGGTGTGTTCCGGCTCGGCCGGAGGCGGTGGGGTGGGCTCGGCCGGCGGCTGTGAGGTGGACTCCGTCATCGCGTACTCCTTGTCGTCGAAGACGATCGCGGGACGTCGATGCCGCGATCGCGTTGCTCGGTCAACCCTGCGGTGCGAAGCTGGGTCTGCGCTGTGGACTCGTTCGGTACTCGCTGTGGTGCGCGGGTCACGACCGCCGCACTCACAGCCGACCCCCAGACACGCCACAGCGGACGCATAGCGGCCGTCCCCAGACTGGGGTCATGACCACCACGAACACTCCGGCCGAACGCGTCGTGATGCGCCGCGCGGACGGCAGCCCCGTGACCGTCCTCGTCGTCGACGACGAACCGGTGCTCGCGGAGATGGTGTCGATGGCGCTGCGTTACGAAGGCTGGCAGGTCGTCACCGCCGCCGACGGCCGCACCGCGGTGACCGCCGCGCGCCAGAACCGCCCCGACGTGGTGGTTCTCGACGTGATGCTGCCCGATATGACGGGGCTCGAGGTGCTGGCGAAGCTGCGCCGCGATCTGCCGTATCTGCCGGTGCTGCTGCTGACCGCGAAGGATTCGGTCGAGGACCGCATCGCCGGGCTCACCGCCGGCGGCGACGACTACGTCACCAAACCGTTCAGCATCGAAGAGGTCGTCCTGCGCCTGCGCGCGCTGCTGCGCCGCACCGGCATCACCACCGTCGACAACGACGCTCAGATCGTGGTGGGTGATCTGATGCTCGACGAGGACAGCCACGAGGTGACCCGCGCGGGCGAACCGATCACGTTGACGTCCACGGAATTCGAACTGCTGCGCTATTTCATGCGCAATCCCCGCCGCGTGCTGAGCAAGGCGCAGATCCTGGACCGGGTCTGGAGCTACGACTTCGGCGGACGCTCCAATATCGTCGAGCTCTATGTCTCCTATCTGCGCAAGAAGATCGACAGCGGGCGCGAACCGATGATCCACACGCTGCGCGGCGCCGGATATGTCCTCAAACCCGCCGGCTGAGGCCGGGCCGCGGCCCCGCCGGTGGTGGTCGGCGCGCGGCTGGTCGCTGCGGGCGCGACTGCTCGTCGGGCAATTGCTGTTGCTGGTGGTCGTGGTCGTAGGTATCGGCGCCGCAACGGAATTCGCGTTGCAGCAGTTTCTCGTCCATCAGCTCGACACCGAGTTGGCCGATGTGCAGAAGCGTTCCCTCGGCGAGGCCGGTGGTGGCCCGAGTCTGGGCCCGCCACCCGGCGCTCAGGACCACGGCAACCGGCCACCACCCCCGAACCACGGCGGTCCGGGACCGGATTTCCTCGACCGCCGCGGCATCCAGGCCGATACCGTCGGCGCCAGTATCGACGGCACCGAGATCACCGCCGCCAAAATCGATGCCGACGGGACCCAGACGCGCCTGTCGGCGGCCGCCCAGCGGCAGCTGGCCGAGGTGTCGTCGGACGGCACTCCCGTCACCGTCGATCTCGACGGGCAGGGCTCCTATCGGGTGGTCGCGAATTCGACCTGGTCTGGAGCCACGGTGGTGACCGGTATGCCGTTGACCGCGGTCCATGCCACGTTGATGCGGGTCCTGCTGATCCTGGTGGTGGTCACCGCGGTGGTGTTCGTCATCGCGATCACCGTGGGCATCTGGGTGATCCGCCGCGCACTCGCGCCGCTGGACCGTGTGGCCGCCACCGCCTCCCGGGTGGCCGATCTGCGGCTCGATCGGGGCGAGGTCGAATTGCCGGTGCGGGTTCCGGCCGACGACGCCGATCCGCGCACCGAGGTCGGACAGCTCGGCTCCGCGGTCAACCGCATGCTCGATCACATCGACAGCGCCTTGTCGGCCCGCCACGCCAGTGAGACGCGGGTGCGGCAGTTCCTCGCCGACGCCAGTCACGAACTGCGCACCCCACTGGCCGCGATCCGCGGCTATGCCGAACTGGCACAACGGAAACGGGCCGAGGTGCCCGGCGACGTCGCCAATGCGATGAGCCGGGTGGATTCGGAATCGCGGCGGATGACGGCCCTGGTCGAGGACATGCTGCTGCTGGCCCGGCTCGATTCCGGGCGCGGCCTCGAACACGAGCCGGTGGACGTGACGCGGCTGACCGTCGACGCGGTGAGCGACGCCCATATCGCGGGCCCGGACCACCGGTGGGATCTGGATCTGCCGGACGAACCGGTCGTCGTCACCGGTGATGCGGCGCGACTGCACCAGGTGCTGGCCAACCTGCTCACCAACGCGCGGGTGCATACCGGACCCGGCACCACGGTCACGGTCTCGCTGGGGCGCGAGGCCGGCGGCGGCGCGATCTGGCGGGTCGCCGACAACGGTCCCGGCATCCCCGCGGCACTGCAACCGGAGGTGTTCGAGCGGTTCGCGCGCGGCGATTCCTCACGCTCGCGGCGGGCCGGAAGCAGCGGTCTGGGTTTGGCGATCGTCGCGGCCGTGGTGAAATCGCACGGCGGCACGATCAGCCTCGACAGTGCCCCGGGCCATACCGTCTTCACCGTCCGGCTGCCGGATCAGTCCTCACAGCAGGCACACAGCGAAGCCCCAGGCGGCAACCACCTCGGTCGATGACGATCGACGTATGACGACGACTGTGCTGGACACGCCCCCGATCGCGGTGACCGAACCGCCACCGCCGCGGACCGCGAGCCCGCGGTGGCGGCAGCTGTCGCTGGTGGCGCTGCTGGCGGCCACCGCGCTGCTGTACGTGTGGGATCTCGGTGCCGGCGGTTGGGCCAACGAGTTCTATGCCGCGGCCGTACAGGCCGGATCGCAGAGCTGGAAGGCGATGCTGTTCGGATCCAGCGATGCCGCCAACGCGATCACCGTGGACAAGACGCCCGGCGCGCTGTGGGTCATGGACATCTCCGCGCGCGTCTTCGGCTTCAACTCGTGGAGTCTGCTGGTACCGCAGGCGGTGGAGGGCGTGGCCGCCGTCGCCGTGTTGTACGCGGGGGTGCGGCGGGTCGCCGGTCACTGGCCCGGCATCCTGGCCGGCGCGGTGCTGGCGCTCACGCCGGCCGCGGCGCTGATGTTCCGCTTCGACAATCCGGATGCCCTGCTCGTGCTGTTGCTGACCGCCGCCGCCTACTGCGTGCTGCGCTCCATCGAAAAGGGCAGTGCCGCATGGTGGTTGCCATTGGCGGGGGTGGCCGTCGGATTCGGATTCCTGGCGAAGATGATGCAGGCGTTCATCGTGCTGCCGGTGTTCGCGGTGGTGTATCTGCTCGCGGCCCAGGTGCCGTGGAAAACCAGGGTTGTCCGCTCCGTGTCGGCCGTGCTCGCGATGGTGGTGTCCGCGGGCTGGTATCTGGCCGTCGTCGCGCTGTGGCCGGTCTCCTCGCGGCCCTTCATCGGCGGTTCCCAGCACAACAGCGTGCTCGAATTGACCTTGGGCTACAACGGTTTCGGCCGGCTCACCGGTGACGAGGTCGGTGGGCTGGGCAATATGAACCACGACGTCGGCTGGGCGCGGCTGTTCGGCTCCCAAATGGGCGGCCAGATCTCCTGGTTGATCCCCGCGGCGCTGATCCTCGGTGTGGCCGGTCTGTGGCTCACCCGCCGCGCACCCCGCACCGACCCGGCGCGCGCGGCGCTGCTGCTGTGGCTGGGCTGGCTGGTGCTCACCGGCGGGATCTTCAGCTTCGCGAGCGGCATCCTGCACCCCTACTACACGGTGGCGCTGGCCCCGGCCGTCGCCGGCAGTGTGGCGATCGGCGCCCGGCAACTGTGGTTGCGGCGCAACGACCTTCGCGCGACCGCCGTACTGTCGGGCACGCTGGTGGTGACGACCGTCCTGGCCTGCATCCTGCTGGCGCGCACCAGCGAGTGGAATCCGTGGCTGCGTCCCGTCATCGCGGTGGTCGGTGTGGGCGCGGCGGCGCTGCTGCTGGTCGTCTCCCGGTTGCCGCGGGCACTCGGTGCGGCGGTGGTGGCCGTCGCGCTGGCCGCCGGACTGGCAGGACCGACCGCCTACGCGGTGGCGACGGCGTCGACTCCGCACACCGGGGCGATCCCGTCCGCCGGGCCGTCCAGCGGGCGCTTCGCCGGGATGCCGCCGGGTGGTGCGCCCGGTGGACAGGGTGGAAATGCCTCCGGCAGTGGGCGAACCGGGCCCACGAACGGCGCGCAGCCGGGGTCTGCCGCCGGTGGTTCGCAATCGTCGCCCGGCGCGCAAACCGACACCGGAACCAGCCAATCCGGCACGGGGAACAGCCAATTCGGTGCGACGCCCGGTGGGCAATCCACGAGCGGTGCGACTGCGCACGCGGGCGGACCGATGGGCGGGCTCCTGGGCGGTATCACCGTCGGCTCGAATCTGGCTGCGGCACTGAGCGACAACGCCGGCGCCTACACCTGGGTAGCCGCCGCGGTCGGCTCCAACAGTGCCGCCGCCTACCAACTCGCGACCGGCGACCCGGTGATGGCGGTCGGCGGATTCAACGGCACCGATCCGTCGCCGACCCTGGCGCAGTTCCAGCAGTACGTCGCCCAGCACGAGATCCACTACTTCATCGGCGGTGAAGGTATGGCCGGAATGCGCGGTGCCGCAGGCGGCGGCAGCCACGAGGCCTCCGACATCGCCCAGTGGGTAGCGACGAACTTCGCCGCCCGGACCATCGACGCAGTGACGGTCTACGACCTGACCGCCTGAACTCCGGCCGCGGGTTGCCGCATTCCGTGACGGATGCGGCCATCCGCGGCCGGACGCCTATATCGGCCGGACGATGCGACTGGTCACCGCCGGAGCGAGTCGGCCGGTGTTCGTCCGGGCGGCCCGTTCGTGCACGATGTGGCCGGCAATGCGGATGAAGGGCGATGCGCTTGCGCGTGCTGGTAGTGATTCGCATGCCGTGTGCCGGGTGGTCCTGCGTGCGGGTCAGGACAGTTCGGCGAGGGCGCCGGAGATGACCGCGACCACCTCGTCGGGGTGGGTGTGCATGACCAGGTGCGGAGCGTCGAGTTCGACGACCTTGCGCAGGCCGGCCCGCTGGTAGCCGAAGCGTTCGACGTCGGGATTGATGGTGTGGTCGGCGGCGGAGACGATGCCCCAGCCCGGTGTGGTCTTCCATGCCGCGACCGACGCGGGCTCGGCGAATGCGGATGCCGCCAGCGGGCGCTGCGAGACGGCGAACACCCGCGCCCGGGCCGGATCGACTCCCGCTGCGAAAACTGCCGGAAAGGCGTCGATCTCGACCGACACGTCCGTGCCCGGCTCGGCACCCTCGACGGGGAACGGGGAGTAGACCAGATGAGCGGCCAGGTCGGAATCCGGGAAGCCGCCCTGCAGTTGGCCGAGACTTTCCCCTTCCTCGAGAGCGTAACCGGCGACATAGACCAGCCCGACGACATTCTCGGCCGCACCGGCGACGGTGATGACCGCGCCGCCGTAGGAGTGACCGGCCAGCAGCACCGGACCGTCGATACTCTCGGCCACCGTGCGGACGGACGCCGCGTCCGCGGCCAGGCTGCGGTTGTACACCGGCGGCACGAGCACCGGAATGCCCTGTGCGAGTAATCCTTCGGTGACGGGCGCCCAACTGGCGGCGTCGGCGAACGCGCCGTGGACCAGAATCACGGTCGGGGTGCTGGAGGCGGACATGGGGTTTTCCTTTCGGTGGAAACTCGTCACACCGGATCTGGCGTGCGTGTCGAGTCTCGGCCGATCGAACGCCGTGCGCCCCTCGGTGCAGGTCGCGAATCCCTCGGATCAGGACACCGCCACCGCCGTCTCATCCACGGTGTCACCCGAGTGGCCGAATGGACGTCACCGTCCGGTGGTGGACGACGAGGTCGAACCATTCGCCGAGAGACCCGCCCGAGAGGTGGAACGCGTCATCGTTCTCCGAGGCGTACACGGGCCCGATCAAACGAGTCTTCGCGGGCTCGGTGAGCCAGGTGCGCACCGAGTCCGGGCCCGGGGTGCGTAGATCCAGCAGATAGGCATCCAGATCGACGCGGCCGAGTACGGCTTCGGCGAAGTCGGCCGGCGGAGACGGGAAGGTGTGGGCGGTCGAGCCGTGGTCGAAGGTCATGCCCACCGAGACATATCCGGCGCCATAACGCTGCCGGAGATGGCTGCCGGCGCTGCGGCGGGTGACCCGGTGATCGCCGAGCAGCACAGTTCGCGCCGCCGCGTCGACCGTGTGCGTCGTCCCGCCCCAGTAGACCACTTTGTGACCGGTGCGTTCCTGCCAGCGGATCACATTGTCGGCCAGCATCTTTTCGATGTCGCCGAGGTCGCCCGACTGCGCCGTCACGTGCCGATCGGCTTCCGGATGGGCGATCCGCACCGGATCGCCCGGATGCTGCCGGTTGTATAGACGCACCCATTCCACGACGTCGAGCAGTTCCTCGGTGCGCCAGAACGATCGGGCCGCCGCCAGCAGGGCGCGCGGATCACCGGCCCCGGTGCGCACGTACGTGTCGATCGCGGTGCTGGTCGCGTCGTCACCTTCCAGCACCAGGCTGCGAAACCCCAGGTACTCCACGAGATAGCGGAGCATGCGGTGGGCGAGGACGGACAGTTCGTGGGTGTCGCGGGTCGACATGCCCAGCGCGACGACGGTGGCGGGACCGGCCATCTCCCGCAGCGGCGCCAGATCGGTCACCGGCCCGCTCGGGTCCGACACGGTCAGGGGATGAGCGTGCCGCTCGATCCACAGTGTTACGGCGCTCGTGGAAGTCGTCATGCGACCACCGTCTTACCTCGAGTGTGGTTCAGGTCAAGTCGTACCGCTCGTTCCGGTTCTTCCCTCACAGTCGGCGCATAGGTTCGGCAAAGAGCCGACCCACCTCCGGACGCGATCCTCGATGCAACGGCCGCGGCAGACAGCCCGGCGAGCGAGGCGGAGGAGAACCGTATGACGATCACAGAGGCGCCGCGCCGGCAGGCCGAGCCGACCGGGTCGCCACCGCAGCCCGCGCGGTGGGGAGCTCTCTTGTCGGGCCCTTCCGACCAACCGCGATGGGCGCGGCCCGGGCTACTGGTGCTGCTCGGCGCGACCGCGTTGCTGTACCTGTGGGGTCTGAGCGCGTCCGGATGGGCCAACGACTTCTATGCCGCCGCGGTGCAGGCCGGCACGCAGAGCTGGAAGGCGCTGCTGTTCGGATCGCTCGACTCCGGTAACGCCATCACCGTCGACAAACCGCCCGCCGCGCTGTGGGTGATGGGCTTGTCCGGTCGGCTGCTCGGATTCGGTTCCTTCTCGCTGCTGCTGCCGCAGGCGCTGATGGGTGTGGCGTCGGTCGGGCTGGTGTACGGGGCGGTGCGGCGCTGGAGCGGTCCGGCGGCCGGTCTGATCGCGGGTGCGGCGCTGGCGCTGACTCCCGTCGCGGCGCTGATGTTCCGGTTCGACAACCCGGACGCTCTGCTGGTCCTGCTGCTGGTCGCGGCGGCCTATTGCACCGTCCGCGCCACCGAGAAGGGCAGTGGCCGCTGGCTGGCGGCGGCCGGGGTGGCGGTCGGTTTCGGCTTCCTCACCAAGATGATGCAGGCCTTCCTGGTGTTGCCCGCGCTGGGCCTGGTGTTCCTCGTCGCCGCGCCGATCGCGTTGCGCGCCCGGATTCTCAAACTCCTGGGAGCTGTTGTCGCCCTGATTATCTCGGGCGGTTGGTTCGTCGCACTGGTGAGCCTGTGGCCCGCCGATTCGCGCCCCTACATCGGCGGCTCCACCGACAACAGCCTGCTCGAACTCGCCCTGGGTTACAACGGTCTCGGCCGTGTGATGGGCGGCGAGGGCAACGGCGGTGGCCCCGGTGGCGGCGGCAACACCGGATTCGGTGGCAGCACCGGCATCACCCGCCTGTTCGGCGACTCGATGGGCACCGAGATCTCATGGCTGCTCCCGGCGGCGCTGATCGGGCTGGTGGCCGGCCTGTGGTTCACCCGGCGCACCCCCCGCACCGGACGCATCCGCGCGGGCCTGCTTCTCTGGGGCGGCTGGCTGCTGGTCACCGGCATGGTCTTCAGTTTCATGCAGGGCACCATTCACCCCTACTACACCGTGGCCTTGGCGCCGGCGATCGCCGCGCTGGTCGGCATCGCGGCGGTGGAACTGTGGCGCGGACGTGAGTTTCGTTCGGCGCGTGCGGCATTGGGTCTGATGCTGGCGGCGACCGGCGTCTGGAACTTCGTCCTGCTGGATCGCACACCCGGCTGGTATCCGGCGCTGCGCTGGATCGTGCTGGTCGGCTCGATCGTGGTCGCGGCGATCCTCATCGCCGGCGCGCACGCCCTCGGCAAGATGACCCTGGTGGTCGCCGCGGCCGGACTGCTGTTCGGATTCGCCGGTAGCACCGCCTACGCCCTGGAGACCGCGGCGACCCCGCACAGCGGGTCGATTCCGACCTCCGGGCCCAACAGCGGCCACGGCATGGGCGGGTTGGGTGGCATGCCTCCCGGCGGAAACTCCGGGCGTGCGCCCGGCAGTGCCGACTCCACGGGCTCATCGACCGGCACGCGCAACAGCGGTCCCGGTGGAGGCGCCTCCGACAACACCGCCCTGAGGGAACTGCTGAAGAGTGCGACCAACCGCTGGGCGGCGGCCACGGTCGGCTCGCAATCGGCGGGCAGTCTCGAATTGTCCACCGGCACATCGATCATGGCGATCGGCGGTTTCACCGGCAGCGACAACTCGCCCACCCTGGCCCAATTCCAGGACTACGTGAACAACGGTGACATCCACTACTTCTTCGCGGGCGGCGGCCCGGGCGGCCGCGGCGGCCCGGGCGGCGGTTCCGGCAGCGCGAGCGAGATCACCAGCTGGGTCGAATCCCATTACACCGCGATAACTGTGGGCGGGACGACCGTCTACGACCTGACCCAACCCACCAGCTGACGACGGAATCGGGCCCCGCGATCGATCGCGGGGCCCGATTCGCGTTCGGCGACTTTACTTCGAAACACCCGCCCGCTCAACCGAATTCGAGTGCCGTCCAGGGGATGGCGATCGGAAAGGGATGGTCGAGGCGAACCGTGCTGTTCAGCGCCGCGGCGGGTGGTTGTCCGGGGCGCAGGGGGCGTGTGCGGCGGTTCGCTCACGGCCGATCGCTGCCTCAGTTGCTGTCGTTGTCGTGGGTGTGCTGTTCGTACGGCTGATTCATGGTGTGCTGGAACTTGATTGCCGAGGCGATGCCGACGGGGACGCCGAGGAGGGCGGCGCCGAGAATGGCGCCCATACCGCCGAGGACGCCCGCTCCGGCCAGGCAGCCGGCGATGAGGGTGAGTCCCGCGGCGTCGAGGACGGGAGCGCCGAATACCGCGCCCGCTACGGCGCCGACTCCGCAGCCGACCGCGAGGCCGATGAGGCCGCCGGTCATCGTTCCGACGCTGGTGGCCAGGCCGAATTCGTTGATGGCCGCCTGGATCGCGGCATCGAAACGTTCGGTCTGCGGATCGCCGTCGATGTTGTCCAGGTGCAGTTCCGGCGTGGCGGCGCGGGCCGCTGCGCGCACCTCCGGCGCGGCGTGCGTGGCGGCCAGAGCCTTCGGCTCGACCGCGAATTCGGGGACTCCAGCGACCGTGGCGCCGGAGGCGTCGCGCACCTGGAATTGCCCTCCCGCGGTGACGAGGGTGGCGGTGGCGGTCTCGATCACCACGGACTGATCCGTGGTGGAACCGGTGTACTGCACGCCAGGCAAGATCTCGGTGCTCAGGACGTGATCTGCCGGCGTGGGGGCGGCCGATGCGATAGCCGATCCGGCGCCCAACGCGCTCACCACCGTCATCGCCGTGACGGTCATGCGGGTGATCTTGTTCATCTGATCTCTGTTCCGTTCTGTGTTCTGCGCAGCGCTCGATGGAGCGGGCTCAGACATTAACGGAAATGATTTCCATTTTCCATTCGGCAGGGGGAGCCGAGTGGCGTGAAGTGGGCGCGGCAGCGCCGAATGTCCTGGTCAGGTCGTGCGGCGGCTCCGCTGGGAAGTGCCGCCGGGAGCGTGGCGCAGAGCGGGCAGAAGGTAGGTGTTCAGGTGGTGCGACACCGCGGTGGGGTCGTCGGGGTCGATGGTGTCGCCGGGGACGGTGCCGAGGCTGATCAGGATCCGGGCCACCCACTCGGCGACTTCGTCCAGGTCGTGTCCGGGATGTACTTCGCCGCGCTCGGCGGCGCGATCGATGTAGGGGCGCCAGAACGCGGCCAGGGCGGGGACGAGGGCGGTGACGCCGGCGCCCGCGCAGGCCGCGAACTCCTCGGGTTCGGAGGAGCGCAGGCGCATGAGCAGCGCGCCCGGGTCGTCGTAGGCGCCGCGGCCGATGCGCACGCCGATGGTGAGTTGTTCGGCGAAGGTGTCGATGCGGTCGAGTTCGGCGCGCGCGTCGCTCCACCAGGTGTCGGTGAGCCGCACGATCGCGGCGCCGATCAGCGCGGGTTTGTCCGGGAAGTGCCGGTACAGCCAGGCGCGCGAGACGCCCGCCTCCTCGGCCACCTCCATCATCGTGGTGGCTCGAATTCCCTTGGCGGCCAGTAATTTCTGTGTCGCCTCCAAGAGCCGGTCGACCACCGTCGTGGTTGTCGTCTCGCTCATCCGCCGCCCCTTTCGCCGCACACCCGCACCGGTCCGCTGCCGACCGGTTTCGGGAAAACCCTAGCAATGTGTGGACAGATCTGAGAATGTGTCTACTAGTAGACACTATCAAGAATCTGTCTACACGCCCATGGCGTGAAAGGAGTGGTGATGTATCAACCGCGTACCGCGGTCATCGGCGCCGGGATCAGCGGTCTGACCGCCGGCAAGATGCTCGGCGACTACGGGGTGCCGTATGTGTGCTTCGAATCCTCGGACCGAGTCGGCGGCAACTGGGCCTTCGGCAATCCGAACGGGCACAGCAGCGCATATCGCTCCCTGCACATCGACACCTCCAAACATCAGCTGTCGTTCCGCGACTTCCCGATGCCCGAGGAATTCCCGGACTTCCCGCACCACACCCAGATCAAGCAGTATCTCGACGATTACTGTGCCGCCTTCGATCTCTACCGTTCCATCGAATTCGGCAACGGTGTGGAACACGCGCGGCGCCTGCCGGGTGGCGGCTGGGAGTTGCATACCCAGCGAAACGAGGTGCGCCACTTCGATTTCCTGGTCGTCGCCAACGGTCATCACTGGGATCCGCGCTATCCGGAATTCCCGGGTGAATTCACCGGCCGCACCATGCACGCCCATCACTACATCGATCCGCGCACCCCGATGGACTTCTCCGATCAGCGCATCCTGGTGGTCGGACTGGGTAACAGTGCCGCCGATATCGCGGTGGAACTGTCGTCGAAAGCGCTGGGCAACAAGCTGACGTTGTCCACCCGCTCCGGCGCCTGGATCGTGCCGAAATACATCGCCGGTAAGCCGGCCGACAAGTACTACCGCACCAGCCCGTACATCCCGTTCTCCTGGCAGCGCAAGGTCGCGCAATGGGGACAGCCGCTGACGGCGGGGCGGCCGGAGAACTACGGCCTGCCCAAGCCGAATCACAAATTCTTCGAGGCGCATCCGACCCAGTCGGTGGAACTGCCGCTGCGGCTGGGTTCGGGCGATGTGATCCCGAAACCGAATATCGACCGATTCGACGGCGCCACCGTGCATTTCGCGGACGGCACCGCCGACGATTTCGACATCATCATCTACGCCACCGGCTACAACATCACCTTCCCGTTCTTCGACCCGGAGTTCATCAGCGCTCCGGACAACAAGATCGACCTGTACAAGCGGATGTTCCTGCCCGGGATCGAGGATCTGGCCTTCGCTGGATTCGCTCAGTCCACCCCGACTTTGTTTCCGTTCGTCGAATGTCAGGCGCGACTGATCGGAGCGTATGCGGTGGGCCGCTACCGGTTGCCGTCCGCGCCGGAGATGCGGCGGGTGATCGTCGCCGAACAGCAGCACTACACCGGCCATATGGTGCCCAGCGCCCGGCACACCCAGCAGGTGGACTACTTCCTCTACGAGCACGATATGCGGGCCCGCGAGATTCCGGCCGGCGCCGAACGAGCGCGGGTGGCGGGGCCACCACCGTGGGCGCGGGTGGCGGAGGCGGATCGACCGGTGGGAGTGGCGCAGTGACGACGTATCGGCAGGTCGACTTCACCTCCGGCGGAACCACCTGTGACGCATGGTTTTTCGAGGGCGCGGCGGACGGCCCGTTCGACGGTCCCGAGGGCCGGCCGGTCGTGGTGATGGCACACGGATTCGGTGGGACGAAGGATTCCGGATTGGAACCGTTCGCGCAGCGCCTCGCCGCGGCCGGACTCGCCGTATTCGCCTTCGACTACTGTGGTTTCGGCGCCTCCGCCGGTGAACCTCGGCAGCGGGTCTCGATGGCCGCGCAGGCCGAGGACTACCGTGCCGCCCTGTCCGCGGCCGCGCGACAGCCCGGTGTGGATCCGAATCGCCTGGTGGCATGGGGCATCTCACTGGCCGGTGGCCATGCCCTCACTGTCTCCGCGGATCGCTCCGACATCTGCGCGGTCGTGGCTCTGGTCCCGCTGGTGAACGGATTGGCCGCGGGCCGAGTCGCTTTCGCGCAGGTCGGCGCGGCGGCGATCGCGAAATCCACGGTGTCGAGCGTGCGCAGCGCCCTGGCCGGGCGGTTCGGCGGCAATCGGGTGATGATGCCGCTGGTCGGCAGGCCCGGCGAGCATGCCGCTCTGACCGCGGACGGCTATTACGAGAGCTATACCGCACTGGCCGGTCCGACCTGGCGCAACGAGGTCGACGCGGCGATCGGGCTGGAACTGGGCAACTACCGCGCCGATCGGCGAGCCGCGCGCATCACCGCGCCGGTGCTGATGCAGATCGCCGACTTCGACCGGGCCGCGCCGGCCCACGCGGCGGCCAAGGCCGCCTTCGCGGCACGTGCCGAGGTGCGCCATTATCCGTGCGACCACTTCGACATCTTCGCCGGCAACGAGTGGTTCGAGCCCGCCGTCGACCATCAGGTGCACTTCCTGACCCGCCATCTCGCCGCGCAGCGCGCGACCACCCGGGAGGCGCAGTGATGAGCACACCCGGCGCCGCGGCGAACGTACCCGAAGCCGCGGCGGGCACACGCGGCGCGATGGTGATCGGCGGTGGCTCGGGCATCGGCCGCGCCACCGGACATGCGTTGGCGCGCGACGGTTTTCGTGTCGTGGTCGCGGATGTGAATCTCGAGGCGGCACGGACGGTGGCGGCGGAGATCGGCGGTGTGGCGAGCGCGGTGGCGCTCGACGTCACCGACGAGGCCTCGGTGGCGGCCGGCTTCGACGCGGCCGGCGACCTCCACGCGGTGGTGAACTGCGCGGGGCTGTCACTGCCCGGCCCGATCACCGAACTCGAACTGGCGCACTGGAAGACGACCGTCGACGTCTGCCTCACCGGATCGTTCCTGGCGATCAAGTACGCGGGCCGCCACCTGGCCGACGGCGGATCCATCACCTGCATCGCCTCCCTCAACGGCCGCCAGCCCGGCACCGGAATGGCCGGTTACTGCTCGGCCAAGGCGGGTGTGCTGATGCTGGTGGAGGTCGCGGCGCTGGAGTTGGCCGAGCGCGGCATCCGGGTGAACGCGATCAGTCCGGGCCTGGTCGACACCCCGCTCGTCGCCGGTATCGCGTATGTGCCGGGGTTGACCGAGGAGTACCTCGAGAACACCCCGCTCGGGCGCAGCGGCCGGCCCGAGGAGATCGCCGAGATGGCGGCCTTCCTGGCCTCCGATCGGGCGAGCTGGATGACCGGTGCGGCCATCGATCTCAACGGCGGCGCACATCTGAAGCGCTATCCCGACGTCCTCGCCCGAGTGCGCGCGCTGGCCGAGGGTTAACGTCCCGCGTGCGGGTAGGTGTGCTGGTGCAGGCGGTGCAGTAACGCCTGCATCAGCCCCGACTCGAGGGCCGACGCCAGCGTGCCCTCGGTGAAGCGGTCCGCGCGGACCAGCAGGGTGAGATACTGCAAGCACTGCTGGGCCGTGCAGGTCGCCAGCGCCGCACGGTCGCGGCGCTGGATCGCCTGTTGCCCTTCTTCCCAAGCGCCCCAATTGAAGTGGGCCAGCAGCAGATGCCGATCGACCAGGAAGCGCACCACCTCGTCCAGTACCGGCGCCTTCCGTGACCGGGCTGCGGCGGCGGTGCCGGAGGCGGCTTTGTCGACCCGGCACACCAGATCGGTGAGCACTCCGCGATCGTGTGCGGTGAGCCGCGCCAGTGCGGCCTCGGCCGATTCGACCGTCATGGGATTGGCCTGCGTCACGATCCGACACCTCCGTCATGTGAAAACTAGGGATTTCATACCATGAGGTGTGTACTTCTTCGCGGCGCAGTCTCCGGTGCCGGCTAGCGGCGGGGCCTCGAATCGCGGTCGGCAACCCGGAATACCGGCAGTGTCGCCGGATCACCGATGAACTCGAAAGACGTACCGCGCGTGTCGACTTCGCCGTCGGTGGCCAGCGAAATCGGCGGGCCGTCCACGCGAACCCGCAACTTGTCCGCACGCCGATGGACGTAGGTGGGCGAATCGCCGAGGGTTCCGGTGAGCGAGGCCCAGATCAGCCGCGACCGCGAGAACCGCCGATCGGCCCGCAGATACCGGATATCGAGGCCCGCGCCGTGCAGATCGGTTCGGGCCGTGGGTACTTGGTCGCCGGGGCGGTAGGTTCCGTTGCCCACGAACAACATCCACACCGAGGCCGGCTCGCCGTCGATGGTGGCGCGCAGCGGCTGGGCGCGCACGAGCACGCAGACCATCGCCACCGCGGCGGCCGGCCATTTGCCGATGCGATGTTCCCAGCGTTCGCGCAGCCGGACGAAATCCGGATAACCGCCGAGGCTCGCGGTATTCACCAGCGTGCGTTCGCTGCCGTCGTCCAGGCGCACCCGCGCGGTGTCGGCGAGCGCCAGCTGGCCGGAGGAGAGCGCGATCACGGTGGCGGCGATATCCTCGACCCCCACATCGCGCGCGAAATGGTTCAGGGTGCCGCCCGGGAAGACGGCCAGCGGGAGCCCGTGCCGCACAGCCGCTTCCGCGACCGCCGAGACCGTGCCGTCCCCGCCCAGAACGCCGAGCGCGCGAATCGAGCCGGATCGCACCCGGGTGTCGATCTCGGCGTCCAGGTCGATGTCGTCGCCGAGTTCGAGCAGGACCACCTCCGGCAGCTTCCGGATCAGATCGGCCAGGAGTCCGCCGCCGTCGCCGCTACCGGCATTCGGATTCGCGACCAACAGCAGGCCCTCGCCGCCGATCAGGGGTTCGATCCGCTGTGCCGGGCCGACCGTCGCGGGTTCGTCGCGACGCACCGCCCACCACCGCCTGGTGCCCACCGCGACGGCGGCGCCGAGTGCCGCGCCGGCGAACACGTCGGTGGGCCAGTGCACGCCCACATGGACCCGCGAATACGCGACCGCCGCCGCCACCGGTGCCGCCGCGACCGCCAGCGCCGGCGATTCCAGCGCCACTCCGGTGACGAAGGCCGCCGCCGAGGCGGCGTGGCCGGAGGGGAACGACGAGGAGATCGGCGGCGAGATCAGGCGCCGCATCTGCGGCACCGCCTCGGCAGGGGGCCGGCGCCGCGGGAACAGTGGTTTGCCGACGCCGTTGGCCAGCCCGCTCGCGATGCCGACGGCGACGAGCCCGCGCGCCCCGGCACGGCGCTGGGCCGTGGTCCCGAAGGCGATGGCACCCACGCCCGCCGCGATCCACAGCCGATTGGCATTGGCGGCGTGGCTCAGCGAGCGCAGCACGGTATCGGCGGCACTGGGCCGCATCCGCGCGCTGCGGTCGACCAGTCGCCGATCCAGCGTGTTGATTCCGCGAACTCGCCGCGGGACGAGAGGCCTGCGCATTCCCAGAGCCTACCGGCCCGGTGCGCCGGACACAGCGAACAACCGGACTTATCGGGCGGGCTCGTTGGGCGCGGGCAGTTCGGCGTGCCGGGCGAAGGCCTGGTCGATGAGTTCGGAGGCGGCGCGGGTGACGATCAGGCGGGCGATGGCCACCTCGGTTTCCAGCCGCGCGCGGTCCTTGCTGTCGCGCTGGGAGCGCTCGTAGGCCTGCCCGGCCAGGCAGTAGAACAATTCGGTGGCATAGCGGTCGGCGATCTGGTTGCAGTCCGCGCGCAGCCGCTCGACGAGCTGGAAGGCGGTGGTGTCGGGCACCCCGCTGTCGATGAGGCGCGCGGCGAGGTCGCCGCAGCGCGGATTGGCGACCCGATAGGCATCCAAGGGGTCGGAACTGCCGGCCAGTGCCTGTTTGACGTAGTCGGGCAGATCCGCGAGCGGATCGTCGTTGTTCGGCTTCTCCTGTGCGGCAACGGGTTCGCGCTCGCCCGGAGCGTCGCTGACCCCGAGGACGTCGGCGAGCCCGTCGCCACGATCCCATGCCTCGAGCAGTTCGCGGATCCCGTTGAGCTTCATACCCCGGCTGAGCAGCCGGCTGATCGTGTGCAGCCGCTCCAGGTGATCGGATCCGTAGTAGCCGATGCGGCCCCGGACTTCCGGTGACGGCAACAGCCCCCGTTCGTGGTACACGCGGACACTGCGCACGGTGGTGTCTGCTGCCCGCGCCAGCTCGTCGATCGTGTACTCCGAGTGCACAGCCATACCTCTTAGGAAATCACAACTTACCCCGTAGAAAAACGGACCGTACAAAAACGTCCCGTTAAGTGACGATACATCCGTGCAACGACTTGGTCAATGTGCCGTTAAATAGCGGCGGAAGTGGTTGCTGCCGACCAAATCGTGGGTTAACGTGCCGAGTACAGCAGTTCGCTGCTGGTTGCCGGGGACTGTTGAGCAGCCCCGATGCCCGCCCGACCATGGGCCACGTCTGCGAACCACACGGTGATTGCACACGTGGGTCCTCGGCATCCCCGGAGACGGAAATGAGCACAATTCACTCGCGTCGGCTTCCCCTCGGATCCCCTGTGCCGACCGCACTTTCACCTCTACCCGCGCCGTCGGCGACGGTGCGCTCGGCGCACCGGCCACCCTGCGCGGACGGCCCCGACGACTGGGATCTCGACGTGGGCAACCCCGAATCCTGGCGTGCCGCGGTGCGGATCTGTTCCGGCTGCCCGCTGCTGACCGAATGTTCGCAGCTCGCACAGACTCTCATCACGCGCGGTGACGGCCCCCGCGCGATGATCTGGGCCGGAGTCGCCTACGACAGCGCGGGCAAGATCGTGGAGAACCTGGATCGCCACCGCACCGCCCCGATCGACCACAAACGCCCGCTGCGCATCATCCGTACCGGCGCGCGGCCGGTCTGTGCCGAACCCGCGCCGCCCACACCGCGGCGGCGTATCGTGCTCGGGCATCGGCTGCGGCCGACCGGGATCGGTGCGTGACGAACGCGCCGATGGATGGAAACGATTGTGGCGGTGGGTGACTGAATGACGGTTCTGGCTCTGCAGATCGGTGCGGACGGCTTCGCGGCGTGCCGGGTGGCCGACGATGTCGAGGAAGACGACGTCCGTCGCGTTCCGATACCGGTCACCGGCACCTGGGAAGTGTGCCGCGACCTGCTCGTCGAGGCGGCCGAGGGCCAGGACGTCACCGCGGTCGGAATCGCGTCGCCGGGCCCGATCGACATGTCCGCCGGTGTGGTGGCGCCCGTCGAGATACCCGAGTGGCGAACCGGTTTCGCGTTGACGCAAGCGGTGGGCAAACTGTTCCCGGCGGCGAATGTGCAGATCGGTCTCGACGGGGTCTGTATGTCGCTGGCCGAGCGCAACTTCGGCGCGACCAGTGACGTCATGGACGCGCTGTCGGTGCTGGTCTCCGACCGGATCACCGCGGGTGTATCGGTCGGCGGGTTCTCCGTCGTCGGGCGCACCGGCAACGCGGGACATTTCGGCCACGTGCTCGTTCCGGGCTTCGACGACCCCTGTGAATGCGGTGGTCGTGGCTGTGTCGAGGCCGTGGCCGGTGGCCGGTCGCTGCTTCGCTGGGCGCGGGCCCAGGGCTTCGGCGGCACGACGGTGGCCGAACTGAACGCCGCGGCGGCGGACGGGGATTCCGTGGCCACCGAGGGGTTGCAGCGGGCGGGTACCGCACTGGGCCGGGCCGTCGCCTCGGTGGCGCCCCTGCTCGACTTCGACCTGGTGGTGCTGGGCGGCACGGTGTCCAAAGCCGGTCCGGCCCTGTGGAAACCGTTGAACGCGGCGGTGGCGACGCACGCCCGCATCGGCTTTCTCACCGGGCTGCGGGTGATCCCGTCGGAGATCGACGACATCGGCGTGCTGGCCGGCGCCGGGGTGCTCGGCATCATGGCCGGCGGCTGAACCGGACCGTCCTCGTACCGAAGAGCCGATACCGGAGCTCGTTTCGTCCTATGGTGGGATGAAGTGCTCCGGTCGGTTTGTTATGCCTTCGGTCGGCTCACCTGCTACCTGCGGAAATGCCGAACCCTGTTGATTGAACCGCTATCTAACGGTACATTAAACAGGTAACGAGCTGACTCGTCGGAGTCAGATCCCCCGGAGGAACGGCTGGTACGGGCGAGCGCGATGCGAAGCGACGCAGTAATCCCATGGATAACCATTGAGACGTTGATGCCGGACGTGATGACGGTGGCATCGGTGGGGGAGACGCCGCGTGAGTTCGCGAGCTGGCAGCGGGTCGTGCAGCGGGTGCTGACGAAGATGCCGGCCGTATACGACAGCCTCACCACCGCGCGGCTGGCCGATGCGCTGTATTCGGCGCGGGACCGGGCCGAGGAGGTGGATCTGCGGATCCCGACCCGGGCCGGACAACACGAACTGAAGCTGCGGCCGGTCTTCGGCCCGGCCGGCGATGTGCACGGCCTGCGGCTGTGGATCGGACCGGCCGCGGCCACGGTCGCCGAGCCGCGTCCCGCGGTCGGCGCGATCTGGGATCTGGACTCCCAGACCGTGCAGCAGCCCAGCGGAATCACCCGGTTACCCGGCGTGGACGTGCAGGAATACGTGCCCCGGATGTCGATCGCCGAGGTGTTCCACCGCATGACGGCCTTCGATCGCCACTCGGAAGTGCTCGATCTGCTCTACGAGCCCAAGGCCGGCGCCAAGATGCAATTCGACGTGGCGGTGCCGCACAACTCCGGCAGGCCCGGCCGCTGGCGGGTGACCATCCGCGCGCGCGACGACGACCGCACCCGCGGCGCGTGGTGGCTGATCGAGGATGTGTCCTCCGATGATCAGCCCGCGACGTGGTCGACGCTCGAGCGCGTCGGGCTGCGCGAGGCGCATCGACGAGCCGGAACCCATCTGGCGGTCATCGAACTCGAGCACACCAGCATCTCGCACTGGCTCACCGATCCGGCGCCGTGGATGCGCTGGGACTACCTGTTCCGCCCGGTGGATGTCTTCCATCCCGACGACCGCGGCCGGCTGATCGAACTCAGCGGCCGGCTGGCGGCCGGGGACACGGCCGGAGTGACCGTGCGAGCCCTCAATTACGGCGGCGGCTACACGCCGACCTCGATGCTGCTGTATCCGTATCCGGGATATTCGACGCGGCAGCTGGCCATCGCGCAACTGGTTCGGGTCGCCGACGACGTCCCGATGATGGAACCGCATCGCGAGGCGTTCGCGGCGCGGCACCATCGGGTGCCGATCGGTTACGACGATCAACTCCAGCACCGGCTCGCCTTTCGCATGAATCGCAGTCCGGTGTATTGACGCCCGCGCCGGTATCGCCGGCGGAGTTCCCATCCGGGGGAATAGGTGAAACGGGTAACGTGGTGCAGCTCTCTACCATTTCGAGAGTGCGGACATCGGCTGGCAGACGGGCGGATTCGGGCGAGGAGTTACTTCGCCGGATGGCCGCTCGCCGCCGCCGCGACAACGCCGTATTCGCCGTCCTCGCCGTGCTGGCGGTCCTCGGTGGCGGGCACGCGGTACTGAGCTGGTTCGCCACACCGCCGCCGGGGCCTTCCGACGCCACGACCACCACGATCGTCGGAAATGCGCAATTGGCGGAATCGTTCGCGCAGGAATTCGTGGTGACCTATCTGTCGGCGACGAACGGGCAGCAGGAGAAGCTCGCCGAATTCGTCGACGCACAGCAGATGACACTCCCGTCGACACCGCGGCAGGTCTCCGATCCCATCGTCGTCTTCGCCTCGCGCAGCATCGGCAACAGCAGTTTGGACGTCTGGGCGGTGACGGTATCGGTCCGCGTCGCGAAAACCGGTGCGGCGGGCGGACTTCGCGAGTATTACCGCGTTCCGGTCTCGGTCGCCGCCGACGGCCGCCGCCGCGCGCTGGCACTCCCGTCGGCGGTCGGCGCGCCCGGCCGCGGCAACGATCTGGTGCTGAACTACGAGATCTCCTGCGGCACCGAGACGCCGCTGGCGCAGGTGGCATCCGGATTCCTGGCCGCCTACCTCACCGGCTCCGGCGACGTGGCCCGCTATGTCGCGCCCAACTCCGGGATCGCGGCCCTGCAACCGGCCCCGTACACGGCCGTCGAGACGACCACGGTGTCGTCGGAGGACGCGAGCTGTGGTGCGAGCGCGAACTCGGCGAAAGTGCTGGCCACGATCAATCCGAAGGCCGGCGCCGGCGCCGCCCCGACACTGGCCTATCCGCTCACGATGATCCGCAACTCGGGACAGTGGCAGGTGCAATCCATGGATGCCCTTCCGGCCCTGCGCAACCCGATGGCGGTCGTCTCCGGCGCACAGACGCAGGACTCCGCCAAGGCGTCCGCTTCCGGCACTCCGACCACCGCACCGTCGACCGCGGTCTCGGTCCCACCGGCGACACAGAACTGATCCGGAAAGGACGGCGTCATGGGAAGTCAACTCGGCTACATCCTCTTCAACATCCTGCAATTCGTGCGCTGGGCAGGCATCATCATCATCGCGATCGCGGGTATGACGCTGCTCATCTCCGAGGGGGTGAAATCGAAACTGTCCCCCGGAAAGGTGCTCGGCGTCGCGGCGTCGGCCATCGTGGCGGCGATCCTGTTCTGGATCCTGCCGACCGTGGTGAACTACGCCCGGGTGGACTCCAACCGCATCGTGCCGGACCAGCCCGTCGGCGGGGTGTATGGCCACTGAGCTGATCAAGGTCTACACGCCGATCAAACGTGTCCCGATCATGATCGGCAAGGCCCAGAACGGGCAGAAGCTTCCGTTCGGGCCGTACACCCTGCCGCAGATCATCTCCGGTGTGGTGGTGATCCTGGTGGCCTCCGTCCTGGCGATGGCGTTGCCGATCAACCCGGCGGTGACCTTCTTGATCGGGGTGGCCCTGACCGTCGCCGTGGTGTTCGGCATCGGCCTGATTCCGTACACCGGTGTGCGGCTGACGTCCCGCGTGATGTGGGTGGGACGGTTGATCCTGATTCGAAAGCCGGTGTCCGCCTCCGGAATTCCGGTGACCCCCGACTCCGCGCGGCACACGATGTACGTCGAGGAGAGCATCGTGGTGATCCTGCCCGATCGACGGGCCGACGCCGTGGAGCCACAACCACGGCGGACCCGTGCGCTGCCCGGGAATGTGCTCGACAGATGGAGTAGGACGTTGGCGAAGGTGAGCGACAACGACAGTGTGCCGGCCGGGGAGCGTGGCTGATGGCATTCGTTCGCGATCTACAACCGACCGCGGCGGTGCGCGGGAATCTCCAGTTCACGCACGCCGGACTGGTGACCGCCACCTATTTCATCAATCCCCTCGGCTACGGACTGCGCCGATCGGGTGATAAACACAACGTGAAGTCCGCGCACCACGCGCTGGTGAACAGCCTGCCCGCCGGTTCGCTGCTGCTGGGCATTCAGGCCCGGCTCAATACGCTCGACGTCCTGAGCAAAATGGTCGAGGGCGTGGACCTCGACGAATGCGAGGACTACGCCCTCGAGGTGGTCGCCTCCTACGAACGGGTGCAGGCGATTCTTCCGCAGACGCGGATATTCCTGCTGAGCATTCCGGTGGGCAATGCCGGCGCCGGGATCTCCGGGCTTTCCCGGATGTGGCGCAGTGGTTCCACGGCGGTCGACGTCTCGTCGATTTCGCGAGAGGCGCTCGACCAGTACGACGAGAAGGCCAACGAGATTTTGTCCCGCATCGGCGGTGACTTCGATCCGGTTCCGGTGCCGGCCGCGATATTCCAGTGGTTGTGGGAGCATTACCTTTCGCGTGGTGCAGCGGGTGATCCGGTCGCGCCCACGCGGGCGGGAGTGATCGACGACGCCACCGCCGCGGTGTTTCGCTCCGCCGCCCTCGACGAGGGGGCCCAGGCCGACAGCAGCCGCCGCGTGCGCCCGTCGTTCGTACCGGTGATCAAGGTGGTGCAGCCCGACTACGAATTCCGCCCGTCCTATCAGGCCATGCTCACACCGCACGCATTCCCCTACGGCGGCATGCCTTTTCCCGGTGGCAGCGAATTCCTCGGTGTGCTCGAAGGAATGGACGACGTCACGGTCGACTGGGCGATGCGGGTATCGACCAAGCCGGCCGAATCCGTGCTCAAGAGCAACGAACTGAATCTGCGCCGCCTCGGCGAACAGATGGATCAGCGTGACCAGGAGATCTCGTTCGCGCAGAACACGCTGATGTCCAAGGCGGCGATGCTCGCCGAGTACAACAATCACTTCGAGGTCAACAGCGGTGAGTCGGAGGTGTCGTTCACGACGGTGATCGCGGTCGGCAGCTCCTCACACGAGACCACGATGGACGCCGTCAACACGCTCAAGCGGCGCTACAAGCGTTTCCAGGTCGAGATGACCGCGCCGCTGGGAGCGCAGGTCGATCTGTGGTCGATGATGATTCCCGGCAGCCCGCACCGCCGGGCCTACGACGACTTCGCGCACATCCTGCCCTCGGATATGTGGGCGGGTTTCGTACCGTTCACCACCAGTCAGATCGGTGACGACAGCGGGCCCGTCATCGGGGTGAACCTGCTCTCGGGCAATTACGAGCCGATTCATTTCGGGATCATGGAGGCGGCGCTGCACGATCTGTCCGCCTCGTTCGCCGTCACCGGCGAATTGGGTTCGGGCAAGTCGTATTTCCTGAAACTGATGGCCGTGCTCGTCCATGATATGGGCGGGCAGTTCCTCGCCATCGACCGCAGTCAGGTGGGGGAGTGGGAATACTTCGCCGCCTCCATCGACAACGCCGTCGTCATCGATCTGAGTAATCCGACCGTCTCCCTCGACCCGTTGCGATTGTTCGCGCCCCGGGTCGCGGGCGAGCGGACACTGGATTCGATTCTGCCGCTACTCGATCTGTCGCCGACCAGCGGCGCCGGCGCGGCGATGAGTAGTCTGCTCACGCCTCGCGGCATCGCCGAACACGGCATTCGCAGCATGCTGGACCTGCACGATGTGGTCTGCCGGTTGCGCGACAGCGGCGCCGGCGACGAATTCGCGGATCTGGCGGCGCGCCTGGGCACCATTCTCGATCGGGTTCCGGTGCTTTTCGACCCGACGCTGCCGGTGCTGCGGCTCGATGCCGCCGCCACCGTGGTGCGCAGCCACAATCTGGCGCTGCCCACCGCCGAGGAATTGACCACCCCACACCTCTACAACCGGCTGCCGCTGACCAAGCGGCTGGGCACCGCACTCTACGAACTCGTGGGAGTCGCCGCGCGCGAGGCGTTTCTGTCCGACAACGGCCGGTTCGGACTCCTCGTCGGGGACGAGGCCCATCACTTCACCCAGACCCACGTCGGATCGGCGGTGACATCCGATTTCAGCCGCGACGGCCGAAAGCACCTGGCCGCCATCGGTTTGGCTTCCCACGATCCGGCCACCGACTTCCAGGGCGCGGCACACAATCTGATCCCGAACCGCTTCGTCTTCCGGCAGCGCGACGAAACGCTGGCACGCAACAGTTTGCAGTGGTTGGGTGTCGACCTGGACGAGACTCCGTTCCTGCTGCAGGTGCTGCGGGAGGAGACGTCACCGCCCAGCGGGCCGGGACGCACCGTGCCGGACGAACGCCGCGGCGAAATGTTCATGCGCGATGCGCTCAACCGCATCGGACGCGGAAAGGTCTTCGGCCCGGCCCGGCCGGATCGCGCGGAGGCGATCGGCAGTACGCCGCAGACCGCGGGAGCCGGTGCGCGCCGGTCGGCGGTGGCCCGGCAGGTTTCGGTGTGAGCGGAAGTCCGGATGAGTACCTCTAGCACCGTCCTCGAGCGCCGTCGCGGTCCGCGACTGTTCGACAGACGCGGTCCGCGACTGTTCGACGCATCCCGGCAGCTCGAGTTCTGGGACGCCGAGCAGTGGCAACCGCGCGTGGTCGCCCGCCGTTGCTGGCGCCGGCTGACCTCGACCCGGCGGCGCCGGTGGATCACCTGGTCGGCGATCGTCGGGGTGGTCTTCCTGGTCGTCCCGATGGTGGTCGGCGCGGTCGCCACCGCGGCCGTCGAGACCGAGACCGAGGGTCCGGGCGGCAACAGCGCGCTGGGCTGGACGAAAGTTCGTGACTCCTACGGTGTTTCGCTCGCCGACTACGTCTACGCGACCAATCACGGCGGCATCCTGCATCCTGGGAACACCGGGCTGGCGATCGTGCTCGGCCTGCTGTTCGCCTTCTTCATGGTGCTGGTGACGCTGCCGACCTGGATGGTCGGCTGGGTGCTCGACTTCGGCTGGCTGAATGTGTTCAGCGCACCGTTGAACGGGGTGGCGCATGCCCTGTCCGGGCAGCTGGCGACGCCGATCATGCTGGCGACCTTCGCGTCCTTCGGTGCCTTCTTCGCCGCCTACTTCTTCCAGCGCGGTTTTCACGCCAAGGCCGTGGTCCAGGTGCTCACGATGCTCGTGGTCGCGGTGATCGGACCGGTCTATCTGTCCGATCCGCTCGGTGAGGTGCTGTCCTCACACGGGCTGCTGGCCGAGGGACGCAATGTCGGACTGTCGGTGTCGGCGGGATTGAACGGCAACAGCAATCCCGATCCGTCCGCCATGGTGCCGACCCTGCAGGAGGATATGGCCGACAATTTCGCGCGCCGCCCGTTGCAGGTGTGGAATTTCGGCCACGTCGTCGACGATCGGCCCGGATGCGCGGCGGCCTGGTCGGCCGGTGTGCGGTCGGGCAGCGAAGGCAAGATCAAGGACGGGATGAAGTCGTGCGGGGACCAGGCGGCCGCTCGCGCCGCCGACAACCCGAGCTTCGGGCAGATCGGCGCCGGTCTGCTGCTGCTGATCACCGCGACGATCCTGCTCATCTTCGCCGCCTATCTGTCGCTCAAGATCATCTGGTCGGCCCTGGACTCGGTGTACTGGGGCATCATGACGATCTTCGGATTCGCCGGTGGCGGACTGGTTTACGGCCCGACCCAGACGTTCACCGTGCGCGCTGTCGTGCACGGCATGATGTCCGCGGTGCGCATGTGCGTCCAGATCATCGCGCTCGGGGTCTATCTCCTGTTCTTCGGAGATCTGTTCCGGCAGGCCAAGGGCCAGGAGATGTCGGTGTTCGTCATCGGTGCCATCGTCATGATCGTGGGCCTGCTCCAGTTCAAGCGGCTGACCGCCAGCCTGGACAGCGGAAACGAATGGGTGGCGAACAGATTCGCGCTGGCCATCCAGAGCCCGGGGCGCGGCGGTGGTGGCGGTGGTGGCGGCGGGGGCCATGCGCTGGGGATGGGCGAGATGGGCGCGCACCACAAGTTGGGCAGCGGGACGATGATGGCGGTCATGGCCGGAGCGAGCACCATCTCGAATTCGCCTCTGACCGAATGGCTGCTCGGCGCCCTTCCGGGCGGCTTTCACCCGCAGTCGAAGTTGAAGAAGTTGACGGCCGAAGCGCAGGGCGGGGTATGGGTAGGGGAACCACGGATGGGCGGCAATAGGGGCTGGTATGTGCAATCCATGGCGAAGTGGGAGGCGTTGAGCCGGGAGGCGCGCAAAGGCGCCCGCGCATACGGGGGTTCCCGGGGAATCGAATCCGTTCGCGGGATGGCCGGCGCGATTCAGGGTGTGCTGGATGCGGACGGTGGTATCGCCGACGCGCACGGTGCGATGCTCGGTGCGGGGCTGAAGAACGACAGACTGGGCCACATCGTCGGGCGGTCCCGGAAGATAATCGCGGAGAACGCCAGCAGTGAGAGTGTGGCGGACAAGGACCTCAGCCTGCTGGTCGCCGCGCTGCGCCGGTCCCAGAACTCGGCGCGTCTGCTCGTCAACGGGAAGGGCGATGCGGTGGAAACCGCCGCCGATTTCGCGAATTTGGAGCAGGCATCGCGTTCGTTCCGGCGGATCAAGCGTGGCGGTGTCGCCTTGGACGGCGGGGCGGCGTCAGGCGTCGAGCGGGATTTCGTCAAGGATTACATGCTGAACCCCACGAAAGAAAAGATGGTGGCTCTGCAGGCTGTCATCGACGGTGACGACCTCTCTGCGGGGGCTCTCGCCAGCAACAAAGGCGCGCAGGACCTGCTCAGAATCGGAATCAACGGAACCAGCAGGCTGTCTCGCGAACGTGCGGCTCGAATGAGCCAGTGGATCGGCAACGAGCACGCCAAGGACATCCAGAAAGCAACCGAACATCTGATGGAGGATGTGACCGATGCCAACCGGATCAGAGACCTGAGGACGCTGGTCTTCGACGCGGTGAATACCGACCACTGGGCCAGCGGTGCTCAGGGAACTCCTTGGAACTCGGTGGCTCCGAGGGGCCAGAACAACGCCAACCCCAACTGGCAGAGCCGAATGGCCGACGTCGCGAGATATCTGCAGCCGTAGGACGAGGTCGGAAGGTACGCAATGCTGGGTCGGTTCATACTCCTTTCGTTGATCCCGGCGTGGGTGTGGATCGGGCTGCTCGCGGTGGCGGCACTGTTCGGCTTGGCCACCGTGCTGGTGGTCGCCACCGACAGTTCCGGCTCGGCGGCCTCGGCGGATTTCCGGTACCAGTGCGACAGTGCGCTGGGGCCGGACGAGCAGAGCACCACCGATACGAGCGCGAACACCGGAACGACCGAGACGATCCAGCCGTCGGATATTCCGACCGCCAATCCCTTCGCCGAAATCACCGTCGCTCCCGACGATTCGGAGGTGTCGGGGTGGGAGCGCGATTGTGTGACGGCGATGCAGTCCGCGCCGTACCAATTGCCGGCGCTGCGGGTGACCAATGGCGGTGCGGCCGTCGACTGCGCTCGTCAGATCGCGCTCGCGGAGGTGGGACAGTCGATGGCGGCGGCCACGCTGGTGAAGAACGTGATCTATCAGGCCTCGGCGGTGTGGACCACCGGCCGCTGCGGGGTGCTGGGCGCGGCGCCCGGTGATTCCGTCGCGAGCGCGGGGCGCGCGGGAGCGGAGCCCGCGCCGGCGGCGACGGGCTGCGGACGGTCCGCGCAGAACCCCGGAACCGCTGTCTCGTCGGTGGTCGTTTTGCCGGATACCATTGCCGCCCAAGGTCTTTGCGGGCAGCGGGTGGAAGCGGACCGGATCTCGGCCGGGGATCTCGTCTTCTGGGAGTATCGGTCGCACGCGCCGACCAGGGTGGGCATCGCGGTCGGTCCGGCCGCGATGGTGACCGCCGACCCGATCACCGGTGGCGTGCTGGAGACCGGCATGCCCAGCGGAGACGGAGTACGAGTGAAACGGGTTTTGGGGAGCGGATCATGACCAGTGCGGAAGTGTGGCATACCGGCCTCGACCCGGTCCCGGAACCGGACCCGAATGCCGAGCCCGAACAGGATGGTGAGAATCCGCCGAGTCCGGGCACACCGTGGACGAAGCCGGGGCAGCGCAAGCCGGGCGGACCGGGTACGCCGGCACCGGCGGCTCCCGGTTCCGGTGGGGCGCAAGCCGATCCGAGCAAGCAGGCGGCGCCGGGAGAGGGAACGCCCGCCGCTCCACCGGCTGCCGCGCCACCGGCCGCCGCAGCACCTGCCGCCCCGGCCCCGCCTGCCCCGGCCCCGGCGACGTCCGGATCGATCCCCTCGGGCGTGGGGGCCTCGACCGTGGGTACCGGTGGCCCGGTACAAGCGGCCACACCGGGTACCGGTGCGGGTGCCGTTCCACCGCAACCGGCGGCCGGACGGGGCGCGGACGGGCACGACGGCGGCGGACTCGATCCGGACACCATGATGTCGATCCTGCCGGCCGCGATGATGGGCATGAGCATGCTGCCCATGCTCGCCTCGGCGCTGTCCGGCCTCGGTAAGGGCGGCGGCGGAAACGGTTCCGGTACACAGCAATCCGGCTCGGGCGGCACGCTGACGCCCGAGGCGCAGCAGGCCCTCGACGCACTGCAGAAACTCAAGAAGACCTACGGCGACGAAGGTAAGGACCCCACCGGTCCCAACTCCGGCGGCAGCGGAAAACAGCTCGACACCGGTACCGGGTCGGGCAGCAGCGCCGGCAGCGGGAAGACCGCCGCGCAGATCAAGGCACACCAGCTGTTCCAGCGCAATGCGGCCACGGCCTTCAACACCCTCGACAACGACCTGGTCAACTACATGCGCCGCCTGGCCGGCAAGCACAAGCTCGACAAGAAGGCCGTCACTCAGCTGCTGCGCGATGTCGACACCGAACTCGCCGAACTGGGCTCGGCGGCCTACACCAAGGCCGGGCAGCTGAAGGTGCACGACATCCTCACCAAGGCCCTCGAGAAGGCTACCCGCATCGTCAGCGGCGGCAGCGCGAACTCGAAGGAGGCCGCGGCCGAAATCAACCGTCTCACCAAGCAGTACATGTACAACCTGGCGGGCCGGAAATACACCCAGCCGGCCGGTACGACCGCGTCGTCGGCCGCGCAGAAGGCCGTCCAGGTGGCGCTGCAGCAGCAGGGCGATCCCTACGTCTGGGGCGCGGAAGGGCCCAATTCGTTCGACTGTTCCGGGTTGACCCAATACGCGGCCCGGGCCGCGGGTGTGCAGATTCCGCGGGTCGCCTCGGCGCAGTACCGCCAGCTGCCGGAGGTCGCCCCGAACGCCATCCAGCCCGGCGACCTGATCTTCCCGCAGTCGGAGTTCAACAACGGCAATCCCGGTCACGTCATGATGTACATCGGCAACGGTAAGTGCGTCGAGGCCCCGCACACCGGAGCCGTGGTGCGCGTGGTCAATCTGCCCAGCAGTTATCACGCCACTCGCTGGGCGAAGTGAACGGCCCGGCATTCAGTAGCCGACGTAGCCGGTCCCTCGGTGCATGCCCACGATGCCCGGCACTCGATCGACCGATCCGTAGCGATGGATCGCGTACCGGACACCGGCGATGATGTTGTCGACCGGATTCCAGATATCCCGGTGCCCCGGAAGGGCATACGCGTCGAAGGTCGGGTCGATGGTCTGCATCAGGCCCTTCGACGGTGTTCCGGCCGCCGCGTTGCTGTCCCAGTTGTTGATCGCGTGCGGATTTCCCGCGGATTCGTGCTGAATGATGGTGGCGATATCGGCCGGATCGATCCGGCTGGTGTCGTAACCGTTCTGACGCAGAATCTGCATCGCCTGGTCGATCCATTGACCGACCGCCCCTGCCGGACGCGTCCCCGGAGGCCCTCCGCTCGCGCCGGCCGCTCGATACACCCGGGCCGGGCGCCCGCCGCCGGAGTCCCGGATATAGCGCGCGGCCAGCGCGTTGATCTGCTCCGCGCTGACCGCCGACTGCGCCTGCCCGCCGCGCAGGACCGAACCGGCGCGCTGCAGGGCGGCATCCAGCGCGGCGACCACCTGGCTCTGCGCGGCGGCGCCGGTGCCGACCTTGCCGAGCGCGGTCAGCGCGGCATCGGTCTCGGCGATGATCGCGGCCATCGCCGCCCGCCCCGCCATGGTGTCCTCGACCGTGCCTCCGAGAATGCGGCGCAGTTCGGTATTCACCTCGCCCAGCGCACCGGACTCGGCGAAATTCGACTGGCGCACAGCAGAATACTGCGCTCCGGCGCCGCTGTCCCAGGCGATCGGACCGGTCGGCGCGCCCGTGTCGGCGAGGGTCGGCGGCGCGGCGGATCGGCCCGTCTCCGCGGTCGGGACGCCCTCACCGAAATGGCCGGCGATCGAATTCAACGTGCTCATCGCGGCCATCGCCAGTGGGCCGGCCGCCCCGGCCAGCATCGCGATATCCGAACCGCCGGCCAGTGACGCGGCCGCCGCGGTGCCCGCGGACGGAACGGCGGCGGGCAGCGCCGGTGCGCTCGGTGGGGCCGCGGTGGCGGCTCCGATGCCCGGAAGTGTCGAGGGCAGACCGCCGCGGGGCCTCGCGGGTGCCGGTGCCGGAGATCGGCTCGCGCGCGAACGGGGTTCGGATGTGGCGATTCCGGTCTGAGTTCCGCCGCCCTCCGGCGGTTCGGCCGTATCTCGGGTCCCGGCCATCAGTAGCCCCGATAGGCTTGCCCGTTGCGAACGGCCACCACACCCGGCACATTGCTGACCGAGCCGTACCGAGAGATCGCGTACCGGACTCCCGCGACGATATTGTCGACCGGATTGTAGATGTTGCGATGGCCGGGCAGCGCATACGAATTGAACGTCGGTCCGATGGTCTGCATCAAGCCGATCGACGGAGTTCCGTTGGCGGCGTTGCTGTCCCAGTTGTTGGTGGCCGACGGATTACCACCCGATTCGTGCTGGATGATGATCGCGATCGCCTGCGGATCTATGCGGCTCGTATCGACCCCGGCGGCGGCCAGGACGCCCAGCGCCTGCTGGATCCACTGCCCGACGGTGCCGCCGACCTTGGTCCCCGATCCGCCCGAACGTGAAAGCTGTTGTCCGGCCAAGTTGTACATGTACTGCTTGGTGAGGCGATTGATTTCGGATGCCGCCTCCTTCGAGTTCGCGCTGCCACCGCCGACGATGCGAGTGGCCTGCTCGAGCGCCTTCGTGAGAATCCGGTGGACCTGAAGTTGTCCGGTCTTGGTGTAGGCCGCCGATCCGAGCTGGGCGAGCGCGGTATCCACATCGCGCAGCAGCTGGGCGACGGCCTTCTTGTCGATGGTGTGCTTTCCCGCATGGCGGCGCATGTAGTCGACGAGATCGTTGTCGAGGGTGTTGAAAGCCGTGGCCGCATTGCGCTGGAACAGCTGGTGCGCCTTGATCTGCGCGGCCGTTTTCCCGGTGCCGGCGCTGCTGCCCGACCCGGTCCGGGTGTCGAGCTGTCTTCCGCTGCCGGCGGCATCGGGACTCGTCGGTGCCTTGCCCTCCTCACCGTAGGTGTCCTTGAGTTTCCGCAGCGCGTCGAGGGCCTGCTGGGCCTCGGGTGTCAGCCCGCCGCTTCCGTTGCTGCCGGTTCCACCGCCGTTGGCGGAGCCGGATTGCTGTGTGCCCGAACCGTTCTTACCGAGGCCGGCGAGGGCGGAGGCGAGCATGGGCAGCATGGTCATGGCGGGCAGCATCGCCGAGGTGAGGGCACTGGGATCGGACATCCCGCCGTCGTCGGCGTCGCCGTCCTCGGCCGCCGGCGCCGTGGAGCGCGGGGTCACCAGGGCCGAACCGGCAGCGCGCGCGGGCGCCGGAGCCGCGGAGTCCGTCGCCGTCGCCGTCGCCGTCGCCGGGGTCGGGGTCGGGGTGGTCGCCGATTCCGCCGATGCGGTCCGGCCCGCCGCCCAGGGGGACGTCGATGCGGGGGACGCCGAAACGGACGATGCGGTCGGTGCCGTGCGCGGGCCGGAAGTCGCCTCGGGCCGAATCGAATCCGGGACAGGCGTTGCGGCCGCGGTGTCGGATGCCGCCGGGCTGCCGGATATCGGTAGACCGGAACGTCCCGGGCTCTGCCGCGCCGGCTTGGACCACGGCGTCGGTCTGGCGGACTGCCCCTCGCCGGTCTCCGAGCCGGATTCGACCGGCTCCGGGTTGTCCTCCGGTACGGTGGCCTGCCATATCTCCGCGCTCGTCATCGCGGCTCACCTCGACGCACGTGGCATCGGAAACCGGTGCGCAACAGCGGCTGTCGTCGGCAGGTCACTACGGAGAGTCGTCACAACGCGCACTCCTCCCGAACGCCCGGATCGTCCTGAATCATCCTGACTGGTGCGGCCGCGATGGTCACTTCCCAGCCCTGGGAATCATCGACAATGAACTCGTCGTGAGTGTCGCAACAACCCAACGTCGCGGCTGTTCGGTTCGAGTCCGGGTGCTCGTCGCAGATAGGTGATCTCATGAGTTTTCTGGGGCTCAGCTTGAAGGACGTGGTCGTCGGCGCGGTCTCCGCGATACCCGTGGTCGGTGCGGTCGCCGGCGCCGCGACGGATGGGATCTGGACGGGCATCGAAACCGGCAGTGTGACCGACGGACTCAAGGCTGCGGCGATCACCGGTGCGCTCGCCGCGGTTCCCGGGGGCAAGATCGGCAGTATGTTCGGCGAGAAGTTGCTCGCCAAGGGTCTGCTGGGCAAAGGTGTCGGGCTGATCGGCAAGATCCCGTTGCAAACCGTCAAGAATGTGGCCGCCCGCGGTGGTGGTAAGGGTCTGCAGAGATCGCTGGGCCGCGCGTTGCTGCGTGGCGCCGGTGGAACTCTCGGCAGTGCGATCTACAACCCGGAAGCCGATGCTGGGGCGCCGAAGATCAAGGCTATCCCGGTCCGCCCGGCGGGTGCGGATCTGGCCGGAAACAGTTTCCGCGACAGCTCGGTCGCCACACTGAACTACCAGGGCGGCACCGTCGCGCAACAGCCGGCGACCACAACAGGTGTGACGCAGCAACCGGCCCCGGACGCTACGCCGCGCGCGGTCCCGGTGTAGGTGTGACATCAGATGGCAGAATCCTCCACGAAACAGATGCCGCCGCTGCTGGTGCCGGACGACTTGGGCGTCAGCCCGCAACCGTATCCGCAGGACGACCGGTTCAAACTCCAGCCGGCGACGATCAACCTCATGGACGTCCAGCTCGTGATCGTCGTGGTCGGGTTCTGGAAGGCGTACGGCTCGGGCGATATCAAGCAGCTTCCGAAGGCCGAAGATATCCCGCAGGTCAACTTGAATATGGGGGATCTCAGATCCGACGCGATGAGTAGCTACCAACTTCTCGCGTTCAAACTGCAGTCGGCGTTCGAAACCATGCTGGACGCGCACAACAAGGTCTTCGACAAGGTCACCAAGACCATCGCGGATCGTGAAGCCAGTCAGAACAAGGTCGCGGACTGGATCGAGACGAAGTTCAATACCAAGGCAGCCGAGCCGCCCGATGACGGTCAGAACGAAAACGAATACATCATGACCTACGTCTCCGAGGGCCTGAAATCGGGCGAGACGATCATGAACGACGCGAAGGAGAAGCAAAAGGAAAATGGCGACGGAGTCGATGCCGAAGCGGAGAAGCTGAAGAAGCTCACCGAAGAGGTCAAGACGTTGAAGGAGCAGAACAAGTCTCTGCAGCAGCAGCTCGCGGCGGCCACGGGCAGCGGCGGTGGTGGCGGCGGTGGTGGTACCACCTACGATCCCGACCTGCTCGGCCAGCAGGGCAGCAGCGGTGGGGACGACTCCTACACCCCCATGGATTTCGGCCTCGACGGCACCGGCACCGATCAAACCGGCACCGGCACCGGTGGTTCGCTCACCGACGGATTGTCCACCGGATCGAATTCGGCGTCGGATCCCAGTGGACTCGGCACCGGTTCGACGAGTGGCACGAGCCCGATCTCGGCCACTCCGGCCAGTATGACTTCACCGGATTCCGGAATGAGCTCTCTCGGTTCGGGAATGGGCTCGGGCATGGGCGGCATGGGCGACATGATGAGCCAGATGCTGCCGATGCTCGCTCAGATGCAGATGATGCGCCAGATGCAGGATCCGGGCCTCAACGGTCGCAACGGCGGATTGCAGTCGACGTATCCGCAGCAGCCGCTGGTCTCGGCGCAACCGGTCTCCGCCACTCCGCAGCCGACCCAGCCGGCCGCCTCGCCCGCAGCGGCGCCCGCCGAGTCCGATGCGGCGCCGAAGGGAGCTACGTCCTCGCAGGCCCAGCAGGCCGGTGCGGTGCCACCGGGACGGACCCCCGGTGCCGACGGCACCGTCGAATACCCGTTCCCCGACGGGCGCACGCAGAAGGTGTCGCTCATCGTGGCACAGGCGCTCGACGCGGCGTTCGGCAATCACGGCGGTACCGACGCGCAGAAGGCGTACGAGAAGACGACCGCGAAGTGGACCGACAACAAGCAGATCGGCGATCACGTCGATCCGAACCAGCTGATGACCGGCGACGTGGGCGTCTGGGAGAAGGCCACCGCCCTGCTCGTGGTGTTCGGATCCGGCGCCGACGGCAGTATCGAAGTGATCATCGACGGCGAATTGCAGAAGCTGGACTCCGACAAGATGGACACGATGTCCGGAAAGGCCGGGGAATTCGGCACATTCACCGAATTTCAGCATCCGCGCGGTATCGAGGCCACGGCTCCCGAACACCAGGCGGACGCGGCGCCGGGGATGCCGATGCCCGGAGATCAGCAGGGCGGGGTGTTGTCGGCCGCGGTCGGGACGCCGACCTGAGGCTGTGGTGAGAGGAGGCAGGTGTGGCGTTACAGGTCGATCCGACCGAGCTCGCCGCCGCGGCGGCGGCACTGGCCGAGCTGGCGCGCGGCACCGGTGCGTCGATGCCCACGGGCTGGGTGCTGCCCGCGGGTAGCGATCCCATTTCTGCGCAGGCGGTTCCGCAGCTCAACACCCATGCCGCCAACCTGATGAACGGGATGGCGGGCATTCTGCACGAGGTGCACCGGACGGCACACAAGATCGGCGAGGCCGCGCAGCGCTACACCGATGCCGACGACGAAGGCGCACGCGTCATCGGCGGGCCGGGTGGGGAAGTGCTGGCGAATCCGGTGTCCGACATCGATCCGCCGGCGCTGCGGCGCCCGCCGAGTTTCGGTCTGCCCACCTCGGGTGGTGCGGTGGATCCGCTGACCTTCGCCCAGCAGCTCCGGGCGGGACCCGGCACCGGACCGGCCACCCGATTCGTCTCCGACCTCCGGAACTATCTGGGCACAACGCATGCGGCGGCGCTGACCGGCGTCGACGGCGCCGCTTCCGTCATGCAGCACTGGACGCCGGTCGGCTCCGACGCCGCCGCGCGGCTGGGCCGCCATCGCACATGGCTGGATACGCTCGGCTCCACGCTCGGCAAACTCGCCGACGGAATCGACACCTACACGAAGGCCTTCGACACGGCCAAAGCCAAACACCCCACCCCGGAGGAGATCATCGCCGCGCGTAAGGAACTGGTGCGGTCCATGCGGTCGAAGAATCAACTCGGAATTCAGGCCGCGCTGGCGAAATTCCAGGAGCAGAACGCCCGGTCGGCGGAGACGATCGGCTCCTACTACTCGACGGTGGGTGTCGAGCAGGCCCAGAATGCCGGAGATTCCGAAACCGGAACGGCGGCATCGACATCCGGGCAGTCGAACGGTTCGGGCGACAGCAGTCAGATGATGAGCACGCTCGCCTCGATGCTGCCGACGGTGATGAGTGGCATGATGGCCGCCGGCATGCCCATGATGGGCATGAACCAATCGAACGATCTCGGTACGGGATCCCTCGACGACTACGGCTACGGCGATTACGGATACGACACCGGCGGCGGCGATTACGGATACTCCGGCGGTGGCGGCGGCGCCGGCGCGGATGCGACCCCGATCGGCGATCTCACCAGCGCGATCGGTTCGGCGACGTCCTCGCCCGTCGCGGTCGGGCCGATGCCCACGGTGGGATCGGCCACGGGTGCCGTGAGCAGTGTGTCGTCGAATCTGCCGCGCACGCCGGTCATCGAGTCGCTGCAGAATTCGGCCGGGACGGCGGCGCGCGCGGCCGGTGCCGGTTCGCCGATGATGCCGTACATGCCGATGTCTCCCGGCATGGGCGGCGGCGGTGCCAACAACGAGCGCAATCGGGTGGTGGCCTGGCATCCCGATCGCCTGATGTACGTCGACGACACGCCGCATACCGACGCCGTGATCGGTGAGAAGCCCACCATCGCGCCGACCGTGACACCGGCGACACCAGGACCGGCCAACCAGGCTCCGACGCAAACCGGAGGTTCCGCATGAGTGACATCCATCCCGAGGTGCAGGCGGCCCTGGACGCCGCGCGCGACCTCCGGCACAAGATCGCCGACCTGCGCGAGAAGATCGACGCCATCCGCGCCCGCCGGCCCTCGCCGAGCGGTGCGGTCATTCCCGAGGTCGACGCGATGGGCCGGCTGACCGATCTGTACCTGGCGCCGGGCACCGTGGATCGGTTCGAGTCGCACGAGCTGGTCGCGGAGATCATCGCCGCGATCCGGGAGAGCAGTGCCGACGCCGGCCGTCAGTACGAGCTGCTGATGGCGCAGGATCCCTGGGGAGACGCGTCGGATGCATCGGAACCCGCTGTGCCGGAGCAGGTTTCGTGACCGATCCGGGAGGTGTGACCGTCGCCGACACCGTGCGCTGGCTGCACGGTGAGGGTCTGGTGCGATTGGCCGGACTGGCCGAGCGGACACCGGATCTGCTGGCCGCCTACACGATCGACGTGGCCACGGGCACCGTCAACGCCTATCCGGTCACCGGGGCCGGCGCGGGGTCGGCCGCCATGACCTTCGCCGCCGACGATCTGCCCGATCCGGTGGGCACCGCGCGCCGGCTGGTCGTCGTCGGCGTCACCAGCTCGCAGGCGGTACTGGTGGTGGATCTGGCGGCGTCGCTGGCGATTTCGATCACCGCCGCGCGCCCCGAGCCGGCCGCGCGCTCCTGGGTCCTGCAGTTGCTGCTGAATCCGGAGGTGACGATCACCACCAACAGCGCCGAGCTGACACCGGCCTCGGACCCGCGCTGCCGCACCAGTTTCATACCGGGCAGCAGCGCCACGATCGTCAACGTCGACGATATGCAACCGCCGCTGACGACGATCACGCTGAACCCGGCCACCGACGGCCCGGACCACTTGGATGTCGGACCGGACGGCACCGGCGAAATGTATCTGGGTACGAGATTCTGGCAGCTGCACCAGGTCATGACCGTCGGCGACGAGGCGTGGTCGGCCATCTCCGCCCGGCTGTCGGGCACGGCCGACGATGCGGTCGCCTCCGGGCAACCGCCCGGCCCCGCCGTTTCCGCGCCGCCCGGGCGAGTGTCCGCCCCGGGCATCGTCACAGGTCCCTAGCTTCGCACCAACGACAGGAGTCCGACCATGTCCGATTACGACGACTACGACGAGGACGAACTCGCTCCGCCCGCACCGGATTGGCAGAACCGCGTCTACGAGGTGTTCAACCCCGATCACACCGTCGGCGTCGCCTGCGATCGCGACGGTGAGGTCGTCGGCCTGCATCTCACCGACGACGCGCGCGAGAACGGCGATACCTGGCTGGCCGCCGAGATCCTGCGACTGGCCCGGCTCGCGCATACGAAATCGCGGGTGGGCCTGCGGTCGGAGATGGAGTACAACGGCACCCGGCCGTACACGATCGACTCCTTCGATCTGCCCACCGAATCCTCCTACCGTGCCATGGAGATCGCCGAATTCGGCACCAATTCCTGACCAGCGCAATCACTTTCGAGACAGGTCCCCGCCATGTTGGATATCGACGATCCCGATGACGTCATCGCCGTCTCGGGGAAGGTCGCAGCGGCCAAGATATCGTTCGCCGACCAGGTCGGCGCCACCACCGGCGGCTGGACCGTCGACGAGCGCCCGGCAGCACCGCTCGACTTCCGCCTGAAGGGCGTCTTCGATCAGGTCACCGGCTGGTTCGAAACCGCCGCCACAGACTTGCGCGGGCGGACCCACGCCACCCATACCCGTGCCCACGGCACCGCGACGGGCCTGAAGAACGCCGATATCGACGGCGGCGGACACGTACAGTCCGAATCGGTCTGATCCGGATGAGCCCGGAGCGCGAAAGCCCGTACTGGAAGGCCATCGTCGGGGACAACTGGCCGGAGATCTCTCCGCGCGCCTGGGGCCGGCTGGAGGCGCTGGCGCGCGAGGGAGCCGAAGCGCTGGATCCGGCGGAGGCCGATCGCATGCGACGGGCTTTCGATGATCGGGTCCGCTCCAGCGCGAGCCTGCAGCCGATCAAGGACGAGCTGCTGGCGCAGCAGGGCACGCTGCGCGGATTCGTCGACGCGCTGGTCGCGGCGGCCGATACCTTCGGGCAGATGTCGAGTCTGGTCGACCGCACCCGCGACCGGATCCTCAACGCCGTCGACGGGGCATTGCGCAAGATTCGTGCGGCGCGGGCAGCCGCCGCGGCGGCGCGGGAGAAGGAAGAGGAAGCCGGCGGGGACGGCAGCGAGGCGGACGCACGCCTCCAACGCGATATCGGGAGGATCCTCGCCGAGGCCCGCGCCGAGGTGGACGATATCGCGGCAGCGGCGCTGCGCGAGGTCGGTCCGCAGGGTCTGCCGGAATTGGCCGCGATCGCGGCGGCACTGGGGCAGCCGGGGCCGTGGCGCAATGGGCCGGAGGGCTCCGACGGCCCGGGTGGCGGGCCGAGATACCGCTCGCATCGCACGGGCAGCGACGGCCCGGGTGCGCCCGGCACGCACGGGGTCCGATCGCTGCCGCAGGGACTACGGCCCTCGGGCGGACCGTTCGTCCCCCATCTGCCGAGCCTGCAGGATCTGCGAGACCTCCTGCGGCCCAACGAATCACAACTGCCGCTGTCCCGGCTTCCGGGCTGGGACAGCGGCGCGCCCGACGAGGTGGAACCGGGCACCGGCCACGCACCCGCGCCGGAGGACGGCACCTCGGCCGGGCCGGCCGTGCAGGTGCAGCCGGGCTCGGGGCCGGCGCCGCAGCCCGCGCCCACGGGTGGCGGTCGTGCGCTCGGGCCGATGGCCACCGCACAGGCGGACGACGGGCCCCCTGTGGCCGAGGTGGTCGCGCCGGAGCACCGTACGGTGGACGCACCACAGGCACAGTCGGATGCCGGTGCGGCGCAGACAGTTTCGCACAACGAGACCGGCAGCGACGACGGTCGCGCCGTCACCGCCGATTCCGGTGCCGAGCGGCGGACCGGTGAATCGGGCGCGCCGGATCTCACGGCCGGGCCCGGCCGCCGCACCGATGATCACGTCACCGAATCGGAGAGCTCGCCGTCGTGGGGTGCGGTGGCGGGTATGGCGGCGCAGATGCCGATGTTCACGGCGCAACAGCCGACGTTCACGCCGGATCGGCCACCGGTGGCGAACTCGCCCGCCGCCGCGGGACCGGCGGCGGACCCGCGCGCGACGTCCGCGCCGGATTCCCGGAATGCCGTTGCGGCGCCGCGGGTTACGTCCCCGCCGAGTGGGTCTCCCGGTGCGGTTCCCGGTGTGTCCGCGCCCGGCGTCACGGCGCCGCCCGCCACCGGGCCCGCGAAGAGTCAGCCGCCGGGCCGCCATCCCGGCGAGCCGGGTGCCGGCGCCGACAAGGCCCCCGGCGACAAGTCGCCCGACAGTCACGACACCACCACCGGCAGTGGTGACCTGGTTCGCGATGCCGTGGGCGCCGCGATGGCCGCCGCGGCGGCACCCACCTTCATGCTGGGTAAACGGGTCGACGGTGATCTGGTCCTGGCACGCAGCCTGCTGGCGAGTCTGCTCGCCGCCGGCGGCGCACCCGCCGTCGGTACCGAGTGGGCGGTGTCGATCATGCGCCACGACGGCGGCGTGAGCGCGTTCGTCACGTCCAACGACGGTCGCGGCTGGCTGCCGCCGGGAGTCTTCCTGCCGCGCGAACTGTCGACACCGTGGGTATGGTCGGTGGCCGAGGGGCCGGCCTGGGAGGGGCTGGCCGATCCGGCCCGGGTGCTCGCCGAATTCGCACTGAGCTGGGGGCGGCGTACCGGGGCCCGGCTGTCGGCGCTGGTGTCGTCGGCACCCTTCGACGAGTTGCTGGCCCGGCAGTTGGGCGAGGTCGCGCTCGAGGGATCGGTCGAGCCCGCCCCGACCATGGATTTCTCCACTCCCGCACCGGGTTTGGCCGACCGCCTGGAGCTGGTGACCGCGCCGCCGGTCCTCGAACGGGTCGCCGCGATCCCCGCGGACCGGATCGGCAGCCGAGGTCTGGACTTCGCCTACGACGCGCATCAGCGGCTCGCGGTGTCGGGTCCCGATCCGTTCGCCTCGCTGGGCGCCGCCGAACTCCGCCATCGCATCATGCAGACGATCCTGCAGGGAGGTCAGGTACAGGCGCAGTGGTGGGAGCAACTGTTCGACGCCGATCAACTGCTGGCGGCCTCGATGCTGCCGCTACTGGCCGACGTCTCGCGGGTTCCCCTGGGGGAGTTGCGATCCGAGCATTCCGCGGGCCGATCGGCCACCGATTCGGCCGCCCTGCGGCTGTCGGTCGCGCAACGCCGCTGCAACGAGATGGTCCTGCTGATGTCGGGAGAACCGTCCCGGCAGCGGCTGCGCGACATCGTCTACGCGCACGGGCAGGTGGCGGAATATCTGGCGGCCGTCCCGGTCGGCACCCCCACGCCCGAACCGGTGCGGCGCCCGACGATCACCGCCCCGCCCCCTCGGTAGTGCATCGGATGGCGTGCCGGGCCGCGCCGCCGCGCCCTTCCCGCGAGTGGGAAGGCTCGACAATGAGGACGTCACCGGTGGGAAGGATCTGATTCGGCATGTCGGGCAGCATGGAAGTCGACCCTGCGGTCTTACTCGATTTGGCCCTTCAGCACGATCGGGTCGCCGAAGACACCTTGGAATGGGCGAAGCCTCCCACCGACTGGCTGCGGGAATTCCCCAACACCTACGGCCATATCGCGGACCCCGTACTCGGCGCCCTGCAGGACTATTACCAGGCTAGACAGAACGCGGGTATCGCGCTGGCCAAGGAACACCGCGACACCGCGGCGAAATTGCGCGCGGCCGCCGCCGCCTTCGAACGCAGCGACGAGGACGGCGCCGCGAACATCCGCCGGTACGACGATACGAACGGATCCGGCTCCGCGCCCCACCAGCAGTCGCCCTCCCTGCCCGGCCCGGGCACCCAGGCCCCCACCGGACCGCAGGTCGGCGCGCCGGGCTCCGGGCCCGCCGATGCCGGCGCCCCCACGCCCGGTGACACCGGTGCCGACACTCCGGTGGGCGTCGCGCCGGGCGCCGCACCCGGAACATCCTCGGCCGCACCGGATTCGGCCGGCGCCGCGCCCGGAACGGCGCCGGTGGGTGCGGGTGCGGGCACGGGTACCGGCACGTCCGCCGCCGGGGGTCCGGCCGGAGCGGGCGGTGGCCCCGGTGGCCCGTCGTCCGGTCCGCTGGGCGCGACGCCGCCGTCCGGTGTGGTACCTCCGGGCGGTCCCGCCGGCCCGCCGTCCGGTTTCGGGCCCGACGAGCGCGGGCAGGGGCCGAACGGCACCACCGCCGCGGGGGATCTGCCGCCGGTTCCGGTGCCGACCCCGTTCGCGGCCGCCGTCGCCAAGGCCAAGGACGCCGAGGCCGAACCGGCCTATGTCGTCGGCGACGCCGTGGACAACGATCTGCTGATCGCCCGCACCCTGCTGGGTGCGGTGCTGGCGGCGGTGGATTCGTCCGTGCTGGGACTGCACTGGGCGGTCGCGGTGCTGCGAGGTCCGGCCGGCGCCGGCGTGTTCATCACCTCCAACGAGGGCCGCGGCTGGTTCCCGGCCGGGCTGTATCTGCCGCGCGAGGTGTCCTCGCCGTGGATCTGGGACGACGTGCTCGCCGACGGTTCCGGTGACCCCGCATCGCCGTGGGAAGGCGTCTCGGACCCGGCGCGGGTGCTGGCCGAATTCGGTCTGGCCTGGGGCCGCAAGGCCGGTGCGGAGCTGACCGCGCTGGTCTCGTCCGGATCGATCGACCACGGACTGCGGCAACGGTTCCCGAGTGTGGCCGTGCAGGATCTGGTCGGCCCCTCCTACGACGTCGACCTGCGCGTGTTCACTCCCGACACCGCCGATCGGCTGGCCCTCGCCGGATCCGGCGAGGCTCTGGAACACGTTGCGGCCGTGCCGGATACGCAGATCCGCGCGCGCTGTGAGGAACTGGCCGCCGAGGCCCACCGGCTGGTCGCCGGCAGCGCTCCCGGCGGCCCCGACGCGGCGCAGTCGCGCGGCATCCGGGACCGGATCCTTGCCGCGCTCGGGTCGGGCCGCCCGATCCCCGCCTCGTGGTGGGAAGAACTGCGCGATGCCGACGATCTGCTCACCGCGGCCATGCTGCCGCACCGGGTCGACGTCGGACGGGTCGACGTCGGCGAATTGCGGGTCGACGACGAGGCCGCGGCGTTGCGTGCCCTCGTGTTCGAACGTCGCTGCAACGAACTGGTTCTGCTGCTGGCCGGGGAGGCCTCGCGCCAGCAATTGCGCGACGCGGTCTACGCCCACGAGCAGATCGTGAAGCATCCGCGCTTCGTCGCCGCCCCGGCCGCGGTGTCCACCGGTGTGGACGAACGGGTTTCGCGCCCCGCGGCCGCGTCGAGCGGCCCGGTTGCCGCCCCGGTGGCGCAGGTCGCGCCTCCCACGGTCTCGGCACCGCCGACGGCCGGCGGACCGCCGCCCGGCGCGGTCTCGGCTCCGGACACCTCCGCACCCGATGTGACCGGACGCCCCTGAAAAAGGCGGTGCCGGTGGGCGATTCGCTCCCCCACCGGCACCGCTCGGGTATCTCGCACGTCCTGGTGCGGGTTATGGAGCGACTTCGCTCGCGTTCTCCGGATCCTGCGGTGTCGCGGCATTCGGATCGGCCGCGGCGGTCGGTGGTTTGGTCCGATCCTTGGCCGACGCACCGGTGGCCGGGGCCGTGATCGGCGGCGGAGTGCCGGGAGTCTGGCCGGTGGTGCCCGCCAGCTGGGTGGGCGCGGCGGTGCCCGGAGCCGTCGCGCCGGGGGCGACTGCGGTCGGCGCGCCGTTGGGTGCCACGGCAGCGGGAGCGGCGGCCGGTCCGGCGCCGTTCGGAACGGCCGCGTTCGGGTCCGTGGCCGCCGGTGCGGCGCCCGTGCCGGGGGTGACCTCACCGTTCGAATGTAGTTCGGCCTCTTTGTCTTTCTGGTTCTTCTGCATCGCCTGGGTGACCAGCGGCGCCGCCACCATCGCTCCCATCGGGAGGATCATCGCGGCCATGGGCAGCAGTTGCCCGAGGATGTCACCGAGACCGCCACCCCCGCCCGAGGAGCCGGTACCGCCCGACGCGGAGCCGCTACCGGAGGAACTGCCGCGGCCGCTGGAACTGCCGGACCCCGAACCGCTGCCGTTGCTGGTACCCGCCCGGGACTGGTTGTCCGCGTAGACCGCGTCGACGAGGCGATAGACCTGTGCCACCGCCGCGCTGATCTGCTGCATGAGGGCGGCCTGCTGGGCGGTGGTCGCCTTCGCCGGCACCGCCTTGATCACGGTCTGCAGTTCCGCGACGATGTGTTTGATACTGCCGAGTGTCTCGTCCTTGCTGGCGGCCACCAGGACCGAGGTTCGCGCGATCTGCTGGTCGTATTCGAGCAGCGAGGTCTGCCGCGCGTTCACCGCGGCGATGGCCTGCCGGTAGCCGACGGTGGTGTCGCTCTTCCCCAGATTGGTGAACACCACCGGTTTCAGCAGACTGGCCACCTCCGGCGGTGGCACCGGCATACCGCGACCGAGCAGGTCGACCGCGGTCTGGATCGCCGTACGGGCCAGCGCGACAATGGCTTTCACCGCCGGTTTCGCACCTGGGGGCGGGTCGAGTTCGACGGTCCAGTAGTGCTTCTCGGGATTGGCGGGCGGGGGAGTGGGGGGCGCCGGTTTCGTCGGGTCGGGTTTGGTCGGGTCGGGTTTGGTGGGGTCGGGCTTCGTGGGGTCGGGTTTGGTGGGATCGGGCTTGGTCGGGTCGGGCTTGGTCGGGTCGGGCTTGGTCGGGTCGGGCTTGCCCGGCCCCGGTTTGGTGGGGCCGCCCGGCTCGTGAGGGCCGCCGGGCGGTGGGCCGGCGGATCCGGGCGCCGCCGGCTGTCCCGCGCCCGGTGTCTGCGGGGCGTTGATCACGCGCGCGTCGGTCTGCGGCCCGCCGGCCGGAAATTGCGGCCCGGCAACGCTATTCCCCGCCAGCGGTCCGGAGCCGGTGACCCCGTTACTGCCCGCCATGGGCAGTCCGGTCGTGGGTGTGACGCCGTCCTGCAACAGCTTCGGCAGGCCGATAGTTTCGGTTCCAGCCGTGTTCTCCGGCATGCCGCTGCACCGCCTCCCTCGAGTTCGTCCTCATTGTCGGCCCTTCCCGCAATTGGGAAGTCATGCGGTTTCCGCATCACGGCGGCGGTGCCGCATAGTCGTGGACGACTTCGGGTATGCGAAGTTCCGCGAGTTTCGCTGGTCTCGGGGCAGCCGGGCCGAATCGGGAGGCGTTCGATGCGCAGCGATGGCGAGGCGGTCGAATGTCGCCACAACTGACCGTCGGACTCGACAGCGTCCTGAATTCCCTGCTGAAGCTCTACGGTACCGGCAGTCCCGCCGTGCAGGCGGCGCCGTCTTCGGCGGCCCTGTCGAATTCCGCCATCGATCTGCGTACCGGCGCGTTGATGGCGGGCTATCACGAGACCGCCGGGATGCACGCCTCGGTAGCCGGTGCGCATGCCGAGCGAGATGCGGTGGTGCACAAGGCGGTAACCGCTGCCGGCGACGGAACGGTCAAGGGCCGCAGCGTGGTCAACGGTCAGATCGCCGATCTGCAGACTCGGCTGCGTGCCATCGCGACCGTGGGCGACACCCGCTTCAGCGGCCCTGCTCTGCTCGACGCCGCGCATACCGCGGTGACGAATGCGGCCCGCCAGGTCGATACCGACCTCGCCGAGGCGCAGCGGCACGCGGCGCAGATCGTGCCGCCCGCGACACCGAAAACCGTTCGGGGGCGGCTCACCTCGAATCCTGGCCGGCGCGGCCGGCGCCGGCCGCGCCCACGGACCACGTCGGTGGCGCGGACGGCTCGGGCGTTGCCGGCGATGCACCGGCCGGTCCCGTCGGACGGTACGGCCGGCGGTAAGGCGGTGAGTGCGGCGAGCGCGTATCTGGGTCTTCCCTATGTGTGGGGCGGTGGCGGGGCCGGTGGTCCGAGCGGTGGCGGATTCGACTGCTCCGGACTCACCCAGTACGCGATCGCCGAGGCGACCGACGGCAAGGTCGTCCTGCCGCGCACCACGTACGAGCAGATCTACAGTGGCGTTCGCATTCCGCCGCAGGATGTGCGGCCGGGGGATCTGGTGTTCCCGGCCGGCTCGTTCAGTGCGCGCGGCCCCGAACATGTGCAGCTGGCCGCGGGCAACGGCATGGTCATCGAGGCACCGTATTCGGGCTCGACGGTCAAATGGTCGCGCATGCCGAGCGAGGCCGTCGTGGTGCGGGTGATGTGATGGCCGGTGTGCTGATTCGGAACGAGTGCCCGTGGCCGGATCGCGGTGTGCGAGCACTCGTTCCGAAGGGCGGATCGTCAGGATGAGGACTGCCGATCCACACGAATAATCATACCGTCGAATAACGGTACATTCAATAGCGGCCCACCATAGATGTCGGTGGCCGTACTTCATTTCCGCAGGTCGCGCACCGGCGGTGCGGGCATCCGAAAGCGCGATTCCTGGTATTCCCATGTTTGGGAAATGGCGATCTTCGCCCGGGTCGGGGACTGTCTATGGTTCGGGCAGGCGAGAGCGTCGAAAGGGATGTCCAGGTGTCAGCGGCCGAGGACGCGTTCTATACGGGTGTTCAATCTCTGGGATTGGTCGCCGGGGGCGTGCGCAACGAACAACAAGCTTTGGCGGCCTTTCGCGCCGCGACCGATCTGGATCCGGATATGTGCGACGCCTGGCTGGGTCGCGCGATGGCCGGCGATATCACCTCCGAGGTGATCTACGGCGCCTATCGATCGGTCCACAACCTCTATCGGGACCAGCAGCGAGCCGGTCTGGTCGACCGGTCGCTGTGGTGTCAGGTCGAAATCGGCATGTACGGCCTGCGAGTGGCGATGGCCGACCGCGATCAGATCGCCATCGCGCAGGCGTGTTCCTATGCCGAGGGCGGGGAATGGCAGGAAGCGGCCGCCATACTCGATCAGGTACCCAGCGACGACGTCGCCGACTTCGTGCGGATGTCCCTGTTCTTCCGGACCAAGCGCTGGTCCGACGTGCTGGCCGCCCGCACCGCCAAACCGGTCATCGAGGACGGCCTGCTCGACATCGCGGCCGAATTGATGGCGGCGCAGGCGCTGGCGCATCTGGGCCGCCTGGGCGAGGCGATGCCGCGCGCACAACGCATCGTCGAGGACAGCGCTTCGGGCAACCTCTCCTACATCTGGGCGGATGCGCACTTCCTGCTGGGAATGTTGTACCGGCACAACGGCGATCACGAGAACGCCGACCGGATCCTCAAGGGACTGCAGGGATCCGGGCTGTGGTCCGACCGCGAGGAGTGGCAGCGCGCTGTTCGCGACAAGACCTACCGGCTGGAGGTGACCACTCCCGATCTGCTCGCCTCGCGCACCGATCTCTGGGATCCCACCACCGGTGACGATCCCGCCGAGGCGGCGGCGGCGTCGGCGAAACAGGAACGCGAGGCACTGCTGTCGGAGGCCTCGGAGCTGCTGCAGGCTCAGATCGGCATGGATTCGGTCAAGGAGCAGGTCGACCGGCTCAAGTCCGGCGTACTGATGGATCAGGTCCGGGCCAAGCGCGGGCTGGCGGTGGAATCCAAATCGCAGCACCTGATCTTCTCCGGCCCGCCCGGCACCGGTAAGACCACGATCGCCCGCGTCATCGCGAAGATCTTCGCCGGTCTGGGCGTGGTCGAGAATCCGGAAGTGATCGAGGTGTCGCGCAACGACATGGTCGGCACCCACCTCGGCCATACCGCACCCAAGACCAACGCCCTCATCGATTCCGCGCTCGGCGGTGTGCTGTTCATCGACGAGGCCTACACCCTGATCCAGGAGGGACTGTCCGGCGGCGACGCCTTCGGCAAGGAAGCCGTCGACACCCTGCTGGCGCGGATGGAGAACGATCGCGACAAGCTGGTGGTGGTGATCGCCGGATACGAGGATCAGATCGACCGGTTCCTGGCCTCCAACGACGGTCTCGCCTCGCGCTTCACCAAACGCATCCGCTTCTCCAGCTACGGTGGCGACGAACTGGTCCAGATCGCCGATCACATTGCGCGCAAGAAGGATTCGCTGCTGTCCGAACAGGCGCGCGAGGTACTGCGGGAACGCTGCGATCAGCTCGCGTCGCAAACGAAGAACGGACGCCGGCTGATCGATCTGGCCGGTAACGGCCGGTTCATCCGCAATGTCGTCGAGGCCGCCGAGGCCGAACGCGACTACCGCTTCACCCGCGAGAACGTCGACATCGCCGCACTCACCAACGAGGAATTGATGACGATCGACGCCTTCGACATCGCCGCCGCGCTGTCGGGTTTGGCGCCGGCCGCGACCAGCTGACGCCATGGCGCGATTCCGGGTGGTGACCAAGCACCAGATATCGGGGTGGCGGTTCCTGCTGCGCCGGATCGAGCACGCGCTGGTGCGGCGCGAGGTCTCCATGATCGACGATCCGCAGCGCGGCCGATCCACCGCGCTCTCGATCGGAATCGCGCTGGCCTGCGTCGTCGTCGCCGGCGCCGCGGTGATGGCGTTCTTCAAGCCCGCCAAACAGGTCGGCAACGCCGACATCGTCGCCGACAAGAACAGTGGCGCGCTCTACGTGAAGGTCGGCGGGCGACTGCATCCGGCGCTGAATCTGACCTCGGCGCGGCTGATCAGCGGTAAGGCGGCCGACCCGGTGCCGGTCTCCCAGCAGGAGCTGGACAAGTATCCGCGCGGTCCGTGGGTGGGAATTCCGGGCGCTCCCGACAGTATCGTCGGCAGCACCGACACCGACTCCTCGTGGACGGTGTGTGATACCACCCGCACCGGTGCGGACGCACCGATCGACCGGACCACCGGCCTGCCCACCACCGCCGGCTCCGCGGTGGTCACCACCGCCATCGGCGGCCCGCTGACCGTGGACGACGACACCACCCACACGCTGTCCGGTGATCAGGCGCGGCTGCTGCGCAATGGTTCGATCACCTGGCTGGTCTACGACGATCGCGACAAGGGCGTGGTGCGCGCGGCGATCGATCTGCGCGACTCCGCGGTCACCCTGGCGCTCGGTATCGACGCCACCATGCCGGTTCCGCAGGCCTCGCGCGGGTTGATCGAGGCGATACCCGAGGTGCCTCCGCTGCGGGTGCCCGACGTGCCCGGCGCGGGCGGGGTCACCACGCTCTCCTCGGGCCTGTCGGTGCCCGTCGGATCGGTGCTGAGCGTGTCGAGCCCGGACCGCCCCGCCTCCTACTATCTGGCCTCGCAATCGGGCCTGGTGCAGATCAGCGCGGTGCTGGCGGCCGTCGTCCGCAACGCCGATTCGCACGGCACGGCCACCACCATGGCGGTCGGCCCGGATGTGGTCGCCGCCAATCTGCGACCCGGAACCTGGCCCGGCACAGAGGATTATCCGGCGCGGGCCGTGCAGGTCGTCGAGGCGAACCGCTACGGCGTGACCTGCTACCACTGGTCGCGCGGCGGCCGGGATCCGAATGCGAGCACCCAGGTGCTGTACGGGCGACGGCTCCCGCTGACCGCCGAACAACAGACCCGTATCGTCGGCCTGGTCACCGCGCCGGCGTCGCACGGCGCCACCGCCGACACCGCGTACATGCCCGGCGGCACCGGCCGGTTCGTCCAGGTCACCGGCGCCGATCCGGCCTCACCGCTGCGGGAGTCGCTGTACTGGATCTCCGACAGCGGCGTGCGCTACGGCATCGACGTGGCCCCGGGCGCCATCGGCGATCAGACCCTGGCCGCGCTCGGTCTGCGGGCGCCGCTGCCCGCGCCGTGGAGCGTGGTGTCGCTGTTCGCCGTCGGCCCGGCGCTGTCCCAGCGCGACGCCCGCGTCCAGCACGACGGAATTCCGTCCGACAAGTCCGCGGTCGGTCTGCCACAGCAGTCGGAAGGTGGGGGTCCATGACCAGCACACGCCGCTTCGTCCGCCCGGCCCGCGCCGAACGCGGGCCGAAGGCGCCGGCGGTCACGGAGTTGCGGTTGCAGCCGCCCACCGAATTGCCCAAACCCGTTCCGCCGTCCCGGATTCGGATGATCATGCCGGTCGTCATGGTCGCCGGTATGGGCGGGATGATGGTGATGATGTTCCGCAACGGTGGCGGAGCCGTCAATCCGATGATGATGATGTTCCCCGTCATGATGCTGGTGTCGATGTTCGGCATGGTCGGCGGTGGTATGAGCGGTGGCGGCGGCGGTGGCGCGGCCTCGCTCAACGAGGAACGCAAGGATTACCTGCGTTCCATCGGGGAGAACCGTAAGACGGTGCACACCGCCGAAGCCGAGCTCTACACCTATCTGCGCCACACTCATCCCGGCCCGGCGGAGATCGCCCGGTTGGTCGGCGGTAAGCGGATGTGGGAGGTGCAGGTGGCCAGCCCGCAGTTCCTGCGGGTGCGAATCGGCCGGGGGCGCATCGCGAATCAGGTCCGGGTGATCGTGCCCGAGGCCGCCCCGACCTCCGATCTCGATCCCGTCGGCGTCGTCGAGGTCACCCGGTTCGCCAAGGCGTACTCGACGGTGGGCGGTATGCCGGTCGCGATCAATCTGCTGTCGGCCCCGCAGGTGGGATTCGACGGTGATCAGGAGGCGGTGGCCGGGCTAGTGCGCGCGATGATCGCGGAGATCGCGGTGTTGCACGGACCGGACCAGGTCGCCGTCGCCGCCGTGCTGGCCGATCCCGACGCCCCGCAGTGGGCGTGGCTCAAATGGCTTCCGCACACCCAGCATCCGAGCGAGACCGATGCCATCGGTTCCAGCCGGATGGTTTATCGCACGGTCGCCGAGCTGCGGTCGAAGGTGCTCGCCGGGCTCAACCGCGGCCCCTTCTCGGCCAACAGCCAGCCCACCCTGGATCGCACGCACTACATCCTGCTCGTCGATATCACCGGGCCGGCCAGCGAACGCGACGTCTCGGGCGTGGACGGCTGCACCTGGATACGCCTGGGCAGCACCGAGCAGAGTCTGCCGCGCGCACTGAAGTTCACCGTCTCCCCGGATCGCGAACTGCACGAGGTGACCGCACGCGGCTTGCGCCGGGTGGGTGTCGCCGACACGATCTCGGTTCCGGCGATGACGGCCCTGGCCCGCGGCCTGTCACCGTTCCGGTTGTCCACGGTGGTGGAGGCGGTGGTCGCCGAACAGGCCGGGACCGGGACGTCGTGGGAGGAGATGGTCGGGGTCATCGATCCCGGTGCGATCCGCGCGGAGCGGCAGTGGCCCCGCCGCCGCGACATCGACCGGGCCCGGCTCAACATCCCCTTCGGCCACGATCCCGCCGGACAGGTGGTCTACCTCGACATCAAGGAGTCGGCCGAGGAGGGCATGGGCCCGCACGGCATGTGCATCGGCGCCACCGGCTCCGGCAAATCGGAATTCCTTCGGACCCTGGTGCTTTCGGCCGTCGCGACGCACTCACCGGATGTGCTGAACCTGCTGCTGGTCGACTTCAAGGGTGGTGCGACCTTCCTCGGCTTCGACCGCCTGCACCACGTGACGGCGGTCGTCACCAACATGGAGGAAGAAGCCGATCTCGTCACCCGTATGGAGGACGTCATCAACGGCGAGATGGCGCGCCGGCAGCGCGTGCTGCGCGATGCCGGCAACTTCGCCAATGTCGCCGATTACGAGCGCGCCCGCGAGCAGGGCGCGCAGCTGGCGCCGCTGCCCACCCTGTTGATCATCCTCGACGAGTTCGCCGAACTGCTCGAACAGCATCCGAACTTCGCGAAACTGTTCGTCGCCATCGGCCGGCTCGGCCGCTCGCTGCGCATCCATCTGCTGCTCGCCTCGCAGAAGGTGCCCGCCAACCGGATGGGTGAGCTCGAGGCCCACCTGTCCTACCGAATCGCGTTGCGCACCAACCAGACCAGCGATTCCCGCGACGCCATCGGCACCGCCGACGCCTACCACCTGCCCAAGAAGCCGGGTTCGGGATATCTGCGCGTCGGCGCGGGCGATCTGCAGCGTTTCCAGGCCGCGTACGTCGGCTCGCCGTATATCCCACCCGCGCAGGCGGCTTCACCGGCCGATGCGCAGCGGGCCCGGCGCCCCGGCGGCGGATACAAACCGCCGCAACGGTTCACCACCGCCCACGTCGTCGCCGCCCGCCCGGAACCGGTCGTCGAGCCGCGGCTCGTCCTGCCCGAATCCGAGGACGAGAACGACGCGGTGACGTTGATGGAGACCGTGCTCGCGCAGCTGGCCGGGCACGGGCGTCCCGCCCACAAGATGTGGTTGCCCCCGCTGGGCGTGCCGCCGACCCTGGAGCGCCTGGTCACCGCCGTCCAGCCCGGGGCACTGCAGATTCCGCTGGCGATCGTGGACAAGCCGCGCCAGCAGCGTCAGGACGTGTGGACCGTGGACCTGTCGGCCGCGGGTGGTCACCTCGCGGTGGTCGGCGGACCGCAGTCGGGCAAATCGACTGCGCTGCAAACCTTGGTGATCGCGACCGCGCTGACCCACAGTCCCGAACAGGTGCAGTTCTACTGCCTGGACTTCTCCGGCGGTCTTTCCGGTCTGCGCGGCGTGCCGCATGTGGGATCGGTGGCCTCGGCGCGGGAAGGGGACCGGATCCGGCGAACCTTCGCGCTGATCACCAATCTGATCGCCCACCGGCAGGCGTTGTTCAGCGAGCTGGGGATCGACAGCATGCGCGAATTCCGCCGCCGGCGCCAATCCCCGGCGGATTCGGCGGAGTTGACCGCGCGCGGTGACGAACACGGCGACGTCTTCTTCGTCATCGACGGATGGGATATCGGATTCTCGGTCAACGGGCCGTATTTCGACGAATATCTGCCCGTGATGGAAACCATTGCGCTGCAAGGCCTCAACTTCGGAATCCATCTGGTGGTCAGCAGTTCGCGGTGGGCGGCGATCCGGCCGAATGTCAAGGATCTGCTGCAGACTCGGCTGGAATTGCGGCTCGGCGATCTCACCGACACCGTCTTCAACAATCATCGCGCGGTGGTCGCCTCCATCCCGCCCGACCGTCCCGGCCGCGGCATTTCGGCCGACGGCCTGCACATGCTGACCGCGCTGCCGCGCATCGACGGTTCCGGCGATGCCGACACCGCCGCCCAGGGGATGAGCGCGGCGATCGCGGAATTGGACCGGCGGTTCGAAGGACGCCGGGCGCCCGCGGTCAAGCTGCTGCCCGCCCAGATCACCATGTCCGAGATCATCACCGGGCGGCCGGAGCCGCAGACACTCGCGCAACGACTGGCGCTGCCGTTCGGTGTCCGGGAATCCGATTTGACTCCGGCCACGGTCGATTTCGGGGTATCGACGCATTTCGCCGTCATCGGCTCGCCGGGCTGCGGCAAGTCGACGGTGCTGGCCGCGCTGCTGGAATCGATTCGCACCCAGTTCACTCCGGCTCAGGCGGTGGTGGTGCTGGTCGACTACCGGCGTCAGCACATGGAGGCGATTCCGGACGAACAGCTGATCGGCTATCTGACCAGCGAGCGCGACCTCATCGACAGCCTGCCCGGTTTCGCCCAGAAGATGCGCGCCCGGCGCCCACCGGACAACGTCACGCCCCAGCAGTTGCGGGAGCGTTCATGGTGGAACGGCCCCGAGGTCTTCGTGGTGGTCGACGACTATCACATGGTGGCCGCGCGCGGCGGGCTCAATCCGCTGGATCCGTTGAAGGACCTCATCGTCGACGGTCGCGACACCGGATTCCATCTCATCGTCGCCCGCAATATCGCGCAGGCCGATATGGCCTTGTACGACAACGTTCTCGGCCAGATCAAGAATCTGAACAGCTCCGGATTCATCATGGACGGCTCGAAACTCGACGGCATGCTGATCGGTGACGTCAAGGCGACCAAGCAGCCGGTGGGCCGGGGCATCTTCGTCGAGCCGCTGCAGTCGCGCCGGGATCTGGTCCAGGCCGCGTGGGTGCCACGGCCGGAATAGCGCAAAGGTGTGGTGTATTCCGCACAACATTCCCAAGGGCGGGAATGCCATAGCGTTCTTTCTGTAACCGCTCATACCAGAGTCGGCGTCACTTGTGAGGAGACCTCCATGTATCTCCAGTTCAGTCCGGAAGTCATCGCTGCTGTTTACAGCACGAACACTGCTGTCGCCACCACGCTGTCCGGCTTGATGAACACCGCAGCCGCGGCCAGTACTCCGGCTCCGCCGAGTGCGGATCCGGTCAGCGCCGGGTTGTCGTCCGCCTTCACCAGTTATCAGGGCGGCTTCTTCAACATCACCAACAACGGCATCACGAAGTTCCACGAAGGGAACAGCAAGCTGCCGGAATCGATTCAGCGATACGAATTCAGCGATGGCGAGGGTGGCGCGCAGGTCAGCTCGGCCGGCGCCGGCGTCGTAGCTATCTGACAACTCGGCTGGGAGTGCGTGATGGACGCGGTTTCCGGTGCGGCGGCGGGGGCCGCGGCCGGTATGAGTGTGGCCGGAGACATCGGCTGTTCCGCGGCAGACCCCGCTGCTACTTTGCAGGCGGCGCTCGACCTGGCTGTTATGGCCAGCCTGGCGATGGAAGCGATGCAAACGCTCGCATTCGGCGCGCTTCCGCCGGAGGTGAATTCGGCACAACTGACCGCGGGCCCCGGCCCGGCTCCGATGATGGCTACCTCGGCCGCCTACGGGGCGGTAGCGGAGGCGTTGACGGCAGCGGCCGGTGGATTCGAGGGATCCAACGGAGCGATGCAAGTTTCGTGGCAGAGCGAGGCCGGTGAACGCGCGCACAGCGCGTTCAGTAATCACACGATGTGGTACCGGGAACAGGCTGCCGTCGCCCAGCAGATGTCGGAGCTCGCAGCCAGCGCCGGGGCGGCCAACGGCGCTGCGCGCGCGATGATGCCGCCGCTGCCGGTGATCCTCGCCAACCGGGCAGCTGCTGTGGTGCTGGCAGCCGAGAACGTCGCGTGTCAGGGTGCGGTGACGCCGTTGCTCCTGGAGAACGAAGCGATGTACCTGATGATGTGGGTACAAGCAGCGGAGACGATGGAGGTCTACCAGGCGGAATCGACAGCGCTGATCGCCGCCATGCCACCACCGTTGGTGGCGCCGACCATCGCCGGTGAGGGCGGAAGTCCTCCGGGGACAACGTATTTCAGTCCTCCCGACCCGCCGCCGCAAGGCGGTGGTGGCGGGTACCACGGGACCTCCGACCCCGGCGGACCGGGCGGGCCGGGCGGCGGACCGGGCGGCGGCCCCGGCGACGGCTCGGGCGATGTCACCGGCGACGGGCTCGATCCGGGCAAGCCTGCGGGACCGACCGATACGGGCGTCGATCCCGCTCAGACCACACCCGGCGGGTCCGAGGCCCAGAGCGCGTTGTCGGATGTCAACAACACCATGTCGTCGATGACCGACTCGCTGGGCAATTCCGGTGGTGACGGCGGCTATCTGACCGAGGAGCAACACGGCTTCTACGGCACGTCACCGTACTCGACCACCCTCATGGGCCTCAACGGCGGTGTGGGCAGCGCGGTCTCGTTCTCGATGGTCCGCAGTGGGTTGGGTGCGGTGCCCGCCTCCGGCACCGGATTCCGGATGCCGGCCAACTGGGGTCAGATGGGAGCCAAGGCATTCGGTCCGCTGCCCGGTGAACCGACCACCGGACCGGTGCCGCCGCGCAACGTACCGCGAGGTGCGGTGGCGCCCAAGGCGCAGATGCGTCGGCGCCGCGACGACGAGAAGAAGCCCTCCAAGGTCTTCGTGCCCGGTGACCACGAAGAGGTGCCGGTGCTCGAGAAGACTCCTGTGGTCGGCGTAATCGAATACGCCGACGACGACCACACAATCGACTCTGTACCGGAATTGGTCCCCGCCCTCGGTGTGCTCGACCGCGTCGAGGACGAGCCGGTCACGGTTCCGATGGATGTCCCCGGCGAATACCGGAGTCGCGACTAGCGCGCCGGTCACCGGCCCCGGGCCTCCCCTCAACGTCTCCGCCGATCGCGGAGCCGACTGTGAAACGAACTTCGAAAGGAATGAGAAATGACCAATCCCAATGTCTTGCAGGGAACATCGGACGACTGGAACACCGGTGCTACCAAGACCGCGCTGGCGCTCGGTGAGCTCGAGAACCAGCTCCGGACCCTGGATGCGACTCGGCTGGGGTTGAACACCGCGGTCAAGAGTCAGCACACCGGTACGGCGATCGACAACACCCTCAACGATCTGCACATCAGCGGTAAGAATCTCGCCACTGAACTGCAGCGCATTCTGAGCGAGATCCAGAAGCGCGGCGGCAAGGTCGATATGGACGACCTCGATGCCGCGCAAAAGGTGCTCGCTGCCGACGGTAGCGATGGCCACGTCAACGCGACCGAAGGGTCCGGCGGAGCCTTCGCCGCCTCCCAGATGTCGGGCAAGATCAACACCTCTTTCGCGTCCTGACCCCTGGCAGCCGTGCAGATCTCATTCCCGGAAAACACACGAAAGGTCCGATGAATCATGGCCGGAAATATGTACTTCAATTTCGCTCAGGTCGATGAGCACCACACCACGCTCAAAACGCTCGGGCAGGCGATGGAAGACAATGTCAACAACCTGAAGAACCTGCAGGGAACGCTGGCGAACATCCTGGGTGGTGCGTCCTCGGATGCCTACCAGGAGGTCGCGGGGAAGCTGAACGGCTTGCTGGTGGCCCACCAGTCGAACCTGGTTCGGCTGAATCAGCAGATCCACTTCGCCGCCGGTAGCCAGGGTATGGTCCAGATTGCCGACAAGGCCAGTGCCGCGAGCATGCGTGGATGATGCGCAGGAGGATCCGGTAGCGATCGATCTGAATGTCGATGCCGCCCTGCTGCTTCGGCATCTGGTCGGCATCGACTCCTATCCGCCGGTGCTGGCACTGCTGCCCAATATCTACCGCGTCGAGGATCGGGAACGGGTGTATTCCGTCGTCACCGATCAGCTGACCGAGGCGGGGATGATCGTCGACGGTCGGGTCCACCCGACGATCGAACATTGGCTGCACTGCCTGTACCGGCCGGATGTGGAATTGATCGCCCGGATCGTCGACACCGGTCTCGACGGTCCGAAAGGCATGCTGCGACTGTCGCTGGTCCGCTCGGACGAGACACAGGTGCTCGCGGTGCGGTCCGACGACCATGTCGTCATCCAGTCCGTACCCGCGGGCGACCATCGCCTGGACACCCTGACCGAGGCGTTGTCGGCCGCGCTGGGGCCGGCCCCAGCGCTGGATTTCACGCCGCTGTCGGCATGGGCCGAAGACTTCGACGAGGTTCCGGCCGAGCCCGACGAGCGCCGGCGGGCACTGGTCGAACTCGGCGCCGAGCCGCGCACGGCGAGTCTGCTCTCCCGAGTGCTGAGCGAAGTCGCCCGGCGTGCGGAAATCGTCGTGACCGAACACCATGACGGAGCCACACCTCGACCCGAGGTCTGCGTAAGTGTGCTCGATACCCTGTCGGGCCGAATCATCGTGACTCCGAGTGTGGCGCTGGACGGCCGGACTCGGGCGACGTACGCGCCCGGCGACGAGGCGGCGCTGCACGCCGGCGTCGCGGCACTGGTGGATCTTCTACCCGGCCGCAGCTGGTTCGAAACCAGTCGGGTCGAATAAGACCGTCCGCCGGGCGTTTTCGAGAGGATGAGGGACATGAACCGAGCACCGAGTACGAATGGGCATGCGGCCGAGGCCGTCCGGGCTCGGGGCGGTTACGACGCCTTCTTCGCGGCGGTGCCCGACCAGCCGGGTCCGGCGCCCACCGGTGACTCCGCGGCCTCGACGTCGCAGGCCTCGACGTCGATGGCCGGAAATGCCGCCGCGGCAGCCGGTTCCGCCGTGCAGTCGTCGAGCGAGCCGGCCGGCGGTGCGATACCGGCCGACCCCGCACGCTCCGCCGCACCCCTGGCCGGGGCGCCGACCGGCGCGGCGCCCGTCGGCTCAGGAGCCACCGGCGGACCGCAGCCGGGTCCGGTACCACCGGGGTCCGCGCAGCCGGGTCCGGCAGCACCGGGCTCCGTCCAGCCCGGCTCGGCGGCGGCACCCGCGCAGGTAGCTCCGGTAGCTCCGGGTGCCGTGCAGCCGGGTTCGGCGCACCCGGGTTCGGCGCAATCGGGAGCAGCGCAATCGGGATCCGTGCAGCCGGGTTCGGTGCAGCCCGGGCCGGTGCACTCGCCGGGCGTCCGGTCCGGCGCCGAAGCACCCACGAGCACCGCCGACGCCTCGACACCCCCTGCCGCCCCGCATGCGGCCGAAACATCCGCTGCGAGCTGGCATTCCGCGGCCCAGACCGCCCCGCCGACCTGGCAGCAGACCGCGACCTCGCCGCACGCCGCCGCGCCCACCCCCTACTCCACGACAACGCCGGCCGCCGCCCGGGTCCCGGACCGCGTCGACCGCAGTGTGCAGAGCTCCGAGCGGGTCGAGATCCTGCCCGCCGCACTGACTTCCGCGGAACTGCTGGCCGATATCGCCGCGGCGCACCGCGCCCAGCTGAAATCCACCAGCGGTGTGCGGGGTGCGCTGAACAAGGTCGGCTTCAATCTCGGCCTGTCCCCGTCCGAACAGCGGAAACAGGATCGCCGGGGCCGTATCCGCCGTCAGCTCAACAGCACCTACCAGATCGCGGTGATCAGCGTGAAGGGCGGCGTCGGGCGCACCACGGTGACCGCGGCGCTCGGCTCCACCTTCGCCCGCCTGCGCCCGGACCGGGTGGTGGCGATCGACGCGAATCCCGACTTCGGTGATCTGCCGACGAGGACGCGGCCGCATCCCTACGGTCTGACGCTGCGGGATCTGGTTCGCTCCCCGAATCTCGAGGCGTTCTCGGCGGTGCATTCGTTCACCTCGATCAACGATGCCGATCTGGCCGTGGTGGCCTCACCGTGGAATACCGAATCGGTGGAGGCGCTGTCGGGTGGTGAATACTCCGCCGCCGTCGAGATCCTGCGCCGCCACTACAACCTGATGCTCGTGGATTGCGGTACCGGCGTGCTGGATTCGGCCACCGGGAGCGTCTTGAACACCAGCGACGCGGTGCTGGTCGTCACGCCCGCGACCGTGGGCGGGGTGAAGGGCGCGGTCGCCACCCTCAATTGGCTGAATTCGCATGGGATGCAACATTTGATCGCCAAATCGATCGTCGCGATCGTGCACCATCACCCGGTGAAGCCGACCGTCGAGGTCGACCAGATCGAGAAGCTCTTCGCCACCGCCCAGCGGCCCACCTTCGAACTGCCCTACGACGCGCATCTGTCCGAAGGCGGCGAGATCGACCTCCGACTGCTCGACGAGGACACGGGCCTGGCGTTCGAGGAGCTCGCCGCCGCGCTGGCCGACGGCTTCCCGGGTTCGCCGATGGCCGGCGGCGATCGCGGAGGGTGGCGATGACCGCTGCCTACGCGACCGCCCCCGCGGCGGCGGCGCCCACGGCCGAGGTGGCGCGGGCCCGGATCGCGATCATGGTCGCCACCTATCAGGTCGATGTGGTGGTGCCGACCAAATTCACCATCGAGACCTTCATCGACGATCTCCTCGGAGTCCTGTCGCGCGCGATCGACGACGAGAACGTGGATTTCACTCCGCCCAGCGGACAGTGGAGTCTGGCCCGGCCCGGTGAGCCGCCGATTCCCCGGTGGCGCAGTCTGGCCGATCACGACGTGGTCGACGGCGCCGTGCTCATGCTCACCGCGGTGGAGTCGGCGGAGATGTTCACCCCGGTCGTCGAGGACATCACCGACGCCCTGGCGATGATCAACGAACGCGAATTCGCCGAATTCGACCGCGGCACCATCGCGATCGTGGGCGTCAGCGCCCTGGGCGTGGGTGCGGTCGCCGCCGCCGGAATGCTGGCGTGGTCGTGGACCGAGACCGGCTCGGTGTGGTGGTGCGGGCTGCCCGCACTGCTGCTCGGCGTGGCGTACTGGGTGGCGGCGCTGGTCGTGCGCGGGCGGCGGGTGGCACCGGGCATCTCGCTGGGCCTGGCGCTGTCGGCCGTGCCGCTGCTGTCCGCCGGTGGGGCGATGCTGGTGCCGCCCGCCTACGGGGAGCCGGGCGCGTTCGCCGCGGCCAATATCGCCGCCGGGGCCGTGGTGGCCGCCGTGTCGGCCGCGACCATGATGCGCGTGACCCGTTTCGGGATCGCCACGTTGATGTCGGTCACCGTGCTGGGCGTGGTGATCACCGCGGCCGCGGTACCGGCCACCTATCTCGATCTCGCGCTGCGGCAGGTCACCGCCGGTCTCGTCTTCGCGGGGCTGATCGTGTTGACGGCCGCGCCCCGGCTGGCGGTCGTGATCGCCCGCATCCGCCCGCCGGACCTGCCCGATCCGGGCAGTGAGGTGGCGCCGTCGACCCTGACCGACATCTTCGACGCCGAGGCCGCCCGCGAGGCCGATCCCGAACTCGAGGAGCAGGACGAGCGTGATCGGCGCCGGGCCCACTCCGGGATCGAGGCCCGCGCCCGGCTGGCCGTGACCAGCCTGCGGGGACTGATGGCGGCGGTCGCGGTACTGCTGTCGGTGTCGACGGTCGTCACCGCCGCGGCGAGCCCGGGCGGGATCCGCGAAATCGTGCTGGCGGTGGCGGTCGCCGGGATTCTGGTGCTGCGCTCGCGCTGGTTCCCGGATCGTGTGCAGGCCCTCGCGCTGGTCTCGGCCGCCGCCATCACCCTGACCGGTCTCGGATTCGTCCTGGTCGGTGCCTATCACACCCCGGGCGCCCGGCTGGTGGTCGTGCTCGTCGCGGTGGCGGCGGCGGTGGCGGCCTGCGTTGCGGCGCTTCGGCTTCCGGGTACGCGCCTGTCGCCGGTGACCCGCCGCGTCATCGATCTGATCGAGTACGCCCTGATCGTGATCGTCCCGGTGATCGCGTTCTGGATCATGGGCATCTACACCGCCATGCGAGAGATCTGATGCGTCCGATCCGATCCGCGAGCACGGCGCTGGTCGCGGTGCTCCTCCTGCTGGGTGCCGGTCCGGCCGCCGCGTTGGACCCGCCGGACGTGGTCGTTGGCGCGGCGCCGCCCGACGGCCCGCCCGGCCCCGAGGTGCCGACCAAACAGGACAAGGGCTGTCTGGCCGTCGGCCTGCTGCCCAACAGCGACGTGAAGCAGACGCCACCGCCCGAACAGGCCCTGGATCTGCGCCAGGCGCGGGCGCTGAGCCGCGGCGGCGGCGTGACCGTCGCGATCGTCGATACCGGGGTCGGCCCGAATCCGCGGCTGCCCAATCTCACCGGTGGCGGCGACTACGTGGCCGCCGGCGGCGACGGGCTCTCGGATTGCGACGCGCACGGCACGCTGATCGCCGGAATCATCGGCGCCACCTCGGATCCCGCCGACGGGTTCAGCGGTGTCGCACCGGACGCCAGGCTGGTGTCGATCCGCTACCGGTCGGGCGCCTTCAGCCCGGAACAGCCGCAGGGGGACGAGGCCACCGCGGCGCCGGCCCGCGAGTTGCGCAATCTGGCCCGCGCCATCACCCACGCGGCGAACCTCGGCGCCGGGGTGATCACCGTATCGCTGCCGATCTGTGTGCCCGCGGATTCGAAACTCGACCAGTCGATGCTGTCGGCGGCCATCGGATTCGCCGTGCACGTGCGCGGCGCGCTCATCGTGGCCGGGGCGGGCAACACCGGTAGCTCGGGATGTCAGCAGAACCCGCCGATCGATCCGAGTCGCCCGCGCGATTCCCGGAACTGGGGTGCGGTGCAGACGATTTCGTCACCCGGCTGGTTCGGCTCGGATGTGCTGACCGTCGGATTCACCACCGCCACCGGCGCCCCGATGCCGGATTCACTTGCCGGACCGTGGGTTTCGGTGGCCGCGCCCGGCACCGGAATCGAATCGCTCGGCCCGGGCGGCGGTGGCCTGATCAACGGCGTCGGCGCGCCCGACAAACTGGTCGCCGTGGGCGGCGCCTCGTTCGCGGCGGCCTATGTGAGCGGCGTGGCCGCGCTGTTGCGTTCGCGCTACCCGAACGAGACGCCCCAGGAGATCGCCGCCCGCCTGCAGGCCAGCGCGCACGCACCTGCTCGCGGCATCGACAACTCGGTCGGTGCGGGCATGATCGACCCGCTCGCGGCACTGAGTCTTCGGACCGCTCCGCGCCAGCCGGCGGGCCTGTTCCGCTCCACCGAACTCCTCGTGCCGCCGCCCGCGCGCGCGGCCGACCGCCGCCCGGCGATCGTGGCCGGCATCGTCATCCTGGCCGCGCTCGTGGCCGGGGTGGGAGCGAGCTACGCCGGCACGGTGATCGGGAGACGCCGTTGAGCGTGGCGAACATCCGAATCGGCAGTCCGGAGGGCGGGCCGATCGTGACGGCTTCGATCGCCGCCAGTTTCGTGCTGGTCGGTTTGTGGGGCCGCGCGCCGCTGTGGGTCGCTCCGCTGGTGGTGGTGGCGATGGCGAGCGCGGTACTGGTCCGCGTCGACGGGCGTACCGCGGTGCGCTGGTTCCTGGACTGGTGCGAGTACCGGGCCGGTATGGCGGCGCGGGCGCGGGAGCGGGCCCGGCCGCGCGAGATCCACGACGTGGAGGTCGCCGCCGGCGTGTGCGGTATCCACACCGACGAGTCGACGCTGGTCGCGATGATCCAGCTGGCACCCGACTTGGATCTGCCCACCGTGATCGGTGAGGAGACGCTCTACACCGAGGACGTCGTACCCATCGACACGCTGGTCTCGATGCTGGATCAATACGGGATCGCCGTCGACATCGATATCGTGACCACCGGCCAGCGGGTCCGTCCGGCGACCAGCTACAGCATGCTCTACGACCAGCTGATCGGCACCCATCCGGTGGTGGGGGAGCGGATGACCTGGCTGGTGCTGCGCCTGGATCAGCAGCGCAATCTCACCGCGCTGGCCCGCCGCGGCCCGGCCGAGGTCACCGGCCCGAAAGCACTCGCCACCGCGGCGCATCGGATCGCGTCCCGGCTGCGGGAGCGGGGTATCTCGGCGCACGCCCTGCCCGCGGACGCGTTGCGGGAGGCGACCCGGCTGCTGCACGCCGGGGTCGAACCCGCGGAGCTGCGCGAGCGCTGGGGACAGCTGGAATCGCCGGCCTCCGGGCGCTGCGTGACCAGTTTCTCCATCGATTGGACCCAGTTGCACGGTGCGGGCCTCGACGACTGCTGGAACTGGAATCGCGGCCGGACCACTCTCGTGGTCAGCCTGGCCGGCGGTGCGCTCGGACCGCGCGGCATCGTGCGCTATGTCGGTCCGCCGGTCACCTCGGCGCCGGTCGACTATCTGCGGCGGCTCGGTGGCCGTCAGTCGACGGCCCTGCTGGCGACGTTGCCGACCGGAACTCCGGTCTCCGCCCTGCCGCCCGACGACACCGGCAACGACGTGGCCTCCCCGGAGCTGCTCGCGGAGCTGCCGATCACCATCGGCCCGAACGGGCAGATCCTGGGATCGATCAGTGGCCGGCCGCAGCACGCACTCGCCCTGCCGCTGTTCGACCCGGCGCGCTACAACCCGCGCCGGCGCACCATCGACGTGCACGCCGATCTGCCGGTGGCCCAGCAGATCGTGCTGCGCGCGATGGTGGTCGGCGCCGACGTCGAGGTGCATTCGGCCCGGCCGCACCGCTGGTCGCAGCTGGTTTCCGCGGTCGGCGACCCGTCCTCGCTGCGGCTGGCGGCCGAATCCGGACTCGCCGACGCGGACGGCGGGACCCCCGGCAGCCCGGCCACCATCGCGGTGTTCGACCAGATGTCACCGCGCGCCTCGACGGCGCACACCACGGTGACCATCAACGATCCGGGGACCTCGCGCCGCCGATCCGTGGATCTGGCGATCAACCAGGTCACCGCGACGTCGGTGGATGTCAGCATTCCGATGCGCACGGTGCGGGTGGATCTGATCGAGCCGCGCGGCGAGACCCGCTATTACGACAATCCGGCGCCCCCGGCGGCGGCAGGCGATAGACCGGCGATCACGGCCCCGCAGGTAGGTGGTCCTGGTGCCGACTGACGAATCGGGACGGTAATGTTGATCAATGTGGTGGCGGACTCCCAGACCGATGGTGATATTCAGCCTCCGGACGGCGACGACTCGCTAACACCCCGGCAGAGCGCGGCGGCGATCTTCTCCCGCCGCCTGTCGGAGCTGATCGCGGAATCCGTGGTGTCGACCGAGGACGGCTCGACCAGGTCGCTGACGCTGTATTCGCTGGCGCAGCACCTGGAACTGGCGTACCCGGATGTGCCGGTGTCGCAGTCCGGGCTGTACCGGCTGGTGCACGGGGAAGCGATTCCGCGGTTGGATCTGATCATCGCGCTGGCCCGGGTCTTCGATGTGCCGCCGGAGTATTTCGTCACCGAACGTCCGGACTGAATCGGCGAAAACTGTTCTCCCCAGCGGGAATAGTGCCGATGAGGCACGGGTGTGATTGTCGCTACCATCCGGGATATGCCCGCCGAGGACCAGGGAGATCTCTTCCTTCGCCATCGCGGCGCGGTCCTGGACACGCTGCTCTCCGACCCGTCGTTCGGATCGCCCGAATTCACCGCCGACGGCGGCCCGGCCGCCGGTCCCTCGGCTACCGAACATCCGAATGCCGTTGATTCCGTAGCGGATTCCGATTCGGTACCGTCGGTGCGCAAGGTGAGTTCCGGGCCGAAGGCCAGTGACCGGATCATGGCGCTGCTCAGCGGTGAATCGCCCGCCGGGGCCAGCCAGCTCGAATTCACCTCGGACTTCTCCGAGCGTTCGGCGCGGCTCGGCGCGGCGGCGGAGGAATCCGAACAGCGGGCCGGCGCCGCGCCCGAACCCCGCGAGAAGGCGGCCGACCCCACCTCGGCCGGTGGGCCGCAATTTCCGCAGGTGGTGCTGGCCCAGCTGCGCAAACCGAAGGTCGCCCTGGCGGTCGCCGCGGCGCTGGCCCTCGTGCTCGTGCTGGTGCTGGTCACCACGGGCGGTAAGAAGAGCAATCCCGAGCAGCTGGCCGTGGTCACTCCGGTGGCCGCCGCACCCCCGTCGTCGAAGCCGGGCGCGGGTCCGGAATCGGCGCCCTCGGAGTCGAGCAGCGCCCCCATCAAGGTCCGATCCGCGCAGGCGCACTGCCCGGCCGGCAGTACGGACGCGATGGACGCCTTTTCCGGTGAGCCGGGCAAAGCCTGGTCCTGCGTGCGGGCGTTCAAGATCGACGGCCAGGTCATGACGATCGACCTCGGCAAGAAATACCAGGTGGACTCCATCGGGATCGTCCCCGGCTGGGACAGCGTCGGCAGCGACGGTGCGGACCAGTGGAACAAGTACCGCACGGTGAGCCGGGTGTCGTATCTGTTCGACGATCCGACCGCGACGCGATATACGCAGCAGACGCTGGATCAGCGCAGTCTCGTGGTCACCAAGATGTCTCCCGCGGTCAGCGCCTCGAAGATCACCTTGACGATCCAGCAGTCCAAAGGCGAGCCCTCGATCAACGCCACCGCCATCTCCTCGATTGTGATCACGGGACATTGAAACCTCCGCATTCGATCTGCCAGTACTGCTCCCATCGCAATGGCGGAGACGAAACTCGTTGCGGCCATTGCGGAGCCCCGTTGCCGCTCGGTCCCGAGGCCCGTGTCGACGGTGGTAGCGCCGGTCACCCACTGCTGGCGGATGCCGCGCACACCGCATTGGAAGCCGGGCGCCTGATCGCGCGCACCGCGGGTGCGGCGGAGAAGGTGGGTGCCGAGGTCGCGAAAGCGGGTGAGGGCGCCACCAAAGCGGCCGCCGAGGCCGAAAAAGGCGCTGCCGCAATCGCTGCGCCGGAGGTCAGCTGGAAGGTCGCGATCGCCGCGATCGCCGCGCTGCTGGTGGTGGCCGTTGTGGTCATCCGTTCCTGCGCGGTGGACGCGCCGCCGATGATCGGGCAGCTCACCCCCGTCGAGGCGCTGCCCGATCTGGTGCGGGCCGCCTCCTCGTGCCGTCATGTCGACAGCGGGCCCGCGGTGGACAACTGTGTGATCGCGGCCGATCACCCGTTGTTGTCCGGCGGTATCACCGACGGCCGGCAACTGACCTTCACTGTGCGCGCCGATCCACCGCAGAATCTGACCGCGGTGGTCAACGGCTGGCGCGTGGCCGGCGGCACGGTCATCGCCGACGGCACCGTGTTCGTCGCCATCGGTCCTTCGGCAACGGTGTGGTATGCAGATACCCGCACCGGTCTGCGCATCGAGACGGCGACGTTCGCGAATCGTGCAGGCGCGCAGACTTTTCTGTTCCGATCCGGTTTGGTTCGCTGAGAAACCGGGTAACAGCGCGCAATCCTTGTTACACTGAACAACGTGCCGTTATTTAACGGCACGTTACAGACAGTCCGCAATACTGCGGTACCGATTCCGATCGCGGGAAGGCACGGGTCGATGGTGGCAACTACCCAGCAGACGATTTCATGGAAGCGATTCCGTGATGATCCGACAGATCTGGAGGCGGTGTACTTCCGCTGGATTCAGCCGGGAGCCGCGGCGCCCACGATCACCGACCGTGCCGAGCAGATCTTCCGGCATCATCTGGAGCTGGCCGCGGGTCGGCGCCCGGGAACCGCGGTGACCAGGCTGTATCGCGCCGGAGACGGCAGCGGTCTGGGACCGGCGCTGCAGATCGTCAACGACGATATGCCGCTGCTGGTGGATTCGCTCACCGCGGCGCTGCAACGCCTGGGCGCCACCGTGACCGAGGTCGTGCATCCGGTCTTCGACGTCCTGCGGGATCGGCGCGGCCGGTTGCGGGCGATCGCGCCCAGCGAGGGATTCGATGTGGCGCAGGCGAATTCGGCGAGCCGATCGGAGGGCAGCGGAAACGTCGTCACCGAGTCGTGGATCCATGTGCAGCTGGGTGCCGGGGATTCCGACGCGGTGCTGGACCGGATCGAGCGGGCGCTGCCACCCCTGCTCGGCGAGATCCGCCAGGTCGCCCACGACACCGAGGCGATGACCCGCACGATGGGAACGCTGGCCGCGCGGCTGGATTCCGTACCGCAACCGTCCGCGACCGAGGCGGCCGAATGCGCGCAGTTGCTGCGCTGGCTGACCTCCGGGCACTTCACCCTGCTGGGATACGGCTACTACCGGGTTCATCCCGGCGCCGACGGTCCTGAGCCGCAACAGGTTTCGGGCACCGGACTGGGCGTGCTGCGCGACGGTTCGGGTGTGGACGTGGGCGCTCCCGCACCCGGTTCGGAGCAGATCCTGCGGCTGTCCAACGGCTCCCTGGACTCGCTGCTGCCGGGCTCGCCGGATGTGTACGTGGTCAGCGTCGCCGACTACGCGGCCGAGACCACGCCCTCGGTCGCCGGCCAGGTGGTGGGCGAACACGTTTTCGTGGGCACCTTCACCGTCAGCGGCTTCCACGAGAACATCCTCGACATCCCGGTGATCTCCCGCCGCGTCCACCAGGTCATCGAATGGGCTGGCCTGGCGCTGAATTCGTTCTCCGGCCAGGCGCTGCTGGAGATGTTGCAGACCTTCCCGCGCGTCGAACTGTTCTCCACCGACGCGCGCCGCCTCTTCGAAACCGTCTCGGCCGTCATGAATCTCGGGCTGCGGCGGCAGATCCGGCTGTTCCTGCGCCGTGATGTGGGCAGCAACGCCGTGTACTGCCTGGTGTACCTGCCGCGCGACCGCTACTCGACCGAGGTGCGGTTGCGGATGCACGAGATCCTGCGCCGGGAATTCGACGCCGAGCAGATCGCCTACTCGGCGCGTGTCACCGAATCCGAGCTCGCCGTCGTCTATTTCACGGTGCACCGTGGTGCCGACGCCGAACCGGCGGATATCACCGAATCCAACCGCGAACGCATTCAGGACCTGCTGTTCGCGACCACCCGCAGCTGGAGCGACCGGCTGGTCAGCGAAGCCGCGGGCCTCGCCGAGATCGCCGCGCCGGTCGTCCAGGACTACGCGACCGCGTTTCCGGCGACCTATCAGCAGGAATACGAGCCCGCGCGGGCGCTCGACGACCTGTGCCGGCTGCAGCGCCTGGCCGACGGGCAGATCGATACCGATCTCTACCGCACCGCCGGCGCCCCCTCGGGGGAGTGGCGCTTCACGCTCTACGTCGCCGGGACCGAGGTGTCGCTGAGCCGGGTGCTGCCGTTGCTGCACAGCCTCGGCATCGAGGTCGTGGAGGAAAAGCCCTACCGGCTCGAACTGCCGGGCGACAGCACCCGGTGGATCTACGACTTCGGCCTGCGGGTCGCGCCGAACACGCTGCGTGGCACCGGCGAGGGCGATCCGGAGGCCGATCTGGACCGCGCCGTGGCGCTGGAATCCCTGCCGGACACCAGTATCCGCAAACGCCTGCCGGAGGCCGTGTCGGCGATGTGGTTCGGCGACGGCGAGGTCGACGGACTCAACGAACTCGTCCTGCGCGCCGGATTGCACTGGCGACAGATCGCGATGCTGCGCGCCTACGCGAAATATCTGCAGCAGGCGGGATTCGCCTACACCTTCGCCAACATCACCCGCGTGCTGCTGGCGCAGCCGAGCACCGCGCGCGCCTTCACCGAATTGTTCGAGGCCTATTTCGATCCCGAACACCTCGGGCCGGTCGCGACCGCGCGGGCCGCGGCCATCTCGTCGCGGCTGCAGGACGAGATCGATGCCGTGGTGAGCCTCGACACCGACCGGATTCTGCGGGCGATTCTCGGGCTGATCACGGCGACCCTGCGCACCAACTACTTCCGCCGCGACGAGGACGGAAATCCGCTCGGACATCTGTCGTTCAAATTCGACCCGCACGCCATCGCCGAATTGCCCCGTCCGCGGCCGCAGTTCGAGATCTTCGTGTATTCGCCGCGGGTGGAGGGTGTGCATCTGCGTTTCGGTGGGGTCGCGCGCGGTGGATTGCGCTGGTCGGATCGCCTGGAGGATTTCCGGACCGAGATCCTCGGTCTGGTGAAGGCGCAGGCGGTGAAGAACGCGGTGATCGTGCCGGTCGGCGCCAAGGGCGGATTCGTGGTGAAGCGCCCGCCGGCCGCGACCGGTGATGCGGCGGCCGACCGCCAGGCCATGCAGGCCGAGGGCATCGCCTGCTACCGCACCTTCATCTCGGGACTACTCGATCTGACCGACAATGTCGACCATGCCGGTGGTGAGGTGATCCCGCCGCAGCGGGTGGTGCGCCGCGACGGGGACGACACCTATCTCGTGGTGGCCGCCGACAAGGGCACCGCCACGTTCTCCGATATCGCCAACGAGGTTGCGCGGCACTACGATTTCTGGCTCGGTGATGCGTTCGCGTCGGGTGGTTCGGCGGGGTACGACCACAAGGCGATGGGGATTACGGCGAAGGGTGCGTGGGAGAGTGTCAAGCGGCATTTCGCGGAGATGAATGTCGATACCCAGCGTGAGGAGTTCACGGTGGTGGGTGTCGGGGATATGTCGGGGGATGTGTTCGGTAACGGGATGTTGTTGTCGGAGCATATTCGGTTGGTGGCGGCGTTCGATCATCGGCATATTTTCATCGATCCGGATCCGGTGGCGGGGTCGTCGTTCGCGGAGCGGAAGCGGTTGTTCGGGTTGGCGCGGTCGTCGTGGGCGGATTACGACACCTCACTGATCAGTGAGGGCGGCGGGGTGTTCGATCGCTCCGCCAAGGCCATCGCGATCACGCCGCAGATTCGCGCCGCACTCGATCTGGATCCGGGCGTGAGCACGTTGTCGCCGCCGGAAATGATCCGGGCGATCCTGCTGGCGCCGGTCGATCTGCTGTGGAACGGCGGTATCGGCACCTACATCAAGGCCAGTACCGAATCACACGCCGACGTGGGTGACAAATCCAACGACGCCGTGCGGGTCGACGCGGATCTGTTGCGGGTCAAGGTGATCGGCGAAGGCGGCAATCTGGGCGCCACCGCGCTCGGGCGGATCGAGTTCTGCAAACTCGGCGGCCGGATGAATACCGACGCACTCGACAACTCCGCCGGCGTGGACTGCTCCGACCACGAGGTGAACATCAAAGTCCTTCTGGGAGCGGCCATTTCCGCCGGCGAGCTGGCCGAGTCGGACCGTAACGCCCTGCTGGCCGAGATGACCGACGAGGTCTCGGCACTGGTGTTGCGCGACAACATCTCCCAGAACTTCCGGATGGGTCTGTCGCGGTCGAACGCGGCCGCCATGGTGGGGGTGCACCGGCGGCTGATCGCGGAACTGGAGACGCGGCGCGGCGTGGATCGGCAGCTCGAGGCATTGCCCTCGGATGCCGAACTGGACCGGCGCGCCGCGGCGGGCACAGGACTGACCTCACCGGAACTCGCCAATCTGCTCGCGCACGTGAAGCTTTCGCTCAAGTCGGATCTGCTCAGCGGTGATCTGCTGGACAGCAGTGCGTTCGAGGCGCTGCTGCCCGGTTACTTCCCGACACCGCTGCGGGAACGCTTCGGCGCCGCGATCGGCCGCCATCCGCTGCGCCGGGAGATCCTGGCCACCATGGTGGTCAACGATATGGTCGACTACGGCGGCATCACCTACGCCTTCCGGCTCGCCGAGGAGGCCGGGGCCACCACCGACGACGCGGTGCGCGCCTTCACCGCGGCCGTGGAGATCTTCGATCTGCGGGCACTGTGGGAGCGCATCCGCACGACGCCGATGCCGGCGGCGGCCCGCAACGAGCTGGAGATGGAAACCAAACGCACCCTGGATCGGGCGGCGCGCTGGCTGCTGACCAACCGGCCGCAGCCGATCGCGGTCGGCGCCGGTATCGCGCGCTACCGCGACGGGGTGCGCGCGCTGGCGGCACGGGTGCCGGCCTGGCGGCCCGGTGCGCTCGCCGACGATCTGATGTCGCGCTCCGGCGGTCCGATCGGTCACGGCGCCCCGCGGGAGCTGGCGGAGGAGGTGTTCCTGCTGATCCATCGGTTCCCGCTGCTGGACGTGCTCGATATCGCCGACATCTGCGAACGCGATGCCGACGAGGTGGCCGCGCTCTACTACGCGCTGGACGCCCACTTCGACATCCAGCGGCTGCTGTCCGCGGTGGCGGGGCTGGACCGTGGCGATCGCTGGCAGACGTTGGCGCGCTTGGCCGTTCGCGAGGATCTCTACGATTCGCTGCGCTCGCTCACCGCCGACGTGCTGACCACCACCGAACCGGTCGACACCCCCGAGGAGAAGATCGCCTACTGGGAATCGACCAACCGTTCCCGCCTCAGCCGTGCCCGCGCGGCACTCGGGGAGATCTTCACCTCCGAAGCCCACGACCTGGCGACCCTGTCGGTGGCCGCACGTCAGGTCCGCAGCATGGTCGGCAGCGCCGAAACGACGGCGACGGTGCCCAGCTGACCTGCCGGTGGGTTCGGGTGCGCCGCCTGGGACCGGCACACCCGAACCCGCTCCGGAACCCCGCCGACGCCGCCCACCCGAGATCGGGTGGGCGGCGTCGTTATGCGGGAGTTCCGCAGGCGCCGCAGAAGCGGGCGGTGGGAGGGAGCTCCGCACCGCATTCGGCGCAGTGGCGTGGGGGAGCGGCCAACCGTGTGCCGCAGTGCATGCAGAATCGCGCGGCGCGGGGATTGCCGGTAGCGCAGGATGCGCAGGTCACCTGCTCCGAGGCGGTGGCGTCGTCACCCCCGGGCGTCGCGGATGCGTCGGCTCCGGCGGTAGTTGTCGGCGGCAGCGAGGCCGAGGTGTTCGACTCCGGCGCGGGTGGTGGTTGCAGGGCCGGTCGGTCCGCGGGCCGGCCGAACGGCGACGTGGGCGGAGGCGGGGATTGCTGCGCGGCCCACGGCACCGTCGACGGCTGCCCCATGCCGGCGATCGCGTTGAGACCCAGTGCGGCGCCGAGGAATCCACCTTCGCCGCCGCCGTGCCCGTGCGCCATTCCCTGGCCCGCGCCCAGGGCCATTTCCCCGGCGGCGTAACGCTGGAAATCGCCGGCGAGCCGGATGTAGGTGACATCCTTGGCGAGTCGTTTGAGTCGCTCGGCGTCCTCGGGTGCCAGGGTGATGTCGAAATTCCCCATGCGCGAGATCCGCATGCCGTACTCGTACAGCGTGAGGTTGGTCTGACGCACCACCGCCGACTCGATCGACTGCAGTTGCGCCGAGAGGCCGAGCACCTGCCAGTCGCCCTGCGAGATGCCGTGCGACACGGTCATCTTCATCGACTTGAGCAGCAAATCCGCGCACCAGGCCTGAATTCCGGCAGGATCGGTGAGATCGGTGGTGCCGACGAGGGAGGTGATCAGTTGCGCGGGATCGCGCACGGCCAGAGCGAATTCGCCGAAGACCCGCAGCGTCACGATCTGCTCGCTGGCCGGGTCGACGATGTCGTCGAGCCGGCCGCCGAATCTGACGCCCGCGAATTCGCGCGTGGAAACGAAATACAGCTCCGCGCGGTAGAAGTTGTTGCCGGTGACGGAGTCCACCAGTGCGCCCAGCACCGGCAGTTCGTCGGCGTCGACGCGATGGCGGCCCGGTCCCATCGTCGCGACGACCCGGCCGGACTTGACGAACAGCGCGATCTGATCGGCATTGACGATCGTCCGGCTGTAGCGCCGGATGTTCAGATCGGGCCACTTGTAGACCAGCTGGTCCTTGCGGCCGTCCGGGACGGCGATGAATTCCCGCTCGAACCAGGCCATATCCTCGCCCTTCCTCGGCCGTTGTCGTTATCCAGCGTACCGATACCTATCGGTATGGTCTACCGCCGACCTCGGCGGCGGGATTTCCGTTGTGTTACAACCTATCCCACGTATTGAACGTGCCGTTGAATGACGGTACATTGCCCATAGATATGATCGCCGTCACGTGAAAGGTCCTCCCCATGACAACTGTTCGACCTCCCTCGGAGGCGACGGCGCCCGCGGACGCGCTGCATGCCGAGGATGCGGGCTATCACAAATCGCTGCGCCCCCGCCAGCTGCAGATGATCGCCATCGGCGGTGCCATCGGCACCGGCCTGTTCCTCGGGGCCGCCGGCCGCCTGCACGACGCGGGTCCGGGCCTGTTCCTCGTCTACGCCGTCTGCGGAATCTTCGTCTTCTTCATCCTGCGAGCGCTCGGCGAGCTGGTGCTGCATCGCCCCTCCTCGGGATCGTTCGTCTCCTATGCGCGCGAGTTCTACGGCGAGAAACTGGCTTTCGGCGTCGGCTGGATGTACTTCTTCCACTGGTGTATGACCGGGATCGTAGACATCACCGCGATCGCGACGTATGTCCACTACTGGGGAGGGACCCGCAGCATTCCGCAGTGGCTCATCGCGTTGGTCGCGCTGGCGATCGTGGTGAGCATCAACCTGATCTCGGTGCGCTGGTTCGGTGAGCTCGAGTTCTGGGCGGCGTTGATCAAGGTGATCGCGCTGGTCGCCTTCCTGATCGTGGGTGTGGTCATCCTCGGCGGCCGCTTCGATCTGGACGGCCAGACCACCGGTCCGAGCCTGCTCTCCGCGCACGGCGGTCTGTTCCCGACCGGATTCCTGCCGCTCGTCACCGTCACCACCGGCGTCGTCTTCGCCTACGCGGCAGTCGAATTGATCGGCACCGCCGCGGGCGAGGCCGAGAATCCGGAGAAGATCATGCCGCGCGCGATCAATTCGGTGATCGCCCGGATCGCGCTGTTCTACGTCGGTTCGCTCGTCCTGCTCGGACTGCTGTTGCCCTACAGCGACTTCCACGCCGGCGAGAGCCCGTTCGTCACCTTCTTCTCCAAACTCGGGGTGAACGGCGCCGGGTCCATCATGAATCTCGTCGTGCTGACCGCCGCGTTCTCCAGCCTGAACGCCGGGCTGTACTCCACGGGCCGGATTCTGCGCTCGATGGCGATGAACGGCAGCGCCCCCAAGCTGGCCTCGCGCATGTCGAGTTCCGGTGTGCCGTACGTCGGGATCCTCGCCACCGGTTGCATCGCGCTGATCGGTGTGGGACTCAACGCGATGGTGCCGGACAAGGCGTTCGAAATCGTGTTGAACATGTCGGCGCTGGGCACGATCTTCGCGTGGACGGCGATCATCCTGTGCCAGTTGCAGTTGTGGCGCTGGTCGCGCATCGGCAAGGCGGAGCGTCCGTCGTTCCGGTTGATCGGCGCCCCGTACACCAGCATCGCGACCCTGGTGTTCCTGGCGGCGGTGGTGGTCCTGATGGCCGCCAGCGACGACGACGTACAGCGCTTCGCCGTGCTGGCCATGGTGTGCGTCATGCTGCCGGCGCTGGTCGCGGGCTGGTTCCTGGCCCGCCGCAAGGTTCTGGCGATGGCTACCGAACGCCTCGGCTACACCGGACAGTTCCCGGTGCTGGCGGAACGCCCGCTACAGAACGAGGCGGCCGAGTCGGCAGCCGAATCCGGGGAGCCGGGATCAGCGCCCGACGCCGAGAAGTAGCCACAGCCTCCGCCCCGGTACCACCGGGGCGGAGCTGTTCCCGGCGTTGGGAAGTTCGCGAACGCGGGGCCGTGGCCGGGGAACGAGAATGAGGCCCCGGTTCATCAGCGGCCTCGGGAGGTTTCTCATGCCGGAGCGACCCGATACACCCCTTCCGCATCCGTGGGCGAATCGCCGCATCCGCCGCAGTGAGGTGCGCGGACCGGATGCGCATCCGTGGGCGACGCGACGCAACGGTGGGGCAGAACCCTCGCAACGGCTACGCGTCGCGGTGGAATCTCCGGGCGAAGCGTCCGCGCGACACCACGTCGGTGACTCTGTCGGAAACGGCGGTGTGGCAACGGGTTTCGCGCCGGATCCGCTTTCCGGACCGGTGACCGCGGATGTCGAGGTCGATACGCTCGGCTCCGAGGCCGGCTCCGGCCGCAGCGCGCGCTCGCGGCCGAGTCCACGCCGGTTGGGCGCCGGTCTGGTGGAGATGCCGCGGGTGGTCTCGGTGGATCCGCGCGCCGCGGTACTGGACGACCCGGAAGTGCCCGAGGAGAAGCGATTCTGCTGGAAATGCAACTCCCCGGTCGGGCGCGCGGACGACGCGGGCTCCGGGCAGGTGGCGGGTGATTGCGGAAAATGCGGCTCGCCCTACAGCTTCCGGCCGATTCTGCAACCGGGTGAGGTCGTCGCCGGACAGTACGAGGTGCAGGGCTGTCTGGCGCACGGCGGTCTGGGCTGGATCTACCTGGCCGTCGACCGCAATGTCAGCGATCGCTGGGTGGTGCTGAAGGGTCTGCAGAATCCGCAGGATTTCGAGGCGCACGTGGTCGCGCTGGCGGAGCGGCAGTTCCTGTCGGAGGTCGCCTACCCCGGCATCGTGAAGATCTACAACTTCGTCAAGCACCGTGGCCCGGGCCGTGATGTCGCCGACGGCTACATCGTGATGGAGTACGTCGGCGGGCAGTCGCTCAAGCGCGTACTCGATCAGCGTGCGCCGCAGCGCATTCCGGTGGCCGAGGCGATCGCGTACGTGATGGAGGTGCTGCCGGCGCTGGACTACCTGCATTCGTTCGGGTTGTCCTACAACGATCTCAAACCCGACAACATCATGGTCAGCGAGGACGAGGTCAAACTGATCGATCTCGGCGCGGTGGCGGCCATGGAGTCGTTCGGAAGTATCTACGGCACACCGGGTTTCCAGGCGCCTGAGATCACCGAGACCGGGCCCACCGTGGCCTCCGACATCTACACCGTCGGCCGCACCCTGGCGGCTCTGGTGATGCAGTTGCCGCGCGACGAGCGCGGCCATCAGCTGCCGGAAATGCCGGGGCCCCAGGCGCATCCGCTGCTGGTTCGCTATCCGTCGCTGTATCGGCTGCTGTGCCGCGCCACCGATCCCGACCCGGCCCGCCGGTTCCCGTCCACCTATTCGATGTACTGCCAGCTCACCGGCGTGCTCCGGATGGTGCTGGCCACCGACACCGATCGCGAGCATCCGCAGGCGTCGGTCGAATTCGGTTCCATGCGTGGCGATTTCGGCATCGAGACTCTGATCGGTCAGACCGACGGCATCGTCGACGGCCGGCACCGGATGCCGACCCTCGAGGCGCGCGCGGTGGTGGCCGCCCTGCCGGTTCCCCTGATGGACAGCACCGATCCCAGTGCCGAACTGATGTCCACGCTGCTGCACGGAGATCCGCGGCATGCGCTGGATACGTTGCGGCGCATCCGTGATCGGATCGCCTCCGGCGTCCTCGCGGACACCGGCTCCTTCGAACTCGAGGGCGCACTCACCGCGGTGCGCGCCCATCTGGATCTGGGGGAGGTGGAGCCGGCGCGGGCCCTGTTGCGGGAGTTGATGATCGACTACGACGCCGACTGGCGGCTGACCTGGTACCGCGGTATCGCCGATCTGCTCGACGGCGCCTTCGAGCACGCCTACACCCAGTTCGACACCGTGCACGCCATGCTGCCCGGGGAGATCGCCCCGGCTCTCGCGCTGGCGGCCACCGCCGAACTGGTGCTGCAACATCTCGAACTGCCGGCGGACCCGGATCGCTGGCACCGGGCCGCGGTCGACTTCTACCGGACCGTCTGGCGCACCAACCACGGGGTGGTCAGCGCCGCGTTCGGACTGGCGCGACGACTGGCCGCCGACGGCGAACTGCTCGACGCCGTCGCGGTACTCGACCGGGTGCCGGTGACCTCCCGGCACTACGCGCTCGCGCACATGACCGGCGGACTGCTGCTGGTGTCGCGACCGGTGGCGGAGGTGACCGAGGAGGATCTCGCCGCGGCCGCACACCGTCTGGAGGCCCTGCCGGAGGAGCCGCGGGTACTGCAGTTGCAGGTCGTCGTGGTGGGCGCGGCACTGGAATGGCTGCGGGCGGGCGGGCAGCCGCGCCGGCCCGATGCGACCCTGCTCGGCTTCGCGCTCACCGAATCCGGTTTGCAGCTGGGGCTCGAGACCTCGCTGCGCGCGCTCGCCCGCACGGCGCCGGGTCGGCTGCATCGCTACCGGCTCGTCGATCTGGCCAATCAGGTGCGTCCACGCACCCGGTGGTGAACCGGCTCAGGCGACTCCGCGCACCCGCCAGAGCACGACGGCTACCGGCGCCGCGGCGATCAGCAACAGCCACAGCCAGTTTCCGGCCGCCCACGCCGACACCACCGCGAAGACCGTGATGGCACCGGCCAGAACGGCCAGCGAGGGAAGCGGGTTGACGGGCGCGGGAGCGGCGGGCGGATCGGGAGTGACGACGGGCAGGTCGGTGAACAGCGCCGCCAGCTCGACGCGGGTATCGGCCCGGGTGGCCAGTGCGGTGCGTTCGTCGAATTCGGGCAGGGTCAATCTGCCGGCGCCCAGTTGCTGTGACAATTCCTGCAGTGCGCGCTCTCGCTCGGCGGCGCTGGGGCGCGCGTCCGCCATATCGTCCATGCACAGCAGAATAGGTCGGCTACCCCCGCGGATCGCAATCGAACCGCCAAAGATGGGAACCGGCATGCCGCCGCACGCTTTCGATCCGCGCATGTTTCGGTGTGGTTTCCTTGATGTATGACGACCCGGACCGAGTACACCATCGACGAGCTCGCGCGTGAGGCGGGGACCACCGTGCGCAGCCTGCGGGTGTACCACGAGCGCGGCGTGCTGCCGCCGCCGCAGGTCAAGGGTCGTACCGGCTTCTACAGCGCCGAACACCTCAACCGGGTGCGGACGATCAGCCGGTTGCTCGACCGCGGCATCAAGCTCAACGGCATCAAGGAACTGCTCAACGCCTGGGATCGTGGTGACGATCTCGGCGACATCCTCGGCGTCGCGGAGCCCGATGTGTCGTCGGGCGCCGAATCGCCGGCCGGTGCGACGATCGCCGCGACCGATCTGGCGCAGCGGTTGCACGAGGTACCCAACGGGCTGGCCCGGGTCGTCGCGCTCGGCCTCTACGAACCGGTCGACGCCAGCACCTACCGTGCCGCCGATCCGATGCTGCTGCAGGCCGCCGACCGCCTGTCCGCCGCGGGCGTGCCGGAGCCGGAGATCATCGCCGAATTCGAGCGGCTGGCGACCGAGTGCGACCGGATCGCGCGTCGCTTCGCGGACCTGTTCCAGCGCACGGTGTGGACCGGCTTCCAGGACTCCGCGGGCACACCCGCGGACGTGGCCGGGCTGGCCGCGGGCTCGGAGGTGATCAGGACCGTCCCGGCGCAGGCGGGCGCCGAACTGATCGGCCGTTTCGTGGCCCGATATCTCGATCAGGACAGCGCGCTGAAGGAAGCGCTCGCCGACTCCTGAGCGTTCTTCGCGACAATCTCTTCCCCCCCAATGGTGGGAATATTTCGCGGTATAACGTGCCGTTGTCTAACGGTACATTAGTGGTGTGGCCGATACTTCTGACCTCAGCGTCGGGAGTGCACGATTGAACGGAGACACACCGATGACCGCAGCCACCCTTGCCCGCACCACCCGAGCCCTGCTGCTGGCCGCGACCGTCGCGGGTGCGGCGGTCGTGGGCCTGTCCGCCGGTCCGGCCGCGGCGCAGGCGCCCGGACCGTACTGTCTGTGGGCCGGCGCCGCCTTCGCCCCCGGGGCCCAGGTGCATGCCGGCGGCTGGGCATTCAGTTGCCGCAGCGACCTTTTCGGCGCCGCCCGGTGGAATGCGGACGGTCCGTCCCACCGCGCCGACACCGTGGCCAATCCGGGCGCGCTCGGCAATCCGGCCGGACGCTTCAGTCCCGGTGCGCGCCAGCCGGGCACCTCCTACAACGACTACTGCGTGGGCAACCAGCTGATCGCGGGAACCGAAGATGTGTACGAGGCGGTTCCGGCCTCGGGCGGCCTCTACTGGCGCGCGGCCGGGCCGATCTCCCAATGGCGTTTCGAGGACGAAGGCCCGGCGCCGACCTGGCGCTCGTCGAGCCTGTGCCGCGACGGCGAACTGCTCTGACCCGCAACATTAGGTATCGGGCGCGACCTACTTAAGTAGGTGCGCCCGAACATTACCGATGCGCGCCGCCCCCAGCCGGGGGAACAATCACACGTCGGCAGGTAACGGCAGATGGGTGAGCGATGGCAGGCGTGACACTGTGGATGCAGATGTCGCTCGACGGATACGCGGAGGGGCCCGACCAGGAAATTCACTGGCCGGTGGTGGACGAAGAGCTGTGTGAGTCCTTCCTGGACGAACTGCGGGCGGCCGAGGTGTTCGTCTACGGCCGCAAGACATTCGAGATCATGGCCGCGTTCTGGCCCTATGCCGATGCCGATCCGGCCATCTCGCCGTTCTACGTCGAATTCGCGCGCTGCTGGAAGCGCACCCCGAAACTGGTGTTCTCCCATACGCTGCGCGACCCGGGCTGGAACACCCGGGTGATCGGTGCCGATCCGATCGCCGAGATCGGCGCACTGCGGGCGGCCTCCACCGGACCCGTCGTGGTCTTCGGCGGCGCCCAGACCGCCTCGTACTTTCTGGAACATGATCTCGTCGACGAATACCGGCTGTTCGTGCATCCGCTGCTGCTCGGCGGGGGCGTGCCGCTGTTCCCGAAACCGCTGGACACGGCGGGACTGCAGCTGGTGGACATCATGACCTTCGACAGTGCGGTCGTGCAGATGCATTATCAGCAGGCCACGCCGGTCGCGCGAACGGGGTAGTCGCAGATCGCGGTATCGAATCCGGACACGCGACGGGGGCACGGTGGGCTAACTTGTTCCTACTATGTTCCAACGATCGCGTCTCGGTGTACTGCCCGCCACCAGCAGTGAGTTCGTGGGCAGGTCCGCCCAGCGGGAGCGGATAGCAGCGCTGATCGCGCGTGGCGCGCGGCTGATCACCCTGACCGGTCCCGGCGGCATCGGCAAAACCAGGCTGGCCATCGAAGCGCTGCGCCGCGATGTCGACCTACCCACGCGCTGGCTGGCGCTGGCGGAACTGGACGCCGAGACCGCGATCGCCGAGCTCCGCGATCTCGCCGCCCGGCCGGACGGCACCCCGCACGTCCTGGTCCTGGACAGCTGCGATCGGCTGGTGACCGCTCTCGCGATCGAGCTCGCGGACCTGCTCGAGGCCGACCCGGCACTGACCGTCGTGGCGACCAGTCGTGAGCCGATCGGCTGGATCGACGAACAACTCGTTCCGGTGCCGTCGCTGGATCCCGCACAGGCCTTGCGGCTGCTGCGAATTCGCATGGAGCTCACCGGCCGCACCGCCGACGGCGACGACGAGGATATCCTCCGGCGGATCTGTGCCCATATGAGCCACAATCCGTTCGGTCTGCGGCTCGCCGCGATCAGATTGCGGCACAATCCGCCCACCATCGTCCTGCACGAGGTGAGCGGCGATGCCTACGACCGCCGTCTGCAGTGGTCCGACAGTGCCCGGGTGGGGGTCGAAGCGCGCCACCGCGATATCGGCGCCAACATCGCGTGGTCCACGAGTCGTTGTACACCGACGGAATCTCTTCTGCTGCAACGTTTGTCGGTATTTCCGGGCGGTTCCGCGGGCGGCGGAGCCGACCGGGAGGCGATCGTGGCGATCTGTGCCGACGACGCGTTGCCGGCGGCGTCGATCGAATCGGCACTGGATCGGCTGGTGGAACGTTCGCTGGTGATCGTGCGGCTGACGGCCACCTCGGCGCGGTGGTACCTCACCGAATGTGTCCGCCTCGTCGCGCGCGCCGAACTGCATCGGCGTGATCCGCTCGAGGCCAATCGGCTCGCCGCCCGGCATCTGCAGCTGCGCCGGCTCGAGGTGCGCCGCGCCGAGGGGTCGGCGCTGCCGCAGCAGCCCTGTGTCGCCACGGCACAAGCGCCGGTCGCCGCGGTGGCGGCGCCGCGGCCCGAGTCCGATCGCTGGGAGAGCCTGTCGCGGGCGGAACGTGAGGTCGCGGTGCTGGCGGCCGCGGGCTGGCCCAACAGCGCGATCGCCGTGCGCCGCCACAGTTCGGTGCGCACGGTCGATGCGCAGGTGGCGATGGTCCGGCAGAAGTTGCAGATCACCTCCCGCGGGCAGATCGCCCGGCATCTGCCCGCCGAGGCTCGGGAGCGGATGCGATCCGAGGCCCGGACCCGGCGCGAGACGGCCCGGTCGTGACCACACCGTGGATATCCCAATTCGTCGGCCGGACCGCGGAACTGCGCAGCATCGCCGAATTGCTCGACCCCGGTGGGCCCCGGTTGATCACCCTGCTCGGGCCGGGTGGGATCGGTAAGACGACGCTGGCCACCGAGGCATTGCGCCGATCCCAGCGGCCTGGTCGCGATCAGGTGCTGTGGGTGCGGCTGGCGCGGCTGGAAACCGGCGCCGGCGTCGAGGCGGTCGCCGAGGAGATCGTGCGAACCGTCGCACCGACCGACCCCACCGGCCGCAGCGCCGAGGACTGCCTGCTCGACGCCTTCGCCTCGCTGGGCCCCGCTCGCACCATCCTCGTCCTCGACAACTGCGAACACGTCCTGCACCCGGTGGCGCGGCTGATCGTCGAGTTGCTGAGCGTGAATCCGGACGTCACCGTCGTGGCCACCAGCCGGGAACCGATCGGCTGGACCGACGAGCGGCTGGTGCCGGTGCCGCCACTCGCCAACGATCATGCGCTGGAACTGTTCCGGCGGCGCGCGGAACTGACCGGCCGGCCGATCGGCGCGGAGCCCGCCACTCTGGAACTGGCCGCCCGGATCTGCCGGCGCGTGGACAACAATCCGCTGTTCATCCGTCTCGCCGCGGCCCGGCTGCGCTACCGCCCGGTCGCCGAGGTGCTGCGCGATCTCACCGGCACCGACTCCGACGCGTGGATGCGCTGGTCGTCGGGCGTGCGGGCCGGTGCCGACGAGCGACACCGCAACGTCGGCGACGTGATCGCCTGGTCCTACGGACTGTGCACCGACGCCGAACGCCTGCTGCTGGACCGGATGTCGGTTTTCGCCGCCGGATTCGACCCCGGCGACGAGGAAACCCGCAGCGGCGGAATCGAATACAGCGCGGTGGCGCAGGTCTGCGCCGACGAGGCGTTGCCCGAGCCGGTCATCGCCGCCACGCTGGAGCGACTGGTGGAACGGTCGCTGGTGTCGACCCGCATGACGGCCACCTCGGTGCGCTATTTCCTGCCCGAGAGCGTGCGAGCGTTCGCGCGCGCCCGGCTGCAGGAGCGGCCGGACGGTTCGGCCGCACCGTCCGGCGTGCCCGCCCGCCATCGCCGTTACTTCCGCGACAAAGTCGTTGCCGGACAGGCGATGTGGTACGGCCCGGACGAGATGGAGTGGATCGACTGGGTCCGCGCGGCCTGGAACGACGTGCTGCTCGCGGTGGAGACCAGCCTCGCCGATCCGGGCGAGGCCGTGATCGGACTCGAGATCGCCACCGTGGTCATGGCGTTGCGGGTGCCGTTCCTCACCGGCACCAACCGCGCGGTCACCGGGCTCACGGAGCGCGCCCTCGCGGTGATCGGCGACGATCCGGCGTTGTCGTCGCTGCGGATCTCGGCCAAGGCGCTGATCGGCTGGATCGCGGTGTGGCAGGGCCGGTTCGACTACACCTCCCGGCTCCTCGGCGAATGTGCTGCCGAATGTCTCACCGATCCGGTGCTGCGCGGGGAATGGCGTGAGCACACCGCCGACGACATCGGTCTGCCCGCCCAGGTCGAATTCACCTGGGGGCTGGAACTGTTCCTGGTGCGCCTGGACCTGCGCGCGATCGATGTGTTGTCGCGCGCCCGCCGCAAGTTCGCGGCCGTCGGCGATCGCGGCGGCACCCAGCGCAGCGATCTGTTCACCGTGCTCGCGGCCGCCAGCCTGGCGACTCCGGAGGTCGCCGGGCGGGTGGTGCGCCGCCATCTGCACGACGCGGCGAAAACGGATGCGGCCTGGGCGGTGTCCTGGGCCGAGTTCGCGGAACTGGTCGCCACCATCCGCCACGGCGACCCCGCGGACGCCGTGCGCCGGGGCCGGGCGGCGGTGGCCGCGCATCTCGATCGCGGGGATACCTGGACCGCGGGCTGGATCATCCACTTCTGCACCGTCGCGCTGGCCACGATCCTGTCGCGGCGTATCGAATCCGGTGCGCGCCCGGGCGAACTCGCCGCCGCCGCGCGCGAGATCGCCTACCTGCAGGGCGGTACCGCCGCGTTGCATCGTTCGATGGGGATCGCCTCGGACCGGGTGCCGCTGGTGGTGGAGGGATCGGTGGCCGCGCGTACGGCCGCGACCGCGGTGCTGGGCGACCAGCGCTACGCCGCCGCGGTGCGTCGCGGTGGGCGGATGCGGCCGCAGGAGAACGAACTGCAGCGGTATTTCCTCGGACGGCTGGAGATCGTCGAGGACGCCGACGCCGGCCCGGACGATGCACGCTGGCAGGAACTTTCACCCGCCGAACGTGAGATCGCGATCCTGGTGGCCGCCGGGTGGACCAACAGCGCGGTCGCCGTGCGCCGCGGGACATCGGTCCGCACGGTCGACGCCCAGGTCGCGACCATTCGCCGGAAGCTCGCGGCCGCGGACCGCTCGGCGATCATCCACCGCATTCCGGGCGGCTTGCGCGATCGCGTGCGTGCCGAATCGCGGCAGCCACCGGGACGCCTGCGCCGAACCCTCTGATGTCGAAAGATACTGCGGCGGAGCACTGTCCGGATCTGTCGCTGGGCGCACGCGATCGCCGCGACGAACCGTTTCCGCCGGTGGCCGTTCGTATCCGGTACCGCCGGTCAACGGCTCGCCACGCGTGTTTTCACGGGTGCGCGATTCCCGGACCGCCGAGGGACTCGGTGACCCGGTCTCGACTCCGACTGTCGCCCAAGGCTTTCAGGGCGCGGTCGACATCGTCGGAGTCGTTGTGGACGTGGAACGACACCCGCAGCGCGCCCGCTCGGGCCGTGGTCACCACCGCGGCCTCGGCCAGGGCCTCCGCGGCGGCCGCGGCGCCCGGAATCGACACGATCGGCGCTCGTCCGGGAACGGGTGTGAAGCCGAGGTCGTCCAAGCCGGCGCGGAAGCGGTCGGCCAACGCCAGATCGTGGGCCTGAACCGCCGGAACGGTCAACTCCTCCAGCAGTTCCGCCCCGGCCAGCGCGCCCACCACACCGAGCCAATCGGGCGTGGCGTCGAAGCGGCGCGCGGTGTCGGCGAGCCGTTGCGGCGCATACATTTCCGCCCAGCGGTCGGCGGCCGCGTACCAGCCCGGCGCATGCGGGCGCACCCGGTCGGCGATCTCCGGCCGGATCGCCAGCAGCCCGACGCTGCGGGCGCCGAGCAGCCATTTGAAACTCGCGCACACCCAGATGTCGGCATCGGCGAATCGCAGCGGCAACCAGCCCGCGGCCTGCGAGACATCGAACAGCAGCAGCGCGTCGTGCGCCGTGGTGGCCGCGCGCAGCCGCGCCGCGTCGACCGTCCGGCCGTCGGCGGACTGGACGAGACTGCACGCCACCAGCGCGGTGTCCGGCCGTACCTCCTCGGCGAGTCGCTCCAGTTCCACCGTGCGCACCCGCAGATCCCCGCGGTAGCGGAACGGGTTCGGCACGGACGCGAAATCGCCCGCGGCGACCAGCACTTCGGAGCCGGGAGCCAGTGCCGCCGCGGCCGGTCCGATGAGAGCGGCGGCCGAATTGCCGATCGCCACATCGGCTGCCGTCGCACCGTCGAGCAGGCGGGCATAAGCGGCGCGCAGCCGATCCACCCGATCGTCGTAGCGCGAGGGTGCGCGATGCCCGCTCGCCCACCCGTCGAGGACCGCACGCACCGCGGTGAACGCGCGGACCGGCGGAATGCCGTACGAGGCGGTGTCGAGGTAGGTGGTGTCGACCGCGAATTCGTGGCCGGCCAGAGCGGGAACATACGCCGAGGAGGTCATGAGGCCATGGTCGCGAGCGAGTGGCCCGCCGGTCCATAGCCAGACGGGGCCCGCTGGACCGCTCGAAGGTGCCGATTCTCCCGCGACCGCCCGCAGCGGAGGCCGCCCGCGGTGCCCTCAGCTGCCGTGCGCCGCGCCCGCCTCCTCGGACCGCAACCGCTGGGCGGCCGCGTGGTCATGGGTCGGCACCACCGTCACCGTCGTGCGCACCAGGTGCAGCCGGTGCAGGGTCCGGAAGGTCAGATCGCGATCGTCATCGGCGAAACCGCCCGGGTAGCTTGCCTTCTGGCGGACCTTGTCGATCTGCAGATGATGCCAGGCGGCATCGCCGGCGAGCAGTACCCAGCCGCGCCGGGTATGGGCGAGCACGCCGATACTCCCAGGGGTGTGCCCGGCCAGATCCACCAGCACCACGGTCCCGTCACCGAACAGATCGTGGCTCGCGGTGAACGTCAGCACCGGCGGTCCGTCGAGGTCGTATTCGACCACCGGCCGCTCCCGCAGCGCATCGCGCACGCCGCCGACCGGCGCGACCGGCCCGGTCATGATCCACCGCTGCTCGACGCGATGCATGTGGACGGGCAATCCCGGCAGATCCAGCAGACCGCACACATGATCCCAATGCGCGTGGGTGGGCAGCGCGAAATCCAGCGGTCGCGGGTCGTGCTCACGCAGCGAGTCGACGGTCGCCACGGTGGCCGCCGGGGGCCGCACCGCGACCCGCAGGACCGCCGGGAGCTGCGCGATCGCCCGCCGTTCGGCATCCAGGCAGACGCCGGGGTCGACCACGAACCGGGCCTGCGGATGTTCGACGACGAAGGCGGTCAGCGCGTTGTCGATACGTCGCGGGGTGAACGTTCCCTCGACGACCGCCGCCGTCGGCACCGAGCGTGGCACCTGCGGCAGCGAGCGCACCGAGACGACGCCTCGGGGCTCGGGCAGCCCGGCGTCGGGGAGCGAGGCCAGCAAGCGCCGATCGAGCCGGCGGGGCAGCATCAGCCCGCGCACGGAACCCACTGCGGCAGTGCAGCATTCGAGCACACTCGGTGCCTTCACCGGATCCGGCATGTCATTCGTCCGTTCTGTGGGGGGCCGCGAACGACGGGATCGTCGCCACGTGTTGTGGCACGATAAAACTTAAGGTCGACATGAAGTAAAGGGGTGAGGCCGGCGATGGACGAGGGACTGAAGATCGGCGACGCCGCCGTGGTGGTCGGAGTCGAGGCGCATGTGCTGCGCCACTGGGAATCGGTCGGGCTGCTGCATCCGGCCCGCAGTCCCTCCGGGCATCGCGCCTACGACGAGCAGACTCTCGACCGGGCACGGCTGATCCGCACCCTGCAGCGCACCGGGTTGTCGCTGCGCCGGATCCGGGAACTCGGCCTCTCCGGGCGCGACGAGCGGCTGGCCCTGATCGGCGACGAGCGGGCCCGGTTGCGCCGCCGCATCGACCTGTTCGAGGCCACCGATCGTTTCCTCGCGCACATCCTCGACTGCCGGCATCCGATCCTCGCCGAATGCCCCGACTGCTCCGGTTTCCTCGCCGCGTACGGCGACGAGCGAGACCGGCACGAACTCGCGGATCGAGCCCACCCGACGCCGGCCGCTCACTGATGCAGGCGTGACCGGCTGCCGGGACGCTGCCGCGCGGTCTTGTTGCGGTACATCGCGGTGTCGACCGCATGCATGAGATCGTCGACCGCCTCGGGTTGCCTGGTGACCAGCGCGGTTCCGATCGACGCGCCCACCGTGATCGACCCGCCGGCCACCCCCACCGGTTCGCCGAGTGCCGCCAGCAGCCGGGCCGACATGTCGACCAGTCGCGCCTCACCCGTGCACCGCTCGATCAGCACGATGAACTCGTCGCCGCCGATCCGTGCGGCCAGTCCGTCGGGCGCGGCGGCCGCTCCCAGCCGCTCGGCGACCGTGCGCAGCACGCGATCACCGATGGTGTGGCCGTAGTCGTCGTTGATCTCCTTGAACCCGTCCAGGTCGAGATAGCACAGGCCGATGGGCGGCTCGGCCCGCGCGAGCCGGTCGAAGAACAGCAGCCGGTTGGCGAGCCCGGTCAGGTCGTCGTGATGGGCCTCGTACCAGAGCCGGTCGGCCAGCGCCTTGCGTTCGGTGATGTCGACGGCCACCCCGATGAGGAATCGCACGCTGCCGCGCGCGTCCCGCACCACCGACATGGACAGGTCGATATCGGAGTGGTGGCCGTCGGGCCGGGTGAGTGAGGTCTCCATCCGGAACCGGTCCAGGCCGCCGGTCAGCAACTGCTGGAACTGGGTGTAGGCCTCACCGATGTTGTCCTCGCCGAGCACCGCCGCCACCGACCGGCCGATTATCAGGTCGATCGGCACCCCGAGCATCTCGGCGAAGGCGGCGTTCACGTCGCGGACCCTGCCGGTCTCGGCGTCGATGGTGCCGATTCCCACCGAGGCGCCGGCGAAGATGGCGCCGAACCGGGCCTCCGACAGTTGCCGCCGCGCCTGTTCCTCACGGACCGCGGCCAGGGCGGCGCTCAGCGTGGTCTCCTGCTCGGCCAGGGCGGCGCCGCGCAGCGCCGCGGTGAATCCGGCGGCGAACTCTCCGGCCACGGTGACGGCGCGGTCGCGCACGGTCTCGTAGCCGGGGTCGCCGGGGTCCGGGCAGATCTCGGCGACCATATCGCGGCAGATCACCGCGACCGATCGGCTCACCGCGGCATCGTCGCGATAATTCGCGGCGACCAGCGACGAGGCGGCCAGCCGGGCCGCGTCGAGGCCGGCGGTGCCGCGCAGCGCGCCGAGCAGTTCCTCACACAGGCCGGCGAGCAGGGCCTCGATCTCGGTTCGCGTCAGCGTCGGCGCGACCACTCCGTCGAGTGCGTCGGCCCACCGCGCCGCCAACTCCTGCGAACCCACCCTGCAACCCCTGCCTATCTCGTGGACCCCGTCACACCTTGTGTCCCACGCCGCCCAAACCGAGCGAGCGTCCCGGCGTTTCGTGCAGGTCACGCTCGGATTCCGGGCGCCACAGCGGTAGTTCGACGACGCCCGGCTCGACCGGTTCCCAGCCGGTGAACATGTCGACGATGGATGCGCGGTCGCGAAAACGAATTCCGACGCCGCTGGTCGACTCCTCGTGAATCCGGGCGGCCGCCTCCGGACGGTGTGCCGAGGACAGATGGGAGATCGCGATATAGCTGCCCGGCGCCACGGCTGCCCGCAACGCGGCGACCTGCTCGCGCGGACGTTCCTCGTCCTGCAGCAGATGCAGCACGGCGACCAGCAGCAGACCGACGGGACGCTCGAAGTCGATCAGGCCGGTCTCGCGGGCGCGGGTGAGCAGTTCCTCCGGCTTGCGCAGATCCGCCTCGATGGCGCCCGCGTGGTCGTTGCCGTGCAGGATGGTGGCCGCATGGGTGACCGCGACCGGGTCGATGTCGACGTAGAGAACACGGATCGAGGGATCGATGTCCTGCGCGACCTCGTGCACGTTCCCCGCAGTGGGAATGCCCGATCCGATGTCGAGGAACTGCCGGATCCCGGAGTCGATCATGAATCGGACCGCTCGGCGCAGGAAAGCGCGGTTGCTCAATGCCAGCCGCGGTAGATCCGGCACCAGCTTGCGCCCCTCCGCCGCGGCCCATCGGTCCACTTCGAAATTGTGGGAACCCCCCAGCAGCGCGTCGTACATCCGGGCCGGGCTGGGCCGCTGCATATCCACGCCCTCGGGCGCCCACGCTGGCCTGTCCACTCGAATCCCCTCTTGCCGATCGAGAATCGGCCCGCCGGACGGAGGGTCCGGGGCCGATCTTGTCGAAGCCCAACTGTACGCCCACGCCGGGCCGGTCGGCGGACACACATCGGCCGCTCAGACCAGATTGATCGAGTCGAGTACGCGGGCGCCGAGCTCGGCGTCGCCGGTGATCGCGACGGCGCCCGCCCGCCACGGCAGCCGCCGGGTGCCCCACTGCGGAAACTCCAGCGCCAGTGCGGCGATGTGGGCGGCGGCGCCGGCGGCCCGGCCGGGCCGCACCCGCAGCCGCCCGCCGCGCGGCTCGATCCGCCAGGTGCCGCCGCCGGGGCCGGTGAAAGTCAGTGCCACCGGGGCGTCGAGCCAGCTCAGCGCCTCGCGGTGGGAATGTTCCAGCAATACGGTGAGCCAGGTCAGGATGGCGTTCATGCGCAGGGCGTCGGTGGGTGGCGGGGGAAGGTCGAGCGCGGGTGCGATGTCGTGGCGCAGATGCGTGTGCCAGTCGAAGAGGAGCATCGCCGGAATCAGATCCAGCCGATACCAGCCCAGCTCACCGATCGGCAGCGGGATGCGCCGTATTCCCGCCGCGGTGAACAGGGGCAGCGCCCGCACACCGCGCCGCGACCAGGTGTCGAACTCCGGGAGCACGTGACGCGTTGTGTGGGAACGCTTTTCGTCCACCAGCTGTTCGTTCAGGCGCTCCAGATCGCGGGTGGCGACGATGGCGGCGGCACTCGGGGTGAGCAGGGCGCGCACTCCCGTCGTCATGTGGATGACGACCTCGGCCACCGACCATCCGGCGGCCGCACTGGGCGCGGCCCACTGCTCCTCGGTCAACTCCCCGCAGAATTCGATCACCGCGCGGCGCTCTTCGCTCAAACCGGGCAGATATCGCGAACTCACCGGCAGACCTCGACGACCACCGAACTCCTCATGAACAGCGCACGCTACCGGTTCGTGGTCGCCGGGGACCAGAGCGCACACCGATTTCGGCCTCTGACCGGCGCAGAGACACAGCCGCACGGGGCCTCGCGGGTGGCGGCCGGTGACAGTCGCCGCGTGCTGGAGACGGGGCCGCGACCACTGGTTCGCCGAAACATTGCGGCGGACTCCCCACCGTGCCGACTGGCCGAACCTCGAGGACTCGCCAGGTCACGTGTGCACGCGGCCGAGGTGGCCGTTCCCGGAGCGGCTGGTTCGCTGAGCTGTTGCCCACGTGCCGACCGGGGCCCGGGCAGCACGCGCGATGTGGACTTGTCGGTGCCATGGGGCATGCTCTTGGCACGCAGATGTCTACGAGCCCGCCCGGAGTACACCATGTCGTCCCCACGAACCAAACCGCAACCGTTGTCCGACACCGAGATTCGACAGATAGCGGCCGAGCTCGCCGACGGCCGGCCACCCATGGTGTGGTTCACTCCGGCGGCAGTGGGAGTATCCGAGGGGCGTTCGGGCAAGGTGATCGCGCTCGGTGATCCCGCCGACGGAGACTTCCTGCAGGTCCGGCCGACCGGCTCGAAGGATGTCATGTCGTTCTCGCCGACCGAGGTGACATTGGCCAAGCCCGCCCGCAAGGACAAGCGCACCACCACATCCGAGACCACCGGCGCCACGCCGCCGGCAACGAGGAAGGACACCGCCGTGAGCATGTCGTCGTCCGTGACCGCGCCGCCGGCGCCGCCCACTCCGGCTGCGGGGCCCGCCGCGGCGTCGAAAACGCCCGCGCCGCAACCTGCTTCGGATCCGAAACCGGCCGCCAAACCCGCCGCCACGCCCGCCCGCACGCCGCGGGAGAAGCCCGCCGCGGCCGCCCGCAAATCCAAGGCACCCGAGGTGACGGTCACCCTGGCCGGCACCGCCGACGGTGAATGGACGGTCGACGTGGTGCACGGCAAGAAGCGCACCATCAAGGGGCTGTCGGTACCGGGTGCGTCGGTGGCGCAGGCCGCGAAGCTGCTGCACCCCGAGGTCGCCGAGGTCGTGGACTCCGTCCTGGACGCCGTTCGAGACTCGCAGCGCGCCAAGGTCGAACAACTGCAGGCCGAACTCGAACAGGCCCGCCGCCTCCTCGACGAACTGTCCGGATAGCCGGGCCGCGCCACATCGCCCTCCGCGCGGGCGCGAATACGCGCCCGCGGCCTTGCGTTGACACCGATGACAACGTTTAGCGTTGCGACCGCAGTGGCGAGAGGGAATTCATGCTGATCGGAGAACTGGCCGGGCGAGCGGGGACGAGCACCCGGATGCTGCGTTACTACGAGCAGCAGGGGCTGGTCCGCTCTCGACGGTCGGCGAACGGCTACCGCGTCTACGACGAACACGAGGTGGACGTCGTGCGCAAGATCCGGGATCTGCTGGAGCTGGGATTCGATCTGGCCGATACTCAGCCGTTCGTCACCTGTCTGCGCGGTGGCAACGGGTCGGGTGACGAATGCCCGGAATCGGTCGAGTCACTGCGTCGCAAATTGGCCGAGATCGACGATGCGATCGCCCGACTCGGCACCGCACGCCGGCATCTGACGGACCGGATCGACGCTGTCACCGGGCCGCCGCCGAAGTGCGCGTTCACCTGCTAACTCGGAGGTTTTCCGGATGCGTTTCGCGGTCAGCTACAGCACGGCGTTCAACGGCACCGATCCCGATCGGCTCGTCGCCTTCGCCCGGCATGCCGAAAACTGTGGATTCGAAGGGCTCTACGTCCAGGATCACATCGCGCTGTATCCCGGGGCGGACTACGGTGCGGGCGAATTGCCGCCCACCCTGCCGTATTTCGATCCGCTCGACTGCCTGAGCTTCGTCGCGGCCGCCACCCGGCGGATTCTGCTCGGCACGGGAGTGTTGTTACTGCCCTATCGCCATCCGGTCGTGCTGGCCAAGCGGCTGGCGACGATCGATGTGTTGTCCCGCGGGCGGATGCGGTTGCTCACCGTGGGTCTCGGCAGCCTGCCAGGGGAGGCCCGGGCGCTCGGGGTCGACTACCGCACCCGCGGCCGCCGCACCGACGAGGCCATCGACGTGCTGCGGCTGCTGTGGTCGGGTGGTGCGGAGGGAGTCAGCCACCAGGGTGAGTTCTTCGCCTTCGACGATCTGTGCAGCTACCCCAAACCGCATGGCGGGAACGAACTTCCCATCCACGTCGGGGGTTCCAGCGCGGCGGCCGCGCGGCGTGCCGGGCGGCGCGGCGACGGGTATTTCGCCGGTGGCATGCTGACCGAAGCCGAGCGCGACCGGCAGTTCGCGCTGGCCCGCGAGGCCGCCGTCGAGGCGGGCCGCGATCCCGCGGCTCTCGAGTACACGCGATGGGGGTCGGCCGATATCTCCGTCGACCGTGCCGGACAACTCGGCGAACACGGTGTGCATCGCCTCGTCGTCGGATTCGCCGGAGCCGAACCCGCACAGCAATACGATCAGATGTCGGAATTCGCCGAACGTTTCGCGCTCGCACCCGAAGGCGCGGGCAGCGGTGCCGACCGGCTGCCCGCGGTGTGACCGCTGCTCATACCGCCGGTTCGTGCCGGCGCGCTCGCCGCCGGCTCTCGGCTTGGGGCAGGTGGCGCAGGTCGTCGTGGAATGCGCAGCCGAGCGAATAGTCCTTGGCGTGGTACATGGCCGAATCCGCTTCGCGCAGTAGGTCGTAGATGGTGGCGTCGGTGCTGCGCGGGCCGCTGCAGGCGATGCCGATGCTCGCGCCGATGGTCACCTCGGTGACCGACAGTTCGAAGGGTTTGCCGAAAGCAGCCAGCAGTTTCTCCGCGAGGACGGCCGCCTCGGCGCGGTTGGCGCCGGCCAGCACCACGAATTCGTCGCCGCCGTAGCGGGCCGCGACGTCGTCGCGGTGGATGACGCGGCGAATGCGGGCGGCGGCATTGGCGATGAGTTCGTCGCCGACCGCATGACCGTAGCTGTCGTTGATGGTCTTGAAGCCGTCCAGATCGAGGAACAGCAGGCAGATCGGGCGGCCGGTCCACAGTTCGCGATTGCGGGCCGGGGCGCGCAGCAACGCGGACCGGTTGAGCAGGCCGGTGAGCATATCGTGGTCGGCCTGGTATTGGGCCCGGCGCTCGCTGCGCGCACTGCGCACGATCGCGCGCTCGCTGCGCACCAGCACACCCACCAGCAGCGTGGCGAGCAGGGCGGATACCACTACCCGGTCCACCGTGCCGACCCGCGCGCCGACGGTCGGCACCAGCGAGGCGACCACCAGCGTCACCGCGATCACGCTGGCGCGCTGGCGGGACCGGTGCGGATGTACCCGCCGGGCGCCGCCGAGGGTGACCATGGTCGGATGCAGCGCCGCCAGCCCCACCATCGCGTAGGCGACGAGCAGCGGCGTCAACAGCATGCGTGCGTCGAGATGCACCGATCCGGCGGATTGCAGGTTGTAGCCGAGGTCGGCCACCAGGATCGCCAGCAGGCCGACGTGCACCAGCCGCAACGAGGTCTCCGAACGCGACGACGTGACCACGGAGTGGGTGACCAGTGTCAGCAGGAGGGCGTCGATCACCGGATAGATCGGCATGATCAGCGTCGCGGCATCCCACTGCCGGGTGTTGTGCAGGACGGGGGAGATGAGAAAGGTCCACGAGGCGAGCAGGGCGCCGAGTGCGATCAACCCCGAATCCAGCACCAGATCGCGCTGGCAGCTGGAGCGCCGTGGCCACAGCCAGAGGAAGGCGGCGACGCCGACTCCGCCGTAACCGGCCAGCGTCGCCAGATCGTCGTAGGGCGGGAATCCGCTGCCGGTGAAATCGCGCAGCAGCGTTCCGGCGGCGAACAATACGCCGGAGAGGGCGAGCAGATACCAGGCCGCCGGTGCGGGCGGCCGATGCCGCCGCACGCCCGTCCCGATCATCGTCAGCGTCGCCACGACGACACCCAGCACCGCCGTCAGCGACAGCGCCGGTGATTCGGCGGTGGCCAGGACCACGACGATCAGGACGACGGCAGCCGATAGTGCTGTGCGCCAGAGCTTTTCCGGCGGCCAGGTGCGTAGCGGCCGGATGCGGGTGGTGTGGTGGTGCTGTGTGCCGGATGTCATCAGCCCCCCTGGTCCGCGTCGTCGTCGATGAACCGAGCCGCGTAGTAGGTTTGTGAATCCTCGATCGCGACTTCCACGTTCGCCTGTTCACCGATCGCACTGCGCAGTGCGTCGGCGAACGAGAATTGAGAATTGTTGTACGAGCAGATGTCCCAGCCGACGACCCCACCATCTGCCGCCAGGATCTGGACAACTGTACTGATCATGGCATGAAAAGCCACCCCGTGTCGCGCAGTTGGGGTAACAAGGGTGAAACCTGCATAGTAAATCGCATTGCGCTCGGCGTGTTGCGGAAACCGTGTCGCAAAGTACTCGGGACTGATCCACGGCACGGTATCCAGATGCCGGGTCAGGGTGGTGAGTCCGATCGGTTCGCCGGCCGGGGTGCGGGCGACGATCTTGTCGACCCGGGTGTCGGTCATCTCCGCGCGGAACTCGTTGCGATGCAGCACCTGCCGGGCGACCGCCTGCGCTCGCAGCGGTCCGAAGGCCTGCTCGTAGAGGTCATGGAAGAGCTCGACCTCGGCGTCCACGATCGCCGCCTCGAGGGTGATCTCGACGCCCGGCCACGACGCCCCGGGGCCGAGCGCATCGTTCACGGACGATCCCAGCCGCTGGCCCGGTACGCGGCCAGCACCAGCGCACACGTGTCGCGGCCGTCGGCGCGCGCCGCGACGGTGGCGGTGTGGATCGGGCCGAACCGTCCCGGCCGCGCGGCGGTCATATCGGCGAGGCTGGCGTGGATGAGATCGTCGACCTGCTCGGTCGTTTCGGCGGCGTGTTCGACGAACAGGCCCGCGCCGGAACCGTCCGCACACAGCGTCCAGCCGATCCCGGCGGCCGCGGTGGCGCCCCGCGCCCGCGCGTGCCCGAGAGCGTAGACGCAGTAGAGACGGTCGCCCCAGCCGATCCGCTGGCGCACCCGCGCGGTGCGCCGCAGCTGTGCCCGCGGGGGGATCACCGACGATAATCGGATCAGATTCGCTTCTCCCACACCGAGTTCGCACAGGGCCGCGTCGAAGGCGGCCACCTCGGTCGCGCCCGTTCCCGTCGCCGTGCCGATCTCGATCGTCAGCGTCGCGGATCCGTCGCGATCGCGATCACGGCGGCCGAGGGGGTCGAGCGAAGTATGAGTTGTGAGCATCGTGTTCGATCCTTCCCGGGCACACCAGTGTTGCATTTTGCAGGGCGGCGTTTCTCTAAATTCCTTCTTCGAAGAGTCGCAGATCGACTCGACGCGCGCCGCGCGGGACACGGACTGGCCGCGGAGATGCACTGGGGCGCGCTACGATCCGGGCACATCGTGACCCGGTCGACCGCTGGTCTTTCCGACAGGAGATCCGTATGCAGCCTCTAGCTCAGCTACCGCACCGGTTCGATTCAGCGGCGGCGGTGCTGGGTGCGGATCAGCTCCGGCTCGATGCCGCACCCGTCGATTACGCCTTGGTCGCCGTGTATTTCGTGTTCGTACTCGGTATCGGACTGATGGCCCGCGCGCGGGTCTCCTCGAGTATCGATTTCTTCCTGTCGGGTCGGTCACTGCCAGCCTGGGTCACCGGCCTGGCCTTCATCTCCGCGAATCTCGGTGCGGTCGAGATCATGGGGATGTCGGCCAACGGCGCCGAATACGGCATGCCGACCATGCACTACTTCTGGATCGGCGCGGTGCCGGCCATGCTGTTCCTCGGCGTGGTGATGATGCCGTTCTACTACGGCTCCAAGGTCCGCAGTGTGCCGGAGTTCATGCGGCGCCGTTTCGGCACCGGCGCGCATCTGGTGAACGCGATCAGCTTCGCACTCGCCCAGGTGCTGATCGCCGGGGTCAATCTCTACCTGCTGGGTTCGATCGTCAACGTGCTGCTGGGCTGGCCGCTCTGGGTGTCGGTGATCGTCGCGGCGTTGATCGTGTTGTCCTACATCACCCTCGGCGGCCTGTCGGCGGCGATCTACAACGAGGTGCTGCAGTTCTTCGTCATCGTCGCGGCGTTGTTGCCGCTCACGCTGGTCGGCCTGCATCGCGTCGGCGGTGTGAGTGGTTTGAAGGACCAGGTGACCGCCCGGCCCGACGGCTCCGAACAGTGGCATTCGTGGCCGGGCCACGAGCTGAGCGGTTTCTCGAACAACGTCCTGTCGGTGACGGGCATCGTGCTCGGTCTCGGCTTCGTGCTGTCGTTCGGTTACTGGACAACGAATTTCGTCGAGGTGCAGCGCGCGCTGGCGACGCATTCGATCTCGGCCGCGCGGCGCACCCCGATCATCGGCGCCTACCCCAAGATGTTCATCCCGTTCATCGTCGTCATCCCCGGCATGGTCGCCGCCCTGCTGATCCCGCAGATCGCCGAGTTGAAGAACACCGGGCAGGGCGATGCGACCTACAATCAGGCGCTGCTCTATCTGATGAAAGAGGTTCTGCCGAACGGCCTTCTGGGCGTCGGCCTGGCGGGTCTGCTGGCGGCGTTCATGGCCGGGATGGCGGCCAACATCTCCGCGTTCAACACCGTCTTCAGCTACGACCTGTGGCAGCAGTACGCGGTCAAGGACAAGCCCGACGGGTACTACCTCACCGTCGGCCGCCTCGCCACCATCGGCGCCACGGCCATCGCGATCGGTACCGCGTTCATCGCGGGCAGCTTCTCGAACATGATGGACTACCTGCAGACGCTGTTCTCGTTCTTCAACGCGCCGCTGTTCGCGACCTTCATCCTCGGTATGTTCTGGAAGCGGATGACCCCGACCGCCGGTTGGGTCGGCTTGGTGTGCGGAACCCTCAGCGCGGTGGTGATTTTCATCCTGAACAAGGCCGAGGTGTTCCATCTGTCCGGGCAGGGGTCGAGTTTCGTCGCCGCCGGTGTGGCCTTCGTGGTCGATATGGCGCTCAGTATCGCGGTGAGTATGTGGACCACGCCCAAACCCGACGCCGAACTGGTCGGGCTGGTGTATTCGGAGACGCCGAAGGACCAGCTCACCGATCCCGATGCCGCGACGCTGCCGTGGTATCAGCGACCGGTGCTGCTCGCCGGGATCGCCCTGGTCATCGTGATCGCGCTGAACATCTTCGTCGGATGAGGAAGTGACACCATGCTTTTCGATATCCGGACCATCGTCGGTGCCCTGCTCGGGTGCTACGGCCTGATCCTCGTCGTCACCTCGCTCGTCCACGACACCGCCGCCGAGCGGGTGCGCACGGGGGGATGGAATATCAACCTCTGGGCCGGGATCGGGATGCTCGTCGCGGCGGCGGCCTTCCTGCTGTGGGTGGTGCTACGCCCGGTCCGCGAACTCACCGAATCCGAACCGGAACAGCCCGAGACCGAGACACCCGGCGGACCCGCGGAACCCTAGCGGCCCAACGCTATCGGCCGTCCTGTTCGAGCACGTCGACCACGTGCTCGGCGATGGCCATACTCGAGGTGGCCGCGGGGGAGGGTGCGTTGCGCACGGCGGTGATCGGGCCGAGACGGTGGATGCGGAAATCGTCGACGAGTTCCCCGGCGGCGTCGACGGCCTGCGCCCGCACACCCGAACCGGCCCGGAACACGTCGCGCACGCCGATATCCGGGACATACCGTTGCGCCGCCCGCATATACGCGCGCGCCGACAGCGAGCCGTGGATTTCCCGCACCCCGGTGCGCCAGTGCCGGCGCGCCATCCGCCACGACCCCGGCCAGGCCGCGAGCTCACGCAGGTCCCGCGCGGAAACCGCGGACCGGCGATATCCCTCGCGGGAGAGGGCGAGCACCGCGTTCGGCCCCACCTCCACCTCCCCGTTCACCCGGCGGGTGAAATGCACGCCGAGAAAGGGGTACCGCGGATCGGGTACCGGGTAGATCAGTCCGCGCACCAGATCCTGCTTCTCCGGCCGGACCAGCATGTACTCGCCCCGGAACGGAATGATCCTGGGCCCAGGCTCGTCTCCGGCCAGCCCGGCCACGGCATCGCTGTGCAGGCCCGCGCATACGACGAGCCGATCCACCACGATCTGCGCGGCGCCCGAGCCGAGGCGGATGCCGTCCGGGGCGCGCGTGACGCCGGTGACCGGAAAGGACAAGCGGATCTGCCCGCCCGCGGCGGTGATGTCGTCGGCGAAGGCGGCGGCGATCCGGGGAAAGTCGGTGATGGCGGTATGCGGCGAATGCAGCGCGGCCAGGCCCGTCGCATGCGGTTCGATCTCGCGGAGCTCGCCGGCATCGATACGCCGCAGTCCCGGCACGCGATTGCTGCCCGCTCGCTCGGCCAGCGCGTCCATCCGCACCACGTCGTCCGGGGTGACCGCGACGACCAGTTTGCCGACCTCCTCGTAGGGCAACCGCTTCGCGGCGCAGTAGTCGCGCAGCAGCTGCCGTCCGCGGGCGCACAGGGTGGCCTTCAGCGACCCGGGCTCGTAATAGATTCCGGCATGGACGACTCCGGAGTTGTGCCCGGTCTGGTGGGCCGCGACCCGATCCTCCTTGTCCACCACGACGACCCGGGTGCCGGGCCGGCGGCGGCTGATTTCCCGGCCGATCGCCAGTCCGATGATGCCGGCGCCGATGATGCCGACAGTCTGCTCCGGCACGCTCACTCCCACTCTCGCCCGTGATCGGCCATGACGTTCGTCGTCAATGTACGGGCGGTCTCCGGCGTCGGCGTCCCCGGGGCCGTCCGGGCGGCGGCTAGTGCCGAGACCGGTTCCGCGTGAACATCGTGGCGGCGGCGAGAACACCGAGTGCGCCGAGCACGATGCCGATGCTGCCCAGCCATCGCGCGGTGGTGTCGGTCTCGTGTTCCTCGGCCGCGGCGGCGGTGTGGACGTCGCCGTGGTTCTGCGCCCCGCCCTCGTGCGCCGGCGCCAATGCCAGTGTCGGCGCGGGGAATTCGGGTTCGGTGTCTCCGGAGGCGGGCTGGTCCCATGTCACGACCCGTCCGTCGGCGTAGGTCTGGGTGGCGGGCAGCGTCACGGTGTCGGCGTCCGGCAGGCCGTCGGCCAGCACCGAGAACTGTTCGAATTGCCCGGTCCCGATGCCGCCGCCCGGATCCGCCATCCACGTGACGGCGACGACCCGGTGGTTGTCGTCGCGGGTGACCTTCGTCTTCCAGCCCGGCACCGGTTCGGTTTCGGCTTCCGTCAGGGCCGGAAGCCGCACGCTCAGTTGTGTGGTGGCGCTACCGGTCGCCGATTCGTTGGGTACCCGGAAGGTCAGCACGGCCGAACCGCCGCGCGCCGCGTCCGGACCGGACACGGTGACGTGGGCCGATGCGGGGGCGGCGGCGAGAACGGAAACCGCCGCGGCGGCGATACCGGTGCGTGCGGTGCGGTGGAGCCAGGAATCGTTCATAACGCGGTCACTCCTTCGCGAAAGGGGGAGCGGAGACAACCTGTGCCGATCGTCTGCACGATATCCCGGAAGGGCGGTGCCGGTGCCGATCCCCGCGGATTGCGCTGGGCGCCTTCGCTGTTCGGCTGTCGGTGCGTGGCCCGGCCCCCGGTATCCGGTAGGTCACCGGATACCGGGGTGCGGTCGCCGCGTGGTCCCGCTACCTCACTTCGCGGGGAACGGAGAGTTCACCGTGGTGAAGTACTGGGCCGCGGCCATGACCGCGACGGGGGCCGTGACGAGCAACTGACCCGCGAGGGTGCCCAGTGCGCCGATGGCGACGATGCCGCCGAGGCAGCCGACCACCGCGGCCGGGACGAACGGGCCGAACATGCCGACGATGGTGGCCGCCGCGATGGTCGCGCCCGCGATTCCGCCCAGGACACAGCCGATTCCGGCGCCACCGATGCCGCCCACCAGGGTGCCGATCGAAGCGCCGGCGCTGAGGGTGCTGGTCATCCGGCTCCACGCGGCCTGCTCCCGGTCGTACGGGGTCTTCCACGGCGCGCTGTCCTCGAACGGCATCGCGACCGGCTGGTACGCCGCGTGCGCGAGGTCGAACTTCGGGGTCAGGGTCGCGGTGCGGTCGTGGATCTGCGCCTCGATCGGGAAGACGAAGTCGTCGACCCGGAAGGACAGCTGCGTGCCGGCCAGCACGGTGCCATCTGCCGCCTTGACGGTGAATACGCCGTCGTCGGCCGACAGTGATCCGGCGTCGGTGGAGATGAGGGTGCCGGTCGGCGTCGTGGTCGCCTGGAAGCCGACCGCACCGGCGTCGGTGGGGGCGGCGCCCGCGGTGGCCGTGCTCAGGCCCAGGGCGGCGGCGACGAGAGCGGCGGTGGCGGCGATGTTCTTGATTCCCATGGTGATGAATCCCTTTGCGGTATCAGGTAGATGAAAGTTGCTGTGGGTGTGCCGAGTGCGCCGAATGCGGGCATGAAGCGGCCCCGGACGACCGAAGACGGTGTGTCCGACGGATTACGGCGCAATCGGTGATGCCGGCCGATCGCTGTCGGCGGCTGTCACGGCCCGGCCGAGCGCGCGGTCCATCGCACGGGCGACTCGGCGTCGCTCGTGTGAGCGGGAAAGATGTTCCGGCGCAGCCGAATTACGTCGGCAGGTGTCGTGACCGAATGCGATTCAGGACTTCAGGCGACGACTACTTCCCGGCGTCGTCCGGCGATCAGGCCGGCGACGATATCGACGATCAGGAATGCGAGCAGGCTCACGCCCAGCACCGGTGCGAACCAGCCGATCCCCACGGTGACCGCGACCAGCGGGACGCTGATCCACAGCGGCGCCCGTCGCAGCACTCCGCGTGCCGGTGCCCGCCCGAAGGTGAACGGGCTGTTCTCGCGGGTCGGACGCCGCCGCCACCACATCAGATAGCCGCGTCCGATCACGGTGATCAGCGCGATCATCGTGGCCAGCAGCAACAGCTGATTGGCGAGGCCGAACAGCATGCCCATATGCAGCGCAATGCCCCAGTTGGCGAGTTTGGCCATCAGCGGCCAGTCCGCGTAGCGCAGGATGTCGGTGACATCGCCGGTCTTACCGTCCACCGCGATCGCGTCCTGGGTGTAGACCCCGGACAGGCGGCGTTCCTTGACGGTGAAGGCGGTGGTGTCCTTCGCCGGGATCGTGATCTCGACCGGACCGTCGATACCGTGCCCGCGGGCCACCGCCAGGACCTTGTCCACTCGAGCGGCGCGGTCGGCGGGAACGGGCATCGACATGCCGTGTCCGCCGGTGTGGTCGGCGTGTTCACCGCCGGCCGGCATCGACGGCATCGGTGCACCCGGCAGTGCCGTGGCGACGACCGGGGTGGTCCAGTTCAACTGCTGCCGCAGCGAGGTGATGTGCTGTCCCGCATGCTGCGACCAGGTCATACCGGTCGCCGAGAGGAACAGCAGCGGCAGCACGATCCACATCCCGACCGCGGCATGCCAGGTGACGCTGCGCGGGCGACCGGCCTTCGACCGATCCGGCCACAGCAGCCGCCGTGCGGAACCGCGCGAACGGCGCAGCCACATCACCACGCCGGCGAGGGCGATGATCCACATCCACGACGCGGCCATCTCACTGTAGAGCCGGCCCGCATCGCCGAGATGCAGGTTCCGGTGCAGCACATCGATCCAGGTGCGCAGCGGCAGCGCACCCGTGCTGCCGTAGACGACGCTGTCGCCCACGGAGGTCGCGGTCACCGGGTCGACGAAGACCGCGCGCCGCTCGGATTCCCCGAGGCTCGGATCGGTGAAGATCACGCGCGTGGTGTCGCCCGCGTGCTGCGCCGGGTCGACCGCGACCAGCGCCAGCGTCGGTTCGGTGGCCACACCCGCCGCGATCTGTTCCGACAGCGGTCGCGCCGGACCCGTCGAATCGACATGCAGCAGGTCACGATTCACGATCGACTCGATGCTGGGCGCGACCGCGTACAGTGCCCCGGTCACCGCTGCGATCAGGATGAACGGCGCGACGAAGACGCCCGCGTAGAAGTGCAGCCGCATGGCCAGCGCCTGCACCGCGCGCGACGGGCCGGACCGAGACGGTCGCGACCGGTCCGAACCGGGTGGTGATTCATGCGCCGCGTCGGGCGGCGACTGCTCTGGCTGCGGCGGCTCGGTGCCCGCGGCCGGAATATCGGTGATGCTCACTGGTAGTGCTCCTGTTTCGAGGGCACCCACATCGTTGTGCGCGACATCGCCTCGCCGGCGTCCGGCCGACCGCACCTGCTGGTGATGAATCAGCTGCGGTGCAGTCGGATCCGGCCGCGCGTGGTCCTGGAGTTCCGCCGCACTGGGACTGTGGCGGTACTACGGTCCGCGGGCCGTGGGGCCGTGCGATGCCGGCCGATGACGCGGTGCACGCACCGGTGCCGTTCGGAGCCTCCGAATCGGCGCGGGTCGACCGCGGATCGGATGCGGCGTCGGATCCCGAGGCCGTCGATCTGCTGCCCGGACCCACGCCACAAGCGCCCGAATCGGTGCACCGATCGTCCGTAACTCGGTGTCGGCGACAGTGATTCGCGAATGTGGGTGTTGAGATGACTCAGCAGTACGCAGGGAGCGGTGGTCCGCGGGTGCGGAAGGTTTCGGTGGGGAAGATCCGCAGGATCACCCGGTCGCGGTGGACGCTGCGGGGAAGGATCGGTTCGCCGATCGCCGGGAGGCTCACCGGGACCGGCAGGACACGCGCGACCGCGGTACCGATCCGGTAGGCGGCCTCGGCGCCGAGAATGACGACGGCGGCGCACACCGCGCCGACCAGGTGGGCGCCCAGCATGGCGGGCGTCCACAGCGGCATATCGTGCATCTGCGCCATATCGGCCGACATCACCAGGTGGCCGATCAGCTGTCCGCCCCACAGGGCCGTGACCAGTCCGACCGCGGTGGTGCGCAGCGGTGCCAGCCCTGCGACGAGCGCGCCGACCGCCGTGGAGGCGGCCACCAGCAGCATCAGCGTGCTGGACTGCACCGGCATCCCGCCCGCCGCCCAACCGTGCGCGGCGATCGACAGCGCTCCCGACACGGATCCGGCCGACGCGCCCCGCAACCGCGCCACCGCGGCCCGACGCGTACGCGTCGACACCTGGGCGCGGGCCGAGACGCGGCCGGACGGGGGAAACACGAGCTGAATGATAGCCGACCGCTTCGAAGCCAATTCACAGATACGTCAAACTCATTCCGCGTGGAAGCTCCGCGGAAACGCCATCGGCCCGGGAGTCACGCTCCCGGGCCGATGCGTGCCGGACGACTCAGTCGCCGCTGACGTCCATCTCCGTCAGCGGCTTGCGCAGCAGCTTGCCGGTGGCGTTGCGGGGCAGCTCGTCGAGGAAGATCACCTCGCGCGGCACCTTGTAGCGCGCCAGGTTCGCCTTGACGTAGTCCTTGATCTCCTGGGCGTCGCGCCGGGAATCGGGACCGGGAACGACGAAGGCGCGCAGGCGCTTTCCGAACTGCTTGTCGTCGACGCCGACGACGGCGGCCTCCTGCACGTCGGCGCGGTCGGCGATGAGATGCTCGACCTCCTGCGGGAAGACGTTCTCGCCGCCGGAGACGATCATGTCGTCGTCGCGGCCGTCGATGAACAGCAGCCCGTCCTCGTCGAAGTGACCGACGTCGCCGCTGGACATCATGCCGTCCACGGTTTCCTTGGTACGGCCGTCGGTGTAGGCCTTGAACGAGTGCGCGTTCTCGATGAAGATCGTGCCGGTGACGTTCGGTTCCGTGATGCGCTTGCGGTTCTCGTCGAACAGCGCCAGCCGGATGCCGAGCGGCGGACGGCCCGCGGTGCTCGGCGACTTGCGCAGATCCTCCGGGCTCGCCACGGTGATCAGCGCGCATTCGGTGGAGCCGTAGACGTTGTAGAGCACGTCACCGAAGTAGTCCAGGCTGCGCGTCACGACGTCCGGCGGGATAGCCGAACCCGCGGCGAAGATCATCCGCAACGAGGACATGTCGTACTTGGCGAGCGTCTCGGGCGGCAGGTCCAGCATGCGCTGCAGCATGGTGGGCACCACCACCAGCGACTCCGCCTTGTACTTGTCGATGTTGGCGAGCGTCTTCTCCGGATCGAAACGCCGCTGCTGGAAGATCATCCGGTTGCCCAGCGAGAGCCCCAGGGTGAACTGCGACAGTCCGGTGGCGTGGAAGACCGGCGCCGCGACCACCATGGAACCGTTGCGCGGCAACGGAATCCGGTCCAGGAACTGGGCGGAGATGAACGGGCTGACCTTGTCGCGCGGCGCGCCCTTGGGGGTGCCGGTGGTGCCGGAGGTCAGAATGACCATGCCGCCCGGTTTCGTCGGCGCGGCCACGGCGTCGGGGGAGTGGCCCTCGCGCAGCGAATCCACGGTCGGGATCGCGGGATCGACGTTGTCGGACTCGTCCACCCAGGTCAGGATGCGGGGGATCTCGTCGGGGATGGCGCTCATCAGATCGAAGAACTCGCTGTCGTGCAGCACCAGTTTCACCTGCTCGCGCGTGGCGACGCCGGCGAACTGCGGCTTCGCGAAGCCGGTGTTCATCAACACCGCGCGCACCCCCAGTTTGCCGGTGGCGGCCAGGCTCAGCACCATGCCGCGGTGGTCGCGCGCCAGCAGCGCCACCACATCACCCTCACGCAGGCCGTGCGCCGCCAGGCCGCGAGCCAGCTGGTTGGACTGCTCGTTGACCTCGGCGAAGGTCAGCTCGCCCCGCTCGTCCAGCAGCGCCGCGGACTTCGGATTGGTCTTCGCGGCGTGCATGATCACGCCCGCGAAGGGTCCGAACTTGGTGACGTTGAGCGCCGAGCTGACCGCATGGTCCGGTCGCAGCGGGCTGAACAGCCCGCGTTTGCGCATGACGTTGACCCCCAGAGCCAGATCTCCGGCCTTTCGGAGGGCAGTGCTTGCTGACGGAAGGACAGCTGACATAGGTACAACCTTCCGCGGATTCCGCCAGGCAGGCGGGACCGCAACATCGAGATCCAGTGCCTGCTAACCCTAGCAAGCAGGGGTGCGTGAATGTGGTTCGCGTCTCTGTAACCGACGGTACCGAACAACTGGTCGGGTGACCGGTCAGGTGATCTGGTATTCGACCAGTGCCCGGCGCAGCAGCTTGCCGGTGGCGTTGCGCGGCAGATCGTCGAGGAACACCACGTCACGCGGCACTTTGTAGCGGGCGAGGGTGCCCTTGACGTAGGCCTTGATCTCGTCGGGATCCAAGGTGACACCCGGCTCGGGCACGACGAAGGCGCGCAGCCGCTTGCCGAATTCCACGTCGTCCACGCCGACCACCGCCGCGTCGAAGATGTCCGCCCGCTCGAGCAGCAGGTTCTCGACCTCCTGCGGGAAGACGTTCTCGCCGCCGGAGACGATCATGTCGTCGTCGCGGCCGTCGACGAACAGCAGTCCGTGTTCGTCGAAGTGGCCGACGTCGCCGGAGGACATATAGCCGTCGATGATCTGCTTGTGCCGTCCGTCGGTATACCCGCCGAACGGCGCACCGGAGCGAATGAAAATGCGCCCCTTGACATTCGCGCCGTGCACCCGCTTGTCGTTCTCGTCGAACAGGACCACTTCGCAGGTGATGGGCGCGCGTCCGGCGGTGCCGGGGGCACGGGCCAGATCGGCCGGCTGCGCCACCGTCGCCACCGCGCATTCGGTGGAGCCGTAGAGGTTGTAGAGCACCGGGCCGAACGCCTCGGCGGCACGCACCGACAGTTCCGGAGACAGCGCCGAACCGGCCAGCACAATGGATTTCAGCGAGGACAGGTCGTAACGCTCGCGCACGGCCGGATCGAGCTCGACCATGCGATGCAGCATCGTCGGCACCGCTACCAGCAGGTCGACGTCATGTTCGGCGATCAGAGCCAGGGTGCGCTCGGCGTCGAAGCGTCGCATCATGACCGTCGTCGCGCCGAGAGCGGTGGCGACCAGCCAGGTGGCCTGGCCGGTGCTGTGGAAGATCGGCGAGACGATGAGCATCGTGCCCTGCGGCGGGAACGGGATCCGATCCGCGATCTGTGCCGAGGAGATCGGCGAAACCGCTTCGCGGGGAGCGCCTTTCGGCAGGCCGGTGGTGCCGCTGGTGAGGATCACGAAGCCGCCCGGCTTGGCCGGCAGCGGCAGCTCGTTCGGTGGGTGGGCGGCGATCAGTTCCTCGATCGTTATTGCGCCCGTGGGCAATTCGGCGCCGTCGTCGACCCAGGTGATCACCCGCGGCAGCTCCGGCGGCAGCGCGTCGAGCAGGCCGACGAATTCGCTGTCGTGCAGCACCACCTTCACGTGCTCGCGTTCGCAGACCTGCGCGAACTGCGGCTTCGCGAAGCCGGTGTTCATCAGCGCCAGCCGCGCACCGGCTTTCCCGGCGGCCGCCATCGCCAGCAGCAGTCCGCGGTGATCGCGGGCGAGAATGCCGATCACGGTTCCCGGTTCGACGCCGAGCGACTGCAGCCCGCGCGCCAGCCGCGTGGAATTGTCGTCGAGTTCGCGGAAGGTCATACTGCCGTGCTCGTCGACCAGCGCCGGCCGCTGCGGCCACATCCGCGCGGCATGCCGCACCATCGTCGCCTGCGGCCCGAGCCGGCGCCCCTCCTTCGCCGACAACAGCGTCTCACCCAGATTGCGCGGATCGATGAAGCCGCGCTCCCGCAGCACATTCAACGCCCGCACCGCCTCGGTCACCTCGACCGCCTTGCGCGCGACCCCCTGCAGAACCGACCCGATACCGACGCCCACGTCAACCACCTCCACACGACCCGATCGCGTGCTGGGGACGGTAGCAGCCGCAAGTGTGACTTGGTACACACTTCCGGTCAACAGCTTGGCCTCGATTGTGGGTGGGACATCGTGCGGAGCCGAGGAACGCGCGCTCGGATTCGCGCTGCGGGTCACCGGGCCGGCGCGGCGCCCTCCGGATCGTCCTCGGGCGGAACCGGAGCACGCAGACTGGGGGCGCCGGGGAGCAGATCGGGCAGCTCGGGTAGAGGGTCGACGATGTCGGCCACCGGTGCCACTGCCTCGGCGGTGTGCTTTTCGGCGTGCATCGCGGCCTCACGGATGACTTCGGTCAGTTTGCGGGCGAGATCTTCCGGCTTGTTCCGCATGGCCGCCGGCTCCAGCTTTATCTCCGTGACCACCCCGGCGGAGTCGACGCTCACTTCGATCGCGCCGTCCGTCGAACGTGCTTGGATCCGAAGGGAATCGAGTCGCCGGCGAATCTCGGCCAGACTCGCCATCTGCTCCTCGTAATTGTCGAGGAGCTGATTGACTTCCGTGCGGGCCAGGTGCCGGAAATCGTCGCCGGCCGCGGACAGCGGATCCACTACCGGATCCCGTCTTCGGATTTCGGCCGGCCTGCCCCACCCATGCGGTCGCACTCCGTTTCCGCCGTTCGCTGTGCCGAACGGGCCTGTATCGACGGTGTGCTTGCCATCCAACCAGTACGCCGCCGGCTTTCCCAGATGTGGGAAACGAGGAGAAGGGACGGAGAATCGTCGGCATCGGCAACAGGAGCGAGGTGGTCGAAGTGGGGCAGGAGCTGTCGATCGACGAGGCTCGGCTCCGCGCTGTCGTCCAGGAGTACGAGTCGATCGCGAGCGAGGCTCGCCAGATCTACAACGAGCTTCGCGACCACTTCGCGAGGGTCGGCAAATTCTGGGGCGACGACGAACCCGGCCACACCTTCGCCAAGACGTTCGAGCCCGACTCCCGGACCCTGCTCGACAACATGAATCGCACCCTCGGGGCGCTGACCGAAGAAGGGAAACTGCTTTCGGGCATCGCCGATCGTTTCGAGGAAGCCGACCGGGACGGCAGGACCTCTATTCTGGGTGCGGGCGACGATCGCGAAACGCCGACGGGCACAGGGCAATTCACGGCCGGCGGGCCGGAATCGGCGGCCCCGGGTGTGGTCGGTACGCCGAACTCCGCCGCTCCGGTCGCCCGAGTCCCCGTGTCATCGCCGGCTCAGCGTGCGGGCGATACTGCGGCCGAGCCGGTTTCGCCGGCCGATCCGGCTCATCAGAGTGCGCAGAATCAGCCGGCGGCGGCTTCGTCCGACGCTGCGCCGAATTCTCCGTCGGCGATGTCCGGCGGAGGTAATGGCGTCACCGACGCGCCGGCGCCGTCGGTGGGCAACGCGCCACCGGCGTCGGGAGTGCTTCCCCCATCGGAGGCCAAAGGCCCGGCGTCACGGTCGATTCCGGAGACCGCGCCGGCGAAGAAGGCCGACGCCCCGGGATCCGCCGAATCACAGCGGTCGAACACACCCTGGTCGGGCCGTTCGGAGAGTGCCGGCCCGAGGCCGGACCCGGCACGCAAAGTCTCGGCTCCGTCGACGCGCGGAGGACGACCGAGTACGCCCGGGGCGCCGAAGGCCCCGGCGAAGGGCGCTCCGGGAACTCCGAAACGCGTTCGGCGCGAGAACAAGCGGGTCGAGGCACGACATGCGACGTCGGACGAAGGGCAGGAACTCGCCGAGGCGCTCATGAGACGCCACGGTCTACAGGTGACGGGGTTCGACACCCCCGGGATCGCCCTCGATACGCTGCGCGAAATCGCACAGGCCCTCGACGACGTACTCACCGCCCACCCCTACCTCGACCTGCCCGAATTCGCGATCGCCGAATGCGGGGACGCCGTCACGCGGCTCGACTGGGTTCGCAGTTCGGACGACGGTGAACACATCCCGCGAGTGAAACGTCTGATCCTGAACGTGGCGACTGCCAAAAATACCGACTCGCTTACTCGGAAAGTGTCCGCGGAAACCGAACGTGGCGGTGTCTCTCGTGGTTCCGCCGGAAGGCCGTTGTATTCCACGGTCGTCCGGGAACTCGGTCATGCCCTCGATGTGACAGGCGGTCTTCGCGCCCACTCGCTATCGCAACGGACATTGATTTCCGAGTACCTGTCGGAGTGTGGCGACAGCCGGTTCGAAACTCCGCTCGGCGTCGTCGTCACCGATTACCGGCGGTGGCGGGGTCGGTTGAGCGGATACGGCTTCCCGCACGGCAGATTCGAACCGGGAAGGGCGCTGGCCGACGCGTTCGCCGAGGTGCAGCTCGATGCGGGGAAGGCCGTCGCCCCTGCGCGCGTCCTGCATCGGCTGCTCGTGACTACCGCGAAACGTCACAGCACGAAGACCTTTCCCCCTGATCGGGCGTAGCCGCGTCATGCGGAGGGACCGGCAGCGAGCGGCTGTCAGCGTGAACGGACGAATTCGGTGACCCTGCGGTTACCGCCCGAACTTCCGGACTGGGCGGTCAAAGGGGTCGCCGGCGAGAGTTTTCCCAAGTTCGACGAAGATATCGGATACGCGACGTCGGAGTGCATATCCGATTGCATGGAACGCTGGAAGAACCTGGGGCCCCGTTTGGACCGCCTCGCCGCTATGGAAAGTCTGGCCCTGTCGGGCATGACCGAATCCGAGAAAGGCGAGCTCCGAAATCGCCCGATGCTGGCGGATATCAGCAATACGCATGATTACGGGCAAAATTTGGCCGCCTTCACGTCGTCCGCCAGCGGAAATTATCAGTACACGAAATGGAGAATAATCTGGACCCTCGTCGCGATGGTGGCGATGGTGGCGACGGACATCTTCGTCGGTGGTCCGCTCAAAGCCGCGGCGGACCGGGCACGCAGCGAAGCGATAATAGTGGCCGCCCGGAACCGGCTGTTGAGCTGGGTGGAACGAATAGGAGCCGAGTCCGCGGCCAAGCGGGCTCTCATCCCCATGGCGCGGGTAGCCAGGCTGTCGGCTCCCTTCATGAAAATCGCCGGGATAGGCGCGGTCTTCGGTGGCGGTGTCGATCTCGCCGCGCAGATGTCGCAGAAATACATCGATCACCGCCGGGACGAAATCGACTTCGGCAGTGTCGGTAAACAAGCACTGCTCGGCGGCGTAACAGGCCTCGCCGGTGCGGCTTTCGGCCTGTACGCCGCACCACGCGCAGGCCGGATGTTTCAGAGATTCGCCGGCGGGGCCGGTGCGACCGCGAGCAGAGTGGTGCCGACCCTGGTAGTCGGTGTGGGGGGCGGTCTGGTCGGCAGCGTGGTGGGCGTCGGAGCCAACGCCTTGATCAGCGGCGGAAAACTCTCGGGGCAAGATCTTCTCGACGCAGCGGTCGCGGGATTCGGTGGCGGATTCGTCGGTTCGGTGATTCCGGCGGGCCGCGCGCTGAAAGGTGGGGCTTCGGCGCCGAGGCTGGCGGAACCGCCACCGACTTCTGCGCCCCGCACCGCTGGCACAGGATCGACCGGCCGACCCGGCAATAGTCTTTCACCAGTGGCACTGGGCGAGCTACACCCCCTCGACTCCGCAATCGCCCCGCCCTCCGGTCGTCGCGGCGATCAATTCGGTCTGGTGGCCGCAGCGGACCCCCACAATCCGGGGAGTCCCAACGCATTCAACGCGGGCGGCCCGAGAGGGAAGCCCGAAAGTTCGGCGAGCGAGCCCTCATCGGCGGGATCCGGAGTCGGCGAGCGGAATGCGGGGAACCCACCGGGAGCACCGGCAAGGGGTCCGGAGGCGGGCGCTCCGTCGCCGGAAGGGGCGCCGCCATTGCGAGTTTCGGTGGGTGAGGGGAGTGCTGACCCTGCGAGTGTGCCTGCGTCGCTTCCGGATCCGGGCGGGCACGCGGTCAGACCTCCTGTAGCGCCGGACGGTCCGGCCGGGGTTGCGGAGCGATCGTCGGGGACCGCGCCGGAACCTGGGCAGTCGGCGGGTCAAGGGGCGGCACCTCTGCGGGTATCGGTGGGTGAGGGGAGTGCTGACCCAGCGGGTGTGCCTGCGTCGCTTCCGGATCCGGGCGGGCACGGAATGCGGCCGTCAGCGGAGCAGGGCGGGCAGCAGCATCCGGCGAGGGCCGAGGCACCGCCTGTTACGCCGCCGCCGCGTGGACCGGCGGAGACTCCTGCGCCGGGTGGGCCTCCGGCAGCACCGCGAAGCAGTGGAGCCGGCGACGGCGGTGGTGTCACCGCCACCGGTCCTAGAAACGAGGCTCAGCCGCCATCCGGGCCGTCGGCGCCCGTCCCGCCACGGGGCGAACCGGGTTCGGGTCCGGCACCTGCGAGACCGGAAGGTGGGCAACCCGCTGAGCCGGGAGCCACTCCGGTCCCGGGTGAACCCGTGCCCGGTTCTGCCTCGGGCAGAGCGGAGGAAGGTTCGCCGTGGGGTCCGTCCGAGCCGTCGCCGTGGGGCGAGTCCACGGATTCCCCCTGGGGCGATGCCGGTGAGTCGCCGTTCGGACCGCGAGGCGAGTCGCCGTTCGGTCGGCCTCGCGAAGAAACGCCGCAGCAGCCGGAGGGAGGTGCGCCGGTGGCCGAGCGCGGCGAGGGTGCGGGTGAGGGCCAGGGCACGTCCGGAGCCGGAAAGAACGAGCCGAGCAATGAGAGTAAGGCGGGCGAGGGCACAGACGGCGACGGCAAGACGGGGCAGCCGGATGCGAATTCGGCAGAACCAGAGGGAAGTTCGCCGAAGAAGCCGGCGCCGGAATCTGTGAAAGCAGCCGAGCGGGATGAGTCGGCGGGGCGGGAAGGTGAAGCGGGTAAATCGGGCGAGGAGAGTTCGCCGCCACCTCCCCATGATCCGGACGGCGCGGGTTCGCTCGGGGAGAGGTATCGCGACGTCCTGGGCCAATTGATGAAGGACGGCGTCTCACTCAAGAGTGAGGCCGGTGCGGAGTTCTTGGCGCGAAATCCCCTGCCCGAGTTGCCCGAGGGAGTGACAGAGAGGCAGGTGTTGGATGCGATCGATTACGCCGTGCGCGCTAATCGTCGCGACGGCGGCGATGTGAACCAAGCTGTCGAGTATGTCCACAGGGGCTTGGAGCATTACAGGGAGCAGAACCGTCTGAATGCACAGTCTTCCGGTGGGACACCGCCGCTTCCGCGGGAGCCGAATGGCACGCCGAGGGCGACGCCACCGCCACCGGGCCGACCTGAGAGCCCGGCGGCTCGTCCGGGTAGCGAGGGGGACGGTAGTACAGGCAAGCCCGCGAAGAGCGGCGACGGCTCGCGTGGGGACGGTGAAGCCGGCTCGGGCGCGGGGAAGGGGAAGAAGAGCGGCGACGGTTCGGCTGGGGACGGCGAGGGCGGCTCGGGTCCGGGGAAGGGCAAGAAGAGCGACGACGGCTCTGG
>NZ_BDCM01000020.1 GCF_001613505.1 Nocardia mikamii NBRC 108933
GGGAAGACAGGCAAGAAGAGCGACGACGGCTCTGACGGGGAGGGTAAGGACGAGTCGGAAAAGAAGGGCAAAAAGGGCAAAAAGGGCGGTTCCGACGACGACGTGGAGACCGGGACCAAATCCGAAGGCGTCGACGACAAGAGCAAGGACGACAAGGCTGCCGACGACAAGAGCAGCAAGGACGACAAGGCTGCCGACGACAAGGCGGCCGACAAGAACAAGAAGAAGTCCGACGACGACGATGACGACCCCGACAAGAAGAAGATGAGCAAGGGCAAGAAGCTTCTTCTGGGGGCCGCTGCCATCGGCGCCGTCGGCTATTTCGCCTCGAACCACTGGTCGCCGTGGGGGCATCAGGGTGACGACGGGGGGTCGGGCGATGGATCGGGTGAAGGCAGCGGCTCCGGTTCGGGATCGGGATCCGGCTCGGGATCTCCGGCGCCGATCACGCCGACCGTTCCGAGTACGGCTACCGAGCCGACTCCGCTGACGCCGACCGCGCCCTCCGGTTACACCTATACGCCGATGTCGCCCTCGGCTCTGACGCCGACACAGCTGGGCCCGTCCTCGTCGGGGTCGATACCGAACGACGGCGCGTGGTCGAACGACCCGACTTCGCTGGATCCGACCGCGCCGGGTTCCCAGCCGACCACACCCGGTTCGCTCCCGGACAACGGTTCCTCCTCCGATGGTTCTGGTGGCCTCGCCCAAGATCCCAGCCAACTGTCCCCGGGGACCGGTCTCGGCAGCGGCGGCAGCGGCGTTTTCGGCGGCGGCGGCATGGGTGCCGATCCGATGGGCGGTATGGGAAACCTGCTGGGTGCCGCGGTGGCCGCCATGACCATGATGTCCATGGGATCCGGGATGGGACCGGACGACAACGGCCAGGACCCGTATTACTACGACGAGGGCGCCATCGCGCAAGCGCCACAACCCACGCCGGCCCCCGCGCCCGCCGCCGACCCCGCTGGCGGCTCCGGTGACGGCTCGGGGTCCGGCTCTGGTGAGGGTTCT
>NZ_BDCM01000021.1 GCF_001613505.1 Nocardia mikamii NBRC 108933
GGGTCCGGCTCTGGTGAGGGTTCTGGGTCCGGCTCTGGTGAGGGTTCTGGGTCCGGCTCCGGCGAGGGCTCGGGCTCTGGTTCTGGTGAGGGTTCGGGCTCTGGTTCTGGTTCTGGTTCTGGCGAGGGCTCCGGCTCAGGCTCCGGTTCCGGTGACAGTTCGAGTTCGGGCTCCGGTCACGGTTCGGGGTCGGGCTCGGGTTCTGGCGACGGATCGGGTTCCGGTTCCGGTGATGCTTCGGGTTCCGGTTCCGGTGATGCCTCGGGTTCCGGTTCCGGTGATGCTTCGGGTTCCGGTTCCGGTGACGCCTCGGGTTCCGGCTCCGGCAATACCTCGGCTTCCGGCCAGGGATCGGGCACGACCTCGGCGCACAGTTCCGGTTCCGGCGAGACCGCGAATTCCGGTGCCGATTCGGCGAATTCGAGTGCCGATTCGAATCCCGTCGGCGAGCCCACCGCGGTCCCGGCGACCTATCGCCCGGGAGATCGCTGGCAGTTCGGCATATCTCCGCCCGGCTCGCACCCCTGGCAGCGACTCGCCACCACCGCCCCCGCGAACGGCTCCAACCCTCCGCCGACCAAGACCTGAGCGTACGCACGAAAAAACCGGTGCGGGTCGTGAACCCGCACCGGTTTTCCGTTGTCCCGCAATCTACTTCAGCTGCGCGCTGCTCAGTTCCAGCACGCGCCGGGCCACGATCAGCTGCTGGATCTGCTGGGTGCCTTCGAAGATGTCGAGGATCTTCGAGTCGCGGCTCCACTTCTCCAGCAGGGTGCGCTGCGAGTAGCCGACCGCACCGGCGAGCTCGACGGCCTTCAAGGTCACGTCGGTGCCCATGCGGCCGGCCTTGGCCTTGGACATGGAGGCTTCGAGGGAGTTGGGCTTCTTGTTGTCGGCCATCCACGCCGCGCGCAGGGCGAGCAGGTAGGCGGCTTCCCAATCCGATTCCATGCGAAGGAATTCCGCGGCGGCGGCGGACTGGTTGTTCGCGGGGAGGTCGTAGGAGATCTCCACACCGGACTCCTCGAGGATGGTACGCAGTTCCTCGAGGGCGGCGCGGCCGACGCCGATGGCCATGGCGGCCACCAGCGGGCGGGTGTTGTCGAAGGTCTGCATGACCCCGGCAAAACCCTTCTCCACGTTGACTTCCGGGCTGCCGAGGATGTTGTCGGCCGGAATGCGGCAGTCCTCGAGGCGCAGTTCGGCGGTGTCGGAGGCCTTGATGCCGAGCTTGTGTTCGAGGCGAGCCACGGTGAGGCCCTTGGCATCTCGCGGCACCACGAACGACTTGATCGCCGCGCGGCCCTTGGACTTGTCCACCGAGGCCCACACCACGATGTGGGTGGCGCGCGAGCCGGCGGTCACGAAGATCTTGGTGCCGTTGAGAACCCACTCGTCACCGTCGAGCACCGCGGTGGTCGACACGGCCGCGGAGTCCGAACCGAAGGAAGGTTCGGTGATGGCCATCGCCGCCCACACCTTGCCGAAGCGCTCCAGCTGCTCGTCGGTGGCGACCGCGGCGATGGCCGCGTTGCCCAGTCCCTGGTAGGGGATCGACAGCATCAAACCGACATCGCCCCAGCAGGTTTCGAGCGCGTTCAGCAGTGCGGACATGTTGCCGCCGTTGCTGTTGCCGAGCAGTTCGGTGGAGTGGCTGTCGGCGGCCTCCTCCCCGGATTTGGCCTTGCGGCCGCCGGTGGCGCCGGAGATGTCCTGGGTGCCGGAGTCGGCCAGGCCCTCCACCATGGCGGCCATGGTGTCGAGCTCCACCGGGTATTCGTGCTCGGCCAGGTCGTATTTGCGCGAGATGGGCCGGAAGATCTCGGCGGCGACCTGATGGGCCTGGTTGGCGCTGGCCCGCAGCTTCTTGGGGAGTTCGAGATTGATCATCGGAATGTCTCCATCAATACGGTTCAGGGGGTCGAGGAGACCCGGATCAGATCAGGACCACACCTTCGGCGACGCCGATCGCCCGCAGATCGCGGTACCAGCGCTCGACCGGGTGTTCCTTGGTGTAGCCGTGACCGCCGAGCAGCTGCACGCCGTCCAGGCCGATCTGCATGCCCTTGTCGGTGGCGAACTTGCGGGCCAGCGCCGCCTCCCGGGAGAAGGACAGCCCCTGCTCCGCGCGTGACGCACCCCGCAGAGTCACGAGCCGCAGGCCGTCGAGTTCGATGGCGATATTGGCGACCATGAACGCCACCGCCTGCCGGTTCGCGATCGGCTCGCCGAACGCCTCGCGCTCCTTCACGTACGGCTTGACGTAGTCCAGCACGGCCTGGCCGGTGCCGACCGCGAGCGACGCCCAGCCCAGGCGGGCCAGCCGCACGGCGTCGGCGTACTCCTCGGCGCGCTGCGCGGCGTCGCCGTCACCCAGGATGGCCTCGGCCGGAACCGCGACGTTGTCCAGGATCAGCCGGCCCAGGCCGGCGGCGCGCAGGCCCATGCTCGGATCGGCCTCGATCACGACACCCGGCGTATCCGATTCGACGATGAAAAGCGCGGGGCGGCCGTCGATTTCGGCGCCGACGATGAACAACTCGGCGTCGGCGGCGGCCGGAACCAGGCTCTTGACGCCGTTGATCCGGTAGCCGCTGGGGGAGCGGGTGGCCTTGGTCTGCAGCGCGAACGGATCGAACAACGCCCGCGGCTCGCTGATCACGACCGAGGCCTGCGGCACGTTCTCACCCGTGAAGGCGCCCAGGTAGGTCTGCTGCTGCGCGTCCGAACCCCACTGCGACAGCGCGACGGCCACACCCGACGGGGCCAGGATCGGCAGGGCCAGGCCCATATCGCCGTGCGCCAGCGCCTCGGCGACCAGCGAGTTGGTGACGGCGCCACGCTCGGTGGCGGCACCCTCGAGTTCCTCGGGCACGTTGATCAGCGTGATGCCCAGTTCGGCGGCGCGCTCGAGCAGATCCTTGGGCGCCTGGGCCGCGCCGTCGGCCTCGTAGGCCGCCGGGCGCAGGATCTCCGCGGCGAATTCGCGCACCGTCTCGACGATCATCTGCTGCTCGTCGGTCGGGGTGAGGTCGAAGTAGTCCTTGCTGCGGGACTCGTTGGCGGGCAAGCGCTTCGGCTTACCACCACCGGATACCTTGCCGAATGCGCGGGTCGCGGCGCCGAGCGTGCGGAAGCCGGTCTTCGTGCCCTCGTAGGTCAAGCGTTCGATGGGCTTGCGCAGGTTGCACTTCTCGGCCAGTTCGGAACCGGTAATGGTCGTCATGACCCGCATGGCCGCGCCCATCCAGTCGCGCTTGACCGGGTTGAGGCCGACAGCGGAATCCGGACGTCGCTTCGTTGCGGTGTCTCGAGTGCTCATAGTCACCAGTCTTCTCGGGTGTGGGTATCGGGTGATCGGTCCCAGGATCTTACTTTCGAGTAAGTCTATCTTACTCCAGAGTAAGAACGCAGTCGAGAGGCTGCGGATATCGCCGTGATCTCGATCCCATCGCCGCCTCGGCAACCGCGCCGCGTAAGCAGGGCAATTGACCAGGACGGCCACCGAGTACCCAGGTGTAACGGAGCCGAACGCGAAAACGGCCGAACGGCGAACGCCGCATCGGCCGGGGCTTCGGCGCAATGCGGCGTTCGGTTTCCCAGGGTGCTGGATTCCGGGGGTGGTCGGAGAAAAGCGGTCGGCAGGGCGAGACGGTGCCGGCGTCGCACATGCGCCGGCCGCCGTCCTCAGGGGCGCAGCGCGGCGAGTACCGAGTCGTGCAGCAACCCGTTGGTGGCGACCGCGCTACCGTGATGCGGTCCGGGGTTCCCGTCCAGGGCGGTGAAGCGGCCGCCGGCCTCGCGCACCAGTACATCGAGGGGTGCCAGATCCCACAGCGAGACCTCCGGCTCGGTGGCGATGTCGACCGCGCCCTCGGCGAGCAGGCAGTAGCCGAAGAAGTCGCCGTAGCCGCGGGTGCGCCACACCTGATCGGTCAGTTCGATCAACTGGTCACGCAGGCCCAGGTCCCGCCAGCCGGACAGGCTGGAGATCGCGAGACTGGCCGAATTCAATCCGCCGACCTCGGACACCGTGATCGGCTTCGGTTCCCCGGCCTCGAAGCGGGTCCACGCGCCGGAACCCGTTGCGGCCCACCAGCGTCGGCTCAACGCGGGCGCGCTGACGGCGCCGACGACCGGAACGCCGTCCCGCAGCAGCGCGATCAGGCTGGCCCACACCGGAACTCCGCGCACGAAATTCTTGGTGCCGTCGATCGGATCGATCACCCACTGCCGGCCGATGAACTCGGCCTCACCGCCGAACTCCTCACCCAGCACCGCGTCGTGCGGGCGGCGCTCGATGAGGATTTCGCGGAGCGCCCGCTCCACCGCCAGATCCGCGTCCGAGACGGGAGTCAGATCCGGTTTGCTGTTCACCTTCAGGTCGAGGGCGCCGAAACGATCACGGGTGATCGCATCGGCCGCATCGGCCAACAGCAGGGCAAGTTCGAGATCGCCGGCATGATCGCTCACACGGCAACCGTAATCGGCGCACCCGATCGGAGCCATTCGGCCTCGCGGCGGCCCGTTTACTGCTGCGGATTCCAGACCGCGGGCCAATCCTTACCGCGGAAAGCCGCATCGATACCGCCGTCGCAGAAGATCACCGAGCCGACGAAGAAGCCGGCCTTGTCCGACAACAGGAAGGCCGCGAGGTCGGCGATCTCCTCGGGGCGTCCCGGCCGGCCGATCGGGGTCATGGCGAGGAACTGCTTCATCCCCTCGCCGGTGAGCGCGTCCTTGCTGCCCTCCTGGGTCATCGGGGTGTCGATGATGCCGGGCGCGATGGCGTTGAGGCGGATGCCGTCGGCGATGTATTCCGCCGATTTGGTGCGGGCGTACCAGGCCAGGGCCGCTTTCGTCGCCGGATAGGCCTGGATCGCGCCCAGGTCGCCGAACGATTCGGCGATGCCGCGGGCCCGTTCCTCGTCGCCGGCCAGGCACGCGTCGGCCAGCTCCACCGGCCAGAGCGGTTGTGTCGTCGTGGAATTCGACGACACCAGCACCACCGAGGCGTTGCCGGATTCGCGCAGCAGCGGCCGCAGCCCCTCCAGCAGGGCGATCGCGCCGAAGTAGTTCACCGACACCACGAGCCCGCCGGGACGCCCGGTCGCCGCGGCGACCCCGGCGAAGGGCAGGAATCCGTCCAGCCGGCCCGCGCTGATCCGGGTGACCTCGGCGACCGCGTGCGCCCGGCCCTCGGCCGTGGCCAGGTCGGCGGTCACTTCGGTGTCGCGCAGATCGACACCGATGACCCGGTGCCCTTCTTTCTCCAGGTGAGCGGCGACGGCCGCCCCGATCCCCGACGCGCTCCCGGTTACGGCGATGGTCCCCATCGACCCTCCTGTTTCGGCTGGATGAAATCACGACTCAGACATTCGAAATCGAGGCTAGTGGCCGGGGCCGGTCGTGTGGCGCTGCGTTCCGCTGAGCGGGCCTGCCGCGTTGTTCACGCCGCGACCCGCGCCGCAGCCAAAGCAGTCGCCCACCAGTGCAATTGGTCGAGCATTCCCGCTGCCGCCGCCTCGGATTCGCTCGGTGCGGTCCACTGCCCCTCGGCGTCGAACTGCTGGTAGTACCGAGGGAACGAGACGTAGTCGCGGATCGTGTGCGCGTTCAGTTCGGCGAACACCTGCCGCAGGTGGGCGATGGCGTTCAGCCCGCCGCTCGCACCGCTGTAGCCCACGAATCCGATCGCCTTGCGGTCCCACTGCGTGTAGTGCCAGTCGATCGCGGTTTTGATCGATGCCGGGTAGCTGTTGTTGATATCCGGCGTGACGACGACCATCGCGTCGGCGGCGTCCAAGCGCGCCGTGAGATCGAGCATTCCGGCCGGACGCTGCGGATTCGGCTCGATCCGTGGTGATACGGCGGGCAGCGCGACGGGCAGATCGGCCTCCGCGAGGTCGATCAGGTCGACCTCGAAGCCGTCGTGCCGCCGGGCCTGTTCGGCGAACCATTCACCGACCACCGGCCCGAACCGGCCCTCCCGGACGCTGGCGATGACAACGGCGAGCCGCAGTGTGCTGCTGGACATTTCGGATCTCCTTCGGAAAGCGTCGTTCGCTGTCGTCGACTCTGCCGTCCGGACACAAGGCCAGGGAGCCCGCTGTGAGGGTGGTAGTGAGAGGGATACCCTCGGCGCGCCCCGCGCTGTTAGCGTCGATCTGTGAGCGATAACGAGCTGGGGCTTTTCCTGCGTACTCGGCGGGAGGCGGTCACCCCCGCCGAGGTCGGGCTCCCGGCCGGACCCCGCCGCCGCACCCCGGGACTGCGCCGCGCTGAACTCGCGACACTCGCCGGCGTCAGCGTCGAATATCTGATCCGGTTGGAACAGGGCCGCGACCGGCATCCCTCGACGGGTGTGCTGTCCGCCCTGGCCGATGCCCTCCGGCTGAGCCCGAGCGAGCGCGTCCAACTGCATCGGCTGGTCAAGTCGGCCGACCCAGGATTCAGCTGCACCGGCGGTGCTCTGCCCAATCGCTCGGTCCGGCCCGCGGTGCAAGCGATTCTCGACCGTCTCGCCCCGGCGCCCGCGGCCGTCTTCAACCGGCTCGGTGAGGTCCTGAGCTGCACTGATGGCTACCGCGCACTGGTCGGCGGCACCGGCTTGCTCGACCACGGCCTGCCCGCGGGCTACCCGCGCTGGTTGTTCACCGATCCGCGCGCCCGCGTCGTGTACCCGGAGTGGGACCGTCGTGCCGATCTCGCGGTGGCGAATCTGAAGGCAGGTCCCTTCCGCTCGGATCCGGCCATCGCCGTGCTCGCCGACGAGCTGACGCTGCTGGCGGGTGCCGCATTCACCCGCCGCGTCGCCGACATCGCCGGACTGCCCGATACCAGCGGCATCAGCCGGATGAACCATCCCGAGGCCGGCCCGCTGCGGCTGGCCTACGAACGGCTGGACCTGTCCGCCGACGACGACCAGTACATCCAGGTCCAGCTCCCCGCCGACGACGCGACCGCCGCGGCCCTCGACACGCTGCTGGGCCGTCGCCCGGGTGGACTGCGCGCGGTATCCGGCTGAGCCGCCACGGCGCCCGCGCTGCCGGCGCCTCGCCGCATTTCACCGCCACCTGCGTGAGCGGTAGATTGGACAACCGTGCATCCTGACGTTTCCGCTGATCTCGCCGAACTCGACACCACGTTGAAGACTGTCGAGTCGGTGCTCGACGTCGACGAGCTGCGCCGTCGCATCGACGAACTCGAACATCAGGCCGCCGATCCGGAGCTGTGGAACAACCAGGAACACGCCCAGCAGGTGACCAGCGAGCTGTCGCACGCCCAGGGTGAGCTGCGCCGCGTCACCGAGTTGCGGCAGCGGCTCGACGATCTGCCGGTGCTCTACGAACTCGCCGAAGAGGAAGAGGGCGAGGCCCGGACGTCCGCGCTGGCCGATGCCGACGCCGAACGCGCCGCGCTGCACGCCGACGTCGAGGCGATGGAGGTTCGCACCCTGCTCTCGGGCGAGTACGACAAGCGCGAGGCGCTGGTCAACATCCGCTCGGGCGCGGGTGGGGTGGACGCCGCCGACTGGGCGCAGATGCTGATGCGCATGTACGTGCGCTGGGCCGAGCGCCACAAGTACCCGGTCGAGATCTACGACACCTCCTACGCCGAGGAGGCGGGCATCAAGAGCGCCACCTTCGCGGTGAAGGTGCCCTACGCCTACGGCACCCTCTCGGTGGAGATGGGGACCCACCGCCTGGTGCGGATCAGCCCCTTCGACAACCAGGGCCGGCGCCAGACCTCCTTCGCCGAGGTCGAGGTGCTGCCGGTGGTCGAGGGCACCGACCATATCGAGGTCCCGGAATCGGAGATCCGCGTCGACGTGTACCGCTCGTCGGGCCCGGGTGGTCAGAGCGTCAACACCACCGACTCGGCGGTGCGGATCACCCACATCCCGACCGGCATCGTGGTGACCTGCCAGAACGAGAAGTCGCAGCTGCAGAACAAGATCTCGGCCATGCGCGTGTTGCAGGCGAAACTGCTCGAGCGCAAACGCCAGGAGGAGCGCGCCGAGATGGATGCGCTCAAGACCAACGAGGGTGCCTCCTGGGGTAATCAGATGCGCTCGTACGTGCTGCACCCGTATCAGATGGTCAAGGACCTGCGCACCAACTTCGAGGTGAACAATCCGTCCTCGGTTCTCGACGGTGATATCGACGGCTTCATCGAAGAGGGAATCCGCTGGCGGATGCGCCAGGACGCGTGAAACTCGCCTATCACGGCACAATCACGGCATATCGGTCGGCGTGCGGTCGTAGTAACCTGTCTGGCGTGTGTTCGGGCGCCAGAACGGCTTGTGTCGGTGCACGGTTGATACCGGAAAGGATGCGCCGATGACGACGACTCTCGCGGCCGGAACCGGGGCGGAATTCACCTCGTGGCTGCGCGGCAGCGGGCTGGAGATCGTGCTCCTGATCGTGGGCGCGATGCTGTTCAGCCGCTTCGCCACCTTCGTGCGCGACCGGATCACCCGCCGCATCGACTCCGGCTTCCAGAGCAGCGATTCGCTGGTGCGCACCGAGGCCGCCAAACATCGGCACGCGCTGGCCCAGGTCATCACCTGGGTCGTGCTGGTGATCGTGTACTTCCTGGTATCGCTGGAAGTGTTGCGGCGCTTGGGGTTCCAGCTCAGCGGCCTGGTCGCGCCGGCGGCGGTACTCGGTGCCGCGCTCGGTTTCGGCGCCCAGCGCATCGTGCAGGACCTGCTGGCCGGATTCTTCCTGATCACCGAGCGGCAGTACGGATTCGGTGATGTGGTGCGCATCGCGGTCACCGGGCAATCCGAGCCGGCCGAAGGTACCGTGGAGGACGTCACGCTGCGGATCACCACGCTGCGCAATCCCGACGGGGAGGTCATCACGGTGCCCAACGGGCAGATCGTGAAAGTGACCAATCTGTCGAAGGATTGGGCTCGTGCGGCGATCGATGTGCCGGTGCCCGCCACCGCCGATATCACCAAGGTCAACGAGATCCTGCACGAAGTGGGCGCCAAGGCATTTCAGGATCGCCGCCTGAAATCGCTACTGCTGGACGAACCTACGGTGATGGGTCTGGAAGATCTCACCGTCGACCAGATGAACATCCGGATGGTGGCCCGCACACTGCCGGGTAAACAATTCGACGTCGGACGTGAGCTGCGTGTGCGTGTCGCCGCGGCGCTGCGTCGGGAGGGTTTGAGTGAAACCGCGTAAATCGACCGCGATCCTGCTCAGTGTCTGGGTCGCGACGCTCGTGTTGTATCTGTTCGTGAAACCGGCCACGCCGGACCATTCAGGTTTCAACATCGCGAATACCGTTTCCGGTTCCGCGCTGACGACCGCGCCCGCCCGCTGACCTCTCTGTGACAAGTCGCATGCCGTGGAGTGGGCCGGAGTGTGCCATGACTTCGCTGGCTACACTGGCACCTCGTGATCACCCTGCGGAACGTCACCAAGTCTTATAAAACCTCGACGAGACCCGCGCTGGACAATGTTTCGGTCGAGGTCGACAAGGGCGAGTTCGTCTTCATTATCGGACCGTCCGGGTCGGGTAAATCGACGTTCATGCAACTGTTGCTGAAAGAGGTCAAGCCGACCACCGGCGAAGTGCATGTCGCCGATTTCCGGGTCGACCGGTTGCCGGGACGGCGGGTGCCCAAGCTGCGCCAGCGCATCGGCTGCGTCTTCCAGGATTTCCGATTGCTGCAGCAGAAGACGGTCGAGCAGAACGTGGCGTTCGCGCTCGAGGTGATCGGCAAGAATCGCAAATTCATCAATCGGGCGGTGCCGGAGGCGCTGGACCTGGTGGGTTTGTCCGGCAAGGCGGATCGCCTGCCGACCGAGCTGTCCGGCGGTGAACAGCAGCGGGTCGCGATCGCGCGCGCGTTCGTGAACCGGCCGCTGGTGCTGCTCGCCGACGAGCCCACCGGCAACCTGGACCCCGACACCAGTCAGGACATCATGATGTTGCTGGAACGCATCAACCGCACGGGCACCACGGTGCTGATGGCCACCCACGACAATCACATCGTCGACGCCATGCGCCGGCGCGTGGTCGAACTCGATCGCGGTCGACTGGTCCGCGACGAGGCCACCGGCGTGTACGGGGTGGGCCGGTAATGCGCGCGAGCTTCCTGTTCGGTGAGGTCTTCAACGGCCTACGCCGCAACGTCACCATGACCATCGCGATGATCCTCACCACCGCGGTCTCGCTCACCATGCTCGGCGGCGGCATGCTGGCCGTCCGGATGGCCGACAAGACCGAGCAGTACTTCCTGGACCGGCTCGAGGTGCGGCTGTACCTGACCGAAGACGTCTCGGCCAACGATCCGGACTGCTCGCAGGATCCGTGCAAGGCGCTGATGTCGTCGCTCAAATCCGAGCCCGGCGTGGAATCGGTGCAGTACCTCAATCGCGAGGAGGCGGTCCGCGAGGCGAAGGAGAAGACCTTCAAGGACCAGCCCGAGCTGGCCAAATACGTCAGCGAGTCGCCGCTGCCGGCCTCGCTGCGCGTCAAGATGACCGACGCCGCGCAGTACCCGCGCATCTTCAAGGACTTCCAGGGCAAGCCCGGCGTCGGATTCGTACGCAACGACAAGGACATCGTCGACCGGCTGGTGAGCCTGTTCGACGGCCTGCGTAACGCGGCCTTCGGCCTGGCCGTGCTGCAGGCCCTGGCCGCCCTGCTGCTGATCGCGAATATGGTGCAGATCGCGGCGTTCACCCGCCGGGAAGAAGTCGGCATCATGCGTCTGGTCGGTGCGACGCGCTGGTACACCCAGCTGCCGTTCCTGCTCGAGGCGGTGGTCGCGGCGCTGGCCGGGTCGGTGCTGGCGGTGATCGGACTGATGGTCGCGCGACCGCTGGTCATCGACCGCGCCCTCGGTGATCTGTTCGCCTCGAAGGTCTTCCCGCGCATCACCGGTGACGACATCGCGGTGGTGGCGCTGACCGTGGTGCCCGTCGGCATCGTGTTCGCCGCGCTGACGGCCTACGGCACGCTGCGCTACTACGTGCGCGAATAGGGTCGTTCCGGGTTCCAGCCGGAGCAGAGCAGGTCGATGGCTTCGATGCGGTCGCCCGCGACGGCGAAGAGATGTTGTTCCGCGATCCGCGCGGGCGCGTCGGTGTCGATCGGCCACATGCGGACCAGGTACCGCAGATACACCTTGTCGCCGACGCGGCCGGTCTCGCAGCTGAGCACCTCGAACGCGTCCGGCCCGCCGAACCAGTGCCGGAACCGGCTCACCGCCGCGTCGGCGGTGTCGGTGTCGAAGGGACCCGGCGGTATCAGCCCGCGCATCCGGACGTCCGGAGTGAGACAGCGCGACAGTTCGGTGAAGTCGCGGGCGGTCAGTGCGTCGAGGAATCGGCCTGTTACCGGTCGATCCGTGGTGGGGGTGGATGTGATCGTGGTCATATCTTTTTGTACGACCGCAGGGCTTTCCGCACATCGGGCGAACACCCGATCTCGGGCGACGGGTGTGCGCCGAACGGCGCTCAGTCCGCGCCCACCAGGCCGTGGCGCATGGCGAACATCGCCGCAGCGCCCCGGGTGGTGACGCCGATCTTCGTATAGATGTGCTCGATATGGCTACCCGCCGTGCGCGGCGTGATGGACAACTGCGCCGCGATCTGTTTGTTCGACCGTCCTCGCACCAGCAGTTGCAGCACCTCGATCTCCCGTGCCGTCAGGCCGGCGACCTGCCGGATGCGGCGCGGGGCCCGCTGTCCGGCGGCTTCCAGAACCGCGCGCACCGCGTCGGAGTCGAGCCGACCGGCGGCGACCTCGTCTTTCAGGATCGCGCAGCGCTGATCGAGGGCCAGCGCGGCGCGATACGGCCGCTCCTCGCCGAGCGCCTGAAACGTGTCGGCCGCCGCGATCAACCGCGCCGACGGCGGAATCGCCGCACCCGAAACGCCGCGCGGATAGCCGGAACCGTCCATCCGTTCATGGCACAGACCCGCCACCGTGCCGAGCCTGCGCAGCCGCGCACACCGCGACAACACCCGCTCGGTGAGATAGGGAACCATCCGGACCCGTTCGAATTCCGCCGGCGACAGCGCGGTGGCCTTGTCCCAGATGCCGGTGGAGACACCGGTGACGCCGAGTCTCGACACCAGTGCCGCTCGCGTCACCTCCGCCGCCTCCTCGCCGGCCATCCCGCAGTGCCGCGCGGCGGCGCCGGCCAGTGCGGCGGTCGCGCGGGTGTGGCCCAGGAACCACGGCGACTTCAGGTCGGCATAGTCGGCGAAGATTTCCAGCACCTCGGTCAGCTCCGCGTCGGGCACCCAGCGATCCAGCGCGGCGCAACCGTCGATGACGGCACTCCAGGCATCGACGGCATCGATGTCATCGAGTACCTCGGGCCGTCGTTCGCACAGCGCCACCAGCTCCGGATCGAACTCGGTGCCGCTGCGCGAACGCAGCATCTCGACCGCCGCCGCGGGGCCGCCGAACCGGCAATAGACCTCGGCGTCGTCGGCGATCTGCACGACCCGCGTCACCCGCGTGATCCGCGCACCCGCGATCCCGTCCGGCACTCCTTTGCCGTCCCAACGCTCGAACGCCTGCGGCAGCGCGGCACACACCTCGTCCGGCAACCGCAACCGATCCGCGATATCGGCCGTCGTCTGACAGTGGGTCAGGAAGGAATGCATCGCATCCCGGAATCCGCTGGTCAGAAAGGCGCCGGTCAGCGCCATCCGTCGTATCGGCGACAACCCCGGCCCGATATGGCCGAGCAGAAACCCCATCATCGGCAGCCCGGCCTTGTCGACCCGGTAGCTGTCCGCGCGGATCACCCGATCGTCACCGAACCAGTGCGCCATCTCGTGCGAATCCGCGACACACCCCACCCATGCGAGCAGCGACACATAGAACGCGCCCGCCTGCTCCGCGCCGGAGAACCCGGCGGCCTTCGCCAGCCGCGTGGCGATCACCGTCTGCCGCAGCACATGCTCCTCCGGCTGCCCCAGACCGAGATCCGTGGCCAGCGACAGCGAGGCGACCAACTCGGCCAGCCGCAACCCGACCGGCGGTGTGTCCATGGAGTAATTGTGCTCGTATTTTCGGCCTCCGCTTCGCTGCGGCGGGGTTCGCGGTCTCGGAGGGCGCTCGTATTCGGGTCGGGTGGACGTCTGCCGCGAGGGAGATCGGGTTGGCGAAGGTTTGCCGCCCCGCGGGATCTTCGTGGACGGGGTGCGGCTGTGGATTGGGGGTTCGGATCGTCGGTGGAGGTCCGTAGGATGGCTGGCGTGAATTCCCCGGAGACGCTCGAGACGGCCGACGCTTCGTCGCGCACTGTGGAAACCGATGCGGCGCAACAGGTTCTGCAGCGCGTATTCGGGTACGACAGTTTCCGGGGATTACAGCGCGAGATCGTCGAGCAGGTCGTCTCCGGTGGCGACGCGCTCGTTCTGATGCCCACCGGCGGCGGCAAGTCGCTGTGTTATCAGATTCCGGCGCTGGTGCGGCCCGGGGTGGGTGTGGTCATCTCACCGTTGATCGCGCTGATGCAGGACCAGGTCGACGCGCTGACCGCGCTCGGGGTGCGGGCCGGCTTCCTCAACTCCACCCAATATCCGGACGAGCGGCGCACGGTCGAGGCGCAGTTCGTCGCGGGCGAGCTGGACGTGTTGTATCTGGCGCCGGAGCGGTTGAAGCTCGAATCGACCGCGGATTTGCTCGATCGCGGCAAGGTGTCGGTCTTCGCCATCGACGAGGCGCACTGTGTCTCGCAGTGGGGCCACGACTTCCGTCCCGACTACCTGGCGCTGTCGGTACTGCACGAACGCTGGCCGGACGTGCCGCGGATCGCGTTGACCGCCACCGCCACCGAGGCCACGCGCCGCGAGATCGCCGAACGGCTCGACCTCACCGGGGCGAAGCATTTCGTCGCGGGTTTCGACCGGCCCAATATCCAGTACCGGATCGAACCGAAGAATCGCGCCGATCAGCAACTGCTGTCCTTCATCCGCACCGAACATCCAGGGGAGGCGGGCATCGTCTACTGCCTGTCCCGCAATTCGGTCGAGCGCACCGCGGAATTCCTGTGCCGCAACGGAATCGAGGCGGTGCCCTATCACGCCGGCCTGGACGCGCGCACCCGTGCCACCAATCAGTCCAGGTTCCTGCGCGAGGACGGATTGATCGTCGTCGCGACCATCGCCTTCGGCATGGGCATCGACAAACCCGATGTGCGGTTCGTGGCACATCTGGATCTGCCGAAGTCGGTGGAGGGCTACTACCAGGAGACCGGTCGCGCCGGTCGTGACGGCCTGCCGTCCACCGCCTGGATGGTCTACGGCCTCAATGATGTTGTGCAGCAACGCAAGATGATCGACTCCTCCGAGGGTGACGCGGCGCACCGGCGGCAGTTGCAACTGCATCTGGACGCGATGCTCGCGCTGTGTGAGACCGTGCAGTGCCGCCGCACCCAGCTGCTCAACTATTTCGGCCAGTCCGGTGACACCTGCGGCAACTGCGACACCTGCCTGAATCCGCCGGAGTCCTGGGACGGCACGGTCGCCGCGCAGAAGGTTCTCTCGACGGTGCTGCGGCTCAGACGTGAACGCGGGCAGAGCTTCGGCGCCGGGCATATCGTCGACATCCTGCTCGGGAAGTCGAATCCGAAAGTGTTGCAGCACAAGCACAACGAGTTGAAAGTCTTCGGCGTCGGCGCCGATCTGCGCGATACCGAGTGGCGCGGCGTGATTCGCCAGTTGCTCGCCCAGGGCCTGCTCGCGGTGCACGGTGAATACGGTGTGCTGACCCTCACCGAAGCCAGCGACGACGTGCTGTTCAAGAAGCGCACGGTCCTCATGCGCCGCGAGCCGGAACGAGTGAAGCCGCCGCGCGCCGCCAAGGCGAAGGCGTCCCGCCTCGCGGCGGCCGAGCTGGCGCCCGCCGCGGCGGGACTGTTCGAACAGCTCCGCACCTGGCGCGCCTCGGTCGCCAAGGAGCAGGGCGTTCCCGCCTACGTCGTCTTCCACGACGCCACCCTGCGCGATATCGCCGGCCGGGCCCCCGCGAGCCTGGCCGAACTCGGCGGGATCAGCGGAATCGGTGAGAACAAGCTCGCGAAGTACGGCGAGGGTGTCCTCGAGGTGGTCGCGGGATTCGATGCGGGTAGCTCGGGCGGTGCGCCGGAGGCGCCGGCCTCGCGTCCGAACCGAGCCGAGCGACCGGCCGACCAGCGTGGCTCCTCTCGCGCAGCCGCATCGAGTGCCCGCTCGCGCCCCGAGCCGTCTCGTGGCACGGTGACGCGCTCGAGGTTCGAGGCCTCGGACCCGGGCGCCCCGGATGATTCGGTGAACTGGGACATCCCCGACGCCGATTTCGAGCCCCCGCCGGAAGACTTCTACTGAACCGCTCGGTGAGCCGGCCTGCCCGCTCACCAGCGCGGCCGGTGGTTTCCGTCTCCGCGCGGGCCGGTGTCGACCGCCACGCCGCCTCGGGAGTGACGGCCGTTGCACGTTTATCCCTCCACCCGGCGAGGGTAACCGTGTCGCCGTGACGCATGGCCAGGACGGAGTGATCGAGGGCAACGGGTTGCCGGGAAACCACAACAAGGCTGCGGACGCCGATTCGACCGTGCCCGCCACGCCGGATCCTTCCCGGATGGAGGTGCGGCCCGTCGGCAGGATCAGCATGCCCCGGCGGCTGCGTCGGGCCCACACCGGTATGCGGCCGTCGACGCTGGCACTGATTACGGTGTGGATTGCCGTTTTGGCGCTGTATCTGGCGGTGCGACCGGGCGGATAGCGGTAGCGTGCCGCTATGTCCCACGACCATCACGACGACCGCTCCGATCAGTCGTCGGATTCCGGCCCCGGCGGCGATCCGCCGGACGCCGCGAAACCCGGACCTCGCCGCACCCGAGCGGATTCGGTCGAGGCCGGGTGGCTGCGTCCGCACACGAGCCCGCTGGGTCGCCCGCGGGTGACGACCGTGGTGCTGCTGCTCACCTGGATCGCCGTACTGATTCTGTACCTGCAGGTCCGGCCCGGCGGCTGATCGCGCGTCAGCGGTCGGCGCCGACTCGCTCCCACATCATCGCTTCGTGCCAGCCGTAGCGTTGAAAGGCCCAGTCCTGCACGGTCTTTGCGACGAGTTCGAAGGCCGGGGAGTGTGGGGTTCCCCAGCGCGCGGTGTCGCGTACGCTGGCGCGGAACTGCATACCGGGCCCGCCCCCGCCGTACTCGACGATATAGCCGCGACCGTCGTCGGGATCGATGCGCCGATCCATCTCGACGCGCAGATAGTGTTGGGCCGCAGGCGAACCCGGGCGTTCGACGACGAGTTGGGGTTCTCGATAATCCAACTCGGCCAGGAGGTCGTGTAGTTGCGCATCGGTCGGGTCGTCGAGTACACGATCCGAGGCGGTGCTCACTCTGAATCTGGGTACCGTTGTCACGCAACCATTTTGCGCGCTCGCGCGGCGGAGGGCACACGGAATCGGTTCCCGGCGGTGGGGATGTCCGCAATCGTCCGCAGCCGCCGTCCTCCGGTGCGGTGTTTTCTCCCGCGGCGCCGCCTCCGGGCGACCGGGGCAGGTTTCCGGATGACGGCCGATCGTGAGCCGGATCACGGCATGTTCCGGGCCGGAATTTCGTTTTCCTTCTGTTCGGCGGCCGTGTAAACCGGACAGGTCCGTACGCTCAGCGGGCATCGAGGCACAATGACAGCGTGGAGCGCCGCCGAGCTGCGCGGACTCGAGGGAAAGGTGTTCATGAAGGAGAAGGGGCGCAAGGTCATCGCCACCAACCGCAAGGCGCGGCACAACTACACGATCCTCGACACCTACGAGGCGGGGATCGCGCTGGTCGGTACCGAGGTGAAGAGCCTGCGGGAGGGTAAGGCGTCGCTGGTGGACGCCTACGCCACCATCGACGACGGTGAGGTGTGGCTACGTGGCCTGCACATTCCCGAATACGGGCACGGCACCTGGACCAACCACGCCCCGCGCCGCACCCGGAAATTGTTGCTGCACCGCCGCGAGATCGACAAGCTCACCGGTAAGACCAAGGAGAGCTCGCAGACCCTCGTCCCGCTGTCGATGTACTTCACCGACGGCAAGGTGAAGGTCGAACTGGCGCTGGCCAAGGGTAAGCAGGACTACGACAAGCGTCACGACCTGGCCAAGCGCACCGCGGAGCGTGAGGTGACGCGCGAACTCGGCCGGCGTGTGAAAGGCATGCGCTGACCGGCGGGAATGCATGAAGGTGAAGTGATGTTAATATGAACAGCCCGGCCCACCAGCCGGGTGTTCAACTGAGTTGACTACGGGGCTGATCGGTTTCGACTGCGTACGTCGATTCAGGGGAAGCGTGTCGGTGCAGGCAGGAGACCACCGTAAGCGTCGCTGTAACCCAATAAGCGCCGATTCTCATCAGCGCGACTACGCTCTCGCTGCCTAAGCAGTAGAGCGTGTCTGTCAGTCCGGGTTTGCTCTCGGCCCGGGTACTGGCATCAGCTAGAGAGCTTCACCGTCCGGCTCGGTCGCGGAGTCGTACGGGACAACCAACAGCGACTGGGATCGTCATCTCGGCTTGTTCGCGTGACCGGGAGATCCGAGTAGAGGCCTAGCGAACTGCACACGGAGAAGCCCTGAAGAAGCGGCGGAGGACCCGGGTTCAATTCCCGGCAGCTCCACTAGGGCCCCTCACCTGAGCCCCAGGTGAGGGGCTTTTTTCATGCCCCGACTCACTGTGCCGTCCGGTGTTCGGCAGTGGTTGTGAAGCGTTGGGCAGCAGTGGACGCATGAAGGTGCGCTCGTAGCGCAGCACGCATCCGCTGTCGTCTCGGATGCGATCGGCTTCGACGAAGTCGGGATCGACACCGAAGCGGGTGCGATATTGCTCGTAGGCCGCCAGGCTCGGAAAGCTGAACAGTGCCAGCGCCTTGTCGCTCGCCCCTTCGCCCGGCAGGAAGTACCCGTGGTGGGTGCCACCGTGGGCGTCGACCAGTTCCATCCAGCGGCGCGCGAAGCGTTCGAAGGCGTCGATGCCGGCCGGATCGATCACGTATTCCACAACGCAGGTGATCATGACCCGGGGGTAACCGGCATACGGGGGGCCCACACCGGACGTCGCGAACGCAGTTTCGGCTCGCGTCTGTCCACGAGGGTAGAACTGACAGCGTGACGCGGTATGCATATGAGCAGGGGGCCGGCGCACTTGTCGCGAGTTGGGGGACCGGCCGGGGAGATGTGGCCGAGACGATCGCGACTCTGCCGGAGACGGTGGCGGCGGAGGTCGCGCTCGCGTTGGCGGCGGCGCTGACGAAGCTGTCGGAGTACCAGTGGCGGACCTATACGCATCCGGCGTCGGCGGCGGGGGATCCGGAGGTGCCGAACAGTGTGGCGTGGCATCGGGCCGAGGAGCGCAACCGGTTCCGGGAGGTGGAGGCGGCCGTGCGGGAACCGAATCTGCCGGACGCGGACGGGATGATGGCGGTCTCCTACAGCGTGATCGAGGAGGCGGCACATCGGATCGGGCGGGTGGCGCATCTGATCGGCGACGCGACGCTGGTGGATGCCCTGGTCGCCGAGGTGCGCACCGAGCAGGCGGCGATCGAGGCGGCGGAGCTGGGCGATCTGTCCGGGCGGGCCCGGCAGGCGGTGGAGTTGTCGCGGGCCGACATCTCGCCGGTGCAGGTGCACGCCGCCGATGCGCTGCTCTACGCCGACCCGCTCGCCTCCATCGACCGATTCACCGATATCGACCCGGCCGCCGCCGCGGTGGCCGCCGCACGCTGGCTGTATCTCGCCGCTCAGGTCGCGGCCGAGGTGGCTGAGGTGCATCCCGTGCACGTGGTCGCGGAGGCGGACAACCTCGAGGCGTTTCAGGTGGAGACGCCGACGCTGGTGCTGGAGCGGCTGTGCGCGGGTGAGAGCCCGACCGAGGTGGTGGTCGACCTGATCGCCGACGCACTCGCCGCCGCGGAAGGCCGGGTGCGCAACCCGGCCCGGATCGTGGAGGCGGCCGAGGCGATCGAAAGACGTTTGCGCGGAGAGGAACTCGACGAGGAGGGGCTCACCGCGATCACCGACGAGTTCCGCATTTCCAGTCTCGATCCGGCCCGCCCGGCCGTCGACCTCCTGGAGGATCTGCTGGACGGCATCCGCGGCTGCTGGCTGCTCTACCAGGAGGAGTACGAGTCGGGGTTCGAGGACATGGTGCGCGCCGAAGGCGACAAGCAGGGCACGCCGCGGCTGTAGCACCACAGCCTGACGGAGTTACTCCGCTGCGTCCCAGGAACTACATCCTCGTCGGAGAGTGCTCTCCGGACACGGCGCCCGCAGTCACGACCGGTCTGCCGTTCGCGATAGATATTCCCTGGGCCGACCTGGAGTTCTAGGCGCCGGGCGAGGAGAGCCGGTCCCGGAGGCCGGTTCGCGCGGACCGCTCACGCCCCTGGATCTCCGTAGGCGGCAGCGATCTCCTTCGATCCGCTCCATTTGCTGTAGGTCGGCGATTGTGGCCAGCCCTCCGGGGAGTCCTGCCATTCTTCCTGCCGCCCGTAGGGCAGCAGGTCGATCAGGGCGAAGCTGTAGCCGAGCTGTTCGGTGCCGCGGCCGTCGGTGTGCCAGGTGCGGTAGACGGTGTCGCCGTCGCGGAGGAAGACGTTGACCGCGAAGCCGCCGCCGGGAGGTGCGCCGACGTCCGCGCCGAAGGAGCTGTTCGCGGTCGAGTACCAGGTCATCGTGTTGCCGACGCGACGCTTGTAGGCCAGTGCCTCGTCGATCGGTCCCTGGGTGACGATGACGAAGCGAGCGTCCCAGTTGTCCAGGAACTCCAATCGGGTGAATTGCGAGGTGAATCCGGTGCAACCCGGGCATTGCCACGTCTCGGCCGGGAACCACATGTGGTTGTAGACGATCAGCTGTGACTTGCCCTCGAAGACGTCCGCCAGCCGGACCGGTCCGTTCTCGCCCTCGAGGGTGTAATCGGGCATCCGGACCATCGGCAGGCGACGGCGCGCGGCCGCGATCGCGTCGAGTTCCCGAGTCGCCGCCTTCTCCCGTACCCGCAGCGCGTCGAGTTCACGCTGCCAGGTCTCGGCGTCGACGACGGGCGGCAGTGCTGTGGTGCTCATGGGTCCTCCCTGACCGTTCTCCCGGATTGCGAGCTGTAGATACAGACGTGACCCCGCTCCGGAACTCATCGGTCGATTCACGAACGGGTGCGGCGGAAGGTGGTGCGGTAGTCCCCGGGGCGCTGTCCGGTGTGTTCGGCGAACAGGGCGGCGAAGGTGCCGGCATCCCGGTATCCGACGGCGCCGCAGATGTCGGCGACCGTGCGGTCGGTGGTTTCGAGCAGATGGCGGGCGCGGCGTACGCGCGCGGACTGTAGATAGTCGAGCGGGCTGTGCCCGGTCTCGTCGGCGAAGCGCCGCAGCAGCGTGCGGGTGCTCACATGGAAGGTGTTCGCCAGTGCGGTGAGGTCGTAGCGGGTGGAGAGATTGCGGTCGAGGTGACGCATCACCTTGCGGGAGAACATATTTCCGGGTTGCGGCAGCAGGTGGGCGTCGACATACGGGGTCTGTGACGAGCGGGCGTCGTCCACCAGGGCGATCCGGGCAGTGGTCCGCGCGACCCGCGGGCCGCTGTGACGTGCGATCAAGTCCAGCGCGAAGTCGTACATGGCGCTGAACGCTGCCGTCGTCGTCACACCGCGGTCGGTGACGACCAGTCGATCGGGCCGGATATCGGCCTCCGGATACTGCTGCGCGAGGTCGTCGGCGAACAACCAGGCCGTCGTCGCCTGCCGGCCCGCGAGCAGGCCCGCCCGGGCGAGCAGGAAGGCGCCCACACAGATCGATACGACGGCGCCGCCCGCGGCGGCGTGGTCGCGGATCGCGGCGATCTCGGCGGTGAGCGGTGGCAGCCGGGCATCCGGATCGATTCCCGGAACGAGTTCGAAGCCCGGCACCACGAGGATGTCGACCTCCCGCAACGGCGACACCGACAGTGCGACACCGCCGGACGCCACCACTCGGCGCCGCGGCGAGACCACCGTCACCTCGTATCCCGCGCGGTCCGGACCCGCGACATGCGCGGCCATCGTCAGCAGATCGGGAATCCCGAACACCTCGGACGCGAAGCAGCCCGGATATGCCAGCACACCGACCCGATACGCGCTCACGACCCGCCTCTTCGTCCGATGGCGAGATTACCCCTCGATGTGGCGATCCCGCCGATCGCTTTCCCGCCGATTCCGGCCGAGGCTGACCGAATGACTATCGACGACAACCCGATCGCCGCCTTCGCACCCCGTCTCGTCGACGTGGACGGGGTGAGCAAGACCGTCTACACGGCCGGATCCGGCCCGGCCGTCGTGGTGATGCCGGAGATGCCGGGCATCAGCCCCGACGTTCTGCGGCTCGCGCGCTGGATCCGCGACGCCGGGTTCACCGTCTATCTGCCGTCGCTGTTCGGCGTCGACGGTGCCTATCCGACGGTCGACGACGGCGCCGAAGTCGTGCGGCGCGCCTGCGTGAGTGCCGAATTCCGCGCCTTCGCGGGCGGAGGCACCAGTCCCGTCACCCGATGGCTGCGCGGACTCGCGCGGCTGGCCCACGACGAATCCGGCGGCCCCGGAGTCGGCGCGCTCGGGCTGTGTTTCACCGGCAATTTCGCGCTCACCATGACCCTCGAACCGGCCGTCGTCGCGCCGGTGGTGAATCATCCCTCGCTCCCACTCGACGATCCGGCCGGGCTCGAGATGAGCGACGAGGACGCGACCGCGATCCGCGACCGTATCCGGCGCGACGGGCTCACGGTCCTGGCCTACCGTTTCGACAACGACCGCTGGTGCACCGGCCGCCGCTTCGCCGCCTACCGGGCACTGCTCGGTGACGCTTTCGACGGCCGCGTGCTGGCGGGCGATTCCGCCAACCCGGCCCCGCCGCCGTTCTTCCGCGACATCGTCCAGACCCCGCACAGCATCGTCACCGCGCATTTCGTCGACGAGGAGGGCCACCCCACTCGCGCGGCCCGCGACGAGATTCTCGAGTTCCTCAGCGCGCGCCTGCACACACCGGCAACGGAGTAGATCCACGATCGGAGCCGTCCTCGACCCGACCGCTCGAAGTCCGAGACCCCGTCTCACCGGATGCCGCCGGGAGCGCACGCACCCGCCGCGGGTCGGCGAAATAGCCGGCCGATAGCGGATTGGCACCCGGAAACCGCTCCGCCGCACCGGATTCGGCGTCCGCACGCGTAGTCGGTTACAGTTCCGGGAACTCTGGAAGTGATGGGGAGCACTCACGATCGGGGATGGCAATGGCGGACCGCGAGCGCTATATCCGCAAGTATCTGAAGGCGCTACGGGCGGTCTACGTTCCGGATGAGCGCCCGCGGATTCTGCCGACCTTGGTGCGCCGCCGGAAGAATCGGCGTCTGCCGCCGCCGATCGTGCGGCTGATCGCGCCGGAGACCACCGAATTCGACCGCACCACCGGTCTGCTGCCGCGCACGGGGGAGTGGCTGGCCGAGCCCGGAGGACGGCGGGCGGTGCCGCGGGCGGTGATCGACGTCGCCGGCGCACTGCCGGATATGTTCACTCCCGGTTTCGCCCCCGCCGGCGATCAGGAGATGGAGGGTCACTGCCTGCCGATCCTGCACGACCTCTACACCTGCTTCGCCAGTGACGATACGGCCATGGGGCCCATCCCGTTTCCGCGCTACCGCACCGCCGACTGGCTGACCCGGCAGCGGTTGCGGGGTTCGGCGACCGACGCCTCCGATGAACTGCGGGAACGGCTGCCACAGCTGCTGCGGGGAAAGGCGTCGGCCGATCGTTCCGCGACCGCACTGGGCGCGGTGGGTGGCACCGTCGCCCGGATCCTGACTGTGCTGGTGTCGGTATGGCCGGTGGTGCGATTGTGGTTGTTCGTGAGTTCGCACATTCCGGGACTCTCGCGGGTGAGCTACTGGTTCATGCACCAGCGCTACCTGTCTCCGGGCCTGTCGCACAGCTTCGTCGGCTTCGGAGTCCGTCTGACCGAGCCGATGCGCGCCCGGGAGAACAAGGACCAGATCGCGAAGCTGCTGCTGAACGCGTTTCTCGAGGATTTGCGGGCGGCCTATCGACGCGCGCCGTGGCGGCCTTCGGGGTGGCGGCGCACCGCCTACCCGGTCGCGCTCCTCGACGGCGTCACCGCTGACGACGGCGCCGACCGCATCATCCGATTCCTCAACGAGATCCGCAACGAGACAGGGCTTTTCGATCCGCTGGTGATCGTGGCGCGGATCGAGCATTCGGCAGAGTCCCCGGATGCGCGATTCGACGATCTCGGTGTCACGGTCGACGGCGAAACCCAGGATCCGCTGCTCTCGTGGCGCGACGATATCGACGAAAGCCGCCGCCACCGCAACACCGACAGCTGGTACCTCACGCTGCCCCTTCCGGAATCGCTGAGCACATCGCTGTCGCGGTTCGATCGGTCCGAATTGGCTTATCCACCCGCACCGCCGTGGGCGGCCCGCAGGTCGATGGTGGCCGCGGTGGCGCTCCTCCCGGTCGTCGCCCTGGTGGCGGCCGCGGTGGCCGTCGTCCAGCCGCGGCTCGTCGCCGGATGCACCGCGTCGCCGTGGCGGTCCGGGGTGGATGTCAGCGTGCGCGGCACCGAATGCGTCGGACTGAGTAGTTCTGCGGCACAGACCTTTTCCGACGATCTGGAACTCGGCGAGATGCAGCGCGAGGTTTTCCACCAGAACGAGGTGGCCGCCCGCTTGCGCCACGACAATCCGCGCCGGCCCCTCGTCACGCTGGTCTACTTCGCCGGGATGACCTACGTCGATCGCAACGGGCGCTACCCCCACGCCCAGGCCGAGGAGCTGGCCGGATTGGCGGTGCGCCAGCGCTGGGCCAACAAACAGAGCGGTGCGTCCGAACCGCTGCTGCGCGTCGTGATAGCCAACGGCGGGACGACGATGCGCTACGCCACCTGGGTGGTCGACCACCAGATCGGCCGGTTGGTGCGTTCGGACCCGACCGTGGCCGGAGTGATCGGCCTGGATCGCAGTACGGCCGAAACGCGCAGGGCGATCGCGAGATTGGGCGAGCTCGGGGTTCCCACCATGGCGACCACCCTGTCCGCAGACGGGCTGGAGGAAGTCTCACCGCTGTATTTCCAACCCGTGCTGCCCAATTCGATGCAGGCGAAGTTGGTCGCCGAGTATGTTCTCGGCGCGCGGAATCTCGATGGCAGCCCTCGCTACGGCAAGGTGAACGTCTACGTCTCCGACGACCCGTCCGATATCTACGTCCGCACGTTGGAGAACGATCTGCGGCAGGAGCTCGGGGACCGATTCGGCGAGATCGAACCCTGGTCCGATCAGGGCCAGATCCCCAGCCGGCGGATGCCCTGCGCACCGGCGGACCACACGCGGCCGAGCGATCTGCTGTTCTTCGGCGGCCGCAATCCGGATTTCGGCCCCTTCGTCAGTGCGGTCGCCCAGCACTGCGGTGCCGACATGCCGCCGATCCTCGCCAACGACACCGCCACCCGTGCGGTGTCGGACAAGCTGGTCCAGAATTCGGCGCCCACCGGATTTCCCGTGCATTATGTCGCCAAGGGCGTGCCGGCGCTGCTGGCGGGCAGAAACTGTGTTCGCGACGGCGAACCCGTTCGGCCCGCGAGCCCGAATATGCACACACTGTGTTCCGAGCTGCGCGATCTGCGCCGGGCCTTGCCGCATTTCCAGGTGAGCTGGCCCGGTGATCGCACCGGTATCGGATTCGACGTAGCCGAACTGTTCCTGGGAGCGGTCAAGCGAAACCGGGCTCGGCCGGAGTATTCCGGTGCGGTCGTCAACCGTGCCGCCATCGCGCTCGAACTGCGCCGAGGTGAACTCGACGCCGACACCGTGACGGGGAACCTCCGTTTCGACGGCCCCCACGGGCTGGTCAGCGGCGCAACGATCGCGATCCTGAGGACCTCGGATCTCAACGACGCCGAGACTCCGCCGGCGTGTTTGCTGCAACTGCCGTTGCCGCCCGACGGCGGCAACGGCTGCCCACCGGGCACCGGAAGCCAGACCGAAACGTGGGTGCGGCCGGGCTGAGTCCGCACCACCGCATCGCCGGCAGGTGCCGTGCGGTAGTAAGGATCCATGGAGGCCTTCTATCGACCCGATCCCTCGGATCCCACGCTGTTCCACTCCACCGAGCTGACCCGCGGTCCGTGGTCGCCGGACGCGCAGCACGCGGGGCCGCCGTCGGCGCTGCTCGGGCATGTGATCGAGCGCTGTGAGCCGCGGCCGGGGTTCCGGGTCGGCCGCGTGGCGGTCGAAATTCTGGGGCCCGTTCCCATCGCGCCGCTGCGGGCCGAGGCGCGGGTGGTGCGGCCGGGGCGCAGTGTGGAGTTGATCGAGGCCACCGTCGCCACCGACCGCGGACCGGTGTTGAAGGCGAACGCGTGGCGGTTGCGGGTGGCCGATCCGGAAATCGAGGTGCCGGCGGATGCGGTCGCGGCCGGCGCGTATCCGGGGCCGGAGACCGTGCCGCACAGTGGGGAGTTCCCCAGCGACCAGCCCGTCGGATTCCATACCGGGATCGACTACCGCTTCGTCGCGGGCTCCTTCCAGCAGCCCGGGCCGGCGGTGTGCTGGATCAAGCTGCGGTATCCGATCGTCGCCGGAACCACGCCGAGCCCACTGGAGCGGATCCTCGCGGCAGCCGACTCCGGAAACGGTGTGAGTGCGGTATTGGATTGGGAGCGTTACCTTTTCATCAACACCGACCTCACCGTCACACTGCATCGTGAGCCCATGGGGGAGTGGGTCTGCCTGGACGCGGTCACCTATCCGGAACGCGACGGCATCGGGATGGCCGAATCCCGGCTCTACGACGAGAAGGGACCGGTCGGCCGCGGCACCCAGACCCTGCTGATCGGGAACCGGTAGCGGGCGGCTCGCGGCGCCGGGCCTCGGTGATCGCGCCCCGATCACCCTATGCTTCCCGCCACGGGCGACTCCGAATCCCTCGGCTACCGTGGCGACGTGGACGAGTGTGGCGCTGGAACCTGGTGATGTCGAGGGTGTTTCGCTGGGGAGCGGCGGTTCTGGCGGTGGCGGCCGTGCTCGTCACGTCCGGCGCGGCAGTCCCGTCGCCCGTCACCGGCATGGACCGCTTCTACCGGCAGCAGGCGAAGTGGAAGCCTTGCGCAGTGGAGACGCTGGACGCCGCCGGAGGATCCTGCGCGGCGGTGCGGGTCCCGCTGGACTACGCCGATCCGGACGGCCGCACCCTGAACATCGCGATATCCCGGGTGCCCGCGACCGATCCGGACCGCAGGCGTGGTGTCCTGCTGGCCGATCCCGGCGGACCGGGAGCCTCCGGGCTGGACACCGTCGACCTGCTGGGTGATGTTCTCGCGCCGGAGGTCCGGGCCCAGTACGACCTGATCGGAATGGACCCCCGCGGCGTCGGGCGCTCCGACGGCGGCCGGACCTGCGGCTGGCCGATCGGCGAGATGATCCGGTCCGCCGGCGTCGGACCGGCCGGATTCCTCACCGACACCGCCCGCGCCGCGCGTCTGGCGATGGCTTGTCTGACAGGTGATTCCGCCTCACTGCGGCAACTGACGACCCGCAACACAGCGCGCGATATGGAGGTGATCCGGCGCGTCCTCGGAGAACCGTCGCTGAGCTACTACGGAGTCTCCTACGGCACCTATCTGGGCGCGGTGTTCGCGCAGATGTTTCCGCGGTCGGTCGATCGCATGGTGCTCGACAGTGCGATCGATCCCGATCGATACTGGAACGCGATGGTGCACGACTGGGGCGCCGCCGACGAAGCGGCACTGGACGATTGGGCCGGGTGGGCCGCTCGTCGCGACCCGGACTATCACTTCGGCACGACGGCCGCGCAGGTACGCGCCGCGGTCGAGCAGTTGATGAACGACATTGCCCGGCAGCCTATTACGGTGAACGACTTCGTCATCGACGATCATTGGCTGCCGTTCCTGCTGCACAATCTGCTGGGCAACTTCCGGCTGAACGAGAAGATGGCCGACACCGTCGCCGAACTGCGGGCCGCGACCGGCGCAACGCCACCGGCCGTCCACACGCCCTGGCTGACCGACACGCTGGATTCCCTTCGGCAATACGAGGATTCGGCGCTGGCGTTCGTCGCCTGCGGTGACGATGCCGCGCCCGAGGATCCGGTGCGCTACTGGGCGGAGATCGAACAACGCCGCGCCACGCAGCCGATCTTCGGCGCGCTGGCGGCGAACATTCAGCCCTGCGCCTTCTGGCCCCGGCCCGTGGAAAGCATTACCACAGTGCGGAATTCGGTTCCGGCGCTGATCGTGCAGGCGACCGGCGACCCCCGCACGCCCTACGATCACGCCCTCGCACTTCATCGCGATCTGGTCGCGTCCCGCCTCGTCACACTGGCGGATGTGCGGATTCACATGACGTTCCGTCCCGGTCTCAGTCGCTGCGTCGGCGCGGCGATCAACGGGTATTTCGCCGACGGCCTGTTACCCGCGACCGACGTGGTGTGCGCGCCCGACAGCCGAGCTGAGCCGTAGCACGGACAGGCCCGGCTTCCGAGGAAGCCGGGCCTGTGTGCAGACGAAATCAGCGCGGCGCCATGCGGATCGCGCCGTCGAGGCGGATGGTCTCGCCGTTGAGCATCGGGTTTTCCACGATGTGGCGGGCCAGGGCCGCGTATTCGGCGGGGTCGCCGAGACGGGCGGGATGCGGGACCTGCGCGCCGAGGGCCTTGATGGCCTCCTCGGGCAGGGTGGCGAACAGCGGGGTGTGGAACAGGCCGGGCGCGATGGTGTTCACGCGGATGTTCACGCTCGCCAGGTCGCGGGCGATCGGCAGGGTCATGCCGACGATGCCGCCCTTGGAGGCGGAGTAGGCGGCCTGGCCGATCTGACCGTCGAAGGCCGCGACCGAGGCGGTGTTGATGATGACACCGCGCTCCTCACCCTCGAGCTCGGTGGCGGCGATGCGCTCGGCGGCCAGGCGGATCACGTTGAACGTGCCGATCAGGTTGACATTGATGATCTTGGTGAAGTCGGCCAGCGGGAACGCGCCCTTCTTGCTGACCGTCTTGATCGCATTGCCGATACCGGCGCAGTTCACCGCGATCCGCAGGGTGCCCAGCTGCGCGGCGGCATCCAGCGCGGCGCTCACCTGCTCCTCGTCGGTGACGTCGGTCGCGGCGAAGACCACACCGTCGCCCCGCTCCTTGGCGATCGCCTCCCCGTTGGACGAGGGCAGGTCGATGATCACCACCTTGGCGCCCTGGCCGTGCAGTTCCTTCACCGTGGCCAGGCCCAGACCCGACGCGCCACCGGTGACCACGGCGACCGCATTCTCGAGCTTCATACGAGGTCCTTTCTGATCGGTATCGGCGTCAGACTAACCGCCGCACCAGCCATAAGTAAATAGCGATTCGCCTTGCTGCTCATGATGGAGCAGGAGGCGATCCGCAGTCGGTTCTTTTGTTATACCAGCTCACAGCGATTCAACCAGAACGTTCTGGATCGGTCGCGCGACCTTGATGTTCTGCCGAGTTCGCTACTTGTCGCCAACTGCGCAGAATTTAGAACATGTTACAGTTTCGGTGGAGGCGGCGGCAACCGCCGAGGTCGCCGCGAGGGTCTGCCGCAAGGCGGTGACGGCCGCGCCGCCGGTGGTCCACGCGGTTCCGGCCGGCTGGGTGGTGAGCACGACGACCACGTAGCGGCCCGGCTGGGCCGGGTCGGTGGAAACCAGGCCGGTCGTATTCAGTGTCGTGGAGTCGTCCGTCGTCATCCAGCCCTGTTTGATCGCCCAATCCGTCCCGGTGAGGGCGTCGGGGATGCCGAAGTACTGATCGGTTCCGTCGGCGGCGGTCGCACTCGCCCGGTGCAGCGCGGTGAGAATCAGATCGCGTGCCGGCTGCGGGATCTCGGCGCCGATGTAGCGATAGATTCGCACCACATCGGCCGCAGTGGTGAGTGTTTCGCCCCACTGAGCCGGATCCTGCGGCGGCCGAGTGGCGTCGAGTCCGATGTCCGCCGCGACGCGGGACACGATGTCCGGGCCGCCGCGGGTATCCCACAGCGCGTCGGCGATATCGTCGTCGCTGGCCGACAGCATCTGCGACAGCTGCGCGGCGGTATCCGAATCCGGCTGCCAGTTCCCACTTTTCAGCTCGTCGAGGGCGATCAGTAGTTTGACCACCGAAGCGGTGTAGAACTGCTGGTCGGTGTTCAGTCCGGCGAGCGACGTCCCGGTGACCGTGTCGACCACGTCGATGCCCACCTGGCTGCCGGGTTCGGCGGTGAGGATCGCATCCCGCATCTGCTGCGCCAGCGGATTCGGCGAAATCGGCTGAGCCGCAACGGTGGTCGACTCGCCGACGGTGGCCGAACCCGGGTGTGCCGCAGCGGTTCCGGTCGCCACGTGTGCCACCGCGATCCCCGAAATCGCGAGTACCGCAGCGAATGCCACGACAGCCAGTACGCGGCGCCGCCGGCCGGACGGAGTGTTCATACTTTCCAGAAACCGCGCGCAGCTGTGTACAGCTCGAGGGCCGGTTGGTAGAACGCTGTCGGTTCACGGTGGGGTCGCTGTCGGGCGTGTTGGTGGACGCGGACCCGGTCCCTGCGCCACGATCGTCGGGTGACCAAGAGCTCCTACCACCACGGAGATCTGCGGGCCACGCTGCTGACGGCGGCGGCCGAGCAGATCGCTGCCGACGGCGTCGACGCGGTGTCGCTGCGAGCGCTGGCCCAGCGCGCCGGCGTCTCACATGCCGCGCCCGCCCACCATTTCGGCAATCGGCAGGGTTTGCTCACCGCGCTCGCGATCCGCGGACACGAGCTGCTGGCCGACGAATTGCGGGGCGCCCGCGACGATTTCCGGGACATGGCGGTCGCCTACATCCGCTTCGCGCGTCGCCATCCCGGGCATTTCGACGTCATGTTCCGCCACGATCTGCTACGGGCCGACGATCCGGAGCTGATCGCTGCGCGCACCGTCTCCGGCGAGGAGTTGCGTTCCGGCGTAGCTCACCTGGGCGTCGCGGAATCCGCGCGACCGGCGACCGAACTGGCGGCCTGGTCGCTCGTGCACGGCTTCGCGTCGCTGTGGCGCGAGGGCGCGCTCACCGACTCCGAACTCGGCGGCGCCGATCCCGAACAGCTGGCCCGGCAGATGGTCGCCACCGTCGACTTCGTCGGAGCGAAAATGTAGCGACGACAGGTTATCCGGCTCAGCGTTCGTGCACCATCTCGGCCACCCGGCGCTGCGCTTCCGTCGCGTCGGTGTCGACGATGGCGTCGGTGGTCGCGTTCTCGTTGCGGCCGGCGAGCAGATCGCGGATTTCGATCAGCAATTCCGTTTGGGTCGGAACGGCCTTCTTCTTGCGGCTGAACCGTTTCTGCAAGGTGTTCATCGGAAGAATGAGCACGAAATACAACACCGTCGCCACCATGAGGAAATTGATCGCCGCACTGATGATCGGTCCGATGGCGATGAACGCGGCCGGTTTCCCGGCGACCAGTTGCACGCCCAATCCGAGCTGCCCGTTGGTGCCCACGACCGCCAGCAGCGGCTCGACGATTCCCTTCGTCACCGAGGTGACGATCGCGGTGAAGGCCGTGCCCATCACCACCGCGGTCGCCAATTCGATGACGTTGCCGCGCATCAGGAAGTCTTTGAACCCTTTGAGCATGTCAGCCTCACGATCGATCCGAACACATCAACGCTGTCTCGGACGGGCAGTCTAACGGCGAGCAGCGAACCAGCAGCAACTCGTTGTGGGCTCGATCACGCGTTCGGATCCGAATCCGTCGGTCCCGGACGATAACCTTTCCGGCGTGGCCGAGAATTCGCCGGGGTGCTATCGCGAACGCCGCTCGCGGGCGTCCGCGGGCGCGATGGTGTGGCAGCGGGAGGTGGCGGGGGAGTCGGCCACGGTGTTGCCGGACGGCTGTATGGATCTGTTGTGGCTCGGCGGCCGGCTGGTGGTGGCCGGGCCGGACACCCGCGCCTACCGCAGCGGCGCCGCCGCGCAGACCGTGTACGGCATTCGCTTCGCGCCGGGCACCGCTCCGGCGCTGCTCGGCGTGCGTGCGCCGGAACTGCTGGATCGCCGCGCCGAGCTGGACGAGCTGTGGTCGTCGCGGCGGGCCCGCGTCATGGCCGACGTGGTCGCCGCGGCGCCGGACCCGCTGTGCGGACTCGAGGAGGTGGCCCGGCGCTGTGCGGCGGCGACCGCCCCGCCCGACCCGGTGGTGGCACAGATCGTGCGCCGGCTGGATGCGGGGGAGACGGTCGCGGCCACGGCCGACGCGCTGGGTCTGGGGGCGCGGCGGCTGCATCGGCTCTCGGTCTCGGCCTTCGGATACGGGCCCAAGATGCTGGTCCGCGTGCTGCGGATGCGCAGGGCTCTGGATCTGACTCACACCGGCGTGGGTTTCGCCGAGACCGCGGCGCTGGCCGGATATGCCGATCAGGCCCATATGACCCGGGAGATCCGGGCGTTGACCGGGCGATCTCCCGGTGGTATCCGAGGGGCCGCCGCGCGTCTCGAGGACGCTCAGCCCAGCGGCGCGTAGAGGTCGACGCCGTTGCCGTCGGGGTCGTGCACGGTGGCGTAGCGCTGGCCCCATACGGCGTCGAAGGGCTTCGTCTCCCCGTGGTATCCGGCCGCGACCAGATCGTCGAATACCGCGTCGACCTCGGCCGCCGAACCGCATTCGACGGCCAATCCGATCCGGCCCGCCGCGGCGTTCCAGTGCCGATCGCCGCCGACGTCGCGGGCGATGTTCTCCTCGGAATCGAGCATCAGGCGGAATCCGCCCGGTAGCTGCGCTTCCACGTGCCCACCACCGACGACCTCGCCGAATTCGAGACCGAGCCGCCGGTAGAAGCCGAGTGCGGCCGTCAGATCGGAGACGACCACGCCGATTGCGTTGAGTTGAGGTGCCATGGCGTCACCGTAGAGCGCCGCCGGCAGTGCCGTCTTGAACGAATCGGACGGCGTGGCTGGGTTTGTCACAATTCGGGATCGAAAGCCTGGTGACCAGGATCAATCTATTACCGCGACGTGCTGACCACCACAATCGGAGTGAAATTAGGTCGGAACGCTGGTCGGAGTGGTTAGCGTTTCCCCCAACGTGTTCGGGGACGCGAATGAGGGCAGGAGGGATATGGGTACCGACCAGACATTGCTGCATCGTTTCGTGATCTCGCAGATGACCGACGCCGGGATCGATCGTGACCGACTGCTGCGCGAATGCGAACTACCGGAATGGACCCTGGCCGGCGAAGGCGTTCACGTGCCCGCGCGGGTCTTTTCCCGGTTGTGGGAGATCGGTGAGAATTGGCTCGACGATCCCGACGTGGCGCTGCATGTCGCCAGCAGATATCAGCTGGCCGCCACCCGGCTCTACGACTATCTGTTCGCCAGTGCGCCGACCGTGGGCGCCGGCCTGGCGACCTGCGGTCCGTACGTCACCGCCGTGACCACCAATCACCGTTTCGATCTGGTGGTGGAGAACGAGGCGGAGACCACGCTGTACCTGGACATGATCGAGGGCGAGGGTCGCGGCCGCGAACTGGTGCAACTGTGGGGGCTGGTCGCCGTGCTGACCCGAGCCCGCCGCGTGGTGGCCGCGCCGTTCGACCCGGTTCGCGTAGCGCTGCGGCAACCGGCTCCGCGTCGCCTGGACACGTTCGCGCAGGTATTCGGTTCGGCAATGGTGGAATTCGATGCTCCGGTGGATTCGATGACCTTTCGGTCGGCCGATATGGATCTGCCCCTGACCACCGCCGATCCGGTCCTCGCGGATGTGCTGCAACCGCTGGCCGCGGCGCTGCCGCCGCCACCGCCGCTGGCTTCGGCGTGGCCGGAGCGTGTTTCGCGGGCCTTGGCCGACGCCTTCGCCGAGGGCGAGGTGTCGCTCGAGCAGGTGGCGCGGCGGCTCGCCATCAGTCCGCGCACCTTGCAGCGGCGGCTGTCCGAGGCGGGGACCACGTGGCGGCGCGAATTGGATCGGGCCCGCTTGGCCCGGGCCCAGGCCGCGGGACCGCTGAGCCGGGAGCGGCAGGCGGCATTGCTCGGCTATGCCGACGCCGGCTCGATGCGGCGTGCGGCGCGGCGCTGGTCGATGGTGGCGCACACGCGCACTGCGGGATCGGCCGACTGTCAGGCCTAGTTCACCGGACGCGCCCCTGATCGCGGGGCCGCGTAGCCGCGGAGCGCTTCGCTCGATCACCGGCCTCGGCGTGCGGGTGTAGCGACCGACGCCGAGATGGGTGATCGAGCGGCACCGCGCTGCGCTATGCCCGCAGATTGCTCGCCGCGATACTCCAGAACGTATGCCGGTCCAGTGCCTGGAAATCCCAGCTCTCGGCGATGGCGTGGGAGGTGGCGACGATGGCCGGTACATCGAAGTCTTCGCGGGTCGCCGTGCCCTTGGCCTCCAGTTCGGCGATCACGTACTGGGTGGCGGTTTCGAAGGTGTACAACACGGTGCTCTCCCATCGGTCGTAGCTACACATCCGGAACGCGCTGCGCGTACTTTGTCAGTCTTGTCACGCTGTCACAATCGGGCCAGCGCCGAACGCGCCACATCCGGGCAAATGTGCCATTTTCACATTTCGACGGCCGCGAGGAATCTGCGTGAGAATTCTCTACCCGCAGGCGGTTTCGACCAAACTATTCACCGAAAGTGTAGCGCCGCCGGCAAGCCTCCGGCGGCGAGCAACTCATCGGCAAAGCTGTGGCGAACCGCTAAACGGTCGGTTGTGCGAGAACGTCCTCGTAGCGGAATTCCTGGGCGATGCCGGTGCCGGCGGCATGGGCGGCCTCCTCGCGCTGCCGCAGTTCCACGCGGCGGATCTTGCCCGAGATCGTCTTGGGCAGTTCGGTGAATTCGATCCGCCGCACCCGCAGGTACGGTGCGAGGTGATCGCGCGCGTATTCCAGTATGGCCCTTGCGGTTTCACGGTCCGGCTCCCAGCCGGCGGCCAGCGTGACATACGCCTTGGGGACGGCCAGGCGGGTGTCGTCGGGTTGCGGCACCACCGCGGCCTCCACCACCGCCGGGTGTTCGATCAGCACACTTTCGAGTTCGAACGGCGAAACCTTGTAATCGGAGGATTTGAACACGTCGTCGGTCCGGCCGATATAGGTGATGTAGCCGTCTTCGTCGCGGGCCGCCACATCGCCGGTGTGGTAGTAGCCGCCCTCCATCACCGCCGCGTTCCGTTCCGGATCCTGGAGATAGCCGTTCATCAGGTTGACCGGATGGGCCCTCAGATCCAGGCAGATCTCGCCCTCCTCGGCGGGCATGCCGGTGACGGGATCGACCAGCACCACGGGCACACCCGGCATGGGGCGGCCCATCGAGCCGGCCTTGACCGGTTGTCCGGGCGTGTTGGCGATCTGCAGGGTGGTTTCGGTCTGGCCGAATCCGTCCCGGATGGTCAGTCCCCAGGCGGTTTCCACCTGGGCGATCACATCGGGATTGAGCGGTTCGCCGGCGCCGAGGATTTCGCGCAGTCCGGACGGACGCTCGCCGAGGTCGGCCTGAATCAGCATGCGCCACACCGTCGGTGGCGCACAGAAGGTGTTGACCTCCGCGCGGCGGAGCTGACCGAGTAGCGCCTCGGCGTCGAACCGGCCGTAGTTGTAGACGAAGATCGTCGCCTCGGCGATCCAGGGCGCGAAGAAGCAGCTCCAGGCGTGCTTCGCCCAGCCCGGCGCGCTGATCGCGAGATGCACGTCGCCGGGACGGACGCCGATCCAGTACATGGTGCTCAGATGCCCGACCGGATAACTGGTCTGGTTGTGCTGCACCATCTTCGGCTTGCTCGTCGTGCCGGAGGTGAAATAGACCAGCAGTTCATCGCCCACCTGTGTCACCGTGGGAAAGGGGCCCGCGGACTCCACCGCGGCCGCCGCCGCGTAGTCGTGCCAGCCCTCGACCGGACCGCCGACCGCGATGCGCCGGTAGTCGCCGGGGACCTCGTCGAATTTCGCGGTGTCGCGGGCGTTGGTGAGGACGAAACGCACCTCGCCCCTGGTGATCCGGTCGATCAGATCGGCCGGTCCGAGTGCGCCCGTGGTGGGCATGACCACCGCGCCGAGTTTGGCGACGGCGAGCATCGACTCCCACAGCTCGACCTGGTTGCCCAGCATCAGGATGACCCGATCACCTTGGCGCACACCGAGTTCGGCGAGCCAGGTCGCCACTCGATCCGAGCGCCGCGCCATCTCGTCGAAACTCACCCGCAGTTCACTGCCGTCCTCCTCGACGATCCACAGCGCGGTGCGGTCGTTGCCGCGCGCGATCACGTCGAACCAGTCCACGGCCCAATTGAACGCGCCGGTCAGCCGGGGCCACTGAAACGTCCGCACCGCGGTGTCGTAGTCGGTCGCCAGTTCGACCAGCCGGTCGCGCGCCTGGCGATACAACTCGGTGTTGGACGTCATCACTGCTCTCCTGTCTGTTGCTGATCCAGCTCCCGCACGCCGAACAGGCGCTCCGACGTCGTGCGGATATCGACCTTGCGCACTTTGCCGGTGACGGTCATCGGGAATTCCTCCACCACGTGGACGTAGCGCGGAATCTTGTAATAGGCCAGGCGACCGCCGCAGAACTGAGCCAGCGTCTGCGCGTCCAATGGTGCCGCGCCCTCGCGCATCCGGATCCAGGCGACCAATTCCTCACCGTATTTCGGGTCCGGGATCCCGACCACCTGGGCGTCGAGAATATCGGGGTGGGTGTAGAGGAATTCCTCGATCTCGCGCGGATAGATGTTCTCGCCGCCGCGGATCACCATGTCCTTGATCCGGCCGGTGATCGCGACGTAACCGTCGTCGTCCATGGTGGCCAGATCGCCGGTGTGCATCCAGCGGGCGGAGTCGATCGCCTCGGCGGTCTTGTCCGGATCGTTCCAGTAGCCGAGCATCACCGAATATCCGCGCGTGCACAGCTCACCCGGTTCACCGCGCGGGACGGTCAGCCCGGTATCGGGATCGACGATCTTGATCTCGAGGTGCGGGCCCACCCGGCCGACCGTGGCGGTGCGCTGGGTGATGGTGTCGTCGCGCCGGGTCTGCGTCGACACCGGCGAGGTTTCGGTCATGCCGTAGCAGATGGAGACCTCCGCCATGCCCATCCGCTCGATCACCTGCTTCATCACCTCGACCGGGCACGGTGAGCCGGCCATGATGCCGGTGCGCAGCGAACCGAGGTCGAAGGATTCGAAGTCCGGATCGGCCAGTTCGGCGATGAACATCGTCGGTACCCCGTACAGCGAGGTGCAGCGTTCCTCGGCGACGGCGGCGAGGGTGGCCCGCGGTTCGAAGGAGGCCGCCGGAATCACCATGGCCGCACCGTGACTCGTCGCCGCCAGATTGCCCATCACCATGCCGAAGCAGTGGTAGAACGGCACCGGGATGCAGATCCGGTCGGCCTCGGTGTAGCCGCACAATTCGCCGACGAAATAGCCGTTGTTGAGGATGTTGTGGTGCGACAGCGTCGCACCCTTGGGGAAACCCGTTGTGCCCGAGGTGTATTGGATGTTGATCGGATCGTCGGCGGCGAGTCCCGCTCCGGCCTCGGCCAGGCGCGCGGGATCGGCGGCGCGACCGGCGGCGACCAGCGCCTCCCACTCGGCGCTGTCGAACAGGACCACCCGCTCCAGCTTCGGGCATTCGGGCCGCACCCGGCCGATGATCTCCGCGTAGTTCGAGCTCTTGTGCGCCCGCGCCGAGATCAGCATCCGGATCCCGGCCTGGGTGATGACGTAGCGCACTTCCTCGCTGCGGTAGGCCGGATTGATGTTGACCAGGATCGCGCCGATCTTCGCGGTGGCGAACTGCACCAGCGTCCACTCGGCGCGATTGGGCGACCAGATGCCGACCCGATCGCCTTTGCCGATCCCGGACGCCAGCAGTCCGAGAGCCACGGCGTCGACCTCGGCGGCCAATTCGCGGTAGGTCCAGCGCACTCCGGTCACCCGGTCGACGAGTGCGTCTCGATCACCGTGGACGGCCACCGTGCGATCGAGATTCGCCCCGATCGTCTCGCCCAGTAGCGGCGCATCCCATACCCCGTGCGTATAACTGACCGGCCGGACCCGGCCCATACTCGCGCTCACGGATATAGGATTCACGTCACACTTTGCTCTCCACCACCCCCGGAAAGGGGTAGCGCCGATGGCCTCCGCCGATCTGCTCCGCCCGCGTGACGCCGATGCGTTGCGGGCCGAGTTGCGGCAGGTCTCGGCTCTGTCGGGGATGCCGGTGGTATTCGGGGGAGAGGTCTGCGAGGGGGCGCTGATCCTGAGCGAGTTCTTCGGCACTCGTACCGCCGCGATGCGCGGACTGGTGGTCTCGCCGACCTCGGGGGTGGGTGGCGCGGCCGTCGCGAGCCGGCGTCCGACCTCGGTCGCGGACTATCGGGCGGCGGCGACCATCACTCATCACTACGACGCGCCGGTCTCGATGGAGGGGCTGCGTGCGGTGGTCGGGGTACCGGTCGTGGTGGACGGGAGTTCCCGGGCCGTGCTCTACGTCGCCAGTCGCGAACCGGGGCCGATCGGCGATCGGATCGCGGAGCTGGTGCTGCGGTCGAGCCGGCGGCTGGCGGTGGAACTCGCGGTGCGCGACGAGGTGGACCGGCGGCTGCGCCTGCAGGCGGCGGCGCGCGCGACCGCGGAGGTCACCCCCGGTCTCGCTCCGGATACCGTTGTCGCGGAACAACTTCGGGATTTGCACGCCGAGGTGCGCGGGATTGCGCAGACACTCACCGACGCTGAGGCCCGCAAGCGGTTGCGCGCGGTATCGGACACCCTCGTGCGCCTGATGGGCGGGTCCGATGAGCCCCCGGCCGCGGACGTCGCGCCCGGACTGTCCCCGCGCGAGCTGGACGTGCTGTCGTATGTCGCGCTCGGTTGTACGAACAGCGAAGCGGCGCAGCGGCTTTCGCTGCGCCCGGAAACGGTGAAGAGTTATCTGCGCAGTGCCATGACGAAACTCGGCGCCCACACCCGGCACGAGGCGGTGGTCCGGGCGCGTCGCCGCGGTCTGCTGCCGTGATGCTGCCGGCCGCTGATCGACCGCGGATACGCGACTGCCGGCCCGGAGAACCGGACCGGCAGATGCGGTGTTCCGCCCGGCGGTGCGGCCGCGGCGGTGTGACCGTGATCGGTGTGGACTAGGCCTGCGGCTCGACGAGCTGGATGTCGAGCTCGATGGCGACCTTGTCGCTGAGCATGGCGGTGGGCAGGCCGGGCGCGACGTCGAATTCGCTGCGCTTGATGGTGCCGGTGGCGGTGAATCCGGCGTGGCGGCTGCCGTCCGCGAACGGCTGTACGCCGCCCCACTCGACGTCGAGGGTGACGGGCTTGGTCACGCCGCCGAGGGTCACCTCACCGGTGACCTCGAACTCCTCGGCGACCCGCACCGGCTCGACGGCCTTGAAGTGCAGGGTGGGGCGATCGGTGACGTTGAGCAGCTCGGCGCTGCGAACGTGCTCGTCACGCTGGGAGTTGCCGGTGTCGAACGAGTCGAGGTAGATGGTGGCCTCGATGGTGGCCGCACCCGAGGCGTCCACGACGAAGCTGGTCTCGAAGTTGTTGAAGCGGCCGCGGACCTTGGAGATGCCCAGGTGGCGAACGGTGAAGTTCACCGAGGAGTGGGCGGGGTCCAGGGCCCAGGAACCGGTAGCGAGAGTGGTCTGCTCGGAAGTGGTCATGTCCACCAGATTTGCGGACCGTGGTCCGGTTAGCCACACCGCGGTTATCCTGGGACTGCCAGGGCGTGGATAAGGAGGCCCGGACAGATACAGGATGGTGTGGTGGCACGATCGGAATTCGGCGAGTTTCTCATCGCGCGGCGGGCTCAGTTGCAACCCGAGGATGTCGGGCTGCCGGTCGGCCGCCGGCGACGCACCCCCGGACTGCGGCGCGAAGAGGTGGCGGCGCTGGCCGGGGTGAGCGTCGATTATCTCGCCCGCCTCGAACAGGGCCGCGATACCAACCCCTCGATGGCGGTGCTGGGTGCGCTCGCCGAGGCGCTGCGGCTCAACGAGGTCGAACGTCACCATTTCGGCAATCTCGCGGTCGGGATGGAACACGCGCGCGAGTGCCCCTCCTCGGGTCAGGCGCGGGAACAGGTCACCGACACCGTGCAGGCCGTCCTCGATGTGATGCATCCCACCCCGGCCTTCGTGGCGGGCCGGTGGCTCGACATTCTCGCCTGGAATCCCGCGTGGCGCGATTTCGCCGAACCGCTGGGTCTGCTCGACGAGGTCGCCGAACACAATCTGGCCACCTACTTCTTCGCGCACCCGCAGGCGCCGCAGCGATGGCGGGACTGGCCGGTCGCCGCGGAGATGATGGTGTCGACGCTGCGCTCGGCGCGCACACACTGGCCCGACGATCCCGGACTCGACGCGCTGATCCAGGGATTGCACCGATTTCCGGAATTCTCCTGCCGATGGCGCGAACACCGGGTCACCGACTTCCGGTCCGGTGCGCTGCACATCGACCATCCGCAACGCGGCGAGGTCGAGGTCGAGATCCAAACCCTCAGTCCGGCAATCGATCAGAGTGTGCAGGTGTGGCTGGTCGACCGTCGCGCCGCGCGCACTCCCGCCTTACGGCTGGTCAACGAATAACCTCCGCGCGACCGAGTCCGCTCAGCTGTCGATCCGGACACGGAATCCGCGGTCCGCGACTCGTGAGACGCCGATCACGCATAATCCAACGTGAGGATTCCTGCCGGCCGGTGTCTATCGATTCGAGCAGCGGAGGAGGTGCTGTGTGACCGAGGCGGCAACGGCACCCGAGGCAGCGCTGGACGACGCCACCCTGACCGGGCGCGCACGTGACGGCGATGTCCGGGCCTACGAGCAACTGGTGCTGCGCTATCAGGGAGCGATGTTCCGGTTGGCGGCGCGGATGCTGGCCGACCGGTCCGAGGCGGAGGACGTCATCCAGGAGGTGTTCCTCACCGCGTGGCGCCGCCTGGCTCAATTGCAGGACGACAGCGCCTTCTCGGGGTGGTTGTACCGGATGACCACCAATCGCTGCCTCAACGTCATCCGGTCGCGTCCGGCCCGCGCCGACGTGGATCCCGACACCACCGAATCGCCGCAACGTGCGACCCAGCCCGAACACGCGGCACAGGTGCACAGCGAGATGGCCGCGCTCACCGCGGCGTTGCAGCGGCTGACTCCCGAACAGCGTGCCTGCTGGCTGCTGCGGGAGGTGCACGGCCGCTCCTACGAGGAGATCGCCGAGATCGTCGGCACCAACACCACCGCGGTTCGGGGGCGGATCGCCCGAGCCCGGGCGCAATTGGCGGAGGTGATGAAGCCGTGGCGCTGAAGGAGATGACCGACAGCGACTACACGCTGCCCTGCGGGCGCAGCGTCGAACAGGTGTGGGACCGGCTCGACGCCGTGGAGGCGGGGCTGGCCGACGAACACGAATCGGAGTGCCCGCACTGCGCGGCCGCGCGCGAGAGTCTGCTCACGCTGCGCGCCGCCACCCGCGAACTCGTCGACGAGCCGGATCCACCGCCGCCCGCGATGTTCGACCGGATCATGTCGGCCGTGCGGGCCGAGGTCCGGCGCGGACGCATGGTGAGCCTTGCCACGCCGCATCCGGGCTCGATCGAGGTGAGCGAGCAGGCCATCGCGGCGGTGCTGCGCTATGCCGCCGACACCGTGCCGGGTGTGCGCGCCCGCAGCTGCCGCATCGACGATCACAGGGCCGATCCCGACGGCCATCACGCGATCACGGTGGCGCTGTCGATCTCGCTGCGGCACGGCGACACCGCGGTCGAACGCGTCGTTCCCCAGGTGCGCGAACGAGTGCGGGCGGCGGCCACGGCCCGCGCCGGTCTGGCGCTGGAGCGGCTCGACATCACCGTGGTGGACGTCTACCAGGAGGAGCCGTGAGCGCGGGATTCGCGGAGAGAGCGGAATATATCGCCTCCGATGCGGTAATCGCTGCAGTAGCGGCTCGGGCCGCGGCCTCGGTTCCCGGGGTGGCGCGGCTGGAGCCCGGTGTCCTCGGTTTGCTCGGCCATCTGGCCCGGACGGGACGGCAGTGGTGGAGCAGCCAGGACATCGCACCCGGTGCGGGCGTGCGCGTCCGCCACAGCGGTGGCTGGCTGAAGGTGCAGGTCGACCTGTCGGTGCGGGGCGGATGCCAGGTCGGCGAGGTCGGGCAGGCGGTACAGCAGGAGGTGGTCCGGATGGTCGCGCAACAGACCGGGATGCTCGTCGACGCGGTGTCGGTGGCGATTCTCGATATCGCACCGGGAGCGTTGTGACGGCGGCCGTGAGCGAGGACGAGCTGGCCGGCGACATCGTCGCGGCGATCGAATCGGTGGCGGGATTGCGTCCGGCCGTGCCGTCGGGCGTCGACCTCGCCGAGTGGGTGCCGCGGCTGGGCCCGCGGTCGGCGGTGGACGTGAGTGCCGAGGTCGTCGAGATCCGCGTGATCGCCTCGGCACTGCCGCTGCCGCCGCTGCTGGACAAGCTCGCCGCGGCCGTGGGCGAGCTGCAGGCCGCCACCCGGTGGGCCGGTGCGCGGCTGCGCATCGTGGTCACCGATCTGGACGCGGAAGCGTTCGACACCGCGGTTACCTAGATCATCGGTCTCGCCCGTGACATTTCGCCGCCGGCGGGGTCGTAGCTAGTGAAGGTTCGTTATCCGCTGTACCGCAAGGAAACTGAACTGGAGGTAATCATGACCAGCACGACAGCCGGTAAGGGCGCGGAGAACGCCAAGGCCGAGGCGGGCAAGGACATCGGGGGCGGTGCGGGCCAGGGCGGAGCCCCGGCCAAAACACCCGCCCGGACCAGCAGCGCGCTCGTCAGCGATCAGGGCACCACCGCCATCGCCGATGCCGTCGTCCAGAAGATCGCCGGGTTGGCGACCCGCGAGGTGCGCGGGGTGCACAACCTCGGCGGTGGCGCGGCGCGCGCGTTCGGCGCCTTCCGCGATCGCATCCCCGGCGCTTCGGCCAGTGTGGGACAAGGGGTTTCGGTCGAGGTCGGCGAGACGCAGGCGGCGGTGGACCTGGAGATCGTCGTCGAATACGGCGTGTCCATCGCCGAATTGGCTCGCGCGGTGCGCCGCAACGTCATCACCGCGATCGAGCAGATGACCGGACTCGAGGTGGTCGAGGTGAACATCAACGTCAACGACGTCTTCATCGAAGAGGACGAGGATCAGCCGCCGACCCGCGACCGGGTGCAGTGATATGAACGCCACCACGATCTGCCTGATCTTCGGTCTCTCCCTCGGGTTCGCCGCGGCGTTCGGCGGTTTCGGGGCCTTCGCGGTGGTGCTGATCTTCGGTGCGCTGGGACTGGTGATCGGCCGCTGGCTCGACGGCCATGTCGACCTGTCCGGCCTGATCCGTTCGGCGCAGGATCGGGGCCGGAAATGAGCGCCGCCGCGGAGACGGCGCCCGCGTCGCTGCTCTCCGCGGCCGAGTTCCGGGGGCGCACCACGGTGTCCGAACGTACGGTACGGCGCTTGGCGGCCCGGGCGGCGCGTGAGGTCGACGGTGTCGCCGCCGCCCCCGAGGTTTCCGCGCGCGTCACGGCCGATACCGCCGTGCTGCGGGTGCGCCTGCCGGTCAGCTATCCGACGCCGGTCGCGGTGGTCACCGAGGCGTGCCGCGAGCACCTGATGCGGCGTACCCACGAACTGTCCGGACTGGTCGTTCCGCGCGTGGACATCGAGGTCTCCGAACTGGTCAACACGATCGAACCCGCCGGGGGGTTGCGATGAACCGCAGGCCCCGGCGCATCACACCGGCCGTACTGGTCGCGGTGGCGCTGCTGGTGATCGCGGTTCTCGTGGTGGTGTCGCTGATCCAGAACCTCGGCAACGCGAAGGAATTGGTGTCCTACCACAGCATCGCGGTGCGTCTGCACGACACGACCTGGCACAGCTACTGGGTGCTCGGTGCCGGCATCGTACTGGTGGTGCTCGGTGCGGTGCTGTTGCTCGCGGCGCTGCTGCCCGGCCGGCGCGTGGTGGAAGCGCTGGACGCCGAGGAAGGGATGGACGCGGGAATCACCCGGCGCAGTCTCGACGGCGCCCTGCACGATGCGGCGGCTTCGGTCGCTGGGCTCGAAGCGGCGCGAGTTCGCCGCAGCCGCAAGAACATCCGGGTCAGCGGCCGTGCCGCCCACCCGGACCATGCCGATCTGGAGCAGACGGTCACGGCCGCCGTCGGCGATCGCCTGGCCCGCATCGCCCCGAAATCCACCCCTCCCGTCAGCACCCGCCTGCGCGCGGCGCAGCAGCCGGAGCGGGTGGACAAACGAGTGCACGTTCGCAAGGAGGTGTTGTGAGCGACAATCGCGCAGCGGCTCGTGACACCGACCGGGTGCGGGTGTCCCGCAGGTCGCAGGAGGTGTTGTGAGCGACAATCGCGCAGCGGCTCGTGACACCGACCGGGTGCGGGTGTCCCGCAGTACACAGGAGGTGTTGTGAGTTCGAGCTCGGCCAATCGTCCCGCACGGCTCAATCGGGCGTTGCTCGCGCTCATCGGGCTGGCGCTGATCCTCGCGGGCGCCTATGGCATTCTCGCGTACGCCGGCGTGCTGCACTGGGTCGATCGGGACGCGCCGCTGGTACCCGGCACCGCCGAGCCGTCGCAGTGGGTGTTCGTGGCAGTGGTGGCGGGTGCGGTGGTCGTGGGCCTGGCGGCGCTGCGGTGGCTGGCCGCCCAGTTCGTGCGGCTGCCGGCGCGGATGCGCTGGCATATCGGCACGGTCGGTAATTCCGGTGAGACGCTGATGGATTCGAATGTCGCGGCCGCCCCGGTGGCGACCGATATCGAGTCCTATCCGGAGGTGCGGTCGGCGCAGGCCAGGCTGTCGGGTCCGGGTCGCGCACCGGAACTGCACCTGGTGGTCACGGCGGAGCCCGATGCCGATCTGACCGCGCTGCGCCGGCGCATTCTCTCCGACGCGGTGGGCCGGCTGCGGCAGGCGCTGGAGGTCGATGTCGTGCCGGTGTCGCTGGAATTGCGGCTCGCCGATCGCGGTCGCACCGCCCGGGCGAGATAGCGGCCGCGCCACGGGGCGAAACAGCCTCGCCGCCACCGTTTCCCGGTGCCGGTCGAGGCAGTCCGTTCAGTCGAGGGGGCCGAGAACCCGCTCGACGTAGGCGTTGGCGAAGCGCCCCTTCGGGTCCAGTCGCCGTCGCACATCCTGGAAGCGATCCCACTCCGGATAGCGTCCGCGCAGCGTTTCCGCGGTCTGGAAGTGGCGCTTACCCCAGTGCGGGCGGCCGTGGTAGCGATCGAAAATCGCTTCGCAGGCACGGAAATACGGTTCGTAGTCCATCCCACGGTATTGGTGCACGGCGATGTAGCAGGTGTCGCGACCTCCGGCGGGGGACAGGAACGCGTCGTCGGGCGCCACGAACCGCACCTCGGTCGGCATCGGCGAATCGAAGTGCTGCCCAACGGCTTTGATGTCGCGGATGGCGTCGACGGCGTATTCGCGCGGGATGGCGTATTCCATCTCGGTGAAGCGAATCAGCCTGGGGGAGGCGAAGACTCGGTAGGATCGGTCGATCTGGCGGCGGTAGCTGCCGGCATAGGCCGCGCCCCGGTGGATCCATGGGATCAGGTTCGGCTGCCGGCGCGCGAGGCGGCACAGCGCGTCGAAGGTGTGGTTGGACATCAGGATGTCGGCGAACCAGTCCACGGCCTTCGCGCGGGGCTGTTCGGCGAGCTGGACGCGATTGTTGCGCTTGGTCATCGCCAGCGGGCTGTGCGCGAACATGTAGAACTCGAAATGGTCGTTGCCGTCGACGAATTCGTCGAGATCGGTCAGTACCTCCTCGACCGGAACGGGCCGCTCGATTCCCTCGAGGACGAACGACGGCACCAGTTGCAGCGTCACGGCGGTCACCACACCGAGCGCGCCGAGGTTCACCCGGGCCGCGCGCCAGCCGTCGGGATCGCTGCGCTCGTCGAGTTCGACCACGCTCCCGTCGGCGAGCATCAGTTCCACCGAATGCAGTGCGGCGGATATGTTCTGCAGCGCCGCGCCGGTGCCGTGGGTCGCGGTCGCGGTCGCCCCGGCGATCGACTGGACGTCGATGTCGCCGAGGTTGGGGAAGGCCAGGCCGAGCGGATGCAGGGCGGTACTCAGCTCGTTCAGCGTCGCCCCCGCCTCCACCCGCGCCAGGCCGGTGGCGCGGTCGACCTGCAGAATCCGATTCAGCTGCGAGAGTTGCAGCAGAGTGCCGTCGGTGAGCACGGTGTCGGTGAACGAATGTCCGGCTCCGGCCACGCGCACGATATGGCCCTCGGCCTCGGCCCGGGCCAGGAGTTCGGCGACGTCGTCGCGTGTGCGGGGAGCGGCGTAGGTCGCCGGCGCGCACCGTTGATCGCCGGCCCAGTTCACCCACGAATTGGTCATGCGTCCAACTTTAGAACATGGCCGAACTGTGCGCCAGCCCTCGTTCGAGCGCGAACCTGTCCGATCACACGGCCGTGATCGCGGGCGGAGCACTTACGTTGCGGGCGGTTCGCTCGGTAACGTTGGCGGGTGCACGGTGCCGGACAGGAATTATTTTCTGCGGCAGGCGAATACGGCTTCCTTCGCGTTGTCGACGTCGTCGTCGTTCAGGGGTGGAACCGTCAGGGGCTGCCGCGGGATGCAATCGCCACGCACGCCGTCCAGGACGATGCCCATGTAACGCCGCCAGACGTCGGGGTTCACCGGCTTGGCGAAGCTGGCGATCGCCTCGACCATGTTGATCATCGCGAAGAAGTCCGACGCGGCGATCCCGGGGCGCAGCACACCCTCGGCGACGGCCTTGTCGAACAAGCGGGTGACCATCGGCTTGATCCGCTCGCGGACCGAGACGAAGCGCTCCATGGCGTCGGGCAGCTCGAGCATCACCTCGCCGAAGCCGCGGTTGCTGGCCATGTGTTCGCAGCTCCACTCGAACAGCCGGGTCAGGCCGTGCCAGGTGTCGGGGTCGGCGTAGGCGGCCTCGGTCGCCTCGGCCATATCGGTGACGGTCTGGTCGAAGACCTCTCCGATGAGCTCCTGCTTGTTCGCGAAGCGCCGGTACACCGTGCCCACGCCGACGCCGGCCGCCTCGGCCACGTCGTCGAGGGTCACCTCCAGGCCGCGATCGGCGAACAGCTCTCTGGCCGCTCTGAGGATCCGCGCGTGGTTGCGGGCGGCATCGGCGCGCAGGCGCCGGGGAGCGGGAGCGGCCGTGGCGTGATTCACACCGCGATATTACCAAGTTCGGGGATTAACCGGAGGCCGTCTCTCCGTTATCGTGATAGCTTTCCATGCAAGCGGAGGTAACTCCTCCACTTCAACTCCTTCCGCAACCGTCGTCGAACAAGGGGACCCATGACTTCCGCGATCGATCTCGAAAAGAGCCGGTCGGACCTGCCGTCGAGGCAGTCGTCCGGCTCCGCGGGCCGCCGTGGCTCGCATGCGCTGCGCTGGTGGGTGCTCGCCGTGCTCGGCGTCGCCCAGCTGATGGTCGTGCTGGACGCGACCGTGGTGAATATCGCACTTCCCGAGGCCCAATTGGACCTCGGTTTCTCCAACGCCGACCGCCAGTGGGTGGTCACCGGTTACGCCCTGGCCTTCGGCAGCCTGCTGCTGCTGGGCGGCCGGCTGAGCGACCTGTTCGGCAGGCGCACCACCTTCATCATCGGACTGGTCGGCTTCGCGGTCGCCTCCGCGGTCGGTGGCGCGGCCAACGGCTTCGAAATGCTCGTGGTGGCCCGTGTCGCCCAGGGTGTGTTCGGCGCTCTCCTCGCGCCCGCCGCGCTGTCGCTGCTGACGGTGACCTTCACCGAGCCGTCGGAGCGGGCCAAGGCCTTCGGTATCTTCGGCGCCGTCGCCGGTACCGGCGGCGCGCTCGGCCTGCTGCTCGGTGGCGCGCTCACCGAATGGGCCTCGTGGCGCTGGGTGATGTACGTCAACCTGATCTTCGCCGCCGTCGCGCTGGTCGGCGCCGTGCTGCTGCTGGCCAAGCACACCGCCGAACACCGGCCCAAGCTCGACATCCCGGGCACGATCACGGTCAGCGCCGCCCTGTTCGGCATCGTCTACGGCTTCTCGCACGCGGAATCGCACGGCTGGTCCAACGGGCTCACGCTGACCTTCCTCATCGGCGGTACGGTGCTGCTGGGCGTGTTCGCGTGGCTCCAGACCCGGGTCGAGCACCCGCTGCTGCCGCTGCGGATCCTGCTCGACCGCACCCGGGCCGGCTCCTACATGACGGTCTTCGTCATGGGTATCGGGATGTTCGCGATCTTCCTGTTCCTGACCTACTACATGCAGCTGACGCTGAAGTACTCGCCGATCATGACCGGTGTCGCGTTCCTGCCGATGATCGCGGGGATGGTCGCCTCCTCGACCACGGTGCCCTCGCTGCTGCTGCCCAAGATCGGCCCGAAGATCACCGTCGCCGCCGGCTTCCTGATCGCGGCCGCCGGGATGGCGTGGTTGACCCGCATCGGACTGGACACCGGCTACGCCTCGCACATCCTCCCGGCCCTGATCCTGCTGGGCCTGGGTCTCGGTGGCGCCATGTCGACCGCCTTCCAGGGTTCGACCGCCGGTGTGCACCACGAGGACGCCGGTGTGGCCTCGGCGATGGTGAACACCAGCCAGCAGGTCGGTGGTTCGATCGGTACCGCGTTGCTGAGCACCATCGCGTCCTCGGCGGCGGCGAACTACCTGTCCGGCCGCCAGCCCACCCAGCTCGCGGTCGCCGAATCGCTGATCAAGAGCTACACCACCAGCTTCTGGTGGGCGACAGCGATTTTCGTGGTCGGCGCGATCGCCGCCGCGGTGCTGATGCCCAGCACCGCGCCGGCCCCCGCCGAGGGCGAGCCGGTGCTGGCGCACTGAGCGCGGCCGCGGTCGCAGGGTGAATCGCCCTGCGTGACAATCGGATAGGGTGCCCCGGACTCGACGAGTCCGGGGCACCGTCGTCTCTCGGTGGGAGTCGCGCGGGATGAAGCCCGTGAACGGGTCCGCCGCTACCCGGAACGCGTCAGGCGCGGGGCCGCGTCGTCTCGTCGCCGGAGTCACCGTCCGTCCCGCGGCGGGGATACGAGGGACGCGCCCGAGCGTCGTTCGGTGGCCACTTCGTCGACGGGGCCGCGATGCGCCGGTGCCCATCCGGGCAGTGACCGGTGCGAATTCGGTTGCTACTCTCCGTGCCGCCGGAGAGCAAACCGACGGCTAGCGGCAGGGCGGCGCTGGTGAAGCGGTTCGGGACGGGTGTCGCCGAGTCGTGTGCGGCCCGGCGGATCACGGGTGGGAGCCGAACAGGGCAGGCCGAATCCGTCGGCCGGACATCGCCCGGTCGTGGCCGCGCGGTCGGTGTGGCGGGCCCGCACGACCCGGCTGCCGGCCCGCGGCTCGATCGCTGACAGTTAGCATGGCTCCACACATTCGGTCGGGCAGGGAGGTGCACCAGGTGGGTTCGCGAACCGGCGCCGCGGTGATGGTCACGCCGGAGGGGCCGAACGTGCCCCCGACGAGTTTTTGCTCGTCGCAAGCGAATCCGTTAGTCTGGACAGCTCTCTGTGGCATATGCGACCGCTGCTCCGCCCGATCGGACGACGCTCTAGACTGCACGGATCGGGTGTGGTGGGTCCGCCGCTCGGATCGGTGGGCGGACGGTGGTGACAGCGCGTGGCGCGGCAGAACGGACAACTGGTACGGCACGACGACAGGGGGTTGGCGATGAGTGAAGCACCGGACGAGTCCGCGATGCAGATCGTCACCGAAGCCGATGCGTGGCAGCCGGATCCACGCTGGCGGTCCGCGGCCCGTTTGACGGTGCTGCTCGGTGAGGACGACCACTACAAGCATCGGCCCCGCTATCACGAGATCGTGCGGCGGGCGCGCGACAGCGGCCTGGCCGGCGCCAGCGTCTGGCGCGGCGTGGAGGGCTACGGTGTCAGCTCGCGCATCCACACCACCCGCATGCTGGATCTCGCCGAGAACCTGCCCGTGATGGTGATGATCATCGATGATTCGCAGCTGCTGCGCGATTTCGTGGTGGCCAACGCCGAACTCTTCGAATCCGGGACCGTGACCCTGTCCGCGGTCCAGGTGTGGCAGTCGGGCGGGGTATCGCCGTGATTGTGATGACGAGCCGGGCGCAGGCGCCGAGGAAGGGAGGCCCGAGCATGGCCCACGATCGAGCCGGCCGACCGGCGCGGGCCAGCGATCTCGAGGATCTGCCGCATCTGGTGACGGCGTACTACAGCCGTATCCCCGATCCCGCCGAACCCGCGCAACAGGTGGTCTTCGGGACGTCCGGACATCGCGGTTCGAGCCTCGATTGCGCGTTCAACGAGGCCCACATCCTCGCCATCACCCAGGCGATCGTGGAGTATCGCGCCACCCGCGGGATCACCGGCCCGGTGTATCTGGCTCGCGACACCCACGCGCTCTCGGAACCGGCGTGGACGACCGCGCTGGAGGTGCTGGCCGCCAACGAGGTGACCGCCGTGATCGACAGCCGCGGGCGCTACACGCCGACCCCGGCGCTCAGTCACGCGGTGCTGCGCCACAATCGCGGCGGCACCCGCCATCAGGCCGACGGCATCGTGGTCACGCCGTCGCACAATCCGCCCCGCGACGGCGGCTTCAAATACAACCCGCCGCACGGCGGGCCGGCCGACACCGTCGCGACCGACGCCATTGCCGAGCGCGCCAACGAACTGCTGCGCGGCGGGCTGGCCGGGATCAAACGCACCACGCTCCAGCATGCGCTGGCCACCGGTGTGCAGCGCTACGACTACCTCGACCAGTACATCGCCGATCTGCCGAACGTGTTGAATCTGGACGCCGTGCGCGGCGCCGGAATCCGGCTGGGCGCGGACCCGATGGGCGGGGCGAGCGTCGACTACTGGGAAGAGATCGGCCAGCGCTACGACCTGGAACTCGAGGTGGTCAACCCGTTCGTCGACCCGACCTGGCGGTTCATGACCCTCGACAGCGACGGCAAGATCCGGATGGATCCGTCCTCGCGCTATGCGATGGCCTCGCTGGTGGCGATCCGCGACGACTACGACATCTCCACCGGCAACGACGCCGACGCCGACCGGCACGGCATCGTGACACCCGACGCGGGATTGATGAATCCCAACCACTTCCTGGCGGTGGCCATCGAATATCTGGTCGCGAACCGGATGGGGTGGGACGCGCTGACCAAGATCGGCAAGACCGCGGTGACCTCCTCGATGATCGATCGCGTGGTCGGCGTGCTGGGCCGGCAGACCCACGAGGTGCCGGTCGGCTTCAAATGGTTCGTCCCCGGGTTGTTCAGCGGCTCCCTGGCTTTCGGTGGTGAGGAGAGCGCCGGGGCCTCGTTCCTGCGCCACGACGGCACGGTGTGGACCACGGACAAGGACGGCATCCTGCTGGCGCTGCTGGCCGCCGAAATCACCGCGGTCACCGGGCAGAGTCCGTCGGCGCGGTACGCCGAACTCGAAAAGCGTTACGGCACACCGGCTTACGCGCGCATCGATGCCGTCGCGAATGCCGAGCAGAAGCGGCGGCTGGCCGCGCTGACACCGGACGACATCACCACCACCGAAATCGCCGGGGAGCCGGTGCTGTCGGTGCAGACCCGCGCCCGCGGCAACGGCGCGGCGCTGGGCGGGGTCAAGGTCACCACCGAGAACGCGTGGTTCGCGGCCCGCCCCTCGGGCACCGAGGACAAATACAAGATCTACGCCGAATCGTTCGAGGGGCCCGAACATCTGGCCCAGGTGCAGGCGGCGGCGGAGGAAGTGGTCGGACGGGCACTCGGCATCGAGGAGCCCGCGGTCGACTGATTCGCGGAAATGTGGTGAGCGAGAGTTACGGTGCCGGTTCCCGGCTGCCCGCCGAGACCTGGGTGCTGATCGGCGCGGCATTCATCATCGCGCTCGGATTCGGGCTGGTCGCACCGGCGTTGCCGCAGTTCGCCCGCAGCTTCGGCGTCGGTGTCGCGGCCGCTTCGGCGATCGTGAGCAGTTTCGCGCTGATGCGCCTGCTGTTCGCGCCGGTGAGCGGGCGGCTGGTCCAGCGGTTCGGTGAGCGCGCGCTGTACCTCGCGGGTCTGCTGATCGTGGCCCTGTCCACCGGCGCGTGTGCGCTGGCGCAGACCTATTGGCAGCTGATCGTGCTGCGTTCGCTGGGCGGGATCGGATCGACCATGTTCACGGTCTCCTCGCTGGGGCTGGTCATCCGGCTGTCGCCGCCCGGCGAGCGGGGCCGGGTGTCCGGGCTGTGGTCCACCAGTTTCCTGATCGGCTCGCTGGCCGGCCCGCTCCTCGGCGGTGCGCTGAGCGGACTGGGGTTGCGCGCCCCCTTCGCGATCTACGCGGTGGCCCTGCTGGCGGCCAGTGCGGTGGTGTTCTGGAAGTTGCGCGGTTCGCATCTGGCCGAATCGGTGGGCGCCGAGCCGATGCCGGTGGTGAGTTTCGGTCGCGCACTGGCCGATCCGGTGTACCGGGCCGTGCTGTGGTCGAACTTCGCCAACGGCGCGGCGGTGTTCGGCGTGCGGATGGCGCTGGTTCCGCTGCTGGTCGTGGAGGTACTCGACGAGTCGCCGGGAGTCGCCGGGGTGGCGTTGACGGTCTTCGCCGCGGGGAATGCCGCGGTGCTGTTCGCCTCCGGCCGGTTGTCGGATCGATGGGGGCGTAGACCCTTCCTGATCGCCGGCACACTGGTGTGCGCGACGGGCACGATCGCGCTGGGTCTCGCGCCGAATGTGGTGTGGCTGCTGGGAGCCTCGTTCGTCGCCGGTCTCGGCTCCGGGATGTACACACCCGCGCAGCAGGCCGCGGTCGCCGACGTGATCGGCCCGCGGGCGCGCGGTGGGCCGGTGCTGGCCGGATATCAGATGGCCGCCGATCTGGGCACGGTCGTGGGCCCGATCGCCATCGGGTGGCTGGCGCAGCGGGTGTCGTTCGGATTCGCGCTCGCGATGACCGGTGCGCTGCTGGTGGTGGCCGCGGCCGGATGGACAGTGGTGCGCGAGCCGCTGCGGCGGCATCTGGTCCCCGCGGCAGTCGACTGATACCACTTCACGAGAAGCGCTGTGGACAAGGCACTTCCGGTATATCAGCGAATGGTGCCGACACCCGGGACGAGAGGCAGGTCCAGCGGCGTCACCCAGCCGGGCGGCAGGGCGTTGACCGCGGGGACGGCGTTCAGGGCACGCATCCCGGTGGCGAGACATCCGGCCACGGCGGGTGTGCGCCCCGAGCCGTCGGTGAACCGGAAGGAGGTTTCCTGCGAGATGGACGGCGTGCCGACGATGTCGACCCGGTACACGTCGTCCTTCGTGCCGGCGGGCCAGTCGGGAGCGGCGTCGGTGCCGATGCGGTTGACGTGCTCGAGAGTGATGACCTCGCGGCCGTGGTAGACCCCGTTGATCGTGAACCGGATGGCCGCGACGTTGCCGGCCGCGACGACACCCTTCGCGGACGGCCGATCCACGGGAGTCACCCATTTGTCCCACGTGGTGGTGATGGCGTCGAGTTCGATGCCCACGGCTGTCGCGATCATCGGCACGGTGGCGCCCCACGCCATGATCAGCAGATCGGGAATCTCCAGCATGGCCCGGAATTCCGGCGGCCGCCCGATACCCATCTCGACTTCGTAATCGCCCTCGTAGGAGGTGTAGTCGAGTAGCTCCGAGGCGCGCACCGACTCCACCTCCCCGCACAGGCCCAGCAGTGTCATCGGGAACAGGTCGTTGGCGAAGCCCGGATCGATACCGGTGGTGAAGCAGGACGCGCCACCCTCGGTGCAGGCCTCGGTGATCGGATCGCGCCAGGCGGCGGGTGTCTGCGCCATCTCCGGCCAGACCCACGGTGTCATCGCGGTGGAGCACACGTCGATTCCCGCCCGCAGGAACGACCCGATGACCCGGATGTTCTCGTCGGCGAACTGTGCGGTCGGCCCGTAGTGCACCACCGCGTCGGGGCGCAGCGCGATCAGTTCCTCCACCGAATCCGTGGCGAGGACACCCGTTTCGCCGCCGCCGCACAGCAGTCCGGCGTCGCGCCCGACCTTGTCCGGATTGCTGACACCGACACCCACCAACTCGAAGAGTGGATGACGGATGATCTCGGCGAGCACCATGGAGCCCACCACCCCGGTACCCCAGAGGACGATTCGCTTCTTCGCGTCGGTCACCGGAACTCCTTGCAGCCGTGAATGTTTCAGTTGTGGTATTCGCCGCAGTCGACGGTGAGAATCTGTCCCGTGACGGCGGAGGCGAGGTCGCTGGCGAGGAACAGGGCGGCGCGGGCGACCTCTTCCGGGGCGGCGAGGCGTTTGAGGTCGGTGGGTTCGGCCTTGCGCCGGTAGATCTCCTCGTGGGTGACGCCGTCCTGGGCGGCGAGCCAGTCGAAGTAGGCCTTGTTCACGTCCTCGTAGATGTAGGAGGGGGCGACGCTGTTGACCCGGATGCCTCGCGGGCCCAGTTCGGTGGCCAGCGACGAGGCGAGATGGGCGAGTGTGCCTTTCGACAGTTTGTAGCCGGCGTAGATCGGCTCGGAATCGAAGCTCACACAGGAATTGAGCATGATGATCGAGCCGCGCGTGGCGGCCAGCGCGTCGGCGAACAGTGTCGAAAGCCGCAGCGGCGCGAAGACATTCGTCTCGTTCGCGGTGCGCAGCGCGTCCAGTTCGATACCGGTGATCGGTTCCATCGGCGGGATGGCGAAGGCGTTGTTGATCAGGCAGTCGACCCGGCCGAATTCGGCGAGGGCCCGCTCGACCAGCGCACTCCGCTGCTCTTCGTCGGTGATGTCGGTGGGCACCACCAGGGCCTTGCGGCCGTAAGACCGCACCACCTCGGCCATCTTCTCCAGCCGGCGTTCGGTGCGGCTGACCAGCACCAGATCCGCGCCCATCCGGGCGGCCTCGGCGCCCAGCGCGCGGCCGAGACCCGGGCCCACACCCGACAGCACGACGACCTTGCCCTCGAGCAGGGGGAGCGGCCGATAGGTATCCGCGGGGGCGATCGGCTGGTCGGTAGTGGACACGACGTCTCCTCGAATTCAGCAGTTACAGAATGTAACGACTCAGATGTGACAGACTGTAACGACTGATGCTCGCGCTGACAAGGACGGTTGTGTCGTGAACGTTCGCCATCGGCTCGGGCCGCATCGTGATCCGGAGGTGGATCGAGCGATCCTCGAGGCCGCCCGCGAGCTGCTGGTGGAACGGGGCTATGCCGCCGTGTCGATCGACGCGATCGCCACCCGTGCCGGGGTGAGCCGGCCCGCGATCTACCGGCGCTGGCCGTCGAAGGCGCATCTGATCGCGCGAGCGGTCTTTCCGGATGTCAGCGGCGAAGAAGCGGCGACCGATCTGGTCGAGGAGATCCGCACGGTGATCCGGGGCACGATCCAGCTCTTCGGGGCGCGGCCCGCGCGCGAGGCGATGCCCGGGTTGATGACCGAGATGCGCGCGGATTCCGGTCTGTATCAGAAACTTTCAGCGCGGCTCGATACCCCGACCCGGCGCGAACTCGCGCGTTATCTGGATTCCGGGGCCGTCCGCGCCGGGGTCGATTCGGACACCGTGCTGGATATGATCGCCGGCGCCGCGCTGTTCGCCATGTGTATCCGGGACATCGACGATACGGACGGGTTCGCCCGCTCGCTCGAGGAATTGGTCCTCTACGGGCTGGTCGGTGTGCCCGCGGGCGAGGCGGAGGAACCGCGAGCGTAGGCCGGCGATATCCGGTCGCGGGGAAATCGGACGGCCGCATTCCGGCGCGGAACCGGTTTTGGCAGAGTGGACGCCGTGAATTCCTCGGATTCGAAATACACACCGCGACCGATGTCGAACCGCACCACGTATGCACTGGGCGCGGTGGCGCTGGTTGTCGTCGCGGTAATCGTGGTGCTCGTCGTGCGCTGGAACAGCGACCATGGTCTGACGGTGCAGGAGGACGGCTACGGCGCCGCGCACGATCCCGCCGTGCAGGCACTCCTGGATTCCGACGGCGCGATCGTGCTCGGTAAGACCGCCGCGGCGAAGACGATCGATATGTTCGAAGATCCGATGTGCCCGTCCTGCGGGGCGCTCGAGCATTACTACGGACAGCAGATCGCCAAGGCGATCGACGAGGGAAAGCTCGCGGTCCGCTACCGGTTCGTGAACTTCCTGGATCCCAAGTCGAGCAGTAAGGACTATTCCACCCGCGCGGTGGCCGCCGGCGAATGTGTGGCCGATGCCGGTGACGGCCCGGTGTTTTCGAAATTCCACATGGCGCTGTTCACCACGAAGCAGCCCAGCGAAGACGGCGGCAATCTGACCAACGATCAATTGGCCGCGATCGCCAAGGATTCCGGTGCGTCCGCCGAGGTGCAATCCTGCATCGCCAAGGGGGACCGGGTGGATTCGGCCCGTAACCACGCCCAGTCGTCGCTGGCGGCGTTGAAGGACGCGGTCGGCCAGGTGCAGACCCCCACCGTGCTCGACGGCGGTAAGAACGTCGACGTGGAAAATTCGGATTGGGTCACCAAGCTGGTGAGCTGATCACCTCCGCGCGGCACTGTCGCGCTTGCCGAGGTCCCGGCCCGGGCGGTATCCCCAACCGCCCGGGCCGGAGTCGTAGCATCGGCGCTCAACAGATCTCGTCGTCGCCGAGTAGCACCTCGTAGATGCGATTGCGCGCGTCCGCGATCGAGTTCACGGTGTCACGCAATTGCCCTGCCATGGCGGCGTAACCGGCGCCCGCGGCTGTGCGGTCGAGTTCGGATTCCAGCCGGAGCCGCAACTTCTCGAGCGCGGCGATCCGTTCCCGTTCCACACCGGCGTCGATAACGGTCGGCGCGGGTGGACGATCCTGGCAAGTCATGGTGTTCGCGGTGTCCTCCGATCACTCGTGTATGTGGTGGTGTAACGAAAGGTGTTCAGTGCCGGTAACTTTTACCGGTGAGGAGACAGTCCTCCGGGGTGCCCTCCGTGAGGCGTCGATGAACCAGGGCGTGATCTCCGATCGGGTAGGCCGCGTCGAGCGTCGAAACAGGCCATGCCACAACGGATGTGGATACCGGGCCCGAGCCGACCAGCGGCGTCTCGGTATCCCGATTCGGAAACAGGTAGCGAGCCACCTCGTCGACCGTGGTGCGCACGTCGCCGGTCGGACTCGTCCACTGCATCCGGTCCGCATCGAGCCGGCGCACCTCCCACCGAGTCCTGTGCTGCACGGTGAGCAGCGCCAAGTGGGAATGGTGGGAACACAACGTCAACCCTTGTCCGCTCGGCGAACTCGCGTCCACGTCGGTATTGCCCGTGCTCCCCTCCGGTACGGGCAAGTCCGTTGTCACGGTGGGCATTACGCAGCCCGGGAATGCGCACAGGCCGTCGATTCGCACGGCGGATTCGGCCACGGTGACCGATTCGCCTCGTTCGACGATCCGCCGCGCGAGTTCCGCGTCGATCGGCCCGTAGCCGGCCAGATAGGCGGGTTCTTCGCTGTCTCCGCCGAGGGTTTCGGCGCTGACGCCGACCTGAATCAGCGGCCGGCGGTTTCCGGCTCGTCCGGACGTGCGCGGAATATTCGGCGCAGTCCGCTCGGAACCGATTGCGGTGCAGCGCTTTCCGCGTCCGCAGGCGCAGTCGAGCCGCTGTGCCCCCTCGGCGAGAGCGACGAGTGCGTCGGCGCGGCGTTGCGGCATGGTGCGCGGGTCCGCGGCGCAGACCTCGTGGGCCATATCGCGCAGTCGCGTCGCGACCGTCTGTGCTCCGTCCGCGGGCAGCAGGCCCGCCACGACCGCGGCTCCGTCCTGGACCGCGGTCAGGCGGATATCGCGGCAGTCCTCGCGCTGTTCGCGCCGGCGCTGCTCACCCGGGCCGTCGAGCCGGCTCAACCAGCGACGCGCGGTCTGCCGTAGCCGCGCCGGTGTGGTTCGTGCGGCGGCCTCGACCAGCGGAACTTCGAGATCGGCCAGCAGATCGCCGGACAGCCCGCGCGTATTGTCGACGATCACCTGCACCCGCGACAGATCGATGCGGCCGGATCCGAACGCCTCCCGGGTATGCGGCAGCGCGTCCAGTGCCAACCCGATATCGATCAGCGCGGCCGCGAGCTGTTCGGATATCTGCACCGCCATCGAGACCTCCGCCGCGGCGAACTCTCCCGCCCGCACCCCGCCCGGCCCGGGCGCGGCGTTGCCGGCGCGATGCCGCCGATACAACTCGCGCACCGCCCGCACCTCCGCCGCCTGTGCGAATGCCGCCGCCCCATGTGCCCGTCGCAGCGCATCGACCAGCCCCTCGTCGCTCATCGCCTGAACTCTCTGCCATCGAACATGTGTTCGAGTCTATCGTTCGAACGTGTGTTCCACCACCCCTGTATGCAGGCGATTTGGTACGCCGAGTCCACGTGGTGTAACTTCTTTCAAGCACGCGGGGAACACCTCCGAGGTGCGAAAACGCGGGGCTATGGCGCAGCTGGTAGCGCACCACACTGGCAGTGTGGGGGTCAGGGGTTCGAGTCCCCTTAGCTCCACCACGTTCGTTGTTACGCGAACACTTTTTCTGCGGTCTTGACCGGCGTTCTTCGCTGATCAGGGCCGCAGTTTTGTTATGGGTGGGTGTACTGCGGGATGCCGCGCGCCATCAACGCCACGCTGGTGGCGAAGAAGGTGTTCGCGGACCGTGATCTGCTCCCGGTCCGCGACATCGCCTGATCCGCCGAGCTGCGATACCGGGCCCCGCCAGGCTTCGCGGTCGCGCGCCGGTTGCCCGGCTGTCTCGGGGGTCCGATCGTGACCGTTCACCTGCTGCCCCCGACCGGCTCCAGGCAGTGTCCGCAGGCACGCTAAGTTGCTCTCCATTCTTCGCCGAAAGTCTGGACAGCGCTGGGCTTAGTTATGTATGTTAATCAATATTCTGAGCTGCCGAGAGGCGAGTCCGACCGTTGGGCCCGCACCACTCGCGGCAGCCGCCCTCTCACCGTGGAGACGGAGGCTTCGACGATGAACCCCTATGTCCTGATTCAGAATCTGCTCAACCAGCTCGATCTCGGATCCGCAGGGATCAGCGCCCAGTAGCGGGCGCATCCGCGCCGGGGTCGAGGGGCGGCTCGAGCATCGGGACGAGATAGTGCCGGGCGAGGGCCGCTACCTGATCGTCGTCGTCGAGGTCGATGACCTGGCTGGGGACCGCCAGATAGGAGGCGGAGATCCGGACCATCAACTCGGCCACCAGATCGACGTCGACCTCTTGGGCGACATGGCCGGCGCGCTGCTCGCGGCGGAGCTGGTCGGCGACGAACCGGCGCACCATGGCGACGGTATGGCCTTGATCGCCGATCATCGATCCGACGAGCATGTCGGGTTCGGCGGCGAGCAGGCCGCCGATGATCGGGTTCTTGCGGATCACCTTCAATGAGCTGACGAAACCCAGGACGACGCGGTCGGCGGCCGTGCGCGCGTGCCGGATGTCGACCAGGAACTGGTCGAAATAGCGCCGGTATTCGCGCACGATCACCTGCTCGACCAGGGCGTCCTTCGTCGCGAAACGGCGGTACACGGTAATGCGGGAGACGTTGGCCCGCCGGGCCACATCGTCCATGGTCGAGCGGCGGACGCCGAGGGCGCCGAACTGTTCGACCGCCGCGTCGAGTATGCGCGAGCGGATGTCGTCACCCTCGTCGACGCGGTCGACCGCGTCGGTGTACGCGCGTTCGAGTGGTGACGTGCCGTTCCCTGAACCCTTCGAGGGCGGTGATCCAAGCTTCACGGTGTCCTCTCCCGCGCTTCGTTTCGAAAATCCTGACAACTTCTTGTGATCGCGGCCACGGTGTGGTCTCATCAAGATACTCAGATACAGAGTTTGTATCTCTGTATCTGCTTCTCAATGAAGAGGGACAATAGCATGGACGGATTGGGTCTCAGCAGGCGCGATGCCCTGCGAGCAGGCGGTGGTTTGATCGGCGCTGCGGGCGCGCTCGCACTCGGCGCGCGGACCGCGCGGGCGGATCCGTGGACATGGTCGCCGAGCGGTTCCGTGGTCGGCAGCGGCGGCGGAGCCGACCCGCTGACCATGTGGGATCCGGAGGCGGATCCGGTGATCGCCGACGTCATGGACCACCAGGACATTCCGCGGATCAACAATCTGCTCCGGACCTGGGTGTACAACGATCAACCCATTCCGGACGGGTTGCCGCAGAATATGCGCGACTTCATGGAGTACGCGCGGCAGCTGCCGTCGTGGGCGGACGAGGCCAAGATGGCGGCCGGCTTCGAATTCAACAAGAAGCGCGGAACGTATCTGGGCGTGCTCTACGCCTTCGCCAGCGGGATGATGGCGAACGTCATCCCGCACGAGGCGCGCGCGGTGTACTACTCCCGAGGCGGTTCGCACCTGAAGGACCGCATCGCCAAGACCGCGAAGTTCGGCTACGACATCGGTACGGTCAACGCCTACCAGCCGGGCGGCGAGATGATCGTGACCTGCGTCAAGACCCGTATCATCCATGCCGCGGTCCGGCATCTGCTGCCGCAGTCGCCGCATTGGCCGAAGGAGCACACTCCGATCAGCCAGGACGACAAGATGGTCACCTGGCACAGCCTCGCCACGACCATCATGCGCACCTTCCGGGCCTGGAATCTGCAGATCCCGCAGGTCGAATCGGAGGGCTACCTGCACACCTGGCAGCTGGCCGGGCACTTCCTCGGTATTCGCGACGAATACATTCCCGCGACGTGGGAACAGGCCGATGCCCAGGCCAAGCAGCAACTGGACCCGATCATCGAAGCGACGCCGGAGGGCATCGAGCTCGCACACAACCTCATGGACCTGGGCTTCGACATCGATCTGACACTGCTCAGCAAGCCCATTCTGGGTGCGTTCACCCGATTCATCCTGGGCGACAAGATCGCCGACGATCTGCGGATCGCGCGTGAGCCGGTGTGGGATCCGTTGCTGAAGTTCAGCTGGGGACCGTTCGTCGCGGTGCGCGAGGGCGTGATGGGCGTGATTCCGCCGACCGCGGACGCGACCTGGCTGTTCGACGAATTCCTGCGGCAGTTCGTGTTGTGGTACATGGCCGAACTGCGGATGCCGCTGAGCATCGAAATCCCGCAGACCAACCGGTGATTCGCCGTCTTCGCGGGCGACGGCGATATTCGGAAGCGAAGGTGGAACAGAGATGACAACGAACCCGAATCTCTCGCGAATCCGGCGCGGCGCAACGGGAGTCTTCGTCGCCGCGACGGTCGCCGTGGGTGGACTCGCCGTGGAATTGGCGGTGCAGGGCGGGACCCTCGGCCATGCGGCGAAACCCGCGGGGACCGTGCAGCGGGTGTCCGTGGACATCCACACGGCCGATCCGGTTGCGGCGCCGACTTCCTCTGCGCCGCAACCGGAAAGCAGTCGGCCGGGGGAGTGGACGCCCACGCCGCCGGTGCAGGATTCCGACAGCGAGCCACACGAGCACACCGCCGGGTCATGAGCACCGCGCGAGGCGCGGCGGCGGCCTCGGAGACGTTTCCGGCGATCGGGACATCGGTCGTGGTCGTCTGCACCGACCCCCGGGAGCTGACTCGCGCGGCCGACCTGGTCCGCGCGCGGCTGGACGACCTCGATCGTGCCGCCTCGCGCTTTCGCGCGGATTCCGAACTCGCGGTGATCAATTCGCGCAGTGCCGAATCGGCCCGAGCGGGTCGGTCGGAGCAGTTGCGCATCCCGGTCGGCACGACCCTCGGGTCGTGTCTGCGGGCGGCGATGCGCACCCAGCGCCTGACCTCGGGGTTGGTCTCGGCCTCCCTGGGGGCGGCGCTGATCGCCTGCGGCTACGACGACGATCTGGACGTGGTGCGCGCCCGCGGTGACGTGGGCCCGCCCGCACCCGATCGGATCTTGATTCCCTTGCGGCACATGATCTTCGACGAGCAGCGATGGGAGGTGGCGCTGTCCCCGGGAACCGCACTGGATCTGGGCGCGAGTGCGAAGGCGTGGGCGGCGGACGCGCTCGCCGCCGAACTGGCCGCGACCGGGCCCGGTGGCTATCTGGTGAATCTGGGCGGCGACATCGCCGTCGCGGGCAGCGTCCCGCCGCAGGGCTGGTCCATCGGGGTGCGGGACTGGAACGACGCCGTGGTGCAGGTCGTCACCTCGACCGGGCAGGCGTTCGCGACCTCGTCGACGCGGCTGCGCACGTGGGTGCGCGGCGGCATTCGCCGCCATCACATCATCGATCCGCGCACGGGCCGGTCCGCCCGGACGCGGTGGGCGCAGGTCACCTGCGCCGGACCCGATGCGGTGCAGGCCAATGCGGCGTCGACGGCCGCGATCATCCTCGACGATCAGGCGCCGCGATGGCTGACCGATCGCGGCGTGCCCGCCTGCCTGATGACCGTCGACCACGAGGTGGTGACGACTCCGGGGTGGCCGGCCCCGACCGCGGCGCGGAAGCGGCACGTGTCATGACCAGTCCGTGGCTGTGGTACGTCTCGCGCGCCGCCGGGGTGGTCACCCTCGTGCTGCTCACCCTGGTCGCGCTGCTCGGGATGTTCACGGCCGCGCGGGTGCGCCCCCGGCTCGCGGTATCGGCCGTGGCGATGGGACTGCATCGCACGCTGGCCCTGGGCACGATCGTCTTCCTGGCCGCGCACATCGTGACCGCGACGGTCGATACGTACGTCCATCTCGGATGGCTGTCGACGGTGGTGCCGTTCACGGCCGGTTACGAGCGGCAATGGGTGGCGCTGGGCACCCTCGCCCTGGATATCCTGCTGGCGGTCGTCGCGACGTCGCTGCTGCGCCACCGGCTGCCGACCCGGACATGGCGTGCGGTGCACCTGCTCGCGTACGCGATGGCGCCGCTGGCGGTCGTGCACGGACTGACGATGGCCTCGGCGCGGGATCCGGCGCTGTTCGCCGTCACCGTCGCCTGCGGTGCGGCGCTGGCGGTCGGCGCGGTGTGGCGCTGGGCCCTTCCCGACGCGGATCGACATCGCCGCTCGGACATCGCTTCTCAGGAGTGGACGTGACCGGGCTGCCGGAGTTGCTGGCGGCCGCCGGGCTGCGCGGCCGCGGCGGGGCGAACTTTCCCACCGCAGCCAAACTCGAACTCGCCGCCCGCCACCGAGCCGAGTTGATCGTCAATGCCTGTGACGGAGAATGGGATTCGGCCAAGGACGCATGGGTCGTCGCGCACCATCTGCCCGAGGTGCTCGACGGCGCCCGGCGCGTTACGGCGCAGCGGGTGCGGGTGGCCGCACACCGCGGTTCGCGGACGCTGGCCCTGTTGGAGGCGGCGGGAGTCGACACCCTCGCGGTGCCCCGGCGGTACGTGTCGTCGGAGGAGTCGGCGCTGGTCCGGCTGGCGCACGGCGGTCCGGCCCGACCGGTGATGCGGTTCGAACCGATCACGGGCGGCGGCCGGGACCCGCGGGGGCGACGACTCGCGCCGACACTGGTACTCAACGTCGAAACGGTGTGGCGGATCCAGCAGATCGCGGAATACGGGCCGGGCTGGTTCCGCTCCTACGGCACCGCCGACGAGCCCGGCCCGCGGCTGGTGACCGTTGCCGACGGTGTCCGCGCCCCCGGTGTCCATGCCGCGGAGGCGGGCTTGCCCGTCTCCGAAATCCTCGATCGGGCAGGCGGTCTCACCACCTGCCCGCAGGCGCTGTGGGTGAACGGTCTGAGCGGCGGATTCCTGCCCGCCGAGGCGCGACATACGCTGTGGTCGCGATCAGGCCTGGAGCCGTTCGGAATCGGGACCGGCGTGGGCACTTTTCGTGTCCTCGCCGCCGGCGCCGATCCGTGGCAGGTGGTGCTGTCCGCGCTGACCTATGCGGCGGGGGAATCCGCCGGCCAATGCGGCCCGTGCATGTTCGGATTGCCCGCGCTGCGTGACGATCTGAGTGACCTGCTCGAGCGGCGAGCCCCGGCCGAGACCGCCGAGCGGCTCCTCCGCAGGCTCGCCCGTGTGCCGGGGCGAGGTGCGTGCCGGTTTCCCGACGGCGTGGCTCGGTTCCTGGCTTCCGCCCTGGACGCGTTCGGCACGTCACTTCTCGTCGAAAGCACGGGGAGCGAACGATTTTCGGCCCCGCACCAAGGATGAATCATGTCTCTGACAACTCGCGCCCTCGGTATCGCCCGGCCCCCGTCCGGCGTCCTGGCGGTCGATCGCATCGCCTGCACCGGCCACGGCATCTGCGCGCATGTGCTGCCGGAACAGATAGTTTCGGACGAGTGGGGTTATCCCGTCCTCACCGACTCCGGGCCGGATCCCGCGCTCGCGGCCGAGGCGATCAAACTCTGCCCGGCCGCTGCCCTGCGCTGGGTCGGGCCACCGGTCCACTGACGAGCGGATACGTTGGCGCCCAGCGCATTCGAGATCACAGTTCCGTGCGCACCGTCATCACCGTGGGCGCCGCCGTGCCGGACCACCCGCACGGCGAGGCGCAGGTCGCGATGACCGCATCGGTGATCGTGCCGTCGCTGTAGAGCGTGGTTCGCAGGACCGCCTGTGCCGGGTAGCCGCAGGCCTGGCATTTGCCGAAGTAGTTGAGAATTTCGCGCGATCGGACAGCGGCGATACTGCGCCGCCCGGATGCGCCGTCCGGGTGGATGGTTTCGCTGGGCACGATGATCCTTCGATTCGGTGGACCCGGCGGTGTCGGTGAACGACAATCGAGCCGGCCGGGATCCGCTGCCGAGACCGGCGATCCCCCTGCGATACCGCCGGGCTCACGCACCGGTCGTGCCGGGTCCGTCGTGGTCACGCCCCGTGGGGCCGATCGCGTCCGACGGTCGGCGGCACCCTTCCATGCTAAACCCTGCGCCTCCCGCGTGCATGAATTCTCGGTAACTTCCCGCTTGCGGCCGGCTTCCTGCGTAGCTACCGCTGATCGTATGAGCACCGGCTATTCGCCAGGTGACCAGTTCCGGGCGTCAACTTCACAAAACGTGAATTTCCAGTAACATACGCATTTGCGGCCCACGAATCGCCGGGGGCCGCGGCCAGCGGGCAAAGGTGCCCGTATCCGGTGCGTGCGCGGGTGTGTGCGCCGGATGTCCGGCCGATGGGTGAAAGGACTTGCGTCGCAATGCTGAAGCGACTCGATCGGCTGTTGAGCTACGAGATGAAGGTGTCCGAATTCCTCGGGACACTCGTCATTCTCGCCGTGCCCTACGGTCTCATCGGGGTGATCTGGACCCTGACGCACACCTCGCACCTGAAGCAGATGCACGGCATCGACGTGGTCATATCCTTCTTGGGATCGATCCTGTGCTGGCCCGTGCTCACCTTCTCGAACGTCTGCATGACCTAGTCATGATGGCGCTGGTGTGGCTCATCGACATCGTGGTGATCGGAGTCAAGATCCTCGGTGGGCGAATCAAGGTCAATCCTGTTCTCCGATTCGGCCTGTGGGTCGCGGTGTTGTGTGCGGTGGGCGCCGGGATCGCACTGCTCGGGGCGCTGGTGGTGCTGCTGCAGCACTACCTGGAGAATCTCCCGGAATGAACCGGGCGGCGGCCGTCTGAAGACGGAATATTCCATAACTTGGTAACGCCGCGTTCTATGCGAAAAACTGTGTGTTCTCGCACCCGATCTGATTCGACATTGCGAGAACAGTCGATAACTTACTATCTTGTGTCGCACCGAATCGGTGTGTAACACTTCACACGCTCAACGCCCTGGCAGCTCGGTTGCGGCTGTCCGTGACCAGCGGTGAGCGTGAGAAAGGAACGACCGCTGTGACGTCGACCCGAGCCTCCGATCGGCCGGACCCGCCGGCTCCGCCCTGGCGGACCACCGACGAGGGCGAGCTGCGGCGACTCGTCGATGCCGCCGGCGGCCTCTGGCGCCGGCATCCGCAACGTTCGCTGGAAACCCTCGGCCGGCAGGTCGCGCTGGGGCGAGAGGCGTTCGTCCAGCTCTTCGTCGCGATGATCCAGCGCCGGTTTCCGTACCAGGAATTCATCAGGCAGTGCGCCTTCATGGCCAACGTCTCGGCCGCGCCGACGGTGTTCGTGGCCATCCCGATCGCGGTCGTGGTGTCCATCGAGGTCGGTGCGCTGGTGAACCAGGTGGGCGCGACGACGTTCATCGGTTCGGTTGCCGCACTGGGGATCATCCGTCAGGGCGCGCCGCTGGTCTCGGCGCTGATGATCGCCGGCGCGGTCGGTTCGGCGATCTGTGCCGACCTCGGGTCGCGGACGATCCGCGAGGAGATCGACGCCATGCGGGTGATGGGTGTCGATCCCGTGCGCCGGCTGGTCGCTCCGCGGCTGGCCGCGGCGGTGCTGGTGAGCGTATTGCTCTGCGGCTTCATCGTTTTCGTCGGATTCGCGACGGCGTACATGTTCAACGTGTACGCCCAATCCGGCACCCCCGGATCGTTCATCGGGTCGTTCGCGTCGTTCGCGGTGGCCAGCGATCTGTTGATCGCCTTGACGAAGGCCGCGATCTTCGGCGCACTCACCGCGATCATCGCCTGCGATGTGGGTCTGCACACCAGCGGCGGTCCGGCCGGTGTCGCGAATTCGGTGAACTCCGCGGTGGTCAGCTCCGCGCTGATGTTGTTCGCCACCAACATCATTCTGACCCAGCTGGCGAATACCCTGCTCCCGACGAAGGTCGGCTGAGATGGCCAGCTCCTACACGCCGCCCGCGGCCCGGCCGCTGCGGGCCGTCGGAAATGCCGCTCTGGCCCCGGTGCACGCGAACCAGCGCCTCGGGCATCAGGCCATCACCTTCTTCCAGGCGCTGGCCGCGATCCCGTTCGTGGTCAAGCATTATCGGAAGGAACTGGCCCGGCTGACGGCCGATGTGAGCTGGGGCAACGGGTCGCTGATCGTCGGTGGCGGCACCATCGGCGTCGTCTTCATCCTGTGTTCGTTCGGCGGGATCATCGTCGGAATGGAGTCGTTCACGGCGTTGAACCTCCTGACCATGAGCCCGCTGACCGGCGCTATCGCCGGTTTCGCGACCACCCGGGAATTGGCGCCCATCCTGGCGACCCTGGCCTTCGCTATTCAATCGGGCTGCCGGTTCACCGCGCAGCTGGGCTCGATGCGGATCTCCGAGGAGATCGACGCGCTGGAATCGTGCGCGATCCGGCCGCTGCCCTACCTGGTCAGCACCCGGATGATCGCGGCGACGGTGACGATCGTTCCGCTCTACAGCGTCGGTCTGGCCGCCGCCTACCTGACCACCAAACTCACGGTGCTGTTCCTCGGCGGCACCACCGCGGGGACCTACGACCACTATTTCTTCCAGTTCCTGATCGGGCCGGACGTGTTCTATTCACTGCTGAAGGTCGTGATCTTCACACTGCTCGCCACCTTCATCCAGTGCTACTACGGCTATGTCGCCAGCGGCGGGCCGGAGGGAGTCGGAGTGGCGGCCGGGCGGGCGATCAAGATGGTGATCGTCGTGATGGTGTTCGCGAATCTCTTTCTCACCCTGGCGATCTGGGGCATCGACCCCGGATTCCGGATCTCAGGATAGGTGTCGTTCGTGATTCTCGATCCCAGCGGCCGCGGTGCGACCGCTCGCCAGCTCACGCTGGCCGGTCTCGCGATGCTGCTCGTGGTGGCCGCGCTGCTGTATCTGCTCGCGCTGCGCTACACCGGTCGTTTCAGCGAGAAGGTTCCCGTCCACGCCGTTCTCACCAGTACCGGCGACGGGCTGCCCAAACATGCCGACGTGAAATTCCGCGGCATGGTAGTCGGCACCGTCGACTCGGTCGAGGTGGTGGCGAAAGGGGAGCGACAGCGCGCCGATATCGCACTGAAACCGCATGTCGCCGAGGCGATTCCGGCCAACGTCACCGCCCGCGTCATTCCCAACAACCTGTTCGGCGTGACCGCGATCGAATTGGTCGACAACGGGCCCGATGCCGCGAAACTGCATTCCGGCTCGACCATTTCGCAGGACACCGGTGCCGCGACCATCCAACTGCAGACCACGCTCAACGTCCTGCGCAATGTGCTGAGCAATATCCAGCCCGAGAAGTTGGGCCGGGTGCTGGCGACGCTGTCCGCGGCGCTGGAACCGTCGGCGCGGGTGCCGGGTTCGACCGTGGAGCGGCTCGACACCTGGCTCACCCAGGTGCACGACATTCCCGATATCGGCGACCTGCTGGGTGATCTGGGCCGTGCCGCCACCGCACTGAGCCAGTCGGCGCCGGAATTGGTGGGAGTGCTGTCGGATTCGGTGACGACCGCGCGTACCCTCACCGAGCGCCGCTCGAATCTCGTTGCGCTGCTGACGAATGCGGGTGGCGCCGTCGACTCGGTCAACCGCCTGTTCGCGCGCAATCCGGATTCGGGCAAATTCCTCGTCGCCGGTCTGGACGATCTGTTCGGCGGCCTGGCCAAGGATCCCGAGGCGATTCCGTTCACCGCCGCCAATCTCAACATCGCGTTGCAGCGTCTGAAGACCACGTTCCACTGGGGTCCGAAACAGCAGATGGTGTGGGCGATGGACGCCTCGCTGACTCCGTTCCAGCAGTACACGGCGAAGGACTGCCCGCACTACGGTGACGAGTACGGTCCGCGCTGCGGTGGTGCGACGGTGCCGAATGTGGCTCCGCCGCAGGACTATCCACAACAGCAGCTACCGCGCTGGCTCGACGCGGCCGGACCCCGTCCGACGCCGGCTCCCGCGGCGCCGACCGCGCCCGCGCAGCAGCCGCTGATCCCCGGCCTGCCCGCCCTGCCCGGCGTTCCGGCGCTGCCCGGTCTGCCGAGCCTGCCGCTGATCCCCGGCATCACCGCACCGGCCGCCTACCGCGCCACGCCCGGCGATCCGGCGGCAACCCGTCCCGCCGCCCTGCGCGGGCCCGCGGCGGTCGCCGCGGTGGTCGGCGGTGCGCCGAACCTGGCGCAGCTGCTGCTGCTGGGGCCGGTCCTGGCCGGGGGCTACCTGACCGTCGGAGAGACGCCGGAAGGCGGTGTGACGCAGTGAAATCGACGAAGGCACTGATCGGTTTCGGCATCTTCGCGGTCGTCGCGATCGCGCTGACCTCGACCATCTACGGCACCCTGCAACGCACGGTGCCGGGCTCGACCAACCGGTATTCGGCCGTCTTCTCCGATGTGCTCGGCCTGCGGGTCGGCGACGACGTGCGCATGGCCGGGGTGCGGGTCGGCCGGGTGGACAAGATCGACTTCGTCGGCGACTACAAGGCCGGCGTGGAGTTCAGCATCCGGAGCAACCAGCATCTGACCACCACGACCAAGGCGATGGTGCGCTACCAGAACCTGATCGGCCAGCGCTACGTCGCGCTGGCGCCGGGGAAGGAAGCGGGCACATCCCTGCCGGCGGGCGGGCGTATTCCCCTCGAGCACACCGAGCCGTCGTTCGACGTGTCGGCCTTGCTGTCCGGCTTCGAACCGCTGTTCTCGGTGCTGCAACCCGATCAGGTGAATTCGCTGTCCGAGACACTGATTCAGGCGCTGCAGGGCAATCAGGTCTCGCTGAGTACCTTGATCACCCAGGCCGCGCAGCTGGCCGGAACCTTCGGCCAGCGCGACAAGATCCTCGGTGACGTGGTCTCGAACCTGGGCAGCGTGATGTCCGGCCTGGCGCATCGCAGCAACGAGCTGGAGACACTGATCACCCAGACTCGTTCGCTGATGGACGGGCTCTACGCCCAGGGTGAGGCGTTGAAGTCGTCGGTCGACCAGGTAGCCACCTCGACCGATTCGCTGGTCGGATTGGTGGCCCAGGTCAAGCCCGGCATCGCGGCCGCGCAGAACAAGGCCACCACCGGTGTGGCGCTGCTGCTGCTCAACGGCGCGTCGCTGGACCGGGCGGCGGTGCAATTGCCGAGCGTGCTCAACCGGGTGGCCCAGTTCTCCAGTTACGGCGCCTACGGCAACGCCTACTTCTGTGGTCTCGACGTCTCGCTGTGGGGCGTGCTCCTGCCGCCGGGCCTGTTCTCCCAGATCGGTGGCAACGCGCATTCGGAGGTGTGCCGGTGATGGCGAGGTTCGCGCGACCGAGGTTGCCGAAGGTGTTCGGATTCCTGCGCAACCGGTATCTGCGGCTCGGCCTGATCGCCTCGGCGACCGTGCTGATTCTGCTGCTCGGCTCCAGCGCGCTGACCCAGGCGCGCCTGGGGGACAAGACGATTCACGCCGAATTCGCGCAAGCCGCGGGATTGCGTCCCGGTGCGACCGTCGACGTCTCGGGGATCGAGGTGGGCGCGGTGCGGGCGGTGCGGCTCGACGGCGCCAAGGTGGTGGCGGATCTGAAGGTGCGCGGCGATCTGCGGCTGGGACCGGACGCGCGGGCGGCGATCAAGATGTCGACCATCCTCGGGCGGCTGCACGTGGACCTCGTACCGGGAAACGGGAAAGGACTGCCGGACAACCGGATCAAGCTCGATCACACCAGCGTGCCCTACAACCTGAGCAAGGTGATCCAGGACCCGCAGTACAAGGCGTCGTTCGAACGGATCGAGCGGATCGACCCGAAGAAGTTGCGGGAGGCGCTCGACACCATGAACCAGCAGATGGGCGACTCGCCGCAGCTGGCGGTGCAGGCGCTCGACAGCATCGGCTCGCTGGCCAAGGTGATCAACGACCGCCGCGACGAGGTCGACACCCTGCTGAAGGGAATGGATCAGGTCTCCCAGCTGGTCGCCGACAACCAGAACAGCGTGCTGATGCTGCTGACCCGCGGCGAGGCCATCGGTCAGGCGGTGCAGAAGCGCCAGCAATTGCTGAAGAACCTGCTCGACAATGTCGCCTCACTGTCGAAGTTGTTGCAGGACATGGGGTTGGAGAACAACAACCAGTTCGGCCCGATGATCCGGGATCTGAACACCATGTCCGAGGGGCTGGAGAAGAACAAGACCAACCTCGACCGGCTCTACGAGATCATGCCGGTCACCTTGCGGCAGTTCAACAACGTATTGGGCAACGGACCGTACGGCGACGTGTATGTGCCGTGGGGACTGTTCCCCGACAACTGGATCTGTTTCGCACAGGTCGTTCAGGGGTGTAAGTGATGAAACTGCGCGCACTGGCCCAACTCGCCGCGGTGTGCCTGGTCGCCTCCGCCGGCTCGGGCTGTTCGCTGCTGCCGGGTTCGCTCGGCACCGCCACCAACGAGGTGCTCGGCGACAACATGCGCATCAGCGCCGATTTCGACAATGTGGCCGGGCTGTACGCCGGCAACGAGGTCGATGTGCTGGGTGTGCCGGTCGGCACCGTCGAATCGGTGGAGGCCAAGGGCACCTATGTGCAGGTGGTCATGAAGGTCGACAAGAGCGTGAAACTTCCCGCCGACGCCATGGCCGCCCTGGTGAATCCGCAGCTGATCACCAACCGTCACGTCGAATTGGCGCCGGCCTACGACGGTTCCGGCCCGACCATGGCCGACGGCGCGCATATTCCGTTGCCGCGCACCAGGACACCGGTGGAGCTCGACCGCATCATGCAGACCTTCGACCAGCTCGGGGCGTCGCTGAAGGGAGACAGCGACACCGGGCCGATGGCCAGCCGGGTGTTGTTCCCGCTGCTCAACGGCAACGGCGACAAACTGCGCGAGACCCTGGACGCGCTCTCGGGCGCGTTCGAGACGACGTTCGCCAACAAGGACCAGATCTCCAATACGATCGTCAAACTCAACGACGTCACGCAGGTCATCGCCCAGAACGACCAGACCGTACGGGATTTCAGCGGCCGGCTCACCGAATTGCTGAAGCTGATGGGTGATCAGGCGCCCGGTCTGCAGGCGGTGCTCACCCAGCTCAACGATTTCGTCGCCAACACGGCCACGGTGGTGGGACAGAACAAGGACCAGCTCGCCGGGGCTCTGACCCGGTTCGTGGCGATCAGCGATCAGATGCGCGCCAACGCCCGCAATCTCACCGAAATCGTGGATGTCGCGCCGCTGATGTTCGAGAACCTGGCCAACGCCACCAGTTATGAACATCAGGCGCTGCGCCTGCACGGGCTGCTCGACAAATCCGTGCTCGACGGTGAAGCGCTGTCCACCTTCTGTGAGCGGGTGATGATGCGCCTCGACGGCTGCCGGACCGGAAAGATCGCCGATATGGGGCCCGATTTCGGACTCACCGCCGCACTTCTGGGGATCAGCGGAAAATGACACGATCACAGCGCAGAACATCGCGTCGCGGCCTCGTTCTCAGCGCCGTCGCGACCGCCACCACACTCGGCATCAGCGGGTGTGGGCTGACATTGGAGAATGTGCCGATGCCCAAGCCGGGTATCGGGGGTCCCGGCTACACCGTGCACGCCGCGTTCACCGATGTGCTGAATCTGCCCGATCACGCCCACGTGCGCATCGGCGGCACCGATATCGGCACCGTCACCGGTATCGAGACCACGAATTTCGTCGCCGATGTGCGGATGCAGATCCGCTCCGACATCGTGCTGCCGCGCGGGACGACGGTGGAATTGCGTCAGGCCACGCCGCTGGGCGATATGTCGGTGGCCATGACCCTGCCGTCCGCGCAGGAAGCGGGTCCGCCGCTGCGCGACGGAGACACCATCGGCGTCGATCACACCGGCACCGCCGCCTCCGTCGAGCAGTTGATGATGTCGGTGGCCATGCTGGTCAACGGCGGCGGTATCAACCAGGCCGCGCAGATCACCACGCAGATGAACTCGATGTTCGCCGGGCGCGGACCACAATTGGCGCACCTGCTGACCGAGATGACCGATGTGATCGCCGCGCTCAATCAGCGCACCGGCGATATCGACGCCACCCTCCAGGGCTTGAACACGCTCTCCGGCGAATTGGCCAGGCGCAAAAAGGAACTCGGCGCGGCGGCCGATACCTTCCCGCAACTGCTCGGCCTGGTGAACGAGAACAATCAGCGCATCGTGGATCTCACGACGAAGGTGTCGACCACCATGGCGGCGCTGGGCGATTTCACCGATACCACCAGCCCGCAGTTCCTCAGCTTGTTCGACAGCATTCAGAAACTCATGTCGGGCTTCACGGAAATGGGCGGCAATCTCACCGAGGCGCTCAACGGGCTCAACGACATCTATCCGCCGCTGATGGCGAGCCTGCGAGGTTCCGGGCTGGCCGTCATGCCGGTGGTGTCGTATCTGAGTATCGGCGCGCTCAGTGATCCGCACGGCAGCCGGTTGCCCGAAATCGGCGACGTTCCGGCATTCGCCGGCAGTTTGGCGCAGGTATTCGAGAAAGTGTTCGGCCGGGTCATCAGTCCACCGCAACCGGTGCCCGGGACGACGCCTCCCGGCGCGAATCCGCCGGACGCGCCCGGCGCCCCGACCGAACCTTCCCAGCAGGGTGGTGACCGATGAATACTCCGCTGTGGAATTGGGTGGTGCGCCGGCGCATCGCCCTGGCCAACCTCAGCCTGATCGTGGTGCTGGTGATCGGGTCCGGATATCTGGCTCGATATGTGTTGCGGTTCAATCCGATTCCGCACACCTTCACCGTCACCGTGCAACTGGCGACCTCGGGCGGCATCCTCCCGGGCAACGACGTGACCTTCCGCGGCACCCGGGTCGGCACGGTCGCCGATGTGCGGGTCTCCGGGGACGGAATCGACGCGATCGCCGAAATCGACGACAGCGCGAAGATTCCCGTCGGCGGCGCGGTCCACGTCGGCCGGTTGTCCGCGGCGGGCGAGCAGTACCTGGACTTCCGGCCCGACGCCGATACCGGTCCGTATCTGTCCGACGGCGCCGTCGTGGAGCGCGCACGCACCAGCGTGCCGATCCCGGTGCAGAATCTGCTGACCGACCTGAGCGGATTCATCGGCGGATTGAATCCGGACCGGCTCACGGTCATCGTCGACGAGCTGGACACCGCGCTGGGCGGGGGCCCGGATCGATTGCGCAACATGATCTCCGGGATCAGCCGTGCGATGGCGGGGCTGTCCGATCTGCTGCCGCAGACCCAGCAGCTGCTCGAGAACCTGCAGGTGATCGCGGAGACCACCTCGCACGCCCAGCCCGATCTGAGCACCCTCACCGCGGCGGGCAGCGCGCTGTTCCAGCAGGCGACCGCCGCCGACAACGAAATCCGGAAGTTCCTCGACCAGGGCCCGGGTGAGCTGGCGACCCTCGGTGACGTGGTGGCGAAGAATCAGGATCCGCTGACCGATCTGGTCACCAATTTCGTCGCCATCACCAAGGCCGCGAAACTGCGCCAGCCCGCGATCGAGGCGCTGTTTCCCGCGCTGCGCCAAGGCATTCAGGCGCTCGGCGTGCCCGCACACGACGGCGCGTATCACACGCTCGCCGACTTCTGGCCGCGTCCGACCTGCGACTACGACACGATTCCGGTCACCCCGACCAAGATCATGACCGATACCCGGGTGCGGCTGTACAACTACTGCCTCACCGCAGATCCCGCACTGCAGGTGCGGGGTTCGGCCAATGCGCCGCGGCCGAATCTCCCCGACAACGGATCCGGGCCGCCGCCCGGCGTCACCGGCAACGAGATGTCGCGGCCCATCCCGTCCGGCCCCATACCCGACAACTAGGAAGCGAACACGATGAGCGACAAGGAAAGCGGAGGCGCCGAGAAGCGCGAACCCACGATCGACACCGTCGACGAACCGGAGACCGCGGCCGCCGCGCCATCCGGGGCATCCGACACGGCCGGATCGGATGCGGCGGGGACATCCGATACCACCGAGTCGAATCCCACCGAAACGACCACCGTGGCGAAGGTTTCGCCGCTGTCGCGACTGCGTGCGGCAGCCGGCCGACGCGGTGTGCGGATCGGCCTGCGCGCGGCGGTGGCCGTGGTGCTGGGTTCCGCGATCGGCACGAGCATCTACTTCTACCTGCAGAACAAGGACCACGAGGAGGTGCTCGACGCGCAGGCGCAGGCCCGCCGGGCCGCGTGCGCCTACGGTCCCGTGGTCTCGACCTACGATTCCGAACATCTCGACCAGTACGTCCGCGATGTGCTGGCCGGCGCTTCCGGTGAGTGGAAGAAGCAGTTCGAGTCCAACAGCAAAGACCTCAGCGACGTCCTGGCCAAGGGCGAGGTCGTCGCGAAGTCGACCGATGTGCAGTGCGCGATCCGTTCCGGGGACAAGAATTCCGCGGAGGCGATCGTGGTGATCGGCCAGACCATCACCAGCCTGGGCACCCAGGGCAAACCGGAACCGGGACAGCTGTCGACGGTGATGCGACTGCAGAAGCAGGGCGACCGCTGGCTGGTCGACAAGATCAGCACGCCGCTGACTCCGCTGCCGCCGCAGTCGTAGCGTCTCTCGGCGAAAAGGATTGGCAGACAATTTGAGTCGCGCACAGGACGGACGCGCGAAGGCGACGGCGCCGGCCACGCACAACCCCGAACGCGTGATCCGCCGCCGGCCCAAGAACCGCCGGGCGCAGATCGCCTCCGCCGCGGCGGCGGCTTTCGGATCGCTGGGCTATCACGGCGTGAGCATGGAGGATATCGCCGCCCGGCTGGGGATTTCCTCGGCGGCGCTGTACCGGCACTATCCGAGCAAGTACGCGCTGTTCCGCGAGGAGCTGCTGCGCTTGTCCGCCGCCGCGGTGACGGCGGTGACGCTGCCCGCGGAGGTTCAGGGCCACAGCCCCGAAGCGCGACTCGGACTCGTCATCGACGCCATCGTGGCCGATACCATCGCCAACCGTCCGACGGCCGCGCTGGCGCGGTGGGAGGCCCGCTACCTCGATCGCGACGATCGCCGGACCTTCGACGAACGGTTCGAGACCGCGATCTCCGCTCTGCGTGCGCTGATCGGTGAACTGCGCCCGGAATTGGCCCGCCGCGAGGGTCTGGTGCGCGCGGTCGCGATCTTCAGTGTGGTGAGCAGTATCGGCGATCACCACGCTCATCTGCCGGCGAAATCGCTCGCGGTGGTGCTGAGCGAGGCGGCCTGGTCGTTGATTCGAACCGACCTGCCGGTTGCCGCCGACCCGCCGGAACCCGCGCGGGCGAGCGATGTTCCGCACTCGTTCAAACATCAGGTGCTGCTGAACAAGGCGGTCGAGCTGTTCCACGAGCGCGGTTATCCGAATGTGAGCGTGGAGGAGATCGCGGCGGCGGCCGAACTGTCGGCGGCCTCGGCGGTGTACCGGTACTACCGCAGCAAGGATGCCCTGCTGGCGGCGGCATTCCGGCGGGTGGCCGACCGGATGGCCGCCGCGATCGCACCGGCGGTGGAGGCGTCGCGGACCTCCGAGGAGGCGTTGGCGACGCTGATCGACCTCTATGTCGCGGGATCGTTCGCCGAACGCGAGCTGACATTCGTCTACTACGCCGAATTCGGCAATGTCGGAGCCTACGAGCGGACGGTGCTGCGCAACATCCAGCGGCTGGTGGTGGCCGAATGGGTGGAGCTGCTGGTGGATGCGCGACCGGAGCTGGCGCGGGCGCAGGCCCGCATCCTCGTCCATGCCGGATTCGGGCTCGTCGTCGGTCTGGGGCGGCTGTTCGGGAACAACCAGCAGATGTGTCCTCGTCCCCATGTGGTCAGGCTGATGGAGATGACGTTGTTCGGGCGACTCGCCACGCGATAGGCGTGAAGTTCCTGAATTCGCGACAACTTAGTAGCTGGAAAGAGTCCTGAAGGCGCGAATATTGCGCTTCCTACCCGTTGATCAAATGAGAATTGTGAGTAACATAGTGAAGGCCGGGCCGACCCTGAGAAGTATACGAGGCGGTGTCGCCGTGGCAGAGGGAGAAATCCGCGAGAGCGCCGGTAACCGCGCATCGGTGGTTGTCGCGTCGGCTCCGAGACGAGCCGGTCTGCCGGGTGGGCCCCTCGGTCTCCCGTGTCGCATGGTGCCGCCGACCCCGGCGGCACCGCCCGCGTCCCGAAGCGCGGGGCCCGGCGCATCTCCGGTCGCGCCGGCGAAACGTTCCGAGAGAGGACTCGCATGACAACGGCAACGCAGCCTTGGGAGCCGAATTACACCGACCCGCACAGCGATTCCTACGTCCCGGAGGAATCCGTGCCGGTCGGGCGGGGCCGGACGCAGGAGGAGCGAGCTCCACGCCCCGACCTCGCGCAGACGCCGCCGCTGACGTTGGAGCAGACGCGCATCCACATCCCGGACTTCCATCGCTCGCCGCGCAAGCGGCCCGCGCAGTTGCCCGACTCCCTGGATTTCTGGATGTTCGCGGGTGCGGCCGCCAACGTCGCGATGCAGTTCGCGCACCCCGCTGTGGCGGCCGGCGTCATGGAGAGCACCGTGGAATCCGGTGCGCTCATGGTGCATCCGTGGAAACGGCTGCGCACCACGGCCTCGTATCTGGCGGTGGCGATTCTCGGTACACCCGAGGAGAAGAAGGAATTCCGTGAGGCGGTGAACGTCGCGCACCGGCAGGTGCGGTCCAAGCCCGGCTCGAAGGTGAAGTACAACGCCTTCGACCGGAACCTGCAGCTGTATGTCGCGGCGTGCATCTACATCGGGTTCGAGGATTCCCACCAGCTCATCAACGGCAAGATGTCACCGGAGGAACTCGAGGCGTTCTATCAGGGGGCGGATACCTTCGGCACCACGCTGCAGGTGCATCCCGACATGTGGCCGAAGACGCGCGCCGACTTCGACGAGTACTGGGTCGAGGCCTGCCGGCAGGTGATCGTCGACGATGCGTTCCGCGCGTATATCGGTGACCTGCTGCATCTTCGGATGATCCACTGGTACATGCGACTGCTCTTCGGCAGGCTGCTGCGCTTCCTCACCGCTGGATTCCTGCCTCCGCATTTCCGCGAACAGATGGGCGTGGAGTGGAGCGCGGCCGATCAGCGCCGATTCGAGCACCTGTTCCTGTTCGTGGGATTCGTGAATCGGTTCATCCCCAAGTTCATCCGGTTCTCCGGGACGAAGATGATGATGCGGGATGTGCAGCGGCGGATCCGTAAGCAGAAGGTCCTCGTGTGAATCCACCGGTGCGGCACAGCGATTGCCGACCGTGACCTGTGCGGCGGATCCGGCCGATCCGCCGCACAGGTCGCATTCTCCGGCTGTGGTCAACAACGCTGTGGCGCAGGTGTCGCTCTCGCCGTGGTCATTCCGTGCGCGGTGCGGGCCTGGGGAAGGCAGCGCATACGGGCGGGAAGTAGCGCCATACGGCTTCGCGTGGTCGCCGCGCAGCGGCGCAGCGCGAATCGGTCGCCGCGATGCAGGTCGACTCCGAGCAATTCACGCGCCGGAGCGGCGATGAGCGCGCGGACGGCGGGGGTGGGAAGCCGACGGGGGATCCACGTGTCGGGGCGAAGCACCTGCGGTGCCAGCGCCGCGGCGTCGGCACCGAATCGCAATCCGGCGCAGGCGTTCTCGAAGTAGGTCACGAACTCCGGCCACGTCTGCGGCATGGCGCGCGCGGAGATGCCGTGCCGCAGATACCACTCGCAGCATTCGTGGTAGAGCCGCTCGCGGTCGTGCTCGGAGAGCGGGCGATGGAAGATGTCGACCGAGGTCATCAGCGTATCGACGTAGGTGGCGTGCTGGAAGAAGAAGATCTCCGGCTGCAGAGCGTGATACCGCGCGCCCCATTCGTCGCGTCCCTTCACGTGCTCGTGCCCGAATTGGATCACCGATCGCATATCCCGTTCGCTGTAGGCCATGTACACCATCTGCGATACGGTGCGTTTCTTGTGCTCCCACAGTCGATTCGGCGCGTGTTGCACCAGACCGGCGGCGATACCGGGATGCAGGATCTGAAAGGCGAGCGCCCGCGGCAGGCACAGCGCGAACCGCCGATCTCCCAGATAGCGATGCAACAACGAATCCCGCTGCCCCGGCCCGGCCACTGTGCCTCGCCCTCTCCGATTCCGCTGCGAAAATCCGGGCTCGCCCCATGCGGACGGGAACTGGGGACCTCGACGGAGCGAGCCCGGACAGACGGCCCGGTCGATCACACCCACGGGCACCACGAGCTCGGCCGGTCGTCGCGGAACAGTACATCACCGACTGTGAATGATCGTCAACATAATTGCGAGAAAAGATCACTCCCGCTTCAGATTGTGCCGAATAGATGCAAGTGAACGGCTATCCAGCGGTTGCCGCGTCGGAGATGGACCTCGGTATAGCACCGGAATTCACTGATAACTACCAGGCCTCCCGTCGGTGAACTCGATCCGGCCCGTCCGGCCGCGTCGGAGATCGCTCGCCGAGGTCGAGTGTGTGATAGGGCACTAATAGTTTGTGTGCAAACTATTAGTGCGCTAATCTGGCCTCGACACGAGGAGGTGGGCCATGACGACCGAGGTCGAGGATCCGCTGCGGCTGGACCGGCAGGTGTGTTTCGCGCTGGCCGTCGCGAACCGATCGGTGCTGACGGTGTACCGCCCGCTGCTGGAGCCGCTGGGACTGACCCATCCCCAGTATCTGGTGATGCTGGCTCTGTGGGGTGAGGCGCCCATGTCGGTGAAGGCCATCGCCGAGGCGATCCAACTCGATTCCGCCACGCTGTCCCCACTGCTCAAGCGGCTCGAGTCGGCGGGCCTCATCACCCGCCGCCGGGATCCGCGCGACGAACGCACACTGCTGATCGATCTGACCGAGGCCGGGTGGGCGCTGCGCCGCCGAGCCGAGCAGATCCCGCCGGCGGTCGTGCGGCGGCTGGGCGTGAGCCTGGCCGATCTGGAGGAACTGCGCGAGGTACTGACCCGCGTCAACGAGGCCGCCCGGCGAGCCGCACTCGCCGATATCCAGGGAGCTACCGATGAGTGAGCAGAAGCCGAATCCGGTTCAGCGCGTGCGCTATATCTGCGGCGCCACCCTGCCCCCCTCGATGCAGCAGTGGGTGCTTCGCGATCTGACCGGGCCGGGAGCCGCCCGCCGGTACCTGCTGCGGTTCCTGGTGCCGATCATCCCCGTGTTGTGCCTGTTCCTGCTCGTTCCCGGGCCGCTGTGGATCGGACTGTCGATGGCGGCGCTGCTGTACGTGCCGCTGGTCTACTTCACCATCGCGCTGATGTACGTGTATCGGCGGCATCGCCTGCTCAAGCACGGACTCGATCCCGAACTGGCCGATGTCGCCGAACGACAGCGCGCGGCGGTCGAACGCGAGCAGTACGAACTGCGGCACGGTCGCGGCTGACGGCCACGCGGTCGCGGAATGTGTGCCCGCCGAACCGATTCCGCGCCGCGACCCGAGTGACCGGTCCGGCTCGTCGCGCCCGCGGTCGGTTATCGGGGGTGTACTGTAAGTCCTGTCGGTAATCGCACAGTGCGCTGTGCGCGCGAGCGGTGCGGCCGATTCGCTGGCCGGACGGGCCGTCGATGGTGAGAATCTGAAGGACATCCGATATGAGTGAGCAGCCGAATCTGTTCAGCCACAGTCCGGTACCCATCGAGACGCCGGCGCCCGCCGGCGGGGTGGCGCATCGTCCGCTGTTTCGCAGTGCGAGTTCCTCGGCCGGACCCGAGGGCGGGGAGGCGCCCGCCGACGACGTAGCCCGGTGACCCACGCGGCGCCCGTCGCCGATCGGTCCGAAACCTCGGACACGATCCGGCAACGGGCGCGCCCGTGGGAACCAGGCGCGACCTGGGCGAACGGGTGGTGACACGCGGTGGCGGACGGGATTGATACGAAAGCTATATCCGTCGCGACCGAACCGTTAGCAAATCCTCATCGAATTGCCGATTTTCGGGCTCTGATACCGATCAGAAGGCCGAGGGGCGTTTCCGTGCTCCGGTAGTGTCGGTCCCGCAATCATTCGGCTAACGAATCGGCGGGGTAGTCACGCCCAGGCGTTACCTGCTGGGGACGGAGTCCGGCATGAGTGCTGTGACTTTCGGTTCTCCGGATATCCGGGGGCACGTACAACGGTTGTCGGCCGGCATCACCGACACGCAATGGCTGCGAGTGGCCGCGGAAACGTCGGCCGCCTGCATCAGCGCCGCGGTCGCCGGGCTCGCCATGATGATGCCGATCAGCCAGTCCTGGCTCTCGCCGGGGTCGGCGCTGCAGGTCGACCTGCTGATCTTCAATATGCCGCTGGCGCTGACCGCCGGAGCGCTGATCGCGGTGATCGCGGTCTCGGTCTCGGCGGCGATCGGTAACAGTCGCCTGGCCTGGTGCGCCGTCTTCTGCGCGACCGCGACGATGCTGGTCAACCACACCCTGCTCGTGCGGCTGGAGACCCGGACGCTGTCGACGCTCAACTACGTCGACTCCATGCTCGCCGGCGTGATCCTGGGCTGTCTGGCCGCGGCGGTCTGGCATCGCCGCGCCCCGGCCGGGGGATATCTGTTCGGTGCGCTGGCCTCGATTCTGTTCGCCGACCTCACCCAGGCCCCGGATTTCGCGTCCGCCGTCCCGGGGGAGGGCATCCTGCGCGGGGCGCCTCCGGTCTGGCTGATTCTCGTCGCACTCGGACTGATGCTGCTCACGGCCGTGCTGTTCCGGCAAGAGCGGCAACCGGAACCCGACGACAGCGCGGTGGTACCGCTGAAACCGGTGGTGTCGGCGGTCGTGATCGTCTCGGCGACCCTGGCCACGTCCGTATGGATGGCCCGCGGCGGCGCGCTCGTGTCGATCCTGGTGGGCGGGGCGATACTGCTGCTCGCCACCGCGGTGGCGGCGCTGCTGCTGCCCGAACGGGACGGAATGCTGATCGTGGTCATGGTCGCCTTCGCCTCGGCGGGGTCGGCCCTGCTCACCGTCCCCCGGCCCTCCTGGTCGACCGTGCTGGTGGTCGCGGCCGCGGGCGCCGGGCTCTACGCCGGATGGCGAATCCGCCTGCCGATGCCGGCCGTCGCGGGCTCGGTCGTGCTGGCGATCGCGGCCGCGGTGAGCTCATCAGTGGTGGACGTGCCGACCGCGGCGGTGACCGTGCCGAGCTGTATCGCGCTGGCGGCGATGGCCGGTTACGCCCTGGGTTGCGCCATCGGCCCGCGTGCGACCAGTGCGGTCGTCGGGATCGTCATCCTCTTCGTGCCCTCCGCGGGGGTGGCGTTGCAGGGTCGCGACCTCGGCCGGCTCGAATATTCCCACACCTGGTTCCGCAGCGCCGAGGCTGCCGTCACCGCGGTGCCGGGGATCGTCGCCGCCGGGATCGGGATCGGCTGCGCCGCCATCGTGCTCCTGATCGGGCGGCTGAGGCCGGAGGATGCCGTCGGCCGGCGCGGGGCCGACGGTGTGGAGGGTTCCGCGCCGAATGCGGCTCAGTCGCGGCGCAATTCGCTCACCACGTCGAAGTCGACGCCGTCGGCATCGGCGAGGTAGACGGGCTGGGTGGTGTGGGCGCCACGGACCTTCACCTCGCCGCGCGGGCCGCCGTAACGCACCCGGGCGGCATGCCGCTCGATAACGCGCACGTCGAGGCTGCGCGCCGCCTCCGCCAGCGAGGCGAACAGCAGCAGACCCTCGTAGCAGGATTCGCCGATATTGTTCAGCGCCGGAGCGAAGGTGCCGTACCGGGCGGTGTAGCGGCTGCCGAATTCCATCGCCTCGGGCGATACCACGCTCTCGAAATAGCCTGAAGCGGTGAACAATCCGCGGGTGCTGGCCGGGCCGCCCGCGTACAGGACGTCCTCGCCGATCATCATGCTCAGCCGCAGCCGGTCCTCGTCGAGGCCCGCGCGGGCGAAGGCGCGATTGAACGCCGCGCAGTCGGCGCCGACCATCAGCAGCAGCACCCCTTGGGCGGAGGAGTGGCGAATCAGGTCGAGGGCAGGTCCGAAGGCGCGGCTGCCGAGCGGGACGAACGTCTGGCCGACGATGTCGATATCCCCGAATGCCGCCGCCTCGCGGGTGACCCGGGCGGTTTCGCGCGGCCACACGTAATCGTTGCCGACGATGCACCAGCGGCGGATGCCCTGTTCCGCGCGCAGCCAGCGCAACGCCGGGAAGAGCTGATGATCGGGGGTCTCGCCGACCATGTACACGCCGTCGGAATTCTCGCCGCCCTCGTAGAACGTCGTGTAGACGTACGGCACCCGTCCGGCCGTGCGGGGCGTCAGCACCCGGCGGGCGTTGGACAGATGCCAGCCCACCACACCGTCGACGGCACCGGTGCCGATCATGCGGTCGATGCGCTCGGCCAGCAGCGGTAGCGGCGCGCCCGCGTCGACCGTGTGCAACCGCACCGGCCGGTCCAGGATGCCGCCCGCGCGATTGATGTCGTCCACCGCCAGCGCGGCGCACGCCTCACAGGACGGGCCGAACAGGCCCGCCGGTCCGCTACCGGGCACCACCAGCGCGATATCGACGGTGTCGCGCCCGCCGCGGGAGTTCGACACCCTCACCGGAACCTCCGCCGCCCGAAACATCCTTCGCCGAATAGTCGTCCCCCGAGCCGACCATGTTAACGACCGCCCGGGACCGTGGCGAGCCCCGACCTTCCGGGGCAGGTGAAGGGGCCTTGTTTGGCAGATACCCCATAAGGGTATATGGTCGTGGTAGTCGCTCGCGCCGGTCGAGAGGAGTCGTGCACATGGCGGACAACGGTCACACAACCGTGGTGCTGGATCTGAGTGGCCTGCACTGGGCGAGCCGCCGGCAGGTCGCCACCCGGGTGCTGCAAGCCCGTCCCGGTGTCCTCGAGGCCACGGTCAATCCCGCCGCCCAGACCGCGACGGTCGGCTTCGACCCGGCCCGGACCTCGGTCCACGAATTGCGGGAATGGTTGCGGGACTGCGGAATCCACTGCTCCGGACGTTCGGTTCCCCGGCACGTCTGCGACCCCTTGGCCGAGCCGTCCGAACCGGCCGGCGCGCACCGGCACGAACTCCCGCAACCTTCGCACGATCATCACGGCACGCACGATCATCACGACATGTCGATGGCCGCGATGGCCGCCGATATGCGCAACCGATTCCTGGTCGCGCTGCTCTTCTCGGTGCTCGTCATGATGTGGTCGCCGATGGCGACGGATATGTTCGGCATCGATCTGCCGGTACCGTTCGGGCTGCGCCAGGATGTGTGGGCGTTGATCCTGAGCCTGCCGGTGATCGGCTATTCGTCGACGATCTTCTTCACCGGTGCGTGGCAGGCGCTGCGGGCGCGGACCCTCGACATGATGGTCCTGGTGGCGGTCGCCATCGGCGCGGGCTGGCTGTATTCACTGGCCATCACGCTCACGGGCGGCGGCGAGGTCTTCTACGAGGCGTCGACCATGCTCGCCACCTTCGTGCTGCTCGGGCACTGGTTCGAGATGCGCGCCCGCGGCGGGGCCACCGACGCCATCCGCACGCTGCTGGATCTGGCGCCGCCGCGCGCGGTGGTGTTGCGGGACGGCGAGGAGGTGGAGGTTCCCACCGCCGAGGTCGCCGTCGGCGATCTGCTGCTGGTGCGCCCCGGTGCCAAGATCCCGGTGGACGGCGTCGTGGAAGACGGCGACAGCGAGGTCGACGAGTCGATGGTGACCGGGGAGAGTTTGCCGGTGCACAAGCAACCGGGCGCTCCGGTGATCGGCGCCAGCATCAACGTCGACGGCACCCTGCGCGTGCGTGCGGACAAGGTCGGCTCCGACACCGCGCTGGCCCAGATCGTGAATCTCGTTCAGCAGGCGCAGAATTCGAAGGCGCCGGGCCAGAAGCTGGCCGATCGCGCGGCGTTCTGGCTGGTACTGGTCGCGCTGATCGGCGGTGCGGCCACCCTGGCCGGGTGGCTGCTCGCCGGCGCCACCTTCGCCACCGCCATGTTGTTCGCGATCACCGTCGTCGTGATCACCTGCCCCGACGCACTCGGCCTGGCCACGCCGACGGCGATCATGGTCGGCACCGGACTCGGCGCTCGCCGGGGCGTGCTGTTCAAGAACGCCCTCGCGCTGGAGACCGCGGCCCGCGTCGACGTGGTGGTGCTGGACAAGACCGGCACCCTGACGAAGGGCGAACCGGCCGTCACCGAATTCGTGACCTCGGCGGCCGAGCCCTCACCCCGGTTGCTCGCGGCGGTGGCCGCCGTCGAGCGGGAGTCCGAACATCCATTGGCCCAGGCGATCGTCCGCTACGCCGAGGACCGTGGCGTCGCGCCGGCGCGGGCCGAGAAGTTCGAGAACGTACCCGGCCACGGCGCCGTCGCCACGGTCGACGGGCAGCGTGTCGTCGTCGGCAATAGGCGACTGCTGGATCGCGAGGGGATCGAACTCGGCGAATTGGCCGCCGCTCGGAGCCGGATAGCGGATGGCGGGCAGACCGCGGTGCTGGTGGCGGTCGACGACAAGGCGGTCGCGGTCGTCGGCATCGCCGACGCGCCCCGCGAGACCGCCGCCGCCGCGGTGCGCGAGATGCACGATCTGAGTGTGGAAGTCGTGATGCTCACCGGCGACAATCGCGCGACCGCCGACCGCATCGCGGCCGAATTGGGTATCGACACCGTCATCGCGGAGGTGCTGCCCGGTGACAAGGCCGACACCATCGCGCAATTACAGTCCGGCGGAAGGAGAGTCGCGATGGTCGGCGACGGCGTGAACGACGCGCCCGCGCTCGCGCGGGCCGACCTCGGCATCGCCATCGGCGCCGGTACGGATGTGGCCATCGACACCGCCGATGTGGTTCTGATGCGATCGGACCCGCTCGACGTGCCCACCGCGTTACGGATCGGGCGTGGCACCCTGCGCAAGATGCATCAGAACCTGGCGTGGGCAGTGGGATACAACGCGGTCGCCCTCCCGATCGCGGCGGGTGTGTTGGAGCCTGCCTTCGGGTTCACCCTGCGTCCGGAGATCGCCGCCCTGACCATGTCGGGATCCAGCATCATCGTCGCGCTGAACGCGGTGTCGCTCAAACGACTTCGCTTGCCGCAGCGGCAGGGGTGAGAGCCGGCCGGACGGCGCTACCCCTGCGGCGGGGGGAGGGACGAGCGAGGAACGACCGCCGAGATCTGTGCGCACAACTGCCAGGGCCGCTCGGTGTCCACGGTCGACTTGCCGCTGGTCAAGATGGCGCCGGACAGTCCGCGGTCGAGATCGGCCCAGCCGTACTGGGTGGTCAAACCGCTACGGCCGAAATGGGTTTCGGTGTGGGCGCCGAATTTCGACCGGCGCCCGCCCAGCTCGAATCCGGCCCGGCTGACCCGGCCCGCGATGCCCGGGATCCGCGGCGCCGGTGCGATCGCGCCGCGTAGCGTGTCGGGCGACAGGATCCGCACGCCGTCGAGTTCCCCACCCCGACACAGTATTTCGTAGAAGCGTGAAAGTTCCGAGGCGGTGGTCACGAGATTGCCGGAGGGCAGCTCCGCGGTGAGGAACGCGCGCACCGATTCCTCCGACGTGGAGGCGCTCATGCCGCCGCCGAGCGCCTTACCGGCCACCACCGACCAGGCCCGCGAGGGCCGCGGTCCGGTGCGCACGCTCGGCACCACCCGGTCGACGTCCTCGGGGGCCACGCCGAAGGTGGTCCATCGGAAACCGAGCGGATTCAGCACCTGTTCGGCGAGATGGTCGCCCATCCGTTTACCGGTCGCGCGCTGGACCAGCAGGCGCAGGATCAACCCGCTGGTCAGGGCGTGATAGACGCGCAATCGCCGGGGTGGCCAGCTCGGCCGCAACTCGATCAGCGCCCGCACCGCGAGTTCCTCGTCCACGACGGCGTCGAAGCCGCGGTAGCCCGCCGGCATGAACGGCACCCCGGCGGAGTGAGAGAGCACATCGGCGATGGTGATGCGGCCCTTGCCGTGCGCCGCGAATTCCGGAATGTAGTCGCACACCCGGTCTTCCGGGGCGAAGGCGCCCTGCTCGATCAGCATCGCCATCACCGTCGCGGCGACGCCTTTGGCGGTGGAGAAACCGCAGAACGGGGTGTCGACGGTGATCGGTGTGCGCTCGACGTCCGGCCCGTCGCCGGGGGCGTTACCCCAGCCGTGACCGATGGCCCGGTTCAGCACGACGGCGCCGTGGCGGCGCAGGCAGATCTGGATCGCGGGAGTGGTTCCCATCCGGTACCACGCGCGGACCGACTCCCACACCGCTTCGACGTCGGCGGGCCGCAGACCCACCGCGGTGGGGTCGTCCTCGGGACCCACCGCGGTCACGGTGTCCGGATCGGCGGGGACGGAAACCATCGGGGCGACACTGCTCACGGCGTCAGCATAGTGATCGGGGGCGTCGGCGCAGGTCGGAGCGTCGTCGATGCTCAGCTGTGCGATGGTAGGCGCCACACCGGCCACGAGGCGAGGGTTGCGATGTCACCCCGCGTGCGCACTACAGCCCGGGCGCGACCGGTTCGACCGTGCGCCATCCGACACTGGTTACCGACGGTTCCAGGCTCAACCGGCTCACCGCCGACTCCATCTGCCGGTCGTCGCGCTGATCGCCGACCAGATCCGCGCGCACCTCCACCCGGCCCGCATCCTCGGCATTGGCGCTGGCGACCGACACGAGCTGGAAGTCGGTGCGCGTCAACGCCTGTACCAGCAGTGCGCGCACATGCGCTTCGTGCGCGTCGTCGGTGACGGCGGTGAACGCGTAGTGCGCGGGTTGCTCGTGACCCGACTCGGGCCGGCGGTCGACCTTGCGCCCGGCCGCCCGCAACGCGATGTTGACGATCACCACCGCGACCGTTCCGGCCGCCGCGGTGCCGTACATGCCTGCACCGGAGAGCGCGCCCACCGCCGCCGCGCACCAGAGTGTCGCGGCGGTGTTGAGACCGCGCACGTTCAGTCCGTCGCGGATGATCACGCCCGCGCCGAGAAAGCCGATACCGGAAACGATTTGGGCCGCGACCCGCGTCGGGTCGGCAGCGCCACCGTGAAACCCGTGCGCGGACAACAACACGAACAACGCCGCACCCGCGGAGACCAGAGCGTTGGTCCGCAGTCCGGCCATCCGGGCCCGGTACTGGCGTTCGAAACCGATCACCGCACCGAGACCGACACCGGTGGCAAGGCGCAGCAGCATCTCCCACGTCGACATGAGAAGACGACCCTTCGATGGAGGGCGAGAACTCGCGCGCGCAGGCTACCGCGACATCCGCACGGCCGCGTCGACACGAGAATGGTCGCCGAGTGAATTCTTGGCAAAACGACGTATGTGACTGTCGTCGGGCACGGCGACCACCTCCTTCCGGGATACGTCCCGCGTAGTACAGCGCCGGGCGGCGGCGCCGGGAAGGAAGTAAACACCCGCATCGCGATCCTGGCAACTCTGGCGCCGGGCCGGAGGGATTTGCCTGATTCGAACCGCCGAACCCGGGTAGTACGCCCTGCAAGCAGGGAGGAGTGTGCCCTGTGCGGCCGAAACCGGGAGACGGAGGTGCCATGATGACGGACCCGCGGATGGCGCGTGGAAGCACATCGCAGGAGCAGACGCAGCGGCGGCGGATGCTGCGAGCGCCGCGCAAGCATGCCGGTGAGGGAATCGAGGACACGTACAACATTCCGGGCATCGTGCTGTGTGCCTTGAGTTTCGTCGCGCTGGCGCTCGCGCTGACCGCGGCCGGATACGGCTTCGGCGGATGGGCGATCGTGGCCGGTGTGGTGTGCGCGGTGTGCTTGATCAGCGGCGTGGCGTGGATCGCGCTCGAGAGCAAGCGGACGCAGGCTCGCGACCAGTGGGAGCCGCATCAGCGACAGGGGCACTGATCAGGGTAGGACCGTGGGTCCGGCGCGGGGTGTGATCGCGGCGCCGATCCGGTCCCGGAGAGGAGAGAGATGGTCGAGAAGACTCGCGCCGGCGGTTTCACCACCGACGACGCCGGAATTCCGGTGGCCAGCGACGAAGATTCGCTGACGATAGGCCCCGACGGCCCGATCCTGCTCAACGACGCGTATCTGATCGAGAAGATGGCCGCGTTCAACCGCGAGCGCGTCCCCGAACGGCAGCCGCACGCCAAGGGCGGCGGCGCCTTCGGTGTGTTCGAGACCACGCAGGATATGAGTGCCTACACCTGCGCGAAGGTCTTCCAGCTCGGGGCGAAGACGGAGATGCTGGCGCGGTTCTCCACGGTGGCCGGGGAGCGGGGCAGCCCGGACACCTGGCGAGATCCGCGTGGATTCGCGTTGAAGTTCTACACCGAGGACGGCAATTTCGATCTGGTCGGCAACAACACCCCGATCTTCTTCGTCCGCGATCCGATGAAGTTCCAGGACTTCATCCGATCGCAGAAACGCCGGGCGGACAACAACTTACGCGACCACGACATGCAGTGGGATTTCTGGACGCTGTCGCCGGAGTCGGCGCACCAGGTCACCTGGCTGATGGGCGATCGCGGTATCCCGCGCACCTGGCGTCACATGAACGGCTACTCCAGCCACACCTACATGTGGGTCAACGCCGAGGGCGAGAAGCACTGGGTCAAGTACCACTTCCTCACCGACCAGGGTGTGGAGTTCTTCACCCAGGACGAGGGCGATCAGATGGCCTCGATGGATACCGACTATCACACCCGGGATCTGTGGGAGGCGATCGAGCGCGGCGACTACCCGAGCTGGACGCTGAAGATGCAGATCATGCCGTTCGAGGCGGCCAAGTCCTATCGGTTCAACCCGTTCGATCTGACCAAGGTGTGGCCGCACGGCGACTATCCGCTCTACGAGGTCGGCCGGATGACGCTGAACCGCAACCCGTCCGACTATCACACCGAGATCGAACAGGCCGCCTTCGAGCCGAGCAGCGCGGTGCCGGGCACGGGACCGAGCCCGGACAAGATGCTGCTGGGCCGGTGGTTCTCGTATCCGGACGCGCACCGCTACCGGATCGGCGCGAACTACAAGGAATTGCCGGTCAATGCGCCGAAGTCGCCGTCGCACTCCTACACCAAGGACGGCCACATGCGGCACCACAATCCGGGCGACCCTGTCTACGTGCCGAATTCCAAGGGCGGTCCGCACGCCGAACCCGGCCGGGCCGGTCCGACGGCCGGCTGGTACACCGACGGCGAAATGGTGCGCGAGGCCTACACGCTGCGCCGCGACGACGACGATTGGGGCCAAGCGGGCACTCTCGTGCGCCAGGTGCTCGACGACGCGGCGCGAGAACGGCTGGTGGACAACATCGTCGGCCATCTGCTCAACGGGGTGTCCGAGCCGGTCCTGGCGCGCGCCTTCGAATACTGGCGCAATGTCGACAAGGATCTCGGCGACCGGGTGGAATCCGGGGTCCGGGCGAAACAGGACGAGAAGGATCCGAAGGCGGCCGCGCAGGGCAATTCCGCCCGCTCCGCCGCCCAGCACAAGGCCTGAGGAGGGCCCGGAAAGGCGAATGCGGTCGGCCGCGGAGCGCCCACCCCGCTGGGAGCGGGTGGGCGGTTGAGCAGGGCTGCTCGTGGTATGCCCCGACCATGATCGCGAATTCCGCTGCCGCCCCCCATGTCCTGCGGGAGTACTCGTTCATCGCGGACGGTCAGCGCGGCGCCCTGGTCGGTCCGCGCGGCGACATCTCGTGGATGTGCCTGCCATGCTGGGACGGAGATGCCGTCTTCGCGACCCTGCTGGGCGGTTCCGGCATGTACGCCGTGACTCCGTCGGGGCCGTTCGTCTGGGGCGGCTACTACGAGGACGGCACGCTGATCTGGCGGTCGCGGTGGCTGTCCGGGAGTGCGGTGATCGAATGCCGGGAAGCGTTGGCCTTTCCGGGCGATCGGCATCGGGCGGTGCTGATGCGCCGCGTCGTGGCGGTGCAGGAGGACGCCGAGGTCGATGTGGAGTTGCGGCCGGTCGCGCGGTTCGGTGCCGCGCAGGTACACCATCCGCGCCGCGCGGACGGGGTGTGGACGGCTCGGGCGGGCGGGCTGCGGATGCGCTGGGCGGGCGCGCCCGGCGCCGAGCTCGACGAGGACGGTTCCGGCCGGGGATGGACGGCGCACCTGTCGGTGCCCGCGGGCAGCTGTCACGACCTGATCCTGGAAATATCCGATCGCACCCTGCCCGATGATCTTCCCGACCCCGATACCTACTGGGAGACAACCGAAAACGCCTGGCGGCGTGATCGCCCGGATTTCGGTGCCACGGCGGCGCCGCGCGACAGCGCCCACGCGTTCGCGGTCCTGCGCGGGATGACCGCCGATACCGGCGGCATGGTGGCGGCGCCCACCACCAGCCTGCCCGAACGCGCCGACCGGGGCGAGAACTACGACTATCGCTACGTCTGGATCCGCGACCAATGCCTGGCCGGGCAGGCGATCGCGATCGGCGGCCCGCATCCGTTGCTCGACGCCGCGGTCGGTTTCACGGCCGCCCGCCTGCTCGACGACGGTCCCACGCTGGCGCCCGCCTACACCATCGACGGGAAGGGGGTGCCGCCGGTGCGCGAGATCGAGCTTCCCGGATATCCGGGCGCGCGGCCCGTCGCCGGCAACCGGGTTCGCGGGCAGTTCCAGCTCGACACCTTCGGCGAGGCGTTGTCGTTGTTCGCCGCGGCCGCTCGCCACGATCGGCTCGGCGGCGATCACCGCCGCGCGGTCGATATCGCCGTGGCGGCGATCGCGGACAACCATCACCGCCCGGATGCGGGGATCTGGGAGATCGAGAACCGGTTGTGGACCCATTCCCGGCTGATCTGCGCGGCCGGGCTACGCGCGGTCGCGGCCTGTCCGGACACCGGCGCCGATACCGCCTACTGCAGTTCGCTGGCCGATACGCTGGTGGCCGAGGCCGCCCGCACCGGAGTGCATCCGACCGGTCGCTGGCAGCGCGCCCCCGATCAGCCGGGTGTGGACGCCGCGCTGCTGCTGCCGTTGATTCGCGGTGCGATCCCGGCCGACGACCCGCGCTACGCGGCCACCTTCTTCGCGATCCAGCGAGATCTGACCACCGACTACTGCGTCTACCGCTACCGTCACGACGATCGTCCGCTCGAGATGAGCGAAGGCGCGTTCCTGCTGTGCGGCTTCACCATGGCGATGGCGGCCGCCCAGCTCGACCGCCCGGTGACCGCGATGCGCTTCTTCGAGCGCAATCGCGCCTCGTGCGGCACACCGGGTCTGTTCGCCGAGGAATTCGATGTCCGCCAGCGGCAGTTGCGCGGCAATCTGCCCCAGGCGTTCGTGCACGCGATGCTGCTGGAAGCGTCGCTGCGGCTCGGGCCGCTCGCGCCGGAGCTGCCGTCGGAAGCGGTGGTGCCGACGGATCGGGG
>NZ_BDCM01000022.1 GCF_001613505.1 Nocardia mikamii NBRC 108933
CCTAGATGTTCGGCTTCGTCGTAGTAGCACATCCAGGGCCTGTCGAACTCAGGCGTTCGAGCGGCGAAATATTCGTCCGCGCGCGAGACCTCGGACAGTGCTTCATCCGTGCGGCCGAGCGTCGACAGAATTTGCGCGCGCATGGTGCCCAGCATGGCACGGGTGGTGTACGCGAGACGGTCAGATCGGACCTGCGCCAGTTCGATAAGCGACAAGGCACCGTCGGCGTTGCCGATGTACGCCGTCTTGCGGGCCATGTCGGCCAAGGTCGCCGCCCGGAGTTCCCACGACCCGGCCGCGTCTGCGCACCACAGGGCGAAGCGGAACTGCCGTTCGGCCGCGGTGTGATCGGCGATGTCGAATGCGGAGTATGCGCTGATACCGGCTAGGTTGCCGATCGCCTCGAGCAGAGCTTGGCGGGCCGCCGGGGCTGCGACGCCGTGGAGTAGAGGAGTGAGGGCACGCAGGTGCCGGGTCGCGGTATCGGCCGCCGGGCCGCCCCCACGAACGTTCTCCAGAGACGCCGCGCTGCGGGCGATCTCTCGAACCTTCTCGACGTCGGACCATCCCACCCGCACCGCACTTCCCGGTACGGGCAGGTAATCGTCCGGGATGGTCTCCAGATCGAATGGGCTCATCAGATCAACCGCGAGAACATCGCGGTGGGCGGCGACCTGGTTCCGCCGCCTGTCGGCGACGAATCCGAGCTCCGCCGCGGTGGCACCGAGTACCGCGCAGAGCGCGGTGCGGTAGTCCTTGCCGGGCCACCGCACCGCGCCACGTTCATAGCGGGCGATCGTGTGGGCGTCTATCTCTCGCCGCAATCCCTGGCTGCGCCACAGAAAGGAGTTGACCGCCTCGGCCAATTCCCGGCGGCTCATCGAACGCCTTGGGACAGACGGCGAGGCGGTGGCTTCCCGGCGCTGCTGCAGTTTGAGATTCGGACTCGGCATACGGCCCCCCTTCGGTCGACTGATCCAAGACAACCACTGCGCCGTCGATCGCGGAACCGCTCGCCGCAATCTGCCCGGCAATCTGCCCTCTGGGAATCCTTGCTTGCGAGCGACGCTGGGTGCATTCATCAATCCGATTCGCAGCGGATTTCCGTTGAAAGGAAAGAAGAACAGTGAAACCACTTCTGTACGGCTATCTACGGTTGGATGTAGCCGGTGAGCGCATCGGCGAGTGCGAGAGACGTATCCGGTCGTTCGCACACCGTGAAGAATACGACCTGGGCATGGTGTTTCACGAACGCCGCTGGGGCAGAGCAGCGTTGGATGCGCTTATCGCCGAGTTGCGGCGCGCTGAATGTCGCCATGTCGTCGTGCCGACTGTCGACCATCTGACCGTGCCTGAAGCCGTGAGGCAAGCAGCGGAGGCGAGGTTGTGGTGTGAGGCCGGGGCAGGGGTACTCATCGCCGCGGCGGCGACAGGCATCGGTCAGTTGGATAGGGCAGGTCGATGAAGATGCTCGGTTACGGTCGCCGGTACGAAAGTCCGCCCAGACCGAAGACCACTGATCTGTGCGGCCAGCCCAGTCACACCGCGTTCTCGCCCACGAGGCTACGTGCGGGAGTTGTCGGATTGGGCGCGCAGGCGCGCGACGATCACATTCCTGGGATATTGGCGTGTGCTACGGCAGATCTGGTTGCAGTCTGCGACGACGTTCCGGAAATTGCGCGAGAACAACAATACCTGCAGAAGGTCCCGGGGTATACCGATGCGGGTGCGATGATGCGATCTGAGGACCTGGACATTGTCGTGGTGTGTGTACCGCACGCGGCCGGTCGAAGTGTCATCGAGGCGGCCGCAGCGAACCGCGTGCACGTGCTGAAGGAAAAGCCCTTCGCCACAACGCTTTCCGAAGCTCGCGATTTGGCGCAGCTGTGCGATGAGGCTGGTATCGAATTGATGGTTACCCTGCAGCGCAGGTTCAACCCGATCTATGCCAGCTTCCCGCAACTGGCGGACCGTGTGGGAACGCCTTTCGTCGTCGACGCTCGCTACACGATCCATGTCGACGATCCTTCCGAAGGCTGGCGAGGAGATGTCGCTGCTGCCGGCGGCGGATGCGTCATCGACATGGGCTACCACTTGATCGACCTGGTGCTGTGGTACTTCGGCCTGCCTGATCTCGTCACTGCAGACTTATCGGTCGCGGCTCGCCTCGATCGGCATTACGACGCCGAGGACACCGCCATGATCCACTTCTCCTACGACAGCGGCCTCTACGGGTCGATGCTGCTGTCACGGTTCATCGGTCCGAAGACAGAAGAACTACGTCTGGTTGGCTCCGGGGGAATCGTTCACCTCGAACGCGGGCGAGTCAGCCGCCTGACCAACGACGGCACACCCGTCGAATCCCTTGTCCGGGAACAGGCATGGCCCTCGGCGGCCGCGACGCAGATCGACTATTTCCAGCGGGTTGTTGCCGGCGAGCGTCCGAATCTCAGTGGGCCTCGCGAACACCTCGCGCACATGCGGTTCATTACCGCGTGCTACGAGGCGGCGCGCACCAGAATTCCAGTCAACCCGAAGGACATCCGATGAACCCAACTCTGGCGATACTCGGCGGCGCCCCCGTCATCGACGATCAGAGTCCACATTTCCAGTGGCCGCCCCTCGATGACGCAACGCGGAAATCGGTTCTTTCTCAGCTGGACTGCTCCATCTCCATCTACGACCGCTCCGGCGTCATCGCGAAACTTGAAGACATGCTTGCTGAATACTTCGGGGTGCGATACGCGGTATCGACAAGCTCGGGGACAGCGGCGCTGTACTCCATGTACGCGGCATGCGGGATCGCTCCCGGTGATGAAGTAATCGTTCCCGCCTACACCTTCTTCGCCACCGCCACACCACTGCTGCACCTCGGAGCCGTCCCTATTCTGGCGGACTGCGACGACATGGGAAACCTCGATCCGCGCGAACTTCCGCGACAGATCACTGAGAAGACGAAAGCCATTGCCGTCACACACATGTGGGGTATGCCAGCGCAGATTCGCAGTATCCTTGGCCTCGCCGAAACCTACGGGCTGTCTGTACTCGAAGACGGCTCCCACGCTCACGGCGCGACCGTCAGCGGGCGGAAGGTCGGTGCATTCGGTCGCGCCGCGGCGTTCAGTATGAACGGGCCCAAACCTCTATCTGCCGGGGAAGGTGGATTCGTGCTCACCGACGACGAGCATCTGTACTATCGACTGCTCCTGCACGGTCAGTACAACAAAAGATGCCGGACCGAGATACCCGAACACCACTCTTTACACCGCTACGCGGTGACTGGGATGGGCCTCAAACACCGCATCCACCCTTTGGCTGCCGCGATCGCTCTCGACCAGCTGTCGCGCCTCGATGACTATCTCCTGGGCCGCCAACGGATCGCCACCCACATCTGCAACCGGCTCGAAGAAGTACCGGGAATCGCTGTACCCCAACCTGGTGCAGATGTCCGGTCGGCCTGGTACGGGCTTGCCCTTCACTATCGTGCGGAGGAACTCGACGGTCTTCCGATCGAACAGTTCCACCGGGCGGTACTCGCCGAGGGATGCCGTGAGATCGATCGTCCAGGTTCGACCTGTCCGCTCAACCTGCTGGAGCTTTTTCAAAACCCTGGTCCACTCTTCCCTGGATACGGCGGCGAATTCTCCTACAGGCCCGGTGAATTCCCGAACGCGGAACGAATCCATCAGAACACCGTGAAGCTGCCCGTCTGGCACCGAGAGCAGGACCTGCCCGTGGTGGACGACTACATCGACGCGATTACCAAGGTAGCCCAGCACGCCTGCCACCTGAGAGGATGACCACCGTGACCAACCTCATCGAGGACCTCATCACTACCGCCGAACGAGACGGAGTCGTGCAGCTGGTCGTCGGCGCAGTCATCCAACGCGAGGACCGTGTACTGCTACTCCGCCGCCCCGGTGATGACTTCATGGGCGGTATTTGGGAACTGCCCAGTGGGAAGGTCGAACCGGGCGAAAACCTTGGCGACGCTCTTACCCGGGAGGTCGCCGAAGAGACCGGCCTGACCATGACAGCGATAGGCCGCTACCTCGATTCGTTCGACTACACCTCGGCAAGCGGAAAACCCAGCCGCCAGTTCAATTTCGCGGTCGACTGCGTCGCGTCCGACCCCGTTCGGCTCACAGAACACGATGCCTACACCTGGGCTGCCCTGACCGAGGAACTACCGGTCACTGAGGCCGTCAAGAAGACCCTGGCCACCGTCGTCGCGGGTGGGTGAGGCTGCACGCCGACCGCTCCGGCCGGGGTCGACGTATCCAAAGCCGTTGCCACAAAAGGGGACTCGGAGTTCATGACGAAGGCATGTTCACTTTCGCGCTACCGGAGATCCGGCGCCTGCTCGCTCATCTGGTCTTCCATCACAGACGCCCCGCCGATCACATCCAGCATGACCGAGCTGGCGCCGCCGACAACACCAAGCCCGACTCGGCCACTACCGCGCCGACGAGGACGACCACTCACCTGACCGCCGTTTCGGCCCTAACTCCGCGTCGTCGCGCCGTTGGCAGAACCGCGGTTCAGCACCCGATCCGCGGCTTCCCAGTGCGCATCCGAAACCCACAGCCGGGCAAAGGATTCCACTGCCTCCGAGGGTGTAACGCCGGACACCACCCGCTTGATCGGCGCCGATGCCGGATGCGCCAGCCCGGCGGCCAGGGCGCGCCACTCCTGCTCGAAATCCGCTCGCGGCACCACCCGGTCGATGAGGCCGTACCACTCGGCTTCCGCGGCGGACAGCACGGTGCCCGTTCCGGCCAGCAGCAGGGCACGGCTGCGCCCGACCAAGAGGGTGAGCCGTTCGGCCCCGCCCCAGGCCGGCATGATCGCCAGCGCCACTTGATTGAACCCGATGGTGATGTCGTCGGCGGCGATCCGGATATCGGCCGCCACCGCGAATTCCGCGCCGCCGCCGAGGGCGTGACCGTTGAGCGCCGCGATCACCGGCGCCGGGAACGCGGCCAGCCGATCGCAGATGCCGCGCATCCGCCATGCCATCCGGGCCGCACCTTCCTCGGTGCGAATCGCGGCCAGCTGCTTGAGATCTCCGCCGGAGACGAACGCGCGCTCTCCCGCACCGCGCACGACCAGCACCCGGGCTCCGGCCGCGGCGTCGATCGCGGCGTCGAGCTGGTCCATCGTCTCCGGTGCGATGGCATTGCGCGCCTGCGGACGGTTGATGGTCAGTACCGCGATCCCGCCGTCCACTTCGAGGTCGACCATCCTACGTTCTCCATTCTGGATATGTTGCTTCTCCGAATCTGAGAATATCATCTCCGTATTCGGGTCCGGACACCCGGCCTTCCCCACGTCGTCGGGCATTGGAGCTGAGCCATGCGAAAGATCCCGCAGCAGTTGGTCGATCGGTACGAGGCGCGCGGATGGTGGACGCGCGAATCCCTGGGGGAGATGCTGGCGCGGGGCCTGGCCGGGGCACCCGAGGTCCCGTTCCGGGTGCATTCCCAGCTGCGTCCCTGGTCGGGCACGGTGCGTGAGGTCGAGCACATCGCCCGCCGGCTCGCTGCCGGATTGCGCCGCCGCGGTGTGGGCCCGGGCGATGTGGTCGCCTTCCAGCTCCCCAACTGGATGGAGGCCGCGGCCACGTTCTGGGCCGCCTCGTTCCTCGGGGCCACCCTGGTGCCGATCGTGCACTTCTACGGCCGCAAGGAACTCGGTTACATCCTCGACGCCGTGCGCCCGAAGGTGTTCGTCACCGCGGAACGCTTCGGCGCCATGGCATTTCAGCCCGATCTGTGCGATCAGGTGCCGATCGTCGGCGTGGTGGGGCGCGACTTCGACACCCTGCTCGACAACGCGCCGATGCCCGGAATCGTCACGGTCGCACCGGACTCCCCCGCGCTGATCGCCTTCACCTCCGGCACCACCCGCGACCCGAAGGGCGTGGTCCACAGCCATCGCACCCTCGGCTTCGAAACGCGCCAGCTCAGTGCGCATTACCCGCCCGACCTGGGCGCCCAGCTCACCGCCGCACCGGTCGGGCATTTCATCGGCATGGTCAACGCCCTGCTCATCCCGGTGCTCGACGGAACGGAGATCAACCTGGTCGACGTATGGGATCCCGGCCGGATCCTGGCGCTGATGTCGGATGTCGGCGCCACCGTGGCGGGCGGTGTGCCCTACTACCTGACCAGCCTGCTCGATCATCCGTCGTTCACCGACGCGCATCTGCGGCAGATGAAATACGCGGGGCTGGGCGGAAGTTCGGTGCCGGCCGCGGTGACCACCCGCCTCACCGATCTCGGCATCATCGCCTACCGCGCCTACGGCAGTACCGAACATCCGTCCATCACCGGCTCCGACTGCACCGATCCGCAGGACAAGCGCCTCTACACCGACGGCTGCCCGCTACCCGGCGTGGAGATCCGGCTGTCCGACGACGGTGAGATCTACAGTCGCGGACCGGATCTGTGCCTGGGTTACACCGATCCGGAACTGACCGCCGCCGCATTCGACGACGAGGGCTGGTACCGCACCGGCGATGTCGGCCACCTCGATGAGGACGGCTATCTCACCATCACCGACCGCACCACCGACCTGATCATCCGGGGCGGCGAGAACATCAGCGCGGTCGAGGTCGAAGACGTTCTGCATCGCATGCCCGCGGTCGCCGAAGCGGTGGTCGTCGCCGCACCCGATGCGCGACTCGTAGAACATGCCGCCGCGGTGGTGCGGGTGCGGCCCGGCGGCACCCCTCCGACGCTGGCCGACGTGCGGGCGCATCTGGCAGCGGCCGGGCTGGCCAAGCAGAAGTGGCCCGAGGAACTGCACGTCGTCGACGACTTTCCCCGCACTCCGAGCGGCAAGGTCCAGAAGTACCGCGTGCGGGCCGCCGTCGCCGGGCAGGCCGTTGCCACGCGCAAAAACTGAGAATATGATTCTCATAACGAACTAAGGAGACTCTTATGACGAAGATCGAGCTGCCGTATCAGCTCTTCGACGCCGATAACCACCTGTACGAAACCAAAGAGGCCCTCACCCGGTACCTGCCGAAGGAATTCGAGGGCGCCATCCAGTACGTGGAACTGGGCGGCCGCACCAAGATCGCGGTTCTCGGCCAGATCAGCGAGTACATCCCCAACCCCACCTTCGAGGTGGTCGCGCGGCCCGGCGCGATGGAGGAGTACTTCAAGAACGGCAATCCCGAGGGTAAGAGCCGCCGGGAGATCTTCGGTAAGCCGATGCGTTCGATTCCCGCGTTCCACGAGCCGGGCCCGCGCCTCGAGCTCATGAACGAACTCCAGCTCGACCGCACGCTGATGTTCCCGACGCTGGCCAGCCTCATCGAGGAGCGCATGCGCCATCACCCCGATCTCATTCACGCCGTGGTGCATTCGCTCAATCAGTGGCTGCTCGAGGAGTGGGGTTTCACCTACCAGGACCGCATCTTCACCGTGCCGGTGGTGAGCCTGCCGATCGTGGACAAGGCGATCGAGGAGCTCGACTGGTGTGTCGAACACGGCGCCAAGGCGATTCTGGTGCGCCCGGCGCCGGTTCCGGGTCTGCGCGGGCCGCGCTCGTTCGCCCTGCCGGAATTCGATCCGTTCTGGAAGCGCGTGGTCGAGCACGACGTCCTCGTCACGATGCACTCCTCCGACAGCGGCTATTCGCGGTTCAACGCCGAATGGGAGGGCAGCAGCCTGGAGATGCTGCCGTTCCAGACGAATACCTTCCGGATGACCACCGAATGGCGTCCGATCCAGGACGCCGTGGCGTCGTGGGTGTGCCACGGCGCGCTGTTCCGCCACCCCGAGCTGAAGGTGGCCGTCATCGAGAACGGCGCCTCCTGGCTGGCCCCGCTGCTCGAGAACCTGCACGACACCTACAAGAAGGCGCCGGAGGGCTTCGGTTTTCAGGATCCGGTCGAGGCGGTCAAGCGCAGCATCCACGTCAGCCCGTTCTGGGAAGAGGATCTGCAGGCCATCGCCGACCTGATCGGTGTGGAGAACGTGCTGTTCGGCTCGGACTACCCGCACCCCGAAGGCCTGGCCGAACCCGCCCGCTACATCAACGAGATCAAAGATATGCCGCTGGCCGATCAGGAGAAGATCATGGGTGGCAACCTGGCCAGGCTGCTGAAGGTATGAGCGGTGCGGCGCGCGGGCGGCATACCGCAGAGGACGCAGCATGAGCTGGGAAACCATCCCGCAGATGGTCGCCGCCTCCGCCGACCGCTTCGGTGACGCCGAGGCGGTCGTCGACGGCGACCTGCGGCTGAGCTACACCGAACTCGTCGACCGGGTGCGCCGCGCCGCGGGCGCTTTCGCGGAGGCCGGGGTCGGCAAGGGCGACCGGGTGGCGATCTGGGCGCCCAATTCCGCCGACTGGATCGTGGCCGCCTTCGGCCTGCTCACCGCGGGCGGGGTGCTCGTCCCGGTGAACACGCGCTTCCAGGCGGCCGAGGCGGCCGATGTGATCGGCCGCAGCGGCGCCAAGCTCCTGCTGGTCCAGCAGGGATTCCTCGGGCGCGAGCTCAGCGGGCCCGCGGGTGTGCCGGCGATCGACCTCGCCTCCGAATTCCTGTCCAGCGGTTCACCTTTCGAACGCGAGGTTGCCGGGACCGACATCTCCGACATCATCTACACCTCCGGGACCACCGGCCGCCCCAAGGGCGTGATGATGAACCATCGCCAGAATTTACGGCTCTACACCGAATGGTGTGAGCTGGCGGATCTGCGTGCGGGCGACCGCTATCTGGCGGTCAATCCGTTCTTCCACACCTTCGGCTACAAGGCCGGCGTGCTGGCGTCGTTCATCCGCGGGGCCACGATCCTGCCGGTACCGGTGTTCGATGTGGACCGCGTCTGCGAACTCGTTGCGCGCGAACGGATCACGATGCTGCCCGGTCCGCCCACCCTCTACCACTCGCTGCTGGAGGCGCGCGGACGCTACGACCTGTCGTCGCTGCGGTCCGCGGTCACCGGCGCGGCCGACATCCCGGTGGAGCTGATCCGCCGGGTGAAGACCGAACTGCCGTTCCGGTCGATCATGACCGGATACGGGCTGACCGAGGCGGGGACCGCGACCGCGTCGCGCCCGGGCGACACCTTCGAGCAGATCGCGACGACCGCCGGAACACCATGCGACGGCGTGGAAATCCGCATCGCCGCCGACAGCGAGGTGCTGCTGCGTGGCTACACCGTCATGCAGGGTTATCTCGACGATCCAGCGGCCACCGCGGAGGCGATCGACGCCGAGGGCTGGCTGCACACCGGCGATCTGGGCACCGTGGACGAGGGCGGCCGGTTGCGGATCATCGGACGGAAGAAGGACATGTTCATCGTCGGCGGCTTCAACGCCTACCCCGCCGAGATCGAGGGCCTTCTGCTGGGGCATCCGGCGGTCGTGCAGGCGGCGGTGATCGGTATCCCCGACGAGCGGTTGGGTCAGGTCGGCAAGGCGTTCGTCGTCACGCGGGCGCCGCTGACCGAGGCCGAGCTCATCGCTTGGAGTCGCGAGAACATGGCCGGGTACAAGGCGCCGCGCGCGGTGGTGTTCCTGGACGAATTACCCCTCAACGCGACCGGAAAGGTGATGAAAGACCAACTGCGGTAACACGTTCCACGCACGGAGCCCCCGGGATCCGGACGCCCCCGGGAGCCGGCGCGGGGCGCCGCAGCGCAAGCGCACGGGAATCGGGACGGCTGATGCGGTTCCCGTGTGCGAATCCGGTTGCCCGCGAATGCTCGCGGCCTCACAGAACGGCGGTGACGATGACCACCAGCGCTGGTGACACAGACCTGCGATTCGCCGACCTGAGCCTGGACCGCGACGGGAAACCACACCAGCCGCTCACGGTCGTCGACGTCGACGGACTACGGCACTCGAGTCGCGGCCACATCGCCGATGTCGCCGCCTCGATCGCCGCCGCAGCGGCACTCACCGTCGCCGTCGTCGGCGACACGGTCCCCGCCCGCTTGCATCCGATCCTCGATGCGGCGACCGTCGCGGTCAGCGAGTCCCCGCATCGCGATCGGCGCGTGGTCACCGTGACCGATCGCACCGCCGCGGTCGAGATACTCGCCGCGGCCGTCGATCACGCGCCCCGGGCGGCGCTGGCCTGCGGTCACCTGCTGCGTCGGACGCCCGCGCTGCCCACCCTCCCGGCGCTGGCCGCCGAAGCGGCGGTCTACTCGATGCTGCTGGGCGGCACGGAATTCCGCGCGTGGCTGGCCGCTCGCGGACCCGCCCGCGTTCCGGACGGCGAGTCCGGCGAACTGGTGCGGATCGACCGCTCGGGTGGCGAACTCGCCATCGTGCTGAATCGTCCGCGTCGCCGCAACGCGCTCAGCGCAGGCCTGCGCGAGGGATTGCTCGCGGCCGCACAGGTGGCCGAGGCCGACCCCACCATCACCTCCGTGCGCCTCGCGGGCGCGGGACCGGCCTTCTGCAGCGGCGGTGATCTCGACGAATTCGGTTGTGCGACAGACCCGGTGGCGGCCTATCTGGTGCGCCTGGACCGAGCGCCGTGGCGAGTGCTGGACCGCCTGTCCGCCCGGTTGCGCATCGACACCCACGGCGCCTGTGTCGGCGCGGGCGCCGAGATCGCCGCGTTCGGCGGCATCGTCACCGCGGCGCCGGGCACCTGGTTTCGCTTCCCGGAGGTCGGTATGGGTCTGGTCCCGGGTGCGGGAGGCACGGTGAGCGTGCCGCGCCGGATCGGGCGCTGGCGTGCCGCCTGGGCGATGCTCACCGGCGCCACCATCGACGTCGACACCGCCCTGCGCTGGGGTCTGGTGGATCGCATCGAGCCCACCGGCGGGCCGTCGTAGCGACGGCCGCGCACACCGCTCGCCGAGGAGGTCCGAGATGAATCACCCAGCCGCACAGTCCCCACCGGTCCCGCCGCCGCATCGGGTATCCCAATGCTGGCCGCCACGCGCGGCCGACACGCCCCCGTCCGGGTGCGAGGTCCGCGGTTGGGCGGCGTCGGGGGCCATGGACCTCACCGGTCCCGCGGGCGGGCCGCCCGACATCTCCCCCGCTCCCGCCTTCGCACGGCTGGGTGACGCTCTGGGCCTGCTCGCGCGCGCCACCGCCGCGCTGGGCCGTGCCGTCGTCCTGGCCCCCGGTCCGCTGCTCACCGCGCGCGCCGTCGACCACGGGTTCCGGCGCGCCGGCACGCGGTCGGCGGGCGGGTCCACCCGCCTGCTGCGCACCGCCGACGGCTGGTGCGCCCTGACGCTGTCCCGCGCCGACGATATCGCGGCCGTGCCCGCGATCATCGGCACCCATCGTGCCGACGACCACTGGAAATCGCTGGCGCAGTTCGCCGTTCACGTCACCGCGGCCGCTCTCGCCGACCGGGTCCAGCTGCTCGGCGTCCCGGCCGCCGCCCTTCCGCCGGCCGACGCGACGGCCGATCCGTGCACTCCGCCGTGGCGGCTGTCCCGGCTGGCGGCGCCGACGCCCCGGCGCGAACTGACCGGCCGGCTGGTGGTGGACCTGTCCTCGATGTGGGCGGGCCCGCTGTGCGCCCACATCCTCGGCCGCGCCGGGGCGCGGGTGATCAAAGTGGAGAGTCCGCACCGGCCCGACGGTGCGCGCGCGGATCACCACTTCTTCGACACGCTGCACGCCGGACACGAATTTCGCACGGTCGACTTCCGAACCGATTCCGGCCGAACGGAATTGGCGGCACTGCTGGCGGCCGCGGATATCGTGATCGAAGCGTCGCGGCCGCGCGCGCTGGCGCAACTGGGGCTCGGGCCCGACCGGCGCGGGCTGCGGCCCGGCCAGATCTGGGTCGGCCTCACCGGATACGGCCGGTCCGAGCCGATGCGGGTGGCTTTCGGCGACGACGCCGCCGTCGCCGGCGGGCTGGTCGGCACCGGACACGGCATGCCGGTGTTCTGTGCGGATGCGATCGGCGACCCGTTGTCGGGAATCGCCGCGGCGCTGGCGGTCTGCGCGGCCGCGCGAGCCGGGGGCGGAGTCCTGGCCGACGTCTCGATGCGCGCGGTCACGGCCGCCTTCGCCGCCGCGCCACCACGCTGCCCGGGCCCGCACCGGGTCTTCACTCACGACGGGCGCTGGCAGGTCCGGTGCGCGCACACCGCGACCACTCAGGCCATCCTGTCCCCGCGCTCCGCGCGGGCCCGCGCCGCCTCCCCATTTCCGGGTGGTATCGCATGCTGATCCGCAATGCCGTCGTCTTCGGTAGTGCCCACACCGATATCCGCTGCGAACGCGGCACCATCACCGAATGCGGGCGCGCCCTGCGGCCCCGGGCCGACGAGGAGGATATCGACGCACGCGGCCGGTGGCTGGTGCCGGGCCTGCACGACCACCACATCCATCTGCGCGCACTGGCCGCTCGCTCGGAGTCGATTCCGGTGGGGCCGGACCGGATTCGCGGGGCCCGTGCACTGGCCGACCGTTTGCGCGACGCCGCGCGCCGAACGCCGGGACACGCCTGGCTCCGGGCCGTGGACTACCACGACGACGTCGCCGGGGCCATCGACCGGTGGGCGCTGGACCGCATGGAGGTGGGCCGGCCGGTGCGGGTGCAGCATCGTTCCGGCGCGCTGTGGATCCTCGACTCCAGCGCCTGCGCCCTACTCGATGTCGACAACTGTCCGCTGCCGGGAGTGGAACGTGATTCGCGGGGCCGGGCCACGGGCCGGTTGTGGCGGATGGACACCTGGCTCGGCGACCGGCTCGGTTGCCTGGCGCCCGATCCGGCACCGATCTCGGCGGCGGCAGCGAGGCGGGGAATCACCGGATTCACCGATGCCACACCGGATCTCACTCGTCCCGAGGTCGGCACTCTCGCCGCCGCCGTGCTGGACGGGCGCATCGTGCAACGTGTCTACTGCATGGCCGAGCCCGACATCGAGGATCCGCACGTCGAGCGATTCCGTCTGGGCCCCACCAAAATTCTGCTCGACGACACCGCCCTGCCCGACCTCGACGATTTCGTCGTGCGGCTGCGCCGGCTGCACGGTGCGGGCCGGGCCGCGGCGGTGCACTGTGTCACGCGGGTGCAGCTGATTCTGACCATGGCCGCCTTCGACCTGGCGGGCGTGGTGCCCGGCGACCGCATCGAACACGGCGCCGTCGTGCCGGCCGAGGTGCTGACCTGGTTGCGCCGCAACGGCATTCCGGTGATCACCCAGCCGCATTTCCTGATCGAGCGCGCCGCCCAGTACGCGCGCGAGGTCCCCGTCGAGGACCGGCCCGATCTGTGGCGGCTCGGTTCGCTACTCGCCGCGGGCGTCGGGGTGGCGGCGGGCACCGACGCGCCGTTCGGCGATCCGGATCCGTGGGCGGTGGTGCGCGCCGCCACCGATCGCGGGCTCGGCCGCGCGGCCGCCGAGGCGCTGTCGCCGGCCACCGCGCTGTCGTTGTTCTTCGGCACCGCCGCCGGGCCGCACATTCCCCGCACGCTCGCCCCGGGCCACAACGCCGACCTGACGTTGCTCCAGGTCCCGCCCGCCGAACTCGGCGATGCGCTCGACTCGCCGCCCGTGGCCGCCACGATCGTCGCCGGGCAGGTCGTCTACCGCGCGCCCTAGCACGAGGAGCGTGCGCTACCGCCGGCGCCCACGTCGATGCGCCCGGCCGCGGGATCGGAGCCGTCCGGAGGGGCGGCTCGGATCGCGCCGCGGCGGTCGAGGGCGTGGTCGACCAGGTGCCAGGAGTCGGGACGTGCGCCGCCGATCGACAGTTCGGGCCCATCGCCGAAGTTTGCCGTACCAGCGCCGAATCGGGTGTATCGTCCCAGACGAATCGGAGAGTATGATTCTCCATAACAGAGATTGCGCATCTCCTCCTTCGCCCGCCGCAGTGGGCCGCCGCCGTCCGCACCAGCACGAGGAACCTCATGAATACCGATGACATGATCCTGGTCAGCATCGACGACCATGTGGTCGAGCCGGCCGACATGTTCGACCGGCATACGCCGACGAAGTACGCCGAGTACGTGCCGCGACTGCTCACCAACGACCAGGGCATCGATCAGTGGACCTATCGCGGCCGGCCGGTCGGTGTCACCGGCCTGAACGCGGTCGTCGGCTGGCCCAAGGAGGAATGGGACAAGAATCCCACCCGCTACGCCGAGATGCGGCCGGGCGTCTACGACATTCACGACCGGGTGCGGGACATGAACGCCAACGGGGTGTTCGCCTCGATGTGCTTCCCGACCTTCGCCGGCTTCAGCGCGGGCCACCTGAGCCAGTTCAAGGACGAGATCACCGTCGCGATGATCCAGGCCTACAACAACTGGCACATCGACGAGTGGTGCGCCACCTACCCGGGCCGGTTCATCCCGAATGCCATTCTGCCGCTGTGGGATCCGCAACTGGCGGTGGCGGAGATCGAGCGGGTGGCCGCCAAGGGATTTCACGGCGTCACCATGTCGGAGATCCCGCACGTGGAGGGCCACCCCTCCTATCACGACATCGAGCACTGGGGTCCGGTGTTCGCGGCGCTCGCCGACACCGGGCTGGTGATGAACCTGCACATCGGCCCCGGTTTCGGTGCCCTGCGCATGGCCCCGGACGCGCCGATCGACAATCTGATGGTGCTGGCGCCCAGCGTGTCCCAGATCGCGATCCAGGATCTGCTGTGGGGTCCGGCGTTGCGCAGCTATCCGGGACTGAAGGTGGCGCTGTCCGAAGGCGGCATCGGCTGGATCCCGTATTTCCTCGACCGCTCGGACCGCCACTACACCAACCAGAAGTGGCTGCGCCGCGACTTCGGCGGCAAGATGCCCTCGGACGTGTTCCGCGAGCACGTCATGGCCTGCTACGTCACCGACAAGACCTCGTTGAAGCTGCGCCACGACATCGGCATCGACATCATCGCGTGGGAATGCGACTACCCGCATTCGGATTCGCTGTGGCCCGACGCCCCGGAATTCGTCCTGGCCGAACTCGAGGCCGCGGGCGCCGACGACGCCGATATCGACAAGATCACCTGGCAGAACGCCTGCCGCTTCCTGAACTGGGACCCGTTCGCGCACATCCCGCGTGAGCAGGCGACCGTCGGCGCGCTGCGCGCCCAGGCCGCCGATGTCGACCTCACCGTCCGGCCGCGCAAGGAATGGGCCGAACTGTACGCCCAGCGCGCGTGAGCGCACGAATCCGGTTGTCCCCCAGCTCTTATCGTTAGGTCCACACCATGCAGATGCTGGTCTTCTCCACCCCGCGCGAGGGGATGGACGACGAATACAACACCTGGTACACCGAGGTGCACATTCCCGAACTGCTGCGGATCGAGGGCATCCGCTCGTGTTCGCGCTATCGGGCCCCGCAGCTCGAGGGGCAGGGCGCCACCCACCGGTATCTCGCGGTCTACGAGATCGACGGCGACGCCGAGGCGGTCTTCGAACAGTTGCGCGCCAACTCGGCCGAGGGCAGATCCACCCTCAGCCCCGCGATCGATCCGAGGGCCACCCAGATCACATTCTGGGAACCGCTGTAGAAACTCCGGTCGCCACCCCGGGGTGTCGACCGGCCACCACTCCCATCGGCGGCGCGCCGGCCTCTCGACGCCGCCGATGGGTGCCCCGCCTCCCGCGAACTCGATATCCGCACACCTCACCGGGTTCGCGGGAGGCCCTGCGTAAGGACCACATTCGTGACTGCCGCTCCCACCGCCGACCAACGACTGTTGCGGACCACCACCCGCGACTTCCTCGCCGCCACCGTGCCCGTGGACACGGTGCGCCGCCTCGCCGACTCCCCCGGCGGCTTCGACCGGGACTGGTGGCGGCGCGGCGCCGAACTGGGCTGGACCGCACCGCTGGTCCCCGAACGGCTCGGCGGCGGGGCGGTATCGGGCACTCCGATGGCCGACCTGGCGCTGATCGCCGAGGAATTCGGGCGCGCCTGCGCGCCGGGGCCGCTGCTGGCGGTGAATACCGCACTGGCCGGATTGCTCCGCAGCACAGGCGATGTCGAGACGGTGATCACAGACGTCGTCGCTGGAGCCGCGATCGCGACCTGGGCCCACTACGAACCCGGAGCCGGTCTGCGCTTCGCTCCGTTCGAGACCGCGGCCACGCCGGACGGTGCCGGATTCCGGCTGTCCGGGGCGAAGGATCGCGTCGAATACGGCGCTCGAGCCGATCTGCTGGTCGTCGACGCCCAGGGGCCCGAGGGCCCGGTGCAACTACTCGTCGCCACGGACGCCCCCGGTGTCACGGTCACCCCGGTCTGGACGCTGGACGTCGTGCGCCGCACGGCCACGGTCGTTTTCGACGACGTCTCCGTCGCCGCGGACGCCGTCGTGCACCGCGATCCCGAAGCCGCCGCGGCCGCCGCCGAGGAGCAGCTGCTCGTCGCCGCCACACTGAGCGCCGCGGAAATGGCCGGAGCAGCGCAGCGGACCTTCGAGGCCACGGTGCGGTGGATGTTCGACCGCTACACTTTCGGCCGTCCGCTCGCCTCCTACCAGGCGCTCAAACATCGAGCCGCCGATATCGCCACCACACTCGAGGCGTGTCGGGCCACCTCCTGGGCCGCGGCCGCGAGCTTCGGCGACGACACCGCGAACACCGCCGAGGCCGTCAGCGTCGCGAAATCCTTCATCGGTGCCACGGCCGGTGAGATCGTGCAGGAATGCGTGCAGATCCACGGCGGGCTCGGCGTCACCTGGGAACACGATCTGCACCTGTATCTGCGCCGGGTCACGCTCGGCCGGGCCCTCTACGGCACCCCGGCCGAACACCGGCGCCGGCTCACCGATCTGCTGGAGACGATCCCCGCATGAGCACCACCGAATCCGTCACTGCCGCAACCGAATCGGTCGACAGCTTCCGTGACCGCGCCCGGCGCTGGTTGCGGGACACGTTGCCGCCCGCGCCGCCGGTCCGCTCGGGCGAGCAGAAGTCACCACAGGTGTGGGCCCGTGCACGCGAACTGCAACGCATCCTCCACGACGGCGGCTTCGCCGGCATCTGCTTTCCCGTCGAATACGGCGGACTGGGGTTGAGCCCGGCCCATCAGCGGGCCTTCACCGAGGAGTCGCGCCCGTACGAGATGCCGCTGGCTCTCAACATTCCGACCCTGACCATCTGCGCCGCAACACTTCTCGACATGGGCAGCGAGGAGCAGAAGCGCACCCACATCGCCGCGGCGCTGCGCGGTGCGGAGTTGCTGGTGCAGTTCCTGTCCGAACCGCGCGGCGGATCCGATCTGGCCGGGCTCACCACTCGAGCCGATCGTGACGGCGACGACTGGGTGCTCAACGGTTCCAAGATCTGGAGTTCGGGCGCCTACGCCGCCGATTACGCGCTGTGCCTGGCGCGTACCGACTGGCAGGTGCCCAAACACGCCGGGCTGACGATGTTCCTGGTGCCGGTGAACACCCCCGGATTGACCATTCGCCGGATCACTCAGGTCGACGGATCCACCGAATTCTGCCAGGAGTTCTTCGACGACGTGCGGATCCCGGCCGATGCCGTCGTCGGCGAGGTCGACGGCGGCTGGGCGGTGGCGAGCCGGCTGCTGCAGCACGAACGCAGCGCCGTCGGCGGCGGCTCACCCTATGCCAGCGGAGTCGGCCGGCACAGCGGCCGCGACGTGCGCGGCCTGCTCGACATCGCCCGCCGCACCGGGCAATTCGCCGACGCCCGCGTCCGGGAGGATATCGGCGAGGCGCACGCGATGAATCTGGTCCACGACCAGCTCATCGCCCACGTCGGCGCCCGTATCGCCGCCGGCGAGCTGCCGCCCGCGGCCGGTTCGATCGTGCGCCTGTTCAGCGCCCGCAACTCGTGGTTGCAAGCCGACGCCGCCGTGCGCATCGCCGGCGCCGCCGCCGCGACCGGCGGCGCCGACGGCGAACCCGGCCTCGGCCGAGCCGGCCAGGAGTACCTCTACCGCCAGGCCTGGAGCCTCGCGGGCGGCAGCACCGAGATGGCCCGCAACATCATCAGCGAACGGGTGCTGGGCATGCCTCGCGAGTACGCCGCCGACCGGGACGTCCCGTTCGATCAGGTGCGGCGGGGACGGTAGTCGAACAGCGTCACGCCGAGCTCGCGCTCCACGGTGCGGATCTGCTGCGACATCGACGGCTGCGCGAGGTGCAGTCGTTCCGCCGCGGCAGTGACCGAGCCCTCCTCGGCGACGGCGAGGGCGTATTCGAATTGCCGCAGGCTCATCGTTTCCCTGCCCGCACCAGGGAGGCGTCTGCCGAGGCCCGCTGCGGGCTCAAGCCCGCGACGACCAACCCGAACAGCCGGTCCGCCTGTGCGGCGGGGTCGGCGCCGTGTTCGGTCGCCAGCGCGATCCCCACGATCAGGGTGATCAGGTCCGCCACCGTGAACGTGGTCGCGACCGCGCCCTCCCGCGCGGCGCGGCGCAGCAACGGCTCGCCCGCCTCTTCCAGCGCGGCCCCACAGCTGTTGTCGTGCACCGGATCCGATCCGGCGCTGTCGTAGGACAACGCGGCCGCCAGCCCGCGCGCGCCGACACAGTAGGCGACGACTTCGCGCAACCACTCCAGCAGTGCGCCGCGACTGTCCTGCGCGTCGGCGAGTTCGTACGCGCGGGCACACAGCGCGTCGATCCGGGTGCGCGACACCGCTTCCAGCAGCGCGCGACGAGTCGGAAAGTGCCGCCGCACCGTCGCCGACCCGACTCCCGCCACGCGCGCGATCTGCTCGAGCGACGCCCCGGGCCCGTGCGCCGCGACTTCTTTCTCGGCTACGGCCAGCACCAGCGCGTAGTTGCGGCGAGCATCAGCACGTCGGCGTTCGGGCATCGCGTCACCTCCCGGGTTGCTAAACGGCGGGCCCCGCCATATCGTAGCCGAAACAGAAACGGCGGACCCCGCCGTTTAGCGAGAGGCACACCATGTCCACAGCTTCGGCACCCGTCCTGGTCACCGGCGCCACCGGCCGGCAGGGCGGCGCCACCGCCCGCGCGCTACTCGCGGCGGGCGTCCGCGTCCGCGCCCTGGTACGCGACCGAAACACCAACCGCGCCAAGGAAGTCGAATCACTGGGAGCCGAGCTGGTCACCGGCGATCTGCACGACCGCGAGTCGGTGATCCGCGCGGCCGACGGCGCCCGCGCGGTGTTCTCCGTGCAGATGCCCGCCCTCACCGACGCCGGCTTCGATTTCGACGGCGAGGTCACCCAAGGCGTCACTCTGATCGACGGCGCACGGATCGCGGGGGTCGATCAGTTCGTGCACACCTCGGTGACCGGAGCCGGTCAGCACACCGGCGTTCCCGGCTGGGCCGCCGGCCGGTGGGCCGTCGAGGACTCCCTGACGGCCAAGGCCACAATTCAGGATGCGTTGCGCGCGGCCGGATTTCCGCGCTGGACCTTACTGAAGCCGGGCACATTCATGGAGAACTTCCTGCCGTCCATGCGGTACATGTTTCCCCGCGGTGTCGACGGCGGTCTGGTGAGCGTCCTGGCACCGGAGACCCGGCTGTCGCTGGTCGCGGTCGACGACATCGGCCGTGCGGCGGCGGCGGCGATCACCGAGCCCGAACGATTCGACCGCGTCGAGCTCGAGCTGGCGAGCGATTATCTATCGATGACCGAGATCGCCGCCACCCTGTCCCGCGTGCTCGGCATCCCGTTGGAGGCTCCGAACATGACGGTGGCACAGGCGGTCGCCGCCGGCATGCCGCCCATGGGCGCCGCACTCGAATGGCTGAACGTGGCCGGCCAGCCCGGCCGACCCGCCTACGCCACCGCCCTCGGCATCCCCCTCACCAGCTTCGAGCAGTGGGCGCGCACGCACCTGCGCACCGAGTCCGCGAAGGGGTAGTCCCGCGCATCGGTTGCCGTCCGTGCGGGGCGGGCGGATCATGCCGGGGCCGGTACTGCCACCATCGAGGTATGAGTGTGCAGGATTTCCGGGAACTCGCCGCGGCCCGCTTGCGCGAGTTCGAGTGTCGAACGGTCGCCGACGTGCCCGGGATGCGACGTGCGAGCGTTGTGCTGTGTGTGCTGGAACACGATGGGCAGCCGTGCGTGGTCGTGATCAAACGCGCCTATCGGGGACGCAACGCAGGGCAATGGGCATTGCCCGGGGGCCGGGTCGACGGCGACGAGACGGCGGTCGCGGCGGGATTACGCGAACTGCACGAGGAGATCGGCCTGGTCGCCCCGCCGACGAGTGTCCTGGGCAGGCTCGACGACTTCCCGGCAGCGTCCGGTTTCGCGATCACCCCCCTCGTCGTCGCGCTCGACGATCCCGGCGCCCTCTATCCCAACGACGACGAGGTACACGCCGTGCATTTCGTGCGGCTCGACCGGCTCGCGGCCGACGATGTGCCGCACTGGGTCGACCGGCCGGACGGCTCCCGGCTGCTGCAGCTCAGGATCGGCGACTCGATGACGATCCACGCACCGACCGGCGCCATCCTGCTGCAATTCCGCGATGTCGTGCTTCTCGGCCGCGAAACCCGGGTGGCGGATCTGCTGCAACCCGACTGGACGCACAGCTAGGACCGACCGCCGCCGAGTCACCGACGTGCTGCGGCCGGGCCCTCGCGTAAATCCCGGTTACGCCGGCGTATGCGGGGTGGGCGCCCGGTCCAGCCAGGCCGCGAACGCGTCGAAGGTGAACGGGCGGCCGAGGAACTCGGCCACCGAATCGCCCGCGTCCCGGGAACCACCCGGCGCGAGGATGCTGTCGCGATAGCGTTGCGCCACAACGGAATCGAAGAGATCGCCGGCGTCGAACACGGAGAACAGATCCTTCGCGATCACCAGACTCCACAGGTAGGTGTAGTACGCCGAGGTATAGCCGGCCAGATGCCCGAACGACGCTTGGAAATGGGTCCGCGGCACCTCGGCTATGCCGCTGTGCCGTGTCACGGCATCGATGACGACCGGGTCGTGGTCGGCGGGCCGGTCCTGGTGCAGCAGATACGAGATCTCGGTGTAGCCGACCTGCGTGAGGACCGAAATGCCCTTACCGAATTCCTTCGCGGCCCGCATGCGCTGCACCAGTTCGGCCGGGATGGGGGCACCGGTCTCGTCGACGGCGAAGGTGGCGAGAATGGTTGCGTCCCAGGCCCATTCCTCCAGCATCTGCGACGGGGCCTCGACGAAATCCCATTCCGTGGCGACACCGGAGAAGCGCGCCCAGTTCTGATGCCCGCCCACGACGTGGTGGATCAGATGCCCGAATTCGTGGAACAGCGTGACGACGTGCTGGTGTTCCATCAATCCGCGAGAGAAGTTGCACACCAGCACGCCCTCGGGCAGGAGCTTGCCGGCGACGCCGCCGACGAGGTCGAATTGCGCGGCGTGCTTGTATTTGCCCTCGCGGGGGTGCAGGTCCAGATAGATCCGCCCGCGTCGTTCACCGTCGGCGTAGACGTCGTAGACGGCGACGTCCTCGTGCCAGCGCGGTACCTCCACGGGCCGGTACTCCAGTCCGAAGAGGCGGCCGGTGACCTCGAGCAAGCCCGCCCGCACACGCGGGAAATCGAAATACCGGCGCACCTCGCGGGCGTCGACGTCGTACTGTTCGCGGCGCACGAGTTCGGTGTAATAGCCGACTTCGGATCGGTCGATGCCGGTCGCGGTGGGCTCGTCCGCGCGGCGGCGGGCCAGCAGCGTCTCGAGGTCGCGCCGGCCCGCGGCCTCGGCGGCGCTCGCGATGCGCTCGATGAATTCGGCGATGGCGTGGCCGCTGCCGATCATCTTCACATCGGCGTCGTAATCGGGCCAGCTGTCGAAGCCGAGCAGCCGGGCCTTCTCGGCCCGAAGATCCAGGATCTCGTGCAGCACAGCGTCGTTGGCGGGCCATCCGCGGCTTTCGAACTCCACGGTGAGGGCGCGACGGGCATCGGCATCGCGGGCGTAGGTGCGAAACGGCAGATAGTCCGGATAGTCGGTGGTGACCGTGACGAGCCCGTCCGCCGCGGGCGGATGCGCGGCGACGAAATCCGCGGGCAGTCCGTCGAGTGTGTCGGGTGCGACCCGGATCGAACGGACGTCTTCACGGATGGCCCGGCCGAATTCCTGTTCGAGCACGGTGAGCCGCTCGGAGATCTCCCGCAGCCGATCCCGGGTTCCCTCGTCGCGGTCCACACCGCTGCGCCGGAAATCGCGCAGGACGTGCTCGCGCATCCGCGCCGACACCTCGTCCAGGTTCGAGGAGTCGGTGGCGGCGACGACGTCGTAGAGGGCGCGGTCGAGATCTCGCTCGATCCTGGCTCGATCGATGTCTTGTACCAGTTCCTCGGCCAGGCGGCGCACCTCGGAATCGGGGTGGACTTCGGCGAACAGGTGCGCGGCCGAATCGGCGCCGCGCAGCGCGATATCGGCGTCGTTCCACAATCCGAGCACAGCCGCGGTGTCGCCCGGGGTAGCGGCCTTCAACTGCTCGACCGTGTCCGCCGCCGTCCGCAGCCGGTCGCGGACGTGATCGCCGAGCCAGTCCGGCCACCCGGACGCGGGCAGTGCAAGCGGTTCGCTACTCATGCCCCGACTCTAACCGCGGCCGGGATTCGTGGTCCGCGGGGAATCACCACGTGCCGAACCGCGTTCGCGAATCACCGGAAATAGGAGGCGTATTCCGCGAACGGTACCTGCCCGGTGGGGCTCGCCTCGACGGCGTCGACCACGGGTCCCGGGATGGGCGCCCAGTAAGCGGGCATCGCGGCCGCCAGCGAGGGCTTCAAAATGTAGATCAACGCGAAGTTCACGATCCACAGCGGCGGCGCCATCGACATGCCGACCACGGTGCTCACATTTCCCTCGGTATTGGTGACAAGCTGGGCCGCGCCCGAAATCTGTTGCGCCACAAATCCATAGGCGGCCTGCACCGTATAGGCCGACCGGTACAGCGCGACCAGACTCCGAGTCGCACCGTTGTCCCGCAACCAGTTACCCACATACCCTCCGGGCGCGATCAAGGTGTTCACCTGCCGCGTCGGCGCATCCGCGTTGGCCGGGCTCTCCAACATGCCGCTCGGGTTCACATACAGCCCGTAGCTGCCCAGAGTCGAGGGCGTGCGTTGCCCCGCGACATCGGAATAGATCGGGCGGCCGACCGTATTGGTGAGGATGTCGACGCACGCGTTGATCACATCCGCCGCGTCACGGTCACCGCCGACGCCCCCACCGGAGCTGAGGTCCTGATACTGCTGATCGGTCAACGCATCCGCGCGGTCCAGCCCGATCTGCGCGGCGACCCGATCCGCCGCCGCCTCACCGAGCGGCTGATTCAACTGATCCGTACTCACCATCTGCGTCGGCGCCACCTGCTCATATCCCGGCGCACCGGAGAAGGGAATAGCGAACCCGGTGCCGGCAGCGGTTGCCACAGGTTCGCCCGCCGCCGTCTGAGCCACCCCCAGCGTAGCGATGCAGAGCCCGATCAGTACCGCCACCACACTGATTCCACGGCTCCTCGATCCCCGTCGGCGCCCGAGCCGCGCCAACCCGATGCGGTGCATACGTCAACCTCTCCGAATCATCGTGCGAGGTAACACAAGGTAGTGCACCAGTCAAACGCCACGCCCGACGCCGTGTCAAGGGCCCGGCGGATGGCCGGCCCCGACCAGTCTGCGGTGTTGCGGCTCATCAGTGCCGATCGAGAACGGTACCGGCACCTATGCGGGTGCTGCTGGATTGCCGGCGTACTGGTTCGAGAGCGGAGCCGGCCACACTTTCGGACGACCCATCGCAGTGATTTCTCTCAGTGTCACCAGGATTGATTCACCGGGCCGGAAGACTACTTCTGCTCGTACCCCCGCACGAAATGTGCGGAAAGACGTTCGCACAGCACGGTCAGGGCGGATTGCCCGATGCGCGGGCCGCCGTCCCACGAGTCGATGTCGAACCAGTTCACGACATCGGGCGTACCTTCAGGGCGAACGAATACATGCTGATGAAAGTGGGCGACACTACGGCCGGTGATTGCAGAGAAGACGAACTCAGGAGCAAGCTCGGTCCGCAGCGCGTAGGCGGACCGACGGACCGCCCACCCGACAGCGGCACCTTCATCGTCGGTCATATCGGCCAAAGTTGGTACATGACGCCTGGTTTCGATGAACAGGTAGCCGGGCATCGGTGCACCCTCCGACAGCGGACGGTGTGTCACGACCACCAGATCGCCGGCATGGATCACCGGACCGACCAGGCGGCCGACACCACGGTGCTTATTGCAAATCAGACATTCACTCCCCACTCCCCGACTGTACCCGGCAAGCCACGACGTCTTGCCAGGCACGTTCACCGCTGGGCGGCCAGTACTGCGGCGAGGCCTTCTCGCAGGTCGTCGACGAAATATTCGGGAACTTCCAGCGAGGGGAAATGTCCTCCGAATTCGGGTGCGTTCCATCGGACGATCTGGCGGTACCGCTTTTCCGCCCAAGGGCGCGGGGACTTTTCGATGTCGTGGGGATACATGGTGATTGCGGAGGGGACGTCGACGCGGAGGTCGGGGTCGAGCGAGTTGTGGCTTTCGTAGTAGATACGGGCTGCGGATGCGCCGGTGCGTGTCAGCCAGTACAGGGTGACGTCGTCGAGAATGCGGTCTCTGGAGATCGTTTCGAACGGGCTGTCTTCGGTGTCGCTCCATTCGGCGAATTTGTCGAGGATCCAGGCGAGGAGTCCGACCGGTGAGTCGACGAGCGAGTAGCCGATGGTCTGCGGCCGGGTGGCCTGCTGTTTCGCGTATGCGGCGCGGTGGCGCCAGAAATGACGGGTTTCCTCGGCCCACTGGCGTTCGGTCGCGGTCAGACCGTCCGTTGGCATCCCGGGCGGCGCTTCCGCGAACAGCGAGTGGATGCCAAGAACGTGTTCCGGGAACCTACCGCCGAGAACCGTGGTGATGTTGCCGCCCCAGTCGCCGCCGTGGGCCAGGAACTTCCGGTAGCCGAGCCCTTCCATCAGTTCCACCCATGCGGCCGCGATCTTTTCGGTGCCCCACCCGGTGGTGGCCGGCTTATCGCTGTACCCGAAGCCCGGTAGCGATGGGACCACGATGTGGAACGCGGGCGCGGCCGCGTCTTTCGGATCCGCCAATTCGTCTGCTACATCGATGAATTCGGCGATGCTGCCCGGCCAACCGTGCGTCAGGATCAGAGGAGTGGCATCCGCCCGTGCGGATCGCCGATGCAGGAAGTGGATTCCCAGGCCTTCGATTGTGGTGCGGTACTGGCCGATTCGATCGAGGCGCTCTTCGAATGACCGCCAGTCGTACTCGGTGCGCCAGTAGTTCACGACATCGACGAGGTCCGCAAGAGGAACGCCCTGTGCCCATCGCTGAGGGCCGGGCGCGGCGCCGGAGACCGTCTCGGCCTCCGGTAGCCGAGCGGCGGCCAATCGAGCTCGCAGGTCGTCGAGGTCGGCGTCGGTTGCGCGGGCTTCAAATGGTTGTACGTCGATGGAATCGGACGTGGACATCGGATCGAGGTGGCCGAGTGCGGACATGAGACCTCCTGGTCATCGCGGAACCGGCTACCGCCTGTAGCGAACCGGCTAAGACGGTTCTAACACGACGGCGGGACAGGCCGCAACCAGCTAAGGTGGTTCCATGCCTGCTGGGTTTCCTGATTTCCGCCTCGGCGCCGTGCTGGCGACCAGCTTCACGGGGACTCTGTCGGAGCGGCACGGCGAGCCTGTGGAGCGCATCCCCACACCGCAGCGACTCGTCGATTGGCTGGAGGTGAACGGCCTGGCCGTGGATTCCTGCACCCCCGCCCAGCTCGACCTTGCCCGGGAACTGAGGGAAGCAATTCACGCCGCCGCCACAGCGGCCGCACTCGGCGGCGAGCTCCCCGCGGCGGCCGTCCGAATCATCAACGACCGCAGCATTCAGGGCCGGGCCGCAGCAATCCTGACACCCGACGGGACCCGTCGATGGCGACTCAGCGCGCCCTCCTGCGTAGAAGACGCCCTGGGCGTCATCGCCGCCGACGCGATCGACATCATCTCCGGCGAACGAGACGGAAAATTGGCCCTGTGCGCTTCGCCGACCTGCCGAGCCGCCTTCTTCGACACCAGCCAGAGCCGCACCCGCAAATGGTGCGATATGAACACCTGCGGTAACCGCCAGAAGAAAGCACGCTTCAACGCCACCCACCGCCGCCGCTAGCCTTGGAGCATGGACCTCGGGGAGCGGCTCCAATCTCTGCGCAAACGGCGCGGGCTCACGCAACGGGAGCTCGCGGAGCTGTCCGGTGTCTCGTTGTCGTACATCCGGAAGATCGAGCAGGGTGAGCGTACCGACGCTCGCATCGACACACTCCGGCGGTTCGCTGTCACCCTCGGTTGTTCTCTGACAGCGCTTCTCGGCCCGGCGCCCAGCGCTCCGAAATCCGAAGGCGACTCCGCACTGTGGGAACCGACGCGAGACGCACTCGCGGCCATGCGGGACTCGACCGTAGAGGAGTCGATGACTGTCGGAGGCGTGGAAGCCGCTCTTGCCGACGGGACGCGCCTCTATCACGACAACCGTTACGAGGCGCTGGCTCACGTGCTGCCGCGACTGATCGAAGATGCCCAGGTGGCGTCGCCGTTGGTGCGGTCACGGGTGCTGCAACTCGCGGGCTCAGCGATGGTGCAGACCCGCCAACTGTCCGCCGCGCGCATGGCATTGGATCGGTCGCTGGCCGATGCCGAGTCGACCGGGAATATCCTCGACGCCGCCTCGGCGGTAATTACCCTGTGCTGGTTGCTGATCGTCGAACGACAATTCGATGCCGTCCGCCGGCTCGCCACCGAATGGGCCGACCGCGTCGAGCCGCGCCTCTCGGTCGCGACCACCCGCGAGATATCCACCTGGGGATGGCTTTTGCTGCGCGGATCCGCCGCCGCGATCCGCGACAATCGCCCGGATGAGGCCGATGACATGATGCGCCTGGCCGCCGCGGGCGCCGTGGCCGTCAGGCGTGAGAAAGCCCCCTATCACCAATACTGGACGACATTCGATCCACCGACCGTCGCCATGAAACGGGTCGAGAACGCCGTCGTCGCCGACCAGCCGGACCTCGCTCTGCGCCTCGCCCGCGATATCGCTCCCGACCCACGACCCACTTCGGACAACCGCAATCGCCATCTGCTCGATGTCGCCTCGGCGCATCTGGAGTTGCGGCACTACGACGCGGCATTCGAGGTCTTGACGACGCTGTCGCGCGAGGCCCGGCCCTGGCTCGTCGAGCAGAGAATGGCGCGTGACTTACTCGGTCGGATCATCGCGAAGCGACGCACTCTGACCATGGAGATGCGCGGCCTGGCCGGACTTCTGAAGCTGGAATACTAAGCAGCGCAACGTCTTCGCAGTGTCACTTCCGGCGACCACCCCGGCAAAGCGCCATTGTTGACCCCCTCGGACGATGTGAAGCTCGATGCGGCCTCGCCGCCGGGTGAAGACGCCTCGGCGGTGGGTGCCTACCAGGGCCAACACCGGAGAGGGGAAGCAATCATGCGCGACTCGGACGCCACAGGCTCGGCCAGGCCGTTCGGCACCCTGTGGCGGACAACAGGTTCAACCCTTCGCACAGGGGACGAGCAGCTATCGGCCGAACTGCCCGAACGGGTCCCGGGCGCATGCACCCACTTCTTTCCCGATCGGAACGGCCCACTCCAACCGCCGCCCGCTGATCTGCTGTACCGGGTCGTCGCCGGCCTGCTCGGAAGCGAAGACAGGTCACCGATTCACTGTCCTCCACCACTCGCATACGGGTACCTTCGGCTCGATCTCGTCTCCGCAGACGATCTTCACAGCAGCGAGCTCCGCCTCACAATGGCTGCGAAGATGCTCGGCTGCGAACTCGCCGCGATCTTCCGCGAGCCGACACCGCAGACCACCGTCCCGCCCGCGTACCTGGAGCTGGTTCGCGAATGCTGCCGCGCCGAGGCCTGCGTTGTCATCACGGGCCGCGATCACTTGTCGAATCTCGAGCTTCCACGCACGTGTTTGCTTGGTGTTTTGGCTGGACGCGCCCGTGTCCTGGTTCACGAAATATCGCTATGACGCAGGGAATTGCCACTGTGAATGGCTTCACGCCTATCGCCATCTACCCAGCCGAAACTCACGATGGTTTGCGGCTTCGGAGCATCACATCGATTCTGGAGGACGCGTTGAGCTCTTTCGCGTGGTCCGCATCGGCGGAACCGATATCGCGGTATCCGAGCATTCGTGGTCAGGCCGGGTGAGAGCCTTGAACTGTCCACATATCTTCGTGCCGGCCGACGGAGCTCTGGCCGAGATGCTCTGCGATGTCGAACTGTTGGGCCCGCTATCCGTCGGCCGGGCACGACAACTCATCGCCATCCACTGCGACCACGATTGTCTCGTCACACACGCCGCTCGAGCCCTCGAAGATGAGGACGACGAAACATGACGGTGAGGCGAATTGATCTGGCGCGCAGCCGTCAACCGGCGAGGAGAGCCGGACATGTGTCGCGTGATGGTCGGGCTGGATAGGCTGGCAACCGTGATGAAATGCGGCATCTCGTTCTGGCCGGCGTCGTGGCGACGAGTGTGATCGCGTGCGGCGAGTCGGGACCGGAATTGTCGAAAACGTCAGCGGCACCGACGATTCGCACCGCCTGCGAAGCCAGTGCGGCAAACGGATCCGTCTTCACCTCCAGAGTGCGCCCTGATATGCCCTTCACGCTCCAGCTTCCGCAATTGAGGGGCTGGCAGGTGACGCCGGTGGATAACGACGACCGGTGTTAGGTCGTGTCGATCGGCACGCAGGGCGGACGGCCAGCGCGACCGTCACCCTCGGCGTGCCCCCTCCACGCAGCGCCATCGACAACACAGTCGTGATCAGTGCGATCGACGGCATATGGCGGCAGTGGCGATCCGAGGCCGTCCAGGTGTGCGGTTGGGACGGAACCCGGTCCACCGGAGTTTCGCCCGCGTCCGGTGCCGATGGGGTCGACCGGTACCACGAGTTTCTCGGATTCGGTTATCTCGCAGGCGACGTGCTGTACCCGATCCGAATGTCGGTCGAGGCCACGGCCGCAGAGCGGGATATGTACCAACCCGATATCGACACCTTCGTCCACGGACTGCAGATCGTGCCGACAACTCCAGCCGGTTGAGCAGCGTCGTTTCACGCGGCGCTGAGCACACCCCACGCCACGGTGCGGCCGGATACGTTGTCGGACCGTACCTGTGGTCCGGATCGCCGTCCACTGCCTACGCCTGAATTCGGACGCGCGCCGAAATTGTGAGAATTCACCACGCGAAACAGACTCTGACCACCCGGGTGGTCAGCGATCAGAGCGCGACACCTCGTGAACGGTCAACCCCATCGTCATAGCCAACCAGCGCCGCGCCCGTGCATGGAATTCGCGTGCGAGACCCGCCCCGGGCGCCCAACTGTCGAAACCGTGGGGCGCGCCCGGCACGATGTCGAGTTCCACCTCCACACCCGCCGCGCGAAGACGCTCCGCATAGGCCACGTTCTCGTCGTGGAACAGGTCGATGGTGCCGACGCCCATCCAGGCGGGCGGGGTGCCGGTGAGATCGTCGCGGCGGGCGGCTACGGAGAATTCGGGTACGTCGGTGGCGCCGGGTGGGGCGGCGAGGTAGCTGCTCCAGCCGTAGAGGTTGTTGTCGTTGGTCCACCCGAGATGCCGGAGGGCGTCCAGGTCGCGGCGGGCGGCGGTGCGGTCGTCGAGCATCGGCGCGCTCAGCCAGAGGGCGGCCGGGCGGGAGCCGCCGTCGGCGACGAGGCGCTGGCACAGGCAGGCGGCCAGTCCGCCGCCGGCGCTCTGTCCGCCGAGCACTACCCGGGCGGGGTCGATTCCGAATCGGGAGGCGTTGCGCTGCAACCACATCCATGCGATCCAGCAGTCCTGCAGGGGGGCCGGGAAGGGATGTTCGGGTGCGAGGCGGTAGTCGACCGAGACGATCGTGACGCCGAGGTCGCGGGCGGTGATCGAGCAGAAGGTGTCGTCCTGCACCGGGCTGCCGAGGACGTAGCCGCCGCCGTGTATCCACAACAACTGCGCACCGGTGGGGCGATAGATCCGCAGCGGTACGCGGCCGGCCGCGAGATGCTCGATGCGCACGCCCGCGACGCGCCGGGCCGGCCGGTGGGCGGCGGCCAGGCGCACCAGGCGTAATGCCCAGCGCCGGCCGATCGTCAGCGGCGGCAACCAGCGCGCGGGTCCGCGCAGTTCCGGCGCTACGAGGGACAGGTCCATCGCGATCTCCTTCTCACACCCGAAACGAAACTATAGTTCGGACAGGTGTCTCGCAGTGGCCGATCGCCGGGTAGTGCAGTGGCATTCACCGAGGGCAGACGATCCGCACCGAGGGCGGCCGGAGCAATTGCGACCGTGCCGGCACCACCGCGAGCAGACTCTTGCGCCGCGCGAGCGCCACCGCGTGCCCGACGGCGCCGAAAGGCAGGTGCTGCCACGTCCAGTTGCAGCCGTGCGGCGACAGCAGCATCGCGGTCTGCGCGAAATCGGCATGTTCGACCTGTTCGGCGTCGACGAACATGCCGACCATGATCGAACTCACCAGCGCCGGAGCCAGCGTGCCGTCACAGACGACATGCACAGTCCCGTCGCGGCCGACATAGTGTGCGGCCCAATCCAATACGACACGCCGCCGGGCCGCGCGCCCGGTGACGAGCGCGACGACCTCGGATTCGCAGCGCGGAGACATTTCAGCCGTGGGGACCCTCCAGAATCGTCACCGCCGACACCGCCGTCGGGCCGCCGAGGTTGTGCGCCAGCCCGATTCGCGCCCCGTCGACCTGGTTGACGGCGTGTCCGCGCAACTGCTCGAACAACTCCACGCACTGCGCCACACCGGTCGCCCCCGGCGGATGGCCCTTGGATTTCAATCCGCCGCTCGGATTCACCGGCACCGCCCCACCCACGCTGGTCGCACCCGTGTCGACCAGTTTGCAAGCCTCGAAGCGGTCGGCGAAGCCGAGGTCCTCGTAGCTGATCAGCTCGATGCCGGTGAAGAAGTCGTGCACCTCCGCGACATCGATATCGGCCGGGGTCAGCCCCGCCATCGCGAAGGCCTGTTTCGCCGCGCGGACCGTCGCCGGGAATGTGGTCATATCACGTTTGTGCTGGTGCATCACCGAATCCAGGCCCAGGCCCACTCCCCTGATCCAGACCGGCCGATCCGTGTAGCGGTGCACCACGTCCTCGGCGGCGAGGATCAGCGCGGCGGCACCGTCGCTCTGCGGAGCGCAGTCGTACACGCCGAACGGATCCACCACCGTCGGGGCCGCGAGGGCCTGCTCCAAGGAGATTTCGAAACGCAAGCGCGCCTTGGGATTCGACACGCCGTGGCGGTGGTTCTTCACCGCGATCATGCCCAGATGTTCCCGGCCGGCCGGTGCTTCGTGCAGATAGCGGGCGACGTGCAGGGCGAAGCCGGCCGGGGCGATCAGCCCGAGTGGATAGTCCCACGCCATATCGCGGGTCATCGCCTCCCACGCCCAGAGCATGTCCTTGGAGGCGGTTTCGCGGAGTTTGTCCGCGCCGATCACCAGCGCCACATCGTAGGCACCGGAGGCGATGCCGAACAGGGCGTTGCGCACCGCGTCGTTGCCGGTGGCGCAGGAGTTTTCGACCCGCGTCACCGGGAGGTCCGGCACGCCGAGCACGTCGGCGAGAATGCCCGAGGGGAATCCGTCCGGGGTGCCCATCGCGCCGAACCACGCCGCCTGCAGGTCGGCTTTCGCGATGCCCTTGTCCACCGACGCCGCGCATTCGGCGAAGGCCATCGGCAGCAGATCCTTGATGCCGAGCGCGAAATGTTCGGCGAACGGCGTCATCCCGGCGCCGACCAATGCCACCCGTCTCATGCCGCCTCCGTAATTTGCGGGAGCGCCCGCACCCCGGTCGGCGCCACGAGCGCTGCGCGATTGTGTCTCATGCCGCCTCCGTAACTTGCGGGAGCGCCCGCACCCCGGTCGGCGCCACGGGCGCTGCGCGATTGTGTCTCATGCCGCCTCCGTGTCCGGCTCGAATGCGTACCCGTAATCCGGCACCCCCGAACGCACCGCGACCCGGCGCAGTACCATCCGGCCGCGATCGCCGATGCGGACCGTGCCGGGATCGGCGCCCGTGACCTTCACCAGTGCCCGCACGTCCACCTCGTCGAGTTCGACGATCACCAGCGAATACGGTGTCCGCAGCCCGGGCACCGGCACGTGGACCGTCACCTCGGTGTACACGGTTCCGGTGCGCGGCAACGGAATCAGCGTGTAGTCGGTGCTGAGCCGGCCGTCCTCGCCGAGGCGGTAGCGCGGCGGGAGATCCAGCTCGTCGCGGCCCGGGTGGCGCCCGGCCTCCCAGCGCACCTTGGCCTCGAAGGCCCGTTCGTAGGCGGCCAGCGAGATCGGGATGTCGGCACCCGGTACCGCGATTGCCTCCGGTTCGGCCCGCACCGCCGGTTCTCGCCGATACACCCGCGCGGGCCCAGCAGACACCGTGACCCCCGAAAGGCTGGCCTGCTCGACCCCGACCAGCAGACCCGTCTGCCCCCAGTCGGCCAGTGCCGCAAGGGCGAACAGGCTCGACCCGGCCCCCGTCGTCGGCAGTCGCGGCGGATCACCGACGCACAGGTGAGCCGCCTGCGCGTGGTCGACGCCCGATACGATCACCGGCGTATCCACCCACGCCGCGGCCAGCGATGCCAGCAGGCCCCGCTCGTGCAGCAGCCTCGGATCGCCGTAGTCGTGGACGTCGCCGGTGGCGTTGCGGGTGCGTACCGGCAGACTGCGCGCCACCCGGGCCGCGGTCCGCACCGCCAATCCGCGCTCGGCGACCAGGGCCGCGGCCGCCCCGGCCGGATCCAGGTCGACGCCGATGATCAGCGTGCGCGGGCGGGCGGAGCTCAGCGCGTCGAGCGTCGCGGGCGCGCCGCCGAGCCGTTCGATCACCTCGAGTTCGGAATCCAAACCCAGCCCGGCCAGCAACACCGCGGCATTGCTGCTCTCCAGCAGCGGCAGATCCCGGCTCACCACGACGACGCGCTCGACGTAGGCGGTGGCGCGCGGGGCGCCGGCCAGTGCGGCCCGCCCGGCCTCCACCGCCAGGGTCACCGCATCCTCGTCCGTGCCGGGAACGCGGCCGCGAGGTCCGCCCCAGCAGGGCAGATAGGTTCCGATCGATGCGACACAGGGCATGCCGTCAGCCTTCCTGCGGGGAAACTACGTGATGGCGCCGGCGGTCTTGAGCGCGATGATGCGATCCCAGTCCAACCCCAGCTCCAGCAGTACTTCCTCGGTGTGTGCCGCGAATTCCGGCCCGGGTCCGGTCTCGGGTGCGGTGAGATCGAATTGCACCGGGTTGGCGACCATTTCGAGGCTGCCGACCCGCACCAGGTAGTCGTTGGCGCGGATCTGCGGATCGGACCCGACCTGCAGGCTGTCCTGTACCGGCGCCCACGGCCCGGCCATGGTCGCCAGCTTCTCGGTCCATTCGGCCAGGGTGCGCTGTCGGATCGCCTCGCGCAGAATCGCCACGCCCGCTTCGGTATTGGCGGCGATCGACTCCGCGGTGGCGAAGCGCGGATCGCCGGCCAGCTCCGGGCGGTCGATATGGCGCATGACGTCGGCCCAGAACTTGGCGGGCTGCAACATGACCAAGGAGAGATAGCGGCCGTCGGCGGTTTCGTAGAGACCCGACAGCGGATTGGTCGGCGCCCCGTGCGAACCGGGTGCGGGTGCGATCAACGGTTGCTGCAGATGTGCCGACAGCGCGATGGTGTGGCCCATGGACCACAGGCCGCTGCCCAGCAGCGAGACGTCGACCACCGACGGTTCGCCGGTCCGTTCGCGTTTCAGCAGCGCCGCCGCGATGCCGCCCGCGAGATTCGTTCCGGAGATGGTGTCGCCGAAGGCCGGACCGGGCGGGGAGATCAGTCCGTCCATTCCCTCCGGGGTGATGGTCGCGGCGACCGACCCCCGGCACCAGAAGGCGGTCATATCGAAGCCGCCCTTGGTCGATTCCTCGCCGCGCGGTCCCAGCGCGCTGCCGCGCGCGTAGACGATATCCGGCTTCACCTCGCGAATGTCGTCGACATCGATGCCGAATTTGGCACGCGCCTGCGGCAGGAAACTGGTGAGGAACACATCGGCCGTCTTCGCCAGCTCGTAGATCACCTCGCGCCCCTCGGGAACCGACATGTCCAGTCCGATACTGCGTTTGCCGCGATTGGCATGCTCGATATTGGGGTTGGGATCGCCCTCGACCTTCAACCGGCCGATCTGGCGCAACCCACGCTGCGGATCACCGGTACGGGCGTGTTCCACCTTCACCACGTCCGCCCCCCATTCGGCCAGTACCGCGCCGGCGGAGGGGACGAACCCGTACATCGCGACCTCGAGGACGCGGATGCCGGCCAGAGGTTTGCCGCCGCCGCTCATCAGGCCACCACCGCGGCGAAGGACTTCTGTTCGAGGAACTCCTCGATGCCGGCCACGCCCATCTCCCGGCCGATGCCCGACTGCTTGTAGCCGCCGAAGGGCACATCGGGGTGAAAGTAGTTGCCGCCGTTGATACTCATGGTTCCGGTGCGGATGCGCCGCGCCACCGCCAGCGCCCGGTCCTCGTCGGCGGAGAACACGCCGCCCGAGAGGCCGTAGACGGAGTTGTTGGCGATGCGGACCGCGTCCTCGTCGTCGTCGAACGGGATCAGGGCCAGCACCGGCCCGAAGACCTCTTCCTGAGCGATCTCGCTGTCCGGATCGACTCCCGCGAGCAGGGTCGGGGTGTAGAAGTAGCCGGGGCCGACCTTCTCCCCGCCGCACACCAGTTTCGCACCGGCCTGCACCGCGCGCTGCACGAGGGCGTGCACCTTGTCGCGCTGACGTTCCGAAATCAACGGGCCCATATAGTTTTTCGAGTCGCCCGGATCGCCGTAACTGACCTTGGACATGAATCCGGCGACCATCTCGGCCACCTCGTCGTGGCGGTCGCGTGGCACCAGCATGCGCGTGGTGATGGCACAGCCCTGCCCGGCGTGGCTGCAGACGCTGAAGGCGCCGAACATCGCGGCGGTGCCGAAATCGGCGTCGTCGAGTACGACCATCGCGGATTTGCCGCCCAGTTCCAGGAAGACCCGTTTGAGCGAATCGCCTGCCGCCGACATGATCTGGCGGCCGACCGCGGTGGATCCGGTGAAGCTGACGACGTCGACATCACGATGGGTGGTCAGCGTCCTGCCCACCTCGATATCCGATCCGGACAGCACGTTCACCACGCCCGCGGGGATGTCGGTGTGCGCAGCGATCACCTCGCCGAGCGCGAGTGTGGCCAGCGGAGTGTCGGGTGCGCCCTTGAGCACCACGGTGCAGCCGGCCGCCAGCGCCGGCGCCAGTTTCGCCAGCGCCAGCTGATGCGGATAGTTGTAGGCCGCGATGGCCGCGACCACCCCGGAGGCCTCGCGCTCGACCCAGCGGCGATGCATCCGGCCGCGGTCCTCCACCTCACCGAGTTCCTCGGTGCGCGGATAGGTGCGAGTGAGACCGGCGAAGTAGTTCACGATTTCGAACGGCGTCTCGAGTTGATTGGCGTGGGTCATCATCCGGGTCGCGCCGACCTCGGCGATGGTCAGCTCGCGCAGGCCCTCGACGTCGGCGCGCAGTGCCGCGTAGAACTGCTCGAGGCAGTGCGCACGGAATTCCGTGTTCGTGGACCAGTCCGTGGTGTCGAAGGCCCGGCGCGCGGCCGCGATAGCCGCCTCGGTATCGGCGATGCTCGCCTCGGGCGCGTAACCGTAGACCTGTCCGGTGGCCGGGTTCAGGGAGGCGAAACTGCGCTCCCCCGCGACGAGTTCACCGTCGATCAGCATTCGTCTGGTGACGGCGCGCCCGTCACCGGCCGTCGCGTTGCCCTGTGGCATCCCGTCTCCTCGTTTCATGGAAATTCCATTCTCATCAATGGAGAATAATGTATCCGAGAGTGTTCGGCCCCAGCAATGGCCGAACGCGCCGAACCGGACGACTCGACCGCCTCGCCGATCCCGGAACGAGCACGAATCCAGGCAAACCTTGCGGAGAAACATCCCGCGAGAGTACGGTTCTCGTAATCGGAAGGGAGATTCTTGTGGTTGAGACGACAGCGCTGAGCCCCACCATCGGAGTGGAGGTCACCGGGGTCGAGGATCTGCACGACGACACGGTGATCAGCCGGTGCCTCGAGGCCCTGAAGTGGCGCGGCGTCCTGGTGGTCCGCGGACTGCATCTCGACGACGAGGCACAGCTGGCGTTCTGCCGGCGCCTCGGCACCGTCCTCGCCCCCGGCGGCCGCGACATCTTCACCATCACACTGAATCCCGAGAAGAACCGCGCCGCGAAATATCTCGAGGGCACCTTCTTCTGGCATATCGACGACACCACCAACGACGTGCCGGCCAAGGCGACCGTGCTCACCGCGCGGCACGTGGCGATGGAAGGCGGTGGCACCCAGTTCGCCAGCACCTACGCCGCCTACGAAGGACTGCCGGAAGCCGAACGCAAGCGCTACGACCCCCTGCGGGTGGTGCACAGCTTCGAGGCCTCCCAGCGGCTCGTGCACCCCGACCCGACCGCCGAGCAGGTCGCCGACTGGCGTCAATTGCCCACGCACGAAACATCATTGGTGTGGCAGCGCCGCGACGGGCGCCGGTCTCTGGTCATCGGCGCCACCGCCGACCACATCGTGGGCATGGATCCGGTCGAGAGCCGCAAACTCCTCGACGAACTGCTGGAATGGTCGACCCAGCCGCGGTTCTCCTACACCCACGACTGGTCGGTGGGCGATCTGGTGGTGTGGGACAACACCGGCATCCTGCACCGCGCCCTGCCCTACGACGCGACCTCCGAACGCGAACTGCACCGCACCACGATCGCCGGAGCCGAACCGTGGGCGTGAGAACAGCGGTGGTCACCGGCGGAGGATCCGGAATCGGCCTGGCGGTGGCGAATCGGTTGCGCGCCGACGGTTTTCAGGTCGCCACCCTCGACATCGAACCCGGCGACTCCGAATTCGACCACGCCGCCGACGTCACCGACCGCGCCCAGATCGACGCCGCGCTCACCGCGATCCGCGAGCAGCTGGGCCCGGTGACGGTGCTGGTGAACTCCGCCGGTGCGGAGGGCTATCGCCGGTTCGCGAATCTGAGCTTCGAACAGTGGGAGCGCACCATCGCGGTGAACCTGCACGGCGTCTTCCACAGTATCCAGGCCGTCCTGCCCGATATGCGCGCCACGCAGTGGGGCCGGATCGTCAACATCTCCTCCTCCAGCACCCATTCCGGACAACCGTTCATGTCGCATTACGTCTCGGCGAAATCGGCGGTCAACGGGCTCACGAAATCGCTGGCACTGGAACTCGGCCCCGAAGGCATCACCGTGAACGCGGTCCCACCCGGGTTCATCGATACCCCGATGCTGCGCAAGACCGAACAGGCGCAACTGCTCGGCGGAACGATCGACGACCACATCGCCCGCACCCCGGTCCGCCGGGTCGGCCGGCCCGAGGACATCGCCGCCGCCTGCGCGTTCCTGGTCTCCGAAGAGGCCGGCTACATCACCGGCCAGATCCTCGGTGTCAACGGCGGCCGCAACACGTAACCGGCGTGAAACGCGCCGTGGCACAACACAACCGAAAGGACCACCAGTGGGACGCGTGGAAGGCAAAGTCGCCCTCGTCACCGGTGCCGCACGAGGACAGGGCCGCAGTCATGCGGTGAAACTGGCGTCCGAGGGCGCCGACATCATCGCCGTCGACATCTGCCGGGACATCGAGACCATCGGCTATGCGATGGCACGGCCGGAAGACCTCGAGGAAACCGAACGACTGGTGGAGAAGACCGGCCGCCGGATCGTCGCCGTCCAGGCCGACGTCCGCAATATCGCCGCACTGCGCGACGCGGTGAAACGCGGTGTCGGCGAACTGGGGCATCTGGATGTCGTGGTGGCCCAGGCCGGTATCGCCGGAATGAAGGGCGAACCGCAGTGGCAGGCCTGGACCGACGTCATCGACACCAACCTGATCGGCGTGATCAACACCGTGCACGCCGCACTGCCGTATCTGGACACCGGCGCCTCGATCATCGCCACCGGCTCGACCGCGGCGCTGATGGATGTGGCCAAGGTCGATCAGCCAGGTAAGGATCCCGGCGGCATCGCCTATATGGTCGCCAAGCGCGGACTGTCGATGTACATGCACGAGTTGGCGACTCATATCGCCGCGCGCAATATCCGCGCCAATGTCATCCACCCGACCAACTGCAATACGGACATGTTGCGGAGCGAGCCGATGTACCGCTCCTTCCGGCCCGACCTCGAGAAGCCGACCCTGCAGGACGCGCAGCCCGCCTTCCATGTGCAGCAGGCCATGCCGGTGCCGTGGATCGAACCGGAGGACACCAGCAACATGGTGCTGTTCCTGGCCTCCGACGAATCCCGCTACGTCACCGGCATGCAGATGCGGGTGGACGCCGGCGGCTATCTCAAGTGGTACGACTATCACATCTAAGGGGAGAAACCGTGAAGGTGCGCGTAGATCCGGAACGCTGCCAGGGACACACCCTGTGCGCCATGGTCGCTCCGAAATCGTTCGTACTCAGTGAAATCGACGGCCACTCCTCGGCGGTCAGCGAGGACGTACCCCCCGACCAGGAGGAACAGGTCCGCGAGGCCGCCCAGTCGTGCCCGGAACGAGCGATCACCATCACCTGAGAGGAACGGCCGTGACCGCCGAGAACATCACCGCGGCCGGACCGGCGGACGACGAGCGGAAACAACCGCGATACTCGTTCGACCGGTACGCCCCGGAATATCGCGACAATTTCCTGTCCATCACCCAGGACATGCAGCAGCACTGCCCGATCGCCTGGTCGGATACCCACGGCGGCCACTGGGTCGCCGCCGGCAATCGCGAGGTCTTCGAGCTCGCCCGCTGCCCTCATGTGTCCAACGATCACGACCCCGCCGGGGAACGCCGTGGCTACCAAGGGATTTCGATCCCGAAACCGCCACGCGCCGCCGCCATCCGGGGCGGAATCCTGGAGATGGACGAGCCCGAGCATCGCGAACTGCGATCGGCGCTCAATCCGTATCTGTCCCCGGCGGCGGTCAACCGCTGGATTCCGTTCATCGACGAGGTCGTGCGGGCGGCGATCGACGAGAAGATCGAATCGGGCCATATCGATTTCGTCGACGATCTGGCCAATATCGTTCCCGCCGTTCTCACGTTGGCGATGCTCGGCATCCCGCTGAAGAAATGGACGGTCTACAACGAACCGGTTCATGCCGCGGTCTACACCCCGCCCGATTCCCCGGATATCGAGCGGATCACCGCGATGCACCGGGAAATGGGCCTGGATCTGCTCAACAACCTGATCGAGGTCAAGGAGAATCCGCGGCCGGGCATGATCGACGCGGTGGTGCGGGCGAAGGTCAACGGCACCCAGCTGCCCGATCTCGAGATGCTCGGCATGCTGGCGCTGATCATCGGCGGCGGTTTCGACACCACCACCGCGCTCACCGCGCATTCACTGGAATGGTTGTCGGAGCATCCGGATCAGCGCGCAATTCTCAGCACCGAACGCGAGACCCTGCTCGATTCGGCCACCGAGGAATTCCTGCGGTACTACACGCCGGCCCCCGGTGACGGCCGCACCATCGCCGAGGACTGCGAGGTGGTCGGCACGCGGTTCGCCGAGGGCGATCGGCTCTGGCTGTCGTGGGCGATGGCCAACCGGGATCCGTCGATCTTCGAAGATCCCAACGAGATCATTCTCGATCGGCACCGCAACCGGCACTACAGTTTCGGGCTCGGCATCCATCGCTGCATCGGCTCGAATCTGGCCCGCACGGTGTTCAAGCGGATGCTGCTGGCGGTGCTGGACCGGATGCCGGACTACCGCTGCGACCCCGAAACCGCGGTGCACTACGACACCATCGCGGTCATCCAGGGCATGCGGCATCTGCCGGCGACCTTCACTCCCGGCCCGCGCCTGGGCGAGGGACTTCACGCGACGCTGGAGAAGTTGCAGGCGATCTGCGACGAGCAGCAGCTCGCGGCGCCGGTGACCGCCCGCAAGGAACAGGCCGACATCCACTGATCCGCGCGCACAACCGAATTCGCAGATCGCACCGACAAGCAGGAGGCGTGAGGTGACCACCGCGTCCGGGCGGCCGCTACCGCAGCTCACCGCGCAGAACGAATTCTTCTGGACCGCCGGCGCCGACGATCGGCTGCGCATCCAGCAGTGCCGGACCTGCGCCGAGCTGATCCACCCGCCGCAGCCGGTGTGCCGCTATTGCCGCGGCACCGATATGGGTGTGCGTGAGGTCTCCGGGGAGGCGACGCTCATCGGATTCACGCACAACCAGCGGTTCGGATTGCCCGGGTTGCCGCCGCCGTACGTGGTCGGTCAGGTCGCATTGGTCGAGGATCCGCGAATTCGCCTGACCACCACCGTCATCGGCTGCGCCGCCGACGATCTGGTGCTGGGCATGCGGATGGAAGTCGTGTTCGAACCGCACGAGGACGTGTGGCTTCCCCTGTTCCGGCCCACGGCCGAGCAGCCGGAACCGGCGCCGCTGCCCGCCGACGACATCGACCCGGACCGCTTCGCCGAGCACGTCCGGCCCCGCGTCCGCACGGCCAAATTCGAGGATCGGGTGGCGCTGACCGGCATCGGGATCTCCGATATCGGGCGGCGGCTGATGGCGCCACCGCTGGCATTGACCGTGCAGGCATGCGAGCGTGCCGTCGCCGATGCCGGACTCACCATGGCCGATATCGACGGGCTCTCCACGTACCCGGGCGGGGGGAATCTGGGCGGATTCGGTGAGGGCGGGGTGACCGCGCTCGAATCGGCGCTGGGATTGCGGCCGACCTGGTACAACGGCGGCATCGAAACCTTCGGTCCCGGTGGCTCGGTGATCGCGGCGATGCTGGCCGTCGCGGGCGGGCTGGCACGGCACGTACTGTGCTTCCGGACGGTATGGGAGGCCACCTACAACGAGCTGATCCGGACCGGCTCGGCGACACCGCTGGGCAGTGGTCGCACCACCAGCTGGCAACTGCCGTTCGGCGCGACCTCGGCGGCGCACACCCTCGCCCAGAACGCGCAACGCCACTTCCATCGCTACGGCACGACCAAGGAGACGCTGGGCTGGATCGCGCTGAACCAGCGCGCCAACGCCGCCCTGAATCCCACCGCGGTGTACCGGGATCCGCTCACGATGGAGGATTATCTGTCGGCGCGGCCGGTGACCAGTCCGTTCGGCCTCTACGACTGCGACGTACCGTGTGACGGCGCGGTGGCGGTGCTCGTCTCGGCCGTCGAGACAGCCGCCGACCTGGCCAAACCACCCGTATACGTGGAAGCCATCGGCACCCAGATCCTCGAGCGGGTGGAATGGGATCAGAGCACCCTCACCCACGAGCCGCAGGTGCTCGGTCAGTCGGCACATCTGTGGTCGCGCACCGATTTCCGCCCCGAGAACGTCGACGTCGCCGAACTCTACGACGGCTTCAGCTTCAACTGCCTGTCCTGGATCGAGGCGCTGGGATTCTGCAAGATCGGCGAGGCCAAGGACTTCCTCGACGGCGGGAAGAACATTGCGCGAGACGGCATTCTGCCGCTGAACACGCACGGCGGGCAGCTCTCGCACGGGCGCACCCACGGCATGGGCCTGATCCACGAGGCGGTCGCCCAGCTGCGCGGTGAATGCGGGCCGCGGCAGGTCCCCGGCGCGCGGGTGGCGGTCACGAGCAGTGGTGGGTTGACTCCGAGCGGCGTGCTGCTGCTGCGGAGCGAGCGATGACCACAGCAGCGGAGCGGCCCGCCGCCCCAGCAGCGGACCAGCCCCTCACGCCGGCAGCGAAGCAGACCATACCGATCGCTGCCGCGTCCGACGGACCGCCGCACCTACCGAGTGCACACCATTCGTCCACGCCACCGGAGCCGGTGGTGACCGAGGTGGGCGGGATCGCGGTGTCGGGACTCCTGATGCGGGCGCGAGAGCCGCGTGCGCTACTGGCCGCACTGCACGGCGGCGCTACCACCTCCGTCTACTTCGATTGTCCGGGACACCCCGAGTTGTCGCTGCTGCGCACCGCGTGCGACCTCGGCTTCACCGTGCTGGCACTGGACCGGCCGGGTTACGGTGCGTCGGCACCGGACGCCGATCGACTGTGGGATCCGCAGCGGCGCGTCGACCTGATGTATTCGGCGGTGGCACAACTGCTTCCCGACGCCCGCGACGCGGGCGCACTGCTGATCGCCCACTCGGCCGGGTGCGAGCTGGCCCTGCGGATGGCCGCCGACGATCGCGGCCGCGACCTGCTGGGCCTCGAAGTTGCCGGTACCGGACGCGAATACAGCACCGCGGCCGCGACGATGCTGTCCGCGGTGCGCGGACCCGGTGCGCGACCACGCGGACTCGACGAACTGCTCTGGCAACCGGCCCGGCTGTATCCGCCCGACCTGGTCGGCGGCGCGCCGATCGCCGCGAACGGGCCGCGCCTGGAAGCGGCGACCGTCGCCGACTGGGCCGATACCGAATTCCCGGCCCTGGCCGGTCGGATCCGCGTGCCGGTGCGCTTCACCCTCGGTGATCACGAACGGGTGTGGCGCAACGACCCGGACGGGATGGCGCATGCCGGCGCGGCGTTCACCGTGGCGCCACGAGTGGTACTCAACCGGCAGCCGGGCAGCGGCCACAACCTGAGCGTGGGCCGTTCCGCGCGCGCCTACCACCTGGGGGTGCTGGCCTTCGCCGAGGAGTGCCTGCTCGCCGCCGGTGCCGGGTTCCCCTGCTCCGCAACCCAATTCGACGGGGCCGACGGTATGCGGCCCGGAAGGTGAGGCGAAGATGAACGTCGCCGACGTGGCGCTGCTGCTGTTGCGCCTGGTGGTCGGCGCGACCATGATCGCGCACGGCTACAACCATTGGCGCGGCGGCGGCCGCATCGACGGGACCGCACGCTGGTTCGCCGGGCTCGGGTTGCGCAACGGAATTTTGCAGGCCTGGCTGAGCGTGGTCACCGAAATCGGCGCGGGCGCATTGTTGATCGTGGGCCTGTTCACGCCGCTGGCGTGTGCGGCGATCATCTCGGTGATGCTCGTGGCGGGCCTGCTGGCCCATCGCTCGAACGGATTCTTCGTCTTCAAGGAAGGCTACGAGTACGTGCTGGTGCTCGCGGTCACCGCCTTGGCCACGGCCATGCTGGGCCCGGGACGGCTCTCGCTCGACCACGCGACCGATATCGAGGTCGTGGGCTGGGCCGGCGGTGTGATCGCGGCCGGGATGGCCGTGGTCGCGACGGCCGGGCTGCTGGCGACCTTCTGGCGTCCCGCGCCGGCGCCCGCGCAGCAGCCGGAACCCACGGCATGACAGGGTCATTCGACGGAAGAGGTGCGGATATGCGAGTCGGATTCATCGGATTGGGCAGCCAGGGCGGCCCCATGGCGCGGCGCATCATCGCGGCCGGATATCCGACCACGCTGTGGGCGCGCCGGGCCGCCACCCTGGAAGCGTTCGCCGATACCGGCGCGGCGACCGCCGACACACCGGCGGCACTGGGCACCTGCAGCGATCTGGTCTGTGTCTGCGTGGTCGGCGACGACGACGTCCGCGAGGTACTCACCGGCGAACACGGCGTGCTGGCGGGCATGTCCGCGGGCGGGGTGGTGGCCGTCCACAGCACCGTCCACCCCGACACCTGCCGCGACTTGTCGAAAACTGCTGCTGTGCAGGGCATTTCCCTGGTCGACGCGCCGGTCAGTGGCGGCGGACCCGCCGCGGAGGCCGGGCGGCTGCTGGTGATGGCCGGTGGTGACGCCGAGGTGGTACAACGCTGCCGCCCCGTATTCGGCAGCTACGCCGACCCGGTGGTGCATCTGGGCGGCGTCGGCTCCGGTCAGGTCACCAAACTGCTCAACAATCTACTGTTCACCGCCAACATCGCGACCGCGATGAGCACCTTCACCCTGGGCGCCGGACTGGGTGTCGATCCGGCCCGGCTGGGCGAGGTGATCGCGCACGGCACCGCGAACAGTTTCGCGTTGGGGCGCATCGTCGACGCCGGTGTGAGTCTCGACCGGCTCGCCCAGTACGCAGGGGCGCTGCTGCGCAAGGACGTCTCCCTGGTCGCGAGCCTGGCCGATGCGGCGGGGGCCGACCCCGGCGTCGTCCTCACCGCCGCGGACGCCACCCTGGCGCTGATGAATCGACAGCGGTGACCGGGATGCGCATCGGATTCGTCGGCGCCGGACGGATGGGCCTGCCGATGGTACGCCGACTCGCGGCGGCCGGGCACGGCGTCCGGGTCGCGGTGCGGCGCAACGACGTTCGCGACGCGGTAACCGAGGCGGGCGCTCGCGCGGTGGACACCGCCGCTGAGGCCGCCGAAGGTGCCTACGCGGTGCTGGTGGGCCTTTTCTCCGACGATCAGGTGCGCGAGGTCTGTCTCGACGGTGACCTGCCCGCGGCCATGGCACCCGGATCGATCCTGGCCCTGCACACCACCGGCGATCCGCGCACCGCGCAAGCCGTTGCCGCACAGGCGGTTCCGCATGCCGTGCGAGTGGCCGACGCGCCTGTCAGCGGCGGACCGCACGATATCGCCGCGGGTGCGCTGACCGTCTTCGTCGGCGCCGACGACGACACCGCCGCCGATCTGCGGCCGGTGCTGTCGTGCTATGCCGATCCGATCCTGCACGTCGGCGCGCTCGGGGCGGGACAGCGGGTCAAGCTTGTCAACAACGCCCTGTTCGCGGCGCAGGCGGGACTGGTCGCCGCGGCGGTGCGGCTGGCCGGCCAGTTGGGAGTCACGGAAGCGGCACTGCTGTCGGCGCTCCCCCACGCCAGTTCCGCCGGACGCGCCGTCACCAGCATGGCCGCGAAGAGATCGGTGGCCGAATTCGGCGATGCGGTCGGCGAATTCCTGCGCAAGGACGTCGCGGTGGTCCGCGCCCTCACCACCGAACTCGGCGGCACGCTCGGCGTACTCGACGCCGCCATCTCCGCCGCCCCCTTCGGTCGAGACGACAAGCCAGCCCCGCACGTCACCGCCCATTGACCGCGCTGCGCCCCGCGCCGTCACCTGTCACGCGTCGCCGGGCCGCTGTATCCACGACGCGGCACCCTCCCCGCAGCCCGCCCGCGCCCGAGATCCGGCTCGTCGGGTGCCGATCATGCTCGCAATCCCTGCTCGATCAGCGACCACCCGCGGGCGGCCAGCACCCGGCGATCCTGCGCCCCGGCCCGCGCCAGCAGCGCCGCCAGCATCGCCAGCGCGAGCATGAGGTCTTGACACGTCAGATCGGCGCGGACCCGGCCGCACGCCCGGGCGATGTCGAGATGATCGCCCAGCAGTGCCGCCACCCTGCTGCTCATCCGCGCCAGCCGCCCGTCGGTCAGCGACGGATCGATCAATTCGACGAACGCGATCGAGGTCACCACCTGGTCGACGATGCGTTCCAGGAGCTGGTCCAGCCCGGTATCCGACTGTGCCGCATAGGCTTCCAGCCCCACCACATTGTCCTCGAAGACCGCCAGCGCGAGCGATTCCCGGTCGGCGAAGTGCCGGTACAGACTCCCCTGCCCGACGCCCGCGCGCCGGGCGATCAGATTCAGCGGAGCCTCGAAACCCGATTCGGCGAACACCTCGCGGGCGGCGGCGATCAGAGCCGCTCGATTGGCGGCGGCCGCACCGGGTCCACGATTCCCTCGACGCTGCTCGGTCACCGGCCTACACTACCAACCGGACAGTGATGTCCGGTTGGAACGGCGACGTCGACACGTGCCGGCGGGCCCGCAGCGCACCGAGGAGGGAACACCGTTGAGCACCAGTAACTTTCACAACCGGGTAGCCATCGTCACGGGCGCCGGCTCCGGAATCGGGCGGGCCATGGCCATCGCATTCGCCAAATGCGGCGCCATGGTCGTGGCGGCCGATATCAGTTCCGACGGCGCCCAGGGTACCGCCGCGGAGATCGGCGCGGCCGCGATTCCGGTAGTGGTCGACATCTCCGACGAAATCGACGTCGCCCGCGCCACCCGCACCGCGATGGACACCTTCGGCCGTATCGACGTGCTGTGCAACAACGCCGGGATCATGGACAAGATGGCATTGCCGGCCGACACCCCGGTGACCACCTGGGAACGCACGGTCGCGGTCAACCTCACCGGCACCTTCCTCATGACCCGGGCGGTGCTGCCTCATATGCTCGACCAGGGCATCGGTTCGATCGTCAACACCGCCTCGGAGGCCGGAATCCGCGGCGGCGCAGCGGGAATCGCCTACACCGCCGCCAAACACGGAGTGGTGGGACTGACCCGCAATGTGGCGTGGATCCATGCCGGGGACGGCATCCGATGTAATGCGATCCTGCCGGGCCCGACGATGACCGGCATCGCCGAGCCCACCCCGGAATGGGATCTCGACGGGGTGACCCGGCTGCAGCCGGTGATGTCGCTGATGCGCGGTGTCGCCGAACCCGAGCAGATGGCCGAGGTCGCCGTCTTCCTCGCCTCCGACGCCGCCTCGTTCATCAACGGAGCGGTGGTCCCGGTGGACGGCGGCTGGTCGGCCGGTTGACCCGGCCGACCAGCGTCTCAGGCCAGCGCCGCGGCCGGCAGCGCGGGCATCGCATCGTAGGCCAGCCCGACGCCGCCGTTGATCACGCAGATCGCCATCAGCTAGCTCCAGGTCGAACCCATCAGTGCGGTGGTGCGGCCGTACCCGGCCGCGATCACCAGCGCACCGATCGTGGTGTCGATTCGCACAGATCACCCCCTTTTGGGGTGAGAATATTATTCTTCAAAACTGATACTGCTGTTTCGATTCGAACGGAGCGGGCGATGACCGAACCCGTGGTCACGGTGGAGCACGCGGACGGCGTCGCGACGGTGACACTGCACCGTCCGGCGGTCCGCAATGCGCTCAATCGCGCGCTGATGGATGCGGTATGGGATGCGGTCGCCGCAGCGGGCGCGAATCCCGATGTCGGCGCGGTCGTTCTCACCGGAGCCGATCCGGCCTTCTGCGCGGGGATCGATATCGGCGCCGCCGCGTCCGGGCCGGCGTCGGTCCGCACCCCCGGATCGGGGCCCGGGCGCGGACCCGACGGCCTGTTCCGATTCTTGCCGGTGGTCGACATTCCGGTCATCGGCGCGATCAACGGCGCATGTGTCGCGGGCGGGCTGGAACTGGCGCTGCAGTGCACCTTCCTCGTCGCCTCCGAACGAGCCCGGTTCGCCGACACCCACGCCCGGATGGGCATGATGCCCGGTGGCGGGGTCACGGTCGGACTCACCCGGACGGTGGGCCGGCGCCGGGCGGTCGAACTGTCGCTCACCGGCAATTTCCTCACCGCCGACGACGCACTCGCCTACGGGTTGGTCAATCATGTTGTGCCCCATGCCCACTTGCTGCCGTTCACGCGTTCCCTCGCCGCCGACCTGCTGACCGGCGACAGCGAGGCCCGCACGCGGCTGTTGCGGCACTACCGCGCCCTGGCCGAGGAGGACGGGCGCGGCGCACAGCTGCTCGAAGGTGTCATGGCCGAAACCTGGTCGCCCGGCACCGCCCGCATGGCCGAGTACGGGGCCCGGGTGATCGAACGAGGCCGCGAGCAGATGCGCGGGCAACCCAGATGACCCGGCTCTCGTGGCCGGGCCAATAGCGTTGCCGCAGTAGTCGTTTGCACAGTTCGCCGTTCGGATCCCGGGGCAACTCGGTGGTGAAGTCCACGCTTCGCGGGCATTTGCACGCGGCGAGCTATCTGGCCGCCGATACGGAGGATCAGTAGGCGAGGAAGAGGATTTCGTCGCGCGAGTAGTCGTGGCCGGGGTGATTCTCGGCCAGATGCTTCTGCGTCTTCTCGACGAGGTCGTCTTCGTCGGTGCCGACGATCTGTTCACCGCAGGGGCAGCCCAGTCTGGTCTTCAACGTTGTTCTCCATCGGTCGGGCTGGACGTGTCGTTCCCCGTCACCTTAAGCACATTCTGTGCCGCCCGTCACCCCGGGTCACCCGCCCGTACCTCGTCCGAGACCGCTCGTCCGGCGCCGACGGCGGCCCTGAGCTCGGCGTATACCTCGGCTGTAACGTGTGACAATTCGCGCGTGGAGGAACCGTCGAGCCACCGATCGAAGGCGATGCCGAAGACGGTCACCGCGACCCGGGCGCAGACGGTCGCGACGGCCTCCGAAGCGCCCGCGCTCCGCAGCGCGTCCGCGAGTTCGCCACCCAGAACGGCCATTTTCCGCAGCTCACGCTCCTGGAGTCCGGGGTTGGCCGCGATCACCGCCCGCCGCCGCCGCTGCCACTGCGGCAGAGCGGGAATCCGCGCACCGGCCGCCTGGATCGCGGCGATCGCCGTCGCCATCGGGTCCGCATCGGCGGGAGCTGCGGCCACCGCTTCCGCGATCGCGCTGCTCAGCAGGTCCTGGCCGCCGAAGAGCACCTCCCGCTTATCGGCGAAATGGCGGAAGAAGGTGCGTTCGGTGAGGCCCGCCCGCTCCGCGATCTCGGCCACCGTGGTCTCGTCGAACCCGCGCTCGGAGTACAGCTCGAGGGCCGCTTCGGACAGCCGGCCGCGCGCATTGGGTTCCCATCGACTCATGATCCGATCCTAGGTGACGACAGTTGCTGACATTCAGCTATCGCGCCACTGGGCGAACCGGTGGCCACCCTCCGGATGCCGTCCGATAACGTGTTCTAATTCGAGGGGGCCGGGAACGGAAGGGCCGAGGCGATGATGGCATTCTTCAGCCGTGACGAACGGGGGTTCGTCGCGGGCGACTTCGCGGTGAGCAAATGGTCGCCCGATCACGTGGCCGGACCCGCCATCTGCGGGCTGCTGGCGCGAGAATTGGAAACCCATTGCCCGGGAGCCGGTTTCGTTCCCGCACGCCTCACCGCCGACCTGTTCCGCCCGGTGCGGAACGAACCGATCACGGTGCACAGCGCGGTGGTGCGCTCCGGTGCCCGGGTGCGCGCCGCCGATGCGTGGATCACCCAGCAGGACGAGGTGCGGGTGCGGGCGTCGGTGATGTATCTGGCCGCCACGCAGCAACCTCCGGGCCGGATCTGGCAGGCCGAACAGGACCTGCCGGTGCCCGAACGGCGGCTGGACGCGCCCACCGGTCAACCACCGTTGTTCAAATGCGGTGACGGTGACTGGTCCGGTGACTTCGCCGCCGCGCAGAACGAGGAACGCAAATCGGTCTGGCAGAATCTGCCGCCACTGGTCGAGGGCGAGCCGATCACGCCGTTCCAGCGCGCGGCGTTCCTGGCCGACACCACCAATCTGGTCTGCAACTGGGGCACCGAGGGCGTCGGCTACATCAACAGCGACGTGACCCTCACCCTGACCAGGCTCCCCCAGGGACGGGAGCTGGGATTGCATGCACAGGACCATATGTCGGCCGACGGCATCGCGGTCGGCACCGCCACCCTCTACGACCGGGGCGGCCGGATCGGCACCTGCGTCGTCACCGCACTGGCCAACGCCGCCCGCCAGGTGGATATGGCCGAGACGAGGGTCTGAGCGCCGGGCACCCGCGCCCGGTCGCGCGAGGAGGCGCCGACGATCATGCCGGCGCATCTCGGCGGCCTGCCCGCGCCGCGCGAAGACAGAACTCGGTGACGCACCGCACGTCCGCGGCGGTCGGTTCGGCTCGCCGCCAAAGCAGTTCGGCGAGCCGGCCGACCACCGCGTGCGCGGCCAGCGCCGCGTCGACATCCGGTTGCTCGCAGCCCAATTCGGCGAACGGCGCGCGCAGCAGTTCGGCGAGCCGGGTACTGGCCTCCGGCGGTCCGGTCACCAAACCCTGTGCCAGACCGCCGGCATTCCACATCACCGCCCGGGTGGTCGCGGCGACCTCACCGACCCCCTGGGACAGCACGCCGTCCACCCATTCGCGCACCGCGTCCCCGGGTGCGGACCGCGTGCCCATCCGATGCTCCAGATAATCCAGTAGCCGGGCGGTTCCGTCTTCGAGGAGGGCGGCGACGAGCGCGTCCTTGGAGGCGAAATGCCGGTAGAAGGCATCGTTGGACAGCCCGGCGACGGCGACGATATCGGCGACGCGCGGGCGCGACTCGGTTCCGCAGCGCCGCATCACCGCCAGCCCGGCGTCCAGCAGCCGCCGGACCTCCGCGGTGTAGGCGGCGCCGCGTTCGGCCAGGGCCCGCTGCGCGATCCGGGCCGCGACGTCGTCGTTCATCGTCGGCCGTCCGGCCCGGCCCGCAGCGCCGCCGTCACGCCGCCGTCGACGACCAGATCGGTGCCGTTGAGGAAACTCGCCACATCGGAGAGCGCGAACGCCACCACGGCCGCGACCTCTTCCGCACGCCCTTCGCGGCGCAGCGGCGTGCGTTCGGTCATCCGCGATCACCGTCGTTCCGTCGTTCGTTACCCGGCGCCCAGCAACGGGCGAGGGCGGATTCGGCTGCGCGACTCAGCAATTCGATGCGAAATCCCGTCGGTCCGTTCAAGAAGGCGAACAGCGGGACACCGCCGGGGCCCGGCCGCACCGCCTCCACCGTGTACCCGGCGTCCTCGAGTTCCGCGATATCGGCGGGCACGTCGTCGGACCAGTAGCCGAGGTGGTGAATGCCACTGCCGGACACCGGTTCCCACACTGTGCCCGCCACCGCCCGGATCACCTCCACTCGCGGGACGGTCGTGGAGTAGACGCAGCGGATGTCGACGGCCTGCTCGCCGGACGGCGACACCACCGTGAGCGGCCCACCCGTCTCGAGTCCCCACTCGTAGCCCAGTATCCGCGACAGCGTGGCGGTCGTCGCCGCCATATCCGCGGCGACGATACCGATGTGGAACTGGTCGCCGGCCCTCATGCGCCGCGCCTCCGCGGAATCCCCTCGGCCGGAATCCCATCAGCTCCGTCAAGAATGTTATTCTTCGTCACGAGAATCATATTTCCATCGAATGGGAGGAGGCGCAATGGCGTGGGAGTTCGAGACCGATCCGCAGTTTCAGCAGAAGCTGGACTGGGCCGACGCGTTCGTCCGCGAGGAGGTCGAACCGCTCGACCTGATCTGGCCGCACGAGCAGTTCGTGCCACCGGACCCGACTCGCCGCGCCGTGCTCGATCCGCTCAAACAGCAGGTGCGCGAGCAAGGGTTGTGGGCCACGCATCTGGGCCCGGAGCTCGGCGGACAGGGCTACGGACAGCTGAAACTGGCGCTGCTGAACGAGATCCTGGGGCGATCGTCGTGGGCGCCGGTGATCTTCGGATGCCAGGCCCCCGATACCGGCAACGCCGAGATCATCGCGCATTTCGGTACCGAGGAGCAGAAACGGCGCTATCTGCGGCCGCTGCTCGAGGGTGAGCTGTTCTCCAGCTATTCGATGACCGAACCGCAGGCCGGTGCCGACCCGGCCCGGTTCACCACCGCCGCGGTGCGCGACGGTGACGACTGGATCATCAACGGCTGGAAGTTCTTCTCTTCCAACGCGGCCACCGCGGCCTTCCTCATCGTCATGGTGGTGACCGATCCGAATGTCAGTGCCCATCAAGGCATGTCGATGTTCCTGGTACCGACCGACACCCCCGGCGTGCGCATCGAACGCAATGTCGGACTCTACGGGGAACCGCTCGACGGCGGCGCGCACGCGCTGATCCACTACGACAATGTGCGCGTTCCGGATTCGGCACTGCTCGGCGGAGCCGGACAGGCGTTCGCCATCGCGCAGACCCGGCTCGGCGGTGGCCGCATCCATCACGCCATGCGCACCATCGGACTCGCCCGCAGCGCCCTGGACATGATGTGCGAGCGGGCGCTGAGCCGCGAAACCGCGGGCAGCCGGTTGTCGGACAAGCAGTTCGTGCAGGGCTATATCGCCGATTCCTACGCCCAGTTGCAGCAATTCCGGCTGTTCGTGCTCTACACCGCCTGGGAGATCGACAAATACAACGACTACCGCAAGGTGCGCAAGGACATCGCCGCGGTGAAGGTCGTGATGCCGACCGTGCTGCACGACATCGCCTGGCGCGCGATGCAGGTGCACGGTGCGCTCGGGGTCACCAACGAGATGCCCTTCTTCACGATGATCCACGGCGCCGGCGTGCTCGGCTTGGCCGACGGGCCGACCGAGGTGCACAAGGGCACCGTCGCCAAACAGGTTCTGCGCGACTACCGCCCGAGCGAGGATCTGTGGCCCAGCCAGTGGATTCCGAAGAAGCTCGACGCCGCCCGGGCGAAATTCGCCGACCATCTCGAACACGAGGTAGGTAACCAGTGATCGACACCGCCCGCCTCGCGGAGTGGATGGACGCCCGCGACCTGCCCGGCCGCGGCGAACCGGCGCAGGCCCGGCTCCTCTCCGGCGGCACCCAGAACGAGATCTACCTGATCAGCCGCGGCGAATACCGCTGCGTCCTGCGTATCCCGCCCGCCGGCGCACCTCCCGAACGCGACGCCGGGATCGCACGGGAATGGCGGCTCACCGCGGCTCTCGAGGGCACCGACGTACCGCATACGCCCGCCGTCGCGGTCTGCACCGACCATTCCGTCCTGGGCCGCACCTTCTATCTGATGGGCTATGTGGACGGCTGGTCGCCGATGGACAGCAAACGCTGGCCCGCGCCGTTCGACACCGATCTCGACGCCCGCGCCGGTCTGGCCTACCAGCTCGCCGAAGGTATCGCGCTGCTGTCGCGAGTCGACTGGCGCGCCAAGGGATTACAGGATCTGGGCCGGCCCGACGGATTCCACGAACGGCAGGTCCAGCGCTGGACCGACTTCTTCGCCCGTCACCGCGGCCGCGACCTCGACGGGATGGCCGAGGCCACCGCATGGCTGCGCGCGCACCGGCCCCTCGACTACATCCCGGGCCTCATGCACGGTGACTATCAGTTCGCCAACGTCATGTTCGAACACGGCGCGCCCGCCCGGCTGGCGGCGCTGGTCGACTGGGAGATGGGAACGGTCGGCGACCCGAAACTCGATCTCGCCTGGATGGTGCAGAGCTGGCCGGACGACACCTCCGCCCCGGAGGCCGCCGGGGTGAGCTATGTGGATCTGCGCGGCATGCCGCCGCGAGACCGGCTGGTCGCCCATTACGCGGACGTGTCCGGCCGGCAGGTCGACGATGTGGACTACTACCTGATCCTGGCGAAATGGAAGCTGGCCATCGTGCTGGAACGCGGATTCCAGCGCGCCGGAGACGATGTCAAATTGCAGTCCTTCGGCCCGATCGTGCCGAAGTTGATGCGCGAGGCGGCCGACCTCGCCGAGAGCACGGAGTACCGATGAACACCACACCCGAGACCGGCCAGGTGGTCGTCGAGCGCCGCGACGCGGTCCTGGTCGTGCGGATCAATCGCCCGGAAGCGCGAAACGCGCTCAACGGCAACGTACTTCGCGGTATCGGCGAGGCGCTGCTGGCGGCGGAGGCCGATCCGGACATCCGCGCCCTGGTGCTCACCGGGACCGGCGAGCGCGCCTTCTGCGCCGGGATGGATCTGCGCGAGTTCGCCGACGGCGCGGGCGCGCAACCGGATTCACCCGAACAGCGCGCGGCCCTGGACGCCTACGCGCGACTGTCCGCCGGGCGGACCGCGATTCCGATCATCGGCGCGGCCAATGCCACCGCCGTCGGCGGCGGACTGGAACTCCTGCTCGCCTGCGACATCATCGTGGCCTCGGCCGCGGCCTCGTTCGGGTTCCCGGAGGTCAAGCGCGGCCTGTTCGCCGCGGGCGGCGGCACCGCGGTCGGCACCCGGATCCCGCTCGGCATCGCCCTGGAGATGCTGCTCACCGGCGACCTGGTCGACGCCGGCCGCGCCCACCGCATCGGGCTGGTCAATATGGTGGCCGAACCGGATCGGGTACTCGACACCGCCGTCGCCCTCGCCACCACCGTCGCCGCGAACGCTCCCCTGGCCCTGGCCGCCTCGAAGCAATTGGCACGCCTCGCCGTCACCGACGACGCCGAGGCCACGCGCCGGCTGAAGCAGTGGCAGCGTGAGGTTTTCCGCAGCGCGGATGCCGCCGAGGGGGCGCGGGCATTCCTGGAACGGCGCACCCCCCGATGGCAGGGCAGGTGACCGCGATGCGGGTCGCGGTGTGCCCGCGCTACGGCCCGCCGGAGGTGGTGCGCGTCGCCGACCGCCCCGTCCCGGAACCGAGGGCGGGCCAGGTCCGGGTGCGGGTGCGGGCCGCGGCGGTCAACTATCCCGATGTGCTGCTCGTCGCGAACGAGTATCAGATCAGCGTGCCCCCACCGTTCGTGCCCGGGAGCGAATTCGCCGGCGAGATCGTCGCCCTCGGGCCCGGATGCGGGGAGGTCGCGATCGGCGACCGGGTCCGCGGTACCGGGCTGTACGGCGCTTTCGCCGAACAGGTCGTGGTCCCGGCCACCACGCTCGCGCCCATTCCGGACGATGTCGATGCGGCCGCCGCGGCGGCCATCGGTGTCACGTATCGCACTGCCTACCACTGCATTCGGTCGGTGGCGCAGGTACCGGCCGGCGGGGAGCTGATCGTGCTCGGCGCCGGGGGCGGCGTCGGGTCGGCGGCGGTGGCACTCGGTGCGCGGCTCGGGCTGTCGGTGACCGCGGTGGCCTCCTCCCCCGCCAAACTCGAGGTCGCGGCATCCCTGGGGGCCACGCGTCTGATCGACCACCGCGACAGCGATCTGCGTGACGCCCTCCGTGCCGCGCTGCCCGAGGGCGCCGATGCGGTCGTCGACCCGGTCGGCGGGGCGCTCAGCGAACCGGCGCTGCGGTCGTTGCGCCGCGGCGGGCGTTTCGTCACGGTCGGCTTCGCCTCGGGCACGGTCGCCCGCATCCCGCTGAATCTGGTGCTGGTCAAGGGAATTCACATACTGGGCTTCCAGTTCCAGGATATCGACCGGGCCCAATTCGACCGCAACGAGCGCGAACTCGGGCGGCTGCTGACCGACGGCCTGCGCCCGCATATCGGCGCCCGCTTCCCGCTGTCCGACTCCGCCGCGGCCCTCCGGCTGGTCGCCGACGGGCGCGCGGTCGGAAAAGTCGTCATCGATATGGACGAAGACAGGGCGGGCGGTTAACCGGCCACCGGCACCAGATCCACCGGCGGCGCCCACACCGGTGCTCCGCTGCGGAACGTCTCCAGCGGAGCCACCGCGGTGGCCGGTATCCCCGCGGCGGCGAGGGCCTGACGCTTGAAAGCCCGTGCGGCGACACTCAATCGGTGCTGCACCGTATCCACCCGGCAGTCGAGTTCGCTGGGACAGAACTCGCCGAGCAGCGTGACCTCGGACAGTCCGCGGTCGAGTGTGTCGAGGACGCCGCAGCGGATGCGGTGATCGGTTTCGAACAACTCACCTGCCAGCGCCACCGCATGCGGATGCGGGCCGTGGACGGGCGAGGACAGCGAATCCTCCATGTCGAGTACGACAGCACCGAGAATCTCGAGCGCGCGGGCGTGGGTGGGATCGCCGACGATGACGGTGACCTCCCAGCCCGCCATCCCGCGATCGAACAGCCAGCCGCCGGCACAGCGCACCACTTCGGTCACCGTCGGCGACACCACACCCAACCGGTACCTCAATGGACGTCGCTGCGCGTCAGCTCGCGTTCGAGCGACCGAGCGTACTCCTGGAACACCTTGGTCAGTGGAATCGAGGGATCGAGCAGCCATGACGTTTCCATTCCATTGAGAAAAGCGACTATCTCCACAGCCTTGACGGCAGGGTCCACATCGGCGCTGTAGCGCCCGCAGCGCTGTCCGCGCCGGATACTGTCGGCGACCTGATCTTTCGCCGCGCGATAGCGATCGAGCAGGCGATCGTGCAGCGGCGCATCGGGTTCCAGATTCTCGATCAGCAGCACCGCGTACATGCCGATCAGATCGGGTGCGCGGTGAAAACGATCAGCGACTCCGGAAATCTGTTCGGGCAGTTCACCTTCCAGATCCGCGTGCATTTCGTCGTCGGTGTCGCGGGCTTCCAGGACCGCGTGCAGCAGTTGATCCTTCGATTCGAAGTGGTGCAGCAGCCCGGCCGGGGTGACTCCGGCTTCCCGGGCGATCTGCGCGAGTGTGGTCGACCGCCACCCGTTGCGGGCGAGCATCCGCTGTGCCACGGCGAGGATGCGCAGTTTGCGCTCCTCCCCCTTGGCGAGCAGCGTGTCGTAGGCCCGGACGTTGGCTGGCCGTCGCTGACCGGACACCGAACTCCTTTGGTCGAAGCAACCTACTGAACACACAGTAGGTCGGTTTGCTCCATGTGACAAGGATCTCATTTGTGCCGACTTCTGCTCCAGATCACATTCGACGCGGTCGACGTATCACGCGCCGCGGTCGGCATCGGTCAACGCCCCTTCCACACCGGTGGGCGGCCTGCGGCGAACGCCGCCGGCCCCTCCTGCGCATCCTCGCTCCGATAACAGCGTTCACTGGCCGCGCGGGCCGCCCGCAGTGCCGCCGAACGGCCCATCTCGGTGGCGAGCATAACCGTCTCGCGCGCGGCACGGACCGAAAGCGGTGCGCCGCTGAGGATTTCGCCGGCCAGCTCGATCGCGGTGTCCAGCAGTCGCCCGGGTTCGGCGAGGCGATTGACCAGGCCGATCTCGTAGGCTCGCCGCGCGTCGATGGGGGCGCCGGTCAGCAGCAGTTCCATCATGACGCGCTGCGGGATCATGTGGATCAGCGGCGCCGCCCACGGGGAGCTGCGGCCGACCTTCACCTCGGTCACCGCGAAACGCGCGGTTGTCGCGGCGACGCACAGATCGCAGGCCTGCGCGATCATCCACCCGCCGGCGAACGCGGCGCCGTTCACCGCGGCGATGGTCGGCTTCGACAACTCGACGGTGTCGTAGGGCAGCGGGTACATCGCACGCGGCGGCACCTGCATCCCGGTCGCGACCATCTCCTTCAGATCGCCTCCGGCACAGAAGGCCTTGTCGCCCGCGCCGGTGAGGATCGCGATCCGCAGCGCCGCATCGTGTTCGAAGCGGTCCCAGGCGGCGAACAGGCCCGCGCGGATCTCGGCGTCCAGGCAGTTGCGAGTGGCGGGCCGGTTCAGCGTGATGACGGCGATGCCGTCGGCGCGGGCGTCGAACAGCACCGCCTCGGTGCCGGGTGAATCGGTCGCGGGTATGTCGGCCATTCAGAATCCTCGCTTCGTGATCTCGGCCGCGGCCCGTTCCAGGTCCTCGCGGAAATCGGGATGGGCGATGGCGGTCAACCGGCGCGCCCGCTCGGCGAGGGTGCGCCCCGCCAGCTCGGCCGCGCCGAATTCGGTGACGACGATGTCGGTTTCGCTGCGCGCGGTGGTGACCGGGCCCGACAGAGCGGCGCTGATCCGGCTCACGGTGCCGCCCTTGGCGGTGGCGGGCAGCGCGATGATGGCGTGCCCGCCGCGAGCGCGCGCCGCCCCGCGCACGAAATCGACCTGTCCGCCGGTGCCGCCGAGATACGCCGTTCCGTGCTGTTCGGCGTTGACCTGTCCGGTGAGGTCGACCTCCACCGCGGAATTGATCGACACCAGATCGTCGAGCCGGGCGAGCACGGCGGCATCGTGGGTGTAGGTGGCCGGGCACATGCGGATCGCGGGGTTGCGGTCGGCGAAGTCGTAGAGCCGGCGGGTGCCGATGAGCGCGCCGGTCACCGAGACGCCGGTGTCGATGCGCTTGCGGGCGTTGGTGATCGCGCCCGCCTCGACGAGGTCGACCAGGCCGTCGCCGATCATGCCGGAGTGGACGCCGAGATCCACCCGGTCGCTCAGCATCCGCAACAGCGCGTCGGGCACCGCGCCGATCCCGGTCTGCACCACGGCACCGTCGCCGATGAAGGCGGCCGCGTGGCGTGCGATCGCCTCGTCGACGGGTCCGATTCGCGGCGGGGCGACGGTGACCGGCGGTCGCGACACCTCGACCGCGTAGTCGATCTCGCTGCCGGGGATCGATTCGCCGTAGGTCCACGGCACCTGCTCGTTGATCTCGGCCACCACCACCCGCGCGGCGCGCACCGCCGCGGCGACATGGTCGCTCACCAGTCCGAGGCTGTGGTTGCCGTGCCGGTCGGCGGGCGCGACCTGGACGAAGGCGCAATCGCACCGCAGCGCGCCGGATTCGAGCATCGGCCCGATCTGCCCGACGTGGCAGGCGATCACCTCGAGCGCGTGCGAGGCGGTCAGGCCGCGCAGCGCGCCGATCGCGCCCATGCTGCGCATCCGCAGGCCGGCGGTGGCGGCCGGGGTGAACGATCCGGAGAAACTGGTGGCGATGAACGCGGTCAGCCCGCCGATGTCCGCGGCCTGCCGCAACAGCGATTCGACCAGGGTCGGTGGTTCGCCGCAGGCCTGCCCGATCACGAGATGATCGCCGGGCCGGAGGATTTCGCTCAGATCCAGGTCCGCCGGATCGCGCACGACCGTCATGCGGCGCCTCCTCCCTCACCGGTGCGCGCCAGACGGCTGTCTCGATCGCCGACGAGTTCGGCGGTGTGGGCGCCCAGCCGCGGCGCCGGTCCGGCCACGCGGCCGGGGGTTCGGGAGAACCACGCGGGCGGCCCCGGGAACCGCACCGGACCGTTCGGCGTGTCGACGGTTTCGAAGAAGCCCACCGCCTCGAGATGCGGATTGCCGAACAGTGCCTCCAGCGAATTCACCGGCGCCGCGGGGATGTCGAGGGTCTCGAGCAGGTCCAGCCACTGCTGGGTCGTGCGCTCCCGGAACGTGTCGGCCAGCAGGGCGTAGACCTCGTCGATCCGCGCGGCCCGCTGTGCCAAGGTCGCGAATTCGGGTGTGGCCCAAGGCGGACACACCGCATCGACGAACGCGTTCCACTGTTTGTCGTTGTAGACCAGTGCCGCGAGGTATCCGTCGGCGGTGCGGTAGGGCTTGCGGTCCGGTGTGAGCGCACGCGGATATCCCGGCGGCGCGAGCGCCGGTTCGAACAGAGCGCCGGCAGCGTGCTCCACGAGCATGAACGCCGCCATCGTCTCGAACATGGCGACCTCCACCTCCTGGCCCTCGCCGGTGCGTTCCCGATGGAACAGCGCCATCACCGTCGCGTACAGGGCGGTCAGGCCGGCGACCTTGTCCGCCATGATGGTGCCGACGTAGGCGGTGTGGCCGGTCAGGCGCTGTTGCACATACGGCAGTCCACATTCGGCCTGGACCGTGTCGTCGTAGGCGGTGCGATCCGCGTCCGGGCCGCGGCGGCCGTAGCCGTAGCAGTTGGTGTAGACGATCGCGGGATTCACCGCCGCCACCGCCGGATAGTCGAAACCCAGTGCCGCGATCGCCCGTCCGCGCATCGAATGGATGAACACGTCGCCGGTGCGGATCAATGCGCGCAGTGCCGCCTTGCCGGACTCGGTGCGCAGATCCAGCACCACGCTGCGTTTGCCGCGGTTGACGTTGACGAAGACCCCGCCCATGCCGGGTTCCGGCCCGGCGGAGATGTAGCGGGTGTTGTCCCCGGCGGGCGGCTCGATCTTGATCACCTCCGCGCCCATATCGGCCATGATCTGGGTGCAGTACGGGCCCATGACCATCGCGGTCAGGTCGATGACCCGCACCCCCGCCAGCGGACCGGCGGCGGTGTTCGGCGGCTGCATGATCGGTGCCTCCTCGTTCGACACTCCCGCGCGACGACCGGCTCCGGACGGGCGTGACCACGGCGTCCGGGCACGTGGAATCGAAGCCCACCGGCCGCGCGGAGTCGCGAACAGCCCTCGGGGGCAACATCTTCAGGCTATCTGATGAATCTTTACAAGGATAGTGATATCAAGGTTCGGTGGGCAGTGACAACAACGGCGTGCGGATTCCCGCTTCGGTCGCCGCGATCCTCGATCCGATGCTGGCCACCCGGCCCGGCGCCACCGCCATCGAAGCGGCGTCGGGCGCGTGGACGTATGCCGAACTCGACGAAGCGGCGGCGCGGGCGGCCGGCGCGCTGTGGCGGCTCGGGGTACGCCCGGGTGATCGGGTCGCGGCGTGCCTGCCCAACGATCTGCCCATCGTGGCGGCCTTCCACGGCGCCCAGCGGATCGGCGCGGTGTGGGCGGGAATCGGCGAGGCGGCCGCGGCATCCGAACAGCAACTGCTGTGCGATCTGGTGGAGCCGTCGGTCGTCCTGGCCGGACCGCGATTCGAACCACGGGTTTCGCAAGCTGTCGATCCCGACCGATGGACCGGGCTGCTGCGCGCGGCAGACCCGGCACCGCGAGTGGAGACCGATCCCGAGGCACCGGCCGGAATCGCGTTCACCAGCGGTACCTCCGGGGTTCCCAAGGCCGTCGTGCATTCCCAGCGCGGCATGCTGCTGCCGGGCGCGGTCACGGTGGCGACCCGCGGCTGGGGTCCGGATCTGCGCCGCGGCGACAGTTTCGCGCTGACCATTCTCAACATGATGATTCTGTCCACCCTCACCACCGCCCAGGCCGGCGGGACCGCGGTGATCATGAACCGGCGCGACGCCGACGGAGTGGCGGAATGGATTGCCGCACATCGGGTTACGGTGTGGAACGGCGCACCCGCCCAGCTCTACGATCTGGCCCGCCGCAATGCCGATCTGACCTCGCTGCGTGAGGTGTGGAGCGGCGGCAGCGACACCTCCGACGCCGTGCGCGACGCCTTCGCCGAGGCCCACGGCCTGGTTCCGCGCGTCACCTACGGGCTCACCGAGGCGCCGACCGTGGTGTCGATCGACCCGCCCGGTCCGGCGTGGCGGCCGGGCACGAGCGGCCGGGTGACGCCGCAGTTCGACGTAGCCGCCTACGACGACGGCGATCGCCGCCTGCCCGCCGGCGAGCCGGGTGAATTGCGGCTGTCCCCCGCACCGGCCGGGCCGTGGGCAGGCCGTTGGACACCGATGCTGGGCTACTGGGCCGATGGCCGCGTGCGTCCGGGCGAGCCGCTGCCGCTACCGACCGGCGATATCGGCACCGTCGACGAGGAGGGCTGGCTGCGGGTGATCGACCGCAAGAAGCTGGTGATCATCCGGGGCGGCGCGAACGTCTATCCGCTCGAGGTGGAGCGCGTCATCACCGGATATCCGCAGGTCGCCGCCGCCGCGGTCTGCGGGATTCCCGACGATCGGCTCGGCCAGCGGGTCGCCGCGGTCGTCGAAAGTACCGGGCCGGCAGTCGATTTCGAAGCGCTGACGGCCTGGTGCCGGCGCGAACTCGCAAGTTACAAGGTACCCGAGCGCTGGGTTCAGGTGCCGGCGCTGCCGGTGAATGCGATGGGCAAGATTCGGCGCACCGAACTCGCGGCACTGGTCGCCGCGCGGCCCGGAGAACCGTCGTGACCGCACGGCGCACCTACCACAGGAAACCCGCTGCGGCGAAAGGGAGTACGCGGTGACCGGACAGCACGGCCGCGGCGGGGCGGACGTCTTCGATCTCGAGGGCCGGGTCGCGATCGTGACCGGCGCGTCGTCGGGCCTCGGAGCAGCCGTGGCCCGCACCCTCGCCGGACTCGGCGCCCGGGTAGCGGTGGTGGCGCGACGGCGCGATCGGCTGGACGAGCTGGCCGTGGAGATCGACGGCCTCGCCGTCACCGCCGACCTGTCGGAGCTGGACCGGATCGGCGTGATCGCCGAGGCGACGGCCGCCGCCCTGGGTCCGCCGGAAATCCTGGTCAACGCGGCGGGCACCATGTTCACCGAGGAACGCGCGGAATCCGAACCGCTGCCGGCCATCCGGTCCACCCTGGAGCTGAATCTGGCCGCACCCCTGCTGCTGTCGCAGTCGGTATTCGAGCATATGCGCGCGGTCGGCCGCGGCAGTATCGTCAACATCTCCTCGATCAGTGGCCGAGTGGGCATCCCGGGCATCCCGCAGGCGTCCTACGCCGCCAGCAAGGCCGGATTATCCGGTCTGACAGCCGAATTGGCGGTCCAGTGGGCCCGCCATTCCATCCGGGTGAACACGGTCGCCCCGGGTTTTTTCCGCAGCGAGATCACCGCCCCGCTCTACGACAACGAGCGCCCCCGCGAATACCTGCGCCGCAACACTCCCCTGCCACGCCACGGCACACCGGAGGATGTGGTGGGCGCGGTCGCCTGGCTGGCCGGTGACGCCGCGAGCTACGTGACCGGCCAGACCATCGTCGTGGACGGTGGGTGGACCGCCCGCTGACGACAGCGAAACCATCGCTGCGACCGGGCATGCCGGCCGGACCGCCTCGCGACCGGCCACCAGTGCCTTCACCGGCATGCGGACACGACCGCGTCCGCGCGTGCGGTCCATCGCCATTGGTTGGGGCCGTCTCGATCCGAGACGTCCGGCCTCGTGAACCGAGGCGCGGACCGCCAGGCGTCACCTGTAGGACGCGGTCGGGATACCACCGGTGGGCGCGCGGCGCTACCGCGCCTCACGGAGTGAAGTCCGGTTCCCGGTAGCGGTGGGCGAGGTGGGCGCGGTGTTCGGCCGGGGAGCCGAACAGTGCGCGGTTGAAGGTGGCGCGTTCCAGGTAGCGGTGGATGCCGCTCTCCCAGGTGTATCCCATTCCGCCGTGCAGTTGCATGGCCTTTCCGGCGATGCCGACCGCGACGGCACAGGTGTGGGACTTGGCTCGGGCGACCGCGATCCACGCATCGGCGGCGCCACGGACGTGCACGGCGACGGCGTCGTCGACGAGGCGGGTCGCGATGCGCAGGGCGACGAGCATATCCGCGCACGCGTGTTTCACCGCTTGAAAGGAGCCGACCGCCCGGCCGAACTGTTCGCGGGTGCGCACGTGGGTGACGGTGGCTTCGAGGGCCGCCTCGGCGAGTCCGACGCTGTCGATCGCGGTGGCCAGCGCGGCCCGCTCGAACAGCGCAGGCAGCGGGGCGGCCCCTGTCCAGGGCCACACCGACTCCGCGTAGACGCGGGCGTCCTCGGCGTGCACCGCGCCGACGGCGCGGGTCGCGTCGAGAATCGGCTGCTCGGTGACCGCGAGACCGGGGGAGCCGGGTGACACCGCCACCAGAACCGTCGATCCGTCCGGTTCCCTCGCCGGAATCAGCAGCGTGGTCGCGGCGGTGACATCGGCCGCGAAGTTCATTGTGCCACAAAGAAATACGGCATCGTCGCGGCGCTCGATCCGGAACGGAACGAATCCGCCGGACCCGCCCCACGGTGGCGCGGCGTCCCCGCCCGCCACCACGATCGGCACGGCCGCGCCGCCGGCGGTCGCGCGCAGCAGCCGGTCCCGGGCGGCGTTCGGCGCCACCGCGGCGAGTGCGGGCAGCGTCAGCGCCGTCACCGAGGCGTAGGGGCTGCGGGTGAGGGCGCGGCCCATTTCCCGCAGCACCACCGCGACTTCGGCGAATGTGGCTCCCGCGCCGTCGAATTCGGCGGCAACCTCGAGACCCGGCCACCCCGATGCCGCGATCGGCGTCCAGTCCTGCGGCTCCCCCGGCGCGGTCGCCCCGAGTACGCGCCGCGCCACCGCGCGCAGGTCGTCGTGCACGTCCGCGAAGTCGGTCACCGGCTCCGACAGCCGCCCGGTCATCGCGGCACCACCGGTTCCCGCGGCAGGCCCAGTCCGCGTTCCCCGATGATGGTGCGCTGGATCTCGCTGGTGCCGCCGGGAATGGTCCACTCCCACGATCCGAGGAAGTCGAGCATCCAGGCCCCCGACTCCCATCCGCTCGACCGCGGTTTGCGCAACACCGCATGGGCGCTCACCCCCGCCACCTCCGTCCCGAAATCCGTCATCCGCTGCAGCAGTTCGCTGTAGTACAACTTCACGATCGAGGCATCGGCCGGGCCGGGCCGCTCGGCCGCCACCAGATCCGCGCACAGACCCCGCAGGCCGGCCAGTTCGGTTTCCAGCTGCGCCAGCCGATCCGCGACCGGCGGATCGTCCAGCGCGCACCCGCCACCGGGACGCGGCCGCGCGCACAGCGAGACCAGTCGACGGAAACCGCCGTGCGCCAGCCGTTCGGCCAGTTCGAGCATCGTCAGCCCGCGTTCGGCGCCGAGTGTCCGCTGCGCCACCTGCCAGCCCTGATGCTCGGGACCGATGAGATTCGCCGCGGGTATCTCGACCGCGTCGAGGAAGATTTCGCAGAAATGCCACTCCCCGGTGGCCTGCCGGATCGGCCGCACCTGCACCCCGGGTGAACGCATATCGAGCAGGAAGTACGAAATCCCGTGGCGTTGCGGGGCGTTCGGATCGGTGCGCGCCAGCAGCAGGCACCAGTTGGCGAACGCCGCACCGCTGGCCCAGAGTTTGCGGCCGTTGACCACGTAGGCGTCGCCGTGGCGGCGGGCGGAGGTGCGCAAGGCCGCCATATCCGATCCGGCGTCCGGTTCGGAGAAACCCTGGCACCAGATCTCGCCGTTCAGAATCGCGGGCAGATGCCGCTCGCGTTGCGCGGCGGTACCCGCGGCCAGCAGCGTCGAGGCCGCGTGATGAATCGAGACGAACGCCAGCACCAGCCGCGGCGCGTCGTGTGCGGCGAGTTCGGAATACAGCACCGCCTGCTGCGCGACCGGCATACCGCCGCCCCACTCGCGCGGCCAGTGCGGCACCGCGAAGCCGCCCGCCCGCAGGCGCTGAAACCATTCCTGTTGGAAATCCACGAATTCCGCATCCGTGGCGCCGGTCTGCCGCGCCCGCCACTCGGGCGGAATGTTCGCCGCACACCACTGCCGTACCTGCTCCCGGAATTCGGCCAGGGCATCCATCGGCTACCTCCGGGCCGCCGAGCGCCGCAGCGCCAGCAGCCGTGCACGATGTTCGGGTGAGCACATGGTGACCGATTCGGCGGCGAATCCCGCCTGCATCGCACCGCTGAGAGCCTGTGACAGATACATATTCGCGACGCGCTTGGTCGCCCGCAGCGCCGGTGCCGGTTGCGCGGCGAGCCGTCGCGCCAGCCGCAGCGCGTCGTCGAGCAGATCCTCCGGTTCGGATACCGCCGTGGCCAGTCCCAAGTCGACCGCGGTCGCGGCATCGATGCGGTCGCCGGTATAGAGGTAGACGCGCGAGCGCAGCAGCGGAGTGAGCAGCGGCCAGAAGGCCGCGCCCCCGTCCCCGGCGACCAGCCCTACGCTCACATGCGGATCGGCCAGATACGCGCTGCGCGACATCAGCACCACGTCCGACAGGACGGCTACGCTCGCACCCAGTCCCATGGCGGGACCGTTCACCGCGGCGATCACCGGCAGCGGGAACCGCAACATCTCCTCGATGATCTGCGCGCCTTCGCGCAAGCTCTCCTCCCGTGCCACCGGATCGTCGAGGAAAGAGGTGATCCAGTCCAGGTCGCCGCCCGCGCTGAAGGCCCGGCCGGCGCCGGTCACGACGACCACCTTCGCAGCGGTGTCGGCCGCGAGCTGCCGCCACACATGGGCCAACGCCCAGTGCAGCGGTGCGTTCACAGCGTTCGATTCGCCGGGCCGGTTGATGGTCACCGTTCGCACCGGCCCGCTCCCCGTCACGGTTAGCACATCGGGCAGGTCGTAGCTCGGAATATCGTCCGTCACAGGCACTTACCGCACTTTCGCATTCGGTGCGCATGTGCACTCACTGCCATGTGGCATCGACTGCCTCCCCGCCGTCGAACGGCCCGGGCAGACCCCGTGTGCCGAGATGGCGGGTCAGCCGATCGCGTGTCCCGGAACTCGCCCACGGCAGCCGGCGCAGCGGCAGGCTGTAGCGCGACAACCACGACAGCGGCGATTCGTCGCAGAAGCCGATGGCCCCGTGCAACTGGTGGGCGACCCGGAAGACGGTTTCCGCGGCATCGAGTGCGGCGACCCGCGCCGCGAGCGCGTCGCCGAGAGCATCCTCCCCGCCGCGCCGGACGCTCCACAAGGCGTATTTCGCGAGGACGTCCAGCCCGCTGCGTTCGACCTCGGCATCGGTGAGCTGAAATTGCACACCTTGGAATTTCGCCAGCGGCTGCCCGAACTGGGTGCGCATCAGGACATGAGAACGGGTGAGGTCGAGGACGCGGTCCAGCATGCCCAGCATCGTCCAGCAGTTCAGCGTCAGCGCGAGTGCCGCGTCCGCGCTCCCGGCCGCCCCGACGGAGGTCAGCGCCAAGGGCGTCACGAAGGCGGAGGTCCGTGGCGGCGCACCGTCGGGCAGCGTCCGCACCTGGAAGAGCTTGCCCTCCACCGTGACTGCCGCCCACCGCAAGTCCAGATCGGCGACCGCACCCCGAGCGCGGGATTCGGTGACCACCACCAGGCCGTCGGCCTCCGCGTCGAGCGGCCGCGCCAGCCGTTCGGCCAGCGGATACGGCAGCGCCCAGTAGCCGGCACTGCGGCACAGGGCCGCCGCCGCTTCCAGATCGTCGCTGTCGCGACGCGGATCCAGCTCCCACGCGCCGAGTCCGGCCAGGACGGGCGCGACGATGTCCGCGCGACGGGACGGCTCGGCCTCGGCGGCCTGGATCAGCCGGTCCCCGCCCGCGGCCGCGAAGGCCCGGCTCGCCTCGCGGCCGTAGCCGGCGGCCTCCCCGCTCAGGTCGATGTTCACGACGCCCCCAGCAGGGCCCGCGACAACAGCAGTCGCTGCATTTCGATACTTCCCGAGGCAATGGTCGCGGCCTGCGAGTACCGCCAATGGTCGGCGACCGCGCGGCGAAACCAGCTCTCCCGCTGCGCATCCGGTGCCGTGTCGAGCTGGTCGGCCAGTTCGGTGAGTACGTCGGCACTGTCCTGATCGAGCCGGGTCACGGCGATGCGATAGGCAGCGGCGTCCCCGGGCGCCACCCGGTGCTCGTTCTGCATCGCGACCACCCGGTAGGCCAGCAACCGTGCCCGGCGGCAGTGCATCAGCATGCGCGCCCAGCGCCCGCGCAATTCGGCCGGCACCTGCGCCCAGCGATCGCCCAGTATCTCCGGCGCCGCGCGCAGCAGTCGTTCACAGCGGGCATAGCGGGCGATGCCGACGCGTTCGAAGGCCAGCACCTCCTGCACGACCGACCAGCCTTCACCGAGCGTGCCGAGCACATCGTCCTCGGTCACCCGCAACTCGTCGAAGAACACCTCGTTCAGATGGTGCGGGCCCATCATGGCCCGGATCGGCCGCACCTGGACCCCCGGCGCGGACATCGGCACGAGGAAGATCGTCAGCCCGTGTTGTTTGCGGGCACCGGTGGCGGTGCGCGCCAGCAGGAAACACCACTGTGCCATGGTCGCGTAGGAGGTCCAGATCTTTTGCCCGCTGATCAGCCAGCCGTCGCCGTCGCGGCGGGCGGTGGTGCGCAGCGACGCCAGATCCGACCCGGCCTCGGGTTCGCTGAATCCCTGGCACCAGATCACCTCGCCGCGCGCGATCGGCGGCAGATGGGTGCGTTGCTGCCGCGGGGTGCCGTGCCGCATGAGGGCCGGGCCGACCCAGTTGACCCCCATGTACTGGGCGCCGCGCGGCTCGTGATGGGCCCACATCTCCTCGCGGACCACCGTCTGCTCCCACACCGATCCGCCGCGCCCGCCGAATTCGCGGGGCCAGGCCACGCACAGCAGTCCGCGCTCGGCCAGGACCCCGCAGAACCGCTGCGCCACGGCGAGATCGGCCGGATCGTCGGTGAAGGCGCCCAGGAAATCGGCGGGGACATGCTGGGACACCAAGCGCCGCAAGTCATCTCGCAGCGCGTCGGCGGCCTCCCCCATCGTGAAGTCCATCACCAGACGGTACGTCAATCCTCATAAGGATAGCAATATTTGAATGGTCAGCACGGCCTGGTTAGAATCCGTGCATGGACCAAAGGCAGCCCGCGTGACCACCGCGCGTCGCGGGCGGATTCCGCAGCGCCGCATCGCCGAAACGGTCGCCTCCGAGCTGCGTACCCGCATCCTGTCCGGCGACGACGACTATCGCCTGCCCACCCAGGACCAGCTGGTGAAGGAATTCGGCGTCAGCTATCCCTCGATCCGGGAATCGCTGCGCATCCTCGAGACCGAGGGATTGGTCACGGTGCGGCGCGGCAATGTCGGCGGCGCGGAGGTCCATCGCCCCGACGAAACCTCCGCCGCCTACCACCTGGGTCTGGCACTGCAGGGAGCGCGGGTCACCCTCGGCGATCTGGCGGCCGCACTGCAGATGCTCGAACCGCTGTGTGCCGCCGAATGCGCCCGCCGTCCCGACCGCGCCGAGGTCGTGGTACCCGCGCTCGAGGCCAATATCGACGCCTGTGAGCAGGTGGTCGGCGACGGTGTCGCCTTCACCCGCACCGCGCGCGAATTCCACGATCTGGTGGTCGCTTTCACTCCGAACGCGACGGTGCGCTGCGTCGTGTCCAGCCTGGTCACCCTGTGGTCGGCGCAGGAGCAGGCGTGGGCCGAGACACTCACCCGGCGCGGTGAGTATCCGTCGGAACCACAGGCCCACGACGCGGCCCGGGTACATGCCCGGTTGGTCACCGCGATCGCCGACGGCGACGACGCCGAGGCCGAACGCCTGGCCCGCGCCCACCTGCGCGCGACCCAGTCCGTCGTGCTGGAACGCTACGACTCGGGTGTGGTCAACGCCTCCTCGGATCTGGCACGGCAGGCCATCGCGGCGGGTCCCCGCGCGAGACTGTAGGGGCCGATGGAAAAGCTCACGGGCGCAGCGCATTCGGGTCGGCTGCGCGCCTGTTCGCAGATGTGCGGGCAGCGCCGTGAGTATGCCGTCACGACGCTGCCCGGCAACGACCCTCAGTCGCGGTAACGCTCGGCGACCGCCGCGAATTCGTCGAGGGCGCGCAGCGATTCCGCTTCCGGCAGAGTCGGCAGCGCCAACGTCACCCGCTCGACGCCGGCCTCGGCGTAGGCGTCGAGCAGCGCGGGATCGGGCGCGACCGGCGTGATCGCGATCGGGATGTCGCTGTCGCCGACCGCGGCCAGCTGCGCCGGCACCTCCGAAGGATCGGCCACGCCGTTGGGCACCCACCCGATACCGAGGCGCACCGCACGCCGCGCCGCGACCTCCCCGCCGCCGACGAAGATCGGCGGATGCGGACGCTGCACCGGCTTGGGCCAGGCGAAGATCGGATCGAAGTCGACGAACCGGCCGTGGTATTCGGCCAGATCCTGGGTCCAGATCGCCCGGATCGCGGCCAGCTGCTCGTCCAGCAGAGCGCCGCGTGTCCGCGGGTCGGTGCCGTGGTCGGCCATCTCCTCACGGTTCCAGCCGACGCCGACGCCGAAGACCACCCGTCCGCCGGACAGGTGGTCGAGGGTGGCCACCTCCTTGGCGGTGTGGATCGGATCGCGCTGGATCAGCAGCGTGACACCGGTGCCGAGCACCAGGCGTTCGGTCACGACCGCCACCGCGGCGAGCGCTACGAACGGATCGAACGTGCGGTAGTACACGCGCGGGAGCTCACCGCCGCCCGGGTACGGCGTTTCCCGGCTCGCCGGAATGTGGGAATGTTCGGCGAGGAACAGCGATTCGAATCCGCGCTCCTCGAGTGCCGGTCCGAGAACCCGGGGACCGATGCCCTCATCGGTCAGGAAGGTGTTGACTCCGATCTTCATACGAGGCCGAACCTCGTCGTCGCATCCGCGTATTCCCCGGCTCGTCACATGTCTCGCGGGGGGGGTGACGCGCACGGGCCCGAATTACCCCTGCGCGCAGGGCGAATGCGAAACAATCGTGCATATCCGACGCGGCTCGGCTGGGCCGCGACCGCCGAGAGGAGCGTGACATGCAACCCGAGGCATCTCCCTACCCGGTCCGCGTGCGCGGCGATCTGGACCCCGCGCTGTCGCGCTGGCAGTGGATCGTCAAATGGATTCTGGCGATACCGCACTACATCGTGCTGTTCTTCCTGCACATCGCCTATGCGGTGGTCACGGTCATCGCGTTCTTCGCCATCCTGATCACCGGCCGCTATCCGCGCGGGCTGTTCGAATTCAACGTCGGTGTCCTGCGCTGGTCGTGGCGTGTGCGGTTCTACGCGCTTTCGGCACTCGGCACCGATCGATATCCCCCGTTCAGTCTCCGGCCCGACGAGAGCTATCCGGCCGACCTCGACGTCGACTACCCCGAGCGGCTGCACCGGGGTCTGGTCCTCGTCAAGTGGTGGTTGCTGGCGATCCCGCAGTATCTGGTCGTCTGGGCGTTCGTCGGCAGCTCGCGGTACTGGGGCGGAGACGACGAAGGGACCGCCGTCATCTGGATTCCGCTGCTCGGCATCCTCGTCCTCATCGCGGCGATCGCGCTGCTGTTCACCGGCCGGTATCCGCACGGCCTGTTCGCCTTCGTGCTCGGCATGAACCGGTGGACGCTGCGGGTCCGGGCCTACGTGTCGCTGATGCGCGACGAGTACCCGCCGTTCCGGCTGGACCAGGGTCCGCGTGAACCCGAAAACGCCTCGCGCCCAACGGAATCCGACGACACCGTCTGATCACTCCTCCGCGGGGTCCGGCCGCGGGCGCGGCAGCTGCGCGCCCGCGGCCGGACTCGCGTTCGCGCCCGGCCGGCGCGAACACCGGACGGCGCAGCCCTTTTCGCACACCGACAGCCCCTCGACCGAGACGGCGATCGTGTCGCCCCACGATCCGCACGACCGGCCGCGGACGGACACGGAAACCCGGCCGAGCCGTCAAGGGGGCGCTACCGGCCGGCCGCCATCGGCGCACGAGGTGACGTTGCCGCACCCACGGTAAGACTCCTCACGACCGAGCGCCCCGAGCGACATCGCCGCAGGTGATGAGCGGTCGTCGGCGCATGCTACGGCAATCCTGTCAATGATAACAACACTTGAATGAAAGGAAGTGGAGAACTACGCTCTCCAGAAACGAGAAGGTGTCATACATCACCATCGTCTCGCGGGAGACGTGCTGCCGACACCGAATCGGGTGATCCCTCGTCCCAGAGCACTACGGAGGCTTCGCGGTGACTACACCGGCGCGCTACCTCACCTCGACCGCGGCGAGCGTCGCCGACGGGTGGACCCTCGACCGCATCACCGCACCGAGCAGGCTGTTCGGCGCCAACGGCATTCGCACCGGCGCCGACGGCCGGATCTATGTCGCACAGGTGGCGGGCAGCCAGATCAGCGCCCTGGACCCGAATTCCGGCGATCTCGAGACGATCAGCGCGATGGGCAGCGATATCGTCGCGCCCGACGACATCGCCTTCGCACCCGACGGCGAGCTCTACATCACCGAGTACTACGACGGCCGCGTCAGCATCCGCGACGGCAAGGGCGAAACCCGGGTGCTCCGTGACGATCTCCCCGGCGCCAACGGCATCACCTTCCATCAGGGGCGGCTGTTCGTCGACGAGTGCCGCCCGGGTGGGCGGCTGATGGAACTGGACCCGGCCGGCGGCGCTGCGCGGATCCTGCTGGACGGTCTGCCGATGCCGAACGCCCTCGAGGTGGGGCCCGACGGCAAGCTCTACTATCCGCTGCTGGGCAGCAACGAGATCTGGCGCATCGACCCCGACGGCGGTGAACACGAGCGGGTCGCGGCCGACCTGGGCGGGCCGGATGCGGTCAAATTCGATGCCGCCGGCCGCATCGTCTCCACCCAGGTCGCGACCGGCGAGGTGGTGCGCATCGATCCGCGCAACGGCGAGCGAACCGTGCTCGCCACCGTCGGCCCCGGCCTGGACAACCTGACCTTCATCGGCGAGCGGCTGTTCGTCTCCAGCTTCACCGGCAAGATCACCGAAATCCTCGCCGGCGGGGCCACCCGCACCGCCCTCGCCGACGGACTGACCTGGCCGCTGGATCTGACCGTCGGCCCCGACGGCACCCTCTACATCGCCGACGGCACCTTCCTGCTCGCCGTCCCGCCCGGTGGCGAATTGCACACCGCCGGAATGCTGTTCAGCCCCGGTTATCCCGGCTACATCCGCGGCCTCACCGCGACGGGCGACGGTGACCTCATCGTCACCGGCAACGGGTCGGTCTCGCGCTATCACCCGGCCGCCGGCCAGAGCGAGGTGCTCGTCGACGGGCTGGACCAGCTCTACGGGGTGGCGATCGCCCCCGACGGCACCGTCGCGGTCGCCGACCGGGGCACCGGCACGGTGCACGCCGTGCGCGACGGGCGCACCGAACCGCTGACGAGCGGACTGCACGATCCGATGGGGGTGGCGTTCACCGCGGGCGGCACCTGCCTGGTCGCCGAGGCCGGCGCGGGCCGGGTGGTGGCGATCGACGGCTCGAAGGCCGACACCGTGGCCGACGGGCTCGGACGTCCGCACGGGCTGGCGGTCCACGACGGGCTGGTGTACGTCGTCGACGTCGAGGCCGAAGAACTGATCGGCCTGGATCCGAAAAACGAAGCGCGCCAGGTGATCGCACGCAATCTGCCGGTGGGCGCCCCGCCCGGGGTGACACCCAAACCGTTGAAGGGCCTGTTGCCGTTCTCCGGACCGCAGGGACCGTTCAGCGGCATCGCCGCCGGACCCGACGGCACGCTCTACCTCTCCGGAGACGCCGAGGGCAGCGTCCTCGCGATCCGGCGCGACGGCCGGTGAGCGCGGTGACGGTCAACGACTTCTTCGGACTCGACGGCCGCGTCGTCATCGTCTCCGGCGCGAGCGGTGGCGGCATCGGCACGGCGGTCACCCGGCGCATCGCCGAGGCGGGCGCCTCCGTGATCGCGGTGGGCCGCTCCCGCGACAAACTCGAGGCCGACATCGCACCGCTTGTGGCACAGGGACTTCCGATCTTTCCGGTGGCCGCCGACGCCGCCACCGACGAGGGCATCGCGACGGTACTCGGCCACGCGCGCGCGGCCGACGGCGAGCTGTACGGGCTGGTCAATATCGCCGGCGGCGCCGCGCCAGCGACATGGATGCCGGCCACCCGGGTCACCCGCGCGGATTGGCGGGCGCTACTCGAATGGAATCTGGAGACGATGTTCTTCTTCAGCCAGGCCGTCGCCGCCGAACTGAAAACGCGGCACCTGCCGGGATCGATCGTGTCGCTGTCGTCGATCAGCGGGATGAACGCCGCCCCGTTCCACATCGCCTACGGCACCGCGAAGGCCGCACTCGTGGCCGCCACCCGCACCCTGGCCGCCGAACTGGCCCTCGACGGGATCCGGGTCAACGCGGTCGCCCCGGGCGTCACCGCGACCCCCGCCTCGGGCGCCTACGTGGGCGCCGACCCCGAGCGCGATCGCCGCGCCATCGCCATGGGCCGTCGCGCCCGGCCCGAGGAACAGGCCGGGCCGATCCTGTTCCTGCTGTCCGACCTGTCGAGCTACGTCACCGGGCAGACCGTGCTGGTCGACGGCGGGCTGAACCTGAAATGGACCCATCTGGGTGCGGACAACACCTCGCTGTTCCTCGAGGACGACGGGTTCCGCGCCGCCATCACACGCTGAGACGCCGTCAGGAGAAGTCATGACCGAAACTGCCGACAGCATCACCGAATCGACTGCGGTGCAACCCCTGTCGACGCCGATGACGATCGGCGTCGACGCCTACATCAGTCCCGAGTACGCCCGCGCCGAGGGCGACAAGCTGTGGGCGAAGGTGTGGCAGCAGGTGTGCCGCGTCGAGGAACTGCCCCGCGTCGGCGATTTCCTCACCTACGACATCCTCGACGACTCGATCATCGTCGTGCGCACGGCGCCGGATACGGTGCGCGCCTACCACAACGTGTGTGCGCACCGCGGCCGCCGGCTGGTCGACACCCCACCCGGCGCCCACGACGCACACGGGCAGCGCAAACAGTTCGTCTGCGGATTCCACGGCTGGCGCTACGACCTCGAGGGCCGCAACACCTTCGTGCCGGAACGCGGTGACTGGACCTGTGGGCTGACCGAACGCAACGACGGTTTGCCGCCCGTGCGCGTCGACACCTGGGCCGGCTGGGTCTGGATCAATCTCGATACCGGCTGCGAACCACTGCGCGACTATCTGGAACCCGCTGCCTCCCTGCTGGATCCGTTCCATCTGGAGAACATGCGGTACCGCTGGCGGCGCTGGCTGACCTTCGACTGCAACTGGAAGGTCGCCTTCGAGGCGTTCATGGAGACCTATCACGTCCCCTACACCCATCCGGAATTCATGAATTTCGGCAATTTCCTCGGCTGGGGCCGCGCCCAGGGCCGGCACAGCAATATCGGCTACGACGCCCCGAAGGGGATGGAGGAGAACCAGGGGAAACTGCGGATCGGCGCCGGTCCCGACGCCCGGATCTCGACCGCGCAACTGCAGAATTTCACCTGGGAGAACGCCAACACCAACACCACCGAGACGATGGTGGAGGTCGCGAATCGCCTCGCCGACGAACTTCCCGCCGACACTCCGCCCGACCAGGTGATGCGCTACTGGCTCGACACCTGCCGCAGAGAGGACGCCGAACGCGGCGTGGTGTGGCCGGCCGTGGATCCGGACATCGTCGCGAAAAGCGGTACCGCCTGGCAGATCTTCCCCAATTTCCAGATCGGGCACGCGCTGAACAACATGCTGTGCTACCGATTCCGGCCCTATGGATACGACCCGGACAAGTGCATCTTCGAGGCCGCGGTCTTCGAATTGTTCCCGCCCGGTGCGGAACCGGAGACCGAGTGGATCTACACCCCGGTCGGCGACCCGGGCTGGCGGACCGTGCTGCCGCAGGATTTCGACAATATGGCCGCCGTCCAGCAGGGCATGAAATCGCGCGGATTCTCCGGTCCGAAACCCAACCCGTACCGCGAGCGCACGATCGTCAACCTGCACCACAACCTCGCGAAGTACATGGGCACCGGCGCGCCGGCCGATCTGGACTGACCCGAATTCACCCCCCAAGGAATTTCCGATGAAACCCTGCGCCCCTACCCGGACCCCCGAGGTCGACAGAGAGGCCCTGCGGCAGAAATATCTGGCCGAACGCGACAAGCGGCTACGCCCAGAGGGACAGCAGCAGTACCTCGAGGCGGCCGGCGAATTCGCGGACTTCTACGAGGCCGACCCGCACCTGCCGGTCGTCCCGCGCGCACCGATCGACGCCGATATCGAGGTCGTCATCCTGGGCGGGGGTTTCGCGGGGCTCATCACCGCTCACCGGCTGCAGCAGGCCGGCGTCACCGACTTCCGGATCGTGGAACTGGGCGGCGATTTCGGCGGCGTGTGGTACTGGAACCGATATCCGGGCATCCAGGTCGACTCCGACGCCTACTGCTATCTGCCGCTGCTCGAGGAAACCGGATTCATTCCGAAGGAGAAGTTCTCCCACGGCGACGAATGCTTCGAGCACGCCCAGCGCATCGGTAAACATTTCGGACTCTACGACAAGGCCATCTTCCACACGCTGGTGCGCGCTCTGGAATGGGACGAGGAGATCGCGCGCTGGCGGATCGCCACCAACCGCGGCGACGACATCCGTGCCCGCTTCCTGATCATGTGCCAGGGGCCCTACAACCGGCCGAAACTGCCCGGCATTCCCGGCATCACCGAGTTCGAGGGCCATACCTTCCATACCGCGCGCTGGGATTACGACTACACCGGCGGTGACCTGCACGGCGGATTGGATCGTCTCGGCGACAAGAAGATCGCGGTCATCGGCACCGGTGCCAGCGGGGTGCAGGTGATTCCGCATCTGGCGCGCGGCGCGAAACATGTGACGGTCTTCCAGCGCACGCCGTCCTACATCTTCGAGCGCGACAATCATCCGACCGATCCGCAATGGGTGGCCTCGCTGCGACCGGGGTGGCGCACCGAACGCCAGCGCAATTTCCACAACGCCGCCTTCGCCTTCTACTCCCCCGGCGAACCGGATCTGATCTGCGACGGCTGGACCGAGGTCGCCCGCAATCTGGCCGCGAAATTGAACGACACCGACGGCTGGGCCGCGCTGGCCGACCCGGCGACATTCCTCGAGCTCAAGGAAATCGAGGACTACCGTGCCATGGAGCGATTGCGCCGGCGCGTGGAAGAGATCGTCACCGATCCCGAGACCGCGGAGAAATTGAAGCCGTACTACCGCAACATGTGTAAGCGGCCGGTGTTCAACGACGACTACCTGCCGACGTTCAACCGGCCCAATGTGACGCTGGTCGACGTCTCCGACACCAAGGGCGTCGAGCGGATCACGCGCACGGGCGTCGTCGCCCACGGCGTCGAATACGAGGTCGACTGCATCGTCTTCGCCAGCGGTTTCGAGATCACCACCGCATTGGATCGCCAGTTCGACATCGCACCCTTCGCGGGACGTGGCGGGAAATCGCTGTACGAGCACTGGGGCAACGGTTTTCGCACACTGCACGGGATCATGGCGCACGGATTCCCGAACCATTTCGCGACCGGATTCATCCAGGGCGGGGTCACGGCGGCGACCACCCTGATGTACGAACAGCAGGCCGACCATATCGCCTACATCATCGCGCAGGCGCAGTCGCGCGGCGCGACCCGCGTGGAGCCGACCGCGGCGGCCGAAGAGGCGTGGGTGCGGACGATCCGGGCCCACACCGTCGACAACAGCACCTTCGTCACGGAGTGCACCCCCGGCTACTACAACAGCGAGGGTGAGCCGAACGGCCGCTCGTTCCTCGGTGACCCGTTCTGGGGTGGTTTCTACGTGCTCGAGGAGCTGCTGCGGGCCTGGCGTGCCGCCGGCGATCTGGACGGCCTGACGCTGAGCACCTAGGCCCGGAACACGATGCGCGAGAGGATATCCCGTTGTCCGAATTGAGATTCGACGATCGCGTCGCGGTGGTCACCGGCGCCGGGCGCGGCCTGGGCCGGGCCTATGCCCTGCTGCTCGCCGAGCGCGGCGCGCGCGTGGTGGTCAACGATCCCGGCGGCAGTATGCGCGGTGAGGACCCCGACGCCGGGGTCGCCGCCGAAGTGGTCGCCGAAATCGCCGCCGCGGGCGGCACGGCGGTGGCCTGCACCGCGTCGGTCGCCACCCCGGAGGGCGGCCGGGCGATCGTGGACACCGCGCTCGACCGGTTCGGACGCCTCGACATCCTGATCCACAACGCCGGCACCGTGCGCTACGGCTCGCTGACCGAACTGAGTTACGAGGATTTCGAGGCCGTGCTGGATGTCCATCTGCGCGGCGGCTTCCACACCGTGCGCGCGGCCTTCCCGGTCATGAGCGAGGCCGGGTACGGCCGGGTGGTGCTGACCTCCTCGATCGGCGGCCTGTACGGCAATCGGTCGGTCGCCAATTACGCGGCGTCGAAGGCGGGCATGATCGGGCTGTCGAATGTGGTCGCCCTCGAGGGCGCCGAGGTGGGGGTGCGCTGCAACATCATCGTGCCCTCGGCGCTGACCAGGATGGCCGACGGCATCGACACCTCCGCCTATCCGGATATGCGCCCGGAACTGGTGGCCCCGGCGGTCGCGTATCTCGCACACGAATCCTGTTCTCTCAGCGGCGAATTGCTGGTCGCGATCGCGGGCCGGATGGCGCGGGCCTATATCGCCGAGACCCCGGGGGTGTATCAGCCGTCCTGGACCGTCGACGAGGTCGCCGCGCGCATCGACGACATCCGCAGCACCGACAACTCGTGGATCCTGCCGCCGCTGAGCGCGCACGCCGATCACATCGGCCGCACTTTCGCGATGGCGACCGAAGGGAAACAGCAGTGAAGGTTTACGAACGGATTCTCGAACTCTTCGAGGCCGAGGGTATCGACACCATCTTCGGCATTCCGGACCCCAATTTCGTCCACCTGTTCCACCGCGCCGAGGAGCGCGGCTGGAAGGTGGTGGCCCCGCATCACGAGGAATCGGCCGGAATGATGGCCGAGGGCGTCTCGCGGATGACCGGGAAGGCCGCGGTATGCATCGGCACCCTGGGCCCCGGTATCGCGAATCTTTCCGGCGCCATCATGTGCGCGAAGGTGGAGAATTCGCCGATCGTCTTCCTGGGCGGGCAGCGGGCCCGGATCACCGAGCAGCGGGTGCGGCGCGGCCGGATCCAGTTCGTGCGGCAGACCGGTCTGGTCGAGAATTCCGTGAAGTACAGCGCCAGTATCGAATACGCGGATCAGACCGACGAGATCATCCGTGAGGGCCTGCGCAAGGCGCTGTCGGGCACGCCGGGGCCGGTGTACATCGAATATCCCTCGCACGTCATCGAGGAGGAGCTCGATCTGCCGCCGGCACTGCCACCGCAGCGGTATCGCCTCGTCGGCCAGACCGCCGGCGCGGATCGCATCGCCGAGGCGGCCGAGCACATCCGGGCCGCGCGGCAGCCGATCCTGTTGATCGGGCACGGGGTGCACACCGCGCGGGCGGCGGAATCGGTGCGCCGACTCGCCGAACTCATGGCCGCCCCGGTGATCCAGACCTCCGGTGGCACCTCCTACATTCCGGGCCTCGAGGATCGCACCTTTCCCTACGGTTTCTCCCCCTCGGCGGTGGAGGCGGTCGTGCAGTCGGACCTGTGCCTGGCCATCGGCACCGAACTCGGCGAACCCGTGCACTACGGCCGCGGCCGGCACTGGCTCGCGGGTGAGGCGGAGCGGAAATGGATTCTGGTGGAACAGGATCCGGCCGCCATCGGGGTGAACCGTCCCATCGACGTGCCGCTGGTCGGCGATCTGCGGGCGGTGGTCCCCCAGCTGGTCGAGGCGCTGCGCGACAGTCCGCGCACCCCGTCACCGGAGCTGGCGGGCTGGATCGAGCGGGATGCCGCCCGGCTGGCCGAACTGGCCGAATCGGCGCCCAGCGGGATGAGCCCGGTCCATCCGGCGCGCCTGATCGTGGAGGCGACCAAGGCGTTTCCCGCCGACGGCATCATGGCCCGGGACGGCGGCGCCACCACGATTTTCGGCTGGACCTACTCGCAGGCCAAGCCGCACGACGTGATGTGGAATCAGAACTTCGGGCATCTGGGCACCGGGCTGCCGTATGCCATCGGCGCCTCGGTGGCCGACGGCGGCAAACGGCCGGTCATGCTGGTCACCGGCGACTCCTCGTTCCAGTTCCAGATCGCCGAACTCGAAACCGCCGCACGCCTGAATCTGCCGCTGGTCTGTGTGGTCGGCGTCGACTACGCGTGGGGTCTGGAGGTCGGCGTGTACAAACGGACCTTCGGCCAGGGGTCGCTCGAAACCGGCGTGCACTGGAGTACCGCGGTCCGGCTGGACAAGGTGGCCGAGGGTTTCGGGTGCCATGGCGAATACGTCGAACGCGACGAGGACATCGCACCGGCGATCAAACGTGCCTATGCCAGCGGCAAGCCGGGGGTCGTACACGTCGCCGTCGATCCGAAAGCCAATTCGGAGGAGATGCCCAGCTACGACGAATTCCGCACCTGGTACGCGGAAGGAATGCAGTAGCCCATGCTCGACAACCTCTGCCCCACAGCGCATCCGGAGAGAAGGACAGGCGGCTCATGCGTGAATATCTGACGTTCTACATCGGCGGGCAGTGGGTCGAACCCGCGTCCGCCCAGACCATCGAGGTGATCAACCCGGCGACCGAGCAGGTCTGCGGAAAGGTCGCCGCCGGATCGGCCGAGGACGTGGATCGGGCCGTAACCGCGGCGCGGGCCGCGTTCGGGACCTGGTCGGCGACCACCGTCGCCGATCGGCTCACGGTGTTGCGGGCCGTCGCGGCCGAATATCAGCGCCGCCGTGACGATCTGGCGGCGGCGCTCACCGAGGAGATGGGCGCACCGGCCGCGCTCGCCGGCGGTTTCCAGGTCGATCTGGGCGCCGGGCATCTCGACACCGCGATCGCCGCACTCGCCGACTACCGCTTCGAGCAGCGCCACGGCGCCTCGCTGGTGGTCAAGGAACCGATCGGCGTGTGCGGACTGATCACACCGTGGAACTGGCCGCTGAATCAGATTGCGGTCAAGGTGTTTCCGGCACTGGCCACCGGGTGCACCGTCATCTTGAAGCCGTCGGAGCAGTCGCCGTTCAACGGGCAGATCTTCGCCGAGATCCTCGATGCGGCCGGTGTGCCCGCCGGGGTGTTCAACCTGGTCCAGGGCGACGGGCCGGGCGTGGGGGTGCCACTGTCGGGCCATCCCGATATCGACATGATCTCGTTCACCGGTTCCACCCGGGCCGGTGTCGATATCGCCCGCAATGCCGCGCCCACGGTCAAGCGGGTCACCCAGGAGCTCGGCGGCAAGAGCCCGAACATCGTGCTCGACGACGCCGATTTCGCCGCCAACGTCGCCAAGGGCGTCGTGACGATGATGAACAATTCCGGCCAGACCTGCAGCGCCGGATCGCGAATGCTGGTCCCCGCCGCCCGCATGGACGAGGCGATAGACGCCGCACGCGAGGCCGCCGCCGGCATCACCGTCGGCGATCCGACCGGCGAGGTCGCCATGGGCCCGGTGGTGTCGGGCGCCCAGTTCGACAAGATCCAGGCACTCATCCGCAAGGGCATCGAGGAGGGCGCCACCCTGGTCACCGGCGGCATCGGCCGGCCGGACGGGGTCGAGGTCGGATTCTATGTCAAGCCAACGGTTTTCGCCGATGTCGGCAACGATATGACGATCGCCCGCGAGGAGATCTTCGGGCCGGTCCTGACCATTCTCGGCTACGACGACCTCGATCACGCGATCGAGATCGCCAACGACACCGAATACGGTCTGGCCGGCTTCGTCGCCGGAGCCGACCTCGACCAGGCCCGCGCGGTCGCTCGCCGCATCCGCGCCGGATCGGTGGCCATCAACGACGGTTTCGACTTCGCCTGCCCCTTCGGCGGCTACCGCAAGAGCGGCAACGGACGGGAATGGGGCGCATACGGTTTCGAGGAGTACCTCGAGACGAAGGCGATCCTGGGATACGCGCCCGAGGACGGAGCGTGAGACGCACCCCGCCCCCCACGGCCCCGCAGCATTCCCGGCTGACCTCAGCCGCGCAGCATCGACAGACAGGAGCATCCGATGCCGGCGATCACCACCACCGAACTCAGTGAAACGGTCGGCGTGCGGGTCGACGATGTCGACCTCGACCGGCTGCGCGGCGACGACGACCTGCCGCAGGCGTGCCTGGCCGCGCTCGAGGAGCATGGTGTGCTGCTGTTCCCGCGATTGCACGCCGACGACGAGACGCAGGCCGCGTTCTGCCGCAAACTCGGTGAGCTGGTGCAGTTTCCGCTGTACCCCAACCCGGATGTGATGGAGATCAGCTTCGACCCGGACAACCCCAACGTGGAGTACTTCGCCAGCAACGACTACTGGCACCTGGACGGTTTCATGGACGAGGTGCCGGCGAAGGCGTCCATCATGAGCGCCCACGTGGTGACCGAGACGGGCGGTGAAACCGCGTTCGCGAGCACCTACGTCGCCTATGACGAATTGTCCGAGGAGGAGAAGCGGCGATTCGAAGGGTTACGGGTGTGGCACAGCTTCGAAGCCATCCAGCGGCTGACGTATGCGGATCCGACACCGGAACAGCTCGAGGAGTGGGCACGTCGCGGCGGACGGGAACATCCGCTGGTGTGGACTCACGAATCCGGCCGCCGCTCACTGGTTTTCGGCGCATCGGCGGATCGTGTGGTCGGCATGGATAGAGACGAGGGCCGCGCGCTACTGGACGATCTGCTGGCGCGGGCGACCGCCCCGGACCGGGTGCTGTCGCATCGGTGGTCGGTGGGCGACATGGTGATCTGGGACAACACCGGTCTGGTGCATCGGGCCTGCCCGTTCGATCGATCGCAACCGCGCCGTATGCACCGCTCCACCCTGGTCGGGCAGGAGTCGATCAAATGAACGGGCGCACAGCGATCGTGACGGGCGGCGCGTCCGGGATCGGCGGCGCGATCGCACGACGCCTGGCCGCCGACGGCTCGCCGGTGGCGGTGTTCGACCTCGACGGCGCGGCGGCCGAACTCGCGGCGAGGGAGATCGGGGAGGCCGGTGGTAAGGCGATCGGAGTGGCGGTGGACGTATCCGACCGCGCCGCCATCGATACCGGGGTGCAGCGGGTGCGGGCCGAGCTGGGACGGCCCTCGATTCTGGTCAACAGTGCCGGAATCACCACCTCCGGGCCGTTTCTCGACATCACCGCACAGCAGTGGGCGCGGGTGCTGGCGGTCAACCTCACCGGCACGTTCGACTGCTGCCAGGCCGTGCTGCCCGATATGGTCGAGCAGGGCTGGGGGCGGATCGTGAACATCTCCTCGTCGAGTATTCACAGCGGCGCGGCGGGGATGGCAGCATATGTGTCCTCGAAGTCCGGGGTGCTGGGGCTGACGAAGGTGCTCGCGCTGGAGTTCGCGCGAAAAGGCGTCACGGTCAACACGATTCCGCCGGGTTTCATCGATACGCCCATGATGCGGGCGACCGCCGACCGTGGCTTCATCGATGTGGACAAGCAGGTCGACGCTACTCCCGTCGGGCGGATCGGGCTGCCGGCGGATATCGCCGCCGCCTGCGCATTCCTGGTGAGCGAGGAGGCCGGCTATATCACCGGGCAGGTGATCGGCGTGAACGGCGGCCGCAACACCTGAGGCGGGTCGCGTGCAGGCCGGGGCGAGTGTCCGGCCTCCGCAGCGCCGACTCCGGCCCGGCGCCCGCAGGTTCCGGCAGGACGCGCGGTTACCGATGCCGCGGCAGATGGGGCTTCAGGTCGTCCTCGGGTTCCACGCCGAAGGATCGCAGAGCCATCGCCAACATATCGTAGGTCCCGACGGTGAATACGATATCCATGAGCTGATTCTGCTCGAATTCGGCGGCGAGAATCTCCCAGGTTCGGGCGCCGACCGCACCGTCGGACAGTAATTCGTCGGTGGCGATCAGCAACGTTTTGTCGGCCGTCGCCCATTCGTCGTCCGGCTCCGCCGCCGCGACTCTCTTTATTTCCACTTCCGGCATCCCGGCTATTTCGGCGAGAATGGCGTGCTGGGCCCATTCGTAATCACACCGCCGGACGGCGGCGACGCGCAGGATCAGCAGTTCGCGCTGCCGATCGCCGAGTGTGGATCCGTACAGCAGATGACCGTTGAAGCTCAGGAATGCCTTGGCCAGCGCGGGATATCGTGCGAGCGTGCCGAGCAGGTTGGCCCCGGCGGGGTGCGTGTCGGCCGGGGTGTCGCCGAGCACGGAGGAGCGAAATTCTCCGATGAAATCGACCAGATCCGGCGACCACTCCGACTTTTCCGCGGGCGTTATTCGAGCCATGACCGACCCCTTCCGGCCGATGCGCAGACCCACCCGGCCATGAATCCCGGGCCGCATCTCGCCGCCCCGAATCCGCATTTCCGGCGAATACCGGCTTCGGAAATGCTATCAAAACGACCATTGTTTGGCGATGGTGTTCCGCGCGCGATGTCCCGGCGCCACGGTCTACACTTCGGTACCGAATTCCGCCGCCCGGCGCGGCGGCCGTCCCGATCGCAGCTGGGAGCGAATGTGCTGGGAGACGAGCCCATCTCGGACGCGTACGCGGCCAACGCCGAGTTCTGGATTCGCATCGTGCGCGACGACCTCGACCCGTACCGCAGCGGCCTCACCGACCCGGCACTACTCGCACTCATCGGCGACTGCACCGGCCTGCACATCCTGGACGCCGGCTGCGGTGAAGGCTACCTGGTCCGCGAATTGCTCGCGCGCGGTGCCGGTTTCGTCCACGGCGTCGACACCTGCGCCGAATTCGTCGCGGCCGCCACGAGCCATCCGGCACACGATCCGGCCCGCGCGCGATTCCGGCAGGCCGACGTGGCCGCGCTGCCGCTGGCCGACGGCAGCGTCGATCTGGTGGTGGCCAACCGACTGCCGCAGGGACTGTCCGAGCCCGGGCGGCGCTTCAACGAATTCGCCCGGATCCTGCGCCCGTCCGGACGGCTGGTGATGCTGACGACGCATCCTTGCTTCTATGTCGCCCGCGGCGAACGCACCGGCGCCGGAACAGGTTTCACGGTCGACGAGTATTTCGCCGGCCGCACGGTGCGACAGCGGTTCGAGGTCGCGGGCACTCGCTCCCCCGCCGCATCGGTGCAGGCGCTGTACTCACTGGAAGCGACGATCGGAATGCTCACCACCGCCGGATTCGCGATCACCGCTGTGCGCGAACCGCGGCCCTCCGACCAGCAACGGCGCGAAAATACCTGGTGGGACGAACATTTCACTCGTCCGCTGTTCCTGCTGCTGGAATGCGCGCTGCTGTAGACACAGCCGATGCCGCGTTTCGCCCACTTCGATCTCGACGGCACCTTCACCATGTACGACCTCGACGCCACCACCTTCAGCACCGCCTCCACCCCGACCGGCCCACGTACTACGGCATCGTGCTCATCCGACGAACCACCCCGAACCGGCCGTCCGAGCAGGCCCGGGCGCACGGGCTACCGCTCGTCCACGTCCCGGCGGCGCAGCGTCAGCAGGAGGTGATCGAGACGGGTCCGCGTCGGCGCGGGCACCGGGGGCATACTGTCGAGCTCATCGACGAGGTGCGCGGCCAATTCCTGCAACTTGACGTTGGTTTCCTGGGATCGCCACGCCAGCACCCGGAACGCCTGCTCCGCCGAGATCCGGTAGACGAACATCAGGATCCCCTTGGCCTGTTCGATCGCCGCCCGGCGCTCGATCACGGCGGGCAACTCCTCCTCGAGAAGTAGCCGGCGCTGCCGGTCGACCGAGTCGGTGAGATCCACGTAGTAGCCCTGCGTGCCGATCACCTCGCCCGACGCGTCGAGCATCGGCTCCGACACCACCAGCACATCGTGGACCGTGCCGCCGGTGTCGACGATGCGATGCCTGCTGGAGAACGGTGCGTGATCTTCGACCGAGGTGACGATGGTGGCCTCGACCCGATCGCGGTCGTCAGGATGTTTGTGCTCGAGCAACAGCTCGGTGGTCGGTTCGATCTGCCCGGGCGCGTAACCGTGCATCCTGGCGACCTCCTCCGACCACTCCCATCGTTGCTCGGCGAACCAGAATCGGAACCGACCGACGCCCTGCGGGTCACCGGCGCCCACCACCCGTTCGACGCCGTCCTCGTGCCCGCTGGCGACCATGACCGCAGCCTACTCCCCGGCCCGGCATGCCCCTCACCTGCGACGATGCATGCTGAACGTGGCGGCTGAGACAGCCGTGACGGCACGATGCGCGGCGGCATCCGATCCGTGGCCCAACCGATACCGGATCCTGTCCGGTTCTCGACCGATGGAACCGGGCGGTCCGTAGGATCGGTCCGGTACGCGAACGGCGCGCATCCGCCCGCCCCCGGCGTTCGATTGTGCACCACACGGATGCGTTGCGCGCCAACCTGTTTCGAACTCCGGCGCAGGCCGAGGCGAACGATAGCCGAATGCGAACATCCGTGCGCAGGCGCAAGACCGATGAGCTTGCGTGATCGAGGTGCTCGCTCCATGTCGTCGCATACGACGGAAACGGAGTGGCCCGAATGACACATCCCGCACGAACACACCGGACCGGAGGCGCCCGGTCGCGTAGCGACAGCTACGACAACATCGAACCGTGGTTCGACAAACTCGCCGACCTCGACGCCACCGACCCGCACCGGCGGGCACTGCGCGAACACATCATCGAACTGTGTCTGCCGCTGGCCGAGCACATCGCACGCCGCTACCTCAACCGCGGCGAGGCCTACGACGACCTGCTGCAGACCGCCCGCATGGGCCTGGTCCTCGCCGTCGACCGCTTCGATCCGGGCCGTGGCGCGCCGTTCCTCGGGTTCGCCGTCCCCACGATCATGGGCGAGGTACGCAAACATTTCCGCGACCACACCTGGGCGGCCCGCGTACCCCGCCGCTACAAGGAACTGCGCCACCGGATCGTGAAGGCCGGCGATCCGCTCACCCAGCGCCTGGGCCGTGCGCCCAACGCCCGGGAACTGGCCGCCGAGCTGGACGTCGACATCATCGACATCACCCAGGCGCTCGTCGCCGCCAACGTCTACCAGTGCGACTCCCTCGACGCCGCCCGCACCGACCGCGACGACACACCGTCCGCGGCGGCCGCCGCGCTGGGCGTCGACGAACCCTGCTACGAACTGCTCGAGCAGGCCGCCGCGGTCCGGCCGCTCATCGCCGAGCTGCCGCAGCGCGACCGCGACATCCTGATCCTGCGATTCTTCGAATCGAAAACGCAATCGGAGATCGCCGAACACTTCGGGGTGTCCCAGATGCACGTGTCACGACTGCTGACCCGCATTCTGGACACGCTGCGCGACGGGGTGTGGAGCACACCGGAGGACTCGATCGCGCAGATGCAGCCGTAGCCGCGGCAGCGGCGGTCAACCGCCCCGCTTCTCCGAGGCGACGAACAGCAGCCCGCCGATCATCGCCATGTTCTTGTGGAACTGCACCTGTTGTGGCTTCCGCGCGACGGGGTCGTCGATCGCCCAGAAAGCATGTCCCGCAATCGTTGTCGGCACCATCGAGGCGACCAGAGCCAGCGCCGACAGGCGGGGCAGTCTGCCCAGTGCCAGCAACACGCCACCGGCCACCTGGACGCCCGCGTTGATCTGTACCAGCAGCGTGTCGTCCTCGGGCAGCGGCACCACCGAGCGCACTGCGGCGAGGGTCGGCGCCGCCGCCTCCGGCCGAGGTCCGGGCTCGCGCAACGCGTCCACGCCGAGCACCGCGTAGGTGGAACCCATCAGCACGCGTGCCGCCGCACGCATCGGATCGAAACGCATATCAACTCCATTCCAGCGACGACGCGGGATAGTTGTCGGTCATGGCGGCGACTACCCCGCTCGCCGATATCCATACGCGGGCCGTGCCGACGGGAACGGTTCACGCTCCGGCGGCCCGGCGCTGTCGCGTCTCGATGGTGGGCCGCCGCGGCGTGCGGTCGCCGGTCACTGACGGCCCAGGGGCTGATGATCTGCCAGCCGCCGATCGGGATGCGGACCCAGCTCAGACCGTCGCCGTTCGCCGGCATCGCGGATCACCAGGCCCTCTTCGGTGCCGTCCGAGCGGCCGGCACTGTCGGGCTACCCGGTGTCGCGCGCTGAACACGGGCGCGCGACGCGATCAGGAGGTGCGGTCGGGACGATCCGTTCGGATGGCCGCCGAGGCGGCGGCGCGGGAGCGGACACCCAGCTTGGTGCGCGCGTTGGCGACGTGCCGGTGCACGGTATGGGGACTCAAGGTCAGCCGCTCGCCGATCTGCACGTCGGTCAGCCCCTCGGCCACGAGGCGCAGAATCTCGCGCTCGCGCTCGGTCACCGCTTCGGGGCCCGGAGGCAACGGCTGGGACCGCACCGGATATCCCAGCCCGCGCGCGATCGCGTCGGCGACGGCGGGCGCGTCACCCCGCCACGGGAAATGGTCCTCGCCGTACAGTTCGACGAAGGTCGCGCGGCGCACGCGGCGGGCCACGTCGACACCGAGGGCGAACGGCACCGCGCGATCGTCCTTGCGGTGCAGCACGGTGGTCGGGACGGTCACGGCCGCCAGGTACTCGGTGGCGTCGAGTTCGTATGTGGCGGACAATGATTGCGCGGCCTGCTCGGCCGTCGCGGACAGCCGCTGGAAGCGGGCGAACCGTTCGCGTTCGGCGCTGTCGGCGCCGGGCACGAACACATCGGCCAGCAATCGGGAGCCAAGGCCCCAGTGCGCGGAAATCGCATCGACCAGCGCGCGGCGCGCTCCCTCCGGTGCGATGTCCGCGCCGCGAGCGAACGACCCGTAGAGGACGAGCCGGTGGACCCGCCGGGGCAGCCGGGCCGCGAGTCCGGCGGCGACCGCCGAACCCGACGACGCGCCCAGCACCGCGACGCGTTCGAACCCCAGCGCATCCACGATGTCCGCGGTCACGGCGATTTCGCCGTCCGGATCGACCGGCGCCGCGGTCGCGGACATGCCGCGCCCGGGCTGGTCGTACCGGATGACGGTGAACCGAGTGGCCAGCCGGGACATGAAGGCCCGGAACAGCGGATCCTTCCAGTTGAGGACCAGGTGGCTGCACCACCACCCGCCGATCAGCAGCGCGGGACCGCTACCGACCACCGAACACGCGACCTCGCCGCCGCCGGTCCGCACCCGGTGGATCACCTGCTCCTCGGCGCGCACCATGCTGCCACCTCTCGCGCGGCGGCCGACGAGGCCGGCGCATCATCCGGCATCGATTATGGCCCGAACGGGCCATGACGCGAAGGGCCGCCGCCCGCCACACTCGTTCCCATGACCACAGCAACTCTCGGCCAACGCTTCTTCGCCAGCTGGTATCCGGGCTTCATGTCTCGGGTCGAACGTGCCGGACAGGCCGATCTGCGCCGGGCCCAGCTCAGCCGCGCCTCCGGTCGCACCCTCGAAATCGGCGCCGGCGACGGACTGTCCGTCTCGCATTACCCGGACGGCCTGGACGAACTCGTCCTGCTCGAACCGAATCCGGCACTGCGCGCCCGATTGACAGCCCGCGCCGACACCGTCGCCGGGCCCGTCACCGTCGTGGACGGCGACGCGCACCGGCTGGACTTCCCGACGGCCAGTTTCGACACGGTCACCGCGTCGCTGGTGTTCTGTTCGGTGCGCGATCCGGCCAGGGCGCTGCGCGAAGTGCATCGCGTCCTGCGTCCCGGCGGACGATTCCTGTTCCACGAACACGTCCGCGGCACCGGCCTGCGCGCCGGCGTCCAGGACGTGCTGACACCGCTGCAACGACGCCTCGCGGACGGCTGCCACGCCAATCGGGACTTCGAAAGCCTGCTCGCGGCAGCGGATTTCGATATCGAGGACATCGCACACACCCGGATGCCGACACTGATGCCGACCATCGTGCCGCTGGTCGTCGGCACCGCGCGCCGGCGGTGAATGCTGCGCCCGGTCCACTTCGCCGAACTCGAATGCGAGGCGTCGACGCGGCGTTCGTACTCGGCGACCGGATCCGCTCTCACACGCTTCCTCTTGTCGAAAGGTGCCCCGTCGGCGCGTACACCGAATTTCCGGTGTCGCTCCGGGGCGCCGGGCGCTGTACGAGCCGCACCAGCCGGCGCATCGCGTGCCGGGCCTCGGGAACCTCCGAGAGATGCCACGCGTGGAACATTCCCGGATATTCGAAGTAACCGAGATCGACACCCTCACGCACGCACCGCGCCCGGAAACGCCGGGCATCGGCCAGCAGGAGGTCGCGGGTGCCGATGAACAGACTGAGTCGCCCGGGTGTCGCGGCGGGCGCATTCAGCGGACTGATCATCGGATCACGCCGGTCGAGGTCGCCGGCGTACAGGCGACCGGCCTCGGCCAGTCCCTCGACGCCGAGATAGGGATCGCACGGATCGAGAGCCCGGGCCATGGGATCGGTCATGGTGACATCGAGCCACGGGGAGATCATCACGACCTCCTTGGGCGTCACCGCGCCCGTCGCCCCGAGCTCGCGCGCCAGCACCAGCGCCAGCGCGGCACCGGCGGAATCACCCATGAACACCTTGTTCTCCGACGCGATGTGCGCGAAGACCTCGTCGTGCACGGCGCGCACCATCGCCACCGTGTCGTCACCGTGGTGCGCGGGGGCCAGTGGGTAGAGCGGCACGGTGACCGTGCACCCGGTCCGGTCGACCAAGCGGGCCAGGAACTTCCAGTGGTCGTGCTGGATCTGGTGGACGTAAGCGCCACCGTGCAGGTAGAGCACATGGCGGGAGGTGCCGCCCTCGAGCGGCCGGATGGTGTACACGGGCCGGCCCCGCATGTTCCGGCGGGTCACCCAATAGTGGGTGTGCAATTCGGCCGGCGGGCGGTCCCGGTCGGGCCGCTGGCCCCTGGGGATACTCTCCCGCAGCGCATCCGCGTCGGCAAAGGTCTTGTCCGCGTGCGTCATTCGCATTCCGGCTATCAACATGCGGCTGCGCAGGCTCGGTTTCGCGTGATTCACCGGTTCTACCGGTTCCAGGTCACACATGGTCACGAGGAATCACCCTCCCGTTCCGCGAGAACGTACGCTGTTCGCCCTCGAATCCGTCGAATTCGAAATCCCGGACCGCGTCCGGCATCGGGATCCACACCTGTTCGTCCACGGTGAGATCCGCTGCGGCATGGACGTCACCGTCCGCATCAGCCCTCCTCGGTTCACATCTCGGTGGCCGGTTCCCGAAGCGGCGTCTCGCCGCCCGCTGCCACCGCGCCCCTTCGATTACGCACTCCCGGCGGCTACCCGCTCGCGGCCGCACTACACCGGCGGCGCACCCGTTTGCGCGAGGGCAACGCGGCCATGACGGGGCCACCCGTCGTCGACGGCGGGTTCGCCCCGGATGCCTAGGATCGAGGTGATCCACTTGCCGGAGGATGCGAACAGACAAGGGGTGCGGGTGATTTCAGCACGCGAGATGTGGACGTTGTTCGAGCCGATCCACGCGGTGACCTACTTCGCCCCGGAAAGCCGGGCCGCCTTCGAGCAGGCGGGTCTGCGCGGCTTCTGGCGCGGATACTTCGGCGGTCGCTCGGCGCCGTTCGGGCCGGTCGGACCCGGCGTCGTGACAGCGACCTTCTTCGGCTTCTCCCCCACTATGGTGGCCCGGGCGCTGCCGGGGGTGTGGGAGCTGGCGACGCCGCAGCGCGTCCTCGCGGCCCGCTCCGCCGGCGCCCGCGCGGCGCTGCTGCGGCTCGGCGGCAGCGACGCCGAGTACGCCGAGGCGGCCGAACTGGCCCGGCGGGTCGCGACGGCGATCGAGCTCGAAGGCAAACCCCTCGCCGCCGCCAATGCCGACCTGGCATGGCCCGAGGACCCGCTGTCGATCCTGTGGCATGCCTGCACGGTGCTGCGCGAGCACCGGGGGGACGGCCACGTCGCGGCGCTGACCGCCGCCGGCCTGACCGGATGTCAGAGTCTGGCCTGGCGCGCCGCCACCGATTCCGGGCGCGACGTTCTGCAACCGGCTCGCGGCTGGGACGACGAGCAGTGGGATCGCGCGCTCGCGGGCCTCACCGAGCGGGGCTGGCTCGACACCGACGGACGGCCCACGGCTGCCGGGCGTGCAGGATTCGACGAGATCGAAAGCCGCACCGACGATGTGGCCGCACGACCGTGGCGGGCGGTCGGGGCCGCGTCGGCCGAACGCTTCGCCGAGCTGGTGCGACCGCTGGCCCGCGCGGCGCACACCGCGATGCCCGAACGCACCCCCATCGGTACCCTTCCCCGCCCCTGAGTGGGATCGCTCGCTGTGCGGCATCGCCCATCGCACGGCCGTCGGCCACTCCCTCACCCAACTGGATCATCAGGAATATCCCCGAACCCCGTCGCGCCACCGACGAACTGGTGGCCTTCCTCCACACCTCGGCGGCGCCGACCCTTCGCTAGCGCGAGCAGGGATTTCCGTTCGCCGAAGAAACTGACCAACGTCCCACGCATCGGAGCCTTCGGCACGATTCGGCGTGGCCGGAGAACGCGGATAGTGGCCGTATGAGAACCGATGAACACACCGGCGCCCCGGTCGGTGAGATCGGCAGGCCCCCGCTCGGACTCCGCGCCGAGGTCCGGTGGTCGCCCCAGCGCTAGGCGCGGGCCGCGCCGAGCCGCACGCGGGCTGCCCGCGGGGGTCGCAGGGGCCAGGCAGGAGGCAGTGGATGGTGTTTCGTGATCGCGTCGACGCGGGCAGCCGGCTCGCGACGCGTCTGATCGAGCTGCGTGACACCGACGTCGTCGTACTGGGCCTGCCGCGCGGCGGAGTTCCGGTCGCCTTCGAAGTGTCACGCGCATTGCGCGCACCGCTGGATGTCCTGGTGATCCGCAAGCTGGGCGTTCCCTATCAGCCCGAACTCGCCTTCGGCGCCGTCGGTGAGGACGACACGCGCGTACTCAACACCCTGGTCGTGCGCCGCACCGGGCTGTCCGACGACGACATCGATGCCGTGCAGCGGCACGAACGTGCGGAGCTGTCGCGTCGGGTGGCCAGGTACCGGCGGGGGCGCGCCGGACCGTCGTTGCGGGGGCGGACCGTGGTGCTGGTCGACGACGGCATCGCGACGGGGGCCACCGCCCGCGCCGCCTGCCGCGTGGCCCGTGCGCGCGGCGCCGCCCGTATCGTCCTGGCCACTCCCGTCGCCGCACGCGAGGCGCTGGCGTCGCTGCGGCCGGAAGCCGACGACATCGTCTGCCTGAAAACGCCACTGCTCTTCGACGCGGTCGGCCAGTGGTACCGGCACTTCGGACAGACGAGCGACGACGAAGTCGTCGATCTGCTCGACCGGGCAGCTCTCGCCGCCCGCGAACGCCCCCGAGTCGCCGCGTCCGGCGCTTCGCCGCTGGTCGACGACGAGGTCACCATCACCGTCGGAGAGGCCGAACTGAGCGGCCATCTGACGGTTCCGGAAGCGGCGACGGGCATGGTCGTCTTCGCCCACGGCAGCGGCAGCAGCAGGCACAGTCCGCGCAACCGATTCGTCGCCACCTCGCTGCGGCGGGCCGGACTCGGAACGCTGCTGTTCGACCTGCTCACCCCCGCCGAAGAGCTCGAGCGCGCCAATGTCTTCGCTATCGGTCTGCTGGCGAATCGGCTGGCGGGTGTCACGCGGTGGCTCGCCGGGATGCACTACGCCGACGACCTCCCGATCGGGTACTTCGGCGCCAGCACCGGGGCCGCTGCCGCGCTGCGGGCGGCCGCCGATCCGGAACTGAAGATCGCCGCCGTCGTCTCCCGCGGCGGCCGGCCCGACCTCGCCGACCTCTTTCTGACCGCCGTGCGAGCGCCGACCCTGTTGATCGTGGGCGGAAACGACCCGGCGGTGATCGAACTGAACCGGTTCGCCCAGCGAGCGATGGCGTGCGAGACACGCGTCGAGATCGTGCCCGGCGCCACCCACCTGTTCGCCGAGCCAGGCGCGCTGGAAGCCGTGGCCGAACTGGCCCGCGACTGGTTCCGCACCCACTTCCGCGGGTCGCCGGCCGCCCGCACACGACCATGACCGGACGTTTCCCGTACCGCCCGTCCCCGCCCGTCCACCGGCCTCGAACACATCGGCACACCACGGGCCGCACGGTCCACACTCCGGTGACTTTGGTCCATCACGAATTCTCCGGTCATCGGCGACGCTGGTACCGATGGAGACCAACGAACCCTTCGCTGCGCTCGCCGAAACGCATTCGGCGGTGGTGGTGCTGTTCGGCGACCGGGCCTACAAGATCAAGAAGCCGGTGCGGACCGACTTTCTCGACTTCTCCACGCGGACCGCGCGCGAAGCCGCGTGCCGGCGCGAACTCGAGCTCAATCGGCGGTTCGCTCCCGATGTGTACATCGGCATCGGGTACCTGTCCGATCCGACGCGGGATGCGGACGAACCCGTGCTGCTGATGCGCCGGCTCCCCGATGCCGCCCGGTTGTCGCGCCGCCTCGACGATCCGGCCGTCGCCCGCGACATCCTGTCGGTACTGGTTCGCGATGTGGCCGCCTGGCACGACCGGGCGCCGACCGGCGTGGCGATCGACCGCGCGGCGACGGTCGCGGCCGTTCGGGAGCGCTGGAAGTCGTTGCTGGCCGGGATGACCCATCCCCCGATCGAACCGGCTGCGGTGCGGGAGCTGACCGAACGGGCGATGCGCTACCTCGACGGACGCAAGGCGCTGTTCGACAAGCGCATCGCCACCGGGCGCATCGTCGACGGCCACGGCGATCTGCGTGCCGACGACATCTTCGTCACCGACGACGGCGTGCGGGTCATCGACTGCCTCGACTTCGACGACGAACTCCGCCACGTCGATCGGCTCGACGACATCTGCTTTCTGGCCATGGATCTCGAACGCCTCGGGTACCCGGACCTCGGCCGGACGGTCGTCGAGGAGTATCTCGAAGCGACCGGCGACCCGGCGCCGGACTCGCTGTACCACCACTACATCGCCTATCGGGCGGCGGTGCGCGCGAAGGTCGACTGCGTGCGGTACGGGCAGGGGGAACGGCGAGCGGCGGCCGGTGCGGTGCGGCACGTCGAGGTCGCCCTGCGACACCTCGCCGCCGGCGCGGTGCGCCTCGTGCTGGTCGGTGGCCTGCCGGGCACCGGCAAGTCGACGATCGCCCGTCGCCTGGCCGCCGCTACCGGCGCGATCCTGTTGTCCAGCGACCACATTCGCGTCGTGGCGCGCGCCGAAGGCGTGCTGGACGGCCCGACCGGCGAATACGACCACGGCGCCTACACTCCCGCGGCCCGCGATCACGTCTACGCGGTCATGTGCGCCGAGGCGCAGACCCTGCTCGCCGCCGGCCGCTCGGTCGTTCTGGACGCCAGCTGGATCGATGATGCGCAACGACGCCGCGCGTCGCGGCTCGCGACCGACACCCGCGCCGACCTTGTCGAACTCTGTTGTAGCGCACCGGCATCCGTGGCCGCCGCGCGGATCGCGGCGCGCACCGGATCCGAATCCGACGCCACCCCTACCGTCGCGGCGGCGATGGCCGCGGATCGCGACCCGTGGCCCGGTGCGGTGGTACTGGACACCACCACACCGGTGGACGAGACTATCGAGGCCGCGCTGCGCGGCTATCGGCGCACGAGCGGACGGGTGCCTTCATGACAGTGGAGCCGACCATCGACCTCACCGATGTCACCTACCGCCGCCTCACTCCCGGCGATTGCGATGCGGTCCGGGACCTGCACGCGACGCTGAGCCGACGCGACGGTTACTACCGCTTCTTCGGCGCGCGGCCGAAACATCTCGGAGATCTGGCCGCCGCCGTCTCGATGAACGACCCGAAGCACTGCGCTTTCGGCGCGTTCATCGAGGACCGGCTGATCGGTGTGGCGAACTATGTCGTGCTGCCCGACACCGACTGCGCCGAGGTTGCGATGGTCGTGGCCCACGAGGATCAGCAGTCCGGGGTCGGCACCGCGCTGCTCACGCGGTTGGCCGAGGACGCACGGCGGCATGGCATCGGCCGGCTCGCGGGCGACATCATGGCCACGAACTCGAAGATGATGCAGTTGCTGATGGACATCGACCTGCCGATGTCGGCCCATCGCGACGACGACGTCGTCCACGTCGTCCTGCGACTCGACAAGCCGTAGGCGTGGTGTGGCACTGGTTCAGGAGTTGGCGCGAGCGCGGGCCAGCAGCGTCTCGATCTCGTCGGTGACCGCCGCCGGGATCAGCTCGATATCGGGCGTGGTGTCGTAGTCGCCGGTGATTCCGAAGGTGAATTGACCGGCGTAGCTCAGCATCGCGACCGTGGTGCGTAGCCGCATGGCCACCGGAATGCCGGGCCAGACCTGCTCGACCTCGCCGCCGGCGATGCTCAGCCGATGGCGGGGGCCCGGGACGTTGGTCGCGAGCGCGCTGATTCCGCGTTGCGGGAACCGGGTGGCCAGCCGGAAAGCCCACGCCGCCACACCCGCGGGAAGCCGGCCGGCCAACGTCAGCAGCGACGCTTCCGCCTCCGCCTCACCCCGGGCGCGGTGGCGGGCGATGCGCTCGTGCACCGTCTGCAGGCGGTGCACCGGATCGGCGATGTCGACCGGCAGGGCGGCGATGACGACCGAAACCCGGTTGTCCATCGCGTATTTCGCCTCGGCCGAGCGCATCGACACCGGTATCACGATCCGCACCGAATCCGCCTGCGGTTCTTCGCCGCGCGCGCACAGCAAGCGTCGATACGCCCCGGCGAGGGCGGCGACCGCGACGTCGTTGACGGTCGCGTCGAACGCCGCGCCGACCTCGTGCAGCTGCGCCAGCGATGTCCGTGCCACCGCATACCGGCGCCGGCGGCCCAGCGGGCCGTTGAGGGAGGACGTCGATGTGGGGACCACGGTATCGCGCAGCACCGGCACCAGCGTGCGTACCGTGCGGACAGCGAAACGAGAAGCGGTGTAAGGCAATCGGACCACGGTCCCCGCCGTGGCCCGCAGGCTCGGAGCCAAGTCCGGCGGCCGCACCGGCAGCTGCGGCGGCGACTCCGGCTCCTCGTCGCAGAGACCTTCGAACACCGTGATGCCGGCGATCCCGTCGACCATGCTGTGGTGCGCCTTGACGATCACCGCCCACCGGTCCCCGGAGAGATTGTCGACCACGACGACCTGCCAGAGCGGATGTTCGCGATCGAGTCGGCGGGCGAGCTCCTCCCCTACCAGCTCGCGCAGGGCCTCCTCGTCACGGGGGCCGGGCAGCGCCGCCCACCGGACGTGGCGCGACAGCCGGAAGTCCGGGTCGTCCTCCCAGCTCGGCGCCGTGATGTCCAGCGGTGCGCGCCGCATCCGCCGGCGCAGGCGGGCGTTGCGGCCCAGCGCCCGGGTGACGGTCTCGTCGAACCGCTCGCGGCTGCGCACCGGCCCGGCGACGATCGCGATCGCGGCGATGGCGATGTTGACGTGGCGGTCGCTGTCTTCCAACTCCATGAAGCCCGTGTCCAGCGGTCCGAATTCGCTCATGGTGGTGGCCCGTTCCGAAACATGCCGGCGATCTGCCGAGCTGGTGGGTTCAGTCTCGCGCGCTCCGCCGCGTCACCGGCAGATGCGAAGGTAGCCACCGCGAGTGACGAAAGGCGGCACCCGGCGGGCAGTGCTGCCCTGGCGTGGCGCGGTTGCGGATGGACGACCATGACCGGGCGCCCGACCTGTTTCGCGGGCGCCTCAGCGGGCGCCGCGAAACGGGTCGTTCGATATGTCCACAATCCCCGACCCGATCGTCCCCGACGAATCACGCCACGCCGTTGTGGTCGACTCCTGTCGATGCGGCGGCCTCTTCGTCGCCGGCTCTGTCGACAGTTCCATTGTGGCGCGCCTCCCATAACCGGAGCAGTATCGGAGGCCATCGGCGGAAAGGCCGAATCGAATCGCGCGGCGGGCCCTCGGGCCCGGGACGGCCTCGGCGCTCGACGACGAAAGTCCCTACGAGCCCGGGACCTTCGGCACTGTCCGGTGGACGCCGGCTGCGACGCCGGATCGTGTACGACGAAATCGGGCTCACCCGTGTCCGGGATGCCCGTGTATCCGTCTCGGCGCCGCCACTGGGGCGTCGGGCGCTCAGCCGGGAACGTTGCGCGCGAGTTCGTCCAGCCACGCCGCGGCGGGAGCGTCGCTCGGCGCCCGCCAGTCCCCGCGCGGCGACAGCGATCCGCCGGACCCGACCTTGGGCGCGTTCGGCAGGGTCGATCGTTTGAACTGGCTGGTCTGCACGAAGCGACGCAGGAATTCGGCCAGCCAGTGCTTGATCGTGGCGAGGTCGTATTCGTGGCGCTGGTCCTCGGGGATCAGGTCGGGCCAGCCCCCGCGGGTGCGGTCACTCCAGGCGTGTTCGGCGAGGTAGGCGATGCGGCTGGGCCGGAATCCGAACCGCAGCAGATGGTAGAGGTGGAAGTCCTGCAACTCGTACGGGCCCACGGTGGCCTCGGAACTCTGCAACGCCGCGCCGGGAACCAGTTCCGGGGAGATCTCGGTCTCGAGCACCGAGTGCAGCACAGCGCTCGCCTCCGGGCCGAGCTCACCACGGTCGGCGGTCCAGGCGATCAGATATTTGATCAGGGTCTTGGGCACCGAGGCGTTCACGCTGTAGTGCGCCATATGGTCGCCGACTCCGAAAGTGCACCAGCCCAGCGCCAATTCGCTCAGGTCCCCCGTACCGACGACCATGCCGTGATGCATGTTCGCGAGGCGGAACAGATGCGAGGTGCGCTCCCCGGCCTGCACGTTCTCGTAGGTGATGTCGTAGACGGGCGCCCCGTCGGCCGCCGGATGTCCCAGATCGCGCAGCATCTGCGTCGCCGACGGCCGGATGTCGATCTCACCGGTGGTTGCTCCGACGGCGCGCATCAGCCGGCGCGCGTTCTCCACCGTCCGCGTGCTCGTGGCGAAGCCGGGCATGGTGTAGGCGAGCACCTGCGACCGCGGCAGACCCAGCCGATCCATGGTCTGCGCCGCGACGATGAGCGCGAGAGTGGAATCGAGACCGCCGGACACGCCGATCACGAGGTGCTGGGATCCGGTCGCGGCCAGTCGCGTGGCGAGCCCGGCGACCTGGATGTGATGGACCTCGGCACAGCGCAGGTTGCGGCTGCCGGGGTCGGCCGGGACGTAGGGAAAGCGCGGAACCTCGCGCCGCAGTGGTGGTGCGCCGGCCGGGATCGGCGCCTCGAATTCGAGCCGCCGGAATCGGGTGACCCGCTCGTGGTAGTCGTGGGCGTTGTCGGTGAAACTGTTGAGCCGCAGCCGATCCGCGGCCAGCCGTTGCAGATCGATATCGGCGGTGACCAGTTGCGGTTCGGCGGCGAAGCGCTCGCTTTCGGCCAGCAGGTTGCCGTTCTCGCAGATCAGGGCCTGCCCGTCCCACGCCATATCCGTGGTGGACTCGCCCTGCCCGGCCGCGGTGTACAGATAGGCCGCGATATTGCGCGCCGAGGTCGACACGCACAGTTGCCTGCGGTAATCCGCCTTGCCGACGACGATATTGCTCGCCGAGAGATTCGTCAGCACGGTGGCGCCCGCCAGTGCGGCGAAGACATTGGGCGGCAACGGAACCCACGCGTCCTGGCAGATCTCCACCGCCACCACCAACCCGGGCAGATTCACGGCCTCGAACAGCAGGTCGGCGCCGAAGGGCACCCGCTGCCCGGCAACGGTGATGTGGTCGTCGACGGCGTCACGAGCGGCGGCGAACTGGCGTTTCTCGTAGAACTCCTGGAAATTCGGCAGGTAACTCTTCGGCACGACCCCCAGGACGCGGCCGCGGTCGATGATCAACGCGCAGTTGAACAGTCGCTCCCGCACCCGCAGCGGAGCCCCGACGATCAGCACGCTGTCGATATCCACGCTCTCGGCGACCACGCGGTCCACGGCCCCCCGCACCGCGTCGTCGAGCGCCTCCTGGTGGAACAGGTCCTCGGCGGAGTAGCCGGAGAGACCGAGTTCCGGAAACAGCGTGAGCACCACGGAATCTTCGGCGGCCCGCCGTGCGAGCAGCAGTGTCTGCTCGGCGTTGTACTCGGGATCGGCCACCCGTAACGCCGGCACGGCGACGCCGACGCGCACGAACCCGTGCCGGTACAGCGATCCGAACGGTAATTCGCGCGCCACGGCGGCCTCCTGCAATCCACGGCAGCCGGGTCGCCGTCCGGCGCCGGGGGCCGGCTAGGGACCGAGCGTCCGCATTCGACGGGTGTATTCCTCGTCGTCTATCTCACCACGGGCGAAGCGCTCGGCGAGGATCTGTTGCGGGGACGGACCCCGTCCGTCCCGGTCGAGGGCGGCGGTATCGGGCCGGCCGGCGTAGCGGAGCAGGGCCACGATCGCCACGACCACCAGCACCCAGAAGATCACCATGCCCGCGAACATCAACCCGTAACCCCAACCGCCCAAGCCGGTGCCATACCACATCATCATCGCCGTAATTCCTCACTCCATCGACGGATCTGCGTACGTCTCGGCCCCGACCGGGATCACATCGGCATCGGCATCGGGCAGATCCCCATCTGGGCCAGCCACATCATCACGGCGTGCATCGCTGGCATCATCGGCGATTGCATATCCATCTCGATCATCTCCTCAGGGCACGGGTCCACGTCCGCGTCCCCGATCCAGCCTGATCGACGCGAGCGGCCGGTGGCAGGGGCGAAAGACCTCACCGACCGGCCGTCGGTCCCCACGCCGGACCTTCGGCGCCGGCCCGGATGCGCTCGGCGTTCTCGAGGGACATTGGTCCCGGGAGGCCGGGAATCTCGCCCCTCCCCCCAGGGCCCGGCACCGGCACAGACTGGCGGTAAGCGCGCCGATCGCCGGTTCGACGCATCGACGCGCCTCGGCGTGTGGCCCGGGTGGGTGCGCGACGACCGAAATGTTGCGTGAGCCGGTGTGATGACACCGGGAGCGAGGTGGCCGGATGTTGCACGAGACAATCCCTTTGGGCCGGGCGGCGGGTATCCGCATCGGCGCGCACTGGTCGGTGCTGGTCACCGTGGCGCTGTTCGTCTGGCTGCTCGGCGTGCAGCTGCGCGACAGCGGCAGCCCGGCCTTCACCTGGACGGTTGCGGCGCTCGCCGCGGTGACCCTGTTCGCCTCCCTGACCGCGCACGAACTGGCCCATTCGATCGTCGCCCGGCGCCACGGGGTGCGGGTCGAGCGCATCGTGCTGTGGCTGCTGGGCGGGGCGTCCGAACTCGGCGACGAACCGCCGGACGCGCGCAGCGATTTCCGGATCGCGATCGTCGGTCCGGCCACGAGTCTGGTGCTGGGCGGACTGTTCGCCGCCGTCGCGGTGGCCGTGGACAGCGGACGACCCGACAGCGCCGTCACCGCGGCGCTCGGCTGGCTGGCGGCCACGAATATCGTTCTGGGATTGTTCAATCTGCTGCCCGGCGCGCCGCTCGACGGCGGCCGGGTGGTGCGGGCCATCGTCTGGTGGCGGACCGGCGACAGGCTGCGCGCTACCACTGTCGCCGCGCGCGGCGGCCGGTTGCTCGGCACCGCGCTCGTCGTAGTCGGCGCCGTCGACATCGTCGTGTTCCGGCAGTTCGGCGGGCTGTGGCTGATGCTGCTGGGGTGGTTCCTGCAGACCGCCGCCAACAGCGAACTCGCGGCAGCGGGCCTTCGACATCGCCTGGGAGACACCAGGGTTCGCGACATCATGACCGCGAATCCGATGGCGCTGCCGGCCGAGTGGACGATCACCCAGTTGCTGAACTCGAGCGCACCGCAGACCGGCCATCGTGTGTTCCCCGTCGTCGACGCCCTCGGCCACCCGGTCGGCGTGGTCGCGTGGGCGGATCTCACCGCGACCGCCGTCCCGGCGCGCGAGACGACCCTGCTGCGTTCGGTCGCCCGGCCCTTGCGCGCGGCCGCGATCGTCGGGCGCGACGATCCGCTCGCCGACGTCGCCACCCGAGTCGTCCTGCGGCCCAAACTCGATGCGGTCGCGGTGGTCGACCCGTCGGGTCGGCTCACCGGCATGATCACCGCCACCGATCTGGTCACCGCCTGCGATCGCTCGGCTCTCGGCCTGCCAGTCGGGCGCCCCGCCCATCAGGGCACCGCTGCGGACACGCAATGGCCGATCCCTGCCCACCGAAGAACACAGCCATGACGGCAGCAGCCCCTGTCCCGCGTCAGGCGCGGCAGCCGACCGATCACTACCCCGTGGGTCTCTGATGGCGGAGGTGGGCGTTCCGCTCACCGGATCGAGGACCTTCGGCCATGGTCGCGGCGGGTGCGACGCGCGAGTCTGGGCATCGAGACACTTTCAGCAGATCGGAGCCGTGATGGGCGACTATGTGGCAAGTCTGAACGATATTCGGCTCAGCGATGACGGCCAGGTGGGCGGCAAGGGGGCCAATCTCGGTGAGATGGTCGCCGCGAAACTCCCGGTGCCGCCGGGATTCGTGATCCTGCGATCGACCTACGAGACCGCCGTCGCCGACGGGCCGCACGGGTCCGAGCTCGACTCGCTGCATGCCGAAGCACTGCGCAGCGCCGTCGCCACCGACGACGCGGGCCGCGGCGAGCTCGACCGACTGTGTTCGCGCATGCGCGCCCTGGTGCACGAGACCCGGCTCGACGGGGCGATCGAGGAGGCGATCGTCAACGGGTACCACCGGCTCGGCGACCGGGTGCGCGTCGCAGTCCGGTCCTCGGCGGTCGGCGAGGACAGCGCCGATTCCTCCTTCGCCGGAATGAACTTGTCGCGCACCAATATTCGCGGTGACGCCGAGCTTCTCGACGCGGTCCGGCAATGCTGGGCGTCCCTGTTCACCCCGCGCGTTCTCACCTACCGCGCCCGCCGCGGCATGGACCGGCGACCGGAGATGGCGGTGGTCGTGCAGCAGATGGTCACGGTCCGGTGCGCGGGCGTGGCGTTCACCGCCGACCCGACCACCGGCCGGCGGGACCGGGTCGTCATCGACGCCGCACGCGGACAGGGTGAAGTGGTGGTATCCGGCGCGGTCGAGCCCGACACCTACGTCTTCGCCGCGGACGGCCCGACGCTGACCGAATCCCGCAGGGGTGCACAGAGTTTCGCGATCTTCGCCGGCGAGGACGGTGACCGCCGCGTCGACCTCCCGGACGACGAATCGCATCGGCCGGTGCTGACCACCGACGAGGCCACCGCGGTCGCGCGCCTCGCGCTCGAGGTCCAGCAGCACTACGGCCGCCCCCAGGACGTCGAGTGGGCGTTCGACGACCAGCGGCTGTGGCTGGTGCAGGCGCGGCCGATCACGACACTGCCCGACGAAACCGCCTCGGCGGCACCGGAAGAGACGCCCGCCGCCGTATTGCTGCAGGGTCTGCCGGCCGCGCCCGGACGAGCCCGCGGCGTCGTGCGCATCCTGCGTTCACCCGCCGAGGGATCGGCGCTGCGCGACGGTGAAATCCTTGTCGCGCCGATGACCAATCCGGACTGGCTGCCGACGATTTCGCGGGCAGCGGCGCTGGTCACAGACAGCGGCGGCATGACCTGTCACGCCGCGATCGTGGCCCGCGAACTGGGTATTCCCTGCATCGTCGGCGCGCGGACCGCCACCACATCCCTGCACGACGGCCAGCGCATCGTCGTGGACGCGAAGGCCGGCCGGATTCGTGAGGACAGCCCGGAAGAGCGGGCTGCCGAGGCGGCAACCGTCTCCGCGCCTGCCGCGACCACCACCATGCCGGCGGCGCCGGTCACCGAGACCACGGGAACGAAAATCTATGTCAACCTCGCCCTGCCCGAAATCGCCGAGCGCGTCGCCGATTCCGACGTCGACGGCGTCGGACTGCTGCGCGCCGAAACCCTCTTGACGCGCGCTTTGGGCGGCCGCCATCCCCGCGCGGTGATCGCCGCGGGCGAGGAGAACGAATTCGTCGGCACGCTGGCCGAATCCCTGCGCCGTATCGCCGTGGCCTTCGCCCCGCGCCCGGTCGTCTACCGCGCAACGGATCTGCGCAGCAACGAATTTCGCACGCTCACCGGCGGCGAGGGCTTCGAGCCGAACGAACGCAACCCGATGATCGGGTATCGCGGCTGTTACCGCTACGTCCACGAACCGGATGTGTTCCGGCTCGAACTGGCGGCGCTGGCCCGCGTACGCGAATACACCCCGAATCTGCATCTGATGATCCCGTTCGTGCGTACCCGCTGGGAACTGGCCGCGTGCCTGGAATTGGTGGATGCCTCGCCGCTGGGTCACGACCGGGGCATGCACCGGTGGATCATGGCGGAGGTGCCGTCGGTCGTGCATTGGCTGCCCGAGTACGTGCGGCTCGGGATCGACGGGGTGTCGATCGGGAGTAACGATCTCACTCAGCTGATCCTCGGTGTGGACCGCGATTCCGAGGAGTGCGCCGAACTGTTCGACGAATCGGATCCGGCCGTCCTGCACGCCATCCGGCGCATCGTCACCTCCGCACGCGAACTGGGCATCACCTCGTCGCTGTGCGGGCAGGCCCCGTCCACCCGGCCCGAATTCGCCGAACATCTCGTCGCGGCGGGCATCACCTCGATTTCGGTCACCCCGGACGCGGTGCGCAACACCCGCCGCACGGTGGCCGCCGCCGAGCGCCGGTTACTGCTCGAGCGGTGCCTGCACGCCGACGAGCGGCGATCGCCGTGATGCCGGTGTCGCGGACCATGGTCGCGGCACCTCGGGACCAACGGCCCCTCCGCGGCGCACGGCGTGAACCTACCGTCGACATATGAACACAGTGCCCTCACGCGACGTCGTCGAGACAGCGGTCCGGATGGCCGGCCGTGCGCCGTCGCTGCACAACAGCCAGCCGTGGCGGTGGACGTTCGACGGTACGCGGCTGCGGCTGTTCAGCGTGCACGAACGCATGTTGCCGACCACCGACAACACCGGGCGACAACTCGTGATCAGCTGCGGCATTGTGCTCGATCACCTGCGCGCGGCGATGGCCGCCCACGGGTGGCGCACGATCGTGGCGACCTTCCCGAACCCCAACGACCGCACCCACCTGGCCGATGTCCGGTTCGAGCCTTCGCCGTACATCACCGACGGTGACCGCGAACGCGTCGACGCCATGGCGCGCCGGTATACCGACCGGCTTCCGTTCGACGAACCGGAGGGCTGGGAGCCGTTCGAGACCGTTGTGCGCACGGTGTTCGACCCCGACGACACCATCGTCGACGTCCTGCCGGACGACAGCCGCGCGGAACTGGCCCGGGCCTCGGAGCTCACCGCGTCGGTGCGCCGCTACGATGCCGATTATCACGCCGAATTGCATTGGTGGACAGGACATGTGGTGGCCCAGACCGGCATTCCCCGGGAAGCGCTGGTGAGCGAGGAGGAACGCGGACGCGTCGACGTCGGGCGGAGGTTGCCGACGGTCACCGGCGAACCACGTCGCACCGAGGTGCGCACCGACCGGTCGAAGATCCTTGTGCTGTCGACCTACGGCGACAGCCCCGCCGAATGGCTGGCCTGCGGACGGGTGCTGTCCACCGTCCTGCTGGAGTGCACGCTCGCCGGATATGCGACCTGCCCGCTGACCCATCTCACGGAGGTCCCGCGCAGTCGCAGCGTGGTCACGCGGTTGCTCGGCCGCAATGCCTTCCCGCAGGTACTGATTCGCGTCGGGCGGGCGCCGGAGAATCAACCGCGCCCGGACCCGACGCCGCGGCTGCCGGTGCACGAGATCCTGCGCGTCACCGACGAAGCCGGCTAACCGATCGGGCCGGCGGATCGCTTGCCGTCAGCACCGCGCCCGGTGTCACCGTACTGTTCGTCACAGCGCTGCCCGCGGGAACTGCCGCGACCTGTGGGCACGGCGCTACCGTGCGAGAGACCGGCGCGCGAGGTAGATCGCCGCACCGATCGCCAGCACGACCGCACCCGACACCACGGACGTGAGTGGGAGGGTGCAGGCCAGCACCACGCAGCCCACGGCGCCGACCACCGGAACCACGCGCGGCGGTCTGCCTTCCTCCGAGGTCAGCGTCCACGCGGAGGCGTTCGCGATGGCGTAGTAGCCGAGCACCGCGAAGGACGAGAATCCGATCGCACCACGGAGATCGGCGGTCGCGGCGATGACCGCCACGACCGCGCCGACCACCAGTTCGGCTCGATGCGGGACGGCGAAACGCGGATGCACCGCGGCCAGCCGATGCGGCAGATGCCCATCCCGGGCCATGGCGAAGGTGGTGCGCGAGACCCCGAGGATCAATGCCAGCAGGGATCCGAGCGCGGCGACGGCCGCCCCGGCACGCACCACGGGCACGAGCTCGGGTCGCCCCGCCGCGCGCACCGTCTCGGCGAGCGGCGCTGCGGCCGAGGCCAGTTCGTGCGGACCGAGCACCGTCAGCGCCGCGACGGCGACCACCGCGTACACGACCAGAGTGATGCCGAGGGCCGGCGGGATCGCCCGCGGAATGTTGCGGGCGGGTTCGCGGACCTCCGCACCGAGGGTGGCGATGCGGGCGTAGCCGGCGAACGCGAAGAACAACAGTCCGGCGGCCTGCAGAATGCCCCGGACCGATGTGTCGGCTCCGATCGCCAACCGGTCCACGTCGGCGGAGCCGGCGAACGCCGCGACGACGACCGCGGCCAGCACGGCCAGCACCAGGGCGACGACGATCCGGGTCAGCAGCGCCGATTTCTGCACGCCGCGATAGTTCACCGCGGTGAGCGCGACCACCGCCGCGACCGCCACCGCATGCGCGTGGCCGGGCCAGGCATAGGCACCGACGGTGAGTGCCATCGCCGCACACGAGGCCGTCTTACCGACGACGAAGCCCCAGCCGGCCAGATACCCCCAGAACTCCCCCAGGCGTTCCCGGCCGTAGACGTAGGTACCGCCGGAGGCGGGATAACGGGCGGCCAGCCGGGCCGAGGAGGTGGCATTGCAGTAGGCGACGAGGGCCGCGATCGCCAGCCCGATCAGTAAACCGGATCCCGCCGCGGCAGCCGCCGGGCCGAGCGCGGCGAAGATCCCCGCGCCGATCATCGAACCGAGTCCGATCACCACCGCGTCGCCGAGACCGAGGCGGCGACGCAGGCCGGCCGTTGCCTCGGAATCCATGAGCTCGAAGATAACGGAGTTCACGCGCGCACGCCTGCCGGCCGCGCGCGACGCCGTCAGGCCTCGGTCAGCGCATCGATGGCGTCGCGGAGTTTCGCGGCGGCCTCCGTCGCGATCGGTTGCAGTCCGGGATCACCGGTGACCTGCACCATGACTTCGGGATCCATCGCTTCGACGATGACGGATCCCGCATCGGCCGGGTCGCGGCGCACGATCACGTTGCAGGGCAACAGCAATCCGATGCGGCGGTCGACGCCGACCGCGCGATGCGCCAGGGGCGGGTTGCACGCGCCGAGGATGAGGTAGTCCTCCATGTCCTCGCCGAGTTTGGCCTTCAGGGTCGCGGCCATATCGATCTCGGTCAGCACTCCGAAACCCTGCTCGGCGAGTGCGGCCCGCGTCCGCTCGACGGCATCGTCGAACCGGTCGGTGTGCAGCGTGGTGGAAATCGCCAGATTCATGGTCGCCCGCTTTCTGTCGATGGTGGGGTCAGGTTCGTGACACGGCGCAGCCGACGGTGGCCGGCAGGCCCAGCCGCCGGAGCAGCAGGGTCGCCGGGCACCAGCCCGCAACGCCGTAGAGCAGCAGATTCGCGCCTACGAACCCGGTGAGAACGAGCCACCAGCCCGACCATGCCGCCGCCGCGACCACACTGATCAGCACGAGGGTGCCGGCCAGCAGCGGTACGACGCGGGCGATGGACCAGCCCTGGTGGCGAGGTAGGTTCGGCATGCGTTCACTTCCGGAAATTGGTTGGGCGCCTTCGCGTTTCAGGCAAGGGCGAGAAACAGTTTCTCGAGTTCGGCTTCGCTCATCGGTTCGGCGCCGTCGGCACTCTCGCCGGTGAGGCATTCGCGCAGGCCGGTCGCGACGATCTTGAATCCGGCCCGGTCCAGGGCCCGCGACACCGCCGCGAGCTGGGTGACGACGTCCTTGCAGTCGCGTCCCTGCTCGATCATGGCGATCACACCACCCAGCTGCCCCTGTGCGCGGCGCAACCGATTGAGTACCTGTGCGATCGTTTCCTCGTTGCCGACCATGGCTGTCCGTCCTCTCGTCGCCTACCTCTCCAGCATACCCCTGGGGGTATGCCGGAGGGGTTGTGGCGTCAGTCATGCGCGAAGCTGATCGACGGCAGGATCCGGCGCAACCACCGCGGTGACGCCCAGGCCCGGTGACCGGTCAGGCGCAACAGCACCGGCAGCAGCACCAGCCGCACCGCGGCGGCGTCCAGCAGCACGGCCACACCGAGAATGATGCCCATCTCCTTCGGCGGCAGCGGATCGGCGAGTGCGAAGGTGAAGAACACCGCCACCATGACCGCCGCGGCGGCGAAGATCACCCGGCCCGAATGGGCCAATCCGTCCACCAGGGCGCTGCTCGGGTCTCCGGACCGCTCGTAGTGCTCCTTCGCCGTCGCCAGCAGGAATACCGTGTAGTCCATCGCGATGGCGAAGATCATCGCGAAGAAGAACACCGGACCCCAGCCGTCGAGGAATCCCTGCGGGCGGAAACCGAGCAGCCCCGCGCCGTGCCCGTCCTGGAAGATCAGTTTCGCCACGCCGAACGCCGCCGCCGTCGACAGCAGACTCACCACCGTGCCCAGCGCCGCGATCAGCGGAGCCTGCAACGCCACCAGCAGCAGGGCGAAGCCGAGCACCAGGATGATTCCCACGATGATCGGGAAGTAGTGATTCAGCGCGTGTTGCAGATCCAGATTCTCCGCGGGCGCACCGCCGACCAGCGCTCCGGCGGGCAGCCGGTCTCGCAGGTGATCCAGAATCGTGGTCATCCGCGCGTCGGAGGGATCGACGTCCGGCAGCGCCTGCATCATCGCCAGTCCGCTTCCGTCGCGGGCCAGTTGCGGCGGGGTGACCATCGCGATGCCGTCGACCGCCGATGCCGCGTTCGCCACCGCGCCGGATTCCGTTGCGGGCGCGATGATCTGCAACATTCCGGGAGCACCTTCGCCCATCTGCGCCTGCACCAGTTCGTACCCCTGACGAACCGGCGCGTCCGAGGGCACGACCTGGATCGACGGCATCGCGACCTTCAATCCGGTCACCGGAATCGCGAGTGCGACCAGGACGAGCAGGGCGGCGATCGCGAACGGCCACGGCCGGTCGTGCAGGATCCGGCCCCAGGCCGCGAACCGTGGTGAGCGGTGCTGCCGGCGGCCGATGCGAGGCAGCGACCCGGCATTGATCCGGCCACCCAGCGCGCCCAGCGCGGCCGGCAACAAGGTCAGCGTCGCCAGCAGCACGAACGCCACCGCGAACATGATCCCGACGGCCATCGTCCGCACCGCCGGAGCCGGCACGATCAGCACCGCCGACAGGCTCACCAGCACCGTCAGCCCGGACAGCACCACGGCCTTACCCGCCGTGCTCATGGTCTCGGCCACCGCCGCGCGTGGATCGGAACTCGCCGCGAGCGCGCCGCGGAAGCGGGCGACGATGAACAGGGCGTAGTCGATTCCCAGCGCCAGGGCGAACATCATCGCGAAGTTCATGGCCCACACCGAAATCGGCGTCACGTGGTTGAGCAGCACCAGCCCGCCGGCCGAGGCGATCAAGCCGGCCAGGGTGAGCAGCAGTGGCAGCCCGGCCGCCACCAGCGATCCGAACGCGACCACCATGATCGCGAGGGTCACCGGCCAGGAAAACATCTCGGCCTTCAGCATCGCGTCGTGGTTGGCCTTGTTGAAGTCGCTCCACAACGCCGACGCGCTGGTCGGATAGACCTCGATTCCGTTGCCCGACAACGCCGTCAGCGCATCCTTGTGGGCATCGACCGCCTTCACCATGTCGTCGGTCGAAGCCGCGGCGCCGGCGATGAGGATTCCGGTGTGCCCGTCGGGGCTGATCGACATCCCCGGCTGGGGCGCCACCACCTCGCCGAATCGCGGATCACCGGCGAAGATCGCGGTCATCCGGCCGAGCACCGAGTGCACCTCCGGACTGTCGACGGTCCGGCTGTCGGAATGCACCACGACCTGCACCGCGGCCGACGAATTGCCGCCGAAGTGCTGCTGGGCCAGCTCGCGCACGCGCACCGAATCCGACCCGTTCGCCTGCCAGCCGGCGCCCGCGAGGGAATTGAACACACTCGGCGCCGCGGCTCCGAGCGCCACCAGCACCAGCAGCCAGACCCCGAACACGATCCGGACGTGGCCCGCCATGGCGGCCCCCACTCTGCTCAGCATTCCGCCGGGGCCGCGCATGGTGGCCGCCGGCGGTGACACGACCCGCGTTTCGGTCATCACGCCTCCTTTCGATACCCCAGGGGGTATATTTCGTCTAGCGGCCAACATACCCCAGGGGGTATTCCGGTCGCAAAGGTGCGCTCGGCCACAGCCGGGTACACCGGCCATGAAGACGAAAGGAGACGACATGACGGATATCGCGCTGTATGTGGACCCGGTCTGCCCGTTCAGCTGGGTCACCGCGCGCTGGCTGCAGACCAGTGCCGACGCTCACGTCACGCTGCGGCAGATGAGCCTGGCCGTACTCAACGAAGGACAGGACATCGACGACGACCATCGGGCGATGATCGAACGATCGCGGCGCCTCGGGCGGGTCTTCGCCGCCGTTACCCGCCGATACGGAGACGACGGGTTCGACCGGCTGTATCAGGAGTTCGGAACCGTGGCGCATACCCGCAAGGAACCGATCACCGACGAGACGATAGCGGCCGTACTCACTCGCCTGGATCTGGATCCGGCGCTCGCCGCGGCCGCCGACGACGCTGGGCTGGACGAGTTCGTCGCCGAGACGCATCGGGCCGCCCAGCAGGCCCTCGGGCAACCCAGCGGAAGCCCGATCGCCGTCATCGACGGCCGCGGACTCTCCGGACCCGTGTTGACGAAGATTCCCGATCCGCGGCAGGGAAAGCAGCTGTTCGAAGCAGTGGTCACCCTCGCCACCACGCCGGAGTTCGCGGCTGTGCAGAGTCCGTACTCCGGGCCGGCGGACACCACCGAACCCGCCGCCGGCACCTGAGAGCGCGACGAACACGAGGCGGTCCGGTGACCTTCGGCCCTGGCCCGAGCGCCGCCGATGCGGTGGTATCGACGCGAAGGAGCGTGACCATGAACTTCGCGAGCACCGCGCCGGGCGCTCGGCACGGCACCGCACGCCGCGCCGAATCCGACGATCAGGGCCCTGAGTACGACCTGCCCACCGTCGACATCCGGCTCGGTGATCGAGTCCCCAGCATGTTCGGCGAGTACGCGCGGCGACGCATCGGCGACGCAGCGCGCTGCGCACCGTCGCCGGTGGCGTCGATCCGGGTCCGCCTGGCCGACCATCGCGAGTCGGCGCTCGCGAATCCGTTCGTGGCACAGGCCGATATCGTCGCCGCGCGGCCGTTGCGGGTGCAGGTGACGGGAGCAACGGCACGCGAGGCGTGGACCTGCTGCAGACACGGACACGCGCTCGGCTGCGCATGCCGATCGGCGGTGGGGCGGCGCAGCAGCAGCGGTGTGATCCGCCGGCCGCCACACTGCTCTATCTGCTTCCGGTCACACAGCGGAAAGTCGTGCGCACCAAGTGTTTTCATCTACTCGACCGCACCGCCGCGGAGGCCGCGGCCGATATGGCGCTGATGGACTACGACTTCTGGTTGTTCACAGAGTCCGGCGCCGATACCGAAAGCGTGCTCGCGCGCACCACGGGCGGTCACTACCGATTGACTCGGCTCGACGAACGCGCCACGACCGCCGATGCGGCGAATCTGCCGCTCACCGTCGCCGAGGCCCCGGCCCCGGTTCTCGACCGCACGGACGCCCTGACCCGGCTCCAATTGAGCGGTTCACCGTTCCTCTTCTACCGCGATAGCGAACTCGATCGCGGCTGCGTGTTTTATCACCGCTACGACGGTCACTACGGATTCATCACCTCACGACGATGAATCCGGCGAAGGCCTCGCAGCGGTGGACCTTCGCCCCTAGCGGCACCGCCCGCACGGTGGTGGCATGGACAGACCGGATGCTCAGCTCCCGAGAGGTACCGCATCGTGATACCGCCCGACCGCACCGACGACGGCGCACCCAACTCCACGGTCGCCCTCGGCCGGGCGGAGGCGATGCGGCTGCTGGCCGGAATCGCTTACGGCCGAGTGGTTTTCACCCGCGACGCACTACCTGCCATTCGGCCGGTCAACCATGTCGTCGAAGCCGACGGACGCGTCGTGGTGCGCACCCGGCTCACGTCCCGGCTGACCTCGGCGATTCGAGCCGATTCCGGAGTGGTCGTCGCCTACGAGGCCGATGACATCGACCCCGGCACCCACACCGGCTGGTCGGTCGTGGTGACCGGTCTGGCGCGGCCGGTCGCCGATCCGCGCCGGGTCGCGCGATACGAGCGACTGCTGCGACCGTGGACAGCGGCGGCCATGGATACGGTCGTCGAAATCGAACCCACCATCGTGACCGGTATCCGTCTGGTCGGCGCACCGGAGCCACCCGGACCGCCGGCCCCCTCGCCGAAAGTCGAAAAGAATGACCTACCACGATGATCCGTTCGCTCCGGCCCTGAACACCGCCCACACCTGGTTGCGAACCGTCGCCGACCGGCTGGCCACCGAGGACCGGACCTTCGCCCTGCGCGCGCTGCGCGCCTGGCTGCATACCGTGCGCGACCGCCTCGAAGTCCCCGTGGCCGCGCATTTCAGCGCCCAATTGCCCGAATTGCTGCGCGGCATCTTCTACGAGGGCTGGGTGCCCGCCCATGTTCCCGTGCACCACGATGTCGCCTCTTTCGTCGACGCGTTCGCCCGTGAGGCGGGTGTATCCGCCGACGAGGCGGTGGCGTTGATCGGCGCCGTGACGATCGCACTGTCCGATGTGTTCTCCCCCGGACATCTCGACCACGTTCTCGCGGTGGTTCCCGAGCCCCTGCGCGCGGTGCTGCTCGGCAGCGAACTCAACGGGACGGCCGCGACGGTTCCCGGCGACGCGTAGGCGCCGGCAACCAGGAAAAGGACTTTCGTCCATGATGAGTCGCTGATCGGGCGATTATGGTGGGTACATTCACCGCTTCTCCGATTGGACGCACTCGCCATGATCAAGGTGTTCCTGGTCGACGACCACGAAATCGTCCGCCGCGGGCTGAGCGACCTGCTCGACGGCGACCCGGAGTTGTCGGTCATCGGTGAGGCGGGATCGGTGTCGCAGGCCCTCGCTCGCATCCCCGCCTTGCGGCCCGATGTCGCGGTGCTCGATGTCCGCCTGCCCGACGGGAACGGCATCGAGCTGTGCCGGGAGCTGCTGTCGAAGGTCGACGGCCTGCGCTGCCTGATCCTCACCTCCTTCACCGACGAGCACGCGATGCTCGACGCCATTCTGGCCGGTGCCAGCGGTTATGTGGTCAAGGACATCAAAGGGATGGAGCTGGCCCGCGCCGTCAAGGACGTCGGCGCCGGGAAATCGCTGCTGGACAACCGCGCCGCCGCCGCACTGATGGAGCAGCTGCGCCACGGCACCGAGCCCGACGGCCCACTGGCGACGCTGACCGAGCAGGAACGCAAACTGCTCGATCTGCTCGGCGAGGGCCTCACCAACCGCGAGATCGCCGACCGCATGTTCCTCGCCGAGAAGACCGTCAAGAACTACGTGTCGCGGCTGCTGGCCAAACTCGGTATGCAGCGGCGCACCCAGGCGGCCGTCTACGCCACCAAACTGCATTCGCGTAGCGCCGCGGAGTAGCCCTGACCGCCGGTGACCATCGGCCCCACCGGGCGGGATCAATGCCCGTATTCGGATCGCCTCGGGGTTGTGAGACTGGACACCATGACCACGGCAAAGCATTCGACAATCGTCGACGCGCCCGACGACCGGACGGTCGCGGCAGTGGTCGAGCTGGCGCAGCGAGCACCCTCGGTCCACAACACTCAACCCTGGCGCTGGATATTCGATCGGCATCAGCTGCTCTTGTACACCGATCCGGATCGCGTCCTCGCCGGCGCGGACCCGCACGGCCGCGAGCAGGTGATCAGCTGCGGCACGGTACTGCATCACGCCCGCACCGCCTTCGCCGCCCGGGACTGGCATACCGATATCGTGCGGATGCCCGATCCGCAGCGGCCCGGCCTCATGGCGGTCCTCGAATTCCGGCCGTGGGGCGACCCGCCGAACGGAATCCCGCATCGCGCGGCGGCCATCACCCACCGATATGCCGACCGGCTGCCGATGGACGCGCCCCGGCACTGGGAGCAAGTGGCGCCGAGGCTGCGCGCTCTCGTCACCCCGCACGACCTCGACTTCGACGAATTCGCCGACGACATCCGCCCCCGGGTCGCCGCGATCTCGCGCGCCGCCGCGGCGGCTCGCCGTGACGACTGGATGTATCAGGATGAATTGCACTGGTGGGCAGGTCATTTCGACGCCTCCGAAGGCATCCCCGCCAGCGGTCTGATCTCCGACGCCGAACTCTCGCGAGTCGACGTCGCCCGAGCATTCCCGTCGGCGCCGCATTCGCAGCGCCGCGCGGGACGCCTCGATCACGCCCGGCTGGTCGCGATCAGCTCGCCGGAGGATGCGCGGCAGTACTGGCTCCGCACCGGGGAGGCACTGTCCGCGGTACTGCTCGAATGCACCGCCACGGGACTGGGAACCTGCCCGGTCACCCACCTCACGGAGGTGCCGGCGGGTCGTCGAGCCCTGGCCGCGCTGCTCCCGCATCACGACTTCCCGCAGGTCCTGGTCCGCATCGGCAATTCTCCGACGGACGAGCCGATCCCGCCTTCGACCCCGCGCCGCGGCGTCGACGAGGTGCTGACGTTCATCGGCCGGTGACGCTGCCTGCCGTGTCGGCCGCCCGCCGCGATCCCGGATCCAGCAGGCGGTCCATCGGCACGGCGACGTACCGCCCTCACCCAGCACCACCACATCGCCGTAACCGCCGTATCGGTCCGGCCCCGGTCGCGACGGTGAGTGCCGCGGCACGACATCGGCCCCGTCGCGGGCCGACCGCCGGGCGACCGGGCGAGTCACTGCCCGGCCCGCTGTTCCCTGTCGCACCCCGCAACCGGAGCGGTAGGCTCTCAACAAGCGTAAACACCGACGTTTCGCGCATTCGGACGGTGGAGAGCAGGACTGACGACATGCCCGACGACGAGCGAACCGGTTCCTACTCGGTGCGCGATACGCTCTCACAGCTTCGGCTGCGCGAGCTGCTCGCCGAGGTGCGCGACCGCGTCGACGAGATCATGGATTCGCGGGATCGGATGGATGGTCTGGTCGAGGCCATGTTGTCGGTCACCGCGGGACTCGACCTGGCCGAGACCCTGCGCACCATCGTGCACGCGGCGATCAGCCTGGTCGATGCGCAATACGGCGCACTCGGGGTGCGCGGCCACGACGAGCACCTGCAACAGTTCGTCTACGAGGGCATCGATGAGCCGACCCGCCGGCTCATCGGCGATCTGCCCGAGGGACACGGCGTGCTGGGCATGCTGTTCACCCAGCAGACACCGATCCGGCTCGAGGATCTCGCTCGTCATCCGTCCTCGGTCGGCTTCCCGGCCCACCATCCTCCGATGCGCACCTTCCTCGGCGTTCCGGTACATATCCGCAACGAGACCTTCGGCAACCTGTACCTCACCGAGAAGGCCGGCGGTCAGCAATTCACCGAGGACGACGAGCTGATCGTGCAAGCGCTCGCCGCCGCCGCGGGTATCGCCATCGAGAACGCGCGGCTCTACGAGGCCGCCCGCAACCGGCAGGCATGGATCGAGGCCACCCGCGATCTGACCACCGAATTTCTCGCCGCCGACGAGCCGGACAGCGTGCTGGCGCATCTGGTCGACCATGTGCGGGTGCTGACCGGCTCGGAATGGGTGCTGCTCGCCACGGTCACCGACACCGACGTACCTGCCGAAGAGGTCACCGAACTCATCGTCGAGCAGTCCTCGGGCGAACGAACCGACGCCGCAGGACGTTCCCTCGACGTCACCGGCACGATCGGCGCGGCCTTCACCGACCGCAAGCCGCTGCGGTTCGACGACGTGAGCGACCTCGACTTCGCCGCATTGTTCCCCACCGGCGGGCCCGTGCTGCTGGTCCCCCTGCACACGCGCGATACCCCGCAGGGGATTCTCATCGCCGTCCGCGCGAAGGACACCGCGCCCTACGACGACGAGATGCTGGAGTTGGCGGCCGCTTTCGCCGACCAGGCCGCGCTGGCCATGCAGCTGGCGACAACCCAGCAGCGCGTCCGTGAACTCGACGTACTCGCCGACCGGGACCGGATCGCCCGAGATCTCCATGATCACGTCATCCAGCGATTGTTCGCGATCGGCCTGTCGCTGCAGGGAGCGGTGCCGCGCACCCGCGTTCCCGAGGTCAAGGTCCGGCTCACCGAAGCGATCGACGGCCTACAGGATGTGGTGCAGGAGATTCGCACCTCCATCTTCGATCTGCACGGCGGCACCAGCACGCGCTTGCGCCAGCGCCTCGAGGAGGCGATCCGCCAGCAGTGCGGCGACACCCCGATCCGCAGCTCGCTGCGGGTGGCCGGACCGCTGTCGGTGGTGGGTTCGCAGCTTGCCGACCACGCGGAAGCCGTTGTGCGCGAAGCGGTCAGCAACGCGGTCCGCTACGCCGGCGCCACGACGCTCGAGGTCGTGATCGGCGTCGGCGACGACCTGACGATCACCGTCACCGACGACGGCTGCGGTATCGGCGACAACATCACCCCCAGCGGCCTGACCAATCTCGCCGAGCGCGCGCGGTCGCTGGGCGGGACCTTCCGCACCGAGGCCGGCGCGGCGGGTTCGCAGCCGCCGGGTACTCGTCTGGAGTGGTCGGCTCCGCTGAGCTGACCACTCCCGCCGACTGCCACCGAACCCGGTGCGACGCAATCTATTCGGCCGGTTGCCGCACCACGGTGATGGGGCATTCCACCGACTGCACCAATGCCGCGCTGGTGGAGCCGAGGAGCATTCCGGTGAATCCGCCGCGGCCGTGGCTGCCGACGACCACCAGCTGCGCGTTCTCCGACGCGTCGAGCAGGGAGCGCACCGGCCGGTCGAGCACCATTTCGCGACGCACCTTCACCTCCGGATACCGTTCGGAGTATCCGGCCAGATTCTCGGCCAGCACCGCGTCCTCGGATTCCCGGATCGCGTCCCAGCCGACGATCGCCGGATCGAGGCCGCTGCTGCGGTCGCTCCACGCGTGCAGCACCACCAATCCGACAGTGCGCCGTGAGGCCTCCTCGAAGGCGAGTTCGAGCGCGGGCACGCTGTTCGCCGTGCCGTCGACGCCGACCAGAACCGGCTTCACCGCGGTGACGGCATCGGTCGCCGACATCGAATGCACCACGGTCACCGGGCAATTCGCGTGCCGGATGATCGCCGAGGACACCGACCCCAGCAGACCACGCCGGATGGCGCCCAGGCCACGGCTGCCCACCACAATCCCCTCCGCATGATCCGACTGTGCGATCAGATGCCCGATCACGGCTTCGGTGGTGATCTCGGTGGTGATCACCGGCGTACGGTCCGGTGTCGCGGCGCGGGCGATGCGGGCGGCCTCGACGAGGACGCGTTCCGCGTCCACGCGCAGCCAGCTCATATCGTCCTCGGTGAGGATCGGGGCGGGCCCAAGCCCGCCCGCCACCGAGATCGAAGTGACCAGATGCAGGCGGCAGTCGCGCAGTGCGGCATCGGCGGCGGCCCAGGCGGCCGCGTGATAACCGACGGCCGAGCCGTCGACCGCGGCGACGATCGGCCGATCGATGTGCCGCTGCGGTACGGCGGGATGCTCGGTCATGATGTTCTCCTCGTGAATCGTGTGTTTACGGAGTTCCTATGGGGCGGCTGATCTTTCGCCATTCCCTGCCCCAGTCGCCGCGACGCCGCACGCCGAAGGCCCAGCCCGTCAGCCATACCAGTGCCGCTGTGGCGAAACAGATTTCGACGAACGTGGCCATTCCCAGCCCGACGCCGCGCATGGCGGCGGTGTCGGCGGGCAGCGGCGCGGCGGTCGGGCGGCCGTCGGGGGCCAGCCACATGGTCAGCCGCTGCCCGGGATGTGCCACCGCGGCCACGGTGGTCGTGGCTTCGCCGGATCGCCCGTCGTGTGTCCACCGAACGGTGGCTTCGTAGCGATCGGCGGACACGTCCATCGATGTCGCCGTCGTACGGACCGGATCGGTGACGATCGTGGCAATAACCGCCGTCTTCGCGGCGTTCTCGCCGCGAATCTGCACGGCGGCATCGGTGTAACGGGCCGTACCCATCGCCGCGCAGATCGGCACCGCGGCGAGAACCACGACGACGGCCAGGATCCGGATGACGGCCTCGATCCGGTCCGACGGCCGCATCAGCCGATTCGCCGCCCAGGGACCGGTGCGCCACGCGCGCAGAGCCAACGACGGATACCGCGTCATGACGTCATCTCCTCACAGCCGGGTCACGACGTCGTCGAGCGCGCGTCGCGGTGTCGGTGACAGCGGGGAACTGGTTGCGGCCCAGCCGGTTCGGATGATCATCTGCGGATATCCGCTGTCGTCGAGCAGGTCGGTACGCAGGTCCGTGCGCACCTCGGGGATTTCGAGCGGCTCGCTGAGCGGGCAGGTCGCCAATCCGAATGTGGTCGCGGCCAGCAGGATCGCGCTGGTCGCCTCCCCGGCGCGCAGCCGGCTCACCCGGTCGTCTCCCGCGGTGTAGAGCACGAGCATGTGATCGGCGTCGGCGATATCGCGGACGACCGCCTCCGGTAGCCGGGGATCGCCGAACGGGCGGGACGACGCATCGGTCGCGGCGACCGCACTCCGGGCCGGAACACCGTCGGGAGTCGCGTGATGACCGCTCCAGCGCGCCAATTCGGCGCGGTAGGCGGCGTCGGCGTTGTGCACCGCAGCGGCGCGTTCGAAGGCGTGCAGCAACCGCACCCGGTCACCGTCGGCGACCACATCGCGGACCAGCACACCGTTCGCCGCCGCGGCGGCCGTCAAGGCGCCGATGTGGATGTCGGGTACCTCCCAGGAGGTGTAGTGGCGGCGGTCGCTGTGGCGCAGCGGGATCGCGCGGGAGAGGCCGACCGCTTCGGCCGTCGTGGGGGCAGGCCGGAATTCCACGGCCGCCAGGTGCTCCGGCACCGCCGGGTTCGGCACCCGGTGCACCACCGTCGCCCAGCCCAGCGCCGCGGCCGCGACCCGCAGATGATGCAGTGCCGCACCGCAACTCACGATCAGATCGCGCTGGTCGGGGTCGGTCTGCGGCAGTTGCCGGGTGGTGTCGGCGTAGAGCTGGACGGCGTCGTCCCCGATGCGCCACAACCATGGCTGACTGTTGTGCACCGACGGCGCGCGCACCGCCAGGCCCACCGCCGTCATCAGGGTGTCGTAGTCCGGATGTCTCGTCATGATCATCGATCTTTTACCGCGGCAGGCAGATTCAGCACTTGACCCGTCGTGGCGCCGCCGTCCACCACGAATTCCGATCCGGTGGAGAACGTCGCCTCGGCGACGATGAACCGGACCATGGCGGCGACCTCTTCGGGTTCTCCGAAACGCGCCAGGGGTTGTGCGGCGGTCACGGTTTCGTCCATGTCGGCGGTCATCGCTGTGCGGATCGGGCCGGGATGCACCGAGCAGACCCGGATGTTCGACGGTCCCCATTCGAGAGCCGCCGCCTTGGTCAGTCCGCGTAACCCCCATTTGCTGGCGACGTAGGCGCCCAGGCCCGCGTACCCCATCAGGCCGGCGGTCGAGGAGATGTTGACCACCACTCCGCCTCCGGCTTCCCGCAGGCGCGGACCGGCCAGGTGCATGCCCAGCCACGAGCCGTACAAATTGACGTCCAGAACGTGGCGGAACATCGTCGGCGGCTCGGTGTCCACGCCGCCGAAATCGACGATGCCGGCGTTGTTCACCAGGACCGCCAGCGGACCGAACGTGGCCTCCGCGTCGGCGATCACCCGTTGCCAGGCATCCTCGTCGGCGACGTCGAGGCGGCGGAAGATCGCGCCGGCGCCCAAGGCCGTGGCCGTGGCGGTGCCGTCGCGTTCGAGGAGATCGGCGATCACCACGCCGAGCCCCTCCTTGGCGAGTTCGGCCGCGACGGCGGCACCGATGCCCCGTGCGCCGCCGGTGACGATCGCACTGCGACCGCTGAACGTGCCCATGGTCTGTCGCCCTTTCGCTGGTGCGGTATCGCACTCAGCATCGCGCCCCGGGCGGCCGGCGGGGCACGGCCGAAAGTCACCGGAACGCCGAGTCTTCGGACAGTCGTGACGGTCGGCAGTCGCCGTGGTGGTCGGCCGGTCGCCGAGCCCGCCGGCTCCGGTGGACCCTCGTGACGGCAGTGCGGGACCAAAGGCCCTGGTGGCGCTTCCCCGGTGTCGGGAAAAGTCGGGGTATGGCAGGAATCACTCGTGGCGACGGCGTCGGGCGCTGGCACGTGCTGCTGGCCGCGTCCGCCGGCGCGGTCGCGGCGAGCGTTTTCACGCTCGCGGTCGCGCTGATCGCCGGTCTGCGGGTGAGCACGTCGCTCCACAGCGCACCGGCCTGGCCCGGAGTGGCCGCGGGTGCGGTGGCCTTCGCGCTGGTCGTCGGTATACCGATGGCGGTCACCGCGGGCGGAGCCCTCACCGGTGATCGGCGCGTCGCCACGGCCGCGGTGATCAGCGGCTTGCTGCTGATCTGCTGGCTGCTCGCCGAGATGGCCGTGCTTCACGCCCTGAACTGGGCGCAGCCGCTGTATCTCGTCCTCGGCATCGCCGTGGCGGCATTGGGACTGCATATCAAAACCGAGGAGATCGAATCATGAGCGGCGCATCCGCGCGGCGGATCGATCCGGGTGAAAGGACATACCGATGAGCTCTCGGTACGCGGACGACGCGCACCATCTCGCCTCCGCCCCGATCGTGGTCGGTGTCGACGGGTCGGCCGGTGCCCGCACCGCGCTGCTGTGGGCGGCCGAGGTCGCCCGCGATCGAGGACGCGACCTGCGCATCGCCTACGGACTGGACGTGCCCAGCGCGAGCCGGGTGTTCAACAATTACGACCTGTCCGAGCCGGCGGTGCTGGAGCGCCTGCGCGCCCATGGCGCCGCACTGGTCGCCCGCGAGGCTCTGGCCGTGCGCGGCACTCTGCCCGAGGTCCAGGTCAGCACGGAGGTGTCCTCGGAGCATCCGGCGCGAATGCTGTTGCGGCACAGCGCCACCGGATATCTGGTCGCGCTGGGCGCAGAGGGCGCCGGCGGCTTCGGCACCCATATCGGTTCGATCCTGCTGTCGGTCACCAGTCACGCCGAGGGCCCGGTCGTGGTGGTACGCACCGAGTCCGAGGGGCAGCCACGACCGCGCGACACCGGCCCGGTCGTGGTCGGCGTCGACGGCAGCCCGCTCAGCGAGGCCGCGGTGGCCGCCGCATTCGAGGAAGCCGCCGAACGCGGCGCCGAACTGGTCGCCGTGCACGCGTGGAGCGATCTGACGTTCGGCTCGTTCGTCGGCGACCCGTACACCTGGTTCCCGATGTCGGATATCGAGGTGAACGAGGAAGCGATCCTCGCGGAACGACTGGCCGGCTGGCAGGAGAAGTATCCGGATGTCCGGGTGCGCCGCCACATCAGCATGGCCGAGCCCGCTGCCCATCTGCAGCGGTGGAGCGAATCCGCGCAGCTCATCGTCGTCGGCAGCCACGGCCGCGGCAGCTTCCGCGGGCTGCTGCTGGGATCGGTGTCCAATTCCCTTGTCCAGCATGCGAAATGCCCCGTCATGGTGGTGCGCTCGGCCGAGGGGAAGCAGGACGATGACAAGGACTGAACATTCGGCGGCTCGTCGGGGTGCCGCTGCCGCGGTCGGTATCGCATCGTTTCTGGGCGGGCTCGCCACCGGCTACCGGCTCTTCGCCCGCCGGTGGTGTCTGAGCTGGGGCGCGACGGCGGAGGAGGTGCGCCGGCGCATGCCGGGCGACGACCTGCTCCTGCTTCCCGACATGCTCTCGACGCGAGCGATCACGATCGAGGCCGAACCCGCCGCGGTCTGGCCCTGGCTCGTGCAGTTCGGGCCGCAACGCGGCGGAATCTACAGCTACGACTGGATCGACCGGCTCCTGGGCATCGACGTGCACAGCGCCCGGTCCATCCTGCCGCAGTTCCGACAACTCGCCGTCGGTGACGCCATCACCGTGAATTCCGACAGCACCCCGGCCCGGGTCGCGGTGCTCGAACCCGAACGAGCGCTGGTATTCCGCACCGACGACAGCAACTGGGTCTGGGCGTTCGGACTGTATCCGTGCCCGGAAGGCACTCGGCTGGTCAGCCGCAACCGGATCGCGACGCCCGGCGCCTCGCCCGTGCTGCGGCTGTTCGACACGTTCTTCCTGGAACCGGGCAGTCTGGTGATGGAGCAGAAGATGTTGCGCGGCATCAAGGAACGCGCCGAAGCTCACCGTGTCGCCGAGCCCGTCCCGATCGGGGGCAAGGCACCGTGACCACCACCGGCACCCCGACACCACTGCCGAGCGCGACGGCATTCCGCGCGGTCGCCCGGTGCGTGGTCACGACCGCCGGCCTGCTGGCCCGGCACCGCATTCGCTGCCCGTCGCGGAATGTGGGAGCGTGGCTGAGTTTCGGTGACGGAACCTCGGCCTACGTGTACCGGGAAACCGCGATCGATCGGATCCCGTCGCCCGAACCGTGTGTGCTGCTGGTGCGTTTCGAGTTGCGAGGCGTCCACGGACGCGGGCATGCGTGGTTCCGTCGCGAAAGCATCCTCAATACCGTGCTCTTCGCCGGATTCCCGGGCCTGATCACCAAATTGTGGCTGGCGCACGATCAACGCGGCGCGTACCGCGGGCTCTACGAATGGGACGGGGCGGCGTCCGCCGACGCCTACGCCCGCGCCCTGTGGCGGGTGCTGGCCCTCGTCAGTGTCCCGGGGTCGATCGATTATCGGGTGCTGCCCGGCCTGCGCCGCCGCGATCTGCCGGTGACGGCGACCGGTGCCGCCGCAGGTGGCACCGATTGGTGGCGGGTCACCGAGTTCCAGTCCACCGCAGCATAATTCGAGTACTGCACACCTAACCCTCCGCACGGGCGGTTCGGTGTCCGCGTGCGGTCAGTGCTCGTCGATCGCCGGTAATGTGACGCTCTCCCCGGTCGACAGCACGACGGTGTGACCGCGGCATTCGATCGTGATCGACCGCGCTCCGTCCGTATCGGAGCTGACCTCGAGGTGCCGGGCGTCGATGCGCACGGTCAGGCGGTGGCCGTGGTAGATGATCGCGAAGGTCAGCGTGCCCAGCTGAAGTGGCCAGCACGGCGCGAAGATCAGGCGGTCGTCGCGGGTTTCGAGTCCGGTGAAGCAACGCTGGACCAGGTCGATACTGCCCGCCATCGCGCCCAGGTGGATCCCCTCGGCCGTGGTGCCGCCCTGGATGTCGGCGATATCGGATTCCAGCACGCTGCCGAAGAATTCCATCGCGCGGTCCCGGTTCGCCCGGGCCAGCACCCAGGCATGGACGACGGCGCTCAGGGTCGAGCCGTGCGAGGTGCGGGCCAGGTAGTAGTCGACCGTACGTGGAATGTCCGGGCCACCGAAGTCGTAGCCGAGCCCGGCGAACAGCCGCCCCAGTTCGTCGGCCGAGAACAGATAGAACAGCATCAGCACGTCGGCCTGTTTCGCCACCCGATACCGGTCGACGTCGTCACCTTCGGCCTCGAGGATGCGGTCGAGCCGGCTCGTATCGCCGTAGCGGCGCCGGTAGTCGTCCCAGTCCAGTTCGGCGAGCCGGTCGTATCCGGCGAACTGGCTGATCACTCCCTCGTGGAAGGGTACGAACATCCGATCGGCGACCTCGGCCCAGCGTTCCGGTTCGGCGGCAGGCACCGCGAGGCGGTCGAGCAGTTCCGACCGCACCCGCGGCGGCAGCAGTTCGACCGCGTCCAGGGCACGCCGGATGACCCACACGGCCATGACATTGGTGTAGGCGTTGTCGTCGATGCCCTCGTACGGCTGCCCGGGATAGCCGGAATGAAATTCGTCGGGTCCGATGACACCGCGGATGTGATACCGATCGTCGGCGGGATCGTAGGTAGCCCGATCGGACCAGAATCGGGCGATCTCCACCAGTAGTTCGGCACCGAACTCGGCGAGAAACGCCCGATCTCCGGTGGCCTGGTAGTAGTGCCACACGTTGTAGGCCACCGCCGGACCGGCATGTTGCGCGCGAGCGCTGGCGTCCGGATTCCAATGTCCCGAACGGGGATTCAGATGCAGGCGCTGACTCTCCTCCCGGCCGTCGCTGCCGGATTGCCACGGGAACAGGGCGCCGCGGCAGCCCTGTGCGCGTGCCGCGGCCCGCGCCTGCGGCAGGCGGCGGTAGCGGTACCGCAACAGTTCTCGCGTCAGCGCCGGATCGCGCAGGCTCACCACCGGCAGGACGAACAGCTCGTCCCAGAACACGTGCCCGCGGTAGGCCTCGCCGTGCAGACCCCGTGCGGGCACCCCGGCGTCGAGGTCGGCGGTATGGCGCGACAGTGTCTGCGCCACCTGCAGGACGTGCAGTCGCAGCGCGCGCACCGATTCCTCACTGGCGTCCAGATCGATGCGCAGCCGCCGCCACACATGCTCCCAGGCATCGGCGTGCGCGGAGCGGAGCGCGTCGTGGTCCGGCGCCTCGTCGAGCAGGCGCAGGGCAGCCTCGTCGGGTGCGGAGATGGCGCGGTCGCGGCCGGTGAACACCGCCGCTGTCTTGTCGACGACGATGTCATGCCCGGACTCGGCGCGCACGACGAAATCGTGGGCGGCCGTACCGTCGGCGAGCGGCGAGCCGGCCACCTGCTGCCCTTGCGACGTCACCGTGGTCCGAGTGGCCACCGCCACGGGGATCAGCGACTGCGTGGTTCGCATCAGCGTCGATGCGGTGTGGGCGTCCGGGGTATCGATGCGCAGCTCGCTCAGGTGGGTCCCGGACAGGTCGCGGTACCGCTCGACTCCGGCGTTGCGGACCGATGTGTCGATACCCGACCGGACGGTGAGCGGCCCGCTCCAATTCTCGGGCGTCACGGTGGTTCGCATCGCGCACGCGTGGGGTGAGTCCATCGACGCGAAACGCCGCTGAACCACCGCCGTGATCCGGCCGGCGGCGTCGCGGCAGCGCAGCCGGCGGGTGAGCACCGCTTGGCGCAGATCGAATTGCTGTGTGTAATCCAGTAATTCGGCATCGTCGAGATCGAACCATGCGTCGTCGGCGATGCGCCACGTCAGGGGAAGCCAGTTCGGCAGATTCACCAGGCTCTCGTTCTCGACGTGCCGCCCGCCGATATCGTCGCCGAGCCGGTTGTAGATTCCCGCGACATAGGTGCCGGGATAGTGGTGGATTCCCGCGCGCGTCTCCGGCGCCGCCGCGCGGGTGACGAGGTAGCCGTTGCCCACCGCGCACAACGCTTCGCGCAGCCGCTCGGCGTCGGGGTCGTAGCCGTCGTAGGTGAGCAGCCACGAGCGTCCCACCGCCCAGTCGCTCTCCCCGGTCAGCAATTCGGCCATCCGCTGCAGGAATTCGCCGGCGCGCACGGGACTGTCGAGGGCGAACCGCGCCGCGGTGCGCCGGTCGCCGGTGTCGCCGTGGCGAACCACCAGCGGCACCCCGGTGACCTGGATCGCGTCGAAGGCGTCCTCGTCGGTCAGATCGTCGCCGAGGTACACCGGCATCGCCGGGCGGCCCACCAGATCCAGCACCCAGTGCAGGGCCCGCCCCTTGTCCCAGTCCACGTCGGGGCGCAATTCGGTGACCCTGCGGCCGGAGGTCACGCGCAGTCCCTGCTCGCGGGCGATGTCGTGCACGGTGGCCACGACCGTCGACACGGCATCGGCGGCGACCCTGCGGTGATGGACGGCGACCGCGAATCGCTTCGGCTCGATCAGCACTCCGGGAATCCGGCTCAGCCGGTCGGCGAGTTCGGCTGCCGCCTGCACCAGCGCGCGTTCGGCCTTGGGACCGCCCTCGTGGACGTGTTCGGTGCCGTCGGGCGCCATCAGTTCGAAGCCGTGGCTACCGGCGTACCAGATGCCCGCCACACCCACGCGCGTGCGCAGATCGTCGAGTCCGCGACCGCTGATCACGGCGACCGGACACCGCGCGGCCAGCGTGGCCAAGGTGGCGCGCACACCCTCGATCGGGATCGCCGCATCGGGATCGGGCACGATCTCCGAGATCGTGCCGTCGAAATCCAGCAGCACCGCGATGTGCTCGTCCTCGACGGCGTCGGCGATCGACGTCCAGTACGCCAGCGCGTCCGCGATCTCCGACAGGCGGCGAAAACCACTGCGCACCCGAATCTCCTCGGCGTCGGCGACCACCACGTCGGCTCCGGTGCACAGCAGCCGGTCCGGATCTCCGGCGCGCTCGATGCCGACCACCAGTCCGAAACCGCCGCGCCGCCCGGCGCTCACCCCGGCCTCGGCATCCTCGACGACGACCGTCCGCTCGGGTTCGGCGCCCAGCCGCTGCGTGGCCAGCACCATGGTGGCCGGATCCGGCTTCCCCGGCAGCTCGAGTTCTTCGGCCACGACACCGTCCACCCGGACGGCGAAGAGGTCCCCGAGCGCCGCGGCGTCGAGCACCTGGGCCGCATTGCGGCTGGCCGAGAACACCGCGGTTCGCACACCCGCCGCGCGCAGGCGGCGGACGAGGGCCACCGTGGTGGAGAACACCGGTACTCCCGATTCGGCGATCCGGGCGAGGAACATTTCGTCCTTGCCGTTTCCGAGTCCGCAGATCGTGCCGTCGGCCGCCGTATCCGACGGCTCGCCTCGCGGCAGTGAGATCGCCCGGGAGGCAAGGAAATCCGCGACACCGTCGTAGCGCGGTTTGCCGTCGACGTAGTCCTGGTAGTCGGAGGCGGTGAACGGGGCGCAGTTCTCGCCGGGCCCGGGTTCGCGGGCGGCGAGGAATCCGTCGAAGACCTGTGTCCACGCGGCGGCGTGGATCGACGCCGTGTCGGTGACCACGCCGTCCATATCGAAGATCACCGCGTCGTAGCGACGCGCGTCGATCACCGGCCCGGCCACCGGTTTGTCAGGGTGCACTCCCCCAGCCTCCGCCCGCGTGCGGGCCTCGGCAAGGTACACAAGTCCTCACCCACACCGCCACCGGTCCCCGGCCCTATCGGCGGTCGTCATCGGGATCATCCGGCTGGTGTCGGTCGGGTTGGGGGCGGTGAACGAGTTTCGCGCCGAACGCGCCGCCGGCCCGCCCGCCACGGACCGGTCGACGGGTACAGCGGCGAGCGTCGCGCTCAGCGTCGGGCGAGCGCGCACGCCGATCGGCGAGACAGCACTCCGGACGGACCGCCTGAAACGACGCCGTGGGCTTCGAGTGTTGTTGCCCCACAGTTGATTAGGAGCGGGAAACGCATCGCGAACGGACCTACTCCGGCACCACGTGCTCCGGCACCACGAGTGTCGGGCAGTGGGCGCGATGCAGGACCGCGGCGCGCGTGGACCGCATCGTGGTTCCGACCAGGCCGGTCCAGCGGTGCCGGCCCACTACCAGCAACTGGGCGTCGCCCGCTCGTTCCAGCAGGACCTGCGCGGGACCGCCGAACATGACCTCCGACTCCAGCGCGACGTCCGGATACTTCCGGTGCCACGGATCCAATTGCCGGTCCAGCGCCCGCGTCTCGTCCGCACGGAACTGCTGGAGTTCCCCGTCCAGGACGAACCCGCCGATGTCGTCATCGCAGCACCGGACCGCTTGCAGGCCGACCCCGCGCAACGCCGCCTCCTCGAAGGCACAGCCGACCGCGGTGCCCTCCTCGTCGACGCCGACCACCACCGGCCGCCCGTCCTCGCCCACGGTGAACAGGCTTTCGCGGTGGACGACCGCGACCGGGCACCGGGCATGCCGGGTGACCGCTGAGCTGACCGAGCCCAGCAGCGCCCGCCGGACCGCTCCGCGGCCATGGCTGCCGACCACGATCATCGGCGTGCGCGCCGAACGCTCCACCAGCGTGTCGATCACCGGGTCAGCGGTCAGTTCGGTCGTGACCTCCACGCCGTCGGCCACATGCCGGGCCATGGCCGCGGCCTCCGACAACACGCCCTCGCCGTTCCAGTACAACCATTCCCGGCCGCCGACGATCTCCATCGCGCTGAGTCCGGTGCGCGGCGCCGAGGCGGAGGAGAGCAGGATCCGCAATCCCCACCGGCGCACGGCCGCTTCGGCCGCCGCCCACCGCACCGCCTGCAGCGCGGTACCGGATCCGTCGACCGCCGCGACGATCGTCGGCTCGGTCCTGTGGTCTCTGCTCATCGCCGCCTCCTGCTGCCGAGCCTGCTCCGATCGTCCGGCTGCGGTCACCGTCCAGCTAGGGCCGAAAGTCGCTACCACGGGCCGCCTTCGTCCGCGGCCCGCCACCGGAGCGAAGACCGCGCGTTCGTCCCGGCAGGACAGGCCCTTGGTCCCTCGCGCATCGGCGTGGCCGCGGGCATTGTCGAGGCAGACACCGAGAAAGAGGACGACATGGACTACCGGGTGGACGTGTGCGAAGTGCCGCCGCAGGCCCTGTTGCGACTACCTCGCGCGATCCGGGCGGATCGGCCCGGTGAGGACATCACCGCCGGTATGCGCGAACTGTTCGCGACCGTCGCCCGATCCGGCCTCACCGCCAGCGGCCCGACCGCGATCACCTACACCGACACCGAACGATCGGCGGGCGCGACGAGCGTCGACTTCCGGGTACCGGTCGAGCCCGCCGCGCAGTTGAGTCTGGCCTCGGGTGCCGAAGTGCTCGTGACCCCCGGCGCGACGGTGGCCCGCGCCTGCCACCACGGCGGATACCGCGATCTCGGCGCCGCCTATCGGAGCCTGGCCGAGTGGGTGGATCGCAACGCCTACCGCGTCGTCGGCCCGCCGACCGAGGTCTACCTCGTCGGCCCCGACGAGGTGAGCGATCCGCGCCAGCTCGTCACCGAGATCCGGCTCCCCGTGGCTCCCTCGCCGACGATCGTCACCCGAGTGCTCTCCGACTTCGATACGGCGCTGAATCGGACCCGGAACGCGTTGCGCTCCAACGGCTTCACCATCCTCGCGGAGGTGGACCTGAACACCGCGCGGTACGACGGCCGCACCCGGCGCCTGGCACACCACACCATCCTGGAGGTCTGCCGTCGCAACCTGCTCGTGGCCGAACTCGCGGACGACGACCGGGCCGACATGATCGTGCCGCATCCGGTGGTCGTGCGTGAGCGCTGCGAGACCGTCGTCGTCGAAGCCGTCGATCCGACGATCTGGGCCCGCGCACTCGGCGACGAGCAACTCCAGACCCTCGCCGCCGACAGTCGCCGCCACCTCATCGCGGCGATCGACGACCTCGCCATGACGGCGACAGCCCACGACGGCTAGGTTCTCGCGCAACTCCTTCGGCGATCGCACGCCCGTCCGAGCCGTGCCGGTGGCGGGCCGCCGCTCCACCTCCTACGGTTGATCTTGTCACCGGCAGTCACCGAAGGAGCCCACGCATGTCCGACGATCAGTGGCTCAACGCCGAAACCGTCCGCGTCGCCACCGATTCCGTCGAACTGGCGGTGACCGACGCCGGAGCCGGCGCGCCGCTGGTGCTGCTGCACGGCTGGCCGCACACCCGCGCGATCTGGCATCGCGTGGCACCGGCGCTGGCGCGGTCCCACCGGCTCATCGCGCCGGATCTGCGCGGGCTCGGTGAGAGCGAGCGCCCCGCCGGCGGGTACGACGCCGCCACCGTCTCCGCCGATATCGTGAGCCTGCTCGACCACGTGGGCGTCGAGCGCGCCTCGATCATGGCAGTGGACGCCTCGGTGCCGGCCGCGGTACTGACCGCCCTGCGCCGGCCCGATCGGGTCGACCGCCTGGTGGTGATGGAGTCGCTGCTCGGCACGCTTCCCGGCGCCGAGGATTTCCTGGCCGCCGGGCCGCCGTGGTGGTTCGGTTTCCACTCGGTGCCGGGCCTGGCCGAAACCGTCCTGCTCGGCCACGAGCCCGACTACATCGACTGGTTCCTCCGGATCGGCGTCCCGCACGAGCCGATCGATCCCGTTCTGCGAGCACACATTCTGAACGCCTATACCGGCGCGGACGCGTTGCGGGCCGGCTTCGAGTACTACCGTGCCCTTCCCCGGACGGCCCGGCAGCTGGCCGAGGCGACCGCGGCGGCGCGCCTGACGGTGCCGACACTCGCCCTGGGCGCGGGCTCGGTCGGCGACGCGCTGCATCGCCAGCTGAGGCCGATCGCGAAAGATGTAGTCGGGCACGTGATTCCGGATTGCGGTCATATCGTCCCACTGGACGGCCCCGAAGCGCTGCTGGAACTGGTCACACCGTTTCTGGCGTGACGAACGCTCACATCGAATAGCGCAGGATGGCGGCGGCCGAGGCCTCGTCCGGGATATCGGCCCCGCGCACCGCCAGCACCCGCGCGCCCGAAAGCAGTGCGCGGCGGGCGATCTCGTCGAGGATCCCCGGTATCTCGGTCTCGGAGGCGGGACCGAATTCGATCGCGCCGGTGTCCGGAGCGACCGAGCCGGGCACGGCGGTGTCGATATCGACCAGCAACGTCTGCACGATGCCGAAGGAGGCCGCGCGAGCGATATCGGCGAGGTCGGCGGTGGCGCGCGCCTCGCCACGGCGCTTGTCGAACAACTGGCGCAGATCGGCCAGTTGCGCCGCGTAGTGACCGTCGAGGATGTGGCGGGCCTTGTCGGCGAGCTCTTGATCCGACAAATGTTCCGGGTTGCCGGGTATTCCGTCCTCGAGTAGTTCCGCGTAGGTGGCGACCGAGCGGTAGATCGCGTCGATCGGCTCGGGTGCCGCCAGGATCAGCGGGGTGTCGCGCCCGGACAGAATGTCGCGCAATGCGCGGTCGACACCGCGCGCGTACTGGCGGACCAGTACCTTCTTCCCTTCGCTGCCGGTCAGCCGCCGCTTGGCCGAACGATCGCCGATCGAGGCCTTCCGCGCGAAATCCGCGGCGTTACCCGGCATGTCGGGCACCCGGACATCCTCGGCCGGCCGGTCCGGGGTCACCTCGACCAGCCGTGCCGACCCCTCGGCCAACGCCAGCACGAACGCGGTCTGCGGGAAGGTGACGGCCCGCAGCAACGGTTTGAGCAGAAACCGGTCCGCGACGGTGACCGCCGCGCCGAGGCGGTTCGGGATCCGGAAGGTCCACATGCGCTGCGGGGATACGTGCACCACCAGGGTGTGTGACTGGAAGCGCCAGAAGTCCTCGTCGTCGGCCAGATCGTCGAGCTGTTCGGCGATGGCCGCGCGACTGTCGCTGTCGGTGACCAGGTCGACCGCCTCCCGGATCTGATTGGAGAAGGCGATCCGGTTCGCCTCCGGATTCGGGGTGGCGGCCTCGGTGGGCAGGTAGATCGACACCGACCAGGGGCCGGTCCATTCGGCGAGGGTTTCGATCTCGCGGCGGGTCGGGATGTCGGTGTGCAGCACTTCGATCCTCCTTCGTTACCCCGCACTGTTCGACGGGCGCACGGGCCGCGCGAATAGCGGCCGCAGTGTTTGCCGACTCGTAACCACGTCGACGGTACTGGACATCAGCACCGGCAGGCACACATACGGGCATCGGATGCCGAACTGTTGCTGCATGCGTGTCGATCGACTCACCTAGGGGGCGTCGGCACGACGGTCGGTGACAGCGAGGTCGGTGTGGCCGGGGTTGTGGCAGCGGGGGCGGTGGAGGTGGCCGCACTCGTCGCGCCGGGCGAGACGGTCGCCGATCCGGCGGGCAGTGCGCCCGTCCCGTACAGATGCTCGATGATCTGCTTGGCGATCGCACTCGCCGCCGCGTTCCCGTCGGCGGTGGGTTCCAGATTCGCCCACACCACCACGGTCACCTTGTGGGCCGGATCGGATCCGGCGAAGGTGTTGAAGCCTGGCAGTTCGCCCGTATGTCCGTACAGCGCACCGAATTTCGCCAGGGCGAGGCCGTATTGCGGTGCCTCCGGCGGGTTGGCCGGATCGGTCGCTTGCAGACTTCCCATGCGCTTGCTCTGCATGTCGACATCGAGGACCTTGCCCTCGGTGAGCGCCTCGGCCCAGGTGGCCAGGTCCCCGACCGTGGAGATTCCGGCGCCCGCGGCCCACGCCCAGGAGGGATTGTCCGCGGTGCGATCACCGGGCAGCAGCCTGCCCGCCTTGGCCTCGGCCTGCATCTCGGGCGGCAGCGCCGGCGGCGTCCCCATGGTCAAGACGTTGGTGCCGTACATGTAGCCCTGCGGGTGCGGGTCGGGTATGGCCGCGGATGTGCGCGCCGGGAAGGAGCTCTGGGTCAGGCCGAGCGGACCGAAGAGCCGGTCCCGCATGATCTGCTCGAGCGGTTTGCCGTCCAGCTGTTCGGCGATCAGCCCGAGCAGGATCGTGTTGGTGTTCGAGTAGTGATAGCCCTGTCCCGGTGGAAAATACGGCGGGTGCGCGTAGGCCATGGCGAGCAGTTCGTCGGGCTGCCACACCCGGCCCGGGTCGGCGTCCATGGCCTCGGCCAGTTCGCGGGTCTCGCTGTAGTTGTAGAGGCCGCTGCGCATATCGAGCAGCTGGGCGATGGTGATCGCCCCGCCACCGGGCACATCGGTCCGGTACTTCGAGACCGGATCGTCGAGGGCCAGTTTGCGTTCCTGGACCTGTTGCAGGATCACGGTGCCGGTCCAGGTCTTGGTGACCGATCCGATGCGCACGTGGTCGGCCGCGGTGACCGCCGGGCCGCCGCCGAAGGTCCGGGTGCCGTAGGAGGTGCCGACCTCGCCGGCGGCGGTGCGGACGAAGGCCACGACTCCCGGCACCGACGCCGGACGCGCCACCGACTCGACGATGCCGCGCAGGGTGGGCTCGTCGAGCGGATGGACGGCCGGCGCCGGCGAGGTGGTCGCGGCGGCGGACGAGGTGCTCGCGGGCGCGGGTTTCGACGACGATCCGCATCCGCACGCGACGAACAGAACTGCGACGCCGGTCAGCGCTACGGCAATCAGCCGGGGCCGGATCGGCACGGAAACCACTGGCACTGCACGACCTCCCTCATCGGGAACGGTGGAGCCGGGATTGAAACTCTACTGCGCCAGCGCCTCTCGCGGACGCGGTTGGCGAATGCTCAGCGACATCACCGCCGCTACCGCGCACAGACCTCCGGCGATGAACCAGGCGAGCTGGTAGCTGCCCTGGACGTCCCGGATGACGCCGGCACCGGAAGCGGCGATCGCGGCGCCGATCTGATGTGAAGCGAACACCCAGCCGAAGGCGATCGGCCCGTCGGCGCCGAAGTGTTCGCGGCACAGCGCGACCGTGGGCGGCACCGTCGCGATCCAGTCCAGGCCGTAGAAGATGACGAACACCCACATGCTCGGCCGCACATCGGGAGCGAACAGCATCGGCAGGATCACCAGCGAGAGGCCGCGCAGCGCGTAGTACATCGTCAGCAGGTACCGCGAGCCGATACGGTCGGTGAGCCAGCCCGAGGCGATGGTGCCCGCGACGTCGAAGATGCCGACAGTGGCCAGCAGCCCGGCCGCGGTGGTGGGTGGCATGCCGTGATCGTGTGCCGCGCTCACGAAATGGGTTCCCACCAATCCGTTGGTGGAGGCCCCGCAGATCGCGAAACCGCCTGCCAGCAACCAGAATACGGGCCGGCGCACGATCGTTGCCAGGACGGTCAGAGCCCGCGTCGCGCCGCCCGCCGCCGCGGTGCGCAGGCCCGCGTCGCTGCCGGGACCGGCGCCGTAGGCGGTGCGCCCGATGTCGCTGGGAAAGTCGCGGATGAACAGCAACACCAGTGGCACCACCGCCAGGGCGGTCGCGGCGACGACCAGTGCCGGGGCCCGCCAGCCGTGATCGCGGGCCAGCATCGAGACGAGCGGCAGGAACACCAGCTGTCCGGTGGCGCCGGCCGCGGTCAGTACCCCGGTGACCAGGCCGCGATGCCGGACGAACCAGCGGCCGGTGATGGTGGCGACGAACGGCATCGACATCGAGCCCACGCCGACGCCGACCAGCAGCCCCCATGTCGCCATCAACTGCCACGGCTGGGTCATGAAGACCGTGAGCCCGCTGCCGGCGGCGACGAGCAGCAATGCGCACGCCACCACCAGCCGGATGCCGAACCGGTCCATCAAAGCGGCGGCGAACGGCGAAATCACCCGTACAGCAGCATATTCACCGATACCGCGGCGCCGATGGTGCCGTGCGACCAGCCGAATTCCTCGTGCAGCGGATCCATCAGCACGCTGGGCACCGAGCGGAACGCGGCCGCGCCCAGCAGCGCGACGAAGCCGACGGCGGCGACGGTCCACGCCGGATGCGGACGGTGCGCGAATCGCGTCGTGGGCCGCTCGGGCGGTAGTGAAGGGACGGGGTCGGTGAGGCGAATATCGGTCACCGGAAGAGCGTGCCGAATCACGCGGTCGCCGACGAGTGGCCTGAATGCCATAATGCGTAAAGATTCAGCCATTCCCGGTGTCCACGACGAGGAGGCGACCGTGCCGGATCCGCATCTGGTGGCCGTACTGGCCTTGGCGCCCATCGTCGGCTTCGATCTGACCATCCCACCGACCGTGCTCGGCGCGGCCACCGCCGACGACGGCACCGCCCTCTACGACGTGCGGATCTGCGGTCTGGACCGCTCCCCGATCCCGTCCACCAGCGGTTACACCATCACCCCGGAGTACGGCGCCGAGCTGCTGAGCCGCGCCGACACCGTGATCGTGCCGGGTACGGCCATGCCGGGCCCCCGTCGCGAGGGCGTCCTGTCACCCCAAGTCACGGCCGCGCTGGCGTCGATCCGGCCCGATGCGCGCGTCGTCTCGATCTGTACCGGCGCGTTCGTCCTGGGCGCCGCCGGCCTCCTCGACGGCCGCCGCGCCACCACGCACTGGAAGTACGCGGCGGAATTTCGCACCCTGTTTCCCGCTGTACTGCTCGACGAGGATCTGCTGTTCGTCGAGGACGGCTCTGTCTGCACCGCGGCGGGTCTGGCGGCCGGGGTGGATCTGTGCCTGCATCTGGTGCGCTCCGATCACGGCAGCGCGGCCGCGAACCGGGCCGCGCGCTACTGCGTCGTACCGCCGTGGCGCGAAGGCGGGCAGTCACAGTTCATCGAACAGCAGGTCCCCGATCCGGGCGCGGAAAGCACCGCAGCGACCCGGGAGTGGGCGCTCGCGCGACTGCACGAGGATCTGGATCTCACCACCCTCGCCGCACACGCCCGGATGAGCGTGCGCACGTTCACCCGCCGCTTCAAGGCCGAGACCGGCACGGCGCCCGGCGCCTGGATCCTGCACCAGCGGATGCGCCACGCACGTCATCTGCTGGAAACGACCGCGCTCACCGTGGACGAGGTCGCCCGCGCGTCCGGTATGGGGACCGCCGCCTCACTGCGCCATCACCTGCGCACCCAGCTCGGCGTCGCGCCGATCGCCTATCGCAAGACGTTCCGGCAGCCGAGGTCGGAGCAAGATCGGCCGGTCGCGCGGTGAGCCGCGCCCGGCAAGCAGCATGTCCGCGACTCGCGCCGACCCATTGACAACCCCCGCTGCCCGGGTGCTACCTTAGGCAAGGGTTACCTGTTTAGGCGAGGCTTACCTCCCGAAGCGACCCGTAATTGTCGTACAGAGCAATCCGAGGCCGACCGTGTACATCTGCATCTGCAACGCCGTCTCCGAGGCAGACGTGCACACCTGCGTCGCCGCCGGCGCCTGTTCGACCAGACAAGTCAAGAAGGCCTGTGGCTGGAAGCCGGGTTGCGGCTCGTGCACCGCCCGATTGGCCGAGGCGATAGGCCGGGCGCGCACCGACGCACCGGCCGAGCCCACTGCTGCCTGACACCGACACGCACCCCGCTCATTCCCCTGACCTGTGATCTGTGCCACGATCACACGTCATGGAAGGCGACACGGAAATCATCGCGCTGCTCAACGAGCAGTTGACGGCCGAACTCACGGCGATCAACCAGTACTTTCTGCACGCCAAGATGCAGGAGAACTGGGGCTACCCCAAGCTGGCCAGGCACACGCGTCACGAATCCATCGATGAGATGAAGCACGCCGAGGTCCTCACCGATCGGATCCTGTTCCTCGAAGGTCTGCCGAACTACCAGAAGCTGAATCCGCTGCGGATCGGCCAGACCGTCCCGGAACAGCTGCGGGCCGACCTGGAGATCGAGATGGAGGCGGTGACCCGGCTGCGCGGCGGTATCGAGCTGATGCGCTCGCGCGGCGACGTCACCTCCGCCCGCATCTTCGAGTCGATCCTCGAGGACGAGGAGAGCCACGTCGACTACCTCGAAACCGAGATCGAACTGCTGGGCGCGCTGGGCGAGCAGCTCTATCTGCAGCGCTACACCGATATCCCCGAAGGGGACTGACGCCGGCACAGCACCCGGCCGCCGAGCGATCGCGGCCGGGTGTTCGTGTGTCGAAAGCGCTTACAACGCCAGCGATTTGGCGATGATCGTCTTCATCACCTCGCTGGTTCCGGCGTAGATGCGCGCCACCCGGGCATCGGTGTAGAGCCGCGCGATCGGATATTCCATCATGTAGCCGTAGCCGCCGAACAGCTGCAGGCAGCGATCGACCACCCGGGCCTGTACCTCCGTGCAGAACAGCTTCACGCGGGCGGCGTCGGCACCGGTGAGCACCCCGTCGACCAGGTCGGCGACCGCCCGGTCCAGCATGGTCTGGGCCGCCTCGATCTCGGCGGACATGGCCGCCACTTCGAATTTCGTGTTCTGGAACGAGGCGACCGGCGTGCCGAATGCCGTGCGCTCCTTCACATAATCGACGGTCGCGGTGAGCGCGGCGCGCGATTGCGCCACCGAGCCGACGGCGACGGTCAGCCGTTCCTGGGGCAGATTCTGGCCGAGGTAGCCGAAGGCCGCGCCCTCCTCGCCGAGCCGATTCGCCGCCGGCACCCGCACCTCGTCGAACGACAGCTCGACGGTGTCCTGCACCTTGCAGCCCATCTTCTCCAGCACTCGGCCGCGAGCGAAGCCGGGCATGCCGTCCTCCACGACCAGCAGCGTCAGCCCGTGCCGGCGATTGTCCGGATCGGTGGAGGTCCGGCACACCACGATCACCAGATCGGCCAGCAGCCCACCGGTGATGAACGTCTTGGCCCCGCTCAGAACGTAGTGGTCACCGTCGCGGACGGCGGTGGTCCGCACCCCGGCCAGATCCGACCCGGTGCCCGGTTCGGTCATGGCGACGGCGGTCAGCAGCTGCCCCGAGGCCAGGCCGGGAAACCAGCGCTCGCGCTGGCCGGCGTCGGCGTAATCGAGGAAGTACGGCAGGATCACGTCCAACTGGGTGCGCACGGTCGACAGCGTGACCAGCGCCCGCGCGGCCTCCTCCTGCAGCACCACGTTGTAGCGGTAGTCGCGCAACCCCGCTCCCCCGTACTCCTCGGGGATCGCGATGCCGAGCAGACCCGATTCGCCCAGCCGCGTGAAGATTTCGCGCGGCATCCGGCCGGCGCGTTCCCAGTCCGGGTAGTTCTCGACCACGTGTTTCTCGATGAATTCGCGGGCCAGTGCCCGGAACGATTCGTGGTCGGCGGTGAACAGTTCTCGGCGCACGCCGGTTCTCCGATCAGTTCAGCAGTTCGACGACGGTGGCGTTGGCGGTACCGCCGCCCTCACACATGGTTTGCAGGCCGTAGCGAATGCCGTTGTCGCGCATGTGATGGATCATGCGGGTCAGCAGTACCGCGCCCGAGGCTCCGAGCGGGTGGCCGAGTGCGATCGCTCCACCCAGCGGATTCACCCGATCGAGGTCGGCGCCGGTGTCGGCCAGCCAGGCCAGCGGCACCGGCGCGAACGCCTCGTTCACCTCGAACACGCCGATCTCGGCGAGCGACAGTCCCGCCCGGTGCAACACCTTCGCCGTCGCCGGGATCGGGCCGGTGAGCATCAGCACCGGATCGGCGCCGGTGACCGCGCCGGCACGGTAGCGGACCAGCGGTGTCAGGCCCAGCTCACGTGCCCGGTCCGGGGTGGTGACCAGCACCGCGGCCGCACCGTCGGAGATCTGCGACGAATTGCCGGCGTGGATCACGCCGTCGGCCCGGAAGGCCGGTTTCAGCCGGGCCAGCGTCTCGGCGGATGTGCCGCGGCGGATGCCCTCGTCGGCGGCGATCGTGGCGGAACCGGCGGGCACGTCGACGATCTGATCGTCGAAGGCTCCGCGGTCGACGGCCGCCGCCGCCAGCTCGTGTGAGCGCGCGGCGTAGTCGTCGAGACCAGTACGGCTGAAACCCCATTTCTCGGCGATCAGTTCGGCCGAGATCCCCTGGTCGAAGGAGAAGTCGTGATAGCGGGCACGGGCTTGCGGCCCGTACGGCATGCCGGTGGCGCGGGCCGAGCCCAGCGGAACCCGGCTCATCACTTCCACACCGCCGGCGATCACCAGGTCCTGCTGTCCCGAGCCGACCACGGCGGCGGCGAAATCGACTGCCTGCTGGCCGGATCCGCACGCGCGGTTGATCGTGGTGCCGGGAACGGTGTCCGGCCAGCCCGCGGCCAGTACCGCGTAGCGGCCGATATTCGAGGACTGGTCACCGATCTGGGAGACACATCCCCAGATGACGTCGTCGACGAGGGCCGGATCCAGACCGGTGCGCGCGGCCAGCGTGGTCAGCACCAGCGCGGACAGGTCCGCGGGGTGGATGCCGGCCAGGCCGCCGTGGCGTTTGCCGATCGGGGTGCGTACCGCCGCGGCGATGACTACCTCACGCATCTGTTCGACTTTCCTTGTCGGGCCGGTCCGTACGGCGGATCGGCGGCCTGGTCACCGTCCAGCGGCCGGTGAACCGGGGTTGGCGTTTCTCGGCGAAGGCGGCGAAGGCCTCCGGTGCGTCGGCGGTGGCGAAATTGATGCCCTGTGCCCGCGCCTCCCCGGCCAGCGACTCCCGCAGACTGCGGTCGGCGCCCTCGTTGAGCAGGGCCTTGGTCTGGGCCAGCGCCACCGGCGGTCCCGCCGCCAGCCGTGCCGCCAGGTCGTCGACGAACGCGTCGATCTCGTCGTCGTCGCACAGCCACGTCACGAGGTTCAGCTCGCGCGCCTGCTCGCCGTCGATCGTCTCGCCCAGCAGCGCAAGCCTTTTCGCCTGTTGCAGACCGACGATCTTGGGCAGCAGCCAGGTGCCGCCCAGATCCGGCGACAGCCCGCGCCGGGCGAAGATCTGTGAGAACCGGGCCTGCGGGGTCGCCACGACGAAGTCGCAGCCGAGGGCGAGATTCCACCCGGCACCGACGGCCACGCCGCGCACCTTCGCCACGGTCGGCATCGGCAGTTCGTGCAGGGCCAGGGCCACCTCGGTCAGTGCCCGCATCCGATAGGTCGGGTGGGTGTTGTCGGGCGTGGAGATATCGGCGCCGGAACAGAAAGCACCACCCGCGCCGGTGAGAACCAGCACGCGCACATCGAGGTCGGTCGCGGTGGCGCGCAGCACGTCCTGCAGCGCCGCCCACAGTTCGGCGTCGATCGCGTTCTTGTGATGCGGCCGATTCATGGTCAGCGTCCGCACGCCCGCGTGATCGGCGCAGCGGAGGACCGAGGCACGGTCGCCGGGCGGGTCAGCGCACATGAGCCGCAGCCGCTCCCGCATACCGGGAGCCGATCGCGCCCGCCGCTCGCCATCGATCGATATCGTCTGCGCTGCAGCCGATTTCCGTGAGCACGGCGTCGGTGTGCTCCCCCAGTCCGGGCACCGCGCCCATCGGCGGGTGGAAGCCCTCGATCACGGCCGGGGGCAGCAGGGAGGGAATCGGTCCGGCCGGGGTGTCGATACCGCGCCAGCGGTCGCGTTCGGACAGTTGCGGGTGGGCCAGGACCTCGCTCGGCCGGTTGTAGCGCGCGTTGCCGATTCCGGCGGTGTCGGCGGCCGCTTGGATTGCTGCCAGATCGTGTCGTGCACACCAGGTCCCGATCGCCTCGTCGAGTTCGCCGCGATGGGCGACACGGCCGGGATTGGTGCGGAAACGGTCGTCGGCGGCGAGATCGGGGCGTTCGAGAATGTCGCGGGCCAGCCGCTGCCATTCCCGGTCGTTCGTCGTCCCCAGCACCACGGTCTGCCCGTCGGCGGTGGCATATGCGCCGTAGGGCGCCACGGCGGGTGAGCTCATGCCGAGCGGCTGCTGGTCGGTGCCGCTGTGCCGGGCGTAGGTGAGGTGATAGCCCATCATCTCGGCCATGGTGTCGAACAGGCTCACCGATATCGCGGTGCCGGGGCCCGGCCCGCGCCGCAGCCGCCCGCACAGCGACGCCACGATCGACAGCGCCGCATACAGTCCCGTGGTGACATCGGCTACCGGCGGCCCGGGTTTGGCGGGCGCGCCGGCCGTGCCGGTCACCGCGCACACTCCGGCCTCGGCCTGGACCAGCAGGTCGTAGGCGCGTTTGTGCGACAGTGGTCCGCCCGCGCCGAAGCCGTCGATGGTCAGCGAGATCAGATCCGGGTGCCGGCTCTCCAACTCCGCCGTCGACAATCCCAGCCGGTCGAGGGCGCCGGGTGCGAGATTGGCGACCAGCACATCGGCGCGGTCCAGCAGGCGATGGAGAAGATCCACGCCCGCAACCGATTTCAGGTCCAGCGTGACCGATTCCTTACCGCGGTTGACCCAGACGAAATGCGCGGCCTGCCCCTCGACCACATCGTCGTAATAGCGCGCGAAATCACCGCCGTCCGGGTTCTCCACCTTGATCACCCGGGCCCCGAAGTCGGCGAGGGTGCGCGTGCACATCGGCGCGGACACCGCCTGTTCCAGCGCCACCACCGTCACCCCGGCGAGCGGGCCCGCCGCCTGCGGATCGATGATCATCACATCACCATGCCGCCGTCCACCGGCAGCACCTGCCCGGTGACGAACGAGGCGGCGTCGGAGGCCAGGAAGACGAACGCACCGGCCACCTCGTCCGGTTCGGCCCAGCGGCGCAACGGGATTCGATTCAGCATCTGCGCGGCGAATTTCTCGTCGGTGCGGATGGTGGTGGTCATCGGGGTGGCCGCCAGCGGCGCCAGCGCGTTCACCAGGATGTTCTTGCGGGCCAACTCCCGGGCCAGCGATTTGGTGATGCCCACGATCGCGGCCTTGGCGGCCGAATAGTTCACCTGCCCCAGAGTTCCGGTCAATCCGGCCGACGAGGTGACGTTGATGATGCGGCCGGTGCCGTCGGTGGGCAGGTACGGCAGCGCCGCCTGTGCGCAGTTGAAGGTGCCCAGCGCGTGAATGTCGTAGAGGCGGCGCATCGACTCCACGGTGGTGGCGCCGAACATCGCGGGCGCCGTCACACCGGCGTTGTTGACCACGATGTGCAGCGTGCCGGCGGCCAGGTCCGCGCCCTGCTCGGCCGCGGAATCGGCTGCGCCGCGGTCGGATACGTCCAGTGCGCGACTCGCCGCGCGCCCACCGGCGCCGACGATCTTGTCGGCGACCGCCGCCGCGGCGGCGGCGTCGATATCGGTGACCAGTACCGCGGCGCCCGCGGTCGCGAGCGCCTGCGCCACCGCCGATCCGATGCCGCCCGCGGCGCCGGTGACCATGGCCGCGCGGCCGGTCAGATCGAAAAGTCCTCGTGCCGGCATCAGTAGCTCCTCGGCAATCCCAATGTGTGCGAACCCAGGTAGTTCAAGATCATTTCCTGGCTGACGGGGGCGATGCGCATGACGCGCGCCTCGCGGAAGTAGCGAGCCACGTGGTATTCCTCGGCGTATCCCATCCCGCCGTGGGTCTGCATGGCGCGGTCGGCGGCGGTGAAGCCGGCGTCGGCGCACAGATATTTGGCCGTATTCGCCTCGCGGCCACAGGGTTTGCCGTGGTCGTAGAGCCAGGTCGCCTTGCGCAGCACCAGTTCCGCGGCATCCAGATGGGCCAGCGAATCGGCGAGCGGGAACTGGATGCCCTGATTCATGCCGATCGGCCGGTCGAAGACCACACGCTCACCGGCGTATTTGACCGCCCGGTCCAGCGCGACGCGGCCGATGCCGAGCGCCTCGGCGGCGATGAGCATCCGCTCCGGATTCAGTCCGTCGAGCAGATAGCGAAAACCCTCTCCCTCCTCACCCACCCGGTCCTCCACCGGAATCCGCAGATCATCGATGAACACCTCGTTGGAGGAGACCGCGTTGCGGCCCATCTTGGTGATCGGGCGGATGTCGATGTGCGCGCGGTCGATATCGGTGAGGAACAGGGTCATTCCGTCGGTTTTGCGCGTCACTTGGTCATAGCCGGTGGTCCGGGTCAGCAGCAGGATCTTCTCCGACTCCAGCGCCTTGGAGATCCACACCTTGCGGCCGTTGACGATGTAGTGGTCGCCGTCGCGGCGGGCGAAGGTCGTGATCCGGCTGGTGTCCAGGCCCGCGCCCGGCTCGGTGACGCCGAAGCAGACGTGCAGGTCTCCCGTCGCCACCCGCGGCAGTGTCCGCCGCTTGAGTTCCTCGGAGCCATATTTGACCACCGGCTGCATGCCGAAGATGGACAGGTGGATCGCGGTGGCGGCGTTCATCCCGCCACCCGAGCGGGCGACCTCCTCGGCGAGGATGGTCGCCTCGGTCAATCCCAGCCCGTGGCCGCCGTACTCCTCGGGGATGGTGATGCCGAGCCAGCCGCCGGCGGCGATCGCCTGGTAGAACTCCGTGGGGAATTCGTGGTCCTGATCCTTCCGCATCCAGTAGCGGTCGTCGAATGTGCGGCACAGTTCGGCCACCGCCGAGCGGATCAGCTGCTGATCCTCGGTCGGCTCGAAGGTCATTCCGGCGGACATGCGCACTCCCGCTCTCCGGTCACCACACCCGCTCAGTCCGAGGCGGGCAGCGCTTTGGCCGCCTTGATCGTCATCGGGGCGCCGTCGCAGCTGAGTTCGCCGGAACCCGAACTGGTGCAGAGCAATTCGACGGTGTCGGCGGCGTCGACGTAGCGCTTGCCGATCAATGTCACCGGTTCCCCCGCGGCGGGGGCGACCGGTGGCGCGCTCGCGGCCGGAACCAGAGGGCTTCCGCCGCAGGTCACCACGGGATCGGCATCGGCGGGCGCGCGCACCACCACCACTTTGGTGCCGCAGACGGTGCTGGCGAGCTGTTCACCGGGACGCAGGGCTGCCATGCTCTCGACTCCTCTTTCCTGGACTATCCACTAGAAAACTATCTTCTCATATTTGGAGAATCAACCTTCTACTTCCGCGATGGGATCGCCTGTCGCCCGCGGATGCCCGTCTTGTCGAACGAGTGGCGCCGACGACGACGGCAACCGCCCGACACTCCGCAAGCTTCGAGCGGACCAGCTCTGATCAGCGGGTTTCCCAGGGCTCGCGCTGAACGTTGACGAGTCGGCCCCTCACGTGAAAATCTATTGGTCCGTTGAGGAGAATGTCATTCTCGTGAATGAGAGGAGGAGAGGATGCGCCTGCCGCCCCTGCCGGCCGATCAATGGGACGATCGGACCCGCGGCGCCCTGGCCGCTCTGCTGCCACGTGCTCGGCGCAATCCCGACGGCGCCGGACCCGCGATGTCGGCTCTGGCCAGACACCCGGACTTGGCCGAGGCGTATCTCGGCTTCGGCGTCTACCTGCTGTTCCGATCCTCCTTGCCGCCGCGCGTGCGCGAGATCGCGATCCTGCGCATCGCGCACCGCCGCCAGTGCGCCTACGAATGGGCCCACCATGTCGCGATGGCCGACTCGACCGGTCTGTCCGACGCCGATGTCGACGGGATCCGCGACGGACGGCTCACCGGCGAGTTCGATCAGCTGCTGCTGGCGGCGGTCGACGAACTCGACGAGAACTCGCAGCTGTCGGACACCACCTGGGCCGCGTTGAGCGACTACCTCGACGAACGCCAGCGCATGGATCTGGTCTTCACCGTCGGCGGCTACGCCATGGTCGCGATGGCCTTCAACACGTTCGGCATCCAGCCCGATCACGAGAGGTAATCCCTTGCCGCACTTCAGCAAACCAGCCGCCGGAAGCTGGACCGAGAACTATCCCGAATTGGGGACCGGCACCGTCGACTACACCGACTCGATCGACCCGCAGTTCTACGAGGACGAGCGCAACGCCATCTTCCGCAAGAGCTGGCTGTGCGTCGGCCGCGACGTACTGCTGCCGCGCAAGGGCAGCTACTTCACCAAGGAACTGGCCTGCATCGGGACTTCGCTGATCATCGTGCGCGGCACCGACGACGTGATCCGCGCCTTCCACAACATCTGCCGCCACCGCGGCAACAAACTCGTGTGGGACGACTTCCCGAACGAGGAGACCTCCGGCACCTGCCGGCAGTTCACCTGCAAGTACCACGCCTGGCGTTACAACCTCGACGGCACCTGCACTTTCGTCCAGCAGGAGAAGGAATTCTTCGGCATGGACAAGGCCGACTACGGCCTCGCCGATGTGCGCTGCGAAGTGTGGGAGGGGTTCATCTTCGTCAATGTCGACCCCGAGGCCCCACCGCTGCAGGATTATCTCGGCCCGATGGTGAAGGGACTCGAGGGATTTCCCTTCCACGAATTCACCGAGGTCTACAGCTACAAGGCCGAGGTGGGCAGCAACTGGAAACTGTTCATCGACGCGTTCGCCGAGTTCTATCACGCGCCGATCCTGCATATGAAGCAAGCCGTGAAGGACGAGGCCGACAAACTCGCCGACGTCGGCTTCGAGGCATTGCACTACCAGATCGACACTCCCCATTCCATGGTGTCCTCGTGGGGCGGTATGGCACCGCCGAAGGACCTCGACATGGTCAAGCCGATCGAGCGGGTGCTGCGCTCGGGCCTGTTCGGACCGTGGGATCGGCCCGATATCGAGGGGCTGGATCCCATGCCCGCCGGTATCAATCCGTCCGGCCATCGCGCCTGGGGCGTGGACGAATTCGACGTGTTCCCCAATTTCGCGATTCTGGTGTGGGCGCCGGGCTGGTTCCTCACCTACAACTGGTGGCCCACCTCGGTGCGCACGCACATCTTCGAGGCGAATCTGTATTTCACCCCGCCCAAGAACGCCCGCGAACGGCTGCGCCAGGAATTGACCGGCGTGACGTTCAAGGAATACGCGTTGCAGGACGCCAACACACTCGAGGCCACCCAGACGATGCTGGAAACCAGCGTCGTCAAGGAATTCCCGCTCAACGACCAGGAAGTCCTGCTGCGGCATCTGCATCATGTCGCGCAGCGAAAAGTTCAGGAGTACCGCGATGCCGACGTCTGAGACGAAGAAACTGCCCGGGGAATTCGCCGAACTGGAAAAGTTCTCCGACTGGATCATCGACACCGAGCCCGAACGCTATCGCAAGCGGCTCGCCTCCGATATGGCGCAGATGCAAGCGTTCTACGACGCCGCATTCCCCCGGCTCGAGGAGGCGCTCGACTATCTGGACCAGTTCCCGATCGACGAAATGCCCGACGACGCACGCTATCTGACGCATCTGATGCAGTCGCTGATCATGGTGTCGTTCCCTGTCGAGGTGTGGAAGCAGCCGCGGGTGCCCGATTCGGGCGCGGCCTATCTGAATCTCGTGCGTGAGACGGTGGTGTAGACCGATGCTGACGCTGAAGGCCGCCGGTGTGCTCGACATCGATTCCGGTGAGATCATCCGCCCCGGCGTGGTCCGGGTGGCAGACGACCGCATCGTCGGCGTCGGCGGCGAACCCGAGGGCGAGATCGTCGATCTCGGCGATCTGGTGCTCCTGCCCGGCCTGATGGATATGGAAGTCAACCTGCTCATGGGCGGGCGCGGGGAAACCGGACTGGCCTCCAGCGTCACCGACGATCCGGCCACGCGGGTGCTGCGCGCGGTGGGTAATGCCCGCCGCACCCTGCGGGCGGGGTTCACCACCGTGCGCAATCTGGGCCTGTTCGTCAAAACCGGTGGCTATCTGCTGGATGTGGCGCTGGGCAGGGCGATCGACAAGGGATGGGTGGACGGTCCCAGGATCGTGCCGGCCGGGCACGCCATCACCCCCACCGGCGGTCATCTGGATCCGACCATGTTCTCCGCGTTCATGCCCGACGTCCTGCACCTCACCATCGAGGAGGGCATCGCCAACGGTGTCGACGAGGTGCGCCGGGCGGTGCGCTACCAGATCAAGTACGGCGCCCAGCTGATCAAGATCTGCGTCTCCGGTGGCGTCATGTCGCTCACCGGAGCCCCTGGCGCACAACACTATTCGGACGAGGAACTGCGCGCGATCGTGGACGAGGCGCATCGGCGCGGACTCAAGGTCGCCGCACACACCCACGGCGCGGAGGCGGTCCGGCACGCCATCGCCGCCGGCATCGACTGCATCGAACACGGTTTCCTGATCGACGACGAAACCATCGCGCAGATGGTCGCCGCCCGCACCTGGCTGGTGCCCACCACCCGCCTGGCCGACGCCATGGACGTCTCCGAGGCCGATCCGGCGCTGCAGGCCAAGGCCGCGGAAATGTTTCCGAAGGCGCGCCTCTCGGTCAAGGCCGCCTACGACGCCGGGGTGCGCATCGCGGTCGGCACCGATGCGCCGGCCATCCCGCACGGCCGCAACGCCGACGAACTGGTGGCACTGGTCGAACGCGGACTGAAACCCATCGACGTGTTGCGGGCGGGCACGATCAACGCCGCCGAACTCATCGACGCCGACGACCGCGGCCGGATCGCCCCCGGCCTGCTCGCCGACATCATCGGTGTGCCGGGCGATCCCGTCGACGACATCACCGTGACCCAGGACGTGCGATTCGTGATGAAAGGCGGAAAAGTGTATGTCCGGAAATGACGATCTGCTCGAAATCCAACAGCTGCTGGCGCGCTACGCGGTCACCATCACGAAGGGCGATATCGACGGACTGGTCAGGGTTTTCGCATCCGACGGCACCTACAGTGCCTTCGGCGACACCTACACCCTCGATGTCTTCCCCGAGCTGGTGGCCGCAGCGCCCAAGGGCCTGTTCATGACCGGCACACCGGTGCTCGAACTCGACGGCGACAAGGCCTCCGGCACCCAGACATTGTGTTTCGTCGAGCACTCCACCCACGACATGCGGATCGGCTACTACAGCGACACCTATGTCCGCACCGAGGACGGCTGGCGGATCGAAACCCGCACGATGACCTTCATCCGGCGCAGCGGCGACCACGATTCCGGTATTCCGCACGCGTTCAATCGTCCCGCCGTCTGAGCGGCCCCGGCCCGACAGTGGCGTTCGCACACAGTGATCGAGGCAAACACCGACATGGGTATCACGGAAATCGCGACGTTTCGGGACGAGCTGCGCCGGTGGCTGGCAGCCCACGACCTCACGCCGGGCCCGGACCGCACCCTCGACGGCCAGGTCGCCCAGCTGGCCAGGGTGCGGCGCGCCCTCTTCGACGCCGGCTGGATGCGCTACGGCTGGCCCGAACCGGTCGGCGGGCTCGGCGGGCCGGCGGTGCTGCGGGCGGTACTCGGTGAGGAAGTCGCCACCCGTGGCCTGGCCGAACCCGGCATCTACTCGATGGTGGAAGTGCTGGCGCCCACGATGATCTCCTATGCCCGGCCGGAACTGGCCGCCGCGATGGTGCCGGCGCTGCTGTCCGGGCGCGAACAGTGGTGCCAGGGGTTCTCCGAACCGGGTTCCGGCAGCGATCTGGCGTCGCTGAGCACCAAAGCCGTTGCCGACGGCGACAACTGGATCGTCAGCGGCCAGAAGGTCTGGACCAGCTTGGCACAGTACTCCGCCCGCTGTGTGCTGCTGACCCGCACCGCGACCGGCCACGGTGGCATCACCGCGTTCTTCGTCGATATGGACTCCCCCGGTATCACCGTGCGCCCACTGCGGACCATGCACGGCGTCGACGAGTTCGCCGAAGTGTATTTCGACGACGTGGTGGTGCCCGACGATCGCATGCTGGGCCGGCCCGGGGACGGCTGGCGGGTGGCGATGGATCTGCTGCCGCACGAGCGGTCCACCTGCTTCTGGCACCGCATCGCCTACCTGTACACCCGATTGGACGCCTTGATCGCGGACACGGATCTGCGCGACGACGCCGCCTTGGGCGCTGCCTTTCTCGCGCTGCACACCGTGCGCTGCCGCTCGCACGCCACCCAGCGGCGGCTGGCGGACGGACGGCGGCTCGGACCGGAGACCTCGATCGACAAGGTGCTGCTGGCCACCGCCGAACAGCAGCTGTTCGATACCGCACGCGACATGCTCCCGGGCGCAGTCGAATTCGACGACGAGGAATGGCGTACCGAATACCTGTATTCGCGGGCGGCCACGATCTACGGCGGGACGGCCGAGATCCAGCGCAATATCATCGCCCGCCGCCTGCTCGATTTGGGGCGGGAATGAGCCGGAAGGGTGGGTATGCCCGGTCCGAATCTCGACTCGGGGGCACGCGAGGCGTCCTGGTCGGATCGTCGTTGTGCCACCACCCCGGTTCTCCCGCACCGCAACGAGTTTCGAACGGATGATCATGGACGCCGCTGAGATCGCTCTGCTGACCGACAGCCTGCGCGCCACCATGACCGGCAGCACGGGTGACGCACTGGATCACGCACTCCTCGACCTCGGATGGCTCGATCTGCTGACCGAATCCCCCGACGTAGCAATCCCTCTGGTCTTCCGGCTGCTCGGCGAGACCGGCGTCCACGCGCCCGTGCTCAACGACGTCATCGCACACGCCGCCGGCCGCGACCTGCCGGCCGGCGTCGCGCTTCCCTTTACCGGTGGCCGCTGGATCATGTGGGAGCGAACCGGCGTAGCTCCATCCGCTCCCGCTGCCTCCATCCGGGCCGCTGTCGATCCGGAGGCTGAATCAATCGTCGGCGGCGCGCCGGGCGGACCCCGGCCCGATGCGATGGACCCGACAGACCGGTCGGCCACGGGTGCCGACCTCGACTCCGGCGCCGTGCGCGGTAATTCCGATTCGGTTGCTGTACAACACTTTTCCGCGCTACCGGCGCTCGACCCCGAGCTACCGCTGCGCCGAGTTTCCGCCGGCGAGACGCTTCCGCTGGCCGAGGGCCGCCGCGCGCTCTCCTGGTGGCTGGTGGGAACGAGCCGCGCGATGCTGAACCTCGCCCGCCGTCACGCCCTCGACCGGGTCCAGTTCGGCCGGCCGCTGGCCGCTCATCAGGCGGTCCGGCACCGCCTGGCCGAAACCCTGGTAGCCATCGAGGGCGCCGAGGCGACCCTCGCCACCGCCGACACCGATCTCGGCGCGCTGCTGGCCAAGGCGGCCGCCGGCCATGCCGCCCGGATCGCCGCCCGCCACTGCCAGCAGGTCCTGGGCGGTATCGGGTTCACCGCCGAACACGACTTTCACCGGCACGCTCGCCGGGCCCTGGTCCTCGACGGATTGCTCGGCAGCGCAGCGGAACTGACGCGCGAAGCGGGCGCCTGGGTGCGCACGCGCGGCACCGCCCCGCGGCTCGCGCAGTTGTGAGATGTCTTCGGCCGGCGCCGTTCGCCCGGCGCTTGCGGTGCCCGGGGCCGAGCAGATCGTGCAAACCGCGACAAGCAATGCGGAAAACCGCGCAATGCCACGAGGTTTGCCGCCGGGTTCAGCATGAGCCGACTCGAGGCGGTGGCAGTGTTCATCGGCTGCGGATAGCTTGCAGTGGTGCACGACCACCTCGACGACGATCTCCGTTTCGCCCATGTCCTCGCCGATTCCGCCGACGCGGTGAATATGGACCGGTTCAAGGGCCTCGACCTCTCGATGTGGGCGAGACCGGATCTGACCGCGGTGACCGACGCCGAGAATGCCGTGGAGAAACTCGTCCGCGGCCAGTTGCGCCGATCCCGTCCGCGCGACGCGGTCCTGGGTGCGGGTGACGGACTGGAGGGTGGCGGTCCGCGCTGCTGGGTGGTCGATGCCATTACCGGACTCGAGAACTATGTGCGCGGGGTTCCGGTGTGGGCCACGCAGATCTGCCTGCTCGAAGTATCCGCGGGCGGATATCGCCCCATCGTCGGCGTCGTCTCCGCGCCCGCCCTCGCCCGCCGCTGGTGGGCCGCGAAAGACCACGGCGCCTTCACCGGCCGCAGCCTGACCTCGGCCTCCCGCCTGCGAGTCTCCGGCGTCTCCAACCTCACCGACGCCTCGTTCGCGTACTCCACCGTCACCGCCTGGGAAGAGGACGGCCGGCTGAACAGCTTCCTCGCCCTGTCCCGCGACGTCTGGCGCACCCGCGCCTACGGCGAATTCTGGTCCTACATGATGCTCGCCGAGGGCGCGATCGACAGCTGCGCCGATCCCCGCCTGTCCCCGAGCGATCTGGCCGCCAACGCGGTCATCGTCACCGAGGCCGGCGGCACCGTCACCGGCTTCGACGGCACCCCCGGCCCCCTCAGCGGGGGTGCGGTCGCGTCGAACGGATTGCTGCACAACGAGTTACTGGAGTATCTGCGCTGCCGCGACTGATACCCCGACCGACCACACGGAATCTCCACAACTGATACCGGTTCTCTCCACACGAGATCGCTAGGCTCCCGGAGCATGGAACAGAACCCACTGGTGGAGGGCACCCCGGCGCGGCGGATCCTGGTCGTGGACGACGAATCCACGATCGCGGAATCGGTTGCGGCGCGGCTGCGGGCCGAAGGGTTCACGGTCGCCACGGCGCCCGACGGGCCGGCGGCGGTGGCGTCCGCGCAGACGTTCGAGCCGGATCTGGTGGTTCTCGACGTCATGTCCTGCCCGTACTGCACCGGGCCACCAGGGATTCGGCGACCGACCGCATCTGGCTGCGCGGCCTGCTCTGCACCATCAGCGGGCTCACCCTGGTGATCATCGCCTCCGCGTTCGGTCGCATGTGGACCTATCAGCAGGCATACGGATTCACCGTGCTGCGTCTGCTGGTCGGAACCTGTGAACTCTGGCTCGGCGTCGTGTACCTGCTGGTGATCGTCGCGGTCCTGCGCCTGGAAACGGCGTGGCTGCCGCGCACCACCCTCGCGACCGCGGTGGCCGCGCTGCTGATACTCGCCGTCGCGAATCCCGAGGCGCTGGTCGCGTCGGAGAACATCGACCGCTGGCAGCGCGGTGGAGAACTCGATGTCGACTATCTGTCCGGGCTGTCGGCCGATATCGTCCCCGTCCTCGACCGTCTCCCGGCACCGATCCGCCTCGACGTGCGGCAGCGGCTCACGCACCGACTCCACGACGAGACCTGGAACAGCTGGACCCTGGCCCGGATGCGCGCGGGCGAATGACTTCGAGCACCGCGCAGTGGCCACGGCCCCTGCGCCGGCCGGCAGCGCCGGGCCGCCACCACTCAGATGCCGAAGTCTCGCAAGGCTTCCAGGACTTCGTCCGCCAGCTCGGGCCGGCAGATGAGCAGATCCGGGAGGTAGGGGTCGGGCTGGTTGTAGATCAGCGGTGAGCCGTCCAGACGCGAGGTGTGCAGGCCCGCGGCGGCGGCCACCGCGACAGGAGCGCAGGAGTCCCACTCGTACTGGCCGCCGGAGTGGGCGTAGATGTCGGCTTCGCCGCGCACGACCGCCATGGCCTTGGCGCCGGCCGAACCCATCGGGATGGTCTCGGCACCGAGCGCGGCGGTGAGGTGGTGCACGCAGGCGGGTGGCCGGCTGCGGGAGACGACGATGCGCGGCGGGCCGTCGTGGGCGGGCGGGAGTACCGGCGGCGCACCGGTTTCCAGCACCAGCCCGGGAACCGGGAGCGCGACGGCACCGATCTCGGCGCGGCCGTCCACCGCCAGCGCCACGTGCACGGCCCAATCCGCGCGCGGGGGCTGCCCGTATTCGCGCGTGCCGTCGAGCGGGTCGACGATCCACACCCGGCTGCGGGACAGGCGAATCGGATCGTCGGTGCTCTCCTCCGAGAGAACCGCGTCGTCGGGCCGCAGCTCCGCCAGCCGCTTCAGCAGCAATTCGTCGGAACGCCGGTCCCCGACCGCACCACCCTGGTCACGAATCTCGAGCAGGAGCTCACCGGCTTCCCGGGCGAGCTCGGCGGCCACCGCGTGGTCGTCCATATTCGGTTCTCACTCTCCCGCCGGACGGCGAACCGACGCCGACCGGGCGCACCCTGGCGCGCCGGCGTTCGGGCCGGCGCTCGCATTGCCCCGCGGTGATCGGCGGGACCCTTGCAGTGTGCCAGCCGGGTGCGGCTGCGGCGGCGTGCCCCCTGCCGCTGCGGGTCGCTCAGGGGGCCGGGAGCAGCCGATCAGCAGGCGGGTGCGGTGCCGCCCTGCAATTTCAGCAGAGCACAGAAGGTGACGGCGGCGACCTTCCACTGCCCGTTCTCCTGCACGGCCTGCCCGGCCTGATCCGGCAGCACCGGGTTGCCACCCATCAGCAGCGTGTAGGTCACAGCGGCATGATCGGCGTCGGTGGTGGTGACCTTCGAGACCGTCGCGGAGGTGCCTTGTGCCTGCGGGTTGCCGGCCTGAGCGGCGAGCACCGGCGCGAACACGTCGCCCTTCTCCACCGCGGCGGCGCGTTTGTCGGCAGGCTGTTCGGCGTCGAAGAACAGCACATAGGCGTCGGTGACCGCCTTGGTGGTCGCCGGGTCGGCCGCCGACGATCCCGCGGCGGGCGCCGCGGCCGAGGTCGTCGCCGCGGCGGCTGTGCTGGTGGAGGAGGCGGCGGTGCTGTCGGACTCGTCGTCACTACAGCCGGTGACGGTCGCCGCCGCGATCACCGCGATACCGCACAGACCCGCCGCGCCGCGAATCATCTTGTTGCGCATGGATATGCCCTTCACTCGATTTTCTGTTTCATCTCGTCCAGGTTCACCAGAATCGGATAACCGCTGACGCTGAGCGCATTGCCGTGCCCGGTCTGGTGCACGTCGAACACCGACTGGATGGCCGCGTAGAAGCCCTGCACATCGAGGGTCTGATTGACCGCGCGCTTGGCCTGGCGCAGACCGAACGGTGGCATCGCGGCGATGCGTGCGGCCAGTGCCCGGGAGCGGGAGTCCAGTTCGTCGCGCGGGACGACACTGTTGACCATGCCGATCTGTTCGGCCTCGCGGGCGGTGACCGCCCGCCCGGTGAACAGGATCTCCTTGGCCTTGCGCGGCCCGAGTTCCCAGGTGTGCCCGTGGTATTCGACGCCTCCGATCCCCATCATCACCACCGGATCGGAGAACTGGGCGTCCTCGGCGGCGACGATCAGATCGCACGGCCAGCAGAGCAGCAGACCGCCCGCGATGCAGCGGCCCTGCACCGCGGCGATGGACGGCTTCGGGATGTTGCGCCAGCGCAGCGAGAACTCGAGGTACTTCCTCGATTCGAGGGCGTAGATGCGTTCCAGGGTGATCGTCGACGGGTCCGGCCACGATCGATCCTTGAGATCGTGCCCGGCGGAGAAGTGTTTCCCGTTGGCGCGCAACACGATCACCGCGACATCGTCGTCCGCGCCCGCCTTCTGCCAGGCGGCATCCAGTTCTTCCAGTAATTGCCCGTTCTGGGCGTTGGCGGCCTCCGGGCGGTTGAGCGAGATGGTCGCGATCTTGTCGGCGACCTCGTATTCGATGTAGGACATGGCGATTCCTCAGCCTCGGGGCAGGCCGAGCACGCGCTCGGCGATGATGTTGCGCTGGATTTCGGATGTGCCGCCGGCGATCGTCCCGGCGAAACTGCGGGTATAGCGTTCGAACCAGCTGGCGCCGAAGGCATCCAGATTCAGCGGGTTGAACGGCGTGGTCCGCGCCGGATGGGTCAGGCCGCCGGCTCCCTGCGCGCGCAGCGCGTGTCCGGAGGCGGTCTGCACCGCCTCGGAGCCGAGAACCTTCAGCACCGACAGCGCCGCCACATCCTGTTCTCCGCGCGCGGCGCGGGCCAGCGCCGCCGAACCGAGCAGCCGCAGGGCATAGCTGTCCATGATCAATGTGGCGTAGTGATCGCGATCGAGCACCGTCTCCGGGGCGAAATCGGCCGCGAGTTCCGCGAGCCGGTCGGCGTAGGACAACCACAGCAGTGTGCGTTCGTGTCCGAGTGAACCGTTGGCCACACCCCATCCGCCGTGCAGCGGCCCGACCAGATTCTCCGCCGGCACCCGCACGCCTTCGAAGAACACCTCGTTGAAATCCAGATCGTGCGGTCCGCAGACCGAGGCGAACGGTCGTCGTGTCACGCCGGGGGTATCGGTGGGAATCAGCAGCACACTGATGCCCTTGTGTTTCGGCGCGTCCGGGTCGGTGCGCACGAAGGTCAGCAGCACATCGGCGTCGTGGGCGCCGGAGGTCCACACCTTCTGCCCGTCGACGACGAATTCGTCGCCGTCGCGCACGGCCCGGGTGCGCAGACCGGCCAGATCCGATCCCGCGCCGGGTTCGCTCATGCCGAGTGCGGCGGTGATCTCCGCGCGCAGAATCCTTCTCGCCCAGCGGGTCTTCTGCTCGTCGCTGCCGAACGACAGCAGCGAGGCGGCGACGATTCCGACGCCCTGCGGATTGAAGCTGTGATAGATGCGCCGGTTCGACAACTCCTGCAGATGCACGTACTGCTGCAGGATGGTGGCATTGCGCCCGCCGAATTCGGGCGGATTGCCGGGCAGCAGCCAGCCGTGATCGAACTGCAGGCGCTGCCAGTCGCGCGCCCACTCGGGCACGTCGGCACTGGAATGCGACCGCCGCCGGCTCGCGGTGGCCGCATCGGGCAGATGGGCGTCGAGGAAGGCCACGAATTCGGCCCGGAATTCCTCGACGTCGTCGTCAAATCTCAGTTGCACGGCACTCCTCGGCGATCAGCGCCCGGTGTTCGGCCGCACCGCCGAGCATCAGCTCGCCGGCCTGGGCTCGTTTGAGCGCGAACTGCAGGTCGTTCTCCCAGGTGAAACCCATGGCTCCGAACAGCTGTAAACCGTTGCGGAACACCACGTTCTGGCACTCTCCCGCGCCGGCCTTCGCCATCGATGCCGCCAGCGCCCGGCGCGGGTCGTCCTCGGCGATGGTGAGCGCCGCGAAGTAGGCCAGCGCCCGGGCCCGCTGGATCGCCACATGCATATCGGCGACCTTGTGTTTGACCGCCTGCAGCGAGCCGATCGGCACGCCGAACTGGTGGCGGGTGCGCACGTGGTCGAGCACCAGGTCCAGAATCCGCTGGCAGGCGCCGACGACGGTCAGAGCCATCCCGGTGGCGGCGAACTGGCGCGCCCGCGCCACATCCACGGTGCTGCGCCGATCGTGTCCGGCGCGTACCCCGTCGAAGCGCACCTCGGCGAGGTGCAGCACCGGATCGAAGACCGCGCTGCGGCGCACCTGTACCTCGGCCGCCGGCACCACGAACACGCCCGCCCTGGTCACCACCGCGAACCGTTCGGCGCGGTCGCCGTCGAGGACGTGGTGGGCGGTGCCGCCGAGCACCCAGCCGTCGGCGTCGAGGACCGCGTCCACACCGTCGTACACGGCCGTGCCGGCCGCCGCGGGATCCGTGAATTCCGGTGCCAGCGGGGCGAATTGGGTCATCGTGGCCAGATACGGTGTGGGATCGGTGGCCCGGCCCTGTTCCTCGAGGACGATCGCCAGCTCGACGGCGGCCGCGTCGCCGGTCAGTTCGGTCCAGCCCAGCTCGATGTAGGTGCGCCACAACGGCATCGGGTCGCCGCCCTTGTCGGCGATCTCGCGGATCAGCGTCACCGGGCATTGTTTGCCGACCGCCTCGCGCACGGTGTCGCGCCAGAGTCTTTGTTCGGAGTCGAACTCCACAAGCATCCCGGACCGCCTCTCTGGCCACTAGACTGCCTACCGACGCGAGAATAGCATTCTCAATAACAGAAAGTAACAGTCTCTCATGTCGTTCCCGAACACGCGCCCTCGGTGCCCGGGAACATGACATTCTCCGGTACAGTGCATTCATGTTCTGCACACATAACCAAGGACCGAGCCGACCGTGAGCAGCCCCAGCGAAGAGCCCGCCTGGAAGCAACGCGCCGTCGAGCGCTCGATCCGGACCGCGAAATTGCGTGCCGAACAGCGAGTACAGCGCTTCCTCGACGCGGCCCAGGCCATCATCACCGAAAAGGGCACCACCGATTTCACCGTGCAGGAAGTGGTGGACCGCTCCAAACAATCGCTGCGCAGCTTCTACCTGCAGTTCGACGGTAAACACGAACTGCTGCTGGCCCTGTTCGAGGATGCGCTCAGCCGCACCGCGGACCAGCTCCGCGCGGCCGCCGACGGGCAGGACGATCCGATCGACCAGCTGCGAGTGACCATCGAGCTGCTGTTCGAGCTGAGCCGTCCGGATCCGACCGCGCAGCGGCCGCTGTTCACGGATTTCGCTCCGCAGCTGCTGGTTTCACACCCCGCGCAGGTGAAGGTGGCGCATGCGCCGCTGCTGAGCCTGATCACGGAGTTGATGGAGAAGGCCCAGGAGCAGGGCCGGTTGCGCAAGGAACTCAACGCGCGCCGGACCGCGGCGATGGTCATGCAGACGGTGATGTTCACCGCGCAGTCCACCGGCGGCACCGACGAGGAGACCACCCACCCGATCACCGCCGAGGAAGTCTGGAACTTCTGCGCCCACGGCTTCGCTCACGACTGAGAATTTAATTCTCACATTAGAGAAGGTCGCTTACACTCGGACTCATGCCCGATCAGTGGAGCGACCTTCTCGCTTGTCTCGACCTGCGTTCGGTTCCGCCCGGCGACGACCGCGATACCGCGGTGTTCTCCGGCCCCAACCAGACCCTGGGGTACTACCGGATCTTCGGCGGCCAGTTGCTGGCGCAATTCGTACGCGCCGCGCAGCTGACCTGTCCGGACAAGTCCGTCAAATCGCTGCACGCGCTGTTTCCCCGAGAGGGTGAACCGGACGAGGCGCTGCGATACCGCGTGCGGGTCGAGCATCAGGGGCGGACCTTCGCCTCGGTAACGGTGCTGGCCGAGCAGGCCTCGGGAATCGTTGCCACCGCGGCGATTTCACTGCACGCCGCTGACGACGGTCCCGAACAGCAGGCGACCGCACCGATCGGGCCGCTGCTGTCGGCCGAGCACAAGGCGGGATTCCACATCATCCCGTGGGAGACACGCACGAACGTCGACCTCGACGACACCGGTTCGGCCGCACCCGAATTCGAGATGTGGATGCGAACACCGGCCGCCGACGCCACGCTCGCGCCGGCGTTGACCGGCTACGCCACCGACCTCACGCTCATCGGCACCGCACTGCGCCCGCTCGAGGGAGTGTGCCAGCGCGGCAACGGCACCGCGTTCCGCTCCGCGGTCACCAGCCACACCCTCTGGTTCCACCGGACGTTCCGCACCGACGAGTGGCTGTTGCTGCGCCAGCACAGCCCGGTGATGGCGCAGGGCCGCTGCTTCGGCCGCGGAGACGTGTTCACCGAGAACGGTTCACTGGTCGCCTCCTTCGCCCAGGAAGCCATGGTGCGATTCCCCTGAGACCGAATACAGTGCCGCACAGCACATCCGGCTCACGGCACGGGGGCGGGATCACTCGCCGCACGGGGACAACTCGATCAGCGGAATCCGCCGGGCCGTGCGCCTCTGATAGTCCGCGTAGCCCGGATAGGCCCGCACGACCTGCGGCCACCACACCTCGCGTTCGGCCGGGACGAGTACGCGCGCGGTCATGGGACGTGACGCCCCGTGCCGGAAGGACACCTCGACGCGCGGTTCGGCGCACAGGTTGTGGTACCAGGCGGGCGAGACGGAGTCGCCGCCCCGCGACGCCACGATCAGATAGCGATCGCCGGCCACGATCGGGACGGTGAGTACCACGGTGTGCGGCCGCCCGCTGCGTCGGCCGATGGTGGTCAGGGTCAGCGTGGGCATGTTCTTGAAACGCGTACCGATGCGACCACCGCTGACGTCGAGCAGTGTGCGGTGCAGGCTGGTCACGGTCTTCAGGCGCAGGTCGGTGGCGATACGGCGGGTGTCGGGCATGGGGAGCTCCTCGGGTCGGCAGGCGGTCGGGTACCGACGATCCGGATCCGGCTTGTGAGCGACCAGTGACCGGTCAGCGGTCCAGACGCGCGCGTGCGGCGTCGATCCACCCCTGGTTCGCGCAGCCCTCTGCGATGCGCAGGGCGGCGCGGTGGTGTTCGGCGGCGAGATGCGGATCGCCGCACAGCGCCGCCAGGTCTCCCAGCACGAGATCGACCGGGCCGACGGTGAACGACCCGGTGTCGGCGCCACCGAGACGATCGCGATATCGCAGCAGGTCCCGGTAGATCGCGACGGCCTCCTCCGCCGTGCCCAGCGCCACGACCACCATGGCGCGCAGGGTGAGAAACAGCGAGCGGAACAGGTCTTCCGGTACCGGTCGCGCCCGGCGCCGGACGCGGGCCGCCCCTTCCCGGTCACCGGCGGCGAGCAGCACGAGCGCGTGGAAGTCGACGGTCGCGTCCGCGGTGTCCGCCGGCGCGCTTCGGACGAATTCCGCGATCGTCTCGGCCAGTTCCCCGGCGCGGCCCTGATACAGGCGGACCGTGAACAGCGCCATGAGCGGGAGCGTGCCGGCGTTGAAAATGCCCGTGCGGGAGAGCAATTCGGCGGCCTCCAGATAGCGCCGCTCGGCGTCGTCGGCGTCACCGCCCACCAGAGCCAGCAGTCCCCGGGCCATCGCGTTCGCCGCCTGGGCCTGGCGCCACTGATACCGGTCGGCCGGCACCGTGGCCGCCTCGAGATGTGCGCGGGCCGCCTCGAGATCGCCGGCGAAGACGGCGGCCTGCAGCGCTATGGTGTGCCCCAGCAGCAGGTAGGCATGGTGATCGTTGCGCTGCCCGATCTCGATCAGTTCGGCGCCGAGCGCACCGCGATCCGCCCTGTCGTAGAGCGAAGCCCGGGCCTGCAGCGCCGGTGCGAGCAGTGTGTCGTCGCCGAGGTCGCGGGCGAGGGCCTCGGCGTCACCGGCCACCCGGCGCGCCCGGTCGAGTTCGGCGCCACCGATCTCCTCGACCAGCGCGACCGACAGCCGGCACCGGTCGGCGGGTGCCAGCCCGGGACACCGCAGCGCGGTCTCGACGCGGGCGACGACGGCGTGGTCGACGACACCGTAGCGCCGGTTCATCCAGGGCGTCGGGGCATCCCAGGCGGTGAACGCCCGCACCAGCAGGTCGGGCCGGTCGGCGTCCTCGGCCAGCGTCGCGGCCCGGTCGCGGGCGGCGCGCGCGGCGAGGCCGGCGCCGCAGACGAGGTGGCTGCGTCCGGCTCGGCACAGCAATGCCACCCGCTCGTCGACGGTGTCGCCGCCGGGATGGCGTTCGAGCGCGCGGGCCGCGCGTTCGTATCCGGCGGCGGCGATGTCGTGGGCGAAGCGCCGCTCGGCCCGCTGCGCCGCGGCCACCGCGTAGTCGGCGGCTCGCCGCGCGGTCTGCGGTGTCACCGATTCCCCGTAGTGGTAGGCGAGGGCGGTGAGATCTGTCGGATCGATCTCCTCGACCGCGGCGCCGATGCGGCGATGCCAGCGGTCGCGGCGGATCCGCGACAGATCCCCCAGCAGTGTGTCGCGCACCAGGACATGGGCGAAACGCGCCCGCCCGCTGGCGGGTTCGTTCAGGAGCCCGGCGACCACTCCGGCCTCGACCGCGTCCAGCACCGCCTCCTCCCCCACCTCCGCGGCCCGCACCAGAACCGCGAGGTCGAACTCCCGGCCGATCACCGCGGCCAGGCGCAACACGGCTACGTCCGTCTCGGGAAGCCGGGACAGCCTGCGGCGCAGCACATCTCGTACGCCGTCGGGGACCTCGGACGCGGCGACCAGCTCGCCCTCACTCTGCAACAGGCGCGCGATCTCGATGAGGTAGAAGGGATTGCCGCCGGTGCGATCGTGCAATGTCGCCAGCACCGGATCCGCGGGTGCGCGTCCGATCAGCGTGCCGACGAGCCGGGCGCTGTCGGCGACCCCGAGGCCGCGCAACCGGGTTCGCGAACGGACGGTGGTCGCCGAGCCGGCCAGGGCATCGGTCAGCGCGGGCGGCACCTCGTCCGGTCGGTAGCCGACCACCATGAAGACCGGCGCCTGGGTGGCCACCGCGGCGAGCAGCGCCGCGGTCTCCGCATCACACCGATGGGCGTCGTCGAGCAGGATCGCCAGCGGCCGCCCGTGCGCGACAGCGGTGAGATAGTCGATCACCGCACGGTGCAGCAGGAAACGGCCGTGCGCGCGGTCGGCCCGATCGGGCCCCGCCCCGTCGGTGAGCAGTGGAGCGAGAGCGGGCGCCAGTTCCCCGGGATCGTGTTCGCCGGCCAGGGCACGCAGGATCTCGACCCACGGCCATGCCGACGGAGCGGCCTCGTCTTCCGGGCAGCGACCGATCACCACGAGATATCCGGCGTCGCGCAAGTCGTCGCGAAGACGGTGCAGCAGAGCGGTTTTCCCGCTGCCCGCCTCACCTGCCACGGTCGCCGTCCGTGGTCCGTCGCCCCGGGCGGCCGCATGCAGCGCGGCGAGTTCGGCGTCGCGCCCGAACAGTACGGTCACCCCGGGCGCCGAAACCGGGTCGCGCGGCGGGAACGACTCCGCGATCACCTTCTCCTGCACCGGAATTCGCTGCGCGAGAATGTCGGCTTCCAACCGCGTCAGGGCAGGTCCCGGATCGATGCCGAGTTCGTCGGCGAGGATCTCGCGCGCTTGCCGCAGGGCGGCCAGTGCGTCCGCCTGACGTCCGGCCCGATAGCGTGCCAGCGCGGTGAGCCGCCAGGCCTCCTCACGCAGCGGATGTTCCCGGGTCAGGACTTCTGCTTCGGCCGCCGCCATCGCGGGTTCGTCCTGATCGAGCAGGGCCTCCGCCAGCTGTTCGCGCGCACTGAGTCGCAATTCCTCGAGCCGCGCCGCCTCGGCGGTCGCCCAGGCCTCCTGCGCATAGGCTCCGTACGCGGGACCCTGCCACCGGGCCAGCGCCTGCTCGAGTGCGCGGCGCCGGCGCTGCGGATCGGGCTGTCGTGCGGCCAGATCCAGCTCCGCGCCGAACGACCAGGCATCGACCGCCTCGGTGTCGAGCCGCAGCGCGTATCCGGGGGCGCGGCTGACCAATACTGTCGCCGGTGCGCGCGGCGCCCGGTCCGGCTCCAGCAGCCGCCGCAGATTGGATATGTAGGCCTGCAGCGAGCCCAGCGCCCGCGGCGGCGGCTCGCCCCGCCACAGATCGTCGATCAATCGGTCGACCGGCACCACCTCGCCCCGGGCGACCAGCAGCCGGGCCAGCACGCCGCGTTGCCGCGGACCGCCGAGATCGAGTTCACCGTGCTCGTCCGACGCGGTCAGCGCGCCGAGGACCCGAATCCGAATCATGATGCGCAAAGTCAATCATGATGCGCAAAGTCCAGGACGGCGGCCACCAAGTGCGTCTCGAGTCGGCTGCAAGCGGCCGGCGCCACCCTCGTCGCAGTTCTCGACACCGACAGGAGCCGCCATGCCCACCGCCCTCGCGTCCACCCGCCCCGACACCTTCGACATGCTCGTCGTGCACAACGCCTTTCGCAGCCACTTCCGCGCGCTTCCCGGCCTCGTCGCCCAGGTCGATGCGGGCGATGTCGAGCGCGCCCGGCAGCTCGCGGCATTCCTGGACGAACTGTGCACCGGGCTGCACGAGCATCACGCCGGCGAGGACGAGCTGATGTGGCCGCTGCTACTCGACCGCGCCCCGACGCATGCCGGCGCGATACTGCGCATGGAGGAACAGCACGAGCGCATCGCGGAGCTGGTTCGGCGCGCGCGGCGCGATGCGGGCGAATTCGTCACCGCCGCCGCGGCTTCGGTGCGCGATCGGCTCGCCGAAACACTGCGGGCGCTCGCCGCCGCGCTGGACGAGCACCTGGCCGACGAGGAACGCCAGGTCCTGCCCGTGGTCGAGGAGGTCATGACCGTCGCGGAGTGGCGGGCTCTCGGCGAACGCGGCCGCGCGCAGATGCCGAGGAACCGCCAACTGGTCTTTCTCGGCTTCATGATGCTCACGGCGTCCGAATCCCAGCGGCGCAAACTTCTCGCGGAGATGCCACCGGTGGCACGCCTGGCCTGGCGGGTGCTCGGGCGTCGCAGCTTCGATCGGGAGTATCGCGCGATCTACCGCAGCGATCCGCGATGGTGAGCAGCCACCCGCGACGCGCTCACCATCGGATGGCCGGCGCCGGAACGGCGGCGCAGCGTGGAACCAGCCGTTGCGCGGCGGTATAGGCATCCAATGCCCCGGCGGCGACGTCCGCGGCGAGGCGGTCCAGATCCGGGTGGGCTCGCACTCGGGTGTGCACCAGCGACAGGATCTGCACGCGGGCGCGGGCAATCCGCCGTTCCGGGTTGTCGCTGCGCTGGTGCGCGTCGATGGCCCGGGCCAGTTCGGGCACCCCGGTCCCGTTCTCGGCGACGAGTGTGAGGATGGGGGCCGACGATTCGCCGCGCAGCTCCCGCACCGTCCGGTCGGCGCCGGGCCGGTCGGCCTTGTTCACCACGAGGATGTCGGCGACCTCCAGCAGCCCGGCCTTGGCGGCTTGAATCGCGTCTCCCGCACCGGGATTCAGAATCACCACAGTCGGATCGGCGACCGCGGCGACCTCGATCTCCGATTGCCCGACCCCGACCGTCTCGACGATGATCCGCTCGTAGCCGAGGTCGGTGAGCAGCCGGATCGCGGCCGGCACCACCGCGGCCAGGCCGCCGATATGCCCGCGGGTGGCCACCGAGCGGATCAGCACGCCGGGGTCACCGACGTGGGCCGACATCCGGATGCGGTCACCGAGCAGGGCGCCGCCGCTGTAGGGCGAGGACGGATCCACCGCCAGGACGGCGACCCTGGCCCCCTGCGCCCGGTACGTGCCGACCAGCGCCGCCACCGTGGTCGACTTTCCGGCGCCAGGCGGCCCGGTCACGCCCAGGACCCGAGGTGTGGCGGCCGAACCGAGCAGCGCGAGAACCTCGTCGCGGCTGCCGTTTTCGACCATGCTCAGCAGCCGCCCGGTGGCTCGCAGGGAACCGTCCCGGGCGGCGGCGAGCAGCCGCTTGGCCTCCCGCCCGGCGGTGGTCACGGAGCCGGCACCTCGACCACGGTCGCCGCCCCCATCCCACCGCCGGCACACAGCGCAGCGATACCGAATCCGCCACCGCGACGGCGCAATTCGTGAACCAGGGTGACGATCATGCGCGCGCCGGTGGCGGCCACGGGATGCCCCAGCGAGCAGCCGCTGCCGCTGTAGTTCACCCGCTCGGGATCCAGGTCCAGCGCCTTGACCGCGGCCAGCGGGACCGAGGCGAAGGCCTCGTTGATTTCGATCAGTTTCACCTCCGACAGTGAGATACCCGCCCGCGCGACCGCTGTGGTGATCGCCTCGATCGGCGCCAGGCCGGTGTCGGCCGGGTCGACTCCCACCGAGGCCCACGAGCGAATGACACCCAGCGCCGGCAGGCCCAGCCGATCCGAGGCGATGGCCAGCGCGGCGGCGCCGTCGTTGGATCCCGAGGCGTTACCCGCGGTGACGGAGAACCCCTCGATCTCCGGATGCAGCACCTTCAGTCCCGCGAGGCGTTCCAGGCTGGTGTCGCGGCGTGGATGTTCGTCGACGGAGAATTCGCCGTGCGGCGTCTCGATCGCGACGATCTCCTCCTTGAACCGGCCCTCGTCGATGGCCGCGATCGCGTTGCGGTGGGAACGGAGCGCCCAGGCGTCCATCTCCGCGCGCGAAATCCCTGCTTTGACGGCGGTATTCCAGCCGACGGTGATCGACATGTCCAGATTCGGCGCGTCCGGGCGGTTCGGATGCGACGGCGAGACCCACGGGTCGATCCATTCGTCGGCACCGACCCGGAACCGCGCCCGCGGCCCGGTCGAATCGGAATTCACGCCCCCGGCGATCACGAGTTCGTCCATCCCCGCGCGGATTCCGGCCGCCGCGCTCTGCACGGCCGCCATTCCCGCCGCGCAGTGCCGGTTGACGGCCAGTCCCGGGACCGCGGTGAGCCCCGCCGTGACCGCCGCGTGGCGAGCCAGCACCCCGCCGCCGTAGCGGCCCTCGCCGAGGACGACGTCGTCCACCCGGCCCGGGTCGATATCGCGTGCGACCGCCGCGACCACGTGGTGGGCGAGGTCGAAGGCGTCGGTGTCGCGCAGCGTGCCCTTGCGCGCGGTGCCGATGGGGGTCCGCAGGGCGGAGACGATGACGGCTTCAGGCATGGGAACTCTCCAATTCGGCGACAAGGTTGCGGCGCAACAGTTTTCCGGTTTCGGTCTTGGGCAGTTCGGCGCGGAACACGATCGTGTCGGGGGTCTTCGAGGACCGCATCCGCTCCCGCACCCACCGCTTGATCTCTTCGGGATCACCGGCGCCCACCACGACCGCGACCAGCCGCTGCCCCCATTCCGGGTCGGGCACCCCGATCACCGCCGCCTCGCTGATCCCGGGATGGGCCAGGAGCACGTCCTCGATTTCGGCCGGTGCGATGTTCTCCCCGCCGCGAATGATGGTGTCGTCGGCGCGGCCCTCGATGAACAGATAGCCCTCGTCGTCCAGCCTGCCCAGATCGCGGGTGCCGAACCAGCCGTCCGCGTCGAGTGCGGTGCGGGCACCGTACTCCCCCGAGATCTGCTCGCCGCGTACGAATACGAGGCCGGTCTGCCCGATGGGCAGCGATTCCCCGGCGGCGCTGCGGATGTCGAATTCGACGCCGGGCAGCGCGCGGCCGACGGAGCCGAGCCGCTCGCGGATCGCGGGGTCGGTCGCCGCCTGCGCGGCACGATGGTCCTCCGGGCCGAGCACCGCCACCGAGGAGGCGGTTTCGGTGAGACCGTAGGCATTGACGAAGCCGGTGCCGGGGAACATCGCCAGCGCCCGCTCCAGCACCGGCCGCGGCATCCGCGAACCGCCGTAGGCCAGGCTCGTCAGTGTCGGTGTGTCCGCCTCGGCGCCGTCGGCGGCGGTGACGATGCGGGCCAGCATGGTCGGCACCAGCATGGCATGCGTGATCCGTTCGGCCCGAACGGTGTCCAGCCACCGCTGCGGATCGAACGCCGGCAGATACACCACCCGGCGGCCGCTGTAGAGATTGGACAGCAGGTTGGTGAGGCCGGCGATGTGATAGGGCGGCACCGACACCAGGGAGGCGTCGGATTCCGCGGCCGCGCCGAATTCCATCGTGTTCAACAGGTAGGCCATCAGATGCCGGTGCCGCAGCAACGCCGCCTTGGGTTCGGAGGTGGTGCCGCTGGTGTAGATGATCGCGGCCACCGCCTCCCCGTCCCACGGCGCCGGACGTGGTTGCGGATCAGGCTGTGCCGCATCGGTTTCCACCAGGGCATCCAGATCCTCGGGGCGCAGCACCCGCGCACCCGGATGCCGTGCCAGCAGTGCCGACAGCTGATGTTCGCCGAGCCGATAGTTCAGCGGCACGAACGGCACCGCGGCCAGGACCGCGCCGAACAGCGCCACCGGATAGGCCAGGTGGTTCGCGCCCAGATACAGCACCGCCGAACTGTCGGCGAAGTCCGCGGCCGCGCGGCGCGCCCGCCGTAGCAGCTGCGCCGCCGTGAGGGATCGGCCGTCGACGGTGATCACCGGCCGGTTTCCGGCCGAGGCCGCCATCTCGAGGATCATGCTAATGTTCATGAGAACATTATTCTCTCAAGAAGAGAGTATTGATTTCAAGAGAGGGCAGTGTCATGGAGATCAGCGGTAGCTCCGCGATCGTGGTGGGCGGAACCGGCGGACTGGGCGAGGCGACCGTGCGACGGCTGCATGCCGCGGGAGCCAAGGTGGTGGTGGCCGACGTCGCTGACGACAAGGGCAAGGAGCTGGCCGCCGAACTCGGCATCCGCTATGTGCACACCGACGCCACCAGCGAGGAGTCGGTGCAGGCGGCGATCGCCGAGGCGCAATCGCTGGGCCCGCTGCGCATTTCGGTGGACGCGCACGGCGGGCCGGCCAGCGGTGGCCGATTGGTCGGCAAGGACGGCAGCCCGCTCGCATTGGACGGGTTCCGCACCACGATCGAGTTCTATCTCACCGCCGTATTCAATGTGCTGCGGCTCTCGGCCGCGGCGATCGCGCAGTCCGAACCGGGCGAGGAGGGCCGGCGCGGTGTCATCGTCAATACCGCCTCGATCGCCGCCTACGAGGGTCAGATCGGGCAGTTGCCGTATTCGGCGGCCAAGGGCGGCGTGGTCGGCATGACCCTGGTCGCCGCGCGTGACCTGTCGCCGCTGGGTATCCGGGTGGTGACCATCGCACCCGGCACGTTCAACACCCCGGCCTACGGTAAGGCCGCCGATCAGCTGGAAACCTATTGGGGCAGACAGGTTCCGCATCCCAAGCGGATGGGCCGTTCCCCGGAGTACGCGCAACTGGTGCAGTCCATCGTGGAGAACGACTACCTCAACGGTGAGGTGATCCGCCTCGACGGCGCGCTGCGCTTCCCGCCCAAATGACCGCTCTGACAGGCAGAGTCGCGTTCGTGGCGGGTGCCAGCCGTGGTATCGGCGCCGCGATCGCGCACGGTCTGGCGGCGGCGGGGGCCGAGGTGGCCGTCGCCGCCCGCTCGCGGGAACCGGGGCGGTTACCGGGAACCATCCACTCGGTGGCGCAGCGCATCACCGCATCCGGCGGCCGGGCCCTGCCGGTGGCCTGCGACGTCACCGACGCCGAATCGGTCGATGCTGCCCTGGCGGCAACGGTTTCCGCATTCGGCGGAGTCGACATCGTCGTCGCGAATGCCGGGGTACTCGCCCTGAGCCCGATCGAATCCACCCCGGACGCGCGCTGGCAGCGCTGCCTGGACGTCAACCTCACCGGCGTCTTCCACGTCACCCGGGCCGCGATCCCGCTGCTGCGGTCCCGCGGCGGCGGTTCGATGATCGCCATCACGACCACCGGTGTCGGCATGCTCGACCGCGGCGCCAACGCCTACTGGATATCCAAGGCCGCGGTGGAACGCATGTATCTGGGATTGGCGGCGGATCTGCGTGCCGACAATATCGCGGTGAACTGCCTGTGCCCCGCACGGGTGGTTCTCACCGAAGGATGGCAGGCGGGCGGGGGCGGACAGCGGATTCCGGCGGAGATGGTCGAGCCACCGGAAACGATGGCGCAGGCCGCGGTGTTGCTCGCCGGGCAGGACGCGAGCGGCATCACCGGATCGGTCCAGCAGTCGGAAGTGCTACTGGCACAACGGTAGCGCCCCTCCCGGCACTACGACCGAGCGGCTCGCACGCCACCGATGACCGCGTCACCGAATTCGGCGAGGGTCTCCGGCTGCGCGAAATCGGTGAACCAGAGGTAGAACCGTTCGACGCCCTCATCGACGGCAGCGGCGAAGTGGGCGATCAGCTCCTCGGCATGTCCGCACACCACACCGCGTGCCAGATAGCCGAATCGGCGCAGGCTCAGCGCACGCACCTGGTCAGGATCGGCGCCGCGGCCTGCGAAGCCCACCAACTGCTGGGTCGACACACGCGCCGCCCCCGCATTCGCTCGCAGTCGCGGCAGCCGGTCCAGTCGATGGGCCGGCAGGTTCCACCAGTCCGCGTACCGGCGCACCAGCGCCATGGTGGCGGGACCGGACCCTCCGATCACGATCGGGATCCGGGAGGCCGGCGCGGGTGCCAGGGCGAGGTCCCCCTCGCCCGCCCAATACCGCGGCAGCAGCGCCAGGGTGTGTTCCAGCCGGGCCCGGCGGGCGGGGCCGTCCTCGTGGCTGATGTCGAAATCGGTCAGCTCCTTCGGCACCGACCCCGAACCGAGTCCGAGTTCGAACCGGCCACCGCTGGCCTCCTGCAGCGCCACCGCCTGTTTGGCCAGCATCGCGGGATGGCGCAGCGCGTCGCAGAGCACCAAGTGGCCGATGCGCAACCGTTCGGTGCGGGCCGCAACCCAGGCCGCGACGGTCATCGCCTCCCACAGCGGCTGCTGTTCGGCGCCGGGAGCCCGCACATGATCGATGAAGGCGATACCGTCGAATCCGCCGGCCTCGGCCGCCCGGGCCCGCGCCACGATATCGGCCATGTCGAGCCGGATCTGCGGGAGGAACAGGTACCACTGCGGCCCATCTGTCTGCGGCCCATCTTTCTCTGCCCCACCCATTTCTGCCCCGGCCCCGTCTGCCACGGCTATTTCCTCGCGCCGTTCTTCGGCGCCGACAACCGGGCCAGATTGGCGCGCAGATCCTCCGATTGGAAGGTCAGATCCTCGGCGGTGAGGGCGAAATCGAGGGTGGCCAGCACCGCCCGCTCGAGGTGCAGGTTCAGGATCCGCTTGGTGGATTCGACTGCCTGCCTGGGCAACCGGAGGATCCGCTCGGCGCAGGCGCGTGCCTCGGCGACCGGATCGGCGACCACGTGATTGACCAAGCCCATCTCCCGCGCCCGCAGGGCCGTGATCCGGTCGCCGGTCAGCGCGTACTCCTTGGCCAGCAGCAGGCTGGTGTGCAGCGGCCAGGTCAGCGGGCCGCCGTCGGCGGCCACCAGGCCCACCTGCACGTGCGGATCGGCCAGATAGGCGTGCTCGGCGATGTAGACGATATCGCTGAGGGCGACCAGGCTGCAGCCCAAGCCGACGGCGGGCCCGTTCACGGCGGCCACGATCGGCACCCGGCATCGCGCCATCCCGAGCACGATATCGCGGCCGTGCGCAATGGTTTTCGCGCGCAGCTCGGCGTCGCGGCTCAGTTCGCCGAGGTATGCGAAGTCACCCCCGGCGGAGAAGGCGCGCCCGGCGCCGGTGAGCACCGCGACGCGGGCCTGCCGATCCTCGCCCAGACGCGGCCACAGCCGGGCCAGCGCGGTGTGCAGCGCGTCGTCGACGGCGTTGAGCGCGTCGGGACGGTTCAAGGTGATGACGCGAATCGGGCCCTCGGCCCGGACGTCGACTTCGGCGGGCAGGTCGTACATGTCAGGCTCCCAATCCGAGTATGCGGGCGGCGATGATGTTCTTCTGAATCTGCGAGGTGCCGCCCATGACGCTCTGGGCACGGCTGTAGAGGTAGGTGCCGAACATGTCGGCGTCGTCGGTGCCGGCGACGGTCAGCGCGGCATGGCCGACGGCCTGATCCACCCAGGTCATGAGTAGTTTGTCGAGTGAACCGTCGGGGCCGTGCGAGACGCCGTCCAGCTGTTCGGACAGACGCCGCCGCACATGCAGCCGCAGCATCTCCGATTGCACCGCCGCCCAGGCCAATTCGTCGGGCACCGGCCCGTCGACGCGGTCGGCCAGCACCCGCACCGTCTTGGCGTAGCGCGCCGAATAACCGAGTGTCGACGGTTCCCGTTCGTGACCGACCACGGTCATCGCCAGCTTCCAGCCTTCACCCGGCGCGCCGACCATGCGGTCGGCGGGCACGGTGGCGCCATCGAAACCGACCTGCCCGAATTCGGTGGTGATGCCGCTGATCATGCGCAGCGGCCGCTGCCGCACACCCGGCTGCTTCATCGACACGATGAAAGCCGAAATCCCTTTGTGCCGTGGTGCTTGCGGATCGGTGCGGGCCAGGAGCAGGCACCAGTCCGCGATATCGGAGTAGCTGGTCCAGATCTTGTGGCCGTGGATCACGTAGTGGTCGCCGTCGAGGGTGGCGCTGGTGGTGAGTGCGGCGAGATCCGATCCGGCGCCCGGTTCGCTGAAGCCCTGGCACCAGCGTTCGGTGCCGTCGATCATGCCGGGCAGGAATCGCTGCTGTAGTTCCTTGCTGCCGTGGCGGCCCAGCCCCTGGACCAGATAGCCCAGACTCGGCCGGGGCGGGGCGCCCGCGCGGGCCAGTTCCTCGTCGACGATCACGTCGTAGACCGGCGGCAGATCGTATCCGCCGAACTCCTTCGGCCACGACGATCCGAAGAAGCCGGCCCGGTACAACGCGCGATGCCACTCTCCCTGGCGGGCCCAGTATTCGTCCCCGGACGTCGGGAAGTCGGCCGCGACCTCGGACAGCCAGCGGCGCAACCGATCCCGGAATTCGGCCTCGGCCGGTGAGTCACGAAAGTCCACGGGCGATCTCCTCCAGACGGACGGGAAACAGTTCGGTCGAGACCAGGACGCGGCGAAGATAGAGGTGCGCCAGGCATTCCCAGGTGTTGCCGATGCCGCCGTGCACCTGGATGGCGGTTTCGCAGACGGTGCGGGCGGCGCGGGCGCAGTAGGTCTTGGCGATGCGAGCGGCACGCACCGCCTCGTCGGGCGCCAGTTCGTCCACACCCCAGGCGGCGTAGCGCAGCACACTGACCGAACCTTCGATCAGCGCCTGCGATTCGGCGAGCAGATGTGCGACGGCTTGATAGGAGCCGATCGTCTTGCCGTACTGCGCACGGACTTTCGCGTAGTCGACGGCCAGCCGCTGCGCGCCCCGGGCAGCGCCGAGCAGATCCGCGGTGGTGCCGACCAGTGCGAGTGCGAACCATTGTGACGCCTGATCGGCCGACAGTTCTCCGATGTGTTCGAGCCGTCCGTCGAGGTCGGCCGCCGTCCGGGTCGGATCCGCCAGCGGTACGGCGGGCCCCAGCGGGCCGGCCAGCACCTGACCGTCGGCGAGCACCACCGCCCGATCGCACCCGGCCGCGTCGACGGCGCGGCCACGCACCCCCAGCGTCCAGCGCCCCTCGTCTCCGGCGGGGTGACCGCGCAGGTCATCGGCCAGCACCGGGCCCAGAAACGCCACATCGACCAGTCCGCGCGCGAACTCCTCGGCCACCAGCGCCACTTCCACACCCGATGCGCCGTCGGAGCGCAGGGCTCGCCATCCGGTCAGTTCGACGGTCTTGTCCAGCCGTGTGTTCCGCTCCCGGTCGGCCAGGTCGGCCACCGAGCCGGGGCCCAGATCATCGGCCAATTTCGCTGCGGCATCACGCAATTGGCGCTGTTCACTGGTCAGACGGACGTCCATAGCGCTCCTCGAGAACTCGGCGCAGCACCTTGCCGGACGGCAGGCGCGGGATGTCGGGGACGAAGACCACCCGGCGCAGCCGCTTGTATCCGGCCAGGCGATCGGCGACCAGCGCGGACAATTCCTGCGCGGTGACCGGCGCGGCGGCCGACACCGCGGCGACGATCGCCTCGCCGTCGGCGCCGTCGGCCACGCCGAAGACCGCGCAGTCGGCGACCGCCGGATGCCCGTGCAGTACGGATTCGATTTCGGCGGGTGCGACCTGGAAGCCGCGGACCTTGATCATCTCCTTCACCCGATCGGTGATGCGCACCCAGCCGTCGGTATCGATCCGGCCGACGTCGCCGGTGCGATACCAGCCGTCGACCACGGCCCCCGCGTCGGCGCCGTCGGGCAGGTACCCCGCCATCAGCGACGGGGATCGTGCCTGGATCTCCCCGATCTCCCCGGGCGGCAACGGTTTTCCGTCGTCGAGCGACGCCGTCCGCAGGCTCACCCCGGGCGCGGCTCGCCCCACGGTGTCCAGCCGGGCGCCCTCGATCGGATTGCAGGCCAGCACCGGAAGTTCGGTGGCGCCGTAGGCGGGCAGCCAGCGCACGCCCGTACGGCGGGTGACGGTTTCGGCCACGCTCACCGTCACCGGCGTCGCGCCCCACATGATGTAGCGCAGCGAGGACAGGTCGAACGATTCCAGCTCCGGATGCGAGGCGATGGCCAGCGCGATCGGCGCCACCGCCATCTCCACGGTGATCCGGTCGCGTTCGATGCTGCGCAGCATCGACTCCAAATCGAAGCGGCGATGCAGCCGCATCCAGGCGCCGACGCGCAACGCGGTGACGATATTGAGCAGGCCGAGGATGTGGGAGGGCGGGGTCAGGATCTGGATTCGGTCCTCGCTACTCAGCTCGAGCACCTGCCGCCAGTCGCGCACCGCGGCGTCGAACGAGGCGTGGGTGTGGCGCACCGCCTTCGGCAGGCCGGTCGTGCCGGAACTGAACACCAGCACCGCATCCGATTGCGGATCCGGTGGGTCGAATTCCTCGCGGCTGGGCGTGATCGGTTCGCCGAGATCGAGCATGGGCATCAGTTCCGCCAGCACGGGATGGTCGCCGATCGCGAATCCGGGGGTGGTGATCGCGAGCGCGTGCTCGGCCTCGGCTCGCCGCCACGCCGGGCTCAGCAGAACCACCGCCGCGCCGAGCTTCCACGCCGCCAGCACCGCGAGGACGAATTCCGGGCGATTGGACGACATCACGGCGATCCGGCTGCCCGCCCGGACGCCGCGATCGCGCATCCTCCGCGCCAGTCCGCCGGCCAGTTCGTCGAGCTGCGACAGGCTGTAGTGCCGATCGTCGAACACGATCGCCGTCGGCTCGGTCATGAGGAAATCCCATCTCGTTCAAGAGAACGCTATTCTCTTTGTATAAGAATCTTAATACCAGGAGAGGCTTTCCATGGCGAGTCCCCCGATGTTCCGGCCCGCGACCGTGACCCGGATCGTGAAGGAGTGCGCCGATGCGCGAACCTTCGTACTGGCCCCGCACGACGGCCCGCTCACCTATCGCGCCGGACAGTTCTGCACCTTCCGGATCCGGGTCAACGGCGCCGAGCTGTACCGGTCCTATTCGATGTCCAGCGCACCGGAAACCGACGCCGAACTGATGACGACGGTCAAACGTGTTCCGGGCGGCAAGGTCTCGAACTGGTTGCTGGACAACGTGTCCGAGGGCGACGAGATCGACATGGGCCGCCCCGCCGGCCGATTCTGCCTGCGCGACACCGAGGTTCCGCTGCTGGGTTTCAGCGGTGGCAGCGGGATCACGCCGGTGTTGTCGCTGGCCAAGAGCGCGCTGGCCACCACCGCGCGGCAGGTGCGCCTGCTCTGCGCGGACCGCGACGCCGAGTCGGTCATCTTCGGCACCACGCTGCTCGAACTGGCGCAGCGCTATCGCGGCCGGCTCCAGGTGGTCCGGCATCTCGACAGCGTGGCCGGACTACTCGATCCGGCGGCGGTGCGTGAGTTCGTCGGCAGGGACGCTCATGCCGACAGCTATGTGTGCGGGCCGGAGAAGTTCATGGAGATGGTGGAGGGGGCGCTTCCCGGCCCGGGGGTGATCTTCAGCGAACGGTTCGGCGCACCGGTTCCCGAACTCGCCGACTCGGCGATAGCGCCGGCACTCGTGACCGCCTCCGAGACAGCCACGCCCGCAACCGAATCCGACACCGACGGCGGCACCGTCACGATCTTCCTCAACCGCAAGAAGGCCACGGTCCCACGCCACGCCGGCGAGACACTGCTGGAGAGCGCTCGCCGCGCGGGCCTGACCCCGCCGTTCTCCTGCGAATCCGGTAACTGCGCCACGTGTATGGCCCGGCTCAGCGAGGGCAGCGCCACGATGCGGGTGAACGACGCCCTCGCCGACGACGAGGTCGAGGACGGTTACGTCCTCACCTGCCAAGCGGTGCCGGATACCGCGTCGGTGACCGTGCATTACGAATGAGCGGCCGACGCGGGCGGTCGTCCCCGGTCGGCCGCCTCGGTCCCCGCAGGGGACGTGGTCGTGTCAGTGTGTAGCGGTCGGCGCCGTCAGCCTGCTGCTCCGAACTGCGTGTCGCGACGATTTCCGTAGCCCCCAGCGCAGGCGAACAGTGCCGAGGCCGACGTCTGCCGGCGCCTGTCGACTCAACGCACCGACTCCTGGTTGTCGTGTTCCCCCAACCGGGGCGGTGGGCCGTATTCCGGTGTGTAGCCGTCGATTCGGATGGGCGATGCCACCAGACGGTACCTCCCCGCCGTGGCCACGACTTCCGCAGTGGCGTCGAGTGCTTCGGGCAAGGTGCGCACCGCCGCGGCGGGAATGCCCAGCGGCCGCAGTCGCGCCTCCCAGCCACGGGCGTCGTCGCGGGCCAGCGCGGCGGTCACCGCGGCGAGCACCTCGACTCGGCGGGACACGCGTTCGGCCATGGTGTCGAATCCCGTCACCCCGGCCTCGGCGGCGAAGGTCTTCCAGAAGCGATCGTGCGTGACGAACAACGCCAGGTAACCGGCGGCGGTCGGGAACAGTTGCGCGGGAACGTAGTACGAGTGCGCGCCGAACGGGCGCCGCTGCGGGTGTGTGCCCTCGTTGAGATATGCCGCCGCGTGATAGTTCAACTGCGACAACATCACATCGCGCAGGCAGACGTCCACCTGACCACCGCGTCCGGACACGATCTGCGCGAGCAGACCCAGCGCCGCGGTCAGGCCGGTGGAGTTGTCGGCGGAGGAATAGCCGGGCAGGGTCGGCGGTCCGGCCGGATCGCCGGTGAGCGCCGCGACCCCCGTGGCGGCCTGCACGATGTAGTCGAATGCCGGATCGTCGCCGCCGTAGAGACCGAATCCGGTGATCGCGACGCAGACGATCGCCGGGTTGAATTCTCGCAGCGACGCATACGTCAGACCGAGCCGGCGGATCGCGGACGGTTTCAAATTCACCAGTAGCGCATGCGAATTCGCGACCAGCTCACCCAGACGCGCCCGGCCGTCCACACTGCCGGGATCGAGCCGGATACTGCGTTTGCCGCGATTCAGGCTCGCGAAGTAGCTGTCGCCGACCTGCCGGGAGATGTCGCCGCCGGCCGGTTCCAGCTTGGTGACCTGAGCGCCCAGGTCGGCGAGCATCATCGTCGCGTACGGACCGGCGAGCATGGTGCCGACCTCGAGAATGCGAATCCCCGCCAGCGGGCCGGCGCAGCTGTGCTCCGCCGAGGCTCCGGTCCGCGGGTCCCGGTCCGCGTCCGGATCCGGAGAAGCGTTGGTGCTCATCGTAATTCCCGGGCCAGCTCCGCGATCATGTCCCGCGTACGGCGCTTCGATGCGATCAGTTCGTCGCGGCTGTCACCGATCGGCAGCAGCCGGATCGAGACATCGGTGGCGCCCGCCTCCGCGAAACGGCGCAATCCGGCGGCGATGGCGGCCTCGTCACCGGCGACGCAGATGTCGCCGACGTCGCGGGCGTCCCCCTGTTCGAGCAGGCGCTGATAGTTGGGCGAGATCTCCGCCTCGCCGAGTATGCGATTGGCCCGCGCCTTCGCCTCGTCGACCTCTCCTGCCCGGCACAGGCAGACCGGCAACCCCGCCACGATGCGCGGCGGCACCCGGCCCGCGTCGGCCGCGGCCTTGGTGATCTTGGGCGTCACATGGTCGGCGATCGCGCGCTCGTCGGCCATCCACAGGATGGTCCCGTCGGCTCGCTCCCCCGCGATGCGCAACATCACCGGCCCGAGCGCGGCCACCAGCACCGGCACCGGGGCGACCGGGCCCAGATCGAGCGGATTGCGCACGGTGAACGTGTCGTTCTCGACGTCGACGGCGCCCGGGCCGGTCAGTCCCGCCGCCAGTACGTCCAGATAGTCCCGCGTGTAGGCCGCCGGGCGTTCGTACGGCAAGCCGAGCATGTCACGCACGATCCAGTGATGGGAGGGGCCGACTCCCAGTGCCAGCCGCCCACCCGCGGCGGCCTGCGCCGACAACGCCTGGCGGGCCAGCGCGATCGGATGTTGCGCCTGCAGCGGCACCACGGCGGTCCCCAATTCGATGCGGCGAGTGCGCAATCCCATCGCCGCGACCGTGATCAGCGCGTCGAAATCGCTGGGAATCTGCGGAATCCACGCGGTGTCGAGCCCGGCGTCCTCGGCCCAGGCGATGTCGTCGAGCATCCGGCTCAGCTTGCGCGCGGAATCCCCCTTCTCCGGTCCGATCATCACTCCGACACGCACGAAGACCTCCAACCCGCCGCTACGCCGGGCGACCGCGTCACCCACAGATGAATACGGTACTTGCGAAAAAAGAGAATGCCAATACCGTCAACGGGCCTGCGCGTTCACGAGCGACTCCCGACCGCCCCGTCGCCCAGGGAACGGCAGCTGCGGACCCGTGCGACAGATCCGCCCGCGACAGCGGTTCGCGCGGGGACCGAAAGGCGTCCCCGCGCCGCCGCCCGGCGCCCGAGAACCGCCCGTCCCGAACGACGCGTCGCGTCCAGAGTTCCGTGCGCCGTCAACACCGCGGTGGCGACCGTGGCCACCAGAACAAGCATCAGATACAGCACCATGGCGTCCTCCCGTCCGAGAGCATGAATCCGCCCCACGGATATCGCGCGGACCGTCGACAGCTCTGGATCCGCAATACCCGATTCATCGACGCTCATCGCCATACGGTTACGCGATCAACCCGCGATTCATGGTGGATCACTCGGCATTTGCCGCGTCGACCATTCGACAGCTTTCCCCGCGGCGATGTTCTCGATCCGCTCGGCGAGCACGCGCCGCCCCGTCCGCACCGCCGTACGGGCCGGCCTGTGCGATGTACAGGAAGCGCTCGCGCTTCGACGACTCCGCCGTCGCCCGCAGACAGCAGCCGGTTGTTCTGCCGCCGATCCTGAGTGCAGACTGAGAACAGCAGACGAAATACCGGATAACAGAAGCGTCACGCTAGCATCGGCGACCGTGGTCGACACGATGGTGAGGGCGGACGGTGCGCCTACTGCAGGCGCGACACCCAGGACCTCGGGTAGACAGCGCGGCGACTGGGCCAAACCGATAGCTTTCCTCGCCGGGCTGCTGGGCGCGTTGTGCGCCGTCGCGGTGCCGCTGCTGCCGGTGAAGGTGGACCACACCACGCTGTCGTGGCCGCAGGCGGATTCGGCCCGCAGTATCGACGCACCGCTGGTCACGTATGCCCCGGTGACCTTCGATGCCACCATTCCCGGCCGGTCGATGGCGCAACTGAGCGCACACGGCGGAGTGCTGGCGTCGACGCTGCCCGCCGGTGCGCCGCAACTGGAGAAATACGGATTCGTCGCGCGTGTGCGACCCGTACAGGACGGTAAGCCCGCGCGACTCGAGGTCGTGTTGCGCAATCAATCGCTGCTGAACGTGCCGATCGACGCGGTCGCCGACGGTACCTTGACCGTGCACGCCGACATGTCCTCGACCAAGGTCGGGCTCATCGGAACGGATATCGAAGGCGCCACCTTGCCGCCCGGTGACTGGCGGCCACAGGTGGTCGGCATCTTCAGCGATCTCCCCAAGCCGGACGGCGCCAAGGTCGTCGCGCAGGTCGACAGCCGGTTCTCGGTGACGCCGACGGTCCTCAAACGCGCGGCCGAAGTCCTGGCGGTCGTGTTCACGCTGGTCGCGCTGCTGGCGCTGTATCGGCTCGACCGCACCGACGGCCGGCGGTTCCGGCGGCTGCTCCCGCAGCGGTGGCGCACGTTCACCGGCGTCGACCTCGTCGTCTTCGCCACACTGCTGCTGTGGCATTTCATCGGGGCCACCACCTCCGACGACGGCTACCAGTTCGGGATGGCACGGACCTCGCTGGTGTCCGGATATATGGCCAACTACTTCCGGTTCTTCGGCGTCCCGGAGAACCCGGTCGGCACGCCGCCGTACGACATCATCGCGCACATGTCGGAGATCAGCGTCGCGAGCCCGTGGATGCGGCTGCCGACGCTGCTGGCGGCCGTGGTCACCTGGCTGGCGCTGAGCCGGGAGGTGATCCCGCGACTCGGCGTGGCCGTGCGCCACGACAAGGTGGCGGTGTGGACGGGCGCGCTGGCGTTCCTGGCCGTGTGGCTTCCCTACAACAACGGGCTGCGGCCCGAGCCGGTGGTCGCCGTCTGTGTGCTACTCACCTGGTGCCTCGTCGAGCACGCCATCGCGAGGCACCGACTGCTGCCGTATGCCCTCGCGATCCTGATCGCGGCGTTCAGTTTCACCGCCGCGCCCTCGGGCATCATCTGCCTGGCGCCGCTGCTGGCGGGACTGCGTTCGGCCGTCGGATTCGGTGTCCCGCGAGCGCGCGAACTCGCCGGTGCCGGGCAGGGAAACCCGGTGCCGGCCGGCGCCTGGATCCGGGCGTACGGGGCGCTGCTGGCACCACTGGCCGCCGCCGGAATGCTCGTGCTGGCCTTCGCTTTCGCCGTCGAACCGCTCTCGGCGATGTTCGAGATGCAGCGCGTGCACAACATCGTCGGCCCCTCGGACCCCTGGTACAACGACTATCTGAACTACCAGTGGCTGTTCATGCCGTCGGCCGACGGTTCCATCGCCCGCCGCTTCGGCATGGTCGCGATGTGGCTGAGCCTGCTGGTCTGCGTGTTCGTTTTGCTGCGCAAGGGCGGCCGTATTCCGTTCACCGCGCCCGGGCCGGCGCGGCGGCTGCTCGGTGTGACCTTCGGGGCCATGGTGCTGATGGCGACCTGTCCGACGAAATTCACCCATCACAACGGCGTGTACGCCGGGCTGGCCGGATCGGTGGCGGTCCTCACCGCGGTCGCGGTCGGGCCCCGGGTGATGCGCTCGCCACGCAACCGCGCCCTGTTCGCGGCGGTGGTGGCGCTGGCGATGGCGCAGATCTTCACCAGTGTCAACCAGTGGTGGTGGGTATCGAGTTTCGGCGTCCCGTGGTGGAACGAGCCACCGTCGGTGCTCGGCGTCGGGTTCAGCAAGATCTTCCTCATCATCGCCGCGCTGTGCCTGCTGCTCGCGATCTGGTGGCATGTGCGGGCGCCGAAACCCGGTACCCCGCATCGGGTTTCCCCGCGCGCCTGGCGCCTGGCGAAGTTCCCGCCGCTGATGGCGGCCGCCGCGATCCTGGTGGTGTTCGAGGTGTTCTCGTTCACCGCGGGCGCGGTCGCGCAATACCCGGGATTCTCGCTGGCATCTTCGAATATCCATGCGGTAGTGGGCAATCCGTGCGGTCTGGCAAACAAGGTCGTCGTCGAAACCGATCCCAACGCCTCGATGATGCAGCCGCTGGTCGGCGATCAGTTCTCCACTTTCACCAACGGTGCGCGTGGATTCGTGCCGAACGGCGTCGGCGACGTGATGTCTCCCGACGAGAAGGAGGAGACCAGCAGCATCGCCAAATCCTTCGGCGACAAACCCGGCACCGGCGAGTCGGCCACCCAAACCGGCGGCGCCCCACTGCCTTACGGCCTGGACGCGGCGACCACACCGGAACTCGGCACCTACGGCGAGGAGCAGCCCGCCGATCTCGTCACCGGCTGGTATCGCCTGCCCGCCCAGCACGACCGCAGCGATATCGTCTCGATCGCCGCGGCCGGGCGCATCCAGGCGGTGGGTCCGAACAACGGATATGTCGGCGGCGAACCGGTGGAGGTCGAATACGGCAGCACCGACTCCGCGACGAGCGCACACGCGCTCGGACGGGTGACCCCGATCGACATCGGCCCGGCGCCGTCGTGGCGGAACCTGCGAGTCCCCCTGGACCGAATTCCCGCCACCGCCAACGTGATCCGCATCGTGGCCAAGGACCACAACCTCGATCCGCAGCGCTGGGTGGCGCTGACTCCCCCGCGCATACCGAAGACGCACACGCTGAACGACCTGGTCGGCTCGAAACAGCCGGTACTCCTGGACTGGGCCGTGGGCCTGCAATTCCCGTGCCAGCGCCCCTTCGACCACAAGGACGGCATCGCCCAGGTACCGGGCTGGCGCATCCTGCCCAACCGTCTGGGCGCGGCCGACACCACGATGTGGGAAAGCCACGCGGGCGGCGGTCCGCTGGGCTGGAGTCAGCAATTGCTGCGCTCGCAGACCCTGGCCACCTACCTCGCCTACGACTGGGACCAGGATTGGGGCGAACTGCAGCGTCTCAACCCGATCGACCCCTCGGCGGTGCCCGCCGCCCCGGCGGTCACCCAGCAGACCCACAGCGGTATGTGGTCACCCGGGCATATCTACACCTGGTAGCCGCTGCGGCGCAGCCCGGCCGGGATCGGACCTCGCGCCTCTCGCAACGCTGCCGCACATCGTCTCGCGCGCCGGAGCGAGACGACGACAGCGAGACGACGACAATGGTCTCCATGACCGCAAGTGTCGAACTGCGGGTGTACGCCGAGCTGAACGACTTCCTGGCCCCGGGCGCGCGATACGTCGCGCAGCGGCGGCCGATCCGTCCGCATCAGACCGTGAAAGACATCGTCGAGGCTGCGGGCATCCCGCATACCGAGATCGACCTCATGCTGGTCGACGGTGAATCCGTCGACTTCGGTCACCACCCGCGGCCGGGCGATCGGCTCGCCGCCTACCCGGTATTCGAGACCCTCGACATCGGACCGTCGACGCGGGTTCGTCCCCGCCCGCTGCGCGATCCGCGTTTCCTCGTGGACGTCAATCTCGGCGGGCTCGCCCGGCTCATGCGGTTGATGGGCCTCGACGCTCGAATCCCGTGGGACACCGACGATGCCGCGGTGGCGACGTCCGCCGCGGAACAACACCGGATCATCCTCACCCGCGACCGCGGACTCCTGAAGCGTCGCAACGTGACCCACGGAGTCTTCGTGCGCGCGAACCGGCCCTTCGATCAGCTCGTCGAGGTGATCCACCGGCTCGATCTGGCCGATCGGCTGAGGCCGTTCAGCCGCTGCCTGCCCTGTGGCGGCCTCCTGACCGACGTGGCCGAAGAGGACATCATCGACAGGCTGGAACCGCTCACCCGCAAGTACTACGACACCTTCAGAGAATGCCGCGATTGCCGGCGGATCTACTGGGAGGGCTCGCACCAGCGGCGACTCGATGACCTCGTCACCAGAATCCGAGCAGCGGTCGCGCGCTAGACGCAGAAGCTGACGCTTGCCGATCCGACCGGAAGGTTGAGGCATACGGAAAGCCACTGAATCTGCGTCGCCCGGGCGGCCGTGTCACTGGTCGCGGGCGGGCCGGCCGCAGGCGCTGCGGCGGAGGCGATCGCGGGGGCGGCGGCTCCCAAGGTCAACGTAGTGACAGCCGTCGCGACGGCAAGACCAATTCTTCGAGACATCGCAATTCTCTCCCGAGAGTCCGGACTACACGCACCAATTCTCCGCCCGACGCCCCCTCGATCACAAGGGACCGTCGGCCTCGACCGGTTGAGCGCGCCATCGCGATGGGTGCCGTGTCCATGTTTCATCTCGGTCGCCGCCCCCGGCGCGACCCCGCGTCACGAGTAGACTCCAGCTTGCTCGCAGATGTCCACAAGGTGAACTCAAAGGGAGTGACAATGGACCTTCTCGAGGGTGGGGTAAAAGCAATTTCGTGGACGGCCGATGCGACCACATCCGCGGCCGGGGCGGTGGGCGGCGCTGCGGTGAACGGCGTACTCGGGGGTATGCAGGGCGTCGTGTCGGGGGTGCGCAGCGGACTGAGCAGCGGTAGTCATTCGACGCCGGCGGCCGCACTCACCCTGGCCGCGATCGGAGCCACGGGAGTCGTGGACTGGCCCGTGCTGTTGGGCGTGGGCGGCACCGCGCTCGTCATACGGAAGCTCATCGCGCACCCGGACCGGCAACCGGAATCCACTACCGATGTTCGTGCGGCCGGTGACGAGCAGCAGACACCCGGTGAGCGTCCGGCCCTCCCCAGCGACGACGAGGGGAAGGCGACCGCGGGCAAGACCGCGACCGGATCGCGGCACGCACCGAGCAAGGCTTAGCCCGCAGCGCTCTCGCCTCACGGCGTAGCGTGGGGCGATCAGCGTGATGATTCGCCGACGACGTCGAGGACTCCCAGGCGCCACAACACCGCGTACAACTCACGCAGCGGAACGGTCAGCACCTGCGTCAACGCGCCCGTCAACGGATCCCGGCCGCCTACATCGGATGTCCTCACGACGGACACTGTGGCGAACCCAGGCGTCGAGAGCCCGAATATCACATGACCGGGAGGCAACATATGGCCGACGAATCACATATCAGCCACCGGAACGCGGTCGACAAGGTCATGGCCGCGCACAGTTTCGCGGTGGAACTTCCCCTGCTCGGCCGAGTCCCGGTCCCCCGCCCCGAACAGCTGGCCTACTACGGCGCACTCGGCGCCCTGGCCGCCGCGGAGATCATCGAATGGCCGGTCGCGCTGGTATTGGCCGGCGGCCATTGGCTCGCGGAGAACCAACACAACCGCGTGGCCCACGAGATCGGCGAGGCCCTCGAAGACGCTTGACGCCGCACCGCGAGCCACGCCCAGGTCCCGGCCGGATCGCCGATCACGCATAACGCTCGACATGTCCGACGGTGACGAAGCCGAGGCGTCGATAGATCCCTTCACCGTCCGGCGAGGCGGTGAGGACGACCCGGCGAGCACCGGATTCGAGCGCCAGGACCAGAGCGTGCCGCGTCAGCGCGCTTCCGATGCCCAGTCCGCGACGATCGGCTCGCGTCACGATGTGCTCGAGCGACGCGCCCGCGGCGCAGCTCACGACCGCGGCGCAGCCGAGCACCTCGCCGCCTTCACGCCAGAGCAGGTAGCGGGTGGAGCCGCAATCCATACCCTGGCGCAGGCCGGCCACGAGGGCCGCGGTGGCGGTCGCACCCGACCAGAGTCCCGCCCACTCGGCGAGGCCGGGGTCATCGGTCACGGCCTCGATCCGCACCGGCTCTTCGCGTTCCCCGTGTATGACTCGGCCCGGATCGGCGAGCATCATCAGCGGTTCGGTTTCGAACAGTTCCAGGCCCTTCCGCCGCAGAAGGTGCGGGATCTCCGGCGAATCGACGTCTCGCCAGACATGCCAGCTTGCGGGCACGCCGTCGACCAGCGTTCGCAACCGCTCGATCTCGTGCGGGCTCGCATCGCCCACCCGGAGCACGCCGTTCAGTTCCTCACTGGGCGCGCCGGTACGAAACCAGCTCGACGGTGCGCCACCGCTCGACCGGTTCGCTCGCACCACATGGGTTGCGACAAAGGTGGTTACGGCCTCGTGGCACAGCCGGGGGTGGCTCGTTCGTCGGGTCACGACCTCTTCCTCGCGCATGATGTCGGGCGGTCGGCGAGATTCAGCCACGGTCCGACGATTCCGGAGCAAACAGTGATTCGTATCCTGCGCGAAGGGAATTGAACTTCGGCCAGAACATATCGTGTGGAGATGTCGCGAGCCTGGCTCGCAGGATGTCCAGGTGGGTGTGCCAGCCCGCGGCGATATCGAGCATTTCGCCGCGAGTCGGGATCCGGCGGTGGGTGACGGTCAGCCGGACCTTGTCGGCGACCGGCTCGAGTGCGAAGGTCACGTCCGAGTCGGCGAGGCCGCCGCCGGTGCTCCAGGTGTGGCGCAGCCGATGCGGTGGGTCCCATTCGAGCACCTCACCGTGCCTGCGGTCGGCCACCTCGGCGGGATCGCCCTCGCCGGTGAGTTCGTGGATCCGGAAGATGTGTTCGACGCGGCCGCCGGTGACCTGTTCGAGCAGCCCGCCGGCCAGCCAGGTCGCGCGCTTGTCGACGTCGGTCAGGTAGGCCCAGACCCGTTCGATCGGTCCGGGCAGTAATCGTTCGATGCGAACCGTGCCCGGCGCGACGACCTTGCCGTACTCACTCATCCCGCGAATCCTCCTGTAGCAGTGCGGCTTCCAGGGCATCGAGACTCTCGCCCCAGAACCGCTCGTAGAAGTTCACCCATTCGGCGCACTCTCGCAGCGGGCGCGGATCGAGCCGGCACAGATGTGTGCGCCCGTGCACGCTGCGTCGCACCAGCCCGGCCCGCTCGAGCACCTTGATGTGCTTGGACGCGGCCGCGAGCGAGATGTCGAACGGAGCCGCGAGCTCACCCACGCTGCACTGGCGCCGCGCCAGGGTGCGCAGCATCGAGCGGCGCGTGGAGTCCGACAGCGCGTGGAACACCACGTCGAGCTGTTCCGAGGAATTCTCAACCACATGGTTGACTATTCCGTCTCCGCCTGCCTACTGTCAACCCATCGGTTGAATGTCGAGGCCGATCCACCCACCCTTCAGGGAGAACCCATGACCGAGCAGAATTTCTCGACGACCTTCGCCGTCGACCGGCCCCCCGAAACCGTACTCGACGGACGCGGCTGGTGGTCGACAACGCTCACGGGAGGCAGCGAAAAGCCCGGAGACGTCTTCACGTACGAGGTTCCGGGCGTACATCGCGCCACCATCGAGATCACCGAGGTCGTCCCCCACCACCGCGTCGTCTGGCGTGTCCTCGATGCCCGGCTCACCCTCGTCGACGACCAGACCGAATGGAACGGCACCGAAATCCGATTCGAGATCCCCCCCGGCGCCGGCACCACCGAACTCCGCTTCACCCACATCGGTCTCACCCCCGCGTTCGAATGCTTCGACGCCTGCCGCAAGGGCTGGTCGTTCTACATCGACAAAAGCCTGCGCGAGCTGATCACCACCGGCACCGGCCAACCTGACGAGGATCCCCAAGCCCTCGCCTTGGCGAACGAGAATGCGGCAGCGACGCCGCACTGAGGAAACGACGCCGACCTAGGGCGATGCCGCTCGGGTACGCCGTCAGGTCTGGTCGAGCACGCTCGTGGGGACGCCGTAGGGCAGGAATCGCACCTTACGGCGTTCGTCGGTGTTGTCGCGGTGCGCGCGCAGGGCCTCGAGTTCGGTCGGGAAAACCTGCTCGACTCGGGCCTCACCGCCGTCTTCGACGCTGTAGATGGCCCACACCCCGCTACCGGTCTCCCCGGTCGTCGCGTCGTCCGGTTCCGGCGATCGCGTGCGATCCGGCTGAACGAACTGACCGAACAGCGACGTCAGCGAATTCACGGTGGTGCGGTCGAGGTAGCCGGCGGCCTTTCCGAGCAGGTCGCGAACCTCGATTTCCGCCTCGCGCAGAGCGCGCTCGAATTCCTCCGGATCGATCCCGAAAGGCCCGTTGGTTGCCATCTCGATACTCCCGTAGTCGGGGCTGTGTCTCCAGTATGCCGCGCGCCGGCGTCGAGGGGTGGATCGGTTTCCGACCAGCGGGTCCCGTCTTCGCGGCCGGTCCGACTCGGTCACGAGGCAGAAATGCGTTCGATCGGTCTCTCGTGTGTTTTCCGGACGGAGAGGCCTCTGCGGTATTACGTTCGTCGGCAAAGAAATTCGCTTGCTGTAACCGAACGGGGGCGTGGGTGGCATCGTCTCGGAGGTTCGACCGGCGCACACTCCTGCGCGGTGCCGCGGCGGCCGGAACGGCAGCGGCGACGTCCTCGATGATCGGCTGCGGTGACCACGACGACGATGCGCTCACCTTCTTCTTCCAGGCCAAACCCGATGAGGCGAAGGTCCGGCTGACGATCATCGACGAGTTCCGCAAGCTGCATCCGGACATCAAGATCCGGACCCAGATGTCCGGTCCGGATCCGCAGACCCAGATCCTCACCTACTGCGCGGGCGGTAAGTGCCCGGACGTGCTGATGTCGTGGGACCTCTCCTATTCCTTCCTCGCCGAACGCGGCATCTTCGAAAACCTCGACACGATCCTCGACAAGGATCCGGCGTACGCGGCCGAGCTGAAGAACGACAGCTCATCGGCCCTGTACAACACATTCCGCTACAAGAACGCTCAGCACGCACTACCCGAGCAGTGGGCCGGAATCTTTCTGTACTACAACAAGAAACTGTTCGCCGACGCCAAGCTCCCACCGCCGCCCGCACGCTGGGAGGACGCCTGGAGTTTCGACGAATTCCTCGACGCCGCACAGGCGCTGACCAAACGCGACAGCTCCGGCGACGTCACCCAATGGGGATTCGTGGATCCCTGGACCGTCTACTACTCCGCCAGTTGCTTCGGCATGAACAACGGCGTGGAGTGGTTCACTCCGTCCATCGACCCGACCCGCACCAATATCGACAACGACGCCTTCATCGAGGGCGTGCAGTTCTACACCGAGCTGTCGACCCGGCACGAGGTGATGCCGAAAATCGAATTCCAGCAATCGCTCTCGTCGTCGGATATGTTCGCCCAGGGCAAGGCCGCGATGGCATTGTCCGGGCACTGGATGTACAGCGCCTACACCGGTCAGCAAGACCTCGACTTCGACGTCACGGTGCTGCCGGTCGGCCCGCACGGTACCGCCGCGCGCTCCGATATCGGCACCACCGGCCTGTCCATCGCGGCCGACAGCCCGCGCAAGGAACAGGCCTGGGAATTCGTCAAATTCGCCACCGGTCCCGTCGGTCAGGCGGTCATCGCGAAGTCGGGGCTGTTCGTACCCGCACTGAAATCGGCGCTCACCTCCGACGGATTCGCGCAGGCTCATACGAGGGTGCACAACCTCGAGGTGTTCCACGGCGGCGAGCACGCCAACAACCTGCCGGTCACGCCCGCGTGGCCCCGCGTCGACGCGGTCATCGAACAGGGATACGACCACGTGTTCCGCGGCGCCGCCTCCGCGGAATGGTTCAAGCAGGGCCTCGCCGGGCAGATCAACGATCTTTTGGAGGCACAGTGAGCGACCATCGCGCAGCGGCTTACCGCGCCGACCGGGTGCTGCTATGACGACACTCGGCAAACCACGGCGTTCCGCGCTGCGCCGGCACAGGGCTGCCGCCGGGCGAATGTTCATCGCGCCCAACCTCATCGCGGTGGCGGTGTTCATGGCATTCCCGTTGGTGTTCACGCTGTACCTGAGCCTGCACCGATGGGATCTGTTCAGTTCGCCGACATTCATCGGCTTCGGCAACTTCCGCCGGCTCTTCGCGCACGACCCGCTGTTCTGGGTGGCCCTGCGCAACACGGCGATCTTCACCGCCGGCACGCTGATTCCGACCATCGCCATCGGTCTCGTCGTCGCCGCGGCCCTCAATCGGAAACTCGCGGGCATCGGCATCTTCCGCAGCATCATGTTCATGCCGTTGGTCGCTTCCACGGTCGCGATGGCCGTGGTGTGGCGACTCACATTCAGCACCGACTACGGGGTGCTCAACACCGCCCTCGGCTGGATCGGCCTCGGTCCGGTCCCGTGGCTCACCGATCCCACGTGGTCGATGGTCTCGCTGTGCCTGGTCAGTGTGTGGAAGAGCGTGCCCTTCGCCACCATCGTCCTGCTCGCCGCCATGCAGGGCATACCGACCGACGTCTACGAGGCCGCCCGGATCGACGGTGCCGGAGCGGTGCGCCGGTTCCGCTCGATCACCGTGCCGCTGATCCGGCCCGCGCTGGTGTTCTCCTTCGTCATCACGTTCATCAACTCGATCCAGGTGTTCGATCAGGCGTACGTCCTCACCGGCGGCAAGGGCGGTCCCGAAACCGGCACCTACGTGCTCGGAATCATGCTGTACCAGAACGCTTTCTCCTTCGACGACATCGGCTACGCCTGCGCACTCGCCTGGGTGATCTTCGCGATCCTGCTGGCTTTGACACTGCTCCAACTGCGACTCACCCGCGGCGGCGCCTACGAAAGCGAGTCCTAGTGGCGACAGCGACCGCGAATCGTGCCGTTCTACGCCGCACCGGGCGCGGAATGCTGCTGTACCTGGCGCTCGTCGTGATGGCTTGGTGCGCACTGTTTCCGCTGCTGTGGGCGCTGTCGAGTTCGCTGAAGAAGCAGGGCAACATTTCCGACACCAGCATCGTCCCGGCGCGCCTGGCCTGGTCGAACTACCGCGACATCTTCGACCTGATGCCGTTCGGGCGCATCTTCTTCAACACCGTCCTCTACGCCGGCTGCGTCACCGCGGGCCAGGTGTTCTTCTGCTCGCTGGCCGGCTATGCCTTCGCCCGCTTGCCGTTCAAGGGCCGCGACATCCTGTTCGTCGCCTACCTCGCGACCCTGATGGTGCCGACGACCGTCACGGTCATCCCCCAGTTCATCCTCATGCGCACCTTCGGATGGGTGGACAGTCCCCTGGCCATGATCGTGCCGGGCTTGTTCGGCAGCGCGTTCGGCACCTATTTGATGCGCCAATTCTTCCTCACGCTGCCGGCCGAATTGGAGGAGGCGGCCATCCTCGACGGCTGCTCGATCTGGCAGACGTACTGGCGCGTCCTTCTCCCCCACGCCCGCCCGGCGGTGATGGTGCTCGCGGTACTCACCTGGGTGACGGTATGGAACGACTTCCTGTGGCCGCTGGTGATGATCCAGCGAGACGAGATCTCCACGCTGACACTGGGTTTGGTACGCCTGCAGGGCCAGTACGAAACCAACTGGCCGATCCTGATGGCAACGTCCATCCTCATGGTCGCGCCGATGCTGCTGATCTACGCGTTCGCGCAGAAATCGTTCGTGCGGGGTATCGCGATGTCGGGTATGGGCGGTCGGTGAAAGCCCTGGTAACCGGGTGATCGCTGTTTTAGCCTGGACGTATCCATCCACCCGGATGCGAAGGACACATCATGTTCACGAATATCATCGAGCCACTCCAGCAACTCGCGGAACAGAACCGCGACGTCATCGGATTTGTGGTCATCAATACGGGCAACGCGATACTCGGCGTCGTGCGGTGGGGGCTCGACGCCGCCACTCCGCTGCTACAGCAGTTCTTCTCCGAATACCCGCCCGGCGGAAACTACTGACGAACACAGAGATTCGGCTGTGCACCGACGGCGCCGAAGCTGTTGCGTGCAACCGCTTCACGTTGCGAGTCAGCGCTTGCCGTCGCCGAGGGACTCGGACTGCTCACCCAGGCGCGCATGTAGCCGGTCGCGAACCTGATCCGGGGTGTAGGCGCGGCGTTTGCGCTCGGACCGCACGATGACCGCTCCGGTCGCCGCGACACCGGCGGCCCCTGCCAAGCCGAGTACTTTCCACCACCGCATACGGCCTAGGCTAGTCGCTGTGCCACGCGAAGCGCCCTCGAGTATCGGTTTGGATGAAGCGGTGGAGCTCACGCGGACGGGCGATTTATGGCTGTTCCGTGGACATTCCGGCGCCGACCGCGCGATCCGGGGGCTGACCAACAGCCCGGTCAACCACGTCGGCATGGCGGTGGTCGTCGACGATCTACCGGCTCTGATCTGGCACGCCGAGCTCGGCCGGGCGCTACCGGATGTCTGGTCGGGCACCCACCATCGCGGCGCCCAGCTGCACGACCTACAGGCCGCGGTCCTGCGCTGGACCAAGGATTACGGCCAGCAAGCGTGGCTGCGCCAGCTGGATCGCCCCGTGACACACGAGATGGAGGACGCGGCGCTGCGGACGGTCGCACGGCTGGACGGCATGCCCTTCCCCTCGACGAGCGCTCTGGCGGGCCGATGGTTCCGGGGCCGTATCCCGCTGCCGAAGCGTTCGAAAACCCGTGAGGCCGAAGCAGGTCTGGAGAACGCGTATTGCGCGGAAATCGTTGCCATGACCTATCAGGCGATGGGTTTGCTGCCGGAGAAGCGCCCGAATTGGTATGACCCGGGCCGATTTTGGAGTGGCGACAACCTGCACCTGTCCGCCGGCTATCACCTCGGCGGGGAAATCGCGGTGAACGTTTTCGGGCGTTGACGCCCGGAAATGCGGATCAGGAGCCCTCGACCACCGGATAGATCCGGTCGGGGACGAGGCCGTGCGCCTCGCGGTGCACGGTGATGGCCGTGTCCGCGTCCGGCGCATCGACCAGGCAGAACGCGGTATGACTCGCTTCGTCGACCCAGTAGCGCTGATACGTCACGCCGTAATCTCCCTGGATCGTCAGGTCGGCGGCGTGGGCGGCGGCCACGTCCTGCACCGTCGTACCTTCGGGCAGATGTTCGTGCACGTCGATGAAAAGGGCCATCATGACTCCTTGTTCGAGTAGGCGACGTTCGAGTGGGCGATGTGAGCTGCGGCCGGTACCGCGAACACCTCTGCGCGATACCACGGCCGCCACGGGCATCTATCGCCGCACCTATGCGTAGATTACGCCGCACCAGACTCTCCCGCCCCACAATTCGCGCCGACGGCGAAAGTTCTGGACATTTGATCACTTCATCATTCGGGAGAATTGCAAGATCAAATTGTGCTACCTCGGCGAAATATATGGTTCGCCAGTTGTTAACCGTGACCATTCACACAGTAACGAAAGTGGATTTACACATTTCTCCTTCATATTCTTGGGTTGCGCGCCGTGATGGCGTCGTTATCCATCTGTGAAAGGAATCCCCCGCATATGATCTCTCGCAAGGTCTTCGCTGCCGCCACCCTCTCCGCCGGTGCCCTGTTCCTCGGACCGGTCGCCATGGCCTCCGCTGCCGCCCCCTCGGCAGACTCGGCCACTCCCGTCCCCTCGGCCCTGAGCTCGGGTTCGGCCGACAGTGGTTCCTCCTCCGGTTCCGCAGGCTCATCGTCGGGCTCGGCCATGCTCGACTCCGGCAGCTCGGCCCTCGACGGCGGCACCTCCACCATCGACAACATCATCACGGCGATCACCGGCATCAGGGACCTCTCCCAGCCCAAGGCGGCTTCCTGATCGCAGGTAGGTGGAAACCACCCGGTTGCCGATCCGTGGATCCATCGTCGTTCCGCGGCGGGCAGTCGATACCGAATGACGGTCCCCAGCCGTAAATTCGAGATATTCACGCAACCGACCGGGTGGCACAAATGCCGGTGGTTCGTCGGCCCTTCTTGATCAACATCAAGATATTCGGTGCGGCCATTACCATCAGGAAACAAATCACGTCCACGCCGTCCGGTGGGCGGGAAGAACCTGCCGAGTCGGCGTCGGGTGCGAGGCCGACCGTTCCCTGGCGCTGAGCGGGGCGCGGGTCTCGATCAGGCCGGGGTGTAAGGCGGGGCGACACCCCAGCCCCAGTGAGGCACCGGGAGATGCCGCGGCGGATCGGCGTCGGGCTGGGAGTTCCCCAGCGCGATGCGGGTGCCCCACTCGATATAGCCGACGAACGCGGCCCGGAACTCCGGGTCGCCGGGCAGGCCGACCTCGTCGGCGGCATCCAGCAGCAGCGACACCCAGCGCCGGCGCTGGGGCTCGGAGATGGCTTTGCCCAAATGGTGCGCCAGCATGTTGTCGTAACCACCGCGCTCGCCGGTGTAGCGGGCGGGACCACCGAACACTTCGGCAAGCCACATCGCCACATAGCGCGGATGACCCGGGTCCATCCCGGCGAACAACGGCCCGATCAGGTCGTCGACCAGCACATGGGTGTAGAAGACCTCCGTGAGCCGCTCCAGCGCCTCGGTGCCGCCGAGCCAGTCGTACATGCTCGGCACCGAAGATCCGGTACCTCGCACAGCGGTGCGTTCGTAATGGCGCATCTCCTCGATACGCTGCACATACGGTTCGATCTCGGCGAAGAATGCCGCGAAATTCTCACCGCCGCGGAAGCCCTTCATATGGTCCTCGGCGGAGGTCCAGCAAATGCGCAGGATGTAGCACTCGGGTTCGTCCACGCACCGTGACAACTCGTAGTCGACGCACTGCGGGGCCGCCGCCAGCGACCGTGCGGCACGCCCGTAGGCGGCCTCGAATTCGGCCGCGTCGTGCTCGGCGATGCGGTACCGGAGATATTCGATTGTCATGGGCAACACTGTAATCGGCGAGCATCGCCGCAGATTCCGCTCTCCGCGAAGCGGAACCACCGGCCCGTTCCGGCACGGCTTCCGTCGATTTCGCCCGCGGCCCAGGAAGATCACGAATCCGTGCCGGGCCGGCACCTCCGCTCCGTGATACTGGGCAGCACGCAGTCGATCGACGAGGAGGATTCTGTGCCCGCACTGTTCTTACTCGAATCAGGCGAGGGGCCCGAGGTGGCGCTGCGGGGTTTCGTGCGCCGAAACCCGTGGGTCCGGCTCAGTACCGACCCGCTGTTCGTGCACCACGATCGCGGTGCGGCGACACGGCGGGTCGCCCTCGTCTCCGGCGGCGGATCGGGCCACGAGCCGATGCATGTCGGATTCGTCGGCATGGGAATGCTCGACGCGGCCGTACCGGGCAAGATCTTCGCCTCGCCGCACAATCGCCAGGTCTACGAGGCGAGCAAGGCCGTCGCCCGGGACGGTGGGGTGCTGCACATCGTCAAGAACTACACCGGAGACAAGATCAATTTCGGCATCGCCGCGGAACGGCTCGCCGCCGATGGCATCGAGGTCGGCCGGGTACTCGTCGACGACGACGTCGCCACCGAATCCGACGAGACTGCCACGGGACGGCGCGGGACCGCCGCGACGATCGTCGTCGAGAAGATCCTCGGCGCCGCCGCGGACCGCGGAGACACCCTCACCGCGCTGACCGCACTCGGCCGCGAGGTCGTCGAGCACAGTCGCAGTATCGCGGTGGCCACCGAGGCGCTCACGTCACCGAACACCGGGGCGCGCGCCTTCGAACTCGAACCCGATCAGCTCGAATACGGCGTGGGAATTCACGGCGAACGCGCCTCGACCTCGATCATTAGGCCACCACTCGCGGACCTTGTCGACCGGATGCTCACCGATATCCTCACATCGCTGCCCGGAGACGATCGAAATCCGTTGTTGCTGTTGGTCAATGGGCTCGGCGCGACGACGGAACCGGAGCTCTGGACAGTACTCGAACTCGCGGCGCGCGAACTCACCTCCCGCGGCCGCGAAATCTCGGCGGTTCAGGTCGGCACATTCGTTGCGGCACTGGATATGAGCGGCTTTTCGATCACCCTCACCCAACTCGCCGACGGGTGGATCGATCTCTGGCATGCCCCGACCGGCGCACCCGCCTGGAAGGATGTCGCACGATGACCAGCGCGGCCATGACGACACTCGACAGCACCGTTGCTCGTCTGCGGGAAGTGTTCTTCGCCGCCGAGCCCGTACTGACAACGCTGGACGAGATCACCGGTGACGGAGATTTCGGCGTGAATCTACGCGAGGGGCTCTCCGAGGTCGCCGACCGCCTCGCCGCACCGGACTCCCCCGCACCGTGGGACACGTTGCGGGCGGTCTTCCTCGACGAGGTCGGAGGCACGAGCGGCCCGTTGTTCGGACTACTGTTCCAATCACTCGGAACCCGTGCGGCACAGTCGGATTCCTACATCGACGCCCTCGGGGCCGGTCTCAGCGATGGTCTCGCCGCCATCCAGCGCGTCGGCGAGGCCGACATCGGTGACCGCACCATGGTCGACGCGCTCGCTCCGGCAGTCGAGGCGCTGCGTGGTGATGGCGATATCGCCGCGATGGCGAGCGCCGCGGTGGACGGAGCACTGTCCACCGCGACCCTGCGGGCACGTCGCGGTCGCGCGAGTTACCTCGGCGAGCGCGCCGTCGGCCACCCCGACCCGGGGGCGGTAGGCGTGGCGCTGCTGCTGTGCGTACTCGCGGAGCCGGTATCCGGGACGGAGATATCGAGCAGGGAGCGTGCGCGTCTGCTCGATTCGGTATCCCCGGCACCTGGTACTGATTGAGGCGCAGGCGTTTCGATGGCCACCGCCGGAAAGCCCTCGCCGAGACTCCTCGCTGTTACCACACGATCACCGGCGGCTCGGCTTCCGCCGGACCACCCCGCCGGCTGAACCGACCGGCGCTCCGGTCCGTCTGCGCGCTCACCGCGGGCTCGGGACATGACCTACACCGTGACGACGATCTTCCCGGCGTGGACTCCTTTCTCGAAGTGTCGGTGTGCCTCGACCACATCGTCGAAGGCGAACACCTGATCGATGGCGGGCAGCACGGCGCCGAGGCGTACGCCGGCATTCAAGAATGCCGCCATGCGCTTGACCACCACGGCGTCGAGGGTGTGCTCGAAACTTTGGTAGGTGTGCAGAGTGAGCGGCACGCCTTCCGGGAATGGTGTCGGCCGCGGGTCCAGGAAGCCCGCCGCGACCAGCGTCGCACCGGGACGGACCGCCGCCAGAAGGTCGCGCTGCCCCGGTCCCCGGACGAGGTCGAGGACGATGTCGGCGCCGGACCCGCCGGTGTGGTGGCGGACTGCCTCGGCGATATCCACCTCGTCGGTGGCGAAGACCGAGGCAGCACCGGCGGCGATCAGCTCGTCCTTCTTCGCCGCGTGCCGGGTGACGGCGAGGGGCACGGCGCCGATCTGATTCGCGATCTGCATCGCCGCCCGGCCCACACCGCCGGACGCGGCGGTGACGAGCACATGGTCACCGGGACGCATCCCCGCCTTCTCGATGAGCGCCCCGTAGGCCGTCGAGTACGCGACCCAGAGCGCCGCCGCCTCGGCGACTGCGAGCCCGGCCGGCCGAGCGACGACCCGGCTCGCGGGGACCGTGGTGTATTCCGCGTAACTACCCCGGACGCTCGCGTCCGGAACGGCCGTGAGAACAACCGGATCGCCGACCTCCAGACCGGTGACCTCGGGACCCAACGCGTCGATGACGCCGGTTCCCTCGACACCGATGCGAGCGTGCGGCAGCGCGACGGGCGCGGGAGAGACACCGGACCGCATCATCCGGTCGAGCGGGTTGACGGCGAACGCTTCGATCCTGACTCGCACCTCGCCGGCCGCGGGCTCGACGACCGGCTCCTCGACGATACGCATGACATCCGGACCACCGAACTGGTCGAATACGACGACTCGTGACATGAGCGCTTACCTCTGCTTCCGGTTGAATTCGCTACTCCGCCAAAACGCTACGGACTCCTCGGTTACCTCCTGGTACCTTCGACTTTCATGCAGAACACCGCCGGACCGGCCTTCCTCGCCGACTGCCCCACCCGGCTGGCGGTCGAGATCATCTCCGACAAGTGGGCTGTGCTCGTACTTTTCGGGCTCAGCCGGGAGCCGCGCAGGCACGGTGAACTCATCGCCCTCATCGGTGGCGGTATCTCGCGCAAGGTCCTCACCCAGACGCTGCGCCGGCTCCAGCAGTACGGTCTGGTCGAACGCCGTCCCGAAGCGCCACGCCAGGTCTGGTACTGCCTCACCGAACTCGGCCGGACCCTCGTCGAGCCCATCGATGTGCTGACCAGCTGGGCGAGAGACCACGGCGGGGACATCGTCGAATTTCAGCAGGCGTCCGGCATCGACACCCCGGCCCAGGACCGCCCGGCAAGTTGATCCGGGCGATGGCCCGCCCGATCACCGCGGTAGCCGTTCGCCTTTCGAACAGGGATACAGCGACACACGTGTGTTGGTGCCGAACTTCTTCGCGGCGAAGCGGCGTTCCTTCGCTCCGCGCGATGGCTTGGTCGCGCGGCGAGCAGACTGCGGGCGGCACCGGTGTCACGCAGTAGCGATGACCTCGTGCGCAGACATTCGCAGAGCTACCCCGTCCCATCGGCAATCCGCCCGATGCGCGGCTCATATCCGAGGACACCCGTGCGCCGGATCGCCACCGGCTCGTGCCGCGTTCGGGGCTGCCGAGAGTGGTCACGATCTCGGCTGCCCGATGACTTTCCGGTGAATGCGTCGTCCATATCTCTGGGCAGAGCGACGGATGGGAGTTCAGGCATGACGAGGCGGTTTCGACTGGGCATGGGGTCGGCGCGAGCGAACGGTGTGGTTCTCGGCATCGACAGCTTCGGCCGGCCGGATGATCCGCTGATCCTGCTGGCCGGTGGCACCACGATGTTGTCCTGGCCGGACGCGCTGTGCGAGCGGCTCGCGTCGGGCGGACGGCACGTGGTCCGCTACGACCTGCGCGACTCCGGAGCGTCGACGACTCTCGACCCCGAGAATCCGGCCTACGACCTGCGGGATCTCGCCGCCGACGCGGCTGCCCTGGTCGAGGTGCTCGGAGCCGGCACCGCCCACCTCGGTGGAGTCGGTGTCGGTGGGATGGTCGCTCAGGTCGCCGCGCTGGACCACCCGGACAGGTTCTCCGCACTGACCCTCGTCGGCACCCGGCCCGTGGCACCGGGCCCGGTCGACGACGACCTGCCCGACCACGACTTCGCGATCCTGGGCCCGCTGTTCTCCCGCCCGCAGCCGGACTGGGCAGACCGGGACTCCGTCGCGACCTTCGCCGCCGCGGGGGCCGAGTCGATGGGCAACCATCGGGAGGAAGCACGGGAGACGGCAGCCCGGATCTGGGACCGCACGCCATCGAACGATCCCGCCGTGCACCAAGCCAATCAGCTCGGGATGGTGTTCTCACGGATCGATTGCGCGCCGCGCTGGCGGGACCGACTCGGTGACCTCGACATGCCGACGCTCGTCGTGCACGGCCGCGCCGACCCGTTCTTTCCGGTCGGCAACGGCGAGGCTCTCGCCGCCGAAATCCCCGGTGCACGACTGCTCGTCCTCGACGGCATGGGTACCGCTCTGCGTCGCGCTGCGGCCGCCCAGGTCGCTGCCGCCATGCTCGCCGGCGAAACGAGGCCTCGAGACAGGTGACGTGGCAGCGATTGGATGGTCGAGTGGTAGCACCGCGATGATCGGCCGCGCGACGGGTAGTCCCGAGATGGTGCCGCCCAGTCGAGTCCTGGCACCTTCACGAGGGAGCTGATATGGGAACCTCCACCGCGCAGCAGTCGGGCAAACTCGACCGCGACGTCATCGTCACCGGGCTCGTCATCGTGTCCGGCATGATCATGGTGGTTCTCGACACCACCATCGTGAACGTCGCCCTGGATTCGCTGAGCACCGAACTCGGCGCCACCCTGTCCACAACCCAGTGGGTGGTGACCGGTTATCTGCTGGCGGTCGCACTGGTCATCCCGGTGACCGGATGGGCGATGGACCGGTTCGGCCCCAAACCGGTCTGGCTGACCGCGGTGAGCCTGTTCGTGGCCGGCTCGGCTCTGTGCGCGGCCGCTTGGTCCATCGAAAGCCTCATCGCCTTCCGCGTCCTGCAGGGCCTCGGCGGCGGCATGCTGCTGCCCGCCGGACAGGCGATCATCACCCGAGCCGCGGGCCCCGAACGCCTCGGGCGGGCCATGGCCATTCTCGGTGTCCCCATGTTGCTGGGACCGGTGTTCGGTCCGGTGATCGGCGGCCTGCTGGTCCAGTACACGAGCTGGCACTGGATCTTCCTCGTCAACGTCCCCGTCGGCGCCCTCGCCCTCGCGCTCGCGGTCTGGAAGCTCCCGCACGGTGACACCCTGCCCGAGCACGGACGTCTCGACCTGCGCGGGCTGATCCTGCTCTCCGGCAGCCTCGTCTGCCTGCTCTACGGCCTTTCCGAGGCCAGCTCACACGGCGGATTCACCGAGTGGGGTGTGCTCGGCTGGCTCATCGGCGGCGTCGCGGGCCTGGCCCTCTACACCTGGCACAGCCTGCACAAGGGAGCCGACTCGATCGTCGACGTCCGCCTGCTCACCAACCGGCTCTTCGCCAGCGGAACCATCGCGGTCTTTCTCGTCGCCATCGGATTGTTCGGCGGCATGCTGCTGCTCCCGCTGTACTACCAGACCGTGCGCGGACAGGGCCCGCTCGGCGCCGGCCTCCTGCTCGCACCCCAGGGGTTGGGCGCGGTCGTGGCAATGGTGATCGGCGGCCGGCTCACCGACCGTATCGGCGCCGGCTATGTGGTTCCCGTCGGCGTCGCGCTCGCCTTGACCGGCACGCTCCCCTTCACACACGTGGGCACCGGCACCTCCTACGTCTGGCTCTGTACGGCCTTGTTCGTGCGCGGTATGGGCCTCGGTTCGGTGATGATGCCGACCATCTCGGCCGCCTACACGGGACTGGGCAGGGACGCCGTGACCCGCGCGGCGCCCACGCTCTCGGCCATTCAGCAGGTCGGTGCGTCGCTCGGCAGCGCCTTGCTGGTGACCGCGCTGACGCAACACCTCTCCGGACTGCTGACCGAGCGCGGATTGCCTTCCGGCGGTGGCGGTTCCGGCCAGATCACCTCCGTCCCGCCCCAACTGATGCCGGTGATCGGACCATTGCTCGCCGACTCCTTCGGCTTCGCGTTCTGGGTGGCGTTCGGGCTTACGGCGGTGATCATCGTGCCGGCCATGTTCCTGCCTCGTCATGCCGCGCGGGCGCGCGACGAGACACCGGTAGCACCGGGCATCTGACCGAATCAAATCGCGAATGTGGCGATGCCACAAGCCTTCCGGTCACTCAGACATTGAGCCGCGAAAACCCATGCAGCCGAATTGCGTATCTTGCTGCGCCTGCTCAGGATGCTGCCGGCGACGAGCGAATGGAGATGGGGTATTCGACAGCACGGCCGTTCGACGCGGCCATCCCC
>NZ_BDCM01000023.1 GCF_001613505.1 Nocardia mikamii NBRC 108933
CCGGACCGTCGGCGAGGACATCTCCGCGGGCCACCCGCTGTTCTTCGTCCACGATCGGACGCTGGTTGGCGCAGGTGCCCTGATTCGTGCGCGAGAACTTCCGCAGCCGATAACTGCGCCGCGTCCCGTCGTCGTGCATGACGGTGATGTAGTCGGCCGAAACCTCCTCCACCACACCGGCTTTCTCGTTGACGACCAGATCTCCGGCGTCGACGGCGGCTCGTCGCTCCATACCCGTGCCGACGAGCGGCGCCTCGGTGCGCAGCAACGGCACCGCCTGTTTCTGCATGTTCGCACCCATCAGGGCGCGGTTGGCGTCGTCGTGCTCCAGGAACGGAATCATGGCGGTCGCCACCGACACCATCTGGCGCGGCGAGACATCCATATAGTCGATCAGGGTCGAATCGACGATCTCGACTTCGGAATTCCTGCGCCGCACCGGAATTCGCGTGGCGACGAAGCGGCCCGCGGCATCGAGCGGTTCGTTGGCCTGCGCGACGACGTGCCGGTCCTCCTCGTCGGCGGTCAGATAGTCGACCTCGTCGGTGACGGCGCCGTCGACCACCCGGCGATACGGGGTTTCGATGAAACCGAACGGATTGACCCGCGCATACACCGAGAGGTAGCCGATCAGGCCGATACTCGGACCTTCGGGCGTCTCGATCGGGCACATCCGGCCGTAGTGGCTGTAGTGCACATCGCGGACCTCGAGGCCGGCGCGCTCACGGGACAGACCCCCCGGCCCCAGCGCCGACAGTCGGCGCTTGTTGGTCAGGCTCGCCAGCGGATTGCGTTCGTCCAGGAACTGTGACAGCTGTGAGCTGCCGAAGAACTCCCGCACCGCCGCCGTGATCGGGCGGATGTTGATCAGCGTCTGCGGGGTGATGGCCTCGACATCCTGGGTCGTCATCCGTTCCCGGACCACCCGCTCCATCCGCGAGAGCCCGATGCGGATCTGATTCTGGATCAACTCGCCGACCGTGCGGACCCGCCGGTTGCCGAAGTGGTCGATATCGTCGACCTCGACCGGCACTTCCGGCCCGCCGGGCGCGGTCATCGTGGAATCGCCTGCGCGCAAACGCAACAGGTACTCGATGATGGTGACGATATCGTCCTCGGTCAGCACGCGCGGACCGCCCGTGCGGCCTCCGTGCGTCCCGAGTTTCTTGTTGATCTTGTAGCGGCCGACCGCGCCGAGGTCGTAGCGGTTGTCCCGGAAGAACAGGTTCTCCAGCAAATTCTGCGCGGATTCCTTGGTCGGCGGCTCGCCCGGCCGCAGCTTGCGGTGGATGTCGAGCAGTGCCTCGTCCGTGTTGGCGGTGTTGTCCTTGGCCAGCGAGGTGGTCATGATTTCGGAGAAGCCGAACCGTTCGGCGATCCGTTCGCTGCTCCAGCCCAATGCCTTGAGCAGCACGGTGACCGGCTGACGACGCTTGCGATCGATCCGCACGCCCACCGTGTCGCGCTTGTCGACATCGAATTCCAGCCACGCACCACGCGACGGAATCACCCGCGCCGAATGCAGCGTCTTCTCGGTGCCCTTGTCGATCGATGCGTCGAAGTACACACCCGGTGAGCGCACCAGTTGCGACACCACCACGCGCTCGGTGCCGTTGACGATGAAGGTGCCCTTGTCGGTCATCATCGGGAAATCACCCATGAAGACCGTCTGCGACTTGATCTCACCGGTGTTGTTGTTGACGAACTCCGCGGTCACGAACAGCGGTGCCGCGTAGGTCAAATCCTTGTCCTTGCATTCCTCGATCGAGGCCTTGACCTCTTCGAAGCGCGGATCGGAGAGGGTGAGCGACATCGTTTCGGAGAAGTCCTCGATGGGGCTGATCTCGGCCAGCACCTCGGCGAGTCCGCCGATCGCGTCATCGCCGCGCGTGGCCGCGCGCCGCTGCCATTCGGGCGCTCCGACCAGCCGGGCGAACGAATCGGTCTGAACCTCGAGCAGCCCCGGAATCTCCAGGGGTTCGGTCAGTTTCGCGAACGAGAGTCGTTGCGAGATTGTCAAGGCGCATCCTTCCAGCACCTCGCGCGGTCACGCCACGGGTGACCGGTACGAGATCTGCTTGTCCTGTAGGGGCTGTATGCACAATCCGCACCGGATGTCGTCCGAACATGCCTCGGCCGAGCCGATGAACAGCGACGCGCAGATTGCATCACTGTTCACGGCTGATTCGTATTTCGAGAGTTGGCGGGCATCCGGGTTGCGGGAGGTCCCAAAGTACACCGCAATAAGAAGATTGTCGAGAGAACGACAAGAATTAGACACCGCATATTCGGTGTCTTCCCACTTCTATAATGGCAGCCGTATATGCGATTCGTCAAGTCGATTGTCGTCAGGGCCGGCGAGTCGTGCCGGTCACTTCACACTTCCCGCGGTGAGGCCCGCGACCAGCCGCTTCTCGATGAGTGCGAACAGTACGACCACCGGCACGATGCCGACGGTGGAGATGGCGAACACGAACTGCCACGCGGTGTCGTATTGGCCGACGAATTTCGTCAGCGCCACCGAGAGCGGCTGATTTTCCGGCGTCGTCAATACCACCAGGCTCGCCGCGAATTCGTTCCAGCACGAGACGAAGACGAAAATCGTCGCGGTGACAATTCCGGGCCATACCAGCGGCAGGCTGATTCGCCACAGAATGTGTGGCCGCGACAATCCGTCGAGTTGCGCGGCTTCCTCGATCTGCACCGGAACGGAGGCGAAGAAGCTGTGCAGGATCCACACCGCGAACGAGAGGTTGAACGCCGCATTCACCAGAATCATCGCGAACCAGGTGTCGTTGATGCCGACGGCGAAGAACTCCCGGATCAGGCCCGTCACGAGTACTGCCGGCTGAAGCATCTGGGTGACCAGCACCGCGCCGAGAAAGACGGCTCTACCCGGAAACCGCCGTCGCGCAGTGTGATACGCGGCCGGTACGGCCACCGCCAGCACCAGCAGGGTCGCGAGCACGGCGATGGCGAGAGTGCTGACGATATTGAACGGCAGCGGCGTCTCCGGGGTATGCCACATATCGGCGTAGTTCCCGGGCCGCCACCGATGCGGCAGATAGGACGGCGGAATGCGCAGGATCTCCGACCGGGGTTTCAGCGATCCCAGCACCATCACGAGGTACGGGACGAGAAATACGGCCGCGATCACGACGCCGGCCGCCGTCAGTCCCCAGCGGCGCTTCGGTTTCCGCGCGGCACGCCCCCGGGTGGTCATGTGTCGGCCTTTGCGGTCGGCCGGACCAGTATCACGTAGGCCGCGATGATCACCGCGATCAGTGCGAAGTTCAGCACGCTCATCGCCCCGGCGGTCGCGAGCTGCTGATTCTGCCGAATCAGCTTGTAGGTCAACGTGGTCGTGGTGTCGGCGGAGAATCCGGCGATGCTGCCCGTCAGCACCTGCAGGATCGGCAGCGAATTGAAGACGTTGATGATGTTGACGACGGTGGCGACCGCGATCGCCGGACGCAGCTGGGGCAGCGTCAGATACCGGTAGCGTTGCCAGGCCGATGCGCCGTCCACCCGGCCCGCCTCGCCCACTTCCACCGGAATCGAGTGCAGCCCGGCGAGAATCGTATAGGTGGTGAACGGGATCGACACGAAGACCGCGACCGCGATCGCCACCGCGAAGGCCGGCCCCGGCTCCTTGGTGAATCCGAAACCGCGATCGAGCACACCGATATCGACCAGGAGGCGATTGACGAGGCCGACCTCCGGATCCAGCAGATAGGCGAAGATGCTCGTGGTCATGACCACCGAGGCCGCCCACGGCACCAGGATCGCCAGCCGGATCACGGTACGGCCGGGAAAGTCCAAAGCCAGAAACTGCGCCAGCGCCGCCGAGAGCACCAGCGTGATCAGCACGACGGCGACGACCCAGACGACGGTGTGGGCGAGGACGCTGCCCAGTTCCTCGATGCCGAACAGCCGGCGGAAGTTGGCCGTCCCGGCGAAGCCGCGATCGCGACCGTAGGGGCTGAGGTCGCGGGTGCTGGTCCAGATCATGTACCCGGCGGGAAATGCGACCACGGCGGCGATCAGGATGATCACCGGACCGATCCACGGCAGAGCGCGGATCGCGGACCCGGTGCCGCGTGGGCTGCTCATCGCGCCACCCGTGCGATGCGGCGCAGAACTTCCGCCGGATCCGCGCCCTGTGTCACCGTTCCCATCTGCTGCCGGATCGCGCCCTGGACCGCGGCCCATTTCGGATCGGCGGAAGGATAGAAACGGGCGACCGGCAGGGTGGCGGCGAAGGCCTCGGTCACCGGATCGTGCGCGAGTGCGCGCGCGCCGGATGCGGTGATCGGGATGAAGTGTTCCGCCCGCACGAAATCCGAGTAGACCGCGGGCGAATAGAAGTAGTTCAGGAACTGCCGGATCGCGGCCTGCTTGTTGCCGTGCTTGCGAAATGCCATCAGGTGATCGGCGACGCCGAGGGTCACGGGCGCACCGGTTTTCGTCGGCGACGCCGCGGTGGCGTAGCGCAGCGCCGGATTCTGCCGGTCGATCATGCCCAGCACCGGCGGCAGACCTTCGATCATGCCGATCCGGCCCTGGATGAACGCGTTGATCACGTCCTTGCGATCGGTGGAGCCGGGATTCGGCTGGGTGTCGCCCGCCGCGGCCAGCGCCGACATCGCCCGCACCCCTTCGCGATTGGCGTCGGTGTCCACGGTGAGGGTGGCGCCCTCGGACCAGCTGCCGCCGGCGCCGAAGGTCCAGATCGACGTCTCGCCCTGTGCTTCCTCACTGCCCAGTGGCAGGCCGTAACCGGAGATGCCGCCGCCGAGGGCCTGGATGCGGTGCGCGTCCTCCCGCAGCTCGGACCAGGTCCGCGGCGGGCCGGGGATGCCGGCGCGGGCGAACAGGTCGGTGTTGTAGAACAGCGTGCGCGTCGAGGCGAACAGCGGCAGGGCCCACTGGGTTCCGTCGATGGAGGCGTTGCGGGCGAAACCGGGATCGATGTCCCGCAGTACCGCCGGGTCGGCGATATCGGTTGCCGGATAGAGCATGTCGTCGATCGCGTAGGCGGAGTAGGCATCGATGCCGAGAATGTCGGGTGTGGTGGTCACCGACTGCAGGTCGGTGCGGACCACATCGTTGATCGAATCCCACGATTCGACTTGCAGATGGATCGTGATCGCCGGATTCTGCGCGCGGAAGTTCGCGATGATCGTGCTCCACTCCGCACGGGTCGCGTCGCTGTAGGCGGGTACCAGCAGCGCCAGCGCGTTCGGATCGGAATCGTCGGCGCTGCGGCCCCGGAAACCGCATGCTGCGACGGCCACCGACAGCACCACGAGAAGCGCGGCGAGCGCGAACGGAACGCGCGGCCGACCGGACACCAGCGTCAACCTTCCCCTCTGTGCGACCGTCACCTGCGGCATTCGCGGGATATCGGCGGATGCCGGAGGGTGGTGACCGGTCCGGCTCGTCCGAATCTAACCGGGGCGCCCGTCGCGGGGGACGATTCGCGGGAAAGTCGGCACGGGGAAGTTGACATGATCGAATCGGGGTCCGATTCTGAGACCGTGCCGCCCTCCACCGAGAGCTCTGATCGCACGCATCCGCCCCGGCCCCATCTGGCCGCCGAGGTGGCCACCCAGCCCGATGATTGGGTATGGGCCGCGGAGGTCGCGGCAGAGCACCGAACGCTGTTACCGAACCCCGGTGAACGGGTGGCGGTCGTCGGCTGCGGCACCTCCTATTTCATGGCGAGTGCGATCGCCGAACTCCGGGAGTCGGCCGGACACGGCCTCACCGACGCCTGGCCGGCGAGTGCGGTGCGAACCGGACGTGATTACGACCGCTATCTGGTGATCTGCCGTTCCGGCACCACCACCGAGGTGGTCGACGCTATGCGGGCGATGCCTGCCGCGGCGGCGCGTACCGTGATCTGCTCCAGCCCGGGTACCCCGGTACTCGAACTCGCCGATCCGATTCTGGTCGACGCGGTCGACGAGCGGTCGGTGGTCCAAACCCGTTTCGCGACAACGGCTCTCGCCATCCTGCGGTGGCATCTGGGGGAGGATCTCGCGCCGGCGATCGAACAGGCCCGCGCGGTCCTGGCCGAGGCCGCCGAGTCGAGTGTGCCGGCCGCGCTCCGGCACGCGGAGCAGATCACCTTCGTGGGAACGGGTTTCGCCGCGGCACTGGCGGACGAGGCGGGGTTGAAATTGCGGGAATCCTGCCGAGCCTGGACGGAAGGTTATCTCGCCAACGAATACCGGCACGGCCCGATCAGTATCGCGGCGCCCGGACGTGCGGTATGGGCGCTGGGACCCGTCGTCGCCGGGCTCCGCGACGACATACTCGCTACCGGAGCTCATTTCGAGCATCGTGATATCGATCCGATGGCCGAGCTGGTGCGTGTGCATCGGCTGTGCCTGCTGCGGGCCGGGGATCTGGGTGTGGATCCCGATCGCCCGCGCGGACTCCGGCGATCGGTGATCCTGCGATGAGGGAGGCGGAAAAGCTCGATCCGGTCCTCGCCATGGATGTCGGCGGTACCACGATCAAGGCGGAGATCAGCGACTCCGACGGCCGGATCGCCGCCGCCGCGACGGTGCCCACCCCGGGCGGCGAGCGGGCGTTCGACGCCATGGCCGAACTCGGCGACCGATTGCTGGCCGAGGTCTCCTCCGATACGCGGGAGGGCCTGCGTCGCGGGGCGATCGCACTGCCGGGCATCGTCGACGCCGCCCGATCGGTGGCGGTGTTCAGCAGCAATATCGGCTGGCGAGATGTGAAGGTGGGCAGCCGATTCCAGGACCGGTGGGGATTTCCGGTGCTGATCGAACACGATGTGGCCGTGGCCGGCTGGGCGGAGTGGCGCCTGGGCGCCGGGCGCGGCGCCGACGACGTGCTGGTGGTGAATCTCGGCACCGGAATCAGCGGGGCACTGATCGTCGGGGGCCGGCTCGTGCGCGGTGGCGTCGGGCAGGCCGGTGAATACGGGCATATCCCGGTGCGCCGCGACGGGCGGCGGTGTTCGTGCGGGAATGTCGGCTGTGTGGAAACCGTGGCCTCCGGCCCGTCCGTCGCACGGGCCTACCGTGAGCGCACCGGTCGCGAAATCGCCGGCGCCGAGGCGGTTTTCGCGGCCGCCTCGGACGACGGGCAGGCCCGGGCGGTGATCGACGACGCGATCGACGCACTGGCCGACGGACTGCTGGGCGTCGTGCACGCGGTCTGCCCGCAGCGCATCGTGATCGGCGGCGGACTGGCGGGCGCCGGGCCGGTACTGATCGACGGACTGCGCGCACGACTGGACCGGCTGGTGCGGGTGGCGCCGGTGCCCGAGGTCGTCGCGGGCGCCTTCGGCGCACGAGCCGGGCTCGTCGGTGCCGCCCGGTACGCCCGGCTGGGGAGCCTGGAATGAACGACGGACAGCCGGTGCTTCGCGGCCGCGTGGTCACCTCGACCGGCATCATCGACGATGCGGTGATCGAGGTGCTGGACGGGCGCATCGAGGCGGTGCGGCCCCTCGCGCAATGGACGTTCGGCAATCGGGGCGCCGAACCGCCGGCGCATCTCGGGACGTTGCTGCCCGGCCTGGTCGACATCCACAACCACGGCGGATTCGGCCACCGATTCGACACCACCGATCCCGAACAGGCCCGCGCGGCGGCCCGTTATCACCATCGGCAGGGAGCCACGACGGTACTGGCGAGCATCGTGACCGCCGCACCCGACGCGATGGTGGCCCAGGTCGCGGCGCTGCGCGAGGTGGCCGCGAGCGGTGAGATCGCCGGGATTCACGTCGAAGGACCGTTTCTTTCCGAAAGGCGCTGCGGCGCACAGGATCCCCGCTACCTTCGGGACCCCGATCCCGACCTGATCCGGCGCCTGCTCGATGCCGCCGGCGGATATCTGCGCGTGATGACGTTGGCGCCCGAACGCCACGGCTTCGCCGCCGCCGCCGAACAGCTGGCCGAGCACGGCGTGGTGGTGGCGCTCGGCCATACCGATGCCGGTTACGAGCAGTTCCGGGAAGCGCTGGCGCCCAGCGGATCCGGGACGCTGGTCACGCACCTCGCCAATACGATGGCGCCGCTGCATCATCGCGCGCCCGGCGCGGTCGCCGCCGCGCTGGTGGCCGCGGCCGCGGGCGATGCCGTGGTGGAGGTGATCGGAGACGGCGTGCACATCGAATCCGGTTTCGCGGCACTGGTCTTCGCGACCGCTCGGCACCGCGTGGCGCTGGTGACCGATGCCATGCAGGCCGCGGGCCTGCCCGACGGCGACTACCGCCTCGGGCCGCAGGCGGTCCGGGTGGAGGCGGGGGTGGCGCGGATACCGGGCGGTGCCCTGGCCGGAGGGACCGCGACCCAGTTGCGGTGCCTGCGCTGGGCGGTCCACGAATGCGGTGTGGATCCGGTAGACGCGGTGCGCGCGGCGACGGCGACGCCGGCGGCCGCGATCGGCGCGACGGCGGTCGGTGATCTGCGGCCGGGGATGTTCGCCGACGTGCTGGTCGTGGATTCGGATCTGGAGTTGCGCGCGGTGCTGCGGCGAGGACAGTGGTTGAGGTGATTCTGACCGTGACGCTGAACCCGGCCTACGATATGACCTATCGCGTCGAGGATTTCGAACCTGGACGGGCGCATCGGGTTTCGTCCGTCGAGCAGCGCGTCGGCGGTAAGGGCATCAATGTCACCCGCGTGCTCAATCAGATCGGGAAATATTCGCGCGCAACGGGTTTCGCCGATCACACGTTCTCCGCGGCCGCCGAACGGGAACTGCCGGTGGATTTCGTGCACGCCCTGCCGTGGGTGCGCCGCACCGTCGTGATCAGCGAATGCCACGACGGCTCGGCGACCTCGCTGTGGGAGCCGGGGGCGCGGCTCACCAATCCGGATGCGGTGGATCAGCTGCTGGTGCGGGTGGGCGGGCTGGTCGGTGAGGCCGGCGGCATCGTCGTCTCCGGATCGCTGCCCGGCGGCGTACGCGCGTCGCTGCCCGCCGACCTGGCCCGCATCGGCATCGACGCCGGAGTTCCGGTGATCTGCGATGTGGACGGACTCGCCCTCGAGGCCGCCGCCCGGGTGCCCGGGGTGATCCTCATGCCGGACCCCGAAAACCTCACGGCACTGACCGGCGCGCACCCGGCCACGACCGAGGAGGTGGCCGCGGCGGCCGTCGCGCTGGTGGACGCGGGCGCGGCAGCGGTGATCGCGACCCGCGGCGCGGACCGCATGGTCGCGGTGACACCGGACGGCGCGTGGTCGGCCGCCCTGGCCGAGCCACTGTCCGGTAATCCGACCGGCGCCGGTGACGCCGCGGCCGCCGCGGTGATCGCCGCGCTGGCCGGACCCGACCGGCCGGAGTGGCCCGCGATCCTCGCCGACGCGGTTGCCACCTCGGCGGCCGCGGTGGTGATGGCCGTGGCCGGCGAAATCGACCTGTCGGTGCGGCAGCGGGTGCTCGCACAGGTCGTGGTCGAGAAGCTGGCCGATCCGGCCGGCGACTGCTGACGCCTCCGGTCGGGCTCCGCGCGGATCGGGTCACGGGCCCCGCCGACGTATTCCGCCGCGCCGCGCCGGTGCGGCGGCGCGGGCGGCGCCGGGCGGTACATTTCGAACGGGCTTGTCGTTGTCTGCGCGCCGAAAGCCGGTGGTCGGCGCCTCGGACCGCTGAACCAGAGGATCGTCGAACCGGAGTTTCCGGAAGAGGTGAGCTGATGCCCGACCCCGTACCCGACCCCGCTGCCGCCCCCGAACCGGTCACCGGCCGCGACCTCGCGCCTGGCACGGACCCCGCGCTCGAGTCCGGCCTCGACCGCGAGTCCGTTCCCGCCTCGGAGGCCGGCGCCGCACCGCCGGCCGACGATGTGGCGATCGACCGGATGCCCTTCGCGGTTCGCGCGGCGCAGGTACTCGCGCTCGGACTGGCGGTGGTCGGCATCGGCTGCACCGTCACCGCGGGCTGGCTGTCCGGCTCGCATGTCGCACTGATCACCGGGCTGTCGTTCATCGCGAGCTGGGTACTGGGCGCGGTCGCCCTGGCCTTCGGCGCCGTGGGCGCGAGCATCCGGATCGGCGCGGTCTTGCTCGCCGTACTCAACGCACTGTGGACGGTGCCCTCGATCGTCGTGGGCCGCCCGCCGGGCTGGCTCGGGCCCGTGGTCTCCGTGCTGGTCGTGGGGTTGCTGCTGCGGCGCTCGGCACGTGATTGGTTCGAACCCTAGAGGTCCCCGACGCCGATCAGGAGGCGGCGGCTGTGGCGTGTGCCGGGGTCCGGCTCGAACCCGCGGACCGCACCGCGAGCAGTTCGGCCGCGATCGCCACGGCATGTTCCATCGGAGTGCGGGCGCCGATGTCGAAGCCGGCCGGTGCGTGCAACCGTGCCAGGGTGTCGGCGCCGAATCCGCCGGCCTGCAACGCCTCGAGCCGATGGTCGTGTGCCGAATGCGAGCCGAGCGCGCCCAGATAGCCCAGTTCGGGCAGCCGCAGGGCCACGGTGAGCAGGGGGATCTCGAACTTCGGGTCCTGGGTCGCGGCGACGATCGCGGTGGTCCGGTCGATGGTCCCGGCGCCGGCCTGGGCGTTGAGATAGCGGTGCGGCCAGTCCACCACCACCTCCGCGCCCGGGAACGACGCGGGAACGGCGAAGGCCTCGCGCGGATCGCAGATGGTCACCCGATAGCCCAGCAGCCGGGCCTGTGTCGTCAATGCGGCCGCGAAGGTGTTGGCACCGAAGATGATCAGCCGCGGCGGCGCGGTGTGAGAGGAGACGAACACATCCGATTCCGGCAGCGACACCAGCTCGGTGTTGTGCCGGCGGTCGGTGACCAGATGCTGGCCGATCACCTCCGGATCGTTGTGCCACACGACGGTGAACACCGTGACCGGCTTGTGCCGCGCGATATCCCCGGCCACCGCCGCGAATTCCGGAAAGTCGTTGCGGGAGAACGGTTCCACGAATACGTCGATGGTCCCGCATTCCGCGCTCACCTCGAAGCCGGAGGTCGCGTCGAAACGCCGCAACTCCCGGTGACCGGTGCGCGCTGCCGCCACCGCGGCCTCGTAGACGGCCGCCTCGTAGCACCCGTCGGAGACCGATCCGTGCACACCGCCGTCGGGATCGACGAGCATCGCCGAGCCCACCGGTAAGGGGGAGCTGCCGAAGGTGCGGACCAGGGTTGCCAGGCCGCCCGTGCGGCCGCTGTGCCAGACCCGTAGCAGGTCCTCGACGATGTCACGCATCACATGCTCCCGATCAGCGTGCGCGAGTGGGCGGGCCCGCCGGTCGTCGCGTCCCGTCGCCAGATCGTCACACGTGAGGGCCACGATAACCGCTCTCGTGCGCGGCGTCGTCTCGGCGATGGGAATTCCCCTACGGGCGCCGATCGGCGCGGGAATCCGGTTGTGACATAGCACAACCGAATAACCGACCGGGTTGTCCCGTCAGGCGAACAGGCCGCGAACGAACGGCAACGAATCGACCAGTGAGGCGTTCACCGTGCCGCTGTGATCGGTGGGATAGACCCGGAAGGTCAGCGGCTGCCGGTTGGCGGTCAGAACTCCCGCGTAGCGCAGCGTCTCGGGGGTGATCACGTCGGTGTCGCGCAGGCCCTGTCCCATGAAAAGCGGCCTGTCGTAACCGGTTTCGGGCAACCCGAGGTAGCCGGCCAGCAAACCGTGCAGATCGGGAATCTGCGCCAACGGGCGGGTGAACAGGTCGCCGATCACCACGCCGGCGGCGGCCAGATCGTCCCCGAGCGGAAGGAGACATTCGTCCTTCGCCCGGTCGAGCCAGTATCGGCCCGAGTCGTTCAGGAATGATTCGATGCCGAGTTCCGGAAATGTGGTGCGCAGGCCGTTGAGGATGTAGAGCACGTAGCCGGTGGTGTGCGGGCTCAGCTTCACCGGCGGGATGCCCGGGCCCAGTGGCATCAGGATGTCCTCGATATAAGCCGGCACACCGGTGCCGACCGCCCCTCGGTAGTCCAGCTCCGGCCCGCCGAACTCGGTCGCGTAGCGCGCGGTGAACATCGCCGCGCCGCCACCCTGCGACTGGCCGACCACCACCCATTCGTGCGACAGCTGCGAGTAGTGGCCGACGGCGGCTCGCACGGCGTCGACCACATTGTGCGCCTCGACGACGCCGTTGAGATACGGGTGGTCGCCGGGCGTGCCGAGGCCCGCGTAATCGGCGGCCACGATCGCATAGCCCTGCTTCAGCCAGGTGCCCAGATAGGCCCAGTCCCGCTCCACATCGCCGGGGCCGGCGATGCTGTAGGCGCAGCTGTCGCCCAGGCCGACGGTGCCGTGCGCCCAGGCGACGACCGGCCGGCCGCCGGCCGGGGCCGGGCCCGGCGGGAAGTACACCGCGGCGCTCGCGACCGTCGGCCGGTTCCCGACCGTGCTCGTCGTATAGAGGATGCGCTGAGAATCCACGGAGCCGGGCAGCGTCGCCGCCGCGGACAGCGGCTCCACCGATTGCACCACCGGCGTGTCCGCCGCGGCGCCGGGCGCCTCGATCACGGCGGTCGTCGCGGCCAGTGCCAGCGAGCAGGCGACGCCCGCGACCGCGGTCCACAGTGTGCGCATCGTGTTCCTTTCCGGGTTCCGGTGCCGACCCCCGGGGCACGCCGATCAGTGTCGCAGCCGGTCGGCCGAGCCACCGAGGTATGTCCGAATCGTACGGAGCCGGGAGTGGCGCGGCGCACACCGAGGGCGGCTGCCCTCGCATGTGAAGGTCCTCACAGTCGGCAATGCGTGCTCCCGAATCGCCGCGGTGGTAAGGCTCACTGAAACAGTACGAGCGTTACGTAAAACCGCATGTCAGCCCTACTCGCCAGTAGAAGTGTGCCGTGCAATTAGCAGGCAAATTTTGCAGGCTTAGCAAAGACCCCCGCAAAGCTAGCGGAGATTCACACTTGCAACAGGTAGACGGCAATTTTTTGTTGTGCCATCGTGTGGAAGTACACCCGTTGGGCATAGCAACCCTGCAAATTGCCGCTCCAGCAGAGTTCGGACATCGCGACCCGTAGTCGGCGCGGATGTCCGGCGAGCGGGGCAACCGAGACCGAACGAAGAAGTGGAGTCATCAGATGTCGAACGTCGGCACCCCGAAGACCGCTGCGGAGATCCAGAAGGACTGGGACACCAACCCGCGCTGGAAGGGCATCACCCGCGAGTACACGGCCGAGCAGGTCGTGCAGCTGCAGGGCAATGTCGTCGAGGAGCACACGCTTGCCCGCCGGGGTGCGGAGCTGCTGTGGGAGGGCGTCAACGCCGAAGGCGAGTACATCCACTCGCTCGGCGCTCTGACCGGTAACCAGGCCGTGCAGGCCGTGCGTGCCGGCCTGAAGGCCATCTACCTGTCCGGTTGGCAGGTCGCCGGTGACGCGAACCTGTCGGGCCACACCTACCCCGACCAGTCGCTGTACCCGGCCAACTCGGTGCCGTCGGTCGTGCGTCGCATCAACAACGCGCTGCTGCGCGCCGACGAGATCGCCAAGGTCGAGGGTGACACCTCGGTCGACAACTGGGTCGTGCCGATCGTCGCCGACGGTGAGGCCGGCTTCGGTGGCGCGCTGAACGTCTACGAGCTGCAGAAGGCCATGATCGCCGCGGGTGCCGCCGGTACCCACTGGGAGGACCAGCTGGCGTCGGAGAAGAAGTGCGGCCACCTCGGTGGCAAGGTGCTGATCCCCACCCAGCAGCACATCCGCACCCTGACCTCGGCTCGCCTGGCCGCCGACGTCGCCGACACCCCGACCGTCGTCATCGCCCGCACCGATGCCGAGGCCGCCACCCTGATCACCTCCGACGTCGACGAGCGCGACCGTCCGTTCATCACCGGTGAGCGCACCGCCGAGGGCTTCTACCACGTCAAGAACGGCATCGAGCCCTGCATCGCGCGTGCCAAGGCCTACGCCCCCTACTCCGACCTGATCTGGATGGAGACCGGTATTCCGGACCTCGAGGTCGCGCGGAAGTTCGCCGAGGGCGTCAAGTCCGAGTTCCCGGACCAGCTGCTGGCCTACAACTGCTCGCCGTCGTTCAACTGGAAGGCGCACCTGGACGACGCGACCATCGCGAAGTTCCAGCGCGAGCTGGCCGCGATGGGCTTCAAGTTCCAGTTCATCACGCTGGCGGGCTTCCACTCGCTCAACTACGCGGCCTTCGACCTGGCCTACGGCTACGCCCGCGAGGGCATGACCGCCTTCGTCGACCTGCAGGAGCGCGAGTTCAAGGCCGCCGCCGAGCGTGGCTTCACCGCCATCAAGCACCAGCGTGAGGTCGGTGCCGGCTACTTCGACACCATCGCCACCACCGTGGACCCGAACACCTCGACGGCGGCCCTGAAGGGCTCCACCGAAGAGGGCCAGTTCCACTGAGATCAGCAGTCGCCCCGCGCGGGCGGCGGTGATACCGACCCGGCGGCGACATGTCGCCGCCGGGTTACCTCACCCACCGACATGGGCACTCCTGCAACGAGTGCCCGAAGCCCTTCCCGTCCGAACAGCCCCGGCGGGGAGGGCTTTTCCCTATAACTGAAGTCACCTCCCTATAACCGAAGTGACCGAAGGGTGCGAGCCCCTTCACCCAATCCACCGCCACACAACCAGCAGGAGCGGGACGTGAGCAGCGAAAAGATTCAGCGCGTCGGAATCATCGGCGCCGGACAGATGGGCGCCGGAATCGCCGAGGTCTGCGCCCGGGCGCATGTCGATGTGCTCGTGTTCGAACAGACCCGGGAACTGGCCGCCGCCGGCCGCGCCCGCATCCTGCGATCGCTGGATCGCGGTGTGAGCAGCGGCAAGATCACCGAGCGGGAGCGCGAACAGGCCGCCTGGCGGCTGCGGTTCACCTCCGACCTCGGTGACTTCGCCGACCGGCAGCTGGTCGTCGAGGCCGTCGTGGAGAGCGAAGACGTCAAGACCGCGATCTTCAGCGAACTCGACAAGGTGGTCACCGACCCCGACGCCGTGCTGGCCTCCAACACCTCCTCGATTCCGATCATGAAGATCGCCGTCGCCACCAACAACCCCGAGCGGGTCGTGGGTATGCACTTCTTCAACCCGGTGCCGGTGCTGCCGCTCGTCGAGCTCGTGACCACCCTCAAGACCAGCGAAGCGGTGTCCGCGCGGGCCGAGGCCTTCGCAAGTGAGGTCCTCGGCAAGCAGGTCGTGCGCTCCGCCGACCGCTCCGGCTTCGTCGTCAACGCGCTGCTCGTGCCGTATCTGCTCTCGGCCATCCGCATGGTCGAATCCGGTTTCGCCACCAAGGAAGACGTCGACAAGGCGATGGTGCTCGGCTGCGCCCACCCCATGGGTCCGCTCGCCCTGACCGACCTGGTGGGCCTCGACACGGTCAAGTCGATCGCCGACTCCATGTACGCCGAATTCAAGGAGCCGCTCTACTCGGCGCCGCCGCTGCTCATGCGCATGGTCGAGGCCGGGCTGCTGGGTAAGAAGACGGGGGCGGGCTTCTACCAGTACAACCGCTGACGATTGGTCTTCTCGGAGAGCTTCGCCCCGCGAGTCGCCAACCGTTGTCGCGGAAGTCGCGCTGTGTTTTCGGCCTCGCTCCGCTCGGCGTGTTCGCGGCCCCTAGGGCTCGCCGTCCGGGCACCGCTGCTTGCTCCTTCGTCGCCTACGCAGCGGCACCCGAACGGCGAGCCGGCCGCGAACGGTCGCTCGTCAGACTCGCTCCGTGCGGGGTGCGATGGAGGTCACCTCCGGTTTGCGTTGCGGGTCGGAGTACGCGAGTAGCGCGGATCCGATAGCTCGTCCACAACTTCATCCACACCAGCTGTACCCTCCGCCTTGCGCGGCGGGTATCACCGTTACCGGGCATAAGCTGCAGTGAGGTCCTCGACCGCAGCTCGAAAGGGAGTCCCGCTCATGGTCAACGTCACCGACGGTTTCGGATCGAGCATCCTGGGTTACCCGCGGATCGGTCCGCACCGGGAGCTCAAGCGCGCACTGGAGTCCTACTGGCACGGCACCCTGTCGCGCGAGGAGTTGCTCGCGGTCGGGCGCGACATCCAGGACACCCAGTTCTCCGAGCTGGCCGCGACCGGACTGACGCAGGTACCCGGTAACACCTTCTCCTTCTACGATCACATCCTCGACAACGCGCTGCTGTTCGGCGCGGTCCCGAAGCGGTTCGAGCAGTATCGCGAGGAGTTGCACCCGCTCGACTTCTACTTCCTGATGGCGCGCGGCCGGCCCGATCTGCCGCCGCTGGAGCTGGTCCGGCTGTTCGGCACCAACTACCACTACCGTCAGCCCGAACTCGACGCCGATACCGAATTCTCGCTGCATCCCGAGGCGTTGCTGGAGGAGTGGGATCGGGCGATGGACCGCGGTATCGAACTGCGGCCGGTGGTGCTGGGCCCGCTGTCGCTGCTGCTGCTGTCGAAGGCCGGGCAGGTGCCGGGCGAGACCGAATTCGACAAGCTGACCCTGCTGGACAAGCTGCTGCCGGTCTACGAACAGCTGCTCGAGATCCTGGCCAAGCGCGGTTCCACCTGTGTGCAGTTCGACGAGCCGTGCTTCACCAGTGAGCGCACCCCCGAGGAGCTGGCCGCGTTCGAGCGGGCCTACCAGCGACTGTCGACGTCCGCGCTGCGTCCGCGCATCCTCGTCACCGGCCAGTACGGCGATTTCGCCGAGGCCGTGCGGATTCTGGCGGGTACCGCGGTGGAGGCGATCGGACTGGACCTGGCCAGCCACCGCACCCGGCCCGAGGAACTCGCCGAAATTCCCGGAATCCGGCGCAAGCGGCTCTACGCCGGCGTGATCAGCGGCACCAACGTGTGGCGTGCCGACCGGCTCGTCACCCTCGAATACCTCAACGCGCTGTCGAAGGTGTGCCCGGACCTCGTCGTGTCCACCGGGACCACGCTGCTGCACGTGCCCTACGACCTGCTGGTCGAGTACGACATCGAGGGCAATGTCGCCGACCGCCTCGCCTTCGCGAAACAGAAGGTGCTCGAGGTCGTCTCGCTGGCGAAGGCACTGACCGAAGTGCATCGGGGCGGGGAAGGGGGCGAGACCGCGGCGAAGTGGGCGAAGCGGCCGACCTCGGTGCATTTCAAGCAGAAACACGCTGTGCGGCAACGGGTTTACGCGGTGACGCCGCAGATGCGCGAGCGCGAACCGTACGAGGTGCGGGCGAAGGCACAGCGGGAGCGCCTGAATCTGCCGCTGGTTCCGGCGACCACGCTCGGTTCCTTCCCGCAGACCGACGCGGTGCGCCAGGCCCGCTACGACCTGGGCGAAGGCCGGCTGTCCTACGAGGAGTACCGCAAGCGGATCGAGGCCGAGATCGAGTCGACCATCCGCCTGCAGGAGGACATCGGCCTCGACGTGTTCGTGCACGGTGAGCACGAACGCAACGACATGATCCAGTACTTCGCCGAACTTCTGGACGGTTTCGCCACCACCCACTTCGGCTGGGTGCAGGTCTACGGCTCGCGGTGTGTGCGGCCGCCGATCATCTACGGCGACGTGTCGCGGCCGAAACCGATGTCGGTGGAGTGGATCACCTACGCGCAGTCGCTCACCGACAAACCGGTGAAGGGCATCGTGACCGGTCCGGTGACGATGGTGGCCCGCTCGTTCGTGCGCCAGGACCAGCCGCTGTACGAGACCGCCGATCAGGTGGCGCTCGCGATCCGCGACGAACTGGCCGACCTCGAGAAGGCCGGCGTGGCGATCATCCAGGTCGACGAACCGGCGGTCCGCGAGCTGCTGCCGCTGCGTCCGGACGGGCGCACAGAATATCTGCGCTGGGCGGTCAACGCGTTCCGGCTGGCGACCTCCGGAGTGCGGCCCGACACTCAGATCCACACCCACATCGCCTACTCGGCTCGCTCCGAAATCGTGCGTGCCATCGAGGAACTCGACGCCGACGTCACCGCCATCGTCGCGACCCGCTCGCTGGAATGGGTGCTCAACGCGCTGACCGAGGATGTCGAGGAGGGGCACGGGCTGAGCCACGGCGTGGGACCCGGTGTGTACGAGAGCCGTTCGGCGCGCATTCCGGACATCGACGAGATCGACGAATTGCTCACCGCCGCAGCCGAAGCCGTGACACCGCAGCGGCTGTGGGCGAATCCGGACGGCGGTTTGAAGACCCGCCACTACTGGCAGCTGGACCCGTCGCTGCGCAATATGGTCGCCGCGGCTCGCCGGGTGCGGCGCCGCGCCGAAGCGGCTGAATAGGCGTTAGCCTACGAATACTGTTTCGAGATCAGGAGAACCGCTCATGGGTATGTTCGACCAGCTCAAGGATGCCGCCGGTAAGGCAGCCGACCTGGCGGCCAAGAATGCCGACAAACTCGACCCGGTGATCGACAAGGTCGGCGATCTGGTCGACAAGCAGACCAGCGGCAAGTTCGAAAAGCAGGTCGACGCCGCGCAGCAGGCCGCGAAGAAGGCACTGCACGAGCAGACCGGGAAGTAGTCCACACAGGTCGTACACGGGGCGAAGGCCACGCCCGGCTCCGCGCCGGACGTGGCCTTCGTGCTGTGCGAATCAGTGCCGGCCGAACAGCAGCGCCATCAGGATCGCCATGGTGTCGTCGGCCTTCTGTGTGCGATCGAAGGTCGTCAGGGCGAGCAGCGAGGGGAAGCGCTGCCGCGCGACGGCGTGGGCATAGGTGAATTCACGCAAGCCGTCGGGACCGTGGATGCGGCCGAAGCCCGAGTCGCCGACACCGCCGAAGGGCAGCGACGGAATCTGCGGGAACGTGAAAACCGCGTTGACGCTGACCATTCCGGTGCGCAGCCGGTCGGCCAGTTCGCGCCCGCGTGCCTTCGAGAACACGGCCGCGGACAATCCGTAGCGGCTGTCGTTGGCGCGGGCGATCGCGGTATCCATATCGGGCACCTTCGCGACGGTCAGGGTGGGCCCGAAGGTTTCCTCCGTGACGGCCGGGGCGTCCTCGGGCACGTCGACCAGTACGGTCGGCTGCACTACCTGCCCGACGATGGAGTCGGCGCCGCCGGTCAGCGCCCGTCCGCCACGCGCGACGGCGTCCTCGATGTGGCGGCGGATCACCTCGAGCTGCTTCGGCATCGTGATGGGTCCGATCTTGGCGCCCGAATCATTGCCCGCGCGTTGTTGTTTCGCCTTCGTCACCAAGGTCTCGACGAAGGAGTCGTAGACGCGCTCGTGAACGTAGACCCGTTCGGTGCCGATACAGGACTGGCCGGCATTGGCCATCCCGGCCCACAGCGCGGCGTCGGCCGCGGCGTCCAGATCGGCGTCGGCGTCGACGAGCAGCACATCCTTGCCACCGCATTCGGCGACCAGCGGCGTCAGGCTCTCGGCGCAGGCGGCCATCACCTTCTTGGCCGTCGCCGTGGAGCCGGTGAAGGCGATCTTGTCCACACCCGATCGGCACAGCGCGGCACCGGTCGGCCCTTCGCCCGTGATCAGCTGCAGCACAGGCTGTTCCGGGACGACTTCGGCGAACATGTCGACCAGCCAGCGGCCGACGCCGGGGGAGTATTCGCTGGGTTTGAACACCACGGCGTTACCCGCCGCCAGCGCGTACACGATCGAACCCAGTGGCGTGAACACCGGATAGTTCCAGGGGCCGATCACGCCGATGACGCCGAGCGGCTTGTACTCCACCGATGCCGCCTGGTTGATCGTGAGCAGTCCCACCCGGGCGCTCTTGCGGCCCAACACCTTCGGGGCGTTGCGGCCCGCCCACTTCAGATGGTCGAGACTCAGCGCCACCTCGAGCGCGGCATCGGAATACGGCTTGCCGGTTTCGTCGTGCATCACCGCGGCCAGCTGCCGCATCCGCCGGGCCAGCAGTCCGGCGAATCCGGCCAGACGCCGGGCCCGTTCGGCGTAGTCGAGGCCGGACCACCAGGCGAATGCCGTGCGGGCTCGGGCCACCGCCGACTCGACATCGGCCTCGGTGTGGATCGGGTAGGTGCCCACCACCTCGCCGGTACCGGGATCGTGCACGTCGAAGGTGGCGTGCGTGTCGATCTCGCCGATCTCGTTCACGGTCGTCATCGGCTGGCCTCCTTCGTCGCGGTGCCCGTCGTGGCCGACGGGGTGCGGCCGCGGATCAGATCGGCCGCCTTCTCGCCGATCATGACGGTCGGCGCGTTGGTATTGCCCCGGACGATGCGGGGCATGACCGAGGCGTCGATCACGCGCAGTCCGCTCACGCCGTGGACGCGCAGTTCGGGGTCGACCACCGCGGTCTCGCCGGTGCCCATGGCGCACGTGCCGACCGGGTGGAACAGCGTCTGTGTCCAGCGGGCGATATGGGCCCGCCAGCCGTCCTCGTCGATCCGGTCGGCGTCTTCGGGCAGGTAGGAGCGATCGAGGTGGGCGGCCAGCGGCTGCTGCCGCGCGATCTCGAGCAGTTGCCGGCAGCCGGAGAGCAGGGCATCCGCATCGCGCGGGTCGGAGAAGTAGGCCGGATCGATCTCCGGTTTCCACAGCGGATCGGCCGACCGCAACCGCAACCGGCCCCGGCTGTGCACCTCGACCAGCGTCGGCCCGGCGGTGAACATCGGCGCGATGTTCTCGTGAAAACCGTTGTCGTAGAACGCTGTCGGCGCGACGTGGTATTGGATGTCGGGGCCCTCGAGTCCCTCGCGGGTGCGTACGAATCCGCCGCCCTCGCCGACATTGGAGGTCAGCGGCCCACGACCGAGTGCCTGCCACTGCACGAGCCGGAACGGGGTCTCGAAGTCGGCGAGATCGGAGACGCCGCGGGTGCGCCACAGAATCGGGGTCACCGGATGGTCGTGCAGGTTCTCGCCGACGCCGGGCAGGTCCACCACCACATCGATGCCCAGGTCACGCAGATGCGCCGCGGGCCCGATACCGGAGAGCATCAGCAACTGCGGCGAATTGACAGCACCGCCGGACAGCAGCACCTCGGCCTCGGCGTGCACCGTGTGCTCGCTGCCGTGGCGGCGATAGGTGACCCCGACCGCGCGGGTGCCGTCGAGTACCAGCGCGGTGGCGTGCGCCTCGGTCCGCACCGTCAGGTTCGGCCGGTCCAGCGCCGGGCGCAGATAGCCGTCGGCGGTGGACCAGCGGCGGCCGTGGCGATGGGTGACCTGGTAGCGGCCCACACCCTCCTGCGTCGCGCCGTTGAAATCGTCGGTGCGGGGAAGGCCCGCGGCCGCAGCGGCGGCGATCCAGGCATCGGTCAGTTCGTGGGTGAAGCGGCGGTTCTCGACATGCAGCGGGCCGTCGGTGCCGTGATAGGGCGAACGCAGGCCGGTGTTGGTCTCCGACCGCACGAAATAGGGCAGGACGTCCTCGTAGCTCCAGCCGACCGCGCCGAAGTCGCGCCGCCAGCCGTCGTAGTCGGCGCGATTGCCGCGGATGAAGATCATCGCGTTCATCGACGAGCAGCCGCCCAGCGCCTTCATCCGCGGCCAGTACGCGCGCTGGCCGCCGAGATGCTTCTGCGGTGTGGTCTCGTATCGCCAATCCCATTGGGTGCGAATCAATTTCCCCCACGCCGCGGGTATCTTGATATCGTCGGCCCGGTCGTCGGGACCGGCCTCCAGCAGCAGGACCGAGACCTGGGGATCCTCGGTGAGGCGATGGGCGAGGACGCAGCCCGCGCTCCCCGCTCCGATGATGATGTAGTCGAACGATTCACGGTCGGGCACGCGAGGACCTCCAGCACGGTTGCCGAACACCGACACGGATCCGGCCGGGCCGACCTGCGGTGATAGCCGTAGAGGCCGTCCCGGACCCGGTTCCAGGGTCGACCTTACGCTGTGCGGGGCGGTCGGGAGCGGAGTTCGGCGCCGGCGAATCCGGGCGGGAGCCGGCGGGGTCGTGTGTGGCGCGGGCGCGGTGTCGGCGCGCCTCCGAATATGAAGGTACACAGGCGATTACAGATCACGCGGCGCATTCGGGCCGGGCCGGCGGTCGACCGCGGCCCGTACCGCCGTGTTGCGGGGGAGCCGCGCGGGTGTGGTCGGTGTGCCCGGGCGTATCCGGACCGCGGCACGTAGGATTCGGCCGGACCCGCCGACCGGTCCGGGTGGCGTCGCTGCCCGGCGTGAAGACGGTCGCACGGGTATGCGGACGAACGGCAGGAGGGCCATGATGGGTGGTTCGTTCCCGTGGGGTGCACGCCGCGGCCGGCGACGGATCTCTCGGCTCGGCCGGAGCGGTGCGAACGGCGCCGGGCATGTCGTCGGTGCGGGCGTCCTCGCGACAGTGTGGGCGAGCGCCGCGGCCGTGCTTCCGGCCGCGCTCGCCCCGGTGCACGCCGAGGTGCCCGGCTGCCCGGCCGCGTCGGTGGAACAGGTGGTGCCCGCCTCGGCTCCGCTGCCGGATTTCGCGGAGAACCTCGGCTACGACGCTCGAGGCAACCTCTGGGTTTCGCGGGTGTTCCGAAATGTGGTGCAGCGCTACGATTCCGCGGGCCATGTCACCGCGGAGGTGCCGGTGGACGCGCCCGGCGCGGTCCGGCTCGGGCCCGACGGTGCGCTGTACGTCGTCTTCGGCGACTCGTCGGCCGGACTGCTGCCCGGCGCGCGCGACTCCGGCGTCGTGCGGTTCGATCCCGGCGCCGACCATCCGGAGCCCCAGGTCTACGTCTCCGGTCTCGGCATGGCCAACGGCGCGACCTTCGACGAGGCGGGCAATCTGTATGTCGCCGATACCGCGCACGGCGTGGTGAAGGTGCGGCCCGGCGGCTCCGTCGACGCGGACTGGACCGCACGCGCAGCGGCACCCGGCGTGAACGGCATTGTGTCGCAGGGTGATTCGCTCTACGCGACTCTCTATCAGAGTCTCGACGGCCGCGTCGTCCGGATTCCCGTCGACGCTCCGCAGGCGCAGACGACCGTCGCCTCGATCACCGTCGGCGCGCTCCCGCTGACCGCCCTGCCCGACGATCTCACCGTGGGCCCGGACGGCATGCTCTACGTCGCGACCACGACCGGCCGTGTGATCCGTGCCGACCCCAACGCCGGTGGCGTCTGCACGGTCGCAGACCTGGGCGTCCCGGCCACCTCGGTCTCGAGAATCCCCACCGACGATCGCGCACTGCTGGTCACCACGGGAACGGGGAGTGTGCTGCGCGTGGTCCTCGGCGGCTGAGGTTCGTCGGTGCCGGTGCGCCGGCGACCGGATGCCGGCCCGCGTGACCGGCGCGATCGGTCGACGGCCGCGGCCTTCCCGGCGACTACAGCATCGGGGCGAGGGTGCGCAGACCGGCGACGAGTTGCTCGGCCGAGGGGGCGGACTTCGGGTCCAGCAACCACTGGACGAGCAGGCCGTCGAGTAGCGTCCAGAGCAGCACGCCGATAGGACCGCCGTCGTCGTCCTCGATATCCCTGGCGGGCAACAACATTCGTGTCAGAGCCGCTTTTCCTTCGTGCTGCTTGGCCGCGATGTCGGCCTTGACCTCACCGGAATGCAATGCCTGGGCGAGACTTTCGATATTGGCCGCCCACAGCGCCCGCTGGTCGGTGAAGGTGGCGATGAGACGCCTCAGGAAAGTGAGCAGCCGCTCGGCCGGATGCGGTTCGCTGCTCTCGGCGAGCGCGTCGAGGATCTGCTGCACGGCCTCGGCGGACGATTCGATCATCGCCTGGGTGAGCAGGGCGTCTCGGGTGCCGAAGTGGTAGTTGATCGCGGCGAGGTTGCTGCCCGAGGCGGCGACGATATCGCGCACCGTGGTCCGGGCGTAGCCGCGTTCGGCCAGGCAGTGTTTGGCCGCTGAGAGCAGATCCTCACGTGTTCCCACGTCCGCAGGGTAGCAAGTGCTTGCTGACGTATGTTTCAAACAAATGTTTGTGACAACTGTTTGAAACGTATGTATGGTCTTCCGTATGGTCACGCAACGTCCGATATCACCCTTCGAGTCGGGTTACTTCCAGGAACACGCCACCTTCGGTTCCGTGCCGGTCGGCGGAATGGCGCTGTTCATCGGGTCGACCGTCGAGGGGGAATTCGACACCGAACTGCTCCGCACGGTGCTGGCCGAACTGGCCGCCGAACACCCGCTGCTCAGCTGCCGCCGAGCCGACGACGGCGGGATGCTCGTGCTCCGCCACGCCGAGGGCTACCGTCCCACGGTCACCGAAAACCCCGGGGGTGACATCGAATACGTCGACTTCGTCAACCAGCCGCAACCGTGGGACGACGGTTTGTTCTTCGCGCGGGTCTTCCGCGAGGACGACCGGACCCGCATCGTGCTCGTCATTCATCACGGAATCACCGACGGCCGTTCGGCTTTCGCGCTGCTGGACGAGATGTGGCGGCGCTATACCGCCCACCGCCGTGGCGCGCCGATGCCGGTGCGCGCGAATCACGAACTGCCGCAAGCGGTCGACGAGCGTCTCACCGCCGTCGTCTCCGAGGCGGAGGTCACCGAACTGCTCGCGGCGATGCGCACGATCATCGGGGAGCCGCCCGCGCGCCTGCCGCGCGACGGCACGGCCGGATCGGGACGCGGACTCTTCGTCGCCGAGCGGATCGAACTGGAACCGGAGGTGACCGCGGCCTTCGCCGCGGCGGCGCGCGCGGCCGGAATCGGGGTGAACGCCCTGCTGAGCGGGTGTGCACTGGCCGCGGTGCGAGCCGAACTGGGCGGCGTCGGCACCCTGCCGATGGTCTGCGGCTATGCCGCCGATATGCGGGCGGCGCTGGATCCGTGGCTGCCCGACGAGACGGTGCTCAACTGCGCCTCCGGCTGGGGCACGCTCCTGGCGGTGGCCGAATCCGCCGATCCGTTCGCACTGGGGCAGGTGGTGCACGCCGACGTCCGTGCGGCGCTCGAGCGTCGCGACCCCGCGCGGGTGGCGTTGGCGGGCAGATACATTCGCGACGAGGCCACCGCCCGGATGCTCGCGGAACAGCCCAGTATCGCGCTGTCGAACATCGGCCGGGTGCCGGACCACATCGTCCCCGAGGGGGTGCGGCTGGTGCGCGACAACCTGCTCGCCATGGGGCCCGGCATGCCGCCGAAGCTGACCGCCTTCACCCTGGGGGAGCGGCTGACGGTGCAGGTCGAATACGACACCAACGATCACAGCCGCGCCCAGATGGGCCGGGTTCGGCGCAATCTGGCGGAGTTGCTGCACCGCACCGCCGCACGCGCGGGGGCGCCATCGGCCGGCGGCGCGGTAGCGTCATCCCGCGACAGCGGGGCAGCGCGATCCGTCGCCGGCTCGGTTCCGCCGTCCGGCGACGGCACGGTCTTCCCGCCCGGTGACGACGCCGAGCGCGCGGACGCCGGCGTCGCCCCGAAATTCACATGGTGGCGGCGTCGATGACGAACCGGTACCGCACGTCGCTGGCGACCACGCGCTCGTAGGCCTCGTCGATGCGGTCGGCGGAGATGACCTCGATCTCCGCGCCGATGCCGTGTTCGGCGCAGAAGTTCAGCATCTCCTGGGTCTGCGGGATGCCGCCGATATTCGAGCCGGCCAGCGACCGGCGGTTGCCGGTGAGGGTGAACGGCCGCACCGCGAGCGGTTGATCGGGCAGGCCGAGGATCACCATGGTGCCGTCGAGATTCAGCAGGCGCATATAGGTGTCGATCGGCAGATCGGCCGAGACGGTGTTGATGATCAGGTCGAATCGGTTGCGCAGATCGCGGAAGATCTGGCGGTCGGTGGTGGCGTAGTAGTGGTGCGCGCCGAACCGCCGGCCGTCGTCCTGCTTGTTCAGCGAATGGCTCAGCACCGTCACCTCGGCGCCCATCGCGGCCGCGATCTTCACCCCGACATGACCCAGGCCACCCATGCCGATGATGGCCACCTGCTTGCCGGGGCCGGCGTTCCAATGCCGCAGCGGCGAATACAGCGTGATCCCCGCGCACAGCAGCGGCGCGGCCTCGTCGAGCCCGATGCCCTCCGGAATGCCCACCACGAAGCCGTCGGTCACCACCACCTGGGTCGAATACCCGCCCAGGGTGTAGCCGCCGGCCTGGATCTCCTCCGGGACGGTGCCGTTGTAGGTCATGGTGGCGCCGCGCACGCAGTACTGCTGCTCACCGGCCAGGCAGGGCTCGCACTGCCCGCACGAATCGACCATGCAGCCCACGCCGACCCGGTCGCCGACCGCGAACGCGGTCACCTCCGGGCCGACCGCGGCGACCACGCCGGCGATCTCGTGACCCGGGACGCAGGGGTACTTGGTGCCGTGCCACTCGTTGCGCGCGGTATGGATGTCGGAGTGGCAGATGCCGGCGTACTTGATATCGATCAGCACGTCGTGCGGGCCGAGTGCGCGGCGTTCGATGGTGGTCTTGGTGAACCGGCCGTCGGGCGCGGACACGGAATACGCGGCAGCTGTGGTCATGCGTTCATGCCTACCCCCGCATGGTTGCCTATGCAAACTATCCCCACGAGGCGACCCGCCGGTCCATCCCCACCAGGCGACCCGCCGGTCGGATGTGCTCGGCGGGCTCACGCCGATATCGGATGCTGATGCGGTGGCGATCCTGCTGGCCTTGCTCTCGATGTGTTCGACGCTGGCAGGCGGGCTGGTGGCCGCGCGCATCGGTGAGCGCAAGCGGCTGATCCTCGGGCTGGCCGCCGGAATCATGCTCGGTGTGGTCGCCTTCGACCTGATTCCCGATGCGCTGGCCGAATCCGCTCGGCTCGTCGCGGGTGTGCCCGGGGTGCTCGTGGCCGCGGTGATCGGCTTCTTCACCATTCACATCATCGAACGCGAGATGGCGATCCACGTCGGGCACGAACAGGATTTCGGCCGTCACACCCACGACTTTCCCTCGGTCGGCCTGGTCGCCACCGGAGGGTTGATCTTCCACAGCATGCTCGACGGCCTGAGCATCGGCGTCGGGTTCCAGACCGGGACGGCACTGGGCGTCTCGGTCGCGATCGCGGTGATCTCGCACGATTTCGCCGACGGATTCAACGCCTTCACCATTCCCACGCTCTACGGCAACGCGCGGCGGCGGGCGCTGACCCTGCTGGTCCTGGACGCGCTGGCGCCGGTGGCGGGCGCGGTCATCGGCACGGTGATCCGGGTGCCCGCCGACGTCGCGGGCCTGTATCTGGGATATTTCGCCGGATTCCTGCTGTATCTGGCAACGAGTGACATTCTGCCGGAAGCACATTCGGGCCGACCGTCGCGGGCCGTGCTGTTCTGCACGATCGCGGGCGCCGCGCTGATGTTCGCGGTGGCGGCATTGCAGGAGTGATACCGGGCACCCCGCCGATTTGATACACATAAAAGCACAAACTCCGCCAGCCCACCCCGGGCATGCAGAATCGGGAGCGGCGATGGACGAGCAGCATTCGGGCCGGCAATCGCGTCCGGCTCGCGGCGGTTGGCTGTCGACGGTCGTCTTCGTGCTCGTCATGGCCCTGGTCGGCGCGGCGTTTCTGGGCTACCGCGGCGATCTGCCGCGCTGGGCGGTCCCCGCGGGCCACTCCACCTCGGCGCTGTTCGGCCCGCCCATGCCGGCGATGGATCCCGCGGCGGTGGCCTCGGCCGTCGAACCCGAACTGGTGAACATCAACGTGTCGATCCGGCCCAGCGGGATGGGCGCGGCAGGTTCGGGCATCGTGCTCAGTCCCGACGGGGAGATCCTGACCAGCCACCATGTGGTGAAGGGGGCGGAGACCATCACCGTCGGCGATCTCGGCAACGGCGGACACTATCCGGCGACGGTGCTCGGCTACGACTCCGACGCCGATATCGCCCTGCTGTCGCTGACCGGCGCGGCGGCACTGGCGGTGGCCCGCATCGGCAGCTCCGCCGGGGTCCGGGTCGGCGATCAGGCGCTGGCGATCGGCAATGCGGGCGGAACCGGTTCGCCGACTGCGACACCGGGCACCGTCACCGCGCTGGATGCCTCGATCGTCGCGCGCGATGCCGCCGATCTGTCGCGCAAGGCGTTGATCGGAATGATCGAGGTGGCGGCGCCGGTGGTCTCCGGACAGTCCGGTGGCGCCCTGGTCGACCGGTCCGGGGCGGTGATCGGCGTGGTGACCGCCGCCTCGGGGGAACTGTCCCGGCAGCAGGGACAGGCCAGCGGATACGCGGTGCCGATCGATCGGGCGTTGAGCGTGGTGCGCCAGATCCGCACCGGCATTCCGACCGATACCGTCCACGTCGGCCCGACCGCGACTCTCGGGGTGCTGACCTCCGATGCCAAACCCACCGGCGCCCGGGTGGACGTGGCGATCTACGGGCTGCCGGCCTTCGCGGCCGGGTTGAATTCCGGCGAGGTGATCGTCGCGGTCGACGACACGCCAGTCACCTCGGCGCAGAGCCTCAAGGCCGCACTCAATGTGCGCCGGCCGGACGAGGTGATCCGGCTGGATCTGGTCGAGCCGGACGGCACCCACCGCGCGCTCGCGGTGACGCTGGCCGCCGGCCCGCCCAACTGATCAGAACAGCGAGAGCCAGTAGTCCTGGAAGCGCAGGAAGACCAGCAGCAGCACGATCGCGTAGTAGACCACCACGATCGTCCACCGCCACTGCGCGATGATGCCCATGATCCCGCGGGCCCCGCCCCACAGTTGATCGGTGACCACCGCCAGGCAGACCGGCGTGAAAGTCCACACCACCATGCAGTACGGGCACAGCGCGCCGATGCGGTAGAGGCTCTGGAAGATCAGCCAGAAGACGAAGCCCATTCCGGCGATCAGGCCGATCCACAGTCCGCCCCAGAACCAGCGCGGCAGGGCGACACCGGCGACCGCGAGCACCGCGATGGTGACCGCCACCGAGAATCCCGTCACGCCGATGATCGGATTCGGGAATCCGAACACCGAGGCTTGATGGGTAGCCATCACCGAACCGCAGGACAGGATCGGATTGATACTGCACGACGGCCGATAGGACGGATCCTTCAGCAGTTTGAAATCTTCGATCGTCAGCGTCACCGCGGCCAGCCAGCCCAGCAGGGTGCCGAGCAGGAGCAGCCACGCGGGGCGGGGCCGGACGGTGATCACTTGGCCGCGGCCTCGATCACCGGGCGCAGACCGTCGGGCTGCATCAGCTGCTGCGAGCTGGTGATCTGCTTACCGTCGACGTACACCGTCGGCGTGGACTTGATGCCGCTGTTGAGCACGTCCTTGGTGGTCTTCTGCACGTACTTGTCGTACTTGTCCGACGTGATGCACTCGGCCACGGCCGGATCGGTGTATCCGGCGGCCTGGGCGATCTGCACCAGCTTCTCGTCGGGCAGGCCGGTGCCGCCCTCCGGGGGCTGCTGGTTGTACATGGTGGTCAGCCACGGCAGGAATTTGGTCGGGTCGGAGCCGGCGACGCAGTAGGCGGCGTTGGCCGCGCGCGAGGAGTAGCGGGTACCGCCCGAGGACTGGTCGAGGAAGGCGATGATGTTGTAGCGCACGCTGGCCGTGCCCGCGTTCACCGCGTCCTCGATGGCCTTGGCGTTGGCGCTCTCGAACATCTTGCAGGCCGGGCACTGCAGGTCGGCGATGACGCGGATGTCGACCTTGGCGCCGGGCTTGCCGATCTTGATCTCGCCCTTGTCGGTGATCGATCCGGTGACCGCGTCGGGTGCGGCCGGCTGCGCGGCGACCGAGGGCACCGGCCCGGTGTCGTTCTTGTTGGACTGTTTGACGGCGATGCTGATGCCGATGGCCGCGATCAGCGCGATCAGCACGGCCGCGACACCCACCTGAATCAGGATCGTGCGCGTGCGATCTCCGCCACGCACCGCCGTCAGCGAGTTCTTCCCACGCGGATTCTTGCTCACCTCGGAGTTCACCACGCCTTTCCTGTGTTACGTGTATGGGTGCGGCCGGGCGCCGCCTGCGATCGTACGGGCCGTCCGCCGCGCCGTCGCGGTGCCGCATGATCAGCGGGCCGCCGCACCGGGCACACTCGGCACCACATGATTCCCGCTCAACCTGAGAGATCCCCGAGATTCCGGCCGGAATCTTCCCGGCGTTGCCGGTGTCCGGCGTGCGGGTCAGCCGGCGGCGAGCCGCGCTTTCTCGGTCTCGATGTCGAAATGCGGCGCGGGCCAGGTCAGCTTCAGGCCGCTCAGGGCGTCGATGAGCAGTTCGGTGACCGCCAGCCGGGCGAACCATTTGCGGTCGGCGGGAACGACGTACCACGGCGCGTGCTCGGTATCGGTGCGGTCCAGCACGTCCTGATAGGCCTGCTGATATTCGGGCCAGAGCGCGCGGTCGTCGATGTCGCTCGGGTCGTACTTCCAGTATTTGTCCGAGCGTTCCAGCCGCTCGCCGAGCCGGCGTTTCTGTTCGTCCAGCGAGACGAACATCGCGACCTTGACGATCGTCGTGCCGGCCTCGGTGATCTCCCGTTCGAACTCGTTGATCTCGTCGTAGCGCGGCTCCCACACCGCGCGCGACACCAGGTTCTGCACCCGCACCACGAGGACGTCCTCGTAATGCGACCGGTCGAAGACGCCGATCTGCCCGCCTGCCGGCAGACGATGGCGGATTCGCCACAGATAGTGGTGACGGCGTTCCTCGTCGGTGGGAACGCCGAAGGCGGCATGTCGTACGCCCTGCGGGTCGACCATGCCGATCACGTGGCGCACCACACCGCCCTTCCCCGCGGTGTCCATACCCTGCAGGATGAGCAGCAGGTTGCGGTGATCACCCGAGCGGCCGTTCGCGAACAGCATCTCCTGCAGATCCGACAGCGCTCGGCCGCGTTCGGGCAGCAATTTCGCGCCGAGTTTCTTGTCGCCGGTGAATCCGGGGGTGGCCGAAGAATCGTAGGAATCGAGCCGGACCCCGCCGGCTCGCAACGCGGTGGTCGCGGGTTCGGTCCACGGAGATTTCGCCATAACCGTCGAGTATGGTCGGCGGCCCCGACAGCCGGGCGGTGATCGTGTCGCGAATCAGCCGATTCCGGCCAGTCGCGTCAACTGTGCGGCGAATTCGGCGTCGTCGACCGGGGTCAGCACCAGCTCGGCGGCCGTGGTGAGCAGATAGCGGCCGTCGCCGGTGATGTCGAGCCAGGTGCGGTGCCGCGTCGGCGGCGACATCGGATTGTCCGGTGCGACGGTGACGGTGATGAATCCGCGCGCGTCGACCGGCGCGCGCAGGGTGCGGCGGAAGCGGGCGGCGCCCGGATCCTGCGGCGTGCCGATATCGCCGCCGGGCCGGGCGTCGGTCCCGGTGTCGAGCACCGCCTGCTGCGGCTCGCGCATCGGCCCGCCTCTGCCCGCGGGCGCCGAGCCGATCGCGGCCACCAGCCGTTCGCCCAGTCCACGCGCATGGCAGACGGCGACCGTGACGGCGTCTGGTCGCGCGATCAGCAGTCCCGCGTGCCGGTGGACCACGGCGGCGAAGGCGAGGATCAGTTCCGGCTCGTCCGCCGGTGTCGAGCGCCGGCCGGAGACGGTGATCGTGGTGGCGTCCGGCCGGGTGCACAGCAGCAGTGCGGCGGTGAGATCCGGATCGGTGTTGCGCGCGTAGCGGGTGCGCAAACCCAATGCGGCATATTCGGTTTCGGTGCGCACGCTGGATTCCGGGATCATGTTCACCGGATAGGGGCGGCGGTCGAGATCGGTTTCGGTGGCCCAGACGTGGGCGAACTCGTCCGGCGTCAGCACCCATTTCACTACGGGTGACCCCCACCCGAATCCGGCCGGGGTGCGGGAACGAAGCGCGGCACCCGATCGCCGGAGGCGGCCAGGGTGCTGTTGTAGCGGAAGGTCATGATGTCGCGGGCGTCGGCCAGGGCCGAGGCGGCGGCGATGTCGTGTGTCATCCGGCGGGCGCCGCCGTGCACCACCTCGGCGACCGGGTCGGGCAGCGGCACATAGTTCGCCGGCGCGGGTAGCGCGTCGCGAATGGATTGCGCCGCTTCGGCATCGGCCTCCAGCAGGTTCCGCAGCCGGGTGCAGACCTCGGCGGCGGCGGCGCCACGTTCGACGAATGCCGCCGTCGCGGGTTCGGCCGCCGCGCGCGCCTGCCCGGACCAGCGCGCGAATTCGGCGTGTGTGGTGTCGGCGAAGGTCCGGAACGCCGCGGCGACGGCGTCCGCCTGCCGCTGCCAGGCCGCCGCCGCCTCGCCCAGCGCGGCCGGGTCCAGTGCCTCGTGCACCAGCTCCCAGAGTTGCCGGTGGCTGTAGGAGCCGTAGACCTCTCGGTCCGCGACGAAGGGCGGATCGAAGCGGGACGCGTCGGCCACGTCAGGCTCCCGGCTCGGGCCGGATCAGCGCCAGTGCCGCGCGGTTGGCGGCCTCGGCCTCGTCGAAATGTTTCCCCGCGGCCAGATAGGCGGCCTTGAACAGCAGCGCCGTCTGCTGGAACGAGAGGACGGTGTCGAGGTATTCGCCGCTCTTGCGGGAGAATCCACGCGCCAGGGCGCGGCCGGACGCGAGTTCGCCGAAGCCGCGCACCGTGGCCGGGACCGCGCCGTCGCCGCGGGCGGCGTGGAGATCCTCGACGAGCCGGTCGCAGGCCGCCGCGAGATTGCGGGCGGTGTCCTCGGCGATCTCGAACACCTCGGCTCCGGAACCTGTTGCCGCGGCGTACAACTCGCGCGCCAGATGCTGACCGGTCTCCGGAATCGGCACCGCGATGATCCCCTTCCGCCCCGAGAGTTTCCCTCGGCGAGCTTACCGGAGCGGCCGGTTCCCGGCGCGCGGCGGCGCATTGTGAATGCGCACATCGATGAGCGAGAAAAATGTGTAAATCACTGTGGCGCTGCCAGTTTCAAGCCGCCTCGGCAGCCCGGGCGCTGACGTACTGCAGCAGGCCGTGCACTTGCTGTTCGATATCCACCAATCCGTATTCGGCGAACATTTTCGGGAAGGTGTCCAGGTCGAATACGCGCAGCCCGCCCGCGCCGCCGACCGCGCTCGACACCTGCCCCACCCAGCCCTGCGGGCGATGACTGGTGCTGATCGCGATGCGGCCGCCGGGCGCGAGCACCCGGATCATCTCGTCGGCGGCGGTCAGCGGATCCGGGATCAGATACAGCGCACCGAAACAGCAGACCGCGTCGAAGCTGTTGTCGGGGAACGGAAGCCGACGTGCGTCGCCGCGGACGTAGCCGGCTCGCGGGCCGGAGTTGTCGGCGACGGCCTGCCGCAGCATCGGCACCGAGAAATCGATGCCCACCGCATAGCCGGCGCCGACGTGTTCGCTCAGATAGTGGGTGAAATTGCCCGGCCCGCAGGCGATGTCGAGCACCCGGTCGCCCGCGCCGAGGCGCAAGGTGCGCACCGCGTCACGGCGATCGGCGTGCATGGTCCGCCCGGTGGCCAGCAGAAAACTGGTCGGCCGCCACGCCCGCTCGTAGAGCAGGGCGAAGACCGGGTTGTTCATGGTGCGGCGTGCGAGATTCACCGGGTCATCCTCGCGTCGAGGTCGTCGGCTGTCGAGATCCGATACGGCGGTGCGCTGTGCCCGAGCAGCCGCAGTCGCCCCCAGAAATCCCGATCACCCAGGATCGCCGCCGCGGTGCCTTCCGGGGTCCGGAACTCGATGCGATGTTTGCGGTCGCCGACCGCCGCATCCAGCGCGGCGTCCGGATCGAGGCGGCCGTACCAGCGGTAGATGCCGTCGATCGGCTGGCGATGGCCGCGCAGCCGCACCCGGACGGCGAATTCCCGATCGCGGAGCACGACGACGCCCGGCCCCTGGTAATCCGGTTCGGGTTGCCGCATGATCGCCTTCCTGAGCTGCGCGAGAGCGCCCTGTCCGCACTATAGCCGTGACAATGAGTAATAGGTAATATCGAGTGTGCCACCGCTCACATCGGTCGGCAAATGGGCCGAGGTGAGCACAACGCGGGCCGCGGTCCAGCGGCAGGACGGTGAAGCCGATGGCACAACACACCGAGAATTTCGCGGCGGACGGTTCCGACGGGCGCGAGCGCGTGGCCCAGCGGCTGCTTCGCTCGTCGGCGGAACACTTCTACGACGCCGATATCGATATCGACTGGGAGCAGCCGTGGCAGCCGGACAAGGCCTGGCTGCCCGAACACCGGATCTCCCTCTACGGCACCCCGCTGTGGGATCGCCTCGGCCCCGAGCAGCGCATCGAACTCGGCAAACACGAATTGGTGAGCCTGCTGTCGTTCGGGATCGTCGCCGAGGGGCTGCTCAGCAAGTATCTGCTGCGCATCGTCGCGCGCGATCCGACCTCGCAGCACGCGATGTACGCGCTCACCGAACTGAGTGAGGAGGCGCGCCACTCGATCATGTTCGCCCGGCTCATCGACAAGACCGGAATACCGCCGTATCGGCCGGTCGCGCTGAGCCGGATGCAGTTGCGCGTCGCCGAACATTTCCCGATCGGCCCGGTCGTCTACGCCGGCACGCTGCTGATCGAGGAGATTCTCGATCGCGGTCAGCGAGAAGCCATGGCGGACAGCCGGATTCAGCCGCATGTGCGGCAGTTGATGCGTATCCACGTGCTGGAGGAGGCGCGGCACATCGGCTTCGCCCGCAATGCGCTGGCGCGCGGGATGGCCCGGCGTTCGCGGTGGCAGCGGCTGCCGCATCAACTCCTGCTGGCCTACTTCGCGCTGGTGCTGTATCCGATGCTGGTCAATCCGCAGGTCTATCGCGCCGTGGGCATCGACCCCCGGCGCGGATTCGCCGCGGCCTTCACCGGACCGCAGTACCGGCGGACGATGAGCTTTCTGTCCGAGCCGATGCTGCGCTATTTCGACGAGGTCGGCATGCTCGACGGCGCGGCGGTGCACACGCTGTGGCGGCTGACCCGTTCCCTGCCGGACGATCTGTGAACGGGCCTGCGCCGCAAATGAATCCGTCGTTCAGGCCCGCTCGACCTCGATGGTCAGCCCGGCCCGCCGCAGGCGATCGGTGAGCGGATCGCCCATGGCGGAGGCGGGGGTGAGGATGCCCGCCGCCTCCGGAAGTTCGTCGAAGGCCAGGCACAGTCCGGCCTCCCCGAGCATGACCGAGGTGGCCTGATAGCCCGGATCGCCCTGCCCGGCGAAGGTGCAGACGTACCGCGCGCCGGAGGTGGTCTCGGCGAAGGTCTTCATGGTGAACCAGCCGCTGCGGCGGGCCTGCTCGCCGGGGCCGGTCCCCGGCTTCGGCAGGATCCGGTCCAGGAGCCGGCGCCCCGCCGACACGCGGGAGAGCAGCGCACCGGCGGTCATGCCGGCGACGATGCCGCCGGCCATTCCGGCGGCGACCAGCGGCGCCGCCGGTGAGCTCCCGGCGCTCATCACCTCGCGGTAGCGGAAGTTCTTGCCGTACACCCAGCCCAGCAGACCGTTGCTGCGCCGCACCACTTTGGTGTTGTGCGCGGCCATCACGAAGGTGGCGACCCAGCCGTCGAGGCTGGGGTCGATGGCCGAGGCGCGCGAGAGAGCCTGGTCGGACTGCCGGCCCACATCGGGTTCCATCGACTTGTCCGGGCTCAGCGAATACGGATGCGAGAGCACCGAACCCTTGGCCGGATCGGTGGCGATGGCCTCCATCATCGCTCGCCCGGAATCGATGGTGCCGCCGCTGGCGCCGCCCTTGAGCCACGCCACCAGCGTGGTGTCGGTGAGTTCACCGGTGTTGTCCTCGACGGACTGCCGGTAGAGCCGATACACGCTCAGATCCGACGGAATCGAGTCGTACCCACAGGAATTCACGATCTTCGCGCCGGTTTCGGTGGCCCGCTCACCGAACCGATCGATACATTCGCGGATGAACAGCGGCTCGCCGGTCAGATCCGCGTAGTGGGTGCCGGCGTTCGCGCAGGCCTGCGCCAGCGGCAGGCCGTAGCGCAGGTACGGGCCCACGGTGGTGACCACGACCTTCGTCCGGGCGGCCAGCGCGTCCAGCGCCGCCTGGTCGGAGGAATCGGCGACCAGCAGCGGCCAGATCGCCGCGGCGCCGCCGAGTTCGTCGCGCACCGCGGTGAGCTTCTCCGGCGAGCGGCCCGCGAGGGCGATGCGCGCGTTCTCGGGCGCGGCCTCGGCCAGATACCGCGCGGTCAGCCGGCCGACGAACCCCGTCGCGCCGAACAGTACGAGGTCGAATTCCCTGTCGGTCATGCCCATCCCATTCTCGTGGTGGCCGATTACTTTGTGCTGGTACGTTTTCCGCCGGCGGCCTTGCGTGGCGCCGGGCGCTTCGCCGGTTTGCGCGGCAGGCCGCGCCGAGCCAGCCAGGCGTGATGCTGTTTACCGAGTTCGGTCACCGGGTCGTCGCCGTAGAGCCACTCGCGGGCGATGCGATGCCAGTTCGCGGTCGCTTCCAACTGGCCGAGTACCCCGAACGTCAGGAAGTCCGCACGCCGCGAGAACAGATGTTCCGGCGGCAGATTCTGCTGTTTCATCCCGGCGTATTCACTCGCGCGCGGATCGACCGCCAGCACGAAGGCGCCGCTGGCCAACTCGGGTGTGATGGTCAGATCCTGGTCGATCAGCGCCCACTCACATGCCGCGAGCACGTACTCCAGGCAGTCCTCGGGGCTGATCTCCTCCGGCGAATCGATGATGCCGTGCTCGATCATCAACTGGCGCAGATCTTCCGCGCGTTCCTCGGCCGCCGCGCGAATACAGGTGGCCTCGAAGCGGACGTGTTCGGGGTCCATCCGGTTGAAAAGCCCGAAATCCAGGAAGGCGACCCGGCCGTCCTCGCCGAGCAGCAGATTGCCCGGATGCGGGTCACCGCAGAACTCGTGGAAGGTGAACAGCGAGCCCACGTAGAAGCGGTAGATGATTTCGCCGACCCGGTCGCGTTCGGCCTCCGGCAACCGGCGGATCTCCTCGAAACCGCGACCGGGGAAGTACTCGCTGACCAGCACGTGCGTACTCGACAGCTCGGGCATCGTGGCCGGGACCACGATGAACGGATGGTCGGCGAACAGTTCGGCCACCTCGCGCTGGGTATGCGCCTCGGCCACGTAGTCCAGTTCGCTCTCGAGATTCAAGCGCAGTTCGTCGAGGACCGCCGGCGTCACCCACGGCATCGCCGACTGCAGGACGCGGCGGAACATCGCGAGGTTCTTCAGATCGGCGCGCACGGCGGTATCGATGCCCGGATACTGCACCTTCACCGCGACCGCGCGACCGTCGTGCAGCCGCGCCCGATAGACCTGGCCGATCGAGGCCGCCGCGATCGGTTCGGCGTCGAATTCGGCGAACAAGTCCTCGAGGGTGCGGCCGAAATCCTTCTCGATGACACCGCGCATGGTGTCGAAGGAGACCTTCGGAGCGCTGTCGCGCAGCACGGCGAGCCGGCGCTGGAATCGCTCGCGATGTTCCGGCGGAACCAGATCCAGATCCAGCACCGAGAGCATCTGGCCGAGTTTCATGGCCACGCCCTTCATGGTGCCCAGCACCATGACCATCTGCTCGGTGGCGCGGATCATCGATTCCTCGGCCATCCGCTCGCGTACCGCTTCGGAGCGTCCGCGCATGGAACGGCGGGTCTTCTGCGCGCGCAACACGTTGCCGGCGACGGCCACACCCAGTTTCGTCCCCCGCGCCAGCCGCGACGTCGGCAGCTCTTTCGCCATTGATGACCTCCGTTGATGCCCCGCCTGGCCGGTCTTCAGCGTAACCAAGCGTGAGCCGTCGGCCCAGAGACGGCGAGCACGGATTCCTTCGCGGGCGAATCAGCCCAGGTCGGCCTCAGGAAGCTCGTGCGGCACGGCGTTGAACTTCTCCGGCGAACCACCCGCGCGGACCATGCCCTCGATCGCGCTCCACACCATCATCGCCAGGTGGTCGAGCATGCGATCGGCCGACATCGAGCGATTGCTGATCCACCAGTCGGTGGCCAGCTGCACACCGCCCACGATGACGTAGGAATACAGCAGCACACCCTCGGTGTCGACGCCGCGATCGAAGGCCTTGGTCTGCACCACGACCGACACCACGTCGGCGAACAGCTTCTCGAAATCGGCGAGGCTGGACTTGTCGGTGGTGGAGCCGTTGCCCATGATGAAGCGGTACACGTCGATATCGGCCTCGACGGTGTGCACATAGGCGGCCAGAGTGTTGCGGACGAGCTGATATTCGTCGGCGTCGTCGCTGATCGCCTCGTAGATCCGCGGCATCAGCGTGGTCTCGATGAACCGCTCCATGGTGGCGCGGGTCAGATCGGACTTGTCCGAGAAGTAGCGGTACAGGACGGTTTTGGATACGCCGATCTCCGCGGCGATCTCGTCCATTCCGACATCGCCGCCGCGGTTGCGGATAGCGGCGAGGGTGCCGTCGACGAGTTCTTCTCGGCGGTCGATCTTGTGCTGGTGCCAGCGCCGCTTGCGACCGTCCACCCGGCCGGGGCGCACCGCGGGGGTGTCGACGGCAGCGCTCGCGGCACGATGTGTGGTCATGCTCGAGGGGACTCCTGGATCCGGGGATATGGGCACCACCAGCTTAAGTCCTTCGCCGAGGTGATGTTCCCGGTTCGCCGAGCGGGCAGGCCCCGCGGCGCGGGCTGTACGGACGAGGCGTCGACGGACGCGGGGTGAGCGGGCGCACGTCGGCAGCGCCGATATTCCAGCCAGAATGGGGATATGGAGCAATCTGCCGGCAGCGCCCCCGTCCTGGCGGAAGCGAACGCGCACCCCGATACCCGGGCGGAAGTGGGAAATACCACACGGTCCGGGAGCCGGGGCGCGCCGGAACCACCGTCGTCGTTCGCCGATCTGATGGACGAATCCGGGAAGAAACGCGATCTGCGCAAGATGAAGATGGTCGCGACCGGATTCCTGGCGGCGGCCACGGTCGTCTATCTGGTCTGTTGCTGGCTCGGTTCGCGCGATATCGGCGGCAGCTGGGTCGGCTACGTGCGCGCGGCCTCGGAGGCCGGCATGGTCGGCGCGCTGGCGGACTGGTTCGCGGTCACCGCGCTGTTCCGGCATCCGCTCGGCCTGCCCATTCCGCACACCGCGATCATCCGTAAGAAGAAAGATCAACTCGGCACCAGCCTGGGCGATTTCGTCCGCACCAATTTCCTCTCGCCCGACACGGTGGCGACGAAGGTGAACTCGGCGCAGATCTCGTTGCGGCTGGGGACGTGGATGGCCGATCCCCGGCACGCCGCGCGGGTGTCGGAGGAGTCGTCGACCATTCTGCGGGCGGTGATCGGGGCGCTGCGCGACTCCGATGTCGAGCAGGTGATCGACCAGACCATCGTCAAGCGCATCGCCGAACCGCAGTGGGGGCCGCCGATCGGGCGGGTACTCGCCGAGCTGCTGGCCGAGAACCGGCAGGAGCCGCTGCTCGATCTGCTGGCCGAACGCGCCCACCAATGGGCCCTGGCGAGTCAGGAGACCCTGGACCGGATCGTCATGCGCGACGCCCCGTCCTGGGCGCCGAAATTCGCCAATATCCTGCTGTCGGAGAAGATCTACCGGGAATTGGTGGAATTCACCTGGAAGATTCGCTCGCAACCCGATCACGAGGTGCGTTTGGCGGCGAACCGATTTCTCGAGGATTTCGCCCGCGATCTGCAGTACGACGAGGCGATGATCGCCAAGGCCGAGCGGGTGAAGACCGAGATCATGGGCCGCGAGGAAATTACCGGAATGGCGCGCGCGACCTGGCGCGCGGCCAAACGGATGATCCTGGAATCGGCCGACGATCCGGGTAGTACCTTGCGCCGCAAGATCTCGGAGAATGTGCAGCAGTTGGGTCAGCGTCTGGTCGATGAACCCGAACTGACAAAACAAGTGGACGCTTGGGTTGAACGCGGCGTGAGATATCTCGTCGCCAACTACGGTTCCGAGATCGCGGCCCTGATCAGCGACACGGTTGCCCGGTGGGATGCCGATGAGGCGAGTCGCAAGATCGAATTGCAGGCGGGGCGCGATCTGCAATTCATCCGGATCAACGGCACCGTGGTCGGATCACTTGCCGGCCTGGCGATTTACGCCGTATCGCATTTACTGTTCCCAGGCTTCTGACAACCACTGCCGGAAGTTTGCCGAAATAGTGCTAACAGGGGTGCTTGCAAGAGTTAGCACCCTCATTTAGAATCGACCGTACAACCGCCGGAAGGTGAGCAGTGTGATGGCACAGGAACCAGAGGTTTCTGATCGGAACACGGGGGAAACCGCAGAGACGTCTGCGGTTCCCGGAGACCGGGTGGGTCGCGTAGCCAACGCGGCGCACGACATCGGAGGCTTCATCCGGGCGCAGCGGGAGGCCGCTCAGGTCTCGTTGCGTCAGCTCGCACAGCTGGCGGGGGTGAGCAATCCGTACCTGAGTCAGATCGAGCGCGGATTGCGCAACCCGTCCGCCGAGGTACTCACGCAGATCGCCAAGGGTCTGCGCGTGTCGTCGGAGGTCTTGTACGTCCGGGCCGGTTACCTCGAACAGAGGGAGCACAGCCCGGTGCGGGACGCACTGCTGGCCGATACCGACATCACGGAGCGGCAGAAGCAGGTGCTCCTGGATATCTACGAATCGTTCCGCCGTGAAAACGGCGGGAACGACAACGGAGGGAACGTCTCGGAATCCGTTCAGGGGGAATCCGAGGGGGGCGTTCCAGGGGGGAGCAGGGGCGGTGTGCCCGAGAGCCCGAGGGGCGGTGCACCCGAAAGCCCAAGGGACAACGAGGTTCCGCACCATGCCACCGATGGCAGTACTACCGAAATCTCGCCACGCCAGGAGAACGAACAACTATGACCCAGCCCAACGTCACTGTGACCAAGCCGATCTACGCGACCGTCGGAGCCGGTGACGCGCTCTACGCGGCGGTCAACGACATCGTCGACCGTGTCCGCGACCGCGCCGCCACCGTCGATGTGAACTCCCGCGTCGAGGAGGCTCGCGAGCGCCTGTCGAATCTCCCTGCCGATGTGCAGGACCAGATCGAGACGCTGCGCGGCCGCCTGACCGGACTGCCCTCCGAGCTGCCGGACGACCTCGCCGAACTGCGCGAGAAGTTCACCCCGGAGGAGCTGCGCAAGCTGGTCGACCAGTACTACCGCCAGCTGGTGGATCTGTACTCGGATCTGGCCGTGCGCGGTGAGGAGACCGTCGACCGGCTGCGTTCCAACCCCGGCTTCGACGAGCGTTTCGACAAGGTCGAGGGCATCTACACCGATGTCGTCACTCGCGCCGAGGACGTCCTGACCAAGGTGTCCGACCAGGCCCGTGGGTTTCTGGGCAAAGCGGCCGAGCAGGCCGACGAGGCCGCCGCGGTCGTCGACGCCGAGGTCGTCGCGGTGACCACCGAGGCCGCCGCGGAGGATCCCGCCCCGGCGAAGAAGGCCCCGGCGAAGAAGGCCCCCGCCAAGAAGGCGCCGGCCAAGACCACTACCGCCACCACCGCGAAGAAGACCACTCCGGCCAAGAAGTAATTCGGCCGCAGCAGAGACCGGCCGAGGGGTAATCCGGAACCGCCACGCGGATCCGGGTGGTACCGGATCCCGCAACGCCCGCATGCGCACTGCCGCATGCGGGCGTTGCTCCTATCATGGGTGCTGTGTACCAGCTGACTAGTGCAATCCTGTGGCTGCTCTGGCTTGCCGCGATGGCCGCGAATATCTTCGCGCTGGTGCACGCGATTCGGCAGCGTGCCGACGCGTTCACGGCCGTGGACAAGCTCACCAAGCCCATCTGGGTCTCGATCCTCGCGGTCGCCCTCGGTTTCCTGCTGCTCGCCCGCACGCCGGTCGGATTGCTGGGGATCGCCGCGGTGATCGCCACGGGCATCTATCTGGCCGATGTGCGGCCGAAGGTCGACGAAATTCAACGCGGTCCGCGCTGGTGAACCCGCCGTCCTCGCGCTTGCACTAGCAAGCACCCACTCCTTCGGGTTACTGTATCGATCAGTAACACACAAAGGAGTGTTCTCATGCAGGCAACGTTGCCCAGCACGGTGGCGGTGATCGCGGAGCGTCTGCGCGGGCTGCTGTCCGGCCATCGCGCAGCCCTGCGCACCCGGCCCTACGGCCTGCCCGCGCTGAATTCGCCCGCGGTGCCGTGTGAGGTGACCACGGTGACCGCCTCCGACGGCGCCCGGCTGCGCGTGCACAGCTACGGCCCCGCCGACGGCGAGGCGATCGTGCTGGCGCACGGCTGGACCTGCTGCATCGAATACTGGAATCCCCAGATCAACGCCTTCGCCGGCGAATACCGCGTGATCGCCTACGACCAGCGCGGTCACGGCGAGAGCGAATCCGGCACCGCGCCGCTGTCCACCGACCTGCTGGCCGACGATCTCGCCGCGGTGCTGGACGCCACCCTGCGTCCCGGCCAGCGTGCGGTCCTGGTGGGGCACAGTCTCGGCGGGATGACCATTCAGGCCTGGGCCGGCCGGTATCCGCGCCAGGTCGCCGCGCGAGCCGATGCGGTGGTGCTGGCCAATACCGCCTCCGGCGACCTGATCGCCGAGACCACCGTGGTTCCGCGATTCAACCGTGGTCCGCTGGCGCTGCCGTTCCCGGTCGGGCGCCTCGGGCTCGGCCTGCCGGTGTTGTTCCCGCCGATCGGGCCGGTGAAGTGGATCTTCCGCCGCCAGATCATGAGTCTGGCGTCGACCGGTGAAGTGGTCGACTTCGCGCTGGCGATCGTGCGCTCGTGCCCGGCGATGGTGCGTTCGCGATTCGGTTTCCTCCTGGCCGAACTGGCTCTGCAGAGCTGTACCCGCTGTGTGACCGTGCCGACCACGGTGATCGCCGGTTCCGTGGACGATATGACGCCGCCGGTGCACTCCGAGCGCCTGGCCGAGGAGCTGCGCTCGGTCGGCGCATTCCGCAAGCTGGTCGAACTGCCGACCGGTCATCTGGGCAACGTCGAGGCATACGAGGCGTTCAACGACGAACTCGCCCAGGTGCTGGCCGAAACCTACGCCGCACGGCGCATGCGCGAGGCGACCGCTTAGCCGGTTCGGCAATCACTCAGCGAATTCGGCGTAGCACTTCCGTGCCGCCGGGCGATAAATGGGGGTAGTGGGACGTTGCGCCGGCGGTTGTGAATGCCGTTGGGCGGAATGGGTATTCGGCCGATGCGGGGGTGCGGGCAGCGCTGAAGTGCGGCTTCGCCGGACAAACGTGCGAAACCGGAAATTCTTCGCTGCTTGCACTAGCAAGCACCGTTGCTAGCGCGGTAACGTGCGGTAGGACACAAAGGAGTGGTCATGCTGGTGAACCTGCCCGAGAACGTTGCCGAACTACGGACCGGCATCGGCGCGCTGACCGGCGGATATCGCGCGAAGATGCGTTCGCGCACCTACCGCACGGCCGAGTTGAACTGCGCACCCGACGCCGAGGTCCTCTCGGTCACGACCACCGACGGTGCCCAGCTGCGCGTCCACGCGTACGGCCCGGCCGACGGCGATGTGATCGTCTTCGTGCACGGCTGGTCCTGCTGCCTCGAGTACTGGAACCCGCAGATCAACGCCTTCGCCGGTGACCACCGCGTCATCGCGTTCGATCAGCGCGGTCACGGCGCCAGCACCCTGGGAACGGGCCGGTTCGACGCCGAACAACTCGCCGACGATCTGTGCGCCGTCCTGGACGCGGCGGTGCCCGCGGGACGCAAGGCCGTGCTGGTGGGACACAGCATGGGCGGCATCACGATTCAGGCCTGGGCCAAATTCCATCCGGAGCAGGTGGCGCAGCGCGCGAGCGCGGCCCTGCTGCTCACCACGACGGCGGGCGATATCGCCGCCGAAACGCGAGTGCTCCCCATCTTCAACGACATCGTCCCGGCCCCCAACTGGCTGGGACGCGCCCTGTTCGGTCAGCCCGTGCCGTTCCCGGCCGGCGCCCCGGTGCGCGGAATCTTCAAGGCGCGCATCATGAATCGATACGCCACGGCGGACCAGGTGGACTTCTGCCTCTCGATCGTGCGCTCCTGCCGTCCGCTGGTGCGGGCGAAATACGCGCTGGCGCTGATCGAACTCGAAATCCACGGCGCCGCAGCGAATCTGTGCGTCCCCACCAGCGTCATGGCCGGCGCCTACGACAATCTGCTGCCGGAGAGCATGTCGCGCAAGATCGCCGACGAGCTCGCCGCGGCGGGAAATCTGGATCGCTATTCGGTCCTCGCCACCGGACATCTGGCGAATATCGAAGCGAGCGCGGAGTTCAACGCCGAACTTCGCCGATTGATCGAGGTCACTCGCTTCGGCCGCCGTGCGGTGGCGGGCTGAGCGCCCCGCGACGGCCCGCCGGGGCTGGACGTACTCGCGGCGCGGGTGCATCCTGGTGACCCACGTTCGGATCGGGAAGTCGCCACGAGACCTGTCGTAGCGGAGCCGCGCTGCCGGCTCCGCGCGGCGAGGACGGCAACACGACGCTGAATCGTGTTGTCCGCCAAGGCCGGTCAAGGGCGCCCGGTCTTGGCCCGCCGCGTTACGAGAAGGTTCCGCTAGGAAAAGACGACGGTGCGCCGCCCGTGCACCAGCACGCGCCCCTCCAGATGCCATCGCAGTCCGCGCGCCAGCACCACCCGTTCGATGTCGCGGCCCTGCCGGACCATGTCGCGCACGGTGTCGGCATGGTCGATGCGGCTGACATCCTGTTCGATGATCGGTCCCGCATCCAGATCGGCGGTGACGTAATGACAGGTGGCGCCGATCAGCTTCACACCGCGCGCGAAGGCCTGATGATACGGCCGTGCTCCCACGAACGAGGGCAGGAAGCTGTGATGGATGTTCAGCGCCCGCCCGGCCCAGTGCTCGCACAGCTCGGCCGGCAGCACCTGCATGAACCGTGCCAGCACCACCGCGTGCGGATCGTGCGCGTCGGTGAGCTCGCGTACCTGCTCGAAGGCGGGGCCGCGTTCGGCCGGATCGGCGGGAAAGGGCACGTGGTGGAACGGAATACCGTGCGCGCGGGTCATCTCGCCCAGATCCGGATGGTTGCCGATCACCGCTTCGATGGTCGCGGGCAATTCGCCGCTGGCGGCCCGCCCGAGCAGATCGTGCAGGCAGTGCCCGTCGCGGCTGACCAGCAGGACGGCGCGGCGGCGGCGCCCGGAATCCAGCAGTTGCCAGTCGGTCTGCGGGCCCAGCTCGGCGGCCACGACGGTGAACCGCTCGCGCAACTCGTCGATGCCGAACGGCACCGTCGCGGCCGCGATGGCCTGGCGGGTGAAGAACCACCTGGTGTCGGGGTCGGAGTGATAACCGGCCTCCACGATCGACCCGCCGAATTCGGCGATGAACGAGGTGATGCGGGCGATGATGCCCGGTCGGTCGGGACAGCCCAGGCTCAGGACGAAACGCCGATCATCTGCTGACACGGTGCCACTCATGCGCACGATCCTCGCAGGTTGCGCCCAGTTCGATGACGGCACCCGGGCGGCGGGCCGCAAAGCCGGTCCGGGGTAATCGAATTCGCGTGCTGTGCCAGACTTGGTCCTCATGTCCGACACCGCCCCCACCGCCTACACCCGCGCCCAGGTCGCCGCGATGATCGATCACACGCTGCTGGCCCCCGAGGCGACCGCCGCCGATGTCGCGAACACCATCGCCGAGGCTCGTGCACTGGGCGTCTACGCGGTGTGCCTGTCGCCGTCGATGCTGCCGGTGACCGCTCCCGGACTGGCCGTCGCCACGGTCGCGGGCTTCCCCTCGGGTAAACACCACTCCCTGGTGAAGGGCACCGAGGCGCGATTCGCGGTAGAGCAGGGCGCGGCCGAGGTCGATATGGTGATCGACGTCGGCGCGGCGATCGCGGGGGACTACAACGCGGTGCTCGCCGATATCGTCACCGTGCGCGAGGCGGTCGAGGACCGGGCGCTGCTCAAGGTGATCATGGAGTCCGCGGCACTGTCCGATGCGGCGATCGTCGAGGTGTGCCGCGCCGCCGAACGCGCCGGCGCCGACTTCGTCAAGACCTCCACCGGATTCCACCCCGCGGGCGGAGCCGAGGTGCGGGCCGTGCGGTTGATGCACGAGACCGTGGGTGGGCGGCTCGGCATCAAGGCCAGCGGCGGCATTCGCACCGCCGCCGCGGCCGCCGAACTGATCGCGGCCGGTGCGACCCGGCTGGGGTTGTCCCGCTCGGCGGACGTCCTCGCCGGTTTCCCGGAGTAGGGCCCGCGATCAGCAGCGGATCTCCGTGTCGCCACCGCCCTGCAGCGTGGTCGGCCCGCCGCGCAACGACACCGAGATCCCATTGTCGGTGACCTTCACGCTGGTCGGCTGCATACCCAGCGGGTAGTTCTGCAGGCTCTGCGTCATCGAACCGACGATGCTGTCGACCAGATCGGTGGGCAGCCCCAGCCCGAGCAGTGACGCCGACTGCGTGCTGACCTCGATCTTGCCGTCCACGATGTGCGGCTGAACCTTCAGATCGGCGATCCCGCCGAGCACCTTGACGTCCAGGGTGCCGCCGGCCGGATCCGATTCCACGCCGGATACGAGACCGGTCAGGGTCTGGGCGATTCCCTCGTTGCTCCAGGTCGCATCGGCGGAGCTGCTGCCGACCTTCGCGCCGCCGCGCCCGCCGTCGAGCAGGGTGATGTCGTTGAGCTTGGCGTGGACCTTCATGTCCACGGCCGGGCCGAACTTCGCATCGTCGCTGTCGACGGTGATGTATTGGACCTTGTGGTCGACAGCGGTGAGCAGCAACGGCTTCGGTCCGAATCCCACATCGACTTTCGACCCCAGCTCCTTCTCGACCTGGGAGGCCATGCACTGCTGGTTCTTGTGCCGCAGATAGGTTTCGGCGCCCGCCGCGGTGCCGACCAGTGCGAGCAGCACGACGAGTCCGATGATCAGTGCTATCCGCCGCCCGTTGCGGCGTCGGGGTTCACCCGCCGGTGCGGGAGCGGGTACCGCGGTGTCCGGAGTGGTCATGGCAACCGATTCTTCCCGAGCTTTCTGAGCCCGCTCTGTGGAGCCTGTGAGGCTTGTCATGCAGAGGCCTGCCGATTGTGACATGTGGCACATCGGTCCGGCGTAACCTGGTCGCATGTCCGCGCATGATCCAGGAGATGCCGCGGCTGCGCGCCGACCGGGGGATTCCGAGCAAGGGTGGTGGGTACTGCGCCAGCTCGCCGACCGGCACGCCGGATACTTCACCACGCGCATCGTGTTGCGTGCCGGATGCGAGCACCGGATCCGCGGCGCCCTCTCCGACGGCTCGGTGATCCGCGTCGGCCTCGGCATCCTGCGGATGGCCGATTGGCCGGACGGCCCACTCGACGAATACGCCATGTGGGCGGCGTGGTTCGACGGCGCCGCCGCCGTCTCCCACCACAGTGCCGCCGAATTGCACGGCCTGGGCCGGCTGCGCCCGCGCTTCCTGCACCTGTCCGCGAGTGCGGGCCGCCCGCCCGCGGCGCCCCGGCTAGTGGTCCTGCGCCGCGATCTGCATCGCGGTGATGTGGAATCGGCCGGTGCGTTCCTGGTGACCACGCCCGTGCGGACCGTACTCGACCTCGCCGAGACCGGGATCGGTCAGGCGGCGCTGGACGAGGTGGTCGCCGACGCGGTCGCCATCCATCGCTGTATTCCGCAGGAAATCGCTTCGGCGAGTGCGGGTTTGGCGCCGCACGCGGCCGCGCGAGTGCGCAGGGCCCTCGCCGCGGCATAGGGCGCACCGTCGCCCGAAGATCTCGCGGGTAACGCTCGACGAGCAGTGCCGTCGTCGTGCGGTCGCAGGGGACGCGACCTCGAATTCAGCCGGGCCGCACGCACTCCCACGGCACCGAGAGCACGCAGTCACGCATCCGGCGGCGATAGTTCCGCACCGGAAAACCCTGCTCCCGCAACAGTTCCGCCGCCGCCCGCCAGCGCACGCGCGGACCGTACACCGCCATCGGCGCGGCATGCGACCACGCCCGGTCGGCGGCGGTGAGCAGCGTGTGCACGCGTTCGCCGCGGACATTGCGGTGGATCAATGCCTTCGGCAGGCGTTCGGCGATATCGGAGGGTTTGTCGACGGTGAACGGATCCCAGGCCAGCGTCAGCGAGATCGGGCCGTCGCGGTCGAGCAGAATCCACGCGCAGCGGCGGCCCAGTTCGTCGCAGGTGCCTTCGAGCAGGAGCCCCTCGGGCGCCGATCCGCCGAGAATGGTCGCCCATGCCCGCGCGACCTCGCTCTCGTCGTATTGCCGCAGCACGTTGAACGCCCGCACCAGTACCGGCCGCAGGCCCGCGAGTTCGAATCCGCCCCTGGCGAAGCGCACGCCGTCTCGATCGGGAACGACGCGTGCGGGATCGATCTCCAGACCGACCACGCGAATGTCGCCGCGAACCCGGCGTAGCCGGGCCGCCAACTCCAGCGTGGTCACCGGACTCGCCCCGTAGCCCAGATCGACCACCAGCGGGTCCGGGGCCGACCGTAGCCGCTGGACGACCATCGGGTCGTGGGTCAGCCAGCGGTCGCTGCGGCGCAGCCGATTGATTCCGGTGGTTCCGCGAGTGATGGCGCCCACCGGCTTGGCCTTGCCGGGGAGCGCGAGGCCCGCCGGTGCGGCGGTACGTGGGTGCGCGGTCGAGTCGAGGCGTCCGGTGCTCGCGGGGTGGGCCCGGCCCGGCGATCTCATTGCGGTGACGCAGGCGTGCGATGGAACCACGGGCCTCAGGCTGTCGGGCGCTGCTCTTCCAGCCACTGCTGGGTGAATTCGGCTTCGGCGCGGAACAGGTCGACGAGATTGACCAGCATCATCTGCTCGAGTTTGGGGCCCAGCATCGGAATGAAGACCTTCGCCACGGGTGAGGTACGCAGGGTGCAGCCGGTCTCGGTGGGAAACAACCGCACGGTGCCGGTCAGCGTGCCCGGACCGGCCGGAACCGAGGCGCTGAACTCGCCCTCGACCTCGGGGCCGAACGGTCCGTAGCTCTCCTTGCGGGTGATCACGAGATCCTTGCGCATCACGGTCTGCGCGATCTCGGGCAGCATGTCGCGCGGCAGGATGTGCCGGAGTTCGAGTTCGATACCGTCCCCGTCGGCCTGCAGGTGGACCACCTCGTTGGGCGAGTGCTTGCGCATCTCTTCCATCCGCGCATCCCAGTAGGCGCGGTTGCACAGCGCCGCGTACACCTCTTCGGTGGTGTGCAGCGGATAGCGAGCGGAATAGTCCAGTCGGCGGGCCATGGGGGACCAGGGTACTGGTCCCCGGCGCGCGCCCGGATCAGTGGTTGGTGATCCAGGTGTTGGTGAAGTCGGTCTCCGAGGCCAGCAATTCCAGCAGTTTCTCGGCCACCACGGCCTCGATCTTCTTGCCGAACAACGGGATCGTCACCTCGACCGAGCCGTCGACGACGGCCTGGGAGGCGGTGTCGGAACCGGTCAGGGTGACCGTGCCGCGCACCTTCGCGGGCGCACCGTCGACATGGGCTTCGAAAACGCCGGACAGGCCCTCGTAGTTCTCGGTACGCGGGATGATGAGATCGCCCGGGCGCACCGAGGTGATGGCGGGGGGCAGTTCGGAGGCGGGGATGGTCTGCACCATCTCCACGCGGAGCCGATCACCGTCGGCCGAGAAGGAGTCCAGCCGCGCACCGGGCCCGCCGACCTCCTCGATGCGGTCCTTCCAGTACTGCTCGTCGGCGAGCGCAGCACGCACCGCCGCGGCGGGGTGCGCGTAGTGAGCTGTGTACGCCAGGGGTGTCGCCATGGTGTGACACGCTACCGTCTTTCGATGTGCAGACATCTCGAGTGGTGGCATTCGACAACGTGCGTGAGTTGCTGAGCGCGACCGGCGCGCAGGTGCGCGAATCGGTGCCGCTGGCGCAGCTGACCACGCTGCGGGTCGGCGGACCCGCGACCGTCGCCGAATGTCGCACCACGGAGGCACTCGTCGAGACGGTGCGCAGCCTCGACGCCGCGGGCGTTCCGGTGTTGCTGGTGGCCGGTGGTTCCAATCTGCTGATCGCCGACAGCGGGTTCGCCGGCGTGGTCGTCCGCATCGCCACCGACGCCGTCGAACTCGGATCCGGCAGCGTGACGGCCGAGGCGGGCGCGGACTGGGACGGTGTGGTCGCGGCGACGGTCGCGGCCGGATTCGGCGGACTCGAGTGCCTGTCCGGAATTCCGGGTTCGGCCGGCGCGACGCCGGTGCAGAACGTCGGCGCCTACGGCGTCGAGGTGGCACAGGTGCTGCGCCGGATTCGGCTGCTGGATCGCGTCAGCGGCGAAATCCGCTGGGCCGCACCGCAGGAACTCGGCTTCGGTTACCGCACCTCCGTGCTCAAGCATTCCGATCGCGCCGTGGTGCTGGCGGTGGAGTTCGCGGTGAATCCGGACGGTGCCAGCGCCCCGCTGCGATACGGCGAACTGGCCCGCGCCCTCGGCGCCACCGACGGCGAATCCCGTCCCGCCGCGGCCGTGCGCGAGGCGGTGCTCGCGCTGCGGGCCGGTAAGGGCATGGTGCTCGATCCGGCCGACCACGACACCTGGAGTGCCGGTTCGTTCTTCACCAATCCCGTCGTCGCGCAGGATCGGGCGCCGGCCGTCCTCGACGCGATCAGGGCGCATGTGGGAGATATCACTATTCCGACCTATGCCGCCGAGGGCGGGGTGAAATTCTCCGCGGGCTGGCTGATCGAACGAGCGGGTTTCGGTAAGGGTTTCCCAGGTCCGGAGGCTCCCGTCCGGTTGTCGACGAAACATACGCTCGCCCTGACCAACAGGGGTTCCGCCCGCGCCGCGGACCTGGTGGACCTGGCGCGGACCGTGCGGGCGGGCGTCGAACAGCGCTTCGGAATCAGGCTGGAACCCGAGCCGGTGACCGTCGGTCTCGAGCTCTAGGGGTGGCGTGCGCCACGTCGCGATCGGGCCGGGCTGTCGGAGTGGCGCGGTAAATTCGCGGAAGTGAACATTCGAGGAATTGCCGGCCGCCGGGCCGTACTGGTCGGGGCCGGCCAGCTGGCGGTGGCCGCGCTGGTGGCCGGATGTTCGGGCAGTAGTGGGAGCGGTTCGTCCGCGCCCAAGGCGTCCGGCCCGGTCGCGAAGCTGACATACGAGCCCGGCAGCGGAGCCGCCGACGTCAACCCGGTCGCACCCGTCTCGGCGACGGTCACCGGGGGCCGCATCGACCAGGTCGCGCTGACCAATCCGGACGGTAAGCAGGTCACCGGCACCCTGTCGCCCGACAAGAGCAGTTTCAAGGTCACCGAGCCGCTCGGCTACGGCGTCACCTACACCTGGTCGGGCACGGCGGTCGGCACCGACAACAAGCCCGTGTCGATCGAGTCGAAATTCACCACCCTCGCTCCCAAGCAGACCGTGTCGGCCACCATCAATATCGGCGACGGTCAGGAGGTCGGCATCGCCGCGCCGATCATCCTGCAGTTCAAGAAGCACGTCGAGAACAAGGAAGCGGTCGAGAAGGCGCTGACCGTCACGACCACCCCGGAGGCCGAGGGCGGCTGGGCCTGGCTGCCGGACGAGAACGGCGGCTCCCGCGCGCACTGGCGCCCGCGCAACTACTGGGCGCCCGGCACGGCGGTGACCTTCGCGGCCAAACTGTACGGCCTGGACCTCGGTGGTGGCGCCTACGGCAACTCGGATCTGTCCTCGCAGTTCACCATCGGCCGTAGCCAGATCGTGAAGGGGTACGCACCCAGTCACCGGGTGCAGGTGATCCGCGACGGTTCGACGCTGTTCGACTTCGCGTGCAGTTACGGCGAGGGCAACGAGGCGCGCAATGTGACGCGGTCAGGTATCCACGTGGTGACCGAGAAGTACGAAGACTTCCTGATGTCGAATCCGCCGTTCTACACCAACGTTCGCGAACGCTGGGCGGTACGGATCTCCAACAACGGCGAATTCATCCACGCGAACCCGGAATCGGCGTCCGCGCAAGGTAATACCAACGTCACCAACGGCTGCATCAACCTGAGCACCAGCGACGCCCAGCAGTACTTCCCGACGGCCATGTACGGCGACCCGGTCGAGGTCACCGGCACATCGATCGCCCTGTCCGCCGCCGACGGCGACCTCTACGACTGGACCATCGACTGGGACACCTGGAAGACCATGTCGGCGATCCAGGGCGAGCCGGCGCCGGTGGTCTCGGCGACTCCGGTGGCACCGGGGCCCGTGCGCGGCGGGAGTTAGCGAACCCGCTCACCGCCCCGGCTCAGCTGCGGCGCCCCGGCTCAGCTGCGGCGGGCGAAACGGCCGGCGTCGGCTTGGTCGCGTGGCTTCACCACGATGGTGTCGAGGTTGACATGCGGTGGGCGGCTGGCGACGAAGCCGATGATCTCGGCGATGTCGGTGGCGAACAGCGGGTCGATGCCCTCGTAGACCTTGGCCGCGCGCTCGGTGTCGCCGCCGAACCGGACCAGCGAGAATTCGGTTTCGACCGCGCCCGGCGCGATTTCGGTGAGCCGCACCGGCTTGCCCAGCAGTTCGCCGCGCAGGGTGCGGTGCAGGACGGCCTGCGCGTGTTTGGCCGAGGTGTAGCCGGAGCCGTTGTCGTAGGGCTGCAAGGCGGCGACCGAGGTGACGGTGACGATCAGCCCGTCACCCGAGTCGATCAGTTTCGGCAGCAGCGCCTTGGTCACCCGCAGCGTGCCCAGCACGTTGGTCTCCCACATCCACCGCCAGTCGTCGAGATCGGCCTCGGTGACCGGCGCCAGCCCCTTGGCTCCGCCGGCGTTGTTGACCAGCACGTCGGCGCGTTCGACCGCATCGGTGAACAGGCGCACCGACGACTCGTCGGTGACATCCAATTCGATTGCGGTACCGCCGATCTCGTCGGCCAGCGCCTGCAGCCGATCCATCCGGCGCGCTCCCACGTAGACGTGATAGCCCTGTTTGGCGAGCTCGCGGGCGGTAGCCTCACCGATTCCCGAGCTCGCTCCGGTGACGACGGCATGACGGGTGCTCATGGGCACCGAGCCTAGCGTGCGGGCATTCCCGGAATTCCGGCCCGTTAGCCTGGCGAGCATGGCGATTCGGGAAGTGGTCAGCGCGGACGGAACCAACATCGTGTATCAGGTCTCCGGGCCCGAACAGGGACGTCCGCTGGTGTTGTTGCACGGGTGGGCCGGCACGTTGCGGTGCTGGGGCCGTGCGGCGGAGATTCTGGCCGAGACGTTCCGGGTGGTCGCCGTCGATCTGCGCGGGCACGGGTACTCCGGTGCGCCCGAGACCGGATACGACGATCCGAAGAACTGGGCGGCCGACGTCGCCGCGGTCCTGGCCGCCGAGGACATCACGGCCGGTGCGGTGCTGCTGGGCTGGTCCTACGGCGGCATCGTGCTCAGCGACTATCTGACCGCCTACGGCACCGGCGCCCTGGCCGGGGTGGTGTATTGCGGATCGCAGGCTGGTATCGGCCGGGGCGTCGAGGGTTCGCAGCCCGGGCCGGCGATGCAGAAGGCCATTCCCGACGTATTCGAGGAGAGCGCCGGCCGGGCGATGCGTGGATTCGCCGCCTTCGGCAACGCCAACACCGGGCCCGGCCGGGACAAGGGCGAAGACGCCCAGCGCCTGTTCGGCGGCAGCCTCGCGACCCCGCCGCGGGTCCGCAAGGCGCTGTTCTACCGCACCGTCGACAACACCGAGACCCTGCGCAACCTCGACGTTCCGGTGTTCGTCATGCACGGCACCGCCGACCCCGTGGTGCCCGTCGAGAACGGCCGCTACATCGCCGAACACGCGCCGCAGGCGCGCACCTCGTTCTGGGACGACGCCCAGCACGGCCTGTTCGTCGAGGACCCCCAGCGCTTCGCCGACGAACTGACCGAATTCGTTGTCTCGCTCGGGTGATCCCGCGCACACCCACCTCCCAGCCGTGGGTGTGACTACGCTCACTCGAGCCTCGCGCGCATAACGGTTGACGCGCCGAGGCGTGCACACTGGAGTGTGTGAGTTATCGCCCGGATCAACGTCCGCATCGGATCGCGGTGTTGTCGGTGCACACCTCTCCACTCGCGCAGCCGGGTACCGGCGATGCGGGCGGGATGAACGTCTACGTGCTGCAGTCGGCGCTCCAGCTGGCTCGCCGCGGCGTGGAGGTGGAGATCTTCACGCGGGCGACGTCCTCCAACGACGAGCCGGTGGTCGAGGCCGCGCCGGGGGTGCTGGTGCGGCATGTGGTGGCGGGACCGTTCGAGGGGCTGGACAAGCACGATCTGCCGACTCAGCTGTGCCCGTTCGCCGCGGAGGTGTTGCGTCAGGAGGCCCGGCAGCTGCCCGGCTACTACGACCTGATTCATTCGCACTACTGGCTTTCGGGGCAGGTGGGCTGGCTGGCCCGGGATCGGTGGCGGGTGCCGCTGGTGCATACCGCGCACACGCTGGCCGCGGTGAAGAACGCCTTCCTGGCCGAGGGTGACGCGCCGGAACCGCTGTCGCGGGTGGTGGGCGAGAAGCAGATCATCGCCGAATCGGATCGGCTGGTCGCCAATACCGCGGAGGAGGCCCGCCAGCTCGTCGAGCTGTACGGCGCCGAATCCGGGCGCATCGACGTGGTGCCGCCGGGTGCGGATCTGTCCCGCTATCGGCCCGGTGACCGGGCGGCGGCGCGCGCCGAATTCGGTATCGAGCCGGACGAGCAGGTGGTGGCCTTCGTCGGCCGGATCCAGCCGCTGAAGGCCCCCGATGTGCTCGTGTTCGCCGCGGCCGAGGTGCTGCGCGCCGAACCCGAGCGCAAGCTGCGGGTGCTCATCGTGGGCGGGCCCTCGGGGACGGGTCTGGATCGTCCGGACGCGTTGATCGAGTTGGCCGCCACGCTCGGCATCTCGGATCGGGTGACATTCCTGCCGCCGCAGCCGCCGCATCGTCTGGTGCAGGTGTACCGGGCCGCGGATATGGTCGCGGTGCCGAGTTACAACGAGTCGTTCGGCCTGGTCGCCATCGAGGCGCAGGCCAGTGGCACGCCGGTGCTGGCCGCCGATGTCGGCGGATTGAGTACGGCTGTGCGAGACGGTGTTTCGGGGATGTTGGTGTCGGGCCACCAGGCCGACGAGTGGGCGGCGGCCCTGCGCGGACTGCTCGACGATCCGGAACGGCTGCGGCGGATGGGCGCGGCCGCGGTGGATCATGCGGCCGGCTTCTCCTGGGAGCACACGGCCGACGGTTTGCTCGACTGCTATGCCGAGGCGTTGGCCGGACATCGGGGTGTGCGTTCGCGAATGCCGGGTACGTTGCCGACAGAGGGCAGTCAAGCCAGATCGCGGGCGCTGTGGCGGCGCCGGATGGGAGTGGTACGCCGGTGAGTGACACCATCGCGCAGACCGCGCAGTTGATCGACGACACCGTGCGCGAGCGCGAGATCGACTACACCCGTGAGGGCCGGGACACCTTCGTCGTGGTGCTGCCCGGTGAGCGCAAGCTGAAGACGTCGGTCATGCTGACGGTCGGCAAGCACGGCGTGCGCGTCGAATGCTTCGTCTGCCGCAAGCCCGACGAGAACTTCGAGGGCGTCTACAAATATCTGCTGCGCCGCAACCGCCGCCTCTACGGTGTCGCCTACACCCTGGACCGGGTCGGCGACATCTATCTGGTCGGCCGCATCGCGACCCACGCCGTGACCCCGGACGAACTGGACCGCGTCTTCGGTCAGATCCTGGAGGCGGTCGACGGCGACTTCAACGTGCTGCTGGAGCTCGGTTTCGCGGAATCCATTCGGCGCGAATGGAAATGGCGTGTGTCGCGCGGCGAATCGTTGAAGAATCTGCGGGCGTTCGAGCATCTGGTCGACACCGAGGAATCCTGAGGACCGTCCGCCTCGTCCGATGCCCCGCGCCGGGTACCGTGCATCCGACCGGGTGACGCGCTGAGGAGGCGGTGGCGAAGTGGCTGTGCTGGCTGTGGATATCGGCGCGACCAAATTCGCGGCCGCCGTCGCGGTATCGCCGATCGGCGCGGTGCCGGGCGACGAGTCCGCCGCGCGGCCGCCCGCCTTGCGGCATCTCCACCAGGTGGGCGTCCCCGCGCGCGACGTGTGGGCGACCTGCCGTGAGCTGCTGCGCCGGGTGGTCGGTGCCGCATCGGCCGACGAGGCGTGTGGCGGTGCGGCTTTCGAGGTGACGGTGGTCGGTATCGCCGCCGCCGGACCGGTGGATGTCCGTACCGGCAGCACCGCACCGCTGAACATTCCCGAGTGGCGCGACGGTTTCCCGATCGTCGCCGCCGTGCGAGAACTGTTCCCCGAGGCCGATATTCGATTCGCGATCGACGGCGCGGCATTGGCGTTGGCGGAGTATCGGGTCGGCGGATTACGCGGTGTTCGTTCCGGATTGGCGATGACGGTCTCCTCCGGCATCGGTGGCGGCATCATCAGCGACGGCCGAGTCGTGTTCGGCCGCACCGGGAATGCCGGGCACGTCGGGCATATCGTGGTGCCCGGCTGGGAGGTGCCGTGCGCCTGCGGCGGGGTCGGGTGTGTGGAGGCCGTCGCGAGTGGGATGTCGTCGGTCCGCTGGGCGCGCGAACAAGGCTGGCCCGGAACCACCGGGGCGGAATTGGCCCGTGCCGCCGAAGCGGGCGACCCGATCGCTCTCGCGGCGCTGTCGCGCGCGGGAACCGCTCTGGGACAAGCTGTTTCGTCTGCGGCCGCGACGCTCGACATCGACCGCGTGGTGATCGGCGGAGGTTTCGCGCAATCCGGTGGCCCGCTGTGGGAACCATTGCGCGCGGCGGTGGCGAGACATGCCCGCCTCGGCTTCATCCGCGAGCTGGAAATCCTGAAATCCCCGATCACGGACGGAGCTACGCTGGTGGGCGCGGCGGTCTTGGCCGGGGACTGAGAAGCCGCGATGCCGCGAGGCGTGCCGACCGTGCGCCGCTCACCCGTTGTCGATGCTGCGCACATGCGCGACAAGCGCGTTCGCATGCCCGTGCCCCAAGCCGTGCTCGCTCTTCAACCAGGCGACCAGCTCCATATGCTTGGTCAGCTCCGACCCGCGAACGACCTCGAACCATTCCTCGACGGGCCGGCCGTACTTCTTTTCGATGGCGGGGAAGTAGGACGCGGGACCCTTCACCGCCGGGGTGCTCGGTGTGCTCATAGTCGTATGGACGGCGCCGATCGAGGCGCCTCATCTCCGGACGGCTGTGATGTGAGCCACAGAACATCGGTCGCGCCCACTCGATTCGCGATCATGGCAGAGGTCGTACCTCAGGGGGATGCACATGGTGATGGGCACGATTCAGATCGGCGTCGTCGTCTGCGCGGCGCTGGTGCGGTGGACGTCGGCCGGATGGTTCCTGATCCTCGGCGTCGTGTTCACCGCGGGGTTGCTACCTGCAATTGTGCTGGGCCCGTTGATCTTCGCCGGATTCCTGGGCTCGTCGACGATATGGCCGCTGCTCGCCGCCGCCGACCTCTTCCTGATCGTCAGCGCGCTGACGGTGGCGGACGGCGGCGACAACGGTCCTCTGGTGCCGATTCTCGACAAGAACAATCCCGACCCCCGCACGGTCGATCGTGTCGACCGGATCGGCAAACTGAGCGGTGTCGCCTATCTGGTGACCCTGGTGGTACTGCTGTCGGCGATCGTCGGCACGTAATCGTCGACGGTCATGGAGTTGTACACGCGGGCGCTCCTGGTGGTGAGGCGGAGAAAGGCGCGGCTCGCGCTCGCGGGCAGGACCGAGAGCAGGCGCGTGGCCTGCGCCAGGCCGGTGACCCCAAGCCGGGAGGTGGGGATCAATGTCTTCGCCGCACTCGCCGCGACCGCGTGGCTGCCGCGGACATGCGCGGCCATCGCGCGTTCGTACGCGGGGAAGGCGCGTTCGTGGTCGCCGCCCGCTCGTGCCAGCTCGCCCGCGAGCGCGTACGCTCCGATCACGGCCAGCGTGGTGCTTCCGCCGACGGCCGGGCCCGGGCAGTAGCCCGCATCGCCGACGAGTGTCACTCGCCCGCGGGACCAGGTATCCATGCGCAGCTGGGTGATCGAGTCGAAGTAGAACGCCGGGGTGCGGTCGAGTTCGGCCAGCCACTCCTGTACCTCGCTGTCGAAGCCGCGAAAAGCGGTGCGCAGCAGCTCTTTCTGGTGCGCGATATCGTGGTGGTGGTACGCGAGCTCGCGGCCGCTGCGGAACAGGAACAGCGCCCGCGCTTCGCCGCGGTGGCGCTCGCCGTACATGCCGGCGGTGCGGCCGACACCCACGTGGATGTGGAGTTCGCGATCCGCACCGAAGGTTTCGGGCAGCGTCAGCACTCCGAGGTAGGCCCCCGTGAAGGCGCTGAAACCGGACTCGTCTCCGAAGACCAGCCGCCGCACGGTGGAGTGCAGTCCGTCCGCACCGACGACCAGATCGAAGCGACGCGGCGGGGCGTGCTCGAACCGCACCTCACCGTCGGGCGAGATCGCGGTGACCGAATCGCCGAAGACGTATTCGACGTCGTTTCGCGTTGCGTCGTAATAAATTCGGCTCAGATCGTCGCGCATGATCTCCGCGTGCCGGTCCGACGTGGCGCCGAAGATCGTGGCGAGATCGACCGGCACGGACCGGCGTTTGCCCTCGGGGTGCAGAACCATCCGTTCGGTCCCCGTGACCCGCTCCTCGATTCGAGGCAGCACGCCCATCTTTTCCGAGATATCCATGGCGGGCCGGAACAGGTCCACGGCATGACCGCCCGTCCTGCGCAGTGCCGGCACGCGTTCGACGACCGTCACGCGGTAGCCGTGGCGTGTGAGCCAGTACGCGAGCACCGGACCGGCGATGCCGGCGCCGGAGATGAGAATTCGCATCGAATCGTCCGATCGTGTGGCGTCAGTGCTGGTCGGCGAAGTCGCGCAGGAGTTCCCCGGTGGGGCCGGGCTCCTCGATCATCGGGCTGTGCCCGCAGTCGAGCGATTCGATCCGCACTCCCGGCACGCTCCGGTAGTCCTGGAACGATGCCGCCGGCCAGCGGTGATCCTGGGAGCCGTAGAGCACCAGGCTCGGCAGCCCGAGATCGGCGAGGCGATCGGGTTCACGGCGTTCCCGCAGATAGACGTCCGACGCGTCGGAGGTCGCGGTGACACTGCGGTAGGTCATGCCGTGGAAGTCGTCGACGAGCTGCTGCGGAATCGCGACGTCGCGAGTGAACGCGCTGCTCATGGCGTATCGAATGGCGGCATCCGGGAGCAGGGGCCACAGCGGTTGCCCGATCTGCGGGACGAACAGCAGGTTGCCGAGCGGGCCGTTGTCGGTGAAGGCGTCCAGGCGCGACCCGGTGCTGATCAGTCCGATCGCGGTGATCAGGTCACGGCGCTGGGCGGCCAGTTCGGTCGCCACGTACCCGCCGGTGGAGTGCCCGACGACGATCGCGCGCCGCACGCCGAGCCGGTCGAGGACCGCTGCGACGCGGCGTCCCTGCTCGGCCATGCCGTAACCGCTGTCCGGTTTGGCCGACCGGCCGTGACCGAGCAGGTCGACGCGCACCACGTAGAAGTCCGCCAGCGCGGGCAGGACCGGATCCCACCACGAGACCGAGCCGCCGGTCCCGTGGATCAGCACCACCGCCCGTGCGCTCGGCGCACCGCTGGTGACGACGTGGATATCGCCGTCCGGCAGCCGCACCATCCGGTCCGCGGAATCGTCCGGCGCGGCCGTCGCGACCCCCGCGGTGTTCCCGACGAGCAGTGCGGTGAGCGCGGTGACCAGCAGCAGCATCGCGCGTTTCGTTCGGCCGGCAGCGGCAGTTCCCATATCTCCTCCTGAGGACGATGGCGGATGCCATGACTGTCCCGGAGGCCGCGGGGGCGCGTCTTGTAGAAATGTCGGCCGCTACCGGCTGCCGGTCAGTCGACCACGCCCCAGTGCAACACCCGGACGGTGAACAGCACCAGCCCCAGCGACACCGTCGCGACCACGACGAGGCCGACCACCGCCACCGCCAGGGGCCGCCATCCGCTGCGCCCCAGTTCCCGGAAATCGGTGTTGAGACCGACGCCGGCGAAGGTGAGCAGGAAGGCCCATTTCGACAGGTTGGCCAGGTTGGCCAGCTGCGCCTTGTCGATCCAGTGGGCTGTCGCCAGCGCGGAGACCGCTAGGAAGCCGAGGACGAACTTCGGGAACTTCGCCCACACGAAGGCCACCTTCGCGCGCAGACCGGGCGCGATGGTGTCGGCCTCACCGCGGGAGGCCCAGTACAGACCGAAGCCCAGGACCACGAAGCCGATGAGCGCGTTGCGGGTCGATTTCACCAGCACCGCCAGTTTGCCGGCGGCGTCGGAGTAGGCATAGCCGGTCGCGGTGGTTTCGGCGGTGTTGTCCACGGCCAGACCCGCCCAGAGGCCGAATTCGTGATCGGTCAGCCCCAGGCCGTGGCCGATCGCGGGAAGCGTGAACAGCGATACCGCGCCCAGCGTCAGGATCGCCGCGATGGCATAGCCGACGTCCGCATTGCGGGCCCGGATGGCTCCGCGCGCGGCCACGATCGCCGAGACGCCGCAGATCGAGGTGCCCACGGCCAGCAGCGATCCCAGCTTGCCGGACAGGCCGAGCAGCCGTGCCACGGTGAGAATGATCGCGCCCGCCACCGTCATATCGATGAGGATCAGCACGAAGCTGGTGCCACCCAATTTCGCGACGTCCCCGAGGACGAAACGGGATCCCAGCGCCACGATGCCGGCCTTCAGCCAGAATTCGTAGGTGCCGATGCCGGGCTTGAAGATCCGGTGCACCCCAACGGTATTGGCGATGATCAAACCGAAGACGATGGCCCAGAGGACATATTCGATATCGGGGAAGCGCCAGTGGTGATCGTGGACGAAGTCGTTCACCCGGATCTGGGTGTACTTGCCGAGCAAGCCGACCGCCACCAGCAGCGCGATGCCCGGCAGATAGGCCAGCGCGCCCCGCAGATCCACCGATTCCTGTGGCGCGGTTGTCGTTTCGGTAGCCATGACGATCACCACGGAATCTTCGGCAGGGCGTCGGCGACGGCGAGCAGCACGAACGCGCCCGCGACGATCACCGCCCACCAGTCGACGCCGATCCGCCGGAAGACGGAAGGTTCCGGGGCGGATGCCCCCGAACCTTCCCGGTCGGGTACCACACCCGGTTCACTCATGGCCGACTCCCTCATAGCCGTCGATCGCGGTGACTTCTGCGATCAGGCGTCATCATGAGCGGCGTCGAGTCGGCGGGAAAGTAATCGAATCAGCAAGATTCGAGAAGGACGGGACCTGCGTTCCTTGCCCGTGTCGGTGACCTCACGCGCCGGCGGTCCCTACGACCACCCGTTCGGCCCGGGTCTCGACGACCAGGCGGGACAGTTCGTTCCCGTAATCCACCGTGAGCTGGTAGGTCGCGCCCGCGGCGGTCGCGAGCGCCCTATCCGGCGCAGCTGAAATTCGCCGACGCGGCACCGCTAGCATGACCTGCATGACGTACACCCTCGTGTTGCTGCGCCACGGCGAAAGCGAATGGAATGCCCTCAATCTGTTCACCGGCTGGGTGGATGTGCACCTGACCGACAAGGGTGTCGCCGAGGGCAAGCGGGCCGGTGAACTGCTGGCCGAGCACGGCATTCTGCCCGATATCGTCTACACCTCGCTGCTGCGCCGGGCGATCAGCACCGCGAATATCGCCCTGGACGCCGCGGATCGGCACTGGATTCCGGTGGTCCGGGATTGGCGGCTCAACGAGCGGCACTACGGCGCGCTGCAGGGGAAGAACAAGGCCCAGATCCGCGATCGGTACGGCGACGACCAGTTCATGATGTGGCGTCGCAGCTACGACACCCCGCCCCCGCCGATCGAGGCCGACAGCGAATACAGCCAGAACGGCGACGCCCGCTACGCCGGCATCGACGTGCCGGCGACCGAATGCCTGAAGGATGTCGTCGCCCGCATGGTCCCGTATTGGGAGTCCACGATTTCCCGCGAACTGGTGGCCGGAAAAACCGTTCTGGTTGCGGCGCACGGGAATTCACTGCGCGCGCTGGTGAAGCATCTGGACGGGATTTCCGACGAGGATATCGCCGGCCTCAACATTCCCACGGGAATTCCGCTGCGCTACGAACTGGACGAAAATCTGCGTCCGATCGGTCCGGCCGAGTATCTGGACCCCGAGGCGGCAGCCGCGGGCGCGGCCGCGGTCGCGAGCCAGGGCGGTAAATAAACCGGATTCTCCGCATTTCCCGACGCGCCGCGGTCATCGACCGCGGCGCGTCGTCGTATCTCGCAGGCGCTTATCTCGAAGGCGCTGCGTGCGAACGATTTCCGCATGTCGAAGTTCCGCCGTTGCCGCCTGTGGATATGCGATACTCGACGCTCTGTGAGCTACATCTCATCTGCCGATTCGTAGCTATCGAATTGCCGCTATGGCGGTTCGTATCCTGAATCGCCCTGCCGGTAGTGGCGTCCGGGCCGGTGGGGAGTGGTGTGGATAACTTCCGGTAGGTAAACCTCCGGGCTTTCCGCTGGTCATCGACGTGGATGAGAGGCTGAGAAGTTGAGAGATTTTCCTTGCAGAAGTTGTAACCGCTGGTTTGCAACTTACTCCGCAGTAGATACACTCTCGGTCGTTCGACCATTTCGAGAGGCGGATCACGTTCGATGAAGTACGCGTTACGCGCCACAGTCGCCGCCGTCGCCGCCGCGGTGACCGTCCCGTTCTTCGCCACTCCGGCTCAGGCCGGACCCGTCGCGACCGGTCCGGACGGTGGCGCCGCCGGCGCCGCGTGGACCGCCACCGAGGACGGCCCGCAGCAGTATCCGAACATCCACATCGACTGGGATGTGCCGATCACCATGAGCGACGGCACGGTGCTGAAGGGCAATGTGTACCGCCCCGCCGATGCCGCCAGTCGCCCGGTCGACACCCGGACCCCGGTCGTCGTGAACATGACGCCCTACACCAAGCTGGTATCGAATCTGGCCGATCACGCGGGCTCGGTCCCGGGTCTGTCCGACGCGCTGCTGGGACTGTTCCGCCAGATCGATATGAGTGGCACCCCGCTGTCCGGGGTCACCGATCTGACCAAGGCCTTCGGCGGCGGTGAGCTCCGGAACTTCTCCGTCGACCGGCAGCTGATCAAGAGCGGCTACACCCAGGTCGTCATCGATGTCCGCGGCACCGGCTTCTCGCAGGGTGAATGGGATATGTTGCGGCAGCGCGAGCAGCAGGACACCGTCGAGGTGATCGACTGGGCCTCGCGGCAACCGTGGTCGGACGGCAAGGTCGGGATGACCGGCATTTCCTATTCGGGCATCAATCAGGTCCAAGTCGCGGAGAAGCAGCCGCCCGCGCTGAAGGCGATCTTCCCGGTGGTGCCCGGCAGCGATCTGGTCGATGATGTGCTCGCCCCGGGCGGCGGCTTCGGCTTCAACTTCATTCCGTTGTGGCTCACCGCGATCAACACCCTCAAGTGGGTTCCGGACGTGCAGTCGATCGTGACCGGCAAATTCGACACCACGTGGCTGAACGACCGGATCAGCGATCCGTACACCTATATGGATGTCCTGCTGAACGCCTACACCAACACCGATATGAACACCCTCGATCCGCAGGTGAAGGACATGTTGAACGACATGTCCGCGCAACGGCAGGCGTGGATCGGTGATCCGGGCCGGATCCAGGTGCCGACCTTCGTCACCGGCGGCTGGCACGATCTGTTCACCTACTCCGAATCCAAGATCTACAACCAGATCCCGCTGCCGCCCGGGCAGAAGCAGCTGTTCATGGGCAACACCTACCACCTCAGCTCGGGCAACGAGTACGGCAAACCGGGTCTGCCGCCGCGGCTGGACGTCCTGCAGCGCGCGTGGTTCGACAAGTGGCTCAAGGGAATCGACAACGGCATCGACACCTACGGACCGGTGACGCTGCGCGAACAGGGCGGCGGCTGGGTCACCCAGGGCGGTTTCGGACCGTCGGCGCCGGCCGAGGAGGCGGCGAAGTATCGCCGCATGTACCTGTCCGGTGATCGCAGCGGCACCGCGAACAGCGTCTACGACGGCTCGCTGACCGGTGAATTCACCGGTGCGCCGACGCGTCTGACGGTGGCGCCCGGTCTGACCACGGTGTGCTCCAACGATGCCGCGCAGGCCACCGCCGGTGTGCTCGCGATCATCAACGGCTGCGCCGCGGACTCGCGCATCGCGGAAACCAACGCGCTCACCTTCACCAGTGCTCCGGTCGTGGGCGAAACGACGATCTCGGGCCCGATCGCGGTGCGGCTCAACACGGTTCAGGACGCCGCCGACGGCTACTGGACGGTGACGGTGAACGATGTCGCGCCCGACGGGCAGTCGACGGTGCTGTCCTCGGGGCAGTTGATGGCCTCGCTGCGTGAGGTCGACGAGGCGAACAGCACCCGTTCCGAGAACGGCGACTACACCGATCCGCGGGCCTACACCTCGCTGGACAAACGCCTGCCCACGGTTCCCGGTGAGGTCACCGAGCTGAATATCGCCCTGCCCGCCACCCGGGCCGTGCTCGCGCCGGGCCATCGGCTGCGGGTGGACGTGTTCGCCGGCAACTTCCCCAAGGGCCTGCCGATCGCGCCGATGCTCGCCGACACCGGCCTCGAACCCGAGCATCTGCAACTGGATCCGAATGCCCCGAGTTTCGTGAACATCCCGGTCAAGGGAGACTCCGGCTGGTGATCCGGTAGGGGGCTCCCCGACGGTCCCGGGAACGTACAACGGCGTACGGACCCGGGACTTTTCGTTTTCCGCCGGCGCGTACCGCACGGCACTGAGGTGCACGTCACAACCGGCGTCTGCCGTCGGCCGGGCGCCGCGAGCCGACCGACACGCCGGAGGTGTTCACACGCGATTCGCGCGGACTCCAGATCTGCGGTGCCGCAAGGCAAACTGTCCGCGCGACCATTGCCGCGCGGCCGAAAACCGCCGGTCGAGGCCGATCCGGGGCTCGGCCAACTTTGTGTGAACACCCGGCCAACGATCGCGGAATCAGCCGTGACCTGCGCGAAACTTCGTCAACCCGGGTTTGGAGTACGTGTCCGCGACCGTACGATTCTCTATGTGAGCGTTCCCCAGGCCGTGCTGCTTGCAGTCCTCGCGGCCGTAGTCGGTCTGGCCGTCGGTGGCCTGGTCATCCCGTACATGAACGCCCGGCAAGCCGAGCGCCGCGCGGCCGAATCCGGCCTGACCATGTCGCAGGTCCTGGATCTGATCGTGCTGGCCTCGGAGAGCGGCATCGCCGTGGTCGACGAATATCGCGACGTGGTGCTGGTCAACCCGCGCGCCGAGGAACTGGGCCTGGTTCGCAACCGGTTGCTGGACGAACGCGCCTGGGCCGCGGTGGAGAAGGTGATCGCGACCGGCGAGGACGTCGAGTTCGACCAGACGCTGAAGAATCCGCTGCCCGGCCGCAACAGCATCGCCGTGCGCGGTGTGGCCCGTCCGCTCTCGCGCGGCGATTCGAACTTCGTCGTGCTGTTCGCCGACGACGACTCCGAACAGGCCCGTATGGAGGCCACTCGCCGCGATTTCGTCGCCAATGTCAGCCACGAACTCAAGACCCCGGTCGGCGCGATGAGTCTGCTCGCCGAGGCCATGCTGGAGTCCGCCGACGATCCGGATTCGGTGCGGCATTTCGGACAGCGACTGGTCAGCGAATCGAACCGGATGGGCAAGATGGTCACCGAGCTGATCGCGCTGTCGCGGCTACAGGGGGCCGAGAAGCTGCCGCAACTCGAGGCGGTCGACGTCGACACCGTGGTCAACGCCGCGATCGAACGGTCCCGCACCGCCGCCGAGGCCGCCGGAATCACCGTCAGCACCGACGCCAACAGCGGGCTCGAGATACTCGGCGACGAAACTTTGCTGGTGACGGCGCTGTCGAATCTGGTCGAGAACGCGATCAACTATTCGCCGAAGGGTTCGCACGTGTCGGTGAGCCGTTCACTGCGCAACGGCCACGTCAATATCGCGGTCACCGATCGCGGCATCGGCATCGCCAAGGAAGACCAGGAACGGGTCTTCGAACGCTTCTTCCGCGCGGACAAGGCGCGTTCGCGCGCCACCGGCGGAACCGGACTCGGGCTGGCTATCGTCAAGCACGTGGCCGCCAATCACAATGGGGAAATCACGTTGTGGAGCAAATTGGGTACCGGTTCCACGTTCACGCTGCGTATTCCCGCGGTCGAATCCGGCAACCAGAATTCCGCCGCCCCGGCGGAGAGGAAGAGCCCCACCGCAATCGGGGTGGGCAAGAACGACGACGGTCCGCGCCGGCGGACCGGACAAAACGGTGTGGAGGCAACCCGATGACCAGTGTGTTGATCGTCGAGGACGAGGAGTCGCTGGCCGATCCGCTCGCGTTCCTGCTGCGCAAGGAGGGCTTCGAGGTCACGGTCGTGGGCGACGGGCCATCCGCGCTGTCGGAATTCGACCGCTCCGGCGCCGATATCGTGCTGCTGGATCTGATGCTGCCCGGGATGAGCGGCACCGATGTGTGCAAGCAACTGCGCACCCGCAGCAGTGTGCCGGTGATCATGGTGACCGCGCGTGACAGCGAGATCGACAAGGTGGTCGGCCTGGAACTGGGCGCCGACGACTACGTCACCAAGCCGTACTCCTCACGGGAACTGATCGCCCGCATCCGGGCGGTGCTGCGCCGCGGCGCCGGCGAGGAGATGGACGGGTCCGGCGAGAGCGGCGTGCTCGAGGCCGGCCCGGTGCGCATGGATGTGGATCGCCACACCGTGCAGGTCAACGGCAAGTCGGTGACGCTGCCGCTCAAGGAATTCGATCTGCTCGAATACCTGCTGCGCAATTCCGGCCGGGTGCTGACCCGCGGCCAGCTGATCGACCGCGTCTGGGGCGCCGATTACGTCGGCGACACCAAGACCCTGGACGTCCACGTCAAGCGGCTGCGGTCGAAGATCGAGGCCGATCCGGCCAAACCCGAACACCTGGTGACCGTGCGCGGACTCGGGTACAAGCTCGAGGCCTGATTCCGCCGGTACGAGAAAGCCGCGAGGCCCGACGGCCTCGCGGCTTTTCGGTATCGACGTAACGCCGCCGACGGTCCGGTCAGACGACGTGCACCCACGCGGTGCCGATCTGCGGCAGCTCCTGCTTCTGCAGCTGGAACCAGCCGAAGTCGTCACGCTGCCAGCAGTCGTCCAGCGGCGCGGTGTCGTCGTGGCACGCGATCGGCCGGGAGGTGCCGTAGGGGCTCACGATGACCTGCTTGCCGTTGTCCTTCGCCGACAGCGCCGCCGGGTCGTTGTAGGCGACGAAGTTGTCGTTCTGCAGCGAGTAGTGCGCCGGATCGGCGGCCGGGTCGGCGTGCGCGGCGGGAGCCAGCGTCAGGGCCGCGCCGGCGGCGAGAGCTGCAGTAGCCAGGAATTTCCTCATCATGACCTACACCTATCACGGGTACGTGAAGCGCGCATGGCGAGCCGATGACCGTACAGCGGTGCTTCACAATTCCCGCGGCGCCGCCGCGGCCGAAAGATAGACGCCGATCGCGGCGACGGATTCGGCTAGCGCCTGCCGCACCGACGCGTCGGCGACCTTTTCGTCGGGCCCGACCACACTGCCCAGCACCGTAATTCGCCGGCACGCCGATTCGATTTCCACCGCGCCGACATATCCGAGCACCGTGCGCAGCGAGGTGATCGCTCCTTCACCGCGACCGGGGGCCGCCACCGAAATCCAGGCCACCGGTTTCTCGTGCAGATCCGCGCTGCCGACCGTCCACTCCAGCAGATTCTTCAGACTGCCGGGAATGAATCCCGCGTATTCGGGCGCACAGAACACCACCGCATCGGCGGCCGCGAGTCGGTCACGCAGGGCCCGCACCGACGGCGGTGCGGGCTGATCCCCGGGAACGAAGGCGGGAATCTCGACCAGCCCGGCAAACAGCTCCGTGGTGAACGCCGGCGCGGCGATATCGGCGAATGTGCGCAATGCGGCGGTGTTGGTGGAGCCGGGCCTGGTACTGCCGGAAATCAACAGGATCCGGGGTGCACCCGGGCGTGATTCCGGCGCGGCATCGGTTCCCGCGGATTCGGGCTCGACAACGGAGGACTCGGATGCCGGCGTACCCGGCGCGCTACCCATGTTCGTACGAAATGGGTTGGCGGATCAGATATTCCCGTCCGGGGCGGATTCCGCCTTCTCCCGGGCGGCGGTCGTCGCCGGATGCACCGCGATCAGTCCGAGCCCTTCGCGCCGGCGGCAGTGCCGGGCGAGTTCGTCGTAGGCCGGCTGCCCGATCAATTCGATCAGTTCGGGCGCGTAGGACTGCCAGACCGGGCGGCTGCCGACATGCGCGTCGGGCGAACCCGAGCAGTACCAGTGCAGATCCAGGCCGCCCGGGCCCCAGCCGCGCCGGTCGTATTCGGTGATGGTGGTGCGCAGGATCTGTTCGCCGTCGGGCCGGTCGACCCAGTCCTGGGTGCGCCGGATCGGCAGCTGCCAGCACACCTCGGGCTTCACCGTCAGCGGCTCGATGCCCTTGCGCAGGGCCATCGTGTGCAGGGCACATCCGATTCCACCGGCGAAGCCCGGACGGTTGAGGAAGATGCAGGCACCCTCGTAGCGGCGAGTGCGGATGGCCGGCTCGTCGTCGAGTTCGTCCTCTTCCAGATACAGCTTCTTGCGGATCTTGCCGTCGCGGTCGCGCGCCTCGTCCATCAGTTGCCAGTCCTGCGGCGTGAGCATCTTCACGGCCTTGGCCAGCTTCTTGCGATCATCGTCGTCGCAGAGGAAGGCGCCGTGCGAACAGCAGCCGTCGTCCGGGCGGCCCTCGATGATGCCCTGGCAGGCGGGCGTGCCGAAGACGCACGTCCAGCGCGACAGCAGCCAGGTGAGGTCGGCCGCGATCAGATGCTCGGCATTTGCCGGATCGACGAATTCGATCCACTCCCGCGGGAAGTCCAGATCGACCTCCGGTGCCGGATCGATCTTCGCAGCTGGTCGCAGCCCGGTCGGCGCCGTCTCGGGCGAGAAGGGGGTGGGCGCGGATGCTCCTGCGGTCACATCGCCAGACGCTAACAGCTTCCCCGCTCGAGCCCCACTCCCGGGCTGGTGAGTCGGGGGAGTTCGGATTCGTCCTCCGGTGCTCGCACCGACCCCGGTACCGTATTCATGTGCGGCTCGGTGTTCTCGATGTGGGAAGTAATACCGTCCACCTGCTCGTGGTGGACGCGCATCGGGGTGGGCACCCGATGCCGATGAGCTCGACGAAGGCCACCCTGCGGCTGTCGGAGAATATGGACGACGCGGGCTGCATCACGCCCGAGGGCGCGGCCAAGCTCACCAAGACGGTCACCGAATTCGCCAGTATCGCAAAGACTTCCGGCTGTGTGGAGCTGATGCCCTTCGCGACCTCGGCGCTGCGGGAGGCGGCCAATTCCGACGCCGTGCTGGAGCAGGTCCGCTCGCGCGCGGGCGTCGATCTGCGGGTGCTGTCGGGTGTCGACGAGGCCCGGCTGACGTTCCTGGCGGTGCGGCGCTGGTACGGGTGGAGTGCGGGGCGCATCCTGAATCTCGACATCGGCGGGGGATCGCTCGAGATGAGCAACGGCTGCGACGAGGCGCCCGACGCGGCGCTGTCGTTGCAGTTGGGCGCGGGCCGGCTGACCAGAGACTGGCTCAACGGCGATCCGCCGGGTAAGCGGCGGGTGGCGGTGCTGCGGGACTGGCTCGACGCCGAGTTGGTGATCCCGGCCAAACAACTGCTGGAGGTCGGGCGCCCGGATCTGGCGGTGGGCACCTCGAAAACCTTCCGCTCGCTGGCCCGGCTGACCGGAGCCGCCCCTTCGGCCGCGGGACCGCGCGTGCGGCGTAGTCTCACCAGTTCCGGTCTGCGGCAGTTGATCGCATTCATTTCTCGGATGACCGCCGCCGATCGCGCAGAATTGGAAGGTGTCAGTTCCGACCGGTCTCAGCAATTGGTGGCCGGAGCACTCGTGGCGGAGGCGAGTATGCGGGCATTGTCCCTCGATACGCTCGAAATCTGCCCGTGGGCGCTGCGCGAAGGACTGATCCTGCGCAAACTGGATACCGACCTGGGTACCGACCCGGGTCCGGGTAGTACTCGGCCCATCGGAGTGCCGGGCCCGACCGAAGCCGTATCGGGATGATCGATTCGGGCGGCGGTCTATCGGAAAGGAGCCGGCATGAGTGAGGATTCGACCCAGCTGTCGGTCGCCGAACTGCTGGCGCGCAACGGCCAGGGAGTTCCGGCGTCGGGCGGCGGACGGCGCCGCAGAGGCGGACGCGGCATCGCGGTCACCGAGCTGACCGGCGACCTGCCGGCGGTCCGGGAGGGTTCCTCCTCGCACGCCGCCCCGGAGGCCGAGCCGGATCCGGAACCGATGCCCGACTTCCAGCTCTCGGTACCCGGGTACGAAGCCGAATCACCGCTGTCCGGCCCGATCAGCTTCTACGATCCCCTGGCCGCCGCACCGGAGGCGCCGAGCGCGCCGAACTCTTGGGAGCCGGCGGGATACGAGGCGGCCGGCTCACCGCCCGCCTCGTTCGACTCGCCGGGCGGATACGG
>NZ_BDCM01000024.1 GCF_001613505.1 Nocardia mikamii NBRC 108933
CCCGCCTCGTTCGACTCGCCGGGCGGATACGGCTCGTCGCCCGAGTTCGGCGCGGGCCCCGGATTCGATGCTCCCGGATACGGCGCCCAGCCCGATTCCACCCGGCACGCCGCGCCGGAGGGCCTGCCCGCCCCGTACGGTGTGGATTCCGCGCCGGCGCCCACCGGCCGCCGCGCCCGCCGCGAACTGCGGGAGGCGCTGGCCGAGCGGGAGGCGGCGGGTTCGTTCGCCGCCCCGGAGGCGCCGGTGGATTCGGGCCGGACCGGGCGCCGGCATCGGCCGGAGCCCGACGAGCGCAACACCGTGATGGTGCCGCCGTTCCGGGGCGGGATGGGAACCGACGCCACGCCGCCGACTACTGCCTGGGCGCCGCCGCGCCCGCCCGAAACTCCTTCGCCGCACCGCGAATTCGGTGCTCCGGCGGGCCGCGAATTCGGTGCCCCCGAGTTCCCCACACCGGGCCGCGCGGACCTGCCGCGCCGCAACGGTGCGAAGCCGGGGCGCGACGGGGCCGACGCGCCCGGCGGCGGTCCCGCGGGCGGGCGCAACGGTGCCGACGCGGGCCAGGGCCTTCCCGCGTGGTCGGCCCGGCGGCGCCCGGGTGCTCCGGTTTCGGCTCCCCGTGATTTCGACGAGTCCGGACCGGGCGGCCACGAGGACGAGCCGGCCGAGGATCGGTCGCCGGGATGGTCGCTGGCCGCTCGTGAGCAGCCGCTGCTGTCCGGGCAGACCGTTGCCGGCGATCTGCTGCGCGACGCCGGAGCGCGTGAGGAGCGGCGCGAAGCCGCGGCGCGCCGGGATCGCGGGCCGCGCCGGGGGGTCATCGATCTGCTCGATCCGGCCGAGGCGCGCACCGAGTTCTACGCACCGGTCGAACTCGACGAACCCGAGGACGACTACGACGACGATCTGCTCGACGACGAGGAGATCGAGGCCGCCCCGCGCCGGCGCCGGGCCGCCCCGCGCGGATTCTCGCTGCGGGACAAACTGCCGCAGTTGAGCCGGCCGGCCGCCCGCCGTGGCTCGGTCGAGGATCTCAACCGCCGGCAGTGGATGATCCTCGGCGGCCAGGCCGTCGGCGCCGCGGTCGCGGGGATGTTGCTGTTCAAGGGCTTCGAGCAGATGTGGGACATCATGCCGTTCGTGGCCCTGGTGCTGGCGATGGTTGTGATTCTCGGTCTGGTCGCGCTGGTTCGCGTGCTGCGCCGCACCGACGACATCCTCAGCACGGTGATCGCGGTCGTTGTGGGCATCTTCGTGACACTCGGACCGCTAGCCTTTCTTCTCAGCACGAACTGAGCAGGGAGCAGCAAGTGGGGCACAGCGATCAGGTGGGGACCACCGTTCAGGTGGGATTGTCGACGGCGTCGGTCTATCCGGAGAACACCGAGGCGGCGTTCCGGTACGCCGCCGAATTGGGTTACGACGGTGTGGAACTGATGGTCTGGGCCGAACCGGCCAGCCAGAACATCGCCACCGTCCAGTCGTATGTGCGCCGGTACTCGGTGCCCGTGCTGGCGGTGCACGCGCCTTGTCTGCTGATTTCGCAGCGGGTGTGGGGCGCCGACCCGGTGGCCAAGCTCGAACGCAGTGTGCGGGCCGCGGAGTCGCTGGGGGCGGCGACCGTGGTGGTGCACCCGCCGTTCCGCTGGCAGCGGCGCTATGCGGAGGGCTTCGCGCAGCAGGTGGGCGAACTCGAGGACAGCAGCCCGGTCGTGGTCGCGGTGGAGAACATGTTCCCGATGCGCGCCGACACGCTGTTCGGGCGCCGCGCCGGCTCGGCGCGCCGGCTGGAACGCCGTGGTGGACCGGGGCTTTCGGTGACCGCGTTCAGTCCGTCCTACGATCCGACCGACACCGGCTTCCGGCATTACACGCTGGATCTGTCGCATACCGCGACCGCCGGAACGGATGCGCTGGCACTGGCCGACCGTATGGGTAGCGGTCTGGCGCATCTGCACCTGGCCGACGGCCGCGGTGCCGCGCACGACGAACACCTGATTCCCGGTGAGGGGGCGCAACCCTGTGTCGAAGTGTGTGAAGCGTTGGTGCGCAACGGTTTCCGTGGTCATGCTGTGATCGAGGTGAACACCCAGAACGCGCGGACCACCGCCGACCGCGCGGCGATGCTGGGACGGTCGCTGCGGTTCGCCCGCACCCACCTGAACAGCCTGCCGGCGCCGACGCGGCAGCATTGATCGCCCGCGACCCGGTACGGCTTCGTCACACCCGGTAGGGAATCGAGCGGGCTTCCGGCAGACTTATACGGTGTACGAGCCGGGTCGGAACCGGCCGGCCCACGGAGAGGAGCGGCGGGTGACGGAACTGGCGGTCGAGACGGTACGGCCGGAGGTGGGCGACGCACCGTTCAGCCGGGTGTGCGCGGTGACCGAGGTGGAGGCTTCCGCGGAGTTCGCGCGCTATCGCGGCGTCATCGATCCGGTGTGGACGATCGGCAAGAAGCTGCACGGCGGGACCATGATCGCCTCGTCGGCGGCCGCCGCTACAACCCGGTTGCGCACCACGCACCCCGATCTGGCCGAGATGTTCCCGATCGCGGCGAGCACCGATTTCCTCGGCGCCCCGCATCCGGGCGAGGTCGAGTACGAGGTCCGTATCCGCAAGACCGGCCGCCAGATCTGCCTGGTCGACGCCGATCTGGTCCAGGGTGGGCGCACGCTGGTGCATTCGGCGTTCACCTTCGGTCGCCTCGACGACGCGGAACCGGCCTATCGGCGCGAGACCGTGGCGGATATGCCGCCGGAGCCGCCCGCCGACGCCCTGGGATACGACGAGCCGGATTCTCCGATGGGCCGGTTGGTCAACGTCGCGCGGGGCGCGTCGGTGGCGATCGATCCGTCCTGGGCGCGGTTCCTGTCCGGCGAGCAGGGCGAGCCGCGGCTGCGCCTGTGGATTCGTCCGCGCGCCGCCGACGGCAGCGATCCGGACGTGGCCGCCTATTTCGCCATGATGGCGGGCGATATGAGTCCGCCGGTGCCGATGAATTTGGGCCGGTTCGGCTGGGCCCCGACCGTGCAGCTCACCACCTACCTGCGGCGGCGCCCCGCGCCGGGGTGGCTGCGGGTCATCGCGACCGCCCACGAGATCGGTGAGCGCATGTTCGACGAGGATCAGCTGGTGCTCGACAGCACCGGTGCGGTGGTGGCGCAGACCCGCCAGCTCGCGCTGATTCCCCTGCCGCGCTGATTCCTCTGCCGCGCTGACTCGCTGCCTCGCCGGCCCCCTGATCGCCCCTGCCCCGCGCCGCCCGCCGCGCACGGATAGCCTTGGGCCTCATGACGAGAATTGCGGTGATCGGTGGCGGACGGATCGGCGAGGCGTTGATTGCCGGGCTGCTCGAGGCCGGGCGACCGGGTAAGGATCTGGTCGTGGTCGAGATGGTGACCGCCCGCGCGCAGGTGTTGAGCGAGCGGTTCGGCATCCGGGTCACCGACAGTCTGGCCGAGGCCGCGGCCGGCGCGGACGTGCTGGTGGTCGCGGTGAAGCCGCACGATGTCGACGCCGTGCTCACCGAACTCGGCAAACTCGAACTCGACAACGACCGCGATCAGATCCTGGTGTCGCTGGCCGCCGGCGTGACCACCGCCCGGGTGGAGTCGAAGTTGCCCGCCGGATTCCCGGTGGTGCGGGTCATGCCGAACACTCCGATGCTGGTCGGCCAGGGCATGAGCGCGATCGCGGCCGGACGCTACGCCAAATCCGCCGAGCTCGATACGGTCTCGGAACTGCTGGGCGCGGTCGGCAAGGTCGTCACGGTCGCCGAGAGCCAGATGGACGCGGTGACCGCGGTGTCGGGCTCCGGGCCCGCGTACTTCTTCCTGGTGGTCGAGGCCATGGTGGAGGCCGGTGTCGGCCTCGGCCTGACCCGGGATGTGGCCACCGAACTGGTGGTGCAGACCATGCTCGGCTCGGCGGCGCTGCTGGAGGAGTCCGGCCAGGATGCCGCGGAGTTGCGTGCCGCGGTGACCTCGCCGGCGGGAACGACCGCGGCGGCCGTGCGCGAGCTCGAGCGCGGCGGCGTGCGCTCGGCGTTCTGGGAGGCGCTGCACGCGGCCAAGCGCCGCTCGGTCGAACAGGGGGCGACCGGCGAGTAACCGCGCGGTGGCCGCCGGGTGTGACGTGACATCCGCTGGTGACACTGCTATTTCTCCCACCCGTCGCAGCAATCCCACTGGTCACGCTAAGCTCGAGGGAGCACGTGCGTGTCTGTTCCGCCGGTGGGGAAGCCGGCGGCGCGGACGTGCCGGAGGTCAGTGGCGCAATGATGTCTGGAAACAGCTCTGCGAGTTCCGGTCCTGTCATCGGCGGTGGAGGAACACAGTTCCTCACCGTTGCCGAGGTGGCGAATCTGATGCGGGTTTCCAAGATGACGGTGTATCGGCTGGTTCACTCGGGAGAACTACCCGCTGTCAGAGTCGGTCGATCGTTCCGGGTACACGCCAAGGCGGTGCACGACTATCTGCAGACGTCGTACTTCGACGCCGGGTAGAGACGTGTGAACGCCGGTCGGCGGTGTCGGCGACCGGGCACATCGGTGCCCGTTTCGTTCGCCGTGGGTTGGCCCGGTACGATGAACCACCGTTGTGTTACCCGCTGCCGATCTGGGTCAGGTCGGGAGCTGAACACTGGTTGCCAGGCGGCCGCCGAGCGAACCGGAAGATGGGCGTACGTAACCGGCGTGCGTGCCGAGGGTAGAGAGAGAACGCGAGGAACAACCCTATGGGTTCTGTGATCAAGAAGCGCCGTAAGCGGATGTCGAAGAAGAAGCACCGCAAGCTGCTTCGCCGTACGCGTGTGCAGCGTCGCAAACTCGGCAAGTAAGCCTACACGCTGGAAATTAGCTGAAAGCCCGCCACCGTTTCAGGTGGCGGGCTTCGGCATTTGTTTCCGGTGACTGAAGTCATCGTTAGATCCTGGTTAATACTGTCGGCCGCCTCCGTAACAGCCGCTACTCTGGTTGACGGAACTAGCCAAGCAGGGGTGCACAGGTGGGATTCGGCGTGGGTTCAGATATGCGGGACGGGCGTACGGCTGGCCGCAATGACCAGCCGCCCACAGTTGTCCTCGTCACCGGCGCGAGCCGCTTCTTCGGCGGCAATGTCGTCACTCGGCTGGCGGCCGATCCCACGATCGAACGCGTCATCGCCGTCGATGCCCGGCTGCCCAGCCGCGATCTGCTGCGCCGGATGGGTCGCGCCGAGTTCGTCCGCGCCGATATCCGAAATCCGTTGATCCGCAAGGTGATCGACGGAAACAACGTCGACACCGTGGTACACCCCTCCGTGCTCTCCCGCCCGCCCGCCGGTGGCGGCCGCGCGGCGATGAAGGATTACAACGTCTTCGGCGCCATGCAGCTGATGGCGGTCTGTCAGAAGGCGCCCAGCGTGCGCCGCGTCGTGCTCCGGTCCTCCTCGGCGGTGTACGGTTGTGGTCCTAAGGATCCGGCGAAATTCACCGAGGAAATGAGTGCGCGCACGCCGCCGAAGGGCTGGTTCGCTCGCGATATGATCGAGGTCGAGGGTTTCGTCCGTGGAATGGCGCGTCGGCGTCCGGATATCGCCGCGGCGATCCTTCGATTTCCACCGATTGTGGGGCCGCGTCTGGCGGGCCGGGGTGTGCAGTATTTTCGCTCCCCGATCACGCCGACGATCTTCGGTCGCGACCCCCGTATGCAGCTGTTGCACGAAGAGGACGCGATCGCGGCGCTGGCGCATGCGGCGCATTCCGCACCGGGCGGCACGTTCAACGTCGCCGGGGACGGGTCGCTGGCTTTGTCGCAGGCCATCCGTCGCGCGGGTCGCGTCGAACTACCGGTGCCGATGAGTGTTTTCCAGACGGTCGGCCGGTCGTTCATGGGCCCGGTGATGCGTGAGTTCACCACCGAGCAGATCGACTACTTCCACTACGGCTGTGGATTGGACACCACGAGAATGCGCACCGAACTCGGCTTCGCACCGCGCTGGACGACGGTGCAGGCGTTCGACGACTTCATCGGGGGCGCAGCGTTGCGGCCCGTCATAGATCCGCACTGGATCGACGCTGCAGAAAACAGACTCCTCGGCCTCGTCGGGGCCGGGACGGGAGCACATCGATGAACGACGTGGCCAAAGTCATCCACCTGCACGAGACGGATTTCGAGGCCCGGCAGCGCCCCGCGTCGCGGCGTTGGCCGGTGGAGCCGGCCATGCAGCCGGTGACCTCGCTGACCGAGCGGCTGGCCGAATCGGCCGCGCCGCGCTCGCTGGGTGATCTGGTGCGGGGTGCGGTGGCCGGCGGTATTCGCAATACCGCCGATTTCGCCCGCCGCCGCCTCACCGGGGACTATCAGGTCGACGAGTTCGGTCGCGACGAACATCTGCTCCAATCGGTCATCCTGCCGACGTTGCGACCGCTGTCGGATCTGTGGTTCCGGGTGGACGTCAACGGCATCGACAACATCCCGTCCTCCGGTGGTGCGCTGGTCGTCTCCAATCACGCCGGCGTGGTGGCATTGGACGCGCTGATGCTGCAGCTGGCGGTGCACGACCGGCATCCCGCCCATCGGTCGCTGCGATTGCTGGCCGCCGATCTCGTGTTCGAGATGCCGGTGGTCGGCGGGCTGGCCCGCAAGGCCGGCCACACCCTGGCCTGCCCCGCCGACGCCGAACGGCTGCTGCGGTCGGGCGAGGTCGCGGGTGTGTTCCCCGAGGGCTTCAAGGGCATCGGCAAGCCGTATGCGGAGCGCTACAAGTTGCAGCGCTTCGGCCGCGGCGGATTCGTTTCGGCGGCGGTGAAAACCGGTGTGCCGATCATTCCGTGCTCGATCGTCGGGTCCGAGGAGATCTATCCGAAACTCGCCGATATCAAGCCGTTGGCGCGGCTGCTCGGCTTGCCGTATTTCCCGGTGACCCCGACCTTTCCGCATCTGGGACCGCTGGGCGCGATTCCGTTGCCGTCGAAGTGGACCATCGAATTCGGCGAGCCCATCGCGACCGAGGATTACACGGCCGAGGCGGCCGACGATCCGATGACGATGTTCGAGGTCACCGATCAGGTCCGCGAAACCATCCAGCAGACGCTGTACAAGCTGCTCACCAAGCGGCGCAACCCCTTCACCGGCTGACGCCGGGAGAGACGAGAAAACCGAGCCTCCTCGCCGCGGCGAGGAGGCTCGGTGATTGCTTCGGGGGACACGTTCAGCCGTGTTGTTCGCGCTTGCGGGTGAGCACGGCCGCCGCCGCGCCACCGGCCGCACCCAGCGCCAATGCCGTGGGCACACCGATCTTGGCGGCCTTGCGGCCGGTGCGGAAATCGCGAATCTCCCAGCCGCGGTTCTTGGCGACCTCGCGCAGGTCCGAATCCGGGTTGATCGCCACCGCGGTACCGGCCAGCGAGAGCATCGGCACGTCGTTGTGGCTGTCGGAATAGGCCGTGCAGCGTTTGAGATTGAGACCCTCGCGAATGGCCAGGGTGCGCACCGCATGCGCTTTACCGAGGCCGTGCAGAATATCGCCGACCAGCCGTCCGGTGAAGACGCCGTCCACACTTTCGGCGACCGTGCCCAGCGCGCCGGTCAGCCCGAGGCGTTTCGCGATGACCTGCGCGAGTTCCACCGGCGTCGCGGTCACCAGCCACACCTGCTGCCCGGCGTCCAGATGCATTTGCGCCAGCGCGCGGGTGCCGGGCCAGATCTTGTCGGCGATGATTTCGTCGTAGATTTCCTCGCCGAGTGCGGCGAGTTCGGCGGTCGAGCGGCCGGCGATGAATGACAGCGCTTTTTCCTTACCGCTGGCCATATCGCCCTGGCTTTCCTTGCCGGTGACCCGGAATTTCACCTGCTTCCAGGCCATATCGACGAGGTCCGAAGTCTTGAAATATTTCCGCGCCGCCAGGCCGCGCGCGAAGTGCACGATCGAGGCGCCCTGCACCATCGTGTTGTCCACGTCGAAAAATGCCGCCGCGGTCAGGTCGCGAGGCGGGCGCGCATGTGGCGGTAATTCCGAATCGGATTCGGCGCCAAAGGTTTCGGCCAATTCCGCGTCGTGCAGTGCGAGGGCCGCGTCGGCGCTGGCCTCACCGGCGAGGTTGGCGCGTACCTCCTCCTCGCTGGGCCCGAACGGGCTGCGCGCGATCCGCGTGAGCTGGTCCGACAGACCCTGCCCCCAGCGCGCCGGGAATTCGCCGAACCTGCCCGCGATGAAGCCCGTCCTCGCATCTTTCGATCGTTCCGGCACCAGTACCTCCGCCTGTTCGCGCGAACACTCCAACATTAGCCGAGCACAGCGTTGTCTCGACGGCTGCTCGGCGATGTGTGCTCAGCGACTCAGATCGGCCCGCAATCGCGGTTCGTCGACATCGAAGTAGCTGTGTTCACGGCCGTCGAGCAGCACCACCGGCAGCCGGTCGCCGAACTCCGCCCGCAGCGACGGGTCGGTGGCCGCCGCCGCGTCCACGTCGACGGTCGCCGGTTCCAGCCCGAAGTCCGCGCAGATGGCGCGCAGTTGGGTCAGTGCGACCGTGCACATACCGCAGCCGTCGCGGGTCAGCAAAGTCACCGAATGCGTGGCAGTACTCATATCGCCATTAAATGCCACGGCGCCGACAGACCTGCGATTAGCCGCGAATCGCCGGATTCGCGCGACGAAATCGCCGGTCCGGCGTGCCTGTACCGAAGCCCGTGCCACGGCGGTCGAATGTGAGCAGGCATTCGTGAGGCCGACGAGTGGAGAGTGACTGAATTCACCGACTTTGTGCAGGGCTTCACAAGCGGTTACGGTGGTGACACGCGACCCGCCTGCTTCTGGCGGCGGACGCAACCGCACCCCGTGTATCAATACCGATCCGATACCGATGCCTGTGCCCGGTATCGGCGGCGGACCAAGCGAAAACCCGGACACTACCCCCCGGCCGGACGAGGAGCCGAACGACGTGACAGAGCAGCATGAGACGCCGAGTGGCGTCTCCGGCAGAGCTCTGAACAGCGTTTCCGGCAAATCCATCAACAAGGACATCCCGCAGGCGACGGTGACCCGTTTGGCCACCTACCTCCGAGTGCTCGCCGTCCTGGCCGACGAGGGTGTGCTCATCGTATCGAGTGAAGAACTGGCTGTCGCGGCGGGTGTCGGTTCGGCCAAGCTCCGCAAGGATCTATCCTTCCTCGGCCCCAACGGGGTTCGCGGTGTCGGCTACGACGTGGCCAAGTTGCGCAACCGCATCGAAGACGTTCTCGGCCTGGCCGACGGCCATCGCGTGATCCTGGTCGGCGCCGGAAATCTGGGCCGGGCACTGGCCGGTTACGGCGGATTCTCGCGGCGCGGATTCACCATGGTCGGCATCTTCGACAACGATCCCGCCGTGATCGGCGCCTCGGTCGCCGGGCTGCGGGTGCTCGACACCGCCCGGCTGCGGGCCGCGGTCGCCGAACTCGCCCCCACGATCGCGGTCGTCACCGTTCCCGATGCCGCGGCCCAGGGCGTCTGCGACGAACTCGTCGCCGCCGGGGTGCAGTGCATCCTCAGCTTCTCGCCGGTGAACCTCGCGGTTCCGGCCACCGTGGAGGTCCGCCGCGTCGACCTCGCTGTCGAACTGCAGATGCTGTCGTTCGAGCGCGCTCGCAGCGCGGAACTCGAGGCCGCCGAGCCGGCCGCGACCGAGCGCGTCGCCGCGGGGGAGACCGTGCACGCGGTATCCACCCCGATCGGGCGGCGAATGGCCGGACGCGCGGCCCATCAGCCCGCACCCCGCAAGACAACCTCGCATTCGGCAACGGAGCCAACCAGCAAGGGATCGGTGGTCGCACCATGAGTGTGCTTCTCGTCGGAATTTCGCATCGCAGCGCTCCCGTGGCGGTGCTGGAGAAGGTCGCGGTCACCGAGGAGGACCGGCCCAAGCTGACCGATCGCATGCTGGCCTCCCAGCACATCTCCGAGGCGATGATCGTCTCCACCTGCAACCGCGTCGAGATCTACGCCGTGGTCGACGCCTTCCACGGTGGGCTCGCCGAGGTCGGCGATCTGCTGGCCAGGCATTCCGGTCTGCCGTTGCCCGAACTGACCAAACACGCCTACGTGCGCTACAGCGAGGCGGCGGCCGAACATCTGTTCGCGGTGGCCAGCGGCCTGGATTCGATGGTCGTCGGCGAGCAGCAGGTGCTCAGCCAGATCCGCTCGGCCTACGCCGCCGCCGATGCCCAGCAGGCCGCCGGGCGCACCCTGCACGAATTGGCCCAGCACGCCCTGCGCGTCGGCAAGCGGGTGCATTCGGAGACCGGGATCGACCGCGCGGGCGCCTCGGTGGTGTCGGTCGCGCTGGATCGCGCCGCGAACGTGCTCGGTGATCTGGTCGGCCGCACCGCGGTCGTGGTCGGCGCGGGCGCGATGGGCGGGCTGTCGGTGGCCCATCTGGCACGGGCCGGAATCGGCAGGATCATCGTGGTCAACCGCACCCTCGAGCGTGCCCAGCGGCTGGCCCACACCGCGACCACCATGCACGGCGCACCGGCGACGGCGTTGGAGCTGTCGAACCTGGTGAACGCCATGGCCGATGCCGACATCGTGATCACCAGCACCGGTGCGGTCGGTTCGGTGGTGAGCCTGGCCGACGCCCACCGCGCACTCAACGTCTCCCGTGCCGGACATCAGATGGTGATCTGCGACCTGGGACTGCCGCGCGATGTGGATCCCGCGGTGGCCGGCCTGCCCGATGTCACCGTCATCGACATGGAGACGTTGCAGCGCGATCCCGCGGCGGGTGCGGCGGCCGACGACACCAGCGCCGCGCGCGCCCTGGTCGCCGAGGAGCTCGCCAAATATCTGTCCGGCCAGCGGATGGCCGAGGTGACCCCGACCGTCGCGGCCCTGCGCCAGCGCGCGGCCGAGGTGGTCGAGGCGGAACTGATGCGGCTGGAATCCAAACTGCCCGACCTCGGCGATCCGCAGCGTGAAGAGGTGGCCCGCACGGTGCGCCGGGTGGTCGACAAACTGCTGCACGCGCCCACGGTCCGGGTCAAGCAGCTGGCCTCGGCGCCCGGCGGCGGCAGCTACGCGGAGGCGCTGCGCGAATTGTTCGAATTGAAACCCGGTGCGGCACAAGCTGTTGCGGCGCCGATGGAAATCGCGACCCTCGGCGGTGAACTGGCCGACGACTTCACCACGAGCCATCTCGGAGACGAACAGGGGCATCCGCAGTGAGCGCTGATACGGCCACCGCATTCGGGGGCGCGGCCACCGGGGTCGACACGCAGGAGCACAGCATGACGCGACGTGGCACCCCAGACGCCCCGTGGCGGATCGGCACCCGCGGTAGCGTGCTGGCACTGACCCAGGCCGGCACCGTGCGCGACGCGCTGATCGCCACCGGGCAGCACGCCGAATTGGTGATCGTGAAGACGGCGGGCGACCAGTCGTCCGACCCGGTCGAGAAGATCGGCGTCGGGGTGTTCACCGCCGCGCTGCGTGAGGAACTGGCCGCCGGGACCGTCGACATCGCGGTGCACTCCTACAAGGATCTGCCCACCGCGCCGGACCCGCGTTTCACCATCGCCGCGATCCCGCCGCGCGAGGATCCGCGTGATGCCTTGGTCGCCCGGGACGGCCTGGTGCTGGGCGAACTACCCGCCGGCTCCCGGGTCGGCACCTCCGCGCCGCGGCGTGCCGCCCAGTTGCGCGCGCTCGGACTCGGTCTCGAGATCGTGCCGTTGCGCGGCAATATCGACACCAGACTTCGCAAGGTCGCCGAGGGTGAACTCGACGCCGTGGTCGTCGCGCGGGCCGGGCTGTCCCGCGTGGACCGGCTCGGTTCGGTCACCGAGGCCCTGGAGCCCGTGCAGATGTTGCCGGCACCGGCCCAGGGGGCGCTCGCGGTCGAATGCCGCAGCGAGGAAAGCGATCTCGTCAGCATCCTGTCCACCCTCGACGATCCGGGCAGTCGCGCCACGGTCGTCGCCGAACGCGCGCTGCTCGCCGAACTGGAAGCCGGTTGCACGGCGCCGGTCGGTGCGCTCGCCGAAGTCGTCGAATCGCTCGACGACGAGGGCCGCGTGGTGGAGGAACTGTCGCTGCGCGGCGGCGCGGCGGCGATCGACGGTTCGGATGTCATCCGGGCCTCGGCGGTCGGCTCGCTCGCGAACGCAGAGCAGCTGGGCCGCGATCTGGCGCGTGAGCTCCTGGAGCTGGGGGCGCGCGACCTGCTGGCCGGCGAGGTATCCGCCGGCGCGTCCGACTTCACCAATCCCAGCCCGATGGAGAACAAGCCATGAGCCGAGCCACCAAGAAACATCCCGGTCGGATTCTGTTCGTCGGGTCGGGTCCTGGTGACCCGGCGCTGCTCACGGTCCGCGCCCGCGAGGTGCTGGGACGAGCGCGCCTGGCGTTCACCGATCCCGATGTCGACAAGGGCGTGCTGGCCATGATCGGCACCGCCGTCGAGCCGGGGCCCGACGGGGAATCCGCCGTCGACGTGCGCCCCGCGCTGGGCGAGCCGGCCGAGGTCGCGAAGACGCTGGTCCACGAGGCCCGCGCCGGACACGATGTGGTGCGGTTGGTCTCCGGCGATCCGATGACCACCGATTCGGTGATCTCCGAGGTCAACGCCGTCACCCGGTCGCATATGAACTTCGAGGTGCTGCCCGGGCTGCCGTCGGCGACCACGGTGCCGGCGTATGCCGGTATCGCGCTGGGCTCCTCGCACACCGAGGTCGACGTGCGTGGTGAGGTCGACTGGGCATCCGTCGCCGCCGCTCCCGGCCCGCTGGTGCTGCACGCCACCTCCGGCCACCTGGCCGAGACCGCGAGCGCGCTGGTCGAGCACGGCCTCGCCCCGCAGACCCCGGTGGCGGTGACCGTGCGCGGCACCACCCGCCAGCAGCGCACCATCGAGGCGACGCTGGCCACCCTGAACTCCGCCGCCTCGGAGCTGGTCGGACCGCTCGTGGTCACGGTCGGCAAGGAGGTCGAGAAGCGGTCCAAGATGTCGTGGTGGGAGTCGCGGGCGCTGTACGGCTGGACCGTGCTGGTGCCGCGCACCAAGGAGCAGGCCGGTGAGATGAGCGAGAAGCTCGTCATGCACGGCGCCATCCCGATGGAGGTTCCGACCATCGCCGTCGAGCCGCCGCGCAGCCCCGCGCAGATGGAGCGCGCGGTCAAGGGCCTGGTCGACGGGCGCTACCAGTGGGTGGTGTTCACCTCCACCAACGCCGTGCGCGCGGTGTGGGAGAAGTTCGGCGAATTCGGTTTGGACGCACGGGCTTTCTCCGGTGTGAAGATCGCGTGCGTCGGTGAGGCTACCGCCGACAAGGTGCGCTCGTTCGGTATCAACCCCGAGCTGGTGCCCAGCGGTGAGCAGTCCTCGGAGGGTCTGCTGGCCGACTTCCCGCCCTACGACGATGTTTTCGACCCGGTCAACCGCGTGCTGCTGCCGCGAGCCGATATCGCCACCGAAACGCTGGCCGAGGGTCTGCGCGACCGGGGCTGGGAGATCGACGATGTCACCGCGTACCGCACCGTGCGGGCCTCGCCGCCGCCGGCCGAAACGCGGGAGATGATCAAGACCGGCGGTTTCGACGCCGTGCTGTTCACCTCCTCGTCCACGGTCCGGAATCTGGTCGGTATCGCCGGAAAACCGCACGCGCGCACCATCGTTGCCTGCATCGGCCCCAAAACCGCCGAAACGGCCATCGAATTCGGCCTGCGCGTCGATGTCCAGCCCGAGATCGCCCAGGTCGGCCCGTTGGTCGACGCCCTGGCCGAACACGCCGCCCACCTGCGCGCCGAGGGCCTGCTGCCCCCGCCGCGCAAGAAGAGCCGCCGCAGCCGCTGAGCGGCTCGATCGGACAAGCCGCTGAGCGGCTCGATCGGCCGAGCCGCTGAGCTCGACAGCACTCACACCCGGCGCACGCGCATGAGGTCGCGCACGAGGCTGCAGGTCTTGTTCGAGGGCGGACGGATGCCGACGACCTCGGCGGTGTGCCGGATGGTCTGGTTGTCGGCGAGGTTGGCGCGGTAGACGCCGGAGTCGAGCAGGGCGATGGCCAGTCGCATGGCCTTCAGCCTGCGGTTGTGCATGACGTACCAGGAGCGCGGCCGGCCGGCCGGTAGGGGCTGTTTCAGCAGCGGCGCGTAGGGATCGATGATCGTCGGTGCGGTGGGCATGAGAATCCTCCCCTCGGATGGAGATTCGCCGGGTCGTCGGTGGGCCGAATCGAAGGCGGGACGGATATGGGCAGTCCGTCCCACCGCCGATCGATCGGTCGTGCGCCGTGGGCAGTAGCGCGCTACCGAGGCCGGTTCGACTGTTGACGAATCCCCTCGAACACATCTTCGATTCTACCGGAGGGCACCGACAAAAACCGGTCCCCGCAACGGGTTTCGGGGCGCGGCCGGGTCGCCCGCGCGTCGCCCGGAATTTGCCGGCTGTGATCCGCGCCAACCGGCCGGGAGGTGCCTGGGAGCCGGGCTTTCGCGCGGCGTATCGTGCGGTTATGACCGGAATGGACCGCCCGCGGCGGTTGCGTCGTACCCCCGCGATGCGTCGCCTCGTCGCCGAAACCACCTTGGAACCAAGGCAATTGGTACTGCCCATGTTCGTTGCCGACGGACTGGCCGAACCACGCGAGATCAGTTCGATGCCCGGCGTGTACCAGCATTCGATGGATTCGCTGCGCAAGGCCGCGGCGGAGGCGGTCGGCGCGGGCGTCGGCGGGCTCATGCTGTTCGGCGTGCCGCGTCCGGAGGACAAGGACGCGGTGGGCAGCCAGGCCAGTGCCCCGGACGGCATTCTCAACCGCGGCCTGCGCGCGCTGACCGAGGAGGTCGGCGGCGACACCGTCGTGATGGCCGATACCTGTCTGGACGAATTCACCGATCACGGGCACTGTGGGGTGCTGGCCGGCGACGGCTCCGTCGACAACGACGCGACCCTGGACCGCTACGTCGAGATGGCGCTGGCCCAGGCGGAGGCGGGCGCGGAACTGCTGGGCACCAGCGGCATGATGGACGGCCAGGTCGGCGCGATCCGCGCGGGTCTGGATGCCGCCGGCCACATCGATACCGGGATCCTCGCCTACGCGGCCAAATACGCCTCGGCGTTCTACGGCCCGTTCCGGGAGGCCGTCGGATCGTCGCTGCACGGCGATCGCCGCACCTATCAGCAGGATGCCGCGAATCGGCGCGAATCGCTGCGCGAACTCGAGCTGGACCTGGCCGAGGGTGCCGACATCGTGATGGTCAAACCGGCCATGTCGTATCTCGACATCCTGCGCGACGTCGCCGATCATTCGCCGGTTCCGGTCGCGGCGTATCAGATCTCCGGCGAGTACGCGATGATCACGGCCGCCGCCGAACGCGGCTGGATCGACCGCCGCGGCGCCATCCTCGAATCGCTTCTCGGCATCCGCCGGGCGGGCGCGGATATCGTGCTGACCTACTGGGCCACCGAGGCCGCGCACTGGCTGTCGTGAATCCGGCGACCTTGCCGGCCGAGCCCGGCATCCGAACCAGACCCGAAGATGTGCGCACCGCCTGCCAACTGTGGTGGGCGGTGGTCGCGCTCGGGGTGTTGCGGCTGATCCTCGGCGCGGTCGACCGCCTCGGCAATCGCCGCCAGGTCGCCCAGGACTTCTACGACCAGCTGCACGGCGAGCGGCCCGACTTCAGCGTGGCGCAGATGGAGCTCGTGGTCTCGATCCTCGAGGTGCTGGTCCTCACCTATGGCCTGGCCTTCGGGGTCGGCGCGGTGGCCGTGGTGCACCAGCTCGGTCGCGGGCGACTGTGGGCGCGCACGGTTGCCGATGTGGCGGCCGTGGTGCTGGTGCTCGGCGCCGTCGGGTCGATGTTCGGGCTCGGCGCGGTCGCGGGCGGCCCGGCGGTGCTGATCGGGGCCGCGGCGATATTACAGGCGGTCCTGGCCTGCGGAGCCGTATTCCTCTGCCGCAGAAAGGAATCCGAGGCTTTCTTCCGAGCGAACGGCAACTGAGACGCGAGGCCGAATTTGTCGCGTGCCGACCGGGATGTATGGTGAGAGTTGTCACAGATAGCTCGGGAACTGAAAGTCGTTGGTTGTGCGTTGTTCTTCGGATGTGGTTTTTCGGTCGGTGGTCGCATCGATCGGTCACCGCGATGAGAGCGCAGCACGGATGGCTTCGGTGGATCGGAGACATCGATGCGCGTGGTGATTCAGCAGCGACAAAGCATTCGACGCGATGTTCTGGTGATGGGACTGCTGCTGCTTTTGGCATTGCTCACCCTCGCCGGCCTGCTGCTCCCGGGGAAGGTCGGCTGACTCCGCCGCCACCCGCCCGGTCCGGCACGCGCGTCGTATTCGGAGGTCTTGCGTGAGCGACGCCCAACCCGCCGCCGTGGTGCGGCCGGATTCCGTGCTGTTCAGCGAGCCCGGCGCCCGCTGGCGCACGGTCGCCTACGGCCCGCTGCTCTGCCTGCTGGTGCTGATCCTCGAACTCGCGCTGCGGCGCGGCCCGGTGCACTGGTTCGGTCTCGCCTTCTGCGCGATTCTGCTCGCCGGCTTCGTGACCCTGCAGGTCGTGGCCGGAAAACGCCACGTCAGCGTCGAACTCACCGACTCCGCGCTGCGCGAGGGCACCGAAACGCTGCCGCTGGAGTCGATCGCGCGAGTCTTTCCCGAACACGACGAGCAGTCGTGGGACGACGATCCCTGGGAGTCCGCCCGCGCACTGGGTGAGCTGACCGGGGTGCCGCGCCGCCGTCGCGGTATCGGCTTGAAATTGCGCGACGGCGCCATGGTGCAGGCCTGGGCGCGCGATCATCAGCAGTTGCGCGCCGAGCTGAGCGCCGCACTCGATCGGCTCGCCGAGGAATCGGCTCCCGCGGCGAAGAAGTCCGCGGCGGCGGATGCTCCGGCGAAGGAGTCCGCGGCCGTGCTCGCCGCGAGCGCCGACGACGCGCAGAATTCGGTGGTGGCGTCCGGTACGGACAGCGAGGGCGACGTGGGTTCCGAGGGCAAGGAGGATGTCGCGTGATGCGCCGACTGTGGATCCTGCTCGATCTGGTGCTGGTCGTGGCCTGCGCGGTGGCCGCCGTGCCCATCTGGCGGCACGGTGTCCAGCGGACCTGGTTCGCGGCGGTGGGCGATCAGCCGGCCTTCGAGTCCACCCGCTACGTCGGTCCGTGGCTGGCGCTGGCCACCGTCCTGGTTGCCGCTGCGGGACTCGCGGCCATCGATCTGGTGGTGCGGTGCGCGGTGCGCCCGCGCTGAAACGCCTCTTCGCCACAGCCGCACCCGTTTTCGCGGCGCGTCGCCCGATAGCGGATCGAGTGTTGTGGGTATTGCCGGAAAATGAGCACCATGACGCGCACCCAGGCGGTGCGGAAATCCTCGTTCACGATTCTCGCGGCGGCAGCGATCGGTATGGCCTCGGTGGCCGTGGCCGCCGCCTCGCCTGAAAGTCCTTCGGCCGCAGGCACTTCGGCGGTCATTGTGGAGCCGGCCGGCCCGCAGGTGCCGGGCGCGGCCGGCGCGCAGAGCCCTGCGGCCGCGGTTGTCGCCGATTCGGCCGCCGTTACTCCGGTGTCGCCGCGCGCCGGGCAGGTTTCCTCACTGCTGGATCTGCTTCCCACGCCGCTGAATTGCCTGCTGTCCACCGGCTACGCCCTGCTGTGCCTGGGTGTTCCGGTTCCTTGAATCGGCGCCGCACGGGGGTCGAAGACCTTCGATCAGTGCCACTGCTGGAAGACGTCGAGCAGGCGCGTGCCGTGCGATCCGGGCACGTTCGCCATCACCACGACGCTGCCGTCCGGGTGGCTCGCCGCCTCCTCGATCACCTGCCGCAGTGAGGCGTGCACGTTGCCGTTCCGATCGTGATAAAGCTGGGTGTCCGGCTCGAGACCCGCACCGATCCGGCTCTCCGGAACGACCATCGTGACCAGTGCCGGAATCGGCCCGTCGCCCAGCGCGGCGGTCTCGTCGTGGGTGAGGATCACTCCGGCGCGCTGCTGCTCGGGCTGGACGACGGGCGTCACGGCGGCGGCCTGGGTCGCTGCCGCGACGGAGCCGACGAGGGTTGTCAACAGGGCTACTCCGAATACTGCTTTACGCATGAACCCTCCCGGCGGTGAGCGTGATGGTGGGTACGAGGTTACGCATGGGCAACCAGGCCACAACCCTTATGACAGGAAATTTACGTCGCGTGTTGCGCTGCGGGGCCTGACGGGCGGATGTGAGGAAATTCTCGGCAAACTGCTGGTCGGGCGAGTGCGAGTACAATGTGGCGGCTCGTCCTGTGGGGTGGCTCACCCCACTACACCCTGTCGTCGACCACTCCGGCGGGGGCTGCGACACTGGTGGTCGTGAGTTCTTCTCCGCGCGCGACCCAGGTAAACGTGCCGGTCTCCGCCCGACTCTTCGAACGCGCCGCCGCGATCATCCCCGGCGGTGTGAACTCGCCTGTGCGGGCCTTCAATTCGGTCGGCGGCACCCCGCGATTCATCGCTTCGGCGCGCGGGTACACGCTCACCGACGCCGACGGCAACGACTATGTGGACCTCGTGTGTTCCTGGGGGCCGATGATCCTCGGACATGCGCATCCGGCCGTCGTGGACGCGGTGCAGCGGGCCGCCACCGGTGGGCTGTCCTTCGGCGCGCCGACCGAGGCCGAGATCGAGCTGGCCGAGGCGATCGCCGCGCGGGTCGATCCGGTGCAGCGAGTGCGGCTGGTGAACTCCGGCACCGAGGCCACCATGAGCGCGGTGCGGCTGGCGCGCGGATTCACCGGGCGCAGCAAGGTCGTCAAGTTCGCGGGCTGCTATCACGGCCATGTCGACGCGCTGCTGGCCGATGCCGGCTCCGGTGTCGCCACCCTGGGTCTGCCCACCTCGCCGGGTGTGACCGGGGCGCAGGCCTCCGACACCCTCGTGCTGCCCTACAACGACCTCGAAGCCGTCGCCACGGCCTTCGCCGAATATCCGGGCCAGATCGCCGCCGTGATCACCGAGGCGGCCGCCGGCAATATGGGCGCGGTCCCGCCGCTGCCCGGCTTCAACGCCGGCCTGCGCGAGCTGACCAGCGAACACGGCGCCCTGCTGATCATGGACGAGGTGATGACCGGCTTCCGCGTGAGCGCCGCGGGCTGGTACGGCCGCGATCCGGTGGCGGGCGACCTGTACACCTTCGGCAAGGTGATGAGCGGCGGACTGCCGGCCGCGGCCTTCGGTGGCCGCGCCGAGGTCATGGACCATCTCGCGCCGATCGGGCCGGTGTATCAGGCGGGCACGCTCTCGGGTAATCCGGTGGCGGTGGCGGCCGGGCTGGCCACGCTGCGCGCCGCCGACGCGGACGTCTACGCGGCCCTCGACCGTAACGCCGACCGGCTCGGATCCCTGATCACCGAGGCTCTGACCACCGCGGGGGTCCCGCACACCGTGCAATTCGCGGGCAATATGGTGAGCGTGTTCTTCGCCGAGGGTCCGGTTACCGACTACGCCACCGCCAAGGCCACCGCCACCTGGCGTTTCCCGGCCTTCTTCCACGCGCTGCTGGAACGTGGCGTCTACGCGCCGCCGAGCCCGTTCGAGGCCTGGTTCGTCTCGGCCGCCCTCGACGAGGACGCATTCGACCGTATCGCTGCCGCTCTGCCCGCCGCCGCCGCGGCAGCCGCGGCCGCCACACCCGAAGGACCCCGCGCGTGAGCGACTCAGATCAGCTCGAATCCGTCACTGCCGCAACAGAATCCCCCTCGCACGAAGAACCGGCGTCCTCCGGTGCGGCCGCGGCGACCGGGGACACCGAATCGTCGCGGGCGCCCGTCCCCGGCTCGGGAGCCGATGCCGGCAAGGTGCCCTCGCTTCCCGGTGACGTCGCCTCGGATACCGAGACGATCGTGCACGTGATGCGCCACGGCGAGGTGCACAACCCCAAGGGCATCCTCTACGGCCGCCTGCCCGGCTTCAGTCTTTCGGTGACCGGCCGTTCGCAGGCGGCGACGGTCGCGCGCACCCTCGCCGACCACGACATCGCCCTGGTCGTCGCCTCGCCGCTGCAGCGCGCCCAGGAGACCGCCGCGCCGATCGCCGGACAGCACGGGCTGATCGTGCGCACCGACGACAACCTCATCGAGGCCGGCAACACCTTCGAGGGTCTGCGGGTGTCGGTCGGTGACGGTGCCTTGCGCAAGCCGCGGCACTGGTGGAAGCTGCGCGATCCGTTCACCCCGTCGTGGGGGGAGCCGTATCTGCAGATCGCGCATCGCATGCTCGCCGCCGTGAACAAGGCGCGGGTGGAGGCGGCCGGGCACGAGGCGGTGGTGGTCTCGCATCAGCTGCCGGTGTGGACGTTGCGGCGCTTCCTGGAGGGCAAGCGGCTGTGGCACGATCCGCGGCAGCGGCAGTGTTCACTGGCTTCGCTGACTTCGCTTGTGTACCAAGGCGATACGTTGATCGACATCGTCTACTCCGAGCCTTCCGGCGGCTCGGATCCCAGGGTGACCGGGGCGTGAGCGGGGCGGTCCGGCGTCTGCTGCCGATGCTGCTGGCCTGCGTGGCGGTCGTCGCCGCGCTGGCCGGTTGTTCGTCGGGTAACGACGCGGTCGCCCAGGGCGGCACCTTCGATTTCGTCTCACCCGGTGGCAAGACCGATATCCGGTACGACCCGCCGGCCGCCCGCGGCACGATCGGTCACCTCTCGGGACCGAATCTGCTGACCGGCAAGACCGTCTCGGTCGACGACTTCCCGAATCAGGTCGTCGTGCTGAACCTCTGGGGGCAGTGGTGTGGGCCGTGCCGGGCCGAAGCGCCCGCGCTGGAACAGGTCTACGAACAGTCCAAGGACAAGGGCGTCGCCTTCCTGGGGATCAATGTGCGTGATCCGCAACAGGACAAGGCGCGCGACTTCGTGACCGACAATCACGTCGGCTATCCCTCCATCTACGACCCCGAGATGCGCAGCCTGCTGGCGCTCGGGGGCAAATTCCCCACCAGCGTCATCCCCACCACGCTGGTGCTGGATCGGCAGCATCGCGTCGCCGCGGTCTTCCTGCGGTCGTTGCTGGCCGAGGATCTGCTGCCGGTGGTGAATCAGGTCGCGCAGGAGGGCCGGCAGTGACGGCGTCGGCCTCCCCGGCGGTGCCGGCATTGGCTTCGGTCGGCGAATCGTTCCAGCAGACCGCGGCCACCGGACCGCTGCTGCTGGCGTTGGGCGCCTGCCTGCTCGCTGGGCTGGTCTCGTTCGCGTCGCCGTGCGTGGTGCCGCTGGTGCCGGGATATCTGTCGTATCTGGCCGGGCTCGTGGGGGCCGAAGCGCCGCCGGTCACCGTCGGCGAGGCCCAGGGTAAGAGCGCGGCCGTCGCGCTGCGCACCGGGCGGATGCGCGTGGCGGGTGCGGCGGGACTGTTCGTCGCCGGTTTCACCGTGGTGTTCGTGCTGGCCTCGGCCACGGTCTTCGGGGTCATCCAGACCTTGAACGTCAATCGTGAACTGCTGCAACGCATCGGCGGCGTGGTGACGATCGTGATGGGGCTGGTGTTCCTCGGCTTGGTGCCGATGTTGCAGCGCGACACCAGAATGCATCCGCGCCGGCTCACCGGAATCGTCGGCGCACCGCTGCTGGGCGCCGTGTTCGCCCTCGGCTGGACGCCGTGCCTGGGTCCGACGCTCTCCGGCGTGATGGCCGTATCCGCCGGCACCGAGGGAGCGACGGCCGCCCGGGGTGTCGCCCTGATCGTGGCGTACTGCCTCGGTCTCGGTCTGCCGTTCGTGATTCTCGCGTTCGGGTCGGCCACCGCGCTGCGCGGAGTCGGCTGGCTCCGGCGCAATTCGCGCACCATCCAGATCATCGGCGGCGTACTGCTGGTCGTGGTCGGCATCGCACTGGTCACCGGGATGTGGGATCAGTTCGTCGGATGGATCCGCAATGTATTCGTCTCCCAGGTAACCCTGCCGATCTGAGCCCCATGACTGCCACGATGACGCCCCCGTCCACCGCCGCGAAACCGCCGCGCCGGTCGCTGCCGCGCCGCGCGTTCGCACTGCTGCGCAACGCCTGGCGCGGATTGACCAGCATGCGCACCGCGCTCATGCTGTTGTTCCTGCTGGCGCTGGCGGCGATTCCGGGGGCGTTGCTGCCGCAGCGCAGTCTCAACCCGCAGAAGGTCGACAAATACATCGCCGATCGGGGCACTCTCGGTCCGTGGATGGACCGGCTGCAGCTGTTCGACGTGTTCTCCAGCTTCTGGTTCACCGCGATCTACGCCCTGCTGTTCGTCTCGCTGGTCGGCTGCATCGTGCCGCGCGTCTTCGACCATTACAAGGCGCTGCGCACGCCGCCGGTCATGGTGCCGCGCAACCTGTCCCGGCTGCCGCATCACGCCGCGACCACCACCGATGACACTCCCGCCGCGGCGATCGAGCAGGCGCGGCGCGGGCTGCGCGGCTGGCGCGCGGTGGTGCGCGACGAATCCGACGTGCGCAACGGCCGTCCCGGTGAGGTGACGCTCTCCGCGGAGAAGGGGTATCTGCGCGAGCTCGGCAATCTGGTCTTCCACCTTGCCCTGGTCGGCCTGCTGGTGGCGATCGCGGCGGGCAAGCTGTTCGGCTACGAGGGCAACGTGATCGTCGTCGCCGACGGAGGTCCCGGATTCTGCACCACCTCGCCGGCGGTCTTCGATTCCTTCAAGGCCGGGCGGGTCAACGACGGCACCGGACTGACCCCGGTCTGCGTGCGGGTCAAGGATTTCAAGGCCGACTACCTGCCCAACGGGCAGGCCGAGATGTTCACCGCCGACATCTCGTATCAGACCGGCGATGATCTGGCGACCGACACCTGGCGTGACACCACCATCCAGGTCAACCATCCGCTGCGCGTCGCCGGCGACCGCGTCTACCTGCAGGGGCACGGCTACGCGCCGACCTTCACCGTCACCTATCCGAACGGGCAGAAGCGCACCGAGACCATCCAGTGGCGGCCGGACGACGGCGCCACCTTCCTGTCCAGCGGTGTGATGCGGTTCGACCCGCCCGGCGGCATGTACGGCAGCGAGGACGAGCGGCGCAAGAACCAGATCGCGATCGAGGGCTTGTTCGCCCCCACCGCGCTGATGCACGGCAGCCTGCTGACCTCCTCGTATCCCGGACTGACCGATCCGGCGGTGGCGATCGACATCTACCGCGGCGAGACCGGACTCGACACCGGGCGCGCGCAGTCGCTGTTCTCGCTCGATCCGGAGATGATCAAACAGGGCCGGCTGACGAAGCAGCAGCGCGTCAATCTGCGACCCGGTGAATCGGCCACGCTGGCCGACGGCACCAAGGTCACCTTCGACGGCGCGCAGCAGTACGCGAATCTGCAGGTCTCCCACGATCCGGCGCAGAGCTGGGTCCTGGTGTGCGCGTTGACGATGATGGCCGGTCTGCTCGTCTCGCTGGTGGTGAAGCGGCGGCGGATCTGGTTGCGCGCCTATCCGGAAGGCCCGGACGACGACGGTTCCGGTGAACGACGTACTGTAGTAGAAATGGGTGGGCTGGCCCGCACCGACCAGGCGGGCTGGGGCGGCGAGTTCGACCGCTTGCTGACGCGGCTGCTCGGCTCCGACCGCACCGACACCGGCAGCCCCACGGATCAGCGCCCGGTCGCCCGGACCGAGAGCACGGGAGAGTGAACATGCCGATCGACGAAACACTCGCCGGTTACAGCAATCTCGCCTTCAAGACGGCGTTCGTCGTCTACCTGCTGGTGCTGGCGATGCTGATCGTGCAGTACGCCTCCGCGAAGAAGAAGGTGACCAGCGCCCAAGAGCGTGAGCGCGAACTGGTCGGCGTCGGCGCCTCCGGTGGCGTGAGCGCCGACCGGCCGATGGTGCCCGGCAAGGTGGAGCCCGCCCCGAAGCGTTCGCTGGCGGAGCAGCTGGGCAATATGGCGTTCGCGGTCGTCTTCGTCGCGATCGGCCTGCATCTGGCCTCGATCGTGTTGCGCGGCTTCGCGACCCACCGCTTCCCGCTCGGCAACATGTACGAGTTCATCACCATGGCGACCGCGGCCGCGATGGTCACCGGCCTGGTGTTCATCCACGACCGTCGGTACCGCGCGATGTGGGTGTTCCTGCTGGTCCCGGTGCTGATCCTGATGTTCCTGGCCGGTCAGGTGCTCTACGCCGACGCCGCGCCCGTGGTTCCGGCGCTGAAGTCGTACTGGCTGCCCATCCACGTCACCATCGTCAGCATCGGCAGCGGCATCTTCATGCTCTCCGGTGTGGCGAGCCTGCTGTTCCTGCTGCGCATGTACCAGCCGGAGGGGCGGGAATCGAGCAACCCGCTCGGCGTCCTCGCCCGCCGCCTGCCCGACGCCCGCACCCTCGACCGCCTCGCCTACCGCACGACGGTCGTGGCCTTCCCGCTCTTCGGCACCGGCATCATCCTCGGCGCCATCTGGGCCGAAAGCGCGTGGGGCCGCTTCTGGGGCTGGGACCCGAAGGAAACCGTCTCCTTCATCGCCTGGGTCATCTACGCGGCGTATCTGCACGCCCGCGCGACTTCCGGCTGGCGCGAAACCAAGGCCGCCTGGATCAACGTGGCCGGTTTCGTCGCGATGCTGTTCAACCTTTTCATCATCAACATCGTGGTGAGCGGGCTGCACTCCTACGCGGGACTCAACTAGTAGCCCAGTTCCAGCACGGCGTGGAAACCTTCGGCGAGGCAATCGGTGAAGGTGTCCACGTCCGGGATCGCGGCGGTGTCGGCGTTGATGCCCACGCAGCAGGTGTCGGTGTGTGAGATGAGTGTGACGTTGAACGCTGTGCCGGTGGTGGGGCCGAAGGCGTACATCCGCTCGACCGCGGCGCCGGCGATGTAGATCGGCACGGGGGAGCCGGGCACGTCCGAGGCGACGAAGTCCACGTGCTCGAGCATCGCGGCGACGATGGCGACCGGCAGCCGGTTGAGGGTGGCGGCGACGGCGGCCGAATAGGGGATCGCCGGTTCGTGCCGCCAGCCCACCACCATCGCGTCGAGTACGGGCATCAGCGCGGCCGGGTCGGTGATGCCGGCCGGCAGGGCGAATCTGACCAGGGTGATGCGATTTCCGCCGATCGGGTCGGCGTCCTTGCGCACGCTGACCGGCATGGTGACCCGCAGCCGCTCGACCACATTGCCGTGCAGTTCGTGATAGCGGTGCAGCCCGATGACGACCCCGGCCAGGAAGGCGTCGTTGAGTGTGCAGCCCACCGTGTGCGCGGCGCGGCGCATCGGGGCGAGCGGAACGTCGAGGGTCGAAAGATGGCGCGCCAGACCCCGTTTCGTCATCACGGGGGAAAGGGTGTCGACCACCGGCCGCGCCAGTTTACCGATCGAGACGGCCAGCCCCACCCCGTCGCGCACGGTACCCACCGGGTGGGTGAGGGCGTGCCGGGCCAGTGGCAGCACATGCGCGAGACCGCCGCGCAGCAACTCCGATCCCACCGCCCAGTTCCATCCGATGATGTCGGCCAGCCCACCACGGCTCTCCGGGGCGGGCTCGGGGTCCGGACGAGGTTCGCCGCCGGCCCGGGTGAAATCGACGATCTCGTTGGCCAATTGGATACCGCCCACACCGTCGGTCAGGCAGTGATGCACCTTGAGCACCAGCGCGCTGCCGCCACCGGCCACATCGCCGAGCACGGTCATCTGCCACAACGGGCGGACCGGGTCGAAGGCCGTCATGGCCTCGATGCGGGCGAATTCGAACACCGCCGTCCGGTCGACCGCGGCCGGCATGGCGACCCGGCGCAGATGCCAGGACAGATCGAAGCCGGGATCGGTCTCCCAGCGCGGCGGAGCCAGACCCGCGGGCAGCGCGACCAGCCGATCTCGGAAGCGGGGCGCCATTCGCGTCCCTCGATCGATGGCCCGCACCAGTCGTTCCCAGTCGGGCTCGGCGTCGAGCATCACGACCGAGACGATCGTCGAGCGCAGGATCGCGTCGCGCTCCATACTCCACGAGAGCAGGTCGGACTGGCTGAGATGGGATTCGCGCGTGTCCGTCATCGGCGTGCCTTCGCTGGGGAACCGGCGCCGTGATCGCCGCGGATGCGACTTTCGGCACCGCTCGTGTGTCGACCGTATTCACCGCACGCGCCGCGCCGGTAGGGCCGAACGTCGGTGCCGCCGTGACCAAGGGCTCGTGCCGCCACGGCGGTCCGACCCCGGGCATGCCGCGTCCGAAAAAGAATTCTTCGTTCCGTGTCGAAATCCCGGACCGTCGCACGAAGGACTTGTCGAGAGCCGGACCAGCCGGCCCAGCAGCGGAGGAATAGCGAGATGAACACCGACGTCACCGCCTACATCGACGGTAAGAAGCCCTGGCAGACCGGAATCTGCGCGAGCCTGCGCGAGACGGTCCACCTCACCCTGCCCGGGGTGGTGGAGGTATTCCAGTACGGCAAGCCGCATTTCGCGGTCGACGGGACGAACGTCGCCGTGCTGCACGTGGCCGCCGCTAAGGTCTCGTTCATGGTTTTCGGCGCACAGGACATCGAGCCGGTGCCGGGGGTGCTTCGTTCGCTGGGGTCCGGCGACCGCAAGGCTGTCGACTTCCGTGAGGGCGACGCTGTCGAGCTCGAGTACATCGCCGACCTGCTGCGCCGCGTGGCCGGCACCAACTGAGAAAGAGGATTCGTCATGCGCGTGATGGTGATGACCAAGGGCGATGCCGCCGACGAAGGTAAGGGGCAGCCGACCCAGGAGATGTTCGAAAAGATGCAGGCCTTCAACGAGAAGTTGGTGCAGGCCGGCATCATGCTCGGCGGCGAGGGTCTCCAACCGAGCAGCGCCGGGGCGAAGGTCACCTTCTCTTCTTCCGGGACCTCGGTGGTGGACGGTCCGTTCACCGAGTCCAAGGAAGTCATTGCGGGATACTGGATTTGGGAGGTCAGCTCGCTGGCGGAGGCCGTCGAGTGGGCGAAGCGCTGCCCGTTCGATCCGTCGTACGGTGATTCCCAGGTTCTCGAGGTTCGCCCGCTCTTCGATATGGACGACTTCGCCGAGACCGTCGACGCCGAGACCCTGGCCCGCAGCGAGCAGCTGCAGCACCGGCCCTCGGACTGATTCCGGCCGATGGAACTGCGCGAATCGGTCGAGGCGCTGTGGCGGATCGAGGCACCTCAGCTGATAGCAACGCTGGCCCGTCGCATCGGAAATCTCGACATCGCCGAGGATCTGGCCTCCGAGGCTTTCGTGGCCGCCCTGGAGCAGTGGCCCGCCGAAGGTATTCCGGCCAGGCCCGGCGCGTGGTTGACGAGTACCGCGTGGCACAAGGCGATCGACCGTGCCCGGCGGGAGGAGACGGCGCGCAAGAAGGCGCCCCTCCTCGTCGCCGGGCGCGACGGTGAGCTCCCGGATGTGACCGCCGAGGCGCTCACCCCCATTCCGGACGATCTGCTCACCATGGTCTTCACCACCTGCCATCCGGTGCTCTCGCCCGAGTCGCGAGTCGCGCTCACCCTGCGGTTGTTCGGCGGCCTGACCACCGAGGAGATCGCGCGCGCGTTCCTCTGCCCCCCGGCGACCATCGGTCAGCGCATCTCGCGCGCCAAGCGCACCCTGGCGGAGGCCCGGGTCCCGGTCGAGTCGCCCTCGGCCGGGGAACTGCCCGAGCGCCTGCGCGCGGTGCTCGAGGTGCTGTATCTGATCTTCAACGAGGGGTATTCGGCCTCCTCCGGCGAGAGCATCGTCCGAGCCGACCTCGCGACGGAGGCCATGCGGATGGGACGTGTCCTGGCCGGCCTGTTGCCGTCCGAACCCGAGGTGTTCGGCCTCGCGGCGCTGATGGAACTGCAGGCCTCCAGGTTTCGCACCCGCGTCGATGAGAACGGCGTTCCGGTCCAGCTCGAGCACCAGGACCGCCGCCGCTGGGACCGCACCCTGATCGAGCACGGTCTCGGCATGCTCGACCGGGCCTTCGATCTGGCGCACCCGCTCGGGCCGTATTCGCTGCAGGCGGCGATCTCCGCATGTCATGCTCGCGCCGCCACCTTCGCCGAGACCGATTGGGTGGCGATCCTCGCCCTCTACGACGCGCTCGCTCAGCTCACCGCGTCTCCCGTGGTCGAGATGAACCGCGCGGTCGCGGTTCTTCACGTCGACGGCCCGGAAGCCGCACTGGCTGCCACCGAGCCGCTGCTCGGTGATCGGCGGATGGCTCGATACCACCTGCTCGGCGCGGTCCGCGGCGATTTCCTCACCCGGCTCGGCCGGTATCACGACGCCGCCACCGAATTGGAACGAGCTGCGGATCTCGCTCCGACCAGGCAGGAACGGCAGCTGCTGCTGGACCGCATGGCCGCCGCACTCGCGGCCGGCGGATAAGGCGGCAGCGGGCCGCCGCGAGTCGTGCCGGTCTCGCCCGGCCGCGCTTTCGGCGGCGTGGGTGCGGTTCGATGGCCGCCCACATCGGCCGCCGGGCGGCCGGGCGATGGTTTCGGTGGTCTGTGAGTGCTTCCGGTCGACGGCTGCGCAACCTTGCGATCTTCGTGCTGGGAGCCGACACGACCGGATGCACACCCGCACAAGGCGGGCCAACCTGCATAGACGGTGGCAACTCTCGCACCTGCGGGGTTGTGGCTCGATATCGGCAGCCAGGTAACGATTCATTGCAATCGCATTAATGCGAACTAACCGGAGGGGTTTTACCGGTTACCGTGTACGCGCGGAGGTTGCCCTCCATGGGGAGCGGATACGTCGGCCTCCGTTGTCAGGGATGAACCGGTGCCCCACTTCTGCGGGTCTGAGCCGCCCAGCGGGTGGGGCACTGTCCTCCTCTCGCGCTGCGTCGGCGAATGCGACGGTGGGTGCGGGCGGTCCTCACGGCACTGCGTCGTCGTCACGGCACTGCGTCGTCGTCACGGCTCTGCGTCGTCGTGGTTCTGCGTCCGCCGGGTGTGAGCGCCTCGGCCGCAACAAGGTTTCGCCCGTACAGGTGGGCCAGCAGATGGCCCAGAGCATGACAGTCGTCGGGAGACCCGCCGCTACCAGCAGGCCGATCACCGGATCGTCGCCGCGACGGCGCGACCGCGCGGGCTCAGCTGCCATCGGCAGCGGTCCCGGCTCGGGACGATCAGGCCGCGCGCGTGCAGACGGGCCAGGGCGTTGCGAATGCTGCGGGCGGGGTGCGCTGTGGCTCGTTGCAGTTGGGCGGTGGTGAGGAGACCGCCCGGCGCGAGCGTTCGCAGCACGGCGCGCTCGCTGGGATTCACGCTCGGGCTCCGGAGGCGTTCCATCGTGCGAAAGACAGTCGAGGGCACGCGGTTTCGACATCCGCGAGGTGCATGATCAGGTCGAGAGTGGGGGCGTCGAGATGGGCGGGTGTGGGCATGACGATCGCATCCACGTCGGCGGTGCGGATCTGGTCGAGCAGCGGAATCGTCCGATTCGGCACCGGCCAGAGCAAGGTGTAGCCGAGGTGGCGGGCAAGCCGTTTCACCTGTGCCGCATCCCATTTCGGTGCGATGCTGACCTCCGGGTCGATCCAGGCCAGCGCTGTCGGACGTGTTCTCATCCCTACCCCTCCTGTCTGTGTATGTCAGATTCGGCGCAGGTAGGAGCCCCGAGGACCAGTGAAGGGACAGGGGGACAGCACGGCGGTATCGATCTACTCTCGGAGCATGGGCGAACACGTGGGGCGGCGGATCGCATCCGAGCGCAAGATTGCCGGTTTGGGGCAGCGTCAGTTGGCGGCGCGCGCGAACTACTCGTTGTCGATGGTGAAGGCGGTCGAGCAGGGACGAGAGGTGGCGTCGCCAGGGTTCATCTCGGCCGTCGCGCGAGCGTTGCACATTACGCCCGAACAGCTCACCGGGGCGCCGTACGACGACGGAAAGCCGTTGTCGGACGCGGTGAACGGGCTCTCGGTACTGCTCACCGAGGGGCGATACGCGCGCGCGGCCGAACCGGGATCTCTGGTGCAACTGGAATCGGAACTGACTGCGGCGCAACAGCTCTACCGGAGCGATCGAACGCGTCAAACGATCGAGGTGCTGCCGGACCTGATCCGCCGTCTGCACGGCGCTGTCCGAGACCGCACCGGCGACGAGCGAGCGCGAGCATATACGCTGCTGACCTCTGCCTACGTTCTGGCCGAGTGGTCGGTGCGCCGCACCGGACACATGATGCTCGCCCTTCCGGCGCTGGATCTGGCGGACACCTACGCCCCGCTCGCCGACGACCCCAATTACGCGGCCTTCTCGGTACTGGCTCGCGCCCGAGCGCTCACGCACTACGGCGAATCGGAAGTCGCTGCGCGGCTGATCGATTCGGCATTGATGAGTGCGGACGATTCCCGTGCCGGGATGGTTATCGCCGGTTACTCGCATCTCGCTGGCGCGATCAATGAGGCGCGTTCGTTGAATTACGCACGTGCGCTGGACCATATCGACTCCGCGCGTGAACTGGCTGCCCATACCGGGGAGACCGACTTGTACATGACTGCGTTCGGCCCGCTGAACGTAGACATACATGCTCACGCAGTAGAACTCGAAACGGGCGATCCGAACAGGGCGGCTGTCGACGGCGCGCAGCTGGCCGCACCTCCGGGCGCGCCGCCTACGCGCGTCGGCCATCATTGGCAGGACAATGCGCGGGCGTGGTTGATGTCGGGTAAGCCGGATCGGGCGCTGGCGGCGCTGAACAAGGCCCGTGCCGCCGCACCGCAGCAGACGCGGTTGCATCCTTCGGTTCGCGAAACCGTGTATGGCATCGCGGCGGCGCAGCGCCGTCAATCCGAGGGGTTGCTGGGATTCGCGGCGTGGATCGGGGCGGGGCTCTAGCGAAACCCCGCCGCCTTTTCGTGCCTCGGCGTGTGGTGTCGGCTGAACTATTCGTGCAACCTCCGCGAAAATCACGGAAAAATCGAAAAATAGACGAGGTTCGCACGATCAGTTCAAGGGCCGCCCCTCGAATGCATACCTCGGCCTACGGGCGGTCGACACCTCACGGCGTGGAGCGGCGCGGGGCTTGAGCGGAATCGCGTCGTCCCAGGGCTTTTCATTCGCGGGCCGAATCTTTCGTGGAACCTGCACCGGAATGAAGGAAAACCCGCAAAGTGGGCGCGGTTTGCACAATCAGTTCGGGGCCCGCCCGCCCCGAACGCATATCTCGGCCCACGGTGGTCCATACCTCACGGCGCGGCGACGGTCGTGGCGTCCGGGGCGAACGCCCGGGCGACGGCAAGGCTGTCCTCGTAGACGTGGTGGCGGGTGATCAGGCCGTTCTCCACCGTCAGGTGAAGGGCGAAGCGGGCGCGGTAGGGGCGTCCGGTTGCGCGTGCGGTTTGGCGAATCTCGCCCATTACCACCGCATCCGGGCCGTCGACGAGAATGCGTTCGACCACCGTGCCGACCTCTTCGGGAACATGGTGCTCAGCGATCTCGCGGAAATGCGCCGCCGCGTCGGCGCGGGTGGAGCGGTGTGTGATCCACGGAGTGGCGACGCGGCCGTGTTCGTCCTCCGGCCAGTTCAGTTTCCAGTCGCTCGTCGGGGCGTACAGCGCGGCGATGGTGTCCGGATCGCCGCCCGCCATGCGGGTCAGCAGATCTTCGACGACGGTGCGGGTGGCGGCGGAATCGTTCACTCTGTCGACCTTGCCCGCGCGGGGGCCGCAAGTCCATTACCTCCGACGTCATGCGGATCGAGCCGTTATCGACAGCGGGGACGTTCACGAAGCGCGCGCGGAATTCGCCCCGGATGAACGGATTTCCGGGGCGAGTTGCGCGCGAAGAACTTTCAGGACTTCTTGCTCGGGATGACGATGACTACGATGAGGGTCAGGATGCTGAAGAACAGTCCCAGTAGCCCCCAGCCGAGCGGATTGCGGCCCTTGGTGGCGGCGATGGCGGCGCAGATGAACGCGGCGATGATGCTGCCGATGGCGACGAAGATTCCTTTGACGCCGCGCAGAATGAATCCGGCCGCTTCCGGATCGGTGTGGGCGGCAGCCAGCAACAAGTTCATGATCACTCCTCCTGTGCCGCGAGCTTCCGGCCGAAGAGACTCCGGTGTGCGGCTTCTCAGCAGTACCCGGGCGCCGACACCGCAAACGGCGGCGCTCCCCGCGATTAGCGACCCCCGCACCGACGGTACCGGCGTGAGATCCACACGCCGTCCGGGTCATTGTTCACTCTGTCATCGCCAACACCAATTTGCCCGTGCTGGAACCTGATTCGATGCGGCGATGTGCTTCGACAACCCGGTCGAACGGCAGCGACTCGACTTGGACGCGAAGCGCGCCGCGAGCGGCGGCGTCGACCGCCCGGCGCAGCGCTGCTCCCGCTTCGGCGGGGTAGGCGGCGGCGAAGGCGGCGAGATTGAATCCCGAGACCGTTTTGTTGGTGAACCACAGCTCGTTCGCGGAAACTCCGACGTCCTCGGCGCCGGAAGCGTTGCCCATCACGATCATTCGGCCCAGCGGGCGAAGCCGGTCGAGGCCGGCGCGACGGGCCGGGCCGCCGACCATATCGACCACGATGTCGAATTCACCTGCGCGGGAGATGTCTTCGCGAAGGATCACCTCGTCGTAGCCGAAGGATCGAGCCACTTCGATCTTCTCGGCGCTGCCGACCGTGCCGACCACCCGGCCCGCACCGAGCAATCGTGCGGCCTGGCCGAGTTGGCTGCCGACGCCGCCGGCGGCCGCATGTACCAGCACACTCTCCCCGGGTTCGATCCGCGCCACCCGATCGAGAACGAGAAAGGCGGTGGTGCTGTTGGACGGCAACGCCGCCGCGACTTCGAGGCTCAGGTCGAGGCCGTCGAGCGGTGCGACCAAGGCGGCGGAGGTGACCACGACCTCGGCGTAACCGCCACTGTCGACGATGGTCAGCGCCGCGACCGGCTGGCCGACCGTCAGGCCCGCCACGTCCGGTCCGACGGCACGGATCCGGCCCGAGACCTCGATACCCGGCACGAACGGCAACGGCACACCGACCACGCCCTGCCGGTACAACACCTCGGCGAAGTTGGCTCCGGCGTAGGCGACGTCGATGGCGACCTGGCCCGGGCCGGGTTCCGGGATGTCGACGGTGGCCGGCCGCAGCACCTCCGCGGGACCGAATTCGGGGATGGTGATCGCCTGCATCTGTGCATTACTCATGAGAACGATCCTCGGCGCGCGGCAGGCGAGGAGGCAGTGTCAGCTCATCCTGGGTGTGAGACCACCAGGCTGCAACAGCCGTTCCAGGCGTTCGGCGGTCTCGGTGCCGGGGCGCGGATTGTGCAGGATCAGATGGTGGCCGGGGTGGTCCGGCACCGGGAACAGGGTGGCGTCGAAGATCAGCAAGCCCACGTCGGGATGTTCGACGGCCTTCACCGCGACACTGTGTTCGGCGGCGTCGTGCCGGGCCCAGAGCTCGGCGAACTCAGGGCTGACTTGCGCGAGATCGGTTGCGATGCGGTCGAATTCGGGATCGTCGGGATAACGGGCGGAGTCGGCGCGGAACCCGGCCGCCACGCCCGGCGCATTCTCCGCCCACTGCTGATGCAGGACGCGGTAGCGAGCATTGGTGAAGTAGGACACCAGGCAGTTGTGGTCGGTATCGCCGTAACCGAATACGCGCCGCGCGGCGTCGTTGACGGCGGTGAAATTCCAATGCCGGTCCCTGATGTATCCCGGGCGCGGGGCCCATGCGTCCAGCAAAGCCTGCATCTGCGGTGACGCCGGGACCGACGGCGCGGCCGCGCGCTGCGGCGGATTCAGGCCGGAGAGGCGATACAGATGTGCGCGCTCGGCCTCGTCGAGCAGCAGCGCGCGGGCCACCGCGTCGAGCACCTCGCCCGAAACCTTGATATCGCGCCCCTGCTCGAGCCACGTGTACCAGGACACACCGACCCCGGCCAGCACAGCGACCTCTTCACGCCGCAAGCCGGGAGTGCGCCGCCGCCCGGCCTCCGGCAGTCCCACCTCGGCGGGCGTGAGCCGTTCGCGGCGGCTGCGCAGATATTCACGCAGCTCCGCTCGCCGCCGATCCCGCGCACTCGTGCCGCGTGGATCATCGTTCGCGCTGATACTCACCCGTTCACGATAATGAGGCGATGGGGTGCCGATGCGCCGCGCCCGAAAAAGCATTGCCTCGGCCCGCGGCCGGCATCCGTCCCCCGCGCTCGCGGGACCCGAACATGTCGGTGCCCCGTGGGAGAATCGAATTCGTCGGGGACTCGAATCGGGGGGTGGAATGAACGAGCAATCCGAGCGCCGGCCCAGAGGGTTGGGTAAGCGGGCATGGCTCACCACGCAGTTCGTGCGGCGGATTCTGCGCACGCTGGCGTGGTCGAACTTCGTGCACGTCACCGTGGTGGGGCGAGAACTGGTGCCGCAGGCGGGACCGGTGATCGTGGCGAGCAATCACATCTCGATGCTGGACGCGGTATTCCTGTGGGGTGCGTTGCGGCGCAGGGCAATTGCCATCGCGATGGCCGAGTTGTGGTCGTGGCCGGTGGTCGGGTGGCTGGTGCGGCGACTGGGTCATATTCCGGTGGTGCGGCGCGACAGTGTGTCCGGGCAGTCGGCGATGGCGCAGGCGGAACAGATATTGCGGTACGGCGGGGTGCTGATCATCTATCCGGAAGGGCGGCTGGTCGCATCGGGCGACACCGAGCCGTACAAGCCGGGCGTGGCGAAACTGGCTCTGGCGACCGGAGTTCCGATCGTCCCGGTGGGCACCACGGGCACCGATCGAGTGCTGCCGATGCGCCGCAATCGAGGCGACGGCCCCGCATTCGATCGCCGCCAGCGGGTACGGATCCATTTCGGCACCCCCGTCGATCCCGCGGAGTTCGACGATCCGGAGAAATTACTCGACCATCTGCGCGGGCGCATCGAAGACCTGCGGCGATGAGCCCGGCGGATCGCCGTGCCGAAGCTCGCGCGGTGTCCTCCCGTATGGTCGGGATGTGGCCATTCCGGAAGGAACCGAGCTCCGATGACCGCGGAGCGCGTGTGGTACGCCGCTTACGGATCGAACCTGTTCGAGAAGCGGTTCACCTACTACCGGGCGGGCGGCAATCCGCCGGGCACCCCGCGCCTCTACGGGGGGTTCCGCGATCCCACGCCGCCCGCGCGGAATCGTCCGCTGTCACTTCCCGGATGCGTCTATTTCGCCGGGCAGAGCCCGGTGTGGAGCGGGGGTGTGGCCTTCTATGCCCACCGGCCGCCGACGGACTGGCCGGTCGGCGCGGCGGCGCGAGGTTACCTGCTGACCGTCGGTCAGTTCAGCGACCTGATGGCTCAAGAGATGCACAGGCAACCGGGACATGGGCCGGTCTTCGACCCCGAGGAGGTGGTTCGCCGCGGCTCGCTCCAACTCGGCGACGGCCACTACGAAACGCTCTGGCACGTGGACGACGTCGACGGCATCCCGGTCCTGACCTTCACCGCCCCGGACAGCCCCCTGACTGTCGCTCTGACCAAACCGTCCGCACGGTACCTCGGCATGCTGGCCGGCGGCCTCGGCGAATCCCACGGCTGGCCTCCGGACCGGATACTGCGCTACCTGTCGGATCTCCCGGGCGTCCGAGACTTCTGGGATCCCGAAGAACTCCGAACGGTGGTCGACGGCCGGAGCCTCTGACCGGCCCGAGCCCTGATCAGCCGCGGCCTTCGAACCGGCCGAGCCGCTGAACAGCCGGAACCTCTGGCGTGACGGCTGCGGCCCACCGGCTCGGCCGTGCACGGTGGTACGACCCGCGGTTCAGGTGAGTTCTTCCACCGGCGGGATGGTTCCGGTGGTGGCGTGCAGGGCGGTGCGGGCGGCGGAGATCGTGGGGTGGGTGCGGGTGCCGGCGCGGTAGGCGATCCGGGTGCGGCGGCGGATGGGCAGCGGGGTCAATTCGACCGGGGTGGTGTCGGTTTCGGGATGGAGGGGAATCGCGAGCTGAGGAATGAACGCGACACCTTGGCCGGCGGCGACCAGAGCGAGCACGGTGCCGAAGTCGTCGGAGCGGTGGCGGATACGGGGAACGAAACCCGCTGCCTCGCAAGCTCTTACGGTCATCGTGTGGCAGAGGGTGCCGGGTGTACCGGAGATCCAGGCCGCCTCGCGGTAGGCGGCCAGCGGCTGGGTGGTGCGGGCGGCCAGATAGACCGGTTCCTCCAGGAACGGTTCGGTTTCCAGGCCGGCCTCCGGTTCTGCGGGCACGTAGTCGTACTCCTGGATGAGTGCGATATCCAGCGTGCCGGTGCGCAGTGCCGCGGGCACGGCCGCCGGATCCAGTTCCGTCACATGCAGTTCCAAGCCCGGATGAGCACGGCTGAGCGAGACCAGTGCATGCGGCAGTATCCGCTGCACGGCGGTGGGGAAGGCGCCGATGTGCAGGGCGCCGGTGAGTTCGGCGGTGGCCAGTTCGGCCTCCGCCTGCTCCAGGATCGCGAGGACCGATTCCGTGTGCTCCACCAGGCGGCGCGCCGCCGCGGTGAGGGTGACGCGGCGTCCGCTGCGTTCCAGTAGCGTGACCCCTGCCTCGCGTTCCAGCGCGGTGAGCTGCTGGGATACCGCCGACGGGGTGTAGGACACGGCCTCGGCGACCGCAGCAATCGTCCGGCGATGGGCCAATTCCCGCAACAGCCGTAGGCGGCGTACATCGAGCATAAGTTCAGCTTAATCTCGACGGAAGATTTGTGAACTGGACCTGAATCAACGCCTAGACGAGGGTAGGTGGCATGACGTTCAGCGGTCTCTTCGTTCCACTCGTCACACCGTTCACGGCGGACGGCGAGCTGGCCTGCGACGCTCTGGGCCGGCTCGCCCACGACGTCCTCGACGCGGGTGCCTCGGGCATCGTCGCCCTGGGCACCACGGGCGAGCCGGCCACCCTGACGCCGGAGGAGAAGCGCCGGATCATCGATATCTGCGCCCAGGTGTGCGCCGAGCGTGACGCGCCGCTGATCGTGGGCACCGGCTCCAATTCGACGGCCGATTCCGAGCACGCGCTGGCCGCGCTGGACGAGCGAGTGGCGGCGGCGCTCACGGTGGTCCCGTATTACACGAAACCCTCGCAGCGCGGGGTGGTGGAACATTTCCGGCGGCTCGCGCAGCGCAGCCCGGTGCCGCTGCTGATCTACAACGTGCCGCATCGCACGGGCCGGCCGCTCGATCCGGAAACGTTGACCGAGCTGGCCGAACTGCCGAATGTCGCGGGATTCAAACATGCCGTGGGCGTCGTGGACGAGACCACGGTCGCGTGGCTGGCGGCGGCCGGCGACCGGACCACGGTGCTGTGCGGCGACGACCTGTACGCGGCGCCGCTGCTGGCGATGGGCGCGCAGGGGGCCATTCTGACCTGCTCGAATGTGGCGCCCGCGGCCTATGCGGAGTTGATCGCGGCCTGGCGGGACGGGCGGGTCGAGGCGGCACGCAAAATCGGCAACCGGTTGGTCGAGCTGGCCCGGGCACTGTTCGCCGAGGCCAACCCGACCGTGGTGAAAGGGGTGCTCGCCGCGCAGGGCCGGATACCGAGCGCGCACGTACGCCTGCCGCTACTGCCCGCGTGCGCCGATTCGGTCTCGGCGGCATTGGCCGCGGCGGGGCCTATCGGCTGAGCCCGCGGCGGGGCCTATCGGCTGAGCCCACGGCAGGACCGTCACCCGAGGTGAGGATATGTGCGTCAGTGATCCGTGCCCGGGTCGCCGTCGCGATGTTGGCGGGAGATCCGCCACAGGAATTCGGGGTCGTCATCGGGACCCACGACCCGACGTCGCTTCTCGGGCCCCCGTCCGATGCCGATCCGGGGCGCATGCTCCGGTCCGAACGCTTTCCAGCACAGCACCGCGACAGCCACGACCGCGATGAGTGCCAACAGGTACGCCACGTCGCTCACCTCCTGCCATCGAGGGTAATCCCGTGTGCGTACCTGTCGCATCGTGACCGCGAGAATGTGCCCTCGAGCTCAGGGGCGGGTCGCCTCGGTGGTCAGCGACTTCAGCAGCTGCATTACCTCCGACTCACGGAAGCGGCGATGTCCGCCCGGAGTGCGCAGCGAGCCCAGCCGTCCGGCATGTGCCCACCGAGTGACCGTTTTCGGATCGACGTGGAACAGCGCCGCCACCTGGCCCGGGGTCAGGAGGGCCTCCTGGCCGTTGACGGAACCCAACGTGCGGCTCGCCGCGGTGATCGCAGTCATTCGCAAACCTTTCCGTAATCGACAGATCCCTCATCAGATAGCGACATCGTTGCACCCGGACCCCCAGGTGTTCGAACGATCTAACGTTGGTAAAGGGGAAGTAATAGACAAAACGGATATACGTACGGCTGAGTAGGTCGCGTCGGCGAACATCCGGCGATCGAACTCGGTGGGGCCCGGACAGGTCGGAGCGGGTGCGGCGGCGTCGCCTACCCTGGTCGTGTGAGTGAAGCATCCCGATCCGACGACGCCGCGAGCGATCGGGCCCCGGCCTCGGCGGGTCGGCGGCTCGCGCGCAACCTGGCGCTGTACACCCTGGCCCGGCTGGCCCTCGTCGCCGTGATCGCCGCGATCATCCTGGTGGTGGCGCACGTGGTGAGCGTCGACATCCCGCTGGTCGTCGCGCTGCTGTTCGCGCTGATCGTGGCGATGCCGCTGTCGCTGGTCCTGTTCAAGCGGCTGCGGGCGCGCGTGAACGAGGACATCGCCGCGGTCGACGAGAAACGCCGCAACGACAAAGCGAACCTGCGAGCTCGCTTGCGCGGCGAGGAGGCGCAGTGAGCGACAATCGCGTAGCGGCTCGCTGCGCCGACCGGGTGCGGGTGTCCCGCAAGGCGCAGGAGGCGCAGTGAGCGACAATCGCGTAGCGGCTCGCTGGGCCGACCGGGTGCGGGTGTCCCGCAAGGTACAGGAGGCGCAGTGAGCGGGCGGCTGCGGTGAAGTACTGCGATCGCAGTGCTTCGCGGGAGTGGGTCGACAATGCGGTGCGGCTGATCGAGGCCGATGCGCAGCGCAGCGCCGACACCCATCTGCTGCGGTATCCGCTGCCGCCCGAATGGGGGGTGCGGCTGTATCTCAAGGACGAGTCCACGCATCCGACGGGCAGCTTGAAACATCGGCTGGCGCGTTCGCTGTTCCTCTACGCGATCTGCAACGGCTGGGTTTGCGAGGGGACGACCATTGTCGAGGCGTCTTCGGGGTCGACCGCGATCAGCGAGGCCTATTTCGCGAAACTGCTCGGCTTGGACTTCGTCTCGGTGGTGCCCGCGAAGACCTCGCCGGAGAAGATCGCCCTGATCGAGGCGCAGGGCGGCCGATGCCATTTCGTCGACCGCGCGCCCGATATCTATACCGAGGCCGTGCGCCTGGCCGCCGAGTCCGACGGCCACTACATGGATCAGTTCACCTACGCCGAACGGGCCACCGACTGGCGCGGTAACAACAACATCGCCGAATCCATCTATCAGCAAATGATTTTGGAGACCCACCCGGTGCCGGACTGGGTGGTCGTCGGTGCGGGCACGGGCGGTACCAGCGCGACCATCGGCCGGTATATCCGCTACCGGCGCCACGCCACCCGGCTGGCCGTGGTCGATCCGGAGAATTCGGCGTTCTACGGCGGGTACGAGGTCGGGGATTCGGGATATCAGACCGGTATGCCGTCGCGGATCGAGGGCATCGGCCGGCCGCGGGTGGAGCCGTCCTTCATCGGCGATGTGGTCGACCGGATGATCGAGGTGCCCGATGCCGCCTCCATCGCCGCGTGCCGCCATGCCAGCGCGGTGCTCGGCCGGCGGGTGGGCGGATCCACCGGAACCAATCTGTGGGGCGCGTTCGCCCTCATCGCCGAGATGATCGCCGCGGGTCGCGAGGGCAGTGTGGTGACGTTGCTGTGCGACGGCGGGGACCGTTATGCCGGAACGTATTTCAACGACGAGTGGGTTGCTGGGCAGGGGCTGGATCTGGCCGAGTCGCAGGCGATTCTCGACGAATTCACCGCCACGGGTATCTGGACCGCCTGAGTCGCGGAAGCTCTCCATCACCTTTCGCCGCGGGCGAACGCGTCTGGTGTCAATTTTGATTGACGCGCCCGCGATGTCAACGTAAATTGACGTACATGAGTGAGGCGACAACGCTGGCGGCCGCCGCCGGCAGTCCCGACCCCCAGGTCGGGCTGCGGGCGGTGCTCGCGCTGCGGCGATTGCTCGAGCGGCTCGAGGCGATCCAGGTGGCCAATGCCCGTAAGCAGGGCTGGTCCTGGCAAGCCATCGCCGAGGCGCTCGAGGTCAGTCGGCAGGCGGTCCATCAGAAGTACAACCGGAAAGGCGGAATCCACTGATGTTCGAGAGATTTGCCAAGGCGGCGCGCTCCGCCGTCGTGGACGCGCAGGAGGAAGCGCGTGAATTGCGTTCGCCCAGTATCGATGTCGAGCACCTGCTGCTGGGGCTCGCTACCTGTTCCGATGCGCAGCTGCGAAAGGTGCTGGAGGACAACGGCATCAGCGCCGAGGCGATTCGGAGGGCACTACCCGGCCGGCCGCGGACCGAGGAACCGCTGGGCGAGGAAGACGCGGCCGCACTGAAGTCGATCGGCATCGATCTGGACGCGGTGCGAGACAGTGTGCAGGCCACCTTCGGCGAGGGGGCCTTCGACGAGGCGGTGCCGGTTCCGGACAAGGGCCGCGGGCGGTTCCGATTCGGCGGTGGAATGAGCTTCGGCCACATCCCCTTCACCCGCGAGGCGAAGAAGACCCTGGAACTGTCACTGCGGGAAGCGATCTCCCGCGGTGACGACCGCATCGAGGCGGGTCACGTCCTGCTCGGCATCCTGCGCGCGCCCAACCCTGCCACCCGAGACCTGCTGGGCGGGAGCGAAGGGATGGAACGAGTGCGCACCGCGGTGCAGGAAATGCTCGACCGCGCGGCCTGAATGCCGACGGTCTCCGCCGTTAGCATTGCCGCATGGCACTTCTGCTCCGTTTGGCGATCAACGCCCTCGCGATCTGGCTCGCGGCGGCCTGGGTCGGCGGTATCGAACTCAAAGATCCGGCCGATGCGGGCACCGGCGGCAAGATTCTCGTCGTGGTCTGCGTCGCGATCGTCTTCGGGCTGGTCAACGCGCTGATCAAGCCGATCGTGAAATTGCTGTCGCTCCCGCTGGTGATCGTCACGCTGGGGCTGTTCCTGCTGGTGATCAATGCCCTCATGCTGTGGCTGACGGCGAAGATCACCGAAACCACCGATTACGGCCTGCGGGTCGACGGGTTCTGGGCGGCGATCCTCGGCGCCGTCATCGTGACCCTCGTCAACTGGGTGCTCGGCGTCTTGGTCCCGGAGGGCGGCCGGGACTGACGCTGTGGCGCCGCCGTTCGTCAGCCGAGGCCGAGCGCCAGCGCGGTGAGCAGGGACCAGCCCAGCATCGCCAAACCGGTATCGCGCAGCGAGGGAATCAATCCCGGTCCCTGCTGCCCACCGCGCACAGGGGCGTTGGATCGCACGGCGAGCGGTATCGCCAGCAGGCCCACCAGAGCCCACGGCGTGCGCATCACCAGCAGCAGCGAGGCCACGAACGGCACCACCATCAGCACCAGATGCAGTGTGCGGGTGCGGGTGTCGCCCAGTTTGACGGCGAGGGTGGTCTTCCCGGTCACCGAATCGGTGGGGATGTCGCGCAGATTGTTGGTGACCAGCACCGCGCTGGAGAACGCGCCGACCGCGATCGCGCCGACCAGTCCGGCCCAGTCGAGCCGTTCGGCCTGCACGAATTCGGTGCCCAGCACCGCGACCAGGCCGAAGAAGACGAAGACGGCGATCTCACCGAAACCGCTGTAGCCGTAGGGTTTACTACCGCCGGTGTAGAACCAGGTGCCGGCCAGGCAGGCCGCGCCGATCAGCAGCAGCCACCACGCCGTGGTGATCACCAGGATCAATCCGAACACCGCGCCCACGCTCAGGCAGGCGATGGCCGCGCCGCGCACCGCGGCCGGACTCGCCAGACCCGAGCCGACCAGTCGCAGTGGGCCGACGCGCTCGTCGTCGGTGCCGCGAATGCCGTCGGAGTAGTCGTTGGCGTAGTTGACGCCGATGATGAGAGCCAGCGAAACCAGCAGGCTCAGCAGGGCCTTCCACCACACCGCGGCATCCAGCGACGCGGCCGCGCCGGTGCCGACGAGGACCGGGGCGATCGCATTGGGCAGCGTCCGCGGGCGGGCGCCTTCGAGCCATTGTGCTGCACTAGCCATATCCGGCAGCCTAATGGTGGTAGCCGGGAGGCGGCAGCGCAGCGTCACCGGAGACGGCAGTGCGGCCTCTCCGCACGACTGCTGTCGACAACATTATTACGATATATCGGAGTAAACTCGACGAGATGCGTGGCCCGGGGAGCGGTCGGCCCCGGCGCAGCGCCCGATATTCATTCGACCGGTCACATACGATTGCGACGGCATGTTTCCTGATCACAGCGGCTCCGGGCCGGCATCGCGCGCCGCCCGTGCGAATGCCGGGACGACGCATACCCGGCCGGACGGCGGCGGCCGGGACGAAAGGCTGCCCGAGATGGATGTTCGCGTGGCACTTCTGGGGGAGGTCGCGCTGCGCCGCGCCGCGGATCTCGTCCCGGTGCCCGGCGCCCGGGCGCGGTTGCTGGTCGCCGCGCTCGCGGTTCATCCTGGGCGCAGCCGCAGTGCCCAGGCGCTGATCGACGACATCTGGGGCGAGCAGCCGCCGCGCGCGCCGATGAACGCCCTGCATACGCAGGTCTCGCGGTTGCGGTCGGCCTTGCCGGAAGGTGCGCTGGAAATCGGCCCGGCGGGATACCGGCTGCTGCTGACCGAGGAGCAGGTCGACCTGAGCCTGGCCCGCGGCCTGGAACGGGAGGCGCGGCTGCGGTTCGAAAGCGGCGACACCGCCGGATGCCTCGGCCTGGTGCAGCGGGCTCGCGCCCTGTGGCGGGGCGAACCCGGTGCGGATCTGCCGCCCGGCCCTGTCGCCGACGAACTGCACGAATTCGCGGCCGCGCGCTGGTCCGCCCTGGACACGCTGGAACTGGCGGCGCGGGAGGCCGCCGGGGATCTCGGCGGTGCGCTGCGAGTGGCGCGGCGGGCGGCCGCGGCCGAGCCGCTCGACGAGCCCGCGCACGCCACCCTGATGCGCTTGCTCGCCGGCGACGGGCGGGCGAACGAGGCCCTGGAGGTCTTCGCGGGGCTGCGGACGCGGCTGGGCGAGGAATTGGGCGCGGACCCCGGACCGGCGCTGGTGGCGTTGAACACCGCGATTCTGCGTGGCGACCATTCCGCGGTGGGCACGGCGCATTCGCACCCTGTGCCGGTCACCTCCGCGACACAGCGGGTGTCCACCGCCCAGCACGCGCTGACCTCGGAACAGTCGTACGGCCACCCGGAAAGCGCTGCCGCGCCGCCCAATACGGCCCTGGGCCTGCGCGCGGCCCCCAATCCGCTGCTCGGCCGCGACGGCGATCTGGTGGCGCTGGAGAAACTCGTTCAGCAATTCCGGGTGACGACCGTGCTCGGCCCGGGCGGTACCGGCAAGACCCGCGTCGCCAACGAGCTGGGCGCTCGGATCGCGGGCAGACAGGCGGTGGCGCTGGTCGAATTGGCCTCGCTGCGTGCCGCTTCCGACGGCGACGCCGGAGAGCGCCACGCCGCGACGTGCGCGGAGATCGAGGCGGCCATCGGTGCGGTCCTCGGCGTCAACGAATACTCCCGCGAAGCGAATGTGTTGCGCCGCAACCAGACCATCGACGGCCGCCGCCGATTGCGCGAGGCGCTGTCGTTGCGTCCCGTCCTGCTGATCCTGGACAACTGCGAACATCTCATCGACGCGGCGGCCGACGTGGTCGCCGACCTGGTCGGCAGTTGTGAACATCTCACGGTGGTGACCACCAGCCGGGCGCCGCTGGCCATTACGGCGGAGACGGTATATCCGTTGCCGCCCTTGGCGATCGACGCGCAGGGCTCACCGGCCACCGAGCTGTTCACCAGCCGGGCGCGGGCGGTACGGCCCTCGGCCAGGCTGGATCCGGCGGTCGTCGCCCGGTTGTGCCGCACGCTGGACGGACTGCCGCTGGCCATCGAACTCGCCGCGGCACGAGTGCGGACGATGAGTGTGGAGGAGATCGAAAGCCGGCTCGAACATCGGTTCGCGCTGTTGCGTTCGGGCGACCGCAGCTCACCCGAACGCCACCGCACCCTGCACGCGGTGATCGAGTGGAGCTGGAATCTGCTCGAACCCGAACAGCGGGTGGCGCTGCGGCGGCTGTGCCGGTTCCCCGCCGGATTCTCCTTGGACGCAGCCGAATCCGTGGTGGCGGGCACGGATTCGATCGACGCGGTGGCCGCGGTGGACGGATTGGTGAGCCAGTCGCTGCTGACCGTACTGGCCGACGACGAGATGGTCGCCACCCGCTATCGCATGCTCGAGACGGTGCGCGAATTCGGTGAGGAACAGCTGATCGCGGCCGGTGAAGCCGATCTGGTGATGGATCGGATGTGCTGCTGGGCACGGGAATTCGCGCGCGATACGGCACTGAACTATGCCGGACCGGATCAGGTCCGCACGGTGCTGTCGCTCGCCGCCGAACTCGACAACCTGCTGGCGGTGCTGCGCCATGCCGTGGAGACCGCCGATTCCCGCACGGTGTTCTCGGTCTTCGCGCCCGTCGCCATGCTGTGGGTCATGCGTGGCGCGCATATGGAGCTGATGAGCTGGGCGCCCCGGGTCGTACCGGTGCCGCCGCCCGAGGGCCCGCGCACCCGGATCGAGTCGGATCTGGAACTGCAGAGCTATGTCTTCCTGGCCATGCATCTGGCCTTCGGCGAGCCCGGACTGCGGCCCCTCGCGGTGATCCGGGCCCGCGCCCGCCGCGTGCTCGCCACGGACGACCTCACGCCCGGGATCCGGTATCTCGGCGAAATGCTCTGCGCGCGAATAAATGTCGCTCACGGCGTGCGTTTGATGGCGGCGGGCACCCGTTCCGACGACGAGCTCGTCCGCTCGCTCGCCCTGCTGCTGCGCGCCAATATGCGTGAGAACGCGAGCTATACCGCCGGGTCGATCCGCGATGCGCGGGCCGCTCTCGCATTGGTCGAGGGCCGCGATGTCTGGGCCACCGCGATGTGCTCCCAGCATCTCGGGCAGATGGCCTCGCAGGCGGCGCGATACGAGGAGGCGGTGGGCTACTACCGTCGCGCGGCCGAGCTGATGCAGGAGTTGCGCTGCTTCGAGGAAAGTGTGGAAGTGCGTAGCTTCCTCGCCGTCTCCATGGTCGGCGCCGGACAGTTGGTCGATGCGCGGCGGGAACTCGAGTACGCGCTGGGTGTCATCGACGACGGCGTCGGGCTGGACGAACCGGTGACGCAGCCGAACCACCGCAAGGGTGCGGTGGTCGCCGGAATGGCGGAACTCGAACTGGCGGAGGGCGATATCGAGCGTGGTCTGCGCACGTTCCGGCGCAGTCTGCAGCTGTTCGATTGGCCGAATGGCGGTCCCGGTCCCGGACCGGGCGATGTGATCGTCGCCGCCGCCGTGCTCGACGCCCATGTTCTCCATGACGCCGTGCACGAGGTGCCGGAGTTGCCCGGTCAGGTGGCCCGGGTCGCGCGGGAACGGCTCACCCAGTTCGTCGATCTCCCGCAGATCGGTGGTGCCGCCTGCGCGCTCGGCTCCCATCTCGTGCGATCCGGAGTCGATCCGGAAACCGGCGCGACGCTGCTGGCGCTGGCGATGAAAGTGGTGGGTCGCCAGGACTATTCCTCGATGCGCTGGAATCGTCACCTGGCGCTGGCTCGGGCCACCGTCGGCGCGGAGCTGATCGCCGCCGGGCAGGACGCGGTCTCGAGTGTCAACCGTCGGTCGGCCGCGCAGCGCGTCCTCGCGATGCTGCCGGAACTCGAGATCCTGCTCGGCGCCTGAGGCGGCAGTCGAGCGGTCGCCGGGCTGTGTGCCGGGCGATGCGGCCACATCCGCGAAAAGTGGTGTCCGCCGGTCGCTCTCGCGACCGGCGGACAGGGTGGAGCGGGACATCACGCCCGGCGCATGTAGGCCCGGATGGCCAGCGGGGCGAAGATCGCGATCACGACCGCCGAGCCGATCAGGCACCACGCCAGGTTGCTGCTGTAGATGTTGCCGTTCATCAGCTCGCGGCACGAATTCACCATGTAGTACACGGGATTGGCCTTGTTGATGCCCTGCATCCAGCCGGGCATGGTGCTGACGAGAGCGAACGCGCCGGACATGAAGGTCAGCGGGAACATGATCATCATGGAGATGCCCTGCACCGAGGCGGCGCTCTTACCGGTGACACCGACCAGAGCCCAGATCCAGCTGACCGCGAACGAGCAGAACACCACGACCAGACCGGCGACGACCACGCCGACCACGCCGCCTTCGGGCCGGTAGCCCAGGATCAGGCCGACCACGATGGTGAGCACCGTGGCGATGCCGTAGCGCACCATATCGGCGATCAGCGCGCCGGCCAGAGCCGAAACCCGGGCGATGGGAAGGGATTTGAAGCGGTCGAAGACGCCCTTGTCCATATCCTCACGCAACTGGGTGCCGGTGACGACCGAGGTGAGCACGACCGTCTGGACCAGGATGCCCGGAATCAGCACCGGTAGGTAGGCCTGCACGCTGCCGCCGATCGCGCCGCCGAAGATGTAGGCGAACAGGGCGGTGAACAGGATCGGCTGCACGGTGACGTCGAACAGCTGTTCCGGATTGTGCTTGATCTTGAGGATGCCGCGATACGCCATGGTGAGTGAATTCGCGACGGTCTGGCGCAGTGAAATGCGGTTGCTGGCAACGGGAATCGCGGCGCGTGCGGCGTGCCGGCCGGTTGCGGGAGCGGGAAGAGTGGTGGTCACGATATGTCCTTCGGGGGAGTGGGGAACGTGGCGGGGGCCGGCCTCACGCCGCGGTGTCCTCGGAATCGGTGTCGGCGTCCTCGGATTCGGCGGCGTGGCCGGTGAGGGCGAAGAACACCTCGTCCAGGCTCGGTTTGCTGACGGTGATCTCGTCGACGCGGATATCGTTGTCGCGCAACCGGATCAGCAGATCCGCCGTCACGCTCGGGTCGCTGAGCGGGGCGGTGACGCGACCGGCCTCCGGGGAGATGCTCGCCTCGACCAGCTTGCCGTCGGCGCGCGAGAGGAATTCGCCGATCAGGGTGCGGGCTTGTTCGATGGTGTCGCGGTCGGCGACGGTGATCTGCAGCGCCGACTGCCCGACCGAACCCTTGAGTTCGTCGGAGGTGCCGTCGGCGATCACCTTGCCGTGGTCGATCACCGCGATACGGTCGGCGAGCTGGTCGGCCTCGTCGAGGTACTGCGTGGTGAGCAGCACCGTGGCGCCTTCGCGCACGAGCCGGCGGATGGTTTCCCACATCTGCGCGCGGGTGCGCGGATCCAGGCCGGTGGTCGGCTCGTCGAGGAACAGCAGCGGCGGCGTCGCGATCAGGCTGGCCGCCAGATCCAGGCGCCGGCGCATACCGCCGGAGAAATTCTCCAGGGCCTTGGTCGCCGCCTCGGTGAGCCCGAATTCCTCGAGCAGTTCGGCCGCGCGGCGCTTGGCCTGCGACCGGCTCAGCCCGAGCAGCCGGGAGAAGATGATCAGATTCTCGGTGGCGCTGAGCTTTTCGTCGACCGAGGCGTACTGCCCGGTGACGCCGATCAGTGAGCGGACCGCGGTGGGTTCGGCCACGACGTCGTGACCGAAGATCCGGGCCCGGCCGCCGTCGGGGCGCAGCAGGGTGGCGAGCATGCGGATGGTGGTGGTCTTGCCGGCCCCGTTCGGGCCGAGCACGCCGTAGACGGCGCCCTGCGGCACCGCCAGGCTCACGCCGTCGACGGCCCGCTGCTCTCCGAAGACCTTGACCAGCCCGTCCGCCTCGATGGCGAGTGCATCAGCAGGTGCGTAAGAAGTCATGCCACAACTGTGCGGGGGGCGTCTTGCACCCGGCTTGCGCCGCTGTTGCGCGGTCGCGCAAGCGTGGTCGCGAGCCGCTTGCACGCCGCTCGGGCGACGCAAGCGGCGGCATCGTCGCAGGTCGAAGGGGTCTTTCGCAGTGCGCGGGTGTGTGCCGCGTCACCCCGGGGCGGTCAGGGCGTCGCCTGCTCCAGCAGGTGCTCGCGCAACTTCACGCGATTCGGCTTACCGGGACCGCGCATCGGGATCTCGTCGAGGATCGCCAGTTCCCGCGGCGCCGCGATCGGGTCCAGTTCGGCCACCACGTGTGCGCGCACTTCGTCCAGCGTGAGGGTCGCGCCCGGATTGGGGACCACCGCCACCGCCACCCGCTGGCCCAGCCGTGGATCGGGCAGACCCAGCACCACGGCCTCGTTGATCGCCGGGTGGGTGGCGAGCACGGCCTCGACGACCTGCGGAATCACCAGGAGACCGCCGGTCATGATCGCCTCGTCCAGGCGCCCGGTGACGGTCAGCACGCCGTCGTCGAAGGTGCCCGCGTCCTCGGTGCGGAACCAGCCGGGCTCGGCGAACGCCGGATGATCGGGAATGCCGCGATAGCCCTTGGCCAGCATGGCCCCGCCCAGCAGCACCCGTCCGTCCTCGATGCGCACCTTCGCACCCGCGAGCGGCACACCTTCGTAGACGCAGCCGCCGCAGGTCTCGCTCATGCCGTAGGTGCGCACCACGTTGATCCCGGCCGCGCGGGCTCGGTCGAGTACCGGCTTCGGTGTCGCCGCGCCGCCGACCAGGACCGCGTCCAGCGCCGCGAGCGCCTGCGCGCCGACCGGATCGTCGAGCGCCTTGATGAGCTGCGTCGGCACCAGCGAGGTGTAGCGCCGCGGCCCGGTCATACCGGACACCGCTGTGGCCAGCCCACCGGGCAGGAAACCGCCCGAGACGTCCAGCACCGCCGGTTCGACGCCCGCCTGAATGCTGCGCAACAGCACCTGCACGCCGGCGATGTGATGGGTCGGCAGCGCCAGCAGCCACTGACCCGGACCGCCGAGCCGCTCATGCGTGGCATCGCCGCTGGCGCGCAGAGCGGCCGCGGTGAGCATCGCCCCCTTGGGCACGCCGGTGGTGCCGGAGGTGGTGACCACGAGGGCCACGTCGTCTTCGATCTCCTCACCCGGGCGCAGTGCGCTGGAGAGTCGATGGGATTCCCGGCGATCGCCGGTGGGGATCGGCAGCCACGCCGGACCGTTGCCCTCCAAGGCTTCCCGCAGATGCGGCAAGACCTCGCCCACCGCGGCTCCGGTGGGCATGGGGAGGGTCCGCAGGGTGGTGCTCACGTTCGCGATCGTGTCATGTCGAGGTCGATGACCCGTGAACGGGTCCGCACTTCCTTCGCTGAATCGGGGAGAAAGTCAGTCCGACGTCGGTGTCGCCAGCGGCCAACCACCCGCTGCCAGGTGCGATGCCACTCGAGCGATATCGTCCTCGCCCGGCAGCTCCTTGGCAACTCGGGCGATCGCCGCCTCGATCTCGTGCTGGGCGATCTCGTCGTCGCCGGCGCGTTCGCGCACCAGCTCCTCGACCACGAGATGCACCTCGTAGTCGGTGAGCCGGCGATGCAGGACGGCCAGCAGCGCGACATAGTCGGATTGCGGCACACCCTGCGGATATCCGGCGCGCAGCCAGCCCAGCACCTTCTGCAGGACCGACGGCGTGGTCTCGTTCGATTCGGGTTGCTGGGGAGATGCGGATTCGGTGGTCACGAATGTCCTTTCGACGATCAGGGCGGCGCCGTGCGGCCGCTCAGCCTTGACCGAACAGGTGGATGCCGAGCCGTGCGGCCAGAAAACCTCTGGCAACGAACAGCACTCCGGCGATGACGGTCAGCGTTACCACCGAATAACACAACCCCGCGCAGGCCGCAGCCGCACGCCGGCGGAGGGAATCCGGTTGTGGCGCGGCCCCCGCGATCGAATGCAGCCGCACCCCGAGCGCGAAGATCGCCGGCAGGCCCGCCCCGAAGATCAAGGCGGCGGCGGTGACTCGCCACAGTTCGGTCAGATCGTCGATCAGGGTCTGCATCAGTAGTTCCTTGCGGCGCGGTGGGAGGCGCGCTCGTCGTCGGTGCGAGCGTGTTCCCGGAGCTCGGGCGCGACGGGGCCCGCCGCGGTATCACCGGAAGCCGGGGCCGGTCGGTCCGATCCGGGACGGGCGGGGGAGCCGTCGTGACCGGTGCCGGGCGGTACGGGCGTCGCAGGGCCGTTGTCGGAGCCGGCGGACGGAGAGCCGGTGGGCGGAGAATCGGTAAACGGAGAATCGGTGGACGGAGAATCGGTGGACGGAGAGCCGGTGGCCCCGGCGTCGGTGCGCCCGGATCCGGTGGACGCCGAATCACCGGGTCCGGATTCGATGGCTGTGCCGGCGGCCGGTCCGGTGCCGTCGGTCCCCGGCAGACTCGTCCACTGCTCGTTGACGTTCGCGGCGTGCACCGGGGTCCGGCGCGAGCGCAGATAGATCAGGCCGGCCGTCACGATGAGGATGGCGAAGACCACCAGCACGCCCAGCAGTCCGCCGATCAGATGCGCCAGCGCCCAGCAGATCGCGCCCGCCAGCCCGGCCAGCGGGAGGGTGAAGACCCAGGCCACCACCATGCGCCCGAGCACCGACCAGCGCACCTCGGCGCCCGGACGGCCCATGCCCGTACCCAGGATGGCGCCCGTCACCGTCTGCGTGGTCGACAGCGGCAAGCCGAAATGCGCCGAGGTGAGAATGATCGCGGCGCTGGTGGATTCGGCCGCCAGCCCCTGCGGCGGGGTGATGTCGACCAGACCCTTGCCGAGGGTCCGGATGATGCGCCAGCCGCCCAGCGAGGTGCCCGCGGCGATGGCCACCGCACAGGCCACGATCACCCACAGCGGCAACGGGTCGCTGGGTTGTTTCGATCCGTAGGCGATGAGCGCCAGAAAGATGATGCCCATGGTCTTCTGCGCGTCGTTGGTGCCGTGGGCCAGCGATACCAGCGAGGCCGAACCGATCTGGCCCCATCGGAAACTCCGGTTCACCACCCGCTGATCGCTGCTGCGGGTGATCCGGTACACCAGCCAGGTGCCGATCGACGCGACCAGCGCCGCGACCACGGGCGCCAGCACCGCGGGCACGATGATCTTGGTGAGCACGCCCTTCTGCCCGGCCGACCAGATCACCCCGCTCCAGCCGAGCGCGGCGATGGTGGCCCCGATGAGCCCGCCGAACAGGGCATGCGACGAGCTCGACGGCAGCCCGAACAGCCAGGTGAGCAGATTCCACAGAATGCCGCCGACCAGTCCGGCGAAGACGATGGCGAGCAGATCGGCGCCGCTCACCTCGTCCAGGCGCACGATCCCCTCGGCGACGGTGGCGGCCACCTCGACACTGAGGAAGGCGCCGATCAGATTCAGCCCGCCCGACAGCAGTACCGCGGCGCGCGGGCGCAGGGCGCCGGTGGCGATCGAGGTCGCCATGGCGTTGGCGGTGTCGTGGAAGCCGTTGGTGAAGTCGAAAACGAGAGCCGTGACGACGACGATGAGCAGAACGAACAGTTCGGCGGTCACGCCTCCAGTGTGCGTTATCGATCCGTTAATGCGTCGGCCAGGTTCCCGACATGTCGGACGAACCGGGATGGTAAGGCGGGGTCATTCCGGGGGCTTGCGGGTGTCGCGCCGGATCGGATGGTCGGCGGGCACCTCTACCAGCACGATCGGAACGCCATCCGGATCGCGCAGCCACATCTCGATCAGACCCCAGGGCTCCCGCACGGGCGGGCGATCGATCGGGATTCCCCGGGTCGCCAATTCCGTGGCCGCGATACTCGCGTCGCGCACCTGTAACCACACCGCGCCCGCGAAACCGGCCGGGGCCGCCTCGTCGCGCCCGTGCGCGGCCACCTCGATCAGCGATTGCCCGGCGAAGAACACCGTGCCGCCCGGGTACTCCCGCGCGATCGCCAACTCGAGCCCGTCCCGGTAGAACGCCAGCGTGCGTTCGTAATCGCTCGGCCGCAGGATGATTCGACTGCTGAGGATGTCCACGAATCGAGCCTAGAGGGACGACCTCCGGCCGAGTGGCCGCTTCGCGAGGTCCGCCGGCGCCGTGACCGGACACCGGGCACGGAGCCGGCGGGAAGCCCTGCTCAGAAGTGGTACGGGTAGGGACTCCAGTCCGGCTTGCGCTTCTCCAGGAACGCGTCGCGGCCCTCGACCGCCTCGTCGGTCATGTAGGCGAGGCGGGTCGCCTCCCCGGCGAAGAGCTGCTGGCCCACCAGGCCGTCGTCGGTCAGGTTGAACGCGTATTTGAGCATGCGCTGGGCCTGCGGAGATTTCGCGAGGATGTCGGCGGTCCACTCCAGCGCCTCGTCCTCGAGCCGGTCGTGATCGACGACGGCGTTCACCGCACCCATGTGGTGCATCTGCTCGGCGGTGTAGGGGCGGCCCAGGAAGAAGATCTCCCGGGCGAATTTCTGCCCGACCATCTTCGCCAGGTAGGCGCTGCCGTAGCCGCCGTCGAAGCTGCCCACGTCGGCGTCGGTCTGCTTGAACCTGGCGTGCTCGCGGCTGGCCAGCGTCAGGTCGCAGACTACGTGCAGGCTGTGCCCGCCACCGGCCGCCCAGCCGTTGACCAGCGCGATGACCACCTTCGGCATGAATCGGATCAGCCGCTGCACCTCGAGGATGTGCAGGCGGCCGGCGCGGGCCTTGTCGACGGTGTCGGCGGTCTCGCCGTCGGCGTACTGATATCCGCTGCGCCCGCGGATGCGCTGATCGCCGCCGGAGCAGAATGCCCATCCGCCGTCCTTGGGGCTGGGGCCGTTCCCGGTGAGCAGGACCGCACCCACATCCGGCGTCATCCGCGCGTGATCGAGCGCGCGGTACAGCTCGTCGACGGTGTGCGGCCGGAAGGCATTGCGCACCTCCGGCCGATCGAAGGCCACGCGGACGGTGCCCTGCTCGATGTGCCGGTGATAGGTGATGTCGGTCAGGTCCTCGAAACCCGCGACGGGCTCCCAGAGTTTCGGATTGAACGTCACCCGAGCCATCATGCACCCCACCCGTCACCGGCTGTTCGCCCGCGCCGAGGCAGGCCGCCGAAAATGTGATGTTCGTCCGGTACGTCCCGGAACCGGCGAGCTACCGACGGGTTGGGTTGGACGGTGTAAGAACTGGCGTTACCGTGCAGGTATGAGTGAGCGCGCGGAACCGGCGATCGATACCAGTGCGGTCGATGCCGACCGGTACGAGAAGCACGGCGGATTTCCCAAGGTGGAGGAGGCCGAACTCGGCGCGAACTACGCGCCGTTCCTGGAGGCGATGCGCACACTCCAGGACCTCACCGTCTCCGTCGACTGCCCGGACGAGGTGTTCGGTCAGGCCCTCGCCCAGGCGACCGCATTGGCCGAACTGCTCGAGCCCTACCGTGCACCGGAACTGCAGGGCCCGTCGGGACGGGTGCCGGCGCTGCCGGGGCGCGGCAGCCTGCTGCTGCCGCCGTGGGTGATGACCGAGGCCGGTCCCACGGGTGTCCGCATGCGCGGCGAATTCCGCCGATATCACCTCGGCGGCAACAACGCCGTGCACGGCGGCGTGCTGCCCTTGCTGTTCGACGATCTGTTCGGCTCGCTGGTGCACTACGCCGGACGCCCGATCAGCCGCACCGCGTTTCTGCACGTCAACTACCGCAAGGTGACGCCGCTGGAGACGCCGTTGACGGTCGAGGGAACCGTCGATCGGGTGGACGGGCGCAAGACTTTCGTCTCCGCGCGACTGCGCGACGAATCCGAAACGTTGCTCGCCGATTGTGAAGGGCTCATGGTGCAGTTGCTGCCCTGGCAGCCGTAGTCGGCGAGAGGACGGTGTGCCCGGTGCGTCCGATGCGTATAGTTACCCGCGCTCGCTCATCGAAAAACTATCCGGAGGAACCTGAAAGTGGTTGCAGCACTGTCTGAATCCCTGCTCGATGACGCCAAACGCCCGGCCTTCCTGGCCGACGCCCAGGAGGTTCTGGATGCGGAGGTGTCGGATAAGGGGGGTGCATCGGGCCTGGCCGTGAAGGGCGGCTACGCCGCGGTGAAGAAGGTCAGCCCGACCATCGTCTCGGACGCGCTGGAGTCGTTCGCACCCAAGTTCGTCGAGCGGCTGGAACCGTACTGGGCTCAGTACCAGGCGGCGGGTAGCGGCTCGTTTGCCGATCTGCTGGTCGCCAACTCCGACGAGGTTGCCGAGTCGCTGCTCGCGGTGACCGACGCGCGTGCCGAGGCCTCGTCGCGGCCGGCGCTGAAGAAGGCGTACTCGTCGCTGCGTTCGTCGGCGAAAAAGCATGTGGTCGAGGCGCTCCCGCGCGTCGGCGACCTGGTCCAGCGGCACGCCGGCTGAGTTGCGGTTCTGCGACCTCGTCGTTCGGCATCCGGATGGAGTGTGATCCCCGGATGCCGAACGGCGGGGGCCGCGGCGGCACGAGGTGAGCGCCGCGGGTCCCGCCGGAATCCACCCGCGTCGCGCTGTGCCGATCAGCCCGGCGCCGACTTCCCGAACCGCCAGTAGCCCGTGAAAGTAATGTCCGCCTTGGCGATTCCGCGCTCGTTCGCGAGATGCCGGCGCAGGCCGGAGGCCAGTTTCTGCTCTCCCGCCCCGAAGGCGTAGACCCCGCTCGCCGCAATGTCTGCCGCTCGCGCGGCGGCCGGCGCGAGGCTGCCGATCTCGGCCGCCGGATTGTTGCGGACCAGCCAATTCACCACCACCCCTTCGGGTTCGCTCAGATCTTGCGCATCGTCGGGGTGGGTGATCTCCAGATACGCCGCACCTCGCAGATCCCGCGGCGCCGATCGCAGAGTTCCGGCGGTCGCCGCCGCCGAGGGCAGCCGCAGTTCACCGTCGCGCGGCAGGAAGAGGCGGAACCACTGGTCGAATCCCCTCGGGGTGAACTCGGCGAGACCGGCGCCACCGAGAGTCACCGCACGAAATTCGGGCTGATCCGCTTGTTCGCCAGTATCTCGGCGGTGAGGATCCGCCGCCCCTCCGGCTTGACGTACTCGGCCCGCTCGGCCCTGAGGTCAGGTTAGCGAAACCTAACTCGGCGAAGGGGGTGTGAGCGGGTCGACGTCCCCTACGGCCGGAAGGTCTGACAGTCTGGGGATGTGAATCCATCGACAGCACAGGCCCAGGTCGTGGTGGACGAGCTGGTGCGCGGGGGTGTGCGCGATGTCGTGCTGTGCCCGGGCTCGCGCAACGCGCCGCTGGCCTTCGCGCTGCAGGCGGCCGATGCGGCGGGGCGGCTGCGCCTGCATATGCGCATCGACGAGCGGACCGCCGGATTCCTCGCGGTCGGTATGGCGGTGTCCACGGGGGCGCCGGTGCCGGTGGTGATGACCTCGGGAACCGCGGTGGCCAACCTCGGACCCGCGGTGCTGGAGGCCAACTACGCCCGGCAGCCGCTGATCGTGCTCAGCGCCAACCGGCCCTACGAGATGCTGGGCAGCGGCGCCAACCAGACCGTCGAGCAGTTCGGCCTGTTCGGCAGTCAGGTGCGGGCGGCGATCAGCCTGGGCCTGGCCGAAGCCGAACCGGATTACCGCAGTCAGAACAGTGTGTGGCGGGCCGCGGTCTGCCGCGTCCTGGCCGCCGCGCGCGGCACCCGGTCCGGTAACGCCGGGCCCGTGCACTTCGACATTCCGCTGCGCGAGCCCTTGGTCCCCGATGCCGTTGCCGGCGAGCCGATTCCGGCCGGACGCGCCGGTGGCGCGCCGTGGACCGAGACTCGGTACGCGACGCTGGATGTGCCGCTGGATATCGACCTGAGGCTCGATACCGTCGTCATCTCCGGTCACGGCGCGGGCTATCGCGCCGAGCTGGCGCAACTGCCCACGGTCGCCGAACCCACCGCCGCGATGCCCGGCCCCGCTTTGCATCCGCTGGCGCTGCCCTTGTTGAAGCCGCGCCAGGCCATCATCACCGGCCGCCCGACTCTGCATCGGCAGGTGTCGAAGGTGCTGGCCGATCCGGATGTCACCGTCTTCGCGCTGACCACCGGGCCGCGCTGGCCCGATGTGTCCGGCAATGTCGTCGGCACCGGCACTCGTGCGGTCACCTCGGGGGCGCCGCGCCCGGAATGGCTCGAGCGGTGCCGCGAACTCGACGCGATGGCCTGCCGCGCGATCCGCACCGAACTCGCCCGCCATCCCAAGCCGACCGGCCTGCATGTGGCCTCGGTGGTGATGGACGCCCTGCGCGAGGGTGACCAGCTACTGCTCGGCGCCTCGAATCCGGTGCGGGACGCGGCGCTGGTCTCGCATCCGCGTCCCGGCGTGAAGGTGCTGTCCAACCGCGGCGTCGCCGGGATCGACGGCACGGTGTCCACCGCGGTCGGCGCGGCCCTGAGCCATCCCGGCCGGACCTTCGCGCTGATCGGCGACCTGACCTTCCTGCACGACGCCTCCGGCCTGCTGATCGGCCCGGGGGAGCCGCGCCCGGCGGATCTGACCATCGTGGTCGCCAACGACGACGGCGGCGGCATCTTCGAACTGCTCGAGCAGGGCGACCCGCAGTACGCCGGCGTCTTCGAGCGCATCTTCGGCACCCCGCACGGGATGGATCTGGCCGCGCTGTGCGCCGCCTACCGGATCCCGCACCGGCAGGTCGACCCGGCCGAGCTGGCGGTGGAATTGACCGGGCACGCCCACGGCATTCGCGTGCTGGAAGTCGCGACCGAGCGATCCAGCCTGCGCGAATTGCATGCCGCGGTGCGCGCCGGCATCGAATAGCTCGGTGACCGCACAGCTCGGTCACCGGTAGCTCAGTAACCGGCCTCGGGCTCGTCGTATTCGTCGTCGAGCGGGACGGGAATCGACTGCTCGATGAGGTCGGCCTCGGCGGCCTCGCGGTCGACGGCCGGTGCGTCGAATTCGGGTTCGTCCGGCGCCACCTCGAGATGCTGATCCAGCTGATCGGCCTCCGGAACCATATCGACGGAGGTGGTGTCGGTGGTGCGATCGGTCATCGGTTGCTCCCTTCCGCTGGGGGTCCGACTTGCCGGATACCGCGATCCGGCACTGTCGAGGATGCCCTCACCGCGTGCGGCTGGCAACCCGCTCGTGCCCGGCCGCCGATGAATTCGGGCCGCCCGCCTCGTCTGCTCAGTGAGTGCCTGTGCCGGTACAGGTCGTATTCGGAGGAGGACCACATGGCGACACCCCACTTCGATCTGGAAAGCGCCACCGATGCGATGACCGAGATCGTCAGCGGCATCGGCGCGGACGATCTGAGCGCCGCGACCCCGAGCCCGGGGGTCAGCGTGCGGGATCTGCTGTTCCACACCCTCGGATTCACCGAAGGATTCCGCCAGGGTGCCACCAAGGAGGGCGTCGGCCGCTCGGCGCCGCCGCAGCAGGCGCCGGAGGCGGATCTGCCCGAGGGGTGGGGTGAGTTGATCACGACCCAGTTGAAGGCCCTCACCGAGGCGTGGCGCGATCCGGCGGCCTGGGAGGGCGATACCGAGGTGGGCGGTGTCACCGCCCCCGCACCCGCGATGGCCGGATTCGCCCTGAACGAGGTGGTGATGCACAGCTGGGACCTGGCGTGCGCCACGGGTCGCCGCTTCGAGCCGGCCGACAAGGATGTGGCGGTACTGCTCGAGCAGTTCCGCGAGACGCCGCGCGAAGGCGTTGCGGGGCTGTTCGGCCCGGTGATCGAGGTACCGGCCGACGCGTCGGATTGGGAGCGCCTGCTCGGCCTGACGGGCCGCGACCCGTACCGGCAGGCGTGAGCGTTCCGGCTTCTCACCGGGTGAACAGGCCCGCGGCGGCCGCTGTCGCCGCGGCTTCGGCGGCGGTCACCGCCACCGCATCGTCGATCGGGTCGCCGGAGGCGAGGAAGCGGTAGTACAGCGGAGCCGAGACCGCGGAAACCACTGCGCGGGCATCGGTTCCGGGGGCGAGTTCGCCGCGTTCGACCGCGGCCGTGACGCACGGCTCCCATTCGGTGATCCGCACATCGTAGAACCGGTGCAGGGCCGCGGTGGTTTCCGGATCGCAGATGGCCGCGGCGACAAGGGCTTTGAACAGCGGGCCCTGGCGTGGATCGGTCAGGGTGCGCGCGACGAGGCGCGCGTTGGCGGTGAGGTCGCCGCGCAGCGATCCGGTATCGGCGTGCGGCAGTGAGGTTTCCGCCATCTCGGTGAGCATGTCCGCCACCAGTCCGGCCGGCGTGCGCCAGCGGCGGTAGACGGTCGTCTTGCCGACCTCCGCGCGGGCCGCCACCTCGGCGAGGTCGAGTTCGGCGAAGCCGCGTTCGGCCAGCAGATCCCCGGCCGCGCGCAGGACGGATTCGCGGACGCGGGCCGTGCGACCGCCTGGGCGTACCGAACCGGGCGCGGCAGTGTCCGAGCTCATAACGGTCCTCCAGTTTCATTAGCGTCGAATCGAGTGTAACGTCTTTCGTGTTAATGAAACTTCAGTTCCGTTAGGGGTTGATCATGGACTATCGTCGACTGGGTGCTTCGGGCCTGCTCGTCCCGGCTCTCAGCTTCGGAGCGGGCACCTTCGGTGGCCGTGGCGAACTGTTCGGGGCGTGGGGCGACACCGACGCCCAGCAGGCGCGCCGAATGGTCGATGTGGCGCTCGAGGCCGGTGTCACGATGTTCGACACCGCGGACGTCTACTCCGACGGCGCCTCGGAAGAGATTCTGGGCCGCGCGATTCGCGGCCGCCGGGATCGAGTTCTGCTGTCCACCAAGGCGGGCCTGCCCACCGGGCCCGGAGCCGCCGAGGCCGGATCGGGCCGTTCCCGGCTGATCACGGCCGTCGATGCCGCGCTGCGCCGGCTCGACACCGACTACATCGATCTGTTCCAGCTGCACGCCTTCGACGCCGCGACCCCGGTCGAGGAGGTGCTGGACACGCTCGCGGATCTGGTGCGGGCCGGGAAGATCCGCTATCTGGGCGCCTCCAACTTCGCGGGCTGGCAGCTCATGAAATCCCTCGCCGCCGCGGACCGTGGCGGTCATCCGCGGTATGTCGCCCATCAGGTCTACTACTCGCTGGTCGGCCGCGACTACGAGTGGGAGCTGATGCCACTCGGCCGTGACCAAGGTGTCGGCGCGATGGTGTGGAGCCCGCTGGGCTGGGGCCGGCTGACCGGCAAGATCCGGCGCGGACAACCACTTCCGGCGGGCAGCCGGCTGCATCGCACCGCCGAGGCCGGACCGCCGGTCGACGACGAACTGCTCTACGACGTCGTGGACGTGCTCGACGAACTCGCGGCCGAAACCGGTAGATCCGTACCGCAGATCGCGCTGAACTGGCTGTTGTCCCGCCCGACCGTCGCGACGGTCATCGTCGGCGCCCGCAACGAGGAACAGTTGCGCCAGAACCTCGGTGCGGTCGGCTGGCAGCTCGAACCCGAGCAACTGGCCCGGCTGAACAAGGTCAGCGCCGTGACTCCGCCGTATCCGTACTACCCCTACTACCGGCTGCCGGATTTCGCGCGGGTCAACCCGCCCATCGGGGTCGCGTAGCGGGCGGCTCAGTACACATCGCGCACATACCGTTTCTCCGCGGTCAGCTGCTTCTTGAACGCCAGCGCCGCATCCTCGTCGAGATCGCCGTGGATGCGGGCGATCTTCAGCAGGGCGTCGTCGACGTCGCGGGCCATGCGCGCGGCGTCACCGCAGACGTACAAGTGAGCGCCGTCGCGCAGCCACGCCCACAACTCGGCGCCGTGCTCGATCATGCGGTGCTGCACGTAGATCCGCTCGCGCTGATCCCGCGAGAAGGCGAGGTCGAGCCGGGTGAGGAAGCCGGAGCGGAACATGTCCTCGAGTTCGGCGCGGTAGTAGAAATGGTCCTGAGCGTGCTGATCGCCGAAGAACAACCAGTTGCGCCCGCGGCATCCCAGCGCGCGGCGTTCGTGCAGGAAGCCGCGAAACGGTGCGATGCCGGTGCCGGGGCCGACCATGATCATCGGCGCGTTCGGATCCAGCGGCGGCCGGAAATGCGGTGCGCGCTGCAGGAATACGGGCACCCCGCCGGTCTCGTCACGGTCGGCGAGGAAGGTGGAACACACCCCGCCGCGCGGGTCGTCGGCGGCGCCGTAGCGCACCACGCCAACGGTGAGCTGCACCTCGCGCGGACTCACCAGCGGGCTCGACGAAATCGAATACTGCCGTGGTTGCAGCTTTTTCAGCACCGAGAGCCACTCCACCAGATCGGCCCGCACGGGAAAGTCGCGCAGAACGTCGACCGCATGGCGATCCCACAGATAGCGGTCCAGTTCGTTGCGGTTGTCGCGGCGCAGCAGCTTCGCCAACTGCTGACTGGGATTGTGGGCGGCGACGAAGGACAGCAGATCCCCACTGATCTTGGTGATGTCGAAATGTGTGCGCAGTGCCGATTCCAGCGGCACGTCGCGTCCGTCGATCTCGACCGGCCGGGCACCGTCGAGCCCGGTCGCCGCCAGCCAATTCCGCACGGCGGCGGTACCGTTCGCGGGCCACACCCCGAGGCTGTCGCCGACCTCGTAGCCGGCCTCGAGACCGGTCAGGTCGAATCCGAACTGCCGCACCTCCTTACCGGATCCGGGCCGTGACAGCAGTTCGTTGCGGACCAGCGGGGCCGGCACCGGGGCGTTGCGGGTGAACGGCGCGGGGACCGATCGGGTGGTGCGCTCGGGCGCGGCGGTGCGGGCCTCGACGCGATCGAGCACCCGGACGCCGAGCCCCGCGGGCGCGCCGGCACGACCGGCGTCGGTGGAGGCACCCAGACCCTCGCCGCCACTGCGCGCGGCGGCCGCACCACTACCGCCGGGCGCGCCGCCACCGTGGTCGTCGGTGGCCGCATTCCCGTGTCCGTCGCCCAGGGCGGCGAGGACCGCGGTGATCCATTCCTGCGACGAATCCTCGTGATCCGGTTCGCTGTCGACGCGATCCAGCAGCCGGACACCGCCCCGTTCGGACAGCAGCCGATCCATCTTGCGGCCGTAGCCGCAGAAATCGTCGTAGGAGGAGTCGCCGAGGGCGAAGATCCCGTACCGCAGGCCGTGGAACCGAGTGCCGCTGTCCTGCAGCCGATCCCAGAAGTCGGCGGCGTTGTCCGGTGGGCCGCCGTCACCGAAGGTGCTGGTGACGAGCAGAACGTCACCGGTCAGTTCCGGCAGTTCACACGCGTTCATCTCGACCAGCCGGGGCGCGTACCCGTGCTCGGCGAGGGCTGCCGCCACCGCCGCGGCCAATTCTTCGGCGGTACCGGTCTGGGAAGCCCACAGCACGGTCACCGTTCGTGGCTGTGAGGCGGCCGGACCCGCCGCGGGGGCTGCCGCCGCGGCGCCGGGCGCGGAGTCCGCGGCCCGCGAGTACATCCCCGCCAGCAGCCCGTCGATCCACCAGCGGCTGCGATCGGACAACGGCGCCGATTCCGGGAGGACGGGCTGCCCCTGGACCGGAAGTGATTGCAGCGCGGCCAGATACCCGCCCAGGTAAATTCGCTCCGCCTCGCTGAGCATGGGCGCGGGCGCGGAATCGAGTCCCAGCATCGCGGCGAGTGGATGCGCTGCGGGTGCGCCGCCGGCTGCCATCCGGCTGCCACCGGCGGCGTCGACACGGTGGTCCGGTTCGGTGCCGCCCGGGTTGTCCTCGTCGATGACGTCGCGAGTGTCTCGGGCGGGCCCGACGCGCCTCAGCGTCACCGCGCACGCCTTGAATTCCGGTTGCAGCGAATCCGGATCCACGGCGTCGTTGGTCACGGCGTTGATGGTCAGATATTCGCCCTGTTCGTCGTTCCAGTGGAACGGTGCGAAACACGCGCCCGGCCGCACCCGATCGGTGAGCTGCACGGGCAGCACCGCTCGCCCACGGCGAGAAGCGATTTCGATCTGATCGCCGGGGCGCACACCGAGCGCGCGCGCATCGTCGGGATGCACCTCGAGAAACGGCGACGGATTCAACTTGTTCAGCTTCGCGACCCGGCCGGTTTTGGTCATCGTGTGCCATTGATGTTGGACGCGACCGGTGTTGAGGACGAAGGGATAGTCGTCGTCGGGCATTTCGGCGGCGGCCATATGCGGCCGGGGCCAGAACACGGCCCGGCCGCTCGCGGTGGGGAAGGCCGGCGCACCCGCATCGCCGGTGCGATAGCGAATCGGGTTGCGGCGCTGCGCGGCATCGGCGCACGGCCACTGCATCGGGCCCTCGCGCAGTGCGGCGTAACTCATTCCGCTCAGGTCGTAGCCGGTCGCCGGATTCGCGAAGCCACGGACCTCGTCGAAAATCTCTGCGCTGGAAGCGTAATCGAATCCCTCGAATCCCATCGCCGTCGCGATCCGCGCGATCCACTCCCAATCCGGCAGCGCCGCGCCGAGCGGCTCCACCGAATGCCGCAACAATGTGACATTGCGTTCGGAATTGACCATCACGCCGTCGGCTTCGGCCCACAGCGCCGCCGGCAGCAGCAGATCCGCGTAGGCATTGGTCGCGGTATCGAGATAGGCGTCCTGGGTGATCACCAGTTCCGCCGCCTCCAAACCGGCGATCACGGTTTTGCGATTCGCCACCGAGGCCACCGGATTACTGCAGATGATCCAGCACGCCTTGATCCGGCCGTCGGCCAATTCCCGGAACATGTCGATCGTGCCGCGCCCGGATTCGGCGCGAATGGTGCCGGCGGGCAACTGCCATGCGGTTTCGACGAAGCGGCGGTCGGCATCGACGAGGGCGCTGCGCTGGCCGGGCAAACCGGGGCCCATATAACCCATTTCGCGCCCGCCCATGGCATTCGGCTGCCCCGTCAGCGAGAACGGACCGCTGCCGGGCCGGCAGACGGCGCCGGTGGCCAGATGCAGATTGCAGACGGCATTGGTGTTCCACGTGCCGTGGGTGGACTGATTGAGTCCCATCGTCCACAGGGTCATCCATTCGCCGGCCGCGCCGATCCACGCGGCGGCGGTGCGAATGTCGTCCTCGGCCAGGCCGGTGATCTCGGCGACGCGGGCCGGTGGATAGTCGGCGAGAAATTGCGGCATCGCCTCCCAGCCCTCGGTGTGGGCGGCGATGAATTCGGCATCGATATCACCGTTGCCGACCAGCAGGTGCAGCAATCCGTTCAGCAACGCCAGATCCGTGCCGGGCCTGATCTGCAGGAAGAGGTCGGCCCGGGCGGCGGTGTCGGTGCGCCGCGGATCCACCACGATCAGCCTCGCGCCGGCCTTGAGCCGATCAGCCATGCGCAGGAACAGAATCGGATGGCAGTCGGCCATATTCGAGCCGATCACGAAGAACAGGTCGGCGCGGTCCAGGTCGTCGTAGGAACCCGGCGGGCCGTCTGCTCCCAGCGATTGTTTGTATCCGGCGCCGGCGCCGGCCATGCACAGCCGCGAATTGGATTCGATATTCACCGTGCGCAGATAGCCTTTGGCCAGTTTGTTCGCCAGATACTGCGCTTCGAGTGACATCTGCCCGGAGACGTAGAGCGCGACGGCATCGGGCCCGTATTCGTCGACGATCGCGCGTAACCGCTGCGCCGCCTGCCGCACCGCTTCCTCGACCGCGAGTTCGACCGGTTCCTGCCCGCGCCGGGGCCGGTGCATGGCCGTGGTCATGCGTCCGGGGGCGCGCATCAATTCCAGGTGGGTGGCGCCCTTGGTGCACAGCCGTCCGGCATTGACCGGATGCAGTTTGTCGCCACTCACCTTCGCGATGACCGGGGCGCCGGCCGCATCGCGCTCGGTCCGCACCGTGATGCCGCAGCCCACGCCGCAGTAGGAGCACGCGGTCCGGACGGTGCTCGTGGAGTTCTCGGCGCTCGACACATCCCCGATGATGGCGAGCTGCCGTTGCGACGGATTTACCGAACGTTATCGGCAGATGACGAAAATTCTCACCTCATCGGTGTGGTCGCGGTGAGATTTCCGGTCAGCACCCGGTCGGGCACCGTTTCCGCCGGCGGGCCGGCCGTGCGCGGTGAGCTACTTCACCCCAGTTTGTAACCGCGGTGCAGCGCGACGATGCCGCCGGTCAGGTTCCGCCACTGCACCGACGACCAGCCGGCGTCGGAGATCCGCATCGCCAGCTGTCGCTGGTTGGGCCACGCCCGGATCGATTCGGCCAGGTAGACGTAGGCATCCGGATTGCTGCTGACGGCCTCGGCGACCTTCGGCAGCACCTTCATCAGGTATTCCATGTAGATCGTGCGGAACGGCCCGAAGACCGGGGTGGAGAACTCCGCCACGACCAGGCGTCCGCCCGGTTTGGTGACGCGCAGCATTTCGCGCAGCGCCGCGTCCGGTTCGGAGACGTTGCGCAGGCCGTAGGAGATGGCGACCGCGTCGAAGGAATCGTCGGCGAACGGCAGGGCGGTGGCGTCGCCGTTCACCATCGGAACCCGGCGGAACCGCCCCGCCTCCAACATGCCCTTGGAGAAGTCCAGGGCCAGGCACCAGGCTCCCGACTTCGCGAATTCGGCGGTGGAGACGCCGGTTCCGGCCGCCAGATCCAGCACCCGCTCCCCGGGCCGCAGGGCCAGCGCACGGCGGGTGGCCCAGCGCCAATAGCGGTCCTGTCCGCCGGTGAGCACCGTGTTGGTCAGGTCGTACCGCTTCGCGACCCCATCGAACATGGATGCGACCTCATGCGGTTGCTTGTCCAACGAGGCCCGAAACGACTCTGTCTTCGCCACGGGAGTGACCCTAGCGCCCGGCGCCCGGGGCAGGGACGCGGGCCGGTGCGCGATCACGGGGAGGATTGGGCGCCTGCGCTATTCGCTCCTGCGGCTCGACAGTGCGTAGGCCAGATGTTTGACCATCTCGGTCGCCAGCACCGCCTGACCGGAGGTGGAGAAGTGGATGCGATCCGCACTGAGCAGGTTGTCGCGAGCGTTGACCGGGTGATCCCACATGTCGACGACGACCGCCCCGTAGTCGGCGGCGACTCGGCGCGTGATGTCGTTCATGCCGCGAATTCGCTCGGGCCAGTCGGGAAAGGCCGGTACGACATAGGCGCTGCCGAGGGTGAACGTCGTCAGCAGAGCGCCCGTGCTCGCCGCGACGTCGTACATGCGCCGCATCGTCGTTTCGATCTCGTCGAAATCGGGGTCGCGCCGCGCGATGTCGTTCGGGCCGCACGGCATGTGCAGCAGGTCCGGACCGAACGCGGCGATGCGGTCGAGCTGGTGGTCGATCGTCCGGGCCGTGGTTGCCCCGATCTCCGCTGTGCCGAGGTATCGCACATCCGGGCGCACTCGCCGCAGCACTCCCGACAGCCGTTCGGACCAGCCCGCGTTCCGGTAGCCGGGGGTGGGGTCGCCGACTCCGGCCGACAAGCTGTCGCCGGCCACGCCGAAGCGGCGCCACGGCGCGTCGAACAGCAATGCGGCCGCGGTGGTCTCGGACAGGCAGAGCGGATCGGTCTGCTCGGCCGTCGCCGGCGCCGTGGGTTTCGACATGGTCACCTGCTTCGCTTCGATCGACGGGGACGAGGTGTGATTCCGAAGGCCGTGGCCGCGCCGGCGAGGGCGACGATCGCGACGAACACCCAGCCGTGCCGGAAAGCGGTCACCATCCGGTCGGTCGTGCCGAACGATCCGAGGAGCGCGATCAGTACCGCGACGCCCACGACGTAGCCGAGCTGGCGGGCGGTGTTGACCACGGCGCTGCCGGTCGCCGAGCGGTCCGGCGGCAGATCGACGGCGGCCGAGGCGATCATCGTGGGCAGTGCGAGGCCGATGCCGATACCGGAGATCACCCAGCCCGGCAGGACCGCGGTGGTGTACCGCACGGGCGTGTCGGCGGTGAACAGCACGAGCAGGACACCGGTCGCGAACAGCGTATTGCCCAGGGCCACAACGATACCCGCCGGAATCCGCCGGATCGATCGTTGAGCTACGGCGGCGAAGATCGGCACCATGATCGGGCCCGGGACGATGGCGAGCCCGGTGCCGATCGTGCTGAAGCGGGCTGCGTTCTCGAGCCAAAGCGTGATGCTCAGGAACCAGGCCCCGAAGGCCGTGCAGAACGCCAGCACGGTGGCGTTGGCCCAAGCGAACGTCGGCACCCGGAACAGATCCGGCGGCACCACCGGATCCGGATGCCGCCGCATCCGCACGACGAATGCGGCGATGCCGAGCGCCGCCACGGCCGCCGCCGCCCAGGTCGCACCGCCGGACCACGCATCGCTTTCGACCAGGGCCAGCGACAGCGCGCCGATCGCCACGATCAGCACCGTCACCCCCAACAGGTCGGGCATCCGTGCGGAGGCTGGCCGAGGTGGATTCGGCACCAGCCATGCGGCCGCGAGCCCGGTCACCACGCCCACCGGCAGGTTGATCAAAAAGACCCAGCGCCAGGAGATGTCCACCAGCGCGCCGCCGACCACCGGGCCGCAGGCCGCGGCGAACGAACTCGTCGTGGCCCAGATCTTCACCGCGCCCGGCACCCGGGCCGGCGGCAGCACGGTGAGCAGCAATCCCAGGCCGGCCGGCGTCAGGGCCGCGGCGCCCACCGCCTGCACGAGCCGGAACGCCACCAGGGCCCACAGCGCCGGAGCCGCTGCACAGGCCACACTCGCCGCCGTGAACAGGGCGAGGCCGCCGAGGAATCCGGTCTTGCGGCCGAATCGATCCGAGAAGCGGCCCGCCGGAATCAACAGGGCCGCATAGACGATCGCATAGCCGTTGAGCACCCAGCTCACATCGGCCGGCGAGGATCCCCGGTAGGACTCGCCGATCTTCGTGAACGCCACGTTCACGACGAAGACGTCGAGCATCGCCACGAATGCGGCCGAGCACAGGATCCACACGATCACGGTCGACCGGTCGCGAACCGGCTCGACCGTCGTGGATTCGTCCGCGAGCGCGGACCGTTCGGCTGCTACGCCATCCATCAGGTTCCCTTTCTCGTCGCCACCGGCTGTGTCATCGCACGCCGATGTGTTCGAAAGAATACGGTCGACCGTATGTTTACCGCAATAGGCGGTGAGCCGGACCGGAATGACATACGATCGACCGTATGGACGTATCCGAGCGGCAGCCGGGAGCGGATAGCACCGATCAGCGGTTACGTCGCGGTGAGCGATCGCGCCGCGCGGTCACCCGCCGCTCGGTCGATATCGCCTCGGTGGACGGACTCGACGGGCTGAGTTTCGGGCGGCTCGCCGAGGATCTCGGCGTCAGCAAGGCCGGCATTCAGACCCTGTTCCGAACCAAGGAAGCGCTGCAACTCGCGACCGTGGACGCGGCGCGGGACGTATTCCTGGACGTCGTCGTCCGCCCGGCCCGGGACGTCCCGGCGGGTGCCGCGCGGCTGCGCGCCCTCATCGACGGATGGATCGAGTACGCCGAGCGTCCGGTCTTTCCCGGCGGCTGCTTCTGGGGTGCGAATCTGCCCATATTCGACAGCCGACCGGGGCCGGTCCGCGATGCGTTGCGCGAGCAGCAGCGCGCCTGGGTCGCGGTGCTGGCGAACCAGTTCCGGCGGGCGGTCGACGCCGGCGAGATCGCCGAGATGGAACCCGAGACCGCCGCCTTCGAGATCGCGGCCGTACTGAATGCCCTGAATCTCGCACTGCGCCTCGGCGACGACGCCGGCGTGGCCATGGCGCGACGGTCCGTCGACCGTCTGCTCCGGAGCCCGCGGAAAACCCAGGAGTCCTGACAACTGCCGAGTCCCCCGAAAACGCAGCGTCCCCGAAACCGCTGGGCTGCTTGCTACACCGCAGGGATCAGGCGCTGCGGTGCAAGACTTCCTGACCGCCGATCACCTCGTGGTAGTGCCCCATCAGCTCGGAGCAGATCGCCGGCCAGGTGCGGTGCAGCACCGATGTGCGTGCGGCACCGGCGAATCGGGCCCGCAGAGCCGGATCGCGCAGTGCCCCGACCGCACTCGGCAGCAACTCGGTGAACCGGTCGACGGGCAGCAGATATCCGTTGCGGCAGTGCGCGATCAGATCGCGGGGACCGCCCGCGTCCGGGCCGATCACGGGTGTGCCGCAGGCCAACGCCTCCTGCACGCCCTGGCAGAAGGTTTCGTGTTCGCCGGGGTGAACCATCAGGTCCAGGCTCGCATAGGCCCGGGCCAGTTCCTCGCCGCCGAGTTCGCCGGTGAAGACGGCCGTCGGCAGCAGGCGTCGCAGGTGCGCCCGTTCCGGTCCGTCGCCCACCACGACCAGCCGGATATCGGGATCGTGTGCCAGCGCGGCGAGACGTTCGACATGTTTCTCCGGCGCCAGCCGGCCGACGAATCCGACCACCAGCCGATCGCCGTCCGCCCACCGCGCGTGCATGCCGGCGTCGCGCGCGCCGGGGGTGAACCGCACCGCATCCACGCCGCGGGCCCAGCGGTGCACGCGGGTGATGCCGTGCCGCTCGAGATCATCGATGGCCGCCGACGACGGCGCCAGGGTGCGTGCCGCGCGATTGTGGATGCGCCGCGTCCAGGCCCACGCCGCCCGCTGCGCGGCCCCCAGCCCGTAGCTGGCCGCGAATCCGGCCACGTCGGTCTGATACACCGCCACGGCGGGCAGATCCAGGCGCAATGCCGCCGCCGCCCCGCCGGCGCCGAGCAGGAACGGCGAGGCCAGATGCACCACATCGGCGTCGAAATCCTCGATCGCCGATGTCAGCAATGGTTGCGGCAGGCCGACCGGCAGCGAGCTGATCCGCGGCACCATGACCGCCGGCACCCGGATCACCGGAAAACGGCCGTACGAGCGCGGCGCCGCGGACTGACCGCGAGGAGTGTCCGGGGCGATGACGAGCGCATCGTGTCCGTTGCGGTCCAGATGGGCCAGGACCTGCAGCACGGAGTTCACGACACCGTTCATATTCGGCAGAAACGATTCGGAGACGATCGCTACACGCACACCTGCAGTCTGCGGTGCGCGGCACGCCAGGACACCACACCCATGTGACGGATGTGCGAAGTTCGGGCGAACAGCTAACCGGAGGTGCGCACCGAACGCCGCTCGAAGCGGCGCACCACCCACAGCACCGGCAGCGCCACCACCCACACCACCACGATCACCGAGAGCGCCGGAATCACCGCGACCCGGGCGTCGCGCCCGGCCACGCGAACCAATTCCGGATCGCTGCGACTGTATTCGACATTGATCCGCTCGCCAGCGGTGAGTTTGGTGGGGTACAGCACCCCCACTTTCGGATTGTGTGTGACACCGTCCGGCGTCACATAGGTGACCGCGGACCGCAACCGGCCCGCCGACAACACCTCCGCACTGGTCACGCCCTTGTCGGAGCTGATCAGCAGATCATCGCGCCAGGCCGCCAGCACCAGCAGGACGGCCAGCACGCTCACCGCGGCGGCGATCACCGCGATGGTGATCCGGGTCCGGCGTAGGCGAGGTGAACCGGCCTCGGCTCGGTGCTCGCGCGCAGCAGACTCGGTGGTTTCCGACATCGCACCAGGCTATTGCATGGTTCCGATAGCGTGTGCGCTCATGTCCCGAAACTTCCGCTTCACCGTGTCATACACCGTCCCGGTCGAGGAATTGCACCGGGCGCTCACGAGCGACGAATTCTGGCACGCCCGCTTCGAGGGTGCCGAGACCGCGACCATCGAACTGGCCCACCCGAACGGGCCCGGCACCATCCATCTGCGCATGACCGAGACGGTCCGCCAGGACAAGATCCCGGCCCTCGTCCGCAAGGTGCTCAAGGCCGAACTGGTGCTCGAACGCACCGACGACTGGGGCCCACTGGACGGGAACTCCGCCGCGGGCACGTTCTCCGCGACCTCCTCGGGCATCTCCTCGCAGATGACCGGCAAGTATGTGCTGCGGGCCGCGGGCACGGGCTCCGAACTCGAGGTCACCGGCACTGTGAAAGTGAAGGTCCCGCTGGTCGGTGGGGCCATCGAGCCGCTCGCCGAACAGTTGCAGCACCGGGTGGTCGACGGCGAACGCAGGTTCGTCGAGAAGTACTTCGCCACCGAATCCGGGGAATAGCCGACAGTGGCGGGTGCGAGCAGCGCAGCCTCGCACCCGTCGCGCGCCGGCTACTGCGCTCCCGGACCGAAAGCGCCACCGTCGAATTCGCGCTGTTCGACCAGGACGAGCCAATTGCCGGAGTTGTCCCGCATCACCGCCTCCACGCCGTACGGGCGTTCCGCGGGCGGCTGCACGAATTCGACACCCTTCGCGGTGAGCTCCTCGTAGGCCTTCTGACAGTCCTCCGTGCGCAATCCCAGCGCGCCCATGGTGCCGTTGCCGAGGGAGCGGCGGATCGCCTCGGCCATCGTCTCGTCGAGCGGCGGACCCGGAACCATCAGGGTCACCTCGAGTTCGGGATGATCCGGTTGGGCCACGGTGACCCAGCGGAAACCGTTGTCGCCCATCGAGATATCGGCGGTTTCCACGAAACCCAGTTTGTCGATGTACCACTGCTTGGCGGCGGACTGATCGGTCACATACACCGTGACCAGCGATACGTTGGTGATCGTCGTCATGAGCTCAGGCTATGAGCCCTCGGTGCCCGCCGGCTTCTCCGAAATTGCGCCACCGGGATCGGGCGCCGGCTCCGGCGGTTTCCGATCGGAGAGGCCGTGCATGAACACGTAACACCCCGGAATGCGCGGAACTCCGTCCGCGGCGAATTTCGCCTGATAGGCCGACGGTGTCATCCCGACCAGTTCGGTGAACTTGCGGCTGAACGAGCCCAGGCTGGTGTAGCCGACCAGCATGCACGCCTCGGTCACGGTGATATTGGTGGCGCGCAACAGGTCCTGCGCGCGTTCGATGCGCCGCTCGGCCAGATACAGCGCGGGGGTGTGGCCGTAGGTTGCGGCGAAACAGCGCAGGAAGTGATATTTCGAGACCCCCGCGGTCGCGGCCAGCTCGTCCACGTCGAGCGGGCGGGCGTATTCGCGATCGACCAGATCCCGCGCCCGGCGCAGATGCGGAAGCAGATCCTCCGGCACCGAGGGCGTCCGATCGCGGCGCGGGCGTGGCTGGCTGCGATTGTCCACGCTGCCTCCTGTCCGGCCCTGTGCGCCGCGCATCGCTCAGCTGAACGGTGCCGGATCGTCGAAACGTAGCGATGCCCGGCCCGCCGCCCGCCAGGCCCGGGCGGTGAGGTCGGTATCCTCCTCGTCGACGAGATTGCCCATCACCCGCACGGCCGTGCGCTGCAGCAGCGCCGAACGCATCACCGGCGGTCCGCCGGTCGGGACCATCCGCGGATGGGTGGCCAGCGCCGCGATCCGGCGGGCCACCGAGAAGGTGCGCCCGTAGCGGGCCCGCAGCAGATCCGGCCACACCGTGGTCAGATCCGGTTCGTCCAGCAGCCCGGACAGCAGGTGACCGCCCTCGAGCCCGTAGTCGATGCCCTCGCCGTTGAGCGGATTCACACATCCGGCGGCATCGCCCACCAGCACCCAGTTGCGGCCCGCGATATTCGACACCGCCCCGCCCATCGGCAGCAGCGCCGAGGCGACGGCCCGCACCTCACCCTCGAACTGCCACTCCTGCCGGCGCAGCGAAACATAATGCTGCAGAAGAGGTTTCAACGCGATATGCGAGGGCCGGCGTTCGGTGGCCAGGGAGCCCACCCCGATGTTGACCTCGCCGTTGCCCAGGGGGAACACCCAGCCGTAGCCGGGGACCAGACCGCCCTCGGCATCGCGCAGTTCCAGATGCGACGTGATCCATTCGTCGTCGCTGCGGGCGGAGCGGATGTAGGCGCGTGCGGCCACACCGTAGGCGAAGCGGCGATGCCACACGCGGCCCAGCGACTTACCGACCGGCGAACGCACCCCGTCGGCGACGATGAGGATGTCGCAGCGAATGTCCTGCGAGCCCGATTCGGTCTGCACGGTGACACCCGTGACCCGATCGTCGTCGCGCGCCACCGCGACCACCCGCACCCCGTCGACCATGCGCGCACCCCACTTGACCGCGGTCTCACGCAGCTTGTCGTCGAGTTCGGTTCGGGGAACAGCACTTCCGTAGGTGGGAAAGGACCCGCCCGGCCAGGGCAGCAGCGCCTCCCGGCCGAATCCGGCCATCCGCAGACCCCGGTTGACGGTATGCGCGCGCAGCCATTCGCCCAGCCCGAGCGCCTCCAGTTCCGCGGTGGCGCGCGGGGTCAATCCGTCGCCGCAGGTCTTGTCCCGGGGAAACACCGCGGCATCGGTGAGCAACACCTCGCGCCCCGCCCGCGCCGCCCACGCCGCCGCCGCGGATCCGGCCGGTCCCGCGCCCACCACCAGCACCTCGACGTGCTCGGGCAAGACCGTGCCACGTTCCCGTTCCGGTGCTGTCGAACCGCCGTGAGCTGAACCCATAGCCCAATAGTGGCAGAGGTGCCGCCACCGGCTCGCTCGGGCGGGTTGTGTGCCGAGCAGATCGGTACGCCATGGAAGTTGCGCTACCCGAAACGATGCAGTCGGTAGTCACACCGCACTTCTGGGTATGTGTTTCCAGGATGGTGCTCGGACCCGGTTTCGGCCCGCCTCGATTGTGGACTGACGGAGCGGGGGAGCGAAGCGGAGGATCGGAGGAGGGAAAATCGAGGCCCAGGGGGCCGAAACCCCGCCGGAGCGAAGCGGAGGCCACAGGCAGAGTGACGGTGTTCATGGGAGCGGGGAGGGCAACACGCTAGGTTCTTCGGTGTGGGGACGGACGCGGCATTGGGAGAAGACATGAGTGCATCGGCTGTGAGCGATGAAAGCACCGTGGTTGCCGGGGTCGATCTCGGCGATCCCGAGCTCGCGGCGACCGTGCGCAACGGGCTCGACGAGGTGGAGAAGCTGCTGGTCAGCGAGCTCTCCGATGGGGAGGACTTCCTGCTGGAAGCCGCGCTGCATCTGGCGCGCGCCGGCGGTAAGCGGTTCCGGCCGCTGTTCACCATCCTCACCGGTCAGCTCGGCCCGCGCCCGACCGACCCCGATCTGATCACCGCAGGCACCGTGGTCGAACTGGTGCACCTGGCCACGCTCTACCACGACGACGTGATGGACGAGGCGTCGATGCGCCGCGGCGCCCCCAGCGTGAACTCCCGGTGGGGCAACAGCATCGCCATCCTGTCCGGCGACTATCTGTTCGCCCACGCGTCGCGGCTGGTGTCCACCCTGGGCCCGGACGCGGTGCGCATCATCGCCGAGACCTTCGCCGAACTGGTCACCGGTCAGATGCGGGAAACCTTGGGCGCCAAGAAGTCTCAGGATCCGGTCGAACATTATCTGCGGGTGGTGTGGGAGAAGACCGGTTCGCTGATCGCCGCGTCGGGCCGCTTCGGCGGCACCTTCTCCGGCGCGAGCCTGGACGACGTGGAACGGCTGGCTCGCCTCGGCGACGCGGTCGGCACCGCCTTCCAGATCTCCGACGACATCATCGACATCTCCTCGGTGTCCGAGCAGTCCGGCAAGACGCCCGGCACCGACCTGCGTGAGGGCGTGCACACCCTGCCGGTGCTGTACGCGCTGCGCGACGAGGGCGCCGAGGGCGACCGGCTGCGCACGCTGCTGGCGCGGCCGCTGGAATCCGACGACGAGGTCGCCGAGGCGCTGGAGCTGCTGTCCCGCTCGCGCGGCATGGTGCTGGCCAAGCAGAAGTTGCAGGGCTACGCCGATATCGCGCATGCCGAACTCTCGGCACTGCCGCAGGGCCCGGCCAACGACGCGCTGGAACGCCTGGTCCGATACACCATCGAGCGAGTCGGCTGAGCCTGTCCGCCGTCGCACCGGCGGACGGCCGGAGTTCGGTTTTCGCGCTGCTGTGATCGATATCGCAGTGCTGTGATCGATGACGCAAACGCGGAGGGCCGGGGCCTCGAGCGGAACCCGAGTTCCCCGCCGATCGTTGATCCGACATGCATGGTTACGCGAACGGTTTGAAGACCTTCGGGCTGATGGTCGGCCTGTCGGCACTGATCGTGTTCGCAGGCGCGATGTTCCGCAACCCCACGATTCTGATCATCGCCATCCTGCTGGCCGTGGGCATGAACGCCTACGCCTACTTCAGCAGCGACAAGCTGGCCCTGCGGGCCATGCACGCGCAGCCGGTATCCGAACTCGAAGCGCCCGTGATGTACAAGATCGTGCGTGAGCTGGCCACCACCGCCCGCCAGCCCATGCCGCGGCTGTACATCAGCCCGACGAACGCGCCCAACGCGTTCGCCACTGGTCGCAACCCGCGTCATGCGGCGGTGTGCTGTACCAGCGGCATCCTGCAGATCCTCGACGAACGGGAACTGCGCGCGGTGCTCGGCCACGAACTGTCGCACGTCTACAACCGCGACATCCTGATCTCCTCGGTCGCCGGCGCGCTCGCCGCGGTCATCTCCGGCCTGGCCAACCTGGCCTTCTTCGCGAGTATGTTCGGCGGCGGCAGCCGCGACGGCGAAGGCCCGAACATCCTCGGCGTGCTGCTGGTCTCCCTGCTCGGCCCCATCGCCGCCACCCTGATCAAGCTCGCCGTCTCCCGCTCCCGCGAATACCAGGCCGATCAGGACGGCGCCGAACTCACCGGCGACCCGCTGGCCCTGGCCTCGGCGCTGCGCAAACTCGAACGCGGCACCCAGGCCGCGCCGCTGCCGCCCGAGCCGCAGCTGACCGCGCAGTCGCACCTGATGATCGCCAACCCCTTCCGGGCCGGCGACAAGATGGCGCGCTGGTTCTCCACCCACCCGCCGATGGGCGAGCGCATCCAGCGCCTCGAGCACCTGGCCGGCGGGCCTCGCAGCTACTAGCGGTAGTTGACGAACTGCAGGGCCACGTCGAGGTCCGCACCCTTCAGCAGCGCGATGACGGCCTGCAGGTCGTCGCGCTTCTTACCGCTGACCCGCAGTTCGTCGCCCTGGATCTGCGCCTTCACGCCCTTGGGGCCCTCGTCGCGGATCTTCTTGGCGATCTTCTTCGCGTTCTCCGGGGAAATGCCCTGCACCAGGGTGCCGGTGATCTTGTAGGTCTTGCCCGAGGCGGCCGGCTCGCCCGCGTCGAACGCCTTCAGCGAGATGTCGCGGCGAATCAGCTTCTCCTTGAACACCTCCAGCGCGGCCTTCACCCGTTCCTCGGATTCGGCCGACAGCACGATCTTCTCCTCACCCGACCAGTCGATGCTCGCACCCGTGCCGCGGAAGTCGTAGCGGGTGTTGAGCTCCTTGGCCGCCTGGTTGAGGGCGTTGTCGACCTCCTGCCGGTCGACCTTGCTGACGACATCGAATGACGAATCGGCCACGCTGCGCTCCTGTCTGACGGCTCACATTTCACCCGGAACTCCGGTAGGGAACTTTCTACCCCGGCCGCCCCGCATCGGTCACGGCACCCCCGCTGGCCAGCCGGTTTGCATCCGAGCGCCCTGGTCGTTGTATTCTGCTCTGCGCGCTGGCAACAGTGCGACAAGGCGGATTGCCCGAGTGGCCAAAGGGAGCTGACTGTAAATCAGCCGCGCAAGCTTCGGAGGTTCGAATCCTTCATCCGCCACCCTCTCAGGGCCCTCCCCGATCGGGGAGGGCCCTCTTTTCGTTCGAGGGTGATTTGTGGGGCCCGGCCCGGCCGGAGTTGTCGAGCGGTTCGGCTGTCCGTCCCTCCCGACGACCGCCGAACCTCGGCGGAGTAGTTTCAAATTCCTCTCTGACCTGCTGGTTTGGTAACTTCGCGGGGGAGTGTGTAACCTCGTTCAAGGCTTCAGCGCCCCGGGTTCGAGGATTCGAGTTCGGAGCGAATGTAGCCATGCCCCCTTAGCTCAGTCGGCAGAGCGTTTCCATGGTAAGGAAAAGGTCAACGGTTCGATTCCGTTAGGGGGCTCGCCGGATTGCCGGTGGTGACCGACGGCATGTCTGAGGCCGGGCGCCATCGCAAACCGACCTTATGGCGGTGTAGCTCAGTCGGTAGAGCAAACGACTCATAATCGTTGTGTCGCCGGTTCAAGTCCGGCCATCGCTACAAAACTGATACCCCGTCAGGTTGACCCGAAAGAAGGCATATCGTGGCCGCGAAGTCCACCGATGTCCGGCCAAAGATCACCTTGGCCTGCGAGCAGTGCAAGCATCGCAACTACATCACCAAGAAGAACCGGCGCAACGACCCGGATCGTCTGGAGCTGAAGAAGTTCTGCCCGAACTGCGGCACCCACCGGGCGCACCGCGAATCTCGCTAGATCTCATCGCGTGCACGCTGCCGCGCGCGAAGTCGGCGCCCGGATCCAGGGAGGTCTGTCGATGACCTTCCCGGATATTCGTGGACCGCGCCGACCCATGCAGCACCTCATGCCGGAGCAGGTTTCCCGACCCGCTCCGGCATTTGCTGTACTTGCGGTAGTTTCACGCTCCGCAGACTCCCGGTAGCGGAGTCAGATAGGGACTCAACTCTCCGTGACAATCAACACCGGAACCGATGCCGTGGACGCGCAGAGCGCCGACAGCGAACCGTTCGACCCGTCTGCCCACGCCGCCGCCATGGTCGGTCACCACTACCGCGTCGACGACTACTACGAGGTCGGCCGCGAGAAGGTGCGCGAATACGCACGCGCGGTGCAGGACTACCACCCTGTGCACTGGGACGAGAGCGTCGCCCGCGAGTACGGCCACGACGGCCTGCTCGCACCTGTGACGTTCATCTCTCTGGTCGGCATCCTGGCCCAGCGCAAGCTGTTCGAACAGGTCGTCACGGGTTACGACCTGAGCCAGATCATGCAGACCGACCAGACCCTGGAATTCCACCGCCCGATCCGGGTCGGCGACCAGCTCACCTGCGACGTCTACCTGCACTCGTTCCGGCAGGCCTTCGGCGGCGACATCATCGTCACCAAGAACATCGTCACGGCGCAGAACGACGAACTGGTGCTCACCACGTACACCACGCTGGTCGGCCGCAGCGGCGGTGACGTCGATCCCAATATCGCCGACGCGGTCCGCAACATCCTCATGCACGGCATGGGGGAGGCGCCCGACCGCCCGACCGCCGAGCCGCCCATCACGGCGCCCCCGGTGCCGGTGACCACCGTTCCCGAGGTCACGGTCAGCGGCCACACACGTTCCTTCGACAGCGTGGCCGTCGGTGACGAACTGCCGGCCCGCATCGTCCGGCTCACCCGCGGCGATCTGGTGAACTACGCGGGCGTCTCCGGTGACGCGAACCCGATCCACTGGAGCGACGAGGTCGTCGCGCTCGCCGGCCTGGACAACGTCGTCGCGCACGGCATGCTGACCATGGGCCTGGGCGGCGGATTCGTCACCTCCTGGCTCGGTGATCCGGGCGCGGTGAAGGAATACAACGTGCGTTTCACCAGCCCGGTCTACGTGGCCGGCGACCACCCGGCCGAGGTCGAATACACCGGCAAGGTGAAGTCGGTGGACCCGGAGAACCGCACCGCCGTGATCGCGATCGTCGCCAAATCCGGTGGCCGGAAAATCTTCGGACGTGCGACCGCGACGGTGCAGCTGGCATGATGGTCGGCGGGCCGGCAAGCCGCTTCGCGGTGGCCGACGGCCCGATTGGCTATCCGCCGGGGCGGTAACGTACACTCGGATTTCTGGGGTCGCCAGCCACTGCGCGCTGCTCTGAGGGGCTGGTTCCGGGCGGGTGACCGCCGGGGCCGGCACACCGGCGGAGCGGCGCGCGTGTTGTGTGGCCCCGGGTTGGCACAACTGAATAAGCACCGTGCTGGATGACATTGCGATTCCAGCCGAAGGGGCGTAGCTCAATTGGCAGAGCAGCGGTCTCCAAAACCGCAGGTTGCAGGTTCAAGTCCTGTCGCCCCTGCACTGGATGCCAGCGACGAGAGAGGGTTCACGTGAGCGACGAGCGGGACATTCGCCACGGCGCGCATGCCGCCGATGACGAAGACACCGCTGCGGTCAGCCGGCCGAGTGGTAAGCGGTCGACTCGCCGGGCTCGCGCCGGATCTTCCTCGGACACCGGCTCCGTCGCCACGATCGACCGTGGTGACAGCTCGGATTCGGCATCGCGCAAGGCGTCCAAGTCGGCGGGGAAGAAGACCGCCGAACGCGGTCGGGGCAATCCCTTCAAGCGCCTGGTGAAGTTCCTGCGGGAAGTCATCGCGGAACTGCGCAAGGTGATCTGGCCCAACCGCAAGCAGATGGTCACCTATACAAGCGTTGTCCTGGTGTTCGTGATCTTCATGGTCGCGTACATCAGCGGGTTGGACCTGGCGTTCATCAAGGGTGTCAACTGGCTGTTCGGCTAGCTGACCGGTGCGTCAGGAGCGGAGCCTGCGGAGCGAACCATGGGCGCTGCTGGCCGTCCGCCACGCGAGGACGGAAACCATCCGTCGGATTCACCTCCGGCGTAGTGGATGTACGTGACGACACAGGAAGCGAGTGCCCAGTGAGCACCCCGGAGAACGGCACAACCGACGAGTTCCCGGTCGACGACGAGGCGGCGGAGACGGCCGTCGACGAGGCGACCGTCTCGGACGGTACCGAGGCGTCCTCCGGCGAAGTCGAGGGCGACACCGACACAGACGAGACCGACACCGACACGCCCGCGGAGCCCGCGGCACCGGAAGAACCCGCCGACCCCGTCGCCGAGATGAAGGCCGCGCTGCGTCGCGCCCCCGGTGACTGGTACGTCATCCACTCGTACGCCGGTTACGAGAACAAGGTGAAGACCAACCTCGAGACCCGCGTGCAGAACCTGGGCCTCGAGGACTACATCTTCCAGGTCGAGGTGCCGACCGAGCAGGTCACCGAGATCAAGAACGGCCAGCGCAAGAACGTGCAGCGCAAGGTGCTGCCCGGCTACATCCTGGTCCGGATGGATCTCAACGACGAGTCGTGGGGCGCGGTCCGCAACACCCCCGGCGTCACCGGATTCGTCGGCGCCACCTCCCGTCCGTCGCCGCTGACGATCAACGACGTGGTGAAGTTCCTGGTCCCGGCCGAGCAGCAGCAGAAGAAGCCGGCTGCCGCCGCGGCGGGCGCCGCCGCGTCCACGTCGGAGACCGTCACCGAGACCGCGGCAAAGCCGGCCATCGAGGTCGACTTCGAGGTCGGCGAGTCGGTCACCGTGATGGACGGTCCGTTCGCGACGCTGCCGGCCAGCATCTCCGAGGTCAACGCCGAGCAGCAGAAGCTGAAGGTGCTGGTGTCGATCTTCGGCCGCGAGACCCCGGTCGAACTCGCGTTCACGCAGGTCGCGAAGATCTAAGACTTCCGGGGTTAGCGCCCCGGGACAGGCTTACGGAAGTCCGTAAGGAACCTAAACCAAGGAAAGAAAGATGCCCCCCAAGAAGAAGAAGGTCGCCGGGCTCATCAAGCTCCAGATCCAGGCTGGTGCGGCCAACCCCGCTCCGCCGGTCGGCCCCGCGCTGGGTCAGCACGGCGTCAACATCATGGAGTTCTGCAAGGCGTACAACGCGGCGACCGAGTCGCAGCGTGGCAACGTCATCCCGGTCGAGATCACGGTCTACGAGGACCGCTCGTTCGACTTCAAGCTGAAGACTCCGCCCGCCGCCAAGCTGCTGCTGAAGGCCGCCGGTGTGCAGAAGGGCTCCGCCGAGCCGCACCGCAACAAGGTCGCCACGGTCACCATGGATCAGGTCCGGGAGATCGCCAAGACCAAGCAGGAAGATCTGAACGCCAACGACATCGATCAGGCGGCCAAGATCATCGCGGGTACCGCTCGCTCGATGGGTATCACCGTCGCCGACTGACGGTCCCGTCTCCGCCGGTGACCGGCGGGATGTGCGTGGGAGGGACGGCCAGTCCCGACAACCACTTCTGACTTACGAACAGGACAGAGAATCATGGCAAAACGAAGCAAGGCTTATCTCGAGGCGGCCGCCAAGGTCGACCGCTCCCAGCTCTACTCTCCGCTGTCGGCCACCCGGCTGGCGAAGGAGACCTCGACCACGAAGACCGACGCGACCGTCGAGGTCGCCGTCCGTCTGGGCGTCGACCCGCGCAAGGCCGACCAGATGGTCCGCGGCACCGTCAACCTGCCGCACGGCACCGGTAAGACCGCGCGCGTCATCGTGTTCGCGGCCGGCGAGAAGGCCGCCGAGGCCGAGGCCGCCGGTGCGGACGCCGTCGGCGCCGAGGACCTGATCGAGCGCATCCAGGGCGGCTGGCTGGACTTCGACGCCGCGATCGCCACCCCGGACCAGATGGCCAAGGTCGGTCGCATCGCGCGTGTGCTGGGCCCCCGCGGCCTGATGCCGAACCCGAAGACGGGCACGGTCACCACCGATGTGACCAAGGCCGTCAACGACATCAAGGGCGGCAAGATCAACTTCCGCGTCGACAAGCAGGCCAACCTGCACTTCGTGATCGGCAAGGCCTCCTTCGACGAGAAGAAGCTGGTCGAGAACTACGGCGCCGCGCTGGAGGAGATCCTGCGTGTGAAGCCGTCGACCGCCAAGGGTCGCTACGTCAAGAAGGTGACGATTTCGACGAACACCGGACCGGGCATCCCGGTGGACCCGAACCGCACCCGCAACCTCACCGAAGAGGACGCGTAAGGCGTAGGTAGCTTTCGACGAGGGCCGGTAGGAATTTCCTACCGGCCCTCGGCATTTCGCGGAAACGCAGCGAAAACCGCAGGTGGGTGCGGGCCCCGATTTTGGGATTCGGCTGCTCGTCCGCTATTCTGATTGACGGTCGCCGACCAGTTCGGTGATCACCCCCAATCGTTCTACCGAAGACCGTTGGTTGCTGCCGTCAGGCAGTCGAAGGTCCGGCGATATTGCCGGCGGCCCACGCAGGGAGAGCCGAGGTGAGGGACGACATGTGAGCCGTGAGCTCATGTCGAGTTTCTTGTGCGCCCCGGGACCACTCTGCGTCCGGGGCGTTTGCTTTGTCGCCGGGTCGACGTAGCCTCCCCGGGTCCAGCCTCCGCGAGTCGGTAGTTCATCGCAGAACCGACCATCCAGAGAGGAGGCGAAGTATGGCGAAACCAGAGAAGGTCACCGCGGTCGCGGAGATCACCGAGCAGTTCAAGAGCGCTACGGCCACTGTGATCACGGAATACCGTGGTCTGTCGGTCGGCAACCTCACCCAGCTGCGTCGTGCGCTGGGCAGCAATGCCACCTACTCCGTCGCCAAGAACACCCTGGTCAAGCGTGCGGCCGCCGAGGCGGGCGTCGAAGGCCTGGATGACTTGTTCGTCGGTCCGACCGCGATCACCTTCATCACCGGTGAGCCGGTCGACGCCGCCAAGGCCCTCAAGACCTTCGCCAAGGACAACAAGGCGCTGGTCATCAAGGGCGGCTACATGGACGGCGCCGCGCTGTCGGTCTCCGAGGTCGAGCGCATCGCCGACCTGGAGTCGCGCGAGGTGCTGCTGGCCAAGCTGGCCGGCGCCATGAAGGGCAACCTGACCAAGGCGGCCGGCCTGTTCGCCGCGCCGGCCGGCCAGGTGGTTCGCCTGTTCGCCGCGCTCGAGGACAAGCAGCGCGCCGCGGGCGGTGCCGAAGCGGCCCCGGCCGCCGACGCCGAATAAGCCGACCCGGACAAGTCGACAAACCCCCATACTCTTTTCCCGCCGATGCGGGATGAACCGAAAGGAAACACCATGGCCAACGTGGACGAGCTGCTCGAGACCATCGGCAACATGACCCTGCTGGAGCTCTCGGACTTCGTCAAGAAGTTCGAGGAGAAGTTCGAGGTCACCGCCGCCGCTCCGGTCGCGGTTGCCGCTGTCGCCGGTGGCGCGGCCGCCGGTGGCGCCGAGGCCGCCGAGGAGCAGGACGAGTTCGACGTCATCCTCGAGGGTGCCGGCGACAAGAAGATCCAGGTCATCAAGGTCGTGCGTGAGATCGTCTCCGGCCTGGGCCTGAAGGAAGCCAAGGACCTGGTCGAGGGTGCCCCGAAGCCGATCCTGGAGAAGGTCGCCAAGGACGCCGCCGACGCCGCCAAGGCCAAGCTGGAAGAGGCCGGCGCGAAGGTTTCCGTCAAGTAATTGCGGTAATCGAGTCCGGAAAAGGGCGGTCCCGTTGCGGGGCCGCCCTTTTCGCATATTCGCGGTGAATGTTTGTGAACTGTCGCGACCGGCTCATTACCGTCGACATTTCTACCGACCAGTCAGGTAGGGTGTCCTGCACCAGCGGCATGCGATACAGTGGCCGCACCCCAGTGTGACGCGTCACATCGCGCTGAAATACGGTGACGCGGCCGTGGGCGCTCGTCAGAAGAAATATGGAGGTCGACGTGGGCGTCGAGGTCAGGACCGAAGGTGTTACGAAATCTTTCGGGTCCCAGCGGATTTGGCAGGATGTCACTCTGACTCTGCCCACGGGGGAAGTCAGCGCCTTGCTCGGCCCCTCCGGTACCGGTAAGTCGGTGTTCCTGAAGTCGCTGATCGGTCTGCTGCGCCCCGAGCGCGGCTCGATCTACATCGACGGCACCGACATCACCACCTGCTCCAACAAGGAGCTCTACGAGATCCGCAAGTTGTTCGGCGTTCTGTTCCAGGACGGCGCGCTGTTCGGTTCGATGAACCTGTTCGACAACGTGGCCTTCCCGCTGCGCGAGCACACCAAGAAGAGCGAATCCGAGATCAAGCAGATCGTGATGGAGAAGCTCGAGCTGACCGGTCTGCTCGGCGCCGAAGGCAAACTGCCCGGCGAGATCTCCGGTGGTATGCGCAAGCGTGCCGGCCTGGCCCGCGCGCTGGTGCTGGACCCGCAGATCATTCTCGTCGACGAGCCCGACTCCGGTCTGGACCCGGTGCGTACGACCTATCTGTCGCAGCTGCTGATCGATATCAACGCGCAGATCGACGCGACGATTCTGATCGTTACCCACAACATCAACCTGGCTCGTAGCGTGCCCGACAACATCGGCATGTTGTTCCGTCGCCAGCTGGTCATGTTCGGCCCGCGTGAGGTTCTGCTGACCTCGGAGGAGCCGGTGGTCAAGCAGTTCCTCAACGGCCGCATGGTCGGTCCGATCGGTATGTCGGAGGAGAAGGACGAGGCCCAGATGGCGCGCGAGCAGGCGCTCGCCGACGCCGGCCACTACGACAACGGAACCGAGGACGTCGAGGGCATCATCCCGCAGATGAAGGCCACCCCGGGCATGCCCGTGCGTCAGGCCGTGGAACGTCGCCGCCGCCGCGTGCTCGAGATCATGCATACCCTGCCGCATTCCGCGCAGGTGGCGATCCGCGAGTCGATGGAAGAGAACGGCGATACACAAGTCCTTCCGGCGTATACGGGTAACGCTCCGCAATATCAGGGCGGCACGTACGACACCACCGTGCGACACGACACAACCAACGGGTAACATACGCAACCGTGAATCAACCCCTGGCACGGCTGCGCACTCCGGTCGAGTCGGGATTTGCGCAGGCCGGCAACATATTTGCGCTGCTCATTTCCGTGGCACGCAACACCCTGCGCCGGCCTTTCCAATGGCGCGAGTTCATCGAGCAGTCGTGGTTCATCGCGAGCGTCTCGATCCTGCCCGCCGCACTGGTGGCAATCCCGTTCGGCGCCGTTGTCGCATTGCAGACCGGTTCACTTATCAAGCAGCTCGGTGCTGAATCGTTCACCGGCGCAACCAGTGTGCTGGCAACTGTGCAGCAGGCCGCTCCCGTCGTCACCGCGCTGATCATCGCCGGTGCCGCGGGTTCGGCCGTCGCTGCCGACCTCGGCTCCCGCACCATCCGCGAAGAGATCGACGCGATGGAGGTGCTCGGCATCGATCCGGTGCAGCGTCTCGTCGTGCCGCGCGTCCTCGGCATGATGCTGGTGGCGCTGCTGCTCAACGGCCTGGTTTCGGTCGTCGGCATCTGCGGTGGATATTTCTTCAATGTGTTGCTGCAGGGCGGAACTCCCGGCGCCTACCTGGCGTCGTTCTCCGCGCTGGCGCAACTCCCGGACCTCTGGATCGGTGAATTCAAGGCTCTGATCTTCGGATTGCTCGCGGGCGTTATCGCCGCATACAAAGGTTTGAATCCCAAGGGGGGACCGAAAGGTGTTGGTGACGCGGTGAATCAATCCGTGGTGATCACCTTCCTGGTGCTCTTCTTCGTCAATCTGCTGCTGACGTTGGTGTACCTGCAGGTCGTCCCGGCCAAGGGTTCGTGACGATGGTTGTTTCCCAGCGTTCTCCGATCTTTTCGAGGCGGATGCGCCGAGTAGGTGCTGCGCTCAAGTCGCCGGTGAATGTCATCGATCGCGCCGGCGATCAGATGTCGTTCTATTCCAAGGCGATCGCGTGGATTCCGCGCACCGTCGTGCATTACCGCAAGGAGGTCATGCGGCTACTGGCCGAGGTGACCTTCGGTTCGGGTGCACTCGCGGTCATCGGCGGCACCATCGGCGTCGTGGTGATGATGTCGGCCTCGGTCGGTGTCGTCGTCGGCCTGCAAGGTTTCAAAGCTCTCGACGCCCTGGGCAGTTCGGTGCTCACCGGCTTTCTGACCGGCTACATCAATACTCGCGAATTGGCGCCGCTGGTCGCGGCATTGGCATTGTCGGCGACGGTCGGCTGTGGTTTCACCGCGCAATTGGGTGCGATGCGAATTTCCGAGGAAATCGACGCGCTCGAGGTGATGGCGGTACCCGGCGTGCCGTTCCTGGTGACCACGCGCGTCATCGCGGGATTCGTGGCGGTGATTCCGCTCTACATCGTCGGCCTGCTGGGCACGTTCATCGCGTCCAGGCAGATCAGCGTGTGGTTCAACGGGCAGTCCACGGGATCGTACGACCATTATTTCGGTCTGTTCCTGCCACCCGAGGACGTGCTGTATTCGTTCGTGAAGGTGCTGGTGTTCGCCTTCGTGATCATCCTGATCCATTGCTATTACGGCTTCAACGCCACCGGCGGCCCGGCCGGCGTCGGCGTGGCCGTGGGGCGTGCGGTGCGCGCGTCGATCGTGCTGGTGAACATCCTCGACTTCTTCCTCAGCCTGGCGATCTGGGGTACGACGACGACAGTGCGAGTCGCGGGATGAGCGGACAGGGCCGCGGCGCGACCGACGGGTTCGGAGGCGGCAGCGTGCGTGACCACGCAGAACCCCGGGGGCGCCGCCATCGGATGCTGCCGGCGGCAGCCCGCGTGACCACGCAGCACCTCCGATCATCCCGCCGGGTGTGCAGCATGAGGGCGACGGCGTCCCGAAAGGTGGGAGCATGAGCGCGCGCAGTGTGCAATTCTGGCGCTCGACCGAGAAACTCCGAATCCGCACGTTGGGCATCGTGTTCTTCGTGGTGATGGCGCTGTTTCTCGGCACGACGATCGCGGCCTACAACAAGGTGTGGGTCAAGGTGATCAAGGTCGACCTGATCACCGATACGGTCGGAAACGCGTTGACCCGCAATGCGGATGTGAAGGTTCGCGGGGTCAATGTCGGCGAGGTGCGTTCCAGTGAATCCGCCAACGGCAAGGTGACCCTGCATCTGGCGATCGATCCGGACAAGGCCACCAAGATTCCGTCCAATGTGACGGCCCGGCTGCTGCCGAAAACCCTGTTCGGCGAGCGCTATGTCGATCTGGTCTGGCCCGAGCAGCCCAGCCCGCAACATCTGCGGGCGGGCATGACGCTGTATCAGGACGCCAGCGGCAATGCGGTCGAGGTGAGCCAGCTGCTGGATTCGATCATGCCGCTGCTGCAGGCGATCCCGCCGCAGTATCTGGCCTCGACGCTGGGCGCGCTGTCGCAGGCGCTGGGTGGTCAGGGTGAGGAACTGGGCCACACCATCGATCGGCTGGACGACATATTCCGCGATATCAACGGCGTGATGCCGCAGTTGCAGGACGACATCCGTACCTTCGCGACGGTCGCCGACACCTATTCGGACGCGCTGCCGCAGCTGGTCGATGCCTTCGACAATCTGCGCACGCTGAATGCCACCATCGTGCAGAAGCGTTCGCAGTTGGACACGCTGTATTCGGTTCTGACTCCGACGTCGTCGAAGACCGCCGATTTCCTGACGGCCAACCACGACAACATCATCGATGTCGCGGCCGATTCGCGTGAGGCGCTGGAACTGCTGGCGACCTATTCGCCCTCGTTCCCCTGCACGATGAAGAATTTCGCGCAGCTGAAGCCGCGCATCGATGACATCTTCGGCAAGGGCACCGATACCCCGGGTTCGCGGGTGACGATCGAGATCACCAATCCGCGCGGCCGGTATCTGCCCAATCAGGACGAGCCGCGCTGGCTGGACACGAACCGGCCGCCGGCGTGTTTCCCCGAATATCCGCTCGGGGTGGATCCGGGTCAGTATCCGACCGGATCGGCCAACGACGGTTCCTATCAGCCGCCGACCCGGAATCCGGGTGACCAGAACATCGGTCAGCTGCCGGCGGCACAGTTCTCGGTCTACGGCGCGGCCGGCGCCACGACCATGGGTTCGCCCGCCGAACAGCACACCCTGGGTGCGATCTACGGTGCGGCGAACGGGGTTTCGCCCGATCAGGTGCCCAGCTGGGTGAGCAGGATCGGCGCCCCCGCGATGCGTGGAAGTGAGGTGAGTGTGCGATGAAGGCCAAGTTGCGTGGTCTGGGCGGGCCCCTGACCAAACTGGGCATCTTCGTGCTCGTGACAGTGCTCGCGACCGCGTTCCTGGCGCTCACCATCGCCAACTATTCCGGCGGCGGCACCGAGTTCAAGGCGCGGTTCAGCGATGTGACATCGCTGAACAAAGGCGACGAGGTGCGCATCGCCGGTGTGCGGGTCGGCAAGGTGACCAAGGTTTCGGTCGTCGACCGCAACATGGCCGAGGTGCACTTCCAGCTCACCGACCGGGATTGGCTACCCGCCTCCACCACCGCGACCATCCGCTACCGCAACCTGGTGGGGCAGCGCTACATCGCGCTGGAACAGGGCGCCGGACAGCAGGGCCACAAGATCACGAAGGGCGCCACGATTCCGCTGGAGCGGACCAAGCCCGCGCTGAATCTCACCACCCTGTTCAACGGTTTCCGGCCGCTGTTCCAGACGCTGTCGGCCGAGGACGTGAACAAGCTGTCCTACGAGATCATCCAGGTCTTCCAGGGTGAATCGGGCACGATCACCGATCTGGTGCGCAACACCGCGAGCCTGACGAACAAGATCGCCGACAAGGACGCGGTGATCGGCGAGATCGTCAAGAACCTCAACCAGGTGCTGGACGCGGTGAACGCCCGCGACGGACAGCTCAACGATCTGATCGTCAACACCGAGGCGCTGGTGAGCGGGCTCAACGCCGAACGCGGCACGATCGGCTCTGCGGTGCAGTCGCTGGGCAATCTCGCCTCGGCGACCGCGGATCTGCTGGTACCCACCCGGCCGACCCTGCAGGGGTCGATCGCCGGCCTGAACCAGCTGACCGGCACCCTGAACGATCGTTCCGACGACGTCAATCAGGCCCTGGAGAATCTGCCGATCAAGATGGAGAAACTGGGACGCGCGGCCAGTTACGGCTCGTGGTTCCAGTTCTACCTCTGCGGTATCGATATCGTCGCCGGTCCCGGAGTGAAGGATGCGCCGCAATTGAACCTGCCGGCCCAGATGCCGACGGTGAATCAGCCGGTCTACACCAATCCGGCGCCGCGCTGTCACGGGAAGGGTGGCCGCTGATGGAAGACCGGGTTCTCCTCGGCAAGCGCAGCCCGGCGTTCATGGGTGGGCTCGGCCTGTTCATGGTGCTGCTGATCGCGTTGTCGGCCTTCTTCTTGGACAAGCTGCCGATCATCGGCGCGAGCACCAGTTACACCGCGGAATTCTCCGAGGCCGCGGGCCTGAAGAAGGGTAACGAGGTACGCATCGCGGGCGTGAAGGTCGGCGATGTGTCCGATGTGCGCCTCGACGGCGACCGCGTGCTGGTCGACTTCCGGACCAAGGACGCGTGGATCGGCGATGCCACCACCGCGTCCATCCAGATCAAGACCCTGCTCGGGCAGAAGTATCTGGCGCTGGATCCCAAGGGTTCCCACCCGGCCGATCCGGGCAAGCGAATTCCGTTGTCGCGCACGGTTTCTCCGTACGACGTGGTCGAGGCCTTCAGTGATGCCGCCTCGGATCTCGAGAAGACCGACACCGCGCAGCTGGCCACCAGCTTCCGGGTGCTCTCCGACGCGTTCTCCGGCACCCCGCCGGAGATCCGCGGCTCGATCGACGGCGTCGCCCGGCTGTCGGAGACGCTGGCCAAGCGCGACGAAGAGCTCAAGCACCTGTTCAACGCGACCAACAAGACCACCAAGGTGCTCGCCGACCGCAACGAGCAGTTCGAGCGGTTGCTGGCCAACGGCGGTCAGCTGCTGGCCGAGTTGAACGTCCGCCAGCAGGCCATCTCGCAGCTGCTCAACGGCGCGAAAACCGTTGCCGCCGAATTGAGTGCGCTGGTGCACGACAACGAGCAGCAGATCGGTCCGGCGCTGACCAATCTGAAGAAGTCCATCGACATGCTCAACGACAATCAGCAGAACATCTCCAAGACGCTGAAACTGGCGGCGCCGTTCTACGGCCTGTACGCCAACGTGCTGGGCAACGGGCGCTGGTTCGACGCGGTGATCGTCAACCTGATCCCGCCGGCGCTGCCGGAGATTCCGGGTAACCGCCCGCCGATCCGCACCCTGGGAGGCAACTGATGCAGGCTGCTCTCGGTAAGGGATCGCGCCGGGATCCGCTGACGGTGATCCGCGAATCCGGCCGCGGCACCAAGATCGCCCTAACCCTCGGCACGGTGGCCGTGGTGGTCGTCGCCGGTGTGCTGTGGTGGCTGTTCAGCAGCTACAACACCACCAAGATCACCGCCTACTTCGACAAGTCGATCGGCATCTACGAGGGCTCCGAGGTGCGTATCCTCGGCGTCCCGGTGGGCAAGGTCGATTCGGTCACGCCGCAGGGTGATCAGGTGAAGGTCACCATGCATGTCGACCGGAAGTACGACATCCCGGCCGACGCCAAGGCCGCCCAGATCACGCCGTCGGTGGTGTCGGACCGCTACATCCAGCTCACGCCCGTCTACAAGGGCGGGCCGAAGATGCCGCGCAACGCCACCATCCCGCGCGACCGCACGGCGACCCCGGTCGAGGTCGACCGGCTGTACAAGAGCATCCAGGAACTGTCGGATGCGCTGGGGCCCAACGGCGCCAACAAGGACGGCGCGGTGAACGAGCTGGTTCGCACCGGTGCCGCGAATCTTTCCGGAAACGGGGACGCGCTGGCCAACAGCCTGACCCAGCTCTCGCACGCGGCCCGGTATCTGTCCGACGCGCGCGGCGACATCTTCGACACGATCAAGAATTTGCAGGTCTTCGTGCACACCCTGGCGGTCAACGACCAGCAGGTGCGCGAATTCAACACGCAGCTGGCGGATCTGGCCGGATTCCTCTCCGGTGAGCGGGAGAACCTCGGGCAGGCACTGAATCTGCTGTCGATCGCGCTCGGCGACGTCGCCCGGTTCATCGACGACAACCGGGACCTGGTCGCCGAGAACGCCGATGCGCTGACCAAGCTGACCCAGACCCTGGCCGATCAGCGCCAGGACGTGGCGAACGCGCTGCCGGTGCTGCCGGTGGCGCTGAGCAACCTGATCAACATCCACAACGGTGAATCCGGCACGCTCGACATGCGCGCCAACTTCACCGATCTGCAGAACCCGTTCGGCACCGTCTGCAAACTGCTCGACCTCGGCCAATTGCGGCCGGGTGACCCGAAATTCGATGCGATCAGCCGGCAGATGCGCCCGATCCTGGATCAGTGCAAGGTGATCACCGATCAGATCAAGGACGGTGTGCAGACGCCGTCGCTGGTGTTGCCGTTCGGCATTCTCAGCGGTGACAACATCCAGAACACCCCGGCTCCCGGCAGTGTTCCGGGCACCCCGTCGGACCGGCAGCCGCCGTCGCAGCAGGAAGGTGGCCAGCGATGACGCCCTTCGCATTCCGCAGGACGGCCCGCGGACTGGGGGCCGTCGCGGTGGTCGGCGTGACGGCGATGCTGGTGGGTTCGTGCTCGTCGGACGGTATCTACAGCGTGCCGCTGCCCGGCGGCGCCGATGTGGGTGACCATCCGATGCGTATCGACGTGCGGTTCGACGACGTCCTGGATCTGGTGCCGCAGTCGGCGGTCAAGGTCGAGGGTGTGCCGGTCGGCCGGGTGGAGTCCATCGACGTCGCCCCCGACGGCTGGACCGCGAGCGTGCACACCGTGGTGAACTCCTCGGTGAAGCTGCCCGCCAACGCCCACGCCGAGGTGCGGCAGTCGAATCTGCTCGGTGAGAAATTCGTCGAGCTGTCGGCGCCGAAGGACGACGCCTCGCCCGACCGGTTGAAGGACGGCGCGGTCATCCCCGTCGACCGGACCCGGCACGCGGTGGAGATCGAACAGGTCCTCGGCGCGCTGTCGCTGCTGCTCAACGGCGGTGGCGTGGCGCAGTTGCAGCCCATCGTGGTGGAACTGAACAAGGCGCTGGCCGGCCGCGAGAACCGAGTGCGGTCGCTGCTGGATCAGGCCGACACCCTCATCGACGGTCTCAACCAGCAGGTTGCCGATATTCAGCACGCGCTCGACAGCCTGGGCACGTTGTCCAGCCGGGTGGGGCAGCAGTCCGAGCAGATCGGCAAGATCCTCGACGAACTGCCGGCCGGCATCAAGATCCTCGACGAGCAGCGGCCGCAACTGATCGGCTTGCTGAAGCAACTCGACCGGGTCGGCCAGGCCGGTGTCGACGTGCTCGACAAGTCGAAGGACAACCTGATCCGCGATCTGCAGGCGCTGCGTCCGACGCTGCAGGAGCTGGGCCGTTCGGCGCCGGATCTGGTTTCCGCGCTCCCGTTGATCCCGACGTATCCGTTCCCGGACGAGGCGATCAAGTCGACCTTCGGTGGTTCGGTGAACACCTGGCTGTCCGTCGACACCCAGATCGGCGTCCTGATGTCGAATCTCGGTGTGGGCAAACCGGATCCGGTGTACATCCCGCCGCGGTACGGGCCGCCGGTGCCGGTGGATCCGACCAATCCGTATTACAACGGCAACGGCCCGCGGCCGGGCTGGCCGACGGTGTCGCTGGTGCCGTTGCCGCCGACCGTGGTGGCTCCGGCCCCCGCCAAGCCGGGTGACCCGATCGGGTCGATTCTCGATCAGTTGGGAGTGAAGCCGCGATGAGTAGATTGGTGCGCTACCAGCTGATCGCCTTCGCGGTGATCGCCGTGCTCGGCGTGGTCTTCGTCGGCGCGAAGTACATTCACCTCGACCACATGCTCGGCTTCGGCCAGTACCAGGTGAAGGTCAAGGCGAAGACGACCGCCAACCTGTCCAAGGGCGCGGAGGTCACCTATCGCGGTGTGCCGGTCGGCCGGGTGGACTCGCTCGACATCACCCCCGACGGCGTCATGATCTATCTGGAGCTGGATTCCGGGAAGCCGAAGGTCCCGGCCGCCGCCAAGGCCGTGATCGCCAACCGCTCGGCGATCGGTGAGCAGTACCTGGATCTGGTGCCCGAGACGTCGAAGGGCCCCTACCTGCGCGACGGTTCGGTCATCGACGGCGCCGAGACCCCGATCCCGGTCGAGGATCTGCTCGCCAGCGTCAACCATTTCTCGAGCACCACGGATCTGACGGCGTTGACGACAACCGTCACCGAACTCGGTAAGGCGTTCGACGGGCAGGGCGACAACCTGCGGATCCTCATCGATTCGCTGAACAAGTTCTCCCAGACCGGCATCGAGGCGTTGCCGCAGACCGTGCAGCTGATTCAGGACGCGCAGACGGTGCTCGGCACCCAGGCCGACCAGTCGCCGGCGATCCGGACCTTCAGTGACGGCCTGGACCGGCTCGCCGTGCAGTTGCGGGCCAACGATCCCGATATCCGGCGGTTGATCGGCACCGGCGCCGACGCCGGCGAGCAGATCGGCAAGCTCCTCGATCGGAGCGGCCAGCCGCTGACCACGGATCTGTCGAATCTGCGGCTGCTGCTGCAGGCGGTGTCACCGCAGACCTACACGCTCAAGCCGCTGCTGCAGATGCTTCCGCTCCTGTCGGTCGGTGGTTCGGCGACCGCGCCCGGCGACGGCACGACCCACTTCGGCCTGGTGCTGGAAACCAACAATCCGCCGGCCTGTACCGTCGGGTACGAGGGAACTCAGCGCATTCTCGACCAGATGAAGGCGCAGAATCCCAATTTCGACGACAATCGTGACGATTTCCCGTTCAACACGGACGCGAAATGCACGGTGCCGTTCGGAAGTCCGACCGACGTCCGCGGCGGCGCGCGTGCGCAGTACGCCGATCCGAATGTCCCGCAGCCGTGGGATTCCAAGCCCAAGACCGATCCGGACAAGCTCAACCTGAGCCCCGTCGCCATCCAGCTGGCCACTCTCATCGGAGTGACCCCGAAGCGGTGAGGCGGGCACGGAGGCAAGTCCGGAAAACCGACGACGCTAGGGTGTCGCTGTGAGTTCTGATCTGCCCAACCCCTCCTCGCAACCTGCGGTGGAGCCGTCGGACGACGCCGAAAAAGCGGTAGCTGAGGCGTCGCCGGAGGCGACCGTGCGCCGGTCCGCCGGTGAGCAGCCGGCCGCCCGGCCGGGTTCGTCGGCACTGCGCACGGTCGTGACCTCGGTCGCGGCGGTGTGGCTGGTGGCGGCCCTGGTCTTGGCGGCGTGGTTCGGCACCGGCTGGGTGCGCGCGATGTGGTTCACCGACGGTCCGCGCGCCGATGCTCGCGATACCGCGCTGGATGCGGCCCGGCAGGCGGCGATCAACCTCACCTCGATGAATCCCGGCGATGTCGAGGGGTCGATCACCACCATGCGGTCCTCGATGACCGGCGACATGCTGACCCAGCTCAACGAGAACCACGACCGCATCAAGGATGCCGCCGAGAAGTCGAAGACCAAGATCGACAGCAAGGTGCTGGGGGCGGCACTGAGTTCGCTGGACAGTGAGCGCGACAAGGCCTCGGCGATCGTGGTGCTGAAACTCACGCAGACCGCGCCCAACGTTCCGATGCAGTCCTTCCGGGCCACCTGGACGCTGGATATGAAGAAGGACGGCGACACCTGGAAGACCGAGCAGGCCAATTCGCTCGGTCAGCTGGTGTCGCTGGACACCCCCGGTCCCGCCGGGGCGGCCCAACCGCCCGCGAACGGAAACGCCGCGCCCGCGCCGAGCGCGCCCGCGAATCCGTCCGAGGCGCCCGCCCCCCAGCCGGGATCGTAGGAGAGGTACACCGATGGCATCCCGCCCGCCGATCAACAAGGTTTCCCCGCGGCTCAAGCCCGGCGACCGCTCGTCCGAATCCGCCGCGCGCACGATCCGCCGCCGCGGCGGCGCCGATCGCACCGCGTCCGGCGCGAAGTCCGCCAAGCCCGCCGGTAAGTCCGCGAACACCACATCGCGCACCAGGACCGTGCGCGCGGGTACGGCGGCCACGCGTCCGGCGCGGCCCGTGGCATCGCGTCCGTCCCGGAAGCTGCCGCGTCCCGGTCGCCTGCCGCGGCCGGCGCCGGCCGCCTGGGGGCTGGCCGCGGGTCTGATCGTGGCGAGTGTGCTGTTGACCGCGTTCGCGGTGGTCGCGGCGTTCAAGCCGGGAGTGGACAACGGCAACAAGGCCTTCGTCGACACCAAGGCCACCCAGGAGGTGACCGCGGCGGCCGACAACGCGCTCAAGACGGTCTACTCCTACGACGTGAAGACCGTCGGCGGCTACAAGGACGCCGTGCACAAGGTCGTCACCGGCAAGATGCGCGGTGATTTCGACAAGTTCGCCGACACCACGGTGTCCGCGATCCAGCAGGCGCAGTCGACCGCACAGGCCACTCCCGACCCGATCGGTGTGACATTGCTCACTGATGACCGGGCGGAACTGCTGGTGAATCTGACCGTGAGCGCGACCAAGAACGGCGCCCCGCAGGAGAGCGCGTCGGGTCCGATCGTGTTGCACATGCAGAAGGTGGACGGTCACTGGCTGGCGAGCGAGATCGCCGACCGTTGAGTGGCCCAGGCGGGTTCGGAAGTATGTTCGAGCCCGTCACCTGCGGAATCTTCCCAGCTCAGCGGCGGATATTCGCCCGCGTGACGGTGTGATTCGCCAGCGCCACACGGGATCTCGCAGTTATCGAGGTGGTCTCGCCACTTGACGACTTACGTCCGAACCGTCACGCTATTCACAACAGCGGCAGCTGTGACAGGGTCGAGTACCCAGGTCGAGGCGCCGCCGGAGACTCGAACGCAGCCAGCGGAAGCGGGTCCGGCGCGCCGAACATCCGGAACTCGGTTCGGATGGTACTTTGACACCCCTTCTTCGTGGGTGTAGGTTTGGACTTTGCGCTGGCTGCCTCCTGTCCATTCCTTGATCGCATCACGAAAGTTCCACCGTTGAGGTGTTACTTCCGTTGTTTGCTGTTCGGGTTTTGTCCGGGTTGTAACCAGCAGAACTCGTAGCAGACAAGCGACGGTCGTTTGGTGTCTTGTACGTACAGGCACCGGGCGACGCGCGTGAGGTGCTGGAAGGACGCATCTTGGCAGTCTCCACCCAGACCAAGGCCGGTATTCCCGGAGCCCCGAAGCGGGTGTCTTTCGCGAAGATTCGTGAGCCCTTGGAGGTTCCGGACCTTCTCGATCTACAAACCGAATCGTTCGCGTGGCTGGTCGGTGCCCCCGATTGGCGTGAGCGGGCCATCGCCCGGGGCGACGCCAGCCCGGTCGGTGGGCTGGAGGAGGTGCTCGAGGAGCTCTCGCCGATCGAGGACTTCTCCGGTTCGATGTCCCTGTCCTTCTCCGATCCGCGCTTCGAAGAGGTCAAGGCCTCGATCGAAGAGTGCAAGGACAAGGACATGACCTACGCGGCACCGCTGTTCGTGACCGCGGAGTTCATCAACAACAACACCGGTGAGATCAAGTCGCAGACGGTCTTCATGGGTGATTTCCCGATGATGACCGACAAGGGCACGTTCATCATCAACGGCACCGAGCGCGTGGTCGTCTCGCAGCTGGTGCGCTCACCGGGTGTGTACTTCGACGAGTCCATCGACAAGGGCACCGAGAAGACGCTGCACAGCGTGCGCGTCATCCCGTCGCGTGGTGCGTGGCTGGAATTCGATGTCGACAAGCGCGACACGGTGGGCGTGCGTATCGATCGCAAGCGTCGTCAGCCGGTCACCGTGCTGCTCAAGGCGCTGGGCATGACCACCGAGGAGATCACCGAGCGTTTCGGTTTCTCCGAGATCATGCTGTCGACCCTGGAGAAGGACAACACCGCCGGCCAGGACGAGGCGCTGCTCGACATCTACCGCAAGCTGCGTCCGGGCGAGCCGCCGACCAAGGAGTCCGCGCAGACCCTGCTGGAGAACCTGTTCTTCAAGGAGAAGCGCTACGACCTGGCTCGCGTCGGCCGCTACAAGGTCAACAAGAAGCTGGGCGTCAACACCGGTGAGCCCGTGGTCGGCTCGACGCTGAACCGCGAGGACATCGTCGCCACCATCGAGTACCTGGTGCGCCTGCACCAGGGCGACAAGCTGATGACCGTTCCCGGCGGCGTCGAGGTTCCGGTCGAGGTCGACGACATCGACCACTTCGGCAACCGTCGCCTGCGCACCGTCGGCGAGCTGATCCAGAACCAGCTGCGCGTCGGCCTCTCGCGTATGGAACGCGTCGTGCGTGAGCGCATGACCACCCAGGACGTCGAGGCCATTACCCCGCAGACCCTGATCAACATCCGCCCGATCACGGCGGCGATCCGGGAGTTCTTCGGCACCTCGCAGCTGTCGCAGTTCATGGACCAGAACAACCCGCTGTCGGGTCTGACCCACAAGCGTCGTCTGTCGGCGCTGGGCCCGGGTGGTCTGTCCCGTGAGCGCGCCGGCCTGGAAGTGCGCGACGTGCACCCCTCGCACTACGGCCGCATGTGCCCGATCGAGACTCCGGAAGGCCCGAACATCGGCCTGATCGGTTCGCTGTCGGTGTACGCGCGGGTCAACCCGTTCGGTTTCATCGAGACCCCCTACCGCAAGGTGGAGAACGGCCGGGTCACCGACGAGGTCAAGTACCTGACCGCCGACGAGGAGGACCGGCACGTCCGGGCCCAGGCGAATTCGCCCGTCGACGCCGACGGCAACTTCCTCGAGGAGCGCGTGCTCGCCCGCCGCGGTAACGAGGAGATGGAATACGTCTCCCCGGCCGAGGTCGACTACATGGATGTCTCGCCGCGCCAGATGGTGTCGGTGGCGACCGCCATGATTCCGTTCCTGGAGCACGACGACGCCAACCGCGCCCTGATGGGTGCGAACATGCAGCGTCAGGCCGTGCCGCTGATCCGTTCCGAGTCGCCGCTGGTCGGCACCGGTATGGAGCTGCGCGCCGCGGTGGACGCCGGCGATGTCGTGGTGAACGAGAAGCCTGGTGTGGTGGAGGAGGTTTCGGCCGACTACATCACCGTCATGCACGACGACGGCACCCGGAAGTCCTATCGGATGCGCAAGTTCGCGCGTTCCAACCAGGGCACCTGCGCCAACCAGCGTCCGATCGTGGACGAGGGGCAGCGCGTCGAGCAGGGCCATGTGCTCGCCGACGGCCCCTG
>NZ_BDCM01000025.1 GCF_001613505.1 Nocardia mikamii NBRC 108933
GGTCGGCCTGATCGTGTACTTCCTCGGGGCCGTGGCCACGGTGCTGCGAGCCCGCGCTTACACACACATCGCCTACCCACTGCTGTATCTGGTGCCGGTCGTTGCCGCCCTCGCACTGGGGTACGCCGCCGCCTGAGCGCCCACCAGTCCCGTCCGCCGCATGCAACCCCATGTGCGGCGGCACGGTGACTGCGCTCACCGAATCTCCCGACCGGGCTCGCCGAAATGGCCCACCACTGAGCGGTGGCGATTATCGGGTTCGCGGTTTCCGGTGGTGGCTCCCAACTCTGCAACTCGAACGCCAAAACCGTTCTCTACCAAATAATTACGCCACATCCCCCGCCATTCGGCCGATACTGCGGCGCCCCTCTACTGCAGTCCGGGCAGGTTGGCTTCGATCCCGCACGAAGAAGCACCCTGGTTCTGGTAGCTCAGCGCCTGAGGCCCCCGAACACAGCGAGAACCGGCCAGCGCCCTTGACCGGTCGTGGGGCAGTTCGTGCAGGTGCGGTCATGCAGAGCTGATGCTCGCGTGAGGTCAGGGCGTCGTGCAGGGCGCGATTATTACCGGAACCTGGAGAAGTGGCGACGACGGCAGGCCGAGCTGCGGAACCGCGGCGGGCGACCACGGCGGGCGCGTTCCAGCGGGTCCACGCACTGGCGGCACACGGACCAGATGGCGCGCATGCCATTTCATCTCCACGGCCCAGCAGAGTCCGGCGGGCGCCCGGGACGGCCGGCGTCGGCGCCTGTGCTGCCACCACAACAGCAACACATCGACCTACTCACCACGCGCGGTGTGTCAGCAATCATTCAGCGTTCACGGGTGAATAATCCGCATATGACATCGATCGGGCTGTCCCGCAGAGCGATGCTCGCCCTGGCGGCGAGCGTACCGTTGAGCGTTGTGGCATCCCGACGCGCAGTGGCCGCCGCCCCGCCGATCCGATACACGATGACGGCGTTCACCAACGCCAGCCAGACCGATATGTCGGTCTACGAATCCACCGACGCAACGAATTTCCGGCTCGTCCAGGCCGCCGCCTACCGTCCGCCGGACGCCGACCCCGCCGACACCCCGGCAGCGGCGGCCACAACCAAGAAGGGGTTGTGCCGCGACCCCAGCGTCTTTCGTCACATCGACGGCGAGTACTACGTGACCTACACGACCGCATGGGACGGCGACACCATCGGGTTCGCTCGCAGCCACGACCGGATCCACTGGGAGTTCCTGTACGAGTACACGATTCCGTTCGGCGGTGTCACCCACACCTGGGCACCGGAATGGTTCGTCGACCGTGACGGCACGGTCAGCGTCCTGGTGAACATCAACGACGGCACCCTGTTCCGGCCCTGCGTCATGACCGCGACCACCTCATCGCTGAGCCGGCTGCATTGGACCACGCCCATACCGCTGGAAGGCGTCGTTCCCGCGCCGGGCGGCCTCGGCTACATCGACACCACGGTCACGTTGTCGCAGGGACGCTACTACGCGTTCGTCAAGAACGAGTCGACCAAGAACGTCGAGGTCGCGGTGGCCGACCGCCTGGTCGGCCCGTACACGTTCGCGCGAACCGGGAATTGGGCGCGCTGGGGCGGACCGGGCCCGGGACAACCGCGCGAGGGACAGTGCGTGATCCCGCTCCCCGACGGCCGGTGGCGGATCTACCTGGATGCCTACGACCTCGACGAACCCACGCACGGTCACTATCTCTACAGCGACACCGTCACCGACGACCTGCTCGGCGAGTGGACCACACCGAAGGACCTGCCCGTCCTGTCCGGTTTCGTCCGCCACTTCACCGTGTTACCCGAACAGCTGAACACCGGCCCGCAACCGGAACCGGAACCCGCCACGCGGTGAGGACGATCGGGCCGCGGCCTGCCCGCACCGACCAGGCACCCACGGCCCCGCTCTCGACACAGTCACCGAACGCGCGGACCGCCGGCGCCAGCGCCCGGTCCGCGGACCAGACCAGGCCACCCTCACGAAAAGCACGCGGGTGCAACGAAATTGGGGTTCCGATAGTTATCGCACGGAAACAACGACGACGGCTTTGATTCGAGAGTTCGCCCCCGCTGGCCGGTGGTGGTACCGAAATCGTCGATCGCGTGTCGCCGACCGCCTCACAGCGATCGGGCGATCGCGCCGGCTGCCTGCTGCCGGTCGAGGGCGCGTTGCAGGGTCAGGGTGTCCTCCAGGACCAGATCGTCCACCAGCTTGCCCCAGCGCAGGGTGAGCCACTGCATCGCGGTGTTGCGGTAGCCGCTGCCATCGGCCAGGGTTCCGCTCACCCGCAGCTGGACCGCGACCTTCGTTCTCCAGGGCGGGCCGCTGGAGACCACATCCACCAATTCCAGGCGCAGTCCTGGCAGCAGTCGATCGAAGCGAGCGAACCAATCGCGAAACGCCTCCGGTCCGCGCAGGTCGGCACCGAGCGGAGTATCGCCGAGAAAGCGGAATCGCAGGTCCGGCGCCGCCATCGCCACGGCGGCGGCATGATCGCCCGAGCCGGTGCGGCGCCACGTCCTCCGAACCAGGAACCGTACGATGGTGTGATACATAAAATGACTGTAAGCAGCTAGCTTGCTTAAAGCAAGGGACTGGAAGATGGGGCGAACGAACTTTCACGAGATCGCGTGCTCGATCGCGCGTTCGGCGTCGATCGTCGGAGACTCGTGGACCCTGCTGATCCTTCGCGATGCGGCACTGGGCCTGCGACGTTTCGAGGAGTTGCAGCGCGACCTCGGTATCGCCACCAATGTGCTGAGCCAGCGATTGCAGCGGCTGGTGGACCAGGGTGTATTGCGCCGTCACCGGTACGAGCAGCGGCCCGACCGATACGAATACCACCTGACCGACAAGGGTCGGGAGTTGATTCCGGTGCTGTTCGCTCTCATGGCTTGGGGTGATAAATGGGAGTCCGGGGCCGAGGGGCCGCCGCTTGTTCTGCACCACCGCACGTGCGGTTATCGAGTCGAGGCGAAGGTCACATGCGATGGCTGCGGCGGCGAGCTGACGCCGGAATCGGTTGTCTATCAGCCGGGTCCGGGCGGCCGCACCGGCGAGGGTACCGCGCTGATCGCGACCGTGCTGAATTCCGAGGGCGACCGCACAACACCGTGAACGAGATCGGTTCCCCGCCGGCGGTTCGCCTCCTGACGCACAAAGGTCCCAGCCGGCGCCCCGCTACGAACGGGGGTCAACGGCCCGTGCTTGCTTCGCCGCCCAGAGGGGAGCGCCGCGGTCCGGCGCGATCGCTGCTGCTCACCTGACCCGGCGCGTCGGCCTCACCGACCGCGAAGCCACCGGAATTAGCGTCGAGGGCGTCACCGGCCCGGCCCAGCACTGGCTCGACAACACCGCCCGTGTCAGCGGCTGACCAGCAGCGAAAGAGTCCGCGGCCAACCCTCGACAGCGCCGGCGCGGGAAAGGAAGAGCAACAGCCACAACCAATTCCACGATGGGCGCGACGGTCCGGCCTGCTAACGGTCATGCGCTTGCGGCCAGCGGCGGGCGACCGGCTGGTTACACCAGGCACGCACCGCACCGAGGAGCCGGATCCCCTCGCGTGTTCGATCACGCCAAGTCCTACATCGATTGCTCCGCGTGGGGCGCGACGGAGTCTCTGGTTTACCGAACTGCGTTTCATCGCATGGTTACGGCACGTTCGAGGTTAGGGACCCGCTGTGGCATCGTGCGTGAGTTGCCCGGTGCACACGGCTAGTTCCGGACTCGGTACTTCAGGTGAAGTACGCCCTCGCCACGGACGATCACATGCGGATCCTCCAGGCGGTGTCGACCGTCGATGCCACCGAAATAGGGCTTGCCAGAACCGAATACGACCGGCACCACGTCCATCGCGACTTCGTCGACCAAGCCGGCCGCAAGGATCTGGCCGCCTACCTCGCCAGCATTCACAGCGACGTTTCGGTCGGCGGACAACTCGCGGGCCATGGCTACCGCAGCGGTCACGTCGTCGACGAAATGGTAGGAGGCTTCGGGGTGCCAGTTGTCGGGTTTGGGGCGGTGTGAGACGACAACCACGTGCTCGCCCGCGGGCGGACGGCCCTCCCAGCCGTTCACCAGGTCGAAGAGGGTACGGCCCATGACGATGGCGCCGATCGATTCCCACATGGCGCGAACGTATTCGGCTGAGGCGGCGGAGACCTTGAAGCGGCTGCCGGTTCCGGAATGGTCGAATACGTCGTCCATACCGGCCGTGATGGGCGTGTCACCGTTGAAGTACCAGTCGTGCAGCGGGCCGACGTCGTCGTTCTTGTCGGCGATGTAACCGTCAACCGAGACGACATTGTGCATGATTACGGTACCCACTGCTGCTCCTCGAGGCTCGTACGTTGTCTTGTCCGATCTTGTCGAGCCCAGCGCGGTGTGGCTTGTAAAAAATCAATCGGCGGGCATCGGTCCCAGATCGGGCGGAAAGCCCCGATCGACAGGGAACCGGCGACGCAGGGCCAAGTATTCGGTCGGGGTACGGCCGGTGAAGGCCTTGAACTCACGACTGAAATGCGCCTGGTCGAAGTAGCCCGCCGAGTGCGCCACCTCCGCCCAGTCGACTGGATGCTCGGCGTCGACGGACACGATGAGCCGCGCGAATCGGTAGATCCGCGCCATAGGCTTCGGGGTGATCCCGACATGTGACTTGAACTGTTCGGCAAGGTGATTGCCGCTCACACCCATCACATCGGTCAACGCACCGACCGCCACGGTGCCGTGCGAGGCCACCAACCTCGTGCCCGCGTGCCGGACCAGGTCGAGGCCCCGAGGCCAGTCCTGGGGCAACCGCGAACGCAACTCCCGCTCCACCACCCCCAGCATCTCATCGACAGAGGCGCCGTCACCGACCTGATTTCGGATTCGCTCCACCGACCGTTGCCAGACAGCGTCGACCGGCACCCATCGGTCCCGCAGCTCACTCGCGGGCATATCGATGAACGGCGAAAGTCCCCAGGGCTTGAAATGCACCCCCACAACCCGCACCCGGTCGGGATACTCGACCACGAACCGCCTGGTCCACACGCCCATGAACCATCCATTGACGAACAGGGCGGGCACCGCCGAGGAATCCGGATCCCACAGCCGAATCGGTCCAGCAAGGTTGAGAAACAAATGCGCCGATGGCATCGACGGCACATTCATCCGTCGGTGCCGCGGTACCCCCGTCAGACAGTAGATATCATCAACGAACAGATCCAACGGCGGCGCAGGAACTCGGCCGACGTAGTGCATAGGGCCAGTCTTGTCGAAGTCCGCCCCCGGTTCCACTCACCCGGTGCCGGATGGACCCCTATGGTGTTCTCAGCCTTCCGCGACTCGCGACCATGGAGTTGCCCATGGCCACCGCCTCCGCACGGTGACAGGTGTCCAGGCCGGTGCGGTTTCTGCCGTTGGTGCCCGAGAACCCCTTGTCGACGAAGATCCGCTCGGACGTCTCGCCGATGATTTGTGCCCCCGCGGCGACGCGATAGCGGACATCACCGCCAATCACGCCCTTATCGGCTCCGAGCACACCCGCTGACGGCCGAGTCCGGCGTGGTGGAGATGCGGTATCGGCCTGCGCGCATTTGTACCATCGGAGTTCGATGACCCGCGTTTCGAACTCATGCGGGCGGTCGGTCACGGATAGGGGGAGACAGCTATGGCATCGCGCCGACCGGAAATCGCGGCGGGCTCCGCCGAGGAGTTCATCGGCCGCCACCGAGAGCTGGACCACCTCGCCACCGCGTTGCTCGCGAGACGTCGGCTGATCACGGTTGTCGGGCCTGGCGGTATCGGCAAGACGCGATTGGTCGCCGAGGCCGTGGATCGATTCCGCAGAGCCACTGAGGATCCGGTCCCGTGGGTTCGCCTGGCACGGCTTCCCAAGGGCGCGGACGCGACCGTCGTGGCCGACGAGATCGTGCGCTCGGTGGTCGGCCACGACTTCTCCGGCCGCGCGTCCTGGGAGGCGCTGATCGAGACCTTGACCGACGGCTCCGTGCCCCAGCCGCTGGTGGTGATCGACAACTGTGAACATGTGCTTGCCGGGGCCGGTGCGGCCATCGCCGCCCTCCTCGACGCCGTACCCACCGTGACCGTGGTGGCGACGAGCCGGGGACGGATCGGCTGGGTCGATGAGCAAGTCCTGCGTGTCCCGCCGCTCGCCGATCACCAGGCGATCGAATTGTTCTGCCGCCGTGCCGAATTGACGGGCACGCCGGTCGCGGATACGGAGACGGTCCGATCGATATGCCGGCATCTGAACAATCAACCGCTGCATATCCGTCTGGCGGCGGCGCGCCTGTTCCGGCAGCCGCTGCGGGCGATCGCGCGCGATCTCACCGGTGAGCAGTCGGATCGTCGGCTGATGTGGTCGGCGGACCCGCAGTTCGGTGCCGAGGAACGGCATCGGGCGATCGGGGACGTGATCGCCTGGTCGTTCGACCTCTGCGGGGACGGTGAGCGACTGCTGCTGGAGCGGATGTCGGTGTTCGCCCCCGGCGGCGAACAGGGCAATTCCGATGTCGACGTGGTCGAGTCGGGGGCCGACCTCGATGCCGTCCGGACGATCTGCGGCGGTCCCGACGGTGCGGGCCTGGATCTGCCTCCCGAACAGATCGAGGGTTTGCTGGAGCGATTGGCCGATCAGTCGCTGGTGTCCGTGCATCTCTCGGGCGACCGGGCACGCTACTCGCTCCTGGAGAGTATCCGGGTCTTCGCGCAGCAACGGGTCGCCGTGCGCGACGGCTGCGAGCCACAGCGTCTGGCCGCCCGACATCGTCGCTACTACCGCGACCGCGTATGTGCCGCTCGCACCGAGTGGTTCAGCCATCGGGAGCGCGAGCTCCTGGATTGGGCGAGCGCCTCGTGGGACGACCTGTTGTCGGCCGTCGAGGGCAGTATGGTCACTCCCGGCGAGGCGGTGGTCGGTCTGGAAATCGTCCACGGGATGATCGCATTGCGGGTGCCGTTCTTCCGGGGCTCGCTGCGCGATGCGCGGTGCTGGGCCAAGCAGGCAGTGGAAGCGACTCGCGACGCCGAGCCCGAAGCGAGCCGGTTGCGGCTGGCCACACGGGCGGCGGTGGCGTGGCTCTGCCTGTGTCAGGGACGACCCGATGACGCGTCGCGCATACTGCGCGAATGCGCCGCCGCCTGCTTGGCGGACGAGGACGCGCAGCGTGCCTGGCTCGCCGACCCGGTGCCGGATCGAGCGATGCCCGGGGCCGTCGAATTCGCGGCGGGATGCCACCTCATGCTCACGCACGCGGATGTGCGGGCGTTGGTCGTCCTTGCTCGGGCACGCGACAAGTTCACCGCGGCAGGCGATTTCGGCAATGCCGCGATGAGCGAGTTGTTCGAGGCGCTCACCGCGGCCTTCCTGGGGAACCGCGACCAGGCTCGCACCATCACCCGTCGCCACCTCGACAACACGGCACGCGCACAGGGCGAGTGGGCGACATCCTGGGCGGAGATCGCGTGGATCATCGCGGAAACCAAATACGGCGACGGACAACGGGCGATCGCGAGAGCACGCTCGACCCTGGCACGCCAGATTTCCATGCGCGACGCCTGGGGCGCGGTGTGGACGGTGCACGCACTCATCTGGGCGTTGTCGCGGGCGCTGACCCCCGGCTCGGACGTATCGGCCACAGCCGCCGACACCGCGAAACTGGTGGGCGCCGCCGAAGCGTTGCGGCGCCGCCTCGGAGTCGAGATAGCCCATCTGCGCCCCTTCGCGACCGAGACCGCGCACGCGATCGAACGTATCCGAAAGGCGCTCGGCCCGAACCGATTCGAGGCGTTGCGGCAGGAGGGGACCACGCTGCGACCGCCCATGGCGCACGTTGCCCGGCTGGCTCGTGGCGAGGTGTCCCCGGAGGGACGCCGCGCGTCATCGGGTGGGGCGGCGCGGTCGTGGGATCACCTCACCCGCGCCGAGCAGGAGGTCGCGATCCTGGCGGCCGCAGGGTGGACCAACGCCGCCATCGCCACTCGCCGGGGCAGTTCCCGTCGCACCGTCGACGCGCACATCGCCGCTGTGCTGCGCAAACTGATGATCGACTCCCGCGAGGAGATCGCCGCCCTGATCCCACCGGGTCGCCGCGACCGGTCGCTCGCGCAGCGCTGAACGGGCCGGCGTGGTCGGTACGGGTACCTAGGTAGGCGCGGGGCACTACCGATTTCGAACGAGCCCGATTCGATTACCGTGCCCGACTGCCGGATCCGCCGCTTGGAAACGAGCGACGGCCATACGCGATCGGGAGGGTAGCGATCAATCAGCAGTTCGGTGGCCCGTATCAGCCACAGCCCCAGTGGAGACCACCGGTTCAGTCGCCGTATCCGCCGCAGTGGCAACCACAGCCGACGAAACCGCCGAAGTCCCACGCCGGGCGGATCGTCGCGATCGTCGGTTGCGTGGTCGTGGTGCTCGGTGTCGTTGTCGCGTTCACGCTGCTGCGCCCCATGCTCGGTTCCTCCGCGAGCAGTACCCGGGCGAGTGCCGACGGGAAAACGGTCACCCGCCCCGGCTATCCGAGCAGCACCTCGGGCGTGGCAGATCCCGCACCGCTGAGCGAAATTCCGAATCCCACCCCGGCCGCCTACCAAGGAACGCCGGTGGTGCAGGCGTGCAATCTGCTGACCCTTGCCGACCTGCACACTTTGGGCATCCGCACCGACCCCAATCCCTTACCGAATTCGGTCACTTTCGAGCGCACCTACCTGGCAGCCGACGGGGCCGGACCACTGCACGCCGGGCAGAGCACCGCACCGTCCGCGCTGACATTCGCGCTCAACAAGTGCACCTACCGCCTCGCCGCCCCCAACGGCGCCTCCGATGAACATCTGTCGATCGCCGTGGCACAGGATTCCTACTACCCGGGCACCAGCGGCATCGAAAAATACCCGGGCGCACAGAAATTCGGCGAAGTGAACGTGTCCTCGCACCTGCGGGACACGCAGAATCCGGACGATCGTCAAGGCGAGGTCGCGATGTGGATCCACGGCGCGCACGTCAACCTCGATGTCAGCCTGTCGCCGGGCGGTTACGGCCCGAAGATGCACGACATCGTCACCGTCATCGCGGCCAATATGCAAACCCAGGTCACCGCCCCGACCGGACCCGCCGCGATCTCCTACGACCGGGCCGCATTTCCCGACACCGTCGCGCAACCATGCCCGCTGCTGACCAGGATGTCTTCGCCGCCGCCTACCACGGCACGCTGTCGCCTCTGGTGGTGGAGCAGCCCGCCACCGCGGTCGGGCAGACGACTTTCGACGCCGAAGCCCGCGACAAGAACTACGTCGCCATGACCTGCTATCGCGGTACCGGAGAGATCGACCCGGGCGACCGTCAGGCGGTCGAGCTGGAGATCAAGAGCTACCTGTCCGACGGATCGGCCAAGAAGGACATCGCCTACGTCCGTAGACAGCACAACGGTGGGCCCACCGACATCCCACTCGGCGACGAATCGGCGGTCCTCGACGATCCGAACATGCTGGGCGCCGCCGGCGCTGTGACCGTACGACAAGGACGATTCATCCTGGACCTGCGAGCACACGACCCCCAGCATCGCAACGGCCTGACGGCAGCCGAAGCCCGAGCCGTTCTCGTGCCCGCGATGCAGCAGATCGTCCATAACCTGGGCGACGCGCACTAGGTCGTGTCTCCCACTTTGAGCCCAAGATCATTTTCGAAAACCATCTGCGAATGTCGGGGATCCGAGACAGCACCTGTTCGGTTGCGGACCGCGTCATCGCCCAGGATGACTGCGACGGCGATGGCTTCGCTCGGGCTGCAGCGGCACGCAGGGCGTCACACTTTGGGCCCGGGGCACGCTCGTCGGCATTCACGAGCGCTGGAAGGCGTTGTCGGCGAACGGCTTTGGATGATAGATCAATGCTCACTCGGCGGCATGAGCGTGCGTCAAGGAGCGCCCGGGCGAAGAACTCCCTCGCAGTCGAGGGAAACCGGAGCGGGGCTACGGTGATTAACATCAGCACGGGCACGACCACATGGCCGATCGCTACGGCTGCCAACAGTATTCGCGCGCTACGACAAGCCCGCGATCACCTACCGTGCCCTGGCCCCTGGTCGTCGAATGGCTCAGTTCATTGGGAGAAAGAACCTCGTGGCAGGCCGGCACTGCCCAGCCCAGGCAACGATCCGGTCCGCACGAGCCCTGGGCGGGAGGATACTCTCCCAGTGCACAGCAGATTTGATGCGCGTTCCGGGGGGTACAGGTGAAGGCGTTCGTCAAGCTGTGGTCTTTCGTGACAGCGGCGTTGCTGCTTATCGCCGCGGGCCTGGTGTGGATGCTCTGGGCGTTGGGGGATCTCGTACCTCCCTCATGGGCGTGGGTGCGATGGCTTGCCCCGGCGGGGCTTATCCCTCTGCTGTTCGTCGCGAGTACGGGCTGGGCATGGCGATCGGCGCGGGACAGCGCCGCGATCCGGCCCGACGGCAACGTATACGGAGAACTCATCGTCGGTGGTGTCGCGACGGGAGCTTTCGGAGTGCTGGCATCGGGCGTGGCGGCACTGTTCAGTGGCCTCGAGTATCTGTCGAAACGGCGCCTGAGCAACGCTGGAGGTCCGTTGTGCGGCTCGGACACGATGATCGCCGGCGACCGGTGTGTAGATATTCCAGGAGGCCGGGTTCACCAGTACGGAGAGTTGGCCGGCCAGTACTGGTCAGCGTCTGGGCAGGCGCACCTGGCCGGAAACTACTTCTGGGTGAGCGTGGCGGTTGCCGTTGTGAGCCTCGCGTTACTGGTGGTCACTTTCTTCAAACTGTGAACGCAATGGCGAGGCGAACGCCGAAGACTCCGCGATGCCGCGTGCGAGCGTGTCAAGCCGCACCCGCCGCGGGTTTGCCCAATCGTTCGCGGCATTGCTCGCGCAGTGCGCTCATCGTCGCTCCGCTCAGTGCTCGGCCGGCCGGAGATCGGAGCAACCGTAGAAGCCGTGCGTGGAATTCTCTGGGGCGCAGGCCGAATCGCACAAACGCTTCGTCGTCGTTCCCGCCGTAGGGTGCCCACTCGGTGGCGAATTCCAGCATGTCGTTGTCGAATGGATTCATCGGTTCAGATCTTCGGTCCGGGGGCATTCAAGTGCCGGTATGAGAATAAATTTTGACGGAATCGGCGATATCCCAAGCCTTTTCGACGAGTGCGTCGATCAGCTCCGCGGCGGGAGTGCCCGCCGATGCCTTGTTCTGCGGCTCGTCCATGGCCCGGCGGCGCACGCCCTCGCCGATGATCGCCAGCTTCCACAGCCCGAAGGCATGCCAATACTGCAGCGTTGCGGGGTCACGGCCGGTTTCGTCCAGATATATCCTGGCCATCTCGCCACGATCGGGAAACCCCTCCAGCGTCGACGCCGCGAAGTCACCGCCGGTCGCCTCTCCCGGCTCCGGCCAATACGTGAGCAGGCTTCCCATATCGGCGAGCGGATCACCGAGGGTCGACAGCTCCCAGTCCAGCGTGGCCACGATCTCGTCGGTGTCGCGGGCGAAGATCAGATTACGCAGATGGAAATCCCCGTGCACCAAACTGACCTCGTGCTGCTCGGGCGCGGCAGCGGTGAGTCGGCGGGTGAGATCGTCCAGGGCGGGCAGCTCCCGGGTCTTGCATTGTTCCCATTGGCCCGCCCACCGTTTCAGCTGGCGCTGAGCGTAAGGCTTGCGGCTCGCCAAATCCGCCAGGCCCACATCCGCGAGATCGACGGCGTGGATCGCCGCCAGAGCACGCGGCAGCGACGAGGCGATCCGCCGACGCCGCTGCGGCGTCAGGGCCTGCGCCGCCTCCATCGTGTCGACGACGAGACCGTCGACGAATTCCATCAGTACCAGCGGGACGTCGCAGATTTCCGGATCCGTCGAGACAGCCAGAATCCGAGGAACGGCCACCTCGGTATCGGCCAGCGCGCGCATGATCCGTGCCTCACGAACCACGTCGTGTGCCGATGCCAGCAGGTGACCGATGGGTGGGCGCCGCAGTATCCAGGACGAATCCGCGGCGTCGGTGACGCGATAGGTGAGATTCGACTGCCCGAGGCCGATCCGCTGCAGGCGCAGCGGCGGGGCGTATTCGATGCCGAGGTCGGTGAACCATCGCGCTATCGCATGCGCGTTCACCGGGGCACCGGCGGACGAATGCGCGTGCGCGTCGACGGAGTGTGGTGCGCCGGGTCGGGGTTCGGCCATGTGGATCTCCATGATGTCGGTCGGCTACCGCAGCGGGGCACCCCAGCGCACCTGCCGGCGTAGCTGGTTCTTCAGGATTTTGCCGCCGGCGTTGCGCGGCAGGACTTCGGTAACGACGGTCGCGTACTGGGGAATCTTGAAGTCCGCGAGATGGTTTCGGCAGTGGGCGAGCACGGCCTCGATGTCGATCGGCCGATCGTCGGCGTACAGGACCGCGCCGACCTTCTCACCCATCACATCGTCGGGGACGCCGAGCACGGCCGCGTCGGCCACGCCGGGTGCCGACAGCAGTACCCCTTCGACCTCGGCACTGGACACGTTCTCGCCGCCACGGTTGATGATGTCCTTGATCCGGTCGACGATGAACACGCGTCCGGCGTCGTCGACACGCACCACGTCACCGGTGTGCAGCCAACCGTCCACGAACGCGTCCGCGGTGGCGTCCGGCCGTCGCCAGTATCCGGTGGTCACATTCGCACCCCGGACGACCAGTTCGCCGATCCCCGGGTCGTCGGTCAGCGGCACGATGCCCAGCCGCACCGAGGGCACCGCGAAACCCACCGAATCGGCGAAGTCGACTGCGTCGTCGTGCGGTAACACGGTGATCAGCGACGCGGTCTCGGTCATTCCGTACCCGTTCATCAACGTCGCCCGCGGGAACGCGCTCCTCAGCGATCGCACCAGCTGCGGGGCGATCGGGGCGCCGCCGTATCCGACCGTGCGGATCCGGGATATGTCGGCAGCGGCGAATTTCGGGTGGCGAAGCAGCAGGGAATACACGGCGGGCACCGTGACCAGGAACGAAATACGTTCCGCCGCAAGCGAGTCGATGAAAGTCGGCAGGTCGAGTGCGGGCATGATCACCGATGCGCCACCAACATAGGTGGCCACCAGCAGTTGCGAGTTGCATGCCGTCACATGGAACAGCGGCACCGAAATCAGCGTGCGGAACTCGGGTCCGACATCATGGGGCATGCCGAGGCAGCGAACCATGTTCTCGGCGTTGGCAAGAAACGCCTCGTGCGTGGTCGGCACACCCTTGGGGCGCCCGGTGGTACCCGAGGTATAGAACAGCACGGCCACGTCGCCGGCCTCGAGGTCGCGCACCACATAGGGTTCGCCGTCGGGCACCGGCCGTCCGGGCGCCAGATCGACGGTTATCTCGGCGTCGGCGAGGACGAGTTCGAGCTCCGGTTGCGCCGACCTGGTATTCACCGGCACCACCACCCCACCGGCCAGTACCGTCCCCCAGAAGCCGAGCACCCAGTTCACTCCGGCCGGATATCGCAGGGCTACCCGGTCCCCACGGCCCACGCCGGCACTCCGTAGCCCGCCGGCGACTCGTGTTGCCCGCTCCCACAACTGCGCGTACGTCAGCCGCTGCCCACCGATCTCGACAACCGCCTCGGCGTCGGGCCGGGTCTCGACGTGCCTGCGCACCATGTCGATCAAAGTGACGGGAAGATCCGTGTAGCGAGGCACGCCTCGGGCGTCCAGGCTCACTCCGGATTGCCCGAACGGGTTCCGCGAACGGCGGATTTCCACCACCGCGCTCATCCGGCGGCCGCCGTTCGGCGACTCGACACAGTTGCAAACATCGGGGATCTTTCTCGCTTCGGCGGCTGCCTACGCATCGGCACGATAGTGACGCAGCGGATGCCGTTGTGACACAACGGTTTACTGCTACCGCGAGGCAGACTTCGCGGGACATCCGTCTCGATACACCGTTGGATCGAGACGGGGAGCCCGCCTCACAGACAATTCAAACTCGAATCGTGTTCGACTTTATGACGACGGCGCGCCCCTGTCAACAGCGGACGCGAGGAACTGCGGCACGGCGAGACTCGACTACTCATCCGCCACATCGGCGGATGACGAGCGCAGCACCGGCTGGGCCGATGTCACTCCTGCGGCGCGTAAGTCGCCAGATAGGCGGTCACGAGCCGCCGCGCCTCTTCGATGATGACGTCGTCGCCGGCCCGCGTGACATGGAAAGCGACATCGAGGAGGCGGTTGCCCGCTTCGAAGGCAAGTTCGAGGACCAGCGGCGGCGCATCGGCACGCAAGAAGCCACGGTCGACGAGATAGGACCGCAACCGGCCCGCCTGTGTCGTATCGAAGACCTGCGCCACCTCGGCCACGGTCGGGCTGCGGCTGACGTACCAGAGCTCGATGAAGTCGGGATACTCCCGGTAATAGGTGAGGAACAGATCGAAGATGACGTCGACCGCCTCGCGAAGGTCTCGTGAGATCGGGTTGTCCAGCGCAGCGGTGATGCGATCTTCCAGCCGGTCGGCATGACGGCGCGCCAGTTCCGCGTCGACCTGATGCCGGTCGCGGAAGTAGTGGTAGATGGACGCGAGCGGGATCCCGGTCCGTGCGCTGATCGCTTTCAGGGTGGCCGCCTCGTAACCATGCTCGACGAGCAGCCCCTCGGCCGCCTCGAGCACTGCCTGCACACGTTCGACACCGCGGCGCTGCACCGGCGTCGGGCGACCGGAATTCAGGGACGTCACCTCATTCTCGAACACGATTCGATATCGTAACAGCCGATAACCGCCAGGTGACAGCGGCGAAATTGCTATCCGTCGACGTCTTGACGGGTGGACGACCTCGCCTTATCGTGAAACTCGAATCCGATTCGTGTTCGTGTTTTGCATCATCCTTCGACACCGCAAAGCCGATCGGCCACCGATGCGCTCGACACGTCCCACCGAGTTCTCACCCAGGAGCTGATCGATATGGCCACACAACAGCGTGTTCGTGAGCAAACCTGCGAGGTTGCCGTCATCGGCGCCGGAATATCGGGATTGATGGCCGCCACCACCCTCTCCCCCACCGCCGAGGTGCTCGTACTCGAAGCCGCGGACCGCGCGGGCGGACGCGTGGAGACGGTCCGGCAGGGCGACTACTGGATCAACGTCGGCACCCAATTCACCGAGGGCACCGGCGCATTGATCGACGCCCTCGAACACCACAAGGTGCACTGCGGAACCCTCGCCGGCAAAAAGGTCGCCCTCGCCCTCGACGGCAAGCTCGTCGACACCGCCAACCCGATCTCACTCATGCTCCGCTCGCGGATGTCGTTGCGCGACCGTATCGACATGGCGGTGATCGGTGCTCGCATCATCTCCGGAGCCGTGCTCCTCGAACTCGGCACGGGCAGGGCAGCCGGTAATCGGGTTCGTGCGGCGCTCGACGCCAAGTCCGCGGCGTCGGTACTGCGCGGCGTTCGCTCCGAGATCGCACGATCGATGGTCCGAGCATGGTCCGGACAGTGGATGGGTTGTGAACCGGAGGAGACCGCGGCCACCCAATTCGTCATCTCGATGGGTGTCGCTCTCGCCGACCCCGCGAAGGTGCCCAACTTCTCACTTCCGGTGGGCGGCAATCAAACACTGACCGACATCCTCGCCGAAGACCTCGGCGAACGCCTGCGGCTTCGCTCGCGGGTCCGCTCCGTGCGATGGACCGACGACGCCGTCGTCATCGACTACACCGACGACACCGGACCTGTTCGCCTGCGGGCGAAACGCGCGGTCGTCACCGTCCCCGCGGACGTCGCCCTCGACATTCTCCCGGACCTGCCATCGGAATATCGAAAGTCCTTCGGCGACATCGGGTACGGCCGATACGTCGTCGTCGGATACTTCACCGAGGAACAAGGCCCGCAACGATGGGACGACTACTATGCCGTCTCCACACCCGAGCTGTCGTTCCAAGCCATGTTCAACCACGCCGCCGCTCTCCGCGACGGCGCCGCCCGCAAACCCGGGGGCGCACTGGCGTGCTTCGCCGGCGGCGCTCGGGCCGACGAACTGTTCGGCCACACCGACGACGAGATCATCGAGCGGTTCAGCCGGGACCTGATCTCGCTCTACCCCGAACTCGACGGGCGGCTGGGGAAACCGGTCGTGCGGCGTCACCACCGCGTCGTGCCGTTCTGGGCACCCGGCAAACGCGCCTCCCTTCCGACGCTGCGCAACGCCGCGGGTCCGGTTCATTTCGCCGGCGACTACCAACTCGACATGCCATCGCTGGCCGATGCCGCCGCTTCCGGGGAAGCCGCAGCCAGAGCGGTACTGACGAGCCTCTAGCGCTGCCTCGGCGTTCTGCGCGGACTGGCAACGCAAGCCCACACGACACCGCCGGCTCGCAAAACTCGAACTCGAATCCAGTCTCATTCTGTAAACACCTGGTCGTACGCGGCCGCGATCCACAGGAGTACCACCATGGGCACCAAGCGAATCGTCTTCATCGGAGCGGCGGGAGAAATGTGCCGGCTCGCTATCGAGCGGTTCACCGTCGCCGATGGCGACTGGGATCTGGCTCTCTACGACATCCGCCCCGAGCTTCTCGATCAATTGCTGCAGCGACTGCCGGCCGGGCGCGCAACCGCCGCACACCTCGATCTGTACGACCGAGAGGGGCTGCGCACGGCAATCGAGGGGGCCGCACTCGTGGTCCTCGGCGCCGGACCGTACACCCGGACCGCCGGTCCCGTGATGGAGGCGTGCCTGGAGGCCGAGGTGCCCTATCTCGATTTCGACGACGATATCGAAAGCACGCTGCACGCACTGTCTTTGCACGAGGAGGCCCGAGCGGCCGGGGTGCCGATGTACATCGGCTGCGGTGCGTCGCCGGGCATCACCAATGTGCTGGTGGCCGACGCGGCCGGGGAACTGGATCGAGTCGACAACATCGACGTGTACTGGGTGGTGGGCGACGAGCGCGGATCCGTCGGCAGGGCGGTCGTCGACCATATGCTGCGCGTCGCCGCCGGCCCGTGCGTGACCTGGGAGAACGGCGGTCCCGTTCTGCACCAGTCCTGGGCGGAGACTCGCTGGACCGAACTGGGCGGCGGGCTGGGACTGACCATGGTGCACGAGACGGCTCATCCGGAGCCGGTGACATTGCCGCGAAAGTATCCGGATGCCAAGAACATTCGCTGCTTCGGCGGCCTGGATCCAGCACCCTACAACGGCCTGATCCGTGGCATCGGCCTGGCAGTGCAGACGGGAAAGATGCCGATGGAGAAGGCCATCGACTTCGTCGAAGCTCTGATGACGAACAAGTTCGGCAGCATCCAGGGCTGGCGCCACGCCCTGTCCGGACTCAGGAACCTCGTACACACCGGCGAGGCGACGCGCACCGAGGTGCTCCAGTTCCTCGTCCTGGCGGCAGCGGGTCATACCTTTCCGCACAAATCCGCCCTGAAGGTCGAGGTGACCGGCCTCCGAAACGGCCTTCCAGCGGTTGTCAGCCGCCGGACCCCGACGAGTGGACCCGGCACCTACCTGTTGACCAATATGGCCGCGGCGACCGGAACCGCCTGCGCCGCCTTCATGGTGGCCGCTCTCGACGAGCAACCCGGCACCCGCGCAGGGGTTTTCACGCCTGAGGAATGGGCCGAGCCACAACGGTTCTACAAGGCCCTCGAACGTGTCGGCACCCCGCGCGACGAACTCTTCGACGTCGCGCACTAGCCGCCGCTCTCGACGAGCCCTGAAACATCAAGCCTGACGACGAGGTTCATCATGGATATCAAAACAACGCTGTATGCAGTCGCCGATCTGTTCATGATCGTCGCCGGGTTCACCACCGGATGGAAGTTCATCCGGAACTACGGAAATTACCTCCTCGGCCTCGAATGGATCATCGTGGCGAGTTCGGGAACCAATTTCCTCATATTCGGACTGGTCGGCGCCGGGGAAACCAGCCCGATGTACCACCTCGCCTTCTTCTTCGACGCATTCTCCCGATCGGTCGGAATCACGGTGATTCTCGTGCTCGGCCTGATGAAGGTGACACACGGGTTCAAACCGTCGGCCGCCGTCGATATCGGCGTGTTCGGGCTGGCCATCGCCGGCGGACTGATCATGTCCTTTTTCGCCGACGATCTCGGTCTGGCCGCGGCGATCTTCTATGTCGTGATGAATGCCCTCACCACTGTGTTCCTGTTCTATTTCGCCTGGCGACTGTGGAACGCAGGTGAGCACCGCAACGCCATCGCCGTAGCCGTCGTCTCCACCGCGGCCGCAGCGATCGCCGGGATGTACGACTTCTACCGCATCCCCGGCGACGACGATCATCACACGATCTTCTACATCCTCGCCCTCACCACTTGGGCCTGCCAGATGCTCGTGTACTACTTCGGCTATCGCGCGCTGCACAACAGCAACGAGCGAATTACTGCCGCTTCCTCGGTCTCGAATACGGCGTCGGCTCGCTTTACGGGATATCCGTCTCGGACACAGGCGAATTGAACTCGGCCGACTGCCGAAGGAAGAGACGGGCGCGCACCATCTTCGAGCGCGAACTCGCTCGAGCCCATCACGAGAACACCATGAAGTCCTTCGCCTACATCGTCGTCAGGTGGCGACGAGGGTGTTCATCTCGGATCCCGGTGCGCACCCGGGAACGGATTTCGTCGCAGCCGTCGGCTGCGTCCATCTCGAGCAGTCGTGGGTGGCCCTGGAACCGGTCGGCCAGAAATCCACTGAAGTCACCGTGCCCACCGCGCGCCGAGATCAAGTGCGGGCCGTCCGGGCGGCGTAGCGCGGACCCGAAGCGGGTCGGGGGGCCGGGTGTGGTCAGGCCTCGAGTCGGACGGCGCGCAGCGCCAGGTACAGCTCGGCGGCGGACTTGGGGTCCGAGCAGCGGCGGCCGGTCAGTGTTTCGATCCGGCGCAGCCGCTGATGGATGGTGTTGCGGTGGTAGTTGAGTCGTTGCGCCACTTCGGTATTGGAGCCGCCGCAGTCGAACCATAGATCGAGCGTGTCGAGCAGAGTGTCGCGGTCCTCGTCCGGGAGGTCGAGAACGGCACCGAGGACCTCGTGCGCGAGTCCGCGCGCCGCGTCCGGCGCATGGACCAGCACCAGCGGCACCGGCGCGCTGCCGTAGTCGACCACATCGCAAGTGCCCGGCCGTGCGCAGCGCGCCGTCAGTTCGGCCTCGCGCACGGCCGCGGCGGTACCGCTCAACGCGGAGAAGCTCCGGCTGACGCCGACGCGCCCGGCTGCGATCTGCCGGAGTCGAGCCAACGCCGATTCCCGGGCGCGCGGGCCACAGAGGCTGACCAATCCGATGCTGACGCCGGCGTCGTTCTGCCACACCGAATTCAGGTAGGCCACCCGTAGCCGGCGCTCGGCGCCCGGCAACGGATCGACTGTCGGGACACCGGATACGGCGTGGATCGCGATGAACAGGCCGGTGCGCGGAAGATGGAGCGTCCGGCTGATTTCCGAGATGGCCGCCGCGTCGGTCTCGCCATGGAACAGCGCATCCAGCAGTGCGCGGCGATCGGCATCGGCGCGGGCGGTGCGCTCGGCGAGGTAGCCGGTGTAGGCGTTGGCGGCGGCGCTCGAGTAGTCGTCGATCAGCCGCCAGACCTCCGACCCCAGCGACAGCACCGTGTCGCCGCTCGCCGCGGCGAGTGAACGTTCCCAGATCAGCCGCCCGGCCAGCCGATAGGCGTGCAGGAGCGCCGCGAGCGGGACACCGAGTTCGGCTTTGGTGCGACCGACATCGGCAGCGGCCCGTAACCGCCGCCCGCCCACCCCGGCGAGCTGGCCGAGCACCGCGACCATATTGTCGTGCACAGCCGCGTGCAGCAACGGTTCCGGCACGGCAGTGGTCTCCGCGTAGGCGTGGTCTCCGGTGCGGATGCGCTCGACCAGTTCGCTCGTGAGGTCGTCGACCCTTTCGAGCAAGGTGCGAGCCACCGCTTCGGACCCGTTCGCGGCTGGTCCGATCAGGGTTGGCATGAGTCGATGGTACGAAAATCGACGAGCCCCGGTGTGTGCTGGAGCACACTCGCCCGCCGCCGAACCGGCGACCCGGGCACATGGTGCACCCCCCGCTCCGGCCTGCACCATCGACTCGTCAGTGATCTGGGCCATATCGGCCCGTATACGTAGCGAATCGAAATGAGGTGCCGTCGTGTACGACTACGTCGTCGTAGGCGCAGGTTCGGCCGGCTGTGTGCTGGCTGCCCGGTTGTCCGAGAACCCCGATGTCCAGGTTGCCCTGATCGAGGCCGGGCCACGCGACACCGCCGAGGAGATTCATATCCCCGTCGCCTTCCCGGCGTTGTTCAAGAGTGCGCTGGACTGGGATCTCGACACCGAACCCGAGGCCGGACTGTACGGGCGCCGCGCCTATCTGCCCCGAGGCCGGATGCTCGGCGGTTCCAGCTCGATGAACGCGATGATCTACATTCGCGGCGCCCGCGCCGACTACGACGGGTGGGCGGCCGCCGGCGCCGAGGGCTGGAGCTACGACGAAGTCCTGCCGTACTTCCTGCGGGCCGAGGACAACGAGCGCGGCAAGGACGCCTATCACAATGTCGGCGGCCCCCTGTCGGTCAGCGACGGCCGATCGGTCAACCCGCTCGGTGAGGCCTTCCTCGCCGCGGCCGAGCAGGCCGGTTTCGGCCGCAACGACGACTTCAACGGGGCGACGCAAATCGGGGTCGGCCGCTACCAGCTGACGCAGCGATACGGTATGCGCTGCAGCGCATCCGTCGCGTATCTGCACCCGGCACTCGAGCGGCCCAATCTGACGGTCATCACCGATACGCTCGCCCACAAGGTCGTGTTCGACGGCGGCCGCGCGACCGGAGTCCTGGTCGGTCGCGGCACCGAGACGGAACTCATCGCCGCCCGTCGCGAGGTGGTGTTGTCGGCTGGGGCCTACGGTTCGGCACAGTTGCTGTTGCTGTCCGGCGTGGGGCCCGCGGAGTCCATCGCGCCCTTCGGTATCGAGGTCCTGCGCGAACTGCCGGTCGGGCAGAACCTGCAGGACCACCCGGCGGTGTTCCTGAACTTCCGCACCGATCGGGAATCACTGATGACCGCACTGTCACCGGAGAACCTGGCATTGCTGCAGACCGAAGCCCGCGGCCCGTTGACCTCGAACGTCGGAGAGGCGGGCGGCTTCTTCGAAACCCGGCCCGGCCTCGCGGGACCGGATGTGCAGTTCCACCAGGCGCCCGCGCTGTTCTACGACGAGGGCATGGGGCCGCTGCTCGCGCACGGCTTCGGATTCGGCCCGTGTGTGATCAATCCGACCAGCCGGGGCGAGGTGACGCTGCGGTCGGCCGATCCCGCTACCGCGCCGCGCATCCGGCACAACTACTTCGACACCGAGGCCGATCGGGCCGCCATGGTCGCGGGCCTGCGAATCGGGCTCGACATCGCCGCCCAGCCTGCCCTGCGCGAGGTCACGTCCGGCGAATTCAGTGTTCCCGCTTCCGATTCCGACGAGGATCTGCTCGACTTCGCGCGCCGCACCGCCCAGACGCTGTATCACCCGACTTCGACCTGCGCGATCGGCTCGGTCGTCGACCCGCAGCTGCGGGTGCTGGGATTGGAAGGGTTGCGGGTCGCCGACGCATCGGTCATGCCGGCCGTCGTGCGCGGTAACACCAATGCCCCGACCATCATGATCGCGGAGAAGGCCGCCGATCTGATCGCCGCCGACCTCGAGGGTGCGCGTCGATGAGCCGCGCAGTGACCTCTACCGTCGACACCGCGATCGCCGCCCTGCGCGTCGGCGAAAAGACCTGGAGCGCCACCGATCTGGCGCAACGCCGGCTGCTGCTCGAACAACTGCACGCCGCCACCGCGGCGCACGCGCAGGAATGGGTGGATATCGCCGCCGGCATCAAGGGCCTGCCGGCCGATTCACCGCTGTTGGGCGAGGAATGGGTGAGCGGTCCGTACTCGCTGCTCACCGGAGCCGCCGCGCTCGCCGAGAGTGTGCGCGCACTGGAGAGCGGGCGCAGTCCCGTCGACGGGTATCCGATTCGATCGGCGCCCGGCGGCCGGGTGGCCGTCGATGTCTTCCCGCACGGACTGTTCGATCGGTTGTTGCTCAACGGTTTTCGCGCCGAGGTCTGGTCGCGGCCCGGAGTCGATGCGCAGACGTTGCGCGCTCGATCGGGGCTGGGACAGCGGACGCCCCGCAGTACCGGCGGAATCGGTGTGGTGCTGGGCGCGGGCAACATCTTCTCGATCGCGCCGCTGGATGTGCTGTATCAGTTGTTCGCCGACAACCGTGTCGTCGCGCTGAAACTCAATCCGATCACCGATCCCCTGCTGCCCGTCCTGGAGCGGATCTTCGCACCGGCGATCGAGCGCGGCCTCGTGCGCATCCTCACCGGCGGCGCCGACGTCGGCGCGGCGCTGGTGAACCACCCCGAAGTCACCGCGGTGCACATGACCGGCAGTGCCGCCACCCACGACGCGATCGTCTGGGGCACCGGCCGCGCCGGTGCACAGCGGAAGGCGAGCGGACAACCGTTGCTCGACAAACCGATCAGCAGCGAACTCGGCGGTGTCTCACCGACGATCGTGGTTCCGGGGCGCTGGTCGAACGCCGATTTGCGTTTCCAGGCCGAACATCTGGCGACACAGCGGCTGCACAACAACGGCTACAACTGCGTCGCCGCGCAAGTGGCCGTCATCAGCGCCGACTGGCCGCAGAAGCAACGTTTCCTCGAGGAACTGCGCGCCGCGATCGAGCGGACGCCCCAGCGGGCGGACTACTACCCCGGCTCTCACGACCGGGTGGCCGCCGCACGCACAACCTACCCGCAGGCCCAGGCGATCGGCCCGCGCACACTGATCGAGGGGCTGGTGCCGACCCGCGGCGAGCCCGCCCTGCACACGGAGTATTTCGCGCCGGTACTCGGCGTCATCGAAATACCCGGCCCCGCAGGCAGTTTCCTCGCCGAAGCAGTGCGGGTGTGCAACGACGAGTTCGAGGGCACGCTCGGCGTCAACCTCATCTCACATCCGCGCACCATCAAAGCGCTCGGGAACGAATTCGACACGGCTGTAGCGACTTTGCGCTACGGGACGGTCGCGGTCAACGCCTGGACCGGATTGGGCTATCTGACCGCCCGGGCCACCTGGGGAGCCTTCCCCGGCCACACCCTCGACGACATCCAGAGTGGTATCGGCGTCGTGCACAACGGCTTGCTGATACCCGAGCCCGAGCGCACCATCGTGTACGGACCGTTCCGGCCGGCGCCACGCTCCATCGTCAACGGCGAATTCACGCTCTCGCCGAGACCGCCGTGGTTCGTGACCAACCGCACCGCCGCGACCACCCTGCGGCGGCTCACCCGGTTCGCCGCGAAACCTGGGTTCACGCATCTCCCAGGCATTTTCGCCTCCGCGCTGCGCGGCTGACGATCGTTGCGAACACAGAACGTGCAGGCGGGGCCCTCGGCCCGCCTGCACGTCCTGCGGCGTTACTGGTCGCCAGCAGTCGAGCGTCGGCACAGGGGTGCCGGACTGACGAACTCAGGGCCGAGTCAGCACGCGCGAACCGATTCGATGGGCGAGTTCGAGCGCGAGTTCCACCGCCAGGCGCCGCTGCGCCGGCGGACAGCCGAGTAGCTCGGTCGCCCGGGCGACGCGCTGCAGCACCGTATTCCGGTGGGTGTGCAGGCGGGCCGCGGTACGGGGACCGTTCTCGGCCTCGTCGAGGTACACCCGCAGTGTCTCGCGCAGCCGCGCCGCGCCGGGCGTATCGGCGGCGAGGGGGCCCAGTGTGGTGGCGACGAATTCAGCTGCGCGGTTCAGATCTCGAGCAGCCAGGTCGGCGACTTCCAGCTCGCGGTAGCGGGTGAGCCGAGGCCCGCCGGGATGACCGGCGAGCAGATTGTGCATGGCCAGGGCCGCCTCGTGCGAGCGCCGGAAGCCGGCGATCCCGGCGCGCGTCGGTCCGACCGCGACGCGAATATCGGGATGGGCTCGATCGAGCGCCTCGCGCAGGATTTCGGTGTCGGGCTCGGCATCGGTACCCAGCCACGCCCAGAGCGTGGAACTGCCGGCGGAGAGCATGAGAAGACGGACACCGACGGCGCGAGCCAGCATGGTTGCCGCCGATTCCAGCGCGCCCTGCACCTCCCCGGTCGGCTGCGTCCACAGGATGAGCGCGGTATGACGGCGTCCGAGTTCATAACCCAGCCGCTCTCCCGCCCGGCGGCTGTCGATAGGGGCGCCGTCGAGGACCAGCCGGATCGCCTCCGCGCGCCTGGCCAGAGCACCGCCCAGAACCTCCTCGCGTTCCCGCTGCGCCTCGGCGATGACGCGCCCGATGACGTGATCGACGTATTCGAAGATGCGTTGCGAGGAGATCTCGAGCAGCGCGACGAGCTGTGGTCCGGCACCGACGATATCGGTGGCGTGCGCCAGGTAGAAGCGCCAGGCCGTGTTCTGTCCGCGCCGGTAGGACTGGAAGATCACATCGAGGTCCATTCCGCGCCGGGCGACGGTGCGGGCGACATCGAGCGCTTCGGGCGGCACATCGATCGGTCCCGGCGCGGCGTCGCGCCGCGCGAGCATGGTCAACAGCCGCACGGCGTTGGCGCGGTTGCTGGCCGACATATCCGCGACGAGCGCGGCATCGGCGCCGACCATCGGCGACAATTCGATCTCCGCGGCGTCCATCTCGGCGACGAGCCGGTCCAGATCGGCAAGCATCGCTTCGGCCACCCGTCCCATCTGTTCGACGAGCTCCGGAGCGGCGATCGAACCATTCATGTCAGCCAGTGTGCGACGGCACATAATCGTGCGCAAATCCCGGTCCTGCGGACATACCGCGGCAGCGGCCGCAGTTCTAGCGTGAACGTCATCACAGCCCGCCCGACCTGCGGTCAGGAGATTTCAGTGACCACGACCAGCCCTCCTACCACCGATTTCGACGTGGTGATCATCGGCGCCGGCATCTCCGGCATCGGCGCCGCGTGTCATCTCGCAACTCGCCGGCCGGGGACATCGTTCGCGATCCTCGAGGGCCGCGACGAGGTCGGCGGCACCTGGAGCCTGTTCCGCTACCCCGGCATCCGCTCGGATTCGGATATGCCCACCTACGGTTACGGATTCAAACCGTGGACCCATCGCAAATCGATAGCCGACGGACACCTCATCCTCGATTACCTGCGGGAGACGGCCGCCGAGCACGGGCTGGACGCGCACATCCGCTTCGGGCACCGGGTGATCGGCGCGCAGTTCTCCTCGGCGACCGGCCGGTGGACGGTGACCGCCCGGCGAGCAGATGGCGCCGCGGCTCGATTCACGGCCCGGTTTCTGTTGCTGGGCACCGGAATCTACGACCACGAGCGGGGGTTCACCCCCGAATTCGCAGGCATCGAGGATTTCCGGGGTCGAGTGGTCCATCCGCAACAGTGGCCGCGGGATCTGGACTACACAGGTAAGCGGGTGGTCGTGATCGGCAGCGGCGCCACCGCGGTGACGCTGCTCCCCTCCATGGCGGATACGGCCGCCCACGTCACGATGTTGCAACGCTCACCCAGCTACGTCTTCTCCCTTCCCGCCGAGGACGTGATAGCCAATGCGCTCAACGCCGTGTTCGGCCATGAGCGTGCCGCCCGGCTGGTCCGATGGAAGAACATCGCCTTCACGCGGGCGATCTTCAAAGCCTGCCAGCGTTTTCCGCGCACAGCGCGCAAGGTATTGATCGCCGCGGTACGCCGGCAGCTGCCGCCACATTTCGATGTCGACACGCATTTCACTCCGCGCTACAACCCGTGGGAACAGCGGCTGTGCATCGTGCCCAACGGTGATCTGTTCAAGGCCATTTCGACCGGCCGGGCCTCGGTGGTCACCGATCGGATCGAGCGGTTCACCGGCAACGGCATTCTGCTGGAGTCCGGCCGTGAGCTGGCCGCCGACATCGTCGTGACCGCAACGGGTTTCACGATGTCGCCCTTCGGCAAAATCGGCTTCGAAGTCGACGGCCGAGCGGTGAGCCTGCCGGAGACGACCGTCCACAAGTCGACGATGCTGTCGGGGGTGCCCAACCTCGTCTTCGTCATCGGCTACACCAATATTTCCTGGACACTCAAGGTCGACCTGGTCGGCGAGTACTTCTGCCGCCTCCTGGATTTCATGGACTCGCGCGGCTACCGCACGGTCGAACCCACGCTGAGCGATCCCCGGATGAACCGGGTACCACTGGTGCACGACCTGACCTCGGGCTATGTCCAGCGCGGGATCGCGGCGTTCCCCCGCGCGGGCACCGAGGACCCCTGGACGGCCGAGATGGCCTACGAGAGTGATCTCGACCGCCTGCGCAACGCCGCGATCGACGATCCGGCGCTGAAATTCGGCACCGGCACGTCGACGGCGGCCGCTCTCGTCGAAGAGTTGGCGCGATGAAGGACATCACCTTCACCAGCCACGGTTCCCGCTGCGCCGCATGGCATCTGACCGGTAACGACACATCGGTCGGGCGTCCGTGCGTGGTCATGGCGCACGGCTTCGGCGGCACCCGCGATACCGGACTGCTCGGCTACGCCGAAACCTTCGCCGGCGCCGGGCTCGACGTGCTGGTCTTCGACTACCGCGGCTTCGGCGACTCCGAAGGAACTGCCCGGCAGGATGTTTCGGTCCGCCGTCAACGACAGGACTACCACTCGGCGGTCGCCGCGGCGCGGCTTCTCCCCGGCGTCGATCCGCATCGCATCGTGCTGTGGGGGACCTCGTACTCCGGCGGCCACGCGGTCGCGGTCGCCGCGCAGGATCGGCATATCGCCGCGGTCGTCTCGATGACGCCGGCAATGGACGGGCTCGCGACGCTGAGACACCTCGTGCGGTGCGCCGGTGTAGGCCAATTGGCCCGCGTCGCGGGACACGGATTGGTCGACGCCGCACGAACCCTCACCAGCAGCGCGCCGCACCACGTACCGATCGTCGGCCCGCCAGGATCGGCCGCGATCATGACCAACCCCGGTGCCGAGGAGGCCTACGCCTCGGCAGCGGGCCCGAGCTGGCGCAACGAAGTCCGCGCACGCACCGCCCTGACGGTCGGACTCAACCGCCCCATCCGCTACGCGCGTCGGCTACCCTGTCCGATCCTGATCCAAGCCGGCTCCAACGACCACGTCGCACCCCCGGAGGCCGCTCGCGCGGTCGCCGTAAAGGCCGGTGCGCGAGCACAATTGCGTGAATATCCCGTCGACCACTTCGACGTCTACGACGGTCCGTGGCAACAGCGCTTGTCCGCCGATCAACTCGAGTACCTCGCCGGGGTGCTCGCCGAATCGGCCGCCCTCTGATCCAGCACGCCGGCCCGCGCACATACCCGATCGAGCCCTGCGCTGATCTGGGCGAACGGACTTCGCAAGAAGTCGGGGGCCCGGGCCGTCGTGCGGTTACTTTGCCGAGGGTGCGGGCTGGTTGATAGTCGTGAAGTACTGCACCGCAGCCATGATCGCGATCGGTGCGGTCACCAAGAGTTGTCCCGCGGCGGTTCCCAGGGCACCGATCGCGACGATACCGCCGAGGCAGCCGATCGCGGCGGCAGGCAGGAAGGCGCCGAACAATCCGATGATCGCCGCCGCGGCGACAGTCGCTCCCGCGATGCCGCCGAGCAAACAGCCGACGGCGGCACCACCGACGCCACCGACGAGTGTGCCGATGGTGGCGCCGGTGAGGATTGTGCTCGAGAGCCGACTCCAGGCGGCCTGTTCGCGGTCGTACTCGTTTTTCCACGGTGCCTGGTTCTCGTAGGGCAATGCCACCGGTCGGTACGCAGCGTGTCGCAGGTCGAATTGCGGGGTGAGAACGGCGCGGTTGCCGTGGATGTCAGCGACGATCGGGAAGACGAAATCATCGACGCGGAAAGAGAGTTCGGCGCCGGCCAGCACCGGACCACCGTCCTTCGGCCGGATGGTGAGGACACCGTGATCGGTGGATATCGTTCCCGCGGAGTCGGTTTCGACGATGGCGGCCTTCGGTGTCAGGGTGGCGGTGTAGCCGATGGGTGTGGCCGTGTGAGCGGTGTCTGCAGTCGCGGTGGCGCAGGTGATGCTGATGGCGGCTGCCAGCAGTGTCGAGGTGATGACGGTTTTTCGCATCTTCTTCCTTGTCTTTCGAGGGGTTCGCTGTCACACCGTTGCGGGTGTGTCGTCGCGGGGATCTGTGATCGGTTCGGCCGCAATGCCGTCGGTGGTGGCGTGGGCGCGCGGCAGCAGCAATGCCACCAGTGCTGCGAGGGCGAAGAATCCGGCGCACACGATGAGGCCGCCGCGAAAGCCGATGCTGCCGGCTAGTCCTGCCAGAATGAACGGCGCCAGCGCCGAGACTCCGCGCCCGACGTTGAAACAGAATCCGGCGCCGGTGGCACGGGCCCTCGTCGGGAACAGTTCGCCGAGGTAGGAGCCGAACAGGCCGAAGAATGCTGTGAACGCACCGAATACCGGTCCCATCCACAGCAACGCCGTCCGATGCGTGGTGAGTGCGTACACGGGCAGTGTGAGCGCGACTCCGAGCAGCGTGAGGATAATTGTCCTGTGCCGGCCGATGCGATCGGCGAGGATGCCGAAGCCGTTGTAGCCGAGGAACATTCCCACGTTCAGGATGGTCATGAATGTCGCGACAGAACTGGACGGCAGATCACGCTCGGTAGTGAGGTATGTCGGCAGCCAGGTGGTGGCGCCCCAATAGCCGAACAGGGCCAACGCAGCCATGACGGTGCCCAGCAAGGTCCGGCGGCGTAGCGAGGAACCCAGAACGTCGCGAACCGAAACAACATCGGCGCTGGTGCGTGCCTTCTCCGCCGCCCAGCTCTCGGATTCGGCGAAGAAGACCAGAACTACGCCGGCGGGCAGGATTACCGCGGTGCCGGCGACCAGGAACATCAGTCGCCAGTCCGGCAGAAACCAGCCGGCGATGCCGGCGGCCATGGCGCCACCAGCCGGGAAGGCGCTGATCACGAATGCCGCCGCGCGGCCTCGGTGCTGCTCGGGCCAGGTCTCGACCACATATGCCGAGACGACGCTCCACACCGCCCCGAGCCCCACTCCGGCAAGGAAGCGCAGCAACAGGATTGTCTCGTAGTTGGGTGCGATCGCGATCGCGACGGTGAAGGCGCCGAAGGTGAGCAAGGACGCGACGAGGGCCTTCTTTCGACCGAAGTTGTCGGCTACGAAGCCTCCCAGGACGCTGCTGACTCCGATGCCGACCAGGGTGGCGGTGGCCAGGAGCCCGCTTTGGGTGATGGTCAGGGCCAAGTCCTTGCGGATGGTCGGTAGCGCCATGGAGAGCAGGACTATTTCCAGGGCATCGAACAGGTAGGCGAGAAAGCACCCGCCGAGCACGATCCAACGACTACGTCGCATCGTTGTACCTCCAATATGAGCTGCCGAGGTCATGAGGCCTGGGCAGCGGTGATCGTCGAACAGGGGGCCGGTGCTTCCCGTAGACGTGGTGTCGGTGCCGGCCCATGAATCGCGAGAGCGGAGCCGGACACAGGTTGCGATTCGGTCCCGACCTCGGTCGGCCCAGCGCTTCCTGTGTTCAGTATGATTAAACAGACGTGACGTGATGTCAACCACAACGAAACACTTTGCGAATGATCGAGTGCCCGCGACCGTAGGAACGCCAGCGGGGCACTGCCATCGCCGCCTACCGCCCTCCGCGCAAACACCGTTTGATTCGGGAGTGCATAGGCAATGCACCGGCAGGGGACGCCCCTATCCGGTACCGGTACGGGTACTGTTCATTTCAGGTAAACCGCTAGCGTTCACTGTGGGTTGATCAGCCAGGCCAGTAGACAGGGGTGTCCCGCATGCAGGACAGGATCGGGCAGGCTTTGAAGCAGGCGCGCACGGACCGGAATTTGAGTCTGCGCGCGCTGGCCGCGGCAGCGGGAATCTCCGCCAGTCAGCTCTCGCAGATCGAGAACAACAAGTCTCAGCCGTCTGTGAGCACTCTCTACGCGCTCGTCAACCGTCTCGAGGTCTCACTCGATGAATTGCTGGGACTCTCCTACGGCCGCACCGGGTCCGGCGCGGAACCGGCCGCCGAGTCGTCGACAGGCACGCCTCGTTCGGCCGGAGTCGTTCAACATGCGGCGAACAACCCGGTGCTGGAGATGGCCAATGGGGTCCGCTGGGAAAGGCTCGCCGTCGGCCCCGGGGCGGACGTGGACGCCCTGCTGGTCACCTACGAACCCGGTGCCGCGAGCTCGGTCGACCGAATGCCGATGCGGCACTCCGGAACCGAGTACGCCTATCTGTTCGCCGGGGAGTTGACGTTGCTGCTGGATTTCGACAAGTACACGGTCAGCGCCGGCGACTCACTCTGTTTCGACTCCACTCGCCCGCACATGTACGTCAATCAGTCCGACCACACCGCGAGCGGCGTGTGGTTCGTCACCGGCCGCCACGAGTCCGGGCCATCGCGGGAGTGGGTCGACGCGCAGCTCGGCGGTACCGGCCCCGAATCACCGATGCGGGTGACGAACGCGGTCGATGCACTGGATCTACTCGGGACCACGACGAAGCGTTCACAGCCGACACGAGCGGGCCACGGCAGCTAGGTTGCCGATTCAGGCAGCGAAAGTCACTGCGGCGGAGTATCTTTCGCCGCAGTCAGTCTTCTGATGACGTCCAGGCTTCGGGTGAGGTGCGGTTCGGTTCTGCCGGCGCGGTGGGCGAGGGCGAGTCCGACGGTCGTGGTCGGTCGCAGGGGGCGGTAGGTGACACCGTCGAGGGTGAGCGCGGCTACCGGTTCGGGCACGATCGCCACGCCGACGCCGCCCGCGACGAGGGTGACCAGGGTCGAGGTTTCGCCGACTCGGTACCGGATGCGCGGTTGGATGCCGGCGTCTCGTAGCAGGCGCATCACGACGCCGTACATGACCGATGCGCGGTCGGCGGAATGCACGATGAGGTCGGTGTCGGCGAGCTCGCGAGCATCGACCTCCGAATGGGCGGCGAGGGGATGATCGGAGGGCGTGGCGAGCACGAGTTCGTCGTTGCGGAGGAGTTCTACGGCCAGTGAGCGGTCGGTGACCGGTGGACGCAGCAGGGCGATGTCGACGGCGCCCGTGCGCAGCGCCTCGATCTGGTCGGGGACCAGCATTTCGCCGCGGAAGGCGAACTCGACCCCGGGTAGTTCGGTGGCGAGGTGACGCGACAGTGTCGGCAGCAGCGAAGCCGTCGCCGAGCCGACGCAGCCGATGGTCAGGTGCCCGACGGAGCCTGCCGCGACCAGCCGTGCCTCGCGTGCGGCGTCGTCGAGCGAGGCCAGGATCTGCCGGGCGCGAGCGAGGTAGGCGGCCCCGGCCGCGGTGAGCTCCACCTTGCGGGTCGTGCGTTCGAACAGCGACACGCCCAAATTCGCTTCCAGCTGGCGAATCTGCTGCGACAGCGGCGGCTGAGCCATGTGCAGGCGGGCGGCGGCGCGGCCGAAGTGCTGCTCCTCGGCGACAGCGACGAAGTAGCGCAGGTGCCGAACATCCATATCGAAAACATCCTAATCGGGCACAAGATAGGTACTTCACGATATCAACGCAGGGCTCTAGCGTCGAAGCGGTGACCGAAGCTCACCTCTACACCGCGGCGCGAACACCGTTCGGCCGGTTCAATGGCGCACTGGCCGGGACCAGGCCCGACGACCTCGCCGCCGCCGTCATCCACGCCACGCTCGCGAAAACGCCCCGGTTGGATCCGGCCGCTGTCGACGACATCGTGTGGGGCAACGCCAACGGCGCCGGCGAGGACAACCGCAACGTCGGCCGCATGGCGGCGCTTCTGGCCGGAGTCCCGGTCAGCGTTCCCGCCACCACCGTCAACCGGCTGTGCGGATCCGGTCTCGACGCGGCGATGATCGGCTCCCGGCAGATCGAAACCGGCGACGCGACCCTCGTACTGACCGGCGGCGTCGAGTCGATGACCCGAGCGCCCTGGGTGCTGCCCAAGCCGGGCCGCGCGTTCCCCGCAGGGGACGCGACGCTGGTGTCCACGACGCTGGGCTGGCGCCTGGTCAACCCGCGCATGCCGGCCGAGTGGACCGTCAGCCTCGGCGAGGCCAATGAGCAACTCGCGCAACGGTTTTCGATCAGCCGCGAACGTCAGGACGCCTTCGCGGTCCGCTCCCACACCCTCGCTGCCGCCGCGTGGGCCGACGGCTTCTACGACGACCTCGTGACACCGGTCGAGGGTGTCGACCTGCTGCGCGACGAGGGCATCCGCGCCGATGCGTCCGTCGACAAGGTGGCGGGGCTGAAACCGAGCTTCCGCCCGGACGGCACGATCACTGCCGGGAACGCCTCGCCTCTCAGCGACGGGGCCTCGGCTGTCCTGCTGGGCAGCCCGGCCGCTGCCGACCTTGTCGGCGTGTCACCTGTGGCCAGGATCGCCGGCCGTGGTGCGCATGCGGTGGAACCGCAGGCGTTCGGTTACGCACCGGTCGAGGCCGCCAACCGAGCGCTGGCGCGGGCGGGTATCGGCTGGGGCCAGGTCGGTGCCGTCGAACTCAACGAAGCGTTCGCGGTGCAATCGCTGGCGTGTGTGGACGCCTGGAAGATCGACCCGGAGATCGTGAACACCCGAGGTGGCGCAATCGCCATCGGCCACCCCCTCGGCGCCTCGGGCGGCCGCATCCTCGCCACACTTTCGAAGGTACTGCGCGAACGCCGTGAACGCTGGGGAGTCGCCGCGATCTGCATCGGCGTCGGACAAGGCCTGGCCGTCGTGCTGGAGAATCCGGAGGTCACCCGATGAGCGCCACCATCGTCCCCGGCACCGACGACGCGGTCGCCGGAATCACCGACGGCGCAACGGTATTGATCGGTGGATTCGGTTTGGCGGGAATGCCGTTCGATCTCATCGACGCGCTGATCCGCCACGGTGCCACCGACCTGACGATCGTGTCGAACAATGCCGGAAACGGCGACGTCGGTGTGGCCGCCCTGCTGGCGGCGGGACGCGTGCGCAAGGTGATCTGCTCGTTCCCACGTCAAAGCGACTCTTACGTTTTCGATCGCCTCTACCGCGCCGGCGAGGTCGAACTCGAGGTCGTTCCGCAGGGCACACTCGCCGAAAGAATGCGCGCGGCGGGTGCGGGCATCGGCGCCTTCTACTGCCCCACCGGCGTCGGCACGATGCTGGCCGAGGGCAAGGAAACCCGCACCATCGACGGCCGCGACCACGTCCTCGAAATGCCACTGCGCGGCGATGTCGCCCTGATCGCCGCGCACCGCGCCGACACGCTCGGCAACCTCGTCTACCGCAAAACCGCCCGCAACTTCGGCCCCGTCATGGCGACCGCGGCCACCACCACCGTCGTCCAGGTCGGCGAGATCGTCCCCGCCGGCACCCTCGATCCCGAAGCAGTCGTGACACCCGGCATCTACGTCGACCGCATCGTAGCGACCCAGGCCCGTCACTACACCGTGCAAGGAGCCCGCTGACATGGCCTTGACCTCCGACCACCTCGCCGCCCGCATCGCTCGCGACATCCCTCGCGGCGCCTACGTCAACCTCGGAATCGGCCAACCCACCAAGATCGCCGATCACCTCGACCCCGAACTCGCCGTCACCCTGCATACGGAGAACGGGATGCTCGGCATGGGCCCCGCCGCGGCGGGCGACGACATCGACGCCGACCTGACCAACGCCGGCAAAGTGCCGGTCACCGAACTCCCCGGCGCCGCCTACTTCCACCACGCCGACTCCTTCGCCATGATGCGCGGCGGCCACCTCGACGTCTGTGTCCTCGGCGCCTTCCAAGTCAGCGCACGTGGCGATCTCGCCAACTGGCACACCGGCGAACCCGGCGCCATTCCAGCAGTCGGCGGAGCGATGGATCTCGCCATCGGCGCCGAACGCGTCTTCGTCATGATGACCCTGTTCGACAGATCCGGACTCCCCAAACTCGTCCCCGAATGCACCTACCCTCTCACCGGCATCAACTGCGTCAGCCGCGTCTACACCGACCACGCGATATTCGACATCACCGCTCACGGCGTCGAGGTGCGCGAGACATTCGAAACAGGTCTGGACGAACTACGAAACCGCCTCGCGGTACCCCTCGAATTCGCTGCCGGACATCAAGCCCCCGTGACGTACTGAGCCTGCCACACACGCTCCGAAACTTCGCGACCGAACATCTCGTTCGGGCTGCTCAACCAATTGCCCAGGAGGACAAGGGTGCGCACACCCACGCAATTTCTTCGGTACGTCGCGTTGGGCGACAGCCAGAGTGAGGGACTCGGCGACGGCGATGAACGCACGGGGCTGGTCGGCCTGGCCGACCGGCTCGCCGCGACGATGGCCGCGTCCAATCCCGCGTTGCAGTACGCGAATCTGGCCGTGCGGGGCAAGCTCGCAAGCCAAGTCCGCTACGAACAACTCGACGCTGCGATGGCGCTTCAGCCGGATGTCGCCACGGTGATCGCCGGCGGGAACGACCTGTTGCGACCGAACTTCGACGCCGAGGCCGTCGGTGAACATCTCGAGGCGACATTCGCGCAGCTGACCGCTCAGGGCACGGTCGTGGCGACTGTGACATTTCCCGATGTCGCTCGCGTCATTCCATTGGCCCGGGTGCTCGGCCCACGCACAGCCGCGCTCAACGAAGCGATCCGGAACGCGGCCGCGCGCCATGGCGTGCTGGTGGCAGAAACCGGTGACCACGAAGTGATGACCGATCCGCGCATGTGGTCCTGGGACCGTTTGCACGCCACCCCGCTGGGCCACCAGCGCTTCGCCGACGCACTGGCCCAGGCCCTCCACCTGCCGGGGTCCGACAGCAGCTGGACCGAACCGCTTCCCTCCGCCGCACCACAACTCGGCACCGCCGCGGCAATCACCGCCGAACTGCGCTGGGTAACAGGCTTCCTGACACCGTGGCTGCTTCGCCGCCTCACCGGCAGGTCATCCGGCGACGGGCGAGTCGCCAAACGGCCACATCCGGCCCCGGTCGATCTCACCCCGGACGCGCCGGTCCGAGCGACGCAAAACCGAGCCGCCGGCTCACATCCGAATGCGTTCACGACAGGGCAACGGCAGTCACTTCGGTGATTGCCCGTGCCGACGTGACCCCGCCCCGTCGTTCACTATCGTCCGGTACCGAATCGATCGGCGACCCAGTCGGCGATGAAGTCGACTGTGGCCGACATGTTGTCGGCGGCGCAGTGCTCGACTCCCCCGTCGTCGAGGGTCATGATCTTCAACTGCCGGTTCGGCGAATTGACGGCTGCGTCGTACTGCTTCTGCGCCATGGCCGGCGGAACTTGGCGATCGTTCGCACCGTGGACCACCAGGAGAGGGACCTCGATCTTCGCGCTGGCCTCGGCCATCGTCAGCGACGCGGCGAAGTCTGCGAACTCGTCCACCGAGTTCTTTCCGAACACCCACATCACGTGCTCCCAGAAGTGCGGGACCGACGGCTCGGCGGTTCCGGTGCGTTCGCGCGCCCGGCGGGTGCGCTGCAACTCGCCCCAGTCGTAGATGGCGCCCCACGCGGCGCACAGCGCGAAACGCGATTCGAATGCCGCGGCGCGGGGCGCGAAGTAGCCGCCGAGCGACCACCCACCGACACCGATCCGTTCCGGATCGCAGTCGGACCGCTCGGCGAGATAGTCGAAGCAGGCGGACCCGTAGCGCTCGGCCTCGGCGATGCCGGTTAGCCCGCGGAGTCGCAGCGTTTCCCCGGTGCCGGGCTGGTCGATGATGAGCGTGGAAATTCCGCGCTCGCGATATTCTCGGGCCAGGCCGGTGCCGTAGACCATCTCCTTGGTCGAATCGAGGCCGTTGAACTGCACCATGTATGGCGTCGAGCCATCGCCGTCCGCTTGTAGGAGCAGGCCGGGCAAGGTGGTGTCGATATCGCCGTCACGGTACGGAACTTCGACGAACTCACAGTGGTCACCACCGAGCTCGACCGACCTACGGAAGCAGTCGAGACCGTTACGGTAAGCCACTTTCCACGGCTCGAACGACCGGCTCTGCATCCGCTCCGCGGTCAGGTAGTAGATCGACGCACGGCGGTATCGCGTCGCCGCCGAAAGCTCATGGCCCGCAGTAACATCCGCGTCGGCCTGTCGGCGGACCCGATCCGCGATCGCACACAGGCTCGCGAACAACTGCTCCGAATCCGGTCCGGCACCGATCAGGGGGCGGCATGCTTCGTCGATCTCCCCGATCGCGGCGCCCTGCGCGAGTGCCAGATTGATCGAGAGATTCCAGACGTAATTTCCCGGGAAGGGTTCGAACACCGCTGGGCTCCTTAGTGTTTCATCGTGTCAGTCCGAGGAGTGCCGAGGTGAGTCCCAGGTCGGGCCCGAAGTCCTCCAGGCGGCCCGTGCGGCAGCCGTCGGATCGCATCTGGATGCGGTCGCAGAAGAGGCTGACGACCTCTCCGGTGAGCGCGGTACCGAGCACGACATGACCGCGCATGGATCCTTGGCTTCGGTCCATCGATCGGTCGAGGTTTTGCAGCAGCAGCGGGGCGAGGTCGGCCGTTTCCGTCACTCCGGCGGCGTTGGCGCGCAGCTGGGCGGTGACGCTGGTCAGGTTCGACAGGGTGCCCGCGAGCTGGTCCTGATATTGGCTCAGGGTTCCGCTGGTGTTGGCCAACATCCCGTTGAGCTGGTCGAGAGTCGCTTGCAGTCCTGGTGCTTGTTCGGCCAGCAACTTCGACAGCTGGGTCATCTTGTCGCTGAACTCGCGCACCGAATGGTCGTTGTCGGCCAGCATCGTCGTCAGTTCGTTGAGTTTGCTGATGATGCCGGTGATCGCATCACCGTTGCCGACGCCGACCTTCAGGGCTCCGGACAAGGCAGCCAGGGTGTCGTGAATCTTCTGCCCCTGTCCGTTGACCATGGAGTAGAGCAGTTCTCCCGACAGCGGGCCGGTGTCGGCGCCGGGTTCGGGCTCGAGGGCGGCGGCGAACTGGTCGATCGTTTTGATCATCGTGTCCAGCTCGATGGGAGTGCGTGTCTGCTGCACGGTCAGGTGCGCATCGGCCGGCAGTGCCGGACCGCCGGTATAGCGGGGCGTGAGTTCGATGTGACGATTTGTGACGATCGACGGTGAAACGAGGGCCGCGACAACGTGTTCGGGTATCTGCACCGAAGCATCGATGCTCATGTGGACTTCGTTGTATTCACCGTGGGGGATGATCTTGTCCACCGTGCCGATCCGGAGCCCGAGCACGGTGACGGGGTTCCCGTCGAAAATGCCCGCAGTGTCGCGGAAGTCGGCGGTGATGTGGTTCTCGGCGCGGCCCGGGGTGCGTAGTGCGGTGCATCCACTCAACAGGAGGGCGGCGGTGCAGACGGCGGCGGTTACGCCGGCGCGGGTCGTTGTCATCAGTGACCTCACATGCCGGGATCGATGAGGATCTTTCCTTCCACTCGACCGGCGGCGAGTCGGTCGAGGGAGGTGCCGAGCTGGTCCAGCGCGACGGCGGGTTCGACGAATTCGCCGCCGATGACGCCGTGGGCAAGGATGTCGAGTGCTGCGGGCAGATCGGTGTCGCAGATGTGTGCGAGTGTGGTGTCGAGGGTGACCTCGCGGAAGATCATCGAGTGAATGTCCAACTCGGGCTTGCCTTTCGGTATGCCGACTGCCAGGACGCGGCCGCCGTCGGCGACCATGGCCAGTGCTTCGGCGAGCTGCCCCGGCGCGCCGCTGGCTTCGATGACGACCTCCGGCCGGTGGCCGCCCAAGGCCTCTCGGACATCGCAGGCGATCGTGTCCGATGTGGTCAGTGCTCGATGGGCGCCCAGCCGCATCGCACGCTCGAGCCGGTCGGCCGCGATATCGACGACGGTGATGTCGAAGCCACCGATGTGCTCGAGCCCGGCGATGACGAAGGAGCCGATGGCGCCGGCGCCGATCACGACGACGCTGTCACCGTCACGGCCTCCGGCGCGGCGAGCGGCGTGGATGCCGACCGCGAGCGGTTGCGCGAGAGCGGCGTGGTCGATCGACAACCCGCTGGGCAACCGGCGAAGCGTCTTCGAAGGGACCGCAACGTATTCGGCCATACCACCGTGGACGTTGAGCCCGACAGTCTTGTAGTGCCCGCATTGGTTTGTGCGACCTTCGCGGCATCTGCGACAAGTCCCGCACCATACTCCGGCTCCGCTGGCGACCAGATCTCCGACGGCGAGGTCGGAATCGGAGTCGGACCTCACGATCTCACCCACGAACTCGTGCCCGGGAATGATAGGACCCAGATGGCCGCTGTGCGGGTGGCGTCGTGTGACGGGATAGGTTTTCGGTCCGGCGATCCACTCGGATGCGTCGGTACCGCAGATCCCCGACCGCAGCACTCGCACGAGCGCTTCGCCGCCGCCGGGACTCGGCACGGGTACTTCTTCGAGCCGGATGTCGCGTGCACCGTAGTACACAGCAGCCCTCATCATCTGTGGCACAGGCGATTTCCTCAAGGGTGTTTCAGGTCGTCGTCGGTGGCGAGGACCAGGTCGAAAGTGATGCTGTGCCAGCCGCCGCGGGGGTGGGTGCCGTCCGGGGCCGGACCGTCGTCGTGATGGACGGCGCTCACGACCAGGTCTTCCTTCACGCCGAACACAGCGTCCGTGGCGAGGTAGGGGTCGCCGGAGAGGAAGATGTGGGTGATCAGGGTCCGAAATCCGGGGGCGGTGACCATGAAATGCAGATGCGCGGGGCGCATGGGGCTACGATTCGTCGCCTGCAGCAGATCACCGACCGGCCCGTCGTGCGGGATCGGATACGGCGCGGGCAGAACCGACCGAAACCTGTACTCGCCGTTGATATCCGAGCGAAGCCATCCACGACCGGCCGAGCGGCCGTCGGGGTACTGGACATCGTAGAAACCGTCCTCGTCGGCCTCCCAGACCTCGATCCGAGCGCCCGCGATCGGTGTGCCGGTGACCGAGCGGACCTGCCCCGACACATAACAGGGCGCGCCGGAGGCGCCGCGAGCGATATCGCCGCCGAGCGGCACTTCGGGAGCGTCGTCGACGAAGAACGGGCCGAATACCGTCGATTCTGTGGCGCCGGGTTCGGCGGGCTCGTTGATGGCGACGGTCAGCATCGACAACCCCAGAACGTCCGACAGCAGAATGAACTCCTGGCGGCGTTCGTCGGTGATATGGCCTGCGCGGGTGAGGAATTCGATCGCCCGCTGCCATTCTCGTTCGCTGAGCCGGACCTCGCGGGCGAAGGCATGCAGGTGCCGGACGAGGCTGTGCAACACCGCGCGCAGCCGAGGATCCGGCGTCGCGTCGAAGCTTGCCAGAACCTCGTCGGTAACCGCTTGTTCCCGCCCGGATACGGCGGTGTGGTCGAGGATCATGCGATTGGCCCTGTCGGCTCGGATCCGGCCCACGCCGCGTGCAGGATCGCGCGGACGCCGGCGGCGGTGACGGGTGTCGGGTTGTCGCCGGGGGCGATCGCGACAATGTCGTCGACGACAGCGTCGAGGTCTGCTTCACCAACACCGAGGTCGCGCAAACCCGTTGAAACACCGAGCTTTTCGCTCATCTCGCGCAGCGCCGCGATGGGATCGGGCCGCCGGAGCGCGGCGCCGATCCGGTCGGTGGCCGCCGCCGCGTTCGGGGCGTTGTACGCGAGCACATACGGCAGGACGATCGCGTGCGTTCGGGCGTGAGGCAGATCGAAGGCACCGCCGAGGACGTGGCAGATCTTGTGATGCAGTCCCGAGCCGGCCACCGCGAAGGCCGATCCGGCCAGATATGCGCCGAGCAGCAGTTCGGTTCGCGCCGTCAGGTCATCCGGCGCCGCGGTGACTGTTTCCAGGCCCCGGCTCAGATGCCGGATACCGTCCTCGGCGACCGCGCTCGACACCGGGTTGCGCCCCGGAGCCCAGAATGCTTCGACGCAGTGAGCCATGGCGTTGAGGCCGCTGGCCGCCGAGAGGTCCGCGGGCAACGACAGTGTCAATTCCGGGTCGTAGATCACCGTCCGTGGCAACACTCGCCGGTCGGTGCCCGTGGTCTTGCGGCCCTCGTCGGTCATTCCCCACACCGGTGTGACTTCCGACCCGGCATAGGTCGTCGGGACGGCGATGATCGGCAAACCCGTCGTCAGGGCAACGGCTTTCGCGGTGCCTGTCGTGGAACCGCCACCCACGGACAACACCAGATCCGAGCCGTCCGCCGCCTCGCGGGCGCGCTCGGCGACCTCGACCGGTACGTGCGGGCGCACCCCGGAGAATGTCGCAGACAGCCGGTCGGCGAACCGCTCGCACAGCCGGGCCGCGAGCTCGTACTCCGAAGTGGAAGCGATCAGCAGGATTGCCTGCGCGCCCAGTCGGTCGACCTCGTCGAGCAATGCGGTGCGCGCCGCGCCCGCGCCGAAGACCACTCGGCCGGGCAGCGCGTCGTAGGTGAACATCGTCATCGGTCATCTCCCGGAATCACTGTCGGCTGATAGGCGAGCAGCAACCAGCGATCACGGTCGCGCACCCACACCGCCAGCGCACGGTTGGCCAGCTTCTTGCGCACTCCCCCGGCGGTCAGATCGGCGTGCATCTCGCCGACGACGACCGCGGTGTCGCCGGCGACGACGACGCCGCGCACCGGATGGTCGATGTGGTGATACACGTAGTGGCCGGACCTCAGCTTCTCGACATAGCTGTCGAGGGTGTCGACCTCGGCGTTGGAGTGGGTGTAGACGAGATCGCGATGAGCCAGGGCGAGGAAGCCGTCCACATCGCCCGCGATCACGGCCGCGTACCGTCGGTCTTCGAGCGAGCGAATCGTCGACTCGACTGCGGCGGTGATGGGTGCGTCGGTCACAGGTGTGCTCCCTTCCGCTGATCGCTGGAAAGTGCCGAGTACGAGGACCCGCCGCGTCGTCGTCTCAGCACGGTGAGGACCTGGGCCATATCGGCCTGCCCCAAGCCGGTCCCCACGGCCTCCTCGAGCACGCCGAACGCGGCCTCGGCTCCGGGGAGGTCGAGGTCGTGGCGGTGTGCGAGGTCCAGGGCGAGGCCGAGGTCCTTGCGGATCAGGGCGACTGTCGCCGCGACAGCGGCGGTCTCCGGCGCCAGATACGCCTGTTGCTTGTATCCGACATACGGCGCCCCGGCCGCGCTGTGGCGCAGGATGTCGTAGAAGGCCTCCGGATCCAGATCGCCGGCCTCGGCGAGAACGAGCCCTTCCGCGACGGCTTGACTCAATCCGGCGAGGACCGCGTTCACCGCCAGCTTTGCCACCGACCCCGAACCGAGGGGCCCGGCATGAAACTGTGCCGCGGTCATCGCCGCCAGCACCGGGCGACACTGCGCGAATTGCTCGACAGAGGATCCGACCATCGTTGTGATGGAGGCGGATTCGGCCATCGACACACTGCCCGACACGGGCGCGTCGATGACCTCCGCCCTGGTGCGATCCGCGATTTCGCGCACGGCCTCTGGACCGATCGTGCCCATCACAATGTGCACGTGACCGACCGCGACCGCTCGCAGTCCGTCGACGACCACAGCGTGCGTGGACGGCCCATCGGGCAGCATGCTGATCGACAACGGCGCCACCGCGAGATCCTCGATCGAGTCGACCAGGGTGAGCCCCTCGGGGACGTACTCGGCCACGGGATCGTAGGCGAGGACGGTATGCCCCGCCGCCGCGAGGTGGGCGGCCATCGGCCGTCCCATCCGCCCCAATCCGGCGAACCCGATCAGCACGGCAATCCCTTACCGGCGAAGCGCCGGCACACCCCGCTCGGACGGCGAATGCGGCCGGCGACGCCGGTCGCCGACCGTGGTGCGCGGGTCGATCGTGATCGAGGGATCGAGGATGGCATCAAGGGCTCCTTCGGCGTCGATGAGGGGAAATGGGAGGTTCAGCGAACCCAAACTATGTTAAGCAGCATGGAACACTCGGAGGCAGGATGTCAACCATCGAGGAGGAGCGTCAGAGCTTCGCGCACAGGAATACACCCGCAATACGCGGCTTATACTGCGGTCAACCGCCCACGCTGGGTGCGTATTCTGGAGCAGCAGAGGTGGGCGACCCGATTCGTCCTGCGGCCGAACAGTCACGCACTACTGTTCACTGCGAGTTGACGAAAATGTAGACAGGATGTTCGATGCGTGGTGAGATCGGCCAGCAGTTGCCGCACGTTCGCCCCGAACGGTGACGGAGCCCTCACCACCTCGGCCGCCGCGGGAATCCGGGCGGCGTCCGGGGCGAGCCGGCCTTCCCAGTCAACGATGTGCGCGCCGTCCACACGCCCGGAACCCGGGTGTCAGGCCAACCAGAACAGCAGGAGCAGACATGACCGAAACCGTGCAGATCCGGGCGACCGTCGGCACGCAGAACGTGACACGTGAACAGGTACGCGCATGGGAATCGCGCCGCGCCACAGCAGTTCTCGGGAAATTCACCGCGCGCCTGGGACATCTCGGGCTGAACGAGATCATGCCCGACCGCACACCGCACGAACTGCGCACCGCTCCGCTCGACGAGCAACGCTCCGCATTGATCACACTGAAAACCCGACTCGGTCACGCCGGCGTTTACGCGCTACTCCGGCACGAACTGGCCTTCTCGGAACGCACATCCCGCATCGGGGTGGCAGCGAGCAGAGGCCGAACCAAACACTGCGTTACTCGCCTCGAGGTACCCGGCTACTCCGCCGAACGATTTGCCACGTGGTTCAACGACCTGACGACCACCAACGCCGAATCCGACATGATCGCCGCTTGCCCGGACCACTACCTTGTGCGCGGCCTACCCGACGGACGCCAAGAAGTCCTCGAAACCACCGGGGGAAGCCCCGCCGCAACCAGATTCATCATCGACTACACCGCGAGCGACACTCTCACCATTCCGGTCGACCCCAACTATCCGATCCAGATCGCCGGAGCGGCGACTCTCGACGACGGCCTGGTCATCGGCGGTGTCCGCCACCAGTTCCGGGACCGCGCCGGCACCATGGACGCACTGCTGACCGTACAATTCCCGGCCACCGTGCCCGCCCGCTTCATCCGCCAACACCAGTGGCATCTGGCCGCGGAGTTCAGCAACTGGATCATCGCCGCGGCACCGACCGCGGGCACACGGCGAACGAGCTGATCCGATGTTCGGCGCAGAGACCGGGGCCGCGCTCTCGCACCGCCTCTGATGATCGACGACAGGTCAGATGTCCGGGCGGCGCTGGGCCCAGGGCTGGGCCTGCTCGAGCTGTGCGGCCAGCCGGATGAGCTGTCCTTCCGCGCCGAGGCGGCCGACGAACTGGACGCCGATCGGTAGCCCGTCGGGAGTCCAGTGCAGTGGCACGCTGATGGCGGGACGGCCGGTGATGTTCGCCAATTGGGTGTAAGGAACCCAGCCCAGGTTGTCGTTGATGAACTGGTCGACGATCGGTGTCCAGCGCAGTAGCCCGGCGACCCGGGCGGTCAGCAACAGTCGCTGTGCCGTGCGCCGCGTCGGCGAGAGGTCGAACGCCCCGATCCGAGGCGGCGGCGTCGCTGTCGTCGGAGTGAGCAGCAAGTCGTAGGACTCGTGAAAGTCCGCCAGCCGCCGCACGTACTGGTGTCGCCGCTCGACGGCGCGAGTCAACTCGACAGGCTTGATCGCGCGCCCCAGCGCGGCCATGAGCCGGGTATCGAGTTCGAATCCCGAATCCCCCACGCCACCAGCGGCTTTGGCCTCGTCCACCGAAAAGGCACACTCGACGAACCAGGTGGTGAGAAAATCCTTGGCCAAAGCCGCGTCATCGAACGGAGCGCGGGGCAACTCCATCACGTCGTGGCCGAGGCTCACCAGTAGTTCGGCCGCTCCGTTCGCCGCCGCCACAGCCTCCGGATGGGGCGCCGGATTGACCGAACTGGCAGTGCACATCCCGATCCGAAGACGCCCCGGGGCACGTTCCACCTCCGCGAGATAGCTGCCCGTCTCCCGCGCGACCAGGTACGGCCCGACCGGGGTCGGGCCGGCCAGCACGTCGAGCATGGCGGCGGTGTCTCGCACCGACCGAGAGATGACGCCATCGGTGGCGGTTCCACCCAGATACTCACCGTGCACGGGACCGGCCGGGATCAGGCCGCGAGAAGCCTTGAGCCCGAGCAGCCCACACGCCGAAGCCGGAATTCGGATCGAGCCACCGCCGTCACTGGCACCCGCGCACGGCACGATCCCCGCAGCCACCGCCGCCGCGGCGCCACCAGAGGAGCCACCGGGCGTGTGGCCGGTATTCCACGGATTGCGCGCCGGACCGAACAACTCGGGTTCGGTGATTCCCTTGGCGCCGAATTCGGGAGTATTGGTCTTACCGAAGATAACCAGACCGGCATCGAGCCACCGCTGCACCACCGTGGCATTCTCGGTCGCCGGGACCGACGCGAGCGACCGCGAACCGCCGCTGGTGGGATAGCCGGCGAGATGTTGATGCAGGTCCTTGATGAGGAACGGCACCCCGGCGAAAGGCGCGTCGTCCACCTCGACAGCACAGGCCGGATCGACCTCGGCCACGATCGCGTTGATCCGCGGATCGACTTCGGCCGCGCGCGCCCGCGCCGCCTCCAGCAATTCGGACGGCTCGGCTTCACCCGACCGCACCAGAGCAGCCAGCGCCATCGCGTCCGAACTCGTGTAGGCATCCACACCGGCACCCTATCGGGCAGCGACTCGGCGCACGGGGCGATCGAGGCGCTGTTGAATCGGTGGCTCCACCGCCCGCAGCGCCGCGCGGATATACGAGACGAGGGGCAGAGGTGTCGGTTCAGGTCGTGGCTTGTACCCGGATCGGCTCACCGCCCGCGAGATCGCCTGCGGGATCGTCGATCTCGTAGTAGGGCGGCTCGCCGTCGAGGTAGTGGGCGACGTCGAAGTAGTCGTTGCCGGCCAGGTCGAGGGTGCCGGTGGTCCAGGCCAGCAGGAAGTCGGTGACCGGCATAGCGGTGAACAACCACGCGGACTGGTGGACGTTGGTGAGGATGATCGTCCACACGGCCGGATCCGGTCCCGGATACCACAGCAGATAGTCCCCGCCCTCGTGAGCGCCCCACTGGATCAGCTGTGCCGGTTCGATCGACACTCCGGCGGGCACCGCGGGCTGCCATTGCGGCAGTAATCGTTCCGGTGGCAGCAGGTCGCCACGGGCTCGGCGCGTGCGGGCGGCGAGATCGTCCCATTCGTCGGGCGCCGGGCCCAGCAGCCGGAATGCGTTGCACCACAGGACATCGCCGTAGGTGTCGTAGAGCCGCTTGTAGTCGGCCGGCAGCTCGACGCCGAGCTCGGCCTCGGTCTCCTCCCACGCCACCGGCGGCCGTGCCGGTGGCGGCGGGAGGAAGGTGGTGAGCTCGTCGAAGGCGGTCATCGTCTCGATCCTGTCAGAAATTCTGGATCAGCACGGGCCCGGGATTCCATCCCTTGTCGCCGATGGCCCACATCAGGATGTAGTCGGGGATGGCGTTGTCGCCGACGTAGAGCGGAATCTTGCCCAGCGAGACGTTCTGCTGCGGGATCCCGTCGGCAACTCTGGCACCGCTGACGACCTTGCTGATCTCGACGTCCCAGTCGCGAATGATGCCGGTGTTGATCGCGCCGAGTTCCGGAGTGAGGAACTGGGGCAGATCCCCCGGACAGCCGTTGACGTTGGCGCACAGGTGTCCCCGCTGGTACGGCCTGGTCGCACCGGGAATCTTGATCGAGGGGGAACCGCCCGTGCCGACCATGGCGGGGGTGATGTAGCCGACGAGGCCGCCGGAGCGGTTGTAGTCGTCCAGCGGTGCGGCCAGCACGTTGCCGCCGTCGCCGGCGACGAGGATGACCGGGGTCTGATCGGCGACCGGGTTGGTGCCGTCCGGATTCGGCAACGCGAACACCTGCGGCGTGGCGTTGCTCGGGCGCAGCACACCCTGGGCAGCCTGCTGGATCTGGAAGGCATTGGCGAAGAACTCCTGCTGCATGGCCGTCATATCCGGCGCCGGCCCGATCCCACCGGTGGCGCCGGGCGCCTGCAACGGATTCGCGGGCGCGGGCAGGACACGGAAGGCGTTGGGGCCGTTCACCATGCTGTTGGGCAGCAGCGCCGGCTGCACCGGAGCACCGCTACCGATCAACGTCGACGGACTGTAGGTGCCACCTTGCGGGATCGCGGGATTGCGGATGATCCGCGACAACGGCGGCAACGCCATCGCAGGGTTCGGTAGCGCCGGCGCGGTCGACGAGCGCGGCGCCAACGGCACCGACGGCGTGCGCGGCTTCGCCGGTGCCGGACTCGGCGCGGGCGCGGGCCCCGGTGCCGGGCTCGGCGGGCAGCTCGGGTTGGGCGCGGCCGCGGCGATGATCAGCGCGGCCGGGCACGGTTGCGGCGCATCGGGTTTCGGCGGTGCACCGACCTGCGGAACGTCATGCCCCTCGGCCCGGCACTGCTCGGCCAGGCTCTGCAATTCCGGGATCTCGGCGTTGCCGCGTTCGGCCTCCGCGTTGTAGGCCGCGACCGCTGCCTCATCCGACGGATTCGGCGGATTCGCGTTGTGGACCGCGGCAGCCTGATTGTGTGCCTCGATCCGCGCAGCGACCGCCCCGCAGTCCAACGAATCGGCAGATCCTATCGGTGCCGCGACCACCAGCATCCCGAAGATGCCGAGGACGACAGCGAGGACAGCTACTGTTTTGCTAACGAAACGTCCTGTAGAAGAAGACATTTCACCCCCCAAGTTCATGTCGGTTCGAAACTAACGTCACCGCCTTCGATCGGTCAAGAGTGACCGCCGCCACTGAAGGCCACCGACGCGATCGGAGCGAAACGGCCGTCGGGATCGAGACGCGGCCGCGAAGTCATGCCGGTATCGTTCGCCGTGGCCGCAGCGGGATGTGATCACGGAACACTTCGATGGCGGCGGCGACTTCGACCGGTGTTGTCGCGTGGGCGATGTCGTGGCGCTAGCGAACGCGGTTCGCGACCACGTCGAGGTCGAATCCCCAGACCATCCGCATTCGCCGCGGACGGCGTCGGTGATCGACGCGCAGACGATGCTCTCCCGGCCGGGAGTACGGCGCTGGACCCAAGGGCGACGGCGTCGAGCCATGCGTCAGTGGCTGCCATGACAGGCAGGAGCCCCCGCCTCAAATTCTGAAACGCGTCCGCTTCGAGCGGCCAGCGTCCGACCGCTCCCGATGAAATACTGGTACCGGGTATCGCCAACTGTCGGCGACACTTTCGGATCGGCTGATGCCGCTCTTGGTTGGGAGACGTTCGTGCAGTACATGCCTCATATCGAATCGGATATCGCCGCCATGCACACCGAATACCAGTCACTTCTGCACGGGGATCGATGGTCGTTGCGCGCCCTGTTCAGCACCGACGACTGCGATATCGCCGAATACTGCGGCACTTTCGCGCCGAACCGGTTCGGCGCCGAGGCGTGCGAGGCGGTCGAGACGTTCTGCCGCAGACACCGGATCTGGCTGGAAAGCGGTGGTGCCGCCTACAATTCGATGACACCCTACCTGCATCCGCGCACGATAGACCTACCGCGGATGACGACGATCGGTATCTACAACGCGATCTTGTTCGCACTCAACGACACGGTGGGCCGGGAGAAGTTCAGCCATCTGTCCGAGGACGAACGCGCACAGGCGCAGCGGGAGGTCGACCATCTGTGTCGATTATTCGAGTCCGGCCGGATCCGGCCGGACACCACCACCCCCATCATCGAGGCGAGCCTCGAATTCTTGACGATCCTCACCGAACAAGCCGAGCCCGTGTGGTTGCAGCGATTCCGCGCATCGACGATCGACCACCTGCGCACGGCGATCCGCGACCAGAACGTCGGCGCGCGCGGTGACCTGCTCAGCGTCGACGACTACATCGCCCTGCGTAACGAAGTTTCCGGGATGTACCCCGCGATCCAGCTGTGCGAGTTCGCGCGCGACACCACCCTGCCCTGGGATCGGCTCGCCGCCGCCGGCCTCGCCGAGGACCTGCGCACGCTGGAACGCCTGACCGCCGAAGTCGGCGCCCTGATGAACGATGTCTTCTCCTTCGAGAAGGAGGTCATCGTGGACCGATCCGATTTCAATCTCATATCGATTCTGCTGCTCAATACGCCCGGCGCGACACTGGCCGACGCCGTACTCGGCGCCGCGCAGATCGTGCGCGAGCGATTCACACACTTCCGCGGGCTGCGTCGAGACCTGCTCGATCGCTGCGCCGCACTCGGTCCACCGCTGGCCACCGCCGTCACCGCCTACGCCGACGACCTCGACCAATGCGTGCAAGCGAGCTGGGTGTGGCAATGCGCCACCTCGCGCTACAAGGGCCGGTCGATATTCGCCGAGGCCCACACACAGAGGTAGTCCGCCGATGACGTGACGAATCAGGCATGCAGTACCTTTGACTGCAGCGTCTCGATCAGCAGTACCAGCCAGGGGAGTATCGCCGGGCACCCGAAGTAGCAGCACAAGCGCATCGGACATGGGGAGTTGGAGTGGATGATCTGAGCACAGCACTCGCCCAGCAATGGGAGCGCGCGCTCGCGACGATCACCGCCCACCCTTCCTACGCCAATGTAGAAATTTCGTTTCTGCGCGATCTACTGGAAGAACTTCACGCGAGTCTCACCGCGGAGGACTTCGACGCGGCCGCCGGATCCCGAGCAGGAGCGGCGCTGGCGGGTGCCCGGCTCACCGATCCGGCGGTCCCGGTCGTGTCCGCCCCGGTACTGCACAGACTCACGGAATTCAGCGATCACCCCGACACCGGCCGGCGGATGGCCACCCTGCTCGTCGCGTTCGGCCACGGCCACCACTTCCTGGCCGAAGCGATCCGGGCCGACGATGTCGAGGAAGGCCAGCGCCGGTTCCGGCTCGTGTTCGACCATGCCTCCATCGCCATCGCTATCGGCGACACCAACGGTGTGCTGCTGGAAGCCAATCCGCATCTGGCCGACATGATCGGCGTACCGGTCGACTCGCTACGCGGAATCAGCGTCTACGACTTCGCCCACCCCGACGACCAGGCCGCGATCCGCCAGATGGTCTACGACGACCTCGTACCGGCCAGGGCGGGTACCGCGAAGATCGAACGGCGTCTGCAGCGCGCGGACGGCAGCACCGGATGGGCCACATTCGCGATCACCTATGTCCGGAGCGCCTTCGGGCCGGACTATCTGCTCGCCATCGGGGAGGACGTCACCGAACGCCACCAACTGCAGGAGCAGCTCCATTACCAGGCGCGCCACGACGCGCTCACCGAGCTGCCCAACCGCCGCCACCTGCTCGACACGCTCAGAGCAGTGATCTCCACGGCCGGCGAGAACGATCTGATGGGGTTGTGCTTCACCGACCTGGACCACTTCAAAGAGGTCAACGACCGATACGGTCACGGCGTCGGCGATCAAGTGCTGGCCACCGTCGCTCGTCGGCTGCACGACAGCCTGCAGGACGACGGATGCCTGGTCGCACGGATCGGCGGCGACGAGTTCGTCACCCTCATTCCGCCCCCGGCCGACACCCGACGGGTCTCCGCCGTGGCGGATCGCCTCCGCGGCGCACTGTCGCATCCCCTCATCGTCGGCGGGCACCGGCTCCACATTTCCGCCAGCATCGGCGCCGTCGTCACTCCGGTCGCCGGCAAGGACCCCGAATGGCTGCTCGACGCGGCCGACACCTCGCTGTACGACGCCAAGTCCGGCGCCCGCGGCAACTGGATCCTGCACACCGTCCACGCCGCCGAGCCCGCCGGCGAGAGCTTCGACAGCGATTATCCGGCGGCAGGCAACACTCGGTAGACGATCTCCACGCCGCCACCGTCCAACGGCCGCGAGCTCTCGAACTCGAGATCGGTCCGTGGATCCAGCGAATCGGTCAGGCGCATGCCGCTGCCGACGAAGAACGGCAGGATCACGAGCTCGAGTTTGTCGACGGCACCCAGCGCGCGATAGGTCTCGATCGTGGCGGGCCCACCGATCAGGTGGACATCGCCGCCCCTGTTGGCCGCACGGACCTTCTCCAGCAGCCGCACCGGATCGTCGTCGACGGTCACATCGTCGGGGGTGCCGTCGGGCCGGCGCGAACCCAGCACGAAAACCTCCAGGTCCGGCCACGGCCAGCGATCGGCGGTGAGCGCCGGTTCGAAGGTCGTGCGTCCCATCAGGGCGGCCTCGCAGGTGCGGAGAAATTCGGCGATGCCGTGACTGCCCGGACCGTGCACCGGATCGATGACCTGAGGTGGCCAGCCGTCCGGAGTCGTCACGTAACCATCGGCGGTCACACACAGGCGGGCCAGGATCTGCATCGGTTCATCCAATCTGTCGAGTCGCAGAAGAGACGATGCGTGCGGCCGAAAATCATCGACGGTTCGGTGCGTCCACGCCATCCGGCCGTGGGCGCCGGACCCTTCACTCGCCCCGGTAGCGCACCTGGAATTCCTTGATGCCGTTCAACCAGCCCGACCGCAGCCGCCGGGGGTCCCCCAGTGCGGTGATGTCGGGAAGGTGGTCGGCGACGGCGTTGAAGATCAGGTCGATCTCCAGTCTGGCCAGGTTGGCCCCGATGCAGAAGTGCGCACCCGTACCGCCGAACGCCAAGTGCGGGTTGGGGTCTCGGGTGATGTCGAAGGTGAACGGGGCGTCGAAGACTTCCTCGTCGAAATTCGCGGATCGGTAGACGATCAGTACCCGCTGCCCCTTCCGGATGCGGACGCCGCCGAGTTCGGTGTCCTCCAGCGCGGTTCGCTGGAACGTACTCACCGGCGTGGCCCAGCGGACGATTTCGTCGACGGTGGTCTTGGGCCGCTGCGATTTGAAAAGCTCCCATTGGCCGGGGTTTTCGAGGAATGCGATCATCCCGTGCGTGATCGCGTTACGGGTGGTCTCGTTGCCGGCCACGGCCAGGAGAATGACGAAGAAGCCGAATTCCTCCGAGGTCAGCGCTTCCCCGTCGACGTCGGCGTGGACCAGTTCGGTCACGATATCGTCGGCCGGCCGCGACTTTCTCGCTTCGGCCATCTGCCAGGCGTAGGCCAGGAGTTCGGCGGAGGCGGCCAGCGGGTCCACGCCGGCATACTCCGGGTCGTCGTAGCCGATCATTTCGTTGGACCACCGGAAAATCTTCATCCGGTCCGCCTGCGGCACGCCGATCAATTCCGCGATCGCCTGCAACGGCAGTTCGCATGCCACCTGCGTGACGAAGTCCCCCGCGCCCGCCTCGGCGGCGGCGGCCACGATGGCCTGGGCGCGAGCGGACAACTCCGCGCGCAGCCCGTTGACGGCCCGCGGGGTGAATCCCTTCGAGATCAGCTTGCGCATCCTGGTGTGTTGCGGCGCATCCTGATTGAGCAGGACGAGCCGCTGCATGTCCATCCGTTCGGGGGTGAGTTCGACGCCGTACCGTGGCAGCGCGGTGTTCTCGGCATTGGAGAACACATCGCTGCGCCGAGACACCTCTTTGACGTCGGCGTGTGTGGTCACGACCCAGAATCCGTCGTCCGGAAATCCGTCGCTGTGCGGCGGCTTCGAATTCCACCAGATCGGAGCCGTACGACGCAGTTCCGCCAACTCTTCGACCGGCACCCGCCGGGCCCACATATCCGGATCCGTGACGTCGAAATTCGCCGGGATATCGGGACGTGTCGCACGCATATCAACCACCGGGCCGTCATCGCTGACTGAAACAGGTTCTAGGAATATTCAAGCACAATCACCGTGCCCGGGGACGCGATCGACGACGACCGCCATGACCTTTCGGCGGGGCCCGCGAGAGTCGCCGATCTATGCCGGCAGCGGCACCGACGGCCCGCGTGCCACCCCACCCCACGCGACGACGAGCAGCGCTGTCACGATCGGGAGCACCGTCCAGACCAGCCATACCGCGAGCACGAACTCGAGTGGATATCCCCCCGTCTCGGACTCGACGGGCAAGCTCTCGGGGGGAACGAAAACATTCGAGTACCAGACGTACAGCAGAACGAAATCCGCGACGAACAACACGCAGCCGGCGATGATCGACCTCGGCCGCCCGATAATCGCACCGATCGACAGCGCGATACACGCGACACCGATGACGACGGCCTTGACGAGGAGAAGGACCCGCTGCGCGATGGGCGGGGCACCCTCGTCGGGCATGCCGCCGAGGAACACCGCGAGCCCGTACAGGACGACGAGTCCGACGGCGACCAAACCACCCAGTCCCGCAAGAACTCTCGCCCACCGCTCCACCGGTTTCATGACACCATTCAAGCAGGGGGGAGATTGCGATCTCAGCCGATCGCCGCCCGAAGGCGAGGCATCACCGCCGAACGCTCGGCGCGAAGCGAGGAAGTGACGCGCACAGCGCGGCCAAACTCCCGCGGCAGCACTGCACGGCTCCGTCGGGCCGGACTACGAGCGTCGACGCGTGGCCGCGGCGCATCCAGCGAGACAATTCCGAGTTCGGCCCGGGACACACCATCACCCCGCCTCGCCCTTCGACTTCGGCACGATCCGCCGGAGACGGATCTTCGAGAGTGATGACGGCGTATCGGCCACCGGCGACGTCGTCGACGCGCCGCCCGTCCACCATCCGATCGTTCGGGACCAGACGACCCGCCAGACGATCGCGGATCCGGCTCGCCGCCACGGGCGAGGTGGTACGCAGCGGTGGGGATTCGCCACTGCCGACCATCCGGGTGAGGCCCGGAACGAGGTGCAGGCGTGGCACGATCAGGCCGCGCAGCCGGTTGCCCAGTTCGCCACCTTCGGTCATGGTCAGCCCGGTGAGCTGGGCCAACCGAATCATCCTGCGCGCGTGTGGTTTTCTTTCCCGTTCGTAGGTGTCGAGCACCGCGGCGGACAACTCGCCGCGCAGCACTCCGGCCAGCTTCCAGCTCAGGTTCGCGGCATCGCGCACACCCGCGCCCATTCCTTGCCCGATGAACGGCGGGGTGAGGTGGGCCGCATCCCCGAGCAGGAATACTCGGCCCTTTCGCCACCGGTCCGCGAGCTGCGCGCGGAAGGTGTATTCCGCGACGCGGACCAATTCCAGACTTTCGTAGTCGGTCTCACCGACCCAAGGGGCCAGTAGCGGACGAAGTGCGGCCGAATTCCGGTAGCGGTCGGAGTTCTCACCCGGATGCAGACGAAATTCCCATCGGTAGCGCGTCTTTCCGATTCGCATGTAGGTAGCGGCACGATCGGGATCACAGATCTGGTGGACACCTTCCCAGTGGTGTAGCTCGGCCGTGGTCGCGATGTCGACCACCAGCCATCGCTGCTGGAATCGCAGGTCCCGCATACGTCCGCCGATCTGACCACGCACCAGACTGTTCGCCCCGTCGCAGCCCAAGACGTACTGCGCCCGCACGGTCTCGGACGCACCGGTCGACCGATCGCCGAAAACCACACGGACGCAATCGTTCTCCTCGACCACGGCGGTGACTTCCACGTTGCCGCGCACCGTCGCCTCCGGGTACCGCGCCACGTTGCGGCGAAGGATTGCTTCCAACTCGGGCTGATCGAAGAGATTCGCCTCCGGGTGACCGTTGCGACCACCGGTCGGGTCGCGATCGAATTGCGCCAGCACGTGGTGATTCGGATCCGCCAAACGCAAGCCCGCCGCCGGCCGGGACACGGCGTCGAATTCGTGGCCGACGCCCAGCCGTTCCAGGATCCGCCGGATTTCGCCGTCCACATGGACAGCGCGCGGCTGCGGGTAGATGTCCTCCCACCGTTCGAGCACCAGCGATTCGATGCCGTATTGGGCGAGGAGCGTGGCCGCGGTGAGCCCGGTCGGGCCCGCGCCGACGATCACGACTCGGACCGCCGGCAGGTTCACGAGGGCACTCCTCTCAGCGCAGCGACGAACGCGCCGGCGGGCAGGTCGGCACCGAGCGCGGGAACCAACTCGGTGATTCCGTCACCGTCTCGGCGCTGTTCGGCCACCCCGAACGAGCGGATTCCGGTCGCCGATACCCCTGCGGGCGTGAGGGATACGATCTTCGTCATCGACGCTTCTCCAGTTTCCAGGTAAGCGCGTAGCGGCCCAGAACAGCTTCGATCGCGTCGCGGTCGGCTGTGGAGTCGAGCACCACCGTCGCAATGATGGCGCCGTCCTCGACCACAGCTGTGATGTCGGCGATTCCGTTCGCATTCGCCAGCGCGTCGCGTAGCTCGCGTCGCGTAGCATCGGCGCGCAGGCCCAGTTTGTACGGTTTGCCGACATCGGTGACCGGTAGCGCGTCGAGAATCGTCACGGTCTTCGGCACGGCCGCGCGTTCGTGCATACGTCGGGAGGCCCAGCGTGCCAGCTCGTCCTCGGTGACGTTCGCATCGCCGGTGAGGGCGACGTAGGCGACCGGCACCTCCCCGGAGTGTGCGTCCGGGCGACCGACGGCGCCCGCCGCGACTACCTGGGGGTGGGACAGCAGAACGTCCTCGATGGTCGCCGGATCGATATTGTGGCCGCCGCGAATGATGAGATCCTTTGCGCGGCCGTGCAAATGGATGAAGCCCTCGGCGTCGATATGCGCCAGGTCTCCGGTGTTCAGCCAGCCGTCGATCACCGTGCCGAGTCCGTCGACACAGTGGCCGGCGTCGGTACGGCCGGTCACGTAGCCTGCGAAGACGGTGGGTCCACTGATGACCAGCACGCCGATTTCTCCGGCGGGCAGGTCTTCCCACGTCCCGTTGTCGGCCGTCCGGACAACCGCGACGCGCTGATAGGGCATGCGCTGGCCGACCGCGCCGGGTCGCGAAACGCCGGGAAAGCTGCGCGCGGTAGCGCACGTGGCCTCGGTGAGGCCGTACCCTTCGACGAGTGTCACGCCGGTGTGTTTCTGAAAGTCCTCGCGCACCGCGGCCGGCAACGGCGAGGCACCGACCATCGCGTACCGCAGGCTCGAGATATCCGCCTGGACCGGGCACCGGGCCAGCACCGCGTACACGGTCGGCACCGCGCTCATCGCCGCAATCCGGTAGTGCGCCACGATATTCCAGAACTCCGCGTACAAAGCGAGATCCCGGTATCCCAGAGGGCCCGCCCACACGACCGACTGGCCGCGGAACAGCGGTGCGAGCACGGTGACGACGAGAGCGTTGACGTGAAACAACGGCAGCGCGGCGAATCCCACCGCTTGCTCGTCGAGCAGCGAGTTGGCGGCGATCATCCAGGCGTTGGCGACCTCACCGGAATGCCGGTGGGCGGCCAGCTTCGGCACACCGGTCGTCCCCCCGGTATGGAACAGCGCCGCCAGATCCGCTCCGGTCGGCGGCCGGCCCGCGAATCCACTCGAAACCTGTTCCGCGGCAAGGAGGTCGAGGTAGCCGACCAGGACGCCGTCGATGTCCGGCAGTGCCGGTCGAGGCTGCGCTGCGGCCGTCGGACGTAATACGAGCAGCGCGTCCAGCAGCCCTCGTCCGGCCAGCTCACAAGCGGTGTCCCAGGTTTCGGGAGCCAGCTCCGGACCTGCGGCGATCAGAGTCCTGGCGCCGGAGCGGCGCAACAGTTCGGCGATGTGGTCGCCGGACAGGCCGCCGTTGACGGGAGCGGCGACGCCCGCCAGCTGCGCGGCCAATGTCGCCGGAATCAGCTCGACGCAGTTCGGCGCGATGAGCGCGACCGCATCGGAGCGGCCCACACCCAGTTCGTGCAGCAGATTCGCGTACCGGTGGACGTCTGCGAGCAGCTCGGAGTAACTGCGCTGCACAGGTTCTCGCCAGCGGGACGCATCGGGCAGCACAGTCAGTGCCAGCCGGTGCGGCCATCGTGTCGCGGCACGCACGAGTAGCGCGTATGTCGATTCGGGCAATCCGCGCGCCTCGAGCGGAAGCGACTCGATGATCGCGAGATCTTCCGGGCGCTCGTAGCGCGGCCACAACAGTTCCTCGGAGGTGCCGGCCACGGGGGCGGTGCCGGTCACCGGGCGTACCTCACGACCGTGCGCTGGCGGCCGAGATCGAGCACGCCGTCGTCGGTGCCGATCGTCGCCTCCACCACGTCACCGTCCTTCAGATACTTCGGATTCTGGGCTTGTCGGGAGAAGAACAGCTTCCACTTCAACTTCGGCGGTAGCAGTGAGCCGATGATCTCCACCGGCTTGGGCGGCGCGCTGATCGCGGTGCCGACCGGCGTTCCGGTGAGCAGCAGATCACCGGCGTCCATTCGCTGGAAACGGGTCAGTTCTCGCAGCGCCTCGACCGGCCGGTAGATCATGTCGGCGACCGTCATGTCCTGACGCGGCCGGCCGTTGACCCACAGCCGCAGTCGCAGGTCGGTGAACCGCTTCAGCTCGTCGGCGTCCAGTAGCACCAGAGCCGGCCCGACCGGGGTGAAGGTCGGGTACGACTTCGCTTCGTAGAACTGTGTTTTCGGTAGTTGGACATCGCGTGCGGAGACGTCGTTGGTGACGACCAGGCCCGCGACGTAGCCGGCGAGATTCTCTGGGGTTATCTCCGAGCCGACCGGCATCTCCCGGCCGAAGACGATCCCGATCTCCACCTCGTAATCCAGGAGGGACACATGGGCGGGCCGGACCACATCGTCGTAAGGGCCACTGATCGATCCCGATGCCTTGCGAAAGAACGTCAGCGGCACAGTCGCGGGATCGCCACCCGAATCCTTCACGTGGGAGGCGAAGTTCGTCATCTGCGCGACCACGCGACACGGCGCGGTCACCGGCGATATCAACGAAAGAGTATGCACTGCAACGGTATCGGTGGATTCCGATGCGGCGACGACGGTCGCGCGGTCCGCCAGGAGCTCTCGCGTGGTGGTCGCGGCGGTATCGATCCGGGCGGCACCGGCCGGCGTGTGCACCCACCAGCCGTCGATGGTGCGGAGTACGGAGATGGTCATGAGCCGGCTACTTTCAACAGGCCGCGCAGGCGGCGGAAATCGAATTCGTTGTCCTCGCGGAGCGCGTCGACGATCGCGCGTGCCTCTCGCAACGACTCGGCTCCGGGCTTGATGCCGAGGAAGTCCTTCGTCGCGGGCGGCCCCCACTGAGCCAGACCCGAGGCGCTCATCGGGGCCCAGCCCGGCTCGACGGTCGAATCGAACATGTCTCCGTCGCTGAAGTGTTCGACCATGAACCCGTCGGGATCACGCCAGTAGTCGAAGATCTGACTGCCCTGGATATGCCGGCCGATACCCCACGATCGGCGATAGCCGTGCTCACGCAGATACTCCCCACCCGCGGCGAGCGCGTCGAGGTCCGCTACCTGATACGCCGAATGCACATACCGGTTCGACGGGCCCAGAGTCAGCGCAAGCGTGTGATGGTCGGCCGGAGTCCCCGCCCGATCGCAGCGAATGAAGCTCATGACCGGGCCGCGCTCTCGCTGGCCTGGATAATAGAGAAAGTCGCTGACGATCAGGCCGAGATTTTCCAGGTACCAATCGAGCGTCGCTCGAAATCTCGTGGTCTGCGCGACGACGTGCCCCAACCGTTGTACCCGCGCCGGGACTGCGGCCGGTCGCTGCGCGGCGTTGACCCGCACAACCTCATGCCCCACGTTCAGCAGGTGCGGTTGCTGCGGAGCAAGGGCCGCGAGCTCATGGGTGTCGGCCACGACCCGAACCTCGAGCCCACTCGGATCGGCGAGATCGACGGTCACTCCCCCGAGCGACTCGTCCAGCGGCGCGACCCGACGGCCGGACGCCTCGCACAGGCGTGCCAAGTCGGCGGATTCAGCGGCGCGAAAGGCCGGGCCGACGAATCGCGATCGGGCTCCCCGCCGGATCAGCACACACGGTGCGCCCGGATCGGTGCCACGCAGATGCAGCTGATCGGGCGTACGCATCGCGGTCGCGAAGCCGAAGGCGTGGGCGAAGGTCTCCGCCTTGTCGAGATCGGGCTTCTCGAACTCCAGCCACGCGAGGTCGAGCACCTTGACGACGGGGTTGCGCGCCCGCCCGGGATGCTCTCCCGGCAATGCGCCGTGCTCGCTGTGCAGGTCGCTGTGCACGTCGTGATGGCCGTTCATCGGCCGCTCCTTCCAGAAACTGACGATATCGTCACTCACGAAGATATCCACAGTCAAGAGGCGCTGAGAATTTCGTCAGCATTGACAGGAGCGGCTACGATGACGATCACGTATGTCAGAAGAGGTGATGCCGCGATGTCCGCACAGACTGGATCCCAGCCGAACCGGCTCGAGCGCCGTAAGGCACGCACCCGCGCAGCCCTCGTGACTGCCGCGCAAACGCTGATGGCGGAAGGAAAATCGAACGTCCCGATCGTCGAGATCACCCAAGCCGCCGACGTCGGAATGGGATCGTTCTACAACCATTTCCACAGCCGGGAGGAGCTGTTCCGAGTGGCGGTCGAGGAGGCTCTCGATCGGCACGGCGCGCTACTCGACCTGCTCTGCGAAGACCTCGACGACCCGGCGCAGGTGTTCGCGCAGAGCTTCCGGCTGACGGGCCGGATGCACCGCCGCAATCCCACCCTCAGCAAAGTCCTGATCAACGACGGCCTCGACCTGGCCACCTCACAGAAGGGGCTGGCGCCCCGCGCTCGCCGCGATATCGAATCCGCGGTCCAGGCAGGCCGATTCGACGTCCGCGACCCGGAACTGGCCATGACGATCGTCGCCGGCGCCACGATCTGCCTCGGGCGACTGCTGCACGACCAACCCGACCGCGATGACGCCGAGGCCACCGATTCGGTGGCGGAAGATCTGCTACGCATGATGGGCCTCTCGCGCGAGGATGCGCGTGAGATAGTCCAACGCCCGCTGCCACCTCTCGACGACTCCCGGCGCGAGACGTCGGTCGCGTGAACCGCCCACCGACCTGGAGAGTCGGCCATCGATCCGTCGACCGCTGACCGGGAAATGTCGGTAACGACGCGGCGCGGCGATGGCAGGCTCGGGATATGACCTCCGTCGATACCCGCTCGGTACCCGAACTACTGGAATTGCCCACCGAACACGGCGTGCTGCGCTACCGCGACAGCGGCGAGGGCCCGCCGCTGCTGATGCTGCACGGGTCCGGGCCCGGCGTCACCGGCTGGCGCAACTTCGCCGGTAACGTGCCGACCTTCGCCCAGCATTACCGCACGCTGGTGCTCGAGTTCCCCGGATTCGGGGTCAGCGACGACTTCGGTGCGGCACATCCGATGATGTCGGCGCAGCTGGCGGTCACCGCGTTCCTGGACGGGCTCGGACTCGAGACCGTCCGGATCATCGGCAACTCGATGGGCGGTTTCGTGGCAACGGAATTCGCTCTCGCGGCGCCGCGGCGCGTCGAGCGCCTGGTCACCATCGGCGGCATCGGCACGAACATCTTCAGTCCGCAGCCGGGCGAGGGGATCATCCGGCTCAGCGAGTTCGTCGAGAATCCGACCCGCGACAGTTTGGTCGCCTGGCTGCGCTCGATGGTCTACGACCAGGCTCTGCTGACCGAGGAGCTGATCGAACAGCGGTGGCAGCAGGCCACCGAACCCGGCGTTCTGGAGAATTCACGGCGGATGTACGGCCGCGCGGCGCTGGCGCGCATGGCAGAGGGAGCGCGCGCCGCCGATGTCACGCCGGGCTGGGCGAATCTGCGCCGGATCTCCGTTCCGACGCTGATCACGTGGGGGCGCGACGACCGGGTGAGCCCGGTCGACATGTCACTGATCGCGATGCGGACCCTGCCCCGCGGGGAGGTGCACATCTTCCCGAACTGCGGACACTGGGTGATGATCGAGCAGAAGCAGGCGTGGGAGGCGACCGTCTCGGCGTTCCTGGCCCGCTAGTCACCGCGTCGGCGCCGGTTCCGACGCACCCCCCGTGCGATTACGGGACCGGCACCGACGGTTGCGCCATCACCGCCCGCAGACCGACGAGCAGCATCTTCATACCGCGCAGCTGCAGAGCCTCCACCTCGGAGAAATCGCCGCCGACCTCCTCGTCGACCCACTGGATGTAGGCCTGGCGGCTGGTGTGCACGATCAGCTCCGCCGGAAGTCTGCGCAGGAACGGATCGTCACCGAGTTCGACTCTCGCCGAAAGGAATTCCGTGATCGGCTCGCAGAGCTGCTCGCCCCATTCCAGCCAGCGCAGACGGTACTGCGGCGTATGGATCATCAACGTCATGAATTTGCGGTCGGATTCGGGTGTCCGGCGCTTGTACACCTCGGTGGTGAACGCGCGCGCCAGCGTTTCGGCGACGTCGGCGTCGGCCGGCGCATTCTTCAGGAAGTCGATGATGATCGCCTGGCTGCGCCGGAACAGCGGCCCCATGACATCTTCCTTCACCGGGAAGTGGCGGTGGAAGGTCCTCGGCGCGATCCCGACCGACTCGCAGATGCGCTCCACGGTCGCGGAGGTGTCGCCGTCGGCGACGAACATATCGCGCGCGGTGTTCGCGATGGCCAGGCGCAACTCCTCCGCGCGGCGTTCGGTCAGCGTCGGCCTGGACGACTTGTTCACGACCTCTGTCCTCCTTGATCGCAGTCCACAGTAACGCGGTCGGGAAATCGCCTGGAGGGCTTCGCATCCGTCTCTCTGGCCGGACACATCGATGTGATCTGCTTTACATCCACCTGGGCCCTCCTTACACTCAAACCTGTCAGAATCTGACAGGTAGTCATATTCTGCACATGTCTGGCGGTTGGAGGCAACAGGTGGCAACGGTGCAGCTCGAACAAACCCCCAACGCGATGATCGATCGCGTGGCGTCCCTGCTGGAGGCCTTCGTCGGGCAGCGACCCATGACGCTGGCCGATATCGCCCGGCGTTCACATCTCCCGCGCTCGTCCGCGCATCGAATCCTGCAGCGACTCGTGGAACTCGGCTGGGTGGAACGCCACGGCTTCGAATACGTCCTTGGCATAAGGATGTTCGAGTTCGGATCGCAGGTGGTGCGTCAGCGCAGCGTCAACGACGTGGCGATGGCCGTCATGACCGCACTGCACCGGCGCACGGGCCTGACCGCACATCTGAGCCTGTTGTCCGGCGCGGAAATCCTGCATCTGAATCGCGTGGGCGCCTGGCCCACTCCGGGCCGGCAGTGGGCCGTCGGCGCTCGCCAGCCCGTCGAGCTCACCGCGGCCGGGCACGCACTGCTCGCCGCGATGGAACCGGAGCAGTGGCCCGACCTCCCCTTCGCCAGCGCGCCCACCTGCTACAGCGTGCGGACTCGCCGGCAACTGGAATGCGAACTGGACAAAGTTCGCAATCGCAGCGGGGTCGCGGTGGACTCGCAGGGCTGCGCGCTGGGAGTGACGGTGGTGGCGGCCGCGCTCGACATCGATGTCGACCGAGGTCGCGTGGCGGTATCGCTGTGCGGTCCGACGCGCTCGATCAAAACCAGCGCGGTCGTCTCGGACGTGCGGCTGGCGGCGAACGAGATCCGGCGCGTGGCGCTGGCGGCGCCGCGGAGGGGTCCGCGGCCGGTACACGCCTGACCGTCACGAGTAGCGGTGCGGCACAGGTCCTTTCGTGCACACGAGCACCGGTGCGCACGCTACCCCCGGGTCAGGCGGGCTGGCCGATCGGACGGATCGTCACCGTGTTGAGGTCGACGCCTACCGGCTGATCGAGCGCGAAGCCGATCGCCCCGGCCACCGCATCCGGGCTCATCGCGACGGGCGGAACCTGGCCGTGCCAGAACGCGGTGTCGATCATGCCCGGGTTCACGACCGTGACTCCGACGCCGCGGGTCGTGGCGTGCAGGCGGAGGTTCTCGGCGAACCCGACCACCGCCCATTTCGCGGTCACGCTCGTTCGTCGCCGACCTGCGCGCGGCAGTCGGGCGGCGCAGCCCGGGCGACAGCGAGGCGACCGAACTGGTGAACGAGCTGGTGCAGCAGTCGCCGGAGTTCCGGGCGCTGTGGGCCGACCAGGACGTGGGGGTGCGCAGAGACGAGCGTAAGCGGATCCTCCACCCCACCGTCGGCATGCTCGACCTCAACTGCCTCAGCCTCTTCAGCGAGGACAGCCGCCAGCGGTTGCTCTGGTTCACCCCACGCGCCGGGACCGGCACCGCCGAGAAGCTCGCGCTGCTGACCGTCGTGGGGACACAGGCGATGCACACCGAACCGGTCCGATGAACGATCGAGGAGGTACCGCACGGGCCCCTGTCGTCCGATGACGGCAGGGGCCCGTCGTCTCGATACCCGCTCAGCGCGCCGCGCTGTCGAGCACGCGCAATTCTCCGGATTCCGCAGCGGCCCGGATCGATTCACGAAGCTGCGAGCAGTGCTGCATCGCCGCGTCCGAGAGTGCGCCGGCGGCATGACGTTCCACGCACGCGGCACTCGACTCCGCGTCCCATTGAATGCTCGTCTGCGCCCAACTGCTCTTACGAGCGAGCACGCGCGCACCGCAGTGCCGGCACTCGACCGGCGCCATGGGCACCTCCCGGATGCGTTCGTCGATCGGCGTCACGAGGCCGCCTCCGCGGCTTTGCGGGCGACGTTCTCGCGGACCTCCTCCTGCCAGGCGGCCAGCGGTCGCGTGGTGTCGAGTTCGAATTCGAACCGGTCGACCATTTCGGGAGCGACATCGGCGACGTCGACGTAGAACTGCTGATACCAGCGGCGCAGCTGATAGACCGGGCCGTCCTCCTCGCAGAGCAGCGGATTGTCGATGCGCGCCTTGCTCTTCCAGATGGCGACGTCCTGCTCGAAGCCGAGCTTGACCCAGTCGCCGAGCGCGACGGCGGTAGCCATCGCCTGATCCTCGGGCAGCGTGTCGGACTTCTCGACGATGATGCCGTACTGCAGCACGAACGAATTCTCATCGATCGGATAGTGGCAGTTGAGCAACACCGTCTTGTAGTCACCGTGCTCGTAGTGATAGACGAGGTCGTCGATCATGAACGACGGCCCGTAATACGAGGCCACCGACGAGGTACCGAGCAGCTGCGGCTGACCCACCGGTCCCGGCAGATCGTCGCGGGCGCCACTTTCGAAATACTGCGTCGCCACCGGCCCCTCGAAAACGTTCTTGAAAAAGGTCGGCAGAGAACCGTGAATGTAGAAGAAATGCGCCATGTCCACGACGTTGTCGATGATTTCCCGGCAATTCGTGTCGACGACGGTGGTGTACCAATGCCAATCGGTCCAGGTGGGGTCGCCCGCGCCCGCGATCCGCGGGATGGTCACTCCCTCCGGCGGCGGATTGCCCTCGGGATCGTTCCAGACGAACAACATGCCGTCCTGCTCGAGCGTGGTCCACGCCCGGGTCCGTGCCAGAGGCGGCACTCGCCGGGCGTACGGGATCTGTTTGCAGCGCCCGTTGCCGCCCCAGCGCCAATCGTGGAAGGGGCAGGCGATCTCGTTGCCCTTGACCTCGCCGTCGGACAGGTCTCCGCCCATATGCCGGCAGAACGCGTCGAGAACGTTGACCCGGCCGTCCTCACCACGGAAGACGACCAGTTTGGTGCCGAAGGCCTGGACCGAATGCGGCCGGCCGTCGGCGAAGTCTCGGATCAGCCCGAGACAATGCCACCCGCGTGCGAACCGCGTCGGCACCGTCCCGGCCTCGATCTGGCGAACCTCGTCATGCGTCGTTGTCATGTCCACCGTCCTTGGAAAGGAGAAATGTGGTGGAAGCGGGCTGGATATCCGCGCCGTCGCGGACGGCTTCCACCGCACATCCGTTCTAACATCACGAATGTCACTGCGTAGCAGTGGATTTCACTGGCCGGAATTTCTCATCGAATCGCCGGCGAATTGATCGGTAAGCCATGGTGACTTCCCGGCTGTCGACGGTCTCCCGCAGCGGCCGCAGCGGTTTTCGCGGCGATATAGCCGAAGACCAATCCCTGTCCGATCGTCGCGCCCGCGCCCGGATAGGTGTTGCCGAAGGCATTGGCCGCCGTATTGCCGATCGCGTACAGGCCCTCGATGACGCTGCCGTCCTCGCGCAGGACGCGGGCCGAGCCGTCCGCGCGCACACCACCGCACGTGCCGAGGTCGGACAGCACCAGCTTCACCGCGTACAAGGGCCCCTTCCTGCCCAGCGGCCGCAGATTCGGGTTCGGGCCGATCGTGGGGTCGCCGTAGTAGCGGTCGTATGCGCTTGCACCCCTGGCGAATTCGTGATCGACACCCAGCTGCGCGGAGGCGTTGAAGCTGTCGAAGGTCGCGGCGAACGCGTCCGCGGGCACACCCATCGCCCGTGCCAGGCCTGCCGGATCGGTGGCCGTCGCCGCGATGCCGTTGTCGTACCAGGGCCGGGGCAACGGCTGCCGGGGGAACAGGCCCGCGGCGAAGATGTAGCTGTTGCGGTAGCGCTGATCGAAGACGAGCCACATCTGCTCCACCGGATCACCGGCGCGCTCGCGCTCGAGTACCCGCTGACCGAAGGACATGTAGTCCGTTGCCTCGTTGACGAAGCGCCGCCCGCTCTGGTCGACGATGAACGATCCGGGCAGCGCACGCTCCGCCAGCAGCACCGCCGGCTGCCCGCCGGGCAGCGCGGCCACGGCCGGGAACCACCATGCCTGATCCATCAGTCCGATCGCCGCACCGGCCTCCCGCGCCACTGTGATGGCATCGCCGGTATTGGTTTCGCAGCCGAGGCTCGCATGCTCGACCAGCCTGTCCGACTGGTACTTTCGCCGCATCTCGGTGTCGTGGTCGAACCCACCGGCGGCCAGCACCACTCCGCGCCGGGCGGTGACCTCGGTGCGGACGCCGTCACGGTCGACCACCGCTCCGGTGACCGCGCCGTCCTCCCCCACCAGCAGCCGCACCAGCGAGGTGTCGGTCCAGATCGGAATCCCGGCGCGAATCGCGCCCGCGAACAGGCCCGCCGCGAGCGCCTGCCCACCGGCGATGTACTCACGTTTGAGCACGAGTCCGCCCACACCGATCGCCATCGCCTTCATCCCGCGCCACAGTGCCTTGCGCGGGGTGCGCGCGATCAGGTTGAGCCACTTGTAATCCGCGCCGGTCACCGGCATCGGCAGCCCGGAGGCCTCCATCACCCCGGGACGCAGCCGCGACCGGTGCGCACCGAGCCGGGACGCGTCGAACGGCTTGCACTCGCAGGTGCGTCCCGCCGCCGATCCGCCCGGCAGTTCGGGGTGATAGTCGGAGTAGCCGTCGGCCCACATGAATGTCATCGGAGTGGTCCGTGCGAGCATCTCGACGGCGGCGGGCCCGTGTTCGAGAAAGGCCGCGCCACGTTCCTGCGGTGCCGAATCACCCACTACCGCTTCGACATACGCCGCGGCGGCGCGGGCATCGTCGGCGGGTTGCCGTTCGCGCAGCAGGAAATTACCCGGTACCCAGAACGCCCCGCCGGACCGGGCCGTGGAACCGCCGACATATTCCGACTTCTCCACGACCAGTACCGACAATCCCGCCTCGGCGGCGGTGAGCGCGGCGGCCAGTCCGGTGCCCGATCCCACGACCAGCAGATCGACTTCGTGCTCGGCTGTGTGGTTTTCGCTGGAGTTCATCGCCGATCGGCCTTTCATGCTTGCTTCATCTGCTTGGCCCACAACCATTCATGGCCCCAATAGCTGTCGGCGGTGATCTCCTCGGCGGTGTAGTAGGCCTCGTCGACCGGTTCGCCCGCGGTCCCGTATTCGATATCCCAGCCGCCGGGCACCCCGACGTAGAAGGAGATCATCTTGTCGTTGGTGTGGCGGCCGAGTGTCGAGGACACCGGGAAATCCCGTGCCATCACCTGATCGAGGGCCTGCCCGACGGCATCGAGCGAATCGACCTCGACCATCACGTGGATCAACCCGGGGTCGCGACCTTCCAGCGCGGGCATGATCGCCAGACTGTGGTGGCGCTGATTCACGCCGAGAAACCTGATGCGCAACGGCCCGGTTCCCGGCGGCGAGGGCATCCGGAATGCGCCGCGGGACAGGAATCCCAGCGTTTCGGTGTAGAAGGTGTAGGACTCCTCGAAGTTGGCGGTCGGCATCACCACGTGACCGAGTCCCTGTGCGCCGGTGACGAATCGCTGCGCGTATTTGGTGACGACCGGACTGTGTTCGAGGACCGGTCCGTGGAAGAACTCCAGCGGTGTGCCACCGGGATCGGTCAGGCAGATACCGGCTTCGACCTTGCGGCGGTCGGCCAATTCCTGTGACATGGGCGTGTATTCGTATCCGGCGTCCCGCACGATCGCCTCCAGCCGGCGCAGCGCCGGCCCGTCGCGCAATTCCCAGCCGACCGCGCTCACCCGGTCGACATCGGCACGTTCGACGGTGATCCGCGACGGGCGCTCGTCCATACGGAAATGCAGCGCGTCCTTCTCGTCCCCGAAGCCCGGTGCGAATCCCAGCACATCGAAGCCCAATTCTCGCCAGCGATCCATATCGGTGGCGAGCACCCGGACGTAGCCGAGCCCCTTGATCTCTGTCATGAACAACCGCTTTCGGTCATGAAGTAACTCGCGTTCTGTTCGGGCTCGGTCAGATCATCACGCGCAGGGGTCCCTGCGGTACCTCCACACCCAGCGAGGACATGGCCGCGGCGTGATAGGTCGTGCTGGAGACGTGAATGGCATGGTGTAGCCCGGCGTGGGCATCGCGCCAGAATCGTTGCAGCGCATTGTCCATGCGCAGCGCGTTGCCGCCCGCGCGGTCGAAGATGTCGTCGGCGGCGCGGACCGCTCGCCACGCCGACCGGATCTGATCCCGGCGCACTCGGGCGCGCATTTCGAAATCGATCTCCTTGCCCGCGTCGACCAGGTCCCAGATGCGGTCGACATTGGCCAGCAACTGCTGACGGGCGGCATCGATCTCGGAGGCGGATTCGCCGAGTGCGTGCAGCACGTAGGGGTCGTCCTTGACCAGAGTTCCGGTGGCCCCCACCCGATTCCGCTGATAGTCGATTCCGGCGGCCAGCACGCCCTCACAGATGCCGATCGTCGCCGAGGTGATGCCCAGCGGGAACATGGTCGACCACGGCATCTTGTACAACGTTTCCGTGACGCCGTATTCGGCGGCCGCGCTCCCGTCGATGACCTTGCCCTGGTCCATCACCCGGTAATCGGGGATGAAGGCGTTCGTCACCACGATGTCCTTGCTGCCGGTGCCGCGCAGCCCGACCACATCCCACGAGTCCGCCACGATCTCGTAGTCCGAGCGGGGCAGGATCACGTGCAGCGGCTGCGGCGGCATGACCGGTTTGCCGTCCGCATCGCCGACCAGGGCGCCCAGGAAGATCCAGTCACAGTGATCGGTGCCGGAGGAGAACTGCCAGCGCCCGCTCATCACATACCCGCCGTCGGTCGGCACCGCGACACCGCCCGGCATATACGGCGAGGCCATCCAGGTGTCGGTGTCCTCGCCGAGAACCTCCTCCTGCACCTTCGGATCGGCGAAGGCGAGCTGCCACGGGTGCACGCCGACGATCCCGGCCACCCAGCCCGCGGAACCGTAGAGGCTCGCGGTCTTCATCACCGTCTCGGCGAACTCGCGCGGATGCGACTCGTAGCCGTTGTACTTCTTGCGCTGCAGCATCCGGATGACGCCGGCGTCCTTCAGCCGTTTGGCCATGTCGTCGGGCAGCCGGCCCAGCGAATCACCCTCGTCGGCCCCGTTGCGAATCTCCTCGGCGATGCTGTCGATACTGCCGATCACTGTGTTGGACATACGGCCCAGCTTGGCCGCTCGCCCCCCATTTGTGACCTGAGTCTCCTACTCATCGGAACACCGGATCGTGGCCGGGGCCCGGGCGACGAGCCGCCCGATCGATTGAGGTAGCGGACTACTCGTGTGGACCACGCGCGGGCGAGCCACGCTGAACCCATTGCCTTCACGCCGAGGCGAGCCGCCGGCTCGGACGTACCGGTGGCCTTTCCGAACGAGGGATGGTGTCGTGGGTACCAAGTGGGCGCGCCGGCTGCCTGCCGGAATCGCCCTGATCGGAGTTACCGGACTGATCCTGTGGGTCTGGCTCGCGTCCGGATGGGAAACCATCGGAAAGGTCGCCGGCCTGATCACAGCGGTCATCGGCGTGCTGACCGCGGTGGCGGCACGATGGCCGGGACAGCGGACCATGGTCGATCCCGATGCCGCCTTGGAGGCGCTGGCCGGCGCGGTGCGTGAGCAGTGGCAGGCGGAGGAGAGACTGCGCCGGCTGGCGGACCCGCGGCCGTTGCGACTGCACTGGGACAACTGCGGCCGAGACGGGGTGATGGATTACTGGGAGGTGATCCGCGGCGTCGAGGGTTGCGATACCCCGATCGAACTCGGCGGACGGCTCGACGAGATCGTCGAGGTCTTCGAGCGGATCCCCTCGCGGCGGTTGGTGGTCCTCGGTGAACCGGGGTCGGGCAAATCCGTGCTCGCGATGCATTTCACCCTCACCGCGGTGCGACGCCGAAGCCGTGGCGATCCCGTCCCGGTTCTGATGCCGGTCGCGTCGTGGAATCCGCGCGAAGCGAGCCTGTCGGCATGGATGGAGACGCGGTTGTGCGTGGACTATCCACTTCTCGGCGGCCGCGCCGCGTCGGGGGCGACGCTGGCGCACGATCTGATCACCGGGGGCCGGATCTGGCCGGTTCTCGACGGCCTCGACGAAGCCCCCGAAGCGGTGCGTTCCGAGGTGATCACCGCCGTGAACCGCACCCTCACCGTCGGCGACCGGCTCCTGCTGACCAGCCGCTGCGCGGAGTACGAGGCCGCGGTCGAAACCGCCGGCGATGTCGTGACAGCCGCCGCGGTGATCGAAGTGACCCCACTCGGACTCGAGGAGGTCGCGTCCTATCTGAGGGTCACATCGGCGCCCCGGCGGGGACCGAACAAATGGGACCCCGTCCTCACCCATCTGCAGGAGCATCCGCGAGATCGCCTGGCCTCGGTGTTGACGACACCGTTGATGACCTCGCTGGCGCGCGCCGCCTACAGTGAGGGACGCGCCGACCCCGGTGAGCTCCTCGACGCCACCGTCTTCGATACCCGTGAGGCCGTCGAGACTCATCTCCTCGACCAAGCGGTTCCCGCCGGCTATGCGGGTGACAGCCCGCCCGCGGGCCGCAACGGCGACGCGGCGGTCGACGCCGAACGCCGACTGCGGTTCCTCGCCGGTGACCTCGACCGCTGCGGGGATCGTGAATTAGCTTGGTGGAGGCGGTATCTCGCCATTCCCTCGCCATTGTTCGCGGCGGTGACGGGACTAGCGGTCGGGGTACTCGTGGTAGCAGTGACGACCGCAGCGTCATGGCCGACCGGCAGCTTCACATCGACGAGATGGGGGGAAAGTGTCGAGTGGTCGGTCCGGCTGGGATTGCTCGCCGCGATCGTCGTCGGCTTCTTCACCTTGGCGGACCTGGACCGTGAGAGACCGACATTCCGGCGCCGAGCTGCGCGCTTCACCATGGTGATGGCGCTCGGTTCGGTCGCCGCGCTCGCCGTCGGCGGGCTGACCTACCGGGCATGGATCGACACGAGCTATCGGTCCGATATAGCCCACAGCGCGGTCGGCACCGCGCAATACGTCGCGGAGAGCTTCTTGCTCATCGCCCTCGTCGTCGGTTTCCTGCGCGTACCCCCGACACGGTCGCCCACCGCTGTCCTCCGGGAATCACCTCGAATCGCCGAGACGACTGCCGGACGCCTCCGGGCGGAAGTCGGGCCGATCGCGGGCACAGCGGCCGTGGTCGGGATCGTTTTCGGGCTGATCCATGCGATCGGCATGTCGGCTGAAAGTGTTGTGGTCAAGCACGAGTCCCTACGGGACGGAGTTCTCGACATGCCGCGCGAGTGGTTGACGGTGGGGCCGATCGCCGGGGTCTGCTCGGCACTCGGCGTGCGACTCGGCCGTCGCATTCTGCGGCCGGTTTTCGCAGCCGGCGCCGATCGGACCACGACGGGCCAGCCGCGGATTTTCGCAGCGGTCACGGTCACCATGGTCGGGGTACTGGCCGGCGCGGTCGTGCTACCGATCATGAGAGACGTGCTCGGTAGTGACGGGGCAGTGTGGGGCGCGGCGTTGCGCGCCGCGAAGGACGGTATCCGGCTCGTCCTCGGTCCTGCGGTCATCCTCGCATTCCTGCCATGGGAATCCCGGCCGATGACCCTGCAACTGCGGCTGCGAGGCAGGCTGCTGCGTCTGCTCATCGTTTCCGCGATCGCAGGGACAGTGGGAGCGGTGACGCTCTGGTTCGCGGCAGACCTGCCCGACGCCGGGCAGAAGGCACGAGACTGTTTTCTCGTCGGTCCGCCGTTCGGCCTCGCCATCGGAATACTCGCCGTCGCGCTGGATCGGCCGATCACGCTGGACCGGCCGATGGGACCACTGGCATCGCTACACCTGGATCGGCGAGCGGCCGTCATCTACAGCCTCGCCTACGCGGTCGCCGCCGGCGCGGCCACTTGGCTCCACGCCGCGATCAGCCCGACCGCCGCGCTCGGCGCCGAGGACATCGGCGTCTTCGCCGTCGCGTTCTTCGTGATCTCGTATTTCCTCACGGCCTCCGGCCGGCACACGATCACATCCCTCTGGTTGTGGCTCGACGGGCGAATGCCGTTGCGGGACATGGAATTCTATCGCACCGCCCATCGCCGCGGGGTGCTCCGCCAGGTCGGCAGCGTCTACCAATTCCGGCATGCCCTGTTGCAGGACCGGCTCGCCGCCGGCGCACGACGGCCGTTCCGACACAGCCGCGCTTACACAGCCCTCGTCCTCGCCGCCGCGACGGTCCTGGCACTTTCGTCCGTCGCCGGGCTCGTACACCACGCGTACGAACACCGCGAGTGGCTCGCGCGGAGCAACGCGGCCACCCTCCCCTTCGACGATGTTTCCCTGCCCCTCGGTGTCGCCGTCGACCACGCCGGAACCCTGTACGTGGCCGGCACGACGTTCGGAAAGAGCGCCAACCTCGTCGACGACACCTCCCCCGTCGGCCGGCTGTGGCGATGGCCGAAGGATGCGCCGGCGCCGTCCATGCTCCGGATCACCGATCTCGGACTGGCCTTCACACTGGCGGTCGACCGAGCGAACAACCTCTATATCGCCGACCACGACAGCCGTCACGTTCTCCTATTGGGTCCCCGATCGATCGTCCCGGCCACCCTGCCCTTCCCCGAACTGGAGGAGCCTTTCGGCCTGGACGTCAGCGAATCGGGCGATGTGTACGTTTCCGACAACGGCACCGGTACGGTCTGGAAGCTGCCGGCCGGATCGACGACCGCGACCGCCCTTCCGTTCCCGAAACTCGACCATGTCACCGGTGTCGCGATCGACTCCGCGGGGGCGGTATACGCCAACGAAGCGGGCCGCAATCGCGTCGTGAAGCTGACCACCGGCTCCACCGTCCCGACGGCTCTGCCGTTCGACGGTCTCGACAAACCGACCGGGATCGCCGTCGACTCCGAAGACACCCTCTATGTCTGCGACTGGAACGGCCGGGTGATGAAACTCCGCGCCGGATCGGCGACCCCCGAGGCGGTGCACATGACCGGACTCGACAAGCCGCAGTCCCTCGCCGTGGACGATGCGCACAACCTGTACGTCACGAACCCCTACGACAACCGTGTGCTCGAACTACCGTCGCCTCGATGAGCGACAACAGCGGGCGGCGGCGGAATTCACGTCGATGAAATCGATAAAATCGAATTGCGCCGCACTTTCGTGAACATCGCACTTTCGTGAACATCGAAGCAGGCCACCGGGGCAGCGCACACCATTTCCATTATGACGGGCGAGAACGGTGGCGAACCCGGGTAGCACACTACCCGCTTTCAACTGGGGATATGAGCCGAATTCGAGTATGCACGACCCTCCCCGCACACTGTGGCAACCACTAGAATTCAAGGGCACCATATCTTTTGGATCGCCAGGCGATCCGGTTTCCAGGACTTTCATCCGCGATGTGGCGGGTTCTGCCGCCTCCTGCGGGCTGCTCTCCCGGAGTCGAATGCGTTCATCCGTTCGCCCTGGTAATCCCTTCCGAAGGGCGAAAGGACATGTTGGTACGAATTCATCACAACGGCGACGACGCGCTGATCGCATGGAAACCCGACGGGTTCATTCCGGGGTGCCGCGGGTTCGCGCTCATGCGGCGACGCAACGGCATCGAAGAGGTCGTCAGCACCTGGGTCGGCTTCACCGACGACCAGGCCACCGCCGGCGAACGTCGCGCGTCCACGAACTGGCCGATTCAGAAATATCAATGGATCGACTACATGGCCGACCCCGGCGACAAGATCGCATATCGGGTCCTGCCGATGATCGGGGACGACAAAGCCAACCTCCGCCCCGACCCGGACACCGCGAGCGACTGGACCGACGAGATCACCCTGACGCACATGGCATCGCCCGATATCGAGGCGGTATTCAACCGCGGAATCGTTGCCGCACAATGGGTCTCGCGCCGGTTGGGGGTCACCGGCCACGAACTGCAGAACGCGAGACTGGAAACCGTGCTCGAGACCACCGGCGACCCACTCCGCAACTACCTCGCCGGACCACTGGGCGCGCGGTTGTTCACACTGCTCGACACGGCTGCCCGGGACGGATCCGATGTGTACGCCGCGCTGTACGAACTCGACGATCCTCAGCTGGAAACCGCCCTGGCCCGGCTCGGCGACCACGCGCACATCGTGCTGGCGAACGGGAGCGTGAAGAAGAAGGGAGACGATCAGAACGCCGACGCGCGCGACACGTTGCGTGGGCAGATCGACCTGCACGATCGGATGTGTTCGCCGCGCGCTCTGGGACACAACAAGTTCCTGGTCGTCTGCGACCGGGACTCCACACCGCGATGGGTGTGGACCGGCAGCCAGAATTGGACCATGACCGGGTTGTGCACCCAGGCCAACAATTCACTCCTGATCGAGGACCCGGACCTCGCCGAGCAGTATCGGCACCAGTGGGACCTGCTCGAGCAGGCGGGCGACGCCACACCGGCGAGCCTGCGCGCCGACAACAGCACACCCCGGGACGAGACGGTGGATCCGGCCCGGGTGCGACTGTGGTTCACCCCGACCGTCGGACAGGTCGACCTCGACGACGCACGCACGCTCATCACGGGCGCGGAGACCGGCATCCTCTTCCTGATGTTCAATCCGGGACCCAAGGACACCCTGCTCACCACGATCCTCGACACGGCTCGCGCGGGACGACCCGACGACCGGCGCCTCTACATTCGCGGCGTCCTCAACCAGGACCCGAGCACCACGGCCAACCCGGTGCACCTGTTCGATCAAGAGAACACGGAGAAGGCCGATTTCGACGTCGTCCTCCCCGCGGCCATCGACGCGCCGACGATGTTCTTCCGCGAAGAACTGAAGAAGCTGGATCGAGCATTCGCGATGGTGCACAGCAAGGTCATCGTGATCGATCCCCTCGGGGCGAACCCCGTCGTGCTCACCGGGTCGCACAACCTGGGCCCGAAAGCCAGCGGGACCAACGACGAGAACCTGCTCCTCATTCGCGATACGCCGGGTCTGGCCGACGCGTACGCGACCAACATCATGTCCGTCTACAACCAGTACCGGTGGCGCTTCCGCCGGCACCTGCAACCACCGAATCTCCGATGGCAGGGCCTGATCGACAGCGATTCCTGGCAGAGCTGGTATCTGAAGCCCGACAGCCCTCAGGTCCGCGAGATCGAGTTCTGGGTCGCATAGCCGGCGCGGAGCCCGACCACTGGGTCGACACCTGGCAAGACGTGCGAGGCCACTCGGGACCGCCGTTCGCGCACGATCATGCCGCCCTACCCGTACTCGCGACAGCGACGCGACCGCCGATCCCTTCGACCGGCCCGGCCCGGCTACTCGGTCAGTGCGAGCGCAGCCAGTCGCGGTAGTGGGTCGCGGCCAGATGGGCGCCGGGAGGCGCTGTCAGTTCGTCGCCTTCGACCGCGGCGAACAGGCCCGCGGTGTTGTCGGTGACGACGTGGCGATGGTCGCCGGTGGCTTCCAGCGTGAGGCGGCCGAGTTCGTCGAGGGGGAACACGTCAGGGCCGGCGATATTGCGAATGCCCTGCAGCGCCGCGCCGGCGGCCACCGCCGCGACCTCGGCGGCGACCTCCGCCGAACTGATGGGCTGGATCGGGGTGGTAGGCAGGCGGACGGTGTCACCCTCGGTGGTCGAGTCCATCGTCGGCGCGATGAACTCCATGAACTGGGTGGCGCGCACGATCGAGTACGGGATCGGTCCCGCCTCGACCAGGTTCTCCTGCAGGGTCTTCGCCCGGTAGTAGGCGAGCGCGGGCACCCGGTCGACGCCGACGATGGACAGTGTCACCAGATGCCCGACGCCCGCCGCCTCCGCGGCGGCCAGCAGGTTGGTCACCGTGGTGCGGAAGAAGTCGAGGGACGCGTCGTCGAAGGTCGGCGAGTTGGTCACGTTCACGACGACCTCGGCGCCGTCCAGCGCGTCGTCGAGGCCCTGCCCGGTGAGCAGGTCGAGGCCGGTCGAGCGGGAGTGCCCGGTCGCCTCCTTTCCCGCAGCGGTGAGACGCTCGATCACCTGGGAGCCGATCAGTCCGGTGCCGATGACGGAGACTTTCATGAATGCTCCTACGGTTGGGGTGTTCGAACTCGGAGGCCCGGAACACCCAGGCCACAGGTGTCAGGGCGTAGCGCCGTCCTCGGTCGGTGGAGCGCAAGTGCCGTGCCGGCTTCGTAGTTCAGCGCAGCAATAGTATCGGTCCTTTCGACACCCCGGCGGCGCGTGCGATCGCGGCGGTCTCCAATTGGAGGCGGCCGGCCTCGCTATTCGTCGGCGATCCGAATGATCGTTCTGCCGGGCGTGCGGTGGCGGCGGGCGAACGCAGAACCCGTGTCGGCGAGCGGTCGCACGGAGCCGACGACGGGCTCGAGCCGCCCGTTCCTGACCCGCTCGGCCAAATCGGCCAGGCGCGCCCGGTCGGGTTCGACGACGAAGAAGACGGCCCGCCCGTCCCTGGGTTGCGTGGCGGGTGGCATGGCGATGGTGACGAGAGTGCCACCGGGACGTACCAATTCGGTCGATCGCTCGAGGATTCGGCCGCCGATGACGTCGAATACCACGTCCACCGGACCGGCGTCCCGCAGATCGTCGCCGTCCAGGTCGAGGAAGGCCTGCGCGCCGAGTCCGAGCACGATGTCACGGTCGCCGGCGCGGCCGCTGCCGATCACGTGCGCGCCCACCTCGCGCGCGAGTTGCACGGCGATCGAGCCGACACCGCCCGCGGCGCCGTGAATCAGGACCGTCCGGCCGCAGGTCAGGTGCGCGTGGTCGAACAACCCCTGCCATGCGGTCAGGCCCGAAATGGGCAGCGCGGCAGCCACGGTGTAGTCGATATCGGCCGCGAGCGGGGCGAGGTTGCGAGCCTCCACCGCGGTGTATTCGGCCAGCGATCCGTCGCGCGCCCAGTCGGTCGGCCCGAAAACCCGCTGGCCGACGGTGAGACCGGTGGTTCCGTAGCCGAGTTCGACCACGACACCGGCCAGTTCGTGCCCGGGGATGGAAGGTGTCCGATCACGACCGGCGCGGTCGGACCAGGTCGCCGGCCACTCGAGTTCGCCCGGCGTGAAGCCGGCGGCGTGCACCCGCACCACGACATCGTTTTCCGCGGCGTGCGGGTAGGGCATGTCGGTCAACGTGAGCCCGGCGATACCGGAATCACGGTCGCGCACGGTGATCGCTCGCATGCTGAAGTCCTTTCCGGGCGGCGGCGTCGCGGCGGCCGATCAGCTCGGCCACGGCGAGCCGAGGATCCGCTCGACCGTCGTCGTGCGCCGGAAGCCGGGGATGAAATGCTCGAGCACATCCGAATTCACTGTGCCGTCGGTCGTTTCCGGGCGGTTCCGGAGGCCGGCGACGTAGGTTCGCAGGAACTCCTTCTTGAAATCCCCCCTCGGGTGGGCGGCGAGGATTTCGCTCAGCCGGTCGGGCTCCAGTCCGTCCATGCCGAAGCCGACCACATCGGTGAGGACGCCGAGGTGCGTGGCCGCGATCTCCGCCGCCATCCGAGCCGGAATGCCCGGCGTGGTGTGCAGCGCTACCGCAGTCCAGACCGTTTCGGCCGCGGAGGTCGAAAAGCCCCGCGCCGCAAGGAACTTCCGCGCGTGGTCGGCGCCGTCGAGTTCGAAACGCTGAACGATGCCGGAAAAAGGGGTCAGCAGGCCGCTGTCGTGGAATATGGCCGCCAGGTACAACAGTTCCGGATCGGGAGTCAGGGCGAGCCTCTCGGCGTGGAGCAAGCCGAAGAGGAAGACCCGCCTGGAGTGGTGGTAGATGAGAGGGCTGGTCGTCTCCCGGACGAGCCGGGTCGCTTCGACGACCGCCGCGGTATCGGGAATCCTCAACCCCGCGATGACCTCTGGCATGACGTGACCCCTTCCGACTCTGCATACCTCATCCCCCCGTGGTCGGGACGACCACGGGGGGATGAGACCGTAACGGTAGCCGTGCGCTACGTCGCCGCAGGGCCGGCCACATCGGCGGGAAGGGGCGCATCGATGGGAGCGGGGTTCGGCAGCGGCGCGGTGAGCCCGACGATCGCGCCGACCGCCGCGCCGAGCGCCCCGCCGAGCGCGGCCGCGGGACCGGCGACGATCGCGGCGCCGACCGCAGCGCCGACCAGCGGACCGACCACCACGCCGGTCGGCAGGAACGGGAGGCCGACGACGAATCCGGCCGCCGCACCGAGCGCCGCGGCCGGGATCGCGAGCGGCGCGGACATAGCCGCACCGATGCCGGCGCCGATGGCCGCACCGACGCCCGCGTCGACCACGGTCGCGGCGCATCGATCGGGATCGGCCGGAACCTGCTCGCAGAACGTCTCGACCGGATGCTGCTCCTCCACGGGCGGCGCATCCGCGAGCTGGGCCGGAGGGGCGGCCACCGGATCGACGGGTACCGCGGCCGCGGTGTCGGCGGTCAGTGCGTCAGCCGTCACGGCCGGGGCCCAAGCGTCGCCGACGGGCGCGTTCCGCGGCACGACGGCCGAATTGTCTTGGACCACAGGACCGTTTGCGGGCGGCAACGGCATCGGGAACGGGATCAACCCCTGCACATCGCTTGCCAGTGTTTGCCAGTCCACTGCCAGCGGCGGTACACCGGGCGCCTGCGCGGCGTCGACCGGGGCGAGAACGAGATTGCCGGGAGATGCGGTAGCCACTCCCGTACCTAAAATGACCGCGAGCGGCAACATGCCCGCAATCAACATCGGACGTGACATGCGCCGATGACCGACCTTCGGCATTTCACACCTCCCGGGTGGATATCTCTGAGTTGTTCCCGACCCTCTCGCATGCGTGTACGTTGCGGCTGAGGTAGTTTAAGCACTCGCGGGCGCCGGACATCGGAGAAACGGCGAATTCACGTGCGTCGATCGAATGACGATTTCCGGTTTCGAAACCCTCGAATACGCGCTGCGGCCGCAGTCGCCTACGGGATTTGGCAAATTTACGGCAGTCCATCGGAGGCGCGCGACACTCGAGGCATCCGCGCAGCCCAGGGTGGAGTACTGCCTACCGATGCCAACGATTAGCTGTCAGGTCGGCGGCTGGTCAGCCGCCAACCGTCCCGGCGACTCACACCGCCGCGGCCACAGCCCGGGCCACAGAACACGACCGCGGAGCAGACCGATTCGCGAGGAGACCTTCCCCGAAATTTCCTCTCGCCGCGGCGACCAGGCATAGAAAGAGTCCATGGGAAGGCAGGTGGCTGTCGTTGTCTACGTGCTCGCGTTGGTGGCCGCCGTGGGGAGCGTGGACCATCTCAGGTTCGTGCAGCGTTCGTAACGCGGCGGGCGGTTTCGGAGACGAACACACTCGCCTCCGGTTCGAAGCGTCCGTAGCGGAGTACGAGCAGACGAAGACCTGGGATACGCTGGCACGCAGCGTATCCCAGGCCGGTTTCGTGGTTCGTCGACCGCCGAGGCGGGTCGGCGTCAGGGTTGCGGTTGCGCGGTACGCGACATTCCGCTGCCGCGGCGAGCGAACGGATTGCGCAGGCGCGGCTTCGCGGCGGCCGCCGGTTGCGCGGGCGCCGGCTTCGCGACGACCGGCTGGGCCGGCGGTGTCTTCGCGAGATCCTTACGAGTGGCGGTCATTTCGCGGCGCGAGTGCCGCAGTTCGCGGCGGATCTCCGCATGGCGGCGCGCCGAGGAGAACGCCCCGGTGAGGGCGATGCCCAAACCGAGCATTCCGACCGCGCCGACGGCGGCACCGGCGGCGAACAGCTCGTTCTGAGTGGGAGTGAAATGGGCGCCGAAGACGGTGAATTCGGTCGCCAGCACGTGCGTATCGCCAGAATTTGCCAGCGCTGCGGCGATTCCGACCACCACTGCGGCGAACAGAATGATCAACCCGATGAATACAATCATGGCTACTACCGATTCTCAACATCGATGGACTGTTGTAGTTCGGAAATAACCGGCTTTCGGATCGTCAAACAACCTTCTCGGCAAGACACTTCGCACACGCGGCTCCGCGCGGCCGCCGGAGCCGGCCGAGCTCAACCGCTTTCGGATGCGAGCCCGGATCTCAGGGTGGAGGTCCTCGACACAGCCTCGCGGCACACTCTCACTGCCACTGCCTCGCCACCAGGGAGAGATGATGCGGCTGCGGCGGTCGTTCCCCCGGGCCCGCGGGCGCCATCGCGACGCGAGTTTCGGCGATCCGTCGCCGCAGACCACTGATCGAATATGCGAGAAAAACTCAAGCAATTTATCGGCAAAAGCGAAATATTGCGAAACGCCCCCGGTATCGACATAAAACTCTACAGTCGATATGTCCAGCAGAGCCGGTCGCGGGTCTTGGAGGCTCGTATGGATCTGAACACCGTCGAGGACGTCATTCGCCGGCCCTCGGCCCGCCCGGGTTCCGACTGGCACGCCGGAGATGCGTGGCTGGCCGGGGGGACGTGGTTGTTCTCCGAACCGCAGCCCACCTTGCGCCGGCTCATCGATCTCACCGCGCTCGGCTGGCCCAGCCTGGCGCCCACCGAGCAGGGCCTGGAAATCGGCGCGACGTGCACGATCAAGGAGTTGCACGAGTTCGCTCCGCCGGAGGACTGGTCCGCCGGCGGACTGCTGCGGACCAGCTGCGAGGCGTTCCTGGCGTCGTTCAAGATATGGAACGCCGCCACCGTGGGCGGCAACATCTGCATGTCGCTGCCCGCCGGTCCGATGATCACCATGAGCGTGGCACTCGAGGCGACCTATCGCTTGTGGGCGACGGACGGGACGGAGCGAACGGTCGCGGCCGAGAATTTCGTGGGCGGCGATCATCTGAACGCGCTGGGGCCGGGCGAAATACTTCGAAGCATTCATATCCCTGCCGAGGCGTTACGGAAATCGTACGCGCACCGGCGATTCACGCTGACCAAGCTGGGCAGGTCCACGATATTCATGGTCGCCACCCGAACGCCGGGCACCGACGAGCTGTGCCTCAGCATCACGGCGGCAACCGCGTATCCGATTGTCCTGCATTTCGATTCCGCACCCGGCGCCGACACCGTGCGGGACCGTATCGACGCGATCCCGGCGGACGTGTGGTTCGCCGACGCCAACGGCACACCGGAGCACCGCAGACACCTCGCCCGCCACTACGCCGAGGAACTCCGGGCCGAACTCGGAGGCGCGAGATGAGCTTCGTCGTCAACGGCAAGACGTTCTCCCAGCAGCCACGGCCCGGGCAGTGCCTGCGGACCTTCCTGCGGCACCTGGGGTGGTTCGGGGTGAAGAAGGGCTGCGACGCCGGCGATTGCGGTGCCTGCACGGTCTGGCTGGACGGTCGTCCCGTGCACAGTTGCATCACACCGGCGTTCCGCGCCGACGAACACGAGGTGACGACGATCGAGGGCCTCGGAACGCCCGAGAATCCGCATCCGATGCAGCGGCAGTTCCGCGACGCCCCCGGATTCCAGTGCGGCTTCTGCACCGCCGGCATGATCATGACCGCGGCGGCCCTGACCGACGAACAGAAGCAGGACCTGCCACACGCGCTGAAGGGAAACCTCTGCCGCTGCACCGGCTATCGGGCCGTCGAGGACGCGATCAACGGCGTCTGCGCGATCGAGGTGGCGGAGCCGGGCGCGGTGATCGGCACCAGCGTCGCGGCACCGGCCGCCACCGGCGTGGTGACCGGCCGCGCCGAGTACACGATGGATACCGCACCCGAGGGCATGCTCCATCTGAAAGTGCTGCACTCCCCCCACGCGCACGCGCGCATCATCTCCGTCGACAAGTCCGCGGCGCTCGCCGTGCCGGGCGTACAACGCGTCTACACCTGGGAAGACGTGCCGCGCAAGCTGTTCACCACCGCCGTCCACACCGACCACCTCGTCGACCCCGACGACACCTACATCCTGGACAACGTCGTGCGTTTCGTCGGCCAGCGGGTCGTCGCGGTCCTCGCCGATTCGATCGCCGCGGCGGAAGAGGGCTGCCGCCGGGTCGTCGTCGAATACGAGGTGCTGCCCGCGGTGTTCGATCCCGAGCAGGCGATGGGCTTCGGCGCGCCGCAACTGCACGGCTCCGACGATCCGTTCGTCCACGATCCGGCCCACAACGTCCTCATCGAGCTGCACGGCGAAATCGGCGATACCGCAGCGGGTTTCGCCGAGGCCGACGTCGTTCACGAAGGCACGTACTTCTCACCGCGGGTGCAGCATGTGCATCTGGAGACACACGGATCGATCGCCTGGATGGAGGCGGGCCGGCTGCATGTGCGGACCAGTTCGCAATCTCCGTGGGTCGCCAAGGGCAAACTGGCCCATCTGTTCGACCTGCGCCCCGACCGGATCCGGGTCTTCTGCGAACGCGTCGGCGGTGGTTTCGGCGGCAAACAGGAGGTGCTCAGCGAAGACCTGGTGGCATTGGCAACCTTGGACACCGGTCGCCCGACCTGCCTCGAATACACCCGTGAGGAGGAGTTCACCAGCGCCCCGACCCGCCATCCGATGAAGATCACCGTCAAGCTGGGGGCGCGCGCCGACGGCACCCTGACCGCGATCCACTTCCGCAACGTCTCCAACACCGGCGCGTACGGCAACCACGGCGGCGAGACGCTGTTCGCCGGGGGCTCGGCCGTCGCCGCCTACCGCTGCCCCAACAAGAAGTTCGACGGCTACGTGGTCTACACCAACACCCTGCCCAGTGGCGGCTTGCGCGGTTACGGCATGACCCAGCCGGTCTTCGCGATGGAATCGGCGATGCACGAACTGGCCGTCGCGCTCGGCATGGACCCGCTGGAATTGCGGCGCCGCAACATCGTTCGCCCGGGCGAGGCGCTGCTGTCGATACACGACGAGGCCGACGACGTCGCCTTCACCGAGGACGGGCTGGGCGCGTGTATCGACCGCGTCGACGCCGCACTGCGCGCGCACCCGGACGGGCAGGCGCTGGGCGCGGACTGGTCGATCGGCGTCGGCACCGCCGCCTCGATACACGAAACCGCACCCCCGACCGAACACATCTCGGTCGGGCTGGCCACACTCGGCGACGACGGAATCTACGAGATCGCCGTGGGCACAGTCGAATTCGGTGAGGGCACCTCGACCGCGCATGTCCAGATCGCGGCAGCCGAGCTGGGAACCACGCCGGCGCAGATCCGGCTCGTCCAATCCGACACCGACAGAACCGGTTTCGACACGGGTGCCTTCGCCAGCGCGGGGCTTTTCGTGGCCGGCAACGCCGTCGCGCGATCCGCCGCGGCGTTGCGCGACCGGATCCTGCGCTTCGTCTCCGACTACACCGGTGTCGCCCTGGAATCGTGTGCCATGGACGACGACGCCGTGCGCTGCGGTGACACCCGCGTCCCACTGGCCGACCTCGCGGCGGCCGCCCGGAGCCGGGGCGCGCGACTGACCGAATCGCGCAAGGCGTACGGCTCGCCGCGCAGCCTGTCCTGCAACGCACACGGATTCCGGATCGCGGTCCACCGCGTGACCGGCGAGATCCGGATCCTCTACAGCGTCCAGGCGATCGACGCCGGTGTAGTGATCAACCCGGAACAGGTCCGCGGACAGATCGAAGGTGGTGTGGTCCAGGGCGTCGGTTTCGTCCTGACCGAACACCATCTGATGACCAACGGCGTCGTCACCAATCCGACGCTGCGCAACTACCGCATCCCCACCTACGCCGACGCTCCGCGCACCGAGGTGATCCTCGTCGGCTCGACCGATTCGGCGGGACCGGTGCGAGCCAAGGGCATCGCCGAATCCTGCGTCAATCCCGTGGCGCCCGCTCTGGCCAACGCGGTGTACGACGCGACCGGTGTCCGCTACCGCGAGCTACCGCTGACGCCCGACCGGATCTTCGCGGCGCTGCGGGCATCCCGGCTGACCTCGACCGGCTGAGCCGGGAGACCACGATGCCCCGCGAGACGCCGGCCGGACACGCCGCCACCGTCATCATCGGTGAGAAGGTTCGTCCCGGCTGCGAAGAGGCGTTCTTGGCCTGGCAGCACGGGCTCAACAGCATGGCGGCGCAGTATCCGGGATTCATCGCCGCGGAGATCGACCCACCGGCCCAGCCGCACGCGCACTGGTCGCTGATCTACCGCTTCGACTCGATTCCGAATCTGCGCGCGTGGATCAACAGCGCCACCCGCCAGGACAGCCTCGCCGAGGGGCGACGCTATCTCGACGGCCCGCCCACCCAGCAGATCGTCACCGGCGCGGCCGCACCGCCCGACACCCTCGTCACCGCGGTGGTGACCCATCGAGTCGTTCCCGAGCAGATCGATGAGTTCCTGGCGTGGCAGGAACGACTTCGCCACGCGGAGAACGGGTTTCCCGGTTTCCGCGGATCGGAGATCTTCCGGCCGATCGAGGGCGTGCAGGACGAGTGGACGATGCTCTACCGCTACGACAGCGCCGCCGACCTCGACCGCTGGCTGACCTCCAGCGAGCGGCAGCGGCTGCTCGAGGAGGGGAAACGGTTCAGCGACTTCCGCTTACGCACGATCGACAACTCGTTCGGCAGCTGGTTCGCCTTCGACGAGGACGGTCCCGCACACGCACCGTCGCAGACGAAGACGTCGATCGCGGTGTGGGTCGGGTTGTATCCGACGGTCGTGCTGCTCTCGCTGGCGCTGGCGCCCGCGGGAATGCCGCTGTGGCTGGGCATGCTGATCGGAAATCTGTTGTCCAGCTTCGTCATGACGTTCGTGACGATGCCGCGCTATGTGAATCCCTTGCTCCAACGCTGGTTGCAGCCGGCCCCCGGGTCGCCGCGGAAGGCGATCGAGATCCGCGGCGCGGTGCTCATCACCGCCGTGATGACGTTCTGGACGGTGCTGTTCTGGCTGGTGACCGCCGTGTTCTGGCATCTGCCGTGACACCGGCCCACAACGAGAAGGAGAAGTGACGACAATGACCGAATCCAACGGCAGCACGGTCCCGGCCTTCATGCGCCCGGTGATCGCCGACGAGCCGCCCGCCAGCGCCCGCACCGTCGCCGAACAGTCGGTACTGGCGCTGAACGCCGCCATGTTGCAGCTGTACGACACATCGCTGGAGAAATTCAAACAGAACATGCTCGACCAGGTGCCCATCATCCTGGCGCTGTTCACCGGCGCGGGTGGGCAGATGATCCTGTACCGGCCCGGCCGGGAACCGGAAGTCGCACCGCCGGTGCCGATCGTCTACCAGCTGGCGAAGTCGGTGGGCCACAGCACGATGGCGATCTACGAGATCGTCGCACCGTACATATCCAACGCGTATGCGAATCAGCTGTGGCGTCCGCCGCTGGAGATGTACCGGGCACAGCACCGCACCGCCTTCGACAACCTCGGCGCGCTGGAGATCTCGGACGAGGACCGCGCGGTGCTGCACGAGATCCTGCACCGCAATCTGACCTTCATGGACGAATGCCTCGCCCGGGGCGGTTACAGCTACCACGACGTCGAGAAATACATTCGCGACACCGAACCGTATTCGGCCCGGTCGATCGGTATCGGCTCGGGAGCTCAAGTCGGCCACTGGATGTCGGTCCTCGACGAATGGAAGGCGAATCTCGGCGAGGACTGGGAGCGCGCCTATGCGGTGAGCAACTCGCTGTACGTCGCGCGGCAGAACAACATCCTCTACAGCGTTCTCGTCCAATTCATGGGCACCGAGACGATGGGCGACCGGTTGCTGCTGGTCGAGACGACGGAATTCGAGACCACGCCCGAGAAGTTGCTCGATGTGCTCGGCCGCATCGTCGCCGACCGCTCGCTGGGCATGGTGTTCTTCCGCGACTACTACCTGATGGACGTCGAACTGCTCGGTGGCGGCGGGCGCGCGGCCATCGAACGCGAAATGGCCGCGCGGGGAAGGGAACCGGTGCTGCCGCCCCTGGCGCCGTTCCGTTCCGACGATTGGCCGTGGAAGACCGATCCCGCCAAGGGCACCGGCCCGGCACGGCTGGAGGATGTCGGATGCCCGATCCGCCCGGAGCCGGTCGGCTGATGCCGGAGGCGACGAGTTCCGCGGATTTCGCCCAGCGTGCCGTCGACATCGCTCGCGACAGTGTCGCCGCGGGCGGGCTGCCGTTCGGGACCGTGATCGTCAAGGACGGCGCGATTCTCGCCGAGGGCAGCAATTGTGTTGCCAGTACTCATGATCCGACCGATCACGCGGAGATTCACGCCATCCGCGAGGCGTGCCGGACATTGGGCACCGAGTATCTGACCGGGTGCACGGTCTACGCGATCGCCCACCCGTGTCCGATGTGCCTGGCGGCGCTGTACCACTGCGCGCCCGACGAGGTCGTCTTCCTGGCCACCCGGGAGGATTGCGCGCCGTATATGGCGGGCGGGAGGGACAAGTACTTCGAACCCGCCACCTTCTACGCGGAGTTCGCCAAACCCTGGAATGAGCGGCGGCTGCCGATGCGTTATCTGCCGCGTGCCGATGCCGTGGAGGTCTACAAGCTGTTCGAAGAACGGCATGGCGGCGCATCGTTGTGACACAACGGTATTCGCGCCGTGTCACGGCGTGGGGTCGTGATGGATCCGTCCTCCGAGTTCGGTCAGCGGGTGACCGGCACCGCCGCGGGTGCGCATGATGATCTCCGCGACGATCGACACCGCCGTTTCCTGTGGGGTACGAGCGCCCAGGTCGAGACCGAGCGGGCTGGCGAGCCGGCACAAGTCGGTATCGGTGACTCCGGCCGCGCGCAGCCGGCGCAGCCGATCGTCGTGGGTGCGCCGGGATCCCATCGCGCCGATGTAACCGAGTGCCGGGAGCCGCAATGCCACCCGCAGCAAGGGGACGTCGAATTTCGGGTCGTGGGTGAGGACGCAGACGACGGTCCGGCCGTCGAGGGTATTCCGCTGGGCCTCTGCGCTGAGGTAGCGATCCGGCCAGTCCACGACGACCTCGTCGGCGGCCGGGAAACGGTCCACGGTCGCGAACCTCGGACGGGCGTCGCAGACCGTCACCCGGTATCCGAGCAGCGCGCCCTGCTGTGCCAGCGCGGCGGCGAAGTCGATGGCGCCGAAGATCAACAGCCGCGGGCGGGAAGCCAAGGTGTTCACGAAGACGTCCGTGCCGGCCTCCAACGGCGAGCAGCCGATCAGCTCGGCATGATCGGCCGCGAGCAGTTCGCGGGCCCGCTCGGCCACCGCGGCGTCGGCTCGGGCGGATCCGAGCGAGCCATGGATCGCATCCGGGGTGACGATCAGCCGCCGGCCCGGCCGCGCACGGTCCGAATCCGCGACGACGGTAGCGATCGCGACCGGGCGGTCCGCGGCGACCGCGGCGATCACCACCGGCAGGTGGGGGCACGTCTTCCTGGATATCGGCTCGGCGAAGATGTCGATCTCACCGCCACAGGTGAGAGCGGTACCGAACAGTTCGTCGGTGTCGACCCCGTAGCTGTGCAGCCGGGGCCGTCCGGTCACCGCCACCTCGGCGGCCAGCTCGTAGACGGCCGCGTCCACGCAGCCACCGGAGACCGATCCGGCCACGGTGCCGTCGGGAGCCACGACCATCGCCGCGCCCACAGGTCGCGGCGCCGATCCCCGGGTGCGGACCACCGTGGCGACACCGGCGGTGCCACCGGATCGCCAGACGGAGGTCAGTGCCGCCAGGATGTCGCGCACTGCCGTACGCGCCCTTCGGTCGTGGCCGCAGCGCTCGCCTGCTGTAACCGCATCCCTGAATGATGCCCGTCCCCGCAGCCTCGTGCCGCCACAACGCGTCGACGAGCCGCGGCGATCGATGACCGGCGGCGGTCAGCTCGTGTGCCGATTCTCGACGGCAGACGATGCGGGATTCGCCGGTTGCGTGGGCGCCAGCGGAGTCGCGGGCGCCGATGCGGGGTGCGGCGAGCCGGAATCCTCGGAGTGCATCTCGCTCATTTCGCTTCTGAAGATGCGTAACGAACGGCCGAGGCCGCGGGCGGCGTCGGGCAGGCGCTTGGCGCCGAACAACACCACGACCACCAGTGCGATGATGAGCCAGTGGGTCGGACTCAACGAACCCATCGGAGCCTCCGTTCGTGCGCCGGAGCCGCTCGGACGGTGACCGTCGGCCCGGCGGAATCCACCGGCGAGACCATTCGTCCCCGGCGTCGGCATTGGACGAGTTCATGATAACTTGCCACGGCTGCAAAGGAAGTAAATTGCGCTTTCACCTGGCTTGATGAAGTTTTACAAAGCTACCACAGCATGTGAATGTGCAGTAACATACTCGCCGTTGCCGACGTGGTGGTCACCGGGTCGGCAGCGACAGAGTCGAAGAGCCGGTCGCGTGTGATGTGCACCGGAACGCAGGTGGAGGTTGCCATGGGTGTCGAGATTGCCGCGGCCCCTTCGTCCGTCGAGCAGTTGCCCGTCGAGGTGGACGAGATCACCGGCCGGTGCCACGACGTTCTGGACGAATTGTCCTTCGGCGGAAGCTGTTCGGGCGCGGCCGCGCGATTGACCACCGCCGCGGACCGCTGGGTCCGGTGCGGGCTGACACTCGAGACCGTTCAGCACACGGTATTCGAGGCATTCCGGCGGCACCTGGGGTCGATGCGAAGTTCCGGCGACGACGTCGACACGATCGTGACGTCGGTCGGTCGCGTATTGGACGCCCTGGAAATCGTGACAACCGGTATCGCGGACGCCTATTCGGCGACGGTTCCCGACGCCGCCGAGGACTACCGGCCGAGCAGCGACGCGGTGACCTCCGCGTTGCTCGGCGGCCGATCCGCCGCCGCGGCGGCCAGGGAATGCGGAGTGGAACTCGCCGACCGCTACCAGGTGCTGGCGATGTCGTTCCCGACCGAGTCCGGCGGTGACCGCCCCGGTTGCGACGTTTCGGTCCGGGCGCGACGGACCATGCACCGGGCCCGTGCCGTCCTGGAACGGATGAACAACGGCGCGGTGCTGTTCCAGTTGTCCCCGAGCGGCGGCACCGTGCTGGTCCCCTATCCGGTCGTCGGTTCCGACCGCTGTCTCGATCACGTCGTGCACACGCTGGCCGCGGCCACCCGGACACCGATCACCGCCACGGCGGTCCACGCCACCCGGGCCGCTGTCCCCGCGGCGGCCACCCAAGCGCACGAGCTGCTCGACACCGTGCACGCATTGCGATGCCGGCCCGGCCTCTACCGCATGCGCGACCTCGCTCTCGAATATCAGCTCACGCGGCCCGGACCGGCGCTGGAAATCCTCGGCACCCTCCTCGACCCGCTCGACGACCATCCGGAACTGACCGAGACGCTGGTGCGGCACTGCGGTAACGAGCTGAATCGGCAGCGCACCGCACACGAGATGCGCGTTCACACCAATACGGTCGACTACCGGCTCAAACGCATCGGCCGGCTGATCGGAGTGGACCCGACCTCACCTTCCGGACTGCTCCAGGTCCGGGCCGCGCTCGTCGCCCGCGCCTATCGCGCGCATATGCCGGCCCACTGACGCACCCGACGACGGCCCCGGCGGAGATGGAGCGTGCACCTCCCTCGGGGATGGATCCGACTGGCGGCACGGGTCGTACATACTGGCCACGTCACAGCAGAGGCGACGACGACCGTGCCCACGGCGTCGTCGACGACGAAAGTGGACAGGTGCGCAGCGGATCGGCAAGCGACGAACTACCGGAAGACGATGGCCCCCTGGGCGGTTCGGCCGACCCGGCACCACCATCGTGGTCCTCGATACCGCCCGGCGACCACGGCGTGCGCTTGGTCGTCTGCGATATGGACGGCACCCTGCTCACGAAGGCCGGGACCGTGCCCGACACGTTCTGGCCACTGCTCGAGGTGATGCGTTCGCGCGAAGTGACCTTCGTGCCGGCCAGCGGGCGGCAGTACGCGACACTCGCCGCACTGTTCGAGCAGGCGGCGGGCGGAATGTCCTACATCGCCGAGAACGGTTGCCTGATAGTCCATTCCGGCGTCACGGTATCCGCGACCTGCCTCGATGCCGATACCGTGCAACAGGTCGTGCAGGCGGTGCGGGAAGCGCCCGAAGCCACTGAGCTCGGCTTGGTGGTGTGCGGCCTGGACAGTGCCTATATCGAGCGCACGGATCCGGCGTTCGTCGCCGAGGCGGCGAAGTACTACGCCCGCCTCGAGCATGTCGACGATCTCACCGCGGTGACCGACAAGGTGCTGAAACTGGCGATCTACGACTTCACCGATGCCGAGCGGACAGCCGATCACGTTTTCGGATCCCTCGCCGCACGCGAGCAGGTCGTGGTGTCCGGCAAACACTGGATCGACATCATGAGCCGCGATGCGGACAAGGGGCGCGCGGTGCGGTCGCTGCAGGAGACACTCGGTATCCCACCGGCCCGGACCGCGGTGTTCGGCGATTACCTCAACGACCTCGAGATGCTCGATGCCGCGCGGTGGTCGTTCGCGATGGCCAACGCTCACCCCGACGTTCGCGCCCGCGCCCGCTACCTCGCACCCGCCGACGACGAGGACGGCGTCGTGACGGTGCTGGCGCGGCTGTTCGGTTCCTGAGCACCGAGCGTCACACCGCGCGCTCCTGCGCTCCGGCCACCCGCAGCACCGCGGCGGCCACCTGATCCGGGCATTCGGCCGGCACGATGTGCTCGGAGTCCGCGTCTTCGAACCGGCCGTTCACCCCATCGGCGAATCGGCGTTGGTATTCGCGGACGGTGTCGTGATGCCGAGCGTGCAACCGACTGGCCCGCAGCGCGGAGATGACCACGACCTCGCCGCGCGGCGAAGGCATCGAATTCGCTTCGCGTGCCGGCGATACCCGCGCGGGTGAAACCCTCCCGCAGCATGGTCGCGGACTCGGTCGGCTATCGCCAAGGCACGCTGTGGCTTTCACCCGACGAACTGAACACGAACGTGCGAGGCTGAGCGATATGTCCGAACGTGCGGATGTCTCACCGAATCTCACCGAACAGGGCCGTGGCCCCGCCATCGCGCGATTCGCCACGGAACTGATCGCCTGGGTCGCGGCGCCGTGGGCGCTGGCGTCGTGGTCCGTGGCGGCGGCGGTGATCGCGGTGATCGTCCTGATCGGCGTGCCGTCGATCTTCGCGACCCGCGGTGACAAGAAGCAGGTGCTGGTCGCCGTTCCGGGCTGGGCCACCATCGCGATGATGCTGGTGCTGATCGCCGCGGCGGTGCTGGGCGCCTGGTTCGCCTGGCCGGCCTGGGTTGCCGTCCTCGTCACCGTGCCGGCGGTCGCGACCGTCGGCACCGAGCTGCCGCGCTGGCGGTGGCTGGCCCGAGCTCCCTGAGCCCGAATTCTCTCCCGATACGTTCTGTTTACGCCCGTCGAGGCCGGGTATCTGCGATTTGTTATCGAAGTACGGCCGAACGCGGCAGCGCCTGGATAACAAAAGGCAAAGGGAGAGTTTCACATGATTATTCTGGGAGTCATCCTCCTCGTTCTCGGGTTCGTTTTCAGCATCCCGATCCTCTGGACCCTGGGCATCATCGCCGTCGTCATCGGCGCGATCCTCGCCCTGCTCGGAGCGTTCGGACGTCCGGTCGCCGGCCGCGCGCATTATTTCTAGCGGTAGCGAATTCCTTTCTCCGGAGCGCGTACTTCCCCCGTGCGGGGGAAGTACGCGCTTCGCTGTGCGTCCGCGCGGACCGCATCGCCTCGCACATCCGGGAACAAAACCCGGGTCGGGCATCCTTGGACGGTATACGCCGATCCCGAAGGAGACCCGTAGTGACCGAACTGCTTCCGCTCACCCCGGACGAGTTGCTGACCACCACGCGTGCGGTGCGCCGCCGCCTGGATCTGACCCGGCCGGTGCCGCTGGACGTGATTCGCGAAGCATTGCAGGTGGCGCTGCAGGCACCGTCGGGAGGCAATCGGCAGCATTGGCAGTGGATCGTGCTCACCGATCCGGCGATCAAGGCGCAGGTCGCCGAGCATTACCGGCGCTCACATCTGGCGTACCGGGAAGCCGGAGGCGAACCGGCCGACGAGAGCGCCGCCCGCATCGCCACGAGTTCGGATTATCTGCGTGAGGTGATGGCCGAGGTTCCGGTACTGGTGATCGGGGCGATCAGCACCGGTGGCACCACCGCGCTGCCCGAGAACCAGGCCGGCCTGTGGGGGTCACTGCTCCCGGCGGCGTGGAGCCTGGCGCTGGCATTGCGCGCACGCGGCCTCGGAACCGCTTGGACGACACTGCATTTGCAGTACGAGCGCGAGGTGGCGGAGATTCTCGGCCTTCCCGACGACGTCCGCCAGGGCGTGCTACTCCCGGTCGCCTACACCAAGGGCACCGACTTCCGCCCCGGCCCACGTGTGGATCTGGATTCGGTCCTGCACATCAACGGCTGGTGACGGCGGCCGGACTCTCGCCGGACGACGTTCGAAGCCACCGGGTTCCCGGACGATGTGACACAACCCATACGCCGAAGGTGCGGAAAATGTTGTGGCGCTTCGGGTTCGGGGTAGGCCGACCGGTAGTACCGACAGATCGCGGAAGGAGAGAGCTCGTGAACGTTTCGATCACCGCTTCCCACCGTCGCCGCCGGGCCACGACGAGCGAACCCGAGGACGCCCGGTCGGCCGTCCTCGTCCTGATGGTCTGGGCCGCATTGATCGTCGCGGCCGGCGTGCTGCTTGTCTCGCTCTAGCCGACGCGAACGGGAGCCGGCGTTTGCCGCCGGGCTGTCGAGGTAGTCCGCCACGAACCTGGAGAAAGGACGGATTCATGTCCCATCCGAATCATCCGCACGACGACGATACCGACGAACCGCGAGGTGGGCGGCCCGGGCCGGTGGACGAGGGCGACAACGGCGGGATGGCGACCCGGGAGGTCGCCGACGATGTCGGCACCGAGGACAACGCCCAGGAACCACCCGACTGATCCGCGCCCCGATCCGCGACGGCAGCTCGGTCAGAAACGGTCGGCGACACCGGCCACCGAAACTCGCAAATGCTCGAGGAGCAGGGCGGCGACCCGGTCGGAGGCCTGTTCGGGCAACCAATGCGAGCCGCCGTCGAGGGCTTCGTAGCGATACGCGCCGGTGACGTAACGCCCGCACGCCTGCGCCGCGGACCGTGTGACGTAACGGTCCGCGGTGCCCCAGCAGAACAGCGTGGGGACGTCGACGGAGCCGACCGGGCGGCGTAGCGCGAACGGAAGTCCCCGGTACCAGTTGACCGGGCCGCGCATGTCCCGTCGACGCGCCGCCCGTGCCGCGTACCGGTTCGCGGAGTCCGGATCGAGCCCGGTGCGGAGCAGGGCCTGGCGCATCGCCCGGCCACCCTGTGCGGAGAGCACGAGTTCCGGTAACCACGGCAGCTGACAGGCGGCCATGTACCACGACCGCAGGGCTTGGCCGCTCGTGACCATGGCGCGCGCGAAGGCCATGGGATGCGGCACCGACAGGGCGGTCAGCGACATCAGCCGCTCGGCAGCGACGGCCCGGGCGAGCGCGGCTCCCCAGTCGTGGCCGACCAGATGAAAGCGTTCGGCACCGGCCGCGTCGGCCAGGGCGTACACGTCACCTGTCATGCGCGCCGTGGCATATGCCGACCGCGTGGCCGGGCGCGCACCCGGTGAGTAGCCCCGCAGATCCGGTGCCAGTACGCGATAGCCCGCCGCGGTGAGGGCTGTCGTGATCGCATCCCAGCAGTGGCGATCCTCCGGAAAACCGTGCAGCAGGATCACGGTTTCCGGCGTTCCGCTGCCGGAGGTCGGTGGCGTGTCGCTGACGTCGAAGACGAATCCGGCGTGCGTGAACGTGTCCATGTCCGTGCCTTCCCCTGACTGTGCGCGAACGACAACCGCGAGCGCGGCGCCGGTCGACGCGGTGCCGACAGTAACGGGCCGCAGGGGCCGCGCTCATCCACCCGCGGACGGATTCCCCGACCGACCGGAGGACGAGGTCGGCGGGATCGTCGCCTGCGTCGTGTGGACGATCCTGAATGCGCCGATGTCGTGTGACGACGCTCGATGCGCAGTCACGTCGCTTGTCGCCGACGTGCTTGCGCTCTCTCCCCCGCGTCGTCCTCGCCCCGGTTTTCGTCGTCGTGCTCGTCGCCGGATTCGTCCTCGTCGGTGCCCGGGAAGAAGTGCCGCACGATGCGGTCGACGAGGAAGCCGAGGACGATCGCGCAGGCGATGCCGATCACTGCGGCCAACAGTGGCTGATCGCGCAGCCAGCGCCCGAACGCACTGGCGATCGCCACCGAGTACGCCGCCCAGCTGATGCCTCCGATAACCGTCAGCGGTACGAATTTCCGGCGCGGATATTCGGTCGCCCCGGCGGTCATGTTGACCGCGATGCGACCGACCGGGATGTAGCGGCCGGTGATGATCAGCAGGGCCGCGCGTTTGTCGAGCATTCCGCGCGCCCAGTCGAATGCCCGCCGGATCTTCGGCTTGCGCATCCACGCGAATCGATCCGTGCCGATCGCGCGGCCGATCGTATAGGCCAGGTTGTCGCCGATGATCGCGCCGATCGCGGCGGCGACGAGCAGCAGCCAGACCGAGGGATTCCCGGTCGAACTGCCGATGGCGGCGAGTGCGGCGATCACCGATTCACTGGGGACCGGCGGGAAGAAGGCGTCGATGACGCAGACGCCCAGCAGCGCGAAGTACACCCACGGCGACCCGGCCGCGCCGGTGACGAGATCCTGCAGTTGGTTCATGCCATCGACACCCTTCCTGGTCTGCTGGCGAGTGCCCAGGATCTCGCCGGTCACACGGCGGTGCTCGGGTTCGTGCGGCAGATCGTGTCCGGCATCGGGGATTTCGACCGTCCGGCAAGCGCGGGCGCCGCTCGTCCAGCGGCGCGCGCCGGTCGATACCGCGCAGTACCAGGGTAGGCACCTGCGGCGTCGAGAAGTCTTGTGCGGGAGCCTGTTCCGGAGCGCCGAGCAGAACCACTCCGGAAATGTGTCCGAGGACCGCCGCATCGGAGGCCATCGCCACCACCGCGGTGCCCGCACCGAAGGAACGGCAGAACAGGACGAGCGGCAGGTGCGGGTCTGCGGCGTGGGCGAGTCAGGTTAGGCTAACCAATGTGATTGGGAGCACGCAGGGGACTCGGGCGGGACGATTCGCGCGGCAACGAGCCGATCCCGCCGCACCGCACAGCCAGGGCACGGCGAGCACGGCGCCCACCCGCGACGGACGCCGGCTGTACTACATGCACCGGCCCGGGCGAGACGACCATCGTTCGGCCCTGGTCGTTTTCGAGAGCGGACTCGCCTGCACCCGCTCCTACTGGGCGGCGGTGCAGCGCGAATTCGACGACTACGCGGCGACCGTGGTCTACGACCGCAGCGGTCTGGGCCGCAGCGCCCCCGACAGCGCACCGCGCGAACTCCGGCGCCTGGCCGACGACCTCGTCGATCTGCTCGATCACCTCACCGAACGCTTCGCCGCACCGCGCCTCGTGCTGGTCGGCCACAGCTGGGGCGGTCCGATCGTGCGGGTCGCCGCCGCGGACCGGCCCGGCCGGATCGCGGGCACGGTCCTGGTCGACCCCACCGACGAATTCTGCGACCACCTGTTCACCGCGTCGTCGCGGCGAGCGGCCCGAACCGGACAGCGGCTCAGCGCCGCGCTCGCACGGATCGGCGCACTGCGACTGGCCTACCGCGACACCCTCACCGCGCTACCCGCCGATGCCCGCGCCGACTTCCGCGCCGAAGGCTTCACATCGGCGGCGATGCGAACCCGCGCCGCCGAACTCGCCAGCCACACAGCGGATCTCGAACAATTGCGCGACGCCGGTCCCGACCGCCCTGATGTCGCGGTCACGATCGTGTCCGCCGACTCCCCCTCCGTCGGCATCTCGGCGCGCTCCCGTGCCGCGATCAACGCCGCACACCAGCGGCGCGCGGCACGGCCGCACGGCCGACATGTCGTCGCCGAGCACTGTGGGCATATGGTGCCGACCCAGCGGCCCGGGCTCGTCGCCGCCGAAATAGTCCGGATCATCGACGAATACGCACCGCGGGGTCGAACTACCGGGTGACTTCCGGCAGCGGCGGGGTATGCGCGAATCAGGACGGATCCGCCACGACAACCGGGCACCGCGGGCCCGGTCGGAGGAGATGCCGATGGTTTCACACAGTGCCGCCGAAGCGTTGCCGGAATGGGAGGCCTTCGCCCGCGCCGTGCAGGCGCGCCGGCCCGACGCGGGCACCTGGTGCGAGGGCTGGACCGTCCGCGATGTCCTGATCCACAACACCGGTAACGCGGCCGAACTCGCGCGGGTGCTCGCCGCCCACGCGGCGGGCAGCCCCGTGCCGACCCGCGGTTTCGAGGAGCGGGAGGCGCCCTACCGCGCGATGCCGGACGCCGAGTTGTGGGCGGCGTTCGTGGACCGGTGCGAACAACTCGTCGAGACCGCCGAGGTGATCGACACGCTGTCTCCGCTGGAGGCGATCGGCTGGACCGGGCGAACCGTCGCCCCGGACTTCTTCCTCGAACACATGCGTCAGGAGATGGTGCTGCACCGCTGGGATATGACCGGCGACGACGCGACGGCGATCGATATGCTCATGCAGCCGTGGATAACTCGTCACAGCGTGCGCGATGTGGGTCCGCCCTTGCTCGCGCGCGGCAGCAGAGATATCGATTTCGGCCCCGAGGGCCGCATCGAGGGCAGATTGCGGGCGCCGGGCACCGACGACGTCCTGGTCGTCGCCGAGCCGGACGGCAACTCCATCGAATTGGTGCCGCCGCGCGGACGGGCGACCGTGGAAAGCGATCCGGCCGTGCGCGCGCTGTTCCTGTGGGGTCGACGACCGGCCGACCCGACGCGCTGGCACAGTACCGCCGGCCCCGAGGAACTGGGCCGGCTCCGCGCGCTGCTCGGCGGGTATTGAGCCCAGGCCCACCGTTCGGTGTGCCGCCGGGGATTGCGGGCCGTGCGGGCGGGTAGTCCGCGGAGATGGGTGCCGCAACCGATGTCGCCGTGATCGGAGCAGGAATCGTCGGCCTGGCCACCGCGCACGCACTGCGCCGGGCCGGGCTGTCGGTCACCGTGTACGAGTCGGGCCGGCCCGGCGGCGGCCAGTCGGCCGGTCATTCCCGCATCTTCCGCCACGCGCACACCGATCCCCGGCTGGTCGAGATGGCGGTGGCCGCGCGGCGCGTCTGGCGCGACTGGGAAGGCGAATTCGGCACCGAACTGATCTCGCGGGACGGGGCGGTCGCGCTCGGGGCCGGCGTGGCGGACAAGCTGGAGATCCTGCGGCGAACGCCCGGAATCGACGCCCGCGGTATCGACGCCGAGGAACTGGCGACCCGGCTGCCGCCGCTGGCCGACTACGACGGACCGGCCATGCTGGACGCGACCGGGGGCTCCATCCGCACGGTCGCCGCGATCGACGCGCTCACCGAGCGGTTGCGTAATTCGGTGGTCACCGACCACGTCCTCACCCTGCGACACACCACGGCCGAAACCGTCGAATTACGCACCGGCACAACCTGTTCGGACTTCGGCGGCGTCGTCGTCTGCGCGGGCCGCGGCACCGCGCCGCTGGCCCGGACACTCGGCCTCGCCCTGCCGGTGCAGGTGTCCGCACATGTCCGGGTGACCTTCCGCCCGCGATCGGCGCCGCCCGCCACACTGGCCACACTGCAGGACAGCAGCGGCGACTTCGGCGAAACCGGAATCTATGCCGCCGCGTTCCCCGGCAACACTCATTACGCGCTCGGACTCAGCGATTCCGTGCCCAGCAACGACGGCGGCGCGGTCGATCCCACGGCGCTGGCCGGGCTGGCCGAGCGCGCCACCCGCTACGTCCAGCGCGCACTTCCCGGACTCGCACCCGAACCGGAAGGCTACGTGCACTGCTGGGTGACCCGGCTACCGTGGGGTGAGGACGGGCTGGCCGCCTGGCAGGACGGCGGCGCCGCCTTCCTCGCCGGGCACAATCTGTTCAAACTGGCTCCGGTCCTGGGCGCCACGCTCGCCGACAGCATCACCACCGGACAACCCGCCGCCACCCTGGACCCGTCGCGGCGGCTCGGCGATCCCGCCGCCGACCGGTAGTACGTCGCCCGGCACTACAGTCGAAAGTACTTAAGCGCGACAGATTCCCCGTCGCCCGGAACTCCATAACTTTGTGGTCGGAACGTCACCACCACGAAGGAGAATCCCGTGAGCGACATCAACGACCTGGTCGAACGCTACCTCGCCGTCTGGAACGAGACCGATCCCGCCGCCCGCGCCGCGCAGATCGCCGACCTGCTCACCGACGACGCCGAATACACCGATCCGCTGGTGTCGGTGCGCGGCCACGCCGGACTCGACGCCGCCGTCGCCGCGGTCCAGCAGCAGTTCGCCGGACTGGAATTCACTCTCGGCGGCCCGATCGACAGCCACCACGGCATCGCCCGCTTCACCTGGCATCTGGGGCGGCCGGGCGAGGAGCCGCTGGTGATCGGCTTCGACGTCGCCGCGCTCGGCGACGACGGCCGCATCCGCCAGATCCTCGGCTTCCTCGACAAGGTGCCCACCGGCGCCTGATCCCGCTCCCGACACCGACACTCACTCCGCAAAGGATCGATCATGTACTTCACCACCACCGACGGAACCACCCTCGCCTACGAGGATTACGGCACCGGCGAGCCGATCGTCTTCGTCGCCGGCGCCATGCTCAACACCGAGATGTGGGAATACCAGATTCCGTACTTCACCGAGCGCGGCTACCGCTGCATCGCCCTGGACCGTCGCGGCCACGGCCGCTCGGACCGCCCGTCCACCGGCTACGACATCGACACCACCGCCGACGATCTGGGCGCCCTGCTCGATCATCTCGACCTGCGCGGCGCCACCCTGGTCGGCCACTCCACCGGCGGCGCTGAGATCGCCCGGTATCTGGCCCGCCACGGTGAAAGCCGCGTCGCCCGAGTGGTTTTCCTCGCGGCGATCCTGCCCTTCATGAAGGCCACCGACGACAACCCCGGCGGCATCCCGGAAGCCATGCTGGACGCGCTGGTCGCCAGCATTCGCACCGACCGCGGCCGGTGGCTGGCCCGCCAGTCGCAGATCTACTTCAACAGCCACCTGAATCCCGACGTGTCGCCCGAACATATCGACATCACCTACCGTCAGTGCCTGTCGACCGCGCCGTGGGCGACGCTGCACATGCAGCAGGCGGTCTTCCACTGCGACAACCGGGAAGCGTTGCGCGCCATCACGGTTCCCACGCTCATCGTGCACGGCGCCCTGGACTTCTCCGCGCCCGCCGAGGTCACCGGCCGGCGCACCGCGGAGCTGATGCCGGAGGCCGTCTACAAGGAGTACCCGACCGCCGGTCACGGTCTCTACACCTCACATGCCGCCGAGTTCAACAACGATCTCCTGGAATTCGTCAAGGGTTGAGCGAAACCCTCTGTCCCGCAGCACGATCCCCGAGGAACACCCATGTCCACACCCACCCTGCCCGCCCATGGCACCCGCCCGGCGAGCGCACCGCCCGCACGGGCCACCCTGCTCGTCCTGCTGGCCGGGATCTTCATGGCCACACTGGACTTCTTCATCGTCAACGTCGCCATCCCCGACACCCAGGCCGATCTGCACGCGAGCAGCGCCACCATGCAGTGGGTGGTCGCCGGTTACGGCCTCGCGGTCGCGGCCGGACTGATCACCGGCGGACGGCTCGGCGACCTGTACGGCCGCCGCCGGCTCTACGGCCTCGGCATGGCGGTGTTCACCCTCGCCTCTGCGGCCTGCGCGCTGGCCGGTGACGCCGCCGAACTGGTCGTCGCCCGGATCGCCCAGGGGGCCGGGATGGCGCTGCTGATGCCGCAGGTCCTCGGCATCATCAGCGTGGTGTTCACCGGCACGCGCCGGGTGCGCGCGTTCGCCGCCTACGGGCTGGCCATGGGCCTGGCCGCGGTCTTCGGCCAGCTCATCGGCGGGCTGTTGATCCAGGCCGATCTGTTCGGACTGGGCTGGCGCACCATCTTCTGGATCAACGTGCCGGTGGGTGCGCTCACCCTCGCGGTGCTGGCACGGCTGGTCCCCGAATCACGCGGAGACGGCGGGACCCGGCTGGACCGGCTCGGCGTCGGCCTCGTCGCGACCGCGCTGGCGGCGGTGGTGTTGCCGCTGATCCAGGGCCGAGAGCAGGGCTGGCCGCTGTGGACCTGGCTCTCACTGGCCACCGCCGCCGCGCTGATCGCCGTCTTCGTCACCGCCGCACGGCGATCGGCGGCCCGCGGCGGGGAGCCGCTGGTCGATCCCGCGCTGTTCGCCGAACGCTCGTTCGCGGTCGGTTCGACGATCGCACTGAGCTACCAGATGACCATGGGATCGTTCTTCCTGTTCCTGGCGCTGTATCTGCAACAGGGACGCGGCCTGTCGGCCCTGGGCTCGGGCCTGTTGTTCCTCGCGCTCGGCGGGGCCTACCTGCTCACCTCGATGGTGTCGGAGCGGGCGGCCGCCCGGCTCGGCCGCCAGGTCGTTGCGGTCGGCGCGGTGCTGCAGGCCGGCGGATATCTGCTGCTCGCGATCACCGCGCACGAGCTCGGCGCCGACGGCTCGGTGCTCGACCTGCTGCCGGGGATGATCGTCGCGGGCGCGGGTATGGGTCTGGCGCTAGTACCCATGCCGGGCATCGTGCTGGCGGGCGTGACACCGCGGCACGCCGCCGCGGCGGGCGGCGTGCTGGCCACCGCGCAGCAGGTCGGCGGCGCGATCGGGATCGCGGTGGTCGGGATCGTCTTCTACGACCGGCTCGCGGCGCCCGGCGGATTCGCGTCGGCCTTCGTCGCGAGTCTGGTGCCGATGGCGCTGCTGTGCCTGCTCACCGCGGCACTGGTGCAGCTGCTCCCCGGCACACGCCTCCGGAAGTAGAGATCGCAGCCCCGGTGGTCACACCACCGGGGCTGCGGCATGTCCGCGATCGTCAAAGCAATTGATCCGCAATGGTTTTCAGCTCACCGCGCGAGGTCACTCCGAGTTTCGGATAAGCCTTGTAGAGGTGGTAGCCGACGGTGCGGTGACTGAGGAACAGCTGGGCGGCGATATCGCGATTGGACAGGCCCCGGGCGGCGAGGCGAGCGATCTGCAACTCTTGCGGGGTGAGCCCGGTGACCGCCGCGCTCGACCGCGAATCCGGTTGTCCGCCAGGCCCGCTCGGCGCGGCACCGGTGGCGACGAGTTCGCTGCGGGCGCGTTCGGCCCACGGGCGCATGCCGATGCGGTCGAACATGTCCAGCGCCTCGGTCAGCACCGTTCGCGCCTCGCTCTTGCGGCGGGCCCGGCGCAGCCACTCGCCGTAGAGTTGCGCGGTGCGCGCGTATTCCACCGGACGTTCCTCGCGATCGTGCAGCTTCAGCGCCCGCGTATAGTGGGTCTCGGCGCTGTCGTCGTCGGACAGCAGTGCGCGACAACGCAATACGAGCGCCTCGGCCCACGGCTGCCGCACCTCGGCGGCCCAGTCGGCGAGCCGATCGGCGTGGGGTGCGGCCCGGTCGGCGGCCCCGACCCGCACCGCCGCCTCGACCAGATCGGGTATCGAACGCATCGCGCACAAATGATGGCGCAACGGGTCCCGGGTCAGCCGCTCGAAGCGCGACAGCGCCGATTCGGCCCGGCCCGAACCGAGGTCGAGCAACCCCAGCGACCAATGCGCCCACGCCGCGCCGGGCGAGACGGATCCGGGCGTGCTGTCGGCGAGTCCGGCCTCGGCGTAGTGCCGGCACCGGTCCTCGTCGCCCTCGGCGGCATGGATATGCGCGAGAACGCTGCTGAGCTGGCTGACCCATTGGCGCTGGCCCAGATCTGCGGCCAGACGCAGCGCCTCGGCCGCGGTGGTTCGCGCATCGCGCAGACGACCGGTGAAGATCTCCACTTCGGCGGCGAAGAACAAAGTGGTGGGCAGCCGGCCGGCGGCACCGGCGCCGCGGTACTCCCGGCTCAGCGCCTCGGCCGGCCCGTAGACGGCGGCATCCTGGCCGCAGGCCATCGCCACGCCGCACAGCATCAGCCGCACCTGATCCGGCACCTGGCCCCGCCGCGCGGATTCTTCCAATGTCCGTGTCAATTCCGTTGGTGCGCCCGCGGTGTCGCGGCGATCCAGGACGCTCGCCATATAGGTCACGACCGGGTGCAGCGGATCGGTGTCGGCCAGCGGCACCGCGGTCAACTGCGCCACGCAGTCGCGGACATACCGTTCCCCCAGATACCAGCCGGTGTGCAGGGCCTGGATCAGGATGGTCGCCGCCAGCGCGGGATCACGGCCGGCGACCTGCGCGGCGCCCGTGCGCAGCAATGCGTCCGCCTCGGCGAAACGGCCCTGCCAGAAGTGGGCGAGCCCTTCGACGTGCGCGACCCGAGCCCGCAATTCCGCTGTCGCACCGGCTCTTCCGGCCACACGGCGCGCGAGCGCCGCGGCACGTTCCAGATCGCCCGCGTTCAAGGCCGATTGGGCGGCCAGCGCCTCCCGATGCGCGCGCAGCCCGGAGTCCGCGGTGAGCCGGGCGGCGCGTTCGTAGGCCGCGGCGGCCGCCTCGTGGCCACTGCGGGCGAGCGCGCGCGCAGCGGTATCCTCCAGGGCCGCAGCGACTTCCGCGTCCGGGCCGGTGGCCGCCGCGGCCGCGTGCCAGGCACGGCGGTCCGCGTCGGCAGGGCCGTCGAGCGCGGCCGCCAGCGCGCGGTGTGCGGCCACTCGCTGTCCCAGCGGCGCTCGCTGATAGACGGCGGCGCGCAGCAGCGGATGACGGAAGGCGATCGTCTCCGCCGTCTCGCCGCGCACCAGCAGTCCCGCCTCCTCGGCGGGGGCCAGATCGTCGAGTCCGGCGCCGACGGCGGCCGCGGCGCGCAGTACCGCCGACACTTCGCCGGACTCCTCGGCCGCGACGATTAGCAGCACGTCCTGCGTCGATTTCGGCATCCGGCTGACCTGTCCGTGGAAGGCCAGTTGCAGGCGGTCGGTCAACGCCAGCGCACCGGGATGGGCCGCGCCGGGACGTCCGTCGCGTGTGGAGCCGGCCAATTCGAGCAAGGCCAGCGGATTGCCCTGTGCCTCGGACAGGACCTGCCGGCGCACCCCGGCGGGCAGTTCGCGGCGGTCGAGCAGCGCGGCCGCGGCCTCCGAGTCCAGCCCGGCGATGCGGCGTTCGGGCAGATCCGCGGACCGCGCGAACGCGGCACCGTCGCGGGCGGCGAGGATGATCACGACCCCCTCGGCGTACAACCGCCGGGCGGCGAACAGGATCGTGTCCAGCGAGGCCCGGTCGAGCCATTGCGCGTCGTCGATCAGACAGACCAGCCCGGTATCGCCGGCGTATTCGGTGAGCAGCGACAACACCGCCAATCCGACCAGCATCGCATCCCCGCCGGGATCGTCGCCGAGGCGCAGCGCCGCCTCCAGCGCCGCCCGCTGGCGCGCGGGCAGGGCGGGCAGATGCGCGACCGCCGGCCGCAGCAGCAACTGCAAACCGGCGAACGGAAGTTCGGCCTCGATCTCCACCCCCGCCCCGCGCAGGACCCGCAGGTCGGCGCCGAGATCGGCGGCCTGGTCGAGCAGGGCGGTCTTACCGATTCCGGGTTCGCCGCGCAGCACCAGCCAACCGCTCTCCCCCGCGCGGGCCCGGTCCAGCAGGGCGGCGATGGCTGCGGTATCGGCCGCCCGCCCGTACAGCTCAGCCATGGCACCGCGCCACGAATCGGATCACGAACACCGGACCGATCATCGCATACCGACCATCGCCGGTATTCCCACGTGCGCGCCTCCCGCCGCGGCCACCGGTTCGACAGCAGAATGCAGGTCATGAGCGATTGGAACACCGCGATCATCGAGGAATTTCGAGCCAACGAGGGACGCGTCGGTGGCGATTTCGAGGGCGCGCCGATGGTGCTGGTGCATCATCGCGGCCGCAAATCCGGCCGCGAACTGGTGACACCGATGATGTATCTGGCCGACGACGAGAACCCGGACAGCATCTATGTCTTCGCGTCGAAGGCCGGCGCGCCGACCAATCCGGACTGGTACTACAACCTGACCACCGCCGGGACGACGGAGATCGAACGCGGCACCGACCGCTACCCGGCGGCGGTCACCGAGGTGACCGGTGAGCGCCGCGACCGCATCTTCGCCGAACAGGCCCGCCGCTATCCCGGATTCGCCGGCTACGCCCGCAAAACCGAGGGGATCCGCACCATTCCGGTGCTGGAACTGCGGCGCGCATAGCCTGCCCGGCACTCGTCCGCCACCATGGCGGCGGACGAGTGCCGGCCATCGCCGGTCACGCGGATTCGCGCACCGAGTCCACCGGAACTTCTTCTCCCCCAACGGGTTGCGCGCGTGCGCTCCGCTCGAGCGCGGCCAGGGCGAACGCCGCCAGCGCCCCGATAGCGGCGAACCCGGCCCACACCACCGCGTCGAGTCCGGCCGACCGAGCGGCGTCCAGCACCACGCCGGTGACGAGGTTGCCGGTCAGGATTCCGACTCCGACCACCGTGTTGTAGAACCCGTAGTGCGTGGCCACGAGCGCGCCGCCGGACAGCGAGACCACTGTATCCATCTCGAACGGGAACACCGCCGCGGTCCCGGCCGCGAGGATCGCCGCCGACATCAGCAGCGCCGCAACGGCAGCCACCGTGCCGAAGGGGCGCGGGCCCGGCACCAGCAGCAGCGGGAGGAAGGACGCGGCCAGTACCCCCATGCCGACCACGAGGCCGCGGCCGGTCCCCCACCGGCGGCGGAACCATGCGGTGATGCGTAGCTGCCCGGCCACCGCGACCACGCCCGACACCACGAACAATGCCGAGGTCAGTGCCTGCGCGTGGCCGGGGCTCAAATATCCGGCCTGCAACGGCAGCGCCAGATAGACCTGGAACGACAGCACATACGAACCGATCATCGCGACCGCGAAGGCCAGGAAACGGCGATTGGCCAGTACGGTCCGCCAATCCTGGAGCACCGTCGTGCGCACCGCGGGCTCGCTCGCCCGTCGCGGCGGCAACGCGAACAGTTGCGCGAGGGTCAGCACGGCGAAGACCACGGCCGCCGCCGCGGCGGTCACGCGAAAGTCGGTCACCAGCAGGGCGAGTCCGGCCAGCGGCCCGACGAGGATGCCGGCCTGATAGAAGATGTTGAATACCGCGAACGCCTCCACGCGGCGCTCACCGGTCTCCGCGGCCAGATACGCGCGCACCGCCGGATTGAACAGCGCACCGGCGAAACCCGTTGCGGCCGAGGCGATCAGCAGCATCGGCAGCGAGGTGGCGAAGATCAGCAGCGCGAATCCCGCGGTGCGCAGCAGACATCCCGCCACGATGAGCGGTTTGTAGCCGAGCCGGTCGGCGAGCGTGCCACCGACGAGGAACATGCCCTGCTGGGAGAAGTTGCGCACGCCCAGCACCAGTCCGACCGCCCACGCCGCCAAGCCGATCGGGCCTGCGAGATATCCGGCCAGGTACGGCATGAGCATGTAGAAGCCCAGGTTGATGCCGAACTGATTGACCATCAGCAACCGGGCCGCCGGGTCGAAGCTGCGGAATCGGGCGAGGACACTCATGCGGCGGGCTCCGGGTCGAGGGTGCGGGGGTCGACGACGGTGGTGCAGCGCGTCCACGACGTCACCACTCGGTCGGCGGGATGGCCGATCGTGTCGGGTTCGACGGGCGGATCGGCATCGAGCAGGCCGTGTTCGTCACAGTAGGCGTCGTTGTAGACGGTGTCGGCGTAGCGATGCGGCCCGTCGGGAAAGACGGCGGCGATCCGGGTGCCGGTGTCGTGCACACGCGCGGCCCAGCCCGCCACCAGCGCCACCGCGCCGACACTCCAGCCGCCGCTGGCGTGGTGGGTGGCGGCCAGCGTCCGGCATGCCCACACCGCTTCCGCCGGTGCCACCCAATGGATTTCGTCGAAGGCGTCGTAGTCGACGTTGCGGGGGTGGATGCTCGAGCCCAGCCCGCGCATGAGACGCGGCCCGGCCGGTTGGCCGAAGATCGTCGAGGCCACGGTGTCCACGCCGATCAGCCGCAGTCGCGGATTGTTCCGGCGCAGCACCCGGGCGACGCCCGCGGAGTGTCCCCCGGTCCCGACCGCGCATACGAGAACGTCGATGCGGCCCAATTGCTGCACCATCTCCAGGGCCAGCGATTCGTAACCGTCCACATTGTCGGGATTGCTGTACTGGTCGGGGCTCCAGGCGTCCGGCTCGGTGGCCAGCAATGCCGCGACCCGATCGCGGCGCGCCTGTTGCCAGCCGCCGGCCGGATGCGGTTCGGTGACTGTCTCCACTCGTGCGCCGTAGGCGCGCAGCAGTCGCACCACCATCGGTTCCATTCCGGGGTCGGTGACGACTGTCACCGGATGCGAGTACACCATCCCCGCCAGCGCGAGCCCCAATCCCAGAGTGCCGCTGGATGATTCGACGATGCGCGCACCCGGCCGCAGATCTCCGCGGCGTTCGGCGCTGCGCACCATGTGCAGCGCGGGCCGGTCCTTCATGCCGCCCGGATTGGCGCCTTCGAGTTTGGCCCAGAAGCCGCGACCGCGGCCGCTCAGCGGTTCGCCGATCCAGAGCACCGGCGTATTGCCGACCAGGCCGCGCGGGCGGTGCGCCGGGGTCGGCGCTGCCGGGATCGGCTGCGGGTGGTCGAGCACGATGTCGTCCATGACTGTCGCTTTCGGTATCTCCGCCCGAATGCGGGCGGTACGGATGCGGGCAGCGGACACCGGCCACCGGCACGAGCCGGCGGCCTGTCGCTGACCGATCAGCGGCGGGCGATACCGAGATGCGTCAGAATGTCGCGACCGGTGCGGGGCGGCGGGCCCGGCGGCCCGCGCACGGTGGTCGCGCGATGGTGCCGCCGTGCGGCGGTCACCGTAGCCACCGCGTCCCACAGATGGCCGGGCGGCCACAGCTTCGCCGGATCCGCCGGAAGCACCGAATCCAGGACGACGTGCCTGTCGTGCGCACAGCAGTCGTCCCAGGCGGGAAGATGCGATCCGAGATGGGCCGGTGCGGATTTCGGGGCGGCGGACGACGCGGAAGGACCGGCCGTCTCGGCATCGGCGACCGCGCAATCGGTATGCAGCGCAACGAGAGTGAGCAAGGCGACGAAGATCATGGCCGCGACACCCCGCCGCGACCGAAGGACGGAGCTCACCGCATCCGCACCCGCCGCTGGACCGACCGCAGCGGCGAACAGACCCGAGGCCGGAGTCCACGCCGGGTCGGACACCGATCCACCAACCCAGCCTCCTCACCACGATCGCCACTGTCGCGCAACACCTTCGCACGGTGCTGCCGAGCATCGAGCCGAACGTCACCCCACCGCTGGGGAACGCGATCACAGGCTCGATATCATCTACTAAATACGTACGCAACTAGTAGATCATAACCGCCGAAACGGCCGGTGCCGCCAGTCGGGCGACACCTCACAATATACCCCTAGGGGGTAGAAAGGTCGACTACCGGGACCCGGCCGTCCTCACTTCGTGTCGTCGCGCGATTTCTCGGAAAGTCTGGAACCGAGCGTTTTCAATCCGGCCCGGATCCGGGCCTTGGCGGTGGGCAGCGGAATACCCAGATCCTGCGCCACCTCCGGATAGGTGCGACCGCCGTAGAAGGCGAGCAGAATCGCCTCCCGCTGCCGATGCCCCAGCCGGTGCACCTCCCCCGCGACCGAGCGCTCGTCCAGCCGCTGCGTCACCTCGTCGAACACCACATCACATTCGGGCTGATACTGACCGCGACCGAATGCGCGCTCCCGATCCGCCATCGATTGCTCCGAGCGCACCCGGTCGACGGCACGCCGGTGCGCGAACATCATCAGCCAGGCCATCGGGCTGGCCCGCCCGGCGTCGTAGTCGCCGGCCGCGGACCATGCCTGCAGATAGACCTCCTGGCTCACTTCCTGAGCCAATCCGGGACTGCGCAGAATCGCGGTCAACCGGGCCATCAGGCGGGCGTTGGTGCTGCGATAGAAGGCCGCGAAGGATTCGGCGTCCCCCGCCGCGGTCTTGTGCAGCAAGGTAGCCAGTTCCGCTGCCGTGACGGTGGTCGAACTGCTCTGACGGTAACGCTGATCGATGTCCATCGCACACCGTTTCGTTTCGCGGGATAGTCGTTACCTGCGGTGAAAATCGGCTAGGTTGCCGAACCGCCTGGTCAATCCTTGCGTCGCAGAGCGCCGATGCTCGCGGCCGAACGCGTGATACCCGATCCGAGCCGCTGGAACCGACCGATCGCTGCCGTCACAATCAACGACATATCTAGCATCGAAATCTGAGTGCCAGATGTTAACCACAAAAGTGGAACAATCTCGAGAACGTCGTAATTCCGCGATCGAGGCCCGCTGCGGGCTGCAGATGATTCGGTAGCTGCCGCGCTCTGGATTCGCTGCCACTTGGGTGGCGGAAATCCGAGCCCGAACGTTGTCACACACCGCCGCAACGGCACGATACACGGGTCCAGACAGCCGCGTAGGCCGGATCCCCTGATCCGGCCTACGCTGTCGAGTCCGTCTGTCGCGATTCGGGTCAGCGACCGCCGTGACTGTGCTGACCACCGGCCTGCTTGGCCGCGGTCGGCTGCGCCTGGGCGCCCTTGCGCCCCGCTTCGCGCGGATCGGCGGCGTTGCTCCGGCCGAAACTACCCGTGCTCGCCTGGCCGCCGCGGCGAGCCTGTTCCTCGGTGTCGCTGCGGTTGCCGAACTGTCCGGGATTGTGCTGGTCGGCCATTGCGGACCTCCTTCACAGTAGGGACTTCTTCGAACGCGGCCGGTGTGCTCTCCGGCCACATCAGAGGCACTACCCGGGGCTCCCCGGTCTATGCAGCGGTATGCCGATGGATTGCGAAGGCACTGGTGACACACGCAAATATCTTGCGGTGCCGGGCAATTCGGGCACGTCGGCCGACGCCCCCGCCGATCACACGGCCGCGGGATCGAGCACCACCTTCACCATGCCGTCGGCCTTGCGCTGGAAGTCGTGATACACCCGCGGCGCCTCCGACAGCGGAAGCCGATGAGTGGCAAAGGTTTCCACACCGAGCGGATCACCGTCCCGCAACAGCGGAAGGATGTCGCCGGCCCATCGCTTGACGTTGGCCTGACCCATCCGCAGCTGAATCTGCTTGTCGAACAGGATGCGCATCGGCAAGGGGTCGGCCATGCCGCCGTAGACCCCGGACAGCGATATGGTGCCGCCGCGGCGCACGATATCGATCGCGCTGTTCAATGCCGCGAGCCGGTCGATACCGACGGTGTCCATCAACTTCTGCGACACCATCGCCGGCAGATAGCCGGCCGAGCGCTGGGCGAACTCCGCGACGGGCGATCCGTGGGCCTCCATACCGACCGCGTCGATCACGCTGTCGGAGCCCCGTCCGTCGGTGCGGTCGCGGATCACATCCCCGATCGGGGCACCGATCTGTTCCAGGTCGATCACCTCGATACCGCGGTCGGCCACCCGGCGCAGTCGTTCCGGCACCCGGTCGACACCGATCACGCGATATCCGCGATGGGCCGCGATCCGGCACGCCATATCCCCGATCGGGCCCAGTCCCAGCACCACGACCGAGCCTCCGTCGGGCACGCCGGCGTATTCCACCGCCTGCCACGCCGTCGGCAGAACATCGGACAGATACAGGAAGCGGCTGTCGTCGGGTCCGGCCGGAATCGGGATGTGGGTGAAATCGGCATGCGGGACCCGCAGGTACTGCGCCTGGGCGCCGGGCACCTGCCCGTAGAGCTTGGAATAGCCGAACAAGGCTGCGCCGCTGCCGTATTCGCGCACCTGCGTGGTCTCGCACTGCGTCGGCAATCCGGTATCGCACATGACACAGTGCCCGCACGCGATCTGGAACGGCACCACCACTCGATCGCCCACCGCCAGCGACCGCACGTCCGAACCGACCTCGACCACCACCCCTATCGGTTCGTGGCCGAGCACGTCACCGGCGCTCATATACGGGCCCAGCACCTCGTAGAGGTGCAGATCCGACCCGCACACTCCGGAGGAGGTCACCGCGATGATGGCATCGGTCGGTTCCTCGATCCGCGGGTCGGGCACCTCGTCCACCGAAACCTTGCGCCGGCCCTGCCATGTCACTGCTTTCATCGTGTCACCTCGATCTGCATCTGTGCTGGATACGGCCACCGTCGGCCTACCCGCCGCCCGGGTGGCCAAACGAATCCGGCACGCCGCCGGCGGTTTGCCGCGGGCGATTGCGGGCACGCGAAGCACATGGCTGGAAACGAATCCGACGAAGACCTGCTCACCCCGACCGAGGGACTGGATTCCGACGATGTGGGCAACGACGACGGCGACGAGATCGTGGAACCGCCCGACGACTGGTCGGGAGTCGACAGCTACGGCATGACGGCCGGCGAACAGCGCACGGAACGCCCGCTGTCCCAACGACTGGCCGAAGAAGAGCCGGATGTGGGGGCTGGGCCTTCCGCGGAGCCGACGCTGCCGGAATCCGGTGCGACCGAAGGCCTGGATTCGATCCGCACCGGATCACCCGAAGGCGCCAGTGACGCCGAAGCGGTCGAGGAGATCGTGCGGCGCGAATCCGGCACCGGCGACGACTCCTACTTCCCGCTTCCCGACGAGTAGCGGCTCAACCGGGGGTGGCTGCGATCGCGGGACCGGCCGCGTCGTACGGCCCGGCCGCGTCGTAGGTGGCGCGGCTGACCGCGCTCACGACCGTCGAATGGATCGGTAGTTGCCGGGTCAGCGCATCCAGCGCGGCGATCCGCATGATCGTGTGCGACTGGGTGACCAGGCACAGATGCACGCCCGCGGACCGGTAGTGCTCGGCCTCGCGGGCCAGCATCAGCAGGGCGCGCCAGGACAGGAAGCTCAGGCAGCTGGTGTCGATCACGACGATGCGCATACCGCTTTCGGCAGCGGAGCGGATGCGCTCTCTCCATCCGGGCATGGTGTAGCTGTCGGCCTCACCGCGGAACGACAGCACCAGCGCCGGGCCGCGGGTACGCACGACTGCCGACAGGCGCGCCTCGGCGAGGTGAGGTGTGCCGGATTCATCGGCGGTGGGTACGGGACGTAATTCGGCGCTCGAGCTCATTGAGGTCTCCAACCGGAGCCGAGGGCAACGGGCGCGAGCCCGCTGCGGGCGTCCTACCACATGAAGACCGACCCGCCCTACCTTCATAACAGAGACGAAGCGGTCTGTACAGCCGAAACGGCGTAAGCCCAGCTCCAGCGCGTGCGCCACCACCGCCGCGGGAACGGAACGAGGCCCGGACCGGGCGCATGTGCCGCACCGGTCCGGGCCTCGCGACGAGGTTTATCCCGGACGAGATCAGTGGTCGAAGGCGTCCTTGACCTTCTCGCCCGCGTCCTTCAGGTTCGACTTGGTCTGATCGGCCTTGCCCTCGTTCTTCTTGTCGGGATCGCCCGTGGCCGCGCCGAGCTTCTCCTTCGCCTGACCGGCGGCGTCCTCGAGCTTGTTCTTGGCCTTATCGATGGCACTCATACCGTGCTCCTTCCGAATTGCCGGACCACCCGCACGATGCGGGTCGCATCGGAGCGATAACCCCGCAGATCCGGGTCAAACCTGCGGCCGGCCGTGACGAAGATCCACGCCGAACACCGTTTGTCGAGGCGGCGAACGGTTATCCTCCGACCGTGCCTCTGCCGGTCGTGGTGGGAGAGTGAAAATGCTGCGTACTACCTTCGCGGTGCTACGAGCCGGGCGGGTCGCGCCTTGGACGCGTTCGCCGTTGATGCGCCGTGCCGACCGCCTCGAGCAGGCGCTGCGACTCGCACTGGTCATGAGCGCGCTGGCCGCGGTGCTGCTGGCCGTCGTCGCCGGCACCGCGCAGTACCGGGCCGAACTCGCCGCCATCCACGCCGACAACGCCACGAAAACGGCTGTGACAGCCGAGGTTACGAGCGATCCGATCCGGATGCCGGCGCCCAACGGCATGTTCGCCGATCAGCTCCGCGCCGAGGCGCAGTGGAACCGGGACGGGCATCCCGGCCAGGCGATGGTCGACGTCGACGGCACCACGCATCGCGGCGACCGAATCCCGTTGTGGCTCACCGGTCCCGGCGATCCCACCACACCTCCGGTCGCCGACGACGCCGCCGTCGCCAAGGGCATCGCCACCGGCACCGCCGCCCTGCTCGCCTGCTGGGCACTGGCCTACGGGCTGGCCCGATGCGCCGGTTACGCCCTGGACCGGCGCCGGGCCGGCGAGTGGGAACGCGAATGGCGGCAGATCAGCCCGCAGGTGGGACACGGCCACTCCTGATCGGCCACGTCGATGGGCCGGCGCCTCAATCCGGCAGGCGTCGCATCTCGATCAGCGTCAGCCCCAAAGCGTCGATGCGCGCCAGCACGCTGCGCATCGCGGTGTAGTCCTCGAGCGGGCCGAACAGCGTGGTGGTACCGGGCGCGGCCACGGTACTGCGGGCCAGTTCGGGAAATTCGGCGCAGATGTCGCCGGACAACTCGCCGTCGACGGAGAATTCGTAGCGCACCGCACCGCCTCTCGATCACCGGCGCCGTACGGCTCAGGCCAGGGCTCGGCTCTTCAGCTGCTCGAATTCCTGTGCGGTGATCGTGCCCTCGTCGAGTAGTCGTTTGGCATCGGCGATCTGGGTGGCCGAATTGGTTCCGGCCACGTCCTTGATGTAGGCGTGCTGTGCCTGCTCGGCCTCTTTCGCCGCCCGCGCCGACCGCTGCGCCATACCACCGCCGCGCACGATCAGATACACCAGCGAGGTGAGCAGCGGCAGCACGAACAGGAACACCACCCACACCGCCTTCACCCAGCCCGAGGTGCCGCGATCCCGGAACAGATCGGTGAAGATCCAGAACAGCAGCACCAGATACGCGGCGAACGCGAAACTCATGATGATCAGCCAGAACACATCCCACACGGGCATGACGTCTCCTCGATGACAGCGTCCGGCTTCCTCCGAACGGCTTCCCGCCACCGCATGCTCCCGGCCCGGGCAGCGGCAACCGCGGTACGCCGACAAGTTCACGCCCCGGCCCCGGGTGGCGCTTCACCCGTTGCGGGTGAGCTTGCGAAGGCGCCACCGCATTCCCCGGTCGACGCTATCGGCGCCGCCCGCTCAGGTAGTCGGAGACCACCGCCGCGCCCAGGCCGTCGAGATCCGGGGCGATGACCCGGCCGCCGCTGCGGCGGGCCATCAGATCGACGAATGCTGCGAGCCTGGGGTTTTCGCCGAGGATGAATACCGAGACCGAGGCGCCGAGTTTCGCGAGGGCGTCGACCTGGGCCATGGTGACCGCGAGGGTTCGGGGGTCGGGTGGCCAGTTGAAGTACGAGCTGCCGTCGGGCTCCAGGTGGGCCGTGGGTTCGCCGTCGGTCACCACCAGCACCACCGGGACCGCGTCGGGGTGGCGGCGCAGGTGGCGGGCGGCGAGCAACAGGGCGTGATGCAGGTTGGTGCCCTGTTCCCACACCGCTTCCAGGCCGGTCAGCTCCGCGATGTCGACGGTGGTGGCGTGGCGGCCGAACGTCACGACTTCCAGGGCGTCGGAACGGAATCGGGTACTGATCAACTGGTGCAGGGCCAGCGCGGTCCGCTTCATCGGCAGCCAGCGCCCGTCCTGCACCATCGACCACGACGTGTCGACGCACAGGGCCACCGCCGCGCGAGACCGCTGATCGGTCTCGGTGATCTCGACATCCGACACCGACAGCGACACCCGGCGGCTGCCGGTCGACGCCGACCGAAGGACCGCGTTGCGCACGGTTTTCGACACATCCCACGGCTCGGTGTCGCCGAAGAGCCACGGCCGCGTCGCGCCCGTCGGTTCGCCGGCCGACCCCGCGGTCACCGTCTGGCGCTGTCCGCGCTGAGCCCGCAGCCGCCCGACCACATCGCGCAGCGCCACCTCGCCGAGACGGCGTAACGCCTTGGGCGTCAAGCGAAGCGACCCGTCGGGGGCGCGTTCGAACAGGCCCTGGCGACGCAGTTCGCGTTCCAGTTCGGCCAGGCGGGCGGCATCGACGGCGGCGTCGGCGCCGAGCTGGCGGGTGAGGGCGTCGAGGTCGATATCCTCGAGCCGGGCGCCGGGATAGGACTGGCCGAGTTGTTCGGCCAGCGCGTCCATTTCGGCCAGATCCTGCATCGCCTGTGCGCCCTCGCCGAGACCGAGCGGGTCCTGACCGCGGAACCGCTGCCCCGAATCCCAATCCTCGCCGGGGCGCAGTGCACGCAACGCGGCATCGAGTGCCGAAACCTGTTCGGCGATACGCGGATCGCCGAAGGCCTGGCCGATCAGTTCGCTCAACTCCGCCTGCTGCTGCGGCGAGAGCGAATTCATCATCCGCTGCGCGGCGGCCGCGCGGGCGGCCAGCGCGTCGATCAATTCCTCGGTGTTGCGGGGGTTTTCGGGAAAGAACTCGCCGTGTTCGGCCATGAACTCGGCGAACTGCTGCTCGGTGTTCTCACCGCGGGCGTGGGCGGCGAGCAGCTGGTTCAGATCCGACATCATCTGCCGCACCCGCTCGACATCCTCGGGCGTGGCGTTCTCGAGCGCTTGCTTCATGCCCTGGAAGCGGGAGTCGAGCAGTTCGCGGCCGAGCAGTTCTCGTATCTGCTCGTAGTTGGCACGGCCCGTCTCCGAGCGCCACTGATAGTCGGCGAGTTCGGTCACCGCGGCGGCGGTGCTCGACGGCAGCGCGTCGAGTTCGGCCTCGGCGAAGCGGGCATCGTCGGAAGGGTCGGGGAACAGTGCGGTGCGTTCGGCCTCCAACGCCTGGTCGAGCAGTTCGCGCACCTGTTGCAGGGTGCCGTCGAGGCGGTGCTGCCGGGTGAGCTCGGCACGGCGCTGCCACAACCGCCGGGTCAGCTCGTCCAGGCCGGGCGTGCGGCCGGTGCCGCGGCGCAGCAGCTCCTCCAGGGCGGTGCGCGGGGAGCTGCCGTCCATCACGTCGCGGCCGATGAGGTCCAGCGCCTCGCGCAGATCGACCGGCGGCGCCAGCGGGTCGGGACCGTCGTGATAGGGCCCGTAGGAGTAGCGGTCGGGGGTTGTCATGAGCCGTAGGTCGCCGTGCCGTCGTCGGAGTCCTTGGCCAGCTGGCGGCTCAAATACAGTGACTCCAGAGCGAATTCGACGGTCGCGGCGATCCGTGCCGGCGAATCGGTGGACTCGGCGCCGAGCCGCTCGGCCACCCGCGCCAGCACCGGCAGCTCGGGCAGCGCCGACAGCACCTCCTGGCCAGGCACCCGCTCGCCGGTGGTGACCGGATGGCCCGCGTTCACCGCCTCGGCCAGCGGCCGCAGATCCACCCCGGCCAGGCGCCGGCGGGCGGTCTCGGCGAAAGCGCGGCGCAACAGATGGGTGAGATGCTCGGTCTCGCGTCCCTCCTCACCGGATTCGAATTCCACCTTGCCGCGCAGCACCGCGGGCACCGATTCCAGATCCACCGGGCGGGCGACGGCGGGATGTTCACCGGTCAGCGCGGTCCGGCGCAGTGCGGCCGCAGCCACGGTCTCGGCCGCCGCCACCGCGAAGCGCGCCGAGACGCCGGAGCGTTGATCGACCGCCGGTGACTCCCGCAACTGGCGTACGAAGCGCGCGAGCACCTCGAGCAGTGGATCGCCGACCTCGGCGACCAGATCGGCCTCCTGGCGCACCAGCGCGGTCTCGGCCTCCACGTCGAGCGGATAGTGGGTGCGGATCTCGGCGCCGAACCGGTCCTTCAGCGGCGTGATGATGCGGCCGCGGTTGGTGTAGTCCTCCGGGTTGGCGGTGGCGACCAGCAGCACATCCAGCGGTAGCCGCAGCGTATAGCCGCGCACCTGGATATCGCGTTCCTCCATGACGTTCAGCAGCGCGACCTGGATCCGTTCGGCGAGGTCGGGCAGTTCGTTGATGGCGACGATGCCGCGATGGGCGCGCGGAACCAGCCCGAAGTGGATGGTCTCCGGATCGCCCAGACTGCGGCCCTCGGCCACCTTCACCGGGTCGACGTCGCCGATGAGGTCGCCGACCGAGGTGTCGGGTGTGGCGAGCTTCTCGGCATAGCGCTCGCTGCGGTGCCGCCACGCCACCGGCAGGTCGTCGCCCAGTTCGGCCGCGAGCCGCCGGCCCGCCGGGCTGATCGGCGCCAGCGGATGTTCGCCGAGTTCGGCGCCGTCGATCACCGGCGTCCATTCGTCGAGCAACCCCACCAGGGTGCGCAGCAACCGGGTTTTGCCCTGGCCGCGCTCGCCGAGCAGCACCACATCGTGCCCGGCGAGCAGCGCCCGCTCCAATTGCGGGACGACGGTGCGGTCGAAGCCGACGATGCCGGGCCACGGATCGGTCCCGGATCGCAATGCGGCGAGGAGATTCTCGCGGATTTCGGATTTCACTCCGCGCGGCTGATAACCGGCGGCGCGCAGTTCGCCCGCGGTGGCGGGCAGATGCTGAGGAACACTCACCCCAGCGACGCTACGACGATCTTGCGGCTCCGACAACGATTGCGTCGGCTCACTTCGCGTCGGCGGGTGGGGCGGGCAGGTTGCTCAGGGCGCCGACAACGGTGGTGTGAATGGCCAACTCCGCGGTCAGCGGATCCACCGCCGCCATCCGCGCGATCGTCGGCGTGCGGCTGACCAGGCATATCTCGACGCCACGTGCACGCTGGTCGGCGGCTTCCTCGGCCACTACCACCAGGGCGCGCCAGCCCAGGAAGCCGAGCCCGCCGGTATCGACGACCAGTGGCCCGCCGTGGGCCGCGGCCAGCGCCGCGCCCTCGTGGATGAGACGTCGCCAATCATCGAGAGTGCACGCATCGGCCTCCCCGCGCACCGACAGGACGACCGCGGCCCCGTGGGTGCGCATGACCGCGCTGAGCCGGGCCTCGGCGCGGCCCGGGACGGGAAGTGAACGGTGATGACCGATTCGGAATGTGGCGTTCGTCTTCATGTGCGATCTCCCAGGCGAAAATCGACATGTGTATTGCCCCCGCTTCTCGAGGCAAATCCCACTCTCACCTTTCTAACAAAGACGAAGCGGTCTGTATAGCCCGCCGGTATACGGTTGCGGCCCGCGTGACTGGGTAGCCGGGAATCGACTGTCCCACGCACGTGAGGAGCCCCCGCAATGCAGATCGGCTACAAACTGGCGTCGGAATCCTATGGACCGCGCGACCTGATCCGACAGGCGATTCGCGCCGAGGCGGCCGGATTCGACTTCGTGGAAATGAGCGATCACTATCACCCGTGGCTCGACAATCAGGGCCACTCGCCGTTCACCTGGACGGTATTCGGTGCCATCGCCGAACGCACCGAGCGCATCCGATTGGTCACCGGTGTCACCTGCCCCACCATCCGGTATCACCCGGCCATCGTGGCGCAGGCCGCCGCCACATTGGCGCTGGTGTCGGACGGGCGTTTCGATCTCGGCGTCGGATCCGGCGAGCGGCTCAACGAACATGTGGTGGGCCGGGAATTCCCACCGATCGACATCCGCCAGCGCATGCTGCGCGAGGCCCTCGAGATCATCCGGCTGCTGTGGCGCGGCGGATATCGCACGTATCGCGGTGAGTACCTGTCGATTTCGGATGCGCGGGTGTTCGATCTGCCCGAGCGGCTGCCCGACATCATTGTTGCCGCAGGCGGTCCCGACGCCGCCCGGCTCGCCGCCGAGCTCGGCGACGGACTGTTCGCGACCGACCCCGAAGCGCGGCTCGTGAACACCTACCGCGGCGCCGGTGGGCGCGGCGGCGGCTACGCCGAAGTCGGAATGTCCTGGGCCGCCGACGAAGAGACCGCGGCGCAAGCCGCACTGGAAACCACACGGTGGGCGCTCACCGGATGGAAAGTGATGAGCGAGTTGCCGAATCCGGTGAATTTCGACGCCGCGACTTCCACCGTGCGCCGCGACGATATTGTCGAGCAATTCGCCTGCGGTTCGGATCCGAAACGATATCTGGAATTGGCACAGCAATATGTGGACGCCGGATTCGACCATCTGGTGATGCAGAACGCCGGACCCGACCCGGAGGGGTTCATCGACTTCTACCGCAGCGAGCTCGATACCCCCATGCGCGAATTGTCTCCGGCGAAGTGACATTCGGCGGCCGATCGGGCCGCCGGCGCGGAATACGAGGGTCCGGCACTACGCGTGCCGGACCCTCGCCGCGACTCACGCGGTGATACCGTGCCGGCGCAATCGCCGGAATTCCACCGTCACCGGATAACCGGCGGCCGCCGAATCGAAGGGTGCGGTGGTGGCCTCGAGCGAGTCGGTGATGGAGGTCAGCACATGCCAGCCGAGCCCGTCCCGGTGCAGCGCCTCGGGGGTGACCGCCACCGCCGTCACCGCGACCGACATCCGGTCGCCGTCGTAGCCGAAATCGCATTCGATCGATGATCCGGCAACGGCCCGTTCGATCAGCGCGGTGGCGATCTCGTCCAACGCCACCCGGATGTCGGTCACCTCGTCGAGCGCGAATTCGGCCATCAATGCGACCGTTTCGGCCAGTGCGCGCAGCATGAGCAACTGGCGCGCTTGTGCGAGTACTCGCACGCCGACGACCGAACCCGTGGGCGCCGGGTCCGTCGACGGCGAAATCCACTCGCTCAAGGACACGTCCTCTCCTTCCGCCCCGCAGGCGCGTCTCGCATTTTTCCGCTCGTCGTCGCCGATACCCGGGCATCCGGGGAACCAAACGTCCTTCGGGCACCGGGTCGGCGGCAGTTCGCGATTGACCCCGGTTTCCCCGGGTACCCGCAGGTCGAGAGGGTATGTGCCGTTTCCGGTGCGGCCCGGGGCAGGAGGTGCGGATGCGGCGGGTCGTGGCGCAGGCGTCGGCCTGGTGGCTGGAGCCGTCCCGGTGCGGTCCGCGCCGGATTCGAGCTGGACGCTGTACGGAACGATCCTCGGCGTGGTTTCCGCCGGTGCGGCGGTAGCCCTCGCGCTGTTCGGCATTCACCTGCGTAATGCGCTGGGCGACAAGGATTGTCGACCGGCCGCAGTGGTCGCGCTGCGGCACGGACCGCACCGGTTGCACAGCGGTCACCTGGGCGACTACGCGGCGTGGCTGGTCTTGGGCTGCGCGGCCGTCATCGGACTGCTGTGGGCGGGTTGAGGCAGCTGTCCTACTCCCCCGGCGCCTACTCCCCCGGCGCCTCGAGCCGGCCCAGCACGTGCCGCAGGGCCGGTTCGAGGCGGTCGGTCCGGAAATGATGACCGGCCGCAAGCAGCCGGGTCGGCTCCACTCGCTGACTCGCCGCTGCCACCTCCCGCGCGCCCTGCCCGCCCAGCAGCAGCGCCGGACCGGCCTGCGGCACCGGCAGGATCGCGGGCCGTCGGACGACGCTCGCCAGCGTGCGGGTGTATTCGGCATTGCGGACCGGATGCGGCGCCACCGCGTTGACCGGACCCGACAGGGCGGTATCCCACAGCGCGCGGTGGTAGATGTCGAGCATGTCGTCGATGCCGATCCACGACATCCACTGCCGCCCACCGGCGATCGGTCCGCCCAGTCCGGCACCGAACAACGGCCGCAACAGCCGCAGCATCCCACCGGCCGGCGATTGCACCAGACCGGTGCGCACCCGCACCACCCGCACCCCGGCCTCGCGGGCGGGCCGATCGGCGTCCTCCCACGCCGAGACGACCTCGGCCAGAAATCCGTCACCGGCCGGACTGTCCTCGGTGAGCGGGCGATCGCCGAGGTCGTAGCCGTAGTACCCGATCGCCGACGCCGCGACGAAGGTCGGCAGTCCGGTCCGCGCGGCCAGTTCGGCGAGCGCGCGGGTCGGCTCCACGCGGCTGTCGCGCACGCGGCGTTTGTGCTCGTCGGTGAACCGGCCCGCGATCGGCGCCCCGGCCAGATGGATCAGCGCGTCCACCCCGTCCAGCAGATCGGCGGCGGGCGCGGACGGATCCCACTGCCGCTCGTCGGGTTCGCGGGCGGGCCCGCGCACCAGCCGGATCACACGATGCCCGCCGGTCCGCAGGAACGCGCTCAGTGCCGTCCCGACCAGTCCCGAGGCGCCGGTGATCGCGATGGTCGAGGACCGCAGCCCGTTCTCGGCGGCACGGGCGTGGGCTGCCAGATCACCGGCGAGCTGCCGGTGCCGGTACTCGAACATGGGCCGCAGCAGCGCGGCGGGGACGGGCGTGTCCACCTCGTCGACGATCCGGGTGCGTCCCGCGTCGACGGCTTCGAAGCCGTGGGTGTGGCGCCACCGCACCACATGCGCGAAGGCCGAGGCGGGGCCCTCGGCGACGAGTTCGTCGGCGAACCGGTGCGGCGGGTCGTAGGCGACCGGATCGTGCCGGGCCACCCAGCGCAGGTGGCCGGGCAGTGCCAGTTCGGCGCGCCCGTCCTTCAGCGATCTCGCTTCGCGGACCACCCGTACCGGTTGCCACGGCGGCGCCAGCCTGGTCAGCGCACCGCGCCGGGTGAACCATTCGAAGACGTCGGCCTGCGGAAAGTCCACGACATTCGCCGATTCGAAACCCATGGGGCGGCAGTACCCGCGCGCACCGGGCCGAAACGGCCGGCCACCGGCATCGCCCGGGCGTCGATCCACGTCGCCCAGCTTCTCGGCGAACGCCGGGCGTGAACGATCGCTCGATGCCGGTATCGGTGCGAGGGGTGGAACCGCCGGGTCGCGGTCACATATTGCTGTCGATTGCCGGAACTCCCTCCGGCAACCCCGGTGCACCACTTCCTGCCGACTGCGGTGGGCAGGTGCCGCCGAGCTGGTAGGCGGCCATGGAAATCGAACCGGCACAATGCCCGTCGACGATCGGCACCAGGGGTTCGGTATCGGCCAGGCCCGCGATGTACAGCAGCGGCAGGTAGTGATCGGGAGTCGGGACGGCCGCGGCGAAATCGGGGTGCGCGTCGAGAGCGGCCGCCTCGGTGGGTGAGCGCGTCAGCACCTCCCGGGCCGCCTCGTCGAAGCGCACCGCCCAGTCGTAACCGGCGTCCGGCTGCCCGAAATCGACCGCACGCAGATTGTGCACGATATTGCCGCTGCCGACGATCAGCACCCCGTCCGACCGCAGTGGAGCGAGCTTGCGGCCGAGTTCGAGGTGGTAGTCCAGTGGTTCGAAGGCGTTGAGCGACAGCTGCACCACCGGAATCGAGGCGTCCGGAAACGCGTGCACCAGCACCGACCAGGTGCCGTGATCGAGCCCCCAGCTGTCGGTATCGCAGCCCACCCACTGCGGACGGGCCACATCGGCGACCTGTTCGGCGAGTTCGGGCAGGCCCGGCGCCGGGTATTCGACCGCGAACAGCTCGTCCGGAAAGCCGTAGAAGTCGTGGATGGTGCGCGGGCGCGGCATGGCGGTGACCGCCGTCGCGTTGGTGTACCAGTGGGCCGAGATCACGAGGATCGCGCGCGGACGCGGCGCGTAGCGGCCGACGCCCGCCCACGCCTCGGTGTAGCGGTTGCGGTCGAGCGCGTTCATCGGGTTGCCGTGGCCGAGGAATACCGCGGGCATCTGCTCCGGCGACATCTGCGCACTCCTTCTCGTGGTGCGGATCCCGCCGGTGAGCTCAGTCGGCGGGGAGTTCGATCCCCTCGGCGGCGACCTTGGCGGTCACTTCCTCGGGGAAGATGTTGCGGAACAGGTACAGGTCCTGACCCAGCCGCCAGCCCGGCGCCAGCGCGACCGCATAACGTTCGAAATAGCCGAGCTGTTTGCCCATCAGCAGCAACTGCTGCGGGCCCGAGGCGCCGCGGCGTTTGCCGAATTCCACCAGCCGGGCGGCGACCTTGCCCATATCCAGCTTCGCCAGTTTGCCCGACAACACCGGCGCCAGCGCGGTCGCCAGCTGCCGGCCGATGGTGGCGTCGTCACCGTCGTCGCCGTCGAGCAGATCCAGTTCCCGCAGTGCCCGCGCGACCGGCCGGAAGTCACCGTCGATGGCGCTCGCGTGGAACAGCGCGCGCACGAACGCCCGCCACTGCGGCGTCATGGTGCCGACGATGCCGAAATCGAGCATCGCGGCCCGGCCGTCGTCGAGCAGCCAGAGATTTCCGGCATGCACGTCGCCGTGGAAAAGGCCGTGCACCACAACACTTTCCACCCACGCCTTGACCAGGCGGCGGATCAGCAGCTCGGGATCGGGGTGGGCGGCGCGGATATCGTCGAAGCGGTCGAGCGGCATCCCGCGCATCCGCTCCATGCACAGCACGCGCGGTCCGCAGTACTCCCAGTACACCTCGGGCACGACCACGCCGGTGTTGTCACCGAAGGCGGCCAGATCGGCTCTCGCCTGCGACTGATTGCGGGCCTCGTTGCGGAAGTCCAGCTCGGCGACGGTGGTGTCGTACAGATCGCGGACCACCCCCTCGACGTTGGCGATGCGGGCGTTCTCCGAACGTTTGGTCAGCGAGCCGGCCAGCCGGTAGGCGGCGCGCAGATCCACGATCATGCGCCGGGCGATATCGGGACGCTGCACCTTCAGCACCGCCGGGCGGCCGTCGGCGAGGACGCAGGCGTGCACCTGAGCCACCGAGGCGGCCGAGAGGGGTTCGTCGTCGAACTCCCGGAACAATCGGTCGATCGGGGCGCCGAGGTCGGCCTCGATCACCGCGCGCGCGTCGGTGGCCGGAAACGGCGGGACGTCGTCGAGGCAGCGCAGGCACGCGTCGGCGAGTTCGTCCGGGAACGAGGCCGGCGACGACGCGATGAGCTGCCCGAGTTTGACGAACATCGGGCCGAGCGCCTCGAAGCCGTCGACCGTCCCCTCGGCCATCGCCCGGCGCCGCTTCGCCGGGCGCAGACCTTCGCGCAGCACGCGGCGCGTCACCCGGCCGCCGATCGTCGTGCCGATCGCGGCGGTACGGCGGAACTCCGCGAATCCGAATTTCTCCAGCGCCGGTACCGACTGCGGTGGAGTCTCCCCCGCGCCCGGTCCGGAGGCGGTCTCGGTGGCCGCCGCCGTCACCGCAGGACTCCGCTGGTCACCCACTCACCTGCCCGAATCATCCGTTGCGACCGTCCCCTCGTCATGTGGTTCGTGCACAGTCTACGACTGCCGGCCCACCGTACCGGCCGGTGTGGCCCGCAGCACGCGCAGACCGGCCGCTCGCGGGCCACGGCCGACCCCGGCGATCCAGCGGCGTGGAATGGCTGGTGCGCATCCGGTGCGCCCGGGCCGCGGCGGCGACTTCGGCACGCCGGTCGCGTCCCTCACTGTGGGTGAAGCAGGTTCACGGCGCGATGCCGAGGCCCGCGGCGAGTACCGGCCACGAGCGTTTCAGCGCGTCCTGCCAGTAGCCCCACGAATGCGTTCCCGTCGGTTCGAAATCGAAGGTCGCCGGAATCCCCAACTCCCCCAGGCGGGTCGACATATTGTGCGTACACCAGTTCACCGCGGCCTCGATCACCCCGCCGATCACGAGCTGATCGAGATATCCGCGCGGACCGGGCTGCATGTGGTCACCGCCGTACACGTCGTACATGCCGGGTACACCGGTGCCGGTGGAGATGAACAGATTCAGCCCCCGCAGCCCGTCGGCGTGCACGTACGGGTCGTTGGCCGCCCACATCGGATCGTCGTCGGGGCCGTACATGTTCTCCACGTCGCCGCCGCCCCACGTCTGCACCGCCATTTTGACGAATTCCCGGCCGATCGGATCGCTGATCTGCGCACATCCGGAATACGCGGCCACCGAGCGATACAGTCCCGGTGCCGCGATCGGCAGTTGCAGCACCGAGGTCCCCGACGTCGACAACCCGGCCAACGCGTTGGCGCCCGTGGTGCGGTAGCGCCCATCGATCAGCGGCGGCAGTTCCGCGGTGAGGAACGTCTTCCATTTGTACACACCGAGTTTCGGATCCGGTGCGCGCCAATCGGTGTAGTAGCTCCAGCGGCCCCCGACCGGCTGCACCACATAGGTCTGCTTCGCCGACAGGAAACCGGCGACATCGGTGTTGCGCTCCCAGGTGGCCGAATCCTGGCCTCCCCCACCGCCGTTGAGCAGATACAGCACCGGCGCGGGCGCCTGGTCGTCGGCCGGCGTCTGCACCTTCACCATGATGTCGGTGTTCATCGCCGCCGAATGCACCCGCAACTGTTCGGTTCGCGGATCGATCCGCCAGCTGCCGGTGACCGCCGACCCGTCCGCGGCGACCGGGTCGGGTTGCGCACCGGCGGGCGCGGCCCCCAGCACCGCGCCCGCCATCATCAGAACGACGGGAATGATGCTGCCGCGCAGCACCTTTCCGAACATGAGAACTCCTTCGTGACAGAACGATCGCCGCGGAGACGACGAGGCCCGCCGGGCGATGCGGTGTGAGGGCATCGCCCGGCGGGAGCACCGCCGTGGGTGTGTGCACTCCTGTGCGCGGATACGAGGCCGGCGTACCTCGGCCCGCGCCGGAACCCCACGGCGGCGTGCGGCCCGCCGGAACGCGTTGGGAATTCAGGGTTTCCGCGTTCCGGCGGGCAGGTCGGACGACTCAGAGCTTGCCGCCACCGCCCAGCAGCCACGGGTTGAAGCTGCAGGTCAGCGCGGGGGTCTGCGCCGAATCGAGAGTGTTGAGGATGATCGAGAGCACCCGAGGCGAATACATCATCGTCAGGTGATCCGACAGATCCTGTTCGCAGCCGTCCTGCAGGGTGACGTTCTTGACCGTCGCCCCGGGCCCGGGCTGCAGGAAGGTCAGATCGTAGGGCGTGGTGACCTCGTCGTAGCGAGTGCCGACCACCGTGTAGTCGACGCCCGGCATCGTGTCACCACCGGCGTTGAGCTGATTCACGAAATCCGAACCGACCGTCTGCTGAATGCCGGAGTGGCCGACGAAGATCTCCACCAGTCCGAGCACGTCGATGCCGAAGTTGTTGATGGCCCGGCCCAGTGCGCCGATGCCGTCGAGGGTGGTGCCGTGGTTGGTGGCGCCGAAGGTCATCATGTGATGCACCTTCGCCGCACCACCGTCGAATTTCAGATACCAGCGCGACATCGCGCCACCCTGGGAATGGCCGACCAGGTTGACCTTCTGCGACCCGGTCGCCGCCAGCACGCGGTCCACGAATTGCGCCAGCTGCTTGGACGAATCCTGAATCAAACCGGTGCCGTTCGCGCCCGGGAGCACCGATCCCAGGCCGCCGCCCTGAATCAGATTGGATTTGCCGTAATTGAAAGTGAATACACAGTAGCCGGCGTCCTTGATCGGCTGGCTGACGAAGGAGAAGTTGTCGTAGGCGTTCTCCCAGGTGCCGTGCACCAGCACCACCGGCTCCGGATGCGCCGCGGTGGGTTTGCAATTCCAGTCGTTGGTCCCCGGCGGGGCCACGTCCGGATGCAGCAGGCCGTATCCGAAGGCGGCCAGGAACGAGCTCTGCGCCGGGCCGTAGCCGATCGTGTCGCTGGAGGTTCCACCCGAGGAACCCGAGCTCGACCCGGAACCGCCGTAGCAGTCGCCCGACCCGTTGCCGGAGCCGGCACCACTGCCGGAGGTGCAGGCCGAGCCGGTGCCGGAGCTGCCGGAATCGGCGATCGGGTGGGCGGCGGGATTCTTCAGTCCCTGGTCGATGAAGTCGACCAGTTGCTGCTCCTGCTGCTGATCGTTCGACGCCACCGCCGGCTCGGCGTCGGCGCCGATCCCCGCGAAGCCCATCGTCAACAGCGAAACCCCCACGACGACCGCGGCGCTCAGCGACCTGCGGCGGGTGTTTGGTCTCATGGGTGAACCTTTCGTCAGAACATCGGCGTTCTTTGTTGCGATGCGCGACAGCGAGCCGCGCAGCCGAAACTGAACTCAGACGCTAAAGTCGCTGACGAGCCGCCGATACGGACAAAGGCAGTCTCTTCGGAATCTCACGAGACGCCGAACGGACCGCAGTGAAGTTGCACAGCGGGGTGAATTGCCCTGCGACGTCAGGGCTTTTCCCGATATCGGCGCAGTCACAGCAGCAATGTCGGCCGTGCCGTGAAATATCCAGCGATACAACCAATTACGACGCAATCACGAACAGATATCGGATCCTCACTTGAGTTGTCCGTCCGGCCCGGTCCACGTGAGTACGTGGCACGGCCCCACGTCGTCTGGAGTCCTGATGCCCGGCTTTCGTACTACCCTGCGGCCCAATGGTTTTCGCTTTCTCGCCGCCGCGGCTCTGGCCGTCGGTGCCCTCACCGCGGTCGCCTTTCCCACCGCCGCCGCCGATCCGCTCACCGATGCGGCCGGCGTCATCGGACAGCTGCGCGCCGTCGGTGATCCACTACCGCCGCTGCCCGCCCCGCACGGGCCGACCACCGCCATCGTGGTGCTCGGTTACGGATTGCTGCCCGACGGCGGTATGAGACCCGAACTGGTCGCCCGGTTGCAGGCGGCGCTCGTGCAGGCGATGGTGTCGCCGGCCTCGCCGATCATCGTCACCGGCGGAAACCCGCGGGGCGGCACCACCGAAGCCGATGCCATGGCCGGCTGGCTCCTCGGCCACGGCATCGCCCCGGAGCGGATCCACATCGAGTCACGCGCCAGCGATACCGTCGAAAACGCCGTCAACTCCGCGGAAATGATGCGCACCCTGGGCGCCGGCGATGCGGTGGTCGTCACCTCGGCCGACCACATGCCCCGTGCCGTGGCCGATTTCGTCGACGCGGGAGTGCCGGTGGTGGGCACGGTCAGCCCGCAGGAGCTGCCGCCGACGGTGCTGGAGGTGTTCGGGCCGCGGCTGTGAATCCGGAGCAGCAGTGAATTCGCGGTAGTAGTAGATCCGCCCCGGTAGTGCATCCGGAGCGGTTGGCCGTCTAGCGCGGCCCCCAGGTCCGCGCGATACCGAGCCCGGCCGCCAGCGCGTCCCACGCCGACGGCAGGGCGGCGGTGAAATCCGGCCAGGAATGCGTCCCCGCGGGGATGTAGCGCACGGTGGCCGGGATGTTCAGTTGCGCGAGCCGCGCGGCGAACCGTTCGGTGCACGTGCGCGCACCCGCCTCCAGCGCCACACCTCCGCCCGCGGAACGCAGCGCACCGGCGACGTCGTGCGCGGTGGCGATCGCGGTCAGATCCGGTGGGCTCGGCAGGCCGGTGGCCGCCGACAGATAGATCGGTGTGCCGCGCAGGGTATCGGCGCCCAGATAACTGTCGTGCGCCGCCCATTCCGGCGAATTCGGTGGGCCCCACAGGTTTTCGGGGTTCCCGCCGCGCGAGGCCACGGTGATGCGGGTGACAGCCTGGCCGACCTCGTCGGCGGTCGAATAGCAACCGCTGATACCCGCGACCGCGCGATAGAAGCCCGGATGACGCTGGGCCAGCATCATCGCCGCCTGCGCGCCCATCGACACTCCCGCGATCGCCCGGCGTCCGTCGGAACGCAGATATTTCTCCACGATCGGCGGCAGTTCGTCGACGAGGAAGGTCTCCCAGCGATTGAGGCCCAGGTTCTGGTCGTAATGGTCCCAGTCGGCGTACATACTGCCGACGCCGTCGCCGGGGAGCACCACGTCCACCGGTTTGCCGGCGAAGAAGCGCGCCGCCTCGCCGTCGGTGAGCCAGCCCGAGGTCGCCGCACCCTCGACGCCGTCGAGAAGATAGAGGGTGGGCCGGGGTTCGCTCCCGCCACCGTGCAGCACATCGATGGGCACCACCCGATGCATCGCGGCGGAGGCGACATACAAGCGGTCCCAGCCCGGTCCGCGCGTTTCGGTGCGCACCAGTTCCGTTCGCGTCACGGCGGGATCGATCACCGGCGGGGCCGCGGGCGGGGGCGCGGCGGGATCGGCGCACACCGGAGCGGCCGCCATCGCGCCGGCGGCCACGGCCAGGGCGGCGCCCAGCGCCGCACGGGTGATCACCGCTGCACCACCGCCGAAGCGTCCGCGACCGCCGTCTCCCGGGCGCGCGCTCGTTCCCGTCGTTCCCGGAAGCGGTCGGCCGCCTTCTCCAGAGCGGCCCGATGGACGGCCAGTTGGTCGCGGGCCCGCTCCCCCGCACCGGTCAGATCGGTGCGCTCGAACACGTGCCGGTTGCGCAGCACCGGACGCATCACCATCTCCGGACGCCGCGCCGGATCGTAGATGCCGGGGGCGGCCAGCAGCAGGTCGTGACGCCGGAAGCCCGGCCGGTCCGATCCAGGCATCCGGAAACCGGTGACCGCCTCGGTGATCGCGCGCATCATCGCGTCCGGGGCCAGCTCGAGGGCGGCCCGGGAGATGTTGCGGTAGAAGATCATATGCAGGTTCTCGTCGGTGGCGATGCGCGACAGCATCCGGTCGGCGATCGGTTCACCACAGGCGATGCCGGTGTTGCGGTGACTGATCCGGGTGGCCAGCTCCTGCAGTTTCACACAGGCCGACACGCGCAGCAACCGCGGGGCCTGCGAGCCGGCGACGCCGCTGGTCAGCCGCGTCATCAGGGCGCGTTCCAGCGCAACGGGATCCACCGCGCGAGTCACCACGAGGTAGTCGCGGATCACACTGGCGTGGCGGTTCTCCTCGGCGGTCCGGCATCGCACCCACCGTCCCCACGCGCCGTCGACGCCGAACGTCTCGGTGATCGCACGACGGCGGGAGGGCAGATCGTTCTCGGCGACTCTCACGCGTACTCCTCGGTGCGCGAATCGGCGCCGAGATCGAATGCCAGCAACGCCAGGCTCGCCCGCGCGATACCGTCCGGGCGGGCCAGCTCGATGCCGGTCAACCGCTCGATGCGCCGCACCCGGTGCGCGACACTGTTCGGATGGATCGCCAGCCGCACCGCGGTCGATTTGCGGTCCAGGCCCGAATCCACGTAGGCGCGCAGGGTTTCCAGCAGATCCGGATGCGGCCGCAACGGACCGAGCACCGCGGCCAGGTGCGCACGCGCCGGGCCGGGCCGGGTCAGCTGATATTCCACCGCCACGTCGGCGATCCCGTAGAGGCCCGGCGGGCGACGCAGTGCGCGTACCAGTTCCAGCAACTCGTGGGCCTGGGCGGCCAGCTCCGGGATACGTGCGGTGGGACCCGCGACGACGGTCGCGGTCAGCGGCACCGAGGCCGCCGCGGACAGGACATCCAGAGTGTCGGCGGTCAGCACCGGCGCATCGATGCGGGCGGAGGCATCGTGGTCCTCGACCGGCACCAGCACCGTGCCGCCGTCGACCGAGAGCAACGACAACGCCCGCGAACCCAGCACCGGCGCCAACGCGCTCTGCAGCCGCCGCAGTTTGCGGCGCGCCACGGTTTCGGCATTGCGGCGCGGATCGGATTCGCCGGGATGCGGGGCGATCGACAGCGCCACCACCTGATAGGCGGGTGCGACCACGATCCCGGTGCGGCGGGCCAGTGCCGCGCGGCCGTGACCGCTGAGCAGCGCGGTGACCAAGGTCTGGGCCGCGGTTTGATGATGCCGTGCGGCCGAGCGGTGTTCGTCGAGGTAGGCGGCCGAGGTCGCCACGGTCACCGTCTCCAGCAGGCGCAGCGCCTGCTCGGCGTCGGCGAACAGTGTCTCGCCGTCACCGCGGCCACCGGCGATATCGCTGAACGCGCGCCGCACCGCCTCGTGGTAGGCGCGCAGCACGGTGTCGAGGTCGATCCCCTCGCGCGCCCACGCGCCGGCCCGGCCGACCAGTTCGGCCAGGCGCGCGGCATCCGCCGGTTCCGGGTCGGGTTCGGCGACCATATCGGCGGCCAGGGCCAGACATTCGCGCACCCCGGCGCCGAATTCGGCGGTGATGTCGGAATGTGGCGCCGGCGCCTCGGTGCGCACGCTTCGGGTCAGAGTCGCCGCCAGGCTGGGTGCGGATGGTGTCATCGGGTCGCTCCAGAATCTGTCCCCGCGCGAAGTGTGCCCGCCGGATGTCTTGGGGTGAGGGTGCACCCGGCGGGCGGTTCCACTGCTACGCACAGTGACCGCGTCGAGGAAGGGGTTGGAAGTCCTGGTGCCGCGGGTCGAGCTGTGCGCCGTGAGCGGCGGCTTCGAGTCGGGAGCCGCTCACCGGTGGCCGGTCCGGCGTCCGCAGTGCCGACCTCCTCTCCTTCCGGAAGGTGCGGGTGCGCCGGTTGCCGAACGCGGCACCGTCCGCGCAAAAACCGGTGCCGCGTTCACATCACGGTACGGCCACGGAATCGCCTCGAACCCGAAACACCGGCGATCCGATGACAATTCATGAATCGCCCCGGGAGCGGCTGGGGTCGCGGCACAAAATTCTCCGCGGCGACAGCGCGAAGGAACGAACCGGCCGTTCAGCATTCGGTCGGGGCCGGCACCCCCTGCAATCGCTGATCGACCCAACCCATCGCCTCGGGATATCCCAATCCGGCCGCGATGATGTGTTCGCCGGGAACGCTGCGATACACCGCCGCCACCCCCAGCGAGCACTGGTCGCGATAGAACTCGCGGGCACCGGCGGCCGGAATCCAGAATTCCTGTTCGCCGTTGTAGACGTACAGCGGCACAGCGGATTTCATGCCCTGCATCCGCGTCACCCGGTAGATGTCGTCGGCCAGCGCGCTGTGCAGCGGATCGGGGGTGTCGGCGGCGATGTCGATCGGCAGCGACAGCACTCCGGGGACGGCGAAGACGCCCGCGCAGGTGTCCTTGAGCGGCGACAGCGCCGCCCACCGGGCCAGATTGTTCATCCGGGCCAGGATCTCCGGCCGCTCCCGCCCCACCCCGAAGGTGGCCGCCAGGAAGACTCCCGACGCGAAGTTGGCGTTCATGCTCTGCGACAGGATCTGATAGTCGGCCGGCACACCACCCAGTGCCGCGCCGACGATCGCCGGAGCCAATTCCGGTGCGTAGGAATCGATCAGCGCCACCGCGCCGCGGGTGGCTATGGCACCACCGGAGTACCCGTGCATGGCGTAGCGGCTGGCACCGAATTCGGCGGGCAGCGTCGCACGCATCGCCCGGATCGCATCGAGCACGGCGTGACCGGCCACGAAGGGCTCGGCATACGCCATCCGCGGGCCCTCGTGATCGGGAATCAGCACCGCGTACCCGCGCAGCAGCGCCAACTGGGTGGTGGGCGGGACGAAGTCGGTGGTCCCGGTATCGCCGGTGAAACCGTGCGCGAGCGTGTAGCCGGGCGTGCAGGTCCGGCCCAGCGCGTCGATCGGCAGATTGTTCACCAGCACCGGCCGCGATCCGGGCCCCGTCCACGGCGCGGCCGGAATCGCCAGTGTCGCAGTCGCGTACGAGGGCGCGTCGTGGGCGTCGGTGGTGCGGTACTTCAACTGCAGCGCCTGCCGCACGGGCACCACCAGCAGCGGAGCGGCGGTCACCGTCACGTCCCGGGTCGCGATCACGTCACCGGGACGCAGCCCCGCGAGATCGGGCGGCCAGGCGTCGAGCAGCGGATCGCCCACCGGTGAGGGCATGACGGCCTGCTGCAGCCGGGCCACATCGGCGGTGACACCGGTCTGGCCCGCGGCCGCCTGATCGGCCACCGGGATCGGCGGCGGCGGAATCAGGGCGTCGATCCACTGCTGCAGCTGCGCGAGAACGGGCGCGGGCGGATTCGAGGCCGCCGGATCCTGGACCTCCGGCGGCACGGCGTCCCGAGGCGTCGCGGGCTGGGACGCGAACGGCTGCGTCGGCAGCCCCGGTAACGAAACAGCCGGTAACGGCAAGGGAGGCAGAGGCATCGGCGGCTGCGCCGCCGCGGTACCCGCGACGGGACCGCAACCGAGTAGCAATACCGTGACCAGAACGTGCCGAATTCGCATGGCGCACCCCACTGAAACTCACCGCTGGTTCCCGTGCGCTGCCAACCCGAGTTCCGCGCTGAACCAGGTGTTTCGAGACTACCGGTGCGAATCCGATTGCCCGGGCGGCGTGTTCGGATCGTGTGCGGCGCGAGTCCGCATCGATATCGAATTGGTGCGCGCGAGCGGTGTGGGGTGTCGCGCTCAGCAGTTGCTCGGCACCGGCTGAGCGTGCATGCGACCGTCCAGCCAGTTCAGTACCTGCGGCAAGCCCAGCACGGCCGCGGTGAGGTGGTCGGGCACCGGGATGGCCTCCGACTGGACCGAGACCCCGGCCTGGCACCAGCGCCGGTCGGTCTCGATGATCGAGTCCACCGGAATCAGGCCGTCGATGGGCGAATGCCATTCGAACACCGGCATATTCGGCACGCTGTCGGTGTAGAGCTCGAGACTGTTGTCCTCGACCACCTTGCGCGCGACCGGATCCTCGGTCATCGACGTGGTTCTCGCGAACTCGGTCACTCCGTGGCCCGCGCCCGCGGCCAGCAGGCCGTTGGTGCAGCTGTTGGCCATCACCTGCCGCGCCGCCATTCCCTTGTCGTTGAGCTGCTCCGACAGCGGGAACCGGTCCGGGTATTCGCGTTCCAGGCCGAGTCCGGCCGCCATCGCCAGGCCGAAGGCCGGATGCGAGCCGTATCCCAGGCCCTCCAGCATCTTCACCATGTTCATCGGCACGCCGCCGGCCGCGGCCCCGGCGATGCGCAGTTCCGGCGCGTAGACCGGCGCGAGCGCGGCCGCCCACGCGGTGGCCATGCCACCGCCGGAGTAGCCGGCCATCGTCACCGGGCTGTGCTCGAGTTTCAGATCGGCGGCGTGCTGCACCGCACGAATGCCGTCCAGGGTGATCTGGCCGCCCAGACGCGCTGCGCCGTAGGCGAATTGCGGCCCGAGATGGTCGGGCATCGCGATACTCCAGCCGCGCTGCAACACCACGTTGTAGGCGGGCGCCTCGCGCACCATCAGATCCGGGTTCTTGGTGTAGAGCACATGGGAGACACCGCAATCGGTGCCCAGCCCGTTGATGATGGTCTGATACGACAACAGCGGGCCGTCGGCCGCGCGCTTGCGCGGGGTCAGGACGGTCGTGGTCGCCGCGATCGGCTTGCCCTCGGAATTGGTCGAGCGGAACTTGATCAGCGTGATGTCGGTGTCCGGGAAGATGTCCAGCGGCGGTAGCGGTTTCGTCACCAGTACGTCTCCGGGCTTGTGCTCGGCGATATCGGCCGGCGCGGCGTAGAACGGATCCGGGTCCGGTGCCGGGTAGATCGGTTGCGCCGGTGCGGAAGTCGTGGCGGCAGCGAACAGCAGCAGACTGCCGGCGGCGACGCTCAGCGCCCGCCGGACCGCGGTATGGCCCATGGGCCAAGAGATTATCGCGCGCGCGAGGCAACCCGAAATCGGCACCGCAGGTCCTGAGAAATCACAAGCTCGCCGCGCGGCGGTCTGTGTTACGCGATGAATTACACACTGAAACCTGTTCGGGTTACCCGCGAGTACGTAGCTTCGTTCCTGCACCGATGCAAAGGAGCACGGCTATGGACATCTCCGATACGGTCCCCGACATCCCGACTCGCCGGATCACGGTCTACTTCGGCGGCACCGGCCCCGATGGCGACATGGTGCTCGAATACGCCGCCACCCGCGCCGAGGCCTGGGAGTTCGCCGCCGCCGCGGTGCACTCCGGGCTCGCCGTCACCGTGGACGGCATGGTCCGGCCCGGATTGCGACCGCTACCCTGCCGCCGATTGTGGCATTGAGGAATCGATTCGTCTCCCGGCGACTGTGAGCGATCACAACGGCCCGCCGACCTGCTTCGATTTCGGCACAGACGATTCGCGAAGCCCCCTCGGTCCCCGGCCAGCCGGTTAGCGTTAACCGCCGGAACAGATAGTTCGGGAGTAGAAGGAGTCAGTGATGACCGTCGACAGCTCCAACCGGTCCAGTCTCACCTTTTCGGGACGGCCGATGTCGTCGCCGTTGAAGGATGTGTGGTCGCTGTCGCGGCACATGGTCGGCCACTTCGTCGAAAACGTCGCCCCCTGCGGCACCCTGCCCGGCGACGCCATCCACGGCGACATCACCACCATCACCCGCACCTGCCTCGAACTCGCCATCAGCCTCCTCGACGGCCGCGACATCCCCGAAAAAACCGAACGCCTCAAAGACGCCGCCGCCGCCTGGGCCCGCGAAGGCGTCCCCATCGACACCATCCACCACGCCATCCACGAAGGCTTCAAAATCGGCTTCGACCTCGTCGTCACCAACGCCACCACCAAAACCCGCACCACCACCAACGGCGGCACTGCCGGCAACGGTGCAGGCACCGGT
>NZ_BDCM01000026.1 GCF_001613505.1 Nocardia mikamii NBRC 108933
AAATGGAGACCGCCCACTACTCTCAACAACCAGCCCAGCAACCCGCCGGGCTGTCATACCGATAAGTCTCCGGACTCACCGGGGCGGTTCAGTGCGAGAGTATTGGTTAGCATGGCAGGCGATTTCAACGATCGAACAACGTCGCGACCGCCGCGTCCGAGCGTTGCGCGACAAGATCCGCCACCTCGAAGAGATCGCCACAACCGAAATCGCGGTACACCGAAAGAGCCAGGCTGCGGCCGTGGCGCGCATGAACGAGCAAGGTTATAGCACCGACGACATCGCCGAACTACTCGAAATCGGTCTCAAGGTCGCGCGCCAACTACTTGCCGCCGGACGGGCAGAGCCTGACCCCGGCGCGCAGACGGCACATGGTGAGGGTGAGCCGAGGCTCGACGAGCCCCAGCGGTCTGCAGAATCGGCGGAACAATCGCCGTAACTGGCATCCAGGAACAGAATGCCGAGGGGTCGCCGAACAGACGGTCCGGAAGCGAGCTCCGCCCGGTCTACGGTGGTGAAAGCCTAAGACCGTCTATCGAGGGCGGTTACGCGTCGTTGAAGTAACCCCCGGCGTTCCAGACGATCCCCTGGAAACCGCCTGGGGGAACCGGACGCCGTACCGGGACCCCGGCGGCAGGAGCGAAGGGCCAAAAACACGTGCCACATCGATGGCAGTACACCCCAGTCCGCCACACCGCATACGCCGCAGGAGCGCCGCGGCGAATCCGGGCCGACCGTCGCAGCCTCCGGAACGCGAACCACAGAATCAGCAAAGACGGAAGCGCAAGGAAAAGTGCAGGACCGAACATTCCGACCACGATCCCGGCAGGCGAGATGTCAGGATGCGGTCTGAGCAACACCACCACCGCGATGAGGAGATTCACTCCGGCGGGCACTGCTAGGACAAAGGCGAGGGCCGTGAGGCGCCCGGCACCGCGAAAGGCGGGTTCGGGCGCGAGTGATTGTGCGAGAAAGGTGGATTGGGTGCGCTCGACGAGGGATGAGCCCATGACCGGCATTAGGCCCGATGAACTGACACCGACACCGGAGTGATAGTCGGTGCCATAGACCGTCGAGGTCCCCGAAGCGCGGATTGCAGGAACGCTCTGCACGCAATCGTCGTAACCACAAGAGGGACAAGATATATCGACGCTCATTCGGTTCCGATTCCCTCCGACCGCCGCTGCGCCGGGAAGATCCCAGGTGCGCAACGACATCTCTGCTCGTAGCCGGTGTCGAGATGATTGCGTCCATCGAACACCGGCACCCGGAGCCTGTCGATAGGGAAAACACACGGTGGTGTCACGCATCGGGCAGGTACCTCCTCGTTTACGATAGAAATGTGGCGCACATCATGTGAATCCAGTAGGGACGCCTGCTCGTGACTTGCGCAAATCCGTGAAATACGCGTCGCGCCTCGGCGTGCTTGAGTGCGGCGCCGCCTACTCGGACCTGTCACGTGTGGGCGATTGGTCTACTGACGCCGTCCGGTGCACCAATGGGATGTTCACGGCGGCAATTGGGGGCATGGTTTGCCCCGGAAAATCGCGCGAGTTCTTTTGAGTTCCGCGGTGGCAGCCACAGAGGGCATGATCGCTGGACGACGCACGTGTTGACCCAGGCAGTTGAGCCGGAGCGGACCCTCGTACTGCCTGGAATCAGGTGCGGCGACTGCGGAAAGCGATGGTGCCCGGTCTGAATACCGGAGTGGCTGCGTGCAGCACCTCCTGGTGCGCGGCGGGTGGGAGCTCGACCCGTTGTGGCGGTTGATCGATGCCTCCGGGAAGGACCGCAACCCTGCAGGTCCTCACCGTCCAGTCTTTCGGGGATTCCCGATTCCGTGGATCACGCCGGTCTCTTCTGACTCCACCGGCGAGTTGCAGGCGCATTGGCGAATGGTCCATTGAGGACGACTTGCCACCGCCCAGCAGCAGTGGCTATGTCAACACTGCGGTCTGGGCGCGGACGTGAACGCCGCGGTCGTGGCCGTTTACGACAGCGGGCATTGCCCCACGCCGGCACCGCTGCCTCCCGGCTGTGCGGACGAAATCCGTCTTAGGGTGCCCACACCTCGTCCGAAATCCGGCCAGCACAGTCACGATCGCTCGTGCGCAGGTGCACCGAGAAGGTGTCCGGTCCCGGAAATCGGGCTCACCCAAGACTGGCGAATGCCGCCTGGCCTGTACTGATCAGGCTCAAGCAGGATCGACCTCCTACGCCGACATTGCTGAGGCAGCTTAGTGGGCCTTGTTGTAGGCCTCGACGATGTCCTTGTGAATCCGTCCCCGTCGCGATACTTCATATCCGTTGTCGCGAGCCCAATCCCGAATCGCCGCAGTCTGCTGCTTGTCTGCGTTGGTCCGGGTTTCGATCGTCTTGCTCTTGCCCCGCGGGATCCGACCAACCCGCCGAGCAGGCTCGGTCCACGGTTCGAACGCTGCGCGCAGCTTCCCGGCATTCTTCAGTGACAGGTCGATCTCGTACTCCGCGCCGTCGATGCCGAAGCGCACCGTCTCATCGGCTTTGGACTTCCCGTCGTAGTCGTCCACCAGTTCGACGATGACCTTCTTCGCCATGAAGCACCTTTCAACAGCCGACATGTGACGTGGCGAAATGCTAGTACGCCGTAAGTCTTGCAACAAATCAGGCACAACCAGGTCGGGGGGGTACCTCCGGGAATATGAGTACGTCGGTGATTCCTCGGTAGACCAGGGCGATACTGCCCCCGAGTTCCCGGCGACGCTGGCCGGTTCGGATTGAATCCGGATGATTAAGGCGACACGGTCGGCCGTTCTATCGAATCTGTCGGTGTAATACTCGTTTTATGGTGCGGCGTTGAGGATGTTTTGTCCGACGGAGGGGCGGGGTGGGCAGAGTATTTGACGCTGGTGCCGGCGACGATTTCCACGGTGTGGAAGCCGTCAGAGCGGGTGGAGGGGGTGCTGCTCCACTGTCTCCGGCGCCTCTTCGGGGGTTGGGCCACCCGAGACTCACTCAGAGCAGCGGCCGGCAGCCTTTTGAGGCTGAAGGCCGCTTGTCATCTTAGTCCTGCGACCGCAGGGAAAGTCCTTGAGGCCGACCGGCTGCTGGGCGAGGGCAAGGACATCGCCGAGGGGTGCCGGACATTGCAGATCACCGAGCCACCTACTACCGGTGGCGAAACCAGTTCGTGGATCGAAGGCCGACGACGCCAAGCGGTTGAAAGACCTCGAACGCGAAAACTCGACGCTGAAACGGCTTCTCGCAGAGGCGGGCTGGAGAAGGCGGCGTCGAAGGAGATCGCCTCCGTCAGAGGGGCTGCTGCATGATCGGGTGACAGTGTCACCTCTCCGTGTAGCAGTCGATCCTTGCGGAGAACTTCGGCCGGAGTGCGCCAGCTCAGAATTTTGCGGTGAAGCTTTGAGCGCGTGGGCAACACCGCCCGAGTCCGCATTGGAGCATCTGCCCATGTCGGCGTGTCGGAATGTATTGCTGCAGAAGGCAGTTGGCGTTCTGTTAGATGCTGCGCCGCCGCAGGCCGTGCGAGCTCGCGAGGAACGCCGCAGATCGAGTCGTTTGCTGCTCGATGCGGGCAGTCTCAGGTTCCGCCGGTGAGAGGAACGTGTCGGGCCATTGTTAGTACGAAGTCCGATGGCCCCTTGCTTATCCAGTATCCGTTCCTGGTGTGGTAGCCAGGGCCGGTGATGAGATGCAGCGTCGTTTCGGCGCGGGTCATGGCCACGTAGAAGGTGCGTTGCTGCTCTGCGAACTCTTTCGGCGTGGGACCGCGCCAACGCCCCTTGTCATGGATGTCGCGTGGAATTATGCCCTTGAGCAGCCCTGGCAGTATTACCGTGTCGAACTCTCGGCCTTTGGCGGCGTGGTAGGTGGTGAGAAGGATCTTGCCGACCACGTCTTCTCCCCGTGCTAGGTCCTGCAGTCTGAGGCCTTTGGACCGGCACAGGTGCGTCAGCTCGTCCAGACAGGTGGTGTTGTCCTGTTCAGGGTGTAGTGCGGCGATAGCGTCGAGGGCCAGGTTGGCGCGCAATTGCTGCAGCCAATCAAGGGCAGGCGCTTCGGCGGGGTAGGGCAGTCGAGGGTCAAGGAGGGTCTGTAGCGCTCGCGGCTGGAACAGTCGGGATGCGGGTGGCGGGAGATGGGATTCGATGCGGAGGATGGTTAGGGTGCGAGCCAGAGAGGCGAGCGTCGGTGCCGCCACTCTTCGTAGCATGTCGGGCTGTTCGGCGGGGGGAGCGGTGTGGATCTCGTAGTTGCTGATAGCGCGGCTGGCGCAACGTTGAATGAAGCGAGAGAGTGTGCCAGTGGGAAGCTCATCATCGCGTTCGTGCAGGAAGTCCAGCTGGCGGGCGGTTAACTGTTTGCAGACGGCATCGAGCAGGGGGCCCCGTGCGGGGTAGAGGATAGCGATCTGTTCAGGCTTGATTTGTCGCTGTTGTGCTTTTTGGACGAGGTCGCAGGTCAATTGTGCGTGGTCATCGAGTCCGCCCTCGACCCGCTCAAGGTTGACGCTTCCGGGATGTGCTCCGTCGCGTGCACGGCGTCCTCGCAGTGTTCCAAGGGCTGCCTCCGCGGCGGTGATGATGTCCTGACCGCTCCGGTAGTTGATGTCAAGCGTTAGGTCCCCTGTGAAGCCTTCTCGGGCAGCGAGGTCGGTCAAGTATTTGGGGTCGGCGCCACTGAAACCGTAGACAGACTGGTCGATGTCGCCAACAGCGAACACCGTGATGCCAGCCAGCTCATGCAGGGTGACGACTAGTTCGTGTAAGACTCCGCCGAGGTCCTGGTACTCATCCACGATGAGATGGGGGAAGCGGGCGTGCAGGAGGTCTCGGACGGGTTCGTGCTCGCGGACGATTCGCAAAGCTCGGGTCACCATTGCTTCGAAGTCCAGCTCGTCTCGGACTCTTAGTTGTTCCTCGTAGAGGCGGGCGGCTTGAACTTCCCGTGGGTTTAAAAGATCGAGCGGTTCGTCACAAGCGATGGCGCGGCGTATCCGTGTGTTTTCGCTTGTTCGGTACTGGGCTCGGGTACCTACGATGCCGACCTGATCGAAGCAGTCTTGTAGCAGCGCTTCGCGGGCCGTTGCGTTCAGTATCTGCCCTGCTTGCGGCGCTTGCTCGCCTGTTATAGGAGCGAAGTTGCGGAGAATTTGGTTCAAGCAGAAGGAATGCACCGTGGAGCAGGCGATCCGTCCCTCAGCGCTTACTCCGCTGTTGAGAACTCGTCGGCGGATCTCGTCGGCCGCGCTGTTGGTGTAGGTGATGCAGGCTATCCCGCGGAAGACGGAGATCTGGGTCTGTAGGAGATAAGCGATGCGGGCGACGAGGGTGCGCGTTTTGCCGCTGCCCGGCCCGGCACGCAAGACGACATTGCCTGGGTGCAGGACAGCGGCGCGCTGACTCGGGTGTAGATCGCGGTATTCCCTCAGCAGAGTGTCAGTGATTTGCATCGTCAGTCTGGTTGTTGTCGTCGGAAGGGGAAGGCGCTAAGGCGGCGGGGAACAGGGGAGTGCCGCGCAGTATGCGAGAAATGTTGTCGAGGGCGAGGAAAAGGTAGGAGGCAGCGCCCAGTCGATGTAGAGCCTGAGTATCCACCGGAGCAGCGTTGCAGACTTGGGTAGCCTCGCGGATTAGAGCGGGCAGGTTGACCTGACCGATGTGCCCAGCGAGCCGCTGCGCGAAACGCCCCTTTCCCAACTCCGAGATCCGCTCAATCATGTCCTGACGGAGTTCGAGGTCGGGAGTCTCAGTAGCTTCGTTAGCTACACCCAGACTGACCTCAGCAATAGCTGCTGCATTGCTGCTCAGCTCCTGGAATGCTTGGGTGATCTCATCGCCGAACAGAGTGCATAGGTCGATCTCCATCGTCTGAATGCCGACGTAAACGCCGACGCTCGCCAGGTCAGCGATCAAAGGGTTACGTTCAGCGTGATAGCCGACGGAGCCAGACTCAGGCAGATCTGTGATTCGTTTGAGAAGCTCCTTGACGCGCTCACCATCAGGGTGAAGGTGCACGCCTCGTTTCAGGCCTGCTTCGCGCCGGCCCCGTTTGTCTGGCGCGGCGTCGCCGTCTGTAATTACCACATGGGGCGTATCCAGGCCTGTTGGGCCGAGAAGGGTGCGGTACGGCTTGAAGTCGGTTCCATGGACGCTGGCGATGACTGCTCCATAGGCGTCGAGATCGAACCCAGCCGCGGCGGCGAGTGCTGGCAGGATATACAGCTCGGCGAGGCCCTCGACCAGGATGACGGCCGAGGCGAACAGTACCTCCGCGCGACTGACATCTATGTAGCGTTCCAGATCTGCGACTTCCTGGTTGTTGAGAGAAAGGTTGGCCGTGCTCGCCCCTGCGGTCCCATCTGCGGTGCCACGCAGCACGACGAAGGAGCGCACCGGAGCGACCGCAGCGATGTGCGGGCTGTGCGTGGTGAGGATGAGGGACTGGCCGCTGCGCAGCAAGTACCCGAATAGGTGGCGTTGGAGGCTAACGTGGAGGTGGGCTTCGGGTTCTTCCACAGCGATCAGCGTGGAAACGAACTGTTCGTCCAAACGTTGCTGGCTGAGGGCCTCTAGCAGCAAGCCAAGGTAAATGACGTTGGCGCTGCCGAGACTGGTTTCAGAGATGCCTTGTCGTCGAGCCTTGTCGAGGAAAAGGCGGACGGCGCGAATCAGCTCGTCGGGCGCTGAGGAAGCGAAGCCAAGAGTAGGTTCTACTGCCAGACGTGGGCCGAACATTGCAGACAACCTGTCCTTCAGGTGCTGTTCCAACTTGGCGATATTGCCGTCCTCGGTGAGTTTTTCGACGGCGACGCCGATGGCTGACGCAGTGGCCTTGAGAGTGTCAGGATTTAGTGGTAACCGTTCGAGAAGGTCCCGTAAAGGGCTGCGACGCCAGTTGCGCAGGTCATTCTCGGCATCTCGCAGAGCCGGCAGGACACGCACAGCCAACTCGCGGCGAATGGGCCGAACGTCGTTGAGTTCGTTGGTACCTGCGAAGGCGACGAAATCGTAGTCCTGCGCGGTCAGCGTCTTCGCGACCTGCTGCAGCCCCCCGTCCGCGCCGGTCTCGACGGTCGTGCGGGGCGCGAAGCGGTAGGTCAGCCTGGCAATGTAAGGAGTGACGGCCACAGTTGCGCCAGCGCCGGACAAGATGCTCTTGGCGTCGTCATCGGAGTCGAACCCCTGGAGTTCGACCACGATAGTCACTTCGACGCCGCCGGTCAGGCCGCCGGAATGTCCTTCCCAGATGTCTTCCGCGCACAGCATGCGGCGAGAATCAGGCAAGGAGGGATCGAGTACCAATCGGATTGCCTCGAGTAGATTCGACTTCCCGACTCCGTTCTCCCCGACAATCACCGCATGGGCTGGAAAGTTGTCGATGACCAGGTGCTGAAAGTTGCGGAAGTTGCGTACCTCAACCCGCGAGATGTGCAGACCCATTCGTCCCCTTGCCGAATTAGGTGTGAAGTTCTGTCGTGAGCCAGCATCCCAGAACCCCTGTGTACGAGCGAGTAACAAGGTCTCCTCCTCGAGACAGCAATGCCGGAGGTATTTTCGGCACTTCGGCGTCCACATGACCAGGCGGCGTTGTGGTTCTGGCCGAGCAGTGGGAACCGCTCGCGGTCCTGCGACGGCACCGGTATGCGGCCGGTCCCTGGATGAGCCGAAACCATCTTGGCTGCAAAGGCTTTCAGCGGGGCGCTGGTGTCGCAAACACCGCACGATAAGAGCAGCTACCCCACCAATCCGCGGTGTCGTCGATCTTGATGCAAACCTGGCGTGCGATCTCGATCCTGTCTGTGGTTGCCGTCTACAGCTATGTGCGGCAGCGCCTCGGGTGGCCGCCGAACGTTCCGGCCGATGTCTTGTCGTGCTTGTACCTGTATTTGATCTGGTCGCATCACCGGTTGCGGCCGTCGTGCACGGACTGCCGCGACTGGGCGATGACGGTGACATGAGCCTCCCCTGATCCCGTCGAGAATGCCACGCGTTAGTCGAAACGTTCTGCGCCGCAGCGGGTATATGCATCGAGCAGCGCAGGGGCGGTCTATCAGAAAGGACTGTTGATCATGGGTGTCCGCATTGGTGAGGTATCGGACCGGTCAGCTGGTCGATGCCGATACGTGCACCGCGAGGAACTGGCAAGGATATCGGTCAGCTGATCACCTTTTCCCCGACGATATTTGGTGAATGCTGTACGCGATCTTCCTGTTCTACAAGAACCTCGCCATCGGCATCGTTTGGGTTGTGCGGCAAGGTATCCGGTTGTGGCAGGAGCGACAAGCCGAGCGGCAAGCGGTCCGGCAATGTGCGGATGCCCAGCGTGCCGCGTATCTCGCCGGTGATCCGTCATGGATCTATGCACAGCATCCGCCGGCCAATCCAGTGAGCAGCGATAACGGCTCGCCCCGGTCCTGACTAGATTGACACGATGAGAGTTGAGGATTGAGCATTGGAAGCAGATACCGTCGTGGCCGTCGTGGCCGTCGTGAGCGCAGTGATCGCCGCCGTTAGTGCCGTCATCGCGGGGCGGCAAACGGTGATCGCGCACAGGGCGTTGGCGGCGGCAGACAAGTCGGCTGAGGCGGCGAAACAATCAGCGGACACCAGCGCGGCCCTTGCTGCCATAGAGAAGGATCGCTTTCACAGAGAGCGCCGACCACGTTGGTGGCCTATCGTCGAGAGGACTCAGAATCACAGTGTTCTCCGGCTTCGTATGAAGCTGGAGGCAGGGGATGTAGACCGGGTCGTCGTGGACTTGTTGGGCGATACCTTGCCGATGCGGTTCGCTCTTGAGCAGCCGGAACTTCCTGGTAGGAAGGTGGACTCGAATTCGCATGCCGAGTTCGGCGTTGTCCGAGAGTCCGATAGCGCGTTTTGGAAGATTGAATATCCGTCTGAGATGCAGTGGGTTAAGGAACAGATTGTTGTCACCTCGCACTTGGGTGACGACTGCTGGGATGATGTCCTCCGCCTCAATCAACAGTCGATCGGCCAGAGCTCGTTCGAGGAGGACCTCCCCGCGCGGCGGCGGCTGGGCCGGACGTCGGATCCCACATGACTTGACTGGCCTTTCTGAGGTTGTCTCATCGCCAGTGATCCGGCGACGTCCTATAGGTCCGAGCGAATCGGCGACAACGACGGGGGCCGGTAGTCAGCGGCGCTCGGCTGACGAGCTCAGGGATTACTGAAGATTCGCTATCGGCCTGAATTCGGTGGCCTTTCGGGCGTGTCGACACCCGGAATCGGCTCATGTGTGGTTGTTGCGGTGCCCATGCCTCTGCTGAGAACTGACGGGCCGTTGCAATCGCGCGCTGTTGCGGTGATCTGAGGTGCCCCACAGAAATCTCACGTTTTTGATGGGAAACGTTGGGGTTCGTCGGGGTTCAACGCGCCGCTCCGAGGCTACTGTAATAGGGATTGATCAGGCATTATGAGAACTGCTGCGAACCGGTCGGAGCGCTTGAACGTGTGTCAAGTGGTCGCAGGTTCAAATCCTGTCAGCCCGACCAAGAAAATCCCCTCCGACCAGCATCGGAGGGGATTTTTGCTTCCGGCGCCCAGTCGCTGCTGACCGCCGGTGTGCCTAGAGTGTGCCAACGCGCAGAATGCCGCCTGCTAACCCCGCAAGGGTTAACCATCCCACGACTCCCGCGCGAGAGCTCGCTGGTCGAAAGCAGCCGGGTGCTGGTCAACAGCGTGTGATGGCGAGGCTCCGTCGCTGGATGATTGCCGGAAGTGCGCTACGTGGTCTGGGGCGCGTGCCGGCGTCGATGCTGGCGACCGCGGGTCGCCCGCCCGACAACTCGGATCTGTGGGCGTTCGAGATGAAGTGGGACGGAAGCGGGTGGGTTCGCAGATTCCGGTAACGCTGAACTGAGGAACCAGTTCGGCTCTGGCACTTGAACTCCCACGGGTTCGGGGTGTTCTTACCGCAGCAGATTCCGGCCGGTAACACTTGGCACTGGCTGCGTAGCGGCTACCGAGCGGCAAGCCCAGCTGTGATGTCGTTTGCCATCGTCGAGGGATCATCATGGTGCCAGTCGTGGGACCACCGCGAGTGGACGATCAGACGGGAGAACGTGTTGCAGATTTGCGGGCGCGGGCCGGTCGCGGCGTTGGCGGCGGATGTCCGGTAATGCCGATGACCGGAAGGCACACGACCGGCTCTTCGCAGTTGAAGGTGTAGAGCTGGTGGGCGCGTCGGTGGCGGGGTAGGGGTCGAGGTCCTCCGAGGATCGGAAGTTCTCTCGCTGTCGAGCCTCGCAAGGCGGGCTGCCTGGCCGCGTGAATTACGGGCAGTATCCCGGGCTATTCGTCGGGCTCGAAGCATTGGCTGAGTAGGGGCGCCACATCGAAGTCGATCCCCCCGCATACACCCTCCGTCGGGAAGATCCCCACAACCCTGCCCGGGACGGGTTACCGGCACCGTTGAGGCCGTGTTGCCTTGTCGGCCAGTCGTTTTAGGATGCCGCCGTGAGTTCCATCATGACCGTGCACCCGGTCGATCGCGCTCCCGTCGATGCCACCATCGGTTGGACGAGGCACTGTTCGAGTCGGTCACAGAGCATTGGGATGATCCCGAGGAGGGCGGCGAGCGTATGTGGGGGTGTGGAGATGTCGCGCTCGATGCCAAGGGCGCGTTGCGTGCCGTCATCAACGGCGGCCCTACGCCGAGGACTGCGGATGGGCAGCGAAGGCCGCCGAGAAAGACGTCATGGTGTTCTGGGCAGGATCGTTCTCGACGTCAGCAAGCTCTCATCCCGCTTATCGAGCGCTCTTGCTTCTGGTCACGATCAGTAACCAGGACCTTGCTGGTCACATGGTTGATGCCGCGGAGAGATCACCTGAAGGCGCTCGGGTGAGGAGCCGACGTACGCGTGCCATCGCGAGGCGGGTTCAGCTGTTCTTGAAAGGGTTGAGGGTCTTTCCGGCCAGATAGCTCAGGTGGGTGGGGAGGGGTTTCATGGCGGCGGCGGAGATCTTGTTGAGGGTGCCGGGCACGCACACGGGCTTGCCCTTCATCACCGCGGCCCAGCCTTCGGTGACGACGGCTTCTGGCTGCTGCCAGAGGATTCGGGGCAGATGGTCGGCTTTGTCGCGAGTGCCCATGACATCGTGGAATTCGGTGTGAGTGAAGCCGGGGCACAGGGCGGTGACGTGGATGCCGTGGGGTTTGAGTTCCATGTCGAGGGCCTGTGAGGTGTTGAGCACGAACGACTTGATGCCGGTGTAGAGCAGGCTGGCCGCCGGCGGGGCGAACGCGGCGACCGAGGACAGATTGACGATACGGCCCCAGTTACGTTTCTTCATGCCGGGGGCGACCAGGTGGATGAGTTCGGTCGGGGCGGTCACCATCAGCTGGATTTCCCCGGCCAGGGCGTCCCACGGTGTGTCGGCGAACGCGGTTTTACCCGACAGGCCCGCGTTGTTGATCAGGACATCGATGTCGAGGCCCTGCTGGTCGGCGTGGTTCACAATCGCGGCGGGTGCGGCGGAGTCGGTGAGGTCGGCGGCGAGCACCTCGCAGCGCACGTCGTGCCGTTCGGTCACCTGCGCGGCGAGTTCCTGGAGGCGGTCGCCGCGGCGGGCGACCAAGAGCAGTTGGTAGCCGCGCGCGGCGAGGTGGCGGGCGAACGTCGCGCCGATGCCGGCCGAAGCGCCGGTGATCAACGCGGTGCGGGGGGATGTGGTCATGGTTCCTTCGTTCGGGTGGGCCGCGGATGTCAAGGGAGCCCGCCTCATCTTTCGCTTTCTTGAATGATCATCAAGAAGGGTAGCGGCTTCTTGACTGGCGTTCAAGAAATCCCTACCGTTGCCGCATGATCTTCTTGGATGACGTCCAAGAAGAACTGCGACGAGGCGGAAAAGGGCACACGGTATGACAAGCGGCGGGCCGGATCGGCACGAGGGAACAGCGGTACAGCGACGTGAGGTCGCCTTCGCGTCCGGGACGGACATGTGCGCAGCATGGCTGTACACCCCGCCCGACTCGCGGGGCCCGTGGCCCATGGTGATCATGGGCCACGGGTTGGGAGCGGTTCGTCAGATGCGCCTGGATGCTTATGCTGAGCGGTTCGCTGCAGCGGGCTGGTCGGTGCTGGTGTTCGACTACCGCCACCTCGGCGCGAGCGACGGATACCCACGCCAACTACTCGATATCGGCAAGCAACGCGCGGATTGGCATGCCGCCCTGGCCTTTGTGCGCACCCTGCCGGAGGTCGATGTCGACCGGATTGCGTTGTGGGGCAGCTCTTTCGGTGGCGGACATGTCGTTCAGGTCGCTTCCGAAGACAGCCGCATCGCGGCGGTCGTGGCCCAGTGCCCCTTCACCGACGGACCGGCGTCGTTGCGCTCGCGGCTACGAACCGGCCCGCTGAGCGCGATCGCGCTGACGGTGGCCGGCATCCTCGACACGGTCGGTTCCCGGTTCGGCGCGAAGCCGATCCTGATGCCGATGGCGGGGACGTCTTGGATGCCCGCGTTCGTGGCCTCACCCGACGCCCTCGCCGGTGCCTCCGCACTTCTGCCCGCGGGGACCCGGCTCTCGCGGCGCACCAGCGCGTTGTTGAAACGGCTGCCCTCGGTGCGGGCTCAGGTGTCGACGAACATCGAGCTGACCGAGATCGACGGTGGGGGAGAACCCGTGACCGTTGTCGGCCGCGACAGCATATGGGGTGTATTACGCGGTCCGGCCGGTGAATTCGATGCCGCCAACGCCCTGGCCGCACGGCTGGTGCTGCACCTTCCGCTCTATCGGCCCGGTCGCGCGCTCGCTCGCTTCAGCACTCCGACGCTGCTGTGTGTCTGCGACAACGACGCGGCCGCGCCCGCGAAGACCACGAAGCGACGCGCGCAGGGCCTGGCACACGTGCACGTCCAGAACTACCCCTGCGACCATTTCGACATCTACGTGGGCGAACACTTCGAACGCGCCGTGCGTGACCAAATCTGTTTCCTGGCAACACAATTCGGCTACACCGCACGCAACACGCAGTAGGTCGCCCAGGGCTCGTGGACGTGCGCAGACCCAGCAATCAGCCGGCGGCTGCGGCAAGACCGCGAGCGCCGTTCAACAACGTCTCGATCACCGCGCGCCGCTGCGCCTGATCCGTCGGATGCGTCAGCAAGCCCTCGACAACGAAAACGCCGATCGCCACCAGCGGATCCACTTCGTCACTGGGCACGCCGAGCTCGATCAGCTCTGCCCGGAACAATCCCTCGGCCAGCGCGTGGAACTGCTCGTGCCATTCCTGAATGGACGCGGACTCCTCGGCGCGTGTGTGGACCGTGCTCACCAACCGGCCCAGCTGTTCCAATTCCCCGACCAGCCACAACAGTCGATCAGCCAGGCCCGAGCCCAGCAGTTGGCTGTAGGAGGCCATCGAGTCGCCCAGGACCGCGTCCAGGACCGCGATCAATACCGCGTCCTTGTCCTGGAAGTACCAGTACAACGTGTTCGACACCACCCCGGCGTCGCGGGCGATCCGCGTCATCGACGCCGCGTCGTAGCCTTCGTCGACGAACAACCGCCGTGCAGCGGCCACAATTTCCGCACGCTTCTCTTCTCGATCACGTGGCCGTCTGTTCCGAGGCATCTCCAGTCCTGACTCATCATCTGGCGTTGACCCAACCCTATCTTGGACAGCCCCCAAGGCCTCGTCACACCCGATGCCTCGAAACGTCCTGTACTGCCGCATTCCGGTCCGTTCGAGCAGGTTCGGTCGACGGCGAACGACGCGAGAACCAGTTCTCCTTCCGCGCTCTCCATGGTGGTCCCACGACTGGCACCATGATGGTCCCTCGACGATGGCAAACGACAGCGGTCAGATGGGGTCTCCTGGAAACTGCTCGGGGTGGGCGGCGTGGATGTAGCGGATGGCGGTGGTTACGCCACTACCTCGCAGATGAAGCAGGAGCTGGACCGAACTCGCCGCGCATAGGCTTCGACATCGAACGGAATACGTTGCATACCAAACGATCCTGCCGACTCGGCCGCGGTGCAGCCACCGCCGGTTGGGTGCTCCACCGGCAACCAGGCTGCCGAACATTCGCGGGTCGAACCCGGCCTCGTGGCCACGGTGTTCTACCGGGAATTCACCACCACGTTGCGCCATCCCGGTTGGTCCGGATTGCGCGCAGACCGGAATGCCCGCGATGTCGGAGTGCCCGACTGATCGACTTCACCTGGTTCACCCGGCGGTGTTTGGTTGTCCTGCGGGACAGGATCAGGGGACCGCAAGGCGGACCGATCCCGTGTCAGTGACCGCATCAGGTCGCCATCAGCGTGCTGTCAGCCAGGCCGGACACAGTAGGTCCATCGAACAAGACGGCCCCGGCCAACGAATCGGCCGGGGAACTGCCACAACAGATTTCGAAGGAGACCACCATGTCCGCCACCCTCGCCCTGACCGCCCAGGACCAGCTCACCGTGCGCACCGCCGCCTACGGCGCGGTCTGTCTGCTGGCCGCCGGGTCGCACAAGCCGCACAGGGCCGCCACCGCGGGATCGACGGCACTGCTGTCGGCGACCGGCATGGTCGGACACGTCCTCGCGGCGAAGTCGAAGGACATCGAACTGGCGGGCAAGTCCGTCGCCGCACTCGCCGATCAGGTTCTGCCCGCTCTGACGGCCGCGGTCACCCTGCTCGAACAGTCCGACCCCGCCGAGGCCGACAACTTCCGCACCACCGTGCAGGTCGCGATCGAGGCCGCCACCGCCGAGGTCCACCCTGGCCCCGTCACCACCGAGATGATCCGCAAGATCACCGCCGCCTTGCACGCTGCGTAACCCGCTTACGAACGCTCGCCGACACAAACGCCGCCAGGTAGCACCTGGCGGCGTTTCGGCTTGTCCTCGCAGGACGGGATCAGAAGACCGCGGCGTCGAGGGGAAACGACAGGCTGGTAAGCAGGCGGCCTGCCGAGTGTGTGGGGCAGCTGTCCTATCCGTCGCCTCGCCATGTGAGCAGGGGGGCGCCCGCGAGCACGTCACCGTGGCCGACACAGACGACGTCGACGTCGAGTTCGGCCAGCCGGCGGGCGGCTGCGTCGACGGCGCCGCTGTCGAGGTTGAACACACCCGGCATGGTGACACCACGCACATTGGCGAGCGTGTCGCCGGTGAACAGCAGACGGTGTTGCGGCAAATGGAGCGCCAGACTGCCCTCGGTATGGCCGGGAACTGCCAGAACCTCTGCGCCGCCGCCGAAATCGAGCACTTCGCCGTCGCGTAGCTCGCGGTGTACCGGAGCCGGGCGCGGGGGTGCGCCCAGTTCGAGAGCCTCGGCGATCGGGCGTTCCCAGTCGCGCAGGACCGGAGTCGGCTGTGGACGTTCGCCCCGCACGATGTCGGCGTCCGCATGGTGCACCCAGATTTCGGCTCCCCACTCCGCGAGGTCGGCCGCCGAACCGATGTGGTCGTCGTGGGCATGGGTGAGAATTACCCGCCGCACCTGGTCGCGGGTGAATCCCCAAGCGTGAAGGGCCTTTTCGATCTCACTGGCTGCCCCTGGCAGACCAGTGTCGATCAGTGTCACGCCTTCGGGATCGCTCCACACGTAAACATTCAGGTCGTTGGGCGGGGAGAACCGCAACGCCGTCAGCTGCGGTAGCACGGAAACGATCTCCATGCACGGCACCCTATCGAGAGCCGGCGGCCCGTTCCCGCCTGATCTGCTCTGAGCAGAGATACCGAATATCTCGAGGGCCGTGCCGCAATGGCGCGCCATAATGGCGCTTTCGATGGAGCGCACACCGCCGCGCCGGCGCCTCTCATCGTGGATATCGGACGAGCAGTAAGGCTTCGACATCTTCATCGAGCGCTTGATACACATGCGGGACATCGGCGGCCCAACTCCCGTGCGCGCCAGGGCCGATCGAGATCGGGGACGCGAGGGTGCCTACCCGCGCGGTGCCGGCGAAGATGATGATGTGTTCGGTCGTGCCCGGTGGGTGTGCCGGCGATTCCTGCCGCTGTCGGGCACGGATCCGGATCCGATAGGTCTCGGTGACCGACAGGGGCGCCTCGAATCGTTCGGTGAGGATCGCGTCCACCGCCTTTCCGGAGATCCTCGCCCCCGCCCCGATGGATTGGAAGGCTGTGCTGAGCGGCACCTCGAGCGCGGTGGTGAGAGCGTAAAGCGTCTCCAGGGTCGGATTGCGCTGCCCACTCTCCAATTCCGACAACGTTCCCTTGCCGACCTTGGATATGCGGGCCAGTTCGGATAACGAGATACCCCGTGCCTCGCGCAAGTGCCGCACTCGCTCGCCGACGCTCGCCGCCAGATCCATGATGTTCCCCTCGACTGTCGACGCGGATCGATGACATCTTCATTGTTCTGCATACAGAACGATTCGGCATGCAGTCGACCCGCGAGGAGGGTGCACGCAGTGTCCGGGCCCACCTTTCCTGTCCTGGTGGTAACCGGGTTGAGCCGGGGCCGGCGCGGCAGTACTGTTCCGTTCAGGGCGTTCTGTTTACAGAACAACAGAGCGGGATTCGTATCCGAGGGAAGCGATCATGATCCGGAAACTCACTTCACCGCAGGCTGTCGCCGGACCGGCAGTCGCACCGTGGGCTGATTTGACTGGGCAGGTGGCGCTGGTCACTGGCGGCTCGTCCGGACTAGGGCGTGCCATCGCAACGGGGCTGGCAGCCGCCGGCTCGACGGTGATCGTCGCCGGGCGGCGACGCGAGGCAAGCGAACGAGCCGCAACCGAGATATCTACTCGCACCGGCCAAATCGCCGAGGGCGCGTCCTGTGACGTGACCAGCGAGGATTCCGTGCACCACGTCGTTCGGACCATACTCGACAGTCACGGGCGCCTGGACGTGCTTGTCACCAGCGCGGGTATCCAGGCCCGCGGCGGTCTCGACACGCTCGACGCCGGTACATTGCGCGACTGTCTCGACGTCAATGTCGTCGGCACATTTCTGGCCTGCCAGGCGGTCGTGCCGACGATGCAACAAGCTGGATACGGTCGCATAGTCACTCTCGCCAGCGCCTTGGGGCTGGTCGGAGCCGCGGGCCGTGCGGGCTACGCAGCGAGCAAGGGTGCGGTGGTCCAGCTCACCCGTAGCCTCGCCGCTGAACTGGCGGGTACCGGAATCTGCGTCAATGCGCTGGCACCGGGCCCGTTCCGCACAGCGTTGAACGACAACATCGACGGCGATCCCTACGTCCGGGAATTTCTCGACCACCGAGTTCCGATGCGCAGGTGGGCTGACCCGGAGGAACTCGTCGGCGCGGCGGTCTTGCTCGCCAGTCCGGCAGCTTCCTACCTCACCGGCGCTGTACTACCGGTCGACGGTGGATGGACCGCGCACTGAGCACGCCACCCACCGATGAAGCCGCACAGCGCAGACCGCGAGACCGTTCGCGGGCAGGCCGGCAGGCCACCGTATGGCCCGGCGCGGAACTGCTCATCTGCGACCGGTCCGATCACCGCGCAATGCGGCAGCTCAATACGTCGACAGTCGTCGGCCCGAGACCAACCCGGTCGCCCTCGTTCGACTCCCGGCGCATATCCGCCAGGTCGGACCGGTTGATCGATTTCAACCTCCGCAGGAGCCCAGCCCCGAGCCTGCGCGGCTTACGGGCATTTCAGAATTTGGCATGCCTGGATGAAGTGGTCACGCCGGACGTCTCTCCCGTTGGAACCGCCGTTGATGATCTGCGAGACGGGATCGATGCTCGCGGGGTCCTGGGGGTGCGCGTTGTCGGCGGCGGCGTTGAGATTGTGGGTGTTCCAGTACCACGCGGCCGTGGCGAACGCGTACTTCGGATCCGCCACAAGCTCAGGGTGATTGACGAAGTCGACACCGAGCGCCTGGCTTGCGCGTTCGTAGTTGTGGCGTCCGGTGAGTTGGAGGCCACCGCGCCCTTTGTACCTGGGGCCGTCGCCCGGTTGGGTGTTGCCGAGATCTGCCCGTCCGTTGTAGTCATCGCCGTCGCTGTACTCGGTCAACGTGGCGAAACCGGCGGTCTCCTGTCCGACCTGGGCGAGGAAAGCGGCGGCACGCTGTGGTGTGTCGATACCGGCCGATCGCATCGCGCTGTTGATCTCCGGTAGCCAGGCGGTGACATGCGCCTGATCGGCGCCGGGCAGCGCCGCCGGGGCCGCGACGGGCTGAGGAGCCGGGGCTGCGACGGGCTGAGGAGCCGGGCCGGGTGCCTGAGCCGCTCCGGGCGCGCCGGTCGCGGCGACGGTAGCCGAGAGCGCCTTCATATCGATCGCCGGTGGTGTGGACGACGCGCCACCGCCGGCCGTGGCGATGATGGTCGCTGCCGCGGTGGCGGCCAGCGACACGGTACCGGCGGTGCGGACGATCGAGGTCATCGATCTGCGACGTGCGGATGTTGCGGACATGCGATCTGATTCCTGTTCTCGACTGTTCGGGCACACAGCGAGCAGCGGGCAGCCGGGCGGGATCGAATGAACTCGCCTCTGCACGGAGTGCTGTGGGGGATGACCTGACCCCGGAACGGCCGAACCGTCGCGATGCTTCGGGCGCTGTGCTGTGCCGCGCCTCGACCGGAGTCGGGCGCGCGTCCTACCGCGATCAGTCCGCCGACCGGTTTCTCACGCCGAAGGCGCGGCCGATTTCGGCGACGGTTTCAATTGGGAGACGCGAATTACGATTCGCAAGGCACATTCGGACCAGGTAGCCGAACATATCTCCATACGATAACGCTCCGGCATCACGGCGGCAACGACGAGACGGCCGAGGCGGAGCTGCGCGACGGTTGTTGCCGCCCTTTCATGCGCCGGACCAGCAGATTTCTTCTAAACTATGTTGCCGCTCACAATTGGTGGTTTTGTATTCCAGATCACGTTCGCATCACGAAGGCCGTTACGTGTTCGAGCTTCAAGGGGCCGGGTGGGAGCGAATTCCGCCGGCCTGACCGGCCGTCCGGTGAACGCGCCGGCGAGGAATACGCCGACAGCGACCGCCTCAGTGTTCGTCGTATGTGTGCCGGACCAGCTGTACTTGTCGTGGACCGCGCACGGTCGGTGCGCGCGGCAAGGAAAGGGAGTGGGTTGTGAAAGACCCGCATGGCCAACCGGAGTTGCCGAAGCCCGATCTGCGGGCCACCGCGGTCGCCGCAGCCTTCATCGCGCTGATGGTCGGTCTGCTGACCGGACTGGCCGGAATCGCATGGACCCTCTATGTGGTGGTCGGCATCGAAGAGCAGGTGACCGGCCTCGAAGAACATGCCCGCGATTCGTCAGTCGAGATCGGCCACACCAATCTGAGCATTGGGGTCGTGGTCGCGGCCATCGGCCTGCTCTGGTTCGTGGGCGCATTCTTGCTGCTGGTGGAAAAGGCTGCGGGCCGAGTCCTGTTGATCCTTGCGTCCGGGGTGGGGCTGATTGCGAGCGCCGCGCAACTGTTCACCAGCGGTTGCGCCTACTTGGTCATCCCGATCATGGTGAGCCTGCTGATTCTCGTCTTGTGCGTGGTCCCGGCAACACCCGAATCACCACCGAGGCCAGGTGGGGGCCGGTCATAGAGCGCGCATTTGTTCCGGATGGGAAGGGTTGTGGCGCAGGTGCCTCCGTAAGTCCGGCGTCGTCGTTGTTGATGCCGGTGTGTGACAGTATGACGTGTGGAATGTGGAATTCACTGCCGCGCAACGAGATTGCCGCCGAGGCGGTCGAGCCGTGTCGCTCATTTCGACCCGTGGTGGAGACGGCACTCGTCGCTCGCGGCGTCCTCGCCGCGATGCGGTCCACGCGGGCTGCCGGTGACCTAGCGGCGAACGCGGCCGAACTTCAGCCCGCTGGTCAGGTTTGACGAGAAACGGGTGGCGGTCGAGCCGACGTCTCGTCGCTTCATGGCGGTCTCGAATTGTGGATGGGGTGCCGTGCTGAAGCCGGGCGGTCGATGGTCGCGGGCTGGATTACGTTGTGGCGCTTCGAAGGATCGCGTCCAGTTCTCCGCGTATGGAAGTCGGTGTGTTCGGCTGCACTTGCTGTTGTACGACGGTGCCCAGCAGCCAGGACAGCACCGTGCGGGCGGTCGCGGCGGAATCCTCGACGGGGAGTTCGGCGAGGACCTCGCTCAGCAGTGTGCGCATATCGGCGAGGGTCGCGCCGACGGCTCCGGAGGAGTGCCGACGGCCGGTGTCGATCCAGTACTCGAACCACAAGAACGCCGCATTGGGCTGCTCGGCGAACATCCGCAGGTACGTGTCGACCACTGCCCAGACCTTCTCGGCCGCATCGGTTTCGGCGTCGGCGGCCCGGCGCAGCGCCGCTACCATCGCGGCCACGTGTTCACGCATGGCTTGATCGACGAGTTGGTGGATGTCGTCGAAGTAGTAGTGCACCGCGCTCTTGCTCAGCGGGCTCGCCTCCGCGACCGAACGCGCTGTACACGCGGCCAAACCGTCACGTGCGAGAACCTGTTTGGCCGCGTCCACGATCTGCTCGCGCTTGCCACGCCGGTTGGCCTCGATGACCGGTCTCGTCGTCACGGCCCCAATCTACCTGCCCGTTGCCAAACTTGGGACATGCGACCTAAAATCAGGACGCATGTCCCAAGTTTTCGCTTTCCATGACGTCCGGACCACTGACCTCGATGCGTCGCGGCGCTTCTACTCCGAGCTGTTCGGATGGCCGATCACCGAATCGCCCGCGGGCCCGATGTTCGGCACGAGCGACGGTCTGTGGGGTGGATTCACCCCGCTCGCGGCCGGCGACTCGCGTCGCCCGCAGTGGATTCCGTACGTGCCGGTGCCCGATGTGGATACCGCAGCCGAGCAGGCTGTCGCGCTCGGCGCGCGAATCATCAAGCCCCGCGTCGACTTGCCGCCGGGTTCGGTAGTGGTGATCGACGAGCCCGGCGGTGCGACGTTGGCGCTGTGGCAGGCCGCGAAGCGGTAGCAGTCCTGCGGTTCACCCGACCGCGTATCGCACGGCGATGCCTGGCGCGGACGGGTTCGCCCCCTGCTCAGCTGTTGAGATCGCGGAGATGGCGGTACGGAGCCGCTCGACTGAAAGCGGCCGGGTTCCGCCGCGGCGAACCGGTCATTCAGCCGGGAAGGGTGTCCCCGGGGAACCCGTGGCACGGGTGTACCTCGTAGTGCATCATCCGGGCTTGCACGCATGGGTCCCCGGCGAGGATCGCGGTGGCCTCTTCGGCGGGGACGGTCATGATCGCGACGCCCGCGATGGTGTCGGAGGCGACCGGGCACAGGACCGCGATCACGCCATCGGATCGCAATGAGACCATGCGGCGCTGGTGCTCGAGTTCAATTGCATTCGCGCCGTCCATGTCTCGATCCGGGCCCCAGTGCAGCACGGCCAGGCTGAAGGGTTTCGCTGTCGCGGCCAGCGCTTGAATCTGTTCGTCGGTCACTGTCGTGCTCAAAGTTGTCGCCTCCGGTTCTGCTTACTCGCTCTCCGCGACGATAACCGCTTCGGGGTCATCGGCCAGCGGATCGGGTGCCGCGGCGGCAGTTGGCCAGGATCGCGTCGTGGATGTACTGCGACAGCCCCGGGGCCATATCGTCATAGTTGAGGCCGAGTCGGCGGTTGGCGCGGTATTCCTCGGCCAGGCGTCGATGGGTGTCGAAGTCGCAGTCGTGGAACCAGTGTTCGAGATGACGACGGTGCCGTTCGGCGATCTCCATGATCGCTGGATCGTCGGCCGGGGTGCCCGCACGCATCGCATCGGCGAGGGCTTGGTGGATTTCTCGTTGTTCGGCGCGCAGTTCGAGCCACTGCTGCTTGGTGTATCGGCTGGTCCGTTCTCGCAGCTGAGTGAACTCCGGCTGATCGCGCCAGCGCCGCTCGGCCTCGTCGGCCAACTCGACGAGACGGTCGCCGCCGAACACCTCGAACCGCTCGGCGGGCGTGAGGCTGATGCCCGCCTTGCGGGCGGCCACCTCCCGATCGATCAGCGCGATCATCGCCTGATGTCGGGAGATCCGCTCGCTCAGAAGTTCGTGCTGGCGACGCAGGTGGTCCTCGTCGGAGAGGCCGGAACCGTTCAGCACGCCCGAGATGTCCTCGAGGCCGAAACCCAGTTCGCGGTAGAACAGAATCCGCTGCAGCGTCGCAACATCGTCCTCACTGTAGAGCCGGTATCCCGACGAGGTGCGGCCGCTGGGCCGAAGCAGGCCAACCTCGTCGTAGTGGTGCAGGGTCCGAACCGATATACCGGTCGACTGCGCAACCGCGCCGACGGTGTGTTCGATGGCTTCCATAGCTGCCACTGTGCCGCCTCACGCCACGAGAGGGTCAAGCATCGGTGCACAGGACGGCGGGACGTCGGCGGTATGTGCGCACGCCCGCTGAGAGCGCGGACGGTGGCGATTCGATCAGGCGAGGTCGTCATCGACGCTGAGCACTCGTAGGCCCTCAGGAGAATCGATGACGGTTTCCCATTCGTCCCAGCGCCGCGGTGGTCTCGTTGGTGTCGACTGTGAGAGTGGCTGGGCCGTAGGCGATTCCGGTCAAGACGGTGACGAAGCCGGGGCCGGTCCAGATCAGGGTTCCTTCTGCGGTGACCTCGGTGGTGTCGGTGCCGCCGCCGGCGAGCAGGAATTGATGGTCGCTGACCTGGACGGTCCCGGTCCCGGCTGGTCCTCACTCCGGATTGGTGACCCGAGCCAGGATGATGCCGCCGATGATCATGGACAGCGCCAGCATCCGGCCCGCGCTCACCGGATCCTTCTGCACGACGATGCCGAGGGTGATCGCGCCCGCCGCGCCGATGCCGGTGAAGATGGCGTACGCGGTGCCCACCGGCAGTGACTGCATGGCGTGAGACAGCAGGTACACCGCGAGCGCCGCGAGCGCGAAGCACAGCAGGGTGGGCAGCGGCTTGGTGAAACTCTGGGTCGGCTTGATGGACTGGGACCACGCGATCTCCACCACACCGGCCAGACTCAGGACGAGCCAGTTCATTTCAGTACTCCTTGCCCAGGGTGCGGGCGGTGGCGAGCGCGGCGGCGTAGGAGGCGTCGTGCTCGTCGCGTAAGTGGGCAAGGGCCGGGTCCTGGCGCGAGTTCACCAGCTCGGAATTGACGAAAACTGTGTCCTCGACGGCGAAATGGCCTGCGAAGAAGTCGCGGAGATAGCGCTCCTGATAGTCGTAGATCGCCTTCGGCGTGCCCGGCGAGTACGCGCCGCCGCGCGCGGTGACGACCACGAATCGGGTGGGGGCCAGTGACATTCGCGGGAAGGTGATCTGATCCAGCCACGCTTTGAGGCTGGCCGGGATCGAGTAGTTGTACATCGGCGTGCCGATCAGTACGACATCGGCCGCGCGCAGCTCGGCCAGCAGCGGCTCGACGATCTCCCAGGCCCGCTGCTGGGCAGGGGAATCCACCAGCTCGCCCAGCCGGTCGAGGTCGGTGGCGCCCTGAGTCAGCACGCGGTCGCACAGTTCGGTCCAGCCCTCGCCGATGAACGGGATCGGATCGGCGGCCAGGTCGCGGTGGGTGTAGGTGGCGTCGGGATGTTCGGCACGCCAGGCCGCGGCGAAGGCGGCGCTCAGTTCGCGGCTGATCGAGGTGCGGCGGGCGCTGGCGTCGAGGTGCAACAGGGTGGTCATTGTCGAGTCTCCAATCAACTGGACAGTTTGTCCGCTTACCGGTCCGATGCTAGAACCTAACCGGACAGATTGTCCAGTTGAATCTGCAGGGCTACAGTGAGCTGCATGGACAGCTCCGGCCTCCCACTGCTCAACGACCCGTCCGCCCCCACCGAGCGCGCCGACGCCGCTCGTAATCGGGCCAAGGTGCTGGCCGCCGCAGCCGCGCTGTTCGCCGGGCGCGACCCGCGCACGATCACCATGGACGACATCGCCAAGGCTGCCGGGGTCGGGCGGGGGACGCTGTACCGGCGCTATCCGGACGTGAGATCCATTGCCGTCGCCCTGCTCGACGAGCATGAGCGGGCACTGCAGGAGCAGTTGCTGCGTGGCGAACCGCCGCTCGGGCCGGGCGCCCCGCCCGGTGATCGGCTGGCCGCGTTCTACGCTGCGATGGTCGAATTGCTCGACACCCATGCCCATCTGGTCCTCGGCGCGGAAACCGGGGGCGCGCGGTTCCGCACCGGGGCTTATCAATTCTGGGTGATGCACGTACGCGCGCTGCTCACCGAAGCCGATGTGGCCGAGCCCGATTCACTCGTGGACGCGCTGCTCGCACCGCTCGCCGCCGAGGTGTACCGGCATCAGCGTGAGCGGGGGCTCGGCTCCGAGCAGATCGCCGAGGGCCTGGCGAAACTCGCACACGGCATCCTGTAGGTGCGGCATTGACGACCGGGCGGCCGACGTGTGTTGCGGGACTTCGGAAGTCGTCACGAACGGTACCGTTCGGCCTTGTGACGAACCGTAGTTGCTTCATCGAAAGGCGTTGCCTGCCATAGTATTTACTGCATCGGGCGGCGATGGCGCGTCCGTCGTGTCTGCACTGTTGGAGGGTCGCCCCGTGAGCGCCGCCATTGATGCCGCCGGTTCCCGCGCCTCGGAAAACCCGCCCCCGTTCGCACTACGTGAACTGTCCATCCTCGCCGGCGGCCTGTTCGTGCTGTCGACCGCGCGGTTGGGGCGGTATCCGTTGTGGGGGGACGAGTTGTACATGGTGCCGGCGGGGCGGCGGTTGTCGTGGAGTTATGCGGATCAGGGGCCGTTGGTGCCGTTGCAGGCTCATCTGTCGGACCTCTTCTTCGCCACGGCCGCGGTTCATCTCGTCGGAGACGGGCCACAGGGCCGGGCCGGCAAGGCGCTCGCGGCCTACTGCGCCGCCGGCACCGTGGCCGTGGTGGCGGCGGTGTGCGTGCTTCCGCTGCCGCAGTCCAGGCTGCACGGGCCCGCGATCCGCAACGGCGACATGGCGATTCGCGCGCAATTCTTCGGATTACGGGGATGGCCGCAACTCGTCGGCGCCGTACCGGAGGAGGAGCGGGCCCGCCTGGTGATCATGACCCAGAACTACTGGCAGGCCAGTGCTCTGGCCGTGCTCGGGTCCGCGGATCTTCCGCCGGTGTACAGCGCGAGCCGGGGCTACGGTTACTTCGGGCCGCCTCCGGATTCCGCGACCCGGGTGCTGTACGTCGGCGGTGCCGATCTGCAGCGGGAGTTGTCGTCGCGCTTCGCGACCGTCGTCCCGGTGGCTCGTCTCGACGACCCGAGCGGTTTCCAAGGGGTGAACTACGGCATCCGGGTGTCGTTGTGCGCCGGTCCGATTCGTCCCTGGTCGCAGATCTGGCCCGAACTGATGACGCTTCGCATCGACCACGGCGCCTGAGCCGCGCGTCGCGGCTCAGGCGGAGCGACGTGACTGTCCCGCCCGATCCGGGAACGGGGACGGGGCCGTCGACGAGGTGGCGCCGCGAGCGATGAGCGCGGAGCGCAGATACCACAGACCTTGGCTTCGGGAAGGGTCGAAGCCGGTCAATTGCCCGATGCGCCGAAGCCGGTAATCGATGGTATTCGGATGGATATTCAATTGCCGTGCGGTACGCCGGCGATTCATATCGGTGTGGAAGAAGATATGCAGAGTTCGCAGAAGTTCGGGGTGATCGTCGAGCGGAGCGATACGCGTTTCCAATATTCGGCGCCCGATTCCCGGGCGGGTCAATTGATATTGCAGTGCGAGGTCGTCGAATTTGTGCAGTCCTGGGCCGATTCCGATCGATTCGGTGGTGTCGAGAAGTTCGTGAGTACGTCGGGCGGCCGCGGGGACGGCGTCGGTGGCGCATCGGGTCATGACCGCGGTGACCGGCGCCGCGGCGTAGTCGGCCACCACCTCGACGGCGCGGTCTAGTTCGGACTCGCCGCAGACGTCGCAGGGCAGCAGGATCGTTCCGCCGTCGACCGACAGCATCGCCAGTGCGCGGTCCTGGAATTGGCGGGTCAGCGCCGATTGGATGCGGCGCAACTTGCGGCCGGCGACCACATGCCGATCGAGACCGGGTCGGTTCTCGTCCGGATGTGCGGCCACGTGGACGGCGAGCACGTAGTACTCGTCGGCGATCGGAATGCCGCATTCCCGTGCCACTTTCGAGCTCGCCTGCCCGGCGAGCAGCGCCGAGGTGAGGGTGTGGACGGCGGTGTGGTGGTCGCCGGAGGTGGCTTTCAACTCCCGCACGTACGCCCTGCTGATGGCCCCGGTGCACAGGTCCGACAGCTCTACCGCGGCGCTCGTCCACGCGATGAGGCGGTCGCAACTCGGCTCGCCCGAGCGCGCGACGACGACCTCGAGGGCTTCGCCGAATCCGACGTGCATCGCGTGCAGCACCTTCTCGATGGGCAGGTCGGCGCGAGCCCATCGAGCGGCGGCGCCCCGCAGGAACGCCGCGGGATCGGCGGTGGCGGCCGCGGTGCCGCGCTCGCTCGCCCACCGCATGCACACGCGGATCATGGCTTTCACGTCGCCGTCGAGCAGTGGGCGCGGCAGTGCGGTGAAGGGGTGGATTTTCGTGCGCAGATGCGACAGGAGGAGCTCGGCCAGGCGGTCGGCGTCGCCGGCGGCCAGGGGGCCGGTGCTCGGGGCGTGCGCGATCGGGGCGTGCGGCGCTGATCGGGTCGTCACAGGTGACCTCCTCGTCACGGCTGCGGGGTGGTGTCCGGCCGCCGGCATGCTGCCGCCGTCCAGGAATCGAAGATAATGCGAGTTCTCGCTCACCTTCTACTCGGATTCGCAGACTGCTCTGCTGGTATCTACTACTGCTCTGAACTGGGTGAACAAGCGCAACGGGCGCTGAATCCAGAGCGCTGAACACGTATAACTGTCCTAGTGCTCACTTTTGTGGGCGATGCGATGAACACTCGCGAGCGGTGTCCGGGCGACGCGGTTACTCAGGGCCTGGTGTCGACCGTGCGCCGCGCCGGGATCAGCCGCCCGGGCGTGATCGAACCCCGTGCCCGATTTCGGATCGACAGGCGGAAGAATCGCATCGCCCCCGTAAGTGATGAATTGTCTGCCTGGCATCGCGCGATATCCGCGCCAGCGAAAGAACCGACTGTGCGGAGTCATGGCGCTCCCCGAATCGTTTCGTGAACCCGTGAAGACATCGCCGCAACGGTCGCCGCGTGCTCGATTGTCTCCGTAGCGTTTGCTCGCGAATTCCGGAAACGTCGATCGACGACTTTCCGGGCAGCGAATTCGACGATGTCAGGGAACACCATGAAAAAAAGTCTTCGCCGCAGTTGTACGAGTGCGGCCATTGTCGCGGCGGCCGCCGCACTCACGGTAGGGCTCACGGGCGTCGGCGCCGGCGCCGATCCCGTCGGCGATCAGCAGCAGGAGCAGCAGCTCGCGGAGATGATCACGCACGGGCTGAAGAATCCCTCCGCGCACGCGATCGCCGACAGCGGGAGCTCCGGCACCGGTTCGGCCTGCACCTCCGGCAGTGGTGCGGGCTCCGGCAACGGGTCCGGTGACTGCTACGGCGGTTCCGGGTCGAGTTCGGGTTCCTCGGGTGGAACCTCCAGCGACACAGTCGGTTACGGCCCGGCGCAGAGCTCGTTCCTGGCCGCTTTCGGGTACGGCCTGCTGAACCCGGATGTCGCGCCTCCGGGAACCAACGACTGGAATTGCAAACCCACTGCGGCGCATCCGGAGCCGGTGGTGCTGGTGCACGGCACCTGGGAGAACGCCTACGACAACTTCTCCTACGTCAGCCAGCCCATCCACGACGCCGGCTACTGCGTGTTCACCTTCAACTACGGCAAATCGAATCTGATTCAGGGCGGCGGCCTGGGATCGGTGCTGCCGGGTACCAACGGCACCGGGTACATCCAGGACTCGTCGAAACAGTTGGCGCAGTTCGTCGATCGTGTGCTGGCGGCGACCGGGTCGCAGAAGGTGAATCTGGTCGGCCATTCCCAGGGTGGCGCGATGTCGCGGTGGTATCTGAAGTTCGACGGTGGTGCGGCGAAGGTGCATCACATGATGACCTTCGGCGCCACCAACCACGGCACCTCACTGGACGGTATCGGCGCGCTGGGACGGATGATCAACAATCTTGGCATCGACGTGCTGGGGTTGGTGGAGATCTTCGTCGGCCACGCGGGCATTCAGCAGACGATCGGCTCGGATTTCGTGAATCAGCTCAACGCCGGTGGTGACACGATGCCGGGCGTGGACTACACGGTGGTCGGCAGCCGCTACGACGAGATCACCAACCCCTACGATCTGACGTTCCTGAAGCCCGGCCCGGGTGCGACGGTCGACAACATCACCCTGCAGGACGGCTGTGAGCAGGACGTGTCGGATCACCTGACGATGATGTATTCGCCGCGGGTGCTCTCGATCATCCTGCATGCTCTCGACCCGGCGCAGACTCCGGCGCTGACCTGCAGCTTCAACCCGTGGCTGGTGGGCGGCGGCGGCAAGCTCTGACCCATTGATGCTTGCTCGCCGGTGCGCGGGAGGAGTCGTGGACCTCCCGGTGCACCGGCGGGCATCCTCCGCCGCGGGATCGCGGTGGGTGTTACCGACACTCCCCACCGCAGCCGTCCCATCGCGGCGGCCGTGCCCACCGGGTGGATCGACCACCACCCGGTGGGCATCTCGGCTCTCGATGCCCGGCACCGCGCGCGCGTGCAGTGTCGACGACGAATCCGGAGGTGCCCATGCGCGACTTGCATTGCTACGCCATCGATCCCACGGTCGGCCGGTTGTTCGGCCGCCACTTCTACGGCGTCCGGCTGCAACCGCTCGAGGACGGATACGGCTGGGTCGTCTACGGGCATCCTCCGGCCAGGAGGATCGTCGCCGCACTCGTATGCGCGGCGCGCCAACGCGGTTCGTTCGCGGAGTTGCGCGACTGCTGCACCTATATGGATCTGTGTGACGGGATGGAACGCTGGTGGGTGACCGACCTGTCGGCCGACAGCGACGGTTTCCTGTGCTGGTATGCGCGTGACCGCGGCTATCCCGGCGCGGTGCCGATCACGACGATCGTGCCGTGAGCCGCCAGCGTGCGATGTCGGCGCCGATATCGGTGGCCGGGGGTTCGTGGTAGAGCCATTCGCGGGCGAGGCGGTGCCAGTTGTTGGTGGTGTGCAGTTGTCCGAGGACGGCGTAGGTGAACAGATCGGCGCGGCGGGAGAACACGTGCTCGGGTGGCAGTCGCTGGTGGCGCATACCGCTGAATTCGGCGGCGCGGGGGTCGACGGCGAGTACCACTGCGCTGGTGGCCAATTCGGGTGTGACGGTGATGTCCTCGTCGATCAGATGCCAGCCGGTCGCGGCCCAGATGTAACCGAGGCATTCGTCGGGTGTTACCTCGGCGTCGGGATCGACGATGCCCTGTGCCACCCAGGAGTGGTAGATGTCCTCGGCGCGGTATTCGGCGGCGGCGCAGATGATGTCGCGTTCGAGTTCGACGTCGGCGGGACTCATCGCGGTGTAGAGCCCGAAGTCGACGAAGGCGAGTCGCCCGTCGGAGGCGAGCATGATGTTGCCAGGATGTGGGTCGCCGCAGAACTCGTGGTCGGTGAACAGGGAGGTGATGTAGAAGCGGTAGATCAGCTCCCCGATGCGGGTGCGGTCGGCGTCGGGAAGGGTTCGCAGGTGCCCGAACGGCTCGCCGTCGACCAATTCGGTGACCAGAACATTGGGGCCGCAGCAGGATTCGATGCTGTCGGGCACGCTGATATGGGGGTGGCCGCGATAGCGGGTCGCCACATGGTGCTGGGTACGGGCCTCGCGCGGATAGTCGAGTTCGCTGCCGATGTTGCGGGCGACCTCGGCGAGCACCTCTTCGTCGGCGGCGCTGGGCAGGATCGCCTTCCAGAGGCGGCTGATCATCATCAGATTGCGCATATCGGCTTCGACCGCGCGGTCGACGCCGGGATATTTGACCTTGACCGCGACCGCTCGACCGTCGCGCAGCCGGGCGCGATAGACCTGTCCGATGGAGGCGGCGGCGATCGGGGTCTCGTCGAAGTCGGCGAAGATGCGTGCCAGCGGGCCGAGATCGTTCTCGATCACCGTGCGCATGGCGGCGAACGGGAACGCCGGCGCCTGGTCACGCAGTTGCGCGAGTTTGGTGCGGAACATCTCGCGTTGTTCTTCCGGCAGCAGGTCGAGGTCGAGTACCGACAGCATCTGCCCGAGCTTCATCGCGGCGCCCTTCATGCCGCCGAGCACGGTGACCAGTTGCTGGGCGGCCTGCATCGCGGAGCGTTCACTCAGGCGCCGGCGCGCCTCTTCGGTGCGGCCCACCATCGACAGCCGGGTGCCGACCCCGCGCAGCGCCTGTCCCGCGGCGAGCCGGCCCATCTTGCTGCCGCGCGAGATGCGGCCGTGGGGGACACGGTTGCTCACTGCTAAACCTCCATCGGTTCGGACCTGGCGCGTGCCGCTTCACCGCGCCGGACCGAGTGGGGGCGAGGCGAGGCCAAGCTACCGGCCCGTGCGCGAGTGTTCGGCCGTCCGGCTCCACTCGCGTGAATATCACGAAAATGCGCCGCCGAAGTCGGAACAGCACACAGACAGCGGACGAGTGCTACGAAAAAAAGAGGTTTGGGCCCGCGCGACGGGGGTTGTATACGAGTGTGATGTACGGCGGTGACGAGGAGATGAGTGTCTTGGTGGAGGACAGCGGCTTGAGCGTCGAGGTCGACCGGACCGGCGGCGCGCTCGTCATATCGGCGCACGGCGATGTCGACGCGATGACGGCCGACCAGCTGCAGAGTGTGCTGGACCGGATGAGCGAGGCATTCGAGGACGCCGATCAGGCCGCGCCGGTGATCGATCTGTCCGGTGTGGGTTTCCTGGGATCGGCGGGGTTGAGCGTGCTGCACGCGGCGGCCACCACGGTGACTCCCCGCCGGTTGCGCGTGGTCGCATCGGGGGCGGCCAAACGCGTCATCCAGGTCACCGGCCTGGATCGGATGGTCTCGGTGTACGACGATCTGCCCAGCGCCGGTGTGGTTGCTCGGTGAGTCGACACCGATCCTGACAGCAGAACGCCGCCGGGTGGTGTTCCCGGCGGCGTCCGTATCAGGTCGACGTCCCACAAGCGCCTCTCGGCGAGTGGTCGCTCGTAGCGACTGAAGGGTGCGGCCCGGGGCTGTTCGGACGCCGACAGCGGTTTCAACCGCGACACCCGGCGCACTATTTCCGTCCTGACCTGTGACGTAACCCACGGATCAGCACCACGCACTATGCCTGCGTGGCGACCTTGTACCGGCAACGTTGCGCGGGTATGCGGGGAGGACGATTCTGGATGCCATGCGCGCCCGTGACGTGGAGATCGGGCATACGTATGTAGTGCTGGTCCCGCATCGATTGCCGGTCGCCCGCTATCCCGATCGCGAGCGGCTGGGTACCTCGATGTGGGTGGCGAGCCTGCTGATGGGGGCGCGTTTCCGGCTCACGGCGTCCAAGGTCGACTACGACACCGATCCGGTGACGGTCGAGGGACTACGGCTCATCGAACGCTCGCACACCGAGGTCACGCTCACCGACGACCAGGCCACCGCGCTGGGCTTGGCCCCGAAACAGGGATATCGCGTCGTGGGCTCGCTCGTGGACCGCACCGGCCGCGTGGCGTGCCTGCCGGCGATCGAACCGATCCGGGTGCCGGTGCGGTGGTTGCGTCCCGCCGACGACCCCCGCTTGGCGCGGTGCAGTCACCGCGACGCGGACCTGTGGCCCTTCATGTGAGCCGCACCCGCGCGACGACGCGCGGTTTTCGGCACTGCCGTCCCCGACTTCGCGACCCGCACCGCCTCCACCGGCCATAATCGTGTCGTGCGGCGCAACGGCATGGACAACGAACACGGTCACACGGCAGCAGAAGCCGCATCGGCTGACCCGAGCAGTGTGCCGCGGGTCGGATCCTTCCGGTTCTGGTTCGCGACGCGGCGCTGGGAGTGGTCGGAAGAGGTGTACCGGATGCACGGCTACAGCCCCGGCAGTGTGGTGCCGACCACCGAGCTGCTGCTGTCGCACAAACATCCCGACGACCGCGACGATGTGGCCGCGCGCATCGCCCGTGCGGTCGACCTGGGTGAATCGTTCTCCAGCCGGCATCGGTTCATCGACACCGCGGGCGATGTGCACAACGTGATGGTGGTCGCCGACCGTCTCCACGACGAGGCCGGAGCCGTCACGGGCACCGCCGGTTTCTACATCGACCTGACCGAGACCCTCGCGGAGAGCGAACGCGAGACGCTGTCTGCGGCCCTGCCCGACGTGATCGAGCATCGCGCGGTGATCGAACAGGCCAAGGGGGTGCTGATGCGGATGTATCGGGTCAATGCCGAGCAGGCGTTCAAGATCCTGTCCTGGCGCTCCCAGGAGACCAACACCAAACTTCGCGACCTGGCCGCTCAGCTGATCGCCGAGCTGCCGACCCTTCCGAACGCGGAGCCGCAGACGCTCACCGCCTTCGACCATCTGCTGCTCACCGTCCACACCCGCATACCGGGCCGTCCCCGCTGAATCAGGCGCGGGCGCGCTCGCGGGCCGGTGATCGGTCGCGGTGTTCCTCGGCGGAAGTCGGGTATGCCGGCGCCGGGCATCCGACCTCGGCGCACGGTGTGACGAGGGTGAGGTCCGCGTCGTAGCGGCGATACAGCAGATGTCCGCGCCCGGTGAAGGCGTCGAGGTAGAACAGGAACGGCAGGCCGTGCTCGCACAGCCGCTCCACCGCGGCGGATTCGGTGAGGGTGGGCGTCGGGCGCGAATGCACTGTGAAGACCCGGCCCCCGGTATCGGACGGCGGATGCATCCGCGACCGGCGCGCCAGCCGCAGCCCCGATGGGCCGGCCCGGTAGACGACGGCATCCTCACCGGTTTCGGCGTCGACGAACAGATGGACGTCGTAGTCGAGCGCGTCCATCACCGCCACGGCCGACTTCGGGCGGAGGGTGTCGAGCGCGAATACCTTGCGGCGCACGATCTTTCCGGCTCCGGGGTCGGCCAGTGCCGGTCGTGCCGGATCCGGCCACTCCCGGACGGTTCCGCCGGTGAGTTGCCGTTCCAGCCGGACCACCACCGACAGCACCTCGTTGGGCCCGCGGGTGCGCACCTGCATCCGGACCGGGCGATCGGATCGGGCGAGATTCACTTGCACCAGAAGAGGTTCGGTATCGCCGGGAGCGGCGGTGATCCGCACCCGGGCACCGCCGGTGACGAAGTGGCGCGCCAGCAGCCGGCCCACCGCCCCGGCCACACGGTCGGCCTCGAGTGCGGGTACCGGCCCGCGGGCGAAGAGGACGATGTCCGGGAACGCTGTCGACGACCATCTCTGAGATTCCCGCACCACCCGATCGACCTCTCTCGCTCACCCGGCCCGTTTCGACGCACGACAACTGTGCCGACCCGCAGGGCGGTGCCCAAGAGGCGAAAGTCCCTTCGATCAAGCACGAAATGCCCGATCGGACATTCCGATCGGGCTTCGGGCGGGCGCAGGTCAGACGGTCGTGACGACCTCGTCGTATTCCAGCCGCGGTGAGCGCGGGTACCAGGCGTCGGGGCCCGGCTTGCCGATGTTGACCACCACCAGCGCGCTGTGTGTGCCCTCGGGGAAGAACTCCTTGTCGACACCGGCGGCGTCGAACCCGTTCATCGGGCCGGCGGCCAGGCCCGCGGCGCGGATGCCGAGGATGAAGTAGCCGATCTGGATCAGAGCGTTGAACCGCGCCGATTCGGCCCGGTAGTCGTCGTCGGCGAAGTAGTCCTTGGCGTCGGGGAGGTGCGGGAAGATCTTCGGCAGGTGATCGTGGAAATTGAGGTCGGCGGCCAGAATCGCGGTCAGTGGCGCCTTCTCGGTCTTGGGCTTGTTGTTGTCGAGCATATGCTCGACGAGTGCGGCGCGGGCCTCGGCGCCGCGCACCAGCACGATCCGCAGCGGCTGCTGATTCATCGAGGTCGGCGCGTATTTGACCAGCTCGTAGATGTCGCGGATCTGCTCGTCGCTCACCGGTTCGTCGGTGAAGGTGTTGGCGGTGCGGGCCGTGCGGAACAGCAGGTCCTGGGCTTCGGCCGCGAGGGTCAGGCGCGTGCCGGTTTGAGCGGTGCTCACTGTGTAACTCCTTGTCGGGGTTGTGGTTTCGGTCAGTCGTGGGTGACTCGGCGGGAGTGGGTGCGCAGTTCACCGTCGATGCGGACGAGCACGTCGTGGACCACACAGCTCGGCGCGATCTCCGGCGCCGCGCCGGGCCGGATCTTGACCACCAGGCAGTACATCGTGGCGCCGATGCTGCCGTCGTCGCGCGGGGAGAGGTTGATCATGTTGAACCAGTGCCGGCGCTGCATAGGATCGCTGTCGAACCGCTTGTGGAACTCCACCAGATCCGACACGATTCCGGCGCGGGTGCGCGCGGGCGGGCGGCCCGGCGTGTGCTCGAATTCCGCATCCTCGGTGAAGGTTTCGGCGTAACCGGTGATGTCGCGGTTGTCCAGGCGTTGCATCTGATCGGCGTAGAACTGCTGGACCTCGGCGTACAGCTCGGCACGGCTGGCGACAGTGGTCATGGACGGCTCCTCGGAAGACGGTGTGGCCGCCGGGGTTTCGGGCGGACCTCGATCGCGCTCCACGGTCGCCGACGGCGCTCGAGATTCGGTCGAGCCCGCACCGGTTTGACCGGTCTTATAGGGCCTTTCGCGACGCTGGTGGCCGGACGGGCCGGCGTAACCGGATCCAGCACCGATGGAGGAGATATGGCGGACAGTCAGCGCGTGGCGCTGGTCAGCGGAGCGACCAGCGGAATGGGCTTGCAGATCACGAAAAACCTGGCGGCACAGGGTGTTGCGGTGTTCATCTGTGCCCGTGACGAGCAGCGGGTGGCCGATACGGCCAAGCAGTTGCAGGACGACGGGTTCGCGGTGGACGGGGTGGGCTGCGATGTCCGCGACGCCGCCCAGGTCCGGGAGTACGTCGATGCCGGGGTGCGGCGGTTCGGCCCGGTCGACATCCTGGTCAACAATGCCGGTCGCAGCGGCGGCGGCGTGACCGCGCAGATCGAGGACCAGCTGTGGCTCGACGTCGTCGAGACGAACCTGCACAGCGTCTTCTACGCCACCAAGGCCGCGCTCACCGCCGGCGGCATGCTCGAGCGGGGGAACGGCCGGATCGTCAACATCGCGTCGACCGGCGGTAAGCAGGGTGTACTCCACGGCGCGCCGTATTCGGCCTCCAAGCACGGGGTCGTCGGCTTCACCAAGGCGCTGGGGCTGGAGCTGGCCAAGACCGGGATCACGGTCAACGCGGTATGCCCCGGATTCGTGGAAACGCCCATGGCCGAACGGGTTCGGGAGGTGTATTCGGGTCTGTGGGGTGTCGATACCGACGAGGTGCACGCGCGCGTGAGCGCCCGGGTGCCGATCGGCCGTTACGTCCAGGTCGACGAGGTGGCCGCGATGGTCGACTACCTGATCTCCCCGGCCGCCGCCGCCGTGACCGCACAGGCATTGAATGTCTGTGGCGGCCTCGGCAACTACTGACCGCGGAGCACCGTCATGACGACTATGGACGAAAACGCCACGCCCACACCGGAACTCGATGCCTCCCAGCACGACTACCTGCAGATACTCGACGCCATCCAGTCGGGTGCGCTGCGGCTGCTGGCAGGCTTTCCCGCACAGCCCAGCGGCCTGCGGATCCAGGTCGGTGAGGTGACCGTGGAGGCGCAGTGGCCGCAGGGCCCGGGGGCGGCGGCGGTGAGTGCCGGCGCCGCACCGGCACCGGCACTCGCAACCGATACCGCGACCGAGGTGCCGGTGACCGATCCGGTGATCCGCGCACCCAGTGTGGGTGTGTTCTATCGGAGCCCGCAGCCCGGTGCCGAGCCGTTCGTGGCGGTCGGCGATCGGGTGTCGCCGGGGCGTCAGGTCGGCATCGTCGAGGCGATGAAGCTGATGATCCCGGTGACGGCCGCGGCGGGCGGGGTCGTCACCGCGATCCTCAAACAGGACGGTGAATCCGTGCAATTCGACGAACCTCTGTTCTCGTACTCGCCGGAGTGATCATGGACGGGCGGACCTGCGCCAGGTGAGAATGCGGCGCTGGGTCCGCCCGTCCACCTGTGCGGCGCCGATCAGCGTCAGCACGTCGCCGTCGAGGGACATCTGGCGTACCTGCTCGGTGCCGGCCCAGGCCGGATTCGAGCACACGCTGATCGCGTGCACCACCGCCATTCCCGCCGTGCGCCAGGTTCCGGCGTAGCCCATGAACGGGGGCGCCGCGGTGGTGTCGCCGGTGCGCATCATGCTCACCGAGACCGAGCCCTGTGCGGTGTAGATCAGCAGACCGCGCGGCGCCGGGCCGAGCGGCCCTTCGCTGCGCACGTCCGCGTCGTCGATGTCGTAGTAGGACAACAGTTCCCAGGTGCCGACGAGATCAGTCGCAGTCATGGCCCCCACGATGCGTGCCGACGCTCGAATCATGCTCGAGCGTTCCCGCGGGCGTAGTCGTAGGCGGCGCGCACCAGCTGCCAGACCTGTTCCAGTTCGTCGGCGTCGCGGGGGCCGTAGACCATCAGCAGCGTCGCCGGCAGGACGCCGGCGCGGGCCATCGGATGCTGTTCGGCCCAGCCGGCCGAAACAGCTTCGGCGGCAGCGGATTCCGGAAGGCGCAGATGCAGGCTGCCGTCGGCGTGCCCGTGCAGATGCGCGAATTCGGTGCCGGCCAGGAAGGCGTCCTCGGGTCCGTGCGCGAACTCGGGGCGCAGATGCAGGGCGCGGGTGTCGGGCAGCGAGACCGCGCTGCGGGCGGCCACCACGCCGTCGAGTGCGGCCATGCGCGTCCACAGCGCTTCCTGGAGCCGGACGTCCGGATTCTGGGTGAGCTGCTGATGCGGATTGTGTGGCCGGGTGCGCGGGCGTTCGCCCCGCCGCCGGGGCAGGCGCAGATCTCCGTGGGGTGCGGTCGCAGTCATCACTGTGCTCCTCTCGCGCCGGTGAAGGCTTCTGGTCACACAGTAGTTTCCAAAGTATAGTAGTTACCAAATGGAAAGTGCCCAGGAGTGATCATGACGCCCGTCACGCCGCCCCCCGTCGCGGATCCGTGCCCGATCTCACCGGTGGTCGACCTGTTCTTCGGCCGCTGGTCCACCCAGGTGCTGTGGGTGCTGATCCACGACGGCCGGATGCGTTTCAACGAAGTGCAGCAACGTATTCCGGGCGTCACACCCAAGGTGCTGACCCAGCGGCTGCGTCAGCTCGAACGCGACGGTCTGGTGCAGCGCACCTACCACCCCGAGGTCCCCCCTCGCGTCGAGTACGCGGCCACCGCGCTGGCCGGCACCCTGACTCCGTTGTTCGACGGTCTCGCGCGGTGGTCGAACGAGCACCTGGCGCAGGTACTGGCGGCCCGGGCCGCCTACGACGCGGGCGAACGCTGAGCCGCTGACTCCAGGAGCAGCTCGGCGAATTCACGCGGCATGGTGATCATGCAGTCGTGCCCGGTCGGCAGGACCTTGAGCCGTTCGGCAGGCAGGTCCGCGGGAGGAAGAGTCCGCGGCATCGCCGCGCGCATCGCCTTGAACGCCTCGCCGCCCTCGCTGCAGTGGATGTGGGTGACGGGAACGAGCGCCAGTTCGTCCGGATTGCGCAGAATCAGCGGCTGGTGAAAAGTCTTCAGCGACTGGGCCGTCAGCATCGAGGCCACCCAGCTCAGGTCGGGTTCCTCGGTGACGCCGTTGATGCCGCTGTCGCCCATCGGCTCGGTGGGCGGGGGCACCCGCCAGCCGTCCCCGACGGCCGCGGCCGCGGTGGTGAACGCCTCGACCATCTCCGGCATGATGTCGGCGACGGCTTCGCCGTCTCGTGGCACGAAGGTATCCACGTAGATCAGCTCGGCGACGCGGTCCGGGAACCGGTCCGCGAGCGCGGTGACGACGATTCCGGCGTAGCTGTGGCCCACCAGGATCAGCTCCCGCAGATCCTCGGCGACGATCAGCTCGGCGAGATCGTCGACGTGGGTGTCGAGTCCCACGTCGGGGGTGAGTTCGCCGGCGCGTTCGCCCATGCCGGCGAGGGAGGGCGCGAAGACACGGTGGCCGGCCGCGGTGAGCAGCGGGGTCACCCGCTGCCAGGCCCAGCCGCCGTGAAACGCGCCGTGAACGAGGAGATAGGTCGACACGATCGGTCCTCTCGGGTACGGAAATCAGGTACTGGAAACGATGAGATGGCCGCCGTGTGCCGGCGGGACGTGCTCGGGCCGGATCCCGAGACCGATGACCCGTGCCACCACGTGCGAGAGTCCGGGGAAGCGGCGCAGCAGCCGGGCCAGCAACGGCTTGTCGGTGTTGGGTCGCCCCGCATTCGGATACAGGTCGGCGAGCAGTCGCAACTGCGCGAATTGCACTATCCGCATGGGGAATTCGCGGCGGCGCTGCACCGCGCGCAACTGCGCCGGGCTCGGCACGCCGCCGGCGGCCAGGGTCGGCGCCAGCAGCCGCGCGGCGGCGACCGCGTCCTGGACGGCCAGGTTGATACCCACGCCGCCCGCCGGCGACATCGCGTGCGCGGCATCGCCGATCGCCAGCAGGCCCGGCCGGTACCAGTGCCGCAGCCGGTCCACCCGCACGTCGAGCGGTTTCACATCGTCCCAATCGCGGATCGCGGTCTCGAGCCCCGGCGCCAGTGCCGGATAGATCGCCGCGAGCTGCGCCCGGAACTCGGGCAGGCCGGCGGCGCGGATCGTCTCGAAACCACCCTTGGGGATCATGTAGGCGACCTGCAGGTAGTCGCCGCGATCGATGCAGACGATGAAGAAACCTTTGCCGCTGCGCACGGTCGGCAGGCTCTCGCCGTCGGGTTTGCCCACCCGGAACCACAACACGTCCATCGGCGCCCGGCTCGCCGCCACCGTGAGCGCACCGCTGCTGCGCACCAGGGAATTCCGTCCGTCGGCGGCGATCACGAGACGGGCCCGCACCTCCACCGGACCGTCCGGGGTGCCAGCGCGCACGCCGCCGACGACGCCGCCGGACCCGAGCAGTTCGGTGACCTCCGCTCGCTGCAGCAGACGGAAGCCCGGATACCGGCGACCGGTTTCGGCGAGGAAGTTCAGCACGTCCCACTGCGGCATGAACGCCACGAACGGGAACCGGCCGGGCAGCCGGCCGAAGTCGGCGAACACGACCGGCCCCAGCGCGGTCGCCATCGGCAGCCGCGGCGCCCGCACATGCGGCAGCCGGAGAAATTCCTCGGCGAGCCCGAGTTCGTCCATCACCGTCAGCGTCGACGGGTGGACCGTGTCGCCGCGGAAGTCGCGCAGGAAGTCCGGATGTTTCTCCAGCACGAGAACTTTCGCCCCGGACCGGGCCAGCAGTACACCGGCGACCAGCCCTGCCGGTCCGCCGCCGACCACACACACATCGACGGTCTCGGCTGCGCCCGTTTCTCGCTCGCTGCGCTCGGCTGTGCCCGTTTCTCGCTCGCTCATGCCAGGCACGTCGGTACCCGGCCGTCGTTGTATCCGACCATCTCGTCGAAGATGGTGAGCACATCCAGCGGGGCGCCCGGTGCCGCGCCGTCCGCTTCGGCATAGGCGCGATGGAGATTGCCGACCACCCGCTCGGAATCCACCAGATCCGCGAACTCGCCGGGATCGGCCTCGAGCGCGATGCCGAGCGGCGTCAGGCCCAACGCCCGGCCGTCGAGCGCCAACCTGCCGATCCACTCCAGATAGCGGGTGGTGTGATCGAAGATCTCCGGGCCGGTGACTGGACCGTGGCCCGCTACAACGGTTTCCGCGCCCAGCTCGGACAGTGTCCGGATCGCGGCGAGGGTTCCCGCGACCGAACCGAACAAGCAGAACGGCGCCGCGCCCGACATCACCAGATCGCCGGCGAACAGCACCTTCTCCGCGGGCAGCCACGCCACCACGTCGTTGGTGGTGTGTGCTGCCGGACCCAGATGGATCAGCTCCACGCGCCGCTCGCCGACGTGGAGGGTCAGCCGGTCCGAGAAGGTGACGGTGGGCGGCGTGACTCGCACGTCGCCCCACCGGACCTGCGGCCACAGCTGTGTCAGCGCCAGCCCGGTCTCGATCATCTCGGCGCGGATCCGATCGTGTCCGACGAGTACCGCGGCCGGCCCGAACAGATGGTTGCCGAAATTGTGGTCGCCGTGGTGATGGGTATTGACCACGGTGCGCGCCGGCCCACCCGCGACCCGATCGACGTGCTCGATCAGGCCGCGGGTGCGGTCTTCGGTGGCGAGCGTATCGATCACCAGCGCACCGTCGGGCCCGGCGACGACGCCGGCGTTGCTGACGCACCAGCCGCCGTGGCCGTGGGTGTAGGCGAAGACCCCGTCGGCGACTTCCCGCACCACCGGCTCGGCCAGTCGCGGACTTCCGGTCGCGGTCATGACGGTGATTTCGCGGTTTCGGCGCGGCGGGCCGCGATGTACTGCGCCGCGCACAGCAAAGTGTTGCGGCTGTTGGTGCCCAGGGCCTCACCGAGATAGGCGCGGGCCTCGGCGAGTCCGGTGCCGGGGCCGAGGATTTCGCGCGCCGCGGCGGGGTTGATCGCCACCGTGTGCCGGGCGATGACCACCACCCCGGCGGGATCGTCGGCGAATTCCCATGCGCCACTGTGCCCGAACAGCATCGCGGGCGGCAGCTGCTGTTTGTAGTCGATGCGTTCGGCCGGGACACAGACCCGGATCGACCGGGTGGTGTGCGGGATACCGCCCTCGGTGACGGTGTCCATCTCCATCAGCTGCACCCCGTCCGCATCCTCGGTGAGATCCACCCGGCCGACGTGCGGAACGTGGTCGGGCCAGCGGTCGCTGTGGTAGATGAAGTCGTAGAGTTCGGCTGCCGTCGCATCCAGCGTCACGTTGTCCTCGAACGTGACGATGATGTCGTCGACCGGATGTCCCAGCTCGGCGATCCGTGCCAGCGCCGCCAGCTCGGTGACGCTGTTGCGGTCGACCGCGCCGGTGACCACTTCCGGATCCACACCGTCGGCCACGGTGAAGTGGTGATCGAGTGTGACAGTCGTTGTGCGCGGACCGGTTTCGTCGAAACTCCACTGTCCGCCCATGGAGGCGATCGGCGCCCGGCTGCGTTCCTGCTCGAAGGTGATGCGCCGGCCGGCCGGGTCCAGGGTCCGGCGCGAGGTCCAGTCGGTGACCTGACCGTTCACCGTCGCCCACAGCCGGAACCGCTCCTCGTCGGCGCCGCGGTGCAGATGCCGCACCAGCACGGACGGTTCGAAGATCACCGGCCAGCGGCCGACGTCGGCGACCAGCCCGTAGACCTCGTCCGCGGGCGCCTCGACGACCCGGGTGTGCGTCGTGCGGATCGTCATGCCACACCCGCCAGCTGCTGGTTGACGATGTCGATCAGCTCCTGCGGGGTCTTGACGTCGATGAGCTGTTCCTCGGGGACCGTCACCCCGAACTCGCGCTGGATGCGCGAGGCGGTTTCGATCAGGGCCAGCGAGTCGTAGCCGAGTTCCTCGAACTCGACCTCGGCGATGTCACCGGCGAGTTCGGGGGCGTCCTCGTCGCCGCCGGCGCAGGCCACGAGAATTCGGCGCAGGGTGTCGATGGTGATGGTCATGATGTGCTCCTGAGTGCGTTCGGAGGGATACTGCGATTGCTGTGCGGGGTCAGCGCGGGTGCGCGCGGACGACCACCGCGGAGTTGAAACCCCATCGGCCGCGCGCGAGCACCAGCCCGGCGCCGAGGTCGGCCGAGCGTGGTTCGCCGCGGACCAGGTCGATCCGGCATCCTTCGGCGAGTTCGGTGGTGGCCACGGTCGGCGGGATCACCGCGTCGCGCATGGCCAGCAGGCAGGTGACGATGTCGAGCGGGCCCGCACCGGAGAACAGCCGCCCGGTGAGCGGTTTGGTGGCGGTCACCGGGACCCCGCCGGGACCGAAGACGGCGTCGAGGGCGGCCGCCTCGGCACGGTCGGCCTCGGGCACGCCCGCGGCGTCGGCGAACACGACGTCGATGTCGTCGCTGCGCAGCCCGGCATCGGCGAGTGCCAGTTCGATGGCCCGTCGCAGTCCCGGCGGGCGCGGCGAACCCGGCGGCGGATCGAAAGTCTGCGCGTATCCGGCGATTTCGCCGTAACAGTCGGGTACGCCCCGGGCCTGTGCCGCCGCCGCGTCCTCGAGCACCAGCATGGCCCCGCCCTCGCCGGGCACGTTACCCGCCGCGTGCGCGTCGAACGGCAGATACGCGCGGGCGGGATCGGTTGCGGTACTGACGGTTCCGGCCGCGATATGGGAGACCCAGCCCCACGGGTCCAGCGCCGAATCGACGCCACCGGTGACCACCAGCGGAGTGCCGCGCCGCACGGTGCGCCGGGCGTGCCCGACCGCGTCGAGGCCACCGGCCTGATCGGCGACCAGGGCGCTGCTCGGTCCGCGCATGCCGTGGCGGATCGAGATCTGGCCGGTGTTCACCGCGTAGAACCACGCGAACGATTCGTACACGCTGACGTGCTCGGAGCCGCGCGACCACAGTTTGTTGAATTCGCGGTGGGTGAATTCGAAACCGCCGGAAGCGTTTCCGGTGACCACGCCCATGCCGTAGTCGGTGAGCGCGGTGGTGTCGACCTTCGCGTCGTCGAGGGCCCACTGCGCGGCCACCAGTGCCATCCGGGTGGAGACGTCGGTCTGCGGCAGCAGCCGGCTCGGCAGATGCTCACCGGCGTCGAATTCGGCCACCTGGCCGGCCAGCGTCGCGCCGAACCCGGTGGTGTCGAATCGGGTCAGCGGTGCGATCGCCCCGCGCCCCGCCAGCACCGCATCCCAGAAGCGCTCCAGGCCCAGCCCGTTGGGCGCCACCACGCCCATTCCCGTCACGACGCTCATGCCGACACCCCCTGCGGCCGGCGCAACACCATGGCGCTCTGGAAACCGCCGAATCCGCTGCCGACGCTCAGTACGGTGTCGATGCGGTGGTCGCGAGCGGTGAGCGGGACGTAGTCGAGATCGCATTCCGGATCCGGCTCGTGCAGATTCGCCGTCGGCGGCACCACCTGGTGCTGCAGGGCGAGCAGACAGGCCGCGATCTCCACCGAACCGATGGCGCCCAGTGAATGACCCACCATCGATTTGATCGAGCTCATGGGCGTGCGGTAGGCGTGCTCGCCGAGACTGCGCTTCACCGCGGCGGTTTCGTGGCGGTCGTTCTGACGGGTACCCGACCCGTGCGCGTTGACGTAGTCGACGGCGGTGGGATCGACCCGCGATTCGTCGAGGGCAACCCGGATAGCCTCGGCCATCTCGCGTCCGTCGGCCTTGAGGCCGGTCATGTGGTAGGCGTTGCAGCGGGTCGCGTAGCCGGTGATCTCGGCGTAGATGTGCGCGCCACGGCGGCGTGCGCTCTCGTACTCCTCGAGCACGAACATCGCCGCGCCTTCGGCGAGGACGAAACCGTTGCGCGAGTTGTCGAACGGCCGCGAGGCGTGCTCGGCGTCGTCGTTGCGCGGCGTGGTCGCCTTGATCGCGTCGAAGCAGGCCACCACGATCGGCGTGATCGGGGTGTCGGCGGCGCCGGCCAGCACCACGTCGGCGGAGCCCTCGCGGATCAACTGCACCGCGTGCCCGACCGAGTCCAGTCCCGATGTGCACCCGTTGGACACCATGGCCACCGGCCCCTCGGCGCCCACACTCCATGCCACCTCGGCCGGCATCACACTCGGCACCATGTAGTCGAACATGTAGGGCGAGAGGTGTTTCTCGTCGACCACCCAGTTGCGGCCGGAGTCCGACAGCACCAGATATTCCTGTTCCAGGCTCGTCGCCGCGGCCACGGCACTGCCGAGACTGACGCCGATACGCTGCGGATCGAGCGTGTCGACGCCGAGTCCGCTGTCGGCCACCGCTTCGCGGGCACACACCACCGCGAACTGGGCGGCACGGTCCATGCGGCGAATCTCCCTGGGCGACAACCCTTCCCGTACCGCGTCGAAATCGGCCTCGCCCGCCACCTGGGACCGGTAGGGGGAGGCGTCGAAGAAGCTGATCCGGCGGGTGGCGGTGCGCCCGTCCGACAGCAACTTCCAGAATTCGTCCTTGCCGTTGCCGCCGGGCGCACGCACCCCGAGCCCGGTCACGACGACGCGACGGTTCATAACGAACCTCCGAATGCATTGGCGTACACAGCTGTTGTCCCTTCTCGCCGAAGAGTCCCGAAAGTCCCCGAGATCACGATCAGGGTGAAGCGGGCCGCTCTAGCCCCGCTCGAGCACCGCGATCGAGCTGTCCTCGAGGACACGGCGCGAACCTGAGCACACCGGACGCTGCGGTCCGGCTGACCGTGGCCGATCGAGCACAGGAGAAACCCGTGAAGACGCCGCCAAGCTCCCCCACCGCGGACTGGGTACTGTGCCCGGGCTGCCGGATTCCGCTGTATCGCAAGCGTTTCGACCGCGACCTGGGCGTCTGCGGCGAATGTGGCCGGCACACCACCCTGTCCGCCGAGCAGCGATTGCGCCAGCTGGCCGACGAGGGCCGGTTCGAGCCGCTGTCGACCGCCGGGACCGAGGACGACCCGCTGAACTTCCACGATGTCGTGCCGTATGCCGACCGGCTCGCCGGTGCGCGGGCGCGCACCGGACTACACGACGCGGTCGTGTGCGCGACCGCTCGCATCGAGGGCGCCGCGGTCGTCATCGTCGCCATGGACTTCCGCTTCCTCGGCGGCAGCCTGGGCACCACGGTCGGCGAGATGATCACCGTGGCTGCGGAATACGCTCTGGCCGAGCGAATTCCGCTGCTTCTGGTCACCGCGTCCGGCGGCGCCCGCATGCAGGAGGGGCCGCTGTCGCTGATGCAGATGGCCAAGACCAGTGCGGCGCTCGAGCAGCTCGACCGCGCGGGCATCCTGACCGTCAGCCTGATCACCGATCCGACCTACGGTGGTGTCGCCGCGTCGTTCGCGACGCTGACCGACGTGCTGATCGCCGAACCCGGCGCCCGGCTCGGCTTCGCCGGGCGCCGGGTCATCGAGCAGACGATCCGCCAGGAACTGCCTCCGCGGTTCCAGACCGCGGAATTCCTGCTCGAACACGGCCTCATCGATATGATCGTGCCCCGCTCTGGCCTGCGCGCGACGCTGGGTTCGCTGCTGCGCATCGCCGGGCCGGTCGACCCCACCGGCGAGCCGGGTGCGGCGGCCGAGATCGTCACCGATCCGCATTCGCTGCCGGAGACCGAGGCGTGGGAGCAGGTCCGCCGGGCGCGAGAGATCAGCCGGCCCACCGCCTTGGACTATGTGGCTCTCGCGTTCGACGGATTCCTCGAACTGCGCGGCGACCGCATCGGCGCCGACTGTCCCGCCGTCGTCGGCGGTCCGGCCTGGCTCGGCGACCAGCCGGTGATGGTGATCGGCCAGCAGAAGGGGCACGATCCCAAGGAGCTCATGGCCCGCAACTTCGGCATGCCCACCCCGCCGGGATATCGCAAGGCCGCGCGGCTCATGCGCCTGGCCGAAAAGCTCGGGCTGCCCGTCGTCACGCTCATCGACACGCCTGGTGCCTATCCGGGAGCGACCGCCGAGGAGCAGGGGCAGGCCGTGGCCATCGCCGAGAACATCCGCCTGATGTCGGCCTTGCGCGTTCCGGTGATCAGTGTGGTGATCGGCGAGGGCGGCAGCGGCGGAGCGCTGGCGCTCGCGGTCGCCAACCGCGTGTTGATGCTGGCGGACTCGGTCTACTCGGTGATCAGTCCCGAAGGATGTGCGGCCATCGTGTGGAACGATCCGAGCGCCTCGGCCGAAGCCGCTGCGGCACTGCACATCACCGCTCGCCAGCTGCTGCGGCTGGGCATCGTCGACGGTGTCCTGCCCGGCCACGACGGCGCCGCGGCGCCGCGCGTGGCGGCCGAGCGGCTGCACCGCGCCCTCGCCGAGACGCTGCGGGCCTTGATCGGGCGCAGCGGCGAGGAGTTGGCGGCCGAGCGGCGAGCCCGGTTCCGTCGCTTCGGGGTCCCGGTGGCTGCCCGCACGGCGGCGTGAGGGAGACGCGATGTTCGACAAGATTCTGATCGCCAACCGGGGTGAGATCGCGCTGCGGGTGGCCCGCACCTGCCGCGAGCTGGGTGTGCCCACGGTAGCGGTCTATTCGGCGGCCGACCACGATTCGGCGGTCGTGGAGTTCGCCGACGAGGCCGTGCGGATCGGTCCGGCCGCGGCCAAACGCAGCTATCTCGATGCGGCCGCCATCTTGACGGCCGCGGAGATCACCGGCGCCGACGCCATCCACCCCGGCTACGGATTCCTTTCGGAGTCACCGGATTTCGCCGACGCCTGCCGGGCCGCCGGGGTCACGCTGATCGGACCGCCCGCGGATGTCATGGCCGAGCTGGGTGACAAGCAGTCCGCCCGCACGCTGATGGCCAAAGCCGGACTGCCGCTGCTTCCGGGCAGTCTCGACGCGCTCGACTTCGACGAGGCGCAGGCTCTCGCGGACCGGATCGGGTACCCGGTGATCATCAAGGCCGCCGCCGGCGGCGGCGGGCGCGGGATGGCGGTGGTGCACGACAGCGCCGATTTCGCCCGGGCCTACCGGGATACCCGGGCCACGGCCCGCATGCTCTTCGGCGACAGCCGGGTCTATGTCGAGAGGTATCTCGACCGCGCCCGGCATGTGGAGGTGCAGGTGCTGTGCGACACCTTCGGCGCGGGTGTCCATCTCGGAGAACGGGATTGCTCGGTGCAGCGCAGGCACCAGAAGCTGGTGGAGGAGTCACCGGCACCGCGGCTACCGGACGGGCTGGCCGCGCGGATCGGCCGATCAGCGGTCGACGGAGTGCTCGCCGCCGGATACACCGGAGCCGGCACCGTCGAGTTCCTGCTCGACTCGGACGGCAACTACTACTTCATGGAAGTGAATTGCCGAATTCAGGTCGAGCATCCGGTCACCGAAATGGTCACCGGTATCGATCTGGTCGCCGAGCAGATCAGGATCGCCGCCGGCGAACCGTTGGCATGGACGCAGGATCGCATTCAGCCGAAGGGTGCCGCGATCGAATGCCGGATCAATGCCGAGAATCCGGCGGCCGGATTCGCGCCGACGCCCGGCAAGATTTCCGAATTCACCGCGCCCGGTGGTCCGTTCACGCGAGTCGACACGCATATCCGCGCGGGTTATTCGGTGCCGCCGAACTATGATTCGTTACTCGCGAAGGTTATCGTGTGGGCGCCCGATCGCGAGGCCGCGATCGCGCGTATGAACCGGGCGCTGGCCGAATTCCGGGTCGGGAGCGAAAGATTGTGCACCACCCGCGAATTCCTGCTGGACGTCCTCGATCAACCGAAATTCCGGGCCGGTACCCATACGACCGCTCTGGTGGAGGAAATGTTCGAGGGTACCGCCCCGGAATGAGAGTGCCGGATCAGGCGGGCGTGGCCGAGCGTTCCGCGCCCGCCTGCCAGCCGATCAGATACCCGGCGTGCCGGCGTTCGAGCATCAGGGTCACCGATTCGTCGGAGGCGTTGAGGATGTCGCTGTGTAATCGCCGCAATTTGACGCAGGGATCCAGGCCGAGCTCCCGCTGCAGGGAACGGGCGAATTCATGGTAGGACTCGAGGGCGCGATGGCGACGGCCGGAACGGCACAGCGCGTACATGTAGTACGCCTGCAGTCGTTCGTGCAGGGGCTGTTCCGCGGTCAGTCGCGCCAGGTCGGGGCAGACCTCCCGATGGCGGCCCAGCCGCAGCTGGGCTTCGATGCGCAGCTCGAGGTCGGTCAGTCGCACCTGTTCCAGATGCGACAACTCGGCCGACAAGGGCAGGCCGCACTCGACGTCCAGCAGTGCCGGACCGGTCCACAGCGCTTCGGCCGCGGTGAACAGATCCACCGCGCGCAGATCGTCACCGGCGTTCAACGCGCAGCGAGCGGCATCGGTCATCGTGCGGTAGTCACGCACATCCAGTACACAATCCTGGGCGTCGAACATATAACCCTTGCTCCAGGTGCGGAGATATCTGTCCGCGATTTCTCCCTGATCGACCTCCAGATAGTGCGCCATCTTCTTTCGGATGCCCAGGACATAGGTCTGCACGACCGTTATCGCGCTGCGAGGCGGATCGTCGTTCCACAGCTCTTCGATGAGTGTCGTGACCGGAACCACCGTCGAATGCCGAATCAACAACAATGCCAGCAATTGCCGTTGTTTCTGGGCGGTCGGTGTCGCATTGCGATTGTCGAGGGCGAGGGTCAAAGGGCCCAGAACGCGGGCATACACAGGATTCGACACGTAGCGTCCCCTTGTAGCATGAATTGCTGTGCGGTGAGCGTGAAATCATACGTCGCTGTAGACCGTTTCAGAGTACCGAGGGCATTGTGGCGAGACCGTAAACCTACTGTGATCATACAGTTAACGCCGTACGGCCGTCTTGTTCTCGCATATGTTTTCGCAGGTGAGGAATAATCTGGACGCTCGACTGGGTGGCGGCGCGGCGCATCGTCGGAACCGGTTGGCGCCGAGTGGAATCCGCTTCGGGCCGCACCGGCTCGCCGGTTCCGGTCGGGTTCCGGGGAGAGGTTCGGCGGCGGCCACGGCGGCATCGGCCGGATAGTCGGTGGTGCGGTCGAAGTAGTCGCCGGACCAGCGGACGGCAAGTTGCTGGAGTGCTGCCACGTTCTCCGGTTGCGGTGTGCCGCAGAACAATTCGCCCAGCGTATCGGTCGAGGCGCCTTCGGCGTCGGTGCGGCGGCACCGGGCGGAAACCGCTGGCGGCCAAGGGGTTCGCGGCGTAACCGCGATAGATGTGGGGTGCGGGAATGCCTTGTCGCGAACTCGCCGAGGAGCCCGACTCCTGCTCGGGAGTCGCACGGGGGAGCGATATCGTCACCCTCCGGCCCGCCGGTAGCTGGGCGATCACCGACGTGGGGACATGTGGCACGGTCCTTCCGGCGGCTACCCGCCTGCGCCCGGCGCTCGCCCCCGGACGCCGACCCTGTGATCGGCGGCTGGTCGACCGGATCCGACGGTGCCACAAGCCGGATTCGGTCGCGAGGGCCGTATGTGGCCAGGACGTCACCGGTCCGCGCACCGCCCCGTGAGCTCGATCGAATCGCATTTCGTGCCCGTCCCCAGTGTTTCGCTGGATGATTGCCGGGTACCTGCCGACATGTAGCCGAAAATGCTGGGCTGCCAGGGGGCGACAGCCGGCCACGCCGGTGCACTCCCCGTTGAATCCCTCCCATCCGACCGAGAGGAGAGCAACCATGACCGGACAGCTCGACACTCTGATGGACAGCACCGTGTACGACTCGCACGACGACAAGATCGGCAAGGTCAAGAACATCTACGTCAACAACGAAACCGGTTCGCCGACCTGGGCATCGGTGTCGACGGGGCTGTTCCGCCACGATTCGCTGGTCCCGCTGGTCGGGGCGCAGCACAATCCGCAGTCCGACGCGCTGCGGGTGAATGTGGACAAGGAAATGGTCAAATCCGCGCCCGCCGTCGAACAGGACGGGCACATCAGCCGGGAGGGCGAGGAAGAGCTGTTCCGCCACTATCACCTCGACCCGAACCACTCCGGCTGGGACGCCTACGGCCGAGCGGTGCGCGACGGGCAGGGGACCGCGCGCCCCGATAACGGGCGTCGCGCGACCGATCCCACCGGCGACCAGGGCCTGGTCCGTTCCGAGGAACGCTTGAACGTCGACACCCAGCGCGAGGCGGTCGGTACCGCGCGCCTGCGCAAATACGTCGTCACCGAGGATCAGACCGTGACGGTGCCCACCAGCCACGAAGAGGTCCGGGTGGAACGCGAACCGGTCACCGACGCCGGCGCGTACGGCCAGACCTCTCTCGGCGACGAGGAGCAGGAGGTCACCCTGCACCGTGACCGGGTGACCGTGGACAAGGAGACGGTGCCGGTCGAGCGGGTGCGCCTGGCCGTCGACGACGTCGAGGAACAGCAGACCGTCGGCGACACCGTGCGCAAGGAGCGCATCGAAACCGAGGGCACCGATCCGGGACGCTACGAGGATCGGCGTTACTCGGACGAACGCTGACCACGATGGTGTGAGCCGGGCCCGAATCGGGCCCGGCCCTATCGGGTTGAACAGCCGCAGGTTTCGCCGAGCGCCAGGTGGGTCACGATCGGTTTCGGCGGGCACGGTTGGGTCCCGTCCGAATCCAGGACTCGCGACAGAGCCAGGCGTGCGATGACGTCGATCGGCTGCCGCACGGCGGTGAGTGTGACCGCCGCGTAGGCGTCGGCGGTATCGGTGTCGTAGCCCACCACGGAGATGTCTCGGGGGACGGCCAGCCCCGCGTCGGCCAGCGCGCGCAGGGTCGCGGCGGCCTGGGCGTAGGTGCCGACGACGAGGCCGTCGGGGGCAGGATTGCCGGCCAGGTACCGACCGACGGCGTGATAGGCGCCGGCGGGGGTGAGATCGGTGGCGATTCGCCGGGCCCGATCGGCGCCGACGACGGACCGATATCCCTCGAAGCGTTGCGCGACCGTCTCGCGGTCGCCGTGTGCCACTTCGTCGGCGGTGAAGCCGCCGACGAACACGAGGTCGCGTCGGCGATGGGTGTCGGTCAGATGCCGGGTCGCCAGCGCCCCCGCCAGAACGTGATCGGCGCCGACGACATCGGGCTCGACCTGGCCGCGGTTGTTGTGTACCCACACGATCGGAATGCGCGCCTGGCGGCACAGGTCGGCGGTGGCACGGCCGTTGGCGCCGCCCACCACGATGAGCCCCTCGATACCGGAATCGGTGAAGGCGGAGGCGAATTCGATCTCCCGCTCCGGATCGTAGCCGGTGTTGCCGATCAGGGTCAGATGGTCGCGCCGCCGCGCCTCGGCCTCGATGTGCCCGACCAGAGTGGCGAACAGCGGCATCCGCACATCCGGCACGAGCAGACCGAGATGCCGCCACCGTCGTGGCCGGCGCAATGCCCGCGCGGCCCGGTCCGGCCGATAGTTGAGCGCGTCCAACGCGGCGACCACCCGGGCGCGCGTCGACTCGGCGACCGGGCGCGGACCGTCGTTGAGCACGTAACTGACCACGGCCGTGGAGGTCCCGGCCCGCCGGGCCACATCGGCGAGAGTCGCGCGTTTGACAGTCACATTCGCTCCATTCTCAGCGGTTCGCCCTCGCTCGGCCAGACTTGAAATCATCCGGATCATTACAGTCTGCGGACGGCTGATCTGCGGCGCAAATCGATTAGATTCGTAACATCGGCGACACGCTCGCTCAACCTGTGACTGATGGAGTGAACTGCATGGCCTTCGTACGACTCACCGGCGTCACCTATTACGACCCGGAACCTGCGCACGACAGTTACATCCTCTTCACAGGGGCCGACGGTGTCACCCGGCTGATCGATCTCCACGGCGACGTGCATCGGGAATGGCCGTTCGCCGGGGTGCCGCCGCGCATCCTCGACCCCGCGCTGAACGACGGCCGGATCGGCGATGTCGGAGTGCAGCTCGAGCCCGGCGACGATCCGCGCGGCGGCATCTACGCCAATCGCACTGTGGGACAACTGAGCTGGTCGGGGGAGCGGGTGTGGGAATGGGGACGGGAGGCGCCCGGCGGCGCCGCCCGGCAGAACCACGATTGGGAGTTGCTGCCGAACGGCAACCGGCTGCTGCTGGTCACCATCCCCCGGGTGGTGCCCGGTCTGGGCCCTCACCCGGTCGGCGATCAAGGACTCTACGAGGTCGACCCGGCCGGGACGATCGTGTGGGAATGGCGTGCCGGTGACCATCTGCACGAACTGGGCTTCTCCGAGGCCGGCTGGGATGCGCTGCGCGCCACGGTGCTTCGCGATCCGGACGATCCGTGGGGCTACCTGGAGATCAACAGCGCGAAATCGCTGGGCTCCAATCACTGGCACCGCGCGGACCCGCACACGGTCTTCCATCCGGACAACATCCTCATCAGCTGCCGCAAGGCCAATGTCGTCGCCCTGATCGACAAGACCACGAAAGCCGTTGTGTGGCGGCTGGGCCCGTATTTCGACGCCGAGGCCGGGGCGCAACATCAGCGGATCAACGCGCACAAGGTGCCGCGGCCGCTGGATCAGATCTCCGGGCAGCACAATCCGCACCTGATCGCCGACGGCCTGCCGGGCGCCGGGAACATCCTGATCTTCGACAACCAGGGCGGGGCCGGCTATCCGCCGGCACCGCTGGGCATCTACGCGGGATCCCGTGTGCTGGAGGTGGATCCGTCGACGCGCCAGATCGTCTGGCAGTACACCGCCGAGGATTCCGGCCTGCCGTCGTGGACCTTTTTCAGTTCGTTCGTCAGCAACGCGCAGCGGCTGCCCAACGGCAACACCCTGATCACCGAGGGAATGCAGGGGCGCATTTTCCAGGTGACGCCGCAGGGCCAGGTGGTCTGGGAGTACGTCTCGCCCTACGAGGGGCTCGGCGTCGCGGGCGAACCGGAGGTCCCCGAGCCCCGCGTGGCCGGCGTGGACCGCCTCAGCGCGACGCCGATGGTGTATCGGGCGCAGGCGGTTCCGTTCGACTGGGTGCCGATCGGCGCCCCGCGATCCACCCCGGTCGCCGTCGACCTGCGCGGCACTGTTTCTCCGGGCGCCTAGCCCCGTTCTCATCGGCCGGGCCGCCGGTCATCCACTCGAGGAAGTTTCGACCCATGACATCGAGTCTGCGAACCACACCGGACATCGCCGGGCCACCCGCCCCGGCATCGCCGCGCCGCGACCGCATCCGTGTCACACGGTGGCCGCGGCACTGGCGTACCGTCGGCGGCACTCTGGCCGGGCTGGTGCTGGCCGCACTCGTGTGGTCGCTGGTGGCCGCATCGGGAAGCTTTCCGCGCCAGTTGTTTCCGACCGTGCCGCAGATCGCACGCGCCGGGCAGGCGCTGTGGAGCGATGGTCTGCTGCTCCCCGATATCGCCGCGAGTCTGCAGCGCGCGCTGCTCGGTCTCGTGGCCGGCGTGGTCGCGGGCGTGCTCGCCGCGATCGCCACCTCGACCACCCGGGTGGGCCGTGCGGTGCTGCAGCCCGTGCTGCGGCTGCTCTCACCGATCCCGACGATCGGCCTGGTTCCGCTGGCCATCCTGTGGTTCGGGCTCGGCGAGAACAGCAAGGTGCTGGTCATCGCGTTGGGCGTGTTCGTCCCGGTATGGATCAACAGCCACTCCGGATTCGCCGGCACGCCGGAGCACTATCTGCAGGCCGCGCGCTGTCTCGGTGCGAGCCGATGGCACACGCTCACTCGGATCGTGCTGCCGGAGGCGACGCCCGACGTGGTCGGCGGGATCCGGGTCGGCGCCGCCATGGCGTTCGTGCTGATCGTCGTCGCCGAAATGACCGGAACCACAGCGGGAATCGGCTATCGGATCTATCAGGCGCAGCTGTTCTCCCAGGCCGACCGGCTGATCTTCTGCCTGATCGTGCTCGGCGTGCTCGGCGCTGCCTGTGATCTCGCGATCGCGGCGCTCACCGCACCCGTGGTGCGCTGGGCCAAGGAGGTGAACTGAGATGGCCATCGCCACACACGATCTGGTGGTGCGCTTTCCGAATGCGGAGCAGCCCACGCTGCGCGGTATCGATCTGACGGTGCCCGACGGCTCGTTCACCGTCCTCGTCGGCGCCTCCGGCAGCGGCAAATCCACTCTGCTGCATTGTCTCGCGGGCCTGCTGCCCCCCACGTCCGGCACCGTCACCGACGCGGGGGAGCGTGTGACCGGTCCCGATCCGCGCCGGGGTGTGGCGTTCCAGCGGGATGTGTTGTTCCCCTGGATGAGCGTCGCGGCGAATATCGAATTCGCCTTGCGCGCACACCGAGTCGCGGCACGGGAGCGGCGGGACCACATCGCGGAACTGCTCGACCTCGTCGGCCTGCCCGGTGATGTCGGCGGACTGCGGCCGAGTCAATTGTCGGGCGGTATGCGCCAGCGCGTGGGCATCGCCCGCATGCTCGCCGGTGAGCCCGACATCATGCTGATGGACGAACCGTTCGCCGCCCTCGACGCACTCACCCGGCTCAACATGCAGGACCTGCTGATCGATGTGTGGACCCGGCTGCAACGCACCGTCGTCTTCGTCACCCATGACGTGGACGAGGCCATCCGGCTGGCCGACACCATCGGTGTGCTGCGCGACGGGCAGATCATCGACCTGATCACGAATCCGCTGGCCCGCCCGCGACCCGCCGATACGCTCGCCGACCAGACCGGGTACAGCGGTCTGCGCCGCACCCTGCACCACGAACTCGGAATCGTGCGCACGGTTCCCTGACGCGTTGTCGAACTCCCTGTACCGCAACGACTTCCACCCTCCGCAGATGAAGAGAAGCCCGTGAAATCACTGATGTCCCGCGTCCTTATCGCCATCCTCGCGTTCGTCGCGCTGATCGTCCCGCTGGCCGCATGCACCGACGCCGACGACTCGGACCCGCACACCCTCACCGTCGGTTTCGTCGTCGATCCCTCCTGGGCGCAGGTACCGGTGGCGCAGCAGGGCGGATATTTCGACCGGCACGGGGTGAAGGTGAAGGTCGTCAACTTCTCCACCGGGGTCGAGGCGCTGCAGGCGCTCGCCGCCGGCCAACTCGATATCGCCACCGCCGCGGATGTCCCGGCCGCGGCGGCGCTGACCCGTTCGCCCGCACTGCGCATCGTCGGCGACGGATCGCGATGGGAGGGTTCGCGCATCGTCGCGCGGCGCAGTGCGGGAATCGCCTCGCTGTCGGATCTCGGCGGCCGATCCGTGGGGACGCCGCTGGGTACGAGTGCGGCGTACTTCGCGTCGAACGCCTTGTCGCACAGCAATATCGGCGCCAAACTGGTGCAGGTGGCGCCGCAGGCGATGGTGACCGCGGCCGGACAGCGCAATGTGGACGCGGTCGCGATCTTCCAGCCGTACCAGGCCCAGGTGATCGACGCGCTCGGCGGAGACGCGGTCGAACTCGCCGGCGGCACCTACAGTCAGCACAGCTTGTACCTGGCCACCGACAACGCCGTCACCCGCAAGCCCGAGGCGCTGACCGCCTTCTTCGCGGCCCTCGGCGAGGCGGGAACCCAGCTGACCTCCGGCGCCGAGCCGGCGATCGCGGCGGTTGCCGCATCGACTCAGCTGCCGGCGGACCTCATCGGAAAGATCCTGCCCGAATTCGACTTCCGTCTCCAGTTGCGGCCCGAGCTCGCCGACACCCTGACGACCCTGGCCGACTGGGCGAAATCCCAGGGTTCCCTCGACAAAGCGACCCAGCTGCCGGACTACCGGGCCCTCGCCGAACCGAAGTTCGTGCCGCAGGGCGGGTAGCCCGGTGATGCCGGTCAGGCCAGAGCCAGGTGGGCTTGCAGCAACCAGGCGGGCACCGAGGTGCGGCCGCCGGGCTCGTCGCGCACGTTCTCGAAGTGGACCGGTGATCGTTCGTCGCGGGGGAGATCGTTGCCGTGGATGCGAGCCGGACGGATATCGTCGATCACCCAGTACTTCGAAACGAATTCGCGCAGTTCGTCTTCGGTCACCGGATTGGGCCCGAATCCCTCGGGGGAGGACGGTAACGCCTTGCGGTCGAAGACGAGCACGAAGTAGGACGCGCCCGGTGCCGCCGCCCGGACGATCGAACGCTGATACCCGTCTCGCTGGTCGACCGGGATCGAGTGGAAGAGCGTGCTGTCCACGATGGTGCCGAAACGGCCGTCGTACCCGGTGAACGAGGTGATGTCGGCGACTTCGTAGGTAGCGGTGGTCAGTCCGCGCCGCTCGGCCTCGGCGCGGGCCAGTTCGATGGCGGTCGGGGCGGAGTCCAGCCCGACCGTCGTGAAGCCGCGCTCGGCCAGATACAGCGAGATCGCGGCCTCGCCGCAGCCGACGTCGAGGACGTCGCCGCGGAATTTCCCCTGTTCGGCAAGCGCTTTCAGCTCCGGCTGCGGCTCGCCGATACTCCAGGGCGGTTTGGCGCCGGAGAACGGGCCGGCATCGCCCTGGTACGCATCCTCGAACGTGAAATCGCCCGGTGTGGTCATGATGTCCTCCGGATCGGTCGGGGCTATCAGACATGGATGGAGCTCATTCGATGCTACGGCCGCGCCTCGGGCCGGGGTGCGGGCGGTAGGGGTTTGTCCGGGGGCGTGCCTCGATAACCCGGCATGGGGTACCGGTTCCCCGTAGCATGAGCGGATGAGTGAAATTGATACTCAGTCTCTCGTCAACCCGGATTCGGGTCCGCGGCACGTCGCGGTGGTGGGCGGGGGCCTGGCGGGGCTCTCCGCCGCGGTGTGGCTGGCCGAGCGGGGGTTCGAGATCACCCTCGTGGAGAAGCGGGGCCGGCTCGGCGGGCGGACCTTCTCCTTCGACGTCGCCGGGGTCGACGAGTTGGTCGACAACGGTCAGCATCTGTTCGCCGGTTGCTACGACGCCCTGCTGCGCTACGTCGGCACCATCGGCACCGACAGCCAATTACGCTGGGATGCGCCACCTTTCGCGATCCGCACCGGACCGGGCCGGTTGCTCACCACACGAGGGCCGCGCTGGGTGCCGGCCCTGGTTCGCAATACCGCCGGCCTGGCGTGGATGGCCTGGCCGCCGATCCCGCCGCGCGATCGTCTTGCGGCGCTGCGCAGTTGGCTGCGAATCGGTGCCGCCGCGTGGAATCCGTCGCCGGAGTTGGACCGGATGACCGTCGACCGGTGGTTTCGGGAGCTCGACGTTCCGCATTCACTGCGGCGGCTGAGCCTGGACCAGCTGGTGATCGGCCTGCTCAACGAAAAGCCCGACCGGGTCTCGGCTTTCACCTTCGCGCAGGCGTTGCATTTCATCGGCCGACGGGCGCTCGCGGGAAATATCCGCGCGGGCGACGCGGTGTGGCCGCGGGTCAGCCTGCACGAACTGTTCGTCGCCCCCGCCGAGCGGTATCTGCGGGAGCGCGGCGCGCGGATCGTGACCGGGACGCAACTGGTCGACGTGGAACTCGACTCCGGCCCGAATGGGGATCGGCTGACCGGACTGCGGCTCGCCGACGGGCAGCGAATCGACTGTGACGCGGCGATTCTCACGCTGCCACCGTGGTCGCTGACCACCCTGCTGGACCGCAGCGCGCTCGGCGGCAACGAATTCTTCGCTCCCGCGCGCAAGATCGAGCCCGCGCCGATCTCGAGCGTCTACGTCTGGTTGGACAGTCCGCTGCGGATGGTACGGCTGGCCGAGAATCTTCGCGACACCACCATCGAGTGGGTGTTCGACACCAGCGGGATGCACGACGGCGACCACCGCGACGGCTACTGCTATTCGCTGGCGGTCAGCGCGTCCTGGGAAGTGGTGCACCTGCCCGGGGAGGCGTTCGTCGCCGCCGCCCTGGAATCGCTGCGCACCCACTATCCCGAGGCGCGCAGCGCGACGGTGTTGCGCACCAAGGTGATTCATCAACCGCAGGCCACCTTCTCGGCGCATCCGGGCTTCGAATCCCTGCGCCTGGACCAGACCACTCCGGTGCGGGGTCTGTTCCTCGCCGGTGACTGGACGCGCACCGAACTGCCCTCCACCATGGAATCCGCCGCCGAGAGCGGCCGGCGCGCAGTCGACGCGGTACGCCGCTACCTGACTTAGTGGTGTCCGGCGCGGCAAGTAGCGGGACCAGGTTCTGTGTCGACCATGGCTGGGGACGCATCGCGGTCCCGGCCGACCGGTCTCGCTGGATTCAGCGTCGGACGCGATAACGAATATGCGTAGCCGCAGGCGTATTGATCACCTCGACGACGTCGAGTTCGATCTCCGACGGCAACATGTCGAACAAGCGACGTCCACGACCGAGCAACACCGGAATCAGATGGATCTGGAGTTCGTCCAGTACCCCCGCTGTCAACGCCTCGCGCACAGTGTAAGCGCCGCCGCGTATCTGCACATGCCGTTCCCCAGCAGCAGCTTTCGCCTGTGCCATCGCGCTTTCGATGCCGTCTCGGACATAGGTCACCAGCGGATAGCCCCAGCGAGCGGCCGGTGCGGGCGGGCGATGGCTGGGTACGAAGATCGGTTGGCCGTTGTGATCGCCACCCCAGTGGTCCATCAGCTCCGCGGTCCGCCGGCCCGACAACACCGCACCCGCGGCGTTCCACTCCTCCTGGAACTGGACGAGCGGCCCGGCCGCGTCGGTCTCCTCGGCCCACTGGTGCAATCGCTCACCGTCCTCACCGCCGAGGAAGTCGTCGGAATCCGCGATATACCCGTCGAGCGACATCGACATATCCAGCACTGACACAGACATAATTGACTCTTTCGCAGGTTTCGAGAGGAGCTTCCTACCCCGTCAGACGATGGCGGGCCGTGGAATTCATCGCGGTTTATGTGCCACGGCGAAGACCCGCCGGAACGGCAACCAGGTCGTTCCGTCCGCGCGTTGTGGGTAGGCCGCGCGCAGGAGCGGGGCGAGCTGCGCGGTGAAGTCCGCCCATGCCTCGTCGTCGAGTGCGCTTCGGACCGGCCGCAGCGCGGTCCCGGTCACCCACTCGAGGACCGGATCGGTGCCGGTCAGCCGCTGCAGATAGGTGGTCTCCCAGGCGTCGACCGTGCATCCGGCGGCGGTGAGCACCGCCGCGTAGCCGCCCGGATCGAGGACGTCGCGCGGTTGCAGGATGCCGCTGGATTCCAGACGCGGCCGCCATTCCTCGCGCGCGGCGAGTTCGCGGATGGCGACGTGAGAGGGTGCGTCGAAGTTGCCCGGCACCTGCAATGCCAGCCAGGCTCCGGGCGGCAGGGCCGCGATCCACCGCGGCAGCAGCTCGGTATGCGTCGGCACCCACTGCAGCACCGCATTGGTCACCACGACGTCGGTATCGGGTGCGGGCTGCCACTCCTCGGCGGAGCGCACTTCGGCGTCGATGCCGGATTCCCGTGCCGCCGCGACCATTTCGGGCGAGGAATCGAACGCGTCGACCCGCGCTCGCGGCCACCGCTGAGCCAGCACGCCGGTGAGCTGCCCGGGACCGCACCCCAGGTCGACCACCCGGCGCGGGTTCTCGGCGTCGATGCGCGCGACCAGTTCGAAGAACGGTCGCGAGCGATGGTCGCCGAAACTGCGGTACTTCTCGGGATCCCACATGGGCTGCTCCCACTCGCCGGAGGTGCTAAACCGTACAAGCGTTATGTTAGTGTGTGGTGGCGCTTCCGGTGCGGCGGCGGTCCGGCAGCGAGTCGGAGATCAACTCCGCGGCGAGACTCCGGCCCGTGCGTAGCGGCTGCAGTCCGTGCTCGAATTTGGAGCCCGACAGCGCGCCGTCGTAGACGAGTTGAATGCGGTGGGCGAGTTCCTCCGGATCGGCGCTGCCGCATTCACGAAGCAGGCCCGTCAGCGTGTCGAGCATCCAGCTGCGGTGGGCGACAACCGGTTCCAGTACGCGATCGGGAAATTCGGTGGCCGCGTTGGCGTATTGGCAGCCTCGGAAACCCTTGGTGGGTGCCGACGCCAAGGCCAGATCGAAGAACGTCAGCACCTTGTCGGCCGGCTCCGTCACGGTCGCCACGGCCTCGTCCCAGCGGGTGCGGTCACGCCGATCGAGATTCTCCAGATAGGCCTGGACCAGAGCGTCTTTGGAGCCGTAACTCTGATACAGACTCGCCCGCGCCACCCCGGCCTCCGCGAGAACCCGGTCGATGCCGACTGCGCGGATTCCGTAGCGCGAGAACAGCGTTGTCGCGGTGTCCAGCAGCCGTTGTGCCGGTGCGGGCTTGTCCCCGCGGGGCGACCGCTGCCGCTCGGCGGGCTCCGTTGTTGTGGCCACGTCTTCCACCATAGTCACCTTCCTGAGTAGACAGAACGTTCTGTATCGGTTTAATCTGAATGCGTGACCCGCAGCAACCTCACCCGCCGACTGCACGTGGATCTCGTGCGTGTGGCGGGCGCTGCCTGTCGTCACCGGCGCTGAGACGCCTCTGCCCGCGGCGCCTGCGTCCGCGGGAGCGTCGTTCGTTTCGCGCATCTCCGGCCGCGCTGTGCGCGCGGCCGTCGAGCCCACCCAAGAGCCAGTTCCGAAAGGCGGCTGTCCATGTCCCTGTATCTGTACGAACTCGTGCCCACCGGAGCCCCCGGTCGCACCCTGGACGAATTCGGCGCGCGCGCCGACAAGGCCGGGGGCGAATTGATCGAGGCGCAGGTCACCAGCGGTGCGGCGCGTATCTTCGCCATCGCGGAATTCGCCGGCTGCGCCGCTCCCGCCCCGGCCGCGGAGGAGGTGTTCGCCGCCTCCGTCGACGGGCCGCACGAGGTGCGTCTCGTCGGCGCCGACCTCGAGGCCCTCAAGGCGGCGCGCCCCGCCGCCGGCTATCTCGTCGAATGGGATATCCCTGCCGAGATCGATATGGACACCTACCTCGCGCGCAAGAAGGCCAATGCGCCGAAGTACGCCGACGTCCCCGAGGTCGACTTCCTGCGCACCTATGTCCGTGAGGACACGGCCAAATGCCTGTGCTTCTACGACGCGCCGGACGAGGCGGCGGTACGCCGGGCCCGGGCCGCGGTCAGCACGCCGATCGACCGGCTGCACGCCCTCTCGGACCCGCGGACATGACCGTGACCGCGCCGGTCCGCGAGGCAGCGGCGGCCTTCGTGCGTGACCGCGCCGCCGGTCTCGACGCCGGCGTCACCGACACCCGGGCAGATCTCGCCGAGCTCGGCGCACACGATCTGCTCGCAACGGCACTGGGCGACACCGATATTCGCGAATTCGCCCGCCTGGTCGAGGACGTCGCGGCCGAAAGCCTCGCGGCCGGTTTCTCGCTGTGGGCACAGCGGATGACACTCGAATATGTCTGGCGCGCACCGAATCCGGTGCGCAGCCGGTACCTGGGCGAGCTCGCTTCCGGCCGCACGGCCGGTGTCACGGCGATGGCCGCGGCGCTCAAACATCTCGCCGGGCTCGGCGAGTTGCCGCTGCGGGCCGAGGCCGGTGACGGCACGGTCTCCGGCCCGATCGCGTGGGCCTCCAACGTCTTCGACGACGCCCTGATCGTGTTCCCGTATCGGGGCCACGACGGTTCCGGCCGGGTCGCCGTGGTTGGCGCCGCCGCCGACGGAGTGCGGGTGCGGCCCGCGCCGGAACTGCTCGCACTGGGCGCCACCGGTTCGACCGCGCTGACCTTCGACCGCGTCGAGGTGCCCGACGACCACCTGATCACCACGGACCTGCCGGCCTTCGCAGCCGCGGTGCGGCCGATATTCCTGCTCCTGCAGACCGCGTTCTGCAGCGGCATCGCCGGCAGATCGGTGGCCGAGGCGGGCGCGCTGCTCGACGGCCTGGGCGCCCAATTCCGCGGGGAGTACACCGATCTCGCGGCCCGGCACGGTTCGGTGCGGCAGCGGCTGTACGAGTTCGCCGCCGATACCGGCCGGGTCCTGCCGGCCGATCTGATCCGGGTGCGGCTCGACGCGTCCCGGACCGCGGTGGCGGCGACGCGGCTGGAATCGACGCTGCGCGGCGGCGCCGGATTCGCCCGCGACTGCGATACCAACCGGCGGTTCCGCGAGGCCGCTTTCCTGCCCGTTCAATCTCCCTCGGAAGGCCAGTTGCGATGGGAACTGTCGCAGTACAACTAGCGGCCGCGCGCAAGAGCTACGCCCACCACGGCACACCGGTCCTCGCCGGCGTCGATCTGGAGATCGCCGCAGGTGAGTTGCTGGTGATCCTCGGCCCCAGCGGCAGCGGCAAATCGACGCTGCTGCGCATCATCGCGGGGCTGGACCGGCTCGACGGCGGCAGTATCGGCTGGGGCGACGGGCAGCAGAACCCGGCGACCGGCATGGTATTCCAGCAGCCGCTGCTGATGCCGTGGCTGACCGTGCGCGACAACGTGCGGTTCGGCGGCCGGTTCGCGCGTCACCGTGCTGATTTCGATCCCGCGGGCACGGATGCGCTGCTCGAGCGGTTCGGTCTGGCCGGGCTGGCCGGACGGATGCCCGATGAGCTCTCCGGTGGCCAGGCGCAGCGGGTCGCGGTGATGCGCGCCGTCGCGGTCCGGCCACAGTTGCTGCTACTCGACGAACCCTTCAGCGCCCTGGATCCGGCGGTGCGCGCCGACCTGCAGGAGTGGCTCGCCGCGCTGGTCGCCGACCTCGGCTGCACCACCGTCCTGGTCACCCACGACGTCGACGAGGCGCTGCGATTGGGCGACCGGATCGTCCTGATCGGCCACGGCGGCACCGTGCGGGCGCAGTTTCCGCGCCCTGGCTCCGACGACGAGCGGAACACGCTGCGGCACAGCATCATCGACCGCTATCGCGATGTGTCGGTGACAGTATGAGGCGGCCCTCGATCTCGCGGCGTGGCCTGCTGTGCGGCTGCGCCGGACTCGTCGCCGCCGGTGGGCTGGCCGGATTGGCCGATCTGGGCGTGGCCGCGGCCGACCGCCGCGGCATCGGCGGTGACCGGTTGCGTATCGGATATCTGCCGATCACCGACGCGGCCCCGCTGCTGATCGCCGAGCGCGGCCCCGAATTCGCCCAGCCCGTCCTGTTTCGCAGCTGGTCCGCGCTGGCGGAGGCGTTCCTCACCCGCCATGTCGATATCGTGCACCTGCTGATGCCGATGGCGATTCAGCTACGGTTCGGAATGGGTGCCCCGGCTCGGATTCTCGGCTGGAACCACACCAACGGTTCCGCCCTGACCGTCGCTCCCGGCATCACCGAACCCGGCGAACTGGCCGGTACGCAGGTGGCGATCCCGTTCTGGTGGTCGATCCACAACATCGTGATCCAGCAGTGGTTGCGCGCCAACGGTTTACGGCCGGTGATCCGGAGTTCGGCCTCGCGCTCGGCGGGCACCGTGGAGCTGATCGTGATGAGTCCTTCGGATATGATTCCGGCCCTCGCCAACGGGTCGATCAGCGCGTTCACCGTCGCCGACCCGTTCAACGCGGGAGCGGAACTGCGCGGCGTGGGGCATATCCATCGCTTCCTCGGCGACCTGTGGCGCGACCACGCCTGCTGCGCACTGGTGGTGCATCAGGACCTCCTGGACAGCCGGCCCGCCGTGGCACAGGCGGTGGCGGACGCGGTGGTCGCCGCGCAGCTGCGGATCGGCGCAGACCGTCCCGCCGCGGCGAAACAGCTCGCGGGAAGGTATCTTCCGCAACCGCTGCCCGCGATCACGAAGGCGCTGACCTATTCCGACCGGATCCCGGTCCGGCATCCCGACTGGCACCCGCAGCGAATCGGATTCCAGCCCTTCCCCTTTCCGAGTTTCACCGCCGCTCTCGCCACGGCCATGCACGACACCGTCGTCGACGGTGACACCCGCTTCCTGTCCCGCCTGGATCCGGCGAGCGCACACGGCGAACTCGTCGACGACCGCTTCGTCCGGGCCGCGCTGGACCGCGCGGGCGGGCCCGCCGCCTTCGGACTGCCCCCGGGGCTCACTCGCATCGAGGAGATCGATCCATCGTGACTATCGTCGCCGCCCGCCCACGTCGCCGCGCCGCGGCCTGGTTACCGCGCCTGGGTGCCGTCGTCGCCGCGGTGCTGCTGTGGTGGGTGCTCACCGATCTGGTGGCAGCGCCGCAGTCGCTGCTGCGCGAATTCGGGCCGCAGCATGTGCCCGGTGCCATCGCCGGATTGCTGGATCGCGGTGTGCTGCTCCCCGATATCGCGGTGAGTATGTGGCGGCTGCTGGTGGGATTGCTGATCGCGGTCACCGTCGGCGTTCCGCTGGGCCTGCTGCTCGGACTGCACGCCGCCACCGAATCCGCGGTCGCGCCCGTGGTGCAGTTCCTGCGGATGATCTCGCCGCTGTCGTGGGCGCCGATCGCGGTCGCGCTGTTCGGAATCGGGCACCAGCCGGTGATCTTCCTGGTGGCCGCGGCCTCGGTCTGGCCCCTCGTGCTGAACACCGCCGCGGGCGTGCGATCCATCGACCCGGGTCTGCTGTTGGTGGCGCGGTCGTTCGGTGCGACCCGGCGCGAGCAGGTGAGCGCGGTGATCCTGCCGGCGATCCGCGGGCCGGTGCAGACCGGATTCCGCGTCGGGCTCGGCATCGCCTGGGTGGTGCTGGTGCCGGCCGAAATGCTCGGGGTACGGTCCGGCCTCGGCTACCAGATCCTCAATGCCCGCGACCAACTCGCCTACGACCAGGTGATGGCGGTGATCGTGGTGATCGGCCTGATCGGATTCGCGCTGGACTCGCTCGCCCGGGCGGTGCTGGACCGGCCCTGACGGGCGGCTGTCGCGCCGGTGTCAGAAGTAGGTGCCGGCGAACGGGGCCGAGGTGGTGGTGAACAGGTTGTCCGCGTCTTCGATTGCGCCGCTGCGGTTTTCGCGCACCCGGCCGGCGAGGGCCAGCTGCCGCCAGGTGGATCCGCCGAGGTACACCGCGGCGAGGGCGGCCACGTCGGTGGTGAGATCGGCGGGCGCGTCGACGCGGGTGAGGTTGTCGGCGGCGATGCGGTAGGAGCCGGTGTTGGCGGGCAGGAGGTCGTCGGTCACCGCGAGGACCACGGCCGGTGACTCGCGGTAGCTTCGGCGTTCCAGTGCCGTCGGGACGTCCACCAGCCGCAACCAGGTCTCGTCGTGCATGCCGGCGACGGTGACCACGCGCTCGTCGGTGAACAGGTGCCGCAGCGGACTGTCCACCGGGGCGAAAGTGATCACGATCCGGTCGACGATGTCATGGGTGAGCAGATGCCGCAGCAGTCCGCGGTAGGCCGCGGGTGTGGTGGCCACCCAGTCGTCGACGACCACCGTGCGTTGCGGATTGCGCGGCCAGCCGGCGCTGTCCGACGGGCGGTAGCGCAGGAACCCGTCCTCGGCGCCGGGTTCGCCGTGCACCACCGTCCAGCCGGCGTCGCCGGCGACCGACTCCTGGAATCGCCACCAGTACGGCGTCCGGTCGATCGCGCCGTTCCACGAAATATCAGCGGCCGCATAGATTTTCGCCAGCGTCTCCCACCGGTTCGCGGCGTCGAGGTAGCGCACCGGCCCACCCTGGGCCACGGTGTCGCGCAATCGGGCCTGTCGCCGATCCAGCTCGAGCGTCGCGTACGAGCCGGCCACGCCGTAGCCGAACCGTTCGTAGATCCCACCCTGGGTTGCGCGCAGACTCGCGACCACCTCACCGCGCGCCGCGATATCGGCGAGCTGACGCCGCAGCAGCGCACTCACCACGCCCCTTCGGGTGTGGGTCGGCAGCACACCGACGTGCGTCACGGCCGCGTGGGGGAGGCGTCGCCCGCCGGGGGCCACCAGCCAGCTGGTGTAGGAGTCGACGGCCCCGACCAGCTGCCCGTCCAGTCGCGCCCCGAGCGTGCGTCCGGGCTCCGCCAGTCCATCGGCGCCGTCCGGCAGTGGCGGCAGTCCGACCATCGCGGTGCGGAAGATCTCTCCCGCCGCACGCACCTCGTCGGCGTCGGTCAGCGTCACGAGTTCGACGGCTGCTGTGCGGCTGGTCATTCGTCACCTCCGAGGTCGTGCCCGGGCACGTCGTGTGCCGCGCGTCCCGGACCACGCTAGCGGGCCGCCGCCGCGGATCAGCGCAGCCGAACTCGGGATCAGCCTGCCGCCGCCATCGCCCGCCACGCCTTCCTGGCGCGGGAGCGGGCTCGCGGGGCGGCGTATTCGATTCGCCGACGCGCCTCGGAGGCGCTGATCCGCAGGAGATCGCTCAAGAGCTCCGCGGTGTCCCGGTAGCCGGTGTCGGCGGCGAGGCCGCGGCGCTCGGCCTCGGCGACGGCCGCGACCATGGCCGCACCCAATCGGCGCCGGCGGCGTTCGGTTTCGACGAGGGTGCGCAGCAAGTCGACATCGGCCAGTTCCGACCATCCTCGTGCCGGAGCATTCGGTGCCAACGCAGTCGAATGTGTGTTCACGCGGGTGAGCCTACCGCATGCTCGAACATTCGTTCGATTATCGGCATTCGGTGCGTCGGAGTTCTCGCGCCGAGGAGGGCGTGCGGCGGCGCGGGCGTGATTTGTCGGAATCAGGGGATCGGGTGACCACGCCTGGGTGGGTCTGAGAGGGTCGCCACATGAAGATCGGTGTCGCACTTCCGCAGATGGCTCCCGGCTACGGGCCGGGTACGACGATCGACTGGGCCCGGCGAATCGACGCGGGCCCGTTCTCGAGTGTTTCCGTCGGTGAGCGGGTGACGTTCTCGAATCCGGAGATGGTCGCGACGCTGGGTGCCTGTGCGGCGGTTACCGAGCGAGTGCAGGTTCTGGCGAACCTCTGGGTGCTTCCGCAGCACCCGATGGCGATGGTGGCCCAGCAGATCGGCACCCTCGATCAGCTCGCGAACGGCCGTCTCGAGGTAGCCGTCGGTGTCGGCGGTCGTGAGCACGACTATCGCGCTCTCGGTGCTGATTTCAAGCGACGGCACCAGCAGCTCGACGACAAGGTCGCCGAGTTGAAGTCACTGCTCGCCGGCGAGCCCCCGTTCGAGGGCGCGGACCCGGTGGGGCCGGTGTGCGTGCAGCCGGGTGGGCCGATCATCCTCGCCGGTGCGATGGGGCCGAAGGCGATGCGCCGGGCGGCGCGGTGGGCCGACGGCGTCTCCGGCTTCAGCATCTCCGGCGACGCCGAGGAGATCGCCGAGGTGAGCGATCTCGCCGACCGGTGCTGGGCCGAGGCCGGTCGTACGACGAAGCCACGCAAGGTCAGCGGCTGCTTCACCGCACTGGGCGTCACGGATGCGTCGGAGGCGCTGCGCTCCTTCACCGCTCGCTACCTGGGCTTCCTCGGGCCCGACCTGGCCCACAGGGTCGCCGCGTCGGCGCGCGCGTCGACTGCCGAGGTGCTCGCCAAGATTCTCGACGGCGCGGAGCAGGCCGGATGCGACGAGTTCATCCTGGTCCCGGCCGTCACGGACCTGAACTTCCTCGAGGTTGCCTGCGAGGTGGTGGCCGCACGGCCTTGATCCTCGCGCACCTATCGGCGACGGGTGCACGGCTGCGTGCGGGTGACCCGCCCGGGGCGCGAGTCGGACCGCGTTCACCTCGGTGCCCGGCGTGCGCGGCGTCGTCGTTGCAGGCCGGGGTGTACGCCGGCTGGCAAGCCCGCGTGGGCGGCGATGCGTTGCAGTAGCGGGAGGAGCTGGGCTCGCTCGGTCTCGTCGAGCGGTGCGAAGATTTCCGATTCCAGTGCGTCGGCCTCGGATTGCATCGACTCCAGCACCTCGCGCGCACGGTCGGTGAGGTGGACCGCGTGCGCGCGCCGGTCGGCCGGATGCGGCCGCCGGGTCACCAGTGCGCGTTCCTCCAGCTCGTCGACCAGTCCGACCATCGCATTGCGGTGAACCCGCAGCAGATCCGCGAGTTCCTGCTGACTGCGGCCGTCCGCGACGGCCAGTTGGGTGAGGACCGCGAAGTGGGCCGGGTCCAGATCCAGCCGCGCCAGCTGGTCGGTGAGCCGGTGCGATACGTGGAAGCCGATCTGCGACAACAGGAATGCCCCGCGCGATTCCAGCGGCCGGTTCGTCATGACTCCCACACTAGCAACTCAACATGATTGCCATATAACTGGATTGACAACAAACATGATTGTCACTTAGCGTGACAATATGTCGAACGCCAACATCCCCTCCGTTTCCGACACCGACGCACCGGTCACCGTGATCAACACGATGTCGGTACCCGCTGCCCAGCGAGACCTGTTCCTGCGGCGCTGGCGTGACAGCGCCCAGTACATGGCGGCCGCGGCCGGTTTCCGCCGAACCCGGATGTTCCAGGCGGCCGGTGAGGAGGCCGAGGCGGTCTTCGTCAACGTCGGGGATTGGGACAGCGGCACCGCTCTGCGCAACGCGCTCGGCACCGCGGAATGGCGTGCGTTGACGCTGCGGATGCAGAACGATCTCGACCTCACCGCACGGCCGATGATCTTCCATCCCACCCTCGAACTGGGACCCGGCGACGTGCTGCCCCAGTGAGCCGGATGCCGTGTCGGACAACAATTCACGTCTGAATGTCAGAGGAGTACACCCATGTCACGCCGGTCCCTCGACACCGTCCTCGCCGCCGCTGTCGTTCTGTTCACCCTCTACCTCGGGATTTCTTTCGTCCTGACTCCCGAGACCGCCGCCCAGGGCTTCGGCCTGCCGGATCGGCCCGCCGGCGACGGCGGCGGCTTCCTCGTCGTGAAAGGCTGTCGCGAACTAGCGATGGGCCTGGGCACGGGCATCCTGCTGGTTACGGGCCGGCGCCGCGCCTTGGGGTGGATTCTGCTGATGACGGCCGTCGCACCGCTCGGCGACATGATCAACGTCCTGGCGCATCACGGCTCCCCGGCCACCGCGTTCGGCGTTCACGGCTCGACCTCCGTGCTGATCGCCGTCACGGGGCTGCTGATCCTCCGCGAAACCGGCACGGCGTCCGAAGTCCGGCAGGCCGCCGCCCCAGCGCCCACCGCACAGCTGTCGGCCTGACCTCTCACCCCAACGACCGCAACGAAATTCGAACGAGGACTCGATGAAACAGCTCTACTGGGCCGCCGTCGGCTACACCGCACTGGGACTGCCGTCGGGACTGGTCTACCGCGAACTGACCAAGGCCCACCAGTTCACCGGCAAGACCGAACTCGCGGTGGTCCACACGCACCTGCTGGCGCTGGGAACGCTGTTCTTCCTGATCGTCCTGGTGCTCGAACACCAACTCGCCCTGTCGAATACCCGCGCCTATCGCTGGTTCTTCGCCGTCTACAACACCGCTGTCCTCTGGACGGTGGCGTGCATGACGATCATCGGCACCCGGACCGTCCTCGGGCACGGCGAATCCACGCCACTGGCGGAGCTGGCCGGCATCGGTCACGTCCTGCTCACCATCGGATTCGTGCTGTTCTTCCTCACCGTGCACCAGGCCATCACGGCCCGCCGCGAGGATGCGGTTCCCGTCTGACCCGGCCCCGATTCGGTGGCGGCCGGGCCGGATGCCGGGCTGTTCCGCGCGGACACCAACGGCCCGAGATAGCCTCGGGCCGTTGGTCTTCGGACTGTCGTATCCGCCGCCACGCGAAGACGCCGCTACCTGATCGAGTTGGCCAACCGGTCGGCGTACGGGGCGGTGAATTTTCCGACGATAGGGAGCGCCGCGCGGACACCGCCGGTGTTGTTCGCCTGGACCATGGCCATGATCCAGACGACGACCGTGAAGACCGCGACGGCGAGTCCGGCGAGGCTGAAGATGATGCCCAGGGCCCCGAGGAACGAGCCGACGATACTCAGCACGATATTGAGCACGGAGACCGCCCCGAAGAAGACGATCGATTGCGAGGCATGGAATTTCACATCGGAATCGTGCTTCCCCACGAAGAGGAAGATGATTCCGGTGAGCCAGCCCAGCGCGTACGACAGGATCGCGCTGGTCTTCTTGTCCAAGCCGGCCGACTGCGGTTGGTTCGCGGGAGGTTGAGAAAATGTCATGAGGTGAGTAGACGCCTTACGCGCCCCCTACCGATCCCAACTTTCCCGCGAACCCGCAGGTCGCCGCTACGCCGGTCGCTGGAACTCGCCGTCCTGAAGGCCGGTGGTGAAGGCGTCCCATTCGGCGGGGGTGAAGACGAGAGCTGGGCCGGTGGGGTTTTTGGAGTCGCGAACTCCGACCGCACCGGTCGTGAGGTGTGCTACCTCCACGCACTCTCCGCCGTCCCGGCTTCGGCTGCTTTTGAACCACTTCGCGGCTGACGTATCGGTACTCACGCTCTGTACTCCTGTTCGATCTTCTGCAGCAGAGCCCTTGACTCCGCTTCGTTCAGCGCCACAGCGGCGATGTCTGACAGCGCCTGTCGATACACCTCGATCTCGGTTGGCTTGTCCAGGTACAAGGTTCCGGCGTAGCCCTCGATGTATACCACCGGTGGTTGTGTCAGCGCCGGGTTCAAGTGTTGCGGAAATTCGAACAACACGAACGAGTCGGTTTCCAGTCCGATATGACCGTCACTCGTGAACGGTATGACACGAATCGACATATTCGCCAGCAGGCTCAGTTCATGAAGATGGCGGATTTGGTCGGCCATCACTGCGTTGCCCCCGATCCGGTATCGCAGCGCTGCCTCGCCCAGTAAGACATGCATCGTCAGCGGGTTACTCGAATCAACAAGGCGTGCTTGTCGTTTGGAAAGTAGCTCGAAACTTCTCTGCTCGTTGTATTGAATGTGTTCATCGACGCGGCGGGATCTGCGCAATTCAGGCTTGTAGTACCGGGCTTTCGCCCGGCGGTAGTCGGCCGTCTGAGTGAGTCCGGGCAATAGTGTCAGTTGAAAGGAATCGACGCGAGTTGCAGCCTGTTCCAGGCTGAGGAATAGATCGGCGTACACAATCGCGTCGCTGTAGGACTGCCACCACTCCTCTTTGCGGCACTCGTCCGCAAGCCACAAGAGCCCATTCTGATCCTCTTCGTTGACCTCGTACACTCGGCACAGTGCTCGGATGATCGGCCTCTTCACTTCCGAAGTCCGCCCGTTCTCCAAGCGCCACAAGGTTTGTCGGCCGATCTCGGCGAGCTTCGCCGCCTCGTCGCTCTTGAGGTTTGCGGCCTCACGCAACTCGATCAGTCGTCGGCCCAGCAGTCTGCGTGGAAGTGTCGTCGATTCGATCTGCATCGAGCCCCCTGGCGGTCGTTAGCTTCGCTAGTGAATTCAGATTGTTTGGAACGTTTTATCTTGTCACGAAACGCTTTGAAACCGTTCCGTTCTCGCGGCAATCGGTGTCTACTCGACGTGTGCGAGCGGTGGGGCGGCCGACCCGGCAATCCGTAAGCACCTCAACCACATCCCCGTCTCGGAAGCCCGAACATGTCGAAATTTCCCATGCTCGAACAGCCGGACACGCAACCGGACACCGATGGAGTACGACGAAATGATAAGCGCCCCAGAGCTATCGGGATCGTTCGACCCAGCGTATCCGGCGCGGACACGTTGCGGCACGCACTGGCGATCGAACGCCATGCCGCGCGGCTGGGTTATCACTACGTCTGCACCGTGCGGCCACCCGTGGATCGGCCGGACCCCGTCGGTTACGGCCTGGCGATCGCCCTCGATGTCGACGCCGCCGCGGTCGTGGTCTACGACTTGACCACCGTCGATCACAGTCCGGCGCGGGTGTGCGATTGGTGTGATCTGGAAACGGTGTGCCCGCCCGAGACGTGGGCGCGCAGCCCGATCGCACCGGAGCATGCCGGTCCGCCACATCCGCTCACTGATTCGATTGCTCAGCGAATCATGCAGCAGCACAAGGGGTGCAGTGCCCATCGTTGTCCCCGCAAGGCCGCCGCGTTCGGGTTTCTCGTGCGGGCCGGCAAGATCGTCCCCCCGGTTCACACGCTGCGCGAGCGTGCCGCGGCGCGTGGTATCCGGCTCGACCCGATCGGCAGCGAACTGCCGGTGGCGGCGGGTCCGGACCTCGGCACGCTCCTGAGCGTTCTGGACGGGCTGGTAGCCGACATGCGGGACAAGAGGTAGCCGGTGATGGACGACAGGACCAGATGTACCGAGGTGAACGGCCTGGAAGCGGTGTGGGCGATGCAGACGTACCGTCATATCGAGATCAGGCAGGCGCGCGACACGACCACCGGCGACGTGATCGAGTTCGCGCCGGGCACCGATCTCGCGGCGGCACGGGAACAGACGTCGCGCCACTGGGCCGCCGTCTGGGATCGCATCGCGCACGAGATGTGGACCGAATGGATACCGGGCCACCGCGATTCGGAGCAGGCGCCGATGACGCGGTTCCTCGGATGAGCGCAGAGCCGGACAAGTCGAAGTGGCCCAGAGCAATCGGATATATCCGCTGCGATCTAGCGGGCGATCGGCGAACCGAGATCGAAGCCGCGATTCGTCGGCGCGCGGTCGGAGCGGGATATCGCCTGATGGACATCGTCGCCGACGTGCCGGTACCTGATCTGCTACCCGCGTTGCGCCGGGTCGACGCGGTCGCGGTGATCACCCACGACGTGGAGCATGTCGGGGGTAGCCCGAAATCGGTGTGCGGATTCGCGGCGCTGGTCACGGTGGAGCCCGCGGACATATGGCATTGGGGCTACCGGCCGGACTGGTAGACCGCGAAAGGCCGTTGCGATGACGTTCGATACCGGTGAGAACGAGGACGACTGGCCCGGATTCTGTTCAGCCCGATCCGGATCCGCGACGCGGACGGCAGGCGTTGTTACCGTCGCTCCCATGGATTTGCAGCTGAGCGGTAAGCGGGCCATCGTCACCGGCGGCAGTAAGGGAATCGGCCTGGCCGTCGCGCGTGGACTCGCGGCCGAGGGCGTGGACGTGGTGCTCGCCGCCCGGTCCGCCGAACCGCTCGCGGCGGCCGCGCAGGCACTCGCCCAGGAGAGCGGGCGGCGGATCGTCGCGGTGCCCACCGACACCGGCGACGACGAACAGGTGCGGGCACTGGTCGAGCGCACCGTGGCCGAGCTCGGCGGGGTCGACATCCTGGTCAATGCCGCGGCCACGCCGTGGAGTGCCGGCTCGCCCGCGGATCTGAACGCCACCAGCGACGATATCGTGCGCCGCGAGGTCGAGATCAAGGTGCTCGGATATCTGCGCACCGCCCGCGCGGTCGCGCCGCATCTGATCGCGCAGGGCTGGGGGCGGATCGTCAATATCAGCGGACTCGGTGCGCGGCAAGCGAATTCGATCGCGCAGACGGTGCGCAACGTCGGCGTCTCGGCGCTGACCAAGAACCTCGCGGACGAACTCGGCCCGCACGGAATCAACGTCACGGTCGTGCATCCGGGCCTCACCCGGACCGAGCGACTCACCGAACGGCTGGCCACCCAGGCCGCCGAATCCGGCGCCGCGGTCGAGGAATTGGAGGCCGGTCTGGTCGCCAACTCGATCCGCCGGGTGATCGATGCCAGTGAGGTCGCCGACGTCGTCACCTTCCTGGCTTCGCCGCGCAGCGTCGCGATCACCGGCGATGCCGTCGCGGCCGGCGGCGGGGTGCCGGGGCCGGTCTACTACTGACGCGAAACCGATTCGCACGCAGCCGATTTCAGCGCCCGCGCGCGCAGGCTGCGAGGAAATCGTCGACGATGCGGGTGCAGTCGTCGCGCCCGGCGCGGCCGATGCCGGTGAGCCGCACGAAGACGATCGGCCCGACGAGTTGCGCCAGCACCGCGGTGAGATCCCGATCGCCGAGTAGTGCGCGCGCCCGCGGGTCGTCGAACAATTCGTCGAACGGGCGTCGATAGGTGTCGATCAGATGGGCGCGCAGCGTTCCGGCCCGCGCGCCGTCGCCGTGCGCCTGCGCGTCGCCGGTCGCCAGCCACGCCAGCGTGGTCAGATGCAGCGGTACGTCGTTGATCGCCGCGGCCTGCCGGGTGAGCAGTTCGATCAGTCGCTCCCGCAGCGGACCCGCGTCCGGTATCTCGACCACCGGCGGCATCAGCTCTTCCAGGGTCGCGGCACGCAGCCGCGCCACGGTGTCGAAATGCCGGTACAGGGTGGTGCGCGCGACGCCCGAGCGGCGCGTCACCGCATCGATGGTGACCGCGTCCAATCCGCCGTCGCGCAATAATTCGGCCGCGGCGGCCAGCAGGCGGCGACGTGAGCGCGCCTTGCGCGGGTCGTCCTCGGATTCGATCGCGGCACTCGATGTCATGGTCTCAGGATTCCTCCTCGGCAAGTTCAGCGGCCGCACGGGATAGAAACGCTACTTCGAGTAGCATAGCGAAACTGAAAGTATCGTTTCTCGGGAGGCGCGATGAACGCAACCATGACCGAGCCCGTACCCGTGCGCACGCGATGGGTGATCGTCGTGTCCTGCCTGGCCGTCGCGCTGGTCGTCGCGTCGATGGCGGCGCTCTACACCGCCCTGCCGCGGATCGCCTCGGCCACCGGTGCCACGCAGTCCCAATTGACCTGGATCATCGACGGTTACACGCTCGCGCTGGCCTGTCTGGTACTGCCGGCCGGCGCCCTGGGGGACCGCTACGGCCGCCGCATCGTGATGATCATCGGATTGGCGGTGTTCGCGATCGCGTCGGCGATCCCGCTGGCGGTCGCGGGACCGGAATGGCTGATCGCCACGCGCGCACTGGCCGGAGTCGGTGCGGCACTGGTGATGCCGTCGACGCTCTCGTTGCTCACCGCCGGGGTCGAGCCGGATCGCCGCGATGTCGCGGTCGGTATCTGGGCGGGCACGGTCGGCGGCGGCGCGGTCATCGGCATCCTGGGCTCCGGAGTGCTGCTGTGGCGCTGGTCGTGGCTGTCGATCACACTCGCGATGGCGATCTCGGGCGCGATTCTGGCGGTCGCGGCGTGCACGGTCCCCGAATCGCAGGACGGCGAGCGGGCGCGGTTCGATCCGTGGGGTGCGGTGAGCGGCGCGGCCGCGGTCGGCCTGATCGTGATCGCGGCACTCGAGGCCCCGCAGCGCGGCTGGACCGATCCGATGGTGCTGGGCGCGGTCGTCGCCGGGCTCGCGGTCGGCGTGGCCTTCGCCGTCATCGAACTGCGCGCCGAGCACCCGCTTCTGGATGTGCGGCTGTTCGCCGGGCGCGGCTTCGGCACCGGGACACTGTCGGTGGCGGTCCAGTTTCTGGTCTCGTTCGGATTGTTCATGGTGATCGTGCAGTTCTTCCAGTTGATCCTGGGCTATTCGCCGCTGCTGTCGGCGGTCGCGATGGCGCCGATGATCGTGCCGATGGTGGGGTTGTCGGTGGTCGCGCCGTGGCTGGCGCAGCGGTTCGGGCTGCGGCTGCCCACGACGGTCGGGCTGGTCGTCGTCGGGATCGGGCTGCTGTGCCTGTCGCGGTTGACGTCCGCGAGCAGTTTCGTGGATGTGCTGTGGCCGCTGCTGATCATGAGCACCGGCCTCGGCTTGGCCGCGGCGCCGGCGACCGCGGCGATCGTGGACGGCGCGCCGGCCGACAAACAGGGTGTGGCGGCCGCGGTGAACGACGCCGCTCGCGAGATGGGTGCCGCGCTGGGCATCGCACTCGCCGGCAGTGTGCTGGCGGCCGGTTACAGCCACCGCATGGCCGAGATCGCCGACCGGATTCCCGAACCGATCCGCGGGCCCGTCACCGGTTCGCTCGCGGGCGCGCTGGCCGTGACCGAACGCCTCGGTCCGCAGGCGAATCCGCTTGCGGAACAGGCGAAATCCGCATTCGCGCACGGATTGCACCAGGCCACCCTCGTGCTCGGGGTGCTGACTCTGGTACTCGCGGCGATCCTCGGAGTGTGGGCGCCCTCTCGGGCGCGATCCGGTGCCGGAGCTGCCGACTCCGACTCCGCCGACTCCGAATCGGCTGCCGGAGCCGGGAAACGGTGAGCCGGTGTGTCGGGGCCGTCGTCCCCGCGCGGGAGTACGCGGCCGTGTTGTGATGGTCGCGGGCCGGGCACCGGTCACCCGCGGGTGTGAGGGTCGGCCCGCGCGAGCGGAGGTCGAATCGAGGAGCGGCGATGGCGCAGGCGAATGTGGCGGTGATCGGATACGGGTTGTCCGGGGCGGTGTTCCACGCCCCGCTGATCGCCGCCGACCCCCGGCTCCGCGTGGCCGCGGTGGTGACCTCCTCGCCGGAGCGGGCCGACCAGGCGCGCGCGGAACATCCCGGCGTGCGGGTCTTCGCCACCGCTGACGAATTGTTCGGCGCCGCAACGGATATCGATCTGGTGGTCATCGCGAGCCCCAACCGCACCCACAGCTTCCTGACGCTGCGGGCCGTGGCGGCCGGGCTGCCGGTGGTGGTCGACAAACCCTTCGCCCTGACCGCCGCCGAGGGTGAGGCGATGATCGAGGCCGCCCAGCGGGCGGGCACCATGCTGACGGTATTTCAGAATCGGCGCTGGGACAGCGACTTTCGCACGGTACGCCGGCTGATGGCCGACGGCGCCCTGGGCGAGGTGCGCCGCTTCGAGTCCCGGTTCGAGCGGTGGCGGCCGCGGATCAAGGGCGGGTGGCGAGAGGTCGGAGGCGCCGACGAAGGCGCGGGCATCCTCTACGACCTGGGCAGTCATCTGATCGACCAGGCGCTCGACCTGTTCGGACCGGTCGACGACGTCTACAGCGAACTCGACGCCCGGCGCCCCGGCGTGCATGCCGACGACGATGTCTTCGTGGCGCTCACCCATGCCTCGGGCGTGCGGTCGCATCTCTGGATGAGCGCCGTCGCGCCGCAGCTGGGTCCGCGCTTCCGGGTGCTCGGTTCCGAAGCCGGTTACGTCTGTTACGGGCTGGACCCGCAGGAATCGGCACTGCGGGCCGGTCGTCGTCCCGGCGACGGGCAGCCGTGGGGGAGTGTCGATCCCGTCGACTGGGGTCAGCTCGGCGCCGAGGGCGATCTACGCTTGACCCCCAGCGAACCCGGCGCCTATCCGGACTTCTACGCCGGGGTGGCCGCCGCCCTGCTGGACGGCGCCGAACCGCCGGTGGATCCCGCCGACGCCGTTGCGGCCCTGCGCATCATCGAGCGGGCGCGCGCGGTGGCGGCTCGATGAGCGGCCGTCAAGGCTTGCGGGCGACCCCGCCGTAGGCCGCGATCTCGGCGGCGCGGCCGACCTCGCGGGAGTCGGGCAGCCATTGCGTGATGCAGGTGAAGCCGGGCTCGACGAACTCGAGTCCGTCGAAGGCGGCGGCGATCTCGGCACGCGTGCGCGGATAGTACGGTGTGCCACCGGTTTTCGCGTACTCCGCGCACAGGTCGACATACGGCTGACTGTCGTCGGTGCCGTCCCAGAGCACCAGGTAGCTACCGGAGGGTACCGCCGCCAGCACCGTGCGCACGATGCGCAGCATGTCCTCGTAGCTGCGGGCGTGGCCGAGGACGCCCATGAACATGACGGCGACCGGCTCCTGCAGATTCAGGATGGCGTCCGCCTCGGCGATGATCTTCTCCGGCTCGTGGAAATCGGCGTTGACGTAGGTGGTCACGCCCTCCGGGGTGGTGCTGGTGAGCAGCGCGCGGGCGTGCGCGAGGACCAGCGGGTCGTGGTCGACGTAGACGACCTTGGCGTCGGGCGCGACACTCTGCGCCACCTCGTGGGTGTTCTGCATCGTCGGCAAACCGGTTCCGATATCGAGGAATTGCCGGATTCCGGCCTCGCCGGCCAGATGACGCACCGCCCGGATCAGGAATTGCCGCGACTGCACCGCCATGGTCGCGATATCCGGATCGATCTGCAGACTCGCCTCACCGACGGCGCGGTCGACCTCGTAATTGTCCTTGCCGCCCATCCAGAAATTCCAGATGCGCGCCGAGTGCGGGATATCGGTGCGGATCTGTGCCGGATCGTCGATGGCCATGAGTACTGAGCTCCCGTAGGTGTGGGGCGCCGCTGAACCGCGCGGCATCTCGTCGGTGCGAACTACGCGAGTATAGACCTCCTCGCTGCGGTTGTGGCGGAATATGTTGCAGGGCCGAAATATTCGCCACCGATATGCGGGATGGAGTGTGCGGCTCGAGCGGATACGTCCGGTGGTTGATGTGCGGCAAGGGTATTCGGGGAGAGCCGGCGTCGCCACGGTGGTGACGGCACCGCTCACATGTAGTTAGCTGAAAATGCGCTAAACCAACCTTTCTGCTGGCGTCGCCGTCGGTGGCGTACGCTTTCGCTCTCGCTTCCGACGGCGGACGTTTGGTGTCTCTCAACACTAATCAAGCGTCCAATCTGGAAAGTTGTCCATATCGGCGTATCGAATCGGCGCATGCCATTCGGTCTGCGCCAGCGCGGTTTTAGGTTTTCCTTGCCTCAGGACGTAAGGTTGCCGATCGGTTACTGGATATCTCTTCTCACATGGAGGTGGTAGAGGGCTTGCACAGCACAGTGGTCGTCGTCGGGTCCGGATTCGGGGGGATCGGCATGGGAACGGCGCTGCGGCGCGCGGGGATGGACGATTTCGTCATCTTGGAGGAATCGCCCGAATTGGGTGGCGTGTGGCGAGACAACACGTATCCGGGGTGCAACTGTGACGTACCCGCGCACCTGTATTCGTTCTCGTTCGCGCCGTACCGCGATACGGCCGTTCGCTTTCCGGGCCGCCGCCGGACCTTGGAATATCTACGGTCCGTCGCCGCCGCCGAGGGCCTACCCTCCCATCTGCGCACCGGCACCGCCGTCACCGAGGCGACATACTCGGAACCGCAGGCTCGCTGGGAATTGCGGACCGCCAACGGGATTCGGCTCACCGCCGATATCGTGGTCTTCGCCGTCGGCCAATTGCATCGCCCGAACATTCCGGAGATCCCGGGCCGCGACGAATTCGGCGGCGCGTCGTTCCACACCGCCAACTGGGATCACGCCACAGATCTGCGCGGCCGGCGGATCGCGCTGATCGGCACCGGATCCAGTGCGGCGCAATGCCTGCCGGCACTCGCCGACACCGCCGCATCCGTGCGGATATTCCAGCGCACGCCGCAGTGGATCCTGCCCAAACCGGCCCCCGAATTCGGCCCGGCGACCCGTGCGGCGCTCCGGCTGCCCGGTGCGCAGCGCGCCTACCGCTGGGCTCTGCAACAGGCCGCCGACTCACTGCTGGCGCCGATGATGCACCGCCGATGGCCCGCCCGGCCCGCGGAATGGGCAGCGCGGCAGTATCTTCGACGGAGCATCGCCGATCCGGTGCTACGCGGCCGGCTCACCCCGGATTATCCGATCGGCGCCAAACGGATCGTCTTCGACAGTCACTTCTATCGGACGCTGCGCCGCGACAACGTGGAATTGGCCACCGCCGCGATCGCTCGCATCACCCGCGACGGCATCCTGACCGCCGACGGCGGACGCTACGACGCCGACGTCATCGTCTACGCGACGGGTTTCCGTGCCTCCGAATTCCTGGCCCCGATCACGGTGCGCGGCCGCGGCGGCCGGTCCCTGCAGGATCGATGGCGTTCGGGGCCGGATGCCTTCATGGGCCTGGCGGTGCCGGGATTTCCCAACGCCTTTCTCATCGCCGGACCCAACTCGTTCACCCCGGCGGGCAGCAATCCGATGATGAAGGAGCATCAGATCGCCTACATCATGCGCTGCCTGCGCTGGCGCGACGAGATCGGTGCGGCGGCGATCGAGGTGCGCGCCGACGCGATGGCGGCGCATCGGGAATGGCTGGCCGACGCGCTCGCGACCACGGTGTGGTCGACGGATGTGCCGAGCTGGTACACCCACGACAGCGGTGCGATCACCAATCCTTGGCCCGCCTCCGTACGCACCTACGCCCGGATGCTGCGCCGTCCGCCGGCGCTGAGCTTCGCGCCGGTGCACCACACCGCCACCGCCGAAGCGGTCGGCGCCTGACCCGCTCGTCCGAGAAGCCGCCCGGCGCGAAAGCCATTGCGCCGGGCGGTCTTTCGGTCAGGCCACGGTGGAAACGGTAGGTCGCCGGGTCGCGTCGTCGCGCCCGTCGAGTGACGGAATCGGTGTATGTCACCCGGGCGCGGCGATCAGTCCTCGTCGTGTGCCAGATGTTGCTTGGCCTGGTCGTAGTCGCCCTCGAGGTGGTGGCCGGGCCCGTAGACGAAGTGGACCACCCCGGTGCGGAAGGTGGTCGAGCGCAGCAGGGTGAGTGGGAGGGGGGCGTCGGCCTCGTCGAACAGGCGCATGCCGGACCGCACCGCGATCGGATGCACCAGCAGATGCAGTTCGTCGAGCAGTCCCGCGTCGAGCAGCGCGCGCACCACCGATACCGACCCGGAGATGGCGATATCGCCGCCGGATTCCTGCTTCAACGCCGTCACACCGGCGATCAGATCACCCTGCAGCACTTCGGAATTGCGCCAGGTGAAGGTGAGATCGCTGCGCGACACCACGATCTTGCGGGCGTCGCCCAGCTTGCGGCCGAAGTCGGCGTCCGGCCCGCCCGCGGCCTCGCGTTCCGGCCAGGCGCCGGCGAAGCTGTCGTAGGTCTTGCGCCCCAGCAGCAGGGTGTCGGCGGTGCCGAGCTGGGCATCGACCGCCGCGCCCATCTCGTCGTTGTAATACGGAAAGTGCCAATCCTGCGGGTTCTCGACGACGCCGTCGAGAGCGATGAACAAGCCGGCCGTGATCGTGCGCATGATGTCTCCTGGATCCGAAAGTCCCTGTCGCACGATCCGACGGCGCGGGCGCGGCGAACTCATCGCCGCCGGAGAAAGCGCCGCGGATCCAGACGCGGCGGCGGGAACGAAGCAAAAAGTGAGCGGTTCCCCATATTTTGTCGGCAAATATTCCGTTCATCCCGTGCTGTCGCCGATTCGCCCAGGTCAGAGCCTATGCCGCGAGGTGTCGACTATGTCCAAAACGGAGTAGAAGGTGAGCGGAGACTCGCATTACCGTTCCAACAGGTAACACATACGGCCGGTGATCGGGCGATGTCGATATCGCTCGATCACCGATCCGGCAGATCTCGCGAAGGCTGCGGATCTGGTCCGTGACAAGGAGGTCAAAGTGACTACAGCAAGCACAGTCGGTGCTGAGCGCGCGATATCCGGCCGCGCCACCTCGCTGTCCATGCGGGATGCGCAGGCCATGTCCCGGGAACTGGTCCTACACCTCGGCGGATCCGTGGCGCCGTTCACCACCCTGCCCGCCGACGTGATGTCCGGTGACGTATCGGCGGTCGCGCGGATCTGTGTGGAATGGTCGATTCGCCGGGTCAACGGCGGGGATCTTCCCGAACGCACCGATCGCCTGCGGGCCGCGGCCGCGCGCTGGTGCCGCGCCGGCATCCCGATCGAAGTTGTCGTGCACGCGGTTCACGAGGGATTCAAAGCCGGACTTGACCTGCTGTTCGCCCGTGCCCAGGCCAGCGATGCCGAACTCGTCGTCAAGGGCACCGCCACGGCGCTGGAACTGCTGGACCTCATCACCGCGACGGTCAGCAAGGCCTATGTCCAGGAACGCCGCGCCGACGCCGTCGAGCACCACACCGCCGTGCACACGCTCACCTCGGCGCTGCTCGGCGGGCACGCCACCACGAAAATGGCGCGCGAATGCGGGATCCGAATCGCCGAGCGGTATCACGTTCTCGCACTGTGGATTCCGCCGCACCCCGACGAGACGCATCCGCGGCTGGACCGGAACGTGGTCGCGCGCCGCAAACTGCGGCGGGTGCAGGCCGCGCTGGCGAAACTGCTGCGCAACCAGCCGCTCGCCATGCTGTCGGTCGACGGGGGTACCGTGCTCGTCCCCGAAACCGCCTGCACCGAACCGGAATTGGACGACCTCGTGGCCCAGCTGTCGGAGCTGGCCGGGGTGCCGCTGACCGCCGCGGTGGTGGGCGCCGCCGCGGCCGACGTCCCGGCCGCGGCCCAACAGGCCCACGATCTGCTCGACACGGTGCGCCGGCTCGGACGCGGGCCCGGAGTCCATCGCTTCGCCGAACTCGCGCTGCAATACCAGCTCACCCGGCCCGGGATCGGCCGCGACATCCTCGATGCCCGCCTCGCGCCGCTCGACGACCACCCCGAACTGCTGGAAACACTGCACGTCTTCTTCAACACCGACCTCAACCGGCAACGCGCCGCGCGACAGTTGTGCATCCACCCGAACACCATCGATTACCGGCTGCGCCGCATCGGCCAGCTGACCGGCTTCGACCCGTCCCGGACCACCGGATTGTGGTATCTGCGTTCGGCATTGATCGCGCGGCTCAGCATCGCCGACCGCGAGGCGTCGACGCCGGAACGACGGCCCGCCTGACCCGGACCTCATGCGTCGGGGCCGGCCGGTGGCCGCTCGGTGGTGCCGTCCAGGTGCGGGTACACCACCTCCTGCACGATCAGCAGGACCGCGGCGGCGCACGGGATCGCCAGCAGTGCGCCGAGGATGCCGAGCAGGGCGCCGCCCAGGATGATCGCCACCACCGTGACCACCGCTGGCACCCGGACGGTGCGGTCCATGATGCGCGGGACGAGCAGATAGTCCTCCAGCAGCCGCATCGCGAGGAAGAATCCGGCCGTGGCGATGCTCACCGGCAGCGAGACGGTCAGCGCGACGGCGGTGATGATCAGCCCGGCAACCGTCGAGCCGATCAGCGGCACCAGATCCAGCAGGGCCACCAGCACCGAGAGGATCAGGGGGTACGGCACCGAGAACACCGTCAGCCAGACGAAAGTGGCGATCGCGGTGATCAGCGAGATCAGCAGATTGCCCAGGACGTATCCGCCGACCTTGGCGAAGATGGCGTCGCCGAGCAGAATGGCGCGGGGACGGCGCGACTGCGGGAAGAACCGGTACAGGCTGTGCCGTATCCGCGGGAAATTCGCCGAGAAGTAGATGGTGAGCACCACGACGATCAACGCACTGGCCAGCGCGCCGAAGACCCGCTCACCGGCGCCGAGCAGGCCGTGCCGCAGCGAGGGGTTGTCGGTGAGCCCGTGTTGGAGTTCCTGATCCAGGTGCAATCGCTGCGACCACGATCGGACCAGCGGGTACTGGTTCTCCAGGTCGTGCAGCCGGTCGGTGGCGTGGTCGACCAGATCGCCGCCCTGGATGATCAGCGGTGTGATGGCCGCGGCCAGGAATCCGGCGACGAGCAGTGTCGCACAACCGAATACGACCGCCACCGCCGCCCAGCGCGGCAGCCGGTGCCGATGCAGCCAGGCGACCACCGGCTCGATTCCGATCGCCAGGAACAGCGCGACGCCCACCAGGACGAGGGCCTGCCGTGCGGTCGCCAGCATCTGCACGACGCCGATCGCGAGGAGTACGCCGAGGCCGCCGGTCACGCCGATCACGAACGGAGAATTGCGGTCGAACCGCGGGCCCGGCCGCCCATGAGGGTGCCGCGCACCGGCCGACTCGGAGGCCGCGCGCTCGGCTGCCGCGATCGGCTCCGGGACGGACGGTGCGCCCTGCGGCCCGCGCTCGGCGTCCGAATCGGCGGAACTGCCCATTCTTGGCAGCGTAGTGCCCGCGCGCCCTGCTCGGGCCGGACCAGGTGAGCGGGCCGGTACCGAAACCGGGTCGGCTCACAGTCCCAGTGCCCGCGCGAATACCGGCCAGCTCCGGTGCAGGTCCTCCTGCCAGTAGCCCCAGGAATGGGTGCCGGCGGGACGCATGTCGAAGGTGGCGGGGATGGCGAGCTCGGTGAGTCGGTTACGCAGTTCGCGGGTACAGCGGACCGCGCCGGTTTCCAGTGCTCCGCCGACAAGGATCTGATCGGCCAATTTCGCCGGGCTGGAATGGATTCCGGGACCGTCCAGGGTGTCGAGCGGTCCGGGGATCCCGGTGCCGGTGGAGACGTAGATCGCGGTGCCGCGCAAGCGATCCGCGTGCAGATAGGGGTCGTTGGCCGCCCACGCCGGGTCCGTCGGCGGCCCCCACATGTTCACCGTATTACCCATACCGCCGCCCACGACCGCGTCGACGATGAGCTGACCCACAGGATCGCTGGTGCGTGCGCAACCGGAGTACGACCCGATCGCCCGGTACAAGCCTGGGGCGGCCAGTGCCAGCTGAAAGACCGAGGTGCCGGCCATGGATATGCCGATGATCGCGTTCGTGCCGTTCCCGCCGAAACCGGAGTCGATGATCGGCGGCAGTTCCTCGGTCAGGAACGTCGTCCACCGCTGCCGCCCCAGGACCGGGTCGTCGGCCCGCCAGTCGGTGAAATAACTGCTGGCGCCGCCGAACGGCACCACGACAGTCACCTGTCGATCGGCGAAGAACTGTGCGATATCGGTCCGGTTGATCCAGTTTCCGTCGGCGCCGCCGTCGATACCGTTCAGCAGATACACCGTGGGGGCAGGGCGCGAGCGGTCGGGCGCCGGAAGGACCTCCAGGCGGACCGGGCTGTTCATCGCCGCGGAGTGGACGGTGACCGTGAGGGCGCGCGGCGAACCGGGCGCAGCGGTCGTCAGGACGGAACCGTCGGGGGAGGGGCGGGCGTCCGTTATGGCTTGTGTGGCCGAAACCGAGGCGGCGGCAGGCGAATCCGGGGCGGCGGCAGGAGGCTGGACGGCAGGTGGCTGGGCGGCGGCCGAACCGCACGCGAGCCCGGCCGTCATCGACAGCGCTACGGCCAGTCGAGCCGGGGCGCGGCAGAAGCCTTGTGAGACAGCAGAATTCACGCGCCGCCTTTCTTGGGTACGAAACCGCGGAACCGCTGACGCCGACGATAGGTCGGTACCGTGCTGCCCGACAATCACGTCGCGGCGGTTTTGGCCCGTATGCCAGCGCGGGCACGCCCGGCCTGGTAATGGCCACAAATTCCGCGCTATCGGCTACCGGGGCGAGGGCCGGCGTCGTTGACTGTGGTCGGCCGCCGGGGAGTCGTGCCGCGAACACATGTCGAGATCGGAGTGCGACGATGGTCAGCCGTCCGCTGAGAATGCGCATCGCCCGTGCCGTCGCTGTGCTGTCGGCCGTGGTCACCGTGGCGGCCGCGATCACCGCCACCAACGCGAGCGCCGATCCCGACGATCCGGCGACGGTCACCGCGCCCGACGGTTCGCATATCAGCGATATCCATCGGCGCGACGACCGGATCCTCGATATCGGCGTGTACTCGGCGGCGATGCGCACTGTGACTCGCGTACAACTGATTCGGGCCGCCGACCCGGACCGGCCGGCGCCGACGCTGTATCTGCTCAACGGCGCCAACGGTGGCATCAGCGACGGCAGTTGGTCCGATCGCACCGATATCGCCGGATTCTTCGCCGGCAAGCAGGTCAATGTGGTGGTGCCGTTCGGTGGCGCCAGCAGTTACTTCACCGATTGGCGTGCCGACGATCCGGTGCTGGGGCGGCAGCGGTGGCGCACCTTCCTGACCAAGGAATTGCCGCCGATCATCGACTCCGGTTTCGGCGGTACCGGGGTGAACGCGATCGCGGGAATTTCGATGGCGGGGACCTCGGTCTTCCAGCTGGCGCTGGCCGCTCCGGGGTTGTACAAGGCGGTCGGCTCGTACTCCGGATGTGTGCGCACCAGCGATCCTCAAGGCCAGTTGATCGTCGACGCCGTGGTCGGAAATCGGATGGGTAATACGGTGAACATGTGGGGGCCGCCGACGGACCCGGCGTGGGCGGCCAACGACCCCTATCTGCACGCGGATCGCTTGCGCGGCACCGCGATCTACGTCTCCACCGGCACCGGGATCCCCGGACCGCTCGACACCTTCCAGGGCGCCCATGGCGACGCGACGCAACTCGCGTATCAACTGGTCTTCGGCGCGGCGCTCGAAGGGGTGACGAATATCTGCACTCACCAGTTGCACGACCGCTTGCAACAACTCGGCGTGCCCGCGACCTTCGATTTCCGGCCGACCGGTACCCATTCCTGGGGTTACTGGCAGGACGACCTGCACACTTCCTGGCCGCTGTTCGCCGCCGCCCTCGGCGCGTGACCGCGCGACCCGCTCAGCGCACGCGATCGTAGACGACGGCCAGCTCGCCCAGCTCACCCGTTTCCTGATGCGAGAGTGTCCAATTCGTCGCCGGTAGGCCGTCGTCGAACAGACGCGGTCCGCCACCGGCGATCTCCGGGCACACGATGAGATAGAGGCGGTCGAGCAGATCGGCTGCGAGCAGATCCTTGATGACGCTCGCGCTGCTGTTGACCAGGATGTCGCCGCTGCCGGTGCCGCGCAGGTCGGCGATCACGTCGGCGGCCGGGGCGTTCACGATGCGGGTGCGGTCCCAGGGTGCGTCGGTCAGTGTCCGGGACAGCACCACCTTCTCCGTATCGACCAGCCACTTCGCATATCCGCGATCGCGCGGGTCGGCGGAGTCGTCGGCCGCGACCGAAGGCCAGAAGCCCAGGAAACCCTCCGCGTTGCGCCGGCCGAGCACCGCCGTCGTGGCGTTCTCCCGCATCCGGGTGAGATGGTCGCGCGCGACCTCGGTGGTCGCGTAGCGCACGATCGGGCCCATATCGCCCGGGCCGGCGGGGCCGTGGTACCGGCCGTCGAGGGTGATGCCGAGGTTGGCGGTCACTCTGCGGGTGTCGCTCATCGTGGGGCTCCTTTGTGGTGTCGTCTTGCTATTCGGTGGACGTGGATGCGCCGACGGCGTCGGCGAGGTTGTCGAGGACTGTGGCCCAACCGGTTTCGATGCCGGCGATGAAAGCGACCGCGTCGACGGTGGTGTCGGTGATGGTCAACGCCAAGTGCAACCGGGCGCCCTCGGAGGTCTCGGTGAGGGTGAGGGTGTAGCGGCCGGTGAAGGCCACCGCGCCCGCGGCATCCAGGACGGACAGATCGAAGACCAGGCGCTCGTCCTTCTCCGCTGCCAGCACGCGCCCCCGCGAGCGATACCGCTGCCCCTCGGGATCGCGATAGTCCAGCACGGCCCGGCCACCGGGTGTGGGTTCGAGTACGCATTCGGTGATGCGCATCGGCGCCGGTGCCCACCAGGCCGCCAGCAGGTCCGGATCGACCCAGTGCCGCCACACGGCGTCACGCGGCGCGGACAGTATGCGCTCGAAGCTGAACGACCGCCCATCCGCCCACCGATCCCGCTGCGCCGCAGCGGTTTCCGCGTCGATCGCCGCACGGTAGCGGGCAACCACATCCCGCTCACCGGCGTGCGCCTCGGCGGTCTCCGCCACCTCGCACAGCCGCCGCCCCAGCTCACGCAGCGGTCCCGCCTCGAGGGCGTACACCCGCCGCTGCCCCAGCGGAAAAACTGCCACCACCCCCGCCCGCGCCAGCGTCTGCAGATGTTTGGTCGTCTGCGGCTGCCGCAACCCGGTCGCCTCCGCCAACTCCCCAACCGAACGAGGCCGCTCGGCCAGCAGCTCGATGATCCGCCACCGCGAACCGTCGCCCAAGGCGGAGAAGATCTGATCCATGAGCTAAGTATTCACTGGAAAGAATATTCGTGTCAAGGAATATCTTGGTGTTCCCGGTGCCGACCCGTCCCGACCGTGCGGAAGACGCGTCGATGACCGCGCGTGTGAGGCCCATCGTTCGGCCGGCTGTCTTGTAGCGTTGCCCGCTGACGGTGGAAGGGCTGGGGAGTTGTCATGAAACGCAAAGGTTTACGACAGCGGATCGCAGCCGTGGCGGTCGCGACAATCGCCTCCACCGTGCCTCTCGGCGCAGCGCAAGCAGCCCCTTCGGTGCGCCCTGTGGTGGTGACGTTGCCAGCTCCGACGGGCACCTACCCGGTCGGCGTGAGTGATTGGTATCTGGACGATGCCGACCGCGCGGATCCGTGGACGTCGGACCGCCGGGAATTGATGGTGCAGATCTGGTATCCGGCCGCTGACAGGTCGCCGGCACCGACCGCGGAATGGATGCCACCCGGCGGCCGAGAAGAGCAAGCCGAGTACCTCACCGAACTCGGGGTCCCCTCTGGCAGTTGGATTCTCGCGCCCAGTCACAGCCTGCGGGACGCGCCGGCCCGTGCCGACGGAAAACCGTTTCCGGTGCTTCTGAATTCACCCGGCATGGGCGATACGAGCGGATGGAGCACCGCTCAGGCCGAAGACCTCGCCAGCCACGGCTATATCGTGGTCGCGATCAACCACACCCACGAAGCGTTCGCGGTGCAATTTCCCGATGGACACACCGGACGTACTCGGGTCCCGCTGGATTCGCCGCAACACATCCTTCCCGACCTGCTCCTGCCGACCAGAGTCGCCGATGCACGATTCGTCCTCGACCGGCTGGCCGCGGCCGCCCGACAGCCCGGCAGCACTGAACTTCCCCAGCATCTGGCCGAGGATCTCGACCTGTCGAAGACCGGGATGTTCGGCCACTCGCTGGGCGGGTCGACGACCGTGCAGACCATGCGCGACGACATCCGTATCCGTGCCGGCGCCGACTTGGATGGACCGATTCTGGGGTCGGTCGCCGCTGACGGGCTCGACCGGCCGCTGCTGATGCTGGCCAGCGACACCTCGCCCTGGTTCGGTCAGCCGGGATGGGAACCCCGCTCGGAAAACAACACAGGGCTGAAGTTCCCGCTGCGCATCGCAGGAACTAAGCACATGTCGCTGTGCGACCAACAGATCGTCCTGCCGCAATTGACGGCGGCAGGTCTGCTCGAGCCCGCCGAGAAGGCCGAAGCGGTCGGCACGATAGACGCGGCTCGCTCCCTCGACCTGCAACGGGCAACCCTGCTTGCCTACTTCGACACCAACTTCAGCCGCGCCGTCCCCGACATCCCCCAAATGCTCGCCAGGATCGCTCAGCCGGAGATGCTCCCTCACCCGTGAAACCGGCCGATCGCCCCCTGTGCCCGGGGGGTTCTGTCGGATCTCTCTCGTATGGTCCCTTCGGAACCGGCGCGGGGCCGGGCGCGTGAAGGAGTGATATGGACGGCGGCTGTCTCTGCGGCAATATCCGGTTCTCCGCGACCGGCGACCCTGACTTCCCTCACCTGTGCTCGTGCGAGCACTGTCAGCGGCTCTCGGGTGCGCCGGTGATGGCGTGGGTGTCCTTCCCGGAGAAGGGATTCGCGTGGATCGGTCCGGGCGGTGAGCCGACCTGGTTCGAGACGTTCCCGCGGATCTGCCGCGGGTTCTGCCCGAAGTGCGGTTCCTCGATAGCGTCCAAGGGCGATGACGCCGGCTTGGTGGGCGTCACGATCACGGCGTTGGACGATCATTCCGGGCTGATCCCGGTCAAGCAGAGCTTCGCGCACAACGCCGTTCCGTGGCTGGCGCCGTTGCGTTGAGACGCCGCTCTCGCGGGACTGGCCATCCGAGCCGTCCTGCGAGGACTTTCTCAGCCGCCGCTGCCGACCTATGCGCGAAACCGACGGTCCGGCTTCAACTTTGGGCAGCGTGGTGGAAAGCTCGGCCGTAGATTTCATCGATGACGCGGTTCTTGGCCAGGTTGTAGTCGGCCGGCGTGTCTGCGGTCTCAGCGGCGAGATCGCGCTTGGCGGTTCCATAGAGGTCCCGGTCGCTGGGGTGGGTGCGTAGCCAGTCCCGAAAGACCAGGTGCCGGATGTGCTCGGGAGCGTTCGGGCTGAAGACGTGGAGATTCACCGCCGGGTCGGTGCGGGTGAGCATGCGGTGCTGGTGCCAGGAAGGCTCTCGCAGAACCAGGCGCAAACCGGCTCGTTCCAGGTGAGGAACATAGGTGACCTCGTCGGCGGAGTCGGCCACGATGAGGTCGATGTCGATGATCGGTTTGGCGGCCAGGCCGGGTACGGCGGTGCTTCCGACATGCTCGACGGTGATCCTTCGACCGGCAAGGGCTTCCCGGATTGCTTCGGCCTGCTCGTCGAATATTCGTGGCCAGCGCGGGTCATATGGGACGAGAACGATGGGCTCGATCTCCGGGGGAGTCCCAGCGACCCACGCGGCGGCCATCTGTTCTGGGATACTGCACAGCCGTTGAGTTATCTCGGGCGGAAACGGCACGGTAGACACACCTCCTGGCAGCGGACGACAAGCTCTTGAACGTACCTCGCCGCCGACGGTGTGGTTGCGCGATGCGCTGTGCGGGGTTCGACGGCACAGTTGTGAAACCTGTTCATCGGCAACGAAGATAGGAGGCTGTGCGGCGACTGGACGAACTCGAAATCGAAGAACTGCTGTCCTCCGACACCGTCGCCCGCCTGGCGACGATCGACTCGCAAGGGTATCCGCACGTCACGCCGATCTGGTTTCTGTGGGTCGATGAAGCCTTCTACCTGACCAGCTACGCGGGCCGCCCGCATCTGGGCCGAATCGCGCGGAATCCGCGGGTGGGCCTCGTCATCGACGTGGAGGCTGCGATCCGTCCCGACGGTGAGCGGCCGAACAAGCAGATCCGGGTAATCGGTGATGCCACCGTTTCGGTTGATCGTGGCGGAGTGTGGACCTCCCGCATTCGAGCCAAATATGTCGATGCCGCAGCCCGCGTAGTCGGTGACATGGCGGAGCCGGAGAGGATGCGTATCACGATCACTCCCCGTACTGTCACAGCCATCGCCAGCATCTGATCGCCCCTGTGCCCGAACATATCTCGTTCACCGCTGCGCTGTCCTGGGCGGACGCGGAGGTCGGTGACCCGGCGTTCGCGTATCGCCGGCAATTCGGGTGACGCATTCCTTCGTCGCGTAACGGCCGGAAGTGCACGCAGCGGTGGCGAGGGAACCGTTGCGATCGTTGCCCTCGCCACCGAAGGCCGGGACAGGCCCGGCTGGTGGTGGACCCGTCGTGGCGAGACAACGATCGTTGTTCGCCGCGAACGGTTTCCGAATCACCGGTGGGTGTCGAGCACCTCTCGCAACCGCTGTGCGAATTCCTCGGGCCGGCCCGCGTAGGCGGCGTCGCCGCCGACGAAACCGCTGTGATGGCTGGGGAATACGGTGGGCTGTTGTCCGAGCAGGGCGGCTGTCGCTGCCGCGGTGCGGCCGGTCAGTACGTTCCCGGTCTCCTCGCCGACCGCGATGAGGACGTGGGTGGGGGCTGCGGTCAGTGCGGCGACGTCGGGCCGGTAGCCGCTGACCGCCCAGGACCGGTCCGAGACCAGCGGGTCGTCGCGGGAGCCGTCGTCTTCGGTGGGCATTCCGAACTGCGCCGGGTCGGGGGTGGGCAGGGTGAAGAACTCGTCGGTGAATTCGCCCTGCCACGACGCCATCGCGATGAATGCCGCCATACCGGCGCCGAATCCCTTGGCCTCGTACACATCTCGCACGCCGATCTGTGCGCGGCGGGCCGCTTCCGCATCGGGCAGCACCGGCAGAATCGGCGGCTCGTGCGCGATGAGTGTGGTCACATCGCCGGGGTGGGCGGACACCAGGGCCAGGGCGGTCACGGCTCCGCCGCTGCTGGCGAAGATCTCCACCGGACCGCCGATGTGCTCGATGAGCGCGTGCAGATCCTCGGCCTGTACGACGGGAGAATTGTCGGTCCGCCCGTCCTTGCGCACGCTGCGCCCCAGCCCGCGCGGGTCGTAGGTGATCACGGTGCGGTCGGGGAAGTAGGAGGCGAGGGTGGCGAAACCGTCGGCCGTCATCGGCTGGCCGACCATGAGCAGGGGCGCCCGGCCGTCGGCGGTGGGCAACGGACCGCGGACGTCGTAGGTGAGATCGGCCTCGGGCGTGCTGAGGATTTCTGTCTGCATGCTCCTAGGACGAGGCGGGCGCCGGAAATTCATCGGTCACCGCCCCCAGCGTCGCGGCGAACAACTCGGTCACACGCTGCCAGGAATCGGCCGCGGCCGCCGCGTCGTGCACCGGACGTCCGGGGAAGAAATACGCGTGCTGCGCGCCGGGATAGACGACCAGTTCGTAATCCGCCCTCGCCTGCGCGAGCGCGGCGTCGATGGCCGCGCGCTGCTCGGCGTCGATCACATGGTCGCGCTCGGCGAGCAGGAGCAGCAGCCGGGTGCCATGTTCGGCGATCGACGAGGTGTGGGCGAGCAGCGGATCCGGGATGCTCAACGCGGTACCGGCGACCGGCAGCCAGCCGGGGTAGAAGATCGCCGCGGCGTCCAGATCCAGCCTGGTCGCGGCGAAGTAGGTGATGTGCCCGCCGAGGCTGAAACCGAGGGCGCCGGTGGTGTCGCCGCCCTCACCCTGTTCGCGGGCGAAGGCCACGGTCGCGCGCAGATCCGCCTCCACGCCGTCGCGGGTGAGCGTGCCGAGCAGCTCGAAGGCCCGCGCCCGGTTCTCGTCGGTTTCGGCCAGTCCGTCGGCGGTCTCCGGTCCGCACCGGTGATACAGATTCGCGACCACCGCCACATATCCCAGCGCGGCCACCCGGTCGACCACCGCCCGCACTTCGGCTGTCAGACCCCACAATTCGGCGCCGACCAGCACCACCGGCAACCGGCCGCCGCGCGCCGGTCGCGCCAGATAGACGGCCATCGGTGAACCGTCCACCTCGACCTCGGCATGCCGGCCCACGATTTCCTCGGTCATTCCCAGCCTCCACTGTGCCGCGACCTGCCGATCAGGTTGCGCCCCAGGCATTCTGCCGCAGCGAGGCCGCTGTCCCCAGCGATGAATCGGCGACGTGGCCGACCACGCGCCCGGCGAGCGGCGTGTATAACGGTCGGAAACTGTCCTAGTTCTGCGCGAGAATGGGCCGGTGACCGATACGACGCAGCGCCTGCTCACCCTCCTGTCGCTGCTGCAGACACCGCGCGAATGGTCGGGGAGTGAGCTCTCGCAGCGACTGGGCGTCAGCGCGCGGACCGTGCGCCGCGATATCGATCGGCTGCGCGAACTCGACTATCCGGTGCAGGCGACGATGGGTGTGTACGGCGGATATCGGCTGGCCGCGGGGACGGCGATGCCGCCGCTGCTGCTCGACGACCACGAGGCGGTGTCCACCGCGATCGGGCTGCGGACGGTCGCCGCGCATGCGTTGCCCGGTGCGGACGAGGCGGCGGTGCGAGCGCTGGCCAAACTGGAGCAGGTGCTCCCGACCCGGCTGCGGGCCCGCGTGCGGTCGGTGAGCGCGGCCACCGAAACACTTGCCGCCGAATCGGATTCGCCGGTCGACACCGCCGTGTTGACGGTACTGGCCGCCGCGATCGGCGGGCGCGAACAACTGCGCTTCGGTTACGTCTCGAACTCCGGCGCGCGGACCCGGCGACTGGTCGATCCGCATCGCCTGGTCGCCGCGGGGCAGCGCTGGTACCTGGTCGCCTTCGATCGCGAGCGCGACGATTGGCGGATCTTCCGGATCGACCGCATCGAGACTCCGCGGCCGATCGGCTTGCGCACCGAGGCACGGGAATTGCCCGCCGAGGACGCGGCCACCTACGTTCGCGATTCGTTGTATTCGATGGCGCCGGTGTACCGCGCGGAGGTGACCGTGTTCGCCCCGGCGGCCATCGTTCGCGCCGGCGCGAGTGCGCTCGGCGATATCGAGGACGTCGACGAGCACACCTGCCGGCTGCGCACCGAGGCCGACACCGTGCAATGGCTCGTCGTGCGACTGCTGCGGCTCGGCCACGACTTCCGCGTCGACTCGCCGCCCGAACTCGCCGATCATGTCCGCGAACTCGGCGCCCGTTTGCAGCGCGCCGCACCCGCGCATTCGGGGGCTAAAAAGCTACGGTGACCGGATCTACGCAATTTCTCAGCAAGCTGTACCGGAATACTCGAGGAGAACTGGTTATGCGTCGACTGAGTGTCACCCGTCGTCTCACCGCGGCAGCGGCGGCAGCCGCGGCGGCGTCCGTGGTCTTCGCCGGTCCCGTCGTGGCGGAACCCGCTGCCGTGGACTGGTCCGCGGCGACCGCACATCTGCGAGCGGCGGCGGCCGGGAATCCGGCGGCCGAACAGGCTGTCGACCGGCTGCTCGCCGCGGGGCCGACCGTCGAGCAGGCGGCTCTGCCCGCCCAGCCGTTCCAGATTCCCGCCCAATCCGACATCGGGCGCGGCACCGGCCCCGGCGTCTACGGGTCCGGAATCGCGTTGAGCTACGACGGCTTCCGCCTCGGCTTCTTCGGCGGCCCGGGCACCATCGCCCCGAACCAGGCCGGGGCGAATCTGCAGGTCGTCTGGTACAACCTGTCGAACGGGCGCAGCGGCACCCAGACCCTGCTCGAACACAACGACGTACCGGTGGACACCACCATCCGCACGCCGGCCTTCGATCCGGGAGCGGGCATAGTCGTGGCCGCGGTGTACGGGACGCTCTGGCACCGGTGGCCGATCCCCGTTTCCGATGCCAACCCGGACGGTTTCCAGTACCAGCTGGGCACCATTTCCGTCCCGTCGTTCGGCGCCTTCTACAACTGAGCGAACGACAGTGCGCGGGGCCGGTTCGCAGCGAACCGGTCCCGCCGCTGTCTCAATGGACGAACGGCAGACAGCCCGCCATCCCGAAGTGCACCAGCAGATATCCGGACGCCGGTACCGAGGCGACGAGGGCCGCGAACAGCGCGAGCGGAATCCCGCGACCGGCCCGCCTCGTACGCGAGTCGGCGCGCACCAGCCGGTGCACCCGGTCGGCGACGGCGAGCGTACTGGTGCCCAGCGCGGTATCCGGTAGCAGCGAGCGGATTTCGGCATCGCCGGTCGCTCCGGACAGGGTGAGCAGCGCGGTGAGTACGGCCGTGCGGCTGTGGCGCCCTGCGGCGCGGTCGTCGGCGCACATTTCCAGCAGCTGGGCGATGCGGTCGTCGGCGGCCGCGAACAGCGGAATGCGTGGCAGCGTAGTGGTCAGTGCCCGGGTCGAGGCCCGGATCAGATGATGCCGCCCGGCCAGGTGCGCGTCCTCGTGGGCGAGTACCGCCGCCAGTTGCGGCCGATCCAGCGCGGCCACCGCGGCGCTGGTCACCACGACCGTTCCCGGTCGCCCCGCCACACAGTAGGCCGCCCGTTGCGGCGCATCGATGACCACCGCCGCGGCCGCATTGGTGTCGTCGTCCAGCCGCCGCCCGATGAGCGATGCCGATCGGGCGTGCCGGGCGCTACTGCGTCCCGCGCGCACGACCGCACCGATCACCCGCACGCCCCGAACCACGACGAATCCGATCAGCGCGAGTGCCGAGATCAGCGCCGCGAACTGCGCGACCGGACCGTGGCTGCCGTCGGCGGTCGCGTGCACGGCCACCACACAGTCGTCGAACAGGTGGGCCATCGGCAGATCCCAGGTGTGGGCGACCTGCACGGCCAGAGCCACCGCAGCGGCCGCCCACGCGCCGAGGACGGCGGCGATCGCGGCGAGCCAGGCCAGCACCCCGAGCGCGGGGACGCTGCCGTGCGCGGTGAGCCGGGTCAGGATCGGCGGCCCGAGAACGCAGACCAGTGCCGAATAGCTCAGCAGGCACAGCGCGAGGGTCACTCGGCGACCTCGGTCCCCGGCTGCTCGGTGTGGGCGTTCCGGGATTTCGCGCGGCGCAGCACCTTGCGCAGTGCGGCGGTGTCGTCGTCGGAGATCTGCTCGACGAAATGGGCGAGAACCACATCGGAGCGGCCGCCGCCGAGCGCCTCGCGCATCAACTGGGCGCTGTACTGTTCGCGGCTCAGGCGCGCGCGATAGCGATAGGCCTTGCCATCGCGTTCGCGTTCCAGCCAGCCCTTGCGGTGCAGATTGTCCATGGTGGTCATGACCGTGGTGTAGGCGATTTCCCGGCTGCGCAGCAGATCCTCGAACACGGTTCGCACGGTGATGGTGTCGGGAGCGGACCAGATGCGGTCCATCACCACCGCCTCCAGATCCCCGAAACGATGTGCCATCGCACCTCTCCACCATCGACTACGTACCGGGATAGTACCCATTCCCAGCCCTCGGGAACGGCTGTGGCCCCGCCGAAACGACGGGGCCACAGGGTGGGAGAGCCGGTTCAGGAAGCGGCCGGAGCAGGTGCGTTGAGGGTGTTGTACATCTGCACCGCGCTCGCGATACCGACCGGGACGCCGAGGATGGCGGCGCCGATCAGCGGTCCGACGGTGGCACCGAGTCCGGCGCCGACCAGGCAGCCGGCCGCACCGCTACCGAGGAAGAACTCCGGCACCAGGGCGAAGCCGATCGTCGCGCCGAGCACGCAACCGGTGATGCCGCCCACCGCGCCGCCGGCGAGGCTGCCGATACCGGTCGCCAGCCCGAACTGGGTGGCGGCCACGCTCAGGGCGGAGTTGAACTCGTCCTGGGTGTAGATCGGCTGGGCGGAGGTGACCGGTTGTTCGACGGCGGCCGGCTGGGGCGCCGGCTGCTGTGCGGCCGCCTGCTGGGTCTCCGGCAGCGAGGCGGGTGCGGTGGCGGCCTGTTCGGCCTTGGGCGAGGTGGCCAGGGCGGTACCGGCGACCAGGGCGCCGCTGCCGTCCTTGACCTGGAACTGGGTGCCCACCGTGGTGAGCGAACCCAGTCCGGTCTGAATGTTGACCGAGCCGTCCTGCGTATTGCTGGTGTAGCGCACGCCCGGAAGGATTTCGGTGGTCAGTGTGAACGGGTCGGCGGCGATCGGTGCGCCGGCGGCGGGGGCCGCGGACGTGCCGGTGGCGGCGTTCGCAGTGGTGGCGGTGGTGGCTACGGCACCGGTCACCATCAGAGCTATGGTCGCGCCGGAGACCAAACGGGTGGTCTTGTTCATCGGATCCTCATCGTGGTCGATCGGATAAGGCGGCGAGCGATCGGGAATTCCAGGGGGAGAATTGCCGAATTATCCGCTGCCGGTGCGAAATCCGGATTATCCGGACCGCGCGAACCGAGATTAACGAGTACCGAACCCGTGTAAAGGTACGACGCGAAAACGTTTACGGTTGAGAAATGTTGCTAACCAAGCGGATACAGCTGCGTAATAAGCCTTTAACGTGAGAACCGAATGGACCGAGCGGATTCCGGACATCGTCGCCGTCCATTCAACTATCTACGTACGCATTTAGTAGGGGATCGTACGTATCCTTCGGCGACAGTAGCAATCTCGGAGCGATCGGAAAAATCACAGGGGCGAGACCGGTAGCGGTCTCGCCCCTGCGGCAGCCGAAACTTCGTTCAGCTCGGTGTGATCCGGAACAGTCCGGTCGTGGTGCCCTGGTACTGCACGCGGCCCGGCGCGATCGTGCCGACCATCTGCAGGGTGTCGTGCACGGTGCTGGTGCCGATCAATCGGCTGGAATTCTCCGTGCCGGTTTCCGCGTCGATCACGACGAGGTGATAGGTGTCGATCACCGCTCCGGCGCTGCCGGTATCGATGCCGGCGATCTGATTCTTGCGGGCGACCGTGTAGATCTTGCCGTCCGCCAAGGAAAGCCGGGGGACCGCAGCGGATTTCACATCGCTGGCCCATTTCCGGGTGCACCCGTTACCGTCGGCATTCACGTCGATGCGGACCATGCCGCCGGTGAAGTCGGCTTTGTCCGGCTCGCTCGGGCCGGCGTTGTCCGGCAGCGCCGGATACGGATAGCCGTAGGTGCTCGCCACGAAGACGCTGTTGCCCGAGCCGATCGGCGAGTTCTCGGTGCCGTCCACCGCGGGCACCGAGCAGACCGGGCGGCCGGTGCGGGTGTCGTAGACGAGCAGATTCTCCTGCGGCACCGCATTGTCGGTGATCGCCAGATAATCGGTACCGTCGCGGGGGCCGAAGAAGGTCGGACTGGCCCCGCTGCCCCAGCTGAGCTGCCCGGGTTTGCGTGCCGGGCCGCGATCGTAGGGCTGGCGCCACACCTGGTGCGGAGCGCCCGAGGCATCCGCGGTGAACAGGTAGGTGGCGTGATCGGTGGTGACCGCGGTGCCCTCCGGGGCGGTCGAGATGCTGTTGTCGACGTGTTCACCGGGCAGCGTGATCGACTGCGCGGCACCGGTTTTCGGATCAACGGCGCCCACCGCGCCGTTGGCGGTGGCGAACCACACCCGGCCGTCGCGATCGGGCATCAGCGAGGCGACGCTGTCGCAGCCGTTCCCGCCGCAGTGGCCGGTCACCGCGGCGCCGAGCGGAGTCGAGGAGGCGATGGCCAGCTTCCAGTCGTTGCCGTCCTTCGTATGCGCGACCCGCACCAGATTGTCGTCACCGTCGACCATGACCATGTGATCGGCATTGTCCAGATAGGCGTAGACCCCGCCGAGCAGACCACCCTTGGGTAGTGACAGCGACGTGAGCGGCTGACCGCTGTTCGGGTCGAGCAGGAATATCTTGGGCGAACGGTCGGTGATGGTGGTGCACAACGCCTGCGGCATACCGTCGGAGCCCTGCAGAATGGTCGGGCACGCGGCGGCCAGTTCCCGGAACTGCGCGTTCACCGCGCCGGTACCGACGCCCGGCAGCGGAGTGCTGTCGGAGGATTCCGCATCGCCGTGCATGGTGGCGGTGCCGACCGGCCCGAGATACGGATCGACCGGAGGGGGTGGACCGAACGCGGCGTTCGCGGTTCCCGCGCCGATGGTCAGTATCGCCGCCGCGGCGGCAGCGATCGAGGTGATCGCGCCCTCGGTAAAGCCCTTACGTCGCACAAGCACTCCTCGATATGATTATTCGTATCGAATGATTCAATTATTCGTATCGCGACAGGTTAGGAGACCCCGTGCCGACTGGCAACACCGGACGGGCCGAAAGCTCGCCCCCGACCCGGCGGGTGGTGTCGGTGGTGGAACTGCTCGCCGCGCACGACGGCGCGCTGACCTCGGCGGAGATCGCCGATACGCTGGGATTGAGTCGCTCCACCATGGGGGCGATCCTGGGCACCCTGGAGGAAACCGGTTGGGTGCGGCGGCTTCCCGACCTCGGTTACGAACCCGGTCCGGCGTTGCTCGTGCTGGGCGGAAGGTTACGGGATCGCCTGCGCGATCACGACCGGGTGGAGGCCGAACTGCGCCGGCTGGCCGAACGGGTGGGCTGCGGCGCCGCCCTCACCTCCATCGCGGGCAGCGAAGTGATCTTCGTCGCGGTGGCCGGCGGGCCCGGGCTGATTCCGGCCGGCATCGAGGCCGGCACCCGGATACCGTTGCGCCCACCGGCGGGTGCGGCCGTTCTGGCCCACGCCGGCCTGCCCGCGCAGCGCGCGTGGTTGCAGCAGGCGCTGCCCGAGCGCCGAGCCGAATTCGAACAGGTGCTGGAAACCGTTCGCGCCCTGGGATATTGCGCGTGGGGCCTGGACGCGGCCAGCCTGCCGACGCTGCGGGTGCTGGCCGAGGTGGTCGATCATCTGTCCGACCGACCGGCGGACAAGGAATTGCGTGAGCGGGTCCTGGCGCTGCTGGCCACGATCGGCGGCACGGCGCACAGCCGGGCCGATCTCGACAGCGATCGCGCACTGCCGATCAGTTATCTCGCGGTCCCGGTCTTCGACGGTGAGCGGGTGGCGATGGAGGTCCAGATCGGCCCGCTCAGTGCCGCCGTCGGAGCGGCCGAGCGCGCCGAGTACGTGCGCGAAACCGTCTCCGCCGCACGGAGAATCGCGGCGGCGGGTTAGCGGTTCAGGGCCTGTTCGAATATCGGCCAGGAGCGGTGCAGATCATCCTGCCAGTAGCCCCAGGAGTGGGTGCCGTTCGCGCGCAGGTCGAAGGTCGCGGGAATGTTCAACTGCGCCAGCCGGTCCCGCAGCGCGATCGAGCAATTGTGGGTGGCGGCCTCGAGCACGCCGCCGTAGACCAGTTGCTCGATGAGTTTGCGGGTGTTGCCGTGAATTCCGGGCCCGTCCGGATTGTCGAAGGGACCGGGAATTCCGTTGCCGGTCGAGACGTAGATCGCCAGCCCGCGCAGCCGGTCCGCGTTGACGTAGGGATCGTGGGCCGCCCACAGCGGATCGTCGGGCGCACCCCACAGATTCAGCGGATCACCGTGCCACCGCAGCACCACACCGTCGACGAACGCCTGCCCCAGCGGATCGCTGGTGCGCGCGCAGCCGCTGTAGGAGCCGACCGCCCGGTACAGCTGGGGTGCGGCCAGGGCCAGCTGGAAAACGGAGGTGCCGGCCATGGAGATACCGGCCACCGCGTTCGCGCCGGAGCCGTGAAAGGCCGAATCGATGATCGGCGGCAGTTCCGCGGTGAGGAAACTCGACCACTTCTGCCGGCCGAGTACGGGATCGTCGGCGCGCCAATCGGCGAAATAGCTGCCGTTGCCGCCCATCGGCGTCACCACCGTGACCTGTTTGCCGCGGAAGAAGTCGACGATATCGGTCTGTTCGGGCCAACTGCTGGCCTCCGAACCACCGCTGGCGCCGTTGAGCAGATACAGCACCGGCGCCGGGGCCGAACCATCCGGCGCCCGAAGGACTTTCACCTCGATCTCGCGATTCATCGCGGCGGAGTGCACGCGCAGATTCAGCATGCCGTCGGATTCCTGCTCGACCCCGAGCAGGTGGGCGCCGTCGGCGGCGGGTTCGGCGGCCGCGGTGAGCGCGGCGACGCTCACCGGGGTGGGCGGCGGGTCGTCGGCCACCGCGGGTGACGCGCACAGCGCCGCGGTCAGCACCGACGCCAGCAGGGCAGTGGGCAGTGAGCGGCGAATCATCCGCCTACCTCTCTCGTTCCGGCGGGTCTGGACGGCGGTCAACGTAGGCCCGCGAAGGTCACGGCCGCAAGGTGTCGCGCCGACTGTTGGGACCGGCGGCCTATCGGACTCGACCGGATCTGGGGAAGGTCACAAACTTCCACGGCGACGGTTGGCGGATGGGCGCGGGTGCCGTTGACTCGGTCCGCGTGATTCGGCGGCGCGGCCGGTGCCGGCGGGTCGTCACATCTGGACGAAACGAGGGTTTCCATGGTCGGTTTCGGCTTCTTCGACGATTGGCATCCGCAGCCCGGCAGACTCATCGCCTGGGCACCCACTGCGCAGTCGCGTGCGGCGGTCCTGGCCGCCCCGGAGCATCCGGTCGGCCCGTCCTACCAGCAGCGCGAATATCTGCGCGCGGCATATCGCCAGCGCGACAGCGGATCTCGCGCGTCCCGGCTGTGCATGATCGCCTTCGACTTTCCCGGTGCGCTGGACCGCGATGCCATGACCCGGACGATCACCGCGTTCGCCCGCCGTCACGACACGTTCTGGAGCTGGTTCTCCTGCGAACCCGGCGAGCGGATCGCGCGCCACGTCGCCGACCCGGGCGATATCGACTTCGAGCCCCGCGACTACGGCGAGATCACCGACAGCGACGCCGTCCGCGACCATGTGCAGCGCCATGCGCGCGACGTATTCGATTGGGACTGTTTCGGTTTCGGCGTCATCGACCGCGGCGACCAGTTCACCGTCTACGCCGCCGTGGACCACCTGCACACCGACGGTGTGGGGCAGGCGTTGTCGTGTGTGGATCTGCTGCTGCTCTACGGCAACGAACTGTCCGGCGGCCGGGTCCCCATCGAACCGGTGGACGGTCATCTCGCCTACTGCGAACGGGAACTGAGCTACAACGCCGAGCTCACCACCGACTCCGCGCCGGTACAGCGCTGGCTGGAGCTGCTGATCCGCCACGACGGCGCGGTACCGTCGTTTCCGATGGACCTCGGCGTGGCACCGGGCGCGAGCGGATTCACCCGCGGCGCGCAGATCACCGTGCCGCTGTTCGAGGAGGCGGAGGCGCTGCGATTCGAGCAGGTGTGCCAGGACTACGGCGGGAAGTTCCTCGGCGGCGTGTTCGCCGCGATCGCGCTGACCGAGTACGAATTGACCGGCAGGGACAAGTATTTCGTGTTCACGCCGGTCAACACGCGCTCGACTCCGGGGGAGCAGGGTGCGATCGGCTGGTACACCAGTCTGGTGCCGGTCGCGGTGGCGGTGCGGCCGGACGAGACGTTCACCTCACTGGTGGGCCGCGCCCAGGCCCAGGCCGATGCCGCGAAGGAGCTGGCGCAGGTGTGCGTGCACCGGGTACTGGAACTGGCCGCCGACGATCCGCGCATCCACACCCGGCTCGGGTTCTCGGCGCCGATGGTCTCCTACGTCGATGTGCGGCGGATGGCGGGCGCGGAGATGTTCGACCGCATCAACGGCGGACTGTACGGCAACCGGGCCAGTTCCAGCGAGGTCTACCTGTGGATCAACCGCTTCCCCGACATCACCCAGCTGAGCATGGTGTTCCCGGATACTCCGCGTGCGCACGAGGCGGTGGCGCAATACCTGTCGACGCTGACGAAGCTGTGCCGCGATATCGCCCTGACCGGCACCGAACGGGTCGATGCCGCATTACTGTGACACGCCGGATCGCACCGGGCCACCGACCGGCGAGGTGCGTGTGAGCGGAATGCCCGGGCGCGGCACCCGGACGTCGCCGTCGAGGCACCGCGACGATCCCCGGCCGGATCATGGAGAGCAAGTCCGTGCCGCCACAGCCGAAACACTCTCGGCCGAACAGCGTTTCGGCGATGATGCCGCGACGCCGGCTCCGCGTCCACCGGCACGGCACGACCGGCAACCCGCTGTGGACATCCGCTCCCGGGAGTCGTCCACGAGACCGCATCCGGGCTCGCTCGCGGCGAGCCGGCCGCCCTCGCCGGCACCATGTGCGAACCGATCGCGAGCGGCGCTGAAAGACGGTGTGCTGAAACGTATCTCCCGACACGGGACGGCGGTCTGGGTGGGCGTGATCGCGACGCTCACCGCGGCGGTCCTCACGATCCGGGCCGCGCGGTACGACTGGTTCGGCGACGAGCTGTACTTCGTCGCCGCCGGACATCATCCGGCCGCCGGATACGTCGATCAGGGACCGGTGATCCCGCTGCTCGCACGTGCCGCGCACACTTTCGCGCCCGAATCCCTGACCGTGCTGCGGCTGCCCGCCATCCTGGCCGGGGTGGTCGCGATCGTCGTCACCGCGGCGCTGGCGCGGGAATTCGGTGGCGGCCGCGCCGCGCGGGTGCTCGCCGCGGTCGGCTATGCCTGCTGCCCGTATGTGGTTACCCAGACCGCCTCGCTGTCGACATTCGCCCTCGACTCCACGGCTGTCGCGGTGCTGGCCTGGCTGTCGGCGCGCTGGGTGCGGACTCGCGCGGACCGATTGCTGCTGATCGCGGGCGTGGTCGCGGCGATCGACCTGCAGGTGAAACTCCTGCTGCCCGTAGTGGTGGCCGCACTCGCCGTCGGGATCGCCTGCTGCGGACCGCGGGAGATCGTACGCCGGCCCGCGCTGTGGGCCGGCGCCGGAATCGCGTCCGTGTCGGCGGCGCCCGCGCTGCTGTGGCAAGCGCGCCACGGCTGGCCACAGCTGGCCATGGGGGTGGTGATCCGCGACGAACAGAGGGCCGCGACCGGTGGTACGGCCGGCTTGCCGGTGCAGCTGGTGACCCTGGCCGGGGTGCTGGGTGTGGTGCTGATCGGCTGTGCCGCTGGGGGATTCGCGGGTCGCCGGTTGCGCGATCATCGCTTTCTGGCGGTTGCCACCTGCGTCGTCGTGCTGTTCGTGGCCGTCACCGGCGGGCGTCCCTACTACGTTGCCGGGCTGCTGCCGGTGCTGTTCGCGGCCGGTGCCTGCGTGCTGGTGGAGCGACTTCCCGTGCGATGGTCGCGAGTCACGGCGTGCACCGCGGCGACGGTGTCGATCGTCGTCGCCCTGGGGGTGGTGCTGCTGTTGCCATCGGGCGACCCGCCGCGGACGGTGACCACGCGGGCCGAATTGTCCACGCGCATGCGAATTTCGGGCACCACCGGGTGGGACGCTCTCATCGCGGGCGCGTCGCTGGCCGCCGAACGAGCCGGCCCGGATCACGCCCCTGCCGCGATACTGACCCGGACCTATTGGCAGGCCGCGGCGCTGGATCGTTTCGGGCCGCCCGGCTTGCCGGTCTACAGTCCCGATCGCGGTTACGCGGAGTTCGGGCGACCGCCGCCCGGCACCACCACGACCCTCTGCGTCGACACCGACACCGCCGAAACACGGTTGCGCCGAACGTTTTCCACTGTCGAGCCGCTCGTGCGGCTCGCCGATCCGCGTGGATTCCCCGGTATCGACGCCCACGTGACCATCTGGCGGTGCGCCGGGCCACGCGACAGCTGGGCGCGGCTGTGGCCGGAGCTGACGACCGACATTCTGGACCCGGGTATCTGAGGAGATATCGATGACGTATGCCGCACCCGCCGAATCGGCCTGTCCCGCACACGATGTCGGCGCGACCGACCTGATCCGGGCCAAAGGTGACCGGACGGTCTCGGTCGTGATCCCGGCCCTGAACGAACGCGACACCATCGCGGGCGTGATCGGCTCGATCCGGGATCTGGTCGGCGGACTCGTCGACGAACTGGTCGTCGTCGACTCCGGCTCGACCGACGACACCATCGCCCGCGCCCGCGCCGCCGGTGCGAGTGCGGTGTACACCCGCGAGCAGGCGCTGCCCGGCGTGCCGGTGCGGACGGGCAAGGGCGAGGTGCTGTGGCGGTCGCTGGCGGTGACGACCGGCGACATCGTCGTGTTCATCGATTCCGACCTGCACGATCCGGACCCGGGTTTCGTGCCCGCGCTGGTGGCGCCGTTGCTGCGGGACCCGGGCATTCAGCTGGTGAAAGGGTTCTACCGGCGTCCGCTCGGCGACGATCCGCACGGCGACACCGACGGCGGTGGGCGGGTGACTCAGCTGGTGGCCCGGCCGCTGCTGACCGCGCTCGCCCCCGAGGTGGCCGACGTGCGGCAGCCGCTCGGCGGTGAATACGCCGCTACCCGAGCCCTGCTCACCGAGATTCCGTTCGCCCCCGGTTACGGCGTCGAGATCGGCATTCTGCTCGACACCCTGCACCGTTTCGGCCGCGCCGCGATCGGCGAGGTCGACCTGGGCATCCGCATCCACCGCAATCGGCCGACCCACGAACTGGCCGTGATGAGCCGTCAGATCATCGCGACACTGCTCGCGCGCCTCGACATCCCCGATTCGGGGGTGGGGCTGACCCAGTTCCGGCCCGGCGCGACGGGATGGCGGCGGGTGACGACTCCGGTGTCGTCGGCCGAGCGCCCGCCGCTGGCGTCGCTGTTCACCACCAACCCAGCAGCGGGCTGAGCTGCCGGCCGAGTTCGGGGGCCAGCGAACGCGCGTAGCTCGCGGTGAAATGGTGTTCGTCGTGATAGACGAGGATGTTGCCGACCTCCACCGGGCAGACGTCGCGTTCGCATACGGCGTCGGTGAGGTCGATCGGAAAGACGTTCGGGAAGGCGGCGGACGCGTCGAGGGCCGGGTCGACCGGTGAGAGCGCATCGGCGCGGGGCATGCCGCAGCTGATCCGATCGCCGTGGCGGGCCAGGCAGTCGATCGCGCGATAGCGCACACCGTCGCGGCGCAGCCACGGGGTGTCGCGGACCGCGATCACCCGGATACCCTTGTCGGACAGGGCTTTCCACACATCCTGGTAGTCGGCCGGGGTTTCGTCGCCGCCCGCGTCGAGCGGACGGGTGCCGGTGGTGAACACCCACTCGGGCCGCTCGTTGCCCAGCAGATCGATCACCTCGCGCGACCAGTCGCGGCAATCGGGATTCGGTTCGCCCTTGTACATCGCGTTCTGATCGAGGGTGAGCGGACAGCCCATCTTCAGATGCACCAGGATCTTGAAATTGTGCTGCGCCGCCAGCTGCTGCAGCGCCGGCATCCAGTGCTCGGCATGGGAGTTGCCGACCACCGCGAGCGTGTGCTGCGCGTCGGCCGCGCCGTAGGTACAGGTGACGACCTCGCGGTGATCCCAGTCGGCGATACATCCGTCGACGGTCGGGCTGGGCAGTTCGGCCGGCGCCTCGTACAGCGTCGGCCGCATGCGCGCCTGGGGGACCGACGCGCCGCCGACCAGTGCCTCGGCGCCGGGATATTGCACCGGGTCGAGGGCGCCCACCGCGCGCGGCGGATGAGTCTGCACGACCGCACTCCAGGTGACCGCCGCGGAGGCGACCACCGCCGCGGTCACCGACAGCGCGACCCCGGCGGTGCGGCGATATCGCGGGCCGAACATCGGTGCGTCCGTCTCCTGCCGGGGGCGCAGGCGCAGCGGCTGCTCGATGTAGCGATGGGTGAGGTAGGCCAGCCCCAGGGAGATGGCGATCACCGCCGCGCCGCCGGTGAACCCCGCGCGGGAGCCGCCGCGTTCGGCGAGCAGGAAGATCAGCAACGGCCAGTGCCACAGATACAGCGAGTAGGCCAGATCGCCGAGCCGCACCAGCGGCGGTGAGGCCAGGAGCCGGGTGAGCCGCGGCTGGTGCTCGGGCCCGGTCCCGGCGCCGGCGAGGATCAACGCCACGGCAGCACCGACCGGCAGCAGCGCCGGCGGCCCCGGGAACTGATTCGCGCCGTCGGTGATCCAGCCACCCACCGCGACCACCAGCAGGCCCGCGGCCGCCAGCACCGACCGCACGACCCGCGGCGCGCGCAGCGAGGCGGCGGCCAGTGCCAAACCGGCACCGACCAGCAGTTCCCACGCCCGGGCCGCGCTGTCGTAATAGTTCCAGCCCTGGTGGGTCGCCGAACCCTGCGCCGCGTAGAGGAACGAGGCGAGCGTGGTGACCATGATCACCGCCGTCAGCGCCGGCCGCATCGCGCGCTCGCGGCCGAGTCGACGGCACACCCATACCGTGGCGGCCACCACGAGCAGGGCCGCGAGGTAGTACTGCCCCTGCACCGACATCGACCACAGGTGTTGCAGCGGGCTCACCGAGGGATCGGCAGCCAGATAGTCCGACCACGTCGTCGCCAGCCGCCAGTTCTGGTAGTACAACAGCGAGGCCAGGGTCTGGCCGGCCAGATCACCCCACTGCGTGTACGGCCGCAGCGTGACGGTCGCCGCCACCACGGCGCCGAGCACCACGACGAGCGCGGGCAGCAGCCGGCGGGCGGTACGCCGCAGAGTGAGGCCGATGCCGACGTCTCCGGATTCGGCCCGGCGCAGCAGCGATCCGGTGAAGAAATAGCCCGACAGCACCAGGAAGATGTCCACCCCACCGGACACCCGGCCGAACCAGATGTGGAACACCACCACCAGCGCGATGGCCAGTCCGCGCAATCCGTCCAGGTCCCGGCGGTAGCCGACCGCTCGCGCGCGATCGATGGCCGCCTCCGTCATCGTCGCGGGCACGGCGTCGCGGCGATGTAGACGGGATGAACGGAAGGGGTGCATGACACGACAATTCCCTATCACACCGTCCTTATTCGGGACCAACTCCGCGAGCGTGGCGTGCGGCAAGTCGACGGCCTCTTGTGACCACGCCCAACGCCGCGCTACGGTTTGGTCATTCGCCCAAGGCGAACGTCCAGGGAGATGCGATGGTCACCGCGGAAGAACAGGGTCGCCAGACGCGGGCCCGGCTGATGGACGCGGCGACGGCGCTGATCGCCGAGCGCGGCTGGGGTGCGGTGACGACCAGGCTCGTCGCCGAGCGGGCCGGGGTGCGGGCCGGGCTGGTGCACTATCACTTCCGCTCGGTGGACGATCTGCTGATCGACGCGGCGCTGCGCATGATGCGGCGGCTGATCGGCGACGTCCCCGCGGACCTGCTCGGTGTTACCACGACCGGCATCACCGCCCTGCTGTCGCTGATCGGCGGTTACGACGAGTCGAGCGCCGACACCCGGGTGTTCAGCGAAATGCTGCTCGCCGCCACGCGGCACGAACGGCTGCGCGCCGGCCTGACCACCGTCCTCGCCGAATTCCGCGCCACGATCGTCGCCCGGCTGCGCGCCGACGAGTCCGTCCCCGATCCGGAGGCCACCGCGGTCGTGCTGGTCGCCGCGCTGGATGGGCTGGTGCTGCATCGGCTCATCGATCCGGGGCTGCGCGAGCTGGACCTCGCGACGCCGCTGCTACGGATCGCGGGCGTCCGGGCCGGTCCCGAAGACGAGCGGTCCCGGCCCACCGTCGACTAGGAGGACCACCATGGCATTCGCCGAATTCACCGCCGGACCGGGTGCACGGGCGCTGCACCCGAAGGCCTGGCAGAATCTGCGCGCCGTGATCGAACACGCGACCGGCGCGCCGGTCGACACGCTGCCGATGGTCCGGTTGCGGCTGCGGTAGCCCCGACGCGCGGCGGCCGATACGGCGCCGACCCGCCGATATCCCGTAGCGTCGAGGCCGATGCGCAGTCGAGACGAAACGGGGCACCCGATGGACGACCGGATCGAGCAGCTGGCAACACAATTGGATCCGGCCGCCGAACTACGACTCATCTCCGGCGCCGGAATGTTCCGCATGGCCGGGGATTCCGCGATCGGCCTCGCCGAGATGCCGGTCTCGGACGGGCCGTCGGGTGTGCGCGGCGAGAACTGGGACGAACGCGATCCCTCGATCAGCCTGCCGTCCGGAACCGCGCTGGCCGCCACCTGGGACCGCGACCTGCTCACCGAGATCGGCGCACTGATCGCGGCGCAGGCTCGGCGGAAGAACGTCTACGCCGTTCTCGGACCCACCGTGAACCTGCACCGATCACCGCTCGGCGGAAGGCATTTCGAATGCTTCTCCGAGGATCCGACGCTCACCGCGGAGATCGCGGCCGCCTACGTGCGTGCGGTGCAGGCACACGGCGTCGCCGCCTGCCCGAAACACTTCGTGGCCAACGATTCCGAGACCGACCGCTTCACCGTCGACGTCCGCGTCGCCGCGCGCGCCCTGCACGAGCTGTACCTGTATCCGTTCGAACGCGCGGTGCAGGCCGGCGCGTGGATGGTGATGGCCGCCTACAACAGCGTCGGCGGCACCACCATGACCGAATCGCCACTGTTGGACGAACCTCTCAAGGGCAGTTGGGGATTCGACGGCGTGGTCGTCTCGGACTGGACCGCCGTGCGTAGTACCGAAGGCGCCGCCCGCGGCACCGACCTGGCCATGCCGGGCCCGTCGCCGCTGTGGGGTTCCGCCCTCGCCGACGCGCTCGCGACCGGCACCGTGCCGAAGTCCGCGATCGACGACAAGGTCCGGCGCATCCTGCGTTTCGCCGATCGCGTCGGCGGGCTGGCCCCGCACGAACCCCGGCCGGTGCCGGACTTCACCGCTGAACAGGCCCACGATCTGGTACGCCGCACTGCCGCGGCCGCGATGGTGCTGGTACACAACGACGGTGTGCTGCCGCTGCCACCGCAGACCTCGGTGGCGCTGCTCGGACCCGCTGCCGCGCAGCCGCGGTACATGGGCGGCGGCAGTGCGACCGTGATCCCCGACCACACCGTCACGCCGGTCGAGGGTCTGTCGGCGGTGCTGCCGGTCACCCACACGCCGGGGGTGCGGACCGGCGACGATCTGATCCCTGTGCCCGTGGAACTGGTCACCGACCCGGTCACCGAGACGCCGGGGCTGTGCCTGCGCTACCTCGACGGCGACCGTGTCCTCGACACCCAGCACCGCACGGCGGGCCGGCTGGTGCTGTTCGGTGATCCGCACGCGGCCGCCGCGTCGGCGATCGAACTGCGCGCGCGGCTGCGCGCTGATGTGGCCGGTGCGTGGCGGCTCGGTGTCGCGGCACTCGGTCACTGTGTGGTGGAATTCGACGGCGCGACCGTGATCGACACCGAGATCGCCTTCGAGGGCTCGGATCCCGTTGCCGCACTGCTGGATCCGCCGCAACGTTGCATCGAGCGCGAACTCGCCGCCGGTCAGGAGGTCGACGTCCGGATCACGGTCGGTCCGGGTGCGTCGGCGGCCGCGGGTCTGGGCATGATCCTCGGCGTTGGCCTGGTCGTGGGGCGGCCGGAGCGCGCACCCGAGGACGAATTCGCGGCGGCGGTCGAGGCCGCGCGCCGGGCCGAGGTGGCCGTAGTGGTCGTCGGCACCACCGAACAGTTGGAGAGCGAGGGTCGCGATCGGACCACGCTGGCGCTGCCCGGCCGTCAGAACGACCTGGTCGCCGCTGTCGCCGCCGTCAATCCGCGCACCGTGGTGGTCGTGAATTCCGGTGCGCCCGTGGAGATGCCGTGGCGCGACGAGGTGGCGGCGGTGCTGCTGTCCTGGTTCCCCGGTCAGGAATTCGGCGCCGCGCTGGCCGATGTGCTGACCGGTGCGGCCGAACCCGGCGGCCGGCTGCCGACCACCTGGCCGAAGGAACTCGCCGACGTGCCGGTCCGCGATACCACCCCGGCCGCCGACGGCACCCTGGCCTACGACGAGGGCGTGCACATCGGCTACCGCACCTGGCTGCGTGCCGGTGTGCAGCCGGCGTACCCGTTCGGCCACGGACTCGGCTACACCGTGTGGGAGCTGAGCGATCTCGCGGTGGACGGCCACGATGTCGAGGTGACCGTGGCCAATATCGGTGATCGGACCGGTAAGCAGGTGGTGCAGGTCTACCTGTCGCGTGAGGACAGTGCGATCGAGCGGCCGGTGCGGTGGCTGGCGGCCTTCGCCAGCGTCACGGCCGAGCCGGGTGGGGTGCGCCGCGTGCGAATTCCGCTGCCGCGGCGGGCTTTCCAGCACTGGACGGATGCGGGCTGGGATACCGAACCCGGTGCCTTCACCGTGCACGTCGGAACCTCGGTGATCGCCCTGCCGCTGACCGCGCCCATCGAGTAACCGGGACTTTTTCACGAAATCGGGGCTAGCGTACTGGACGAGTGACCAGTAATCTCCGGTGCACACGGTTGGAGGAGGCGGTCGCAGCGTGGCGGCCGGAATCGAAGGAGCGATCAGTGACGTTTACCCGGCGATCGATGCTGGCCGGCACCGTGACCGCGGCCGTGGCCGCGGGTGTGGGTGTGGGGGCCACCGCTTCCGCGGGGGCGGCACCGATCCGGGGCACCGGCGACGAGGCGGGATATCTGGTCGGTGCGGGCATCGCCGATGTCACCGGCGCGGTCGCCGGGCAGGGCATGATGGGCTACTCCGAACTCGACCAGGTCGCGACCGGGCTGCTCATGCGCACGTGGGCGCGCGCCTACATCGTGGTCGACCGGGCCAGCGGTGAGCGGGTGGCCTTCGTCAACGCGGATATCGCGTGCCTGTTCCAGTCGGTGCATCTGGCCGTGATGCAGCGGCTGGGACAGCGGTTCGGTGCGCTGTACACCGAGCGCAACGTCAACCTCAACGCCACCCACAATCACAATTCCTGCGGCGGCACCGCGCGCGAATACGCGTACTCCCTTGCCGCATACGGCTTTCAGAACAACTCCCATCAGGCCGAAGTGGACGGCATCGTCGCGGCACTGGTCGCGGCGCACGAGAATCTGGCCCCGGGCACACTGTCGCTGGGGCACGGCGAACTGCACGACGCCTCGGCCAACCGCTCCCGGGTCGCCTTCGACCTCAACCCGCCGGACGACAAGGCCGCCTTCCCGAACGCGATCGATCCGCAGGTGACGGTGCTGCGATTGCGGCAGGGCGGCAACGACATCGGCGCGATCACCTGGTTCGCGACGCACGGGACCTCGCTCACCGACGCCAATACGCTCATCTCGGCCGACAACAAGGGCTATGCCAGCTACCGCTGGGAACACGACGAGATGGGGGTGCGGCCGGGCGCCGGAAAGCCCGGTTTCGTGGCGGCGTTCGCGCAGACCAACGCCGGTGACATGACGCCGAATCTGGGCCTCACACCCTGGCACCCGTCCGGGCCCACCGAGGACAACCGGCTCAACTGCTCTCTCATCGGCGAACGCCAATACCGAGCGGGCCGTGCGGCTTTCGACGCGGCGCGGCCGATGCGCAGCGGGGGAGTGGACGCGGCGCTGCGCTATCTGAACATGGCCGATATCGCCATCGACGGGTCCTACACTCCCGACGGCAAACCGGCGCGCACCGCGCCCGCCATGATGGGCGCAGCGGCCGCCGCGACCAGTTCGGAGGACAACTGGAAGACCCAGCTGTCGTTCCTGCAGGAAGGCAACACGGATCCGGTCGTCGCGGCGCTCGGCGGACTGGACGCCCCCATCGAGCAGTGGATGCGGGATGTGCAGGCGCCCAAACTGATCGTGGCGCCGCTGGGTGTGCTGCCGCCGCGCCCGTGGGTGCCGCTGACGGTCCCGATCCAGATTCTGCGGATCGGCGACCTGGTGCTGGCCTCGGGTCCGGCGGAATACACGGTGGTCTCGGGGCTGCGCATCCGGCGGGTGGTGGCGCACGCACTGTCCGTGCCACTGGAAAACGTGCTGCTGCAAGGCTATTCGAATGGTTATTGCGGGTACGTGACCACGCCGGAGGAATACGCTTCCCAGCAGTACGAGGGCGGGGAAACGCTGTACGGCCGCTGGACGCTGCCCGCCTACGTGCAGGAATTCGATCGACTGGCCCGCGCGGTGGCCGCGCGCGTCGACCTGGGCCGTGGCCCGGCCCCGCTGGACTGGACCACGGGCGTGCAGCCGAATCTCCTGCCGCCGGTACCGGCCGATGCGCCGATGACGGGGCGCGCGTTCGGTGAGGTGATCACCGCGCCGAAGCCCGGCTACGGGCACGGCGATACGGTGACGGTCGAGTTCTGCGGCGCCCACCCGGCCAACGATTTCCACACCGGCGGAAGCTATTTCGAGGTGCAGCGCGCCGAGGGCGAGCAATGGCGCGCGGTCTTCGACGACAACGACTGGTGTACCGAACTGCACTGGTCACGCCCGCCCGGCCAGCCCGAGGCCTCGCGGGTCGCCATCCACTGGACCGTGCCCGCCGACGCGGAAGCGGGGCGCTATCGCATCGAATACCGCGGTGACCGCCGCGACGGCGCCGCGACCGTCCCGTTCACCGGTACCACAGCCGAATTCACCGTGGGCTGAGTGCTTTTCTCATTCCTCGGAAATCGTTGCCGGGGAGCGAGTTCCGGTGAGAGTGTCGAGATAGGCGGCCATCGCCGGCCCGGCCGATTCGATCGGGCCGGTCGAGCGCAGGGTGCGGCTCAGAATGAACGCACCCTCCAGGGCGCCCAGGACCGCGATCACGAAAGTGTGGGCCGCGGACGCGGACAGCCCGCGGGCCCGGAAGTACGCACTGCCCTGGTCGATCCAGGACTGCATCACCTCGGCGGTCACCTCTCGCAGTGCCGGTTCGCTGTCGGCGATCTCACCCGCGACCGTGCCGACCGGGCACATGTTCATCCAGCCGGACTGTTCGATCTGTTCCGCGGCGGCGGTGAACGCGGCCACCACCGCCACCCGCAGGTCCGGATACGGATCCATCAGCAGGGGTAGCAGCTGGATGTAGGCGGCGCCGCTGGTTCGCAGCGCGGCGGCCGCGATCTGCTGTTTGCCCTGCGGGAAATGGTGATACAGCGATCCGATCGGGGCCCGCGCGGCCGCGGTGATCTGTTTGACGCTGGTGGCGCCGTAGCCTTGGCGGCGCATCAGTTCCGCCGTCGCGGTGACGATGCGCTCGGCGGTCGGGGTTGACACGGTCTCGGACATGCTCCCATACTAGAACACACGCTCTAGAGCGAATGTTCTAGCAGGTGGACGCGCCTTTCCGGGCGTGGCCGCACGTTTTTCGATGCGGAGGTGGCAGCGTATGCCGGTCGTCGAGGTTCCCGCCGGGCCGATCCACTACGTCGAGGAGGGGCAGGGCCCGCCGGTCGTGCTGCTGCACGGACTGCTCATCGACCACACGGTGTGGGATCGCGTGATGCCGTTGCTGCCCAGCGGTTTTCGGTATGTGCGGCCGGTGCTGCCACTCGGCGCGCATCCGGAACCGATGCGGCCGGACGCCGATCTGAGTATGCGCGGCCAGAACGTGGTGCTCGCGGACTTCCTCGAGGCGCTGGATCTTCGCGATGTCACCCTGGTGCATTCGGACTGGGGCGGCGGGCTGTTCCTCACCGCCTACGGCCTGGACAAGCGGATCGCCCAGCTGGTCGTGCTCCCGTGTGAGGCCTTCGACAACTTCCCGCCCGGACTGCCCGGCAAGCTGGCCGTGCTCGCGCTGCGCGTCCCGGGCGCGCTACCGATCGTCCTGCGTCAGTTGCGGATCGGGCTGTTGCGCCGCTCGTCGCTGATCTACGGGCAGATGGCGCGCTATCCGATCTCCGACGATCTGATGCGCGGATGGACCGAACCCGCCCTGCGTAATCCGGACATCGGCCGCGACGTGCGCAAATACGGCCGGGTACTGCCACCGGCCGCGCAACTGATCGCCGATACCGAAGCCCTGCGGAACTTTCCCGGCCGCGCCCTGGTGCTGTGGTCCCCGGCGGCCGCGCCGATGCCACGCGAACACGGGCGCCGCCTCGCCGAACTCCTGCCTGCGGGCCGGCTGGTGGAAATCGAGGATGCCTACGTCCTGTCGATGCTCGATCAACCCGAGGCCGTCGCCGCGGAGATGACGGCGTTTCTCACCGGCGCCTGAGCCGGCGCCGGTGAGAAACCCTGTGTCACTTGCCGTTTCGGGCTTCGGCCAGGCGCTCGCGGGCGGTGTCCGCAGCCTTCTCCGCCCGCTCGCGCGCGGCCTCGGCCGCCTTCTCGGCGCGCTTGCGGGCCTGGCGCGCGAAGATCGAGCCGCGCTGCTTGGCCACCTCGGCCCATTCGCCACCGTGTTCGCGGGCGGCCTCGGCCCATTCGGTGCCGCGGTGCTTCGCGAGCTCGGCCCAGTCGCCGCGGTGATCACCCGCGGTGTCGGCGAGTTCGGCGCTCTTGCGCTTGGCCAGCTCGGCCCACTCACCGCCGTGTTCGCGGGCGGCTTCGGCCAGATCCGCGCCGCGCCGCTTGGCCACCTCGGCCCATTCGCCGCGATGGTCGAGTGCGGTGCCGGCCAATTCTGCGCCGCGACTGCGGGCCAGTTCCGCCCACTCGGTGCCGTGCTCGCGAGCTGCCTCGGCGAGTTCACCGCCGCGAGACTGGGCCACCGAGGCCAGTTCGGCACCACGCGACTGCGCCACCGAGGCCAGATCGGCGCCCTTGTCGGCGGCCACCGAGGCCAGTTCCCGGCCGCGGACGGCCTGCTGCTGCAGGCGATCCCGCACCGTGTCGGCGGTGGTGGCAGTGAACGGGAGGGCGGCGGCGGCCTTGCGCGCGGCCCGGCGACCCCGCCAGCCCAGCGAGGGCTTGCCCTCCGTATCGGCGGCGGCGATGAGTAGGCCGCCGAGCAGGCCGACGTCCTTGATGAAGGCCGTGCGCTTGGCGGCGCGCTGCTGAGCATCCGATTCGTTCCAGAAATCCTGCTCGGTCACGGTGGCCGGGATGACGGTCACCGCCAGTGCCAGCGACGAGAGCCGGGGTGCGCGGTTCAGCGCGAGCAGCGTTCCGGCGCCGACTCGGACGATGGCATTGATCCGCACTATTTTCGCCGGATCGGAGGGCAGTTTGGCCGATACCGAATCCGGCAGACGCTGTTCCCCATGGGATACCAGGGTGGTGGCGGCCTGCGCCCGTGGCTCGGGATGCATCAGAGTGTCGACTCCGTCGACGACGAACACCGATGCCAGCAGCGGCCGGGCAAGGCGGCGAATCAACATAGTGAAAACCCTTTCCTCAACGGTCTCGTTCCGGCGGGTTCCCCCGATGCCGCGTCCCAATCACACTCGGGACGCCGACGGAGCTCAGGGCACGACAGTAACCGGCCAGCGCCCCGCTTTCACCAGACGCACCGCGACCGAGCCGATAATTCGATGCCCGGCCTTCTCGGACGCGCCGACCACGACGCCGTCGGCCTTCAATTCGTCGGCCGCCTCGGCCAGCACGGTGAACGGATCGCCGCGGCGGGTGATGAACTTCCAGCGGGTGCGGTAGACGTCCTTGACCTTCTCCGCGTGTTCGCGCACCTCCCGGGCCAGATCCTCGGCCATCTCGGCGGTCGCGCCCTGGACGTCGACGCCGTAGGCGCCGGCCATGGCCATCCAGGGCTGGACGTAAACCATTGCCAGCAGGGAGTTCTGGCGCCGGGCCAATCCCGCGGCATAGGCGGTCGCGCGCCAGGAGGCATCGGATCCGTCGATGCCGACCATGATCACCCGGGGGCCGTCGGTGCCCAGTTCGAACCCCGACGACAGGCCGGGCGCCCACTCAGGTGTTGTCTCTTCGGCCACGACCCGAGCCTAGAGCAGGCGCAACAGATCGTGCAGCGTGCGCAACTGCTCGGCGGACAGCGCGGTGAGGGCGGGCGGCGGCGGATCGGGCGTGGCCATCGCCTGTGCGAGCACTTCTCGCCCCGCATCGGTGATCGTCACCAGCTTGCGCCGCCGATCGTCGGCAGCCGTGTCGCGCGAGACCAGACCGCGGGCCTCGAGATCGTTGACCACCACGGTGGTGGCCGGCGCGTCCATGGTGGCCACCCGGGCGATTTCCTTGAGTGGCAGCGGGCCGGGCGCCAGCCGACGCAGTACTCGAAACCTGCTGAACGGCATGCCCGTTCGGTCGACCACCGCGCGCTTCCAGGTATCGCGGGTGTCCTTGACCACATCGGTCAGTACGCGCCAGACCTCGTCCGGGCTCGGGGCCGGCCGGTCGTCAGACATGAACCGGCTCCTTGTGCTCGAGCAGGGGAGCGATCCGGTCGCGCGAGCGCAGTGCCCATCCGGTGTTGGCGGCGATGCCCAGCACCGCGACGCCCGCAGCCAGGGCGGCCACCACCCACCACAATCCCGCCCCGGACAGCAGGCCGCACAGGGCGACGCCGACGCTGACGCCGATCTGGCGGCTGGTCGAGGCGACCGCCGAGGCCGCGCCCGCCCGATCCGTCGGCATCCCGCTGACAGCCGCCGTGGTGATCGGCGGGTTCACCGTGCCGAAACCGGCGCCGAAGATCGCGAACATCACGACGAGTTGCCAGATCGGAGTATCGGGCCGCAGCGTGGTCAGCAACGCAGCGGCTGTCGTCATCAGAATTCCGGCGGCGACCAGCGAGGGCCGGGTGCCGAGGCGGCCGACCATCCGGCCCGACAGCGGCGAGCAGATCAGCATCGCCAGCGCCATCGGCAGGTAGAGAAGTCCCGTGTGCACAGCCGAATAATGCCGTACCCCTTGCAGATACAGCGAAGCGCTGAAGAGGAAGGCGCCCAGTCCGGCGAACGCGCAGATCGCGGTGACGGTGGCCGCCGCGAACGGCACGCTGCGGAAGAACCGCAGATCGATGAACGGCGAGCGATGCCGTCGTTCGGCGTAGAGGAATCCCGCCAGCGCCACGGCCGTGATCCCGAAGATCTCCGGGCGATGTTCGATCAGCCCGAAGACCAGCGTGAACATCACCATGACCGCCAGCACCTGGCCGAGCGGATCGATACCGCGTGCCGTCTGCGACTTCGACTCCGGGACGTAGACCGTGGTCAGCACCAGCGCGACGGCGCAGATCGGCAGATTGATCCAGAACACCGACTGCCAGCCCAGCGCGTCGATCAATACGCCGCCGACCATCGGCCCGATCGCGGTGGAGATGCCGACCACCGCGCCCCAGACACCCACCGCACGAGCCCGTTCGACGCGGCCGGTGAAGACCGTGGTGATGATCGACATCGCGATGGGATTGAGCATCGAACCACCGATGGCTTGGATGAAACGTGCCCCGATCAGCATGTCGATATCGGGCGCGAGGCTGCACAGCAGCGAGCCGAGGGCGAAGATGCTCAGCCCGATCCGGAACATGCGCTTGCGCCCGAAGCGGTCGGCGGTCGCGCCGGACAGCATCAGCAGGCTCGCCAGGGTGAGGGTGTAGACGTCGACGATCCACTGCAGCCGCGACAGCGGCGCGTCCATATCGCCGCGGATGGTCGGAATCGCGACATTCACGATGGTCGCGTCCATCGACGAGATCAGCAGACTCAGACAGCAGGTGACCAGCACGAGCGTCTTGTGGCGCGGCGTCAGCCCGGAAACAGTTGTAGGCACACAATGATTGTGCGCTCACAACTATTGAGTGACAAGGACTGTGAACTAGTTCACTGGACGGTTGCACCGGTCGCGCACCGGCCTCGACCCGGTACGGTGCTGCGATATGACGACCGACCGGAAACCCGAGGAGCCGGGCGCGCCCGCCCTCGCGTCCGCGGGTGAAGAGGGCTACCAGCGCGGCCTCAACCCCCGAACCATCCAGATGATCGCCATCGGCGGGGCGATCGGCACGGGACTGTTCTACGGATCCGGTGGGGCCATCGAACAGGCCGGACCGGCGCTGATCCTGTGCTACCTCGCCGCCGGACTGGCGATCTTCGTGATCATGCGCGCGCTGGGGGAGCTGCTCACCTATCGGCCGGTGTCGGGCAGTTTCGGTGAATACGCGCACGAATTCCTCGGTCGCTTCGCCGGCTTCGTCACCGGCTGGACCTACTGGGCGGTGTGGGTCGCGACCTGCATGGCCGAGATCACCGTCGCCGGCAAATACATCAAATACTGGTTCGCGATCCCGGAATGGGTGACCGCGCTCGTCGTGCTCGGCGTGCTGTTCGCCGCGAACCTGATCTCGGTGAAGCTGTTCGGCGAGGGCGAATTCTGGTTCTCCACCATCAAGGTGACCGCCATCGTCGCGATGATCGTCATCGGTATCGGCGTGCTGATCTTCGGCTTCGGCCACGCGCCCGATCCGACGGTGACCAACCTGTGGGCCGACGGCGGTGTCTTCCCGAACGGATTCGGCCAAGCGCTGCTGGCGTTGCAGATCGTGCTCTTCGCCTATGTGGGCGTCGAACTCGTCGGTGTGACCGCGGGCGAGGCCGCCGATCCGCGTCGCACCCTGCGCCGGGCGATCAACTCGCTGCCACTGCGGATCGGGCTGTTCTACGTGGGCGCGCTGATCGTGATCATGTCGGTGTCGAGCTGGCGGGTCTTCCACTCCGGGCGCAGCCCGTTCGTGGAGGTGTTCGAGCAGATCGGCATTCCGGGGGCGGCGGGGATCATCAACTTCGTGCTGCTGACCGCGGCGCTGTCGTCGTGCAACTCCGGCATCTACTCCACCGGGCGCATGGTGCGCAGTCTCTCGCTGCGCGGCGAGGCCCCGGCCGCGCTCGGTGGTCTCAGCAACCGCCGGGTGCCGTTCGCGGGCATCGTGCTCTCGGCGGCGATGATGGTGATCGGTGTGATCGTCAACCTCGTCTCACCGGACAAGGCGTTCAACTACATCACCTCGGTGTCGACCATCGGCATCATCTTCGTCTGGGGCATGATCCTGGTCTGCCACCTGATCTACCGCGTCCGCGTGCGGCGCGGCGAGCTGCCGGCCAGCGACTATCGCCTGCCCGGGGCGCCCGTCAGCTCGGTGCTGGCGCTGGCCTTCCTCGGATTGGTCGTGGTGTTGCTGTTCTGGACCGACAGCGGCCGCACCGCGCTCGTGGTCGGCCTGGTGTGGGCGGTCCTGGTGTGCGCCGGATACCCGGTGGTGAACCGGCTGGCGCGCCGCCGGGCATCCGCGGCGAGCTGATCTACTTTCCGTTCGGGTGGCCCACCGCGGCCAACGCGGTGGTCCAGTCGCCCGCGATGGCGTTCTGCGCGTCCGTCAGGCCGACCGCGCCGGAGCAGATCAGCGAGTGCAGTTTGTTCTCCACCGAATCCTTGGGGTTGTTCGGCCCGGACCCGGCCTTGTGGTCGGGCGAGGGCGGCTCGACCCAGAGATTGCGTGGGTCGTTCGGGTCGCCGCCGAGCTCCAGTGAGATCAGGTGGTCGTATTCGGCATCGTGCAGATTGCCGGTGTAGCCGTAGGATTCGGCGTTCGCCTTCTTCTCCCGGTCGGTGATGGTGGCCGGCGGACGGATGGACTGGGTGTATCCGCCCACGCAGATCGTCGACTTGACGGTGTCGGGCGTGACCTTCGGATTGGTCGCGCCCGGCGTGCAGCGCGGATCCGGAAGTGGCTGTCCGTCACCGCTTTTGCCGAAATGACAGGTGCCCGGTGCCGGTTGCGCGGCGACGGTGTAGGTACCGGAGGGGCCGGGACCGACCGCGGGTGCGCCCTGGTGGGCGATGGATACCGGATGTGCCGCCTGGCTCACCGGCGACGAATTCTGGTGGGAGCACCCACATATCAGGAGCGGCGCCGCGAGTGTCGCAGCCGCCAGGAGGGTTACGCGTGTATTCATGATGTCCTCGGGCCGACCTTCATCAGGCTCTCATTGTGCCCGTTCGTAGATGGCCAGCGCGATATCCTCTGCGGCCCGGCGACATTGCTCGTCGGTCAAGCCGACGTCGCCCATCATCCCGACACTCCACGAGATGGCCAGCAGAGCTTGGCGGGCATGGAAAACCGCCAGGGGATCGTGGCCGGGGGCGGTCATCGCGTCGGCGACCGCGCGGAACTGGTAGCGCAGCACCGATCCCACGCCGAGCCGGCGGAACGTGGGCTGGTTCTCGTACATGAACCGCGTCATCTCCCGCCCGGTGTGGTGCAGCACGGCGCCGTAGCGGCGCAGGATTTCGCGGCCCGTCTCCGGTCCGGGCGGTTGGCCCTCGGCCCAGGCCAGGAGGTCGTCGATGCCCGTGCGCAGATCGTCGGCGAGGCTGACGACGATGTCTTCCTTGGATCGGAAGTGGTAGTAGACCGCGGCTTTGGTGATGGCGAGCCGATCGGCGATTTCCCGGATGGAGGTGTGTTCGTAGCCGTGCGCGGAGAACAGCTCCATCGCGACCGACCGGATGCGGTCCCGGGTGTCGGTCCGCCTGCCGGCCACGGGCCCTCCATTCTCGACCGAGGGACGGCACCGGATCCGCCGGTGGTCCGCGTTCACCCTACTGGGACGGTGCGCGGAGCCGGGGCCGGACCGTGCCGTTTCCGGGTGAATCGTCCGGAATGTCGGGAACTACTGCGTCAGAATCGAATTCATCAGAGTTCCGGCGCTGGTCGCGACCAGGCCACCGACGAGGGCGCCGGCGACCATTTTCGGCGACTGCAGCGGGCCGCCGTTCCACTTCTCCCAGGCGAATCGGCCGCCCGCGAAGATGATCGCGCTGGTCCCGGACAGCAGCATGAACCAGGTGAAGTAGCGCACCAGTTTCAGGAGTTTGTCCGCCGCCGGAGGTGTCTCGGGCGTCGGATTGCCGACCTGGGCCACTATGACGTCGTGCATCGCGAGAAGGATCATGATGCCCTCGTTCCACAAGATGGTGTGGTGCGGGTACCACCATCGTAGGGCTCGTATTCATCCTGAGGGCAAGCGAATGCGAGCCGGGATGCGGAATCGCGGTGTCGGGGACCGGTTTCGAGGCGTTCAGCCGCCTTGACGGGGTCCCGCCGAGCGTGGAACGAACTACTCGTCGTCGAGGCCGGCGGACAGATACGCCGCGGCGGCGATCCACTGCCGGCACGACAGGTGCCGGTCGTGCGCGTAGAGAATCGCGCGAGCGCGCGGATAGGTGAGTTCTCGGGGTTCGGTGGCGCAGTCACCGGCCTGATCGGCACCGGGTGTGCGGTGCTCGGATAGGCCGTGATCGCATGTACCGGAATGCTGGAGCAGTTGGTTCATGGGATGCCCTCGACCGTTGGCGAAAGATTGCGGAAGCGAACGTTTCGGCACGGCCTCCCGCTGCTTCCGGCCTGCCTGCTCCGGCGTGGTCCGGCCATGTCGTGCGGTCGAGTTTACGACGCTGCAAGGAGCAAATGCAAGTACATCTGCACACTCGTCGGTGATCGGAAGTGTTGTGCCGCAACGGGTGATCACGGTTTGCGCGCCACCGCACCGTAGCCCGACACCGGCACGGTCGGCGCCGGTTCGCCGGCCGGTCGGCGCCAGCGAGTCAGTGGGACGAAGCCGGGTTCGAGCAACTCCAGCCCCGTGAAGATGGAGCGCAGCTCGCAATGGTCACGCGGGAAATACGGTACGGCCGTGACGTTTTCGTACGTTGCGCACATCCGGACGAAATCGGCGCTGTCGGTGGTGCCGTCCCAATAGGCGAGGTAGCTGCCCCGGCAGACCCGCGCCATCGAATCCGCGACGACGCCGCGGAGTTCGCCGATGCGCTCGCAGTGTCCCAACACGCCCATGAACATGACCGCGACCGGCTCGTCGAGATCGAGAATGTCTGCGGCACGGGCGAACAGCAGATCCGGTTCGCGTAGATCCGCGTCCAGATAGACGGCCCGCGGGTCGGTCAGCAGCGTCCGGCCGTGCGTCAGCACCAGGGGATCGTTGTCCACATAGACGACCCGCGCCGCCGGATTGCGACCGCACGCGATCTCGTGGGTGTTGTCGGTGGCGAGCAGTCCGGCGCCGATGTCGAGGAATTGCCTGACCCCGAGGTCGCCGGCCAGATGGCCGACCGCGCGCCGGAGAAAGCGGCGGCTCTCGGCCGCCAGGGCGGTGATACCGGGATCGAGTTCCACTGCCGCGCTTCCTACCCGGCGGTCGACCTCGTAATTCTGCCGTCCCCCCATCCAGTAGTTCCAGATCCGCGCGGTATGCGGGATATCGGTCCGAATCTCACGCTGACGGCTCGGCTGCTGCTGTCTTGGCGGCACCGATTCCCTCCTGCTCCCGGTTCTGACGCTCGAGTCCCGTCCGGCGGTTGCCGATGGCGGGTCGGCGAGACGGTAACCGAAACGTTCGCATCCGGTGGGCCGATCCGCGCGGAACGTGCCATTCGCCCCGGTCGGGGCCGGAAACCGACCGGTCGGACACCGTTTTCGGGCGTTCGGAGGGCGGTTCGAAAGATGACGAGTCAATGGAAAAGGCCTTGTCGCCCTTGGTTTTTTGCGATTTTCCGCAGGGCTCGATCCGAGCCAACCCCCGTGCTATCGTTCAAAGCGTCGGTTTCAAATGCAAGTACATTTGCTCGAACATATGCAAGAGCTGAAGATAGGCATCAGCTCGTTCAATCCGGATCGCCGAGTGTGGGCCTCTGCTGCCGAGCTCGGCCACCACGAACCCTGGAGACAGTCATGACCGATTCCACTGCCACCACAGCCGGCCGCCTGTCCGAAGCCGCGTGGCGCAAGAGCACGTTCAGCAATCCGAGCGGGAACTGTGTCGAATTGGCCGATTTGTCCAATGGCCTGGTTGCCGTGCGCAACTCGCGTGACCCCGAGGGTGCGGTGCTCGTCTATACCCGCCCCGAGATCGATGCGTTCCTGCGCGGTGCGAAGAGTGGAGAGTTCGACGATCTGGCCTGATCGGCGGTAGCATGGCAGTCGGCGCGGTGTCGGTACGCGACGAGGCAGAGATTCCTGATGTTCGACCAGCTGCTCTCGATGGTTGTACCCTCATTGCCGGTGATCGTCGAGCATCGGAGTAGACCTCATGATGGCAGAGCCCGTCCGGATCGGCCGTGTGGATTCGCTTGTGGCCGAACGCGGCCCGACAGCGCTTCGGATCGCGGTCGGCGGACAGCTCCGCAAACTGCGGGAAGGCGCCGGCATCACGCGTGAGGCGGCCGGCGAGCACATTCGTGGTTCACACGCGAAGATCAGCCGACTCGAATTGGGCCGCACCGGTTTCAAGGAACGCGACGTTCGCGATCTGCTGACGCTCTACGGCGTCGAGAACGCCGAAGAGCGTGAGATGTTCCTGGATCTGGTGAGCCGCGCGAACCAGCCGGGGTGGTGGCACAGCTACAACGATCTGCTGCCCCAATGGTTCGAGACCTATCTGGGTCTGGAACACGCGTCGAAGTCGATTCGTACCTTCGAAGGTCAGCTCGTTCCCGGTCTGCTGCAGACCGAGGAGTACACCCGCTCGGTGGTGGCGCTCGGACATGAGAACGCCGAGGCCGCTCGCCGAGTGGAACTGCGCAAGAAGCGCCAGGAAATCCTGGACCGCCCCGGAGCGCCGACGCTGTGGGCCGTCCTCGACGAAGCGGTGCTGCACCGGCCGATCGGCGGTGAGCAGGTGCTGCGCGCCCAGCTCGATCATCTGGTCGCGGTCTCGATGAAACCGAACGTGACCATCCAGGTGCTGCCGTACGCGGCCGGCGGTCACGCGGCGGCGGGCAGTTCGTTCACCATGCTGCGCTTCGCCGAACCCGAACTGCCCGACATCGTGTATCTCGAACAGCTGACCAGCGCACTGTATCTGGATCGTCAGCAGGATCTGGAGCTCTACCGCCAGGTCATGGATCGGCTCAGTGTGCAGGCCGAACCGCCGGAGCGGTCGCGAGAGATGATGAAGAAGGCCGCGGACGACCTGAGCGACCCGGCCTAGGCACCGGCCCGGGTGATTCGGGTCCCTGAAGACAGTAGTAGCCGCAAGACAGCAGTAGCCGCCGACCCGAAGGTCGGCGGCTACTACTTCCGTCCCGATCTATTGTTTGATGAAGCTGGATGCGATGCGCCAGAAAGCTTCCGGTTGCATCGCGTCGAAATCCCAATCGTTCACCAGCGCGTGTGCGGTGGTGACGATGCGATCGATATCGAAATCATCGCGTGTGGCCGCGCCGGTGGACTCGACCGCACTGATGACGAAAGATGTTGCGGTTTCCCGCGAATAGATGTGATGCCCGGTCCGGTTCCTGTCCATCACTCCGAGCCGACCGAGACCCATTGGCTGGTTCATACGAGCGCCCCTGACGCCAGGCCGCATGATTTCCTTCGGCGAAAATTGGCTTCCGGTTCACCCTGCGGCTCACGGGTAGTCCCCTGCATTGCCTTGCAAGCTCGAGTCTAGGGTGGCCGCGAGATCATATGCAAGCACATCTGCAACATCGAATCCCCGGTCAGCGTATGATTTTCGGCTGCTGACGGGTTGCTGTGGACCGCCGCCGGAGCCCTTTCCCTGGGCGGGAATCCGGCGCCGATTCCGATAGCGGGGGAGATATACCGACCGGCACGCCGGCCCGGACGGGTGGGTGACTTGCTGCACTGTTTCCACACGGACCGGACGGCTGGTTCTCTCGCCGAAAAAATGTGGTATTACCGCCGGAAATCGACACGCCTACCATGATCGAACACGCTGCCGAGCGTGTCGCACGGGTCCCACGCAGCGGCCCCGGCGTGGAACCGGTTCTCGTCGCCGTGCTATATCTGCCTGGACCAGCAAGATCAGTCGCCGACGGCGAACGCGCGCTGTCGCCGACGGCGGCCGGTGCGGTACTCGCGGGCGGCGACCCGAGGAGACAGGCGCGCGCAGTGGACACCTCGCACGGATATTTCGCGGTGGACGGCCGGGGCTTCACCCCGAACCGGATGGCGGCCAGTCAATGGTCGGCCGATCAGGTGGTCGGGCCGGCGCTGTGCGGGCTGCTGGCGCGCGCTCTCGACAACGAGCACGCCACCGACGGGTTCGTGCCGGTGCGACTCACCGTGGACCTGTTCAAACCGGCGCGCATGCACGAACTGTCGGTCTCCACGACCCGCGTGCGCAACGGTAAGCGCATCCGGCTCGCCGACGCGGTCGTCACCCAGGACGGCGAACCCGCGGCACGCGCCTCGGTGGTCTTCCTGCAGCCGTCCGAGCAACCGCCGGGCGAAATCTGGACCCGCGACCGGCAGCCGGTGCCGCCGTCACTCGACGTGGCGCCGCCCTCCGATCTGCCGACCGCGCCGCTGTGGCACAGCGACGATTCCGCACACTGGTCGCGGATGCCCTCGGAACACGAGAACGGCAGCCGCAAACGCAGCTGGCAGCATCCGGTGAACGTGGTCGACGGGGAGCGGCCCTCGCCGTTCGTGGTTGCCGCGATGGCCGCCGAGCAGACCAGTATGGTGACCAACTGGTCCAGTGCGGGAGTGGGTTTCATCAACACCGATCTGACGCTGGCCCTGGTGCGGATGCCCGAGGGGGCCGACATCGGACTCGAGGCCGATAATCACTTGAGCCGCAACGGAATCGCCGCCGGCACCGCGACCCTGTTCGATCGGCACGGCGCCTTCGGCAGCGCGATGATCACCGCGGTCTCCAATGCCGCGCGCCAGATCACCGCGAGTCACCTCGACGATGTGATCGCCTCGGCCAACGGCGCCCGACGCTAGTCCGGCTGCCCGTGTCGCTCACCCGAGGCGGTGGGCGGCCCACCGGCGGGCGGCGTCGCGCAAACCGTGGGTCCACACATTGGGGCTGCGGTTGGCCGTGGCGGTCCATTCCGCGGCCAGTGCGGTGGAGAAGATGCGCAGATCGCGCTCGGATGCGGAGTGCCAGGCCGGAACCTGCGCCGCCCACCACTCGGCGACGGCCGGATCGTGACCGGCGAAGATGAGCCACACGATCCAGCATCCGGGGTCGATCCACGCCGCACCCCGGGTCGCCCACGGCCAGTCCACCAGCCGGGCCCGGTCGTGGTCGATGATGACGTTGCTGTAGTTCCAGTCGGTGTGCAGCAGGGCGTCACCGGCGAACACCGCGATGTCGGCGTCGTCGTCGAGATAGGCGCCCCAGCGGACCTCGGCGTCCTTGAGTTCCACCTCGGCGGGCGGGTGCAGCCGGCTCAGCGCGGACATCGCGGCCGCGGTGGCGGCGAGGTCGGAGTCGACGCGATAGTCCGCGAAATGTCCTGCGATGAACTCGAATCCGAGCAGATCCCATCCGCCGGCCGCGATCTGCCACCGTAACCGCGGCCCCACCGGGGTCACGTGACGGGCCAGGGCGGCCTCGCGATGCTGGGTCCACACCTCCGGATCTCGTTGCGGCACACCCTTGATGAAGGTCCGGCCATCGGCCGTCTCGATCACCGTCGCGAGTTGACTGCTGAATCCGGCGATCACCGAATCGGCCCGCGCGACCCGGCCCGTCACCGCTTCGACCGCTGCCCGGGTCGCCGCGGGCAGTTGTTCCCAGTTGCGCCGGCGCGAGGAGGTCTGCGCCCGATCGACTGTCACCCTCGAAGAATTACCCCCGATGCCCTGCGCTGGCAAGGGAACTCGGTCATTCCACAGCCGCTTTCGGCGGCGTTCTTTCACCTGTGTTTTCAGGTGCCGTTTT
>NZ_BDCM01000027.1 GCF_001613505.1 Nocardia mikamii NBRC 108933
TCTAGATGTAATGCGGAAGCTCGTTGAGCGCTTCTGGGAGGTCGACGACCCTTATGTTGTGCAGCGCGTTATGGCGATTGCATATGGCTCACTTCTCCGGAGCCCCAAGCCTCAAAACGAGCAAGCAGCACGATTGGCCGAATATATTCACCAGCAGGTATTTTCGCCGCCGGTTCGTGCTGACGAACTCATGCTTGACGCTGCGCGTGGAGTTGTCAAATGGGCGGTCCGGAAAGAGCTGTTGCCTGAAAGTTCATTAGATGCGCTGCAGCGCCCGCTGGGGATTGAGCTTCCAGGCCCCGCGCTGACGGAATCCGAGATCGAGGAAAAATACGGATGGAAGAAGGATCAGCTAGCGGATGAGTCGTATTCGCAAATTGTATTCTCTCTGACCGGCTTGAGCGATTTTGGACGCTACGTTGTCGAGCCGGGAGTAAGACACTTTTCGCGCCATAAAGTTGGTGAGGAGTATCCTTCAAACCCGCCTCGGGAACCTGTTTTTCAAGAGGACCGCTGGGTCGAATTCCATCAATCGCTAGGTGAGGATCAGGTAGCTCGCTTCGCTGATCGGCTCAGCGATCCGGAGCGTCTACACGACGATCTTACGGGCTTAAGTTTTCTTCTCTTGAGGGAAGAGGACCCGTTAACCGAAGAACAGCGTGGGCTGTTGGAGGCCGCGTTCGAATATCCAGCTCGCATAGATCATGAGTACCCAGGTGATGAGGCCAAGCGTTGGGTACTGGGTCGCGCCATCAGTCTTGGTTGGACGCCAGAGCTTTTCGGGGAATTCGACCGTCGGATCGTCAGCCGCGATCGTGGTCGCGAAGGGCATAAGGCGGAACGCTGGGGTAAGAAGTATCAGTGGATGGCCTACCACGAGCTCTTGGCGCGCGTGGCGGACAATTATCAGCCGTCGAAACGGTTCGATGAGGATGCCACCTATGATGGTCTTTATCAAATCGTCGGTGATCGTGAAATAGACCCAAGCCTGCCGCCGATTGACTTTCGAATTTTCAATGACCACGGAGGTAAGGGGGCCACGGCATGGGGTGTGTCTCCCGTCCAACTTGTGGACTGGCCAGCCAAACAGCTGAACTTCGATCGATACAAAGGAGACATATATAGCCTCTTAGACGACGTGGATTCAGAACCCTCTGCCAACGACGTCCTCTTCGTTCGAGACGCTGACGGTAAAGATTGGGTCGTTCTTGAATGCGAAATGAAGCAAGTCGACCCACTGGCTCACGAGGGTTGGCGTGGTTTGCAGCAAGACGTAGCGGTGGACTCCTTCCTTATCCGTGCCCAAGATGGCCGCAAATTTTCGACAGAAGCGGCAGAGCTAGGGTATCGATCGGTACTCGACGCCATCCGATCGAACCAACATATGAACTGTTGTTACGTTGCCGAAGTTGGCCGTGCCGGTTTACCGTGCGTGCACCGTCGAGCAGAACTTGAAGTTGCCGAGTTCACAAATTTGGACTTCAAAGTTGTTCCGACAACGGAAAGCTATGGTTGGGAAGGCGCAACCTACGACTGCTCCATTGGCGAGACTGCAAGTACGTCATTGCCATCAACATTCTTTCAGCAGGGATCAAATCTTCTGTTCGATATAGACGGCCCAAGCTGGCTTGATGCTGATCGTTCGCCAGTGTTTACATACTATCAGCGAGAAGGATCTCCTAATTACGCTTTTCTAGTACGGGCTAATTTCTTGCGCGAATTCCTCGCGAAGCATCATCTTCAACTTGTCACAGTCCGCTGGATGGACAGAAGTCAACTTGGCCTTGATGAGGACGATAAACTTTGCAGGCTGGAGACCAGTCATATCTCTCGTGTCACGAGCACACTGAACGTTTCCACCACTGAGATGACCCGAGAGGAATATCGAGATGGTATACGTCGTAGCAGTGAACGTGCGGCCACTGCCGCAGCATCCGAAAACGATGCCTGAGTATTTGTCTCAACCGCGGCGGTGAGATCTACCTCGCCGATCATGCGTTGCTTGTTCTCCTCACCACCGCGGCCCGCATCCTCACCCCTCGCCGAATCAGCGCCAACCGCACCGTGCCGGCGTCCGCTCCGAGCTTCGCTCCCACCTGCTTGAGCGTCAGCCCCTCCTCGTACAGATCGGCCGCCTGGTCGATTTGCTCCTCGCTCAATCCCTGCTGCCGCATCGTCACGCCCATCCCGTGCAGGTGCCTACTGACGGTCTGTCGCTGAATCGAGCACCTTCTCGGCAAGTTGGTAGACGGTCATCCCACGCAGATAGTCCCGCGCCAGCCCCGCCCTCTCCACATCCGACAGCTTTCGCATCCGCGCTCGCGGAGTCACCAATGGCCGATCGACGCCACCATCCGCCTCAGCCCTCGCCTCCGCCAGCAGGGCCGAAAGCGCCTGACCGGGGGTGATGAGATTGGAGTGAGACCTCACAAACCGCAACTTACTTCCCAGGTCAGACCCGGTATTCAGGCCGGGCCCCTCCCGCGCCAACCATCCGGACCAAAAATACACCAAGAATTCGGGCCCAAACTTCGATCAACTGGCCCGGCCCAGGCCCTCCTCCAGCACGGCCGACGAATCCGGCGCCCGCTCCGGCGATGCGATGTAGTGCCGTTCCGTGATGCCGTCCCGAGAATGCCCCAGCTGCTTCGCCGCCGTCTTCGAATCCGCCATCTCCGCGATCAAGGTAGCGACCGTCTTCCGGAACGTGTACTGAGTGACATCCTTGTATACCGTGCCACGCGCGGCGCGCCATGTGCGGTTGAAGTTGTGCGGATCGCGAAGTACCCCGCCACGGCCGGGGAACACGAGCGGCGTCTCGTCACTCACATCCACCACCGTGCCGCCTTCCTCACGGAGCACCTTCACCGCACACATCCGCCGGTACCGCGGATCGGCTTGCAGGCGCTTCAGCATGCGGACGGTGAAGTCGGGTAGGGCAACGACTCGATGCCCGGCGTCCGACTTGGCCCACTCCTGCCGGAACAGACCCTTACCGGCGAGTCGGACGACCGTTGCCGACACGGTGAAGGTTGCCGGTTCGGCCTCGAGATCGAACTGGTCCCACGACGCCGCCAATGCCTCCCCTGGACGCACACCTGAACCAAGGATCAGATCCGCTACATCCAGGACAATCCGGTCGCGCTTGGGGCCGTGCGTGTGAGCCGGGGTTCCTGGGATCTCCTTACCCGCCAGCCATTCCCGTAGCTGGGCCCGCAATCCATCCAACCGTTCCCGCTCTATAATCTGCGGCTTCGTCTTTCGCCTGCGTAGCCGTGAGGTATCACGTACTGGATTCTCGGGCAGGGCGCCGTATCGGACGGCCAGCCCCATGACGCCGGTCAAAATCACCTTGTGCATCCGGGCCTTCGACTTCAATCCCATAGCGGCAAGCGCCTGGATATGCTCGTCGAGTCGGCCCGTATCCGCTTCCCACACACGAAGATTGCCGAGAGAGGGACGCAGCTTGATCGCATCCTTCTTCGCTCGCTTGTCATCGCTGGCGTCGATCTCCCCCCTGTACCGGTCGTACGACTGTTGATCCACACCTTCGTCCCTTTCAACCTCATCGAGCCACATGTCCATCAGGACCGAAAGTCGTGTCTCCCGTGTCACTTTGCCGCGGCTTCGGCCCTTGTACTGCTTCTGACGGGCTGTGAGCTTTTTTCGCAGCGCGGTCTTGGCCTTGCTCTCTGTCGGCCCAATGGCATCCACGAGCCGTCCTTTGCCGTCATAGTCCCGGAACGTTGCCCAAGCCCTCCAACTGCCGTCCCGCTGCTCCTTGCTTCCGATATCGCCATAACTGCCCAGTTCAGTAGCTGGCCGTGGCACAAATTTCTCCTTTCTTTGAAGCTTCTTTTATGCGGCTTCGGGCTGTTCGTCGGTGTGCACGAGGTGTGCTTCGAGATAGGCGTCCAGGTCCTCGATTCGGTACATGCACGAGTTGCCGGACGGCTTCGAGTAGCGCGGGCCGCATCCCCGTGCGGCCCAGTTCGCAAGCGTGCGAGGATGCACTCCCATGTAGTCGCCAGCTTCGGCACGAGTGAGCCACCGTTTACACTCGGTGTCGCCGGAAGCACTCGCATCCACCGCGCTCGTGCCGCGGTCGGCGCCACGTTCTCCAGCCGTTCTCAGTTGCCTGGTCTGACTGCTCGGACCTGATTGGGGACGCAGTCCGCGACGGGGTCGCCGACGCGCGTTACCCGATTCACGTTGACTACTAAGGGCTGTCGACGAACCAGCAGAATTATCGAGATCGACTTCTCCGTTCATACCCGGCTCCCGAGATAGGTACTATTGATCTCCCGTACGTTCCACGACATGAAGACGCCTCCCTTCGATTCGTTTCCGCTAGAACTTACTTTGTTCATATCTTTTCCTGTCATACACGGATATCGTATATCGACGTACATTAATTCTTGCATTCTTTTCGACGCGTCGGCAGGATGTTAATTGCACTGAATATGATTCGACAACATTGCATACACTGGTTGATGCGAGTATTTTCCGAGCGGTTCCATTTCGTCGCCGGGCGATCCCGACACCCACAACAGCGCCGACGTGGGCGGGACAGCTCGCCCCATCAAAGGCGGGAATGTGGCTGTAGGGACGGCAGCACACGGAGACCGATGTCAACGTCGCCGCCCTCGTCATTGATAAATTCGAGTTCGCTCGGAGAAGTGGTGATCAAGGCGTGCTCGGTCGATGAGGCGAGAGAAGCAAACGCGGCACGGTCGGTGCCGCCGACTGCCAGGAGACCGGAGCCGCGCGCGGCGGTGAGAAGGAATTGCTGTTCGCCGTCGGAAAGTTTGAAGGCGTCAGCGACATCGTCGATGGCTTGGGGGGCTTGGCGCAGGAGAATCTGGGTTGCGGCGTTGGAGACGATCGCGCGCCCGAGTTCGGTGGATAGCACGTCGGCGCTGTCTTGGGTGGCGACAGTCAGGCCGGCCCAGTGTTTGCGGAAACTCTTGGCGGCCTTGAAGAGGAACTCGGCGCCGGCAGGTTGTCGCATGATCAGCCACGCTTCATCGACGGTAACCATGCGAGGGCGTCGCGCGGCTGGATCGGATACTCGCCGCCAAGTCGCGTCCAGGGCCAATAGTGTTCCGATGGTTTTGAGTTCGTCGGGCAGGTCACGCAGTGAGAACACGATCAGTCCCGCGTCGGGTTCGGTGGTGGTGGGGCCGTCCAGGATTCCCGCGTACGCGCCCCCGGTAACGAACGGATGCAGTCCGGCGGCCAGTTCACTCGCGGCGGCCGTGTCCAGAACGGTCAGGTGGTCGCGGAGTGTCCTCAGAGTGGGGGCGGGCCGAGTCCAGCTGGCGGGGTCATCGGTGATGCCGGCGGCGGCGTAAGCGGCCGTGAGTGCGGTATCCAGGACAGCACGCTGGGTTGCGGTCTGGTCGCCGAGCAGGATCTGAATAAGGGTGTGCAGAAACAGTTTCCGGCGGGTGAGGGCGTCGGAGGCGGCGGTGCGGTGGCCGTCGGGGCGGGTGCGGATGTCGAGGTCGAACGGGTTGAGCCGTACCCCGGGTGCGCCGAGGCGGATGTGGGTGCCGCCGACGGCGTCGGCCAGGCGCCGGTATTCGTCTTCGGGGTCGATTATCACTTGTTCGATGCCCCGGTACAGCGAGCGCAGGATCTCGGTTTTGGCGAGATAGGACTTTCCGGCGCCGGAGCGGCCGAGCACGACCATGTTGTGGTTGTGGGCCTCGGGGGCGAACCGGTCGACGAACACCAGCCCGGCGGCGGCGTCGCGCCCGTAGAGCGCCCCACGCGGCTGTGTAGCCGCGATCGGATCGGTGACCGGGAGCTGCGGGGAGTCGAAGGGAAACGCTGCGGCCAGGGCCGTGGTGTCGAAGGTGCGGTGTATCCGGATCAGGTCCAGCCCGAGCGGCAGGGTGGTGACCCAGCCTTGCGCGGCGCGGAAGCTCAACGGGCAGGTGTCCACCAGCAGGCTCGCGGCCAGGGCTCGCACCGCGGCGACCTCGTCGGCCAGCTCGGTCTCGGAGTCGGCGTGCACGCTCAGATAGACACCGACTCGGAACAGGCGGGCCTCGGCACGGGCCACCCGGGCCGAGAGTTCGGCGGCGTCTTCGACGGCGACGTCGACTTGCGGGTCGGGGGCCCGGCCGCGGCTGGTGTCGTGCAGGCGCGAGGATTCCAGGCGCGCGAGCTGTCGGCGCAGCCGTCCGGCGGCGGTGACCGGGTCGATCGGGTCGATGTGCACGGCGATGTCGAGGCGGCCGGGATGCGACAGCAGCGGTGTCAGCCAGCCGGAGGTGACCTCGCGTGGGAACCCGGTCACCGCCACAGTGGCCACCCAATCGGAGCCGACCTCGAGGTGCCGGGTCCGGATCGACAACGACTCGGGACCGAAAGTCAGCGTCTGCGAGCAGGATTCGTCGTCCTCGCCGATGCTGAGGCCGACGGTGCCGGTGTGCTCGGCGCCGGCGGTGGTGATGATCGTGCCGGGGCCGGCGATGTCGGCCGAGGACGCGACAAGGCTGCCGGGGTTGCAGCAGCTGCCGAGGATCGCGGTGGCTTGGATCTCATCCAGGGCGGTCACGATCACTCCGAGCGGGCCGAGCAAGTCGGTGGCCTCGCTGAGGCGGCGAACCAGCCGAGACTCCGCCGCGCGGCGCGCGGCATTCGAGGCGTGCCCGAGCAATCGCCGACGTCGCGGGATCAGCCGTGACAGCGCTGTCGATGGTGCGGGGGCGGTGGGTGTGTGGATCGGTTCGCGCCAGATCAACAGCACCTGATGCTGGATCAGGGTTTCGGTGGCGGCCAGGTCGGCGAGGTGATCGGCGTGGTCCCGCGCGGCGGCGGCCAGCTCGAGTGACATGTCGGCGGTGGCGGCGTCCAAACCGGCCAGGTGTGCGGTGAGGTCCAGTCGTGCGGAGCGGATGAGGATCTGGACGGGTTGGCGCAGCGTATGCAGCCAGCCGCTGAGCTGCGCGACGAGGCTCTCCTGCTCGGCCGGGGTCCGCAGCGCGAGGTTGAGGGTGCCAGCGGCGGCGACGACCGCGAGCCCATCGGCGCCGAGGTTCACCACGCCAACCCCGCTGCTGCTGGGGGTGATCGCGTGCGGCAGCCGCACGGCGTCGGTCGACAACGCGGACGGGACTGGTGGACGGGGCCCCCGCACCGCTTGGTCGGCGACCCATCGCGGCACTGCCGCGGCCCGTCCTGGGTCGCGCACGAGGTGGCGGGCTCGCAGCTGATGGGCGATCGCGGCAACCAGCAGCTGGTCGCCCGAAAGGCCGTCGCGGGTGGTCGATATCGCGACCGTGACCACGGTCGCGATCGGGGCTGCGGCGGCGAGGAATGCCAGCGGGGCGAGGGCGGTGCGGGTGGCCATCCACGTCAGATAGAGCAGCAGTGCGGTGGTGGCGAGGATGGCGAGCTGGCGCGCGGTGAATGGTCCGATCAACCGGTCGCGGCGCTCGACATCGGCAGGGATACGCACAGGTACGGTCATGACGACAGCTCTCCTCCGGGAGTACGGGGTCCGCGCCGACGAACCGGAAGGTCCGGCAGCGGAAGGTGCAGTTGCCGCCCCTCCGACCGCTTCACACCCGGTGTCAGCGGACGCGGGACGACGGGCGCGGGCGGCGCTGGACGCACCCGCGCCACCGGGATGGGCAGCGGGTACTGGCCGCTACGCAACGGGCGGACACGGCTGTAGGGGTCTTGGGCGGTGGGCGGATCGAAGTCGAGGGTTAACTGCGTGCCTCGACTGCCCCGGCCGGACGTGCGTTTCGCCGCCGGGGTTGTCGGTTCCGGTGCGGTGGCATGGCGCACTCTGGTCACCGGGATCGGTAGCGGGTACTGCCCGCCTCGTCCGGGACGGATCCCCCGATACGGGTCCGGCGACGCGGGCAGGTCGAAGTCGAAGGCCAACTGCTTGCCTCTGGGTGCATGGGTCGGCGGAGGCTTGGGAGTCGAGACAGCTTGTCCGCCAGCAGGGTTGGGTTGGCGTTTGACGCGGTGGACGTCTTCCAGGGGAAGCATCAGCTGCCCGTCGCGGGTGGCGCGCACGCGAGCGTAAGGGTCGGCCGGTCGGAGCGGCCGGCGCGCGGCCGCAGCCTTGGAAGCGGCGGTAGTGCGGGTGGGTTTGGCGTGCGGACCTTTGAGGGCGCCGAGGGTTTTGTAGGTGATGTAGCTGCGCACGATCGATCCGGCGAGGGTGCGGCCTTGGCCGATCCGCAGTACCGACAGCAGCCAGAACGGGGTTTTGACCAGGATCCCCATCAACCCGATGGCGACGATCTGGTCGACCATGCCCTGCGAGTTCGGGCCGAAGAACCCCCAGTCGCCCGGAGTCAGAAACACACGCAAAGAGGTGATAAGGACCAGTGACTGCACCACTTGGATTGCGAGGCAGGCGCCGAACGAGCGCCACCACCAGCGCGCGATCGACTCGAATCCGGGTAGGGCGTGACACATCAGTGCCAGCGGTGCTGCGATGACCAGCATGACGGTGATGGCGATGCGCACCACGTAGGACACCATCAGCACGACCAGGATCACCACGAGCGCGACCCCGAGCAGCAGCATGAAGATCCCGCCCGTCGGCCCGCTATCGGTCAACTGGCGCAAGGCCGCGGCGGCGGAGTCGGCGTCGACCCCGTTGCCCGACACCGCTTCGGCGAGCGCGTTGGCGAAGCGGATCGCTCCGGTCGCCAGCGCCATGCTCAACGCTCCGGCGACGAATCCGATCACCAGCCGTGGCGCCAGCTCTCGCCACGACCATCGTGTCTGCAGGGTCTCGCGCACCATCAACAGCACCCCGGCGCCCATGACGACAAGCACGTAGAGAGCGAGCACCAGTTGCCATGAGGAGTCCCACATTTGACGCACGTGCGGCAGGGCGGTCACGTCCGGTGTGGTGAGCAGGGTGTGCGACATCAGGTTCAGCAGCGGGTTCAGCGCCGAGGTCACCAGGCGGTGGAAGAACCCGTCGATCGCCTCGGCAACACATCCGGAGATATTGGTGACCCCGCAGTCGCCCTGGCTCGGGTAATCGTTCGGAGTCCCGGTGCCCGGATAAACCGGAGACGGTGGATCGACGGGAGTGCGTGGGTCGGGCGGGGGCTGCGGGTCCGGTGAGACGGGAGCCGACGGGGACGGTGGTGTCGTCGTGGGTGGTTCGGTGTGCCAGCGGGGCGCGGGTGACATCGTGACCGAAGGCTGCGCCGGGACGATCGAGGGCGGAGTGACCGGTGGCTGCGCGTGCGCAACGGCGGACGCGGTCAGACCTGCGGCCAGGGTCAGCATCGCGGTTGCGGCTTGTATCCTTCGCCACCGAGACGTCGGGGTCGCGGGCGGTGGTGTGGGGCCGGACATTGGTCAGGCTCCCACGATGGATTTGAGGACCGCGACGATGACCGGGGCCAGCATGGCCAGCGCGTAGCCGAGGCAGGCCGCGCGCAGGGCGGACTTGGATTTCTCGACCTCGGCCGGGTCCCCGGAGGCGATCACGTACCGGACGCCGGCGATGGTCAGGCAGACCGTCGCCACCGCGCTGGAGATACCGACCAGCCAGTTGCGGGCGTTGTCGATCACCTGATCCAGCGAGGACGCGATCGCCAGCAGGGAGACCGGCTGCGCCGAGGCCGGGCCTGCCGCCGCGACCGTCAGCAACGTCAGCGCGACGAGCACCACACACGCCGCCGCGCGGTGCCACCGCCGAGTTCGGCCATGACGCCCCACTGTCTCGACGGTGGAAAACGGTGTGGGGAATCGGTTCATGCGCATCGCCGCACCTCCTGCTGCCCGCCTTTCAGTGCGGTGCGGGTCGGGCCGCGTCCGCTGCTGGTGGATCGAACCTGAGCGGAGGAACCGGTCTGATGCCCCTTGCTGTCCGGTGCCGGGGCCGGGGACTCGATCCGCGTGGCCAGCCAGGGGCCGAGTTTGGTTTCGGCGCGCTGGCGTTGTTTGCGGACCTTCCAGTGCGACTGGGATCCCCCTAGCTGCTCGGCCACCGAGGTCATCGAGCGCCGCTCCCATCGAGTTGCCGCGATCAATTCCGCCGCTTCGGCCGTGATCACTCCCTCGGCGACCGCGTCGGCCAGCACCAGTTCCGGGTGGCCGTGGGGGGTCTGGGTGATGGTCGGGCACGCGTCGGCTGTATCGATGTCGAGGTCGATGGCCTGTGGTGCCACCGCCTGCTGTCGCGCCCAGGATCGTCCGACATGCACGGTCACCGACCACAGCCGAGACCACAGTCGCGGCGGCTCCAGGTCGATCTCCCGTACCTGCCGCAGGAACCCGGCAATGATCTCGGCTTCCGCGTCGTCGCGGTCGATGCTGCCGGGTGCGGCGAACCGGCCGGTGATTCCGGCCAGCATCGGCACCGCCAGTCCGGCACACGCCAGGCCCGCACGGCCCCCCGGTTGTCCCCACTCCAGGCGGGCACGTTGGATCAGCCAGCTCCAGACAGCGTCGACCGGCATCGCGGGGGCCCGTAATCGCTCACCTACGTCGCCCCACGTTCGGACCGCGACTCCGCGTGGCGGGGGCGGGCCCGCGGCCACCGGCTCTCCGGCGATGCGGTCGAACGCCGAGGACACCACCTCCAGCGGCGTCCTTTCAGCGGCCACTTTCCGGCACCGGAAATTGATGTGTTCCGAAATCGTCACCAGGAACTCCCTTGCTCGATGAACAACGAACAATGTCGTCCCGGAAAGGACAGCAGAACCGACTCTCCAAACCACCTCCAACCCACCTCGAAACAACCTCCGCACGGCCTCCAAACACCCTCCGGAACATCCCGCGCGGCCACACACGCTGCGCCGCGAACCGGGTTGTGTCTGCGCGACACCACCGAGCAACAGACGCATCTACCAGGCATTGTGATCGCGCGGAGGTGTTCTGGAGATGTTTCGGAGGGCGCCGAGACGCCCCTCGTATCGACCGGTAGAAAAATAATTCAGAAATTACTCGACAGCGGTCGCCGCATGAATTCGGCATGCCTACTACAGCGCTCGCAAATCAGGCTCAATCAGTGCTTGCCGGTACTTTTCCGGCTGGACGATGTCCAAAAACTGGGGGCTGCGTGGAATTTATTAAGTAGACACAGAATTTCTTCGCCCAGTTAGGAGCGCTCCGTATGACCGCGCAATCTTCGCAGCCATTTCCTCGCACCGGGTTCCCACGCGCCACAGCGGCTCGGACGGTGCCGTCGACCCTGTGGGCGGCGGGCACCGATCCGGTCGATCCCGATGATCGGTGGCCCGCTCCGATCGTGTCACGCGCTGTGACCGAGTTCTGCGCCCCTGGCGGCCGAGTGCTGCTGGTGCCGTGGCCCGCGCCTGCGACGCGCGGACCGCTGACCGTAATGGCGCCCGACACTGCCGCCGCGCTCACCGCGGTCGACAGGCTCGACCGGACCGCGCGGATCGAGTCCGGGGTTTCCGGCTCGGTCCGGGCGAACGAGCTTGTGTTGGCGAGTTTGCTCGTCCTGAATTCGGATCCGGTGGCTGCTGCTGACCGAGTCGTGGAGTTGGCCGATGCCCGGTTGAGCGAGGGCGGACTACTGGTCGTGCTCAGCCGCTGCCATCACAGCGACGACGGCGTCCTCTCGGATCCGGCCGGCGCGATCGTCGCCGCCGCCCAGGCCGCCGATCTGCTCTACCTCCAGCACATCATCGCCGCGCCCCTGCACGGCGACACCGTCACCGGCCCCGACGCGCCAGTCGCCCCCGCCAGGCACACGGTCGCGCACATCGATCTTCTCCTGTTTCTGAGGCCCGAGTCCGCCCCCGCCTTCCAGCGCTGATCACTGCTCGGCTCTGCCCTTCAGACACCCCGACTCGCCGCTCGTTCGCTCGCCTCGGCCTCTCTCGCAAAGGACACGCAAATGACTCTCGACCCGACCATCCGCCCCGCTGCCACCACCGGACACGGATCTTCTGTGTCGGTGTGGGCGACCGGTCAGGTCGCGCCCGCCGCCCAGCGCGTGCGCGGCCGGTATCACCCCGACAGCGTGAAACACCCGGCCAAGATGCTGCCCGCCATCGTGGCCCATGCCGTGCAGGCATACACCCGCCCCGGAGATCTGGTGCTGGATCCGATGTGCGGGATCGGCACCACACTCGTCGAATCCCTGCACCTGGGCCGCCGCGCGGTAGGGGTCGAGTACGAGGCGCGGTGGGCCGAGCTGGCCCGCACCAACCTGGCCTTGGCCCGCGACGCCGGAATCGAGCTCGACGCCGCCGTCCACCAAGGCGATGCCCGCAAACTACCCACTTTGCTGTCCGAACAGTTGCGGGGCCGGGTGGATCTGGTGATCACCTCCCCGCCCTACGGCGACTCCACCCACGGCCACGTCCGCGTGCGCGCCGGGGAAGGCGTCCACAAGACCGACCACCGCTACGGATCGGTCCTCGACCGCGGCAACCTCGCCAACGTCGGCCTGGGCCGGCTGCTGTCCGGATTCACCCGCATCCTCGCCGGGGCCGCGGAGTTCCTGGCTCCCGGTGGGCATGTGGTGATCACCGCACGGCCGTGGCGCCAGCACGCCGAGCTGGTCAACCTGCCCGCCCATCTGATCACCTGCGGCACCCTGGCCGGGCTCACCCCCGTCGAGCGGTGCGTCGCGCTGCTGGGGCGCCTGTCCGACGGAGAGCTTGTCGCCCGCAGCTCGTTCTTCCAGCGCGACTTCATCGTCAAACAACGCCGCGCGGGGCTGCCGATGCATCTGATAGCCCACGAAGACGTCATCGTCCTACAAAAACGCGACGACGCACGAAACAGGCTGTCCTGCAACGGTTTGCGCCGCGACCCCGCGCCTACATCACCGCTGCCGGTGATCGGCCAGGAAACCTTCGAGCAGTACCGGGACGCCGCATGAGCACACCGGTCACCACACACGGGTGGCTGACCCGATTGCTTCTCGCGCCCGGCGAGGCGCTGCACGATCTTGCCCACGTACTCGTGTCCCCGCTGGCTATCCCGGCGATCACCGCAGTGGCGGGGGTGCTCATGGTGGTGCGGGTGCTGGCAGGGGTGCGGCGGCGCCGGCTGGGTGCGGGGGCTCGCCGGATCACCGTGATGACTCCGCCGCAGGTCGACTCGAAGGCCGCGACCGCGGTCTGGTTGCACTTGACCGGGCAACTGCGGCCCGCCTGGCGGCGCAGCCTGTTCGGGCAGCCACATCTGGGATTGGAATACACGATCACACCCGAAGACGGGGCCGCGATCCGGTTCTGGGTCCCCGGCAGTGTCCCTCCGGGTCTGGTGGAGCGGGCGATCGCCTCGACCTGGCCCGGCGCGCACACCGACACCCAGGATTGCACCGAGCCACCGCTGCCTCGCCCTGCCGGGACGCGAAGGGTGCTGGCCGGTGGGCAGTTGCGGCTGGGGCGTCGCGAAGCACTTCCGATCCGCACCGACCACGCCGGCGACCTCGTCCGCGATCTGATCACCGCCGCCGATGATCTCGGTCCTGGTCAGGGCGCGTGCGTGCAGGTCCTTGCTCGCCCGGTCACCGGCCGCCGCGTCGCCCGCGCTACACGCTCCGACCGCACACGCGGTGGCCTGGCGATTGGGCTGGCGCGGGAGTTGCTCGACATCCTCACCCCCGGCAACTCTCGCTCCTCGCACGAAAGCAAGCCACCGTCGGACCAGCAGACCGCGATGGAATTCGCCTCTGCGGCGCGAGCCGCCGCAACGAAAGCACGTGGCCCGCACTGGGAAACCCTCATCCGCTACGCGGCATCGGTCCCCGTCGACGAACAGGCGGGTGTGGCCGAGGCGCGGCGGGTGGCGCGGGGCCGCGCCGACGCGCTGGCGACGGTGTTCGGGGCATGCGCCGATCACAACTACTACCAGCGGCGGCGCTGCTGGCGCCTCGCCCTCGCATTGGGTGAGCGGCGGCTCGGGCGTGGTGATGTGCTGTCGGTGCCCGAGCTGGCCACCTTCGCGCACTTGCCCACCGAGGAGGGCTTGCCCGGTCTGCAACGCGCCGGCGCTCGCGCGCTGGCGCCGGCACCGGAGATTCCGACCAGCGGCGAGCACACCAAACCCCTCGGCCTCGCCGACACCGCCAGCCGCCGCCCCGTCGCGGTCCGCATCGCCGACGCCCGCCACCACCTGCACATCCTCGGCCCCACCGGGGTCGGCAAATCGACCCTGCTGGCCCGAACGATCCTTGCCGACGCCGACGCCGAACGCGGCCTGATCGTCATCGACCCCAAAGGCGATCTCGTCACCGATGTGCTGTCGCGGCTCCCACGCCGCTACGCCGACCGAGTCGTGCTCTTCGACGCCGACTCCCCCGCCCCGCCCCCATGCATAAACCCTCTCGATATCAGCCAACACGGCCACGCGGGACTGGATCTCGCCGTGGACAACCTGGTGACCATTTTCCGGCGAGTGTTCTCCCAATGGTGGGGGCCGCGCACCGACGACGTCATGCGAGCCAGCCTGCTCACCCTGTGCGCCCAACCCGGCACCGCCACCCTCGAAGACCTGCCGCGCCTGCTCACCGAACCCGCCTTCCGCGCCCGCGTCACCCGCACGACCAGCGACCCGGTCCTGCGCGGATTCTGGGAAGGCTACGAACAACTCTCCGACGCCGCACGCGCCCAAGTCATCGGCCCACTACTGAACAAACTCCGTGCCTTCCTGTTGCGGCCGTTCGTGCGGGCCGCGATCGCCGCCGGCCCCTCCACCGTCGAGTTCGCCGACGTCCTCGACCACGGCGGAATCTGCCTCGCCCGCCTACCCAAAGGCTCCCTCGGAGAAGAGACCAGCCGCCTGGTCGGGTCCCTGCTGGTCGCCCGTACCTGGCAAGCCGCCACCGCCCGCGCCCGCCAACCCGCCAACGACCGCACCGACGCCGCCCTGGTCCTCGACGAAGCCCACAATTTCTTGAACCTGTCCACCCCGGTGGAAGACATGCTCGCCGAAGCCCGCGGCCTGCACCTGTCGCTGCTGCTCGCCCATCAGAACCTCGCCCAGCTCCCCCGCGATTTGCGCGACGGCATCTCCGCCAACGCCCGCAACAAGATCATCTTCGCCGTCTCACCCGACGACGCCCGCGAACTCGCCCGCCACACCAGCCCGTGGCTGTCCGAACACGACCTCACCCACCTCGACGCCTTCCACGCCGCCGCCCGCCTCCTCGTCCACGGCCAGCAAGCCCGCCCCTTCACCCTCACCACCGAACCACTGCCGCCACCCACGCCCGGCCGCGCGGCCCAGATCGCTGCCGCAGCCCGCGCTGGGCGCACTATCCGGCACGAACCGCGCGCGACCGGCGGCCCCTCGGAATCGTCGCCCGCCGGTGACGACGACACCTCCTCCTGATCCCATATCCAGCCAGCTCCGGCCGACGGCCAGACACACGATGCCGCCTGCCTGTGCTGTTTCCTGTTGCGCACGAAAGGTTTCCACCTCTCATGTTGATCACGCGCCCCGACCAGCAAGCAGACCTGCGCGCACCGCGCGCCGCCCAGACCGGCCTCCCGATCGCCGATTCCCTGCGGCTGGTGGCACGGTTGACCGACCGCGACCGGTGGATCCTGCGGATGCTGCACGAGCATCGCGTGCTGACCACCAACCAGCTCGCCGCACTGGCCTTTCCCACACGCAACCTCGCTCGCCGCCGACTGGCGACCCTGCACCACGAGCGCGTCGTCGACCGGTTCCGTCCGTTCAAAACCTCGGGCAGCGCGCCCTGGCATTGGGTGCTGGCCCCCGACGGCGCTGGCGTCCTCGCCGCCGAAGCCGGCGCCGAGGTCCGCGAGCTCGGCTACCGCGCCCGACGCCGCCTCGACATCGCCCACAGCCTGTACCTGACCCACACTCTCGGCGTCAACGACTGGTTCACCACCCTGGCCATCACCGCCGCCGATCACGACGCCGCCGTGCTCGCATGGTGGTCGGAATCGCGCTGCCGCCGCCTCTGGGGCGACCTGGCCCACCCCGACAGCTTCGGCCGCTACACCCACGCCGGGACCCGGCTCGACTTCTTCCTCGAATACGACCTCGCCACCACCAACAGCCTCACCCGCATCGCCGCCAAACTCCTCGGCTACGCAGAACTCGCACGCTCCACCGGCACCGTCACCCCGGTGCTGCTATGGGTGCCCACCGGCCGACGCGAACTCGCCGCACGCGACGCATTGCGCGACACCGCCGCATCGCTGCCCGACCCCGGCGCGGTCCCCGTCGCCACCGCCGCCGCTGACTACCTGGATGCCACCGCCACCCATCCCAGCCCCGCCGACCGGGTGTGGCTGCCCCTGGACTCGGCCCACACCAGCCGCCTACACCTCCACGAACTCCCCGACGCCTGGCCCCGCCGCACCCCCACCCCCCCCGACGAGACCGAACACTCCCCCATCACCCTCGGCGGGCAGATCATGATGCCCCCACCACCACCATTGTTCGAGCAGCAGAGCTGACCCGATGCTGGTCAAAACGATCGGGGCGGGCTCGGCGCTGGTCGTGTTCGTGATCGTCGTCATCGCTGCCGTGGTCACCACCGCCGTCATCTACAGCCGCCCCGTTCCCGTGGCCGGGCCGCGCGCGGGGAGCACACCCAGCCCGCAAGCTCGCGCCGATATCCCGCCGCAACTACTGGTGCTCTATCAGCAGGCAGCCGCCGATTGTCCCGGCCTGGACTGGTCGGTGCTGGCCGCGATCGGCAAAGTCGAAACCGACCACGGCCGCTCCACCCTCCCCGGCGCGCAGAACGGCGAGAACTTCGCCGGCGCAGGCGGACTCATGCAATTCCTCGCCCCCACCTTCGACGCCGTCACCGCGCGCCACCAGCTCCCCGCCGGCGGAGCAACCCCGCCCTCGCGCTACAACCCCAGCGACGCCATCCACGCCGCCGCCTACTACCTCTGCGACTCCGGCGCACCACAGGATCTACACACTGCGATCTTCACCTACAACCACTCCGACACCTACGTCACCCAAGTCCTCGACCAAGCCGCCCGCTACCGCGCCACCCCCGCACCCGACAACGGCGACTGCCACGCGGCAATCCCAGCCGATACTGCGGCCGTGCAGGCGATCTCGTTCGCGTGCGCACAGCTCGGACAACCCTACGTGTGGGGCGGCAACGGGCCCGGCGACGGCGGATGGGACTGCTCCGGGCTCACCAAAGCCGCCTACGCCGCCGCCGGAATCACCTTGCCCCGCACCACCTACGACCAAGTCCACATCGGCCCCCACATCGCGGAAAGCCAGCTACACCCCGGGGACCTCGTCTTCTACGGAACCGGCGCCAACGTCCACCACGTCGGCCTCTACATAGGAGCCGGACGAATGATCCACGCCCCCGACATCGGCCAACCAGTCCAAATCAGCCCCTACCGCTACAGCGGAGACGACTACTACGGCGCCACACGCCCATTCGCTCAAGTTCCTGCAGGTTCTAATGACTGATTCCGTCGTCTCACCATTCTTGCGCGATTACACACCGCCTCACCGCAGTAGCAACGTCGCCCGCTGCCAGACCAACGAGCACCGCTAACCGCGTCACTACCGGTCATACCGGCCAAAGTCCACACCACTGCCAGGAGGTCCCCGTGATACACAGTCCGACCCCGACACACCGGCCCGCGCGCACCCTGATCTGTGTTCTCTCTATGGTCGTCGCCACTGCTGTGACCGTGCTCGTCGCCGGGCCTGCCACCGCCGACCCCGCACCAGCGGGTACGGATTGTCCTCGGTGGACGGCGGTGCTCGTCCCAGGCACGTGGGAAACCCCATCCCCGGCCCCCGATCAGTCCACCGGAATGCTCACCCCGATCGGCCAGGGCCTGCGCCAGCGGTACGGCTCGAACATCTCGGTGCGCACGCTCGACTACGCCGCGTCAGCCACGCCGTACAAGGAGTCGGAATCCCGAGGCGTGCAGGCTCTCTCGGACACTCTTCGAGGGTTGTGCTCGTCGACGCGGGTCGTGCTGGCCGGATACTCCCAGGGCGCAAACATCGCCGGTGACATCGCCACCGCGATCGGCCACCATGGCCCGCTTTCTGCCTCCCGGGTCGCGGCGGTCGCGTTGCTCTCAGACCCACACCGCAGCCCCGACACCCCGCAACTCGGGCAGACCACCCCCGGCGAAGGTATCGCCGGCCCCCGCGGTGAGGACTTCGGCGCCCTCGCCGACAGAGTCCTCTCTTTCTGCGCGACCGGCGACATCTACTGCTCGACCACGCCCCAAGCCTCACCCGCCCTCTCCGCCCTCGGCCGAGCCCTCACCGGCAACGCCATCTCGACCGGCAACGACACCACCACAACGCCGCGCCCGGACCAGATAACGAACCCCACCACAACTCCCGCACCTGCCCCGCAGGCGATTCCGGACTCGGCTCCGGGAGTACTGGACTCGGTCGCGGGGCTCGATCCAGCCCAGGTGATCGAACAAGTCGTCACCGTTTTGGCCGGGCTAGCTGGATTCGCCGCCAGCGTGCCCGCAATCGGCAACGACCTCGCCCAGTTACCCGGGTTGATCGCAAGCGGCAATCTCCCCGGCCTGCATCAGGTCTCGGGAGATCTCAACAATCAGTTCGCCCCTCTGGTCCAGACGGCCGCACGCATCGACCTGCACCTGGTCGCCCACGCCCTCACCCTCGCCGAGCCCCTGGATGCCTCCGGCTGGACCGCCGTCGCGGCGCAGATAGTCGATATCATGGCCGGCCTCGACATCGAGCGCCTCGCCACCGACATCGGCCAGGCCCAGGAAACCGTCTGGGGCGCAGTCCAAAAACTCACCACCGGCGACCCCGCCGGTGCCGCACTCACGTTGTCCGGCCTCGTCCCCATCGCCGCGGACCTCGCCACCACCGCAGCCTCAGCCCTCACCGGAGGCGCCGGCGCTCACTTGGCCGGACTCGCGCACACCTTCACCGCCACCACCACGGGCGAGACTCGAAGTGCGCTGGCCGATCTCGTCCGTCAAGGCGACGACGCCGCCCGGTTCGCCGCCTCCGGCGTACACCAGAACAGTTACACCACCGCCCTCCCACAAATATTGGACTGGCTGAGCCGTCGAATCGACGCTACGAAGTAGATGATGCGGTCGGACGACTCGAGGGCGTTGCCCCTACTCCGTCCGACCGCCACTGCTGATTCGCCAGGGCCCGACGGCAGGAGCCCGACCGCCTCGTAGGCCGTAACCCACTGGAGCAAGGCAGTTCTACGGGCGTCACTGATCTTCGGGCAATAGATTGGTTCTGGGGCGAAAAACCTGTCGCCCAGCGCTGGCATGATCCAGTGACATGGAGGCCCCTCTCACGATGTTCGAGCTGCTGTATGCTCCAGACCCCGCGATGCCGAAGAACGACCCCGCACGGTTGGACCTTGTGACGTGCACGACGCCAGTGACACCAGGGCCGGTGCCCAAGGAGGTGATCGACGTGATCCGAGCGGAAATGCGGGCTGCCGGTCCGATGCCTCCTGTTCCATTGCACCTACTTTCGTCTGATCAGCGTTGGGTATCCCGGGAAGTTCGTAGCGGGCTGAAACGTTACGTCGAGGACGGTGCAGTGCGCGCTGGCAGACTGTATGTCTTAGATTTCCAAGGGCCTGGCCTGTCGCAGTTCGTCAAGTTCGGGTACACCACCCGCAACCTGGACCGGATTTCCGAACACCTCACATATGCACACACATTCGGCTGGGTTCTGCTCGATGGCTGGATCTCGCCGGAAACGGACAAACCAAAGCAATTGGAACAGTCCGCTCTGATGGCCGCGATGCAATTCCACAACGGCATACACAATTGGCGGGAGACGTTCTACGGCATGGACTTTCAGCTGGGACTCAAGATTGCGCGAACCGCCTTCGAGCTGGAGGTGAACCTCCGCAATCCAGAAACAGCTGAGGTAGCCGCTGACCGCCTGTTCCGCATATTCTCTGGAGCGAACCAGAGCCGCGCAGCTAACTTGCCTACACCTTCGTGACTCGATAGCAACCGCCTTCATCGACCGACCTCTACTGAGGCCCTTCAGGATCGACGGCATCTGTAGCCGCGCCGAGGCTGCGGCGGCCAGCTCGCGGAACAGCGCACGACCGGAATACCCCTCAAGCCAGCCATGCAGGCGGTCCTACTCCACACCGGGCCAGAGAGAACCGGCGCGGATGCGCGGACGTGACGACCGCGCCGCGGCGACACTCGCCGAGCTACGCCCTGCCCGGGTATGGCGGGAGCCGCTTTCGTAGCTCGAAGGCGCATTCGGGGAGGTCGAGCGGCGGCGTGTATACGACGGCTCCGCATCGCCGGCACTCGTGGGTGCGGTGACCGGTGCGCCCGGCGCCGAGACAGGGCACCCAGCCCACGATGACGCAGCCTTTCCCGATGAGCAGGTGCCCGTTCACGCATCTCGCTGGCGCCGGTTCCACGTTCCCAACCAGGCGGCCCGGAGGCACAACCTTCCCACCGGCGAGATAGTAGGGCCGGTATCGGCGGTTGCGGGCGGTGGTCACACCGCCACGATAGTCGAATGCATGTTCGAATTATAGGGCTGGGGCACTTGTACGGTGCCGCCGGACAAGCCGATCCCGAGAGGGCGTTCTCTAGCGCGGTCGGTCGCATGGGTGAACGGCAGCGGAAACCCGTTCCCACGCGGGCACGGTCGAAATGTTCGCCCAGCGACACAGAATCGTACGGGCGCCGGGGTGGCAGATCCGATTGCGCGTGGCGGTTCGGCGGTGCGAAGAGACAGGTCATGACGATGGGTGGAGTGCGACGACGGCCGGTGGGCCGGGCAGAAGATCTTCTGCCCGGCCCACCGGCCGTGTCGTATGCGGATCAGCTGGTAGCGGCGGAGGCTGCCTGTGCGCCGGTGTCGGGCGTGTGTGCGGTGCTGCGTAGCCGCCATGTGGGCAGGTCTGTTACGCGGCTGGCGTTGTTGTCGGCGAAGGGGTGGTGGGTGATCACCGCGCGTGCGGCGCGGTCGAAGTCGGGGTAGTTGATCCCGGTCAGGGGCCCGCTGATGATCCGGACCTCGCCAGTGTCGGGGTAGAAGCGGGCCTCGGTGCGCCGTTTGCGGTACACGGTGAAGACCGGAAGCCATAGCGGTGGCGTGGTTTTGGTGTCGAGTTGCCGCATGGCTTCTTCGGCGATGGCTCCCCACAATTCGAAGCTGTCGGGAGCGTGCGCGGCGGTGTCGAACACCTGGTGCAGTGCGACCGCGACGGCGGCGAGGTTGCTGGCGGTGTGGGTGGTGGTGTCAGTCATGATCGATCGGAGCCCTTCTCTTGCGGTTGGGGTAGGCGAAGTCGAGATGGAGGGTGCGTGGCGGTGCGCCGGGACTGCTTCCGGTACGGCGCACCGCGACTCGGGGTTCACTGGCCGGGGGCCAAGGCGAATTTTTTGGGCCGGGTGCAGGTTTGACGGGCGGTGCCGAGGTCGGTGAGTTTGACCAGGGCGTTATGGACTGCGCCGCTGCTGCGCCCGAGCGTTTTCCCGATTTCGTGGGGAGTGAATTCCTTGTCGGGCGCATCGCGCAGGTGATCTTCGACCTCGCCGCGCAGCGCGCCCGGGGCCAGCCGATCGGCTGTCTTCTTCGGCGTCGCTCCCGCATCAGGTTCCCCGGTGGGGGTGTCGGTCGCCGGGGAGGAGGTTTCGCTGCCCGTGGGGGCGGCTGGGGGCTGTTGCGGCGATGCCTGCAGGTCGGTCGGGGTTGCGTCGGTGGTGGTTACGTCGGAATTGGTTGCGGAGCTGGCGTCGTCGCTGGCGCTGGCGTCGTTGTCGGGCTGCGGTGTCGTGGGTTCGGGCGACGGGTCGGCCGTGTCGGCCGTGTCGTCGGCGGAGGGGGTGGGGGTAGCCGTAGCGGGGGCGGCCGGTGACCAGTGTTCGGCGGCGCGGGGGTTGTCGTGGTCGGGTTCGCGCCGGGCGGCACCGGTGGAGGCCCAGGCGGACAGGATGCGGCGGGCGGTGGAGGCACTGATTCCGGCCGCGCCTGCCAGTTCGGCGGCGGTGAACCCGGGAAAATTGCCCAGCGCGGTCCACAATGCCGTCTCGCTGTCGGTGCGCAGGACCGGCTCTGCGGTGGCCAGTTGCGGCGTTGTTTCGGCGGGTTTTTCCGCTGGGCGTGTGGTGGTGTTCTTCTTTTGTGCGGACATGGCAGATCCTCCCTGAAAGTGGGAATTCGTGGGAATTGGTGGGTATTCGGTCGCGTCCCGGCCGGGACGGAAACTCCGCCCGTAGCAGACGTTTTCGGGTGGCGTGGCGGTGTTCCCCGTCTATGAACGCTCGATACGGGGCACGGTGTCAAGCGGTCGTAGAAAAAATCAACGCGATCAGATTTCTTCTCGTCTTTCTTTGCCCGGAATTTGGTTAGTCGAGTCGGAATGGACTTGACTCGACTTTCCGCGCAATTCTCCGGAATTTCGCGCACAGACTGGCCGCCATCGCCGGGGAGGCGGTGGCGGCACTGCGGCGGTCTGTGGTTAGTCGGGGCGGGACTCGGGGTGTGCGAGTTCGGCGTGCAGGTGGCTCAGTTGTTCAAGGGAATCATCGAGATCGCGCACCGCGAATTCGGTGCGGTCACGGCCAAGGCCGGGAAGCTGACGCTTCCGCAGGGTGGTGGACGTAGCGGCGAGGGTTCGGGACAGGGCGTCGGCGTGGTCGGCGAGGATGTTGCTGTGCTGACGTATGCGGTCGGTGAGGGGCGCGCGCTGGAGTGCGTGCAGCGTGCGCATGGCTTCATGCCATTGCTCCTGCGTCCCGTCGGCGGGCTGCAGGTCCCATGGGTAGACGACATCGCGCCCGCCGTCCGGCCTCCGCACCTCGCACGCGTGGAGGACGCCGTACCGGAAGCGCAGGTTGGCCACCTCGGCCCGAACGGCGGGCGCGGTGGCGTAGGCGAGCTGGTCACCGACCCGGATCGGGCAGCGGGCCTCCCACGCTTGGTGTGGTGCCGCCGAGCTGGGCTTCGAGCCCTCGCCCGTCGTGCTGGAGCCCTGGCCGTCGGGCGCCAGAAGTCGTGGCGGGGCGTCGAGGTCGAGCAGGAACGGGCCGTGCGGGGAGATTGCGATCATGGCGGAGATGTGCGGCGAGCGCAGGTCGGTGCTCCATTGGGCGAGGTCGCCGGCGAGTCCAGGGACGGAGATCTTTTTGCCGTGGGCGTCGAGGAAGGCATGGGCGTCGAGCCCGCCGTAGGGCGCCCAGTCGAACTCGACGTATCGCACGCTCGGAGCGCGGCGGGAGAGCTCGGCGATGATGACGGCGAGGGCGAGTTCGGTGATGGCGTGCTCGCGAGCCGGGCCGGCGGACATGGCGTGCGCGGCGGCGAGGCGGGCGTCGAAGTCCGCGGTGGAATCGGTGGTCATGGTGTGGGAGTCCTTTCGTGCCATGGTGCTGGTTGGGGTGAGTGGTGGGCTCTCGCCGCCTCCGGGTGGAGGCGGCGGGCCCGGTGCTGGGCGGTGGGTTATTGGTGCGGGGGTGAGGTGATGTAGCGGCGGGCCTCGATCAGGGCGGCCGTGGCGCGGGGGTTGGCGTAGATGGTCGGCAGGATCAGGCACCCGGCGGGTCCGGGCCGGATGTGGTCGATGTAGGGCGGGCGGGGCTGTCCGTCCCATCCGGGTTCGTCGGCGGGCAGGATCACCTCATAGTGAGTGGTGTTCACCTCGACCGTGATCCGGTATTCGTCCTCCGGGAGGCGTTGCCATTGGTCGGAAGGTGCTACCGAGGCCAGCGCGAACACTTGCGCGGCGAGCGTCGTGGCGGTGGCGACGTCCTCGGCGGTGGTTCTGGGGTTCCAGCGGCCCACACGCATGGTTTCGCCGGTGAGATGGTCGTGGACATGATCGGCCCAGTCGCCGCATATGCGGCATGTGCGGCAGCGGCCCAACGGGCCGAGCGCGCCCCGGTCATCGAGGGCGTTGTCGGCGCGAACCGCGCACACACGGTCTCCGACGGAGGTGGCTGCGTCGCGGGCATCACGCAATTCGGCCACTGGCATCTCGTCGAGTTGCGCGGGGTCGAGGTCGTAGTCGTGGAGGTGGTGGTTGTGGTGCTCGGTGTGATCGGTCATGGCGGGTCTACCTCGATTCCTGTGTGCTGGTGCGTGTTTCGGTGTCGGTACGGCGCGCTGGCATTTCGGCGGCGGGGTGTGGTGGTGCGGGTGTGACCGGGGTCCAGGCGGTGGGGAGCGGGCCGCCGGTGGCGAGGTGGTCGTCGAGGGCGGCCATGAGCTCGGTCGCATCGCGGTAGAGCTCTTCGAGGCGGTCGTGGTGGTCGGCGGCCTCGACAGCGCGTTCGATGCGGTGCTCGTCGCGGTTGTAGGCGGTGATCGTGTCGGCGATGGTGGCGCAGGTGGCACGGAATTGGGCGAGGGTGTCGTCGGGGTCGAGCGTGTGGCGGGGCATGGTGTGAACCTCTCTGCGGTCGAATGGTTTTCAGTGCCCTCCCCCGCCGGGCGCGGTGTCGCGCCCGGCGGGTTCGGTTGGTCAGGCGTTGCGTACGGCGGTCACGGCGGCCTTGGCGATCGCGGCGGCGGTGGTGGTCGGGTCACCGATCGCGTGCACGGTGGTGTCGGCCAGTGGGCGGCGGTACTCGATGTCGGGGGCCAGCCACAGCACCGCGCAGCCGGTAGCGCGCAGCCGGTCGATCCGATGCTGGGCGCGTCTGCGGCGGGGGCCGCCGTAGTAGCCGTCGGAGATGATCACCAGCAGCCTCGTGTTCTCCGGGCGAGACAGCGCGAGCGCGCCGTCGAGGGCATCGATCGCGTCGTCGAGCGCTTCCTCGGCGTCGGGGCACGTGAATTCGGTGACACGTGCGGGTGCGGTGCCCGGGTAGGTGATCGGCGAGACCCTCGAGCCGAAGGTGACCGTGGCGGTCGCGGCGGGCATGGTCGCGAGTTCGGCGGCCTGGGCGATGATCCAGGCGGCCGAGGCGGTCGGTGCGGCGTAGGCCGCCATCGACCCCGACACGTCGCAGGCGATGCCGACCCGCAGCGGCGGGATCGGGGTGGCGCGGCGGGTGGTGCGGGTGAACGGTTCGGCGGTCGGCATCGCCCCGGCCGCGCGCTGGGCCTCCCGCGCCATCGCCCCGCGCATCCGCAACCGGCCCGGAGGCACCGCCGAGGTCGATTTCACCACCGCACGCTCGCGCTGGCTGGCAGTGTTCAACGCGCGAGCCAGCACCCGCGCGGCCGAGCGCTCCTCCGACTTCGGTGCCCGGCTGGGCCGCCGCGACGGTGCACGGCCGAACACGCGCCGCGCCACCTTCTCAGCAGCGGCCTCCACGGCGGCCTCGGCGCGCGCGGCAGCCCGCGCGGCGTCGGCGGGGTCGACCGAAATCGGTTCCGCCTCCACGGCCTTGCCGATGTTGGCGACCGTTTCGGCGATCGCGGCCGAGAGCGCCGATTCGGGGTCGGGGTCGGCGTGTGGGTCGGGCCCGACGATATCGAGCCACCGTTGCCCGAGTTCGAGCATGCGTGCGGTGTCGTCGTCGGCGGTGGTGTGCGCCTCGCGCCAGATCTCGCGCAGCGCGTCGAGTTTCGCGGTGCCGAGGATCTTTTCGGCAGCGGCGGCGGCGGGGCCGCACTCTGTCGGCTCAAGGATGCCGCCGTCGACTCGGCCCAGCAGCAGCGCGGCGGTGTGGGCGGCGGCGTAGTCGGTCGCGGGCAGGGACGAGGCGGCGGCGGGGCCGCCGGTGTCGCCGATGATGATCTCGGTGGCCGAGGCGCGCAGCCAGTGCCGGTCGTCGGGGCGGCGGCGCACTTGGGCGGCCTCGATCCGAGACTCTTCCAGCAGCAGCGCGGCCTCGACCACCGCCGGATTCGCCACCGGCGGCGGAGTCCAGCGGGTGTGCTGGGCGTGGGCGCATTCGTGGGTGAACGCGCCCCACACGGCCGCATAGCGGGCGCGGTCGGCGAGGCGGTCCGGTCGCGCGGTGCGCGGGTCGACCTTCAGCAGGTCACCGTCGAGTTCGATCGCGGCGCGGGCGGGGAAGAACACCGCCGGGTGCCCGTGCGCGGCACCGGGGGCGATGGTCACGATCAGGTCGTCGCGGTCGGCGATCGGGGCGGCCTCGGCGGTCATCGCGGCCGACAGCGTTTCCCAGCCCGCCGTGCTCGGCGGTGTGGCGGGGGTGGCGGTCGGGTCGGAGATCACATGGGAAGTCATGGCGTGCAGTACCTTTCGGCGGGCGGTAATGGCGGTGGTGAGGGTCAGATGCGGGGGCCGAGCGCGAGCGGCTGGTAGGCGGTGCCGAACACCGAGCGCACCACGGTGGCGACGATCTCGCGGTCGTCCTCGGGCGCGGTGCCGACCAGGTTCGCCGCAGCGGTCGCGAGGTCGGTGGCGGCGGCGATCTTCTTGAACGCCAGCAGTTCTCGCAATTGCGGAGCCCACCCGATATCGCCCGACTCCTTGCGGGTGGCGAGATTGCGGGCGACCGTGACCGCCTTCTTGTCCACCCCGAGCTGGGCCGCGAGGTCATAGTCGCTGCCGACCTGCACCTGGAACGCGAACCGCGACGAGAGCGCATCGGACAAGATCGCCCCGTGCACGCCAGGGTTGTGCCCTGCCACCACGAAGAACCCCGGCTCGGCTTTCACGACCTCGCCGCCATGGGCTTTGATCACGATCTCCTTGCGGCCGTCCATCGCCGGATACAGGGACGCGAGCACCGTCGGCGGGATCAGGGTGGCGTCGTCGACGAACAGCACCCGGCCCTCGCGCATCGCCCGGACCAGCGGGCCGTGCACGAAAACGAAAGTGCCATCGGGGTTTTGCGTGTACTCGCCGACGAAGTCAGCGACCGTGGTGTCCGAGTCGCCCTGCACAGTGAGCAGATCCCCGTAGGCGGCCTCGATCAGCGAGGTCTTGCCCGTTCCGGGCGGCCCGTACAGCAGCACCGGAACCTCGGCGGTGCGCATGGTGCGCAGCACATCCACATCGGAGCGGCCCGCGAGCTTGCGCAGGTGATAGTCCTGCCCGTTCGGCCGAGGCACGGCCCTCCCCGCCACCGGGGCGGGCGCGGGGGCGCTCGGCTTGCCCTTACGCGGGCGCGCGGCCGGTGCCGTAGCGGGCACGGCCGGAGTGGGAGCGGTGGCTCCGGCGGCAGCGGCGGCGGTGTCGGCGGTGGCGCGGTAGCGCAGCGGTTTGGCGTTGGTTTGCTCGGCCTGCCCGGCGGCGGTGAGGGTTTTCAGCGCGTTACCGACCGCGCCCGACGAGCGGGAGATCAGTCTCGCAACCTCGCGGGGGCTGTATTCGACGGCAGGGTGATCTGCCAGCACGCGGGCCACCATGCGGCGCAATTCACCGTTACCCAAACGGGTGCTCGTCGCGGGTGCGGTAGCGGTGGGGGAAGTCATTTCGTCTCCTATTTCGAACCGTATTCCGACGCACGCCATCCTGCGAAACAGGCACAGCGGTAGCGAGAACGTCATTCGGAATTCTCAGAATTCCCCGGCATTTCCCGGGAACGAAACGACGCTAACTCGACTCGCCATGCGCGCACAACCCGAAATTCGACCAATTTCCAGAATTTTCTTCGCGCCTCGCCCAGATTTGGCAACGCAATTCCTGGAGAAAATGCATCAGGCAGGGCCGGCTAACTCTCTTCTGCGAAAACGGGAAGCGCTAATAAAAGGAGCAGTATGCAGTAGAGGAGAAAAAGACGGAGACAAGCAAGGCAAGGACAACTGGAGTACGGGGCCGATAGAACGGCCGGGCGGGACGGCGACGATCACGTACCTACGTTTCTGGGGTATGTGATCCCGGGCCACGCGGCCACCCAGAAATGCGCATCTACCAGCAGAAATACAGCGCCGGGGGCGGCTGACTTGAGCAACTCGCGGAACAACCCCCCGTATAGCCCCCCATATAGCCCACGGATTAACTTCGCATGACAGCACGGAGCGAATAAACCACAGACGCCCTCCGAAAATGTGATTCTGAGACCATTTCAAGGGCGCGAAAGTATTTCGAAATCCAGACGTACACTCCATCGACCGGACATAAGCGCGCATCCTATTCAGATCAGATTTAATTTATTCCCATTATAGGGGCGTAGTGTCGTTGAGCGGTAATCGCTCGAATTCGGATCCTGGACTCGGAAACTTCTCGTGGCGCATTCGACTCCTCCGCTCTGTGTGACGTTTCGGCGTGTGATGGTGGGCGCCTATCTCGTGGTGTGTTGGAGGTAGTGGAGGAGTTGTTGTGTGTCGCGGCTGGGGGTGGCGTCGATTTCGGCGAGTTTTCGGCTCATGAGGGTGTAGGTACGGGCGAGGGCGTCGTATTCTCCGAGTTTGGCGTGCAGGCGGAAAATGTCTTGCCAGAGGGCTTCGTTGTAGGGGTCGGTTTCTGCGGCTGTTTCGAGCATGTCCAGGGTGGTGCGGGGGCTGGTGGTCACGGTGTGCGAGGCCAGCCATCCCAGGGCGTTGAGTGCGTCGCGGCGTGTGGCTTCGCGCATCGGCTCGATCCAGGGCTGGCTCAGATCCGGGGCTAGTGGCGCGGTGGCGATGTCGATGATCCGCTGGCATGCCGCCGCCCGCTCCTCGTTGTTGGTGGCGCGGCGGCGCGCGGTGACGGCCTCGGTGAAGTCCCAATAGTCCACCCGCACATGGGCGGGTTCGAGGCGGTAACGAGCGCGGCCCTGGGTGGCCTGCACGGTGGCGTGTCCGTCGGTGCCGGTGGCCGCGCCGAGAGCGATGCGCAGGCGGCTGATCGCGTTGTTGAGCGCGTTGTTGGGTTTGGCGGGCAGATGCCCCGACCACAGCGCTTCGAGCAGTTCGTCGCGGGTCATTCCGCCGGGGTGCAGGCCCAGCACAGCGAGCAACTCAAGGCTCTGGGGTTGCAGCCGGCCGGTGATCTCAGTGCGCTGCGTGCCCGCCGCGTCCAGCCACAATTGTCCCGCCGCGTCCAGCCACAATTGTGTGGGCCCGAACAACTGCACCACGAGAAGGTGCCCGCCAGCGGTTGCAGGCGATGCGAGCATGGGGTCCGGCGCCACTACGGCGGAGCGAGGCGTGGGCCCCGCGGCAGCCTCCGTGTCGCCGACGCCGGCACCGAGGTCGGTGTCGGTGTCGGGCTCGTGGCGCGTGGTGTCTGTCTGCTGGCCGGGCAGCAGTGGTGCCAATCGAGTCTGGCGTGGGGCGGTGGGGGCAGAGTCGGGTCCGTGATCGGTCGGGGGCGACTGAGAGGGCTCTGAGGAGGTGGCGGGCTGCGCCGCAGCGGTTGTGGCGATATCGGTGCCGCGTTCATTCTGGTGACCGATGCCCGCGCGGCCGGTCTCGATGTGGGTAGGGAGGTCCTGTGGTGCCCGGTGGGGCGCCGGGCTCGCCTCCCTATGCAGGGCAGGGCCCGGTGCTCGAGGGGAGCTGGCGGGCAGGTCGATCCGGTAGACCGTCGGGCGCGCCCCCCGGCGGCGGCCGAAGCCGTGACGTCGTGCCGCTGGGCGGCCGTCGCGGGGCTCCACGGATGCTGACGCGGTCGGGCGGAGCTGGGTGTCGATTGCGGTGGCGATGGGGCGGGTGACGGGCAGGAGCTGGTTGCGGCGAGTCCAGAGCGGGGAGCGACGAAGGAGCGTGGCGGCGGAGCCGGGGTCGGCGGGCAGGCAGGCCATGATCGGAAGCCCGAGCTCGGTCGCGTAGCCCCTGCCGGGGTCGGGGTCGATGAGCAGGACCGCGCGGCGACCACCGGTGGCGGTGAGTTCGAGGATCCGGCGCCGGGCGTGGGCCGGGTGGTCCCGGTCGGCGTGCACGACGAGCAGCCGAGCGTCGGCTCGGGCGAGGATTGAAGCGATTGCAGAGCCCGGCTCGGGGGCGCCGCAGTCCGCAATCACTGTCGCACCGGCGCGATTCCAGCTCGGTCGTGGATGTCCGGCGTGCGGGCCGTGCTGGTCGCCGGTGAGTAGCGCGGCGGTCCAGCCGGAACGGGCGCCTCTATCGGGTCCGGGGGGCGAGGCGAGGAAGGCCACGCCACCGGGCAGCTGTTGCACGTGCGCGGTCCACTCCAGTGCCCTCGCCGGGACGCCGGCAGCGGCGGCACGGGCCATGCTCGCCAGGCCCCGGTACGGGTCGGCTCCGATCGCGGTCGCGAGGTGCCCGCCCGCCGGGTCGGCTTCGACGATCACCGCGGGCTCGGGTCCGGGCCAGGTTCGTGCGAGCGCGACCGTGGTGGTCGTGACGCCTGAGCCCGGTGCGGTTCCCGCCACCGCGATCAACAACCCGGGACTCTCGTCATGGGCGGAATGTGTTGCGCGCGAATCCATTACAGCCACACGCAAACAATGTCGGGGTCTGGGGCTGCGGTGGGCAGGTGACTCGCGGGACCGGTGGTCTGGGTGGAGGTCATCCCTGCTCCTGGATGTGGCTGATCAGCAGACCGCCGCCGGGACCGGGGACGGTGTTGATCACCTGGAGGTAGTCGACACGGCGGCCGTCGGGATGTAGTTCCACCAGGTGCGCGGTCGCGGTGTTCGTGGTGAGCGGGGTGATGGCGACACAGTGGGTGGTGCCTGTCGGGATCGAGGCGATGCCGTCGGCCAGTCCCTGCTCGGTGATTCCGGTCTCGGGGGTGACGAGTTGTATTGCCTTGGCGGCGGAGCGCTCGGTGTAGTAGTCGGCTTCGAAGGTGGCGATGATGCCCGCGATGGTGTCGGTTTTGCCGCCACGAGTGGTTACCACCGCTCCCGACAAACCCGCGCAGGGGCCGCTCGCTGCCGTGGTGGTCGCCGGTGGACCTGCGGTCGCCGAGACACGAGCGGCGTGCGGGCTGTCCTCGTCGCCGGTATGGGTGATGGCGAGCACGCCGGCGGTCACCGCGGCGAGGGCGGCCAGCGCTGCCCATCCCCGTGGCGGAAGTCTGCGCCCGCGTCGACCAGCTGCCGGTTGGTCGGGGCCGGGATTAGGTGAGGGTGGGGTGAACCAGTCAGCCTGCGCCGAGACAGTCGCCTCGGCAGTGTGGTTTGCCGCCAGGGCGGTGTCCAGGTCGAGGTCGTCGTCCGGTTCGAGGATCGGCTTGCCCCACTCTTCCTCGGAGCTGTTGTCGTTGCGAGGCAATGCATTTCACCCCGTTCGTCGGTTCGTCTTCGGGGCCTGCCCGCGTCCGGTTGCAGGGGGTCGCCGGGCGCGGGCAGGTGTTCCCCGGAGGGGTCACGCGCGCGCAGTGTCTGCGCAGGGCATGGGTTGGTGGCCGTCGTCGGTGGGGGCGGAGAGGGTGTGGCCGAGGTGGGCGAAGGCGTCGTCGCGGGCCTCGGTCGCGGTGGCGAGGTGGCCGCGGTTGTACTCGCGCCAGCTCACATCCGCGCCGCGCTGAAGGTAGGCGATCATCGTGCGCCGTCCAGCTGTCACGGGAACGATCTGATCCTCGACGCCGTGGTACAACCGCATCGGCACCATGGGGGCGGTGTGGGCGAGGGTTTCTCCGGCGAGCACCCACCGCCACACCGCGTCGTTCCACGGGTCTGGTCGGCGGCACCAGTGCGCCAACGGCTGGCGATACCAGTCCAGCAGATGCTCGACGGTCAAAGAGTCGGCGTGTGCGGCCAGCTCTCGTCCCTCCTCGGTGAGCACATCCAGCAACGGCAGGTGCGGATAGGCGCGCGCCAAACCGATCAACCCGGCTACTCCCAGCGCCGAGTACGCGCCCGCGTCGACCGTGTGGGCGACCGCGGCGAGATCGGAGACCACCGCTCCCGCGCACAGTCCCCGCAAGTCCAGCTCCGGCGCGTACTCGGCGTGCAATTCGCCCGCTGCTGCGACTGCACGGCCGCCATCGGCATATCCCCACGCCAGCAACGGCATCCGGGCCGTCTCACCGTCGCCGGCGAGGTCGGGTACCAGGCGCGCGGCGCGAGCCAGGTCGAGCACGATCTGCCCGCCGGCACGAGCGGCGAGGAAGGTGTGTGGTCCCATGCCGGTGAGGCCGAGACATTCGCCGTCGGGCACCGCGACCACCCATCCCCGGGTGAGTGCCTCGGCGAGCACCGCGATATCGGCGGTGTCCGGGTCGGCCCCGACGACCAGCGACCGCGACGGTGCGCACGGGCCACCCAAGCCGCGAAATGCTGGGTAATACACCAGCATTGCCTCCGGACCGGTGTCGGTATCGGGAATGATCACGATTCCCGAGGCGGGGGTCAGCGCGCCCTGGGAATCACGCGAGACGTACACGATCTGCCAGGCCGCCACCGCGCCGGGCAACTGCGGGACGAACGCCGGCCGCATCCGGACAAGTTCTCCGGGAACATGGTTCTGCTCGAGAACAGGTGCAGTGTAGAAATCGGACATCAGAACCTCTATCGATGAGTGGATTGTTGTGTGGCACAGGGGTTGTCGAGAAGCCCTTGGGGGCGGGCATCTCAGGCTGGTTGGGGGTGAGGGCGGGTGAGGTCTTCGGTGAGGTGGTCGAGCACGTCGCCGATCGCGGCGCGAGCGGTTCGGAAGTGATCGGCGTCGTACTCGCGCCACCCGACCGTTCCGCCGCCGGAACGGAAGTCGCGAGCGAGGCGGCGGCCGAACTCGACCGGCACTATCGCGTCGGTCGCCCCGTGATACAGGTGCAGCGGTGCGGTCGGGACCATGCTCGCGCTGAGGAGTTCATGGGCGAACACGTGCTGCCAGACCGGGTCGTTCCAGACGTCGGGCCGCTCGCACCACACCCCGACCGGGTGCCGCCACGTGTCACAGAACCGCACTCGGTTCGACGCCTCCGCCTCGGCCAGCAGGCTCCGGCGCGAGTCCTCGGTGAAGATGTGACGCAGGGGCAGATGCCGATGCGCGTGCGACAACCCGATCAGCGCCGCGAGCCCGAGACCCGCCCACATGCCCTGATTGACCACCCGCAGGATCTGTCCCGGATCGGTGACGACCGCCCCGGCGGCGATCCCGCGCACATCCAGTTCCGGCGCGCAGCTGGGTTGCAGGCTGCCCGCCCACACAGCGGCGCGGCCCGCGTCGCCGTAGCCCCACCACACGACTGGAGCACCCGCGGCATGCAGGGCGGGGATATGGGTGGCGGCGCGCGCCAGGTCGAGAATCACCTGCCCGGCGGCGCGGCCGGCGAGGAGAGTGTGTGGGCCGTGGCCGAGCACGCCGAGCCCTTCTCCGTCGGCCACGGCGACAGTGAATCCTCGTGCCAGCGCGGCCCGGATTTGAGCGCTGTCGGGTTCAGTGCCCGCGGCCAGCAGCTGGGAGGGCGCGCACGCTCCTCCCAGGCCGTGGAAGGTGGGCTGGTACACCAACACCGCACCGCCGAGCTCTCCGGCGCTCTCGGGAGTGATCACCGTGCCAGACACCGGGATCGGCCGGTCGTAGGAATCACGCGAGGCGTACAGGATCTGCCACGCTTGGCCAGCTCCGGTCAGTTGCGGGGCCGGACGCAGGCGCAGGATGGCCCCGGGCTGCTGCTCCACCACGGCGGGCGGGGTGTAGAAATCGGTATCGGTACTCGTGGCCTCGGTCATTGGTGGCCTCCGGCGAGGTCGTGGGCCACCGCGACCAGCCACGCGATCCCGGAGCCGAGCTGACCGGCGGCGGCGTAGCCGTCGTGAGCGGCGACCGTTCCTGCCAGACGCGCCCACACTCCCGGATTCGCCAAATCGCCGTTGTCCGCCAGCAGCTGCCCCCACGCACCGGCCAGCTGTCCCGCCAGCTTCAACAATTCAGCGGGATGGGCGGCAACGGTCGCGGTGATCTCGGTCCAGCGCTGCCCCGCCTCAGCCGCCCGCTCGGGCGACGGCGCAGCAACGCGCGGATCGGACGCTTCTATCATCCTCTGCGCCAACGTCTTTCGAGGCATGTAATCGACCGTGGCGGGACTGACGGCGACGTCGTCGAGCACGATCATGGTCCATGCGGAACCCAACGCCCGCGACAGCAATTGCTGCAGGCTGGCGACAGAGCCGATCGGGTTGGACAGGTCGGCTTGCGCGGCGATCAGGGCGCCGATACGCAGCAAGGCCGCATGCTCGGGTGCCGAGCACGCCAGATCGCCCTCGGCACAGATATCGAGGACCCGCCCGGACAACGCCCCATACTCCGCGTCGTCGTCGGCTATGCCGCTGCCGGACGCCGGTGGCGCGCTGAGCTGCACCGTGGATACCGCCGCGCCGCTGGTGCCCGGGGCTGGATCCGGCGTGATCTGGCCGGGCCGTCCCGGCAACACCGGCCCGCCCGCACGGCGTTCCGGGTTCGCGTAGAGCGCGACCGCCGCGACCTTGTCGGCCGACACCGGGCCGTTCCCGGCACCGACGGCTCGTGCGAGCTGCGAGACCGCTTGCGCGCCTTGTGAATACCCGACCAGCGCCAGCTCGGTCCGCGGGCACTGGTTCACGACGCGCTGGGCCTCGGCGCCGAGATCTGCGATCACGTCGGTGACCGAGCGGACATAGGGCTCGTCGCCTCCCCCGGCGCCGACGACACCACCGAATCCCGCCGCGTACGGCACGTAGGTGTGGGCCACCAACCCGGGAGCCGCCGCCGTGACCGGTCCGATCAGTGCGCCGAGCATGCCCGTGTCGTCGGTACGGCTCGCATCCGGGGAAGACTGACCGGTGCCCTGCACCCCGAGCACCCACACCGGCGGGCACCCAGGATCCGGGTCGGGTGAGGCCACGGCCGGCACCGGCATCGCGAGGGCAATCGCGGCGAGGAAGACCAGCAGCGCGGCGGCGGCCGTGCGTGCGCGTACGCAGGTTCGGGTCATCGTTGGTCAACTCCGACTGCGGCACCGAACCCCATCCCCACGGCACCGCCGACCAGCGCTCCGGCGACGGCGGCGGGGGCTCCGGCGATCAGCGCACCCGCTGCCGCTCCGGCTGCCGCGCCGATCGCAGTACCGGCCACACCGGAGGTGATGGTGCCGATCACGGGGACCTCGACGACCGTGCCGACAGCGGCTCCGGCGATCCCGCCGATCGTTCCGCCGATCAGGCCGCCGACCACCGCTCCGGCCGCAGCGGCCGGGGCGGCGGTGATCGTGGCACCGATCGCGCCGCCGATCCCCGCACCGGCCAGGGTGGCACCGCTGACCCGGTCCGAACGCCCCGGTGGGATCCCGATCGAGTCCAGCGCGGTAGCGACCTGTGCCTCGGCCCCGGCGGCAGTGTTGTTGATCGCGTCGCGGACCTCACCGGGCACCCATGGTGGCGAGGGCACCGAGAATTGGCCCACGCGGATCTCGTCGGGAGGCGGGGCGATCGGCGCGACCGCGTCCACGGGTTCGGGCAGATGCAGATCTTCCACCTGCACCGGAGGAACAGGGTCCGGAGACGGCGCAGGCCGGGGCGCGGGCCCGTTGCGCACCGACGGCGGCTGCTCGGGGTAGACGGCAGCTGCGGGCGGCGGTGGAGGCGCAGGCGTGGTTGTGCCCGGTTGCGCCGGGGTCGTCACGCCCGGCTGATTGACAATCGGGTCGATCGTCTCAGCGTTGACGTCGGTAGCTGCGGCCAGCATCACCAACGCCTGCACCGCACCGACCACCAGGACGTGACCGCCCCGCGCGAATTTCGGGCGGCTCACACCGTGGCGCCCGAAGCTGCCGGGTCGTACCTCATGTTTCGAGGCCAGTGTCGGCTCGAAGGAATTGCGTCTGTTTCTGGGCATGCGAATAACCCCTTCGAAGGAAGGAAATACCGAATCAGGTAATGCGTTCGAACAACGCAGAATTAACGCGGGCCTCTCGGCGGCTTCGACGAGGCCGGGAGGCCCGCCGCGATATCCCGAGGGTCAGAGGAAAAACAGAGCCAGGTTCAATACCTGCGAGGCGACTGCTAGCACATTCGACACGAGAGCAGCGCCGGCATTGAGCCACGTAACAACCTCGTATGGATCCATAATTTTCCCTTTCCGTGGAAGTGAAAGTGCCCACCCATCACAACCCCGAGAATGCCTCCCACGCCAGCCTCTCGACAGGGAAAAATATTGTTACCACAAACGCCCCCCTCATAGGGTCACCACAGCGACCAGCGCCGATATCGTGAAACGGGTAGCAGTTGTGTGCATCGAAGAATTTTTCGAGGCCCTTCGGTCGAGGCGCGTGGCGCACGCCACACGGCACCCGGGAGCGAACGGGTCAGCTATCTTCCCGCGACACAATGTATTGCCTTTGCGATTGCTGGCGACCTTTGGTAGAAAGAATTATCTTGGGGGAGATAAAAGGTTCAACCACCGTGAGTGGATTCTGCCGATTCTTGAGCGAAGGGGAGGACGTGGCTGGGATTACGGACGCGACGGCAGGCTCGCAGCGCCGGGGGCGGCGCGTTCGCGGCGGCAGTCAGCTCGCTGTGGAAATGCCGGACCTCGGGCGTTGGGCGCGGCAGCTGAGAGCCCATCATGGGCTTTCCCGCCCTGCGGCGGCTGCCCGCCTCCACCTCAGCGTGGACACTCTCAAATCGATCGAGCGCAACTCGGCCGCCGCCCCGTCGGCGGTGACGCTGGACCGGATCATCGCCGGTTACGACCTGGGGCCCGCGCAGCAACGCTTCACGCGCGAACTTGCCCAGCCCGCTGTACCGCTGCGGCCGGTCGGTGCGTTGCGTGAGCTGCTTGCCGTACCTGAACAGCGGGCTCGTCTGTCGCGCTTGGGGCGCGAGGGCCTGGCCTGCGCGTTCATCGATCCTTTGTGGAATGTGGTCGCCGCCAATGAACCGTTCAGCGAGGCATTCCCCGGCGTGGACGACTTCGATGGCAACCTGGCGCTGTGGCATTTCCGCCGCGACACCTCCACGGCCACCTCAGCATCGATCTTCGTCTTCGCAGACCGGGCATCCGCGTTCTTCACCGCCACGCTGCGTGGTGCGCTCGGTCGTCATCGTGACGCTCCGCAGGCCCTGGCCCTCCTGCGGCGCCTGCGCACCAGTGCCACGTTCACCTCCGTCTGGACCAGCAGCCTGGCCGTCGCCTACGGCCGCAGTCCCGACGAGCACATTCATCTGCGCGACGCGGGCACCGGTGAGCCCTATTCGATGAGCGTGCAGCTCGGCGCTGTGGCCGGCTCCCGCGACATGCGGCTTTGTCTGGCCTACCGGCTGCCCTACACCGGACCGGCGCTGTCCTGATCGGGCATCGGCCGGAAGGCTCGCGCGGGGTCCGTGCTGGTCATCCGGTGAAAGGCCCTCGCGGTGGCCGGCCATGCGTTGGTGACCTCACCATCAGCGCGTTTGAACCAAGAGGGCACGCCGGTGGGCCACACGGTGCGGGCCAGCTGGGCGTCGAGCCAGACCCGGTAGGCCGACATCGCCGTCGTGGCAACTTCAATCGGTGTGCCCCACCGGTCGGCGAGGGCGATACAGGCGGCGATGTAGCGTGCTTGATCCGCCTTCAGGGACGGATTGGAGTTGGCCGGGGTGAAGCTGTGGGGTCCGGCGATGAGGAACATGCTGGGGAAGCCCGGCACCGCCAGCCCGAGAAACGCCTCGGGGCGTCCGGTGATCCATCGGTCGTGCAGGTCCATGCCGCCGCGACCCCGGATGTGCACGCCTCCCAGCAAGTCCGACGCGCGGAAACCGGTGGCATAGACGATCACGTCGGCGCGCCGGTGAGTGCCGTCTGCCGTGCAAATGCCGTCGGCGGTGATCCGCTCGATCGGGTCGGTCACCACCTCGACGGTGGGGCGCATCAGCGCGGGATAGTAGCTGCTCGACAGCAGGATCCTCTTCTCCCCGATCCGGTATCGCGGGGTGAGCGCGTCGCGCAGGACCGGGTCGGGGACCTGTCGCCTCAGATGCGCCCGCGCGATCCACGTCGCGGGCCGAGCCGACCAGCCGCCGCGCATGATCGGCGCCAGGACCGCGTCGGCCCCACGAGAAACACCCGCCCGATAGAGCTGGTGGGCGCCCGGGACATGGCCGAGCAGCCACCGCGAGACCGGACCGAATCGCTGCCGCGGCTTGGGCAGAATCCACGCCGGGGTGCGCTGGTACACCGTCACCGAGGCGGCAGTGCGCGCCAGCTCCGGAACTATCTGCACCGCTGAGGATCCGGCGCCGATGACCGCGATGTGGCCGGTCAGGTCCGCGTCGTGGTTCCAGCGCGCGGAGTGGAAGGCACGGCCACCAAAGGTGTGCGCGCCGGGAAATACCGGATACGCGGGGCGGTGCAGCTGCCCGACCGCCCACACCACCGTCCTCGCTCTGATCGTCTGGCCGGCGGTGGTGGTCAGGGTCCATACGCCGGTCGCGGCGTCGAAGTCCGCGCCGATAACCGGCGTGCCGTAGCGCAGATGCGCGCGCAGGCCGTGGCGCTCGACGACCTGGCGCATGTACTGAAGGATTTCGGCTTGACCCGGGAACCGGATGTCGGTGTCTCGGTAGGGCGCGAACTCGAAGGAGTACAGGTGCGAGGGCACGTCGCAGGCGCAGCCAGGGTAGGTGTTCTCACGCCAGACCCCGCCGACATCGGCGCCGCTCTCCAGCACGAGGAAATCATCGATGCCGGCCGACCGGAGTTCCGCGGCCATGGTCAGACCACCGAACCCGGCGCCGACGATGACGACCTCTGTCACACGCCCAGAGCCCGAGGCAACAGGCCGACCTCGGAGGCCGGCCGTCCGACCAGATTCGTTCCCGGGCCTCGCTCCAGGCGGCGGGTTCTGCCCAGCCTCTGTAGGCGGCGCTGTGCGTCGTCGGTAATTGTCGGCTGCGGTGTCGGCCATCGGAAACCTCGAATCAAAGAGCGGCGGCCTTCAAAGCCGTCGGGGAATGACTTGCCTGTGCGCGAATCCACTGCGCGCACGCAGTGATGAATGGCCGAGTTTCACCGGTCAGCAGATCTGATCAGTCCGCCGATACCACCACGACACGAAACCCTGCCTCGTGAAAACGAGGATTCAGCCCGAATACCTACCGAGTCAATAACCAGAAATTGCCCAATCTGGGCACAAGCCAGAGATTAATCGTTCACACTGGGCAATTACCGACCCTGGTGCATCCAATGACCCTACCGCTTGTGGGCCATCGACTGACCTCTTTCCGTTCTCACCCGAACCGGTCATGAGTTGTTCAGCGCGGACCGAATACACAAGAAAGTGCCCTCGCAGGGCATTTACTCGCCCCATAGATGCCCTAATTGGGCACCCGTTCCCCGTTGACACCCGACTCACCACCGGGCGAAGGTGAAAAGACAATGACAGCGAGCCGGGCGGGATTGATCGCAGGTAGCTCACGAGGATCGATCTGACTTCACAGTGCCGTGGGAGAGCCCGCCCTTATTTCACCCGAAATTCCATCGCCGTCACCGAACCGCGTTCCGACAGCGCGGATTGTGATCGACGCCAGTTACGGAGGGGCTCATGAAACACCACGGTGGCTCCGCTCCCGGGCCACGCATGCCGGACTTCTACGACTGGCTCCAACGCACGCGCCTGCACCTCGGGCTCTCCCGCGAAGATGCCGCCAAACGCGCCGGCATCAGCACCTCCTACGTCAACCGCATCGAGCGAGACCACGCTCACCCGGCCCGCGAGGTGGTAGAACGACTGGCACGGGCCTATCAGCTGAATACGTGGCAGAAGCGCCACACTTTCGATCTGTGGGAGCCTTCCGCGACACTGCCACCCACCGCCGACCTGCGCTGCCATGTCGACAGCCCCGCCGTCCAGGCCCACCTCGACCACCTCGATACCCGATACATCGCTAGCGCCTACCTCACCCCGTTGTCCACTGTGCTGCAAAACAATCGAACCTTCGGACAAGCTGTGCCCGGCCTGCAGGACTGCAACCACAATCTCGCGCTCTGGTTCTTCACCCCCACCGCCCGCCGCGTCATCGACCATTGGGACCACGAGGCCCACGGCTGGGTCGCCGTCACCCGTGCGATGCTGGGCCGATACCGCGACACCCCGCAAGCACAACAGCTGTTACGAAAGCTACGAGCCTCCAACGACTTCCAGCGACTATGGGAGAGCAACCACCTCCAGGTGGCCTACGGACGCCGCACCACCACACCGATCCGTCTCCATATACCCTGCGCCTCGACCCCCGTCGCGATCGGCCTGCAAGTCACCGAGTTCGGCGACCGCACCGATTTACTCGCCATCTACGGCATGGTCGAAGCCGCGGCCATTGCATGCTGACAGGCCGCGGGTTCTCCCCCGATGCGGGCTCCGTGATTCCGGTCAGGTCTACGGCCTCGGACACTAAGTGCAGTGCGAGCGCGACAGGCACGGGGCCCTGCATCCTCGCCATGTGCGTGCCTTTCAGCGGCTCGAACATGGCGCCGCTGAGCCGAAGCGGGCCCATGATCCACACCTCGGCGGCTCTCTCCCAATCGATGCCACCGTCGATGCGCGGCACCTCCACCCCGCAATCACGTTCAATGGCCGCCGCGATCGGATCGAACCCCGCCGCTGTGATCGTTCGTCGTGTGTCGATTTCGGAGACCGCGAACAGCGGTGCCATCCCCGGGCCAGATTGCGACCCGTCCACGACTCCGCTACTGCGTCGTTCGGCGACGTAGCGGCCCAGATACCTGCCCACCATTTCCTCGGTCGGCCCATCGAACCATCTCACCAACACACACCACCGCCGGATTCCCGACCGACGCCGCAGCCCCACAGCGAATACGCAACCCGGCCACCGACGCGCTACGTCACGGGCTACCAACCACACCGCAATCGGAGCGAACCGACAGCCATTCACGCGCGCGGGCTGTTTCATATGGCACTACCTCCGGTGATCGTTGGATTGGCGGACTCGCAGTCCTGAGTGGCTGTCGGCCAGACCGCATGTGGTCAGTGCGGGAAGCTGTTGCGGCCATCTGCAATCACCTGCTGCAGTTCGTCTCTCACCGCCTCCCACAGCCCGGAGAACCGCGGCCATAGCTCTTCTGCTTGCGCCACATCCGGGTATCCGGGGCCTCGATAGGACATCAGGACCCGGCCGTCCACTTCGCGGATCGACTCGACCCGTGCGGCAAGGTCGAGCACGTACCATGTCACTTCGATTCCGTCGACAATGGTGTGGCGAACGCTGTCCGGGTCGATGCCGTCCATGCGGCATCAACTCGCGGACTCGTTGCACAAACGATCCAGCACGTTATCCATCAACGGCTCCCAAGAAGACGATCAGGCGCGCGAATCGGACATTGCCGGTACGACGCGATCGCTTGGGCAACGTGGCACTGACAGTCATGACTCTCCAATCAACTTGCAAGCGAGCGGGTTCAGCGATGTGCGATGAACTCTTCGACGGGCGATCGGCGCGGGCGAGGGCGTGGTTGTCACGGTGTTCGGTTACGACGGCGAGAATCCCAGGTCGGTCTTGTCGTTCCACGTGATCGAGTTGTCGACGTTCCATGAATCCGTCACTGCTGCAATCAATTTCAGGCAGTTGATCAGAGCTTCGACTGAATCACTGCCCGACGCGGCCTCATCGAACGGATCGTCGTCTTGTATGCCCTCGATCCGCACCGGAGCGCGCCAGGTGGATGAATCAACCTTGTACGGCAGGCCGATCGAAACCACGATCGGCGACCCGGACCCTCGTCGCAGCTCGCGCTGCGCGATGAACAGCTGGTCCCAACCTGCCATCTCTGCTCCCTGTTCATTACTACTGACGGTGTTTCGATGAGGTGGGCCCTGCACCAGAGTCGGCTCGACACCGGGCGCGCCAGCTCCACCGTGGACGGTGGTGAAGTACGAAGGGGCCGGCGGCTGGTTGACGAATTGCTCGGCAGACGAGCAAACAGGAAGCCGCTACCCCGCCCGGCTTGGAGCTGGGCGCAGTCACGACAGGCTTCCAACATGATCGGACGGATGCTGTCGGATGACCTGCGCATCAGCCTGTCGTGCAAGCGCGGACCGCAGCGTTTCGCTGACCCAGGCCATGAATGCGGGGCAGTCCACACTGGTGGACAGCCACGCCTGTGTGCCGGCGCCGGGTTGCATACGTGCGTCGCGAGCCACGCAGAACTCGAATTGTTCGCCTTGGACGAATGACTTGCCCAGGATGAGACTGGCGGCGACCGCGTCGTGGAGCTTGCTGGCGGGGTAGAAGCGGGCGAAGAACTGGTCGTAGTGCGCGCGCAGCAACTGCGCCCACCTCTCGGGCCGCGAGTTCAGGAACCGATAGATCGGCGAGGACGCAGATACCGCGATCTCGTCGACGAAGGTATGGTCCGACAGCACCAGCGCGACATGCTCGACTTCGGCCAGAACTGTTTGCACCGCCGCTGGGTTCATTCGCCAGTTGTGCTCGGCCCGTTCGGGTTTGCGGTACTGGAGTGCGCCGCCCATCGCCGTGACGCGCAGTAGACGTTGGAGGCCCAGCGGCGCGGTCCGATGGGTGTCGGCGATCAGCAGCCGCGCGATATCGGTCAGCGGCCCCAGGCTCAGGCAGCGCACCGATTTCGCGCCTGCCTCGCACAGTTCGCTCATGACGTCGTAGAGGTCGACGTGCGGGAGGTCGATGTCGGCCGGGAACAGGCCATCGGCGGCCCAATACCCCGATGCACCGAGCGAAAGCCCCGCGACCACACGAACATCATTGCGGCCCAGCAAGTCCAGCAGATGACGAGCCAGCTTAGCTCGCCGACCGTCCGGGAACTCATCGACGGTGACCACCAGCGCCAGCTGCGGGTCGGTGACCGCCATCAACACCAGCGCTGCGGCGTCGTCGACATCGCCACCGATATCGGTGAACACCACACTCGGCGTGTCCAGGGACGCCCGTAGTGGCTGCAGGCGTGGCCGGGGCGGGTTACACGTCATGGGTGAGCGCTCCGATCACCTCGGCGTAGGCAGGGAACTCATCGACCGTGGTGGCGGCAATCGGCGCGGGCCCGCGCCACCGGCGCCGCGATACACCAGGAGTGGGCAACGCGAGCTCGGCTCCCGGACCGACCGTGACGATCGACCTGGTCTTGGCACGCCTGGCCAACCCGAGCAGGTCGTCACCGGAGGCCGGCGGGCGCGTCAGAAACACCCAGACGCCGGGCCCGGAGCGGTGGACCAGGGTAACGATCGGCAGATACCCGTGCAACCGCCCCACGGCAGCCTCCGCGAGGTCTTCTGGGGCCATGATCGCCCGCACCCTGTGGGTACGGATCGTCAGGGCGCGAGTTCGCGCCTCATAGAAGCAAGTGCCGAACAACTCGTCGTACAGGCATCTCTCGTACTCCCGCGTCGTTCGAAAACCACTGGGAGAAGGCTGCTCCGGCAGAGTGCTCGGGCCGGTGAGAACGGTGGACATGTTGAGATTCCTCGATCGGAAAGTAGGCAGGCACGGACTTCGACCGGCGTCGGAGCCGGGCCGATCATTCGTGGGCGGTGATGGCGTGGCGGATGAGCGCATGGGCATCTGTGCCCTGGACCGCACGCTCGGTCAGGATGTCGAACACCGCCAGGTAATCCCCGATATCGGCAGGATCATTGACTTGCAAACTGCCGGTCACTGTCTCCACAACGGTCTGATCGTGGTCATAGATGACGAAATTCGTTGACGCGGTGTGAAATTGCGTATTCCGGGGCAGGATGCCCAGAGTCGAGTTCGACGGCAACGGGCGCAGCAGCATCTCCAGTTGCGTGCGGGTGGTCTCCGCGTCACCGACGATCGTGTGCAGCGCCTGCTCACCGAGCACGAAATGCGTGCGAACCTCGGACACGCGCCAGCGTCGCTGCCGCGCCAGCCGCTGCTCCAACGCAGCCTGAACATCATCCTCGCCGACGCAGACGTCCAGGACCGCGCGGGCGTAGTCGCGGGTTTGCAACAACCCCGGTACGACGCTCGGGTCGAACCATCGCACCACGACCGCATCGGTCTCTAGTTGCCCCGTCTGCTGCTGCAATTCGCTCGACGGATTCCCCCGCCACGCCACGAATTCCGGGCGCGGCGATGCCACATCGACAGCCATGTTCTTCTCCAAATATGTTGCCAATAAACAGTTTCGAGTCACACTTCACATTTATGGGGCGACGATCGTGGCGATCAGTGTCCGACCGTCGACCGTCGTGGTGATGATGAGTTGCTTGGTGACAGCGGTGGTTTCGGATCCGACCTGCTCGGTGATCTCCACCTGCCACCGACCGACCGAGTCCGGCTCGATCCGCACGCAGCAGCGGCAATTCGAGAGCGAGAGGATTGTCGGCCATAACTTGTCACGCCCAGCTGCTGTCCGGCACAACATGTTTGGACTCGATCAGCCGTTGCTTCGCCTGCTGCTTCACCGGACAAATAGACACCGCACAGTCGCTGTGGACCTGCATAATGACGTGCGCAAAGCCCACTGTCATCACTGGCACAGGATCGTGATTCATCACCCCGTACACCGCGTCTCCTTTCCGCACTCTCCCGTGATCGCGCCAGCGCGCTGCCGGGACTACGACAGTTCGGCATTCCTTCCACTCGGAACCGAACCTCGATCGCCTTCACACCTCGCTGTCGAGTACTCCGCGCCAGGGCAGGCGTATTCGAACCGCACGGTGGGGCGCGTCTTCGGGAAAACGAGCCAGACTGAGGTTCACCTTGAACCTCGTCTCAAAAAAGGCCATACAAGAGGACACTGATAGGTCATTTCCTCCCGATGGCGTGGTTCACGCCCTTCTTAGGGACTAAATTGGACGCATGACAGCACCCGGAAACGCCGCACTTCGCGCAGCCCGACAGGCGCTCGGGTTCCGTTCCCAAGCGGCGCTCGCAGAGGCGTTGAACGAGACAGCGCGAACCATAGGCTTACGCGTCTCGATCAACGCACGGACTGTGCGCCGATGGGAGTCCGCCGAGCCTCCCTGGCCTCATCCGGAGCACGCAACCGCATTAGAAGCTCTGTTCAAGCGGCAGGTCTCTGAACTGGGCTTTACACCACCATGGTCCGACTCGTCCGAGAGTGAGCGACCAGACGCACGGGGCACCAAAAGACCGTCAACTTGGGCCAGCCGTCACCTCGGGGGATCTGACGCGGCTCTCCCGCCCTCTGTGTCGAACGACTTCATGTCGGTCACCGTCGCTCACAGGCACCTCTATTGGTCGGTTCCGGCGGCTCGGCTGCACCGCTCGGTTGCCGAACATGCCGTACTTGGTGCCGACCTTTTGGGCCAGATACACGGGACGGCGAAGGAATTCCTGGCGCGGGCAGTGGCAGAATCGGCACTGCTCGCCGGCCGACTGGAGTTCTTCGATCTTCAGCAACCAGACCTGGCTCAACGAAGCTTCGTTCTAGCTCTCCAAGCCGCCCATCAAGGGGATGATTCACTGCTCGGAGCAGCCGCCTTGGCGCATATGGCGTTCGCTCCGGCCTTTTCCGGCGACGCAACCAGAGCCGATGAAGCGCGAGATAAGGTGCGGGCGGCCCGCGCTTTTGCACGTCGAGGCGATGCGAGCGCCGAGATGCTCGCCTGGCTCGATGCCGTCGAAGCTGAAGTCGAAGCTCGCTTCGCCGATCCACGCCGCGCGCTGAATCTCATCCACCACGCGGAGCAGACTCTGAGCGACTATGCGCCTGATTCGAACCCATCCCCTGCTTGGCTCGACTGGTTCTCCTCCGCGCGCCTCGCAGGTTTCCGGGGCAATACGTTGTTGATCGCGGGACGTGGACGCGAGGCGCGGCAAGCCCTCGAACAGGCACTTAACGAGCTTCCTGAAGAGTCGATAAAGCAGCGGACCATCTACCTCGCGGACATCGCAGCCGCAGCCGTTCTCGAGCGCACGCCTGAGGCGGCATGTGAGTACCTCAAAGAGGCCCTGGATCTTCTGGGCAAGAACTGGTACGCGACCGCGATGGACCGAGTCAAGTCCGTGCGGCAGTCGCTACGTGAATGGGATTCACTGCCTGCCGTCCGAGCGTTGGATGATCGCCTCTACGAGTGGCACACTACGGTCAACTCGTCGCTCGGCTAAGGTGAGACGTTCTCTGCCGCAACAATTTCAGACAGCTCGTTGAGGTCGCGGATTCGCCAATCGGAAAGATTCGCGACCTCTTCACTATCGCGAAGGATCCACCCCCAAGGGCCGCGCTGTATGTAGGCGGTCCGCATCCCGGCGCGCTTGGCTGGCGCCACATCGTTGTCGATCCTGTCACCGACGTAAACGATCTGGTCAGCCGCACAGGGCGCGGCTTGAACAACCTTGTCGAAGAACTCCGGCGCCGGCTTGTGGACACCCCAGTCATCGGACGTGGCGATGAAGTCCGTCGGAAGGTCGAGGCTTCGCAGAATCTGCCCCGACCGGACCGTCTGGTTGCCGACGATCCCTACCCAGACACCCAAGTCCCGTAGCTTCGAGAGCGCGGGCCGGACATCTGGGTAGAGGTCGTCCTCCCCGTAGCGCTCCGGCTGTCCAGCGTCCGCACGCGCCTGACGCTCGGCGGCAAGGTCGAACCCTGGCTTGAAAACCTGGAAGGTCTGAAGATAGTCCTGGCCACTCGCGATCGTCGCCCCGAAGACCGCCGCGAAAGTATGACGAGGCACCCCGAGCCAATCCGCCCACGTGCCGTATTCACGGGTCTCATCGACAAGCGTTTCACCAACGTCGAACACGACAGCCGAAATCATGCGAACCACCGTACCCGCAGCAGAGCAGGCAACAAGTTGACACTGCCATGCTGCTAGTTCTGCAGTAGATCCGGCCGTTTCCGAAGATGGACCACGTGTGGTCCCGCAACGGTTGCGCGACCGTTTCTGGGTGCACCATAGGTTGCCACGAGGTCTGATGCGGAGTGGTCTTCGATGTGGCAGCCGTAAGACCGGAGAATGTCGTGGAATTCGTCGGCAATAAAGCAGGACAGCCACGGCTCCCCCAGTCGCGCAGTGCTTTCCGCACGCATCTGCAGCTGGTCCGCTGTGGCCTCGTCGGGTGGGTAGAAGTAGTCGAGAACGGCTTCGCCGCCGTTGTGGTCGGTGATGTAGCGGAGCATGTCGTCGAGCGCTGGTTTGGAGAGGTACGGGGTCACGCCGAGCGCGATGTAAACAGCGGGGCGGGTCCGGTCCAGTCCTGCTTTGGCCAATTCGCCTGCCAGCGTGGCTTGTTCGAAGTCGATCGGTACGAAGGTGAGGTTGTCCGGGATGGGGATTGAGGCTTCGGTGAGAAGTTGTCGTTTCCAGTGCTGGGTATCGGGGTGGTCGACCTCGAAGAATCGTGCGTCGTGGGTTCCGCGGTAGGCAGTGGTGTCGAGGCCGGCGCCGAGGATCACGACCTGATCGACTCCCTTGGCGATGGCGGCGGTGATGCGGTCGTCGGCGAACCGGGAGCGCGCGAGCACATACAGGCCGCGGCGCTCGGCTACGTCGGTGGCAAGTCCGCGGTCGAGCACGGTTTCGTCGAGGACGGGGGCGCAGAGTATCCGCTCAGCGAGTGGGTCGGTCAGGATCTCTGGGTGCAGTTTCGAGTACTTGGCTCTGATGTGCGCCATGGCTGCGGCGGTTTCGCTGGGTCGTCCGGTGTGCATGGTCACCCTCTCGTCCATGGGAAAGTCGGGAATTCAGCTCTCTGCGGTGGCGGCGGGGCGTATCGGTTGTCGGGTGGAAAAGCGACTGGTAGCGCGGCAAGGGATCGGTGGAACGGGCCCGGCCTGTACTGCAGCTCCTCAGTGGGCACCGCCAGCTGGATATCTGGTATGAGATCGAGCAGGTAGTCGATTGCGTCCTGCGCGATCAGGTATGCCGCGTTTCTGGCCGGGCAGGCGTGTGGGCCGGTGCCGAAAGCCAGGTGCGAGCGATTACCTGCGAGGTCGGCATCATTGGTGCTGATGGTGGGGTCGTTGTTGCAGGCGGCGATGCTGATGACGACCGGCTGGTGTGCGGGCAGCCATGTGGTGTCGACGAAGATCGGCTGCCGTGGGTAGGTGATGGAGAAGTTGGCCATCGGCGGGTCCTTGAACAGGACCTCGTCGAGAGCGTCGCGGGTTTGCAGGCTTCCACCGAGCAAGCTGCCCCCGAATCGGTCGTCGGTGCACATCAGCCGGAGGGCGTTGCAGATGAGATCCGGCACCGCTTCCAGGCCGGCGCCGTAGAAGCTCATCAGCTGGGCGATCATCTCGTGGTCGTCGAGCCGGGCCGGATGCTGTATCAGCCACGAGGTGATGTCGTCGCCGAGTTGGTCATGCTTGAGTGAGACAAGCTCGGCCAGTGCTTCGGTGAGCGTGTTCACACCGGCCCGCGCAGTCGCGTCGCTGTCGAACCGGGCTGCCGTGCCCGCGGCGACCTGATGGTCGAGTTTGCCTGAGTGGCTCTCGTCGGCGCCCGCAATGAGTTCGGTCAGCACGGAGAAAACCAGGGGGTAGGCGTATTGAGACACCAAGTCGGCATTGCCAACTGGCCGGAAAGTCGCGATCAGTGGGCCGGCGAGGCGCTCGATTCGTGCGTGCATGGCATGCAGATCGACACGTTCGATGGCGGCGACGGAGGGTTGGCGATAACGAGTGTGCTCGGGACCGGTCGTGTATCGCGCGGCTGGGTGCCACTCCATCATCGGCCGCAGGGAGCAGTCCTCGGGAATGGTTTGCTGCCAGTATCTGGGGTCGGCCGGAAAGTGCTCGGGATCGTGGAGGATCCGCACGGCCGTGTGGTAGCCGAGAACGAGGGTCGCCGGGACGCCGGGCGCCAGCTCGACTGGCGCCAGCGTGCCGTACTGCTGCCGCAGTGCTCGGTAGACCGCGTGCGGATCTCGTCGAAACTGTTCGTCGTGGATCGGGACGCGGCGGTCGTCGCCGGTGTCGACGGGCGAGCCATGGACAATCGGGCATGTCAATGTAACGTTACTCCATTTATCGGAGCCCCAAAATGCACAACTGGGGCCTGGCATTAGTAGCGTCGCCTGCGCAAAATTGGAATTACCTGGAATTCAGTCAAAAGAGTGCCAGATTCGACGGCGTCACCGGAACCGGTTGTACATACCCAAAAACCCACCTACCCACGGCGGAAATCAATGCTGCGGATGCGCCATAGATGCGCGCCGCGAAGGGACGGACCAACGGATAGGAGACGCTGAAGTCGCAGCGTGTCAGGGATTTTCGAGCCGTCCGCACCAATCCACGGGAAGCGGAATGGAGCGTCGAATGCGGGGCGACTTTTCGCTATACCCATTAGAGGTTGCGACGTGATGGGTATATACCCAAAAACCTACCTACCCACGGCGTGCGGAGCCTGCCGTGGAGACCGCGCGCCCCTTTTTCGCGATATAGTTGCCGACATGATCAAACCCGGGGGGAAAGCACTCGGTACGGTACCGGCGCCGACGCATGGCTTCGTCGGCCGCGAAGATGAACTCGAACTCGTCAGCACTTTGCTGACATCGGGGCCGCATCGGCTGATCACCTTGGCGGGGCCCGGGGGAATCGGGAAGACGCGGCTCGCCGACGAGGCGGTTCGCCGGGTCAAGGCTCAGGGGCTTCGGGTGCACTGGGTACCGCTCGCACGACTCCCAATGGACGCAGAGTACGTCCAGGTGGAACGGGCCACTGCCTCTGCGGTGATCTCGGCCGATTTCTCCAATCGCCCGACCTTCGACGCGCTGGAAGCGTCCCTGCGCGGAGTCGACGGGGCGGCGCGCAGTGACCGTGTGCTGCTCGTGCTCGACAACGGTGAGCACGTCCTCGATGCTCTGCGCACTCTGATCGAGCGGCTACTCGACCGGCTGCCGAACCTGGTCATCATGGCCACCAGTCGCAGCCCGGTGGCCTGGCGCGACGAATATCTGCACGTGGTTCGGCAGTTGTCGGCCTCCGATGCTCTGATGATGTTTCGCCAACGCACCGAACTGATCGGCCGGGCTGTGGAGTGGAGCGCGCAAGACACCGCGACTGCGGCCGAGATCTGCAAACACATCCAATACCACCCGTTGTACATCCAACTGGCGGTCGGACGGCTGCGGTATCAGGCTTTGACCGATCTCTGCAATGAGCTCACCGGCCGCGCGGACGACAAGCGGCTGGAGTGGACGACCGGAGCGCGTGCAGGCGCCGATGCCCGGCACCTCGGAATCACCAACGTCATCGCCTGGAGCTACCAGCTGTGCAGCGAGAAGGAAAAACTGCTGTTCACACGGCTGTCAGCGTTCGCGCCAGCAGGTGACATCAACCTCGACGACACCGATGATGCCGCGGATGCGGGTGCCGGCCTCGACGCGGTCATCGCGGTGTGCAGCGACGACGAGCACCCGACCGACGATGAGCACCCGAACGAGGACAGCGGTGACGAGGAACAGGTGAGGCTGTCCACACGGGAGATTACTGGGTTGCTGGAAAGCCTCGCCGACAAATCGCTGGTCACGATCCATATCACCGCGAGCGGCCAGCGGTACTCGATGCCCGAGACGTTGCGGGTGTACGCATGGGACCGGCTGCGCGACAACGGCCCCTGCGAACCCACGCGGTTGGCTCGACGACACCTCGCCTACTACCGAGACCGAGTGGCACAGGCCGCACACAATTGGTTCAGCGCGCACGAACGTGAACTTGTGCAGTGGGCACGGTCGGCGTGGGGCAATATCGTGGCGGCGATCGAGACCAGTATCACCGTCGAGGGCGAGGCCGCCGCCGGTCTGGAGATATGCCGGGGCCTGATCACCCTGCGCGTCCCCTTCGTGCGAGGGTCGATCCGCGACATCCGCAGCCTGTCCGAAAGGTGTCTGGACGCCAGTCGTGCACTGACACCGCAACCCGTCGACCTACAGATCGAACTGAAAGCCGCGCTGGCATGGCTGGCCATACGGTCAGGCCAGGGGCCGGAAGCTACGAGCCTGCTCAATGAGGTGATCTCACACCATCTCTCGGACAGTACCGACTGGTTGAACCACCCCGAACTGGATCGCGGCCTGCCGCCCATCATCGAACTCGCGGAGGGCACCAGGCTCTTCCTCTCCGACGAAGACGAACGAGCCATCCTCGTCATACGGCGGGCGCGTGTGAAGTTCCACGACGTCGGCGACCCCGCAGAGGTGTTCGCAGGGATGTTCGGCGCTCTGGCCGCCGCGCTGCTCGGATCGGCCGCGGAGGCTCACCAGATCGCCCGCTGCGCTGTCGACCACGCAGAAGCATCGGGAGCGACCTGGGCAACGTCGTGGGTGAAGCTGGCCTGGGCCGTCACGTTGACCAAACACGGCGACCCGCACGAAGCAGCTGCGGTGCTGCGCGACACACTGTCCTATCAGCTGGCGTTCGGCGACCAGTGGGGCGCGATGTGGAGCGCTGTCCTGCGGACCTGGGCGCTGGAACGCATGATCGTCGGCGACGATCCCGATCGAGATTGGAAGCTAGCCAACGAGATCGCGCAGATTCTGGGCGGCACCGAAACCCTGCGCCGCCACCTCGGCGTCGACATCACAAGCATGGGATGCTTCGCCAAGATGTCTCTCCAGGCCGAGACATCAGCGCGCGCTGTACTCGGCGACGAGCAGTTCGCGGCCGAGATGGCCCGCGGCGCTGAACTCGACCCCCACACCAATGACGTACACCGGCTTGCGCTCGGAGAACCTGTCTTCACCGTCGACCCGTCGCCTAGCGAGGTCGCCCGCAACGGCGGACGAACAGCACCAAACAGCCCGCTCAAATACGTGGCGGCGCCCTGGGAGAAGCTCAGCGCCACCGAGCAAGAGGTCGCCGTTCTGGCAGCAGCGGGGAATTCGAATGTCAAGATAGCCAGGCACCGCCAAACGTCTGTCAGGACCGTCGACCGACAAATATCTTCAGTTCTCGACAAACTCGGCATCCGGAGCCGCCATCGCATCGCCGAATTCGTGCCGGATCATCTCCGGCCACAGCAACGCAGACTCCGGTAACAGCAGAGCCTCGCTCGCGCTGCACAGGGCGCAGTGCCGTATGCAGCTGAGCCTTTGTCCTGGTTATGCGGATGACTTGCATGTCTATCCACAAGTATGTACCCACGCGAACCATTCGCACGGCTCGCGGCCGACAGAATGCATGGGCTTCTCCATTTATATTCACATAGAAGGAACCGGGCGCACCGGCAGAACAACTACCAGGTTGAGGGCCAGTTTTATCTCCACCGACAGGGTCGTGGGTAAGTACTGTTCAGGTCGGCATATGGGTATGTACCGATTCGGATGCCGCGCGAATATGTGACAGTCGTGTTGTCCCGTTCCAACGCTTTCTCCGGCGGAGAGAGCCGTGCGAGCACTGCTGTATCCAGATGTTCGGATCGCCACCGCGTGGTGTCCGGTCCTGCCTATTCGCCATGCTGCCGGATTTTCGGCACAGCACGAAGGGTTCCCCCATGTCCAAACCTGTTTCGCGTGATCCGATCGCCATTGTGGGTGCCGGTCCCACCGGTCTGACAGTCGGGATCGAATTATTGTCTCGGGGGGTCGAGTGCAAGGTCTTCGAGAAGCGGCCCCGTTCCTCTGATACCTCCCGAGCGTTCACCCTTCATGCGAGGACGTTGGAGGGTTTCGCGCGGGCACGATGCGTCGAGCGCTTCCTCGAGCGCGGCATCCGACACCGAGGGATGGCTTTCCACTTTCGCGGCGTGCCCGATGCCGAGCACCTGGACTTCACGGCGCTGGAAACCCCGTATCCGATGATCCTCATCATCGAGCAGCAGGACACCGAAGCCGCGCTGCGAGAAGAATTCCAAGCGCTCGGCGGCACAATCGAGTGGAACACCAAGCTGGAATCTGTCACCACCAACGGGGATGGCCGCATTACCGCCGTCTTCGACCGTACTGGCAGTGGTCGTTGCCGCAGGGAGATGCATCCGGATTGGCTGGTCGGATGCGACGGGCTGCGCAGCACCGTCCGATCCCTCACGGGAATCGAGTTCGAAGGCGATGAGTACGTCGGCTTGCAGTTCCGGATGATGGACGTGCAGATCGATCGCTACCCGGTCAGCGACGACGAGATCCACTACTTCGTCGACGCGGACCACATGCTGCTCACCACGAAGCTCCCCACCGGCTACCGCGCGTTGATCAGCGACATGCGCGCCACCCCCGTGGCCAACCCGGCACCCGATCCTATTGCCGCACAACACAGATTTCAGCCCGTCGTCGACGACTGGCTCCCCGGCGCACATCTCGGCATCCCGACATGGAACACCGAATATCCCATCTGGCGACGCCAAGCACGGGAGTACCGGCGCGGGCGTCTCATCCTCGCCGGCGACGCGGTACACATCGGCTCACCCGCCGCCGGACTGGGAATGAACAACTGCATTCAAGACGCACAGAACCTCGGCTGGAAACTGGCGGCAGTCGCCAGCGGGCGCGCACCGGAAACGCTGCTCGACACCTACCAAGCCGAGCGGCTTCCGATCGCCGAGCAGGTGGGCGAGGCCAGCAGCATGTTGCATCAAATAATGATGGCGCACGGCAATTCGATCGCCGAACGCCTCGAAGTAATCCGGCAGCAGCCCGGCTTCCACCACCGAGCTGCTCAACGAATCGCAGGGTTGACCCACCACTACCGCGACGTGATCACCTCGCCGCCGGGGCTGCCGCGACTCGACGGTCTCACCGCTGGCGACCGCGCCCCGGACATTCTCGTGACGCCGGCGACCGGGGTGCACGAGCTGCTTTCTCATCCCGACTACACCCTCCTGGTGCTGCATCGACGCCGGAACTCGACAGTCGCCACCGATGTCGCCGAGGCCACCTCGCCCTATCGCCATCTGCTGCGAACCACAGTGATCACCGCACCCGAACTACGGCCTGACGCTGCCGCCGGCGCCCTGGTCGCGCACGATGCCCGAGTACACGACCGATACGGCCACCCCGCCGACGACACGCTGTGCCTGATCCGACCGGACGGCCATATCGCGCTGCGATTCCCCGCTCGCCAGGACCTGCTCGCCACCGCCCTCAAAGAAGCGATGCTGACATGATCACACATGTCGAGCCTCGCACCCCCGCGCCCGGAGGCTCGCGCAACATCGACGCACCTGCCACGCCAATCGAACACGGTTACTCCGATGCGCAAACGGCCGACCTGATCCGGTCGTGCGCCCCGCCGCACCCGCAGCCGCTGCGGGCTCTCAGAGCCCGACGGTCGCACCCAGTCGTGATCGGGCTGATTCGGCCGGATCTGCATGCATGCAGGAACCAGGCGATCGCGAGCGCGGTTACCTCGGCCGACCTTCACGCCATCCAAGCGACCGCGGACCAGTACCAGTGGCGGGTAGCCGACATGCTGCGTCTCCAACCGGGAGGCGACACCGACAGCACCGATCCCGTCGAGTGCCTGCTGGGCCGGGTACGCAGCCGGGGCGCCGATGCGGTGATCGTTCCATGCCGTCTCCACCTCCAAGCCGGTGATCTTCGGGAGCGCGACGGCTTGGAGGCGGTGCGCCGCGAGTGTGCAGTCGTCACCTTGTCCCCTGCGCAAGTGTGGCCCTGCACCACCGGTTTCGCCCCCGTCTTCGGCACAGCCGATGCCACCGGGACGGGATCCAGCTCCTCAGCTCCACGGCACAGAGCCTGCACCTGGTCAGTGGAACGGTGGTGATCGCGATGTCAGGGTGGCAGGTGGTGTCGGCGGTCGCCGCGATTCTCGCGACGATCAGCCCGGTGTTCCTCGGCCTCGCTTGGGCATCGACCACGAAAACCGAAACACTGTCCCGAGCACCTATCGAGCCGAAAGCGACTGCATACCAATCCATTTCGCCGCACATTCTGAGCCATGCCGCCCCGAATCACAGACTTACGACGGCAGAGGCGGGGTCCGCAGTCCGCCTGCACCGATCCTGCAGTTGCGACGACTGCTTCTGCAAAGCAGCCGCCTACCACGTACTGGTGGCGGCCGGCAAGGTCCGGCCGGCCCGCAAGGCGTTGCTATGAGACTCGCACCGTGGGTGCCCTGGAACTACTGCGGGCCAACGAGATTCACAACGAGATCAGACAGGTACGAAGAAGGACTCCCACCGTTGTCACGGAGCGGAACCCCGGGGTGTGCTCCAGCTCGCCACCGTCATTCACCGCCGTTGGAGCCGATTCAGGAACTAGAGGAGAGCCTGGCACATGTCCAGAGCAATGGCAGAGGCGATCGGTCCAGGCGGGGGCAGGAAGGCTTGCAGCGAAACGCTCCGGGCAGGCCGTGACGTGCGTCGGGTTGGAACGGGAGATCGGAACCGGGCACCGTGGGCGGAGGATGGGCCATGGCGAGGCAGAGGCCAGCCACCGACCCGGGAGGGCATAACGCCGTATCTCACAAGCAGCGGCCTGCAGTTGTCACCGGTGAACCCAGGACTCGCCCCCTCCGCAGCCCGTCGCCCGGTAACGCAGGACGACCGGCTCGACGTCGCGAGCGGCCGGCTCGGCGAGGCCGCGTTGGATCGCGTCGTCGCCGCGGAACTCGAGGAACACAGGGTCTATCACGGCTTCGCGACATTGGGACGCCAGATCACACAATCGGAACTGGCGGAACACACGTCAATGTCCAAAGACCACATCGGCAAAATGCTGCGCGGGCAGCGACCGGTGTACGTGCGAACGCTGGGGGCCCTCGCCGCGCCACTCGGGCTGCCCGCCGAGGTGTACGACCATCTCCGTGAGCTGATCCTACGCAACGAGGACCCAGCACAGACTGTGCCCGACTCGGGCCCGCCGCCAGCCCATATGCGGGAAGTTTTGGCTGCCCTCCAGTACCCTGCAATGTTGCTGACTCCCGGACTATTCGACGTCCACGTGCTCAACGAGGCTGCGATACAGATACTTCCGCGACTCGATGAAGCTGGCAACCTGCTCCGGTGGCTGTTCTGCGATCCGATAGCGCGGACGGTGTTCGCGGGCGACACATGGCACCTGGTGGCGACAGTATGCAGCTACGCGCTGCACTACCTTTCACGCGGGATCGTGCCCGAGCCAGCACGAGCCAACCTGATTGCCGAGCTGTCCAAAGCACCAGAGTTTGCGCGAATGTGGGCCGCGCGCATCGAAGGCGCGCTGTTCCCGCTCCGCGTGGCCATCGCCGATCCGAACCAACCCTCTCAAATCGGAACGATGACTCTCACCGCCTCGACCCCGTGGCGGGCACCAGCAAACCATTTGCAGGTGTCCCTAATCCCGTGCAAGTGAGACGCTATGAAGCGACTGGAGGTGCCTCCCCTCCACGGCTACCGCGACAATCTGCGTCGTTCTCGATCAGCGGCACTACCGCGCGCTTCCGGTAGACATCCTCGATCACGTACAAGCCGGCGAGTCCTTCGTATCCGGGAAAGAGTTCGGTCATCTTGGCTTGGACGACTGAGGCTTCGGCGTCGTCGGCATGAAGGAATCGCTGGGCGAGGATTTTGCGGTTCCAGACGTCGAGGCCAAGCGCAGATGGATCTCGCACGACCGATCCGGCGATGATCGCTGCTGTGTACGGCCCGACCCCCTTGATTCTCTGGAACTCCGTCATCAGCTCGGCCTTGGAGGCGTGGTCGACCTTGTCGGGGTCGTGCGTGGTAAAGAACTCGGCGAAGCGGCCGATGTACTTGGCGCGGTAGCCGAGTCGGTCGCGCTCGCGGAACACGGATTCGTCGATGCCGGCGATCTCGGCCGGGGTGAAGAACGTCTTCAGGGTGACACCGCCGAACTCGGCGATCTGGCCGTAGTGGTCGAGCAGGTTGGTCATCATCTGGGTAGTGCGAGCGACTGTGGCGTTTTGCAGAAGCAGGGAGATGACGGCGATTTCGAAGAGGTTTTCCGGACAGCTCTGGCGCATCCCTGCCAGCGCGGTGAGCGACTCTCGCATCTCTGGCACCCGCTCGGCATGGGCAACGAAGGCGGAGAGGTCTTCGTTCAGGCCGTAGGAGTGAATGATCCTGGCTTCCAAGCGTTCCCGATCTGCCTCCGACCAGCCGTTCTCACCGAAGACATCGGCTTGCAGGGTGTCTGGATCGGCCATGTGCATGATCACGCCACAGACATGCTCACCGACACGGAAGGTACGCCAGCTGACCTCCTGGCTGTGGCGTTCGAGGCCGGTGGCGAAATGAGAAGGCTTCCATACCGAATAGCGGAAGTTGAATGGTTGCGTCACGGAGAACCGGAGGGTGTCGACGGGGCACAGCTGGCGGATATCGTTCACGTGTTGTCTCCGATCGAAGCGCGCCCGCGTGTGGAGCGGAGTCGGGAATCGTCATTACGGTAGTCAGAAGTGCTCCGCTGGGAGCCGTTGGCTTCGGAGAAAGCCTCCTTGGCGTAGGCGTCGAGTGCGCGCGTCAGATGCGCGGTAATGGCGTGTCGCAGCGGTGTCGGTGTCTCGACCAGGACGTCGGCACCGTAGCTGGTGACGAGCGGGATCAGCCATTCCCAGCGGTCGACGTACAGCTGGATGATCAAGCCGCCGTCTGGCGTGCTGGTGACTTTCGAGCTGGTTTTCAGTGTGAGCCTGGACAGTTCGTCGCGGGCGTTCGGCGCGACCCGCAGCTGCACGAGCACATCGCCTTTGCCGTACGCCTCCATCTCGGCCGCCCACCAGTCCTGCAGATTGAACAGCTCGGGGTAGGCGAAGCGCAGATCGGTGGGGCCGAGCTGGTCGACCAGATTCAACCGGTAGCGCGTAACCGTTTCATCGATCGGCGCGGCGACGAGAAACCACTCGCCGGATTTCCAGACAATGCCGTAGGGCTTGACGATGCTGATGACCGGCTCGGTGGTTCCTTTGACGCGAGTGCTGAGCTTGACCGCGGTGCCTGTCAGCAGGGCCTGCCGGAGGACCGGCAAGTGGCCGGACCCTTCGTCTCGCCAGTACCAGTCGGCAGTGTCGAAGTAGATACGTTGAGCCAGGCGTCGCAGTGCTTCGCGGGAGTAGGCGTTGGTCAAGCCGTCGATACCGGTGTTGGACTCCGTGGTGCGGGGCTGGTCAAGCATGCTGACCACGTACAGCTTGAGAGCTTCGTCGGCATCCAGGGTTAGCGAGGCCAGCGGCTGATCCGAGGCCAGCCGGTAGCCGCCATCAGGGCCGGGTACGGATTCGATGGGGATACCGGCGGCGGTGAGTTCCTCGATATCGCGGTAGATGGTGCGCTGGGCCACTTCGAAGCGTTGCGCCAGGGCGGCGGCCGAGACCCATTCGCGGGAGCGCAACAGGTGGACGATGCCCACGTGGCGAGCGTGGCGTTTAGTCGTGGTCATTCACCACGCACCGCGAGCCGCACCACCTGACCACTTGCATAGCGCCAGTGTGGCTGGGTCGCGATCTCGATGGCAACTGCCGCCACTTCGCTCGGCGACAGCGCCCGGCCCCAGGGAAGCGACCGGTAGTACTCTTGCGGATCGGTGACACCCTTGAGCGCCAGGATGGATTCGGCCAGCGACGATTCCACCAGCGACGGCGCGACGAGGCTTACCCGAACCCCGTGCTCGGCCTCTTCACGCGCGAGCGTGGCGACCAGGGCCTCGGCCGCAGCTTTGGCGGCGCTGTACGCGCCGTTGCCAGGGCGCAGAGTGTCGGTGGTACTGGAGCCCAGCACCACCACCCCAGCGCTTCCCGCCCGCGCCGCCTCACCGACCGTCTGCCAGAGCCGCACCACCGCAGTGACGTTGTGCGCGAACACCGCATCGAACTCACCGGGATCGGTCTCGCCGACGCGGCGCTTGGACGACGGTGCGCCGATACAGCAGAGAACGGCCGACAGCATCCGTGGGTCCGCCTGTACCGCCGAGCGGAGCTGCTCGGTGCCCTCGTCGCTGGCACCGTCGAAGCGAATCCAGGTGACGCCCATGATCGGCTTCGGCGTTCGCGTGCGGTAGGTAGCAAGCACCGACCAGCCCGCGGCGGCCAACTGTTCGGCGACCGTGCGCCCGATAGCCCCGCTGGCTCCGGCGACAACGGCGAGGCGGTCGTCGGTCACTCGGCCGCGAGTGCCGGTGCGTCAGGATGGTCGACGGCAAACATCTCGAGGAAGCGCATCTGCTCGTCCGGGATCGCGAACACCCGCCCGATGGCCTGGGCGTTGCGCTCGCCCGCTGCGTCGTTGCGGTGCAGGCGGACAACGGTGTTCGGGAAGGCGATCAGCATGTCACCATCGCGCACCAGATGGGCGTAGTACTTCTGCGGCAACAGCGACTCGGACAGCTGTACAGCGACCTGGAGGGCCGTGACGGCGGCGACTGTGAATTCGATGATGTGGATCGGTGTGGCCTCGTCCAGCAGGTGCGGGTACTCCCGGCCCTCGGACGTCACCAGGCCGGCTGGCAGTTCGCCACCGGCGAGGCTCTCACGGATGACCACTGCGCGGTACTGGTCCATTTCAGGTCTCCTAGTGGAAGGGGAACAGTTGCAAGTCGTGGATCGAGCGGCCGGTGAACACCGCCAGCACCCGGTCGATGCCGAGGCCGAAGGTGACCACGTCGCACGGGGCGGTGTCGACGTCGGCATAGAAGTCCGAGGGGCCGTCGTCAATCGTGGTGCCGAACAGCTCGGCACGCAGCTGGGCGTTGGTGTCGACCATTGGCCGATAGTCCGCAGCGGTGCGCAGCTTTAGCCCGCCGTCGGCGCATTCGATGCCGTTGACGATCAGGGAGAACCGTTGTGCACGGCCGGTTTCAGGATCGAGCTGGCTGTTGTGCTTGAGCACAGCGGGGAAGTCGGTCAGCACCGTTGGTGTGCGGAGCCGTAGCTCGATAGCGTGCTTCATGAACGCTTCGGCCACTTCCCAGTCCGCGCCGTCACTGCTGTGCCCGTGGGCGGCCAGCCACTTGCGGGCGGTAGGCAATAGCTCGACGTCGGGCAGCTCGGTATCCAGTCCGAGCTGCTCGGCGACGGCCTCGTTGAAGCGCTGGATGGTGACGTGGCTCAGATCGGCGTGTCCGGCGTGTTGCGTGCCGAACGCGGACTGAATTGCGCTCTGCACCAGCCCGATCGCCAGACGCACACCGCCTGGGAGGTCGAGGTTGTTGGCTGCGGTTTGGAGCATCACGAACTCGGTGGCGTGCATGGAGTCCGGTGTCTCGGCGCGCATTACAGGGCCGAGGTCGAAGACCCGGTCGAAGGCCACCATCAGGCGGCGCAGGAATTCCTCGGGCGAGTGGCGCAAGTAGTAACCCTCGCCGGTGACCGGATCGTGGGTTTCGAACTGCCCGATCGGTGCCGATTCCGGATACCGGGTCAGGACCGGCACGGGTGTCTCGTGGTAGCCGGCGGAGCGCAGGTAGTCCCGCAGGGCCTGGATGAAGAGCAAGCGTCGAGTGGCCAGCTCGCGCTCTTGCTCGTGCTGGTGCAGGAACTGGCCATACCGACGTCGGTCGCTGCTGGTGAGAACGGTCACGACTAATACCCCCGTGTGTGCTGCCTGGTTATTCGCTGGCCCATGGCCCGACCACCTGTAGCGGTGCCCGGCTGTTGGTGTCGATCTGTACCCGCGCGCCGATGGGCAGGGTGTATTTGGTGCTGGTGTGACCGAACGGCAGGCCGGTCAGGATCGGGAAGTCGTAGCTGTCAGCCAGGTCGTGCAACATCGCCGTGGCACCCCAGCCTCGGGAGTTCTCACAGTTCACCAACTCACCGACCACCATGCCGGAAATCCGGTCCAGCACACCCAGATCCCGGAAATGCGTCAGCGTGGCATCAAGCTGCTCGATCGGCTTGCCCACGTCTTCCCACGCGAAAACCGCTCCGTCCCAACTCGGTTCGTACGGTGTGCCGAGAAGGTTGCGCACCGCCGACAAGCATCCGGCAACGAGCGGGCCCTCTGCGGTGCCCGGCCGCAATACAGTGACCGGTGCATCCTTGAGGAGACCGGCCGCCGCCTCGCCGCCGACCATCCGCACGAAATGCTGCACGGTCAGCTGGTCCGGTTCGGGACTGCCCCAGTCCCAGACCACCGAGGGGCCGTGGAAGGTGACCAGGCCGGTCTGGGCGGTGATGGCGTTCAGAATCGCTGTCGGATCGCTCACGCCGACAATAACTTTCGGATGCCGACCCAGTGTGGTGTAGTCCAAGCCGCCGAGTAGCCGGTTCGAGTTCTTGCCTCCGCCGGCAAAGACGATGCCTTTGATGGTCGAGTCTCGGATGAAGGCGTGGAGATCGGCGAGGATCGGCTGTTCGGGCGCGGCCCGGTACCCGAATTCCTGCCTGGCCGTCTCGGAGACCACCACGTCGAAGCCCGCGGCTTTGAGTGCGGTCAGGCCGCGTTCGAACCAGTCGGCGTCGGTGAAGGGCTCCGGCGCCGACGAGGTGACGACGCCGATGCGGTCACCGGGCTTGAGCGCGGGGGGACGGATGGCCTCAGCCATAGGTGGTTTCCTCCAGGATGATGGTCGATAGGACAGCGAACTAGGGCCCTACAGGCGGTCAACAGTGATCGAGGCTGTGGGGGTGAGGCGCATTTGTGTGGCGGCACGCGCTCGCGCCACTGTAGCCGCCGATGTCCACGGCGTTTGCGAATCGTAGTAGTCGAAGTGCGACCAGCCCTCCAGGCTGCTGGGTGGTTCGAAACCGGCTCGCACGGCATCCTCGTAGAGTGGTGTGCCTGGGTATGGCGCGAACAGGTGCACGCGGGTTTCCGGCGTCGGATCGAGCTGCCGCAACTGGTCTATCAGGGCGTAGGTGTCGTCTACCTCATCTTCACGTTCGCCGGGAAAGCCCACGATGAACGTGTAGGACCCGAGCAGCCCATGCGCGGCGATATCCGCAGTGACATCGAGGATTTGGTCGCGGGTGACTTCCTTTCGCACCACCTCGCGGAGCACGCGGTCGTTGCCGGATTCGATGCCCATCAGCAGGCGCGAGCCTCCACTGTCAGCGACCAGTCGCAGCAGCGGAATACGCGCCCGGCGCGCCTTCAAGATGTCGTTCGGATTGATCGATGCCGCCCACCGGATGTCCAGCTCGCCGTCGATGACGCCCTCACAGAATGCGGCGGCACGACGCAGGTTGACGAACCAGTCGGCGTCGTAGAACTTGATTCCGCTCAAGGAGAAACGGCGGCGCAGGTCGTCGATGTCGGCGACCAGCCCATCAGCAGCCATCGCACGGTATTTGCGTTGGTAGGTCAGCTCATAGCAAAACTGGCACTTGTAGACACACCCTTGCGAGCTGATGTAGTTCAGCGTCCGTGGGGCCACGGTTGGATCGTCACGAACGTAGTTCTCGACATCCAACAGGTGCCACGGGTAGTGCCCCATCAGACCGGTGCGAGGCGGATTGACCGGCCCCCGGACCAAGTCACGGCCACGACAGGCAACTAGACCGGGCACATCTTCCCAGGCAGTGTTGGCTCGAAGCGCTGTCACGAAGGCGGGTAGCGCGTTCTGGCCCGGCCCGACCAGCACGGCGTCGACCATCTCGTGTCGCGCCGTCTGGTCGGGCAGCACGTTGACATGGGGACCGCCGAATACCACTGGAGGGCAGTGGGCTCGTTGCTTTGCCGCGCGCACCAATTCGAGAGCGTGGCCGATCTGCCCGCCACCGGTCATGATGCTCACCCCGATACACAGCGCCCGGTCGAGGTATTCATCAAGGAAGCGCTCCCAGCCAGCCATGTCCTGCTGGTTGCCGTCGAACAGCACCACGTCTGCCAGGCCCTCGTCCATCAGCGGCTTGGCGATCGTAAGCAGTGAGAACGGCATCCAGAAGTAGACGTAATCCTTCTCGTGGTCAACCTTGGGATACAACAGGATCACCAACGGTCGTGCGGCGGGTAGCCCGAGAAGACTCATCATGCCCCCACCTCCAGCGACAGCCGTGCCGACGTCCGGAATTCTGCCTGGGTGTACGGCGCTATAGCGCCGTGAACACAGTCGCGCAACCGGTCCTCGTCTGTGACCAGCCCGGCGAGGTCCACCGTGTTGTCCTGGCGCAACAGGCAGTACTGCAACCGCAGATCCGCGGTGAGACGCAACGCCATCAGAGCGTCGTGGCAGGGATAGAACGGGCAGCCGTTGCACACTGGGCCGTACCAGGCGCCGGCCTTGCTGTCCTTGAGCATCAGCCGGAGGCCAGTCGGCAACGTAATGGCAGTCATGGGGTGTCCGAGGCCGCCCTGGGTGATGACCTCCTGCTTCACCGCCACTGCGGCAAAGCGCTCGGCGAACACCTCCAAAGGCGTGTACAGGTCGCGGAGCGTCTTGCCACGTCGGATCGCCAAACGGCGAGCGAAGCTCTCCGCTCCTTCATCCAGATCCTTGATGACATCGAGCAGCTTCAACGTCCGAATCCCGTTGCGGGAGCAGAAATCCGCCAGCGAAGCCACCTCCTCATCGTTGATACCACCCATCACGACGGTGTTCACCTTCACCGGCACACCAGTCTGCACGCAGCGCTGCAACGCACCGATCACCTGCGGCAAATCGTCCACACCGCACAGCTCGCTGTGCAGGTGCGGGTCCAGGGTGTCGATACTCATGTTGAACTGCGTGACCCCCAGAGACGCCAGGCGTTCAGCGCGCTCACCGATACGCGGGTGCCGCGAAATGATCTCGATCTCGGAAAAGCCGACCTCCCGGTGCAGGCGGCGCACCGCGACCTCCAGCGGCTCGTACAACGCCGGATCGCCGCCGGTCAGCTTGATGCTGTCGATCCCGACAGCACGCACTTGGGCAGCGACAGCAATCAGATCATCGACTGCGAGCTCGCTACCCGGAGCAGTCGCAACCGCTTCGCCGGACGGACGGCAAAAGAAACAAGCACGGCCGCAGCGCGCGTTCAGCGTGACCCGGAACTGCGGCAGACGAGGCGCTTCAGCGCGGCTATTGCTGACATCCATAGCTGTCATGGTCTGCCCGAAAAACGCTCAGCGTCAACGAAATACCCGTCTTCGCACTGTCATAGATAATCTTGCCCACCCCGCGAGATGCTGACATTACTGACACGCCCGCCGTGAGTCTGGCGGGTTGGGGACCGCTGCGACCACGAGCGGCTGGAGACCAAGTGGTGACACGAAGACACAGACCAAATTCTTCCGAAGAGGTCACTTACCCGTCTTGCGCTGCGGGCCTCCCTAAATGGTTGATGTTCCTTGTCGGTGGTGCCGTCTACTGTGCCCGGCATGTCCCTGGACCATCTTGCTGATATCGCAGTCGAGTTGGCTGCGACAACCGAGGACGCACTCCGAAACTCGGTGGACGAGATCGAACGCGCTTCGCGCAGTTGTGGTTTAACGGTTGTGCCGGCGAGGATCGAGTCCAGCGGGATCGTTCTCGATCCGATGATGAACGCCAGTGGCGTCGTTGACCTCGCTGCCTCCGTCAACGCCAGGATGATGTACCTGGATCGCGAACTTGCGGACACCGCACCGATCATCGCCAGCATTCGAGACCATGACGTTGCACCTGAAGACAACCAGGCGTGGAACTCGCTTCTGGCGGCCCTCCGGAAGATCAACGGATTCACCTGCCGGATCGAACTCGGATTCGCACACGCCGGCATCGCTCATACCTGGGCTTGTGGAGCCTCCTGGATCGATGACTTCGAAGAAATCGCCGACACCGTCGCAACCATGACGACAGCCCCTCCGGCCCGTCCCAACGACGACGAAGCAGACAGCGCACTCGCCGAGACCCTTGCGTCGGATCCAGCATTCCGGCGCGGTCGCACTAGACAGGAACACGAAGCTGCTGCTCATGCGCTTCCCGCCGTAGCGGCGCTGCAAGATACCGACAGTCCCTGGAAGACCATAAGCATTATCCAGCGCGCTCAGAACCTGCTCCAACAGCAGAGCTATGCACTGGTTGATGACCTCGAGAGCCGACTCGACAAGCTGGCGGAATCACTCGCATCAACCGATGAGTTCCGTACGGCCAGAACGGCCGAAGGACGCCGGAAAGTCACACAAAAGTGGCTCATGACGCATCACACCAACGGGCTCCGGATGCCGAACGCATTAACCGCCGAACTCGCCGCTGCCGCATCCCGCCACCCCGGACCACAGCTCGGCCTGCTCTGAGTCCCGGCTCGACACAGCTGCAACACCAGCGCAGGCGTCGGCCATAAGGGCCGGAACCAGGGATGCGCTACACACGTTCATCTGTGCGAGGGCAGGGGGCCAGAATGAGAGGCAGTCCGGTGGGGAATCTGGTGTTGTTGGTGGTTCTCGTCGCAGGCGTGGCATCCGCGGTGGCGTACGGCCATTTCAAAACGATCCGGCTGGGCAATCTATCCGAAGACGATCTCGATGCCATGGCACGAGATTTCGTCTGGGCTGCGCGGACCGCGCCCGGCCCATGGGCGTGGATGATCATCAAGGACTGGCACAAAGACGCTGGCCTCACGCTCGCTCAGGTCATACAGGTACAGAGGTACGCACAGCGGCGGGGATGGATATGGCTCCCCCGCCGGAACTTTCTCGATGTGGCGGCCGGAATTCCCTCCCCAGCAGTCCAACTCACGCAACAGGGATACGACATGAATCATCGGCACGAACCCGGCCCGTCGATCAACTTCGCCGGGCCCGTCGTCGGCAACCCGACCATCGCACAGTCGGGACGCGACCAGAGCGTCGTGATGCAGATACGCGATCCGCAAGCGAACTCGGCCCCCCAGCAGATCAACTGGCCTGCGTTGGTCGAAGCCATCCGCCACGATCAACCAGGCCTGTCGAGCTATGACCGCGCCGCCACCGAACAGATCATCAACGACATCACCGACGCGGGCACAACGGGCCCCGAACCGGACCGCTCCCGGGAGATCTTGTCTTGGCTGCGCGACAAGATTGCCGGGTCCGTGGCCAGTAGCGCCGGAAGCGCCTTATGGTCGGCGACCGCAAGCTTCTTCGAGTCCCTCAATGACCGATAAGGCATTACAGAACGCTCGTCGAGTCGGCCGAGCCACGACCGCCGCCTCAGCGCGGAGCCGGTGAATACGCAAATGCCGGTTTCCCAGTTCCGAGTCACCGGCTCGACCGAGCCCACGAACCGCACGAAACAGTTACCTTGAACTGATCGCGATCGCGGCGAAACGCTGTGACCTCCACGTTCTTCCAAGCACATTAGACTCGTACACAGATTGTCAGCGGGTTGGCCGTGGAAGCGGCAGGGAAGGACCGCATGAGAAGCGAATCGGAGTCCGCCGCATACGAGTCTCTGAAACCCGAGTACCGCGCAATCGTGGACATCGTCGACCTGTTTCCGCGTGGCGTCCAGGCGAGACGGATCGCGAAGATGACGCAGCCGCGGTCCTGGGAGATCAAGGACTACGACCTTGATGCCCGCCAGATCAAGGCCGTTCGTGACAAGCTGGCGAGGCTGGAATCGAAGGGGTTCGTCACGATCGAGCGGACCCTCGAGTACGGAAACATCTACCGCCCGGTGAACAGTGACTACGACATGGCGAACTGGACACTGGAGCAGGGACTGGAGTTCTATGCCCGCGAGCGGGCCGATCAGACCGGTACCGACCAATGTGCGGTCGCGGCGTATTCGATGATGCTGGGCGTGTGGCGCAACACAATCGTCGAGGACGCGCATGCGAGCGGCGGGGTGAACCGCATCAGCGATGGCGAGATGTTCGCTGCCAACGTGGCCACCTTCCGGATGATGCGTGACTTCCTGGAAGCCGCCGACCGAACACACGCCGCATGGCAGCGACTGGCTCACGAAGTGATCCGCCCGGATCGCCTCGCGGCAGGATCGAGGACCATCGCGGATCTCCTCGGCGAGTACTACGACCAGTGGGCAAAACACGCTGGCAGCACGTTGATGTACTACGCCGAATTGACCGAGGCCGACGATCACGACATGGCTTGGTTCATCTCGGTGAAGTCGTGCTTCGGCAGTGTGCACCGACACTGGTTCGGGATGCCCGAGTGGCCACACCTCGTGAACGCGTTTGTCGACAAGCCATTTTCGGGAACGCGGCCTTTGCATGACTACAACGAAGACGACGCCTACAGGTATCCCAGAATGGTCGAGCGAGCCCGCACACCCCGAGTGCTGCCGATCACGGCCGAGGAACTGCGCGCCGGCTTGCTGAACGGCCCCGACCACATGGACCCGGATGTGCTGAACTGGTGCGTCCATGACGGGATCGGATTCCTGCGAATCCCTCACGACTCAAACAACAGTCCTTCGCTCTAGGCACCCTCAACAAATAGTCGAAGTTCCAGCCCGCCCGACTGGCGCGCGCCCGAGGCAACTCCCCGCGCGGCCCGCTCGGCGAAGACCGCCAGGCGCTCTCGGGTCGACACCGTCCCCGACTCATAGGTAACAGCTCTAACTCAGCCCCGGGTGAAATCTCCGGCCAACCGGACGACGGCGACGCCTACGCGACAGCGAACAGCGCTCCGCCCCGGGTCGGTTGCGTACGGCATGGTTGCTGGCCAGCCGTCCCGGTTTGTCATCAAACCCACCATTTAATGACCGACGTCAACCAACAACACCCGCGCTCACCAACGTTAGTAAGCGATATCACAGCCGCCGATTGGCAGCATTTCGTCGTATTTGCAGTTCAAGCGCTCACGTACCCAACGACACCCGATGCCGTCAACGCTTGACAACGGCGCGGGTCGCACGCTAACTCCGTGCGAGTACATGGAGTTACCCACGACCTCACCCACTCCTGAATGCCGCGCCAGTTGTGGGCCGCCGGGAGCATGGTTCGTCACCGCCGATAAAGATGCCTCCGGAGGAATGCATCGCGTCGGTCCAGACCAGTCCGCCAGTGCGGCGGTCGTCGAACCTCACCTACAAAATTGCTCCCCGGACCGGGCATCGCCTCAATCCGGCAGGCCCACATCGCGGGCATCCTGATCGGTGCGGAGCCCGGCCCAGCTGGGATGGCGCAGTGTGGTTGTGAATTCCCGGTAGTACACCGTCGCCACCAAGCCGGGCTCGACCCAGTACGCCGGCACCGACCCGAACCGCGGCGGCGCCGCGAACGGGCTCGCCGGGTGGGCGATCTCGTCCAGGCGCGCCTGCAGGACCCGCCGCTGCGCCATCGAGAACCCAGTGCCGACGTTGCCGACGTAGACCAGCTCCCCGGCCGGGGTGTGGGCGCCCAGGATCAGCGACCCGAACACGCCGATGCGGGGGCGGCTGCCCGAGATCCAGCCCGCGACAACCACATCCGCCGACCGCCGAAGCGGGGTCTTGATCCACGAGCGTGACCGCTGGCCGGGCCGGTAGATCGAGTCCAGGCGCTTGGACACGATGCCCTCGAGGCCGTGCTCGGCGGCGGTGTCGAGCATCTGCGCGGGCGCGATATCGGTCCAGTACGGCGGAACCCGTATCAGGGTGCCGGCCAGATCCAAGTCGGCGAGCAGGTCGCGGCGTTGGACGTAGGTAAGCGGTGTGGTGTCGGTGTCGTCTAGGGCGAGGATGTCGAAGACGAACAGCTGCACCGGAATCGAGGCGATCAACCCCGCCGGCGGCCGCGCGGTATGCATTCGATGCTGCAACCGCCGGAACGAAGGAATCCCGGTCGGCAATTCCGGGGCGACAACCTCACCATCGATCACGAACCGCCGACCGGTCGCGGTGTCGGCAAGCGCGGCGGTCAGCTCCGGAAACGATGCCGTGGCCTCTCGCCCGTTGCGGGAATAGAGCCTGGGCTCCCCGTTGTCGAGGGCGGTGATAGCGCGCATGCCGTCCCACTTCATCTCGGTCGCCCACAGATCCGGGTCCTCAGGCGGCCGCCCAGCGGTCGCCAGCATCGGCGCCGGCACGCGTCCCATACCCAGTAGCGTACTTTCGGCAATCACCCAGCGACGGAGCGGCACCACCCCACCACACGCGGCTGACCAGCACTGATTGTCCAGCAGGGGGTGCGTCTGCCGCATCAGGCAACCAGTTCCGGCCGCGTGACGTCGTTCCGGACATGACTATCCCGCAACCACACCCCGAGGTCGCCGAACGCTGGACTCAGGCCCGGATGCGCAACCTGCTGGCCCGCACCTTCGGGCGACCGCAGATCGCGCGCCGAAACCGGCTGCGCGAGCGGCGATGCCAGGGCTCAGCGCCCGGGTGCGGTGCCCCCGGCGGGGATGAGCAGCCGCAGTGGCCACCAGTACGGATACGAACCTGATGCCTGGGCAGTTTCTCCAGTCGGCGCGATGAGTGCCCGTGCGTCGTCTTCGATCTCGACGATCTCGAAGACGTTGTCGCTGTCCGCCGACTTCTTGACCAGGGAACCTACCTCCAGCACACGTCAACAATACGAGACCCGACCGGGCGGTCTGACAACAGTGAGCCGAGGCGGCGCGTCTAGGACGTCGCCGCGGTGGGCCGGTGGAGATCTGGGCGCACGGTCGTGGTGTACGTGCCGGCGACGCCGCTGCGGGACGTCACGAGGTACGCGACGACCTGTCTGTCGTCGTTGGGGTTGCGGTGGACGCTGGCGACAGTGCCGGTGTGCTTCTTCGCGCCCGGATCGCCGGGCTCAGCCGGGCCGCCGTCGATGTCGCTCCACCACTCGATGCGATCACCGACCGCGAACACCTCGCCCATACCGCGACTATCCCACCCCATCCTCGCCACGGGCGCGGGTGACCAGCTCGACCGATGCCCGTCGCGCCGCGAACCCGGATCCCGGTTGAAATCGCGCGCCGACCTGTCCGGCGGCGACCGGATCGGCTATGTCGTCCCTCCCGGGCACGCCGCGCGGTAGTCCGCACCGACTTCGACCACGCCTCCGGCGAACTCGTTCAGGTGTGGTCGAAGACTCCGCCCACCGGCGGGACGGATTGAGTGGTGGTCCGGTGGCCGGGAAAATACTGGACATGGGAAGTAAAACAATCTTCATACATTCAAAAGTTGGGTCGGCGATCCACAAAATCAGACGGACTACGGGAAATTACATGCTGGACAGCGTGAGTCGGCCTCGTTTCCCGTCCCTTGATACTGCGACGGAGGCGGGTATAGCGAGCGCGAGCTCTTGTTAGCGTGACAACTGCTCGGTGGTACAGCACATCGTCGAAGCGGGAGTCTCCACGGTAGCGGGCACAACGGCGGTATTCGAACCATGCGCGGGCAACAGCATCGACAGCGGCGCCGATCTCCCGGGATGAGACGGCGTGGTTGATGTCATCGATCAGCCGTGCTCGCACGAGTGCGCTGACATCGTCAATGCCCATCTCCCACAACAGCACTGTCCCGGTTTCGCAGGTGCTCGTAGCGGCAGTGTCGGGATCGATCCAATAATCCGCCGTCGCCAAGAGAAACGCAGCTCGCAGGATCACGGCTGCAGGGTGCTCGAAGGGCACATCCCCCTCCATCGCGGCTATCAGCCGACAGCTGGTCGGCAGTACCGTGTCAGTCATCGGTGCGTGCCTGTGGGATGTTGCTGCGACTCGCCTCGTAGCGATACCACAGGGTGTAGATAAGGTTATCGAGCTGCTGAAGAATCTCAGGCTCTGGTGTCGCCGAGGCGAGGGAGCAGACGATGGTCGGCGGCTGGGTCTCTCCGGCCGGGGAAATGTGCGGGTCCAATGGTTCAGTCATTCCGGTAACCGCCCGTGTTGTGGTCTTGATGGGATGCTGGAGTTGGTTGATGCACGATGCGAACGTTGACCGCTTTCCGGCCGTTGCGGCTGGGGACGACGTCGTAGGTGACGGTGTCACCGGCAGCAGGAGGGTTGGCGCCTTTGTCGTACAGACCGGAGAAATGCACAAAGATGTTCTCCTCTCGTGAACCACCGGCGATGAACCCGTATCCACGATTCCTGTCGTAGCACTCCATAATTCCTTTCTTCACCGAGCAGGGGGTCCTTTCATATCTCGGCGCGCCATGAAGAGGCACTCTCCTACGGGTTCAAGCTGGCGTCCCGAGAGACGGCTGCGGTGATCGCCTCGCCGATCGCGGCCAGCGCGGGGCCGGGCCAGACCCGCAGCGAGTGCAGTCAGACTCGATGGGGGTTGCCGGCGGTAGGGGGCACGACCGTGGCGTTCCAAAGCACTGGTATCGCACCTACTTTGAACAACAGACGCGTCGTGCGTTCGGCATCGTCCGGCGAGACAGGCGCATCGCCCAGCAGCGCCCACAAACGATGTCCGCGCCGATCGATCGAGAATGCTGGAACTGTGTCGAGAAGTGCGACCACTGCACGGCCCAGCGCAGGGGAAATCAACACTGAGACACGGATATCGCCGTGAGATGAATGGCACCTGTTCGCGGATCAATGTGTGCATCGAGCCCGAATTCTGAGCGGTAGACTCTGCATCTATCCTCGCTCTCGCGCTTATTTTGACATCCAACCTGTGGAACGGCCACAACGGTCACTTTTTGTTCCTTTCAAAGTCGTGGAATTTCGACAGGACGCACGGCTGCCGTTTCCGCACCGTGCGTCGGCTATCTCGCGCCAGGCTCCCGTGCTTCACACAGGACTCGACTACGGAACGGTCAACACGCCCGGTCGCCGGAATGCGCTGGTGTCGGGTCTCTGCGAGAGACCTCTGGGGTGTGTCCAGCGTTGGAGCCGGTCGCGCAGCGGATCTGGTACCGTCCCGCTGCCGCCTCAGCGAGCCGGGCTCGGCGCCGTGTCCGCGAGTGGGATTTCAGCATGGGTGATCGTGCCGCCGGTGGGCGCGGTGCAGCGTGAAACACGTGTGCACCGTTGGCGGACTAGATCAGGGATAGGCTCGTGGGAGTGGTTCTCGGATTCGTGCACCTCGATAAGGAGGGCGTGCGTTGTTCGCTGGAGCCGTACTCTGATCTCGTCCAGTACCTCGACCGGTTCGGTCGGCATCCGAGCTTCGATGAGTGCGCACAGTACGGCCTCGACGTCGGTGCGGAGGTAGCTCAATCCGGCCTGCGACAAATGCCACCACGCCTTCAGGGATGTAACTTCCAGCGCCGCCGCGAACGCTTTCACCGGGAATTCCCCGACCAGGACTGGAGCGGCATCGGTCTGCGAAATCCTGGCCACCGGTTCGGGCAGACACAGCAGGCGCGTCTGCGCGTGTATCCGTGAAAGTTGCTTCAACGCAGTCGTTCTGGACGTGGCGAGCCCGTCCAGGTGCTCGGGTCCCGGGATGATGACGGTGCCGCCATGGGTGCGTAGTTCGGACAGCAGTGCCTGCCACGCCACTGCGCGCGTGCGGCGCCGTCCTGACTCGAGCAGACGGCCCACATCCATTCCCCGCTGCTCAGCGGTGGCGGAGACCGTGGGTATCAGCTGTCCGCTCATTGAGCGGTCTGCGTCGATGATCAACGACCACAACGCATCAGCCGGGGGAACCGGTTCTGCGAACACCCGCCGGAGACGACCGCCGGATTCCGCTGCTACCCGGCCGATTCGCTCCTCGACTTCGCTCGACGGGCGCGGCAGCAACGCCAGCTGCATGTATCCATATGTCGGTACAGCCGTCATCAGGTTCGGCCTCCGGATTCGAAACGGAGTGCGTGGAGATTCCCGGCGTGAAATCCGCTCCGCAGGTGGACAATTCCTCGATGGGTTTGTCGGCTGGGTCGACGCCGCCGTCTCGTGAGCTGTATGCGTGTCACAGCGTCACCTCGCGGACATGCGCGCGGGCTCGTGTCGCCAGCATGTCGAGAAGCACGGCCTGCGGGACCGTCATTCCGGACAGGTGGCCCGGGGCGGCGATCACGGTGTGCGCGTCCGCGCGGCAACACTCGCACACCAGGTCCAGATAGGCGGTCGGCACGATCGTTTCGGGTGAATGCTCTCGGAAGACGGCAGCCATCTGGAAACCCAAATGCTGAGCCGCCTGGGTGATCTGCTGCTCGGCGCGATCACCGTCATCGACGAGATCCATCCGCAAATACCCGTATGCCAGGGGCAACAGTTTGGTCATCAACGACCTCCCGGCACGGCATCGACGGTCGTTTCGACCGCTGCTTGCGCGACGGGAAGGCGCATGTCGCGGCAACGGGGCGTTAGCGGCTGGTGTGACGTTGGGGAACTTATTCGCTGAGCAAACATCGGTCCCACCTCCATGTCTCGCTTGCTTCATCAGGCCGGCACGCCGGTTGCGTGCTGTGACCGCCTGACATCCCGCCGGTCACAGGCATGGCGCTCATGGCCGGGAGTCAGTGACCTACGCGTTGTGAGCGGGCCCGGCGGCTGCCGTTTCCTGCGCGGCGTGGCGATCCCTGACACATCGAATAGTCACATGAAAATTCACGTGAATCAATACCGATATTTTCACGTGTCGTATCATGTTGAGAATCACCTGGTCGTCGTGCCCGAATCCGCGATCGGGCAGACTGAGCAGGCTCGCGACGACCAAAAACTAGGAGGGCACATGGCGATTCGGGGCGACTCCGCGGCTGTGGCGTACTTGGTCGGCGCCGAACTCTCGGCCAGGCGGGCCCAGGCCCACAAAACGATCGCCGACGCGGCGAAAGCTCTCGGCTGCTCGAACGCCAAGATCCACAACATGGAGTCCGGACGCAATCAACAGCGACCCGACGAGGTCGAGACGTTGGTGCGGTTCTACGGTTCGAGCCAGGTCGATATCGACAGGTTGTGCGCCCTTGCAGCCTCGGCTGACGACCGCGCGGCGTGGTGGGCGCCCTGGTCGGACGTCGTACCCGATTGGCTGAAGACCTTCGTCGGATTGGAAGGGCTGGCAACGCACGCCCACATCTACGCACCCCAAGTACTCCCAGCTCTGGTGCAAACTTCGGGCTACAGCCTGGCAGCGACCGAGGGCGACATGCGGGTGCGCGCCGATCACAACGACCGCGTCGTCGCGTTACGTCAGGAGCGACAACGCAGAGTTACCGAAGGCGAGGACCCGCTCGAACTCGAAGTCTTCATCGAGGAAGCCGCACTCGACCGCCCCATGGGGCCGCCCGAGGTGATGACCGAGCAGTACCAACACTTGCTCGACCTCGGGGATCTGCCGAATGTCTCACTCCGTCTGCTGCCGATCAGCATCGGCCGCCATGACGCCATCGCTGGACGTTTCGTCCTGCTGGACTTCGCCGAAGCGAGCTCGATCGCGTACGTCGAGATGCGCCATGGTGCCGTCTACCTGCAAGAGTCGCGGGTCGTCGACGGGTACGCTAAAACTGTCGAACAACTGCGCGACGTTGCACTCTCCGCTGCAGCAACAGCGGAAGCCATCAAAGAGCGCATCAACGCGTAACGCACCACCGGGAGAGATGATGTTTACCGGCCCACGACGTGCAGGCCGCAGGACCAGTACCTACAGCGACCACGGCAACGGATGCGTGGCAGTCGACTTCCTCAGCGACTCGACCGGCTCCCACACGGCCCTGATCGAAGTCACTGACACCAAACTCGCCGACAGCCCAGCCATCCTGTTCACACCGGCCCAGTGGTCGGCGTGGCAAGACGAAGTCGCATCGAACGAACTCACCAATACCAACGGATGTGTCAACGTCACCGCAGCCGACGGGACGTGGCGGGTCGATGCAGTTGACGGAACCGCCACCTTCCTGTTCAACCAGACCGAGTGGAGAGCCTTCCGTAAAGGCGTGCTCGACAACGAGTTCGCCGCTGATGTCGCTTTTGCCACCACGTAAGCCGATACGGAGTGGCCCGGTTCGGCGAGGCGGGTCGGGGTGAGTCGCCGGAACTGGAACCGATCGGCCGAACCCGCGAGTCCGAGCTAATGCGCACCCTGGCCGTGCTCAGCGGATGGGGGTATCCCGATCTCGTGCGGCAGGCTGCGGGGATTCAGGGCGGCGAACCACCTGGTTTTGAACGCTTGTGCAGCCTGGGGATGCTGCGGACTCGCTTGCATGTACCACGCAAGCGCCTCGTCGGAGCGGCCGAGGTGATCGAGCAGCCGGCCGAGCGAAAACATGGCGCCGAAGTTGCCGACCCTGTGGTGCTGATTGCACAGCAAGATCAAGTTCTGGTAGTCATTGCGTGCGGCGGCCGTCAGCGGCGAGTCGCCGCGCGGCCCGTTCGGACTATCGGCAACAATGTGGGCAATTTCGCCGAGTGCCACCAACGGATCATCAGGTGTAGCAGCGGCAGTGAGAAGCCGCCGACAGCTCGGAAAGGCGCACAAGTTGCCAGAACGCTGAAAAAGCTTGCGCTGCTCCCGCACTGGCACCGCCACCCCAGCCACACCTCCCCCACTTCCTAGTCTCTGTGGCCGACCACCACACGAACCCAGTGTGCCAGGCGAAAACTTAGCTCGAGCGGCGCGTCGCCAGCATGATCAACTTAAAGCTCGCTGCTCGAACGCTTCAACAGTCTGTGAAAGGAATCCCATGGCAAGGAAGGTCATCGTCGAACTGGTCGACGACTACGACGGCAAATCCAAGGCTGACGAGACGGTGCTCTTCAGCCTCGACGGCGTCGACTACGAGATCGACTTATCGGCGAAGAACGCAGGCAAGCTGCGTAACATCTTCGAGCAGTGGACCGAGCCTGGTCGCAAAGTGGGACGCATCTCCCGCAGCAAGAACAGGGGCGATGCCCGGACGGTGGCCGATAAGAAGCAGACTGGCGCGATTCGCACGTGGGCCAGGAACAACGGCTACACCGTGTCCAGCCGCGGACGAATCCAAGCGGACATAATCGAGGCATACAACGACGCGAGATAGCGCCGCTGATCGACTCCTGCTCCTGCGGCAAAGATTCGTTGCCAAAATTCCGTAACGACCTCGTCGTACAGCGCCGCTAGAGCGCTAGTAGCCCTCGATCTGTCAAGGACCCAGCCCTGAACCGTAGGAGGGCCGAGCTGTGGCCGATGGGCGGTCTACATGTAGTAGGCGTACCTGGTGGCGGCGCGTGTGCCCTCTGGCACATGCTTGAGGATGGCGCCGACGCGGTAGGCGGTTCGTAGTGTGAGCGGGTCACGTTCATCGAGCTGCGCGTTGTTCCAATTCATCTTCGATAACGCGAGTATGTCGGTGCCTGCCTCGAGCAGGTCGGTGCTCGGCGACATGGTCTGGATCAGCAGAGGCTGCGGGACGTACATGCCGGGGTAAGTGTGGAAGTACGGCACTGATCCGCGGGTGTAGAGAAGGAGCGAGCGTTCATCCAACTGGACTGAGGTACCGCGCAATGGTGGGAGCTGCCCTGTACGGAAAAGGTGCGGGGCGCCGCGCCGTTGTATCCACACCATCTCCAGATGATCGATCTCGCGCTCGTCGGCTGTGGCGCGAAATCCCTCCGCCTCATCGTCTGTGAAGCTGGAGGTCTTGTGGATGACAATGCGCGCGGGCTGATGGCTGTGAGTACTGCGGTACTCGGCCAGCGCTTCGATAAGCAGGCGCCTCGCGGCGTCATGAGCGAGGTGGGGCTGGCGGTCGGTCTTGGAAATCTGGGCCGTACCGCCCCGCACAACGACGCCGTCGCCGCGTTCGTTGAAGACCTGTGCGACGGCGGTGTGCAGATCCTGGCCATCAGAAGCGCGGTAGAAGCTGATGCCGACGTAGCAGGTCGCCAGATCTGAGCTGTGACGGCGCATACGCCAGGGAGTACCACCGGCTTTGTAGTACAAGGCGATGTGCAAGTTCCACGCCCTGGTGGCCTCGTCTTGCAGCGGCCGGACTAGCTGACCGTTCTTGGCCGGAATCCCGGTCCAGGTTTCCTTGCGCATCAACTGCAGCGGCGCTCCCAGCGTGAGGCCCGAAGCTTTCAACAGGTCATGAAAGTCTCCGCCGCTCTTGCGTTCTGCGGCCTCCTCGTCGTACTCGGCACCATCGTCCTCGGTTGCCGGCGGCCGTGTCTCGCGGTCCAACAGTTCTTCGGGCCGGGCACAGACGATAACCCGGCAGCGCCCGGTCTCGGCGAGCGACCGCGCGGCATCAGCGTAGATCTCGACCGCTTCGGTCGTAGCGGATGTGATGCCAGCGCGCGCGAGCCGGCGAAGCTGACGTTCGGGGATCTCCCGAACCAGCGCTTCGTCGAACACGAGTTCGGCTCCAAACTCGCCTTCGAGGTTGAATCCTGGAAAGGGCTGGTGCAGATTCTCCTGGCCAGGTTTGGTGTCTCTAGCCTCGATCCGGTCTCGACAGCGCTGCAGCCAAGTGCGGATGCCGTCAATCGCCTGGGCAGGGCCGATCAGGGCGATCGGAATCCGATGCGGCGCAGACGGAGAGTCGGCGTCGGCGGGTCCGTACACGCTGATGCCATAACGAGGATCAATGTGGCGGTTTCCGGCACGGAACTCCAGCTCCGGTTCGTGCAACACGCAGGCTTTCACGCCGGCAACTCCCACAATCCCTCGATGAGTCCGGCCGCGTTGGTCCGCGCAGCCAGTTGCTGTGGGACCCATACGTTCTCGTCGATCGCCGCGTCGCAGTCCAGCTCCAATAACTGGCCGAACCGGATGCGCTCGTCCCTAGTCGCGAGCAGAGTGTCCTCGCCTTGCAGATAGTCAGCCCAGGCACGCACCAGTTGGTAAACAGCGTTATTGCGCTCCATGCGCTTGATCTTCTTGACGTATTCGGCGTCGTACAACGAGTCGCGGCGCCCATCGATAGTGAAGTGATAGGTCGGGTTGATCTCCAGATACCATTGGCCACCCCAGCACCGAAAGCGGAGGTCCGCCGCGTAATGGCGACAATACTTCGTCTTCGTATCGTCGTCCTTGCTCTTGTACGGTGCGAAGAAATTGCGCCCCTTCGCACCCTGGTAGCGGCCCTTGATCTTGCGATTGGAGCCGTCCCGCGGTGCCTGCATGTAGACGACCTTCTTCCCGGGGTGCCAGACCAGGTCAGGATGGTGGGCCGACCGCAGGGTGAAGTTGAGCAGAGAAACGAAGCGGCGCCGCAGCGCCAAATCGTCGGAATTGGACCAGGTCTCGGTCACGATGGGGGTCGCCGGTCCGTCACACAGCACGGCCAGCGGGCCCCGATCAAGGGGGCACATCGAGTAGATCTTCCCACCCGAGAGCAGGAAGCCTGCCTCGAACTCGTTGTTGGCACGCATCCGCTCCCAGGCATCTCCACGGTCGCGGCATGGTGTGGAAGCCTCGTAGATCATCGGCGCGAAGCCGTCGACCACGAGCAGGTTGGACACGAGGCGTTCGCTACCCTCCAGTCGCGGCAGCGGTTCCCCGATCGGTACGCCGAGGGCCGAAAGTGTGCTGAACGCATCGAGGTCGAAACAGTCGGTGGCTTTGTCGAACCGTACGACCCTGCGTGCGCGATGTTCAGGGTCGGCGAACCAGGTATCAACGCGCTTCCACCACGCCCGGTCGACACGCAGGTCGACGCAGATCAGCACGACCGGCCTGCCCAGCCGTGTCCAGTAGGCGATGTGGTCGGCATCGCAACGGAAGTTGAACCCGGCCGCCGAGTCGCCGGAGAACCCGACCTCGGTGGCCTTCACCTGGGCGAGGACGGCAACACCGGTGACCTCCCGATCGGCGTCCACGAACTCGATCTGCCCGTCGATGGCAAAGTCACGCTTGGTGTCGTTCCATATGTGCCCAGCGTCGGACACCGCCTTGGCGACGAACGCCTCGCCCCGGTATCCGGCGCGTTGCTGCACGCTGCGTTTCGGCATCCGATCACCGCATCCTGACGAGAGCAGACGACCGCGCCGCTTCCACTCTGCATTCGTTGAGTCGATCCCGTCGAGCGCCGCCGCTATCCCACGCCATCCTCTGATCCCTTCACGGTGAAGCGGGCACGATGCCTTCCAGCGTAGGTGAGCGCACCGACAACTCCCGGCTGGTCAATTCCGACACCACACCGGGCGGCATTGAGACGGGACGCATGCAACACCCGCCTGACCGATATGACTCCGATAGACACCCCAGGTCGTTTCAGGCCGGGTCTACTACAACGGCAAACGAGCCGCCGGGAAGACATCTACGGAATCGATGCGGGCAGCCAAACGCCGCTTGTCGAACCTGGTCTACAACCGCATGCTCTCTGACCAGCGACGCCGCGATACGGCAAGCCCGGGATGCCATTCGGGAACGTGGTTGTGGATAGAGCACTCGCCGAACCTTCGCAGGAACTGGTCGACCAGGTCGGGATCGGCTGGCGTGCGGACCGAGTCGATATCAGGGAACAGAACGTCGAACACCGGTCCCACGCGATCGACGGCCTCGGCAGACCAGACCGGCTGCGGCAAACCGAGAATCGTGGCGGACCCGAATTTCTGCAGTTGCGCCGACATCTGATGAAACCACTGCCGCTACTTAGCCGGCCCGGGTGGCACCCGCCGCTCGATCGGCGTCAGCTCGAGATCGCCGAAATCCAAACCCATCTGTTCGTCGCTCACGTCGTGATCGGCTCCACGTCTCGGGGGATTCCACAGGTCCGTGCCGATGACCTGCCAGCACTGCACTCGTTCGTCACCGGCCTCGAACACGACTTCGCCGCCCTCGCCGCCGGGCTCACCCTGCCCTGGAGCAACGGGCCCACGGAGGGCACCGTCAATAAGCTCAAGCACCAGAAACGCCAATGCTTCGGCCGCGCCAAGCTCGATCTTCTACGCAAGCGCCTGCTGCTCACCCACGCCACCGTCGATCAGCAGACCTCGGCGAAATGATCACGGTTTGTACGCCAGAACCCTTCCTCCTGGCAACCGACACCACTCGCATCTAATTCGGCCGTCGCACGCTTGGGCGTCAGTGCAGAAAGCCTCCCGCCCGCGCAGACAATCGGAGTTTCAGCCGCTCTCGGCACCTCTTGGCATGCGCAATCAGCTAGAACCTCCGGGGCCGGGTGCCGACGCAGAAAGCGACATCGCGGTTTCCTATCTGCAGAAGCCGATCAACGCTAATCTCAACCGTGCCGTTCAGCGGCACAGCAAGTTGGACGACAATGTGAGCTGACGCACATACTCGGAGTGTGGCGGCGCAATCGGTCGTCTCGAAGTGAAAGGAAGTGTCGTGGCCCCTCTCCAAACGGTTCAGAAGATCGGTCCTGTTCTGGACTTGTTTACCGTGTCCCGGCCGGAGTGGGGGGCATCCGAAGTTGCGGCCGCCATCGATGTACCCCGTTCGAGTGCACATGCCCTGCTGTCTTCCCTGGTCGATACCGGATTACTGCAGTGCCGCAACCGTGGACGGTATCGCATCGGATGGCGGGTCGTGGAGCTGAACCAGACACTCAAAGGAACCGTGGACGTCAGGTCGTGCGCCTCTCCTGTCTTGCAGGATCTCGCGCACAAGTACGGCGAGACCACCCACCTGGCTGTCATGGAGCGGTACCGCGTGCTCTACATCGACAAAGTGCTGGGCAATCACGTCATAAACGTGGCCGGAGCGCGAGTCGGCGCACACCTCGAGCCACATTGCAGTGCTGTCGGAAAACTGCTGCTCGCGCAATGCGATCCCGGCGAGATCGAACGCAACATCACCAACAAACCGCTGCGGAGATTGACGCCGTCCACGATCACCAATCCGGCCGCCCTCGCGCAGGAGTTGCGGTCCGTGCTGCGTTCCGGCTGCGCCTTCGACACAGGCGAGGCGGTGCCCGAGGTCTACTGCGTGGCGGCACCCGTCCGCGACGAAATGGGGTTGGTGGTCGCGGCGGTGAGCATGAGTGTGCCAGCCAGCCGGTTTGTGCCAGCTCAGGCGGAATTCAAAAAAGCCGTCATCGCGGCCGGTGCCGAGATCTCGCGGGCGATCGCGAACTCTGCAGACCCGCTACTCCAGACGGAGCGAGACGACCCGACAGTCGCGGCCGCGAGCTGACGACTCAGCTCGACTGCATCGACAAGTATCGCGACAGACTCAGGGCTGCAGTCCGTACAGCGGCCGCCGAATGGTCGAGGTTGACGCGGGTGTGCCACCCGGAGACTGAGATCCCTGCAACGACTTGCCCATGAAGGCCGAACACAGGGCTGGCTACACACGCCACACCGGCACGCGACTCCTCCAGGTCGTACGCCACTCCGCGCTCGCGAATCCGGGCAAGTTCCGCGGCGAACAGCCCTGGTATCACGATAGTCCGCTCGCTCAGGCGAGGGAGTCCAGCGGTGAGGATCTGCTCGACGACACTCTGTTCTGAGAACGCGAGGATCGCCTTGCCTATGCCGGTGCCGTGAGCCGGCCACCGACCGCCCATACGAGTCGGTAGGGCCGGAGCGTTCGGGCTGTGCAGAACTTCTAGGTACACCACGCTGTCACCGTCCAGGACGGCGAAGTGCACGGAATGCCCAGTTGCCTCCTGCAGGTCCGCCATAAACGGACGAGCAGCCTCACGCAGGTCGCGTTGGCGGGGCACGTGCTGCCCGAGTTCGAACAACTTGAGGCCGAGCCGGTAACAGCCGCCCTCCCGCTCAAGGAGTTTCGCGGCATGCAATGCCTTGAGCATCCGCTGCACGCTCGACTTCGGCAGTCCACACCGGCGAGCGATCTCTGAGACTCCGAGTGCGGTGTCGGCGGCACCAAGGACATCCAGCACCGCGACCGCGCGGGCGACGGAGCCGGCCTCACCGGTTACAGCCGACCGCGACATCCTGTGCCGCTCATCGGCACGATCGTCTTGCATATCGCCCCATCCTGCCCGAGGGTGAGAGGTCAGTGCAACAGGTCACATCTCTGCAGGGCCGCGACAGCGGTGCAGGGACGTTCGCAGAAAGCCCGAGGTCACATGTCCACCGACGAGGTCCACGCAGCCGCGCAACGGCTGCTGGCGGCGTATCGCAGCAGCACACCGATCGGCCCTTTGACTCCCGAGTTCCCGGGAGCGGAATTGTCGACCGCATACCGCATCGCGCAGGCACAGGTCGAGCAGTGGGAAAAGGACGGTGACACCGTCAAGGGCCACAAGGTCGGTCTCGCATCCGCGGCCATTCAACGCCAGATGGGTGTCGACCAGCCCGACTTCGGTCACCTGACGGCGAGCATGTTCCATCTGGAGCACCATCCGATTCCGGCTTCGACCTATATCCAGCCACGAATCGAGCCGGAGATCGCATTCATCCTCGGCCGTTCGCTGACGGGTCCGGGCGTCACCATCGCCGACGCGGTTCGTGCCGTCGAATTCGTGCTTCCGGCACTCGAGATCGTCGACTCGCGGATCACCGACTGGAAGATCGGCATCTTCGATACCATCGCCGACAACGCATCTTCCGGTGGGGTCGTACTCGGCAGCCGACCAGTGCTGCTACGCGACATCGACCTGCGCTTGTGCGGCTGCACGTTGCACATCAACGGCGAGTTGATGGCTACCGGAGCCGGGGGCGCCGTGCTGGGTTCTCCGCTCAATTCGCTGGTGTGGCTGGCCAACACCGTCGGTCCCCTCGGCGTGACTCTCGAACCCGGCCACGTCGTGCTACCCGGGTCGATGACCCAGGCTTTCCCGATTTCGCCGGGCGATTCCATCGTGGCGACGATGAACGGGCTCGGCACCGTATCCGCCATTCTCGGAGAGCGAGCAGAACAATGATCGACGAACAGCAAAAGTCCGAACAGCGATGGAGCGCCGGTCGCGTCGCCGATACCCTTCTCACCGCCGAGGGCACCGCCACCTCCCGCACCTCGCTGTCCGCCGAGTGGCCCGGGCTGACCTTATCCGTCGCCTATGAGGCACAAGACATCGCTCTCGGCGCACGCAAGGCCCGTGGTGAGAGAGTCACCGGCATCAAGTTGGGGCTCACCTCCCGCGCAAAGCAGCGGCAAATGGGCGTCGACGCTCCCTCGGTGGCCTGGCTGACAGACGCGATGGTGTTGCCCGCCGGGGATCCGATCCCCCGGACCCGGCTCATCCAACCGCGGGCGGAACCGGAGATCGCGTTCGTGATGGGCCGCAGGCTGGCCGGCCCCGGGATCACCGCTGCAGAGGCGCTGACGGCAGTCGACCGAGTGGTCGGCGCGATCGAGATCATCGACAGCCGCTACGCCGGATTCAAATTTACTCTCGAAGATGCTGTCGCAGATAACAATTCGTCGGGTGTGTATGTCACGGGGCCCGTACTGCGGCGTCCCGAGGATCTCGATCTCGCACTCGAGGCGTGCCTGCTCGAGGTCGATGGGCAGGTCCTCGACACCGCGACCGGCGCGGCCGTGCAGGGCCATCCTGCCGAGGCACTGGCGTTCGCGGCGAATACCTTGGCCGAACGTGGACACGTCATCGAAGCCGGATGGACCGTATTGACCGGCGGTATGACCGACGCCATCGCAGTCACCCCCGGTGCCCGGGTTGCCGCCCACTTCACCTCGCTCGGCTCCATCACCATCGCAGGAGGATAAAAGCATGCCGTTCATCGACGTCACCATCAGCCTGGGCCGCTCTCCGGAACAGATCCGCACTTTGATCCACGAGCTCACCGATGCAGCCCACCGAGCGATCGACGCACCGAAGGACAACATCCGCGTCGTCGTCCGGGAAGTGCCGGAGACGCACTGGGCGGCCGGCGATGTCACCATCGCAGAGCGCCGCGCGAAGAATTGATCGGCGTGGCCGGACAATATCGAATGGCAGTCGTGCGGCGACCAGCATTGCCGACACCGCGTTGTTCACGGTGGCCGGGAACCGTAGACCAAGAGGGGACAACAGTCCGTCCTTCTTATGGGAGCTCCCGTGACCACAGTTCATGCCGTCGACACTGCGATCAGCACCTTCGACCCTCCACGTGTCGCAGACCGGCTCTACCACGACCTGCTCTCACCACCTGAGATCCAGCAGGTCCGCCACCGGGTACGACAGGTCGCCGTGGACGCGATCGCACCGATTGCCGGCCGCATCGCCCGCGGCGACGAACGTATCGACGGCTTTCCTCGCGACGCCTTCGACTCGCTCGCCTCGGCAGGAATATTTCGTATCCCCTTCGCCGGCGACGTCGGCGGCGAGGATCTGACCCACCGCGCCACCGCGACCGCCGTCGCAGTCGAAGAGCTCGCGTACTACTCCAACAGCGTCGCAGCGATCTTCGATGTGCACTGTATTCTCGCTGGCAACGCGGTCAACCAGGGCACCCCTAAGCAGCGGCGACGGTGGCTCGCACCCGCCGTCGCGGGTGAAATAGTCGGCTCCTTCGCCACCAGCGAGCCGGGCGCCTCGAGCGACCTGTCTCCCAGTGCGGTCACCACCGAGGCCACCGCAACGGCCACCGGCTGGATACTCAACGGCCGCAAGCGATGGATCACCAATTCTGCGGTCGCAACATTCGTCGTCGTTTTGGCACGCACCGGCAACCGGCTGAGCACATTCATTGTGCCGACCGACACCCCGGGCGTCACCATCGGCACACCCGACCGCAAACTGGGCAACAAGGGACAGATCACCGCCGACGTCATCCTCGACGACGTGCATCTGGAGGCCGATGCGTTGCTCGGAGTGGAGGGAGGCGGTCTCAAAATCGCCCTGCAAACCCTCACCTATGGGCGGATCGGTATTGCAGCAGCCGGAGTAGGGATGGCGCAAGCCGCGTTCGACCACACCGCCGCTCACCTCTCGCGCAGGTATGCCTTCGGCGGCCCCCTCGCCGGAAAGCAGCACTGGCAGTTTTTGATGGCGGAGCGGGCCACGGCCATCGAATGCGCGCGCGATCTCTACCTCAAGGCGGCGCTGCGCCTGGACTCCGGTATTGCGTTCCCTGAGCCTGAGGCCGCGATGGCGAAACTACGCGGCACTGAGATCTCGGTGGACATGGCCCGCGACGCCGTCCAAGCGTTCGGCGGGCTCGGCTTCACTCAGTCACTCGGCGCGGACGATACCGAGGGCCCGGTAGAGGCGTTCTATCGCGACAGCAAGATCGGTGAGATCTACGAAGGTGCGAACGAGGTTCAGAAGTGGGTGCTCGCCCGGCAGATCTTCGGGCGCGAGATCACCGGCTGACCGGTTGCCGACATGGCCGCGATGCCTCGTGCGCACGGCCATGTCGGCCCCGGCCACACCCGCTTGTGTTCTGGATATCCGGACAATGCCGCCCCTGCGGACACGTCTTGTGTCGGATAACTCCTTCAGCGACGAACGGTAGCCTTGACCGTGTAACACTGCGTTCATCCGAGGAGGTGATCCGCGATGTCAACGTGTGACGAACAGGCCGCCGATACCCTTGAAAAGGCCGCCCCGCCGCTCTCGCGAACTACACCGGCCCGCCGGGAAATGTCCGGAGGCTGTGAATGGTGGACGGATGCCCTCGCTTCGACCTACTGCGAGATGGACCCGCAGTGGCAATCGCCAAAGAGTCGCTTCGAGGCAAAACTGACCACTCAGCAGTTCGGCGACCTATCCCTGAGCACAGTCCGTGCCCACGCGCATTCCGTTCTGCGGACGCCCGCGATGATCGCCGATACCGATTCCGAAGATTACTTCCTTTGCGCGGTGACCGGCGGCCCTGGACGGATCGAACAGCAGGACCGTTCGATATGGCTCGACAAGGGTTCGTTCGCGGTCATCGACGCCGGCCGGCCGTTTAGATTCGACTTTCCCCAACGGTTCGAGCAGATTGTCGTCCGCGTTCCCCGACGCCTTCTGCTTGGACGGATACCCGAACGAGACATCGACCGCGTGACGGTACAACCGGTTTCCGCGGCTTCCGGTGCGGGCATTGTCGTCAGCAGGTTCTTACAGCAACTCGCTGCCATCGATGCCGCTGTACCCGACGCAACGGCCGCCGCACTGTCGGCTTCCGCTCTGGATATGATCGTCACTTCGCTTGCCGATGCGGGTGGCTCGTTCAACCCCACTCAGCAGGCTCACATTGCGGACCTGCATCGCGCGCAATGTCTTTTCAAGGCCCGGCTCCACGATGAGAACCTGTCCATCACCGACGCCGCCGCCGAACTCGGAATTTCGCTTCGCTACATGCAGAAAATATTTCAGAATACAGGTCATACCCCGAGCGAGTGGCTCCTTCGGGCCCGCCTCGAACGCGCTCGAATGATTTTGCTGAGTACTGACACCACGATCAGAGAAGTCGCGACGCGGGTCGGCTTCAAAGATATCTCCCATTTCAGCCGCTCGTTCCGCAATCAATACGGCATCAGCCCGGGGCAGTACCGCCTGCGCTGACCTGCATCACGACTGCGCCGGAGCCCGCCCGTTCGGTCGGACTCCGGCGCCGCCATGTGTGTCGTCAGGCCCTCGTACCGACCCCTGCGAGCGTACGCCGATACTTCAAAAACCCCTTGTTGTCGTTCGCGGTGACTCCCGCCACCAGTCCAGTCTTCGCCATCCCGTCCCAGTTCCACTTGCCTTCGGCTGCGGTGTCCACGGGAACGAAGGTTTCGGCCATCGCGACGAATCCCGCGGCTTTGAAATGCACGTCGTACTGATCGGTCCAGAACGTGGGAATCGGGCTGTAGGGACTCTTTCCCTCGGCCGCCGCGAACAAATTATCGGCCGCGGCCGATCCCATGTCGGCAGCGTTCGACCAATGTTCGATCCGTACTCGTTTGCCGAGACCCCGGTGCGTCCAGGTAGCGACATCACCGACTGCCACGATATCCGGGTGTCCGGACGCGTGACAGAACTCGTCGCATACGACACTGCCCTGGTCCAGCTCGAGACCGGATTCGGCCAGCCAGTCGGTATTGGGTACCGAGCCGAGCGAGAGCAATACCAGGTCGGTATCGAGTACCTGTCCGTTGTCGAGAACAACGCGCTCGACTCGGCTCCCACCGCGAAATTCGGTCACCGAGGTGTTGCACTCGATGTGGACACCGTGATCTCGGTGCAGATTTTCGGCGAACCGACCGATGTCCGGTCCGAGCAGCGGCATCAATGTGCCGGCTCGTTCCACGATGGTGACCGAGTCCACCCCGTTGACGCGCAGGCTGGAAGCTACTTCACAGCCGATGAAGCCACCGCCGATGATGACGACCCGACGTGCGTGCTGAGCCGCCGTATGGAGGGCTATCGCGTCGTCGAGACCGCGGAGTACGTAGAAACCCTCCATTTCCGGCAATCCGGGCAGCGCCCGTGCTCCGCGGCCGGTGGCGATGATCAGTTTGTCGTATCCGATCTCGCCGTCGGCCATACGCAGCCGCCGCTTCTCGACGTCCAGCCCGGTTGCCGCGTTGCCCAAGATCCATTCGAACTCGTCTGTCGCAGTGTCGAATTCGCATTCCGTCGCCGTCATCGTTCCGGCGAGTAACTGCTTCGACAAGGGCGGACGATTGTACGGTCGGTGTTTTTCGTCCCCGACAATGGTGATCAGCTCGGACGTGCCGGTCTCGCGCAGTCGCTGTGCTGCGCGGAGCCCGGCCAGCCCGGCGCCGACGATCACTGTATTCGTCACGGCTCAACCCTCGACCCGGATGGCAGCGACAGGGCAGAGCTTGATCGCGGCGTTGACCTTGCCGCGGAGCTCCTCTGCGGGCGAGGCGTCCAGGAGGACTGCTTCATCCCCGTCGTCGTTCAGGTCGAACACCTCGGGGGCGGCGATGACGCACTCACCGTGCCCGTCGCACATCCCGTACTCGATATGGATCTTCATCTTCTCTTTCCTTCCCTATCCGATAGGGACGACGTCTCGACGTCGGTGTCTAGTCTTTTTTTGCCCAGGTGATGGCCAGTTCCAGCTCACCGAGGCTGCGGATGATGTTGTTCGGCTGATACCGGTATTTCCCGGCGTGAAAGCGTTCGACGTTATCGGCGAGCGTGTTGAACAACGTGATCATTTCCAGGCGTGCCAGCGGCTTGCCTAGGCACGCATGCTTGCCACGCCCCCATCCGAGATGACCGGCCGGGTCGCGAGTGATGTCGAACGAGTCCGGGTTTTCGAACTTGCGCTCGTCGCGATTGGCGGACCCGTACATCACCACGACGCGCGATCCCTCGGGGATTGGGACCCCGGCGATTTCGGTGTCCTTGGTGGCGACGCGGGTGAAGAACTGCAGTGGCGAGGCCAACCGCACGATCTCGGGAATCGCGCTGGTCAGCAGCGACCGGTCGGCGCGCAATCGGTCCCATTGGTCCGGGTTCTGCGCGAACAGCAGCAGGCCGATCCCGATCGCGCTGATGGTGCTGTCGACACTGGGGTAGATGTAGTCGTTCATCACGCCGCGGGCGAAGTCCTCCGGCCAGCCGGCCGCAGCTCCGTTTTTGAACAGCTGGTCGGCCCAGCCGCCCTCACGCACATTGCTGGGGAAGTTCTCGTCGGCGAACTCCATGTACCCCATCATGGTTTCCAGTGCCGGCTGAGTCCGTGGGGCGTGCAGTGGGCCGATGCTGTCGAAGCCTGCCACTCCCCATTTGAACATCTGTTCCTGCGTAACGCCCTCGACGCCAACCAGGTCGGTGACGATTTCGATGGGCATCGCCATCGCCACGTCGGTGACGCCGTCGAGAGTGTCTTTGCCCTTCAGGGTTTCGACCAGGTTCTCGGCAAAGGCCTGCAGCCGCGGCTTGAGCTCTTCGAGCGGCCCCTTTTTGATCGGACATCCCTCCACCTGACGGATCTCGTCGTGGTGGTCGCCCTCGGTCTGCAAGCTCGTCTCGGTGATTCCGTTGAAGAACTGGTTGAACCCCACACCCTCCCGGGAAGTGAAGGTCTCCCAGTCCGATAGCACCGCGGAGACCTCGTCGTAGCGAGCACACGCGTAGTATCCGTACTTCTCGAGCCAGACCACCGGCCCAGCCGCGCGCAGCTTCGCGTAGGTGGGAAATGGGTCGATGAGCACAGCGTCGTCGTGGAGATTGTCGTCGAAACTCGGAATACCGGCCGGCGGCGTCCGGAGCTGCTGTTCGGCCACTGCATCCTGCGTCATTGGTTCTTTCTCCTTATCAATTGTCGAAAGTGGGTTTGGATGTCAGCCGCGAAGGTGCGCCAACAAGAAGGCCGCGGTGATTCCGAGATGATCCGGCTGGTCGAACTGCGGGCCTTCGTGGCCTGCACCGCCGAGGAACAGGAGCGTAGAGCGAGCACCGGTGCTGGTCAGGGCTGAGTGAAGGGCCTCGCTCTGGGTGGACAGTGTGATCCTGTCGTGGTCGCCGTGCGCGATCAGGAACGGTGGCGCCATCGATGTCACTCGGCTGAGCGGGCTGGCCTTCCACGAGTTATCCGAGGGCGCCGCCACCTCGTCTTCGCCGAGCAGGGCGGTCTCGAAAGGCGTTGGTAGAAGGTGGCTTTCGATCCAGCTCCGACCGAAATTGGCAGCGAGGTCCGACGGTCCGAACCAGTGGACCACGGCGTCGACCCGGCTCGACTGATCGAGGTCGTCGCCGACGGTTCCTTCCAGTTCCTCGTCTCCGGCTGTCAGTCCGACCATGGTGGCCAGGTACGCGCCCGCAGAAGCACCCCACACTCCGATCCGGTCGGTAGCGACGCCGAACTGCTTCCCGTGCGCGCGCAGCCACCGAACGACTGCCTTTACGTCGTGAATCGGGTTCGGATACAACGCTTGTGGCGCGAGCCTATAGTTCGCGGACACCACCGCGATTCCGTATGAGGCCAGCCGTGCAAGACGTTCGTCGGCACCGTCCTTCTTGTCTCCGAGCTGCCAGCCTCCCCCATGGAGATAGATCACAGCTGGTGGGTTGTCGATGTCGGGACGGTACACATCGACGGTGATTTCGAAACCGTCGACCTCCGCGACGTGCAGGTCGGACTGCACTTGGACGTCATTCATGAAGGGCCTTCCAGATGTCAGAGATGAGAAACGGCGATCTCGGCCCTTCCGGAACCGATGCCTGTGGCGAAGATCATTCGCGGTTGTTCTTGTGATTCACAACACTACGAGCGGTGTTGTAGGTGCGCCATGGTGTCAGGCGCACATCCTTTGGCATTGAGACGCACGGCGCTGCAGTGGAACGCACGCGGTCGCCGGATGGGCTCGATTCCTGCTCCACACGAGAAAACGCGACGGACTGTGTGGTCCGTCGCGTCTTCTGTGAGATGGTCCGGCCCTATTTCCCTACGCCGTGGGAGCGCCGGCGACTGCTGTGGACCGGTCGATCTCGTTGGGGATCGCCTGGTCGGCGAGGACCGCGTCAGGACTAAGGCCCCCGGGGCCGAAGTGGGAATATTTTTCGATGTGCTGGTCGAGCGACAGAGGGCTCGGGGTCCCATAGGTAAAGTAGGTTTCCCACGGCAACTTAGCGCCGCCGATCGCGAGTCCGGTGTCGATATCGGACATCTGCCAGGTCTTGGTGTCGGCATCGGGATCCAGGTGGAGGTATCCGACCTCACCGAACAACTCGATGCGGTTGCCGCCCGGTTCGAACACATAGAGGAACTGCGCCTGCGTGATGCCGTGCTTGTCGGGACCGGATTCGATGCGGATGTCGTAGTCGCGGAACATCTCCACCGCGTCGATGTTGTGCTGACCGTTGCCGTAGTAGAACGCGAGGTGGTGCATCTTTCCGCGTTCGCCTTGAGCGTCACGCAAGCAGGCGATCTCGTGACCGAGGATGTTTGTACTCATCCAGGCACCGATTTCGGTGGCGCCGTCGACAACGCGTTCAGTAGTGGTGAAACCGAGGTGTCGTTCGAAGGAGTTCTTCACTGCGGTGACATCACTGGCGAGGATGTTGAGGTGGTCGATGCGCTTGACCGGGATACCTTGCAGCGGCTTCTTCGACGGGCGGGTAAGGATTTTGGATTGCAGCTCCGGCGGGGCCTGATACTTCTCGACCTCCCACAGCAGTTCCAGATTGTGTCCATCGGGAGACTGGTATGTGAAGGTCTTGCCGTAACCGAAGTCGCTCTCTCGCCACGAGCCTTCCACGTTGGCGTCTTTGAGCGAGGCGGCACGTCGTTCGAGAGCTTCCGGGGAAGTCGTACGCAGTGCGGCGTGGCCCAGACCTGCCTGCTCCGATTCGGTGACCTTCAGGCTCCACTGGTATGGGTCTTCATACCCACGCAGGTAGACAGACTGCCCCTCGGTGCGGGTGATGTACATGCCCAGGAACTTCGTGAAGAAGTCCACCGTTTCCTGCGGCTTGGGGCTCAGCAGTTCGGCACGGGCGAGATGGGCAATCTCGAACCGAACGCGAGAGTCACTCATGTCGTTCTCCTTTTTCGCGCCGCCATGACCACACGGGCTGCATTCGCCGGGCGGCGATTGTGATGAATACGGGTCCGGGCAGGAATGCAGTCGAACCCTCGCAACCGGCTGTGACCGCAATCGCGGCTCCCACTGCCTGTGGCCTACGACACTACGAGTAGCCCTGCTGGCAAACCATGGCGTCAGGCGCACATTGTGTTGCTTCCACGCGCACCAGGCGCACGCCGGATGTCCGCGAGTGGGAAGCCACCACCACGACCAGGACACTTCGCTGGGGTGGGTCTCCGATTAATCCGGATCGAAATGGTGGGACGAAGGATCGCTGTTCGGCTATACCGGCCAACAGACCCAACCGCTGCAAATCAGTGCTTTTCTTTCGTACGCACAACGATGGGTTGGCAGCCCTATTCCAGCGCCGACCACATGCGCGGGTGCTCCACCACGTTCGACGCACCAGGTTCTGTCGACACCGACCACCATGATCGAGAGGCAAACAATGAGTCGCAAAAGCGCCGCGATTATCGGCTCCGGCAATATCGGAACCGACCTGATGTACAAGCTGCTGCGGTCTGAACACATCGAGCCACGCTTCATGGTGGGCATAGACCCTGCGAGTGAGGGGCTCGCCCGCGCACGGCAGGAAGGCCTCGAAGCCTCCGCTGGCGGACTCGACTGGCTACTCAACCAGACCGAACTGCCCGATATCGTCTTCGAAGCCACCTCCGCGAAGATCCACGCCGCGGCCGCACCTCGCTACGTGGAAGCCGGCATCACCGCGATCGATCTCACCCCCGCGTCAGTCGGCCCGTACGTCGTCCCTGCGGTCAACCTCGACGCCCACTTGAACGCAGCGAATGTGAACATGGTCAGCTGCGCCGGCCAGGCCACCATTCCCATCCTCTACGCCATCAACGAGGTCGCCGACGCCTCCTACGGCGAGATCGTCGCCGCCATCGCGTCGCACAGCGCAGGCCCCGGTACCCGGCAGAATCTCAGCGAATTCAGTGAGAAGACCGGAAAAGCCTTGGCCCAGGTCGCCGGCGCCGACACCGCCAAGGCCATCTCCGTGATCAACCCGGCCGAACCGCCGATGAATATGCGCGACACCGTTTATGCCAGGGTCCGCAACACCGACCCCGCCGCCATCGAGCGCGCTGTGGTCGACATGGTCACCAAGGTCCAGGAGTACGTCCCCGGTTATTCGCTGCGATTCGTCGATGTCGACGGCGACCTGGTCACCGTCATGCTCGAAGTGATCGGCGCCGGTGACTTTTTGCCCACCTATGCCGGCAACCTCGACATCATCACGGCCGCCGCCGTCCAGGTCGCCGACGTCATGGCCCAGCAGAACCTCATCCAGGGAGCAGCACAGTGAGTAGCGCGAAGAAGATAGCGATCGTCGACACCACGCTGCGTGACGGCATGTCCTCCGTCTCGCATCAGTTCACCCCCCAGAACGTTGCCGACATCGCCCGTGGCCTCGACCGCGCCGGCGTCTCCACCATCGAGGTCGCCCACGGTATCGGCCTGGGTGCGTCCTCCATCCAATACGGTTTCGCCGCCGCGACCGATCCCGACTATGTCCGCGCCGCCGTCGACGCAGTCGAGAACGCCGACATTGCCGCGCTTTATGTTCCGGGAATCGCGACGCTTGCCGAACTGCAGAATGCCATTGACGCCGGTATCAAAACGGTCCGCGTCGCCGTCCACTGCACCGAGGCGGACTGCGGTCAGCAGCCCGTGGAATGGGCCAAGCAACAAGGGCTGACGGTGATGACGTTCTTGATGATGAGCCACAAATTGGAACCCGAGCCCCTCGCCGAGCAAGCCGCCAAACTGGACTCCTACGGCGCCGACGTCGTCTACGTTGTCGACTCCGCCGGCGCCATGGTTCCCCAGCATGCGGGTGCCCGAGTTGCCGCCCTTCGCCAGGCCATTACGGCGGGTATCGGATTCCACGCCCACAACAACCTCGGAGTCGGGATCGCCAACGCCCTCGCCGCCGCCGAAAACGGTGCCACCTTCATCGACGGGTCCCTGCGTGGGCTCGGAGCTAGCGCGGGCAACGCCCAGACCGAAGTCCTCGCCGCCGCGTTCGAACGAGCCGGTTGGGATACCGGCGTCGACCTGTTCCCGCTCATCGACACCGCCGAATATGTCGTCGCGCCCCTGATGAAGGAACCCCAAATCGTCGACGAGACGGCCTTGGTGTTGGGTTACGCGGGCGTCTACTCCACGTTCTTCCATCCCACCAAGCGCGCCTCGAAGAAGTTCGATGTCCCGGCCCGCGACATCCTGCTCGAGCTCGGGCGTCGCGGCGTCATCGGTGGGCAGGAAGACATGATCATCGATGTGGCCTCCGAGCTCGCGGGCCGTACCTACGAGACTCCGGCCCTGGCGAAATCCTGACAGAACGTAGGGGGGTGCTGCGGGCCTCGGCCCGCAGCACCCCCCTACGTCGACTTCTGCCGTGCTGTATCCCATGCGCCTGGAGACCACGGGATATGCGTGTGACGCCATGGCTGGAACAAACCCCGGCTCGTAGCGTCGTCAGTCACAAGCAACCGTGTACGACACACAGCGCATTGCCGCGTTCACATCAGGATCGAGAGGCTCCCGCCTCAGTCTGATCCAACAGGAGAGCCTCATGACCGCAACCCCGAAAATTTCCGACGTCAAAAATCTCATCGGTGGCGACTGGCGTCCCGCGTCGGACGGCGCGACATTCGAAACCCGTGATCCGCACGACGGATCGCTACTAGGGACGATCCCCCGCGGTACCGCCGACGACGGCGCCGCCGCGGTCACAGCTGCCCGGCGCGCCTTCGACGAAGGTCCCTGGCCACTGATGTCACCGAAGGATCGAGCGCGGATCCTGCACGCGGTCGCCGACAAGGTCGATGATCACCGTGAGGAACTGGCGCTGCTCGAGACTCGCGACGGCGGCAAGAGCATCAATCAGTCCCTTCACGCGGAGATCCCTCGTGTAGCACACAACCTGCGCTTCTTCGCCGACTACGCATCGATGGCCGCCAACGAGTCCTACCCGGACGGCGACCTGCTCTCCTACGTTCTGTATCCGCCCGCGGGGGTGGTCTCGGCGATCAGTCCCTGGAACGCGCCACTGATGCTCGCTACGTGGAAGATCGCTCCGGCGTTGGCTTTCGGCAACACCGCCGTCCTCAAACCGGCACCACAGACACCGCTGACTGCCAACCGGTTCGCCGAGCTGGCGCTCGAGGCCGGCCTCCCCGAGGGCGTCCTGAACGTGGTGCATGGATTCGGTGGTGAGGCTGTTGCCGGTCCGCTCACCGCAGACCCTCGGGTGGACCGAATCACCTTCACCGGGTCCAGCGCCACCGGCGTGAAGATTTTGCAGGCCGCTGCGGTGAACCACACCCCGGTCTCGGCGGAGATGGGCGGCAAGTCCGCGAATATCGTCTTTGAGGACGCGGATCTCGACATCGCCGTCCCGATGTCGATTCGCGCGATCTTCGGCGGCAACGGGCAGGTATGTCTATCCGGTTCGCGCCTGCTGGTGCAGAACTCGATCATGGAAGAGTTCATCGCGCGGTTCACCGAGCAGACCCGCGCACTGACCGTCGGTGACCCGAAGGATCCGGCGAACTTTCTAGGGCCGCTCATTGAGCAGAAGCACCTCGAGAAGGTGCACAGTTATGTCGAACTGGCTCAGGAGGAAGGCGGGAAGGTGGTTACCGGCGGGGCCCGGCTCACCGACGATGCCCGCGCCCGCGGCTACTACTACCCGCCGACTGTCATCACCGGACTGACCAACCAGTCCCGTACCGCGCGGGAGGAGATCTTCGGGCCGGTCGAGACCATCCTCGGCTTCGATACCGAGGAGGAGGCGATGCGCATCGCCAACGACTCCCCTTACGGCCTCGCCGGCATGCTGTTCACCGAAAACCTCAACCGCGCTCACCGTATGGCCGCCCGATGGAAGGCCGGCACGGTGTGGATCAACACCTTCTTCGAACGTGATCTCCGGCTGCCGTTCGGCGGTGAGGGTATCAGCGGTCTCGGCCGGGAAGGTGGCCAGTACTCGCGCGAGTTCTTCACCGAGCCGCGAGCGGTGACTATTCGTTTGCGCGGCTAGCCTCTGCATAGAGAAGAAATCGTCCGGCGCGGCTAAAGCCGCGTCGGACGATTTCTTGTGTGTGCGTCGTTCACAGATCAGCAGTGGCAGCCGAATCCGCTGCACTGTCGAGACTGCGATACATATGTCGGAGTCAGGTCTGGTGGGGCAGTCGGCAAAAGGCAGAACTCCACGATGGGCCGGTACTTGTACCGGCCCATCGTGGAGTAGATGTCGTCGGGCGTTACCCCGCTGTCGGTGCCTAAGCGATGAGATCCTCGCGGCCGGCATCCTTGAGGTCCTGGATGTAGATCGGGAACAGGAACTTGGTGCTGGGGACCAGCTTCAGCACCTTCATGATCTGTCCCTCAGCCTTGACGGTGCCCTTTGTCAACGCCATTGTCATGTTGAGCTTGCCCTGCCAGAACTTGTTCGCGTTCTCCGAACTCATACGCAGTGTCGCGTTCGGCGTGACGCCCCCTTCCTCGACGCTGGAATAGACCTTGTTGTTGGGCATGTCGAGGACGACTTCGCAGACGGGATCGTGGCAAGCGACGAGCAGAACGGCACCGGTGGCGGTGAGCTTGGGGCCGAGTTTGGGGTCCAGGTAAGCCTTTTCGAAAATTCCCCCGACGAACGTGCGGAGGTCGGCGGGATCGGTGAATGCGGGCATTGCTCTCTGCTTTCTCTAGGGCCGTCGCTGCCAAGGCAGGTGCGGCTTCGGGTGTTGGGCCGAACTCGGGCTCAGCGTGCGATTCGCAACGCCGCGACCGGGCACAATTTGGCCGCCGTTTCAACCTTGTTGAGAAGGGCCTCGGCGGGAGTGTCGTCCAGAACGACCACCTCGTCGCCGTCATCGTTGAGATCGAAGACCTCGGGCGCGGCGATCACGCACTCGCCGTGTCCTTCGCACCGGTCATAGTCGACGATGATGTTCATGGCCGTCTCTTTCTGTCGTACGGATGGCTCAATGGGCTGCGCGCGCTGGGTGCATCCAGTTCACCGGGCAACCATCGTGTTCCGCGCGAGGCGGATCGGTTTGCTGCGAAATCCGGTTAGCTGACCGAAACGTTCGCCCGAGGAGCCGGCCGATGATCGAGGTCGCGTGGGCGTCGCCGAAGGATGCCGACGAGAAGTGCCAGCACACCGAGTACGAGGAGAACAAGCGGAGCGATCACGCTGATCAGGTTCAACTGCATACTCTGGGATCGGGCCGAGGCCGCCGCATCGCTGATCGACTTGCTGTTGAGCGCGGTGTCAATGGACAGGACCGGCATGACAGGAACCGTTTGACCGCCGATTTCCACATTCGCGATGACCTGCTGGTTCAATTTCGCATCGATCGGTGACCCCAGAGTCCGGTCGGCGGCCAGATCGATATGAGTCACCGCGGTGTAAGTGAAGGGCACCGGGTCCGGAAGCTGCGCGAGAGCGCCACCGAGGCCATCACGGACGTTCGCCGGAAGCAGCGGCGCCAATGCGGCGACCTGCGATTTGGGAAGCGACGGCGGCAACGCCCCACCGATCGCGGGATCACGCAGGACCCCTTTCGCGTCCACCGAGTAGTTGAGCACGTCACGTCCGGAAACAGTGCCCGTGCCAACATAATTCATCGGGACAGTAGTCCTGGTCGCGAAGTCGTAATACTGGTATTTCGCGGACGAGTCCGGATGCAGCGGCAGGGCGATTGTCATTCCGCTGTGGGGTTCGACCCCCTCGGACGAGTAACCGGTCGCCACGTCCATCGTCTTGCGGTCGATGGCGTAGGTGTGGTTGGACGGTACGGAGAGGCCCGGTGCCACGAGAGTGATGTCGTCGTGAGCGAGCGCGGTGTCACCGTCGGTGCTCGACACGTACACGTGCCGATTAACCGTGACCGGAACATCGGACGCGATCACATGGGCGACATCGCCTGCCTGCAAAGCCTGAGCGTTTAGCAGCGTGCCCTTTCCCTCGTACAAGGGATTGACATCGAGATCACCGGGCAGTTTCGACAGCGCGGGAACCAAGATGAACCGCACGACGGCGGCGAGAGCGATTAACAGCACTCCCACGGCCACCAAAATTTTCGAAGAACGTCTCGCGAGCATCGACCGGTCCTTTTTGTACTCGAGCGGTAGGTGAGTACGTGCTCCGTCGCGCGATCGGGATGGACCGTCATTTCGGCCGCCCCTTCGGTCACCCGTTGTGCGGCTGGCCATCCGTCGGTTCGTCGGGAACCCCTCACCCGTGGTCACGGCGAAACCCTGCCGAGAAACCGCTACTCCGGTCCAGGTGCGTTCGCGTATACCGATCAATCACATACAAGCCGCCCACCAGCTCCGTGATGCCCGACACATATACGATGCTTTGTGACTGACAACACGAGTACCGTCCGGGCGTTTACATGATGCGCCCAATTCGCAAAATCTCCAGTGCCAGGGTATTTTCAGTTTGCGCTGTGGTTCCATCCGGCATCCATCACCGACACACTTTCCGGCACGTTCCGACTCACAATGGTCTCGCGCAGCCTCAACGGATCGCGCCCCGCACTCGCCCACAGATAACAGATCATCCCGATGGATCCACCCCGCGACCCGACCGCGGTGGTCAACCTAGCGCGCCCCCGGAGGGAGGGCAGTTTCGTTCGTGCACTGGGTATTCCAAGCCTGGCATCGGGTGGCGCATGACATCATCCGCCGCGACCTCACGATCGGCAACCTCTCCGTATGCATCGGCGGTGGCCAGGCCCTTGCCACACGGGTTCAGGCGAGTCTGACTGCACCGGTGCGGATTGCGTCGCCGATTTGCGTAGAGGGGTACGAGCGCCCCCGACTCTCGAGCACGCGGTCGGCGTTGGCATAGAGATTCATCGTGGCTCCCCGAAGAAACCCGATGAGTGTCAGCCCTGTTTCGCGGGCGAGGTCGATCGCGAGCGACGACGGCGCGGAGACCGCAGCAAGCACTGGTATCCCGGCCATGACCGCCTTCTGCGCGAGCTCGAACGAGGCCCGCCCACTGACGAGCAGGATCGTGCCGCGCAACGGAACCCGCCCCTGCTCGACGGCCCAGCCGATCAGCTTGTCGACGGCGTTGTGCCGGCCGACGTCTTCTCGCACCACCAGCAGCTGTCCATCCGCGGTGAACAACCCCGCAGCGTGCAGACCGCCGGTGGCGTCGAATACCTTCTGCGCCGACCGCAACGCCTTCGGCAAGCCTGCGATCGTCGCAGAATCGACGTTCGTCCGGTCGGAAGCGGGAGAATGCACCGTGCGCTGGCGGATCGCCTCCAGGGATGCCTTGCCGCACACCCCACACGAGGATGTGGTGTAGAAGTTGCGTTCGATTCCGGTTTCAGGCAGCGACACTCCTGCTGCGAGGTCGACATCGAGGACATTGTAAGTGTTTCGACCGTCTTCGCCGACACTGTTGCAATACCGGATCGACACAATGTCCTCCCGGCCGGAAACGATCCCCTCGGTCAACAGAAATCCGTGCGCCAGTTCGACGTCCGATCCCGGGGTACGCATGGTCACCGCCAGCGGTACACTGTCCACCCTGATCTCAAGGGGTTCTTCGACCACCACCGTATCCGGGCGAGCGGTGTACGAGGTCTCGCTGATCCGTGTCACCGGTACGCGAGCAGTCACCCGCCCCATCTCAGGACCGCTTCTCGAGGCGGATAGTGATCGCTTTCGATACCGGCGTGTTCGATTTCACCGCCACATGATCGAGTGGGACAAGCGGATTCGTTTCCGGGTAGTAGGCAGCCACGTTCCCCTGCGGTGTCGGGTACGGCACCAATCGGAAATCGGCTGCTCGCCGTTCCTCGAGCGTGCCGTCGGGCAAGGTCCACTCCGAGATCAGATCTACCCGATCCCCTCTGTCGAACCCCGAGGCAGCGATATCGACTTCGTTGATGAAGAGCACCCGGCGCCCGCCTTTGACCCCGCGGTACCGGTCGTCGAGCCCATAGACGGTGGTGTTGTACTGATCATGCGATCGCATGGTCTGCAGAATCAGCCTCCCCTCTGGGACAGGTACCCACGACAACGGGTTGACGACAAAATTCGCTTTCCCCGTGTGCGTATCGAACCTGCGTTCGTCACGCGGTGGGTGGGGCAACGCAAACCCATCCCGCTGACGAGCCCTGGTGTTGAAGTTCTCGAACCCCGGGATCACGCGGGCGATCGAGTCTCGGATCCGGTCGTAATCGGCGGCGAACTCGCTCCAGGGCACCGTATGACCGGCCCCGAACAGTTCCTGCGCCAACCCGCAAACGATTGCGACCTCACTGCGCAACTGGTCACTGGCTGGCGCCAGACTGCCACGCGACAGGTGCACCATCGACATCGAATCCTCAACGGACACTTGTTGTTTCCGACCGCCGCGGATGTCCTTGTCGGTCCGGCCGAGCGAGGGCAGGATCAGCGCGGTCCGCCCGGTGACCAGATGCGAGCGGTTCAGTTTCGTCGATATCTGCACTGTCAACGCGCAGTTCCGCAGCGCGACCTCGGTGACCGAGGTGTCCGGGGTGGCGGCCACGAAGTTGCCGCCCAGTGCCACGAATACCGACGCAGCCCCGTCCCGCATCGCCCGGATAGAGTCGACCGCATCCAAGCCGTGCTTGCGCGGTGAGACGATCGAGAACTCCGCGTCCAACGCTCGGAGAAATGCCTCGGGCATCTTCTCCCAGATTCCCATGGTCCGGTCGCCCTGAACATTCGAGTGTCCACGCACCGGGCATACCCCCGCCCCGGGTTTGCCCATCATCCCGCGCATCAGTAGCAACGCGACGGCGTCCTGGATGGTCGCGACCCCGTGGGTCTGCTGCGTCAACCCCATCGCCCAGCAGATGATCGTCCGCTCCGAGGCGATCAGCGCGGCCGCCGTGTCTTCGATCTGTGCCCGGGTCAACCCGGTCGCGGCAACGACGGTCCCCAGGTCCACGGTCCGGCGAATATGGTCGAACCATTCCTCGTGGCCGGCGCAGTAGGCGTTCAAGAATTCGTGATCGAGGATCGTGCCGGGCATAGCATCCTCTGCCTCCAGAACCAGTTTCGCCAAGCCCTGGAACAGGGCCTGATCGCCGCCGATCCTGATCTGCAAGAACTCATCCGCAATCGGTACCCCGTCGCCGACCAACCCGTGTACCTTTTGCGGATCCTTGAATCGCAACAGACCGGCCTCGGGCAACGGGTTGATCGCGATCACCTTCGCCCCGTTGGCCTTCGATTTCTCCAACGTCGAGAGCATCCGGGGATGATTGGTGCCCGGATTCTGACCGACGATCAGGAGCAAGTCTGCGTTCTCGATATCTGGGACCGATACCGATCCCTTGCCGATCCCGATCGTCTCCGATAGAGCCGAGCCGGAGGATTCGTGACACATGTTCGAGCAGTCCGGCAGGTTGTTGGTCCCGTACGCGCGGATCATCAGCTGGTATACGAACGCCGCCTCATTCGAGGTGCGGCCGGAGGTGTAGAACACTGCTTCGTCCGGCGATGCCAGTCGCCGCAATTCGCCCGCGATCAATCCGAACGCCGCGTCCCAGCCGATCGGTTCGTAATGCGTCGCCCCCGGCAACAGCACCATCGGATGCGTCAACCGGCCCTGCTGCCCCAGCCAGTAATCGGTCTTGCCCAGCAATTCCGACACCGGATGCGCCGCGAAGAATCCAGGGCCGACAACACGCTTGGTTGCCTCTTCCGCGACCGCCTTCGCACCGTTCTCGCAGAACTCCGCATGCTTGCGATGGCCGGGAGTTTCCGGCCATGCACACCCGGGACAATCGAAACCGTTGCTCTGGTTCAGCTTCGACAACGTCCGGACTGTGCGTAGTGGGCCCATCTGCTCGATCCCGCGGCGCAACGAGACCATCACTGCGGGCACACCCGCGGCGTAGGTCTTCTCGTGGGTGACGACGACATCGTCCTCGTCGATATCGGGTAGATCCTTGGCCATGCCTACGCCTTCTCGTGAGTTACTTATGCGATGGTGGGGGGCTGCTGGGATGGGTGACGCAGTGCGAAGACCTTCGTCCATCCCGTTCCAGCAGTTGCTTGTACAAGGCCGCCCGGTCTTGTGGCGAGAGAGGTCCGCAAGACTCGCTACCGAGTATTCGGGCAAGGTGCCGATCAAACCGAAGCTCCGTCATACCGAAACCGACCAGGATTTCCTCGGTCGGCGGCCCGCCATACGGCAACCAGCGACGCGCCAGCTCGAGAATTCTCGAGTCGAGGCTGTCCATATTTGCTCCCGTCTGCAGATTTCGTGAACGCGCGTCAAAAGGCGTTCTGTACGCCGCGTTCTACTGCCGTGACAATGCCTGGACCTCTGATCCCACTCGTTCGACGAGCAAGGTCATCTCGTACACCACCTGCCCGATATCGCATTCGGCAGAGGCCAGCGCCATCAGTTGCGAACCGTCACCAACCCCCATGAGAAGAAAGTAGCTGCCGCTCATCTCGACAGTGGACCGCAGCACACGCCCCCCGTCGAACAGTCCGGACGCTCCGGCAGCGAGTGCGGCCATTGCCGCGCCTGCAGCCGCGAGCTGTGTCAGTCGTTCGGGCGGCACCGGTGTGCTGACGGCCATCGGAAGGCCATCTGTCGAAATCAGCGCCGCATGATCGACATGTGGGACTGCACGGGTGAAGTTCGAGACCAACCAATCCAGCGTGCCACCTGCAGCCATCAACACTCCTTACTCGGGTCACCGTCGGTCGTGGCGCCCGCTTGCGCATGCGACAACGCGGCCGCGACGGCGCGTTGCTGACGCACGAGCCGTTCGCGAACCTCCTCCGGTGAGCGGCGGATGGGCCACTGACCGGCCCCGTCGGTACGGTGGACAACCCGGCCGTATTCCGTTGATCGGCGCGAGGTTTCGTAGTGCGCGAAATCGCGAGCAGGCACACGGGTGGGCAGGGGTGGTTCTTCCCACCTGCGCGAGACAGGGCGGTCGGCTGCGGTATCGGTCAGCGTATGACCGGGTATCGATACCGTTGCCGTAATCCCGGCGTTTCGCGAAATGTCCAGGGTAGGGTAGAGATTCACCGCCATACCGTGGCGGTGCGCTAGTTTGCCCACGACGAACAGACCCATTCTTCGGGCGGTGTCGGCATCCGCCCGAGGTGTATCCGCAAGCCGTGAGTTCATGCCGCGGAGATCGTCGGCGCTGATGCCGATGCCCTGATCCACGATGCTGACTGTCGCACCGCCGTCGGCGGTGCGGCCGAAATCCAGCCTGACAACGGTCCCGGGCGAAGAGAACCGTAGGGCGTTGTCGAGCAATTCGGCGAGGATATGTACCAAATCGGCTGCCGCGGTGCCGGTCAGCGCGATCGGCAGCGGCCCAACCATCCGAACTCGTTGGTACTCCTCCACCTGCGAAATCGCAGCCTGGACCGCGTCCTCCAACTGCATCGGCGGTCTGAAGCGCACCTGCCGGACCTTGTCATCGGCGAGAATCAGCAGGTTCTCCCCATATCTCCGCATCCGGGTCGCCAGATGGTCCAGCCGGAAAAGGCTCTCCAAACGTTTAGGATCCCGCTCTTCGAATTCGAGTTCCTCGATCATCTGTACTTGCAGATCGAGAAGTGACCTGCTCCGGCGGGCCAGTGATTCAAAAATGTCGTTCATCTGCCGACGAAGCTGCGCCTGTTCACCCGCAAGCAACACGGCTTGGCTGTGGATATCGTCGACGGCATCGGCCAACTGGCCGATCTCCTCGCGGGTACCGATGGCGAGTGGCTTGATGATCACCTCCGCGACCGCCGTGCCGCTCTTGATCCGCTCAACCGCCTCGGGCAGGTCGTGATGAGCGACGCGCACAGCCGCGTTTCGGAGACGGCGCAGCGATGCGAGAACCGACTGGGCGACGGCGGCCGCGACTACGACTGCCGCCAGCAGCATCCCACCGACAAGACCGCCTTCCCGCCACGCTGTCGCACGCAGCGCACCGGCTTGTGCCGAGATCGCTTCTTCCAGTTCTGCCGATGCTGCGGCAACGGCTTGTCCATAATCGCGGATGCTGGCGAACAACGAGTACTTGAGGTCGTCGAGAGTACGAGCAGTGGTGTCCGGCTGCGTGATCTTCCGTTGCATCACGGTCCGATCGGCCGCCCCTTTCCGCAAGGTTTCGACGATCGAGTCCCCCGGTGGATACCGAGCGGCAACCTGATCGAGCATCGCTGATTCGGTCCGTAGATACGCGAGCAATTCGGCGGCCTCGGCCTCGAGCGTGCTGGTTGATCTACCGGCGAGCACATCCGATGCGCCGACGACCTTCAATCCCTCGGCGGAGATGATCTTCTGCGCCGCCCAAAGCGCCTCGAGCCGCGCGGTTTCGCCGGCAAGCGCCGGATCAGCCGACGAATCGGCAATGGCGCTAACCACTCCCGAAAGCGCCGTCCGAATATGCGCCAGCTCGGCCGTGAGCTCCGTTGTGGTGGCGACCGGACCGTATCTGGCCCGGGCACTTAGGCCCCGCGCTTCGGTGAGCGCGCGGGCCAGGTCGGTCGCCGCACCCGAGCCGAGCGCGGCCGACCATTTCGTTCCCTCCAGCGCTGCGATCGAGGAATCCAGTCGGCCGAGGAACTCCGGGGAGAGTGTGCGCTGTGCGAGTGTGCCCATAACGATCGCGGCATCCCCGTCGAGCTCGACCAGCATCGGCAACAGTCGTATGCGCTCTGATGTCACTGCGAACTCCGATGCGGAATTGAGCCTTTCCTGCATTCGCAACCCACCGAGGGTTATCGCCACGGCGATCGGAACTACAAGAACGACACCGATCTTCCAGCGCAACGGCCACTGTCCGACGACCGATCGTCCACGCCAGCGCCGAACGTCAGCACGCATGACCACCACGCCTGGCGTCGATTGCCCTTCGATGTGACATCACAACCTGTTACTTCGTTCACGACGGCCTAGCCGTCAGGTCGCGCTCGAAAGTAGTCCCCACCACTCCACTCGGCGGCGACCGTCGAAATACCCGGATACCGACGGTGCATCTAAGGATCCCGTCCGATAATCCGGGAGAACACTCGCCCAACGAAGCCCGTTTCCAGAAAACGCGCGACCATGGAAGCACCGTGCGTTGAATGCACAGTGTCCAGCGGGCCGATCACGATACGACGGCTCGACTCACTCGTTCCGCAATCCTGAACAGCGCGCCGAAGTAGGCGCGCCTCCGATCATGCTCGTAAGTCCGCAGCACCTACCGCACCCAAGCAGCAACTCATCTCCGAATCCGGATCGGAGTGGTTCGACCGAAGGATAACGATGGCCATCAACAACTTGGACCGGATGCCCGTCTTGTTCGTCTCGCACGGCGCCCCACCTCTGGCGGACCACGGTCGGTGACAACGACGCCGGCGGTGTCGCGACCTACGCCCAGGCCGGGCAGAACTACGGCATGGCGCTGGTATGGACTCTCGCGCTGCTGATTCCGGTGTTGTATGTCAACCAGGAGATGGTCGTGCGCCTCGGCGCGGTCGCCGGTGTCGGGCACGCCCGGCTCATCTTCTCCCGGTTCGGCAAGTTCTGGGGCGCCTTCAGCGTCGGCGACCTGTTCATCGTCCATATCGACGATGAAGAGGTCGAGATGTCCAAGCACGCATAC
>NZ_BDCM01000028.1 GCF_001613505.1 Nocardia mikamii NBRC 108933
GATCGGCCTGATCGTGTACTTCCTCGGGGCCGTGGCCACAGTGCTGCGAGCCCGCGCTTACACACACATCGCCTACCCACTGCTGTATCTGGTGCCGGTCGTTGCCGCCCTCGCACTGGGGTACGCCGCCGCCTGAGCGCCCACCAGTCCCGTCCGCCGCATACCCCCCATGTGCGGCGGCACGGTGACTGCGCTCACCGAATCTCCCGACCGGGCTCGCCGAAATGCCCCACCCAACGACCTCGAGCCGTCTGCGAAGCAGTGAGAAACGTGGTTCATGGTCAACCGTCAAAGCGGAAACGGAGTGCCAGCGCGCTTCTGGCCTCCGATAAGTGGGCGGAATCGGAGGTCATTCCGAAACAGCGCACCTGCCGACCTGCGGCAACAGCGTGCCAGTCGCGCACGAAGCGGCCCCGTTATCTGGGGCAAGCCCAAATGTGTTGTTTTCTCGCCGGTTACTACCAGAACCCGACAAGGACTGACGAGTTGGATCAGGCGTAAGAATCCCAGGCGCACAGGCCAGATCGAAACCCGCATCGACTTGCGGCCGCGGCCGCGAGAGATGAGACACGCTTAAGCGACGCTGTTACCTGCTAGAAGGGGGATCGACCGCGTCGAGGTCTTCGGCTCGCGCGCTCTGCAGCGCTTCGAGTTTCGCATCAAGCTCGACGATGGCCGATGTGGTTCCCAGGTCCTCTCGCAGCGCCTGGCGGAGTAGCTGCACCGCAGCGATCGCAGAATCATCCAGTCACCCGATGCAGCCTGGAAATGGCTTCCCGATTCGCGGCCCCGAGGACGGCGTTGTGCAGAACCCGATAGGCATTCCCCAGTCCAGTGTCCACCTCAGAGGCAATCGTCAACAGTCGGTCGGTGACGATCATTTGGGCCCGGGCATACATCTCCTGGTACTGGCTGCGGACCGCCTCAAGCCTTTCGACATCGACATCTGCACCACGCTCAAGCGCTCGCACACCGTCATGCAATGCGGTGCGGTAGTTCCGCGCGGACTCGTTGAAATGCGAATAGACAGAACGCTTTTCTTCACTTTGCTGCTGCTTGGCGCTCTCAACTCGCTGTTCGGAGAGATGAGAGCGCTGGATCTCAGCCTCAACGCGTTTGCTGCGGATCCCAGCCCATTGCGCGGCCACGGCAGCCCCGAACGTGCCGACCACGCCGATGCCTGCGACGGCCAAACCAACCAGGTCTCCCCCCATAGCACCCCATTATCGACTACACGAAGCTCCCTGTCCTCGATTGCGAATGCACTAGGTCACCATAGGATTCCGCCAGAGCCTCCGCCCGGCCTCACCCTGTCTCGAAACCTTGGATTCGAGACAGCATGTGTGCGCAGTTGTCGGCGCTTCAAAGTCGCTTGTGGGCTGGTCTCGGAATTTGGTTTCGTTTCGGGTGTGGCCCGGTCTGGGATGCCCTGGGGCACTGACGCAGTCGGCCCTACTTGAGTGGGGCGCGCGTGACCTAGGCGCATCATTGACACCGACAACAGCGCAACCGTTGGAAGGGCGGGCTCGGATGGCAACGGGGGGAAGACCACACGCGAGGCGGCAGCGGCTGGTCGCAGGCCGAGGGCGGACACTGCATCGGCCATCACCTCCGGTTCCTTCCGCTCCTGCTGAACCGGCGGCGCCACCAGAACCTGTGGTGACACAGCAGAATTCGCCCTCCGCCGCAGAGTCGAACACGTCCGGTTCGGCGGCGACGTCGGCGTGGACGAGGGTGACCGCCCTGGCAAGCGGGGGTGGCACACTGCTGGCGGCCTTGGCGGCCACTGGGGCTCTGTGGTTCACCGGGCAATCGCTGCACGCCACCAACACCCAGCTCGACACGTCCCAGCAGACTGCGGCCACAGATCGTTTCCGTCTGGCCGCCGAACAACTCTCCTCGGACAAGATCAATGTCCGTGTCGCCGGTATCTACCTGTTCGAACGCCTGGCCAAAGACTCACCGGCAGATCATGCGACCGTGTACTCAGTCCTGACGGCATTCGTACGCACCCAAGCCCCTGTCAACAACTGCCCCACACCTCCAGAGTCGGCGGTGGCGCCTGTCGACATCCAGGTCGCGATGACGGTGATCGGCCGACGAGACTCCTCCCGGGAACAATTGGTAGATAAACCCGATCTCAGCGGAACTTGTCTCGTCGGCGTTAACCTGAGAGATGCGCACCTGGACGAGGTGAATCTGCGGGGCGCGAACCTGGAACACGCGAACTTGACCGGCGCGAGCCTGGGCATCACGCACCTGGACCGTGCAAACCTGGCATGGGCGAACCTGGAATGGGCGGATCTGTCCCTCACCGGCTTGACCGGCGCGAACCTGGAACACGCGGACCTGTTCACCGCGCACCTGGAAGACGCGCAGCTGGACGACGCGAACCTGAGGGACGCGGACCTGACCAATGCGCGCCTGACCGACGTGGATCTGCAGAGCGCGAACCTGGAACACGCGAAGCTGACCGGCATACGGTACGGCGAATGGATGAAATGGCCGGAGGGTTTCACGCCCCCTCCGTCACGTTAATACGTGTACGGGGTGTCGTAATTCGATCGGTTTCCCGACACTGTCCGCAGGGCGTTATGGCGCCCAGGTCGGCCGGTCACTTCGTTGTCGGTGAATCGTGTCGAGAACCGTCGCGGATTGTGATGGCGGATTCCTGCAGGCAGTGCTGCGCTACGGCTTCGTGTCGGGTTTCTTGTCGTCGGCCGATGACCTCGTGGGCGAGGTCGGGAAGGGGTTGTACTTCTTGGGCTCGGTCAGGACGATGAACAGGATCAATCCGGGAGTGAGTCCGATCGTCCACCACCAGAAGTGCGGGTCGTGCAGGGCTGTTTCGACTCCGCCCGTGCGGGCGTACAGCGCGAGCACGACCGGGGTGGCGACAGCTTCGACGAACGCGGCGGTCCTGACCAGCTCCCAGAATTGTTCTCGCCGGGCGAGGAGGTCCTTGCGCCTGTCGATAGCTGTCCGGAGGTCGTGCACGGCTCGTTCCAGATCCGATCTGTTGGAGGCGTTTTCGGGTAGCGCGTTCAGCTTCTCGATCAGCCCGGCCAGGGTGGTCAGCTGATCACCGAGCGACTTCTCGGTGTTCGCTCGGGAGGCGCTCGCCGCGATGAGCGCACCGATAATCGTGGCTACCGGTGCGGCCAGTCCCACAGCGATCGTCAATGCCGCACTGCTGCCGCCACTTTCAGCGGCAAGGATGTCCCACCCGTGCATCCGCCCATCATCGCAGGATCTTTGGACACCGCTTGGCTTGTCGACAGTTTGCGGTGCCCGGTCGAATTCGCCGGTCCGTGAATGGTTGCCGGGCTCTCAGCTCGTGGCCGGCGCGGACCGCAGGTAGGCGTAGACGGTTTCGCGGCTGATCCCGAAGTCCTTTGCCAGCACCGATTTCGATTCGCCGGCCGCCGCGCGCTCACGGAGCTGGGTGGCTTGTTCGGTGGTGAGGGCGGGTTTGCGGCCGGTGTATACGCCGCGGGACTTGGCCGCGGCGATGCCCTCGCGCTGACGCTCGAGGATCAGGGCGCGTTCGAATTCGGCGAAAGCGCCCATCACCGACAGCAGCAGGGTAGCCATGGGCGAGTCCTCGCCGGTGAAAGTGAGGCTCTCTTTGACGAATTCGACCCGCACTCCCTTGGCGGGGAGGGTTCGCACGATCTGACGGAGGTCGTCGAGGTTCGGGCCAGGCGGTCCATCGAGTGCACGATCACCGTGTCGCCGTCGCGCACGAACGCGAGCGTCTCGGCGAGCTTCGGCCGCGCCGAGTCCTTCCTGGAGGCTTGTCGGTGAAGGTGCGTTCGACGTCGACGCCGTCAAGTTATCGAATTCGTTGTCCTCGCGCAGCGCGTCGACGATCGAGCGCAGTTCGCGCAGCGATTCGACTCCGGGCTCGAGGCCGAGGAAGTCCTCCCTCGGTCACAGGCCGACCCCACTGCCGATCCCCCACGATCGGGGATAACCCGTTCGCGCAGTCTCAGTTCGGCAGGTCGGGGCGGCGGCGATGTGGGTCTGTGATGGGAGCGGGGTAGGTCACGATGCGCTGGGCGATCCGCGAGGCCATGAGGGTGGAGACACCGCTGGGCAGCGAGGGATCGTAGCCGGTGAGCTCCGCGATGCGGGAGAGCCGGTAGGTGACCGTGTTGCGATGGATGAACAGTGCCTGGGCGGCGGCGCTGTGGTTGAACTCGCTGTCGATGAACGTATCGAGCGTCTCGAGCAGCGCGGGATGATCGGCGAGCGGATCGAGCAGCGCGGCCAGGGCCGCGAGCGTGGCGCCGCCTGCAGCCACGGAGTATTCGAACATCATGTGCCTTCGGGTGCAGATGGTTTCGGGCCGGGCCAGAGCGCGGGCGGTCTCGGCGACGGTTTGCGCCTCGGTGTAAGCCCGGGGGATATCGGCGCGGGTGAGTGCGGTCGCGACGCCGATCCAGCATCCGGGCTGAACGGCTCTGCTGGGCAACCCGATTCGGCGAGCCAGCGCCGCTGCCGGGTCGCCTTCGTCGACCGGGCGCCGAGGGACGAGCGCGATCCAGCCACCGTTGTCTCGGTAGAGGAAGGTACCCGGAAGCAGTCCGAGCCGATTACGGATAGTTGTGAGGGTGCCAGGCGCCGGTTCTCCGACCCGTACCGCGGCAACCAGGAACGCTTCCGCGATGGGGATTTCGGGCGCGCCGGTCCATTTGACCTCGCGTCCGGCGAGCAGGTCGGCGGCGATCTCGCCTTGTCGTTCCAGGATGTCCCAGCGTGGTTGCCGACTGTCCTCGACCAGTGCGGCGGCAATGTGCGCAACTACCAGGTTGAGGTAGTTGGTCAAGCGCAGCCCGAGTTCCGGGAGCAGCGTGTACTCATCGATTTCGAGGGCGGATATGGACTGGCGCCATAGGAACGCGGTGCCGACCCGGTAGTTGGTCAGGATCTCTTCGAGGGGCATGCCGTCGCGGATCAGTCGCAGTGCCCGCTCCACGAGCGGGCGTGTGTCTTGCCGGGACAGCTCGTCGTCCATGGTGAGCGACCGGAAGAACAGTGCGACGTTGAGCTGGACACTCGGCACGAAGTCTGCGTCCAGCATGGAGCGTGGCAGCAGATCATCGGTCTCTAGTGTGGCGGCCAGGCCGGCCGTCCGGGCGTGTGCCCGCTCGATCACCTGCTGCCACCGCTCGTCGCGCGCGGGTGCGCGTCCGTCGCCGGGCACTCGACAATTGGAGGTGGCGGGAATCCCGGCCTCGGGCCGTATGGCGAGCACTCCCCCGCGAAGGCGGCCGAAACGCCGCCACCGGCTACCTCGCTTTCTCCTGGTTCGCGCGGGCGCCCTTGCTGGCGAGGGCGGACACCGGGAGATCGAGGATGGTGCGGAAGCCGGGTTCGGCCGCGGCGACCGCGGACACCGCGTTGCAGGCCATGGCCACTGTCGACAGGAAACTCTCGTAGCCGCCCGGTGCGCTCACCTCGATCGTCTGCTCGCGGCCGACGATGGTGAGGGAGTCACCGCGGGCCACAGGGTCGTCGGCCTCGAAAATGCCGAAGTGCGTGGCGAATTCGATGACCGGCTCGCCGGCCCGGATACCCCGCGCCCGATGGACGACGCCGGCGACCGTGCCGGCCGGGACGGCGACGTGCTCGCCCGCCCTGTCGGCGGCGGCGACGAGGTGACGCTCCACGGGGTCCACCTCGATGCTGTCGAGGGTCCACTCGAGGCCACGTGCCAGCGCGGCGATGCTCTGGTCGAATCCGACATGCCCCATCACCCGGCCCGACCGCTGCCGCGCGTCGAACTCGTCCGGGGTGAGCCCGAGGCCGAACTTCTGCAGAATGGCGCCGTAGCGACTCATATCCGCCGTCCGGCGCACCGCCACGCGCTGGACCTCGGTGGTCAGCCCGCTGAGCACCAGCGGCAGCGTGTCCATGAGCATGCCGGGGTTACAGCCGGTGCCCAGCACGGAGACGCCGTGCTCCCGCGCGACCCGGTCGAGCCGAGCCACGATCTCGGGGTGGCTCAGGCTCGGCTCGCGCAGCTCCTCGCAGATGGACACCACATTCATCCCCCGCTCGAGGAGCACCGTGATCGTGGGCTCGATTCCATCCAGCCACGACGACGTGGCGACGACGGCCACATCGGCACGCGGCAGCTCCTCGGCCGACGAGACGACCGCCACCGCGGGTGCGTGCGCGACCAGCGACGCCAGATCGACGCCCGAGAGCGCTGGCCGGATGTCCAGCGCCCCCACCAGCGCGCAATCCGCACGGGGGACGAGGGATTCGACGATGGCGAGACCCGTGGCGCCGAGACCGACGACCACCACCTCCAGCTCCGGCGGATCAGCGCGCATCATGCGTTGTCGAACTGCTCGAACGGGTTGGCGATCTGGGCGTTGTCTTCGTCGAGCAGGAAGATCGGATCGGCCATGGTTCCCCGATGCGCGACGAAACCGGTGCCGGGAGGGCAGGTCGACCAGCCCAGGAGCTGCTGGATGTCTTTGTCGAAGGTCTTCACGACTTCCGTCGGGTAGGTCAGGTAGGCGTTCTCCTCCTGGCGGAGGTAACCGAGGTCGAGCCCGATGGTCAGCCCGATCCGGTTGCTGTCCGAGGCGTTGGGACCGCCGCCGTGGAAGGTCCCGCCGACCCAGATCAGAGCGGAGCCGGCGGTCATGACGGTCGGCACGGCCTCGTCTGCGCGAGGACCGCGGTCATCTCCCCAGAGATGGCTGCCGGGAACCACCATGGTGCCGCCGTTCTCGGCGGTGAATTCCGTGACCGCGACCATGATCTGGACCCGCGCTTGGCGGTAGCCCTCGGGGTGGCGCCACTGCCAGACCGCGTCATCGCGGTGGAGAGGCTGCGCGCCCTCGCCCGGGTGGATGTCGATGATCGAGCTGACGCCGACGGCGTAGTTGGGCGCCAGCTCGACGTTGTCCTCTCCGATCCAGATCGGCTGAGGTTGCTCGAGGAAGTGCGAGGCGATTCCGGCGTAGTGACGGTGCCGCACCGCCGTGGCGGCATGGCGTGTGTGCTGGAAGATGCCGTAGAGCCGCTTCGTGCGGTGTCCTGAGAAATCGTCTTCGCCCCAGGGGACAGCGGCCAAGACTTCGTCGATTTCGGAGCGCAGCTCGCCTAAGGTCTCGCGGTCGAAGAAGTCCCGGATGATGACGCCGCCGTCGCGTTCGACAACAGCGACCGCCTCCTCGACCGGCACAGTGGGATCGAGAGTGGTCAGAGTGCGCATCGCGCTGCCTTTCTGAAATGGGTTGGTTCGGTGGTCGCCACCGGTGATGCGGCTGATCGAGCGCCTCGGCGTCGACGCAGGCCAGGCTACACGATCAGTTGACTTGTTCTAGCGACTTTATCAGGTGATCCACTTCGTGGAGGCGCTTTCTCCACCACGGGGTCGGCGACATCGTCAATGGGATGGTGTTCCGACGAGGAACCACGGCGTCGCCGGCGTCCGATCCGGATGCGGGTCAGCCCGAGGTGGACGCACCTGCCCCTGATCCGGACGATAACGATCCGCCCCATGCGGATCTCGCTGCCTGACAACCACCGGCCTACGGAGTATTCGCCCGTAGACCAGTGGCAAGCCCTCCCCGCCGAGGGGAGGGCGCGGCAGCCCTTCGAGACCGCATCCTTCGCGTTCCTACAGGCCGAGGTCGTAACCGGGGTCGGCGCCGGGGAATTCGGTGCCGGGCAGATCGAGGTCGGCCGGATCCGGGGCGGCAGTGAGTTCGCCGGTCCAGTCGAGCAGGCCAGCGGCGGCGAGGAATTCGTCGGCGTCACTGCCGCTCGAATGCTCAGGTGCGGATTCGGGCTGATCAGCGATGCCGATGTCGTGGTGGGCGTCGAGTTGTTCGGTGAGCCGCCACCGCAGCGCGGCCGCGGGCTGCTCGTCCGGCAGCGGCCGGGCCATCGCGGTGTGTAGGGCCTGGTCGATGTCGAGGCCACCGCGGTGTGCGGTGTCGAGGCGTTCGGCGAGCACGGGCCAGTACGGGTCGCGGGGGAGGCGGTCGTCGAGTTCGCCGGCCAAGGCCGCCCAGCGGCGGGCGGGACCTTCGAGGTCACCGACAGCCGAGGCGACCGCGCGCGAAAGATGCTGCTGGGTGCGGTGTTCGGCGGCGGGGAAGCGGTCGGGGCCGGTAGGCCGGCGGTCGTGGTCGGGCACTTGCTGGGCGGCTCGCCACACCGCGAGGTCGGCGACCAGGTCGCGGTCGGCGGCCAGCAGCGGTTGCGCCCACTGCGGCGCCGAATCGGCATCCCATGCCGCGGCGGTGGCGCGGATGTCGGTGGCGGCCTGGTGGATCACGTCGTAGACCTCACACAGGTACGCGGCTTCCGGCGTATCGGTGAGGGCGTCGGGTACGGCGGGAACCCACGCGAGCGACCCGCCGGTGGGATCGGGTCGGTGGCTGGTGGGATCGAGTCGCCAGTCCAGGACGGCGGCGATGTCGTCGGCGGTGCCGAGTTCGCGGGCGGCGGCTGCGGCGGCGAGTTCGTCGATGGGGTCGCGTCCGGCGACGGCGATGAGGGCCAGGTGCTGGCGCAGCACCGGCCACGCGTCGGCGTCGGTCACTCCGGGCGCGATTCGTTCGGCGGCGGCGGTGATTTCGGCGATCCGGTCGGGCCCGAGGTGGAATTCGGTGACGGCGCCGAGGGCGTCGAGGTAGGAATCGACCACACCGGCGAGCTGTCGGCGTGGATCGGCAGCTTCGCGGGCGGCGGTCGCCGCGCTGGTTCGGGTGCCGTCGCGGCCGAGGATGTCGGTCAGCAGATCCACCGCGGTCGGTGGGTGGATCGCGTTGTAGGTGTAGGCGGAGTGCTCGTCTCCGCCGCCGGCGGTGCCGAGGTAGGCGTAGGCGCCGGCGCGGGCGCGGGTCATCGCGACATACAGCTGGGCGCGGTGTTCGCGGCCGGTGAGCACGGTGTGGCTGGTGTCGACGGTGAGGCCTTGGCTGGAGTCGATGGTTCCCGCGTAGCCGAGGGTGGTGTGGGCGGTGACGTAGTCGGCGGGCAGGGTGACCCGGCGTCCGGATCCGATGTGGGCGGCGGTGATCCGGCCATCCGGATGAACGGTCCGCACCTGCCACCGGTAGCCGTTGCGCACGTGATCGGTCGACGAGATCCGCAGCTTGTAGTGGTTGCGGCGGGTCGTGATGAGGTCCCCGGCCGATGCTGAGAGCCCGTCAGCGAGTTCGACTTCCGGGCCGTCGAGGCCTCCGGCGGCGGTAAGGCGGTCGGTGCGGGCGCGGGCGTTGAGGGCGCGGACCATGTCGCGGGTCGGGGCCAGCAGCACCGTATCCAGACCGGCGGCGGTATCGGCGGCCCACGCCTGGTAGGCGCGTTCGGTGACGTCGCCGAGAACGCCGACCTGCACGCGGGAATGGTCGATGTAGTAGCCGATCGCAGCCGGGTCCCCTTCCCGAAGAGCCAGGGAGGCAGCGGATTCGGCGGGGTCGGCGAATCGCATCACCTGGGTGAGCTCGGTCGCGCCGGCGGTGTCGATGATGTCGCGGATGACTCCACCGGCGGCGACGGAGGACAGCTGGTGGTCGTCGCCGATGGCGCGGATCGTCGCACCGTGCTCGGCGAGCCAGACGATGGCTTTGTCGAGGGTGAGGGTACCGGTTTTGGCGATCTCGTCGATCACGATCAGCGTGATCGGGCCGATCGCGGCGGCCCATCCTCGGCCTTCGCGTCCGTGCCAGCGGGCGCGAAGGTCAACCCTCGCTTCGGATTCTTACGTCTCGAATTATACGGCGGAACTACTGAGTTACTGAACTTCGGGAATACGCTGAATTGCACCAGCCGCGAATACAACAGGAATTTGCACGCCGAATTGGTACCAGGATTCGGCGCGCTACACCGCTCCTACCAGTCGCTCGGAGGAGCCCTCTCGTCTTGTCTGCCTGTGAGCAGGCCAGTTCGATGTGCCGGTGCCACCCGACCGATGCGATCGCGTCCGGACTCGGTCAGCCCTCGGCGCCGTAGATCGAGCGTTGATGGTCGCGGTGCTGCCGGTATGTGATGAGCTGCCAGAATCCTGGCGAGTAGACGCGCGTGCCGTAGGCCTTGCTCTGGACCTTCAAGACCCCGGAGTTGTAGATGGTGAAACTGTCGTCGTCGCCGATCTCGAGCCCTGCGGGACTCGCATCTTCGGCTGTGTGCACGATGAAGGCCATGCCGCCGATTATGAAGTCGCCCACCGACACTCGCCTTAGTTGGCTGATACTGGCGCAGTGAACAGCACCGAACCTCACAGTCGGGATCACTCCCCGGCCGCGTGCCGGTACCGAGTCGTGGTGGAGGTGCCGACGCCGGACGACTACCTCTACGACGAGGCCACATCCCTGTTCGTGCTTCGAGTGACCAGCCCGTACCTGCCGCGCGTGGGTGAGGAGCTCCACTTCGACGTTCTCGACGGACTGGACCTGGCTCTCACCGTCACCGGTGTGACCCACAATTTCCGCCACGAGCGCGATTCACCGCCCGGGAGGGGAACCGACGTCGTCACCGAACCCCAGCAACACGACGTCTCTGTGGCTCAACGGCTTCTGGTCGATCCCGAGCTGCTCCTCCGATGGGCTGACCAACTGCCGGATGTAGAGGTCGAGCCCATCCCCCTCCTCGTCAAGGTCGCCACCATGTACCGGGAGCGCCCCCGAGGTAGGGCTCACAGCCGCCCCGGACCAGAAACCTGCCGATTAACAGTCGGTGTGGCTCTCCGGATTCGTGACCGCCAGCACCGAGGCTGCCGCGCGAGGAAACTGCAGCTAGCGGCTGAGCAGTGCCGTCAAACATGTTCCACGGACAGCCGTGAACTATACTTCGAGCAGTGTTTCATTTTTTTGGGTGACACATCTGGTGTGGCTCTCAGACAGACAGAAACACGAAGAGCCACCGCCCTCCTGACAAGGGCGATGGCTCCGGCTCGGTGGTGGTTACCGCCATCCGTGCATGACGATTACGAATCTGATCACAGCGGTCGCAAGCTTGATCATCGAGGCCGCCGCGGACATTGCGTCCGTGGCGGCTTTCGTAGTTTCGTCGTAGCGACGAAACCGCTTTCGCCTCTTACCCATACTCACCTCCTCCTGCTCGGAAGCCGGGGGAGGTCCGGCCGCTCTGACGGGCCGGTCCCGGCTTCTCGGTTCCGGACCCCCACGTTCAGGAGAGGTGGTACTCGGTGTAGCTGAGGCGGTTTCTCCGCTGCGGCAATCTTAGCGTCAGATTCTGAAACCCTGTGTCAGAGAACCCCGTCCACGAGATTTCGAGAGTGCTTCTCAGTGATCGTGAAGGTATCTCCGGTTCCTCCCGGGCGCCTCTCGTGACCTTTCAGAACTTCCATGTGATACGTGCCACACTGCACTGGATGGGGGAAATGATCGCTGCCGATCTGTTCGGAAAACGGCCGTTTAACGAACACCTGCCGATTCGACGGCCGTGCGAACGGACCCGCAGGCGCGGGTGTTCGGAAACTCGTTCGTATTCCGGTAGTCTCGCACCAGATTGTCGAACACGTTTCCCGAACGGGTGGAGGGGTTTTCATGGCGTTGGTCGGTCTGGTCCGGGTCAGCACGAGCCGACAGGAGACCGCGCGCCAGCACGACGATCTCGATCCGATCTGCGTGAAAGTCTTCGAAGAGAAGGTCAGCGGCAAACTCAAAGTCGCCGACCGGCCCGGCCTGCAGGCCGCGCTCGACTACCTTCGCCCCGGAGATCTGCTCACCGTGCAGGAAGCCGACCGGCTCGGCCGCAACCTGCTCGAAGGCCTGATCGTGCTCAACGACCTCTTCCAGCAAGGGATCTCGGTCAAAGTGTTGCACGGGATCGCCTCCGGCGAGCACACCGAACGCAGCCTCATCCTGGACCTGGCGCTCGCGCTGGCCGAGGACCGGCGCCGCGACATCGCCCGCACGACCCGCGACGGCCTCGACGCCGCGGCCCGGCGTGGACGCAAGGGCGGCCGGCCGCGGGTCGTCGACGCCGACAAGCGCCGCGCGATCCTCGCCCGTCACGCCGAGGGGCAGTCACTACGCGAGATCTCCCGTGGGGTCGGGGTGAGCCTGGCGGTCGTGCACGGCGAAGTGAAAGCCGCTCTCGACGCGGCGGCCACGACTGCCTGAGCGGCAATGCCCCCGCATCAGAATTCGAGCGGCAGCGAGGACGGAGCACATGGACCTGAACACCATCGACTGGTCGATGTTCACAGTCGACGTCGATCTGAGTGCCTCGATCGTCGGCAATGCCGATACGGATCCAGGGATCCACACCTGGTGGGGCTCAGCGCGCTATCTCGTCGGCGCCGAGGCCTACGACGACGAGGACCGCTCCGACACCGACAGTTCGCCCCGATGGAACGCCGCGATCGACAAGGGATTCGCCCTGTCCATCGACGGAGACCACGACGAGGACTACGCCCAGTGGACCGTTCTGAGCATGAACGGCGTCATCGTCGACAAGTACCTCATGACGCACTCGATCCCGAACGAGCTGGACGGGATGTCGGCCGACTACGGCTCGATGGCGACCATATTCCGCGGCAACGACTTTCACCCTGACCTGCTCGAAATGATTGAGGGCTTCGGCGGCCGCACCATTCTGATCGACCGCGCGGCAATCGCGCCCGCATGGCGCGGTCAGGGCGGTATCGGCCGTCTGCTGATCAGCAGGATCCTGCGACTGATCACCGCGGATGTTGCGGTCGTCGCCACGATCCCCTTCCCCATCAATCTGTACCGGGAGTGTCCCGAACCAACCCGACATCCACGCTTCGACGAGGAACGCCGCCGCGTGCGCCGAACCTGGGAATCACTCGGCTTCAGCCAGTACCAGGACGGCGAGGTCTGGGTGATGGATGCCGTAACCCTCGACCACGACGAGGCTGTCCGCGAGATCGAAGCCAACTTGCCCGGACTGCAGCAGAGCGTCTCCAACGACCAGTAGGTTCCGACCCCGCGTCCGCCGGCTGGCTGATCATGTGCCCGTGACGGCTGTTCTCGGACTCTGGACACCGTCGTTTCACAGGACCGTACGAGAAAGGGCTGACAGAACTTCGCGGACACCAACACTTTTCGACACAATCTTCCGACACTTGCCCGCGGGACCCAACCTCGGCGATTCGATCCCCGAGCTGCGGTGACGGAAATCGATCGATTTACGACACCCGCTTCACCGCGAATTGGCCTCCGGCGTCCCACGACCGGCGGCCAATCCTGAGGTTCGACATTGGCGGGTTTCAGAGTGATGTCCGCAGACCAGTCGAAGACCGGTTCCGGTGGTCCCCATCGTTTGGGGTCGGCGAACGAGATGCGCTGTACGCCAAAGTCCGCATTTCCAAACGTGCAGGTATCGGAGACGGCGGCACCGTCGAACGAGGTGTCGCCGGAGAAGGTGGCGCCGACGAATCGGGTGGTGCCGGAGAGGGTGGCGGCGTCGAACCGTGTAGTGCTGGAGAAGGTCGTACGGACGAACGAGGTGGTGCCGGAGAGGGTGGCGCCCTCGAACGAGGTGGTGCCGGAGAAGGTGGCATGGTCGAACGAGGTGTCGCCGGAGAGGGTCGCGCCTATGAAGTAGGTGTCGGAGAAGGTGGCGCCGTCGAACTGGGTGGTGCCGGTGAGGGTGGCGCGGAAGAACTCGGCGCCGGAGAGGGTGGCTGTCGAATCGAGTGGTGCCGGAGAAGGTGACGTCGTAGAACCGGGTGGTGCCGGAGAGGGTGGCGTCGTAGAACCGGGTGGTGCCGGAGAAGGTCGCGCCGTCGAACGAGGTGTCGCCGGAGAAGGTGGCGCCGACGAATCGGGTGTCGCCGGAGAAGGTGGCGCCGCCGAATCGGGTGGTGTCGGAGAGGGTGGCGCGATCGAACGAGGTCGTGCCGGAGAGGGTGGCGCCGGTGAACGAGGTGTCGCCGGAGAGGGTGGCGCTGTCGAATCGGGTGTCGCCGGAGAAGGTGGCGCCGTCGAAGTTGGCGTCTTCGAGGTAGGCAGTGCGGAAGTCGAAATCGTATGCCGACCAGCTGTATTCGGCTTCCGAGCATAAATGGGCGGCGATGACACGAACGATAGTGGCGCGTACTTCGCGGTCGTAGTTGCGGTACTCGTGATGTTCCTCTGTCTTTCCTGGGTCGTCGAGGTCCTCGACCTGGGGATTAGGCACGGTGACTACACGTTTGGTCCGGCCACTACCGCCGTGCGCAGCGTCGTAGGGCAAGCGGAGATACCCGCACAGCACGTCGATGCACTGCTGGCGGCGCAGACCGTCGGATTCGTCGGCGACGCCGGCCATCGCGTACACCCCGGCGATCCGCACCGCGACATCGGTCGCGCCGAGCTGCGCGGCCGCGGCGCCGAACCGTTCCACGAACCGGCCCTGCTCGACATCCCGCTGACGGCGGTAGGCGATCACCAGCGCCACCACCCCACCGACGCCGCCGACCACAGTCAACGCCAGCTTCGTGACATCCACCGAGGTACCGCCGCGCTGGGGATGGAACGCGGCGAACAGGATCCACTCTGCAACCGCAGCGATTACCACTCCGGTGAGCACCGCTAGAGAGACCGCGGTCGACAACCGCATCCGACCCGACCACCGCGCCGCCGTCCTCGACATCCTGCTGATCTGTGCGCCCGTCCGGCGCATCCTCCCCATCACTGCTCGATTCTCACCGAAAGACATCCCGCGCACCGAAATTCGGCTGTCAGCCGCCGATTTCGCCCACTTATCGGAGGCCAGCAGTGCGCCGGGCATGCCGTTCGACCGGGCGCGATATCGAGATCAGAATCCGAGATTCCGGGACCTGCTAGTTCAGCGACCCTCGACCGCTGGCCGCGTCTGTCTCGAATCCGAGGTTTCAAGACAGACACCTTCGAACACAGTCGTCAGTCGGGTGCGAAGCCTGCTACTTCGAAGTTGATGACGGCGGGTGCGAGCAGGCCTCCGGTGATGGTGGCGGTGATGAGGTATCCGACGGTGATGCGGCGGGTTCGGGAGATCACGGCAGGGACGGCGGCGGGTGACAGCAGTACGGCCAGTGCGATGGCCCAGCTGATCCAGTACGAGGATGCGATCTGTTTCGGGGTGGCGCGCAGGTGGCTGGGTGTCGGGTCGATCGCGGGAACATGTAACGCGTCCTGGAGTTTCCAGGTGGCGGGGATGAACACGATCAGCGCGGTCAGCAGGGCGGCGGCGACACCCCAGCCCGCGCTCCAGCGCGCTGGAACGTGGGCTGGGGGTGTGCTCGTGGTGGTTACCTGCCTGCTGTTCGGCGTGGGTCAGCGGGGACCGGACCAGGATTTCACGGTGGCGCAACAAGTCCCAACCTGCGTCGATCCAGGTAGGCGTGCCGGAACCGACGTTCGATCGACGTCGACGCAGCGTGGGTGATCTACTCGATTCATGATGGCACGGGACACTCCGGTGACGCTGACCGAGGCATTGTTGGCGGGCCCACGCGGTCGTCGTCTGCTCCTCGAGTACGCGCGCGTCGCCGACGAGCGTGCGCGCGTGGAACACACGCAGGACTGCTTCTGCTCCGGAGTGTTCTACGCCGCCCATCAAGTCGATGCTGGAAGCGGGACCGCGCGCGTCATCTACGGATTCGGCGCCGACCAGCCCCTCCCGAGCGTCTCGCCCGAACAAGTCGCGCGACGGCTGGCGGACGTGCCGCTGCCTGATGTGACACAAAAGGACCTGCATACCGTCCTCGCGGCGACCACTGATGCCGCCCGGTACTGGCAGGAGCCCGAAGGCGAAGATGTTCTCGCCATGACGGACCCGATGCTTCGAGAACTGCGACGCGTCGCCGAACACATCAGTGCGTCGGAGCACGCTCGGTGGTGGACCACCGGCGTTGTTCGCGACGAGCAGTGGTCACTGCGATGGAGCAACCGACACGACAGCGTTGCTCCGGTGGGGAAAGTGCTCACCACATGGCTACGCCGGGTTGTCGCGGAGGAGAAACGCGCGGCGCGGGAAAGCCCCACCGATCCGACTGCCGCCTACTCCGGCGTGTGGTGGTCGGCGCCGCTCGGCGTTGCGTTCTCCACGCGGGCACTCGATGACGGTTCGCCGGCGTCCCTGTGGTTCGTCGAAGACTCCGCGGGTGAGGATCGGGCCTGGGCTCGGCGACAGATCGTCCCGGAAGACATCGATACGTTCGAAATCGACGGCGCCGCCGCCTGGGCGGATCTGTGTCGGCGGTTCCCGCTCGAGGTCACGGCGCAGAAACGCCACGACTGGTACCGCACCACGGGCCGCGACGGACGGTGGGTTCTGCCCGACTGGCATGCCGTGGCCGGGGAGTACGGGGGAGTGCACCTCACCGTCGCCGGCTATCTCGCGGTTGCGGGCATCGCTATCGAGGTCGACGGTGACACGGCGTCGGTGATCGCGGGATGGGCACCCGACGAAGCGTTCTGGCTCACCGGTGACGTCCGCGCCGACGGTGACATCGTCGAATGGGCGCGCGACGACATCGACGAGACGTGGTCCAGCATCCGAAGCGGGGATGAGGGCCGCAGGGCGAATTCCGGCCACAGCTGATGTGCTGCAAGGTATTCGGTGAGGGCAAGACGCCTGATCGGTAGGCTCGTCGCGGCCGGGGCACCGATCGACCGATGCTGCCGGGTGCTGGAGGTAGCCCGGCAGAATCACTACAAGGCCAAACGGCGCCCGACCACACCGACACAGTTGCGGCGCCACCGGTTGACCGGGCTGATCCGTGAGATCCAATTGCTTCCCGAGGTACCCACGGCTACCGCAGGATTCCGCCGAACTGACCATGGCGATGGACATCAAGGTCTGCTCCCGCACGGTATCGGTTCTCATGAGCTTGGCCGGCATCCGCCGGATCGCCTGCCTCGCCACGGACCGAGAACTTCGCAGTGTCGCAACCGCAGCGGTCCACACGATGGCGAAGCTCGTCCGACGGCGACCCGATCTGCTCTGACTGCGGAGCAACACTCGGGAGGGACCGATATCACAGCAGGGGAAGGGAATCGCCCATGGCTTGACCGGCCTTGCGGAGGTCGTCTGATGGTCAGCGATTCCACGACGTCCTGTCGACGTTCTGTAGGCCTGTATGAATCGGCGTCCGCGAGTGGAACAATCAGTTCCTGCCGTATCGAAAATACTTCTGAACTGCGGGTTTTCTGTTCATTGAACCGGGGCAGAACGGAGTGGGCGACGGACTGCCCCGGTCTACTTGCGTATCGAGAGCATCTGGAAGGCGGATCACCCCTCGAATGACGGGACGCAGTGCCCTTCTGCTCGTCGGGGCGGCGCTGGTCGAGTTCATTTGATGTAGCTCGCGTCGCCATCACCTACGCGGGTGTGGGGTTCAGTGGTGGCGGCGGGTGCGGGCGAGGCGGTGGGCGCGGTCGTGGAGTTGGTGTCCGGTCCGGCTGGCGATCCAGTGCGCGGTGAACGGGACGGGTCGTTGGATGGCGGCTCTGAGGCGGTCGCGGGCGGGTGGTGAGGTCGGAAATGCGCCGACGACGCCCGTGGTGAGCGCGCTGGTCACAGCGTCGACGGCTGCTGTGCAATCGGACAGGATGCGCAGAGGCCGGGTGCGGAGTTCGGGTGCCAATGCGGCTTCGCAGATCGCGATGACTTCGCCTTCTGTGGCCGAGTTTGCCGCTGTGCAGTGTCCGCTTCCTGTTCGTCCATCAGCGGCGGTCCAGCCGTAACCGCCGGTGGCGGCGTAACCTGACGCGTCCACGGCGACCTCGAGGAGTTCATGGCTTGTGTCGTCGAGAAGGTTGTCACTCGTGGTCGGGTCGGCCGCTATGCAGTGTTGTGCGGCCCAAGGGATTTCGGCGAGCAGCTCCTCTGCGAGTTCGGCCGCGGTACTGAAGTCGAAGGCGTCGTCTTCCCACCGGGCTCGATGGGCAATCACGACGCTGCGAATGCTCTGCCACAGAATCGGATTCGCCTCGGCGAGCGCCGCTCTCGCATGAGCGTGGCACTGCTCGACGAGGCCGGCCTCGGCGGCTTTCACGCTGGCAGTCACGGCGTCGCGGAGTTCGTTGTACAGACGTTGAGCGACGCTGCGGTGAACTCGCAGTGACGCGAATTCCTCATACAATTCCCGCAATCGGCTCAACTGGCCTGGGCTCGGACTCGGGCGCGCTCGTCGGGCGCGGTCGCGGATGTGCTGCATGTCTGTTCGTACACGGACCTCGACCTGGCTGAGTGCGCGCCACCAACGCTCGATTACGGCGTGCTCGTCGAGGCCCGCGATGTATTCCACAGTGAGGGAGCGCCGTACTGCCCGGGCGAATGCGTCGTCGGAAAGTGCGAGCAGCCGCTGCGCATGCGGAGAGATCGTAGTTGTCATCCATCCGTGCTCGACTGCCCATGCCCACCAATTGTGCGTGGGCAAACGTCCGCGCTCGGGCATCACGCCGGCGGATTCCATCGCGAGGTCGAAATGGCGCGAATAGTCCTCGGGCACTATCAGTTTCAGTAGCCATGCCGACATGAGGTCGATGTCTCGGGGCGGTTGGGTGGCTCGGTGTCGATTGCCTCGCTCCGCGCGCAGTTCCTTGATGACTGCCTCGCGTAATGCCTGCGCTCGCTGATACGCGCGGACCACGGTCTCGCGTTCGCGAACCCTGTGGGAGAGAGCGAGGATTTGCAGCTCGCCCTCGAGTATCGTCTGCGCGTAGTGCAGGCCGTCGGCGCGCGAAGTGCGAAGGGACGGGCTGTGCAGCGTGGTGATGGTCTTCGGTGATGCGGTGCCCTCGATCTCCGACCAGCAAGCGGCGGCCAAGACGTCGAAGTCGGACGACAAAGAGTCCAGCAGCGACGTCGAGATCTCGGCACCTGTCATGGGGCGAACATAATCGGAGGCACCGACACATTCGGCCCATCGCCGGTGCCTTCGCGGGACCTGCCTTCACGACTGTCGCGCCCCTACGCGTCCACGCTCGACATGAGCGAGGACGAATGGCAGACGATGCTCGACATCAACCTGACCGGCGTGTGGAAGACACTCAAGGCGTCGATGCCGCCGTCGTCGCCGGCGGCCGTGGCGGATCCGTGGTGCTGATCAGCTCGCTCGCGGTGCTCATCCCGACCGCGAACATCGGGCATTACTCGGCTGCCAAGGGGTGCGCTGGTGCAGGCAACCGGAAAACGGGCTGTTCATCGTGGGTGTCTGCTCGATCTGAGCGTCGCGATGCGGGTTGTGCCGGTGGCACTCAACGAATCACGGCCGTCTTCAGCAGAATTCGGGAACGCGTGAGGTCGGCTACGGCCATCGCGATGGCGGGCATCGTGAGCAGTTCGGGGATGATCTCCGCTTCGAGCCGGTCGGTGTAGACGGCGGGGTCCAGCCGGAACCAACCGGAGGCCAACGCGATACGGGCGTGGTCGAATCACCACAGGCGGTCCGCGTCGCGAACGAGGGCATCCTCGCGCGAGTGGGCTTCCGTCCGGGTGTCGTGCCCGTCGGTGATGGCACAGACCTCCTCAACAACTCGGCGCCGTATCCGAGCGGTGGAAGTACCTCTCGCGCAATGCGGCGTTCGTGCTCGAAACGGATCGCGGCCCTGCGCCATTCGCCGGAGAAGACCCCGGAGAAGCCTTCGGAGAGAATGCGGTCGTTGTCGACGTGGCCCCAGCCGGTGTCGTGCAACTAGGTTGCGATGCGCACCAGTAGCCGGTCGGCGTGCGGGAAAGCGGTGCAGAGGCGTTCGGCGTAGGCAAGTGAGATCGGAAGGTGGATATCGTTGGCGCGGGCACGGGTCTCGGGGAGGACGGCTTGCCAGATCGGATCGAGGTCGTCGCTCTCGGCGGGGGTGAGGGTGATGGGGGACCTGTCGACCGGCCCGGGAGCGGGAATCGGACGGTCTGTGGGCAGTGCGGTGGGCATGATCATCCCCTCTCGGTAGTAGAGCCGCGACCGGGGCACCTCGACGCGGCGACCGGGTTGAGGATGATGGGGAGTTTCATCCCGGCCTTCCACAGCACTGCAATGCGTGAATCGGGGCGTTCGCGAGCTTCCCTGCTGAGGATGCTGGACAGTGTCGAGGCGAAGTGCGCGCGGTGATGGAGGGTATTCACATGGCGGAGCAGGTGTGGGGGGATATCACGGACGCGAGCGCCGACGACGTCCAGCCGCGCTGCGGCGTGCAGTAGGTAGCCTTCGACACCGGTTTCAGGAGGCACGGTGACGTCGAGGTGCGCGGCGATGGCTTCTTCCACGGTGTCGCGGAAGTCGGTGTCTGCTCCCCATGTTTGGAGCGTTCGGCTGGCGACGGTTGCGCCATGGATGGCGAAGCAGGGCGCGTCGGCGGGTGTGGGGCGATAGTGGTCGGTGAGTGCGATGTCGTGCAGTAGGCATGCGACGTAGAGCAATTCGGGATCGTGGTCGCGGTGCTCGAGTTGGGCGAACAGGTCGGCGAAGTACCAGCATCGCAGACAGTGCTGGAGGAGTTCGGGCCCGTAGGTGTCGCGGGCGAGTTCTTCGGCGCGACGGGCGTAGCTGCCGTCGGGTGGGTCGGCGTGCAGTTCGAGGGCGCTGTCACGGCTGCCGAATCCCAGGACGGCCGCGAGGCCGCCGGGTATTTCCCGGATCTGGCCCAGTACGGCACGCCGGGCGAACGCGAACTTCTCGGCTCGGGTCAGATCGATCCGGACCGGGTGGGATCGTTGCGAGTTCATGGCATCGACCTTTCACCGGCGGAGGTCGAGTCGAGTTCGACGCCGAAGTCTTCATGTTCGTTATGACGGGCCGGCGTCGAGTTCGACGACCCTGCGGGTGGTGCTGGTGTCAGTCGTATGACGGGGATCGTCCGTCCATGTGCCGCCGCGGTTCGACGGAATTTGGCGTAGGGCGCGAACACGGCTCTTCCGAGGCGCCACAACCGTTCTCGCTCTGTGTCGTCGTGAACGACCGAGGCCCGCATCGGCATTCCGGCGAACTTTACGTCGGTGTGCTGGCGCAGGTTGTGATACCAAGCTGGGTCTGTCGATCGACCGCCGTTGAGGGCGATGACGATCACGTCGTGGTCGTCGTGGAAGTACAGGACGAGATGTCGTCGTGGTTCGCCGGTTTTGGCGCCCCGGGTTTCCAGAACAGCGGTCGGCAACATCAAAGCCAGCCCGAAACGTCCTCTGGTTAGGGCCATCACGTACGGATCGAGTTTCCAGAACAGACTCGGCATGAGCCGCCGGACCGGTTCGGCGCCGATGAACCGGGCGTAGGCGCGGTACACCTTGCCGCGGCGCCGGTGGGGATCAACATATTCGGGTCCGCGACTCATTGGTGTGGCCGGCGACGATTGTCGCCGACGGGATCGCCTCGTGAGTAGTGTCCTGGTCTTCGTCTCGGTGGGCATGTCGACTTGGTGAACCGCGTCATGGCGTCCATACGGTCGGACAGTTCGCCGCGCAGGGTCCGATGCCACTTCGGTGGCACCGACCGCGGCATAGAAGCCGGTCAGGGCAACCATCGCGGCACTCACCCGCAACGGCACGTCTCGCCGCAGGAGATGGGCGAGGCCGGTGAGTGTATCGGCGACGTCGACACCCAGCGCGAGCCGCTTCCAGCGCTCGCGTTCTTGGTGATGTGCGGTGAGATATCCCAGGCCCATGGCCATGGCTCGGGCACCGTAGATCCTGGTCATGTAAGTCAGTTCCGGTGAACTGGTGACGCCGGCGAGTGCGGCGAATCGGCGCGGTGCTGCCAGGGATATGACTGCCAGCCCGATCCGGCCGATCGCGAGCAGGGGCGATGCGCTGGCCATCGTGTCGACAGGCGCGTGGTCGATGATCGCGGCGTCGTCGAGGAGCCGGTCCAGATGAGGAGGTCTGAGGTCGGCGAGGCCCGTTGTCCGCTGTGGGTCGACGACGTAGTCGTATTCGTTGGTGCTGGCCAGGTATCGGCAGAACGCGTAGTTCTGGCCCGTCGCCGCTGAGATGAGCGCGGCGTCGAGCCGGGGAGTGGCCAACGGGGTCGGCACGATTATCGGGCGGCGGCCGAGCCGGGCCGCGATCGCGCGAAGCAGTTGTTCGTGGGTGGGTTCCGCGCTCGCGGGGGCGTCGAGAATCCGGCCAGCGAGGTCCTCGCGCGTGCCCGCCGCAATGATCGCCTCGGTGACGGTGCCGGGGTCGATGACCGCGACCCGGTTCGACCGCCACGGCCCCAGTGGGATGATCGGGAACCGTTGCACCACGCGTAGATACGGCAGTATTGCCCGGGAGCCGCCACCGACGACCATGCCTGCCCGCAGCGTCGTCATGCCCGGGATCCCGTCACGCAGGATCTGCTCCACCCGGAGCCGATTGCGTTGATACCGCGGCGCAGCGATTCCCTCGGGCGGGGCCAGCATGGTGAAGAAGACCCCCCGTGCCAGTCCGGCCCGGCGGGCCGCGTCGACGAACCGGTGCGCGGCGGTGATGTCGTGCTGGTCGGTGCGGTTGTCGGTCGCGTCCAGAGCGTGCACAAAATAGAACGCGACATCGATACCGTCCAGTGCTTCGTCGAGCCCGGTCCCGGCGACGACATCACCGGTCACCACCTCGTGCAGTTCTGGTATCGCCTTCTTCGGGTCGCGGACCAAGCCCCGCACGATATGACCCTCGGCGACCAACCGGCGGGCCACGTTACCACCGTTGTATCCGCTGGCACCGACGATGAGAGCCCTCATTTGCGAACATCCTTCCCAGACAGCGTATTCCGTGAACCAGATGCCAGCACTCGGTCGGGGGTTGTCGAAGCACCTTGCGGCCCAATGTGTTTGCGTTGCAGACGGAGCGCGGAAACGGCGATGCGGGAGCGGTGATCAGCACACGGAACTGGGCCCATTGTGATGTGCGGGGCCGCGCATCCAGATGCACCGACAACCAGTGGTGGACTACCAGTCCGTCGCGGAAGGTCCAGATCTCGGCGCCGGTCACGCACCCTCGGCCACCGAAGGTGAGCACCACGCATTCATCCGTGGCGCACCGCAGATGTTTGCGCACCCGAAACCGGTGCCGACGCCAGAGCTCGGCCATCAGCATCGCGGCCGGTCGAATCGCATCGATCCGCTCGTGGCGTTCGCGAGCGCCGTCCACGATCCAGTCGGCCACCGCATCCGGGTGATACAACCCCAGCCACCCCTCGGCCGATGCAAGGTTGGTCAGCTGCTGTGCTCGAGCGGCGAACGCGGCCCCATCGACGACCGTGCCCTCGCCGCTCGCCACGTCCTCACAAGCCGAAACAGACACGCGGACTCCCCTCTCGATGATGGCGCCCACGCTGCCGCACAGCTGAAAGCCGCGCCGCCCCAGGCGATTCGGAGGTGTAACCGGTCCGGTAGGGCCACCGATAAAGAGGGTAACATAAGAAATAGAAGTGAAGATAAGAGTTAGAACTAGAGTTCGGTTTGATATCCCACTGATAGGGTGGCGAGCGTGGCGCGGCGTACATATGAGCAGTTCTGCGGCCTGGCGCATGCGCTGGACGTGGTCGGTGAGCGGTGGACCTTGCTGATCGTGCGGGAACTGATGTCGGGCCCGAAGCGATACTCCGACCTGGCCGCGGCACTCGACGGCATCGGCACCAGCCTGCTCGCCACGCGGGTCCGCCAGCTGGAATCCGACGGCATCGCCCGGCGCAGGCTGGGCACCCCGCCGGCCGCCTCGGTGGTCTACGAACTCACCGCGACCGGGCGAGAACTGGCCCGTGCCGTGATCCCGTTGGCATTGTGGGGCGCCCGGCACTATATGAGCGATGAATCAGCCTCCGGCGAGAGCTACCGCCCCGAGTGGGCGCTGGTCTTCCTCGCCGACGACCTCGACCCCGCAACCCTGGCAGGGGTGACCGCCGACTACGACTTCCATATCGACGAGAACACCGTCCGCCTCCGCATCGCCGACGGACACGCCACCGTGACCGCCCCCGAAGAGGCGCCCGCGGACGCCGAACTGACCTCCGACGCAGCCACTCTCGCTGCCATCGCCGGCGGCCGCACCACCATCGGCGACGCCGTCACCAACGGACGACTCCGAGCAGGAGGAAATCCCGAAGCGCTGCAGACGCTGCTGTCGATCCTCGACACGCAGCTGACGGGCCACCTGACCCGAATCGAGGGCCCAGGACACCAATCCGAGCAATAGGTAGTCACCGACACCGGACAGGCGACGTTCGTCGAACGCGGGAATTCGCCCGACACACCGGGCCGACTAAGTCAAACCACGGGACCCACAGTTGACACACAGTTGGGTGCGGACCCGGCGAATTGCATCTTTCGCTCGGAATATACTGTCGCACAGTCAATTCGCGATACGACCCTAGCCGTTGTACGCATTGACTTGCTCGGCGCGTGGCGCTGATCACGGCCAGTTCCACCTCCTAAGTGCGAAGGGGCACGCGGTGCGATGCTCATTCGTGCCTGCGCGGGCTTTGGGCCTACCCTGGGATTGGTGATGGTCGCCCGGGGTGGGCTTGCCGGAAACTGAAGTGGGACTTCAAGAATTGAGGGACGGAGGCCACAGTGAAGCCGCCGGGTGTGTTGTGTCTGGAGGGGGACTGGGAGGAGTCGCTCGAGAGCCGGCTCAGCATCGAGTCCGCGCTTCGGCTGCTCGAGCGTGCCGAACTAATTCGGTTGGTCCACCGTGACATCGGGACGTATGCAGAATTCGAGTACTACGTCAACCGCTGGCTGGACGGCGAGTTGAAGGGGTACGACTTCGCCTATTTCGGCTTCCACGGCACTGCCAACACGCTCTACGTCGGTGGTCGTGACGTCTCGCTCGCCGAGCTTGTCGAGCTGGTCGATGGGCGTTGTGCTGGGAAGACCCTCTCCTTCGCATCGTGTAGGGGACTCGCGGCTGCGGACGAGACTTTGATGGCGTTCTGCAAACAAACCCGCGCACGGGCAGTGGCTGGCTATACCCGCAATATCGAATGGGTGGAGGCAGCCGCTTTCGAACTTCTGATGGTCTCCGATCTCACGTACTCAGCCAACATGAAATCGGCCTACTACAGGCTGCGGAAGAAGCATCCCGAGCTGACGAAGAAGCTGGGATTCCGAATGGCTCACTCGCAGTGGGCCTCTGAACGCTCGATCGCTGCGGCTGCCTTGAGTGAGTGAGCGCCGTGCGGGCGGTCGGCAGGTTGCTGTTCGATTGCGCATCGCGACTGCCCGAGAAATCCTGAGAACATCGGTGAGGTCCTTGCGGTGAACCGCTCGCAGCGGTAGTGCAGGCCCCCCACGGTGAACGCGTCCCCGTGGGCGCGGCCAGCGGTGTACCTGCCCGCGCTCGGTCGGATAAGGCCTGTACCACTGGTACCTCACGGCCGGAGCCACGGATCGCTGGGACCGAGTACTCTTTCTGTCCGCCATAGTATTCAACCGATCGCAGGGCGGATGCGCGGCTCATCGCGCCCGCGCCGGATAGAGCGCTGACAGTGAGCTTGGCGCCCGCGTATTCGTCCGTTGCCAGCGAGGCCGCCCTGAGACCATCGATGTACGACACCCACTGTCGGCCCGTTTAGCGGCTGCGGTTGAAACCTTCGAAGCCCAGCCTCGTTCCGGTCGCTCCGGTAGTTGCGGGCTCCAGACGGTGGGGCGTTGCAGGTCGCGCAGATGGCGGCCGAGCACGCCGCGGACATGGTGAGCCTGCCGAAGCGGATTCCGCATCCTCGACGCGTCTCAGCACTCGCAGTTGGTGGTCGGCGTCGTAACATGCGTCGTCGTTCGCGAAGGGGCAAGCTGCCGGTGAACCGTGCCAGTCGCCAGCCGTGTGGCGTTGGCGATGTGCGGTGCACTTGGTGTGTCGATGGCACAATCAGTACTGGAAGGAGTTGTTGCGGCTGGTGAACGATCGAAACGCTTCGGACGCCATTGGTGCGCCGGGTCCCGGACGAGGTGAACCCGCCTGCTCCGCGGCCGTGTAGTTCGTGCCCATACCGGCGTGATGTGCCAAGTGGGGTTTGGGATGCCGGTGAGTACGACAAGTTGCGCGAGTACGACAGGGAGATGTCGGATCAACCGTTGGCTCTGTTTCAATGCCACCAAACCGACGCCGACAGCGACCTGCGTCGCGTGTGTGCCGGCTGGGTGGGGTGTCACGGTGACGACCTTCTCGCGCTTCGTCTTGCGCTGATTCAGAGACGAATCAGTCCCGCCGTGTTCGAAGCCGCCGTCGGTTACCGCTCGCCCACACCGCTGTTCGAATCCGGCACGGAGGCCGCCGAACATGGACAACGTGACATCGGCGCTCCCGGTCCTGCTGCGGTCCACACAATGGCGAAGATCATCCGACGACGACCCGATCTGCTCTGACCGCGTGGCAAGACGGGGGAGTCTGAGATCGTGGACGAGGTGATGGAGCGCATCTGGCTTGACCGGCCTTTCTGAGGTTGCCTGATCGCCAGTGATTCTGCGATGTCTCGTCGACACAACGCCTATGGCGTGTGGTGGACGGCCATGAGGTGGTGAAGCTGCGCAGAGGCAGGACCGTGGAGGTGTCGGTGCTTCCAGGGACGCATAGGGTTGAGTTGACCGTCAACTGGTCGGTGGCCAGTCGGCATCCATCAACCTTGTGGTGGTGAGCTCTGCCAAGTAGCGTCATGATGCTTGGCCCGAAAGTTGAAGGCAAACAGGGGGTTTCGAGGTGCTTGAGGGCACGGATATCGCACTGTCAGCGGGAAGCGCAAATCCATACTGGTGGGCGCAACCCCTCGCGACAATTTTTGCGGCCGCTATTGCCCTGTTAGCAGCATGGATTGCCTGGCGAAACGTAACGCGCCAGCTGGGCAACGAACGACGGAAGGAGCGCCGGGCTGAAAGGTTAGCGGCGGCCGTCGAAGCCGTGGAGGCTATGCGGGAAGGGCTGTTCAACATTCGGCAGCGCAAAGCCGCTGGTCAACGTGATCGAAAGCATCGAACCGACGAAACGCGCGAAGCGCGCAGCGACTGGGAGAAGCAAGCGGCCTCTCGACACGCCCGAATCGAGATTGCTAAGGCCCGACTCCAACTGCTCGACATGAGTGGAGCGGCGCCCGCTTTCGAGCAGGCATGTCTCGCATTGAATAGGTACTCACGGCAAGGCGGTCAGAATCCGGAACTGTTCGCAGCGGCGGAAGCAGCGATCCGTGATTTAACCAGCGTGCTGGCGTCGGAACTCGCTGTTCTGCCGCCGGGACCACTTCAGGTTCCTCAACAGTGAGTAAGCCTTGTTCTGCGCCCCTTCGATGAAGCGGCGTCAGCGATCCGCACCGCAGCGGCGTTAGCGCGATACAGGGTTCGGCAATGCCGCGTACTGCGCGGTTCGAAACGGCCACAGTCGCTTTCAAGGCTGATCGGGTGGGCTGAACTGCGCTGCGGTGGTCCTGATGCTTCCGTGAACTTAATTGTCATGAGGCGGACGCTCTTCCAGAGATGGGCCCGAACGTAGGGGTGAGTTCGATTCCTCGGCGATCCGTATCTGTTCTACGAGGCGGGCGAGGGTGGCCACGGCGCCGGCGCCGACCGGGAGGAACAGGCCCGGACCAGCGCGCTTGCCGCCTTTCGTTGGAGCGTGGCGTCGATCTGGCTGAGCCTGTCTTTTTGACGTCAGCCTCGCGCGCGACCTCGAGCACCGCATCGAAGATGCGGTTGAGGCGATCCGAGCGCCAGTCGCGCCCGCATGCCCACCAGAACCGTGTATACGAACCCCGGATAATCGAAATCCAGGCCGCCGGCGGCATACTTCCAGCGGGCATCGAAAGCGAAGCGTTCCACCGCTTCTCGATCCGACAGGCCCTCGATGCGCTGCAACACCATCACCACCGCCACGATCATCAGCGGCACCGACCGTCGCCCGACATCGGTGAACAGGTCGGCGAACATCACATCAGGGAACAACCGACCGCATTCACGGTGCAGCACACCGTAAATCGAATCCTCGGCCACCCGACCCGCGCAGAACTCCACCGTCGACCGCAGCAGATCACCCTGGCACGGCACACGCCCCAAACTCACCCCAGCATTCTGCTCGAGCAGGCCCGCCACCGCACGAAAAACACCAGCCACCTGGTCGGTATCACCCGAAGGCGGTTGCCGCCTCAGACCCCTGTTGATATTGATCTGAGCTGCGCGACTACGGATTTCAGAGTCATCTTGCGGGTAAATCTCGCGAAGTGCATGCTCGACGAACTGCGCCGTTTCGAGGGCTTCCTTGGTTGATATGGGCGTGGGATCGTGGATACCGTCGTTTCCAACCCACTTCGCGGCTTCCAGTAACGTACCTGGGCTCGGCTGGACTTCCTTGAATATCTCCAATCGTGAATGCAGGGAGATCCATCCACCTTTGGTGTTCTTCGTTGGTATGTCGTGGTTGTCCATCACGCGCTCGGCAGCTGAACGCAACGCGCCTACAGCGGCCGGGGGATCAAGCCACACTAGCTTTGATGCCCGCCGGATTTCGGCAGCAACGAGTTCTGGCACTGTGGCGGTGAGTTCGATGATCTGCGGTGCTGGAAGCAGTGTTTGGACAGTCACCACGGCCTATGTATCGAGCTTATCTCCAAAGACTTGAGGAGTGATCTCGTAATCGGTTTTGTAGGTTCCGCTAACTGCTACCCAAGCGCCACAGCGGCGTCGGTTGCAAACCAAGTGTCCGTGGAAGCATCCCTGGGGCGCGGTGGGGTCACCGTCGTACGGGTCTGAGTTTTCCTCGGTGGTGTGATTCTCGTACATGAATCTGCCGACGTTAAGCGCGCCTTCTGTACAGGTCGGGCATGGCAGCGTCGGCCAGTCGCGTTCGCTGAAAGGTTCTGCCAGTTGCTGGATCTGCGCGCGCATGCCACCTGCTTCACGTTCGAGTTACTGCTCTGTCGGTGCCTTCGACGGATCGCCGCGTCGGCACGAGGAATGATCGCACGGGCTGCGCAGTGGTTACTACAAAGTTTCGTTCGATCAGCGGCCCAGTGTGGTCAGTTTCTTGGTGTGCTCGACAGCTTCAGCGAGGGAGGCGCTGGTCAATAGTTGGTCCAGCAGCACCCATAGCCGCGCGGCGCGGTAGGGTTTGCTGGTGGGAATGGGCATGCCGGGCAGTTCGGGTCCGAGCGAGTAGACCACGTGTGGGCGGTTGATGTTGGGGCCGTCCGGGAAATCTGGCCAACGCTGTTTCAGTGACTGGACGACCTCGGCGTGGGTCACGCGGTGAACCCTTTGCACCTGGTTGCTCCACCGGAACGCGAGGAAGTTCGGAGGAGTTTTCGGCCAGCCATTGCCCCAGCCGAAAGGATGGAAGTAGGCGTTCTCGTGAAGTACATAGTCCCGAAAGTCTTTGAGCCCTGGTTGTTCGGTACATCATCTGAGACCACGACACAGTAGGTCCATCCGTCTGCGGGATCGGTCATGGGAGCCGCTTTCCTCAAGTAGTTTTGGAATTCGTTGAGCCATAACCGTTCTGCACCGTGGGCGTGGTCGCGGGCGTCGACGACTATGTCCTGGATATCTTTCCAGGAGACGTGGTGGACGGGGATGCCGTCTATTGGGGAGGGCAGCGTGCGGCGAGCCCACGCTGGGCTGGCCTGTGACAGGCTCACCAAGGCTCCGCCCGCTCGGCGTTTGACCCTCGGCGCGTATTGCTGCAGCTGGGCTTCCCCCCGGAACGAGCCATCCGCGCTTGGCTTCTACGACAAATCAGATCGGTTCCCGTGTCCAACTCCAAGTCGGTGCGGCCGACCGCTTCGCGGGCTTCCAATCGGGCAGTCACATCACAGTTCACCGCCCCTATACCGACGGCTTGCAGGAACAGTGCGAGTAGGTGCGGACTTCGCGTGAGGGTTAAACCCAGTGCTGCGGTGATGTCGTTGGGGCTGCTGCAGGGATAGGTGACAACTGACGTACTCCTCCGGTCTGAGCGGGGAACCGTTGCACATGCTGTGGCGGCATCTCGAGATTCCGGGCGATAACACTGACCGGCTCACCGGCACGCCACCGGCCCCACAACTCATCCTGACGAGCAGCAGTCATCCCGTATTCCCGCCCCCAAACCTCCACGCCGACATGATTATCCACGTGGTGATGCAGTGATCACTCGAGCCCAAGATCGATTCTCGACACCGAACACCACGGATTTCACCGCGCGCGGATTTTCGCGGCACCGACTCCAATCATCCCGACACTGGCGCCGATCACCGCGATGCCGAACGGTACGGCGTGGCCGAGGATTTCCGCGATACCGAGGCTGATCCCCGCGACGCCGGCGCCGATCACTGCGATGCCGAACGGTAGGTCGTGGCCGATGGTCGCCGCGATACCGACGCCGATCCCCGCGACGCCGATGCCGATCACTGCGATGCCGAACGGTAGGTCGTGGCCGATGGTCGCCGCGATACCGACGCCGATCCCCGCGCCACCGATGCCGATCACGGCGACAACGGTCAGTACCGCGCGGTCGCCGATCGTCGCGATACCGAGGCTGATCCCCGCGACGCCGGCGCCGATCACTGCGATGCCGAACGGTAGGTCGTGGCCGACAATCTCCGCGATACCGACGCCGATCCCCGCGACGCCGGCACCGATCTCCCCGATGCCGAACGGTACGGCGCGGTCGCCGATCCCCGCGATACCGAGGCCGATCCCCGCGACACCGGTGCAAACCATGCCGATGCCGAGCGGTGCGGCGCGGCTGAGAATCCCCGCGATACCGAGGCCGATCATCGCGATACCGGCGCCGATCATAGCGACAGCGGTGTATTGCAGTGTGGCTAGTTCTCTTTGGTCAGGTTCGGCCACGAACAAGATGACGCTTGCGGCGACGATCCACAGGACGGCCGGGACGACGATTTGCAGCGACACGGAGATATGGGGCAGGGCGGCAAAGACTGTCATCGCCGCTGTGTAAGCCAGAGCAACAGTTGGAAGCGCCGCGCGGCGGGCCCACGACAGATGAGAATCTCGTCGGGCCGTCCACGCCATCCAGAGCACCACAAGCACGGCCGCGGCGATCTGAACCTGCACCCCCACCACGTGGTCGAAATGGAAGAGTATCGACGCCAGCAGTGCCGACAATAGCGGCGGCGCAACATGTCTGACGAAATATCCGCCACGTTCCGGTGGGTGGTGGTGCACGGTGACGTAGGCATCCCGCGCAGCCTGCACGGTGGTGTTCTGGCTGCCGGAAATTTCGGCGTGCTGCTCGACCGGCGACTCGGGGACGGCGCTGGCGTCGTCGGGCGGACCGGTCACGACGTGGGCGGGTGCCCAATCCGGGCGTCCTGGCCGGCCTGCACAGTGGTGTTGCCGCGTCCGCGAACCGTGGCGGTCTGCGTGATCGCAGCGACGCTGCTGCGGTCACCGACGCTGAGCCGGGGAGTGAGCTCTCCGCGCAGGAGCTGTTCGAGTTCCGCACGCAGAGCGGGGTTTCCGGCGATCGCTCGCTGCAGGCGTACTCGCCACATTCCCGCCAGCGCGTCTTCGGTCGCGGTGTCCTGCGCCGCCCGCGCGGCTACCACGTCGGTGCGCAGCTGGTCGAGGTCCGCGGCGACCTGGTCGGCCTGCGCCGGATGGGCCTTGTGCCACCACCGCACCACCGCTGACTTGGCGGCAGCCCAGGCGTCGGTGGCCATTACCTTCACCACCGCGGTCCCCGCCTCGATCACAATCGGATCCATCGCCCCACCAGTTTCGCTCTACGGCCTGTAAGTCCGGTCAGCAGCACATCGCAGACGCCGCCCCGAATGTGACATCGCGACGATACCGCCGCGCGCGACGGTAGGGGACGGAATCTGTCGGGTGAATATATCGGCGTAGACCGGGATTTCGGATGGCTAAGCGAGGCCGCGACGATGTCGAGCAGGGCGGACGTACGAACGGTCTAGCCATCGAGTTTATTCCGGGGTCACTCACCGAGCCGTACGATCGGCGCCGAAGGCGAAGTAAGCGCACGGACCGATCTCCGGCACCCGCTCTCAGCCCATCTAGCGGCTGCGATCGAAACCTCCAAAGCTCCAGCCTCGTTCCGGGCGCTCCGGTAGGAGTTGCGGACTCCAGACCGTGGGGTGCTGCAGGTCGCGCAGCCGCCGGTCGAGCACGCCGCGGACCTGGTCACTGAGCTTCGCGAGTTCGACCCGCTCATCCGGCGGGAGCGACGCCCGCTGGAGTTTGTAGTCGAGGGAATCCAGCTCCTTGGAGAAGGTCCCCGTACACCTGGACAGATCGTTCACGCCGATCCAGGTGGCTGAGCCGGGACCGCACGTCCTCGTACTCCTCACGAAGGCTCGGCATAGCGATCATCCCCCTGCAGTTCGGTGTCCTCTTCGAGGATAAGCGACAGACAGACGCGGATCGGGTTGTGCCACGGCATATCTCACGCCCGGCCGAGGGCCGATTCGGTGTGCCGCCATACTATGGGGCGATCGGAAGCCCGATAGCCTCGGTGGTAGGGCGACTGGCGTCGGGTGGGTGACCACCGGGAAGCGTGACGAGTAGAAGCATCGACCGCCTGGGTGCTTCTCGGTTTCGGCTACAGGAGTCTTGCGTGCTCGAAATCGTCCGCGCCCAGGCCGGCGATATCGATCGCGTCATCGGGCTGCGTCATCGCGTTGAAGATTGACTGGCGAGCCGCCGGATCGTGCAATGGACTCCACGTGAAATACCGGAGTCGGTGTTCTGTGAACAGGTCGCCGCCGGCGAGGCCTACGTGGCACGCATCGAGGACCGGCCGGAGATTGTGGCTGCATTCCGGCTGCTCTGGAGCGATCCCGCCATGTGGCAGGACGAAACCTTCGCCGGATATGTTCACGGGCTGGTCGTCGACCGAAACCATGCCGGCAAGGGGACCGGCCGCGCTCTACTCGGCTGGGCAGGCCAGACCGCCCGCGAAGCGGGCGCGGGCCTGTTGAGGCTGGACTGCGTTGACACCAATACCGCACTGTGCGCGTACTACCGCGCCGGTGGGTTCATCGAAGTCCGCCGCCGCAGCCTCGGCGGTGGACGCGGTGTCGTTCTGTTTCAGCGCTCCCTCACAAACCGCTAACCACCGATTCCGCCCACGTATCGGAGGCCACCGGCGCCCGGGCACTCAGGATCGCAGTTGCACTCTCGCTGGCGATGGCGGGTCGAGGTTGTCGAGCGAACCGCAGGGCGTACACGAGTCGATACTTGTTCCATGGTCGATGTCTTCGGAGCGGTCGCCGCACGGATAACTGAAGGCGCCACGTCCGGACGTACCCTCGTCGCGATCGACGGCGTCGATGGCAGTGGGAAGACCACGTTCACCGCGGAACTCGTGCGGCGGTTGCACACTCGGCAGGTCATCGTGTTGCACGCCGATGACTTCCTCAACCCGTCCGCTGTCCGGCATGCACGGGGCCGGCGATCCCCGCACGGTTTCTGGCTCGATTCCTACAACTACCGCGCACTGTGTCGTGATGCTCTCGATCCGCTGCGTCCCGGCGGTGACGGCTGGTATCGCACCGCCTCCTACGATCCGGACTCCGACACCATCGTGCGCCGCAGCGCACGATGGGCACCACGCAATGCGATCGTGGTGGTCGAAGGGATGTTCCTGCATCGAGACGAACTCGCAGACATCTGGGATACGTCGATCTTCCTTGATGTCCCGTTCGATGTGACGGTCGCCCGAATGGCCGAACGCGATGGCACTCACCCGGAACCAGCACACGAGACGATGCGCCGATACGTCGACGGACAACGTCTGTACTTCGCACGATCACAGCCGTGGTCACGCGCTGGCATCGTCATCGACAACACCCGCTACGACCAGCCGAACATCATCGCCCCGGGACATGCTCACGCTGCCCGGTAACCGAACCCGCATCGAACAACGCTCGATCAGTGATGACCGAGAGGGACTGCCGTGAAACCTCGGCGCCATAGACCTCGGCAAGATGCGCGCTGATCTCACCGCGGGTCAGGCCCTTGGCCGACAGCGACAGCACCATCTCATCCACCCCGGTCAGCCTGCGCTGGCGTTTGCGGACGATCTGCGGCCCGAACGGTGCGGGCGGTGTCCCGAGGAACCTTCACCTCGATCGGCTGGACCTGTCTTCGAGGAGATCGAAGTCGAATACCCCAGTCCACGAGTAGACAGGGTTACCGATCGTGACTGCACGTCATGAGTGCCGATGCCCTCCACTCGACCGAGGTTCGGTCGATGTCCGATCCGTCTGCGATTATCGGAGGCGCCGTCCACGAGCCGGGGAACGGCGTTGCCCCGGGCGCAATTGGCGGGTGATCTGCTGGACCGACTCGGCGAGGACTTCGGCGAACCGGGAGCGGCTCATGCCGAATCGCACGAACAACTCCTCGTCCGGCGGGCCGCCGAAAGGTGACCACGCCTCGGCGAACTCCACGATCTGCCAGGCATCTGGCCGGGGCCCGCGCCGGGCCTGCGGTCCTGCCGGGATCCGCTCGCGCGGGTGAGGCCGTCGATGGTGCGCGGGGATGCCCCGCTCGGCGGTGATGGCCTGCCGGTTCGGTTGAAAGGTCGTCATCTTCGGTGCCCTGTTCGGTAGCGACGTGCGAATCGCACTCGGCGGGAACGCTTTCGGGTGCGGGCGGAGCGCAGGCCGGACCCGGAGAAGCGGAGGGGCTCCCCGGGGCCGTATGCGGATGCTGTCGAACCGATGGTGGAGTGGATCAGGGCAGGTCGGGGTTCGACAGGTCGGGGGTCACTGGCTTTCGGCCGTGGTCATTCCGAGGTTGCGCATGTCCGGGACGAACGGCTGGTGGGCGAGCAGGCCGCCGTGGACCCGGATCACCTCGCCGTTGATGCCGCGCGAGTCGTCGGAGGCGAGGAACAGGTACGCCTTGGCCAGTTCGGTGGGGCCGTTGAGAGCCGCACGTCCGGTTCGGCGGGCGGCCACGGGAAACGGACCCGTGGGCAACCCGGGCACCGCGCCCGTGGCCGACCCACCTGTTCGGCGACCCTTGAGCGGATGAGTCCGTTACGAGTTCACCGCCACAGCCCGAGGATCAACCCTGCTCTGGGGGATCGACCACCTTGGCACGGGACGAGAAGTTCATGTCACTAGGAAAACTTGAGACCGCGACTGACTTCAATCGCCCCCGCCGTATAGAAAATCGCGTTGAACTGCGGATTTGCTGTCCGCCGAAGCGGGATAGGATTTGGAATCGTCAGATTTGCCCGTCGGACTTGATTTCAGCTTTGCTGAGTGCGGCGCGTAGCTCCTCAACAAGGCATTCGTCGTCGATTTGCCTTTGGAGTTCGCTATTCTGGCGCCGGAGAATTCAATTCGTCACCTCGGCTCGCTGGCGTGGGGTATATGTCGAATGCGGCCGAGGTGATAGTGCGCTGACCTGGTGGTACGACGTATCGGAATCGGGTCGGTCCGAGTGGCGGTAACCAGTGAGACCGGACCGGATAGTCATCAGTTTTTCAACAATGTGCGCGTCAAGCCTGCACGCTTGCAAGAATGCTTCGATCTGTCCCCGGGTGGTGGGCACCGGCACATTCTTCTCAGACACGAAGTGGTAGGCCGTGCTGCGGGGAAGGGAAGATGCTGAGTTTCATGCGCCGGAAGGAACGAGGCGAATTGGAAGCCGGGTCGGTCCCCGCAGTGAACTGTTGGTCGACCATGTCGTGGGTCCGGTCGCGACTACCCGTTCGACGCGGTTGATCAGTTGCTGGAGCACCGCCTGTGCCTCCATTCGGGCCAGTGGTGCACCCAGGCACATGTGGGAGCCGTGACCGAAAGCCATATGCGTTCGAGGGTTGCGATCGGCGCGATAGTGGTCCGGGTCGACGAAGGCCGCCGGGTCACGATTGGCGGCGCCGAAGGACAGCAGCACACGGGAACCGCTCGGAATCGTGACATTGGCGATCTCGAAGTCGGCGCGCGTGTAGCGGTAGAGGTTCTGGATTGGGCTCGAGATGCGCAACTGCTCCTCAATCGCCATGGGGATCATCGTGGGATCGGATCGGATGAGGTCGTACTGGTCGGGATGGCGGGCGAGTGTGTCGAACATTCCGCCGAGCAGATTGGTGGTCGTCTCGTTACCGGCGATCAGCAGCAGCATGGCGATGTAGAAGAGGTTCTCGTCGGTGAGGCTCGTCTCGGGATCGGATTTGAGCAGGCGGCCGAGGATCGTGTCGGAACCTTTGAGATTGCCGGAACCCAATTGGGCGCGGAAATAACGTCGTAGTGCGAGAACCGCGCGGACCGACCGTGCCGTACCGGCCAATCCGGCCGGGGTTGGGGAGAAGTCGATGACCTTGACCGCATTCTCCGACCAGTTCCGGAAATCCTCGATATCGGTGTCCGGCACGCCGAGAATTCCCGCGATCAGGCGAAGCGGCATGGGGACCGCAAGGCGTTGCACGACATCGGATTCCGGTTCGCGGAGCATCGCGGTGACGAGTTCTTCGGCAATCGAATCGCTGATCAACCGCCAGCTCTCCAGCGCCTTCTTCGTGAATCCGGGCTGAACCTGCCGGCGCAGCTGGGTATGCCGTTCACCATCTGTCAGGACGAGGACATCGGCGGCCATTCTAATTCTCGTCACACCTTGGGTGCTGGTCATCTGGTCGGTGCTGCGCAGTGCCGTACGGATATCGTCGAGCTTGCTCAGAATCCAGGTGGCGCGCCTGGGGTTGTAATGGACCCTGCCGGTGGTGTGCAGTGTCCGGTAGGCGTCGAAGGGGTCGGCCGCCGTCACCGGATCCAGGGGGTCGTAGTCGGTGTTGGTCGCACCGGTCCAGGCTCGGTAGCCGCGGCGGCGGTTCAGCACCGCGCCAGCGACGTTCATCCGGACCGCGGAGGTGACGGGTTTGAGCGCGGCGGTGGCGCCTCGGACGTTGTGTACTACAGTCATTCGATTTTCCTTCGGGAGTCGGCCGCCGGTTACCGGTCAGGATCCGTCATCGAGTCGTCAGTGCCGCGCGCAGGCCGGCGCATTGCCGGGCGAAGAAGTCTTTCGCCACCCCGGTCCGGGGCGATATCGAATCGAAGCCGTGAAATGCGCCGTCGATGACATGGACATCGCAGGCGACACCGGCATCGATCAGGCGATGGGCGTAGGCGAGGTCCTCGTCGTGGAACAGGTCGAGGGAGCCGACTCCGATCCAAGCCGGGGGCAGGCTAGTGAGGGTGGCGGCTCGGGCGGGAACGGCGCGTTCGGGTGCGGTGTCGCCGAGGTAGGCGCGCCAGCAAAATCGGTTGCTCCGCTGATCCCAGAGGCGGAAATGGTCGGTGCCACCGGCCGGCCACCCGTATCCGGAGCGGTCGTCGAGCATCGGGTAGGCGAGCAGCTGATGGACCGGCTGAACTCCACCCGCGTCGCGCAACCGCAGTGCGAGCGCCGCGGCCAGCCCACCGCCGGCGCTGGCCCCGCCGACGGCGATGCGGGACGGGTCGACCGCCGGCAGATTCGCCAGCCAGTCGAATGCCGCATGACAATCGTCCAGCGCGGCCGGATAGGGATGTTCGGGCGCCAGCCGGTAACCGACCGAGGCGACGGTGATGCCGAGCGTGGTGGCGAACCGATGGCACTTGTGGTCGTCGAGCCGGGCGTTGCCGGTCGTGTACCCGCCGCCGTGCATCCATAGCAGCGCCGGAGTCCTGCCCTCCGGCGCAGGGGGCCGGTGGAGGCGCACCTCGACCCGATCATGCACCCGCACCGTCCGCACGCCGGGAGTTCGTGGGCGGTGCAGCGGTGTCAGTGCCCGCATCGTTCGCAGCGCGACGCGGTGCGGGACCACTCCACGGGGGAGCAGCCGAGCCGCGGTGCGCAGCTCCGGATGGAAAGTGCTGTTGGCCATGGCGTTCCGATCTGCTTCTGAGCCTTCCGGACCGAAAACCGGGAGCTGGTCGTCCGGAGCCGGCGCGCCGGACGGGGTGGGTATCGGCTCGGTGGCGAAATCACGCTCGATACCTCGGTCGTCGATTCAGGCTGAAATGCGCCGATCCGGTCCGTCAACGGTGCGGGCGAAAGTTGCAATGGGCACCCCGCCGCGGGCCGGTGCACGCTTTCGCACGGATTCGCGGCGACCTGGAGTTCGGTGTAGAAATGCTCCGGACGGAATTCTCACGATGATGAAGAAGCTTTGCCGCACCGTCGTTCCCGACAGGCAGCTGACATCGTCATTCGCCTCCGGCGGCCCGCGGCGGATCACTGTCGGCCCGTCCGGTTGCCGGTTCGCCGAAATTTCTCGTGGTGAGAATCCATGATGGTTTTTCTTCCTCTTCTGTGCTGATCAACAGCTCGGCCTGAGAGAACGCCGGGCGCGAGCCGCGCACCGGGCACCCTCAGTTTTCCGTATGGGTATTGACCGCGGATTGGGCCCTGTTCACGCTGAGATCCATGTCAGCCAAGGCCATCTCGGTGGGCGGGAGATCCGCCCGGCACGGTGACGTGAGGAGGGCGTGATGGCCTCGCGGTACTACCCGGCCGGAGTTCGCCCGGCACTGATCGCCGGTAATGCCATCTCGACGCCGGTGATGCGGCTCGGGCACATGGCGAGCTTCTTCGTGCGGATTCTGGGCGGTATTCCGGTGGTGCTGCGGCATTATCGCGCCGAATTCCTGAAGATGCTGTCGAATGTCACCTGGGGAAACGGCTCCATCGTGGTCGGTGGTGGTACCGGACAGGTGATCACGGTGCTGGGCGCGGCGGCCGGAGCGATCGTCGGTATCGAGGGCTACAGCGCCTTGAAATTGCTGGGCATGGCACCGGCCACCGGCATGATTGCCTCGACCGCCGTGACCCGGGAACTGGCGCCGATCATGGCCTCGATCGCCTTTGCGGCACAGGCGGGATGCCGGTTCACCGCACAACTGGGATCGATGCGCATCTCCGAGGAGATCGACGCCCTCGATGCGATCGCGATCCGTCCCATCCCGTATCTGGTCACCACCCGGATGCTGGCGTCGATCGTGGCGATGATCCCGCTCTACCTTGCTTGCCTGGCCTTCAGCTATCTGGCGGTGGAAATCGTCGCCGGACTTTCGGGCGGGACGTCGCCTGGCACCTACCAGCACTATTTCCGGATCGTGCTCAGCGGCACCGACATCGTCTATTCCCTGTCGAAGGCGGTCATCTTCGTCATCCTCACCAGCACGATCCAGTGCTACTACGGATTCTACGCATCCGGCGGCCCTCAGGGGGTCGGTGTCGCGGCCGGACGCGCTATGCGCGCGGGCATCACCGTGATGATCTTCGTGAATCTCTTGATGACGATGACGCTGTGGGGCTTCGACGCCGGCGCGAGAATCAGTGGGTAGCTACAGATGTCGATTGCTTTCGAATCCGATGGCCGGTTCGTGCCGAACTGGCAACTGCTGTTGCGCGGACTCGCCGTCATCGTCGTCCTCGCGGTGATGGCGGGCCTGATGATCGCCAGATCCCGGGGCGCGTTCCGCGAGACGGTACAGGTCACCGCCGATCTGGCGAATGTGGGCGACGGTCTGCCGGCCAATTCGGATGTGAAGTACCGGGGTCTGCTCGTCGGCCAGGTCTCGGGGGTCGGACCGTCGACGGTCGGCGGACTCAACCACGTCCGCATCGACCTGCTGCCAGACCGGGCGCACGGGATCCCGTCGACGGTGACGGCGCGGGTCGTGCCGAGCAATGTGTTCGCAGTGCCGGCTCTCGAACTCGTCGACAACGGCCCAGGCGCACCGCTGGCCGTGGGCACCCATATCGCCGAGGATCGGAGTCTGGACACAGTGCGGTTGCAGACCTCGCTCACCGCACTGAGCCGGATAGCCGCGGCCGCCGGACGTTCCGCCGGGGACCCGACGCTCGGCATCCTCACCACGGTCGAACGTGCCGCGGCCGGCCGTGGCAGCGAAGCGGTGCAGGCCGGTGCGCAACTGGTCCGGATCTCCCAGGCGCTCAACGATGCCATGGCACCGGACGGCACTGGTTCGACGCTCGACACGCTGTCGCAGGCGTTGAACGGACTTCGGAACTCGTCGCCGGATCTGCTGGCCGCCGTCCACAACGCGGTTGGTCCGCTGCGGACCGTCGCACAGCAGCGCACCCAGCTGACGAACCTGCTCTCGGGTGGGCTGACGACGTCGGCGACTGTGGCCACCGCACTGGAGAACAACACCGCGACCATCACCGGCATCACCGGCAAGCTCTCCGATCCGTTGTCGGTGATCGCTGCGGGCAGTGCGCATTTCGCGCAGATGACGACCTCGCTGGCACGATTGTCCGGACCGTTCTCCGGCATGTGGGATCCGCAGACCCAGACCGCCACCGCCAAGATCATTTTGGAGCTCACACCGCACCGGCAGTACACCCGCGCGGACTGCCCGCGATACGGCGACCTCGCGGGGCCGAGCTGCGCCAGCGGCCCCCCCGGGGATGCCACCATCATCGGGCCGAACGCGGCACCGGCCAGCAGTCCCACGCTTATCGGTGGGAACGTCGGTGAGGTGGGCAGTCCGCAGGAGCAGCAGCGGATCGCCTCGATCCTCGGCGGTGTGCCGGGCGCCGCGGCCGATATCCTGTTCGGCCCGCTGCTGCGCGGAAACAACGCCGAGGTCCGGCCCGGCCCAGCCGATCAGGCTCCGGCGGGAGGTCCGCGATGAGCTACCGCAAACCACTGATCGTGCTGACCCTGTTCCTGGTGGTCTCCATCGGCCTGACCTGGACGATGTATGTGACGCTGGCACGCAGCGTGAGCGGCAGGACCGACAACTACTCCGCGATCTTCACCGACGTGTCGGGCCTGCACGCGGGTGACGATGTGCGGATGGCCGGGGTGCGGGTGGGCCGGGTGCGGGCGGTCGACCTCGACGGCGTCCGGGCCAAGGTGAACTTCGAGGTCCAGCAGGGACAGCGGCTCTACGGCAACACCGCGGCGTCGGTCACCTACCAGAACCTGATCGGGCAGCGATATCTCGGATTGTCGTTGCGGGACTTCGGCGACAACAAGGTGCTGCCGCCGGGCGGCCGGATCCCGGTCGAGCACACCGAACCGTCGTTCGATATATCTAAGCTGCTCAACGGTTTCGAGCCGTTGTTCAGCATGCTGGATCCGCACCAGGTCGACAACATCAGCGCGGCGGTGGTCCGGGCGCTGCAGGGCGACGACGGCGCGATCACCACGCTGATCGCCGAAACCGCTTCGCTCGCAGAGGCGTTCGCCGGGCCGGACCAGATTCTGGGTCAGCTCATCGACAACCTCAGCGGGGTGGTCGGGGATCTGTCGCGGCAGAGCGGGAATCTGCGCACGGTCCTGCAACAGACCCACCGGATATTCGACGGTCTGACGCAGCAGCGCGACCAGCTGTTCGGTCAGATCGACGCGATCTCCGGCACCCTGGGCCGGGCCGCCGCCGTGGTGCAGAGCGCGAGTCCGGCACTGAACCAATTCGTCGACCGCGACCCGGGATTCGCCCAGCACTTCATCGACAACAAGGACAAGTTCGCATACGTGGGTTTCAACCTGCCGCTGCTACTCAAGGGTCTGGCGCGCATCACCGACAACGGCGCCTATCTGGACGCCTACGTTTGTGACGTGCGGGTCAGCATGATCCCAGGGATCGACCCGCTGATCGCGACGATTCTCGGACAGGGCACGCCCAGCGGCAAGGTCGAACACTCGGGAATCTGCAGGTGAGGCAGTCATGAGACACGCAGTGGCCCGGATCTGGGCACGCCGGCCGACCCGGCCGCTCGAGGACTACAGCGCACTCCGGATCGGTCTGGTCGCCCTCGTCGTCCTGGCGGCGGTCGTCGGGGTCACCGTCTTCGTGAATTCGCGGCATCTCGGCCAGGAGACCTACCGGGCCGATTTCGCGCAGGCGGCCGGGGTGAGCGCCGGCGACGGCGTGACCCTGGCCGGTATCCAGGTCGGCACCGTCAGCGGTACCCGGCTGGCCGGGGACCACGTGGTCGTGACCATGAAGTTGCGGCGTGGGCTGCCGGTGGGCGCCGACACCGGGGCGGCCATCAAACTGACGACACTGCTGGGTTCTCGCTACGTCGAACTCCGCCCAGCGGGCCCGGGACATCTGCTGGGTAACACCATTCCGCTGGCGCACACCGAGGTTCCCTACGATCTCGAGACCGCGTTGCAGAATGCCACCACCACCTTCAGCGGAATCGACGCCGATCGGATCGCCCAGACGATGAGCGCGCTGACCGATCAGCTGCGCGGTGCTCCGGCCGTGGTGCCGGAGACACTGCGCAACATCAAGACTCTCGCCTCGGTCATCGGTGACCGGCGTGCCCAGCTCGGGCAACTTCTCACCAGCACCGACCAGGTCACCACGGTGCTGCGCGGCCAGCAGGGGGAGCTGGCGGGAATGATCAGTCAGGGTCGAAATGTGCTGCAGCAGATTATTTCCCGTCAGCAGGCCCTCGTGGGATTGCTTGACGCCGCCACCGGTCTGGTCCAGGAACTGAAGTCGATCGCGGTGGACGACCAGCCCGAGATACAGCAGCTGCTCGACAATCTGTCGCAGATGGCCGGAATGCTCGCCGGACACGACGATCTGCTGCGCAATATCCTGCAGATTCTCCCGGTGCCGTGGCGGCTGTTCGCGAATGCCACCGGCACCGGCCAGGAACTGGTGGGCAACGGTCCCGACGGCGCCTTCATCGACTCCTTCATGTGCGCGCTGAGCGGATACGCGCAGAAGGTCGGTAAACCCACCTATCTGCAGGACTGCAAATGACGAAAATCCTTCGAGCGGTGCGGCTTTCGGTGCTGATGATCATCAGTGCCGCACTGGCAGGATGTGCGAGCGGGCCGATCGCCGGCGTCACCGACCCGACGATCACCCTGACCGCCCAGTTCCCGAGCGCGAGCGGACTGTATGTGGGAAATTCCGTCGACGTGCTGGGGATGCGGGTCGGCAAGGTGGTCGGTATCGCCGATCACGCGACCCGGGTCGATGTGACCATGAAGGTCGACAAATGGCTCAAGATCCCGGCCGGCGCGCAGGCGGTGACCGTCTCGGACTCCCTGCTGACCGATCGGCACGTCGAACTCACACCGGTCTACCGGCAGGGGCCGGTACTGCACGACGGCGCGGTGCTCGGGCTCGATCACACCAAGGTTCCGGTCGAATTCGACAGCCTGCTGGCGATGGGTGACAAACTCGCCACCTCACTCGGCGGCGACGGCAAGGGCCAGGGTCCGGTCGCAGGGCTGCTGGATGTCGGCTCACATATCGCGGCGGGCAACGGAAACGACCTGCGGGACGCGATGAGCGAGCTCTCGCGGGCCTTGCGGCTGGGTCCGGACAACGGACAGGCGACCCGTGCCGCGGTGACCCGGATCGTCCAGAACCTCGACACGCTCACCGCGGCGGCGTCGCGCAACGACAAGGCCTTGCGCGAATTCGGTTCGGGCCTGCACACACTCAGCGACATCCTGGCCGATCAGAATCTCGGATCCGGCGACACCGGGGCGAAACTGAACCAGATCATCGTCGCGATATCCGGTCTGCTGGAGCACAATCGAGGCGCGCTGCAGAAGCTGGCGGCCAATGCGGGCACCACGACGAAATCACTGGCCGACTACAACGACAACCTCGCCGAATTCCTCGATGTGTTCCCGCTGGTGACCGACAACGCCTACAACGCGATCGACCAGAACATCGGCGCCCTGCGCGGCACGGTCGGTCTGGACAAGTTCTTTCTCGACGGGCAGATGCTCAAGGAGGCCTGCAATCTGCTCGGCCTGAAAGAGCTCGGCTGCGCGACCGGAACCCCGCGCGACATGGGACCGGATTTCGGACTGGGCCAGATGTTGTCGGCCATCGCGGGCGTACCGCCGAAGTAGCAGGCGAAGGCGAAGTAGGAGAACGATGTTCGATTCGAGGCAACGCAGGCAGCGGTACCGCCCGGCCGTCGTCGCCGTCGTCCTGGCGGTCTCGGCTGTCACCTGGTCGGCCACTGGATGTTCGGCGAGCCTGGACCGGCTTCCGCTCCCGGCGCCGACCGTCGAGGGCTACCGGTTGACCGCCACTTTCGCCAATGCGCTCAACCTGCCCACCAAGGCCAAGGTCCGGCTCAACGGCGCCGATATCGGCCAGGTGGAATCGATGCAGGCCGAGAATTACACGGCCGTGGTGGCGATGCGTATCCGATCGGGGGTGCTGCTGCCCGCCGGCACCACCGCCGAACTGCGCTCGGCCACGCCGATGGGTGATGTCTTTGTGGCACTGACACCCCCGGCGCACCCCGAACTCGGTGCCCCGGCACTCGGTGACGGTGCGAGTATTCCCTTGCCGGCGACATCGGCGGCCGCGACAATCGAAGAAGTGCTGACGAAGGCATCGCTGCTGGTCAATGGCGGTGCAATCGAGAACGTGACGAGTCTGGCCAACAGTCTCGGGCAGTCGGTCGGTGGGCGGGGCGATCGGCTTGCCGTCATGATCAGCCAGACCCGCGATCTGGTGAACAATCTGGCGGCCCGCTCGGACCGTGTCCGCGAGATCCTGGCGACCGCCGGTGATCTTAGCGCGACGGCGGCCGCACAGCGCGGTGATATCGACGACGCGATGTCGGCGGCCGGACCGGCATTGCAGGTCGTGGGCGACAACACCCAGCAGCTGGTCGATCTCACCGGGCAGGTGAACCGAATCGCGCAGGAACTCGCCACGTACCCCTCGATCAACGGGACCAGCGACCGCAGCATCGTCGAGACCGTGAACATGCTCGCCGCCGGATTGAACGCCGCCGCCACCGATCCCGGCGCCGATCTCGACAACCTGAACAGCATTATTCCGATCATCCTGAAGGTCACCGACGCCTCGTCGGCGCACGTGACCGTCGATATCGTTCGGCTGGCGGCGGGCGCGGTCGCCGATCCGAACACTCCCGCCGATCCCGGCGCCCGGCTGCCCGACGGGTCGGATTGGACCAACTTCATCGGTTCGCTGAGCTACACACTCAACCGGTTGAAGAACAAAGTGGAGACGCCGCGATGAGGAAGATTTCCGTGAGTGCCGCGCTGGAACCACCGGCGCGAGTGGTGGTGTTCACAGCCCGCCAGCTGTCCCAGCATCGCATCCTGACCTCGTGTGTCGCGCTGCTGCTGGTGCTGATCCTCGCCGTCGGATATCTGCTGCTCGGCTCGCTCCAGATCAACCCGATGCGATCGAATTACCAGGTACGGATCGCGCTGGCGCAATCCGGCGGTCTGCTTCCCGGCCAGGACGTCACCCTGCGCGGCGTGCGGATCGGGCGTGTGCGCTCGGTGGACGCGGACAGCCACGGGGTCGTCGCGGTCGCCGCCATCGACTCCGGTACCCGGATTCCGGTCAGCACGCACGTGCGGGTCGCATCCCTGTCGGCCGCCGGTGAGCAGTACCTCGATTTCCACCCCGAGTCCGATGCCGCACCGTATCTGTCCGACGGCGCTCTGGTCGACCAGCGCAACACCTCGACCCCGACCACGTTGGCCGGCCTGCTGGGCAGCCTCAACGGCACCCTGACGCAAGTCGACCCGGCGAAGGTCGAAGCCATCGTGCGCGAGCTCGGCGTCAGCTCGGCCGGGCCGGACAAACTGGCGGCGGTCGTCGACGGCGGCATGTTCATGCTCTCGACTCTGGATTCGGTACTGCCGCAAACGGCTTCGCTGCTGCACAACAGCAAGGCGGTGCTCACCATCCTGGGCGAGACGGCGCCCGGGCTGCAGTCGACCGCTCAGAATCTGTCTGCGACCATGGCGGGAGTCTCGACGATGACCGGTGGTTACGAGGCACTTCTCGGCAACACCCCCGGCGCTCTCACCGCAGTGGATTCGATCATCGCCGATAACTCACCGACCATGGTGGAGCTGCTCGGCAACCTCACCACCACCTCGCAGATGGCCTACGTGCACTCGCCCGCACTGCGGGAGTTCTTCTTCCCGCAGCAGCGCGCGGGCTCGACCCTCGATGCGATCGGCACCGGCCTGCACGACGGCGCCGCGTGGGCGCTGGTGAGCGCGTACCCGAAGTACTCGTGTGACTACGACCTGCCCCGGCTGCCGGGCTCGATTCCGAACTATCCGGAACCGTATCTGACCGCACGGTGTACCGATCCGGACCCGTCCGTCCTGCCACGTGGCGCCGCGAACGCGCCCCGCCCGCCCGGCGACAATACGGCCACCGCGCCGCCCGGTGCGGATCCCCGGCAGCGCGCCGATCCCACGCCGAGAGGCCCGCGCAGCTACGACGGTGGGCCGGCGAGCCGGGGCAATGTGCCGCCGCCGAAATGAAACGGCCGACTCGCGGTGTGTCGTCACGGGTTCTCAGATGCTCTCCGAAAAGCTTGGTGCGATGAACTGGCGAATCATGTCGTATTCGGTCTCGGGGTCCTTGATCGGCCAGCGCCACAGCGCGAAAACCACCCGGATGAGCCATTGCGCCGCCGCGGGCTCACGTAGGGGGCGGCCGAGCATCTCCTGGGCCAGCCCTTCCACGATCGTCGATTCGATGAGCCACTCACCCTCGTGCTTGTTCATCATCGAGTTCATCATCATCGGGCCCAAGGGGTCGGACCGGATGCGCTCGAGGGAAACGGCGATGGCGGTGACGATGCGCTCCGTGCCGTCGAGATGATCAATGCTACTTCTGACCAGCTCGACGATCCGGGCGGAAAACAGTGTGAGCACGACTTCGCGAATCGCCGCTTTACCGCCCGCGTGACGATAGATGGTGGCCGGCGAGCAATGGATCTTCCTGGCGAGCGCATCGATACTGAACTTGTCGAAACCGTCGCGCGCGATGAGTTCGGCCGCGGCGGCGTAGATACGCTCCGACGCCTCTCTGCCGCGGTCACGCCCGATCAACCAATCCCTGGACGTCACAATCCCACCAACCCTTCTGAGTTGCGCGTCCTCCGTACCGGTCAACGCTGCACAGTACAACCCGGATTCGCACGGCTATCCGCTTTCGGGCCCCTATGTGAGTGCCTCGACGATGGCGGTGACCTGAGGCGCCAGTGCTGGTGTAAGGGGTTGTTTCCCGAACCCTGAAGCGGCCCAGTAGCGTACACCGTCGCCGACGAGCACCTGTGCGATGCGCGCGGCCCGCACCACGTCGAGACCGGGAGGGAGCTTACCGTCGCGTTGCGCTTGCCGGAAGGGCTCCAGGAACAGGTAGGCGAGCTCGGCCTCGGTGGCGCCGCCGGCGAGTGCGCGCCGCTCGAGCCGATAGGCCTCGAGTACGGTCTCGAAGACCAGTTCCGGGGGATAGATGCGGGCTCCTCGTTCGAGGGTTTCGATGACGGCGGTGATGACATCGATCAGCTCGTAAGGGCCGGAGACCACAGCTTCGGCGGCGTGGTGGGCGTCGTCCATCGTCAGAGTCTCGGCCTCGAGCAGGACATCCTCGCGGCGCGCGAAATACACGTAGAAGAGCGCTTTGGACACCCCCGCGGCCTTGGCGATGTCGGTGACCGTGGTTTCGGCGAATCCTTTGGTGCGCCACAGTGCCATCGCCGCCTGGACGATGGCCTCCCGGCTGGCCTGCGAGCGCGCGCGCACCGGAACAGTGCGTTTCTGACTACCGTCATCGCTGGATTTGGTCGAAACATGGTTCATATCAACGATTCTACCTCAAGCAAAACATTGACTACCGTCAGATTGGCTGCGATGCTTGAGGGACGTCGTGGCGCGGCGGCGTCTATTCGCTGATCGGGTGCACTCCTGACGGGAGAGAACCGTTGCAAGCTTTGATCGAGAACGAGGATCCGGTGGTGAGCACGAATCTTCGTGCCCAGCAGGCCATTCTGTGGTCCACGCCGGTGATCGCACTGGCCCTGCTGGTGCTGTTCGCCGCATTTCCCGGCTTCTTTCCCCCGATGTCGCCGAATATGACCGCGGCGCAGGTGGCACAGTTCTACGCGGACAACACCGCGTTGATCCGTTTCAGTCAGGTCGGGTTCAACCTGTTCGGTGTGCTGATCGTGCCGTTCTTCGTCCTGATTATGGGCCGGATGACGCGCATGGGCGGCCAGAGTCATATCTTCGCGTTCTCGTATCTGGGAGCGATCGTCGCCGGCGTCACCTTGTTCGCGTTGTCGAACATCGTCTTCGGCGTCGCGGCCTTCCGGCCCGATCGGGGTCCGGAACTGGTGCAGACACTCAACGATCTGGCCTGGATCCTGTTCATCGCGCCGATCGGAATGCTCGTAGCGCAGTTCGTATTGCTGGCTCTGGCAGTGCATTTCGACGATGGGGAGCAGCCGGTTTTCCCGAAATGGGTCGCAGCCTATTCGCTGATCACCGCGGTGGCGATGGCGCCGTCGGCGGGCGCGGCGGTATTCCGGGACGGCCCGCTGGCCTGGGACGGTTTCATCTCGTTCTGGTTGCGCAACAGTGCCTTCGCCGCTTTTGTCGTGGTGATGTTCTTCGTCGTGCGCGCGGCCCTGCAACGCGAGGCCCGGGACGAAGCGGGTGTGTCGTGACCACCACACCGCGTCCCCCGGTGGATACCGGCGCCGGGATTCGCACGCGCGGAAGCGGACTCGACGTGTGGATCACGTACTGGACCTTCGCCGTCTTCTACGCGGTGCTGTCGATCCGCGTCGTCTTCTTCGGGCGGGCGACTCCGCCGCCCCAGCCCGATGTGACCGATCTGCAGGTACAGCAGTGGTTCGACAAGCATCACCTGGGCATTCAGATCGGTTTCGGCGTGCTGCTGGTCCTCGCGGGTGGGGCCGCGGTGTCCAACGGCATCATCGGCTACTTCATGAAGCGGATGTCGTCGGGGCCGGTGCTGGCATATGCCTACATCGCCGGGATGGGAGTCGGTGCGGTCCCAGGATTCCATCTGCTGCTGGTGTGCTGGCTGACGGCCATTTTCCGGCCGGGCCGCGATCCCGCGATCCAGCACATGCTCTACGACTTGGGGATGTTGTCCTACAACGGCTCGCTGGGCTGCTTCACTGCCGCCTATACCGTGCTGGCCATTGCCATTCTCTACGACCGCAACCGGGTATTTCCGAAGTGGTTTGCCTATATTTCGGTATGGCAGGTCGTCACCGAGGTCTTCGCGACCCAGATGTGGGTGTTTCACTCGGGTGCGTTCGCCTGGAACGGAATGATCACCTTTTACGTGGCGATCATCGTATTCGCGCTGTGGGTGGGGTGTCTGCTGCCGATTCTGCACAACGCCTCCCGCGCCGAAAACGGCAGCGCCCGGCCTCTCTACGCCGGAAAGGGGGTGGCCTGATGACCGTCTCGGATGAAGAGCCTTCGGTCGGGAAATCGGTTGCGCCGAAGGATATCCCGCGCGCACCCCACCTGCCCGGTGATCCGGACATGTGGGTGATGGTGCTCGGTGATCTGTTCTTCTTCGGCTGCTATTTCGTCGTCTACATGGTCTTCCGGGCCAGGTCGGCGGCCGACTTCGCGGCCGCGCAACAGCATCTGAATCTGAGCATCGGTGTCGGAAACACCATCGTTCTGCTCACCAGTTCCATGTTCGTCGCCCTCGCCGTGATCTCGGTCCGGCAAGGTGCCGTCGCGTCCGGGCGCCGGCTGCTGGCGGCGGCCGGCGGGTGTGGCGTGGTGTTCGCGGTGCTAAAAGTGTGCGAGTGGTATCTGGAGATCTCCCGGGGGCATACCGTCGGTACCGAGTTCTTCAGTTTCTACTACGCGCTCACCGGAATTCACCTGGCCCATCTGCTGCTGGGCATGCTGATCCTCGGCATCGCGGGCCGCGAACTACGCAATTCCTGCCGACCTCGGGTCGGCCTCGTCGAGCAGGGTGCGGTGTTCTGGCACATGGTCGACCTGCTCTGGATCGTCATCTTCGCCATCGTCTACCTGATGAGGTGACCTCGTGGTTTCACTCACCGATACCAGTGACCCGGCACGCCACCGTCGCGACAAGCGATTGATCATCTACTCCTGGGCGGCCCTCACGGCGATCACCGTACTCACCTGGCGTCTCGCGCCGGGCCCCCCCGAAGCTCATGAGACCGCGGGCGGCAAAGGACTCGTCGCCGCGATCGTCGTCCTCGGGATGATCAAATGCCGCGTGATCACCTACTCCTTCATGGAGGTCCGGCGTGCCCCGCGCTGGCTCGGGATCGTCACCGATACATGGCTGGTCATCGTGTGGGTGGTCCTGCTCGGCATCTACCTCTATTGAATGCGGTGCGGTCATAAAGCGGATCGCAAGCAAGGGAAAATTGATGTTCTTGCGATTGAAGAGTGATATTCTCGCTCAACGAGACATGCTCCAGAGCAGTCAGTGGGGCGCCTCGCTGGGTCGTTCGCGCCCGGAAATCTTCGGGAGGAATCGATGGTCGATATCCAGGAGTCTGTCGCCGCGAAAGCGGGCCCGTGATGGCCGCGCCGTCTGTGCCCGCGGACGGGGTCGCTGGGCGGTCCGCTGTCGGTGAGATCGGGGAGTGGGTCGCCGGGTACTTACGCCGGCATCCTGGAGCGTCGCTGGAAACCGTTGGGGGGCAGTTCGTCCTGGGTGTGCGCGCTGTCCAATATCTGATCGCGGACATCGCGAGAGGGCGCTTCCCGTTTCGGGAATTCGTCCAGCAGGCGGTGTTCATGGCCAAGACCGCCTACGTCCCGACCGTCGCGGTTGCGCTGCCCATCAGTGCGACGATGTCGATCCAATTCGGGCTGCTGGCCGGTCAGGTCGGGGCGACATCACTGGCCGGCGCCGCGGGCGGTCTGGCCGTGATACGCCAGGCCGCGCCATTGGTCACCGCAATACTGCTGGCCGCCGCCGTAGGGGCGGCGATCTGCTCGGATCTGGGCGCCCGGAAGATCCGGGAAGAGATCGACGCCATGGAGGTCATGGGAGTATCGGCCCTGCGTGCGCTCGTCGTGCCACGGCTGGCGGCTTGTGTCGCGGTGGCCATCGGACTGACGGGACTGAGTGCTTTCGTCGGATTCCTCGCTGGATACCTGTTCAACGTCTACATCCAGAACGGCACGCCGGGAAGCTATCTGGCCACCTTCTCCTCGTTCGCACGAGTCGGCGACCTGTGGCTGGCGATGGTGAAGGCCGTGGTCTTCGGCACCATCGTCACCATCGTCTCCTGTCACAAGGGGCTGACCACTAAGGGCGGTCCGGGCGGCGTCGCCAATTCGGTCAATGCCGCAGTCGTGGCCACCATCATTCTGTTGATGCTGGTGAACGCCGGCTTCACCGAGCTGTACACGATCCTATTTCCGAGAACGACCCTCTGATCGCGTGCGTGAGGCGATCAGCCAGCTGAAACAGCCTGGGCGACAACGGTTGAGCACATGACGATGGGCAGGACAATGGACAAGACCGCAGTCGTGAACGCCGACGAGGGTGACACAGTGGTATCGGCCGAATCCGATGTCGCAACGGCCGAGGCGATCGAATCGAGTGAGGGCGCGGCGCGGGCGGCGGAGCCATTCGAGGGCAGTGCGGTAGCGACGTGGCGCAGGAGGCTGCCGCGGCCGGTGACCACGGTGCTGATCGTGCTGTTGGTAATCGCGATCGCGGGGTGCGTCGTGTTCGGATCGAAGTTCCGCACTCTGCACAATCGCGAGGATGCCGGCCGCGCGGCATTGGCTGCGGCGAAGGACTACGCAGTCGCGTTGACCAGTATCGACTTCGCCCACCTCGACGCCGACACCGCGACCGTCTTGAACGGCGCAACCGGCGAGTTCGAGGTCATGTACCGCCAGTCCGCTGATCAGCTGAAACCTCTTCTGTTGCAGGCAAAATCGGTAAGCAAAGGCCGTGTGGTCGCCGCGAGCGTCCAGTCCGAGTCCGAGAGCCGCGCGGTGATCATGCTGTTCGTCGACGCCGAGATCACCAACGTGACGAACCCACAGCCCCGTCTCGACCGCAACCGCCTGCTGATCACCATGGATCGTGTCGGCGGGCGCTGGCTGGCGAGCAAAGTCGAGCTGCCATAGACCGGGCCGATGACCAGCCGCATCCCGTCGGCCGGCTTCGGGCGACGACCTCCGCCGCCGCGCCGGGTGCTGACGTGGCAGTTCCTGCGAAATACAATGCCGAGCAACGCCGTATCATCGTCGCCGCCTTCGAGTTGTTCGCCCGGCACGGCGTCGGCGCGACCTCGTTGCAGATGCTCGCCGATTACATCGGTGTCACCAAGGCGGCGGTGTACCACCAGTTCAAATCCAATTGGCCGGCCGTCGACCGAACACGAGCAGACATCACAGGGCGAGAGCTCCCTCGCCTTCGCCATGGCGCCCGCTCTTCGCCATGGCGTGTGGAATCACCCGGTCAACGACCGGGCGAACCTACTCAACCGGATCGAATCCATTTCTCCACATCGGGTCAAGCCGTCATGGCAACCGGAACAGTCCGGCACCTGGCGTACGCTCTTTCGAGCCGCGTGAGCGAATAGCGCACGTGCTCAGGGTGGCACAAGGGCTCCGGCATTCGCCCGGTGCTTAGTCGTCCTCGTCGTGGGCGTCCGAATCGCGCGGCGGCCGGTGGCGTCGGTACGCACGTGGCCGGTGTGTACGGGCCGGGTGGGTGCAGCGATGTCGTGGTTGTGGAGGCGTTGACCGGGCATGCGGGGCATCCGGATCAAGATATGCCGACGATATCGACAAGCAGCGGGCCGCGACGGGGGTGACGATGAGTCCGGTGGATGCCGGCCCGCTGTGCGGAAAAGCCGTGTGTGGCACGGGCGCCAGCCGAGGCGGGCGGCGGCAATCTGCGAGTGGATCGACGCCGACACCTTCGCGCGCCTGGCCTGGAGCGGCGCACTCGCCGCCATCCAGGCCGCGACGCAATTCGACTGGACCTGGACCGTTGACGACCTGCCCACGTTCAGCGAACGCATAGGCTGGCAGTCCAGAAGCCCCGACTACAAGTATCCGTCCCTGACAACGAATCTCGACGTCAACCGCACCGAAGCCAGCGTGTCGGTCGATAGCACCGCCAGGCCCGATGTTCGGTGTCCGCTCCAGCAGATGTGGTTTTTCGCCAGTGACGTCGTTCTCGATGACCCTATCTGTCGCCCGGAATGGGTTGACTCGCCGATGGTCTGGTCGCCGCGCTCGCTTCCGTCTGCGGCCTGACTCGAGGGCGTGTGATCGTTGGTATTCGGAGTTCCATTCGCGGGCGTAGAGGAATTCCTCGGCAAGGATCCGGTTGTAGCGCTCGGCTTTGCCGTTGTGGGGGGCGTGTAGGGCGTGATGCGTTGGTGTCGTGCCCCGAGCAGGACCTTCGCGAAGTCGTGTGCGCGGTAGCAGGCTCCGTTGTCGGTGACGATGCGTTCGATCCGGACGATGCCGTGAGCGGCGAAGAACGCTCGCGCTCGGAACATGAATCCGATTGCAGTGACGGCCTTTTCGTCGGTGAGAGCTTCGGTGTAGGCCAGGCGGGAGTAGCCGTCGACCGCCGAGTGCAGATACGTGTATCCGGTTGTTGTGCCGCGTTTTTTGGTGCGGTCCACGGCCTTGGCTTGCACGGAGCCCTTGCCGTGGACACGCCAGCCACCGCCGTCGGGTATGCGGCCGACCTTCTTCACATCGACATGCACCATGTGCCCGGGCCGGCGGGCCACGATGGTGCGTGGTGCCCGGTTGAGCGCGCCGGTGGGGTCGATGAACCGGCGCCGGTTCAAACCCAGCCGATACAGATGCCGGGTCACGGTCCGTCGTGAGATATCAACGCCGGAGTTGTTGAGCTCGAGAGCAATCCGGGTAGCGGGCCATTTGTTGGATCGGCGCAGCGACGCGATGCGGGCCACTGTCTCGGCCGCAGTGGCGGTGGGTTGCCGACGATGGGTTCGCCGGACACCTCCGATCCGGAAATCGTCGGCGCCACTCGTACATCTCGCCGATCGGCAGCGCGTTGATCTTCGTGATGGGAATCCCGGGCCACCGGGTGGCAATTGAGCTCTTCTTTGCCCACTAAGTCAAAATTTCAGCCGGAGCCGCGGGCGGAAGCGACCGTACGGATAGGCGGACGGAAATTGGTGCCATCTTTGAGGGTCTTTCAGCGAGCGAGCGTGTCGGAGTCCTCAGGCACGCGCGAGTTCGGTTGCGCGGCAACCGGTCCTGGCGTGCTGGTCGAGACCGCCGAGGCTAGCGGGCGTCGTGTGCTCCCCGCGGGTGCGGGGATGAGCCGGAAACCGGTGGAGAAGGCCAACGAGATCACCGCGCCGAACAGCCGGACGGGCCGGCATTGCGCCACTCCCGCTACGCCACCCGCGCCACGGTCGAGGTGTGCGACCGTCCTCCGTGGAACCGAGAAGGTGGGCGAGGGGCATCGCGTCTTTCATTCGGGTTCAGGTATTCCGAGCCCTGGGCCGGTGGGGGTGGGGATGCGTTCTCCCTCGAGGTCTCGCAGCAGATTTTCGATGAGTTCGGTTACGTCTCGGTGGCCGAGATGCACGTCGAAGGCTTCCTCCATGCGCAGGAATCGCGAGATGCTCGACATCAGCAGGACGATCGCGCCGGGGGTGTAGCTATCGGACTCGAAGCGATACTCGGCCAATATCTTCGATACCGCATCGAGCTGTAGTTTCCGAAATCGCTTGGAGGACTCCGAGATTTCGGCGCGAATGGCTTTGCGATGATTGGCCAGCGCGATGAACTCCATGGTCAGAGCGGTCTGGGACTGGTCGTGAATCGCCTCCCAGAGCGCCCACAGTGGCTGCGGCGTCTTCAGGGCATCGAGCTGGCGTTGGTAGCTGCGGTCGGCGCCGCGCCGGAAGAGTTCGACGAACAGATTGTCCATGTTGCCGAAGTAGTAGTACACCAACGCCGAGTTCGCGCCCGCGCGGGTCGCCAACCGGCGGGTGCTGACTCCGGCGTATCCGTCCTCGAGCATGATCTGCTCGGCGGCGTCGAGGAACGCCGCGCGCGTGGGGGAGTTCTCTGGGTCCGCGTGGCGGCCCGGTTTCATCTGATGGCCTCCTGTGGACGCGATCCACGCCGCATCATCGCGGCACAACGGGGTGACCGCCTGCGACCACCTGTTTTGTCAGTGTACGACGCTCGATCAGCTCCCTTGACATCGCGTCGGCGAATGTGCCTGCGGCGTATGGCTATTGACATCGGCGCAGGCGCTGCCGTATATCTTAATCACTCGATTAATTAATCGTTCGATTAACCGCTTCTGAGCCTCTCGTGCGGGACCCGACCTATGAATTGAGGAGCGAATCGAATGACGAACGATCCTGTGCCCGGTTCCGGGCGCGTGGCCGTCGTGACCGGCGGGGCCTCCGGTATGGGGCTGGATATCTGCCGCGCCTTCGCCGGCCACGGTTACCGCACGGCGGTCCTCGATATCGATGGTGAGGCGGCCGCGAACACGGCGGCGGAGCTGCGCGGCACCGGCGGCGATGTGATCGCCTGCGAGGTCGATGTGACCGATCGCGGTGCGGTCGAGAAGGCGTTGGCCACGGTGCGAGCGGAATTCGGCGCGGTCGAGATCCTGGTCACCAGCGCGGGTGCGGTGGGCTTCGCGCCGTTCACCGAGATCTCGGAGCAGGAGTGGGACCGGGTTCTGGGCGTGAATCTCACCGGGACCTTCCACTGTGTCCAGGCCGCGATTGCGGATATGGTCGCCGGCGGCTGGGGACGGATCGTGACGATTTCGTCGTCCAGTGCGCAACGCGGCTCGCCTGGGATGGTCCACTACACCGCATCCAAGGGCGCCGTCGTCGCGATGACGAAGGCCCTCGCACGCGAGTACGCGGCCCGCGGCATCACCGTCAACACCATTCCTCCGTCGGGCATCGACACCCCTATGTCCCGGCAGTCGCAGGCAGCCGGACATCTGCCCGACAACGCGACCATGGCCAAGGCCATCCCGGTGGGCCATCTCGGCAGTGGTGCCGATATCGCGGCGGCGTGCCTGTTCCTGTGTTCGGATCAGGCCGGATACATCACCGGGCAGGTGCTGGGCGTGAACGGCGGGTCCGTCATATGACCACCGCCTCGCCACGGCGGCTGGCGCCGCTGCCGGCCGATCAGTGGGACGAGCGGGCCCGGAGCATGTTGCGCGGTCACGTGCGGCTGGCCGACCGGTATCTGTCCGGCCGTCCCGACGCACCGCCGATGCCCAATGTGCTCGGAATCCTGGGCCACCACACCGAATTGGCCGCTGCCTGGCTCGCCTACAACGGCGTGCTGCTCGAACAGCCCGCACTCGACCCGCGCTGTCGCGAAATGCTGATACTCCGGATCGCGCGGCGCACCGACTCGGCCTACGAATGGGCCCAGCACGTGCGGATCGGAGCCGAGTACGGGATCGGCGCGGCCCATGTCGACGCCGTCGCCCACGGTCCGGCGCACCCGCTCTGGTCGGCCGTGGACCGACTGCTGCTCACCGCCGCCGACGAACTGCTCGACCGGCATCGAGTCACCGACGCCACCTGGTCCGGGCTGGCGGCCCACTTCGACGCCCGGCAACTGCTCGAAATCCTGTTCGTGGCCGGGTCGTATCTGTGCCTGGCGCTGGTGTTCAACAGCGTCGACCTGCCACTGGACCCGGGCATGGACCGGGCCGCACCCACCCCGCCGCAGAAGGAGGAACAGCCGTGAGCGAGCGTGAACAGTCCACACCCCGCCGATGGCCCAAACCGCCCGAGGGCAGCTGGACCGAGCACTATCCCGAACTCGGCACCGCGGCCGTCTCGTTCGAGGATTCGGTATCCCCGGAGTTCTTCGAGCTCGAACGCGAGGCGATCTTCACACGCGCCTGGCTCAATGTCGGCCGGGTGGAACAACTTCCGCGCACGGGCAGCTTCTTCACCAAGGAAATCGATATCGCCCGCACGTCGATCATCGTGGTGCGCGATCGCGACGGCTCGATCAACGCCTTCCACAATATCTGCCGGCATCGCGGAAACAAGCTGGTGTGGAACGAACTTCCGCGCGCCGAGGTCTCGGGCACGTGCCGGCAGTTCACCTGCAAATATCACGGCTGGCGCTACGGACTCGACGGCGCGCTGAATTTCGTGCAGCAGGAAGGGGAATTCTTCGATCTGGACCGTGAGAACCGCGGGTTGGCCCGGGTGCACTGTGACGTCTGGAACGGATTCGTCTTCGTCAACCTCGATCCCGAACCGCGCCAGACCCTGCGTGAATTCCTCGGCCCCATGATCACCGCGCTCGACGGCTACCCGTTCGATGCGATGACCGAGTGGTACGAATTCAGCGCCGACAACAACAGCAACTGGAAATTGTTCGCCGACGCCTTCCAGGAGTATTACCACGTCCCCGGCCTGCACCCACAGCAGATCCCGGGCGCGGTCCGCACCGGGAAGGGGTTCGAATGCGCCCATTTCCAGATCGACGGCCCGCACCGGGTGGTGTCCACCGGTGGCCCGCGCCGCTGGACGCTCCCGCCCGAATACATGTATCCGATCGAACGCATCACGCGCAGTGGGCTGGTCGGTCCGTGGGAGTCGCCGGAACTGGGGGAGATGCCGCCGGGGCTGAATCCGGGAGGTGTCGATCCGTGGGGTATCGACAACTTCCAGATCTTCCCCAATATCGAAATCCTCATCTATCGCGGCTGGTATCTGCTCTACCGCTATTGGCCGACCTCCTACAACACGCATCGGTTCGAGGGCATGCTCTGCTTCCAGCCGGCCCGCAATGTCCGCGAACGCATCGAACACGAAGTCGCCTCGGTTGTGTTCAAGGAGTTCGCTCTGCAGGACGCCGGCATGCTCACCGGCACGCAGACAGCACTCGAATCCGCCTACCGCACCGCGGGTTTGACCGAATTCCCGGTGAACGACCAGGAGATCCTGGTGCGTCACTTCCACAAGGCGGTCGCCGACTGGGTCGAGGCGTACCGGCGCGGTCCGGTGAAGGTGTGATCGAGATGGCCGAGAACCTGCTGCCCTCCGCATTCGGCGAATTCGAGCGGTTCGCGCAGACCTGGTGTCTGGCAGCCGAATCCGAACGCTGGGCTCGCCGGATGGCGACACCCATGCCGGAACTGGTCGGCTTTCACGACGCCTTCCTCCCTCGCCTCGACGAGGCCATCGCCTATTGCGACAAATTTCCGCTCGACGAGCTGCCCGACGACGCGCTGAACCTGCTGCGGCTGATCTATTCGATGGTGATGGTCGCCATGGCGGTGGAGATCTTCCAGCAGCCCACACCCACCGACTGCGCCGATGCCGTGCTCACCCGCATCGCCGAGCCCATGCCGTAAGACCCACTCCCGCAGCCGTATTCGGCGCGAAGCGGAAGGAAATCCGATATGACGATCACCATCGACACACTCGGCACCGATGTCGGCGCGCAGATCTCAGGGGTGGATCGCGATCAGTTGCTCACCGACGACACCGTGGCCGCCACCATACTCGATGCCCTGGAAACCCATGGCGTCCTGGTCTTTCGAGATCTGCACCTGGATCCGGAGACGCAGGTGGCGTTCTGCCGCAAACTGGGTCCGATCGACACCGAACCCGGACATCATCCGGTCGAGGGGATCTACCGGGTCAGCCTCGACACCGGCAAGAACTCCTCCGCGAGTTATCTGCGCGCAACCTTCGACTGGCATATCGACGGCTGCACACCGCAGGACGACGCCTACCCGCAGATGGCCACCATGCTGTCGGCCAAGGCGGTCGCCGCGTCCGGTGGGGACACCGAATTCGCCTCCACCTACAAGGCTTTCGACAATTTGAGCGAGACCGAACGGGAGCAGCTGGCGGCCCTGCGGGTGGTCCACTCGCTCGAGGCCTCCCAGCGCCTCGTCACGCCGGATCCCACGCCGGAGCAACTGGCCGCCTGGCACCGCCGCCCGTCGAAGGAGCATCCACTGATCTGGACGCACAAGACGGGTCGCAAATCCCTGGTGCTGGGCGCCTCGACCGACCACGTCGTGGGGATGGATCCGGAGCAGAGCAGGCGACTGCTCGACGATCTGCTGGACCGGTGCACCGCACCCGACCGCGTCTACCGCCACGAATGGTCGGTCGGCGACACAGTGATCTGGGACAACCGGGGCGTCATCCACCGCGCGACGCCCTACGACTCCGGATCGCCGCGAGAAATGTTGCGCACCACCGTCCTCGGTGACGAGCCCATCCGATGACACACCGTTTCCAGGAGCATCCCATGCCGCGATGGCCCAAGCCCGCCGAGGGCAGCTGGACCCAGCACTATCCCGAACTCGGCACCGCGCCCATGTCCTACGAGGACTCGATCTCACCGGAGTTCTTCGAACTCGAGCGCGAAGCGATCTTCAAACGCGCCTGGCTCAATGTCGGTCGAGTGGAACAGCTGCCACGCACCGGAAGCTACTTCACCAAGGAGATCGCCGCCGCCCATACCTCGGTCATCGTGGTGCGTGACCGCGACGGACAGATCAACGCCTTCCACAACATCTGCCGCCACCGCGGAAACAAACTGGTGTGGAACGAGTTACCGCGCGAAGAAGTCGCGGGAACCTGCCGGCAGTTCACCTGCAAATACCACGGCTGGCGCTACGGACTCGACGGCGCACTGAATTTCGTCCAGCAGGAAGAGGAATTCTTCGACCTGGACAAGAGCACACACGGACTCGCCCGCGTGCACTGTGAGATCTGGTCCGGCTTCATCTTCGTCAATCTCGCCCCGCAACCGCGGCAGACGCTGCTCGAATTCCTCGGCCCGCTGATCACCGGATTGGACGGCTATCCGTTCGACAAGCTCACCGAGCGGTTCTGCTATCGCTCCGAGGTGGGGGCCAACTGGAAGCTGTACATGGACGCGTTCCAGGAGTTCTACCACGCCCCCGTGCTGCACGGTAAGCAGACACCGGACAACTTCTCCGTCGCCGCCCAGCAGGCCGGTTTCGAGGCGCCGCACTATCAGCTCGACGGGCCGCATCGGCTGGTCAGCACCTCGGGTGTGGTCACCTGGGAACTGGACCCCGAGATGCGCAAGCCCATGGAGGACATCACCCGCAGCGGACTGTTCGGGCCTTGGGACACACCGGATCTCGGGCCGATGCCCGCCGGGCTGAATCCGGCCGGCTGCGATCCGTGGGGACTCGATTCGTTCCAGCTGTGGCCGAACTTCGTGATCCTGATCTGGTCGGGCGGCTGGTATCTGACCTATCACTACTGGCCCACCTCGCACAACACCCACATCTTCGAAGGCAACCTGTATTTCCCACCGGCGCGCACCGCGCGCGAACGCGTCGCCCACGAGATGGCCGCGGTGACGTTCAAGGAATACGGGTTGCAGGACAGCAGCACCTTGGAGGCGACCCAGATCATGCTGGAATCCCGTGCGGTGACGACCTTTCCGCTCAACGACCAGGAAATCCTGCTGCGCCACCTGCACAAGGTCGCCGGCGACTGGGTCACCGACTACTGCCGGGAGCAGGTGGCACCGCGATGACGATGTTGCCGAGCGAATTCGCCGATCTCGAACCGTATGCGCCGACCTGGTGCCTGCCCAGCGAACGCGAACGATACGCCCAGCGGCTGGCGAGCACGATGGACGAAATGCAGCGGTTCTACGACGCGATCACCGCGCGCGCCGAGGACGTGCTGACCTACTGCGACGCGTTCCCGCTCGACGAGCTGCCCGACGAGGTGCAGAACCTGTTGTATCTGCTGTATTCCATGATCACGGTGTCGTTCCCCGTCGAGGTGTGGAGTCAGCCGAAAGTGCCCGATACCGGTGTGGCAGCACTGGACTGCGTGATCGAGCCGGTCCCGTGAGCGCCGGCGAGGCCCTGCTGCTGCGGGCGGCGCGCCGGGTCGACGTGGACACCGGCGAGGTGCACTCTCCCGCCTCGATCGCGGTGGAAGGCAACACGATCACCGCGATCGATCCGCCGCAGCCACCGCCGGGCGCCCGGATGGTCGAACTCGGTGACCTCACCCTGCTGCCGGGGCTGATGGATATGGAGATCAACCTCCTCATCGGCGGTCCCGACAATCCGTCCGGCCTGCCCAATCCCCTGCACGGAGTGCAGGACGACCCGGTCTACCGGACGCTGCGCGCGACGATCAACGCCCGCACGACCCTGCACGCCGGGTTCACCACCGTCCGCAATCTCGGGCTCATGGTGAAGACCGGTGGCTACCTGCTCGACGTGGATCTGGGCCGCGCCATCGACCAGAGGTGGGTCGAGGGACCGCGCATCGTCTCCGCTGGGCACGCCATCACCCCGACCGGAGGACACCTCGATCCCACGATGTTCCAGCGACTGGCCCCGCACATCATGCCGGTCAGCGTCGAGGAGGGCCGCGCCAACGGCGTGCCGCAGGTGCGCGAATCCGTGCGCTACCAGATCAAATACGGCGCCGGGGTCATCAAGATCTCGGCCTCGGGCGGAGTGATGTCGCACGGCACCGTCGCCGGCGCACAGCAATATTCGGACGAGGAACTGGCTGCCATCGTGGACGAGGCCCACCGCGCCGGCATCAAGGTCGCGGCGCACGCGCACGGCGACGCCGGCATCCGCGCCTGTATCCGGGCCGGAGTGGACTGCATCGAGCACGGCTCGCTGGCCAGTGACGACACCCTCGCGATGATGGTCGAACACGGCACCTTCCTGGTGCCCACGAGTTATCTGTCCGAAGGACTGGATGTCTCCAAAGCCGCGCCCGCACTGCAGAAGAAGGCGGCCGAGGTCTTCCCGCGCGCTCGGGAAACGCTACGTAAGGCGATCGCGGCGGGGGTGAAGATCGCCTGCGGCACCGACGCGCCCGCGGTACCGCACGGAGACAACGCCAAAGAGCTGTGGGCACTGGTCGATCGCGGGATGACACCGGCGCAGGCATTGCGCGCGGCCACCGTCACCAGCGCCGAACTCATCGACGCCGACGACCGCGGCCGGCTCGCACCCGGACTGCTCGCCGACATCATCGCCGTCCCCGGGGATCCGACCGCCGACATCACCGCCTTGCAGGACGTGCGGTTCGTGATGAAGGACGGCCGCATCGTCAAACACGCCTGACCTCGACATCTCACGCACTCGCATTTTCGGTGATCAAGGAGACAACAATGCCCAAGGGAATCCTCTACGTCGAAACCCGTCCCGCCTCCGACGAGCAAGCCGCCGCCTACCACCAGTGGTACGAGGGAACCCATATGCAGGAGATGCTCGGTCTCGCGGGAGTGGTCGCCGCCCGCCGGTTCGCACCTGTGGACGGCGAGAACGTCTATCTCGCCGTCTACGAGATCGAGGCCGACGACATCACCTCCGTACAGGCCCAATTGGCCGCGGCGAGCAAATCCGGCACCTTCTCCACCCCGGTCGGGGTCCGGACCGATCCGCCGCCGACCGTCCGGCTCTATCGCGAAATCCGCACGCACACAGCCTGATCCGCAGCTGCACAGAACTACGCGACGAGGTGACCATGCCTGCACGACAACAGTTGTTCATCGGTGGTGACTGGGTCACGCCCGCGGGCGCGGACGCGATCGAGGTCATCTCCCCGCACACCGAGCAGCCGATCGCCACCGTCCCGGCCGCGTCCCCCGCGGACGTCGACCGCGCGGTCGCGGCCGCGCGGTCGGCATTCGATCACGGCCCGTGGCCACGACTGGACCCGGCCGAACGCACCGGGGTCATACGGGAACTGGCCGTGCGATACGAGACCCGGCGAGAGGAGATCGCCGAGATCGTCACCGCCGAAATGGGGGCGCCGATCACCTTCTCCCGCTCCGCGCAGGCGCGACTGCCCGGCGCCTTGATCAGCGCGTTCGCCGAGCTGGCAACCGAACATCCCTGGGACGAAACCAGATCCGGGCTGCTCGGCGCCGACGTCACCGTGCGGCGAGAGCCCGTCGGAGTGGTGGCCGCTATCGTGCCATGGAACATGCCGATGTTCACGACAGTGGTGAAACTGATCCCGGCATTGCTGGCAGGGTGCACCGTCGTGCTCAAACCCGCCCCCGAGACTCCGCTGGACGCCTATATTCTCGCGGAACTGCTCACCGAACTCGACCTGCCTCCCGGCGTGGTCAGCATCCTGCCCGGAGATCGCGAGACCGGCAGCTATCTGGTGGGGCATCCTGGGGTCGACAAGGTGTCGTTCACCGGCTCGACGGCCGCCGGCCGTCAGGTAGCTGCGGCCTGCGGAGCCGCATTGCGCAAGGTCAGTCTCGAACTCGGCGGAAAATCCGCGGCCGTCGTACTCGATGACGCCGACCCCGCGGCAGTCGCTGCCGGTATAGCCGTGGCCGGGCTGATGAACGGGGGACAGGCCTGCGTCGCGCAGACCCGAATTCTCTTGCCGCAGAGTCGATATCACGAATTCACCGAGACATTGGCCGACATGGTCGATTCACTCACGGTGGGCGATCCTGGGGATCCCGCAACCCAGGTCGGCCCGATGGTCGCCCGCCGCCAGCAACGACGCATTCGCGACTACATCGACAAGGGCCGCCATGAAGGTGCTCGACTGCTGGTCGGGGGCACCGACCTCCCGGCCGGTGTCGACCGCGGCTGGTACATCCGCCCCACCTTGTTCGCCGATGTCGACAATTCGATGCGGATCGCACAGGAGGAGATCTTCGGCCCCGTCCTGTGTGCCATTCCCTATCGTGACGACGAAGAAGCCATCACACTGGCCAATACCTCCGACTATGGGCTCTCCGGCTCGATCTGGACACCCGACATCGACCGCGCGACAGCCATGGCATACCGAATCCGCAGCGGCACACTGGGAATCAACCAGGCCTACAGTATGGACCCGGCCGCACCCTTCGGCGGAGTCAAGGCCAGCGGCATCGGCCGGGAGCTCGGCCGCGAAGGCCTCGACGGCTTCCTCGAGACCAAATCCATCTCCGCCGCAGCCGGCCTCCGATCCCCTGCGTCGGCAATGCGCCCTGGTGCGCATTCGGCGAGCCGGCTTTCGGCGCTGAGCGTCGATCACCGCCGAATCGGGCGGCGCTGAGCACCCGGACTTCGCTTGCGCCGAATCCCGCATGCGCACAACCGATTTCTCGTGTGGAAAAGGCGCTTGCGCGGCCTGCCCAAGGTCGCTGAATTGACCGATGAGAATCTGATATGGGAGGCTCTCATGAGCGAGCTGTCGAGTGAAAAGCCCACGGTGACAGACGGTCCCGGCCGGACGATCGGGGTCGGTGAAGCCGCCGAGCCGGCGGCGCAGGATCGCCTCCGCGTCAAGCGAGTTCAGGTCTGGGCAACGGCCGGCGGGCTGCTGCTGGCACTGCAGGTGTACGTCTGGGTGCGATGGATCACCGGGCCGTATTTCCAGCGGGTACCCAGCGGACCGGACAGCCCGCCGATGTACATGAAGGCCTTCCTCACGATGAATGCCGTCGTGGTGTGTGTCGTTCTGCCGGTGGCGATCTGGTGGTTCATCGTCCGGCCCTGGCTCCGCGAACGCAGAATCACTCTGGACGGCATATTGCTGGTGTCGATGGGCCTGATGTTCTTTCAGGATCCGTTGCTGAACTACCTCAACACGTGGTGCACCTACAACACGTGGCTGTTCAATCGCGGGTCGTGGTCGTCGGATATCCCGGGTTGGGTGTCGCCCGAGCAGCCCGGTCACCAGGTGTCCGAGCCGCTGCTGGTCAATGCTCCCGGGTACGCCGCCGGGGTCTTGATGATCACGATATTCGGCTGCTGGGTGATGCGCAGGATCAAATCGCGCTGGCCGAATATCACCAATCTTCGGCTCATCCTGGCCACCTATGCTTTCACGTTCGTGCTCGACTTCGTCATGGAGGCGTGTTTCCTGCTGCCGTTCGGGCTCTACACCTATCCCGGAGCCACACGATCGGTGTCGTTCGCGGCGGGAACCTATCACCAATGGCCGATATACGAGGGGCTGATGTGGGGCGCGGTCCAGGCCGGTCTGTGTTGCCTGCGCTATTTCACCGACGACCGTGGTCGCACCGTCGTCGAGCGCGGATTGGATCACATCCGTGGGGGATTCGCCCGACAGCAATTCGCTCGGTTCCTCGCGGTCTTCGCCGCGGTCAGCGTATGCTTTTTCGTCTTGTACAACGTGCCCGCCCAGTGGATCGGCATGCACGCCGACCCCTGGCCGGCCGATCACCTTAAGCGCTCGTACTTCAACGGCGGCATTTGTGGTGACGGTACGGACGTGCCATGCCCTGACCCCGTGTTGCCGGTGCCGACCAAGCGATCCGGATTCATCGACACCGACGGGAAGCTGATACTGCCCGACGGAGCTCGAGTTCCGCAGACCGTGCCTTTCGAACACGCGAAATGAGCGCGGCCGATCAAGGGCGAGTGGTGATCCATGCCGACGGTGGCCGCCATCGTCCCGCTGTATCCGGTGTGCCTGGCGGCCAACTTCATCGCCGTCCGGTTCGCCCTCGGGATCGCCGGCAGCCACTCTCCCGGCACCTACGAGCACTACTTCCGCATGGTGCTCAGCGGCACCGACATCATCTACTCACTCACGAAAGGTGTTGTGTTCGTGGTGGTAACCACCACGATCCAGCGCTACTTCGGCTACTACTCCACCGGTGGTCCCGAAGGTGTAGGAATCGCCGCCGGTCGCGCGCGGCTCAGTGGTTAGAGCTCTTGGATACCGATCACCGACATCCCAGCTTGCGGGAGCGAAATCAGTCCGTCGTCGCGGTGTGTTCGGCGGGCAATTTGACTGCCGAGACGTACATTTCGAGAATCGGCCGGTAGAGGTCGAGGTCGTCGAGTTGACTGCCGAGTTCGACCGCATCGGTGGTGGCGATGAGGACATTCGCGAAGGTCAGCGGAGGAATCGTCAAAGTGGCCCCGATTCGGTCGAGGCCCTCGGCGACGAAAGCCGCCAATGCGTGCGCCACCTGTTGTCGCCTGTCGGCGACTCGTTCTCGTACGTCCGGGTTGCGCAGCAGGTACAGGGTGAACTCGTAACCGAGCGCGGCCTGCGCGGCGCCACGCTCGTTGCTCAGTTGACGCCACCGCTGAGCGATTTCGTCGAGTTCTCGGGCTCCGACTCGGGTTGCGGCGGAGATCATTTCGGCGAACGTCTCGAAGTAGCGGCGCCAATAACGCTCGTTCACTGCCAGGAAGAGGTCCTCCTTGGCGGTGAAGTGCTTGTAGATGGCGCCCTTCGTATAACCGGCCGTGCCGGCGATGTCGTCGAGGGTCGCCGACATGAAGCCCTTTTCCGCGAATACCGCCTCGGCGGCATCCAACAGCAGAGATCGAGTGTGCTCCAGGCGCCGCTCCACTGTCCACCGTTCCACCATGCCGATCAGTCTACCCAGTCTCCGAGAGACCCATTGGATTCTGAGATACTAGTTGGTATATTGGCTGAGTCGGCCGCCACGGACGAGGCACTTTCCGCCGACGAAACCCCGACTGTCCGGGGTGTCGCACCTCCCCGCCGTTCTGCATGTGTTCTGCGGCCGGAGGCGCGAGCGCCGCAGTGCGACAATCGAAAAGGAGACGGTGTCATGAGTGGACCGTCCGACAGCAAGACCACCCCCGTTGTCACGGAATCCGCCGCTGATGTGACCGCAGTGGGTTCCCAGGTTCGGTCCCGCGGCAAGCCGGTCCGGATCTGGGCTGTGCTCGGTGGTTTGATCCTGGCCTTTCAGCTGTATGTGTGGATTCGGTGGGTGACAGGCCCGTATTTCGAGCGGGTGCCGAAGGGGCCGAGTGACCCACCGGCGTTGATGAAGGCGATCCTGATCACGTGGACGGCGGTGATCATTGTCGGTCTCCCGGTCGGGATCTATTACTTCATCATCCGGCCGTGGCGGCGGGAACGTCGCATCACGCTCGACGGCATGTTGTTGGTGGCCTGCGGTTTGTTGTGGTTCCAGGATCCTCTCCTGAACTACTTCAACACGTGGAGCACTTATAACACGTGGATGTGGAATATGGGCTCGTGGGTCCAGTACGTTCCTGGCTGGCATTCCTACGGAGAACCCGGTCGCATGATGGCCGAGCCCATCTTGATGAATGCGCCGGGCTATTCCTACGGTGTGCTGTTGTGCACCATATTGGGCTGCTGGATCATGCGCCGCGCCAAGAAACAGTGGCCGCGGCTCAACAATTACGGTTTGATCGGCGTGCTGATCGTGTGGACGTTCATCTTCGATTTCGTCATCGAGGGTCTGTTCTTGATGCCGATGGGGCTTTTCACCTACCCCGGTGCGATCAAGTCGCTGTCGATCAACGCCGGCACCTACTACCAGTGGCCGCTGTACGAGGGGCTGATGTGGGGTGGGGTGCAGGCAGGTTTGTGCGCGCTCCGCTATTTCACCGACGACCGGGGCCGGACTTTCGTGGAACGCGGCCTGGAACGAATTCAGGGTGGCTTCGTGAAACAGCAGTTCACACGGTTCCTGGCCATATTCGCGGCGTGCAGCGTGTTCTTCTTCGTGTTCTACAACGTCCCCGCCCAGTGGTTCGGTATGCACGCGGAGTCGTGGCCGGAGGACATCCAGAAGCGCTCGTATTTCGACATGGGGATCTGTGGCGAGGGGACGGGGCGGCTATGTCCCGATCCGGCGCTCCCGATACCCGGAAAAGACAGCGGCTATATCGATCCGGAAGGCCGGCTGGTGCTACCGCCCGGCACCGAGCTCCCGAAAACCGTTCCGTTCGATCGGGGAAACTGAGATGTCGACCAACAACCATAATGCGGCCACGATCCTCGAGGCCCCGCCGTTCTACAAGGCGGTCGGTGACGAGGTGGAAGTCTTCGGCGCTGCGGCGCGACGTGGTCTGCCGGTCTTGCTGAAGGGCCCCACCGGATGTGGCAAGACGCGCTTCGTGGAGGCCATGGCCGCAGGCCTGGGGCGTGAGCTGATCACCGTGGCCGGGCACGAGGACATGACCTCGGCGGATCTCGTCGGCCGCTTCCTGCTGAAAGGCGGCGAGACGGTCTGGGTGGACGGGCCGTTGACGCGGGCCGTGCGTGCGGGGGCCATCTTCTATCTGGACGAGGTGGTGGAGGCGCGCCAGGACACCACGGTGGTGATCCACCCGCTCGCCGATCACCGTCGTGAACTGCCGGTGGACCGGCTCGGCACCACCTTGTCGGCGGCGCCCGGTTTCCAGTTGGTGATCTCCTACAACCCCGGGTATCAGAGCGTGTTGAAGAACCTCAAGGAATCGACGCGCCAGCGGTTCGTCGCGATCGAACTAGGGTTCCCGCCCGCCGAGATCGAGATCGAAGTGGTCGTGCACGAGGCCGGGGTCGACGCGGGTACGGCACGCGCGCTGGTCACCGTAGGCAACGCTATCCGCAACCTGGACGGTTCGCCGCTGCGGGAGGTGTCGTCCACTCGAATGCTGGTCCTGGCCGGCGGTTTGGTGGCCGAGGGGCTCAGCCTCCGCAGCGCCGTCCAATCCGCGATCGTGCGAGCGCTCTCGGACGACCATGAGGTCGTCCGCGCCCTCGGCGAACTCGTCGACGCCGTACTGCCCCGGACATGACTGCCGACCCGAACGGCCTCGACCGGTTCCGGTTGCTGGCGACCTATCTCGCCGGCCGGGCGGTCGAGGTCACGCAGGCACCCGCCGGGGCGGCCGCCCACACCAACGGTCACGCCATCTTCGTCACGGCGGGCCCGTCGGCCGACCAGCGCCGAGAGGTCGTGGTCCAGGCCGCGTTGCTCGGTGCGGGAAGCCTGGATCAGCGCGTGGTGAAATCGTTGCGGGCGCGTCCGGCGGTCGCTCGACGTTATCTGGCCCTGGAAGGCACCCGGGTTCTTGCCGAACTCGCCACCCATGTTCCGCTCGTTGCGCAGTCGGATCTCGGCGACCGGCCACAGACGTCCACGGCCGACGAGTCATTGGCGATCGCCAGAGGCCGCGGTGCGGTCGCCGATCCACCGGAATGGTTCGGCGTCATCAAACCGTCCCGTCTGCTGGCTCCTGTCGCCGGTGCGGGCGCGCGGCCCACCGACCGCGAACTTCGCCTGGAATTCGATCCCCTCGACCTGCCCGACGCAGACGACGACGGCGACACCGAGCAGTCCGGGGAAAGCAAGATCGCGAAGCTCTTCGAGAATCCGCTGTTCAGTTCCCGCACCCTCATGGACTTCTTCCGCAAACAGTCGGGGAGTACGCGGGCGGCCGGGGACGGGCCTGCCGGTGCCGAGGCGCCCGTTCGCGCGGTGCGTCGCGCACGCATGGTCGGGGTGCACGCGCGACCACTGCCCGCACGGATCCGGTTCACCGACGACGGCAAGCCCGGCGCCGCGGTCGGCGTGGGTGGGGCCCTGTATCCGGAATGGGATGTCCACCACCAGCGCTACCGTCCCGAGTGGTGCCGGGTGATCGACTTCCCCTTCACCGCCGACGCCGACGTCGCGGCGGCCGGTGTCCCCGCCGACGATGTGCTGCGACGGCGCCTGGCTCGAGTCGGCTTGGGCCCCAAGGCTCTTCGCGGCCGTCCCGACGGAGACGAACTCGACCTGGAGGCGCTGATCGACCTGTTCGTCGATTTGCGTTCGGGCCACTCGCCTCCCGAGAACGTCTACCGTGAGCACCTCAAACTCGAACGCGATCTCGGAGTCCTGATCCTCCTGGACGCCTCGGGGTCGGCTACCGATACCGACCCCGACGGCTTTGCCGTCCACGACCATCAGCGCCGCGCGGCCGCCACGCTCGCAGTCACTCTCGAAGAGCTCGGTGACCGCGTCGCGGTCTACGCGTTTCGATCACAGGGGCGTCACGCCGTACATCTCCCGGCGATCAAAACGTTCGGACAGCGCTTCAGCGCCGTGGGGCGAGCCAGGCTCAACCAGCTCCAGCCATCCAGCTACACGCGTCTCGGTGCCGGCATTCGCGGCGCGGGGGAAATACTCAAATCCCAAGCGGGAACACGCAATCGACTGTTGCTCGTGCTGTCGGACGGGTTTCCCTACGACGACGGCTACGAGGGCCGCTACGCCGAAGCCGACGCATGCAAGGCGCTCGAAGAACTGCGCGGCGACGGTGTCGGGTGCCTGTGTCTGTCGCTCGGTGCGGCCACCGACACCCCAGCGCTCGAGCGCGTTTTCGGTACCGCAGGACACGCGAGCGCCACAACGCTCGCCGAACTGAGCCCACGTATGGACGAGCTGTTCCTGGCTTCCCTGCGGGAGCTCAGCGCACCGAAACCGGCGCGCACATGACGCGGCAACTGGATGGAAGGGCGAGACAGCCGATGGATGTGGTGCCACCCGAGTGCGCCGGCCGATTCTACGGTGTGACGTCCGCGGTGGAGGTGATCGCTCGTGCACACCAGCACACTCCGCGAGGGTGGCTGGTAGTCGTGGCCCACCGTGTGGACGAGGTGGTGGATCTGGCCGGGGGATGGCTGTTCGACCGGGTCATGGCAGGCTGCGACGTCACTGTCCTGATCGCACATCCACACGATCCCGTCCCGCTACGCATGCTCGGAGCCGATGTCGTCGACTTGGCGACGGTGCCTCCTTCCTCGCACGGCGCCACCCCGCGAGAGTTGGCGGTCATCGGCGACGAGCGAACGTTCGACGATGCGGTACGCCGCTGGATCACACGATCTCTCGACACCGGCGATCCCGAGACGACGCTGTGGGGCGATACCCACGATCCCGATCTGATACGTCACACCGAACAGGCGCAGCACCGGGCCAGCCTTGCCGCGCTGGCATTCAAATCTCGGGCCCACGCCCTCGCGGCACGCCGCACGGGAGCGGTCGACGACACCCCGGTATCGGGCATCGAGTCGTTCCGTGCCGTCGGCGGGGCACGGTCGGTGCCCGCCTCGACAGGCCGGATCCGCGATAACCGGCGCGCGATATCGCCACCGCCGCCGGAGAGGACACGACAGTGAACACCGAACAGACTGCGGCACAAGTCGGTCGCCGCCGATACCATTTCGACCGGCACACACCCGAATACCGATTCCGGTTCCGGGCCATCACCGACGATATGCACGCTCGTTGCCCGCTGGCCTGGACCGATACCTACGGCGGGCATTGGGTTGCGGCCGGGAACCGGGAAGTCTTCGAACTGGCGCGCTGCCCTTACGTGTCCAACGACCGCGACGTCCACCGCCAACGACGGGGGTACCAAGGCATCACGATCCCCTCCGGCACCCAAGCCATCCCGATGCGCGGCGGCATCCTGGTTCTTACTCATCCTGGTTCTTACTTTGGCCATGCTCGGCATTCCCTTGGCGAAGTGGTCCGTCTACAACGAACCCGCCCACGCCTCCGTCTACACCCCGCCCGACTCACCGGACATGCCGCGGGTCACCGAAAATGAACATGGCGATGGGCATGGACCTGCTGGCGAACCTGCACGAGATCCGGCAGCATCCGCGCCCGGGACTGATCGATGCGCTGGCCGCCATGCGAATCGACGGCGAGAAACCGGACGATCTCGACCTGCTCCTCGACTCTGCCACCGAAGAGTTCCTGCGCTACTTCACCCCCGCGCCGGGCGACGGCCGGACCATCTCGGCGGACTGCGAGGTCGCGGGACAGCAATTCAGAGAAGGCGAACGGTTGTGGCTGTCGTGGGCGATGGCCAACCGCGACGCCACGGTCTTCGCCGACCCACGCTGCGTCGTTCTCGACCGAAAACGCAACCGCCACTTCAGCTTCGGTCTCGGAATCCACCGCTGCATCGGATCCAACGTCGCCCGCGTCGTTTTCAAACGCATGCTCGTCGCTGTGCTCGACCGTATGCCGGACTACGTCTGCGACCCTGCCGGCACGGTGCACTACGAAACCATCGGGATCATCCAGGGAATGCGTCAACTTCCCGCCACCTTCACCCCTGGGCGACGCCTCGGAGCCGATCTCGACGAACCACTCCGACGCGCGAATGAAGCCGCAATACCGCTCCGGCGTCCATCCGGGCGCTCGCCGAGGAAGGGAACATCCTTCATGACCGCCTTCACTCAGGCAGGAAACGATCCGAACGGACGCCGAAGCGGTCCGGTGGTGGTGACCGGCGCGTTCGGTCTGGTCGGCAGGGCGACGGTCCGGCGGTTACTCGATACCGGCCGGGAGGTGGTGGCCACCGACTTGGACCTTCCCTCGAACCGTCGCGTGGCGCGCGCACTGGCTGCGCCCCGGCTGCGTGTCCGCTGGGCCGACCTGACGGACCCGGACCAGGTGGACGACCTGATCGCCACCGTCGCACCGACGGGAATCGTGCATCTCGCCGCGATTATCCCGCCGCTGTGCTATCGCCACCCCGATCTGGCCGATGCGGTGAACGTGGACGCGACCGCGGCGCTGCTGCGCGCGGCCGAGAAGTTGCCCACCGCACCGCGGTTCGTCCAAGCCTCCAGCGTCGCCGTCTACGGTCCGCGAAACCCGCATCGCACCGACGCGGTACTCGCACCCGCCACTCCGATCCGGCCGGTCGACATCTACGGGACACAGAAAGCCGAAGCGGAGAAGTTGGTGCGCGCGTCATCACTGGAATGGAGTGTCCTGCGGCTCGGCGGGGTCCTGTCGGTCGGTGTCGGCGGACTCGCAATCAGCACCGACATGCTCTATTTCGAGGCCGCGCTGCCGGCGGACGGGCGGATCCACACCGTGGACGTCCGAGACGTCGCCGTCGCGTTCGAGGCCGCTTTGACGGTGACTGCGACGCGTGAGGTCTTCCTCATCGCCGGCGACCGTTCACATCGGCACCGCCAGCACGACGTAGTGGGCTCCGTCACCGGCGCTCTGGGTTTGGGTGATGTGTTCCCCGCCGGTGCTGTCGGCAACCCTGACAACGACGAGGGCTGGTTCACCACCGACTGGGTCGACACCGAGCGGTCCCAGCAAGTCCTCGCATTCCAGCAGCACTCCTGGCCCGGCATGCTCGACGAAATCCGCGCGAAGGTGGGCTGGTACCACTACCTGCTGCGTCCCGCAGCGCCCCTGGTGCGCTTCTGGTTGCGGCGCATGTCGCCCTACCGCGACACGCGGCGACCGTTCGCCGATCCCTGGAACGCGATTCAGCTCAGGTTCGGCGACCCATACCCCGAACCGAAATGACCTCGACGACTTCCGTAGAGGGCCCGGCCGCGTGTTCGTCTCGCCACACTGACATCGACTTCACCGCCACCCCGATCGACAATGCGGCCGACACCGTCGCTCGCAAATCGGCCCACGCCCTCCGTCCCGACAACCGTTGCCCCACAGCGTGCTTCGTGCACTGCGCCGAACTCTGGTGGCCGGCAAGCGATGTCGGACAAATGGACGCCGACGAAGAATCCACGCCGCACGCTGACCCCGGGATAGATGCGCTCGGACTGTGAAGAAGTCCCGCACCCGGTAATGAATCACTTGTTTGCCGCGCGGCAGCGCAACGGCTGGGAGGCAGGTGTGCTCGGGTATCCGACCTCGGACGAGATGGTCCGGCCCGACGGACAGGGCAGAATGAACGGCTTCGAGCACGGTGCGAGTGGTCACGCGCGGGAGATGAGCGATTACACCGATACGATGGTCAAGGTCGTCGCGCCGGCGGAGGAGGCGATTCCGCCGATGCAGAGCGGATCGATCGCGAGCTGCGTTTTCACGGCTTCCGCGGTGGCGCCCGCGAATTCTCCGGCGGTAATCGTGCCGGTTTGGGTCACGACGTTGTTGCCGCCGACGACCGTTATGGTGGTCGTGTAGGTGAAATCGCTTGTCAGACCGTCGTTGTACAGCAATTTCATCGTGCCGGAGTTCGGTGTCAGCAAGTCTACGCAGCTTTTCATGTTGCTGGTGCTGTAGTCCCAGCGCACCGAGCTCACGGAGCCGCCCAGCGGGCACAGGGGCAGATTTCCAACCACATGGATGGTCGTCATCTGCGGTGTCAGCGTCACAGGGGGATCGTAGGTGTCGGTCTCGGTGCCGACGCAGGAGAGCAGGGTGGCGGCATGCGCCGAGCCCACCGGCACGAGCAGAAGCGCAGCGCAGAGGCCGAGCACTGCCAGCAACGCCCTTGAAGCGAAAGTTTTCACGGCTGTTTCTCCCGATGTGGTTTCGATTTCCGGGAACACTCACGGTAATCCCGAAGAGAACGCGGCAAACATCGCCGCGCAAAATGGCCACCATCCGCGCGGAAACGGTCCAGGGTAAAAGAAATGTGACTATTGATCTTCCCGAGGGGCATTCGTTTGTCGAACCGCTTTGCCGCGAGCAGCTCGGACTGCCGCGTAGAAAATTCGACAGGGGTGAGATTGCTTATGTCCACGCAAGCGAATTCCATTTCGATCGACTACACCGACTCGGACGAGGACGCGGTCGTGCGCGGACTCCGGGACATGATCTTCGACCGACAGTGGGGCGTTCATGAGCGGGCCAGGTCCGCGGTGGCCTCGACCATTCGTCCGGTGGTTTCGGGAGAGTCGCACCGCACCCGTGTCTTCGAAGGTTATCGGCAATTGCGGAAGGCGGTGGATGCACTCGGACGATCCTCCGTAATCGCGTCGGATTCGCGGCTGGTGTTCGCGTTGTTCGATTGGGCGGCGGTCGCGGCACCGGACATGTTCCCCTTGCTCAGCGGCCATCTGAGCCTCACTGTCGGCGCGATCCAAAGGCTGGGCGACCGGACGGCGGTCCAGCGCGCGGCGTTGGCTCGCCTCGACGACGGCGGGCACGTCGGTGTGCTGTTGCTGACCGAGTTGGGTTACGGCACCAACGTTCTCGAACTGCGCACCGAAGCGCGATGGGATTCCGACCGCCGTCATTTCGTCCTCCACACACCGGACCCGATTGCCTGCAAGTTCATGCCCAATGTGGGGGAGGAGAGCATTCTCCGGACCGTCGTCGTGGCCGCGCGTCTTATCGTCGACGACCGCGATGAAGGGGTGTTCCCGTTTCTGCTCACCTTGCGCGACGCCAATGGGCTGGCCCCTGGCGTTTCCGTATACCGCCTGCCGGACAAGGGTTTCTGTCCGATGGATAACGCGATGATCCGATTCGACCACGTGCCGGTCGAGGAGGGCGCGTGGTTGTCCGGCGGCATCGCCTTTTTCGACGAGAACGGCGAATTCCATTGCGAGACCGATGATCTGCGCGACCGTTTCCGGCGCTCGACCGAACAGCTGCAGATCGGGCGCGTCGCGCTGGCCGCGGGCGCGCTGGCGGCCGCGCGTGCCGCGACCTGGCTGACCGTCCGCTATGCCCACCAGCGGCACACCGCCCACAGGATCCCGATGATCGCACGCAAAAATGTTGCCGTCCCGCTGGTACGGGCCGTGGCGCGACTGTATGCCACGACGGCTTTGGGCAATGTCGCCCGCGCCGCCCTGTCCGGGGACCCCGACGCGCGGGACGACGGATACGCGCGCGGCATGCTGGCCAAGCCGTTGCTGTCGGCGACCGCGCTGTCGGTGCTGCAGGAATGCCGAGAGCGGTTCGGTGCGCAGGGCATGTTCCGGGACAATATGATCAGCGATTACATCGGGCTCACACAGGCCGTAATCACAGCCGAGGGTGAGAACCAAATGCTGCGGGTGGCGGCCGGTCGGGTCGCGGCCAACACCGACGCCGCCGCGCTACCACGGCCCGCGGCGGAGGCGTCGCCGTCGTCGATTCTGCTCGGTGACCGAGCTCGCCGACTGGCCGGGGCGGCGGGAGAGATCGATGAATGCACGGCGCTGACGATCGCCGATGCCGTCGCCGTCGCCTACGCGGCACACGCTTTGCATGACGAAGCTCGCAGGGCGACCGGACAATCCGCTGTGGTGCTACATACCTTGGCCGAACTGTTCGCCATCGATCGGGTGGTCGAGCACGCTGCCTGGTATGTGGCTGTGGGACGCCTCGACGCCGGACGGGTCGCGGACCTCCTGGCGACCGGCGACCGCCTCTCGGCAGCCCTCGTGCCGCGACTGGACGTGCTGGTCGAGGCGTTCGGAGTAGACGCCGAACTGGTGCCGTCGGCGCACGTAGGCGAGGACTATCAGCGCAGCTGGCTGCGCGGCGCGGGCTGGGATCGGACGTGGTGAGCCGGCCGCGTTCCCGGCGGGCTCACCATTCGGCGAGCTCGTTCATTACCTCGCGCGCAACTCGGCGCCTTGGCCATCCGTGCCAGTCCGGAGCTCGCCGGTTCGGCTCCGGCCGCCCGCAACGCGGAGAACGCGCCAGGGACTACCCTGCCCGTCGTAGAGCAGCAAGACCCGCCAGTACGGTCGGCGAATCGTCGAGCACGTGCGAGAGGATCGCGGTCACCCACTCGGACCGCTTGTCACGCGGCGGCGCAGATGTCAGGGCACTGCCCCGGCGCCTGCACAGCGAAAGGTATCGGGACCGAGTCTTCTGGGGGCGAGGTGGTGCGCAGCATCGAATTCTTCCCTTCTCGAAAAACTGAGACTGCCGGCAGCGATGCGATGCCACCCAGTCAGGATGCGCCTCTGCGCGTCTTCTTTTCGATGCTTTCGCATTCCGGCTGACCGTCGTTCGTAGAACAGATACCGTCTGAGCGCGCGCGATTCGGGGTGGTTTCCTCGGTCAGGCGTATCGTCTCGGAAGGGAGGCGGCCGAACTCGTGGCGGTAGCTTCGAGCGAATCGCCCGAGATTAGTGAAACCCCAGTGTGAAGCTACTTCGGCAACAGTTGTGT
>NZ_BDCM01000029.1 GCF_001613505.1 Nocardia mikamii NBRC 108933
ATGCCAGAGCCGGATCCTGCGGAGATACTCCATCGGAGACACGTGGAAGTAGCGTGCGAAAGCTTCCTGTAATGAGCGCACGCTCATATGCGCGGCTTCGGCCAGATCCGAAACGGACGTCGGTCGCGCCGGATCGCTGTGAATAAAACTCAATACATGACGCAGACTGTGCGGGAGTTCAACGGCACCGTGTCTTCGGAGCTGATTGGTGAGGTTGTGTTCAGTCGAAGCGAGGAGGGTGCTGAGCAGCGCTCGCTCGATAGACGCGGCGATGCGTGGGGCCGCAATGAGATTCGGCATATAGTCGGTGAGTTCCACAAAAGAGAGAGCGATATTCTGCCAGGTCCCGCCGCTTGCTTGCAGATCTATCAGCGGATCGAACCGCAGGTCTGTTGCCGGAGCGCTGTCGAGGAGTACCGCGCGCAGTTGGGAAGCGAGAGAAGACCCCGGTATGCGTAAAACGAGAGCCCGGGCCTCTTTCGGCCATATCGTTCGAGCCGGGATGCCCGGATTGATAACGATACCACTGCGCCTGGGCTGCGCAATCCATATCTCGTTCCGCGCGGCTTCTCCGCCGCGCATGGAGTATGCGATTTCATGGCGCAAGGGCAAAATTATCGTATAGCAGTCTGCCGCGCTTTCGTTCTCGGCAAAGATCTCCACCGGCACGCCGAAACTCAGTCGATGGACGTCAATCGAGCCCCAGCGTATGTTTTTGTCCTCTTCGTGGAAGATTTCAGTCTCTTCGCGAAGGCGCATGCGATGCGGACCGAATATGACAAAGTTGTGGGTTTGTGCAATTTTCGGGTCGTCGGTCGAGAATGCCGATTGTGTGCGCTGTGATCTTTCGACATCGTCGGGTACCGTCATAATTTCACATCCGGATCAGCGATGGTGTTGTGGGTATTACTTCCGATCTCGGGTGCGGCTGAGAAACTGTAGCTGCGCACCACGTTGATACGACGCTTTGTGGGAGAACGTGTTTCGTGTCTACGCGCTCGATTCGGAGTTCTTCACATCGCACATCGCATGAGTGCGCCGAGCACGCAGGTCGCTGGAGGGTGGAGGGCAGCGCGTGCAGCGAGAGGATGCGTTCGTACGTCGAGACTTCCTTCGGCAATCTGCGGCAACACCTAACCCCCTGGTCGAACGGCAGAGTCCACCGTAATGCGGCTCGCGGGTAGGGGATCCAACCCTCGTTGGGTTCTTCGGCAATCTCCGGCCACTCCAACGCCGACGGCATCGTCAACCGCAAACGAGGTGGGGATGCACCACGTCCTCGCCGACCTCGATGTGTGGGCCGAGGGCAGCGATTCGGAGCGAAACCCCTCGGGTACGGCCACGTTCGTCGGAGTCGATCCGATCGCGGCGCCAATACGAAGGTGTACTCGGCGAGTTCATCGAAGGGATTCGGCACGCCGAGCCGTCGTGCGCGTTCGAGGTCGTCCACTCTGCGCAGTCAGGCGCGCAGAGAATCGCGTAAGCCGAAGATCGGGCCGGAGTCGGCGCGTCGAGACAGGGGCATCTCCTGTGGGAACAACTGTCGCTGGCAGCGCCGCGCGGATCCGCTATACGAGCCCCGAAATCTCTGCCAGGCGGGCAACTTCGTCTCGGACAAGGTAATTGTCGGCGCGGATCAGGTACTGCACACAACGGTGCGCGTCGGGATCGTGACGGAGGTCCTCCGGTGAGATGGCGGCCGCCCTGAGTAGTGCGAGAGCTACGGCGGTGTCGTCTTCGCGCAGCGTGTACGCGGCGGCCAGGCATATATGGAAGCGCACGCTCCTCCCGATGGGATAGTCGTCCGGAACTGAGATCTCCGAGGCCAGGCGTACAGTCTCGTCGGGTCTATGCACGGCAAGCGCGATTTGCATCCTGCTCAGCCCGATCTCCGTGGGGCCGAAGATGATTCCCTTGCATCTGCTGTCGGCGCCGATGGACTCTGCTGCGTGCTCGGCCATGGCCAACAGTCGTTTGGCCTCGCCCAGATCGAGTTCCGCGGCGGCTGCGTGGGCTGCCAAGAGGTGCAGGGCGCCCCATAAGGTGACATCCTGGACTTCCGTCGGCCGGCCGTCGGCGATTTGCCGAGCGGCGCGCAGTGCGTAGTGCCGGCTGTCCCCGGCACACGACAGGTGCAGCATCGCGTTGGCCACGTGCCATGCGCTGGCCGTGGTCAAACGCGGATCATGGATTTGCGCGGAGGTACCCATCGAACGGTCCGCGACGATCGCAGCCAATTCGTGGTCCCCGCATGCGCTCAGCAGATGATGAGCGAGATGGTAAGCCGCCACCAAAAGCTCGGCCGTCGCGTCGTCCTGCCGATGCCAGCGGGCAGCGCGGGCAGCGGCCATCAGGACCGGAAGTTCTTGTGCCACCGTGGAATAGCGATATGGCGATGACTCCCAGGCTCGCAGGCATCCCGCGAGCCCCGGGTCGAGAACGGCGAGGTCGACCGGCTGGGATTCATTCGAACTGTCGCGAGTACGCAGCGCCGGATGATCAGTGATCACCCTGCGAAGTCGTGTGAGTCCGTCACTTCGTCGGCGTTGAATGTTCGGACGGTTGTGTGTGGGCCACTCCATCAGATCTACCGGGTCGTCGATTCCGAGGACCTCGGCGAGTCTGGCCACGATCCTTATGCTGTCGAGCGGGCGCTGGCCCGTCTCCACCAGACGCAGCCACTCCTCGCTGCGGCCGACCAAGTTGGCCAGCACCCGGCGTGACAGTCTCCGTCTGCGACGGTGAATCTCCAAGCGTTCGCCTACGGTGAGGCGGTCGATATCGGTGCCGTCAGTCATCTCTTCCCCGGCTCTGAAGGGCGCCGGCGGCCGTGGCCGGACGCCTGCCCTGGGGTGCGCGGCTTGCTTCACGCACGGCCCTTCTGTGAAAACAATTCCGACACTTGCCTATTGAGGACTTCCATAGTTGCACGCAGGTCGAAAAGGGCTCGCGGCCTTCAGATTTCAGTTTGGCATCGATGACCTTGATTCTTCAGCGCACGAACATTTGTAATCGCGTGGTCCCCATGGCCTCGTGCCGCGGCGAAAGGAAAGCGGAATCGACCGTGTCGGCCGGTTGCTATCAAGATCGTTTCGGCGACTATTCGGCTACGTGGATGACGTCGCGGAATCGTCGACCGCAGGTACGGTGCGGATTCGCCTTCTCGGTTGTCCGGAGGATATCCGTCGGGGGTCAGGCCTGTGCTGTGAGGTCTTCGACCGAGCGCCTTCGGACCGAGCGCTTGCTCCAACTTTGCTGGCTGGACTGGCTTGTCAGGGCGGGATCGTCTTCGGCGCTGCACTCGAACCGCTGCCAGTTAGCCACCAAGACTGAAACCCGAAAGATGGGGCAGGTCATGGGTGTGGTGCAGAGGATTTGCGATGACACACCACCAAATAGGTCGTATGCGACACCGTTTCGTTCATCGGGCAGCGTGCGTTCGGCGTCGGGTTGGCCAGCGCCGTTTCCAGGCAACTCCCAGGTTCACGATTTTCGAGCTCGCAGCCGTATGCGGCTCCCTTTCATGTGGTAACCCTGTGCGCTTAGGCTCCCTGCTAAGGCGATGTGGCGATTTCGTCGAGTACCTCACGTAACAGGTTCGCCTCTTTTACTACACGGCCGAGGCCCAGCCCGTCCGGCTTAGCGCCGGCGGACCGCAGCGCGCGGTAGGTACCGGCGACGACGCCACCGCCGTAGAACAGCGCCAGCTCGCGCGGGCGATCCGCGAGTCCCGTGCGGACACCGTCGAAGACAGCGGCGACATGGGTGGGTTCCGCGGCGATCGAGCCTACCGTCCAGCCGGGTTCGTACATGAGGTAGATCCCGGCGTCGTCCGGCAGGCCTGCGATGCAGGCCCGCACCTGGGTGAGGGTGTGCTCGGTGGCGGTGTGCGTATCGGTCTTCTCCGGCTCGCCGACGCATATGAGCGGGGTCATGCCGCTGGCGTGTACGGCCCCCGCTTTTCGCGCGACCAAGTTGTCGTCTTCGCCGCGAGCCCGGCGATCGGTGTGACCGAGCATGACGTGAGTGCACCCGAGTTCGGCGAGGAGGGTGGCAGGTGTCTCACCCGTGTCGTCGCCGGGTTCGTACCAGGCGTCCTGGGCGCCCACCCGGATGCCGGTACCCGCGAGACGGTCCACCGCTGCGGAGATGAGGGCGGCCGGGAGACAGGCGAAGAAGCTGGTGGTCGCGAGCTCGTCCGCGACCGGCAAAATGGTCTCGTCGAGCCATTTCCATGTCTGGGCCGCGCTCCAAGACGTCTTGGTGTTCGTGCAGGTGATCAGGCTCATAGACTCTCACTCGAAATTGGTGTGCCGCTGCGCCATTCGCGCCCTGTTCACGCGCCTTTCCCGTTCCGTGAACAGGACCACAGCGTCCAGATACAACAGTGCGCACTGTTCGAACAGGGTGCCGATGAACTGGACGGACCCGCCGACCTCGCCGTTCCCGGATCGCTCCTGGATGAGAACGACCTTGTGGGCCAGTTCTGCCAGCGGAGAATCCGCCGTCGCGGTGAGTGCCACGGCCCGAGCGCCCGCTTCCAGGGCGGTCTCGACGTGGCCGACAACGGTGGGCGTGGCCCCGGAACCGCTGCATGCGATGAGCAGATCCGTGCCTCCGTCGATCGCCGGTGTTGTCACGTCGGAGACGGCATAGGCGCGAAAGCCCAAGTGCATCAAGCGCATTGCGAAAGCGTCCACCATCAGCTTCGACCGGCCGGCGCCGAGCACGAATATCCTTTCAGCGGTGCGTATTTCGCTGACCAGCTCCAACGTGGCGTCGGGATCGACGGCGTCCAGCGCGGTGGTCACTTCGGCGCACACGTCCCGTTGCGCTCGTGCGACCTCGTCGGCGGGTGTTCCGGCTACCGGAGTCGGCTCTCCCAAATCCTCTGTTACGTCGGTATCCTGGCGAACCATCGAATCACTCCTTGACATCGGGCGTGGTCCCACCACATTCACGTCGCTCGATCGGCACACCCGAAGCTACGCGGCCGGTCCGGGAGAATGTCAAAATATTCTGTCACAAAATTCTTGGGCAACTGTCCCAACATTTTTGGTCTCGTTACTCGGTGCCGGTCGTAGTTATCCGCGAGGAACCGCGTGCATAATGGATCAGGCAACCCCCATGGTCTTGGCTCTCCGATCGGGGAAACGGTATGAGCGACACCGCAGCACGCGAATCGGTCGATCCGCGTGTCCAACTGATCGCGTATGGCGCAGTGATTTTCGATATGGACGGAGTGGTAACCGATACGGCAACGCTCCACCGTCGTGCATGGCAAAAATTGTTCGACAATGTACTGCGGAATTCGCGGCTCGAACAGGTCGAGGAAAGACGCCCCTTCAGTGGCGAGGATTATCGCACCTTGGTCGACGGCCGAAATCGCATCGACGCGATACGAGGCTTTCTCGACAGTCGCGGAGCGGACATCCCCTCCGGTGGAGTCGAAGACGCCGAAGACGAGTGGAGTGTTCACGGTTTCGCGAAATTGAAGAATGCCTACTTTCACACCCTGCTCGATGGCGAGGGTGTGCACGCATTCCCCGGCACGCTCGCTCTCCTGCACCGGCTGCGCGCCGGAGGCGTAGCGACCGCTCTGGTGACCGCGAGCCACAACGCCTGGGCGATTCTGGACCGGACCGGCCTGGCCGATTGTTTCGACACCGTGGTGGACGGCAACGACGCCGACGAGCAGGACCTGCCCGGCAAACCGGACCCGGCCCTCTTCGTGGAGGCGGCCCGACGACTCGGCGTCGATCCGGTCGCGGCGGTGGTGATCGAGGACGCGGCGGCGGGTGTCGAGGCCGCGGTTCGCGGTCGTTTCGGGCTGGTCGTGGGGGTCGATCGCGGCGAGTCCTCGGCGGAACTCGTTGCGGCAGGGGCGGATATCGTTGTCGATGATCTCGCGCAGCTGGATCTCGGCATGGTGACCGGCGATCCGTGGAGGCTGCGATTCGCGGGTTGCGACCCCGCGCATGAGGGGAGGAGGGAGGCGTTGACCACCCTGTCCAACGGCTACGCGGGCATCCGCGGTGCCGCACCCGAATACAGCGCGAATTCGGTGCATTATCCGGGGACTTACGTCTCGGGCCTGTACAACCGAGTATCGAGCACGATCGACCAGACCACCATCGAGGAGGAACATCTGGTCAACGTGCCCAACGGCCTGCTCTTCGACGTGTGCCTCGCCGACGGGCGATGGTGGAGCGAGGGCGGACTGCACGGCGTGCGAGAGGAACGGACCCTCGACCTGCGTACTGCGGTGCTGTCGCGATCGGTGGAGCTCGCAGCGTCCGATGGGCGACATCTGAGCGTGCGCCAGCGCCGCTTCGTTGCGATCCAGGACCCGCACCTGGTCGTGCTCGAAACAACTCTGTCGCCCCGCGGCTGGAGCGGTCGGATACAGGTCCGGACCGGGATCGACGCCGGGGTGGAGAATTCCGGTCAGCCCGAATACCGCCGCCTCGTGCATCGTCATCTGGTCGATTTCGACTGCGCGCCGACGGATGCGGCGACGTTCCGCGTGCAGGCGATGACGAGCAGCAGCAAGGTGTTCGTCACCGTGGCGCACCGAACGGAATGCGACGGATCGGATCCCGGCGTCCCCGCCCCGGTGATCGCGACCGACTCCGGCAGATTCGTCCAGACCGTCGCGATCGATCTCGAGGACGGCAGTGCGGTTTGCGTTCGAAAGATTCTCGCACTGGCCACTTCCCGTGACTCGGCGGTCGCGTCACCGACCGCCGGCGCGCTGGCGGCCCTGCATCGCTACTGCACGGACCCGGACGAGCTCTGGAACCGTCATCGACGGCACTGGGAGCTGCTGTGGCGGAGATTCGGCGTGGAGGTGCGCGGCGCCGGCGAATGGACAACTTCGATCGTGAACCTGCACCTGTTCCATGTCATGCAGTCCACCACGTGCCACGCAGCGGCGCGCGACAGTGGTGTGCTGCCGCGAGGGCTGCACGGGGAGGGATATCGCGGTCATGTCTTCTGGGATGAAACCTTTGTGACACCCCTGGTGGCGCTGCAGTCGCCCGAGGCGGCCCAAGCCTTGTTGCATTACCGCGTCAACAGGTTGCCGGCCGCACGCGCGGCGGCGAAGCAGGCGGGAATGTCCGGTGCGCTGTTTCCGTGGCAGAGCGGGGTCGACGGTAGTGAGCAGACTCCGCTGCTCATGTTCAACCCACGTTCGGGCCGGTGGATGGCCGATCACACACAGCTGCAACGGCATGTCGGGCTGGCGATCGCGCACAACGCCTGGCGCAACTTCGAATACACCGGAGACCGGCGCTGGCTCGCCGAGCATGGGGCAGTCCTGATCATCGAGGTTGCCAGGGCGTTCGCCGCCATCGCGCGTTACGACAACGGGGAGGACCGCTATCACATCGACGGCGTCATGGGCCCCGACGAATTTCACGACGGATATCCCGGTGCGGCAGGGCAGGGGGTGAGCGACAACGCCTATACCAATGTCCTCGCTGCCTGGGTGTGCTCGAAGGCCGCCGACGCTCTCGAACTCCTCGACGCTCGTGCGCGGGGCGAACTGCGCGACCGCCTGAGCATCGACGAACCCGCCGAACCGGCTCGCTGGCGCCATCTCGGCCGGCGGTTGGCGGTCCCCTTCCATGACGGCGTCATCAGCCAGTTCGACGGTTACGGCGAATTGAACGAATTGGATTGGGCTGCTTATCGAAAGCGCTACGACTCCATCGCCCGGCTCGATCTGATCCTGGAAGCCGAGAACGATCATCCGAACCGCTACAAGGCGGCCAAACAACCCGATGTCCTGATGTTGGTCTACCTGTTCGGAATCGACGGTGTCTCGCAACTCCTGCGCGATCTCGGCTACAGGGTCGGTGACGACGTTCTCACCGATACGGTGGACTACTACCTGACTCGGACCACGGACGGATCCACCCTGGGCCCGGTCGTCCACGCGGCCGTGCTCGCGCGGTTGGACCCCGACCGTGGCTGGTCGATGTTCCAGAAGGCGCTGCGAGCCGATATGACAGGCAGCGCGACCGAGAACGGCGTCCATCTCGGAGCCATGGCCGGCACGATCATGACCCTGCTGCGCGTCTTCGCCGGCCTGGACCACGATCTCGACGGCCTGATCCTGCGCCCCCGCCTGCCTGAGCGCTTGGAACGCATCGGGTTCGGCATCGAATACCGCGGCCATCGTGTCGACATCGTGGTCGGCCGGCGGACACTGTGTGTCTCGGTCGGCGATGGCCCCAACGCCGTCATCGATATCCGGGTCGATTCTCGCCGGGCCCGCATGCGGCCGGGACAGACGCACACCTTCGCTCTCAACACCCGATCCGAGGAAGAGGTCACGTGATGAAAGCTGTCGGAGTAACCGAATTCGGCGGGCCGGAGGTGCTGCGCATCCTCGAACTTCCGGTGCCGGAGCCCGGTCCGGGAGAAATTCTGATTCGAGTACACGCGGCGTCGGTGAATCCGGTGGACGCCTTGGTGCGACAAGGAAAGGAGTTCGTCTTCGACGCTAACCCGCCGTATGTTCCCGGGATGGACGCGGCCGGGGTGGTCGAGCGGATCGGAAACGAGGTGAACACCGGGGTGCGGCCCGGCGATCGGGTGATGGCCATCGCGGTCGTGTCCGGAACGCACGGCGCATACGCTGAATACCTTGTCGTGCCAGCCGAATCCGCGGTCGCCATCCCGGCAGGGTGCACGGATGCCGAGGCCGCGACCCTGCCGATGTGTGGGTTGACTGCTCGTATGGGTCTGGACGCGCTCGCTCTCGAGCGTGGTGCCACCGTCGCGGTGACGGGCGCCGCTGGCGCGGTCGGGGGATATGCCGTCCAACTCGCCAAAGCCGACGGGCTGCGGGTGATCGCCGACGCTACGGACGCCGACCAGCAACTGGTGCGGGACCTCGGCGCCGACATCGTCGTCCCCCGCGGGCGCCGGTTCGGCGACCACGTTCGCCGCCACATCGCCGCCGGCGCGCACGGCCTGTTCGACGCAGCGGGTATCGCCGACACCGCCTCCGCCGCAGTCCGCGACAACGGCGTCGTCGCCTCCTCCGTCCCCGACGCCCACGCCCCCGACGAACGAGGGCTGGTGTCGCACAACCTCTTCGTCCCCGACTACGCCCGCGAACACGCGGAACTCGACCGTCTGCGGCGACAGGTCGACGAGGGGCGCATTACCCTGCGCGTCGCGCGCCGGCTGCCGTACGGGCGGGCATCGGAAGCCCATCGACTACTCGACGCCGGGGGCATACGAGGACGGATCGTCCTCACCTTTTGACGGAAATACCCGTGTCGCCTTCGGCGATGGCAACGGCCCTCCGCGTCGAGGCCGATGAGGCTGTCGAGTTCGCGCATGGCCTGCGGGGACGGTTTGAATGCCGGCGCGGGAGCCCGCGTACCGCCGCGCCCACGTCCTATGGAAGGGGCTGGTGACGCAGAAGGTACGCAGGCCCGCTGACGACGAAACCCTAGGCGGGCTTCATATTTACGCCTGGATCACCTCGACGCGCACCAGTGCGCCCGGCGAGTCGCAGCTGGCCCAGGACTGGTTCTGCCCGTACTGCACCGGGCCGTACTTCCAGTAGGTGAACGGAACGGGCCACGCGACGCATGTCAGTTTCACTTGCTGCCAGGTCGGCAACTCGCAGTTGGACATCCCTCCGGTATTGAAGATGTTGTACACGTGACAGTTGGCCTGCCACACCGGAACATCGGCGTTGGCCACACCGCCACCAGCAAGGGCGGCAGCAGCCGTCGCGGTAGCGATGACGGCACCGGCAGCCAGTCGCTTCACAGTTTTCATGTCGAACCTCCCTGAACGGTGTTGCCTGAAAGATCGCTGAAGATTCGCGGACGTTACTCGAACATCCACTGACGCGCTGCTTCTCGACACCGCGGCTCAGTGCTCGACCGGCCGACAGTCGCAGACAGCGCCTCGACACGAGCTCGCCCGCTCGGTCGCTTCCGATTTCCGAGCCCGGACCCCTGAGGTTGTCCACATCGAAACAATGTGGACGTGCCGTCGACCGCAGCGGGGGCATTCCTCGACATCGAATGATCGCTTGCTCCGATGTCGACGACTACACCGACCGCGCTCGCGACTGGATTCACCGACGCTGATGCCACGTGCTGTTGCGCGAGGCCCCGGCAGCACCGGCAGGCCAGGGATAGCGAAGGGGCCGAACGCATTTCGGGCCGATTTCCGGATCGTCGAATCGTGTTCGTCGTTCAGCGTAGAGACGTGCGCCCATCACTCCACGGGTCGCAGCCGCGGCCTGATCGGCGGGCAGCGTGCCGCACACGCCTTCCTGAGTCGAGGTCTCGACCGGTCCGGCGGCCTAATTCGCCCGCACCGCGATGTCGGGGAACGGCGGGTAACACTGCGCCCCGCCGAGCTGTTTGCGGTGCCCCGGAACGGGAAATCGTCGCTGTGTCGCCCGGTCGCCGCGGATTTCTCGTCGCGCCGACGACTTCGAAGTGTCTTCGGCGCGGCGGCCCGGAAGGGGCCGGAAGGGGTCTCGGGCGGATGCAGACGGCGACGTACCTGTCGATCGGCGGGCTCTTGGTGGCGAGCGGAGCGCTCCTGGCGTTCATCGCGGCGATCCGCGTGGCCCTGGAGCCCCGCCGGCTCTCGACGGGATTCGTCCTGCTGGCGGCGGTCACCCTGCTGGGCGTCGGCGGCGCGACCGCGGTCGTCGGACTCGGCCCCGACGCGCCTTCGTCGTTCGGGGTGGTCGTGGTACTCACGGCTCCGTTCGCCGTGGCCGGTATCGCGTTGCTGGTCAACGGAATCGAGCTGATGTCACGGGAGGGGGTCGCGGCGACCACGGCGTTGCCGGTCGTACTCGGGGCCGGTCTGATCGGCGCGGTGGCCGCGGTCGTCACGGTGGCGTCCGGTCCGACGATGCCGAGCTGGGCCATCGGGTCCACCGTTCTGGTCGCCGCGGTCGCGGTGTACGTCGTGGCGCATCTGATCGCGTTCGGCGGCTACGCGCTGATCTACGGCAGTCTGGCGGCTCGTCCCGAAGCCGATGCCGTCGTGATTCTCGGCTGCGGCCTGAATCGCAGATCCGTCACGCCCCTGCTGGCGGCGCGACTGGACCGCGGTATCGACGCCTACCGCACAGCGGTGCGGTCCGGAGGCCAACCGGTGCTGGTCACCTGCGGTGGACAGGGTCCCGACGAGGCGACGACCGAAGCCGACGCGATGGCGCGCTACCTCACCGCCCGCGGCGTCAGCGGACACGCCATCGTCCGAGAACGGCACTCGCGCAACACCGCCGAGAATCTGCGCAATTGCCTGCGCGAACTGAACCGGCGCGGTATCGATCCGGAGCGGCTCCGAATCACGGTGGTAACCAGCAACTTTCACGTTCTCCGCACCGCCGGGCTGACTCGCCGCCTCGGTATCGACGCCCAGGTCCTGGGATCTCGGACCGCCGCCTATTTCCTGCCCGCCGCATTCCTGCGCGAATTCGTCGCGGTATTGGCGACTCATTACCGGCGCAGCCACATCACGGTCGCGGTCTCGCTTCTGGTCATCCTGCTGGCCGTGATGGCCCTGCCCTGAACACAGGGCAGGGCGATCGCCGGTTCGACCCACGCCTCGATATCAGATCCAGAGCGGGTCTCCGTACACGACGCCCACGTCGTCGAGACTGTCGGTGTGTAACTGCATCAGTGTGTATTGGCGCACGACCGCGCGGCCGATACAGCCGTTGACCACCAAGTGGATGTCTCGCATGACGATCCGGGCCGGGACGCCGGAGACGGCTCCTTCTTCAGCGGCCCGAGACCTGCTCCGCCGCCTTGCAATTCGACAGCACATCCGACGTGGTAGCCGACCATCAGGGTGCCACCGCTCGGAGCGTCCGAACGTGTGTAGGAGCTGCCCGAGACGAATACCTCGCGGACCCCGCCGGAGGCGTTCAGGTGCGGCACCTTGTTGATGAGCTCGTCTCGGCTACCGACCACGAAGGTCGGCCCGCCCGGTGCGGAGAAGGTCTTTTCGTGCGGTGCCATCGGGACGACCTCGGCGGTTGCCGACTGGGCGGAGACGAGCGGGATCGCGAGCGTCGCGGCTGTCAACACACACGACAGAACAACTCTGGCGGGGCTGGTTGGCATGAACCGATGCTAGCCGGGCCCCACACGCCGCCAGCAATTATCGGGTTATCGGCACGTTGTCATCGAATGGTGTCGGCCGGCGGCTCAGGCGGTTCATGCCGCACTCCACTGGCGGTCGGCAGGGGCGGAGCCGGCGTCAGCCTGGACGAAGCGGGTTCTGTCCGCGCAGCCATCGGCTCGAGGCTTCATGGGCTGTCTCGTGGTCGAGCAGGGTGAAATGATTCGCCCCCGGCAGGTGCATGCCGTTGTTGTCGAAACCGATGCGCCGGGACTATGCGGCTGTGCACTGATTGTGTGGGCGCAGGCCACGGTAATGGTGGCCAACCGGCAGGACGTCTACTTTCCGCAACCTGAGGGCTATCGCGGAGCTATCGACTCTGTTTGAATCAATGTATGTGCCGGTGGATGGCGTACTGGGGTGAGCCGATCCTCGTCGAGGATCTGTTGTTCCGTCCTGAACATTCGCTGATCGATCAGAGTCTGCACTCGCGCTTGGGTGAGACCACCACCAATGGTGACGGTTTCGGTGTCGGCTGGTACGGCGATGGTGCCGAGCCGGCGGTGTACAAGGGCATCGAGCCGGCCTGGAACGACAAGAATTTGCGGGAGATCGCCGGTCAGGTGCGTACGTCGAGGTTGCTCGCGCATGTGCGGGCCTCGACCGGGACCGCGGTGCAGCGCAGTAATTGCCATCCGTTCCGGCACGGTCGGTGGTTGTGGGTGCACAACGGCGCTGTGCGTGGCTTCCGTGAGATCAGACGCGACCTGTTGATGGCCGTGGATCCGGCGCTCTTCTCCGACATCGAGGGGTCGACGGATACGGAAGCGCTGTTCTACCTCGCCCTGACCTTCGGTCTCGCCGATGACCCGCTCGGTGCCGTCGCACGCGCGGTCGGCTTCGTCGAGGACGTCGGGCACGCGAACGGTGTCGAACATCCGGTTCAGATGACCGTCGCGACGACCAACGGCGACAGTTTGTGGGTCTTCCGTTATTCGAGCGAGCGCCGATCACGGTCACTGTTCTTCTCCACTCGGCTCTCCCAGTTGCGCGCATTGCATCCCGAGGTCGAGGTTTTGCGCGAACTCGGTGGCGAAACCCGTTTCGTGGTGTCGGAGCCACTGCGCGATCTCGCGGGGGCCTGGAACGAGGTGCCGGAATCGTCGGCTGCGGTAGTGGGATCCGGCGAAGACGCGATCCGGCCGTTCACGCCGATCTCACCGATCTGAGGCCGGCGTGGTGGGCGCGAAGTTCGCGGTGCCACTCCCGAATGCTCGCCCACACCGGTGTGCAGGCCTCGACTTGCCGCCGGGATAGTTCCCGTTGCAGTTCGGCATCAGGGAACCGTGCCGCGACGACGGTGTCGATCAGCAAGGGAGGCCGGATCGACAAGAACGAACTCCGCTTCCACGCCGACGGTCTATGGGCGAATACTGTTGCCGTGCAATGGATCACGAGGCTCACTCGACACCAAGGACGGCACAGTCACCTCCCGGTCGTTGCTGTCGAGCCGTGCGGCCCACCGCACGTCGCCCCTCTTCGTTCGAGCGCGCTCGTTCGCCACGGCTGAAGCCGGGGAACCGCTCGTGCAGTCCCCGAGCGTCCGGATCAACCGGTCACGGTGTCGCTCTACTCGGCCGCCAGCCGGGCCGGCAGGGGCGCGAGCGTGAAGTTCTTCCAGATATAGGTGTCCTCGGTTTACCGGTCTCGCACTGCCGGGCGGTCGTCCGCCATCCGATAGTGGCCTTCCTCGAGTCGCTGCAGCATGCCGCCTGTCCAGCGGGCGAGGTTGTCGAAGGTGCCACCCCACAATTCGAGCAGGTCGGCGGAATGCGGCGCCTGCCCTCGCGGCGGGTAGTCGGCCTTCATCGCAAGCAGTTCGTCTCGAACCTCCGCACTCCGCTGCCGCTGCTGCCGCAGCAGCCCGATGACGTGTTCTCGAGGCAGGGCGTCCATGAAGGCGATGCCGGCGCCCAGCTCCTCCATATCGACGCTGACCAGCGCGGCGTCGAGAAGGGCCCGGAACTCGGCCTCGCCCGTGTCGGTCAGTTCGAACAGAGTCCGGCCCGGTCCGGCGCTGCTGGTCTCCGAACCGATCGCGTTCAGCTTGCCCTCGTGGGCGAGCTGTTTGAGGGCGTGGTAGATCGAACCCGGCTTCACATTGGTCCATGTGTCTGCCCGCCAGGACAGCAGTTCGCGGCGGACCGCGTAGCCATAGGTCGGCTGCTGGGATCGGATCACGCCGAGGACGAGAAGACGGACGGTGGACATGGAACGATGCTACCCTCCACTAGTCAAATTTGATTACTGAAGGAGGGGCGATGACCGAGGTCGCGGTACCGCTGCTGTGGAGTCGCAAGGCTCACCTGTCCGAACTGCTCGACTTCTATCGCGCGCTCGGGTTCTCGGTCACCCACGAGCAGACCCGGCCCTACGTGTACGGCGCGGTCGCGCGCAACGGATACGAGTTGCACTTCACCGGGCGGCCCGAGGGTGTCGACGCGGAGCTCAGCTGTCTGGTCCTCGTCGATGACGTCGCCGTGTACCACCGCGAATTCACGGCCGCGCTGCGGTCGCGATTCGGTCGCGTGCCGAGCAAGGACGCACCGCGAATCACACGGTTCAAACCTGGGCAGTCCCGGTTCACGGTTGTCGATCCCGAGGGAAACCATGTGCTGGTGATCCAGCGAGACGAGCCCCGGGAGTTGGAGTACGGCGGGTCGAAGAAGCTCGACGGTCTCGCGCGAGTGCTCGACAACGTCCGCATCCTGCGCGATTTCAAGAACGACGACGCAGCGGCCCGGCGCGCGCTGGACGTCGGCCTACGCAGATACGGTCCCACCGCGACACCGGAGGAATTACGACACGCGCAGCAGGTGCGCGCGGAATTGGCTGCGGCGACCGAGGACCCCGCCGGCGAGATCGGCACCGACGCCGATCGGAACGGCGGGGATGCCTAGACCGGGCCGGAAGTTGGGGGTGTCGGTGGTCGATCGCGCAAGATCGCGACGAGCGGACAGCGGCCGGTCTATACCTCGATTTGGGATCCCATGATGATGGTGCGGTCGCGGGGGAGGCCGAAATAGTCGGCTGCGTCGGCGGTGATGTAGGAAGTGGCGATGAACAGGCGTTTGCGCCACGGGGCCATGGTGGGGGCGGTGCCGCGGCGGAGTTCGATCGTGGACAGGAAGTAGGTGGCGTTGTCGAGATCGAGGGGGCCTTCGGTGTCTCGTTCGTCGACGAGTGCGAGAGCCCGTGGTACGTCCGGGGTTTCCATATAGCCGTAGCGGGCGGTGACGTGGGTGATGCCGTCGTCGGGCGGTCCCAGCGGGTCGGTCGCGATCCGCTCGTCGTCGCAGATGCGCGGCACCGGCTCGGTCTCGATCGACAGAATCACGATATGGCTGTGACGAACA
>NZ_BDCM01000030.1 GCF_001613505.1 Nocardia mikamii NBRC 108933
ATGCCCATGGAGAAGCTGGACGAGCGCCTTGGTGACCCAGTCACGCATGAACCGATTGGGCGAGGACAGGAGCCAGCAGAGCGGGATCGCGGCAAGTTCGACAACTTCAGCCGAGTAGCTCAAATACGGCCCAGCCGCCGCCCAGCGGGCGAGGCGAGCTACGGGACCGAAGGCGTCCATCAACTCGTCGTAAGTTGCAATGCCAAAGTCACTGTCACGCTCTGGCATTCGTCTGTCGGTCAGATACTTGTGCAACCCGAACGCGTTCAACCTATTTCCAGGTTGGGGCGCCAGGATGAATAAAGCGCGATAGAGTTCAGCACGGGTGATGCAAAGTTGTGCATCGTTCAGCAGGTCTATCGTACGTTGAGTAATTGCCTCGGACCGGCGATATGGCAACGTTTCCACAAGCGTGCTGTAAACCCACCGCACCCGCCAGTCGATGCCATCGTCCGCGTCGTCGTCATCAGGGTCGCTCCTCATCTGGAGTCCCAAAAGATCTGGCAGCTCGACCTTGTATTCCTCCGGGAAGAAGACGGTGGCAGCCTCCCGGATTCCGAAGCTGCACTCGCTCCCGAGCCATTCTCGTAGTTGCAAATCGTGCAATGGGTCCGCTGACAGAGCCACACGGCGCTTCAAGAGCAAGAAATCAGAAAAGGCTTGGAAGACAATTCGGATGCCCTCTTCGAAGTTTCCATCACCGAGGTACATTTTCTCTCGGGTCAGCACGCCTTCTTCCTGAAGGAGGCCAAGGATACGAATGGGATCGTCGCTTGATTCTTGCACGACTGCGCGAACAACTGGCTCAACGGCAGCCAGGCTCATGGCTTCTTGGCCCACTCGCGACAGCTCATCGAGGATGGCGTCAAGCACTTGGATGACCTGGGATCTGGCCGAGCTGAGCTCATATCCCGACGTGGCGGTTGGTCGCAGGCGCCGCGAAACAGTCGAAACTTTAGCATTGAGATATCGTTCGAATATCTCAATGCGACCTTGATGACCGGCTAACGGTGGAGGCGAGTCGGTCGAAGCAAGGCTTTCACAATAGAGGCGTAAGAACAACGGAAGCGTGAATTCAGGTGTTAACAGCGGAATCTTCGGTGCTTCGAGATGGTAATGATCGAAGTACCTCTGCGCCGCCTCGACTTCCCGCTCGGCAAAGCCGGGGTGTTGCTGATTCACATAACGGGAGCTTTCGATATCATCGCAGACAACTTCCCGATACGTATCCCTGCAACTAACGGCTAGAGCCACGTGTGGGTACCGAGAGATGGCGGCCCGCAACCGCGGTAAAGAGGTGCGCCAAAAATCTGGCGGCGTCGTGTCGTTCAGCGCATCGATGAAGACAACAAAGCGCCGACCCGTTGTTGATGCTGCTTCGCCGGCAGTATCCATCGCATTGAGCAGTACGTCTGATCCGTGCGCAGGGAGACCGAGTTGGTCAGCGATACTGATCCACAGGTCACCTCGACCAAATTGCGCTCCAGCAAGGAACACAGCAGGTCGGTCAGCGTCGAGCGCCCGCCGAGTTGCGTCGAGCAGCAGATGCGTCTTCCCAGCACCCGCCTGTCCGGTCAAGAAGTACGCTCGATTGAGGAAGGACCTTCCAGTCGTGGACTTGAGCCAATAGTCAAGGTCATCTATCGCAGCACGCAGCTTATAGGCACCTCTTAAACTTATCAGCTCCGAAGGCTTCTTGACCTCCGATTGTTCTTCCTTCGGCAAATCGCGCCATTGTTGGTCGGCTTGCTGGAGATGCTCATATAGCAGAATAAAGTCGGCGCGGAATTTTTCCATCTCCAAAAGGAGTGGTCCCAGAGTGGCGTTATCGTCCCCGGCTTGGAGATCGAGCAACTCGGCGACAGCCCTCAAACGACCGGAAGCGTCGCGCAGCGAGCTCACCTTCGACGTAATGGCCTCGTCTTCGTGTTTGGACCAGAGATCTACGTGCGCTGCGTTGGATGCGATACTACGCCGTAAGTGGTCAAAGGCATCGACAATGGACTGATCGAATCCGAGCGCTAGAAGGTCATCTTGAATTGGAATGTCGATCTGAAGATCGGGCCGATACTTCTCGGTTGCAGCGTCTACTTGCTCCCGATACCGCTCTTTTAGCCAATCCGAACCTAGGACAACTTGGTCCCACCAAAACCAGCGACGGCCCCGGTGTTCTGGCTTTGCCAGTTCGTCTAGGAGATCGCTCTCTTGCTTGAGGCAGAACTCAATCTTATCAGCCCCCTTTATTTCCTTCTTCCAAGTTCCTACCTTGTCCAGATATTTCTGTCGCTGCGACTTCCGTTCACCGCCACTGGTACCAGTCGATAGATTCCATGATATTGCAAATGTTAGTTTGCGGAGGTCGGTGCGCTCTTTGGCAACCCGCTTAACGGAGTCCGTCATAGCGGTCAGGAGAGCGTCGATGCCTGATACGTGTTTCGCCTGCCAGCCCCACTCGGTACCATCGGGAAGTGTGGCGTACCATTCAACCCCACCGTCGGGGTTGCCAGTTCGGATTGCGTGTGTCCCTGTGGGAACCTGGTCCTTCAGCAGCTGGTAGGAGAGTTCTTCAAAAGCTCGGCTCTGTTCGCCGTTCCAGGTTCGCAGGGTGTTGAAGCTGAGTTCGGCCACCCTAAGCTCCAACCTTCCGGGCCGAGGTTCGGCTATCCACTAGCAGATCCTGTGCACGCAGTGCGACAAGGTCTGAGGCAGATCCATCAGCGACAAGACCGTTCCCAGCGTGCTCAAGCTTGTTCATGGCATCCTCCCGGGTTCTCGCACCTCTTGCCGCGTCTCAAGGCTATCGTCTGACCCGCCAACCATGTTTCAGGCGTCGTGCTGCAGCAGGGAGACCGCTCCGTAGGCGGTGGTGCGCACGGGTGAGCTGGTCCTGGGCGGCCAGGGCGAGAGCGGCGGACATAGTGGTCTCCTTCGAAATCTGTTGTGGCACTTCCCGTCACCGGGGCGATGGCCGGGGCTGTCGTGTTCGATGGATCTACTGTGTCCGGCCTTGCTAACAGCGCACTGACTGCGGCCTGACGCGGTCACTAACACGGGGATCGGTCCCGGGCCCGCGAGAGCCCGCGCCCGGTAACGATTTGGTGCGGCTCTTGACCGGTCGTGCGGCGGTCTGTTTGGCTGGCGGCACGAAGTTCGGGGGAATTTGGGGGGAACCAAATGTCTTCATTGCCTGTGCGTTTCGCGCGCGCGTTCATCATCGTGCTGGTGTGGCTGGCCGCGGTGGCCGGTCTGCTGGCGCCGTCGGCGGTCGCGGATACGGTCGATTGCGATGCCTTGGTCGCTCAGATCGAGGCGCACAATCAGGCGGCGGCGGTCCACAACGCGAACCCGCCCAATCCGAATGATCAGGCCGCGGTCGCCGCCTACAACGCCGAGGCCGACCGCGGTAACGCCGAGGCCGCGCAGCTGGATGCGCAAGCCCAGCAATGCCGTTCGCAAGGCCACGACGTACCTCAGGTCGGCGGCGCACCACCGCCGAATACACCGAACCCGGCACCGGCGCCACCGCCTGGCTCACCTGCGCCCACCCCGGGGCCTGCTCCGGCTCCGTCGCCGGCGCCGGCGCCGAAGGTTCCGGCTCCTCCGGCGTTGCCGCCGGGTGGGGGTGCGCCGGGGTTGAAGGCGTCGCCGGCCGCGCCCGCGGCACCGGTGGTGGGTCAGCCGTTGCCAGTTCCGGTGCGCCCGTCGCAGATCCTGTCGCCGCCGACGATCCGGCCTGGCACCGCCTACAACCCGGCCACCGCCGCTGGAGCCACGCTCAAGGCGCCGTCACCGTTACCTGGTAGCGCGGCAACGAATCCGCGGTTCACCCCAGCCCCGAACGAACCGCTGCAAGCACCAGGACTCAACACCCCGGCCGGTCAGCCCGGCATGACCAGCACGCAGCAGGAATTCTTCGCGTCCGCGCCGCGGCTGTTGGATGTGGCCAAAGCGGTACCGACACCGTCGAATTCAGGCAACGGCCAGATCTACCGGCTCCCCGACCTGACCGGCAGCGGCGCGACCAGTAACTCCGGTCCCGCCCTCTACGCCGGACCAGGAAACACCCGCGCGATCGCGGGCCCGCTCGACACGCTCGGCCGCCCGACCGGCTCCTACGGCTATCTCGACGCCGCCGGCGCCAAGAGCCCGCGCACCGGTGTGCCGACCATCAACGTGCCCGGCGCCACCATCCCCTACCAGCGAGGACATTTGTGGCCCAACCAGTACGGCGGGCCCGGCAACGTCCCGCAGTTCCTCGCCCCGGAACTTGGGTCCACCAATACTGGCGCGATGCGCGTCTACGAGCGGTATCTCGGCCAGGTCGTCCAAGGCCAGGCGGCCGGGGTGCCGGCGCAGAACGTCACCTACATCAAGGTGCCGATCTACACCGACGACAAAGTCATCCCCGACTACTACCTTCTTCAGGCGTGGGGCGACCAGGGCTGGAACCTGCCACCGACCTACGTGCAGAACTTCTGACATACGGCGAAGGGAAGAACGGGCACGATGACCGCACTCGACGAGCTCACGACACTGCTCCCGCCACCAGCGGGCGCCGGCCGCTCCTTCGACTGGACCACGGTGGAGCAGCGACTGGGCGTGACCGCGCTCCCGGACGATTTCAAGACGCTGCTCGGCGTGTACGGGGATGTGCGGTTCTGCAACGCGCTGCGCCTGTACCGGCCCGCCGAGAGCCCGTGGCTGGATCTGGCCGAGGTCACCCTCGCCGCGCGAGAACCTCTCGCCGACACAGAATTCGGCGAACCACCGGCCGAGATTCCAGCCGGGGTGTCGATCGATCCGGCAACATTGGTCCAGTGGGGCGGTTCCTTCGGCGGCGACTACTGCCTGTGGGACGCCCATGACCCCGACCCGGCGCGGTGGACGCTGGTGTTCACCGACATCGACAAACTCGACTGGGGCTTCTACTCCGGCACCGTCACCGAATACCTGCTTGACTGGCTGCGCGGCCGCGCCGCGCCGATCCCGTTGTGGGGCCTCGACGCCGTCCTGCCCGACGGCGGAGCACCGTTCGCTGAGACCTACGACCCCACCGACTTCACCGGCGCGGTCACCGACCGCATCAACGCGACCGCCCACTGATCCTGTCCCTGCTGGGACACGCCGAAACGCCGCCAGGTGATACCTGGCGGCGTTGGTGTTGGTGAGTCGACGTCCAACATGCGCCTCTCGGCGAGTGGTCGCTCGAAGCGACGGATGGGGTGCGGCCCGGGGCTGTCCGGACGCCGACAGCGCATACAACCCGGTAGGTCGGCGAACTATTCCACCGGCTGCAGGGCGCCCATCCTGTCGGCCTGGGCTGCACTCCCGGTGCCACAGCCCGGGACCATGCCGTGAGGTCGGCCGGGGTCAGTCTTGTTGGGTGAGTTTGGCGTTGAGTTCGAGGGCTTCGGCGAGCTGGTCTTCGAGGATGATGATCCGGCAGGCCGCCTCGAGGGGGGTGCCTTGGTCGACGAGTTCGCGGGCGCGGGCGGCGATACGCAGCTGGTAGCGCGAGTAGCGGCGGTGCCCGCCGTCGGAGCGTTGGGGGGTGATGAGTTTCGCCTCGTCCAGGGTGCGCAGGAACGCTTGGGTGGTGCCGAGCATGTCCGCGGCCCGGCCCATCGTGTAGGCGGGGTAGTCGTCGTCGTCGAACTTCTCGTTCGCGGTGGGTGATTCAGAAATCGTGCGGCCTCCATACGCCGAAGCGCCCCGGTGCCATGGGACACCGGGGCGCTGAAAGGGGGGAATGTACTTTCGTCTTCCGACATGTAACCGAAGCGTCGGAGATCACACGGACCACATGTACTTCCGAGTGACCCGACGGGCAACTCCTCCCTTCTCCTCACGGGGTTACTTCAACTTCCCTTGCACTTCTCATTTCTTGCCCGGCGGGCGGCGAGACCGTCGTACTCGCTGGTCCCGCAGCCGCACCCGCCGTCTTCCCTCTCACGGGCAGTTCATCATCTCCCGTGCAATCTGGACACTTTCTTCGCTACCAACGAGACAGAAGCTACCGCAGTATTCGATGGATGTCTACTGTCGCCGCTACAGCTTTTTTGGGTCCGCGTCGGCGGGCCCTCCCGCTGGGTCGCGGGGTGTGGCATGGTGGAAGCCGGGTACGGGTTGTTGCAGTGATCGCCCGGCTCGCAACAGGAAGTTACGAAAAGTACATGTCACAAGGCACCGTGAAGTGGTTCAACGGCGAAAAGGGCTTCGGGTTCATCGCCCAGGATGAGGGCGGCCCCGACGTTTTCGTCCACTACTCCGAGATTTCCGGCTCCGGCTTCAAGTCCCTGGATGAGGGCCAGCGAGTCGAGTTCGAGGTCGGCCAAGGCCAGAAGGGCCCGCAGGCCCAGAGCGTCCGCGCCATCTAGAGCCGACAGAGAGTGAAGCCCGCACCGATGGTGCGGGCTTCCTTGCTTTCCGGACCCGGCACCAGCGGCTCACGCTGGGCGGATCCGACCGGCGCGGGCCGGCCGGCTCAGGTAGGTGGGTGTTAACCGGCAGGTTTCCTGGATCGGCTGAGCGATCTCGGTGGCTAACGCGAGTCATCCACTGAGCTAGGACGGACGTTCGTCGGGTGTGGATCATCGAGATCCACTCTCGCAGACTGCCACAACCGTCTCCATGCGTTCAGCTGCAACAGTTCACTTTCTGTGACGCCGTGCCTCCTCGCCACGTCGATCAGCGTCATCAGCACCGGCTCCACCAAGAAAAAATTCGATCGCTGCTGCCGTCTTCGAATCAGCGGCACGAAGTCCTGTCGCAGGACCGGCGCGCCGGATTGGCGGCGGCGCCGAAGGCAGGGTAGGGGGCACCGCTGCTGGTTGTGGTGCTGAGTTCTTGGCGTATTTTTGGTGAATCTACGCCGGTGCAGAGATGCAGGTCCCGAATCGATGGTCTGACCTGGGAAGTAAGTGCGCCATCAGGGACTCGAACCCCGAACCCGCTGATGGAGAGTGCTAGCGAAGGCGCAGGTTGGGTTCCAGATCTCAACGCAGGGAACAGGTTCTGGGATCAAGTAAAGCAGGCGGACACCCGAGCGCAACCTGCGTGGTTGTGCATGGACGTCGAACGTGGCGGTCTGGAAAGTTTGGGGAAATCTTGGTGGCGGGGTCCAATCGGCGCACCTCGCGTGTGTGGTAAGCGTCAGGAGGTAGTACGAGGAGTCACTCGGCGCCAGCCCCGTCCGTATACCTAGTACTGCAACGGCAGTTAGGTGAGTGGTCGGTCTCGGCGTCGGTAGTGGCCGAGTCGGGCTTGGTGTTGTCGGCGGCGGCGCCAGCTCGACCATGCCCAGACATGATCGGCGGAGTGTCTGTGATGCAGGACCAGGAGGGTGAGCAGGCGCCGGATCTCCGGTAGCGTGAAGGCGATCATGCCTTCGTCATGAACTCCGAGTCCCCCTTTGTGGCAACGGCTTTGGATGCGGCGAGCCAGGCCAGGGCGAGCATGGACAAGGTGATGTGGGCATACCATGGCCGGAAGGACCGGACCTGGTAGTGGTCGAGTCCAGCTTCGTTTTTCCCCTGCTGGAACGCTTCCTCGATGTGCCAGCGTGACCCTGCGACCCAGGCGAGGTCGGTCAGGGTGGAGCGGCGAGGCCCGTAGCAGACGTAGTAGGCGATCTGCTCAGGGTCGCTGATCGAACGCCGGGCCAGCACCCAGTGACCGCGGCCGGGCATCCACTCGATACGGATCGGCAGACGCGCCCAGTCGTATTCGCGAGGTCCGTGCGCTCCCGCGCCGACAGACAACCGCTGCCACGCCCGCGCCGGCAAGCCCGCGATCAGGGTGTCGGCGCGGTCCTCGCCGCACTCGGTGGCGATGAGGGTGTCGTTGCGGCGCGTGGCCATCACGTGCGCGACGTCGTGTTGTTCGAGCCAGACCCGCAGGTATTTGACCTGCCCATAGGCTTCGTCGGCGGTGAACCACCGGAACGGAACCCCGGCTTCGAGGGCCCGGGCCAGCATCGCCATCGCCTGCCGCGGCTTGGTCGCGAACTCGACGTCATCGGGAATACCCGCCGCGCGGCAACGGTCACGGTCCTCGATCCAGGACTGCGGGATATACAACTCCCGATCGATCAACGCGTGCCCGTGTTTCGACGCGTAGGCCAGGAACGTGCCGATCTGCGAGTTCTCCGTCCGCCCGGCCGTGCCGGAGTATTGGCGCTGCACGCCGGCGGACTTGAGGCCCTTTTTCAAAAATCCGGTCTCGTCGCAGATCAGGACACCGTCCGGGTCGCCGAGATGCTCCACCACATAGTCGCGGACATCGTCGCGGACCCCGTCGATGTCCCAGGATCGTCCTCGATCTTGAAGGTTGTTGCCGCCGCGCGGGCATAGGCGTTGAACCGAGCCAGATCCTCGGCGGTCAATGCGCCAACTGTCGCGCGCCCTGTACGCCATCGGAACCAGACCCGCAGGCGCACAGTCGGGTCCGCTTCGATGTTGCGCACCCAGTCCGTCCGACGACCGTGAAGGCCGAGCAACAGCATGCTGTTGCCGTCCATCGGTCCGCGTACCAGTGGCCGGCGCCGCGGCAATCCGCTTTTGCGGCCCGTTGTTTCGAGCACTACCCACCACGGGTTCACAGGTGCCAAAAAACGCACCCCTGGACCGGTCACACGCCAGAACGCTACTGCAGCGCCGGCTCTCGTAGTCCCCACCATGGCCTCGACAGTAATGAGCCTGTTCGTACCCGGAACACCACCCGCGGACGGGAGTCGTTTCCTACTCGGGTAGGAGCGACTGCCCAATCGCGTTGGCAGCGAGGCCACCGAAACGAGCTCCCCGCCCCTCCGACTGGCAGTCCGTGGAAGCAGGCGTTCCGGGAACGGCCCGCTTTCGGCAGAAAAGGATCGCAGACACACCGACCCCAGGTTCGACAGCTTCGAGAACTGCAACTACCGTGATCCGGAACCTGTTGTGAGCCAACGCGTAACGACGTCGATGACCTCCGCTCGATATTCCTGGCTCGTCGGGTCCAGGTACTGCGGATCATCATGAACTGCGAACCCGTGCTGCGATCATTGCGAGCGCTGGGTGCTACCCCTCTGATCGCAGGATGTGGCGGAGGTCGGGTTCAATCAGCCCTGGAACTCTCCCTGCCGACGAGCGGCGAGAGTCCGCCACAGTTCGTGTTCTTGATCTGGTGGCGAGGAACTTGCTCGGTGTCGATTGATCGTGAATGCCTTCGGGATCGGCGAAGCGCTGCAACCGTTCGTTGTCGAGTGGCTCCAGTGGCTAGCCGATCATTACGTACTCCTTGGTCATGAAGTATGAAGAACGGGGCAGGTCGACGAACTCCTTCTCGTTGTCGGCCAGCGTTTGGTTGGCCTGTATCCCGGCGGGGGTGGCGATCGCAGCGATCAGTTCTTGTTCGGAGGGGAACCAGACTTCGGTGATGCCGTCGTAGGCTGGGCCAGTGTTGTGGGACGCGGCGATGGTGGTGTTGAGGGCTGTGTCTATCGTGTGACTTTGGATGTAGCGGGTCGCGCCGAGGGTTGTGAGGGCCTTGATGGCGATGGGTGCGTGGACATTGAGCCAGTAGTCGTTGAACTGGTCGGGCGTCATGTCCAGTCGACGGCGGAGGACGCACACCAGTTTGACCTGTCCGCCCGTTGGGGTGTCAGCGGCCGCCATGGGCAGATGAGATGCCAGGACGGCAGCGAGTCCCGCCGCTGCCGCGCCGCCGATGAACGCGCGCCTCGAGCTTGCGGCCCGGAATGTGTTCTCGTTCAATATCTCATCCTTGTTCTTGGTGGGAATTCGTGCGCGCGATGCGCAGCATTGTTTCGCGTTGTGCGCGAATGTCGTTGCTGTAGCAGTCGATTCGTGATCCGCTGAACCGGGCGATGCATCCGTTGCAGTAGCCGCAGACAGGGTGTTCGAGCAGGTCTCCGGTGACGGCGCGGTATAGGTAGGGATCGGCGATGAAGGCTCTGGCTGCCGAGACGGCATCGGCGCTGCGACTGCTGATGGCCGCCTCCATGGCCTCCTTGGTGTGGAAGCCGCCGACCGCGATCACGGGAATGTCGAGCGCCTCGGTGAAGCGGCGGGCGTAGGAGAGGTTGAACCCCTCCTGGGGAGGACGCAGGTGTCGAGCCACTCGTTCGACCAGCGGGGCGGCGGCTCGGATCGCGAGCTTGCGGATTCGAGGGGACTGCATGCCGGCTCCGGCGGTGACGCTCGCCTTCAGGAAGCCGCGGTAGTTGCCCTGGACCATGCCGGGCCACGACTCGTAGTGGCCGCGTGAGATCTCGATGGCGTCAGCGCCGCCGTCCTGCAGCCACTGTGCGACTCGGACCAGTTCGGTTGTCGTCGCGCCGCGTCGCAGGGGCAGATCGTCGGTGCCGTTCATCTTGACGAGGATGGGGTAGTCGTCGCCATGTAGTCCCCGCATGGCGTGCAGGACTTCGAGTAGCAGGCGGGCGCGTGCGTGGAGGGGACCGCCGTATTCGTCCGAGCGCCGATTGGTATGTGGGGTGAGGAATTGGCTGAGCAGGTAACCGTGGGCCGCGTGGATCTGGACGCCGTCGAAGCCGGCCTCTCGCGCCCTGACGCTGGCCGCGACGAAACTCTGGACGACACCGGGGATTTCGTCGATCCGTAGCGGTGAGGGCTTGGTCCCGTACAACGGTTCGCGGACGTTGGATGCGGAGACGATGCGATCCGCGCCCGGGGCGAGCTTCGCGATCTGCCGTCCGCCGTGATTGAGCTGAGCCACCAGCTTGCTGCCCCCGGCGTGGGCGACCTCGACCCACTCGCGCAGGCCCGGGATCTTGTCGTTGTGGTCGATTCCCGCTTGCCTGCCCGCTGATTTGCCTTGAAGCGAGATGTAGAGGTTGCCGGTGACGATCATCGGCGTTCTTGCCGCCGCCATCGGCTCGTAGAAGGACAGTAGATCATCAGTGACGAAACCGTCTGTGGTGGCGCGGGTTTCGCTGGTCGCCGACTTATACAGACGCCCTTCGACGCGCATGGTACCGATCTCCAGAGGTTCGTTCAGTAGGCCGGCGGCCATCTCGGACCCCTTTCCGGTTGTGCTGCATTCGATCAAGTGTGATGAGGTTATCAGCTAGGCGTAATGTGATGCTAGGATCACAGCTGATTGATTCATCATTAGGAGCATCTGAAATGCACGGAGATCTCGCCGGGCGCGTCATTGCAGCCGACGTCCGGGACCTGGGCTCGCTCTGTACGGCCTTGGCAGCGGTCGAGGACCGATTCGGGGGTTACGACACGGTGGTCGTCAACACCGGCGTCGGCGTCCCGCATCGCACGTTCCGGACCGGTGAGGCCGCCCACGAATACGAGAAGATGGTCCCCCGTCTGCGCGAGCGCCAGGTCACCACGCAGTCCATCGGGACAGCGATGGCCGCGGCCATGGTGACTCGTACCGATACTCTGGTGTTTCCAGCGAGGTGGCGAGCGCTCGAGATGCTGCGCGGGATCTGGTCGACACTGAGGGTGCAGGCTTTGTCCCGCAGCAGACAATTCGCCGGGGTTCTGGCCCTCGCCGACAAGGAGAGTGGACGATGACGGACTGCATTCGCACGAGCTCGGCGCTGTATCCGGTGTCGTTGCGTGACGACATGCCACGCGAAGTCGCCACGGCCTACTGGGCCGGCCCGCATGCTGAGATCGTCAAGCAGCATCCGCACCTCCTTGAGTACATCCAACGCCAATTTTCGCCCACCGACCACGGGTATTGGCCGGCGACGCCGCGAGTGGGAACCCTGGTTGCGCCGTCGTGGCGAATGGACGGATTCGCTGAGGTGCGGTTGCGCAGTCTGGCCATCGCTGCCCTGACCACGCCGTTGCACATGCGGGGGGTCTTCCTCGATGAGCAGAACGTGTTCCAGCGCGTGTTCGGTCACCTGACCGGCCCGCATGGTGGACGGTGGTGGACTGCTGGTCATGACGATGCCGAGTTGCACCGGACCGCTGTGTTATTGCGGCGACGCCGCGGTGTGAGCGGACGCGCATTCCGTCGCTTCGTGCACGCGGAGCTCGGCCCTGCCCTGGATGCGGCGGGCGCGCGCGACCTCAGGACGTACACGTTCCTTCCGTACACTCCACTCGCTCACATGACTCCCGGTGTCTCCCATGATAATCCGGCGTCCCGCGAGTACCACGGTGCGCTGGTGATCGGTGCGAGCAGTCGCGATCACCTCGTTGAGCTGATGGACTCGCGGGGGGTGTCGGCCGTCATCGGCGATCAGGCCCGCGTGCTCACCGCGGCGCACGCCTACACGGTCGAGCGGTCGGTCGCCGTGATACACAATCGATGACATCACCGCCGCTCGGTTCCTGGCTCGGGGTAGCTTTCACGCGGGACGGCCGCGATCGGGAATTACAGTGGCGTAATGGTTTTCGAGTTCGTCCATCGCGGTCTCGAGATAGCGGGTGAAGAGATGAACCTGGGATAGCGTGGGCCCGCCCGCGGTGAAGCCCAGGTGCATCCGCCCGTCGTAAGACACCGCGGTGATGTTGAGCCCCTCGCCTCTGAACAATAGTGACAGCGGATACAGAGCGACCATCCGTGCTCCGGCGAGGTAGCGGGGCCGGTCCGGGCCTGGGACGTTCGAGATGATCATATTGAACATCGGCGCGCAGCGCCCGACCGCGCGGGGGATGAGTTGCCGGAGCGTGTGCGGCGCCATGGCAAGGATCGAGTGGCTCACGAGGGCCTCGTGTGGCAGGGTCGCCAGATGAGCTTTCGCGGCCGTGGTCGAGCGGGAAATGACCGACAGCCGGATGCCGGGATCGGACTGGTCGGTGGCCGAGTCGACGAACATGATGCCCACCGAACTCCTCGACGATCCTGGCGATGCATTGATCGAGGTCGGGCAGCCGATCACCAGCGGGCTTGCGGGCAATCCGCCGATGTCGAGCAGATATCGGCGCAGTGCGGCGGAGCAGACTGCCAGCACGACGTCATTGACGGTGCTGCGGCTCAGCTTCGACAGCAGCTTGACCCGGTCCAGCTCGATCGACGCGGTGCAGACGCGACGATCCGGAGCGACATCACCGGAATTGAGGGGCGATCGCGGAGCCTGGAACGGACCGACCAATGGTGAATCAGTGCGCCCAGCCCTCCACAAGCGGGCGGCGGCCCGCAAAGATGTGATCAGCACTCGGAACCGGCTGGGCCGTGCCGTGTTGTCGGCACTGTCGGGCCCGGGGTGAGCTGTCCTGCGCAACGCCCACACCGGATCCGGAATTCGGGACCCGGCGTCGGTGGCCAGGGATCGGGCGAGCAGGCGTACCGCGTCGACGCCGTTGATCAATGCGTGATGGACCTTGAGGTACACGGCGAACCGGCTGTGCTGCAGGCCGGCGATCACGTGGACCTCCCACATCGGGCGACGCTCGTCGAGCGCCATCGAGTGCAGGTGGGAAATGAGCTGTGCCAGTTCGTCTTCGCCGCCGGGAGCGGGCAATGTGTGCTCCAGCAGGTGGTAGTCGATCTCGACGGTGTCCGCCGCGTGCAGCCGGGCTCGCCGTGGGAAACGGCGTGCCCTGATCAGGGTTCTGAATCGCGGCTCCATGTCGGTGCGGTTCCGGAACGCGGTCGCGATACGCCGCGCGGCCAGGTCGGCTGGCTCGGCGTCGGATTCGAAGATCGCCAATGCCGCGACATGCATCGGCGTTTCCGGTGAATCGAGCCAGGTCCAGAACGAATCGTCGACCGCGAGGTGGTGGCGGCTCGGTGGACTGCCCACAGTGTCCCCCTTCATGCGCGTGCGCGCTCGACAGTGAATTCGAAGCGACGTCAGCGGCGCATGAAGTTATCTTTTGATTATTTCATCATGTATGACGTCGTCAGTCAAATTATGAAGACGTCTGCGATCGACGAGGCCCATGCGTCCCCGCCCGTCGGGGGAATTTTGACGTTTTCATCAGTTGCTACTTGACAGGACGTTGATCGTAACTGATGATTTCATCAATAGAGCCGTGGAGGTAGTGATGACGAGCATCGACAAGGGTGTCGGGACCGGGCGGACGGTCCGGGTCGGCGGGCGTGAGCTCTTCTTCAGCGAGACCGGATCCGGTCCGGTTGTGGTTTTGTTGCACGGAGGTGGGCCGGGCGCGACCGGGTTGTCGAACTACTCGCGCAACGTCGAGGCGCTGGCGCAGCGGTTCCGGGTGATCATTCCGGACATGCCCGGTTACGGGCGGTCGGAGAAGTGGGTCGATCAGTCGGATCCATTCGGCTATCTCGGGCGTGCGGTCGGCGGACTGCTGGACGAACTCGGGATCGCCTCCGCGCATCTGATCGGCAACTCCTACGGTGGCGCTGCGGCCCTGCGGCTGGCGATCGATCGACCGCAAAAGGTCGGCAGGATGATCCTGATGGGTCCCGGCGGTGTCGGCACCACGCGTGCACTGCCGACCGCGGGCCTGCAAGAGCTGTTGAACTACTATCCCGGTAGCGGGCCGAGCCGCGAGAAGATCACCCGGTTCATCCGTGAGTTCCTGGTTTTCGACGGCGCCGCGGTGCCGGTGGAACTCATCGAGGAGCGCTTCCGGGCCAGCATCGACCCCGAAGTGATCGCTCATCCGCCGCTGCGTCGTCCGTCCGGCCCGCTGGCGCTGCGCACCTTGTGGCGCATGGACTTCACCCGGGACTCGCGCCTGAAGAAGGTCGCCCAGCCCACGCTGGTGATCTGGGGTGCCGACGACAAGGTGAACCGGCCCGACGGCGGCCGGATGCTGGCGGAGGCGATGCCGAACTGTGATCTGTACCTCGCCGCGAATACCGGGCACTGGGTGCAGTGGGAACGTGCGGAGCTGTTCAACACCTTGGCCACCGCGTTTCTCGAGGCGTGATCATGAGCCAATTCCTGCGTCCCGGTAACGATGGCTCGGTATTCGGTGCGGTGCATCTGGGATACATTGTCGTGCAGTCTCATTGGATGGCCGATTGGCAGCGCTTCGGCGCGGACGCCATCGGCATGCACGTGGAACGCCTCGACCTGGACACGCTGCGTTTCCGGCTCGACGATCGGTCCTGCCGCTTTCTCATCCGACGCGGCCCCGCGGAGGACGTCACGGCACTGGGTTGGCAGGTCGATGATCACGAGACCTTCGACCGCATCATCGCGCGGGTCACCGCCCGGGGCGTGCCGATCGACGAAGGCACTCAGGAGGAAGCGGCGCTGCGCGGTGTGGAGCGGTTGTGGCGTTTCGCCGGGCCGAAAGGCATTGCGCAAGAGATTTTCACGGTCCCGGTGACCACCCCGGAACCGCTGCGGATGCTCAGCTCCGGCTGGGTCACCGGCGAGGCCGGGATGGGGCACGTGGCGATCGTGTCCCGTGAACCGGAGGCGATGCGCGGCTACTATCAGACGGTCTTCGATTCCCGGCTCAGTGATTACATCGACGAGAACGTCTCCGGACTGAAGATGAAGATCCGGTTCCTGCGCGTCAACGAACGGCATCACTCGATCGCTATCGCCAACATCCGCGGGATCAAGATCGACCCTATCCGAACTCGGGTGCAGCACATCAATATTCAGTCCGCGAGCCTCGATGACATGCTCGCCTCGTTTCAGCGAGTGACCGATCTGGGATTCCGCATGCAGTGGTCGGTGGGACAGCACACCAACGACCGTGAGCTGTCCTTCTACTGCGTGACCCCTTCGGGATTCGAGCTGGAGGTCGGCTGGAACCCGATCGTGATCGGGCCCGAGCTCGAATCCACCTGGGAGCCGACCACTTATCAGGGGATCAGCATCTGGGGCCACACCACCGTGGGAGAGACAGTGCTGGCCAAATTCGCGCAATTCCGTCAGGCCCTACGGACCGCGTCCACCCCCGAGATCACCGTGCCCGAACTGGCAGGAGGACTGACGAGATGAACACTGTCGACTACGACGTCGTGGTCGTCGGGCTCGGACCCACCGGCCTCACCCTCGCCAACCTGCTGGGTCGGCGCGGGGTGAGCGTATTGGTGCTGGAACGTGAGCCCGAATACTACGGGATGGCCCGCGCCGTCTATACCGACGACGAGGGCATGCGAGTCTTTCAAACCGCCGGTGCGGCAGAGGAACTCGCTGCGGACATGAACATCGATTCGACCGTGCAGTGGGTGCGAAGTGATGGATCGGTGTTGGTGCAGTTCCATCAGACCGAGCGGCGGCTGGGGTGGCCGGTGGTCAACTTCCTGTACCAGCCGTATCTGGAGAACACCCTCGAGCGTGCCCTCGAGCGCTACCCGCATGTGACCGTGCGGCGTGGGCGTGAGGTGGTGGAGTTCGACCAGAACGCCGACGGTGTCAGCGTCGAGCATGCCGAATGCCGGGGCACCGACTACGGCAGGCGCGCCACCGAACCCGACCCGCGCACCGCCGAGCGAGTGCACGCGAAGTTCCTCGTCGGCTGCGATGGTGGTCGCAGCGTCGTGCGTACGAAACTCGGCATCGATATGACCGGCACCAGCTTCCCGGAACGCTGGCTGGTAGTGGACCTGAAGGCGAAAGACGGCGTGGACGCCTTCCGGCATTTGCCCTACTTCGACTTCGTCTGCGACCCCGAGTTGCCGATCGTGTCGTGTCCGCAACCGGGCGGGCATCACCGATTCGAGTTCATGCTCACCGAGTCGCAGACCAAGGAGGAGATGGAGGACCCGGACACCGTCCGCCGCCACATTTCTCGCTATGTCGACCCGGACGAGGTCGAAGTGCTGCGCAAGCTGGTCTACACCTTCAACGCCGTGATCGCCGAGCGCTGGCGGGTCGGCCGAATCCTGATCGCCGGCGACGCCGCTCACATGACCCCCCAATTCATCGGGCAGGGTATGAATGCCGGTGTCCGCGATGCGGACAACCTGTCGTGGAAGCTGACGGCGATCATCAAACAAGGTGCCGACCACCGGATTCTGGACAGCTACCAATCCGAGCGTGCCCCGCACGCCAAGGCGATGATCGATCTGTCGGTGTTCAACAAGGCTCTGGTCTCCATCGACAACAAGCTGGTCGCCGGGGCTCGGGATATCGCGCTCACCACCGCGTTGCGAGTGCCCGGTCTGGGCGGATGGATCCGTGCGGCGAAGATGAAGCCGGGTCCGCGATTCCGTCACGGTGCTTACCTGGGTTTGCCCCGCCGCGGGTGGCGTGGATGGCGCGGGGTGGAGGGCACACTGGCCCCGCAGCCGGAGGTACGGACCTACGACGGCCGTCTGTGCCGCTTCGATGACGTGCTCGGCTTGGGTTTCTCGGTCCTCGGCTACGGCGTTGATCCGCGCGCCGCGCTGAGCGGCGAGGACCTGGCAGTCTTGCGTGCGCTGGGCGCCCGGTTCGTCACTGTGTACCCGATCGGTGGACGACCGCAGGGCTCGCCGGGCGATGGGCGCACCAGCGGTACGGATTTCGCCGACATCGAGGACCACACGGGCACACTGTCCCGATGGTTCACCAAGGCCGGCGTCCGCGCCGGGGGACTGCTGCTGTTGCGCCCTGACAGATTCGTCTTCGGCACCGCCACGGCAGGCAGTGGCGGGCCATTGATCGCAGAACTCTTCCGGCAACTCATGGGGACGGCGGCCGAGCCTGCCGAATCCGGTCCGGACACGGCAGATTCCGCCCTGGCGATCTCGGATTCGATACCGACGCCATCGGGCTCGAACCCGTCGATCGCGGAGCCTTCCAACCACCGCTACGAGGAGGCTCGATGACTACGACAACGGGGGTGCGGGCAGCTGCGCAGCGTCTGGACAGTGCCACTGTCCTGGGAGTCCCTGTCCCACCGGTGCGCGATCTGATCGGACCCGAGGATCTGGAGTCGGCGTACGCAGTGCAGAGCCTGGGTACCCGCAGACGGCTCGCGGCGGGCGAGCGGGTCGTGGGCCGCAAGATCGGGCTCACCTCACCGGCGGTGCAGCAGCAACTGGGTGTGAACCAGCCCGACTTCGGGGTCCTGTTCGACACCATGGACGTCGCGCACGCGCCGCTGGCGCGACGTCCTCGATTGCTGCAACCGAAGGTGGAGGCCGAGCTGGCGTTCGTGCTGAGCGCCGATCTCGACCTCGAGCAGCTGGACGCCATCAGCGTGCGCGGCGCGGTGGAGTACGCGGTCGCAGCCTTGGAGATCGTCGACAGTCGCATTGCCGACTGGGACATCAGTTTCGCCGACACCGTCGCCGACAATGCGTCCAGCGGGTGGTTCGTGCTCGGCACCGAGCGGCTCTCGCTCGAGGAGTTCGAGCCGCGCGAGATCGCAATGAACATGACCGTCGATGGCGAGATCGTCTCCACCGGAACGGGTTCGGCCTGTCTGGGTGATCCGCTCAACGCGCTGGCGTGGCTGGCTCGTACCGCCCGCGATTTCGGGCAGCCGCTGCGAGCCGGTGAGATCGTGCTCTCGGGCGCGCTCGGCCCTATGGCGGCGTTGCGCCCAGGAGCCCTGGTCCGGTCCGAGATATTCAGTGGCACACAGACACTCGGTGCCGTCGACTTCACGTGGGAGCAATCATGAGTCGTACCAAAGTCGCCGTCGTCGGGTCGGGTAATATCGGAACCGACCTGATGTTCAAGGTGCTGCGCCTGTCCGGCACTCTCGAGATGGCCGCCGTGGTGGGTATCGATCCCGCCTCCGATGGGCTCGCGCGCGCCGACCGGCTGGGCGTGCCCACCACCGCACACGGTGTCGATGGCCTGATCGCCATGCCGCACTTCGGCGACATCGACATCATCTTCGACGCCACCTCCGCCGGCGCACACCGGGCCAATGCGGCCGCGCTCGCGCCCTACGGCAAGCGCCTGATCGACTTGACCCCCGCCGCGCTCGGCCCGTTCGTGGTGCCCGCGGTCAACCTCGACCAGCACTTGGACGCACCGAACGTGAACATGGTGACCTGCGGCGGGCAGGCCACGATTCCGATCGTGGCCGCCATCTCCCGGATCACCGAGGTGCCTTACGCCGAGATCGTCGCCTCGATCGCCTCGAAGTCCGCCGGGCCCGGCACACGGGCGAACATCGACGAGTTCACCGAAACCACATCGCGCGCCATCGAGGTGGTCGGTGGCGCGGCGGGCGCGCGGGCGATCATCATCCTCAACCCGGCCGAGCCACCGCTGATGATGCGCGATACCGTGCTGGCTCTGATCAATGATCCGGATTCGGAACACGATGTGGCCGTACGGGAATCGATTCACGCGATGGTCGCCGCGGTGGCGGCCTACGTGCCCGGCTACCGGCTCAAGCAGGACATCCAGATCACCCCCTTGGCCCCGGACGCCGCACTGCGCACGCTGGTCGGCGACACCGCCGTCACCCACCAGGTATCGGTGTTCCTCGAGGTCGAGGGCGCGGCCCACTATCTGCCCGCCTACGCCGGAAACCTCGACATCATGACCTCAGCGGCGCTGCGAGTCGCCGAACGCCTCGCCGTGGCGGCATTGCCGGTTGCGGCCTCGACCACCTCGGAGAGTGTGTGATGACAGAAGTCTTCCTGCAAGACGTGACGCTGCGCGACGGCATGCACGCGCTGCGGCACCGCATCACCCCGGCCACCGTCGCGGCGGTCGCGGCCGCGCTGGATGCGGCCGGGGTCGATGCCGTGGAGGTCGCGCATGGTGACGGCCTGCACGGCAGCAGCCTCACCTACGGCCCGGGCAGCCACACCGACTGGGAATGGCTCGGGGCCGCCGCCGAGGCGCTGACCCATGCGCGGCTCACCACCCTGCTGCTGCCGGGCATCGGGACCACCGACGATCTGCGCCGCGCCTTCGATCTCGGCGTGCGGTCGGTGCGTGTGGCGACCCATTGCACCGAGGCCGACATCGCCGCCCAGCACATCGCCTACGCGCGCGACCTCGGCATGGATGTGTCCGGATTCCTGATGATGAGCCACATGAACACACCCGGCGGCCTCGCCGCGCAGGCCAAGCTTATGGAATCCTATGGTGCACAGTGTGTTTACGTCACCGACTCCGGTGGGCGGCTCACCATGGACGGTGTGCGCGACCGGGTGCGCGCCTACCGCGAGGTGCTCGACGAGCACACCGAGATCGGCATTCACGCTCATCAGAACCTCTCTCTGTCGGTCGCGAACAGCGTCGTCGCCGTGGAGGAGGGCGTGACCCGCGTGGATGCCTCGCTGGCAGGCTTGGGTGCGGGAGCGGGCAATACGCCGCTGGAGGCCTTCGTCGCCGTCGCCGATCTGTCCGGCTGGAAACACGCGGCAGACCTCGATGCGCTCACCGACGCCGCCGACGACCTGATCCGGCCACTGATGCAGTGCCCGGTGCAGGTCGATCGCGAGACACTGACCCTCGGCTACGCCGGCGTGTATTCCAGCTTCCTCCGCCACGCCGAAAAGGCCTCCGCGACATACGGAGTCGACGTCCGGACGCTGCTGACCGAAGCAGGTCGCCGCGGACTGATCGGCGGCCAGGAGGACATGATCGTCGACATCGCCCTGGATATGCGATGACCGCCGACCGGGTCGATGTCCATCAGCACATCGTGCCCCGAGACTACGCAGACTGGTTGCGCGAGAACGGCGTCGTCGCACCGGGCGGGCGCGATCTGCCGGACTGGAGCCCGGAAACCGCACTCGCACTGATGGATCGACACTCCATCGCCACCGCGATCCTGTCGCTGTCCACACCGGGTACCCATCTCGGCGACGACGGCCCTGCGCGCGTGTGGGCGCGGCGAGTCAACGACACCGGCGCCGACCTGGTGCGCGAGCACCCGGACCGGTTCGGGTTGTTCGCCACCGTCCCGCTGCCCGACGTCGAGGGATCGGTGCGGGAGATCGCCCACGCATACGACGAGCTGAACGCCGATGGTGTGGTGCTGCTTGCGAACTCGCACGGAATCTATCTGGGCGATCCACGCCTCGAACCGGTCATGGCCGAGCTCGATCAGCGGGCCGCCGTGGCATTCGTGCACCCCTCGGATCTGCCGGGCCCCGAGGTCGCGGGGATCCCGCCCTTCGCGGCCGACTTCCTCCTCGACACCACCCGCGCTGCAACCAATCTCGTGCTGCGAGGTGTCCCACAACGCTATCCGAACATCCGCTTCATCTTGTCTCACGCGGGCGGGTTCGTGCCCTATGCCGCCCACCGCATCGCCGCCGCGATCACTGCCGAAACCGGGCGTAACCCACTCGAAACCCTCGCGGACCTCGCCGGCTTCTACTTCGATACCGCCCTATCGGCGAGCCCGGCCGCACTGCCGAGCCTACTGGCCTTCGCCGAACCCGGACATGTCCTCTTCGGCTCCGACTGGCCATTCGCGCCCGACCTCGCCGTCGGCTATTTCACCGGCCAACTCGACGCCTATCCCGGGCTCGAAGACACCGGCCGTGCAGCGATCAACCGCGGAAACGCGCTCGATCTGTTTCCCCGCCTGGCGAAGGAGTACCTTCACCGCTAGCCATACGAACCCTCAGAGCTGCGGCTGTGGCGGCAACGGGTTGGTGGTCAGTTTCTGTGCGGCGCGCTTGGTCATCCCGAACATGCGCAGCACATGGAACGCCATCTCGTCGGTCAGTGCGTCGACGTCCGCATCCGGTCGTGCGTCGAGCAGCTGCAACAGCCCCAGCAACGCGCCGCCCGCGGCCATGATCGCCGTATCGGGGTCCATCGGCTCGAACCGTCCCGCCTCCTGCGCGGCGATGATGTCGCGGCGGGCACGCGGGGCCAGACCCTCATCGCGTAACAACACCGACATCCCGGAGTTCAGGATCACCCGAACGCCTTCGGGAATCTGCCGCTGCAACCGTCCGGTCATACGGAAGCTGACCGTGAACACCTCTGCCGGATCGTCGTAGAGCGCAACGATCTCGTCGCGCATCTCGCTGTAGACCTGCAACACCGAGCGCACAGCCTCGTCGAAAAGCTCTTCCTTGGAGGTGAAGTGGTTGTAGAACGACCCGAACCCGACATCGGCGGCATCGGTGATCTCCTGAATGCTGACCGCGGAGCGCCCCTCCGACAAAAACTTCCGCGCCGCCCCCAATAGAGCGTTGCGGGTGCGTTCCCGGCGCCGATCGATGCGATTGCGCGCCACGGGCTCTGCCGCCATTGGTTCCCTCTCCATCCCGATCGTTACCAGAATCGTATCTGACGAAAGTATCAGAGTCGATCGTGGGCGGGATCGATGGTTGTGGCGTGCGCGACATCGAACCGGCGATCCGCATGCCGCCTTTGTTCGGTGTCGTGATCGGAGACGAACCTATGGCGGACAGTGGCGCGTAGTACCCGCTGGGTGGAAGGGTTCGGGCGGCCTGGGCGGCCCGGGCCGATGGCGCTGTCTTCATCGAACAAGTGGCTGATCGCCCTCCTCAGCTCATCTTCGCAACCAGACGCAAGGGTAGGTAACGCAGCGCGAATCCGAGGGCAATCCACGGCCAGGTGGGAACTTTCGCCTCGGCGGTCTCATGTTCGATGGCCTTCACCATGGCTCGCACGCCCTTCTCGGTCGAGGACATCAGCGGTGACTTGGTGGCCCGCGCGCTCAACTCCGACTCGATGTACCCGGGATACAACGTGGTGACAGTGATCGGTGACGCGAGCGTGTCGGCGCGAATGCCCTCGGCGAGGGCTGCGGCACCAGCCTTGGTCGCGGAGTAGATCGACATGAAGCCTGGTAGCCCGCGCAGCGCGCTGATCGACGAGACCATCACCAGGTGGCCGTGGTTCTGGGTGTGGAAGATCTCCATCGCCGCCTCGCACTGTGCCAACGCCGCGATGAAATTTGTGTTCGCGGTCCGCAGATTCGCGTCGAAATGGCCGGTACCGATCGGTTGGCCCTTGCCCATTCCCGCATTGACGATCACCCGGTCGATGCCGCCCAGTTCGCGCTCGAACCCGCGAAATACCGCGAACACCTGGTCGTGGTCGTTCACATCCAGCTGCGCGACCGTCACGGTGATGCCGGGGTGTGAGCGCAGCAGTTCGGTGCGCAAACGCTCGAGTCGCTCGACGCGACGGGCGCACAGTACGAGATTCCTTCCGCGGCAGTCGTGTGTCCGGACGGCATTGTGCAGAAAGCCGAAAGAAGCGTCTGGCCTTTTGTGCGTCGATGCCCCGAGTCCCTGTGGATATGGGCTTCCACACGCTGATCGTGGCCGCCGACTCCCACCGGTGTTGACGATCACATCGAATATGATGAATATATCAGATAAGGTTTTCGTACGACATCGTTCCGTCGACGGCGGTAGACGTATCAGCGAGAGGACCCGCATGTCTCGGTATTTGTTCGCTCTCGGGCAGGTGGTTGTTCGTCGCCGGTCATGGGTGTTGGTGATCTGGGTCGCATTACTCGCTGCTGTCATCACGTTCGCTCTCGGAGCGGGCGGCAAGACGAACGACAATTTCACCGTGCCGGGCACGGAGTCGCAGGACGCCGTGTCCGTGCTGCAGCAGAGGATGCCCGCGTACAGCGGCGCGCAGATGCAGGTGGTGTTCGCCACGCCGGGCGCGAAGAAGGTGACCGACGGGCAGGTCACCGACCGGATTGAGCAGGTGATGTCGGACCTGAAGAGACTTCCGCAGGTATCAACCGTCGTGGATCCCTTTCAGGCCCAGGCCGTCTCGCCGGACCAGCATGTCGCGCTGGGGAGTGTGCAATTCTCGGTGTCGGCCGGTGACGTCGACGAAACCACGCTCGATGCGGTGACACGCGTTGCGGAAACCGTGCGGCACGACGGTATCGAGGTGGAGTTCGCGGGTGCAGTGTATCCGGGCTCGGCGGCCGAAATTCCGCACAGCCCGGAAGGTCTCGGGATCGCTGCGGCCTTCGTGGTCCTGCTGATCACCTTCGGTGCGGTCGTCGCGGCGGGGCTGCCGATCATCACTGCATTGGTCGGCGTCGGAATCGGGCTCACCGGAATTCTCGGTGTCGCCGCCTTCGTCGACGTTCCCTCGGCCGCAACGTCGTTGGCGCTGATGTTGGGACTGTCGTGCGGGATCGACTACGCCCTGTTCATCCTGTCTCGGCACCGGCACCATGTTGTGCTGGGAATGACTGCGGCGGAATCGATTCCGCTGGCTATCGGCACCGCCGGCAGTTCCGTGGTGTTCGCTGCGGTCACAGTGATCATCGCACTGTGCGGGCTGACCGTTGCCGGTATTCCGTTCCTCACCGTCATGGGCCTCACCGCGGCGGGTGCGGTACTTGTCGCCATGCTGGTCGCGCTGACGCTCCTGCCGGCGTTGCTGGCCTACGCCGGCGGCTCGGTTGCGACATTCATCAAGCCGCCCTTGCAGCCCGGTAAGCCCGAAGAGGTGGCGCGTATAGCCTCCTACGAACCCGAACGTACCTGCGGGCACGCATGGGGTCGGTTCGTCACCCGATTCCGTATCCCGCTTCTCGTCCTCGGCGTCGCGGTGCTCGGCGTTCTGGCTATCCCGACCCTCCGGATGGATCTCGGGCTGCCGAATGGTGCCTCCCAACCCGAATCCAGCACCGCGCACAAGGCCTCCGAGCTGGTAAGTGGCTCGTTCGGAGACGGATTCAACGGGCCGCTACTGGTGGTGGCAGATCTGTCGGACGCCACAACGTCAGACGCCGCGCACACCCTGATGACCCGCATACAACAAGAACCGAACGTCGCGGCAGTCGAGCCTGCTGCCAGCGCAAACAAGCTGGTTCTGATCCAGGTTGTCCCCAAGACCGGCCCCGCGGACTCTGCTACCACCGACCTTGTGAATCGTCTGCGCGACGATCGCGCCGACATCGAAAGCGATACGGGTGCACGATATCTCGTCGGTGGCACGACTGCGGCAAATATCGACACCTCGGAGCGGTTGGGTGCGGCATTGCCGGTATTCCTCGTGGTCGTTGTGGGTTTGGCGCTGGCCCTGTTGACGATCGCATTCCGCACCGTCCTGGTGCCGGTGTCATCGGTGGCCGGTTTCATTCTGTCGGTCTTCGCGGCGCTCGGCGTGCAGGTCGCGGTCTTCCAATGGGGCTGGAGCGGAAGCCTGTTCGACGTCACGAAGGCACAAACGCTGAGCTTCCTGCCGATCATCACCCTGGCCATCATCTTCGGCCTCTCCAGTGATTACCAAATCTTTGTGGTGTCACGGATCAAGGAGGAGTACACCCGCACCGGCGACGCCGTCCGCTCCGTACAGAACGGTGTGGCGCACTCGGCGCGGGTCGTGACTGCTGCGGCGCTCATCATGTTCGCCGTCTTCGTCGCCTTCACGACCGTCGACAACCCCATCGTGAAGCCTCTGGCGTTCACTCTCGCCGTCGGGGTCCTCCTCGACGCTTTCGTCGTTCGGCTGACGCTGGTACCTGCGGTGATGGCGCTCGTCGGCGACCGGATGTGGTATCACCCGCACTGGTTCGGCCGCTACGTCCCCGACCTCGACATCGAGGGCGCGGAGATCGAACGTGAACATATCGTCGACATCGAACCTGTAGCAGGACAGACTGTTTCGTCGCATCGGGCGGAAGGGGGAAGGGAAATGTGAACGATTGCCGCATCGGCGATATCGCTGCGAAGCGTGCCGACGGAGATTGCCGGGGTGCGTCGCGCTCATCCGGCGGGTAGCCGTTTCGCCCCTCGTTACGACCGGTTTCAGTGCACGGAGACGGGTGCATGCGACTCGGTCGAATGTCCCCGCAGGCGACCGATCAGGGAGACCGGGTCCGTCGGCGCGGCATCGCCCTGCCAAACGACATGCTGGTCGGGACGTAGTAGCACTAGATCGCGCTCGTCGAGGGCGTGCGCGTGGTCGACGCGAACATCGACCACCTCGAAGGGGACACCCTGATCGGCGGCAGCTTCGGTCAGTCCCTCGACATCCCGATCGGCGAAGCGGAGCAGCGTGAAGCCGGAGCCGAACAGATCGAACAGAGCTCTCCCGTCCTGGAGGAAGACGCTTGGTGGACGCGTCCCGGGCCACGTGCCCGGCGTGTAGACATCCATCCGCTGGGCGGGACGTTGTCCGCCCGCTTCGTAGCAGATCACAGGTGATTTGTCGTACCGGTAACCGAGTTCGATTCCCAGCGCCTCATTTTCCAGGTTGCCGAGGTCGCAGATATGACGACCCAGGCGACGCCGAGTTCTGTCACCGAACCAGCGCTCACTGTGCATGTCGGTCCAGTCGCTGGTCATGATCGCGCCGCGCACAGCGAAGTGCCGGGCGGCGGCGGTCCGGTTGCGGAAGGCGATCGCGCGGCGTTCGGCGATGCGGCAGCATCGGTCGACCGGTGCCCCGGCGGCGACGAGGCTGTCTGCTTGGCGGGTCTGCCTGCGCCGGACGCCGCCAAGAGTTTTGGCGCTCCCCAGCCGTGGATCTGTGCGGCAAGCGTCCACCCGAGACCGACCGCGTCGCCGGCACCGGTGGTCATGCCATAGCCGCCCGTCGGCGGCACCTGATGGACGGCGTCACCGGCCAGCCGGACGCGGCCTCCGCCGAAGGAATCGGCGACGGTCAGCCTCCTCTCCTCGATGTCCACGCTGTACTGGAACGACGGATGCCACCCGGGCCGCGAGTGGGCACGATTCTCGGCGAAACAGTACGGAGCCGACTCGCGGCGGGGTGGACCTCCCTCGACGAGGAAGAAGAATGGAATCCGGTTATCGCACTCCCCGGGCGCAGCAACCTCGGATCGGGCCGGCACTGGCATTTCTTGACCGTGCAATTCTGGATACTCACCGGCGGCGTCTACGTACTGGCAGTATTCGCATCGGGATACTGGCGCTACCTGATCCCCACCGACTGGGCGATCTTCCCGCAGGCCGTCCGCGACATCGGCACCTACCTGCATTTCCAGCTGGCATTACAACTGCCGGGAGAACCGTTCGGCGCAGCGCAAAAGCTCGCCTACTGCGCCGTCGTGTTCGTGCTCGCACCACTTCAAATCGCCTCCGGCGCCGCAATGTCACCTGCGGTACTGGCTCGATTCCCTTGGTACGGAAAACTTTTCGGCGGCAAGCAGGGTGTACGCAGTGTACCTTTCCTTGGGCTGTGCGCCTTCGCCGGATTCGTCGTCGTGCAAGTGCTGATGGTGATCGTGCACGGCATCCCCAGCGACCGCCAACCGGATCCTTCGCATACCGGGCACCATGCCGCCGCCCCCCGAATATGACAAGTGCTGGGCAACAATCCATACGCTGTCCATCGGGTGATCCAGCGTTCTGGCCTGCGTCGGCGGGGTCGAGGGCCATGACGGCGAGATCGACGCATTTCAACGCGGCTTAGGTGCAGTGGGTCACCCCAGCACAAGACCCCCGTCGTGATGGGGCGCTGGCAAACACCTGATCGCTGGGACTGTAGGAAACGCGTAAAGAAACCCTGTGAGGGGCCGGCCCGCGGGCGCGGTTGTGCAGGATGTCCCCGAATGACCTGATCGGTCATCGGATCTGTTAGACCATGGGTGATTATGTCGAAACAGGAGCGCGGGATGCGGATGGTCCGGTTCGGTGTCGCTGCAACGGCCGCAGTGGTCTTGCTGACCGGCTGTTCGAGCCATACGCCGCAGGCAGAGGTGCGCCAAGCTGTGGACCCGAATTTTCTTGCCGGGTGCGGGCCGGTGGGGGAGCCTGCCATTGCGCAGGCTGTCAACAGATCGACGGCGACGAAGCAGTCCTCGCCGACCATCTGTGCCTGGGTCGCACCGGGTCCCGATATCGACACCGTCGATGTGACCTACGCCTGGCTTTCCAGTGACACACTAGCCCGCGAACTGCAGATCGCGCAGCGGTCCGGTTACCAGGTGGAGAAATTCGTGGTGAAACGCTTTGCCGGCTTCTACTGGCACGATTCCCGCGATCCCGGCAACTGCGGCGCCACTGCCGCTGATACCGGTACGGTCACCTGGTGGGTGCGAAACCACTCGCACACAACCCATCCCGACGATCCGTGCGCAGCAGCGATGACACTGATGCAGCGGACACTGTTGATCGACGGCACGTGAGCTATGCGATCCGCACAGGCGAGGATCGGCGCCGACTCCCCATCGGGGTCATTTCGCCTATTCGGTGATGGGTAGGGCAATCTTCACCTCCACCAAGATTCCTATGATGACCGACTGCACATCCGCACCCGGCTCGTCGCGAGCCAGTCGGGCGATCCCACGAATCGTGGACTGTGCATATCGACGTGCGGGCAGGCACCGTCCTCGTAGGTGAGCAGCGCGTGGCCCGCACCGAGTCCGAATGCGTACGACCTGGTGCACTGTCAGTGTCTCGGCTGGAACCTTTTACAGGCTCACAGAAAGCCGTGGGCTGCTGTCAGAGGCCTTCCCTGGGGCGCCCCTGAGTGGGGATGTAATGGTGATTGTCGTACACCAGCGGCCGACGGTGGAGGGTCGTGTGATCTGTCCCCCAACACTCGTGCACTGTTCTGTTTGACCTGCAGGTATCCAGGGTATAGCTCGCCGTGGTGGCTAGCACTGGAGCTGGAGGAACGGCTGTGCACGGGTTCACCGCGACAGCGTTGACAGGACTCCGCGTTTCGAAGCTTCGCCATGGTGCGCCCCGAGCACCTGCCGAGCGACGGCGAGGCCGGATTCGGGGGCGTTGCACCGAGCTGGCATGACTCGGTGTTTCGTAGACGGCAAAGGACGACAGTGACGGTGCACGACTCGAGCTCCCGCTCCAAACAGGATACGGCCCACAGCGATTGGGTCGGCCAGCCTCACCCACAGGACGAGCCGAACGTCATCGCCGAAGCGGAGGCCCAAGCGTCGGCGATCCGCAGCGAAAACCATCCGCTGGGCCGGATCGGTGCCCGCATCGACCGCCGATCCCCGTTCATGATGGGCATGCTGGCCTCCGCAGGGGTGTTGGTCACTGTCGCTGCCGCGGAGACGATCCTGGCCGTGCGCCAGGAACTTCTTCTGGTGCTGGCGTCCCTGGTGTTGGCGATCGGGATGGAACCGGCGGTGTCGTGGCTGGTGAAACACCGGTTCCGGCGAGGCTTGGCCGTCGCGACGGTGGGCTTGGCGGTCGCAGCCGCGGTCGCCGGGTTCCTCGCTGCCGCCATCCCCGCACTCATCGACCAGGGGCGCGCGTTGGCCGACAACGCGCCAGCACGTGTGCGCAGCCTGGAAAGCAAATATCCTCAGCTGCGCTCTGTGGGCGAGCGATTTCATCTTGATGAGAAACTGCAGCAAGGCATCGGCGGCAACGGCGGCGCGGACTTGGCGCAGGGAGTTTTGGGCGCCGGGAAGATTGTCTTCGGTGCTGTCACTGCGACGGTAATCGTCGCGGTGCTGGTGGTGTATTTCTCGGCGAACTTCCCGCTGTTACGCGCCAACCTCTACCGGCTCTTCCCCCAACAGCGGCGCCCCGCGCCATTTTGATCGGCGACGCTATCTTCACGAAAGTCGGCGGTTACGTCCTGGGTAACCTGGTCATCTCGGTCATCACAGCCGTGCTCACCTTCATCTGGCTGTCCATCTTCGACGTCCCCTACCCGGTGCTGCTGGCCGTGCTGGTTGCCATTCTCGACCTCATCCCTCTGATTGGATCCACCCTCGCCGGAGTCATCATCACCGCAGTCGCGCTGACAGTGTCTTTGCCGGTTGCGAGCGCCACGCTCGGGTTCTTCCTGGCACTGCGACTGGTGGAGGACTACCTGCTTGTCCCCCACATCATGGGACGCACCGTGGAGGTCCCCGGTGTGGTGACGGTCGTGGCCGTGGTGATCGGCGGCGCCCTGCTGGGAGTGCTCGGCGCTTTACTGGCGATCCCCGTGGCGGCCGCCGTTCTGCTGCTCGTACGCGAAATACTGTTCCCGCGCCTCGACAAGACCGTCCCTTAAGAGGCCTGCGGTGGCTGTGGACAACGCTGTTTCCATCGGGGACGCCCGGCCGGTGAGGGCCGGAGCGTCGGCAAGATTTGCTTGTGCATGGACAGGGTCTCGACAGCGACGACACAGCGGCGCAGTCGGTACTGCGGTGGAGTCGTTCCGGTTCTGGTTCGCCACGCGGCATTGGGAGTGGTCGGAAGAGATGTATCGGATGCACGGCTACAGCCCGGGGGCGGTGGAGCCGACGACCGAGCTGCTGGACTCGCATCGGCATCCCGATGACCATGATGATCTCGTCGCCCGGATCGTGCGGGCCGGCGATGTCGGGCAGTCGTTTTCCAGTCGGCACCGCGTGCTCGACACCGCCGGTGTGGTTCACTCGGTGATGTTGGTCGCCGGCCGCATCTATGACGACAGCCGGGCGGTGGTCGGGACCGCGGGTTTGTACGTCGATCTGACCGATACTCTCGCCAAGAACGAACGCGACACCTTTGGCGGCGCTGTTGCCTGATGGGCTCGAGCATCGTGCGGTGGTCGAGCAAGCGAAAGGTGTGTTGATGCGCATGTATCGCACCGACGCGGCGCAGGTGTTCAAGGTGCTGGCGTCGCGGTCGCAGGAAACCAACACCAAGATCTGGTATCTGGCTACCCGGCTCGTCACCGAACTGCCCACCCTGCCGGAAACGCACACGCAGACGTTCACTCAGTTCGATCATCTGCTGCTGACCGTCCACACCCGCGTCCGCTGCGATCCACATTGAACCAAGAACACACCACCCACAGCGGCCGGCCGTGGTGGCTGGGTTTAGAGGGTGGCGGTGGGGTGGTGCAGGTCGGGGTAGACGGTTTCGGTATAGGTGCCGTTGAGGCGGCTGCGGCAGGTAACCAAGTAGGCCACGACCCGGCCGCGATGGTGCCGGTCGTGGATGAGGGCGGCGACGGTGCCGGTGAGCCGAATCGCGTCGGGGGCCAGCGGTGTGGCGGGGCGGCCGTGGCGATCGGCCCACCACTCGATCACATCGCCGAGCGCGAACACATTCCCCATAGAGCGACTATTCCACTCCTCCGGCTGCGGTGACGAGGGCGTTCAACGATCAATCTATTCGACTCGCGGACCTGCTCACGATTGCCTCCGTCCCCTCGCGATGACGCTACGGGAAATCCCGCACGGCTAGCCTTATCCGGTGTCAGTCGGGAAGTTGGCGTAGCCCGTGCAATTTCAGGCACATGTCATCCATGAGCCCCAGGATCGTGCGCAGTGCCGCTCGGCCGGAGACCGGGCCGACCAAATGAGTGAGCTCGGGATGTTCGGCCACGGTGGCCCGCAGTTGGGGGAAAGCGGCACACGCGCGCTCCGACAGCGCACCGTCAATGACGAACTCGTATCTGTGGGCTTCCATCGTGCTGCACCTCCGTTCCAGCCGCATCGTGCACATACAACTCTGGGAAAATGGTGCTGTGGGGGCCTCACCTGAAGCGGGTGAACCTCACGCTGCGGACGTTCGTGGCGGTGCGTCGCGGCGGCCGAAGTTTTGGTGTGGCTCGCCCACGCGTTGGTGCCTATTTCGCCTCGGTTCCAGGAGGAGGCGAGAGCCGAGCCGCTGCACTGTGGCCGACAGCTGCCGGTGCGAGTGGGAGCTCGGCGCCGTACGCGTCATTTCTTCGGGCAGAGCCCGGACTGCGTCGGGAGGCTCAGCCGCGCGGCGGGCGGGCGCCGAGACAGCCGGTGCGGGTAGGTTGTGTGGCGCTCAGCGTTTCCACAGCAATGTTTCGTGACACTGGGCGTGTGTCTGCGATTGTCGATGTCCTGCGTGGGTTGGTGGATGAGGTCCGCACCGAATCATCGAGCGCGGAAGTCGGGGTGGGTGCGGCCGCTGTCGCAACGGCGGTCCTCGTCGTGTCGGTCCTCCTCGGCCGGGGTGGCGATTCGTCGGTCTGGGGGAGCCGGGTCGGGTGGTCTGCGTTGCGGGCGGCGGTGGTTGCGGCGTTGTTCGTGGTAATGGGGGTGCAGGTCGCGGCTTCTGGATGGTTAACCGGTGCCGATACGGCGACGTTGCAGTGGTTCGTCGACCACCGCGACGGCACCGCTACCGCACTTGCGCGCGTGATCACCGATCTCGGCAGTCCAGTCGGTGTGGCCGCTGTGGCGGTGGTTGTTTCCGGGGTATCAGCCTGGCGCAGCCGAAGTGCTGTTCCGGCTGTATTCGTCGTCGGCGCAGTCGGTTTCGCTGCCGTGGTGAGCACGGTGACGAAGGATGTGGTCGGTCGTGCCCGGCCGCCGGCTGTGCTGCATTTGATGGCCGAATCGGATTTCTCGTTCCCTTCGGGGCACACCACGGGCACCACGGTGTTGGTCGGTGCCGTGCTGGTCTTGTATGTGCTGGCCCGGCCCAGGCGTGCGCGCACGGCGCTGGCGAGTGTCTCGGCCGCGGTGATCGTGGCGGTGGTCGCGGCCACACGGTTGTATCTGGGAGTTCATTGGCTCACCGACGTGGTCGGGGGCGCGGTCCTCGGGACGGCTGTCACACTGGCGGCGACGACAGTGCTGCTCTGGTTGTCTCCCACCACTGCAGGTGGGCGGTGCCGGCGGTCTGGACAGGACACAGGGCCCATCGCTTCGCCGGATCGGCGACGCGACGGTGTCCCTGGTGTGCGAAATGGCGTTCAGGGTGAGCTGGCTGTGTCCGGCAGCGCAGGGGCCGAGGAAGGGAGCTGATTCGTGCGTGTTCTCGTGGTCGACGACGAGATATCGCTGGCCGAGACCTTGCGTCGGAGATTGCGGGCGGAGGGGTTCGTGGTGGCAGTCGCCCATGACGGTGTGGAGGGCCTCGATCTCGCCGTGAACGGGGGGTTCGATGTGGTTGTGCTCGACATTATGCTGCCGGGGCTCAACGGCTACGAGGTCGTGCGTGAACTGCGGAAACGGCGTATCTGGACGCCGGTGTTGATGTTGTCGGCCAAAGACGGCGACTACGACATGGTCGATGCCTTCGATCTGGGGGCCGACGACTATCTGACCAAACCGTTCTCCCCTATCGTGTTGACCGCTCGTCTGCGCGCGCTGCACCGCCGGGGCAGCACCGAGCGGCCGTCGGTGATCACCGTCAGTGATCTGTCGCTGGATCCCGGCCGTCATCGCGTGCATCGTGGGGAGCAGCACATCGAGCTCACCCCACGCGAATTCGCGGTCCTCGAATACCTGATGCGCCATCCCGGTCATGTCGTCAGCAAGAGCGACATCTTGCGTGCGGTGTGGGACACCAACTATGACGGTGACGCCAACGTGGTCGAGATCTACATCGGGTACCTCCGCCGCAAGATCGACACACCGTTCGGCCGCAGCAGCATCGAAACTGTTCGCGGTGTCGGCTACCGGCTTCGGGAAGAGTAGCCCGGGCCGGGGCGGGTCTCGAGCCCGTCGTACCGACCCTGACCATCTGGAACGCGATCATCTGTGAGGGTGCGTTGTGGGCTCGGCGGCCGGCTCCGGCTCCCGTGCGGGGGCCTGTTCGCGGTCTGCGGTCAGGACCGGTTCGAATTCGTTGGCGGACCGGTCGCGGTGTTGCTGCCAGTGGGTGAAGGCGATACCGAGAACCAGGATCGCGAGCAGGACCGCGGAGGTGCCGTAGGTGCCCAGGCCCAGCCCGCCGGCGCTGCGTGGTTTGGACAGCAGGTCGCCGCCGGTGGCGCCGAGGGGGCGGGTGAGGATGAACGCGATCCAGAACAGCAGCGGGCCAGGAATTTTCGTGAAGTAGTGCGCGGCCAGGATGGCGGCCATGATGGCGCCGATCAGCAGGGCGCTTCCCCAGTAGCCCAGTCCGGAGCTGTCGGATAGGAAATCGCCGGTCGACGTGCCGAGGGTGTTCGACAGCAGGATCGCGGCCCAATACAGCAGTTCACCGCGGAAGGTGGTGATGTTGGTGACGTCGTAGGTTTGGCCGCTGAATTTCCAGATGATGAACACGATCGCCAGTCCGGCGATGAGGATGGCCGCGCCGGCGCCGTAGCCGAGCCCGCCGTCGGTGGAGGTGCCGTGGCCCGGCCCGCGGTTGATCAGATCCGACATCGTGGTGCCCGCGGTGCTGGTGGCGGCGATCACGGTCCAATACAGGGCGGGATGGAAGCGGCGGGCCCGCAACTGCGCGAGCAGACTGACGACGAAGATCGCCAGGAACACCACCGTGGCAGCGACGTAGCCGAGTTTCAAGGTTTGCGAGATCATGTCGCCGCCGGTCTCGCCCAGGGTGGTCGCGGCGATCTTGAGGACCCAGAACATGACGGTGATCTGCGGCAGTTTGTAGTGGGTGAACGCGTTGTCGGTCTGCGCTGTCATGGAGGTGGCGTTTCCTTCATCGTGGCGGGCATCCGGGGCGCACAGTCTGCACGGCCCTGCTGAGAAGACGTTGTAAAGATGGCACGGCGGGTGGAGGTCGTGTGCGAATCAGAGTGATCGGGTGGGCAACAACGGTCGAGCTCCGAAGCTCAAGGAGTCAGCGAGTGTCTGGCGTTCGATATGAGTCAGCGATTCGGCGAGGTGAGTGCAGTCGTGGTGCTGGGCGATGAATTGCTGTGCCCAGTAGATGGTTTCACGGTTGCGCCATCGCGGGCATTGGATGGCCAAGGCGCCCGCGGTGTGCAGGATCGCGATCAACGCGCGCGTGGCCTCGTCGGCGGGCTGGGCGTCGAACAGCGCGCGTTGCAGTGAACAGCGCAGCGCCTGCTTGCCGAGCAGATCGGCGGTGGGCCATGTCGTGCGCCAGATCACGCCGCCGAACCGGATCCGGTCGCGGCGCACCCGGCCGGCGGCGTGCAGTGCGTCCAGCGACCGCCGGCGAAGCCGCCGCGGTGGCACCGTCGGCCGGTAGTTCGCTGAGCCATGGGCGTTGTCGGCGAAGGCAGCGACGGCCAAGGCGCGGCTGGCGGTATGCCTGTCGACCAGTAATCGACCGGTGTCGTCGTCGAGCAGCAGCCACATCAAATCGTGCGAAACCGAGGTCATGGCCACCACTGTGACCCGCAGCGGCTGTGGAATCGCTGAGAGGCCGTGGCGCGCCGGTGATCTCTCATCGGGCGGTTCTTTCCGGCCGCGCGTCGACGGCGCCGACCGAACCGGCTTGCCGGCGTGAACGGCGTCGCAGATACAGCATGGCCGCAGTCACGATCGAGGCACCGGCGACCGACGCGACGGCGTAGCTCGGGCCGCGCAGGAGATCTTCGACGTGGTGCCAGTTTGCGCCCGCGAAGTAGCCGGCGATCGCGAGGGCTGCGGTCCACGGCAGGCAGCCGGCCACGGTGTAGATCCCGAACCGCATCGCGGGCATCTCTGCGATCCCGGCGGGCAGCGAGATGAACGTGCGAATTCCGGGTAGCAGCCGGGCCCAGAACACGGCCGCGCGGCCGTGCCGGTCGAACCAATCCTGCGCCCGTTGAACTTCTTCGGTGCGCAGCAGTACGTAGCGTCCCCACCGATGCAGGGCAGGACGGCCACCCCAACGGCCCGCCAGCCAGGCCAGATAGCTTCCCGCGACATTGCCGAGCGTGCCGGCCACGATCACGGCCACCACATTGAGGTGCGCACCGCCGGCCGCGCCGGCTTCCAGCGCGCCGCCGAGCAGCATCGTCAGTTCCGAAGGGATCGGAATGCACGCCGATTCGGCCACCATCAGCACCACGATGGCGACGAGTCCGTAGGTGAGGATCAGATGTTGCATTCGAACAGGGGGCTTTCTGCAGGCACAAGTCGGTCGGGGCACGCCAGCGCGGACGAACCCGGCCCGGCGCGATGGGCCGACACCGGATGCGGTGTCGACGCCAGAGTGCCAGCGATCGGCTGTGATCACGCTGAGAGCGAGGCGCGAGAACCTGGATCGATCACCCACAATTGCGGAGGTCAGGGTGTCACCAAGACGGACGGAGTCGGTATGCGGCGGCCACGGTGGGTCAGCGAGTGCGTCGAGGCGTTGTGGCCGCCGGCGCGGTGGGGTTTGCGGCTGCGCTCGGCGTTGGTCGCCGCCGCGGTCATCACCGTGGTGCTCGGGTTCGGTGCCGGGATCATGTTGTGGCTGCTGTATCGATCGCTGATCGGCGCCGTCGACACCGCAGCCACCGCCCGGCTCGACGACATCGCCGCGCAACTCCGCATCACCGCACCCGCCGCGTTGAATCCGGCGTTGCTCGCGCCCAGCGGTTACGTCGAGATCGTCGAAATCACCGACTCGGCGGGGCGAGTGCTTCGATCCTCCGCCCGCGGCGGCGACTATCCGGCCCTCGTGCCGAACGCGCGGACCGTGGTCGGTCAGTCGGTCGGTGGTGATTCGGATCTACGACTGTCCGCCCGCCGCGTCGACTCACCGGGCGGGCCGGTCACGGTGGCGGTGGCGGCCGATATCGAACCGGTGGAAGACACCCTGGCAGAGGTGGCGATCGCGCTGGCCGTCGGTGCCCCGGTCGTGGTAGTGGCCACTGCGGGAGCAACCTATGCACTGGTCGGCCGTTCGCTGCGGTCGGTGGATGCGATCCGGTCCCGGGTCGCGGGGATCGGCAGCACCGACCTGTCCGAACGGGTGCCGGTGCCACCGGCGCGTGACGAGGTCGCCCAGTTAGCCGTCACCATGAACGAAATGCTCGGCCGCATCGAGGCCGGCCACCTCGCCCAGCGCCGCTTCCTCTCCGATGCCTCCCACGAGCTGCGCAGCCCTCTGACCACCGTCCTCGGCGGCCTCGAACTGGCCCGCGACCATCCCGCGGCGTTCGACACCGAGCTCGCCGCCGAGACCCTCCTCCCCGAGGCCGAACGCATGCGCTACCTCATCGACGACCTACTCACCCTCGCCGCCGCCGACGAAAACGGTCTCACCGTCCACGCCACCGATGTCGACCTCGACGATGTCGCAGCCATCGCACTCGACGCTGTCGGGGGCCGTGACCACGTGACGATAACCAAGAATCTGCGTCCGGTGAGGATCCGCGGTGACGCCCGCTCACTGACCCGGGTCGCACGAAATCTTCTCGGCAACGCGCTCATTCACACCCACTCGATCGTCGAAATCCATACATCCCGGACCCCGCCACGCGCGGAGCTGATCATCGACGACGACGGACCGGGCATCCCGGTCGCCGAACGTGAACGTGTCTTCCAGCGATTCGTCCGCCTGCAGGACGACCGCGGCCGCGACAGTGGCGGCACCGGCCTCGGGCTGGCGATCGTCGCCGAAATCGTTGCTGCCCACCACGGCACAGTCACCATCGGTGACTCACCCTACGGCGGGACGCGCGTCGTCGTCGGCCTGCCCTTGGCCCTCGAGGACTGATCGCGCGCACCAATGGCTATAGCCCGTTGGGGCAGTTCAGAAGGTGAACTGGGTGCCGTATGCGGTGGTCTGGGCCAATCCGTGGGAGGTGGACATCGATGCGGTGACGAACGGGACCGCCGACACCGGTGAGGCGCACTGGGAGATGTTGAGTGCGGCGTTGTTGAATGTGATGTGGTAGGGGAAGGCGGCTTTGCCGTCCAGAGTGGCCGTCGCCGTGCTCACGGTGGTCACTTGTCCGGGTGCCAAGGTGCCCGACAGGCTCTCCGACAGGCCCAGCGACCCACCGAAACTGGGGCCCAGGCTGACGCTTGGCGGGCTGACCGACACGCTCGGCTGGGTGAGTGTGAGACTCGGCGGGCTGGGGGCGCCGGCCGCAGTGGGCGTGGGAGAGGTTGCGGCGCTGGGCGCGGCGACGCTGGCGCTCGGCGGGCTCGCCGACGGAGAAATGCTGAGGTTCAGTCCTTGGTTCGGTGAGATGCCGACGCCGACACCCCCGGCCACGTTGATGCCGCAGCCGAGGAGAAACCCCGCCACGGCTTGACCGGATGCGATCGAGCCGCCGTCGACCGAGACCGAATAATCGCCGGATACCTGCACCGCGTGCGAGAAGGTCATCAGGTAGTTGGGAGTCCGGTCACCCGGCGGATTCACCCCGATATGGTCGACCGAGGCCGTCAGGTGGATTCCTCCATCGGAGAGGTCGCCTCCAGGTTGCTGGGCGTGGCCGAGTTCAGCGCGGCCGGACCACAACACCAGCGCGGCTACACTTGCCGCGACCGCTGCGGTCGCGACGAGCAGGGGTAGTCGCATACCGAGATCCTGTTCTCGATGACGTGCACCGCGTGCGATATCCGGCAGCAGATCCGAAAGCAGTTGTCCGCCGACGAGCTTAACGGTGAGGGTGGTGCCGCGCAGGGTTGCTGGAGCGCGCGTGTCGATGCTGAGTTGGTGGCCGATGACAGTTGCTGAGCCGGCCCGGGGTCGGTCGCCGGGCCCACTTCCGGGTCGCCGATGGGGTCGACTTGATCGCTCTCATCACTTTCGGTGGCGTCGCAATCGTGGTGAGGGGGACTGGTGAACCTACTGACCAGGCAGGGACTGCGGGCAGCCTGCAGCGTCGCGGCCCGCGTCGTTTGGTGCGCCGACGCTCTTGTCCATCGGGTCGATCTGTCGTCGTGTGTCGACAGCATTCGTTGTGCGTTCTGCTTGATCTCCGTGACGGTGCTCAGTTCGACACCCGCCGCCTGCTCACTCGAAGCGGCAAGCGGCACGTAGTCACCGCCCGAATCCGGTCAGGGCGCGATCGACGTCGTAATAGGCCCTGGACGAGTGCTGCTGTTCCGGACCGACCGAACGCCTCGCAGGGGTGACCTACTCGTGACTTCCTGGTCGACTGGCGGACTGTTATCCAGCGCAGCCTGCGGAGTGAGTTCGACTGCGCAGCTTCCTAACTCGCACACCGCGCGAGGTCGCCGACTGGAGCGGATGCTCGATCCCGCAGAGAATCCGGCATCAACTCGTCCGCCGACGCCATCCAATGACGCTGCCCTGCGGCTCGCTACGAGCGGTGCACATTGTCGCTGATGTCGTTCTCACCTTTCGGGTTGTGCTGTAAAAATGTGGGGCGCATGTTCTTTCGTTCCGTCAAGCGGTGCTTTGCCGCGGCGAGGTCGGAGAGTGCGTGTTGGTCGGTTGGGCATGTCGGCTCGCCAGGTCGGGGCACCGTAGACGCGGGCACCGGTGTTCGCGCCGCACGGATCTGGAGAACGCGTGTTCACGATGGAAGTCGCCACCAAGGACGTGATCGGACTCGTCGAGTCCACCGGCTGCGCCCGAGCCTGCGATTTCGATGTTGCCCGCATCGTGGTGACCCTGCAGGCCTTGGTCGGGGATTGGGACTTCGACGCTATCGACCGTGCCACGTTCTGGGCAGTGGTCGCCACCAATATCAGGTGATTCCGGCGATGCTTGTGCGAGGTGGATATCGCGGGGTCGTGGTCTATACCTCGATTTGGGATCCCATGATGATGGTGCGGTCGCGGGGGAGGCCGAAATAGTCGGCTGCGTCGGCGGTGATGTAGGAAGTGGCGATGAACAGGCGTTTGCGCCACGGAGCGATGGTGGGGGCGGTGCCGCGGCGGAGTTCGATCGTGGACAGGAAGTAGGTGGCGTTGTCGAGATCGAGGGGGCCTTCGGTGTCTCGTTCGTCGACGAGTGCGAGAGCCCGTGGTACGTCCGGGGTTTCCATATAGCCGTAGCGGGCGGTGACGTGGGTGATGCCGTCGTCGGGCGGTCCCAGCGGGTCGGTCGCGATCCGCTCGTCGTCGCAGATGCGTGGCACCGGCTCGGTCTCGATCGACAGAATCACGATGTGGCTGTGACGAACGTGGTTGCGTTCGACGTTGGCGCGCAACGCGAGCGGCGCGGTGTCCTTACCGCGGTTGAGGAAGACTGCGGTGCCGGTGACTCGTGTTGTGGGGGGAGTGCCTTCGGTGAGTTCGTCGACGAATCGTCGCAGCGATCCTTCCCGCCGGAGGCGTTCGGCGGTCACGATACGACGTCCGTGCTGCCAGGTCGTCATCACGGTGAACGCGGTCAGCGCGATCAGCAGCGGCAGCCATGCGCCGTGCGCGAACTTGGTGAGATTGGCTGCCACGAACAGGATATCGACGGACAGCAAGGGCAGGGCCGCGGCGGCGAGAATCCAGCGGGGGATGTGCCAGCGGGCGCGCGCGACATAGAAGAACAGCAGAGTGGTGATGGTGATGGTGCCGGTGACGGCCATGCCGAAGGCGAAGGCCAAGGCGGTGGAGCTGCGGAAGGCGAAGACGAGGGTGAGCACCGAGACCATCAACAGCCAGTTGATCCAGGGAACGTAGATCTGGCCGATCGTGGATTCGGACGTGTGGGCGATGCGCAGCCGAGGTAGGTATCCCAATTGGGCGGCTTGGGATGCGACGGAGTAGGCCCCGGTGATCACGGCCTGCGATGCGATCACCGTAGCGGCGGTGGCCAGCAGAACCAGCGGCAGTCGTGCCCAGCCGGGTGCGAGCAGAAAGAAAGGGCTGCTGATGTTTTCGGCATGTTCGAGAATCAGTGCGCCCTGTCCGAGGTAGCTGAGCGTGCAGGCGGGAAACACCAGGATCATCCAGGCGCGGGTGATGGAGCGCCGCCCGAAATGGCCCATGTCGGCGTAGAGCGCTTCGGCGCCGGTGACCGCGAGCACGATCGCGGCGAGTGCGAAGAACGCGGTGCCGAAATGCCCGGCCAGAAATCCCAGCGCATATGTGGGTGACAGTGCTTGCAGGATGCGCGGTTCGCGCGCGATGCCACCGATCCCGCAGGCACCGATCGTGACGAACCAGACGATCATGATCGGGCCGAACAGTCGCCCGACTACCGTGGTGCCACGACGCTGAACCAGGAACAGCGCCACGATGATCACCACCGTCGCCGGGATGACCAAGTCCTTCAATGCCGGTTCGACAACCTTGATGCCCTCGACCGACGACAGCACCGAGATCGCGGGCGTGATCATGCTGTCGCCGAAAAATAGTGAGGCGCCGAAGATTCCGAGCGCGGCCAGACCGACGGCCGTTTTCCGTCCGTGTGGTGAGCTCCACCGGCGCAGCAGAGTGATCAGCGCCATGATCCCGCCCTCGCCGTCGTTGTCCGCGCGCATCGCCAGCAGCACGTAGGTGACGGTGACGATGATCATCACCGACCAGAACACCACCGACACGATGCCGAAGATGTTGTCGGTGTTCACCGGTACCGGGTGCGGATCGCCCGGGTCGAAGACCGTCTGCAGTGTGTAGATCGGGCTTGTTCCGATGTCGCCGAAGACAACTCCCAGGGCGCCGATCATGACACTCCACCGCGCCGTATCGCGGCCGCTGGGGTGAGGGCCCTCCTCTACTTCGAATGCCGGTCCGCCGCCGATGGTGCCTTTCGCGCCTGCCATCCTGCTCCTCTACACCGCGAGCCGTCCCGCGTCGGACCATACAGCGCATCGCGGCTGTCGCGGATCATGTGTGCGGCAGCGCCGCGGGGCGCGACCGGATCGCGACGCGGACACGAAAGCGCCTCGGCGCCTTGTCCGTCGCGGTGGCGTCACGGATCGGGCGGGCTCGCCGGATCAGGGAGCGGCGCGCTACGGGCCCGCTCACGCGGGAGCCGGTCGGCGTCCCACACCGGTTGCAGCATGTGCCAGTCGGCGGGATGGGCGGCGATCGCCGCGGCGAATCGGTCGCCCAATGCCTGCGTGGTAGGCCGCAGGCCGCCGGAGGTGTCGATCGGTGCGCCGACATCGAAGCCCCAGCCGTCGGGAGTGAACCAGCAATGCACCGGTAGCAGCGGGGCGCCGGTGTCGATCGCCAGCCGAGCCGGACCGACCGGCATATGTGCTGGTTCGCCGAAGAACGTGACCGGCACTCCCGTGCCGGACAGGTCGCGTTCACCGAGTAGCCCGATCATGCGTCCCTGCCGTAGCCGGGTGGTCAGATGCTGGAAGGGTGGGGTAGCGCCGCCGCGGAGGGGGACGATCTCGAAACCGAGGCGCTCACGAAACCGGACGAAGCGCCGGTACAGCGATTCCGGTTTCAGTCGCTCGGCGACAACCGTCGGCGAACCGATCCGCTGGACCAGCCAGACGCCGGCCACCTCCCAGTTGCCGCTGTGCGGTAGCGCCAGCACCGCCCCCCGTCCGCGCTCGGCCGCCTCGTGGATATGTTCGAGCCCGGTGGCGACGGAGTCGATGCGCTCGGCCAGCAGCACCGGATCCATCGATGGCAGCCGGAACGCTTCGCACCAGTAGCGCGCGTAGGAGCGCAGGCTCGCGCGCACGAGTTCGTCGGGCACCTGCGCCGGAGTAGTGGCCAGCACCCTGGCCAGGTTGCGCCGCAACTGAATCGGTCCACCGTCGTGTGCGGCGCGGTCGGCGACGGCCTCGAACGATCGCATCGCCCACCGTTCCGGCACGGCCCGCACCAGTTGCCAGCCTGCCGCGTATCCGAGATCCCACGCACGCTCGGTCAGGGGCACCAGCCACCACCACCTGAGGACGTCACGGTTTCGTCGCCGCGGGTTCCGGGGAAATATGCGGCGGGGTGAGTGCGCCGTCCGGTCCCGGCAGCGCCGTCGCGGCGGGCCGGTGGACCGGCGCGCTGGGCCGCGGAGATCGGCCCGATCAGCCGGAAAACGGTGCTCATGAAGTCCCCCAACGCCGGGAGGTGTACTTCCCCAGTGAACGCCGAGTAGTGGGCGCTGTCCAGGTTCGACTCGCCGACGAGGGATTCTGCTTCAGGTACGGGCTCACTGTGAAGCCCGAAGATCCCTCGTCGGTACACGTGGGGAGCAGCCCGGTGGGGTCCATCGCGAGTAGGCTCGAGGTGCCGGGGGCTTTTCGTACGAGACAGCCACAGTCTCGTCGTCGCTCGGTGAATGAGCAGGGACCACCATGCGGTCCCGGTCAGGAGCGTCGCGATGACGCTACAACACGAGCCGGTCCCGCTGGACCGCTCGGCACGCTTTTCCCTCCGCGGCGGCGCTTCGCCGCGATCACCGCGGTTACCGCAAGCACCCAGGCCCGGGGTGGTGGGCGGGGCCTGGTGGCCCCACACGACCGACCTCGTCGCCGAAATGGCCGGCCTCGCGGCGCTTTTGGGCCGGCGGGCAGGCGGCGTGGAACGAATCATGTACAACATCGATGCCTGGGACCCGGCGCCCAAGCGCACGGCGCTCGGGAAGCATTCGGTACGCCTGGACGGTTACCGGCATCTGCCGGCGCACATGCTCTGTGTGCTGGGACTCGACGGCACCCGTCTCGTCTTGCTGGTGATCCCGGCGGGAACCGAGGCCGCGGCGGCCGAGGCGTTGCTGACGGCAGCAGCTCGACCGGGCAGCGAGTTCACCGCCGACGAACTCGTGGCCGCCGGTACCCGCCGTGGCGTCGAGCGCTCCCAGAACCGGGTTGCGTTGTGCCGCTGGGACGACGAAGGCGGACACGTGGCGCCGGTGCCCCCGCAAGACCGAGCGTCATCCCCGGCGGTGACAGTCGACGAAATCCTGCGGCTGGCCTCGATTCATCACACCACCCACTAGTTCTGTCCGGCTCGGCCTGTTCTCGGGCGATCCGCCGTCAACTGGCCAGCAGGTCGAGCAGGGAGCCGCTGATGAAGAGCCAGACGGCGGCCCAGCGCAGTGGATGCGCCGGACGCGGGCGGTCCATCACACCGGCGATCCATCGGATCAGTGGGACCGGCGCGTAGCGCACGATCGACCAGCACTGTGCGACGATCGCGCCGGCAAGACGGCGTCCGTCCAGGGGCCCCTCATCGCCGGACGCCACCCACGTCATCATGAGGACCCACGGGGCGGTCGCCAGGACGAACAACGGTGGCATGATGAGCGCCATCGTCAAGGGAGTCGGTCTGAGGAAGAGCCCGGACAAGAGCATCCCGACGGCAAACATTCCCAGGAGAATGACTGTGGTGGGGCCCACCCATCGGTTTGCCTGTTCAGCCGTGCGCCATGCCGCGCGTTCGCTTTCGGTCAGTGAACGGAAGAAACTCGCATCGATCAAGTTGCCGACGATTTCTTTGCCGTGGTGGCACTCCCATTTGTAGGCGGGTCGGTCGAGCCGGATGATCGTGGCCCCCGTGGTCGGGGGGACATAGCTCGGTCGGCATGACGCGCAAATGATCTCACCGCCGAGAGCGTCTCTCACGGCGACGAGCAGTGCCTCGTATTCGGGCGTACCACCCTCCCGGGGGGTCTTGCGCAGGTCCGACTGGAGGTCCGACTCCACCCGTGCTCCAAGTTCGCGCAGGTCGTCGACCAGCCTTGTCGCGGTCCGCAGCTCGGCGACTCGGGCAGTGGCGGCCTGTTGCTGTTTCGCCCGCTTCTTGCCCCAATCCCGAAGTGTTTCCGGGCCGAGGAGATCGAGTATCACCGATAGACCGGCCACGAGCTGAAGACACTTCGCGATACGCCCCCAAGCCCAGACCGGTATTTTCAGTAGGTGCTCCCCGTCGGCCAGCGGTCCGCGCCACCATTCGAGCAACAAGGCCCACCACCTGTCGCGGAAAAGCACCGCCGCCACGAGCAGCACCAACAGCGAAGCCATCAGCCGAAAGCGGGCGCCCAGCTTTCGCTTCGGCCGAGCTCTCTCACCCGTCATACCAACAACTTTCGCGCACTTGCGGCAGGCTGTCATCTTCGTATCGTGTGAGTGATCGGTGCATGCCCTATGGCTCGAGTCTCCCGAAAAGATCATTAGCACCCGGGTTTCACGGGCAAGTGCCCGATTCACCCGCTTGATCGGCGGCCACACACCGCGTGATTGGGCCGCGCGACCCTGGCGGCCCTCGGCCACCCTGCCTATCCGATGTGGTCGATACCGGCCCACAGGTCGCAGTGGTGCTGTGTGGCGAAGGTGTCGGCGAGGCCGAGGCGGTCGCTGCCGAGTTCGAGGGTGGTGTCGGTGGCGGCGTGGGGCCACGGGGTCAGGGCGGGCGTTTCGGGATTACCGGTGTGGGCGAAGTGCGCCCAGCTGTCCTGAATGGTGCGCGAAAGCCGGTCGGCGGCAGGCGGCAAGGGGATGGGTATGCCCATGAGCGCGGAGAACACGTAGGGCACTTCGGCGCCGTGGAACGCGCCCGGCAGTAATGGGTTGGGCGGCAGAGGTGTGTCGTCGAACTGGTATCGCCACACCTGTGCGCCACCGCGGCGGGCGGACTCGGCGGTGAACTGTGCCGGGCACGCGAAGAATCCATCGGTGAGAACGCGTTCCTTGGCTGCGGTGGGAGTCGGATAAGCAGTCGCTGGATAGCGCTCGAGCACCCGATCGGCGCTGTCGCCGAACAACTCTCGGGCCCACTGCGCGTACTCGGTCGCGGAGGGCGCGGTCATGTGGGCGTAGTCGAGGAGCGCGATGAAGGTCGCGCCCTCGTCGGCATTGCTGCCCACCACCAGCGGGATGCCACGCACCGCGCCGGCGGCCAAGGCGTTTTCGGGCGGATCGGTCACCACGACTCCGTCGCGGACGGGACTCCACGTGACGGCCATGGTGTTCAGTTGCGTTGTCGGGGAGTCGAGGAGCCGTTCGACGGGCAATGCCCGCAGGCAAGCCAACCGGGTGGCGGGGTCACCGCAGCCCAAGCTGGACGCGTAGTCGCCGGATCGCTGGAAGGCGACGTTCGTGGTGGGCGGGGCGAGCGGACTTCGTGCGCACGAACCGCTTTCGACGATCGCTTTGGTGTACAGACCGCGGGCTGAGGGAGACACCAGCTGCGTGCAGACGCTCATACCGCCCGCCGATTCGCCGAACAGCGTGACATTGGCGGGATCACCACCGAGCGCGGCGGCATTGTCGTGAATCCAGCGCAGGGCCGCCTGCTGGTCGAGGGTTCCGTATGTTCCTGTCGCGCCCCCGTTTTCGGCCGCGAGCTCGGGCAGAGCCAGGAACCCGAACGGCCCGACACGATAGTTGGGGACGGCGACGATGACCTGGCCGTCGCGGACGAGCCGGGCCGGAGAATCGTATTGAGCGTTCGATCCGAGGACGAACGCGCCACCGTAGAGCCACACCATCACCGGCAGCCGTGTGCCGGCGGGATGCTCGGGGACGTAGAGGTCGATGCTGAGGCAGTCCTCGCTCGACGGTTGTAACGCCACGCCGGGTACGGGGGAGGACTGTGGGCATTGGGGGCCGTGGGCGACGGCTGGACGGACGCCCGGCCAGGGCGGTGCGGCCTGCGGCGGCGAGAATCGGCCGGCCTGTGCGAACGGTACGCCGAGACATCGCACCACTCCGTCGGCTCGCTCACCGCGAATCTGTCCCCCGGTCACGGTCACCACCGGCGCCGATGTCGCATCCGGTGCGGCGTGCGCGGTCGGTGTCACGGCCGCGGCCGCTACCGCGGCAACGCTGATGAGTATCGATGACAGCCACCGCGCGCGGGCGCGTGGGGCGGTGCGGATCGACATGTGAAGCTCCCTGCCTCCATTTAATTTTGTAGCAAAAGTACTGTAGGCGCGCCTGTCGTCGCAACGGTTTCGGGGAAAACGCGGATCGTTGCGCCCATATCCTTTTTCGCTTGCGCCGGCGGAGCGACGGCAGGTATTTTTGTTACAAAAGTAACTACTTCGAAGGAGATGGGATGGCGGATCTGGACGGCTTGCTCGGGCACCGATTCATCTACACCTACGCCAACGGCTGGCGTTACGAGATGTACGTCAAGAACGCACGCACGATCGACTACCGGATTCATTCGGGCATGGTCGGCGGCCGGTGGGTCAAAGATCAGGAGGTCGACATCGTGCGGCTGACCGAGGGGCACTTCAAGGTCTCGTGGACCGAGCCGACCGGGACATCGGTGGCCGTCGATATTCTGCCCGCACTGCGGCGGTTACACGGTGTGATCTTCTTTCCTCGCTGGGTCGAGGAGAACCCGCAGCGCACCGTGCTCTACCAGAACGACCATCTCGAGCAGATGGCCGCCTACCGCGACGCCGGGCCGACCTACCCCATCCACATCGTGAGCGAGTTCGCCACCATCACCCGGGTCGAGTATGTGGGCGAGGACGACGAAACTGTGATCGCCTGCGCCCCTTCGGAATTGCCCGACATCTTCGCGCAAAGCATCAACTGAACGGAGGCGCCGCCACCCGTGCGCGCCGCTGTTCTGCCGGCTGTGCGGGCAGAATGTGATGGTGGAAACTTCGCCCTCACGCACGGACCCGACCTCGCGAGCGCCGGTGGACGCCCAGCTCAGCGCCTTGCTCGGGCCGTTGCGCCGGGCGGTGCTGCGCCGCACGCGGGCCGCTGAGGGCTTGCCGGACCTTCCGGAGGCGCAGATCGAACTGCTCCGACTCCTGGTAGCCACGGGCGGCGTCGCGCCGAGCCGGGCGGCCGCCGAGCTGAACGTGGCGCAGTCGACCATCAGCAATCTGCTGCGAACCATGACCGCGGCAGACCTCGTCGAGCGGTTGCCGACGCCGGGGGACGGTCGCGGGGCCATGCTCGTCGCATCGGTGCGGGCGCGCGAACTGCTGGATCGATACGACCGCGCGAGCGCCGCCATGCTGCGCGAAACACTGGCCCGACTGTCCGACGCCGATCGCCGCGCGGTGGAATCGGCGGTCCCCGCACTCTGGCGATTGCTTGCGGAGCTGAGCGGACAGCCTCGGGAAGCGAGGTGAAAGCCGGTGTGGCGAGCGGTGATTCGCGCAGTTCGAGCGGACCACCGAGGCGTCCGGAGCGCATCGTTTACGCAACGAAAAATCGGTGGCCGACCACGGTCGCGGCCGTCTAGTCGCCACTCGATCCATTTCATGGCGCAATTCCCGTTTACGCTGCGACACTCCTCGAGAATTGGATGCATCGATTGCGCATCGAATGCTGGCATGTGGGTACAGCCAGTTCATGACCAACGACACCGAGGTATCAGAATTCGTAGGAAGCGGTGCGGCCACGGCCGACGAGCCCCACCCGCGGCATCGCCGTCCAGGTGGCGTCGGCGACGACGCGGTCCGTGCCTCCGGAACCATGTCCGAAGCGCTGGAGACGATCGAACAGGCACGGGGGCATCTGTATGCGTTCCACCGGCTGACCGGTCACGCCGACCTGTTACTGGACGACGTGGTCGATCACTTGCTCGACGCGGGGCAGCCGGAGTTGGCCGAACGCGTGCGCAGCGAATTGATCGGTCGCAACGTCCTGCCCGGACGATGGACGTTTCAGATCATGGAGGAATACGACGACGGCTACTACGCGACCTTCGCCGCCATGGAACGCACGGTGCGCGACGAGCTGGTTCACGGGCGACGCCACGTCCATGAGGCGGAGATGAAGGAACGTCGTCGCACGCACGGCCGGCGGGAGCACACCGCGCGACCCGCGTGAACGATCGGGGTAAGCGTCACCGGGCGATCGTAGGATGCGCCACCGGCCAGGCAGAACCGGTCCAGCCTAGATGTCCGCCTGCGAGCGGGGGAGGAGAATGGAGACATGGCAAAGGCAACGGTCAACGGCGTCACCATCGCGGAATCCGATCACTACGAAAAAGTGGAAGGCAATATCTACTTCCCGCCGGAATCGATCAACAAGGAGTACTTCACGTCGACCGACACGCACACGCTCTGCCCGTGGAAGGGCGTTGCGAGCTATTACACCGTGGACGTCGGCGACGGGAACCCCCTCGTCGACGCCGCCTGGTATTACCCCGAACCGAAACAGGCAGCGGCCGGCATCGAGGGCCACGTCGCCTTCTACAAGAACAAGGTCTCCATCCACGAATGATCCACCCGCAGCACTGCCTCGGCCTTCGATCAGCGCCGTTACCTCGGTCTACACGGCGCCAGCCGGCCCCGGCAGTGCCGTGGCGAGAAATGCCAGCAGGTGCGGCTCGACGGCGTCCGCGTCGGTGAGCGACAGGAAGTGCGCGCCGCCGTCGATGACCACCGGCGGTGCGGCGTTCGGCAGCGCCGCGGCCAATTCGACGGCCCGATCGACCGGATAGGCGGCGTCCGCCGAGCCGTGCAGGACCAGGGCGGGGCAGGCGATCTCGGCAGCTCGATCGAGGATGCTGTCCCGCTCAACCAGTGGGGTGAGGACCCGGTCGACGTGATCTCCGGAAAGCGTGCGCCACTTGGCCTGCCACTCGGTTGCGTCGTGCCGGCCCAGGCAGATAGCGGCGTTCATGTCGAGTAAATCCTGAGTGGGGCCGAGTTCTCGCCACGCGGCGGCAGCCTGCCGGTAGGCGTCGGCGGCCTGCGGGTCCTCGGCGGCGCCCGACGTTCCGAGCAGTACGAGCGCTGCCACGCGGTCCGGTTCCGACAGGGCCATGCGCAGACCGATGAATCCGCCCTGGCTCGTACCCACCACCGCGCATCGGTCGACTCCGATCCGGTCGAGCAACCCGAGCGCGTCGCGGGCCACGTCCCAATAGGTGAAGGGGGCGTCGGCGGGAGTTTCGCCGTGGCCGCGCTCGTCCATGGCGATCAACCGGTAGGTCCGGGCGAGCGAACGTACCTGCGGGGCGAACATGTCCGCGTCCATCAGATAGCTGTGCAACAGCAAGACGGTTGGGCCGGAACCTCCATGGTCGACATAACTGACGACCTGGCCACTGTCGAGCGTCATCGCTGTCCGCATGGGGCGCAGTCTATTCGGAGTCGCCGCTATCGAAATTGTTCCCATCGGTGGGGATGGTGTCGCTGATTTCGGAAGGCGCCGCCATGCGCGCGGAATCGGAGGGCTGGTGCTGCGGCGATGGTGGGGAGCCCGGCTGCGGCGAGCGCCTGGTGAATGAGCCCAGCGCAGTGCATCGCGTTGCTCACCGTCGCCTGAGCACGGGTCATCTACCGTGTCAGGGGAGCTGCACGCGCGGTCTCCCCGGCGGCTCCACCCGGGGTACGAGGAACGTGACTGAGGAGAGCGGTGGGAGATGACCGAGCTCGAAAACGGAATGTCGAGAAGGAACGCCGCAGACCGACCTGATCGTGAACGATCGGCAGGCCGTGCGATGAGCGTTCGAGCCGGGCGCTTCCACACGATCTACGATCCGAGCGTCGGCGAGCCGCAGCGCTGGTATATCAACGACCACACCGTCGTTCGCGACGAATCGGGCCGCTGGCACCTGTTCGGCATCACCCATCCCGAACCTGCGGACCCGTTCCACGAGATCGAATTCGCGCACGCCAGCGCCGACGACCTGCACGGCCCGTGGAGCAAACACCCGTCGGCGCTGGTCGTGGACCGCGACTACGGCGAGACGCATCTGTGGGCGCCGTACGTGATCCGCGCCGACGGGCGCTACCACATGTTCTACGCGGGCGGCGGCGACGACCGCACCGCCGCCGCGATCTGCGTGGCCACCTCCGACGACCTGGTCGAGTGGACCCGCGAACCGGCCGGGCCGATCTTCCGCGACGGGTACGACGCCCGCGATCCCATGGTCGCGTGGATCGACGACCGCTGGGTGATGTACTACGCCGCGACCAGTGCACCGGCCGGCGGCAACTATGTGGTCGCGTACCGCACGAGTACCGATCTGCGCACCTGGAGCGAGCGCCGGATCGCGTTCACCGACTCCGCCTCGGGAACCGAGGCCGGAAACACCGAATCCCCGTTCGTGTTGCGCCACAACGATTCCTGGTATCTGTTCATCGGCCCGCGACCCGACTACGTCGGCACCGACGTATTCCGCAGCGACAACCCCTATCGCTTCCGTATCGACGACCGGGTCGGCCACATCGCCGCACATGCCGCCGAGGTGATCGACGACGGCGACCTGTGGATCACCAGTTGCGGCTGGGGACAGGGCGGAGTGTCGCTGGCAGCCCTCGAGATCGGCCGAACTCCACCGGAAACCGCGCCCTGAGTGATATCTCTAAAGGGGTGGGAGGGCGGCAGCCCGCGTCACCACGGAGGGCTGTGCGGACACCGTCGGGCATCGCGGTGGGAGCGCGGCCCGTAGGCGGCAAAGTGTGCAACCACGGAGGACCGCCGGCGCGCACAGCAGCGAGTAGTCCGACCGTTCGTCTCGTGAAGGGATCCGGCGTGGCACGTATCGGTGTGATCAGCATTTCCGACGGACGCGACTATGTGCACGACGGCATAGCCGACTTCATCCGCACCAACGAGGACCGGCTCGTCGCCGAATTGAGCTCCGCCGGACACGAGGTGGTGCGCGGCTCCGCGCCGGTCAGCACCAACACCCTGGCCGTCTCGGTGGCGCGCGAAGTCGCTTCGGCCGGAGTGGATCTCACGGTCCTGCACTATGCGGTGTGGGCGTTTCCGCACTTCACGATGCTCGTCCAGGGAGCCACGCCGGGAGCGTTGCTGTTGTTGTCCAATATCGACCCGGTGCAGCCGGGAATGGTCGGGATGCTGGCGGCCGGGGGAGCGCTGGATCAGATCGGCCGCACGCACACCCGGCTGTGGGGCGACCCGGCCGATCCGGACCTGATCGAGAAGATCGGGGTGCAGGCGGTGGCGGCGTCGGCGGTGTCGAGCTTGCGTGGCTCGACGTTCGGCCGGTTCGGCGGCCGGCCGATGGGAATGAACACCGCCGTCGCGAATACCGATCAGTGGCAACGCATTTTCGGTGTCGACGTCGAGGAGATCGACCAGTGGGAGATCGTGCGCCGCGCCGAACTCGCCGATGCCGCCGAGGTGTCGAAAGCGCGCGCATGGCTGGAGGAGACCACCGCGGGTGTGCACTACGACGGTGACAAACTCACTCCCGAGTTGCTGGAGCGTCAGATCCGCTCCTATCTCGCGGTGCGCGAGCTGATCGACGAATGGAATATCGACTTCTCCGGCATCAAGGGTCAGCCCGAACTCACCCAGTACTTCGCCACGATGGACGTCACCGAGGCGTTCCTCAACGACCCGTACGACTGGAACGGCCCGAAGCCGACGCATGTGTGCGCGACCGAGGCGGACATGGACGGCGCGCTGACCATGCAACTGCTCAAACAGATCTCGGCAACGCCGGTGCTGTTCGCCGACGTCCGCCACTACCACGCCGACCGCGACATCTGGGATCTGTGCAATTCCGGCCAGCACGCCACCTGGTTCGCCGCCCGCAGCGACGATCCGGCGGAGAATCTGTCCCGGGTCCATCTGTTCCCCGAAGTGTTCTTCTTCCCCGCCGGCGGCGCGTCGGTCCATCATCTCGCGGCACCGGGGCAGATGACTTTCGGCCGGCTGACGCGCAATGACGGCAATTATCGAATGCAGTTGATGCTCGGTGACTTCGAGACCTACGACGACGCCACCAACGACGAGCTGATGAGCCGGTCGACCCGCGAGTGGCCACACGCGTTCGCGCGGCTGGACGCTCGTGCCGAGGATTTCCTGTCCCGGTTCGGCGCCAACCACATCCACGCCGTGCCCGGTGATCATCGCGCCACGGTGCGCGCCGCGTGCGATCTGCTGGGTGTCACCGTGGACGAATTCACCCGCTGAGCCATGTTCATCGGAATCGATATCGGAACATCCGGTTCCAAGGGCGTGCTCACCGACACCGACGGCGCGGTCCTCGCGCGGGCCGAGCGTCCGCACGAGGTGTCCACGCCACGACCGGGCTGGGTCGAACACGACGCGGAATCGGTGTGGTGGGCCGACTTCGTCGCCATCGCACGGGAACTGGTCGACGCCGGCGCCGGTGCCCGGCTGGACGGGCTCGGGATCAGCGGTATCGGCCCGTGCCTGCTGCCCGCCGACGCGCAGGGAAATCCGCTGCGCCCGGCGATCCTGTACGGTGTCGACACCCGCGCCACGGTCGAGATCGCCGAATTGACAGACGAATTGGGCGCGGCGGCGGTGCTCGAACGAGCCGGGTCGCCGTTGACCAGTCAGGCCGTCGGGCCGAAGCTGCGCTGGCTGGCGCGACACGAGCCACAGGTCTACGAGCGCAGCCACATGCTGCTGATGGCGAGTTCCTTTCTCGTGCACCGGCTGACCGGTCGATACGTACTCGATCATCAGTCGGCCAGCCAGTGCGTGCCCATGTACGACCTGCGCAAACGGGAATGGGCTCGTGACTGGGCCGAACACTGCGCTCCGGGCCTGACGCTGCCTGAACTCGCCTGGCCCACCGAGACAGTGGGCAGGGTCACCGCGGAAGGTGCTGCGGCGACCGGTCTTCCGGAGGGGCTGCCGGTCACAACCGGCACAGTCGACGCGTGGGCCGAGGCCGCCAGTGTCGGCGTGCGCGCTCCGGGCGATGCGATGGTCATGTACGGCACCACGATGTTCCTGGTCCAGATCCTCACCGAGCCGCGCCCGCATCCCGGCCTATGGGGGACCTGCGGTGCGTGGCCCGAAACCTATTCCCTCGCAGCGGGAATGGCGACCTCGGGTGCGGTCACCGATTGGCTGCGCCGCCTCGTCGGGGGCGATTTCGCCGACCTGGTCGCGGACGCGGGCAAGGTTCCGGCGGGCAGTCGGGGACTGTTGATGCTCCCGTATTTCGCCGGCGAACGAACACCGCTGTTCGATCCCGACGCTCGCGGCATCGTCGCCGGTCTCACCACGAGCCACGGCCGCAGCGAGCTGTACCGGGCCGCGCTGGAAGGAACCGCGTACGGGGTTCGGCACAACCTGGTGGCCATGTCCGAGGCCGGTGGCCGCGCTCGGCGCCTGGTCGCGGTCGGAGGTGGGACGAAGGGCGGCCTGTGGACGCAGATCGTCTCCGATGTGACCGGGCTGGCACAGGAGCTACCGGGGGAGACCGTCGGCGCCTGTCTCGGCGATGCCATGCTGGCTGCGGCGGCCTCCGGTGTGGACACCTCCGGTTGGAATCCGGTGACGTCGATCGTGGAACCGGACGCCGAACGGCAGGCTGTCTACGACCAGTACTACCGGCGCTACCGCGAGCTCTACGAATCGACCGGGGAAATAGCGCATTTCCTTGCCGCAGAACAACATCGGACGGCGGACCATGGCTGAACCGGGGCGTCTCGATCGCATGCCTACCCGCTCGATCAGCGCCGCGCACCGTCATCGGACGGAGGTCGACAATGGCTGAACTCTGGCGGCTCGACCGGGCGCGTACCCGCTCGATCAGCCCCGAGAACCCGACCGGCGCCGCGGGCGCGGGGGCACGAGCGGAGACCGGCACCGGCGCGGGCGCGGCCCGCGATCTCGGCGTGGGCTGGAAGGTGTCCCCGTCGATCGACCTGGCCGCCGGATCCACCGCAACACTGGCCGACATCTCCGGACCGGGTGTGGTCCGCCACTTCTGGCTGACCACCGACCGCACGGTGCTGCGCCGGTTGAGACTGAGGTTCACCTGGGACGACGAGCCGCAGCCATCGATCGACGTGCCGCTGGGCGACTTCTTCTGCAACGGCTGGGACGAGCTGGCATTGGTCAGTTCGGAAATGGTGGTGGTCGCGCCCGCGGGCGGCCTGAACAGCTACTGGCCCATGCCGTTTCGCGATCGGGCTCGCGTCACCCTGCACAATCCCACCGAATTGTCGGTGCCGGTCTACTACCAGATCACCTACGACGAGACCGAGGTGGGCGAGAACGCGGGCTACCTGCATTGCCAACGGCGACACAGCAATCCGCTGGGTAGCCCGGCAGTGCACACCGTCGTCGATGAGGTGCGCGGCCGCGGCCGGTACGTCGGCACCTACCTGGCGATCGCCCCCAATGCGCCGGGCTGGTGGGGCGAGGGCGAGATCAAATTCCATCTCGACGGAGACGACGAGTTCCCGACGATCTGCGGCACCGGCACCGAGGACTATTTCGGCGGCGCCTGGAACTTCGACCTGGATGGCTCCTACCGCGACTACTCCAGCCCGTATCTCGGTCTGCACCAGGTGCTTCCGAACGACGAGATCTACACGCCGACACAACGATTCGGCATGTACCGCTGGCATGTCCGCGACCCGATCCGCTTCCATGAGGAGTTGCGAGTCACGCTGCAAGCGCTGGGCTGGCAGGACGGCGGGCGGTATCTGCCGTTGGCCGACGCCGATGTCGCCACCACCGCATGGTGGTACCAGGAAAGGGGACTGTAGATGCGCGCGTTGGTGATCGAAAAGCCCGGCGAGTACTCCGTGCAGTCAATTCCCGACCCGACCCCGGGACCGGGCGAGGTGGTTGTCGAAGTGGCCGCGGTAGGAATCTGCGGCACCGACATCCACATCGTCGAAGGCGAGTTCCCGCCCACGCCGTACCCGATCGTCCCCGGCCACGAGTTCTGCGGCGAGATCGTCGACGGCCCGAGATCCGGTGAGAAAGTAGCCGTGGACCCGTCGCTGTTCTGCGGCGCCTGCCACTACTGCCGCATCGGCCGCGGCAACCTCTGCGAACGATGGGGCGCGATCGGTGACACGGTGAACGGAGCGATGGCCGAATTCGTCGCGGTGCCGGCGGCCAACTGCTATCCGGTGCCGGCCGATCTGCCCGCCGCGCATGGCGCACTGGTGGAACCGCTGTCGTGCGCGGTGCACGGATTCGACGGATTATCACGCACATTGGGCGCGCACTACCTGATCTACGGCGCGGGCACCATGGGCCTGATGATGCTGCAACTCGCGGTAACCGCAGGCGCGACCTCGGTATCGGTGGTGGACCTCAACACCGACCGATTGCAGGTAGCCCGCTCCCTCGGTGCCGACGCGACAGCCACGAACGCCGACGAGTTCGACCGCCCACACGGCTGGGAAGTCGTCATCGACTGCACCGGCGCGATTCCCGCCATCGAGGACGGCCTCACCCGCGTCCGCCGCGGCGGCACCTACCAGCAGTTCGGCGTCGCCCCCGGCGACGCGACGGCCGCCTTCTCGCCCTTCCGCATCTACAACGACGAGATCACCGTCGTCGGCTCGATGGCAGTGGTTCACAGCTTCGGCCGCGCCGTCGACCTCATGTGCAAGGGCGCCATCGACGCCGACACCATGATCACCCACACCTTCGTCCTCGACCAGTTCTCCGAAGCGCTACAAGCCTTCCGCGACGGTATCGGGCGCAAGATCCAGATCGCCCCGCGCGGATAGATGGCCACCGTCGCCGGAGTGGACAGCTCCACCCAATCCTGCAAGGTCGTGGTGTGCGACGCGGACACCGGTGAGGTGTTGGCACGGGGATCCGCGCCGCACCCCGACGGCACCGAGGTCCCGCCCGAGGCATGGTGGACCGCGCTGCAAAAGGCGGGCGAGGGGTTGCTCGACAACGTCGACGCGGTGTCGATCGCCGGCCAGCAGCACGGGCTGGTGGCACTCGACGACTCGCATCGGCCGGTACGAGATGCCTTGCTGTGGAACGACGTCCGCTCTGCCGAGGCAGCCGACGACCTCGTCGCGGAACTGGGCGGCCCACAGGCGTGGCTGGACGCAGTCGGCAGTGTCCCGGTCGCGGCGTTCACTGCCGCGAAGCTGCGCTGGATGGCCGACCACGAGCCCGACCTCGCGGACCGGGTCGCCCGGGTAATGCTGCCGCACGACTACCTCACCTGGCGATTGCGCGGTGGTGGTGATGCGGTGCCCACCACCGATCGCAGCGACGCCTCCGGCACTGGGTATTGGTCCGCCGTGCAGGGACGATATCGAGAAGACTTGCTAGCGGATGCTTTTCGAGGTCGCCGCCCGGAGCTCCCGACGGTGCTGGCCCCGTCCGAGAGTGCCGGAGGCACCGCATCGGGCGCGCTCGTAGCCGCAGGAGCGGGAGACAACGCGGCAGCGGCACTCGGTCTCGGGATCGGCGACGGCGACGTGGTGATCTCGCTGGGCACGAGCGGCACCGCATTCGCGCGAACATCCCAGCTGCGCACGGACCCGTTCGTCAACGGATTCGCCGACGCCACAGGGCAATTCCTGCCGTTGGTGTGCACGCTCAACGCCGCCCGAGTGCTCGACGCGATGGCCACGGCGCTAGGAATCCCGCTCAGCGAACTCGATGCACTGGCCCGCCAGGCCCCACCGGGTGCCGACGGCCTCGTCCTATTGCCCTACCTGTCCGGCGAGCGCACTCCGAACCTGCCGCACGCCAGGGGCAGCCTGCACGGATTGCGAGCGGAGACAATGCGACCCACACACCTGGCCCGTGCCGCAGTCGAAGGAATGCTGTGCAACATGGCCGACGCGCTCGACACACTCCGTGCGGCCGGCGCGATACCCCAGCGAGTTCTGCTGGTCGGCGGCGCTTCGCGATCGGCGTTCGTCGCCGAGAACGCCGCCCAGATTTTTGGTGCGACGGTGACCCTGCCGCAGCCTGAGGAGTACGTCGCGCTCGGGGCCGCGCGGCAGGCTGCCTGGGCGTTACGTGGCGGCGCCGAACCTCCGCGGTGGCCCGTCGCCGCGACCGTTGAGATTCCTGCGATCGACGACCGTGGTGTGGGCCTGCGGATCCGTAGCGCCTATGCAGAGGCGCGAGAATCGTTGTACGGCAGCTGAGTACGTATCGATTCCCAAGATCGAGTGCGTGCTCGGCGCGGGGGTGGTCGAGGCCGAAACTCAATCCGGAGGTTTCAGTCACGGCGTGGCTGTCCGGGCACTGCTGACGGACGGGCGACGAGTATTCATCAAAGCGATTGATGCCGACGATGGGCTGGCGCAGATGTATCGCACCGAGGGGCGGACCGCGGCGCAGCTCCCGGAAGCGATCCCTACTCCGTCATTGCATGCGAGCTTCGACGTCGAGGGCTGGTTTGTCATGGTGTTCGACGACGTCGCCGGTCACCATCCCCGATTGGACCGCGACGACGAGCGCGCCGCGGTACTCACAACGGTCGAGGCGCTTCGCCGACTGCTGACGCCCAACCCGATTCTCGGCGTTCCGACCTTCGCCGAAGTGTATGGGCCCGAGCTGAATACATGGCAGCGGTTCGCCGAGGAGGGGCCGCCCATGGATCTGGATGAATGGTCCTCGCGGAATCTGGCGCGTCTGGCGTCGCTCGAGGCCTCTTGGCCGGGCTACGTGGCCGGTTCCACCTTGCTTCACACCGACCTGCGTCCGGACAACATGCTCCGGCGGGTCGACGGCAGTGTGGTCGTCATCGATTGGGCGTGGCCATGTGTGGGTGCGTCATGGGTCGACCTCGCCGCGCTCGTGCCGTCCTTGGCCGCGTGCGGGGTCGACCCGGATCCGATCCTGGCCACCCATCCGGCGACGAGGGATGTGGCGCCGGTCGCGGTGGACGCGATCCTGTGCGGCGTCCTCGGCTACTGGGAACGAACCCTGCGCCGACCGACACCGCCCCGGGCGCCTCACCTGTACCGGTACAGGCTCGAGGCGGCTCGGGTCACGCGACAGTGGCTCCGTCGACGTGTCCACTGGCGCTAGGGTTTCGATGATCGGAAGGCGAATGAAGCGAGCCGATCAGTTCCAGTTCGTCGACGGTGCCGGGTCAGGGACTGTCCACGTTCAACAGGCATTCGCTCAGTGGCGTGCCTGCCGGACTGCGTCGGTGTACAACCAACGCATACCGGAAGGTGCTTCCCCGACAGGATCGATCGTGCTATCGGAGGGCATCGTGACCGCGCCGGCGCAGCGTGGGTACGCCGGACCCGCTCAGATCATCGAAATAGGCGGTGCGACCGGCCATGGCCATGGTCAACGCGATCGTCGTTCCGGACACCAGGGGGCCGGTGCCCGCTGCGAAGGGGCCGTCTGTTGCTTCGAGGCGGAGTCCGTCGATCATGCTCCGGCTGGGAACTGCGAAGTCGCGGCCGGCATAGAACCTGGCGACTTCGGTGGTAGCCCCGATGGATGGTTCGCGCGCGATGCCCAGCGGTCGCCGGATGTCCTGCGCGTGGACGATCACCTCCCCGAGCCAGGCTGCGGTATGCCCGGACGCGGCAGTGGTGCTGGTGAGGATGCTGCGGAACCGCGCCAAGGTCTCGGCTGGGTTCGCGCCACGATGCTCGGCCAGCCGCCGTTCGTTGTGCTTGTCGAAGTCGAAGCGGGCACCGACGACGCTCGCCAGCCAGCGCACCCGGCCGAGACTTGCCGCCGCGGTCAGGTGAGCGACGACTTCCTCCACCGTCCAACGACCGCACAGTGATGGCTGGGCCCACTGCTGATCGTCCAGGTCGGCGAGGTTGTCGGCCAGAGCTGCACGCTCGGTACGCACCATGGCCCAGAGGGCATCGCGGGAAATGACATCCGCCACCGGAAACCTCCACTTTCGAGCCCTGCTGGGCCAACGGTGTGGTGCACGGACAGGGCCCTGCCGCCACATATTCGTTATCCGGAATGCAGACGATTCCGGGCCCGCAAAGTCACCGGTCGCTCCGGACGCGATGCCGCCACGCGGTACGGAACCGCGGGATGTCGTGGGGGAAGGCCCTATTCTCCGGTCGATCAGTCGACGCTCGAGTTCCGGGACTCGGTGCCGGGGCGGAGAAGGTCTATCCACTGGCGCCGGGCCGGACCGTGTTCGGTATCGCGGATGCTTTCGAGGCCGAACCGGCGGACCGGGCCGTGGGTTCGACGTGCGGTGGCAGGACAGAGCGATCACGAGCAAGAGAACGCGGACCAGGCGGGAGCGGGGAGGGGCGTCAATTCGGCGTCTTACCACCGGGCGTGCCGATCTCGGCGAACTGCAGGCTCGGCAGCCGAAACAGGCAGTCGGTGAGGTCGCCGCTATCGTGGACGACAAGTTCGCCATCGAGTCGCAACTCGACCGACGTGGCCCAGTGGATTCGGGAATAGGAAAGAACAGGCGTCGGATCATGGCGGAGGACCTGACCGTGACTGGGGTACTGATGATCCCCGCGTCCGAGTTGCGTGAGCGGTTCTCCCGGTCGTCCGGTCCGGGAGGGCAGCACGTCAACACCACCGACAGCCGGGTAGAGCTGTCGTTCGACCTCGTCAACTCGCCCTCGGTGCCGGAGAGGCTGCGCACCCGGATGTTGGACCGCCTGGCCACCCGCCTGGTCAACGGGGTGCTGACGATCGCCGTATCGGAGCAACGCGCACAGCTGCAGAACCGCGCTGTCGCCCGCGAACGCCTGGCCTCACTACTGCGTGACGCCGCTGCCGCCCCGCCACCTGTTCGCCGCGCCACCAAGCCGTCGCGCGGAGCGAAGGAACGCCGCATCGCCGCGAAGAAGCGGCGCGGTCTCACCAAACGGGACCGCCGCGTATCCCCCGA
>NZ_BDCM01000031.1 GCF_001613505.1 Nocardia mikamii NBRC 108933
ATCCGTGGCCGACCTCGGCTGACCTCGGCTGACGAGTGCGCCGCGCGGCCGACCGGTGCGCGGCCACCGCGGGGTGATCCCGCAGACAACCGACAAGGAGCATCCATGCCCGAACTGAAGTCCTTCACCGACCTGGTTGCGCTCGACTACGGTCTGTGCGTCGCAGTCACCCTGCGCGCCGACGGTACGCCACAGGCCACCGTGGTCAATGCCGGCGTCCTGCCGCATCCGGTGACCGGAGCGAAGACCGCTGCCTTCGTATCCCCCAGTGCCACTCGCAAACTCGCCCATCTTCGGGCGAATCCCACCATCGCCCTCACGATCCGCGCGGGCTGGCAATGGGCCACGCTCGAAGGGTCGGCCCAGCTGATCGGGCCCGACGACCCACACCCGGCCGTCGCGGACGAACGGCAACGGCAGGTGATTCGCGACGTATTCGCCGCCGCGGGTGTCACCCAGGACTGGGACACCTACGACCGGGTGATGCGAGACAAGCGCGGAACTCTGGTTTTCGTCACCCCGACCCGGATCTACTCGAATCCCACCTGATCCGAACGCGTGAACGCACCCGCTTGTGCCGCCAGTACCGCAGCGGTGGCCGCCCGTCGCGGCCCATCCGGATCGGCCGGGGTCCGCAACAACACCAGCTGGTGGTACAGCGGTGCGGTCGCCGTGACAAGGATTGCGCGCGAGTCCGTTTCGGCGGGGATCTCACCGCGGCGGATCGCCCGCTCGACGACGATGTCGCATTGCGCGTAGCGGTCCTCCCACAGCTGCCGCAGCGCCCGCGCCGCGTCCTCGGAGCGGAAGGACACCGCGATCAGCGCCGAGGCGATCGACGACTCCTCGGTGAGTGAGTCCTGGATCTCCCGGTTGAGTTCGGTGAGATCGCCTGCGAGCGAGCCGGTGTCGCGCGGCTGCCAGCCCAGATCGCTCGCGGCGGCGAAGACGTCGGCGATCAGGCCGCCGACATCGCGCCAGCGCCGATACACCGTGGTGCGGTGCACGCCCGCACGCGCCGCCACCGTATCCACGGTCAGCGCGTCGTATCCGTGCTCGGTCAATTCCGCGTGCACCGCGGCCAGCACGTGTTCGCGGATGCGAGCGGTGCGTCCACCCGGTCGTGCGGCGGGCTGCCGGGCGGCCGCGGGCTCGTTCGCTGCAGAGTTCATCGTCGTTCATCCGGTTGCTCGGCGGGATGGAGTGTGCCATCATCCTAAAGCAACATTAGTCGCATTAGTGCGACAGTCGCGATTTTCGCACCTTCCGATGAGCCACGGACAGAAGGGTTTTCGCATGCCCGACCAACTCCCCGTCACGGACCCGACCACGCTGCATCCGATGCCGGGACAGCCGCGAGTCGTCCTGCTGAAACCCCTCGTCACCTCGCCGCTGATCGAGGTCGGCGAATACTCCTACTACGACGATCCGGACGACCCCACCACGTTCGAAACCCGCAACGTCCTGTACCACTACGGTCCGGAGAAGCTGATCATCGGCAAGTTCTGCGCTCTGGCCACCGGCGTGCGGTTCATCATGAACGGCGCCAACCATCGCATGGACGGGCCCTCGACCTTTCCCTTCCCCACCATGGGTGGCGCGTGGTCCCGGCACGTCGAGCTCCTCATGGAGCTGCCCAACCGCGGCGACACGGTGGTCGGCAACGACGTCTGGATCGGCTACGGCGCGACGGTGCTGCCCGGCGTGCGCATCGGCCACGGCGCCATCGTCGGCGCCGGTTCCGTGGTGACCTCCGACGTCCCGGACTACGGCATCGTCGGCGGCAATCCGGCCCGGCTCATCCGGCATCGCTACAGCGATGCGGATATCGAGCGTCTGCTGGCCCTCGCCTGGTGGGACTGGCCACTCGCGCACATCGACGAGCACGTCCGCACGATCATGTCCGGCACCGTCGACGACCTGGAGAAAGCGGCACCGAGGCCGACGGTATAGCCCACCACGCAGACCCGGACAGCGGAACACACTGAGACCCATCGGCATTCGGCCGGCTCCGCCGCGGCGCAGCGATGCCAATCAGAAACATTGGGCGGGGAGTATTACCGTCGTGGAATCGCTCCCACCCAAACACCTTCTGCTGGAGGCCTGCCGGGGTCTGACCTATGACGGTCACCCCGTGCTGAAATGCGCGTGCCGCCTCAGCGAATTGCACGAGCAGAGACTGTCCGCCGCGCCCGGGCCGACCCTGGACATCGATCGCGATCGGGCACAACTGGTTTCCGATATCGATCGCTGGGTCGCCACCGAATTACCCCGGGCGCACGGCGGCGCACGTATGCATACCGAGACGGTCGGCACGGTGATCGACCGGCTCGCCCAGTTCTCCGCACTGGCCTATCTGACGCTGACGCACGAACCCGACCGGGTGATCCACGACGCCTGGCGGCGGCTGTCGGAATTGGCGGTGGCCTACGACCATCTGGCCGGCGAGGTGACCGCCGGCCTGTGCCGGCTGCCCGATCTCAGCGGTCATCGCGACGAGGAGTGAACCACCGGCCGAACGGCGGCGCGGGCGAGGGACCGACGCCGCCGATGGCTGGGGATGAGCGGATCAGGGCAGTCGATCCGCATCGGGGCGACCCGACACACCGATCCTGCGCCGACATCCTCGAGATACCCCCGGATGTTCCTGTGAACCGGCCGGCAAGTGCGCAGTGCGGCCGTTTCCGCAGGTCGGCGCCGTCCCGGATAGTCTCTCAGGCGGTCGGCGCGGCCTGCGGTCCGGCGGGCATCAGCGCGCGCACGGCATCGATGGTGTCGGCCTGCGCGGGCTCCTTGTCCGGCCGATAGCGCACCACCCGCGCGAACCGCAGTGCCACGCCGCCGGGATAACGCGAACTGGTCTGCACCCCGTCCAGCGCGATCTCGACGACCAACTCCGGCCACAGATAGACGGTGTGGCCGTCGCGGGCGCGTTCGTGACGCGGGAATTCCGCGGTCTGCCACTGCAGCAGGGCGTCGGTGAGTCCCTTGAAGGTCTTGCCGACCATGATCGGATCGCCTCCGTGTGGATCACGCGCACCCAGGTGCAAATTCGACAGATATCCGGTGCGGCGGCCGTATCCCCATTCGGCGCCGAGCACCACCAGGTCCAGGGTGTGCGCCGGTTTGATCTTCTGCCATGCCCGGCCGCGGCGGCCGGCCGCATACGGCGCGGACAGCGATTTGATCATGATTCCCTCGTGCCCCGCGGCCAGCGCACCGTCGAAATATTCGGCGACGGCCTCGGGCTCCGGATCGATCAGCGCCGGAATCATCTGCGCGCCAGCCACTTTCGCCAACGCGACCCTGCGCTCGCGCAGCGGGGCATCGAGCAGGTCCCGGCCGTCCAGATGCAGACAGTCGAAGAAGTAGGGATGCAGCAGCAGTTCCCTGCTCGACTTCACCGTCAGCCGCGGCTCCTCCGAGGCCGGGTCGGCGGCGAACCGGCTCATCGTCTCCTGAAACGGGCGCGGCCGGCCGGAATCGGTGAGCGCCAGTGTCTCGCCGTCGAGAACGACACTGTCACAGGGCAATTCGGAGACAAGCTGCACCAGTTCCGGGACGCCGGAAGTGATGTCACGCAGCGTCCGTGTGAACACCCAGACCCGAGAGCCCTTGCGGTGCACCTGGATCCGCGCACCGTCGAGTTTGTGCTCCACGCTCACATCGCCCGCGAACTCGCCGAGCACATCGTCGAGGGTGGCCCCCGGCGAGGCCAGCATCGGCTGGATCGGACGGCCGACCTCGAGCCGGAATTCCGACAGCGCCTCCGCACCGCCGGAGATGGCCGCGGCGGCGGTCACCGGCAGGCGCCCGGAGAGCATGTAGGCCCGGCGCACCAGTTCGGCGGGCACGTCGGCCGCCTCGGCCACCGCCTCGGCGACGATCGCGGTGAGCGCGCCCTGGCGCAGCTCCCCGGTCAGCAGGCGAATCAGGAAGGCCCGTTCGGCATCCGTCGCCCGTGCGAGCAGGGCGGTGAGCAGTTCCCGCCGCCGCGCGACCGATCCGGAGCCGGCCACCGCCGCCAATTCCGTCAGCGCCTGGTCGACCGCGGCCACGCTGAGCGTCGATTCGGGCGCGGGTTCCACCTCGATCCCCGCGACCGTCCGCCAGCCCGCGCCCAGCCTGCCCTGCGGTAGCTCACCGGAAATCCACGCGACGACCGGCATCAATTCACCCGATTCGGCCCGGCTCAGCAATTCGGCCAGACCCGCGATCTTGACCTTGCGCGACGCGGATGCCCGCACCGAATCCGACGCCGCGACCACATCCGAAAGCAGCACGGACTCGACGGTAGCCGCTCGGTGTGACATATAGCTCGAGTCCACTGCTAATTCTCCATTGGCAGCTTTGCGAAAGGTCCATAGTCTGGACATATGGCCAAGACTTACGTCGGGGCGCGACTGCGACAGCTGCGCACCGAACGAGGGCTGAGCCAGATCTCGCTCGCCAAGAAGCTGGAGATCTCGGCGAGCTACCTCAACCAGATCGAACACGACGTGCGTCCGCTCACCGTACCGGTCCTGCTCCGGATCAGTGAGGTGTTCGGCGTAGACACCAGTTTTTTCGCCTCCCAGGACGACACTCGCCTGATCGCCGAGCTGCAGGAGGTGGTGATGGACACCGAACTCGGGATCGAGGCCGACGCGCAGGAGATCGCCGATATGGTGTCGGCCCATCCCAGCCTGGCCCGGGCGCTGGTGAACATGCACCGCCGCTACCGCAACACCACCGCACAGCTGGCCGCGGCCACCGAGGACCGCTTCTCCGACGGCAGCGGGTCGGGCGCCATCTCCCGCCCGCACGAGGAGGTGCGCGACTTCTTCTATCAGCGTCAGAACTACATTCACGAACTGGACACCGCCGCAGAGGAATTGGCGACCCGCATGCGCTTGCACGGCGGTGATCTGCGGCGTGAGCTCACCCGCCGGCTCACCACCGGTTACGGCGTGCAGATCGTGGAACGGATCGACCTGGGCGACGGTGTGCTGCACCGCTACGACCCTGAGGCCCGCAAGCTCGAGATCGCCCCGCATCTGTCGGGCGGTCAGCGCGTCTTCAAACTCGCCACGGAACTGGCGTACCTGGAATGCGGTGATCTGATCGACAAATTGGTCGAAGAAGGCAATTTCGCCTCCGAGGACACCCGCACGCTCGCGAAACTCGGCCTCGCCAACTACTTCGCCGCTGCCACGGTGCTGCCCTATTCGCACTTCCACGAGGTCGCCGAGGATTTCCGCTACGACATCGAGCGGCTGTCGGCCTTCTTCGCGCAGAGCTACGAAACGATCTGCCATCGGCTCTCCACTCTGCAGCGGCCCAAACTACGCGGCGTGCCCTTCTCGTTCGTGCGCGTGGATCGGGCGGGAAATATGTCGAAACGCCAGTCCGCCACGGGATTCCACTTCTCCTCCGCGGGCGGAACCTGTCCACTGTGGAATGTGTACGAGACCTTCGCCTATCCCGGCCGGATCATGACCCAGATCGCCCAGATGCCCGACGGCCGCAAATACCTGTGGATCGCGCGCACGGTGGAGCGGCGCGCCACCCGCTACGGACAACCCAGCAAAACCTTCGCCATCGGCCTCGGCTGCGAATTGCGGCATGCCGGACGCGTGGTCTACGCCGACGGCCTGGACCTCAACGAACCCCAGGCCACGCCGATCGGCGCCGGTTGCCGCGTCTGCGAACGCGCCAACTGCCCGCAGCGCGCGTTCCCGCCGCTGGGTAAATCCCTGGACATCAGCGAACACCGCAGCTCGATCTCGCCGTACGTCCTGCGCTGACGGCAGACCGGCGTTCCGCGCGAGCGATGTCCCGATTCAGTGGAAATCCGGCCCACAGCGAGGGGCGACTCACCGGCGCGTGATCGACACTCGAGGGGCCGCGATCCGATCCTCCCGAGGAGCACGTCCATGACCACGAAGCCGACCATCGTCCTCGTCCACGGCGCTTTCGCCGATTCCTCCAGTTGGAACGGCGTCATCGCACGCCTGCGCGCGGAGGGCTACTCCGTGCTGGCCGCCGCCAACCCCTTGCGCGGCCTCGATACCGATGCCGCCTACGTGGCTTCGGTCCTCGACACCATCGAGGGTCCGATCGTTGTCGCGGGTCATTCCTACGGCGGCAGTGTCATCACCGTCGCCGCGCACGACCGGCCCGCGGTCACCGCCCTGGTCTACATCGCGGCCTTCATCCCCGCGGAGGGCGAGAATGCGCTCGAACTGACCGGCAAGTTCCCCGGTTCCACGCTCGCGCCCACCACCGTCGCCCACCCGCTCCCCGGGGCGGCGGGCACCGAACTCCACATCCGCCAGGACGAATTCCCCGCCCAATTCGCCGCCGACGTGCCGGCCGACATCGCCGCCGCCATGGCGATCACCCAGCGCCCGGTCGCGCTCGCCGCACTGGAGCAACCGGCTTCGGCAGCGGCCTGGCGCGCCGTTCCCGCCTATTCGCTGGTCACCACCGAGGACAGGAACATCCCCGTGGAGTCCCAGCGGTTCATGTCCGAACGGGCCGGCGCGCACACCGTCGAAGTCGGGGCATCGCACGCGGTTTCCGTGTCCGATCCCGGCGCCGTGGCCGATCTGATCCTGCTGGCCGCCCAGCGCTGATCCCGCCCCGGGCCGGCAGGCGGGATCTGCCGGCCCGGGCCGGTGGTGGGCCGCGGAGCTCGCCGAAAACCACCTGCACTCGGTGTCCGGCGAGCGACCGCCGGTGCGCGCTTTTTGTTAGCGTGGGGCATGGTGTCGACGGAGCCACGGATCGCACCCGGTCGCCTGCGCGAACTGGGCCCGGTGAATTGGGTTGTCTGGCAGGTGCTTTCCCGCGCGGCGGGCACCGAAGACGCCCACCTGTTCAGCACGCTCGGCCGCACCGGCGGCCTGTTCCGCGGCTGGCTGCATTTCTCCGGCCGGCTGATGCCCGGCGGAAAGCTCTCACGCTACGAGACCGAACTGGTCATCCTGCGCGTCGCGCATCTACGGAACTGCGAATACGAGACCGACCACCACATCCGTCTCGGTAAACGCGCCGGTGTCACCAAGGACATCCTGGCGCGCCTGCGCACCGGACCCGACGCCGAAGGCTGGCCGGACAAGGAGCGCGCGCTGCTCACCGCGGTCGACCAGCTGGTCACCACCCGCGACGTCGACGACGCCACCTGGTCGGCCCTGGCGCAGCACTACGACGAGAAGCGCCTCATCGAAATCGTGCTCCTGGCAAACCAATACGAAGGCCTGGCCAGCACCATCACCACGCTCCGCATCCAAACCGACCACTGAGCCGGACGGATCCGGCGGCTCATTCGAAAATCCCGGACCGTTCGATGAGAACGGCCAGACCGTCCAGAACGCGTGCCAAACCGAAGTTCCAGGCATAGTCGGCGCTGTAGGCGCTGTCGTGCGCCTGGCCGGCGGCTTCCCCGACCCGAGCGGCGAGCGGATAGCGCTGCGGGTCGAAGACCTGTTCCAGGACCGGGGCCGTGCGTTCCCACCATTCGCGATCCGACAGTCCGCTGTCGGCGGCCGCGCGATCGGTATCGATGGCGATGCGCGCAACGGAGGTGACGAAGCCGAGTAGGTAGGTCAGTGCCGCATCCATGTCGACATCACTCAGCCCGAGCCCGTCGAAGGCGCTCAGTTCGTGGTCGTATTTCGCGGCGAGCCCGGGGCCCAGCGGTGGCCGGGTGGTCGGCACGTAGGCGACCCAGGGATGCCGGGACAACAGCGCACGGTTCGCTTCGGCGATCACCGAAACCCTTCGCCGCCAATCCATTCCGGCCAGATCCGGGCGGGGCATCTGCGCGTAGACCGAATCGAGCATCAGGTCGAGCAGTTCGGCCTTGCCGGGCACGTAGGTGTAGGTGGCCATGGGCGTCAACCCCAGTTCGGCGGCGACCGCACGCATGGTGAGCGCCTCCAAACCCTCGGCATCGGCGATGGCCACCGCCGCCGCCACCACTTCGTCGACACTGCTGCGTTGTTTCGGACCGCGCCCCGAGCCGCGCCCCGGCTGCCGCCAGAGCAGTTCCAGTGTGCGCGCGGGATCGCCCGCACCGGATCGTTCCGAGCCGCGGGCCCGGCGGGCCCCCGCCCCAGCCGCATTGTCTGCCACCCGACCTCCCGATTCAGCGCCGTGTCGCCGGAGTTCGGCGCCTGCGGATCGTATCGAGCCGCTGCGGCACTCCACCGCGGGAATAATTCTCTACTTAGTAGAGTATACTTAGTAGAGAGTTTATTCCGATGCGCTCCGGAGCCGCATCGAACACCGAGGAGGACCGTGACCATCACCGCATCCGCCATCTCGCTGAACGTCGCCGATCCCGAGGTCTCGGCGAAATTCCTGAGCGAACATTTCGGCTTCGCGGTCGAGATGTCCGCCGACGGATTCGTATCGCTGGCCCGGCCCGATGCCGGATTCAACGTGATCTTCCTGCGCACCGGACTGCCGACCTTCAAACCGGCCCGCATCGCCGGCGACGCGGGCCAGGGTCTGCTGGTCGTGTTCACCGTCGACGACGTCGACACCGAATACGAGCGCGTTCGGGCCGAAGGGGTCGAGATCGTGACCCCGATCGAGACCGAGCCGTGGGGCGAGCGCTACTTCCAGGCGGTCGACCCGAACGGCATCGTGATCCAACTGGTCCAGTGGGTGGGCGACCCGAGCGCCTACGACGGGAACGTCGCCGCGTCCTGATCCCGCGATCGGTGCCCGACGTCGCGAACCGTCGCCGGGCACCGGTCGGATCAGGCCACCGACACTCGAGCGGGCCTTGCTCGCAGTTCCGGTCGCGAATCCCGGAGACCTGCACAGCGAGCCGAAACCGCGTTGCACTGCCCGCCGTATCACCCGGCGGCCCGAAGCGGGCGACCGTGACGCCCCTCTCCGTTCACTCAGCCGGCGAGAGTGCGCCCGAACACCTCGGCCGCCGGCGTCGACGCCCGGCCGATCAGCTTCTGCAGATCGCCACTGGTCACATCCAGCCAGCCCGCACGCAGTCCGGCATCGGAATCAGCCAGCACCCGGGCGAAATCGCCGGGGACCCCCGCCTTTTCCAATCCCGTCAGGTATTCGTCCTGCGGCAGATCCTGATACCGCACCGGCTTCCCCGAAGCGGTCGAGATCACCTGCGCCACATCGGTGAGCGTCAGATGCTCGTCGCCACCGAGCTCGTAGATCCGTCCCGCGTGACCGTCGGTGGTCAGCACCACCGCGGCGGCCTCGGCGTAGTCGGCGCGCGCGGCCGCGGCGACCCGCCCGTCGCCGGCCGCGCCGTACAGCACGCCCGATTCCAGGGTCGCGTCCAGACCGTTCAGATAGTTCTCCCAGTACCAGCTGTTACGCAGGAAAGTGTGCGGCACAGCCGATTTCGTGATCACCGCTTCGGTGCCGCGATGCTCCTGCGCGAGAATCATCGGATTCTCCTCGGCGCGCGGAATGCTGGTGTAGGCCAGCAGTTCCACCCCCGCGCGCTCGGCGGCGCGCACGACATTGGTGTGCTGGTCGACCCGCGCACCGAACTCGTTACCCGACACCAGCAATACCCGATCCACATCCACGAGGGCGCGATCGAGCGCTTCCGGATCGTCGTAGGCGGCCTGCCGCACCTGCACACCGCGCTCGGCCAGATCGGCGACCTTGGCCGGGTCCCTGACCACCGCGACGACGGGCCCCGCATTCCTGTTCAACAGCGCCTCGACGACGAGACGGCCCAACTGCCCACTTGCCCCGGTGACGGCGACGGTCATAACCCAACCTCCAGATCTGATGTACGGAACATCCTGCACTAACTATTAGTTAGTACCTGATATTCCCGCACCGCATGTGCGAAGGTCACTACTACAGCGATGGGTAGCATCGAGACCATGACGAGCCGGCAACTGCGATCGGCGGACGACGCCGATCCGACCCTGGAAGCCGACGTCTTCGCGCGCAACTGCCGCTCCCGGCCCGTGCTGCAGAATGTCGCGAGCCGCTGGGGCGCACTCGCCTTGGTCGCGCTGCGCGAAGGTCCCTACCGTTTCAGCGCGCTGCGCCGCCGCGTCGACGGCATCAGCGAACGCATGCTCTCGCAAACCCTGCAGGCCCTGGAACGCGACGGCATGATCCACCGCGAAGTGCAGCAGACCATCCCTCCACGCGTCGAATACACCCTCACCGACCTGGGCGCACAGATCGCCGATCAGCTGTACGGACTGATCGCGATCCTCGAGGACAACATCGACGTCATCGTGGCGGCGCAGGACACCTACCACCGCGGCTGATCGCACGAAAACGGCCCGGTACCAGGCGTATTCGCCGATACTGGGCCGTGATCGCGGAAATCAGAAGTTGATCATGTGCCCCGCGAGGCCGTGGAACGCCTCCTGCAGTGCCTCGCTCAGCGTCGGGTGGGTGTGCACGTTGCGCGCGAGTTCGTTGACGGTGAGATCCCACTTCTGGGCCAGCGTCAACTCGGGCAGCAGCTCCGACACATCGGGACCGATGAGGTGGCCGCCCAGCAACTCGCCGTACTTCGCGTCGGCGACCAGCTTCACGAAACCGGTCGGGTCACCCAGGCCGTGCGCCTTGCCGTTCGCGGTGAACGGGAAGGTCGCGACCTTCACGTCGTATCCCTCGTCGCGGGCCTGCTGTTCGGTGAGGCCGAAGCTGGCGACCTGCGGCTGGCAGAACGTCGCGCGCGGCATCATCCGGTAGTCGCCCAGCGGCAGCGTCTCCGCGCCGCCGATCGTCTCGGCCGCGACCACACCCTGCGCCTCGGCCACGTGGGCCAGCTGCAGCTTCGCGGTGACGTCGCCGATGGCGTAGATGTGCGGCACGTTGGTGCGCATGTAGTCGTCGATCGCGATGGCGCCACGCTCGGTCAGCTGCACGCCGGTGTTCTCCAGGCCGTAGCCCTTGACCCGGGGCGCGAAACCGACGGCCTGCAGCACCTTGTCGACAGTCACCGTCTCGACCGAACCGGACTTGTTGTCCTTGATCGACACGGTGACCTTGGAACCGTTGTCCTCGATGGATTGCACCGAGGCACCGGTGGTGATGGTGATGCCGAGCTTCTTGTACGCCTTGGTGATCTCCTTGGAGACGTCGGCGTCCTCGTTCGGCAGCGCGCGGTCGAGGAACTCCACGATCCGCACGTCCACGCCGTAGTTCTTGAGGACGTACCCGAACTCCATGCCGATCGCGCCCGCACCGACGATCAGGATCGACCCCGGCAGATCCCGGGTCAGGATCTGCTCCTCGTAGGTGACCACGTTCTGCGACAGTGAGGTGCCCGGCAGCAGCTTGGTCTCGGTGCCGGTGGCGATGATGACGTTGTCGAAAGTGACGGTCTCGGTGCCGCCCTTGCTCAGCTCGACCGAGAGCGTGTTCGCGTCGGTGAAGGTGCCCTTCCCGTCGAGCTCGTCGATCTTGTTCTTCTTCATCAGGAAGTGGACGCCCTTGACCCGGCCGTCCGCGACCTTACGACTTCGATCGAAGGCGGCACCGAAGTCGAAGCTCGCCTGTCCGGAGATACCGAAGGTCTTCGCTTCCTTGGTGAAGATATGGGCCAGCTCCGCGTTGCGCAGCAGTGCCTTGGACGGAATGCACCCGACGTTCAGGCACACGCCACCCCAGTATTTCTGCTCGACGATCGCTGTTCGCAGGCCGAGTTGAGCGGCGCGGATCGCGGCGACGTAACCGCCGGGACCAGCGCCGAGAACGACGACATCGTAGTGGGAAGTCACGGCAACGAGCCTAGCGCTGTTGCCGGAAGCTCACTCATCCATCCCCCGCACGGGTGAGAGGGCGGCCGCAGCGTGCGCCTACGTCCATACCTCCCGTGCGGCGCGGGCGAAATTGCCGTGGAAGATCGCCGCGCGTTCGGAATCGCTGAAACCCCGGCGGGCCAGGACTTCGTCCAGTCCGGCGATCCGGGGCCGGGCGTCCGGGTTGTCCACATCCGTCCCCAGGTGTGGCGGCAGTCCCAGCAGATCCTCCGGCGGCACCCACTGCAGTGGCCCCCACCGCGTGTAGTCCTCCGAGAAATTCTCCGGCGCGGCCGCGATCTCCGCGTTGAACTGGTCCCCGTCGAACGAGAAGTCCGAACCGATCCCGATGTGCTCGACGCCGACGAGTTCGGCCCCGTAGGCGATGTGGTCCGCCATCGCCTCGATGCGCGCGGCCCGTCCCTCGACGCGGTTGCGGCCCAGGAAGATTCCGACCCCGTTGATGCCGATCACCCCACCGGTCGCCGCGCACGCACGAGCCTGGTCGTCGCCGATATTGCGCGGATGCGGCCACAGCGCGGCGAAATTGGAGTGGCTGTAGATCATCGGCCCGCCCGCGACCTCCGAGATGTCCAGGCCCGTACGCCGCGAACAGTGCGAACCGTCGGCGAACATCCCGACCTCACCCAGCGTGCGGATGATCGTGCGACCGTAGGGTGTCAGTCCGCGATCGTCCGGATCCAGGCATCCGCCGCCGGCCGCGTTGGCGTGGTTGTAGGTCGGCAGCAGCGAACGCACGCCGAGCGAGTGGAAAAGCGCGATATTGTCCGGATCGCCGTCCAGCGGCCGCGAATCCTCGAGATCGAAGGCCAGCGCGATGCGGCCCTCGGAACCGGATGCCACCTCGATGTCGCCCACGGCATCGACGAGCCGGAAACGCCCGTCCGCCAGCGCATTCCGGCGCAGCAGATGCAGCATGGCCAGCGCATCCTCGATCGAATGCAGTGAATACCCCACATTCACCGACAGATACGACCCGGCCGGGTAGCGGGTCAGCTCGGTGATATCGGCGGAGGGGAGGATCGGCAGGCAGCAGTGCTGCTCCCAGAGCGGATGTGCCACCGCGGTCCTCCTTCCGGCCTTCCCGGGCGTCCAGCAACTGTACGGAGTCGCCGGCCGCGCGGGCGACGAGACACGGCGCGATGCACCTCTCACCCCTCGGCGGACCGGCCGGTAGGTCAGAATGTGACCCATGAGCGGCGCCGAGCAAACAACCGATCCGTACCTGTGGCTCGAGGATGTCACCGGCGAACGTGCCCTGTCCTGGGCACGGGCCCACAACGAGGTGGTGATCGAACGCTTCGCCACCTCCGATCGGTTCGACGCCCTCGACCATCGCATCCTCGCCATGCTCGACACCGACACCCGCATCCCGTACCCGACCCGGCGCGGGCACTGGCTCTACAACTTCTGGCGCGACGCCGAACATCCCCGCGGGCTCTGGCGCCGGACCACCTTCGACGAATATCGCGGCGACGATCCGGCCTGGGACGTACTCCTCGACCTTGACGCCCTGGCCGTCGCCGAGGACGAGAACTGGGTCTGGGGCGGGGCGGCGGTGTTGCGCCCGGACCAGGAACTGGCACTGATCAGCCTGTCCCGCGGCGGGGCGGACGCCAAGGTGGTGCGCGAATTCGATCTGACCACTCGGCAATTCCGCCCGGCGGCGGCGGGCGGTTTCCACCTGCCCGAGGCCAAATCGCAGGTGCGCTGGATCGACGCCGACACCGTGTACGTCGGAACGGATTTCGGTCCCGGCACACTCACCGACTCCGGGTATCCGCGTCTGGCCAAGCGCTGGCGCCGCGGAACCCCGCTGGCGGAGGCGGACACCGTCTTCGAGGGCGAGCCGGGCGATGTGATGGTCTCGGCGGGCTACGACCGCACGCCTGGATACGAACGCCACTATGTCGCCCGCGCCACCGACTTCTTCAACGAATCGGTCTATCTGCTGGACCGCGACGGCACGCTGCGGCATATCGACGTACCCACCGACGCGTCCGAATCCTGGTACAAGGATTGGCTGCTGGTGCAGTTGAAATCGCCGTGGGAGGTAGCGGGCCGCAGCTATCCCGCGGGTGCTCTGCTGGCCATCGATATCGGCGAATTCTTCGACGGCGCACGCGATTTCGAGGTCGTCTTCGAACCCGACGCACACACCTCACTGCACGGATACGGCTGGACCGAGAACCACCTGCTGCTGATCACGCTGGAAGACGTGCAGACCAAACTGTACGTGCTGACGCCCGCCTCGGCGACGACCCCGGGCTCGGGCTGGACCCGCGAACCGCTCGCCGACACCCCGCCGATGGCGACCACCAACGTCATGAATCTGGATCCGCTGGAGAGCGGTGACGAATTCATGCTCACCACAAGCGGTTTCACCACCCCGGCGACACTGCTGGCCGGTTCGGTGGGCAGTGCGGCGGTGGCGCTCAAGCGGGAACCGGCGTATTTCGACGCCGAAGGCATCGACACCGAACAGTTCTTCGCGCGCTCCGACGACGGAACCATGGTGCCGTACTTCGTGATTCGCCACCGCGACCACCGGGGCACGCCCGGTCCGACCGTCGTCTCGGGATACGGCGGCTTCGAGGTCTCCCGTACCCCCGGTTACAGCGGCGCCTCCGGGATGGGCTGGCTCGAACGCGGCGGCACCTGGGTGATGGCCAACATCCGCGGCGGCGGGGAGTACGGGCCCGAATGGCACACCCAGGTGCAGAAGGCCAACCGTTACAAGGTCTACGAGGATTTCTCCTCGGTCGCGAAAGACCTCGTCGCGCGGGACATCACGACCGCGGGACAACTCGGCGCGGTCGGCGGCAGCAACGGCGGCCTGCTGATGGGCGTGATGCTGACCCGCTATCCGGAACTGTTCGGCGCCATCGTCTGCCAGGTGCCGCTGCTGGATATGAAGCGCTACCACCTGCTGCTGGCCGGCGCGTCCTGGATCGCCGAATACGGCGACCCGGACAAGCCCGAGGAGTGGGAGTACATCAGCAGGTATTCGCCCTATCAGCGGGCGATGGCGGCCGACCCGGCGCGCCCCTACCCGCCGATCCTGCTCACCACCTCCACCCGCGACGACCGGGTCCACCCCGGCCACGCCCGGAAGATGGCGGCGCTGCTGGAATCTCAGGGCCGGACCGTCTGGTACCACGAGAACATCGAGGGCGGTCACGGTGGCGCGGCCGACAACAAGCAGATGGCCTTCCAATCCGCGCTGATCTACGAGTTCTTCACCCAGATGCTGATCGAGCGGCGCACCACCGCCTGACGCCGGGATTTCGCGGCACAGATGACCAAAGACCCCTATCGATCAGGGTCTTCGGTCTCTGGAGCGTGATTCGTCTCACTGCCATTCTCGGTTCGAGAACACCGGTTCCGGCCCTACCGGCACACGTCGAAGGCGGCCCGCCGTCGACGCCCGATTCGGCCCCTCGCCGACCACCGCGGTTCGGTAGCGGGTTCTCCCGAGAGGAGCACACATCATGGATACGTTCTGGGACTACGTCTGGTACACGATTCTGGTGTTCGCCTTCGTGGCCTACCTGATCATCCTGTTCCAGATCCTGGCCGATCTGTTCCGCGATCACACGGTGTCGGGCATCGCCAAGGCCGCGTGGGTGATCGCGCTGGTGATATTCCCGTACATCACTGCCCTGGTCTATCTGATCGCCCGGGGAAAGGGTATGGCCGTGCGCTCCCAGCACGCTCATGCGGAGGCCAAGCAAGCGGCCGACGACTACATCCGGCAGGTGGCGGGCAAGTCACCGGCGGAACAGATCGCCGACGCCAAGGCCCTCTTCGACGCCGGCACGATCGATGCCGCCGAATTCGACCAGCTGAAGGCCCGCGCACTCGGTCACAACGGCGCCACCCCCGGCGCTGCCGACCGCGGCAATATGGCGGCGCGGTAGCGGCGGCTACCCGGCTCCGGTCCGTTCGTCGGCCACGGTGCCGGCGTCCGGATCGGAGCCGATCGCCCGCCGCGGTAGCCGGCCGGTGAAGAACAACGCGACCACGGCCAGCATCGCCGTCACCGCGAAGGCCACCTGCAATGCGAGCAGGCGGGCGTCGGAGTTGACCGCGACCACCGCGTCGGCGGTCGACGTGTCGACCCCCGCCGCGTCGAGCGACTGTCGCAGCTGGGTATTGGACAGGAACGGCACACCGTCGGCCAGTTCGGTGCCGGCCCGCTGCGCGACCGAGGGCGGGACCGCGGGGTTGTTCTCGATCCCGCCGATCACCGACGAGGTCAGCGTGGCGATCAGAATGGAGCCGATCAACGCGGTGCCGAGCGAGGCGCCGAGATTCGTCGCGGTGTTCTGCAATCCGCCGACCTCGGCGCTCTGCGAATCCGGCACCGCCGATACCGTTATCGCGCCCAGCTGCGAGGAAAGGGCCCCCAAGCCCAGGCCCATCAGCAACATCGGCACCGACACCACCGCGGCATTCGCTCCGGGATCCATGCCGCCGGCCAGCAACAAGATTCCGATGATCATCGAACCCAGACCCAGGCGCACCACCCGCCGTGGATTGGCGTGCGGCGCAACTTTGGGAATTCCCGCGGCGGCGGCGACCAGTGCGATCGACAGCGGAAGGATGCGCACTCCGGTCTCGAGCGCACTCAGTTCCAGCACCACCGACAGGAACAGCGGTACCGAGAAGAACACCCCGGCCTGAACCGCGAACTGCGCGAAGAACATCGCCAACCCGCCCCCGAGCCGGCGATTGCCGAACAACCGGGGATCGACCAGCGGCTCCCCACCGGACCGCACCAGCCGCTGCTGCCACCGCAGGAATGCGTACAGCACCAGCAGGCCCGCCAGGATCAACCAGATCACCGGCGACAGACCCGCGATCTCGGTACCGCCGGGACGCGGGCGGATCCAACCCCATTCGCTGGACCGCAGCACGCCGAAGACGACGGCCCCCAGCCCGACGACGGACAGCACCGAACCCAGGAGATCCAGATGCACCCGCTGCGCCGGCACGTCCGCCACCCGGCGCAGCACCAGCAGAATCGCCGCCACGACCACGACCTCGCCGAAGAACACGTACCGCCAGGACGCGAAGGTCGTCACCGCTCCGCCCAGGAGCGGACCCACCGCCACGGCCATCGCCCCGGCCGCGGCGACGAGTCCGTATGCGGCGGCGCGGCGTTCGCGGCCGAAGTTCGCCGCCACCAGCGACACGATCGCCGGCATGATCAGCGCCGCTCCGACGCCCTCCAGCAGCGACCAGCCCAGCAGCAACACCCCCAGATTCGGCGCCAACCCGGTGACCAGCGAGCCCGCGCCGTAGATGATCAATCCCACGCCGAATGCCCGCCGCCGCCCGAGAATCGTCCCGACCTTGCCGCCGGTGACCATCAGCGATGCCATCACCAGCGTGTACAGCGTGATGGCGGTTTGGATTCCGGTGATCGTCGTGCCGACGTCGTGGGCGACCGTCGCCATCGAGACGTTCATGACCGAACTGTCGAGGGTCATCAAGAATTGGCCGGAGCCCAGCACCGCCAAGACGAGTGTGGATCCGGAGGTGGCGCCCGCCCGCGTCGTCACTTCCGCCGCGCTCGTTGTCGAGCCGACGCGAGACGACGGCCTGAGCATCGATATCGGCGGACGGCCCACCTGCGCATTCGTCCATTGAAGCACTCACGGGAGCGGAATCGGCCGCGTTCGGCTACAGGTCGCGCACCCACTTCTCGATGCGGTCCACGGTCGCGCCCGGATCGATGATCCAGCCGTTGTGCCCCAACGGTTTCGGCTCGTGCCAGGTGCTCACGCGCGCCTTGGGAAGTTTCTCCAGCAGATGTGCGGCCGCACTGCGGGGGGTGAGATCGTCGCCGCTCATGGTGATCGAGAGGACCGGCAGGGTGAGCCGCGCGATGCGCTCGTCGTAGTCGATATCGGCGCCCACCGGTACGAACCGGCCGGTGCGAGCCAGCCGCGCCCAATCGGAGATCAGCACCTTGGACTGCCGGCCGAAACCCCCGGCGGTGATTCGATCCCCCGGCCAGAAGCCGGCAAGGTTCGCGGTCAGCGAGATGGCGGCCGGTCCGACGAGCATCGCGGAGCGGGCGATCCCGCCGTAACCCCGGTAGTAGGGAGTGCCGGAGGCGATGAGGATCAGCCCGCCCAGCCGGCCGCGGATCCGCGCGGCGTACATGACCCCGAGCTGGCCGCCCATACTGTGTCCGAGCAGCATCGGCGTGCTGTCCGGGAAACGGGTGCGAACGGCCTGGAAGATCGCCGGAAAATCGACCGAGACCAGCTCGTGGTAGCCGTAGGTACTCGAGGAGCTCGGCTTGGGCCGGCTGTCACCGTTACCCCGCAACTCCCCGATCGCCGCGTCGAATCCGCGCCGCGCCAGTTCGCGCGCGAAATCCCCGTAGTACTCGCCCGGCACCCCCAATCCCGGAATGATCACGATGACCGGCCGCGGGGCATCCGCGGTGATGGCATGCCGGTGCGGGCCGCTCGCGGCGACGAACCGCACCGGCACCGTCGACCCGTCCGGCATCTGGATCGGAATCGTCTCCATACGCGCACGCTACCGCGACGCGTGCCCAGGTAGGGCCAGGCAGGGGCGGGCGAGGCCCGAAACTCCCGCCGCATCGGTTCACGACGTTCAGGAGCCCACCGCGTCCGGCTCGGCCGACCCGTCCGCACATCGTTGTCCGGTCTCCCGGTCTGCCGGTTCTGCGGCTTGCCCGACGGCACTGTCCTGGACCTTCGTGCCGGCGGTCGGCTTCTCCGCCCCACCGCCGGCGGCCACAGGTTCCGTCGCACCGGCGACCAACTCCTCGGCCGCGTCGGCGACCAGCCCTTCGGCCGCAGCGATGGCCTCCTGTGCGGTTTCGTCCGCCGTGGGCGCGCAACTGCGCTCCAGCAGTTCGTCGAGTCCCCGCCGGGTCGCCACCACCACGAGCTGATTGCCCGCGGCGAGCACCGTCTGCGGCGCGGGCTGCCATTCCGGCGCGTCCCCGACCGCCGGCTGCACCGCGATCACCCGGGTGTGCTCCGCCGATCCGAGGTCGGCGATCCGCAACCCGATCAGCGCCGATCCGGGCTCCACCGGCACCTCCGCGACCAGCAGGGTGGCCTGGTTGATCGTCAGGGTCGCGATCACTCGCCGCTCCACCACGGCCGCGGCGAAGCCGTGCGCGGCCAATTGGAAGACGCTGCGCACCACCGCTTTCCCGAGACTGCGCTGTACCCGGTCGGCCAGGTCGTCGTCGGAGACGCGCAGCACCACCCGCAGGTCGTCACGATAGGACTGCCCGAGCATCGCGGCCTCCAGATTCACCGCATCACTGGAGGTCAGTAGGACCAGCGCCCGCGCCCTCGGCACACCCACCGCGCGCAGGGTGTCCTCCCACGTGGCCTGACCGATCACGACGGGCACTCCCAGGCTGCGCGCCAGCGCGATACCGCGCGCGTTCTCGTCGTAGTCCAGCCCGACCACCGGCACGCCGAGGTCGCGCAGCTGTTCCACCACGCGCATTCCGACGTTGCCCAAACCCGCGACCACCACGTGGTTTTCCATCCGCGACGGATCGATCGAATATTCCGACAGCTGCGCCCGCAACACGCCGCCCACCACGAGCGCGGTGACCACCGGCGTCATCGCCAGCCCGGTGAAGACCACCCCCAGTTGCAGGATCTTGAACAGCGGCTCGCGGGCCGGCTCCGGCTGCGCCGCACCCGCCGAATCCAGCAGCGTTTCGTATACCGCTGTGCCCCAGCTGTTTCCGATCAGCACCATGATGACGCACACGGCCGCGATGACGATCAGCATCACCAGCAGCAGCCGGATCAGATCGTGGCGGACCAGATAGCGCAGCTGGTTCAGCCAGCGGCGCCGCGCCCCGGGCGAATACGGCACCCGCCCGGCCAGCGCGAGCACCCGGTCCGCCGGTGCGTGCGGCGAGCGCAACGCGATTGCGCCCGGTCCGCCGACCAGCCCGGCCACCACCCGATCCGGCGGCGCATCACCGGCCGCGGCAACGTACAGGGTGCGTTCCCCCAGGCGCAGATAGTCCTGCGCCTTCTCGCCGAGGGCAGCGGCGATGAACGACGGGGCGGCCATCTCCGAAATCGACAGCACCACACAGTCGGAGAACAACCGGCGGATGCGAAACCCCAAGCCGGTGTTGAACATTCGGATCACCAACCGGATCCGCGGATTGAGTTCGTGGGCGCGCAGCGCGGCGTGGAAGTTCTCCACATCCGCCTGATCCACCAGGGCCAGCGCTCGGGCCCGCTCCACCCCGGCCGCCCGCAGGACGGTCTCGTCCAGGCGCTCGGCACACAGGATCCGGACCCGCGCCAGCTTCTCCAGCTGTGGAACGTAGCTGCCGTTGCGGTTCGGCAGTACCGCGGTCACGGTGGCATCGGCGAACCGGGTGGTCAGCTGCAGGGCCAGCTGGTGGACGAGCGGGTTGTCTCCGCAGACGACGAATGTCGGGGACTGCCCGCCCCCCGGCGAAACATGCACCTTTCGATGCTAAAGCGAATCCCGTTCGGCGGCACTATGCTTCGCCGATCAGGCGCTGACCGCACCCATGATGACCCGGCGCAGCACCCTGATCACCTCGTCGAGGGGCCGGCGCGGCTCCGACCCGCTCCACTCGTCGACCACGTAGTTCACCGCGCCGATGATGGCGAGCATGCGGGTTTCGTAGTCGCCGCTGGGGATCTCGCCCTGCAGCGCCGCATCCTCGGCGGCTCCGGCCAGCAGCGCACCCCAGGCGCGACGCAGCTCCAGCCGGAACTTCTCCACCTTCGGCCCGGCACCGACCACTTCGACCAGTGCGACGCGGGCCTTGCGCGGATCGCGCCCGATGGACTCGATATAGGCGCGCACCCCGGCGTCGATGATCTCGATGGCGCTCGCATCGGCATGCGCGTCCAACGCCGCGACGACCGCGTCCCGGGATTCCCGGTCGATCTGTTCGTAGAGTTCCAGCAGCAACGATTCGCGACCGGTGAACTCCTCGTAGAACTGCCGCGAGGAAAGTCCGGCGTCTTTGCAAATGGCTCCGACCGAGCTATTGGCATACCCGTCTCTGGCGAACACTGTCAGACCAGATTCCAGAAAACGCGCACGTCGCTGCCGCTGCCGGTCTTCTACGGGCTGTCCGGCGTACATCCTACCCGCGTTCGTTTCCTGTGACATTGCGCCAGACAATACCGAAGGGCCCGATTCCCTCGTCATGGATCGGGCCCTTCGCTTACACCTCCGACTGACCGCGCGTTAGCCGGAAGTTGTCTATATGGTCGGAGCGCCGGTGCAACGACTGCGCTCTTCCTGTCGCGGATGGTTTGCCGAAACGGAGGATAGTCGATAACACCTAGACAACGGAAGAGTTTGAAGGAATTTTCTAGGTTTTATTTCGACAACGATTCCATCAGGAAATAGTCCTGTCCCATGGCGGCAGCGCGAGCGGAAGGCCGAAGCGCGGGAAGTTCTCGGCGGGCGGGAAATGAGCGAGCGCGGAAATACCGTCCGGGCCGTACGTCGTCACCAGAAGTCCGGTCGCCCGAAACGATCCGTCCGCCCGGCGGGAATAGCAGCCGAATGCGGGGTGCGCGTTCGCCCGCACCGATTGCAGCCGAATCTCCGCACGATCCCGAAATGCCGGAATACCGCGAAGGAATTCGCCGATCGCCGCCCGGCCGTGATACTCGTGCGGCCACGGCGGCATGGTCAGCCACGCCTCGTCGGTGAGCAGCTCGACCACGGCGCCCACATCGGCAGCCTCGAAGGCCCGCGCGAAACGCTCGCTGAGCCCTCGCTCCGTGGGCGATCCCGGCTCCGGCTCCGGACGCCCGCCCCCGCGCCGAGACAGACGTTCACGAGCCCGCTGCAATGCCGCCTTCACGGCGACGGGAGTGAGGCCGAGCAAGTCGGCCACCTCCGCCGCACTGAACTCGAGCACGTCACGCAGGACGAGCACGGCGGCCTGGCGCGGTGGAAGTTGTTGCAGCAGGGCGATGAACGCCAGCTCGACGGAGGCGCGCGCGGTCAGCACCTGCTGCGGATCCAGCAGCGCGTCCGGACAAGGCTGCAACCAGCTCACCTCCCCGCGACGGGTCGGCTCCGGTGCGGCGAAGGGCAACGGCGCGACCGGCCGGCGCAGTGCGGCCCGGCGAAAATTGAGACACCGATTCGTCGCGATCCGATAGAGCCAGGTGCGCACCGACGACCGCTGCTGGAATTCGGCCATACCGCGCCATGCCGCGAGCAGCGTCTCCTGCAACGCGTCCTCGGCGTCGTACATCGACCCGAGCATCCGATAGCAGTGGGTGCGCAACTCGGCCCGATAGGGCTCGGTGAGCTCGCGAAAGGTCCGCTCATCCACGTCCGGCGCGATCGACGGCTCCGACATCACCCCATCGTCACATCGAGCACCGACAACCGGTCCGTTCCCCGCCCGGCCGGTGTCTATATCGGTGAACGGTTCCATCGACCGGAGAAGAGGACGACATGATCGGAAACCACAGCCCCGCGGTCCGGGTAGCCCTCGCCTATTTCGAGGCCTGGACCGGAAAGGACCTCGATCGAGCGATGACCTTTATCGCCGACGACATCGTCTGCGATGCCCCCGCCGGACGCATCGAAGGCGCGGCCGCGTATCGCGACTTCATGGAACCTTTCACTCGAATCCTCACCGGCGCGACGATGTTCGCCGCATTCGGCGACGAGACCACCGCCCTGGTCTGCTACGACACCGCGACCCTGCCGGTACCGAGCGCCCCTGCGGCGGAACTGGTTACCGTCGTCGACGGCCGAATCACGGCCAGCCGCTTCATCTTCGACCGGATGCCGTTCGAGGCCGCACGCGCGCACGACAACAGTTAAGTAATTACTTGACTATCGGGGCGAGGTGTCTACACTTAAGTAGGTGCTTAACCAAACCGAGCGGCTGGATCTGATCTTCCGGGCGCTCACCGACCCCACCCGCAGATATCTGCTCGAGCGGCTCGGCCGGGGACCGGCGGCAGTCAGCGCCCTGGCCGAGCCGCTGGAGATGAGCCTGGCGGCCGTCGTGCAGCATCTCCAGGTGTTGCAGGACGCCGGGCTGGTGCGGTCGGAGAAGGTCGGCCGCGTACGCACCTGCCATCTGGTACCCGATGCGCTGCGGCCCGCCGAGGATTGGCTGCACGCGCGGCAGACCCCGTGGGAACGCCGCCTCGACGCGCTCGGCACAGCTCTCGCCGCGCACACCACCCCCGAACCCGAGGAGTCGCCATGACGACCACGCATTCCCTGGTCCATTCCACGTTCACCCTCGAACGCGACTATCCCGTCACTCCCGCAGCGGTTTTCGGCGCATGGGCCGAACCGGAACGCAAGGCCGAATGGTTCAGCGCTCCCGGCACCGAACACGAACTCGACTTCCGTGTCGGGGGCCGCGAGATCGCCGCCGGCGTACACGACGGCAAGCGGATGACCTTCACCACCACCTACCAGGAGATCGTCCCGGCGGAACGCATCGTGTACACCTCCACGATGGGCGTGGACGACGCCGTCGTGACGGTCTCGCTCACCACCGTCGAATTCGCCGAAACCGCGGCCGGCACCCGGCTGACCCTCACCGAACACGGCGCCTATCTCGACGACCACGAAAAGTCGGAATGGCGCGAGCACGGCACCAGCGAACAGCTCGCCACCCTGGGCGAACGCCTGCGGGAAATGTCGAGCCGATGAAATGCGGAAGGCCCCCAACCATTGGTTGGGGGCCTTCGCGAAT
>NZ_BDCM01000032.1 GCF_001613505.1 Nocardia mikamii NBRC 108933
CACTGCGTCGCTGACATTCTGTTCGCGTCGACGTGCGAGCGCGCGGCGGCGATCCATGACTTCCCGCGAATGATGTAGCCGCGCAGCAAGTTCCCCAGCGTCTTGCCCCCGTGCGCTTCTGGTTGTGCGGGGGTCGTTCATGTCGGGTCTCCCGAATTCTGAATGAGATCAGCCCACGCCTCGCAGTTCAACACTACGCCCAAACCCAGCCATCCAGTCCCGCCGCATCCGCGACCACGCGGTCACAGTCAGCGACGTCATCCGTCAACTCGCAGTCATGCCTCGCATCCCTTTTCTCTTTTGCTGTCGAAAGGAGTTCCCGTGACCGAAAGCCAGCTCGACGAGGTCGCTGATATCGCATCGATGGTGTCTCGGTGTCTGTCCGATCTCGAGCCGGTGTTCGAACAGATCGACTGGGCCGAAGACGAAATCGCCCGGGCGCAACGACGCCATCCGCGCCACCGCAACACCCTCTACCACTCGTTCGGGCTGTTGATGCCGACCCATGAGCGGATGCGCCAGGAATTCGTGTACCGGTCACACTGCCGTGAACTGCTCGACCGCGTCGCCGCGGGCCTGTCTCCGGTGTCTGGGACCGCAGCCGAGGTCGCGCTCACGGTCATGCAGGCCAGCCAGAAAGCCCCGCTCAACACGGCCGCCTTCGGTCTCTACGTGCGCATGTGGATCCAAGCCGGATTCCCCCACATGGAATCGGTGACCGCTTCACACGAGCACTACGAAGCGATCGCGAAGTCCCGCATCGACGATCTCGAAGCCGAGACCCGCACCCGCCTATCCGTGGCCGACCGTGTCCTGCGGGCCATCGACTGTCCGGGCAAACACCACGGCCAACCGGCCGACCACTGCGAATACGCCCGCCCCAGCCTGGCCGCCTGAGCGAACAGCCCTACGCATCAGGGCATCTCCCATAACGCAATGGCTCAGGTCTCGGCATCCCTCGAATGCTCGCCGTTACTCCTGCTCGCCCTGTTCCTGTACGTATCCCCGCGCCGGTCGACTCCCCTGTCGGCCGGCGCCTTTTCTTTGTGGAGGGTGTGTGCGTTCATGACCGATCCGATCCTGGGCCCACCATGCCCGGTCTGTGACGGCGCGACGTCCGATACGGAGTCGTGCATCGCGAATGTCGCTGTGTGCGAGTCGTGTTGGCAGCAACTGCCCCGATGCGACCACTGCCGGACCCCGTCACTGCGGCTGACCCACACAGCCGAGGAGTCGCAATTGTGTGCGCACTGCCTGACCGGGTGGACCGGCTGTGTCTCGTGCCGGCAGTTGACCGGCCCGCACCTGCGCACCGACACCGATGACCCGGTGTGCGCGCGATGCGCAGGAGCGTTGTTCGCCGCGTGTTTCAGCTGCGGCCAGTTCAGTGCCGACAGCCGCTACATCTCCGGAGGACACCGCGCCTGCCCCCGCTGCGCCAGCCGATTCCACGCCTGCCCGGCATGCGGCACCCTCGTCCAACCCGGACACCGATGCGAGGCGTGCGCCCACCGCGGGAAGGTCTGGAACTACACCTACCGCCCCGACCCCCGCTTCCACGGCGCCGGCCCCCTCTACCTCGGGCTGGAATTGGAGATCATCGTCCCCGAACACCGCTTCGACACCTGCGCCACCCTCGCCACCGAACACCTCGGCGACCTCGGGTACCTGAAGAAGGACTCTTCTATCAGACCGTCCGGTTTCGAGCTCGTCAGCCACCCGATGTCCTATCGGTACGCGATCGAGTCGTTTCCCTGGCCGCTGCTCGAGCAGCTGCACCGGCTCGGGTGTGAGGCCGATGCGTCGGTGGGATTGCATGTACACGCCAGTCGTGCGGGGTTCGACAACCCGGCGCATGTGTATCGGTGGCTGAAACTGTTGTACCGCAACGAAACAGCGGTCACGCGGTTGGCGCGCCGGCGCACTCACTATGCCCAGTTCGACAGCGTCGCCCGTGCACGTGCGCGTGATACCGCTAAGGGGCCGCAGCACGCGCTGGGGTTGGAGCGATATCAGGCGATCAACCCGCTGCCGCGCAACACCCTGGAGGTGCGGGTGTTCGCCAGCTCTCTGGATGTGCAACAGGTGCAGGCCGCGCTCGCGTTCACCGCCGCCTCCATCGACTACACCCGCGGTCTACGGATCGCCGACATCCGCGCCGGCGCCTGGGACTGGGCCCGCTTCGCCACCTGGGTCACCACACGCCCCCACTACCAGCCACTGGCCGCGGAGATGGAGAACCTGCAATGTGCCTGCTGACCTACTACCCCGCCGGTGCCGCGATCGACACGAGCGCGCTGCGGTTCGGGGCCGATGCCAACCCCGACGGTCACGGCTTCGCGATCGTCACCGGCGGCCGCATCATCACCGGGCACGGCATGAACGCCGGCACCGTTATCGCCGGCTTCGCCCGCACCCGCGCCGACCACCCCGGCGGTCCGGCGTTGTTCCACTCCCGCTACGCCACCCGCGGCGCGATCGACCTGTCCAACTGCCATCCCTTCCGGCTCGGCGGTGATGCGCGAACGGTGCTGGCGCACAATGGCACTCTGCCCAAGCGGGTCCATCCGCGCGCGTATGACCGGCGCTCGGATACCCGGATCGCGGCCGAGGACTACCTGCCGGCTCAACCGTTCGGTCCGATCGACACCGCCGCCGGAGCGCGCGGACTTTCTGGCTGGTTGGGGTCGAGCAAGCTGGTGATCTTGACCGTCGACCCCGCCTACGCCCACACCGCCTACGTGTTCGGTGAGAGCGCGGGGCAGTGGGTGGGCGGAGTCTGGTATTCCAACCGCTCCTATCTGCCGCCCGAGCAGCGGTGGCCGGCCCGGCGCCGGACGGTGTGCGGGTACTGCCTGGACCGCGATCTCGAACGCACCAGCCGCTACTGCCGCACCTGCGGCTGGTGCTTCCACTGCCACCACACCCTCGCCCACTGCACCTGCCTGCCAACCCCCGGCCCGGCCAGCTCCCACCGCGGCCCCCGCATCCAGCTGACCTGACCCGCCAGCCTGCTCGACCCGAGCTGCATTGGCACCGCTTTCCTCTTGCGCCCCGCTTCGCGCCGCTAGCCCGGCCCGCAGCGGGGCGCCGTCGTCTGTCCCCCACTTTCCGGAAGGACGTGAATCCTGTATGCCCGCATCCACGCTCACCGATCGTCGGTGTGAGGAGTGTTCACACCCGATCGACGACAACACGACCGTCACCACCGTCGAAGGTGATCATCTGTGCCGCGCGTGCGCCGACCGGCTCGACACCTGCGACGACTGCGCCACCCACACCCGGGAGCGCCGCTCTACCGTGCGCGGCACCGAAGTGTGCACGGATTGTTCGATCGGCTGGCGCCGGTGCCGCGATTGCGACCGCTTCGACAGCGACCTGGTCCGTGTCATCGGCCATGGCGAGGTCTGCGACGACTGCGCCGACAGCTACCTGGTGTGCGACGACTGCGGCTCCCGCGCAGACGGGCTCAACGAGACCGAATCCGGGGCGGATGTGTGCGGGCGCTGCGAGGACGCCGACTACCACCGTTGCAGCGGCTGCGACATCCTCATCCGCTGCTGGGAAGACTACTGCGACACCTGCGCCAACCAACGACCCGACCACCACGGCATCCACTCCTACAGCTACAAACCCGAACCCGACTTCCACGGCACCGGACCGCTGTACCTCGGCCTGGAACTGGAAATCAAAACCCCCCGAAACGTTTTCGACGAAGCGACCGAACTCGCCATCGACCAGCTCAATGACATCGGATACCTCAAGGAAGACGGCAGTATCCAGCCGTGCGGATACGAGCTCGTGACGCACCCGATGTCGTATGAGTTTGCACGCCAATGGTTTCCGTGGTCGCTGCTGAATCGGTTGCGGCTGCTGGGGGCCTACACCGATACCAGTGTCGGTATCCATGTGCACGTGTCCCGCGCCGGGTTCTCCTCCCCCGCGCACACCTACCGGTGGTTGAAGTTCGTCTACCGCAACGAATCCCACGTCAAAGCGCTGGCGCGCCGCGACTCCGAGCAGTGGGCGGTATTCGACCCTGGTGCCCGCGCTCGCGCCGCCGCCCACGCCAAGGGTGACACGGGAGGCGCGTTCCGGTATCAGGCGATCAATGTGTGTCCCGAGGACACGTTCGAGCTGCGGGTGTTCGCCAGCTCTCTGCACGCGCGGGAGGTGCAGGCCGCGCTCGCCTTCGCCGACGCCTCCGTCGAATACACCCGCGCCCTCTCGGCCGCTGATATCGCCCGCCGTCGGGGCTGGGAATGGGCGGCGTTCATCGCGTGGCTTGCCGCGCGGCCCGAATATCGCTGCCTGACCGACGAATTGGAGGCCCTCGCTTGTGCATCCTGACCTTCTACAAACCCGGCCAGGACCCCGACCTCGACGCCCTGCACGGCGGCGCGCTGGCCAACCCACACGGGCACGGCTACGCCATCCACACCAGCGACACGATCCTCGTCGGGCACGGCATGAACGCCGAACAGGTAATCGCCGAATTCGCCGAACAGCGCGCCAAACATCCCGGCGGGCCAGCGTTGTTCCACTCCCGCTACGCCACGCACGGCGACCGCGACACCAGCAACTGCCACCCCTTCATCGTCGGCGACGACCAGCGAACCGTGCTCGCCCACAACGGTGTCCTACCCGACAACGTCCATCCCGCCGCCGGGGACTCGCGCTCGGATACCCGGATCGCGGCCGAGGACTTCCTGCCCACCAAACCGTTCGGGTCGCTCGACAGTTGGGCGGGGCGCGACCGATTCGAACATTGGCTCATCGGCAACAAGGTCGTCATCTTGACCACCGATCCGGCCTACAAGCACCCCGCCTACATCTTCAACGAACACCACGGGCACTGGGTCGGCGGCACCTGGTACTCCAACGACAGCTACCTGATACGCGAATGGGCCAGCGCCGACACCGACTACATCGGATTCTGCGAACACTGCGGCGCGTTCGAAGACGACCCCTTCGGCCCGCACTGCGGATGGTGCGGCTACTGCGCCGACTGCGCGCACCCGTTCCCCCGCTGCGCATGCCCGCAATTCGACGGCGTCGACCGCTACGCCGACCTGCTCGGCCTGCAACCCCACTGACCGACCCGCCATCAATCGATGCGCTTTCGGCCGCCGCCGCATGGTCCGAACAGCAGCGGCCGAAAGCTCGACATCCCGAAAGGAGTTGCGCCCGTGCGCGATTCCACAGCACAACCGTTGAGCCGCGACGAGACCGTCGACATCCTGCTCGACGCTCTCGACCCCTACATCGCCTCGACGCGGCACGCGCTCGGTGTCGCGCACACGATGGCCACCGTCGTCGGCGGTGAGCCACTGGACCTGCTCAACAACGCCATCGCCGACTACCAGATTCGGGAACGGCTCGTACGCAGCGCCTCTCACGTACTGCGCGCGCACCCTTCTCCAGCCTCGGCGAGCGCTGATGGGCAGTGATCGCCCCCTTCCCCCTTCGATGCGAATGGAGGTACCCGATGCCCGACACACCCGGCAGCGCCGCCCCGAACTCGGTTCCGGTTCCGCAACGCCTCGCCGAGGCGCCGGTCGCGGCGGGCATGATCGTGCCGTATATCACGATGACCCACCGCGACCCCGCCAAGCCGGTGTGGGGCGCGGTGAATCCGGCGCGGCTGCAACGAATCTGGCAGCACAGCCTGTGCCAGGTGTGCGGTCAGCGCCTCGACGGCCCCTGGGTCGTGGTCTACATCAGGCCGTGGGACTACCTGCGCGGCATCGGCCCGGAACCCGCCCTGCATCCCGAGTGTGGTCTGTATTCGAAACGGACATGCCCGATGCTGGCCGGGCACACCGACCACTACAACCGCCATCCCAGCCGGCGCCCGTGCGGCGACCCGGACTGCACCTGCCGCCTGTGGGCGCCACCAGCTCCTGAGCCTGGTGAGGGCCGACGTGAAGGCCAGCCTGCCGAGGCGTGGTACGAGGCGTGGATCGCGCTCGAGGACTACACCCTGATCCGAGCCCCCGGCGGTGAACACAGCAGGTCGATATTCGGTGTCGAACTGCGCCCCGCCTCGCGGCTGCGCAAACTCCGAAAAGTCCGCGACGCAGCACCCAGCGACACCGGTGAGCAGCCGCTGGATCTGCTGGCCGCGATCATCGCCACCCGCAGCTTGTTCACCGGGGACGGTGAATGATGGTGGATTCGTACAGGTGCTCACCGGTATCGGTGCGTTGATGCACCAGGCGGAGGGCACCGCCAACCTTCACGAGGCCGAGGCATTCTTCTCCCGCCGCACGAGTTGATCGCCACTGGGCGCGCGCCTGATCACCAGCGGCCACGACATCCACCACTTCATGAGATGACCGCGACACGCCGACCTGGCTGCCCGCGCCCCAGTCAGCTGTGTCGGCCGACTCCGATTCGTTGTCCAGTGAAGGGATTGTTCATGACTCAGCCGACGACACTACGCATGTCCGCCCCAGGTGAATTCATCGCCGCCGTGCCGGCCCTGCTCGGCTTCTACCCCGTCGATTCATTGGTCGTGGCGCTCCTCGAACGCCGCCCTCCCGCCGACGAGGTCTGCATCAAAGTCGTCGCACGCCACGACCTCCACATCAGCGACAGCCGGCTCACCGCCGTCGTGACGCAACTGGCCGACGTCGCCGCGAACGAAAACGCGTCGGCAGTATTGGTTCTCGTCGTCGACAGCACCGCGCAACAAGCGTCCGCGCCGCCTAGCAGGGCACACCCACACCCTCGGCATCCTCGACCGAGCCCTCACCACACGCGGTGTTGTTCTCGCCTCGGCATGGGCGACCCGCGTGATCGACGCAGGCGCGCCGTGGTGGAGCCTGCTCGACGCCACCGAGTCCGGCGTCGAGCCCGAGCCCGACGCGACCACGCTTGCCGCCACGTTCGTCGTCGCGGGACATCTCATCCGCCGGTCACGCGAGGAACTGACCCGCCTGATCGAGCCCGACCCGGCGCAGGCCGACCAGGTCCGCGCACTGCTCCCCGCCGACACCGGCATCCACACACCCCACGCGCCCAGCGCGATCACCGCCACCGTCGCGACGGTGGTCGAGCACATCGACACGCTCGCAGCAGGTTCGACACTGACTCCAGCGGATATGGCCGCACTCGCTGCGGCCTTACGCACAGCCGCCGTGCGCCATTGCCTGCTCGGGCTGGCCGGCACTGCCCGTGTCGACGCGGCTGAACGGTTGTGGGCGCTGCTCACCCGCAGCCTGCCCGATCCCGAACGCGCCCATGCCGCGGCTCTGCTGGCGTTCTCGGCCTATCACCGAGGCGACGGAGCGCTGGCCTCGATCGCGCTGGACGCAGCCCTGGACTCCAACCCACAGCATCGGTTCGCCCGTCCCTCGACACCACACTGCGAGACGCCACATCCCCACCCCGGCTCCACGCCGTCGTCACCTACGCCCACGACATCGCCGACGCACTCGGCGTCGATCTGCACCGCTGACCAGCATCGCCTCTTTTCTCGTCTCCTCGTTTTCGTTCCCGATCAGAAAGGTCACTGTTCATGCCGTCCGCGAACTCTGTCCCGACCCTGTCCCGCGCGGAATTCGATCGACTCGAACACCGTGGCGCCGCGGGCACGACCGCCACGCTCGCCGAGATGGATTCCGCCGTCGCCGACCGCTGGCGCGACGAGCACGCCGGGTGGCGGGGCCGCCACTGGGCCTACCTCGACGACGAAGACGGCGTGCTGCGCCTGCACCCGATCAACGTCACCCGCACCTCGAGCCAAACAGCCGCCTAAACCACACCCGATCCGGTTCACCGTCCAGACCGGCACGGCCACACCACCATTCAACCGCGGTGCGGCTGCGCCGTTCGTCATCTCATAGGAGGTCCCCTTTGAGTTCGACCGCCCTCACCGTCGTCCCCGACATCGAACCCGACGCCGACTCCACTACGTCCACCGCGACCGGCGATCAGGCTGCCGATGAGCGCACTGCTTCACAGCCCGTGCCCACCGGCACCGGCGACGAGGACACCGACGACCATGCGCCGGTTCCGGCGAACGCGACTGCGGCGTATATGGATCCGCGGGAGTTGGTGATCGCGGAGAACGTGCGCAAGGACTTCGACGTCGCCGAGCACCCGAAGCAGGCCGACTCGATCCGCGAGTTCGGTGTGACCGCGCCGGTGTTGGCCGAACGCGAACCCGACGGCACGGTGCATGTGATCGATGGCCAGGTGCGAGTGTTGATCGCACAGGCCGTCGGCGTCTGCCGGGTTCCGGTGTGGATCACCGAGGCCCGCAGCGATGTCGACACCAAGAACCGGCGTATCGACCGCACCCTGACCCAGATCAACCTCAACGAGCGTCGGATCCCGTTGACCCAGGCCGACATCGCCGCTGGTATCGCGCTCATGCTCGATCTGGGCGCCTCACCGACCCGGGTGGCGAAAGGACTGCAACAGACCAAACGCGCCGAAGTGCGCAAGCTCGCCGCAGTCGGCAGGTCGGCGACCGGACGCGAATTGGCCGATGCCGGCCAGTACAGCCTCGACCAGCTCGCCGTCATCGCCGACTACGACAACCTCGGCGACACCGACGCCGTCGAAAAGCTGACCACGACCTCCCGCTACAACTTCAGCTACACGGCCAAGGCCATCGCCGCGGACCGCGACGAAACCCGCCGCCGCCTCCACGCGTCACTGCCCTACGGCGCCTACGGATTCGGGATCCTCACCGACGAGCCCGGCCCCGACCACGCCTACCTGCCCGCCACCGACCTGACCCGCGCCGACGGCGAACCGGTCACCGATGACGACGTGTACGCCGATCCGGCGCGGTGGGTGGTGTGGGTCGATGTCGAGGAAAACGGTGAGCTGGTCGATACCGCTACCGGCGCGCTGGTCGATCCCGACACCGTCGACTGGGACACCGAGCACGACCCCGACACCGAACCCGGCGAGGGGTTGCGCCGCGCGGACGGGCTCGCCTGGCGTGATCGCTGGATCCCGGCCTATTACCTGCCCGCCGACCAACTCGACACCACCGGACTACAGCGGCCTGTCCCGCAGGCCGCCGACCCGCAGCAGGCTCTGGCCGCCGCCGAACGCGCTGCCGCGGCGCGGGAAGAAGCACGGTTGGCCCGCCGCCGGGTGCGGGAGCTGAACAAGCGGGGTGTGGCGGCGGCCGAGCGGCGTGAGGAATTCCTGTCGAAGTATGTCCAGCGGAGCAAACCGCCGGCGCAGGCCGCGCATTTCGTGGCCGAGTACCTGGCGCGGAATCTGGCACCGGGGGCGTTGCAGTTGATGACAAAGGTGCTCGGGATCGGCTGGTCGAGCGAGGAACTGGTGAAGGTGATCGGTGCCGCGTCGACCAACCGGGCCTGGGTGCTCGCACTGGGCATGGTGCTAGCCAACCGGGAGGTCACCCTGGACAAGGGCCTGTGGCGAACACGATCGGAAACCACCGCCCGGTATCTGCACCTGCTCGCCGACATCGCCACTCCCGACGACGATTTCGCGTTGGTCGACGTCGAACAGGCCGCCACCGGCGACATCGACTACCACGACATCCCCATCGACAAATAACCACACCCCGGCCCCGCCACATCCCTGCAGGGCCGGTCTCGTATTCCATCCAATCCCCGGTGCTGATGATTGAGGAGAACGCCCATGGCCGGTGACACGGTCCTGACCGTCACAGGAAACCTGACAGACTCGCCAGAGCTTAGATTCACTCCAGCCGGCGCGGCGGTGGCCAACTTCACTGTCGCCTCCACACCGCGGTACTTCGACCGCAACGCCGGTGAGTGGAAAGACGGCGATCCGTTGTTCCTGCGCTGCAATCTGTGGCGACAGGCAGCGGAGAACCTCGCCGAATCCCTCTCGCGGGGAGCGCGTGTGATCGTCACCGGACGACTCAAGCAGCGCTCGTTCACCACCCGGGAGGGCGACAAACGCACCGTCGTCGAACTCGACGTCGACGAGATCGGTCCCTCGCTGCGCTACGCCACCGCAACCGTCACCCGCACCACAGTGGGCACATCCAGCGGACCACGAACCCGCCGCGCCGTGACCGGTCATCGCGACGGATTCGGCGACCCCACCGCAGACACCAGCACAGGATCCGACCAGCCGGCGGGTTCCTCCTCCGGTGAAGAGGATCCGTGGCGGGAGCCGGCGATGGCCGCAGCTGCCGCTGAATTCGGCGACGACGCGCCCCCGTACTAAGTCACCGCCCTGCACCTGTAAGTCACTGCCTCGCAATTCCACCCGTTGGCCCGCTCACCCCGTTCGCAACCGTCTCCGGTTCCGGGCGGGGTGAGTTGCGTTGCGGGGGGCAGGCGGCTGGCCGATCGCAGTGACCAGCCCTCCGAGGGCTACCACGGCGGGCGGCGCCGCGCGTGACGGCCCGCGCCCGGCGCTCACGAATTCCCCGGCGCGCCGACCCCAGCGACCGCCGCCAGTTCGGTTGGTGTGCGCGGGAATTCGCGCGCGCACGCCCCGGCGCGTTCCGCGCTCGCCCGCGCGTCGCCGCCCGCCTGGTTCTTGCGCCCTCGGCTGGTCCCCACGACCGGCCCGACACCCGCATGTTCGATCGGGACCGTGACGGTCCCAGCGGGTGCTCGCCAACCATTCGAAGAACGACAGGACGAACTCGTGACCGAAACCAGCACCTTCCTCGATGCCATCGCCCACCTCGACTACAGCATCACCAGCGACCGCCGCGCCGCGCGCCGGACCTTCACCACCGCACTCACCCACGCCACCCCCGCAGAGCGGGAGGTGCTCGACGCCATGGTCGACACCTTCACCCTCTACCCGTTCCGCACCGCGCTGCTGCGCTTGCAAGCCGCGTTCCGCTATGACGAACCGAAGCGGGATCTGCTGGCGCGGTTGCTGCCCGACACCGACCCCGGCCTGTATGTGCGGGAGCGGGAGGAGCGGATCGCGATCCTGGAACAGCGCGCTCGCGCCAACGGCAGCAGCATCGAGGAGGAAGCCTTCCGCGACTACGCCCCGCTCACGGCCGCCGAGACCGCACCGACCTCGATCCGGCTGTGGCGCAACCCACCCGCCCGCGTCTACCTCGCACCGTCACGCGCGACCGACAAGTCGCGCATGACACCCGAGCAGATCACCGCCCGTGTCCGCGCGCGCGGCAAACGCCGACCCGCGCTCGTCGAGCCCGACGTGGTCACCGGCTACATCGCCGACCACCTGCACCGCGACACTATGGCCCGCGAGATCGCCAGGACCCGCGCCACCGAGCAGCGGTTGCGCGACCGCGGCCTGCTCGCCGAACCCGCATCCTCCTCGTCTGTGCGTGTGCAGAGTGCGCAGCCGCGTAGCGACGAGGATGTGAAGGCGCGGTGGGACTTCGAGTTCGTGCACCATGTCGCCGAACAGCACACCCACGACGCCGCGGCGGCCGAACTCACTCGCCGCGTCTCCCACGACAACGCGCTCGCCTACGCCGACGCCCGCACCGGTGTGCGTGGAGACCTGCGGCCCGAGTTGCCGTTCCACGGCGACAGCGTCGACTACACGCGCGAGGCCATGACCCCGATCTCCGGGTGGCGCTGCGTCGCATGCTTCATCGAACGCTCCACCCGCGACCAGCATCCCATCCACTCCACCAATGGACAACGGCGCAGCGACGACGGGTTGTGCGACTACTGCCGCGGTGACGACCGCACCCCGCGCCTGCCCGAACTGCCCACCGGATTCACTGCCACCGACCTCGCCCGCGCCTACTGCCGATTCCTGACCACCACCTACCCGGGTGCCGCGCCCGCCCTGCTCGCCGAGACACGCCGCCGCGCACCGCGGTGGCTGACCACCATCATCGACGAACACCTTCCCCAACCCGAACACAGCGAGCAGGCCGCCGACTCGCAGGCCGACGCCGAACCTGGTGCGGCACACCCCAAGCCTGTGACCCATCGCCGTCGTGGCCCGGTGACCGGTGCCGGGCAGCGCCAGGCCCGCTGTGAAGGATGCACCCGCATCCGCGCCATCCACGACGACGGGTTCTGCACCGAGTGCCGCGTCTGGCTCGGTCTCGTCACCCCACCCGCGCGCCACACCGTCGCCGCCTGACACACGCAAGTCCCGATCTCCGGTCCGTCGCGGTGATCTATCTCCCGCGACGGACCGGCCACCACCCACTCCATCCGCAAGGAGTTCCGCGTGCACGACCTACTCATCGTCATCGTCGGACTACTCATCAGCCTCGGGCTCTCCGGCCACCCGCTCATGACAGTCCCCGACACCCACTCACCGCGCGACAACAAGCGCCCGCGCGACTGACCGGCCGCGCCACGCGACCGCGACGCGGTCGCACTCGCCGCGACAGCCTGGCGCCTGCGACAACCCGCAGGCCCCCACCGCCACTCTCCACATTCACCCTCACCCACTCACCCCACACTCACTCACTCACACCAACACACACCACCACCTATTCCACTCACACCCATACCCCCCATTGACCCATAACCCCTCACCCCCACATTCACTCACCACCCGCACACCTCATGCATCGCGGAAGCTAAGAATTTCCTTACATCGTGGGGAAATGGCGCGCTTTGATACAAACTACCTCCCTTCCAAACCTGGAAATACTGGACGCAATGGGCTTGTGATGGATAGGTGACCGCGACGCTGCACAAGATTCTCGCCGGCGAGAGTTACCGCTACTACCTTCGCCAGGTCGCCGCCGCCGATGCCACCGACCGCGGACCCGGAACCCTGTCGGATTACTACTCCGCCCATGGGGAACAACCAGGTCGGTGGTGGGGCAATGGACTTGCCGCCCTGGATCTCTCGCGCGGCGACGAGGTCACCGAAGCACAGATGCGTGCACTGTTCGGGCAGGGCCGCCATCCTGATGCAGAAGTCATCGCCGCACGCGTCATCGCCTCCGAGGCTGCGAAGGGAATCAGCCTCAAAACCGCGAAGGAAATAGCGGAGCGAGCGACACGGTTGGGTAATCCGTATCGCACCTATTCCGGTGGAAATGAGTTCCGGAAACGCTGCGGCGAGGCGTTCACTGAACACAATATCGCGGCCGGAGTCGACGTCCGCGCGGGGATTCCCGACGAGGTTCGCGCGCGGATTCGCACCGAAGTAGCGGCGGAAATGTTCACTGAACATTACGAGCGTGCGCCGTTGGATGACCGTGAGTTGTCAGGGTTCGTTGCCAAGATTTCGCGCCCGAAATCCGCGGCGGTCGCCGGTTTCGACATCACGTTCTCTCCCGTTAAAAGCGTGTCCGCGCTGTGGGCCATCGCCCCTCTCGAGGTCTCCGAACGCGTCGCCAGCGCCCACGATGCCGCCGTCGACGACGCACTCGGTTGGCTGCAAGAACACGGGATCTTCACCCGCGCGGGCCGCAATGGGGTGCGTCAACTCGATGTCGACGGCCTCATCGCGGCACGTTTTGTCCACCGCGAATCCCGCTGCGGCGATCCGGATTTGCACACACACGTCCTGATCGCCAACCGCGTGCGTGGTGCCGATGGCAGGTGGCGCACCCTGGACGCGGCGGTGATCTACCGGCTGAACGTGACCGTCAGCGAGATCTACAACACCCGACTCGAACACCACCTCCGCGCCGACCTCGGTGTCGAATTCTCCGAGCGCCCCGGCACGAACCCGAACAAGCGCCCCATCCGCGAAGTCGACGGCATTCCCGCAATATTGATCCGATACTGGTCGCGTCGCGACGCCGCCATCCGAAAACGGTTGGGCGAGCTGACCGTCGACTTCCACCAGCAACTCGGGCGCGAGCCCACACCGACCGAGATGTGGAATCTCGCGCAGGTCGCGACCTTGCAGACTCGGCCCGGCAAACACTTGTCGCGGTCGTGGGCCGAGCATCGCCGCGACTGGCGTACCGAAGCAACCACTGTGCTCGGCAGCCACAACCTCCTCGACCAGGTCGTTGCCACCAGCATCCATCGGGCATCGCCTCCCTCGCCGGTGGTCGATGAGCAGCGCATCGCGGACATCGCCCGCCACGTTGTGGAGGTGGTGTCGGCGCAGCGGTCGGTGTGGCAGCACCACCACATCCGCGCCGAAACCGAACGCTGCATCCGGGCGCTCACCGACCGCGACAGCTGGGCGTCTGTCTCCGACGCTGTTGTCGCCGAAGCACTCTCACCCTGCAATTCGCTCGCGCGCGGGGACCCGGACATCGATGCCGAACCCGATCTCGCCACGGTTGCTGAGCCGTTCCAGCGCCGCGACGGTGCCAGCGTCTACACCCGATCCGGCACCCAGACCTACACCTGCGCCCGCCAACTCGACATCGAATACCGCCTCGCGGAGCTGTCGGTGCAGCCCGGTGCACGCACGATCGACGAGAGTTTCGTGACCGCCGCCATCGATGACTACAACACCGATTCCGCGCATCAAGGCCAGAAACTCAATGCCGGCCAGACAGCCATGGTCACCAGTTTCGCCACCTCTCCGGCCCGCATCGCGGTCGCCTCCGCACCCGCGGGCACCGGAAAGACTACTGCCATGCGCGTCCTCGTCGACGCCTGGCGCGCCTCGGGCGGCACAGTGTTGGGCCTGGCACCCGAGGCCGCACCCGCCGCCATCCTCGCCGAAGCCACCCGAGCGCGCGTCGAAACCGTCGACCGGCTGCTCCACATCCTCGACCAGCACCGACCATCCCCCGGGCCGGATCCAGGGATCACGGACCGGGATTTTCCTGCGGCGGTGCCGCGATGGGTGACGCAAATCGATGACCGAACGTTGGTGATCATTGACGAACACATCAAACTATCGGATGGAAAACGGCTGCAACTGTTCGAATTCCTCACCGCCCGCGGCGCCACTGTCCGGTGTGTCGGCGACGACAGACAACTGCCCGCCATCGACGCCGGCGGCGCGGGAATCGACACCGCCCACACCCCCGACTCGATCACTCTCACGCATGTGGTGCGCTTCGCCGACACCGCCGAAGCCACCGCCGGACTCGCACTACGCGAGGGAGATCCGTCCGGTCTCGGTTTCTACCTCGACCATCAGCGCATCCATTCCGGCAGCGCCGCCACTATTGCCGACAAAGCCTATGCCGCCTGGTTCGCCGACCAGCACGCCGGACGCGACGCGATCATGCTCGCCCCGACCCACGACATCGTCACCGACCTCAACGACCGTGCACGCGCCGACCGCCTCGCCCGCACCACCGAATCCACAGCAACAACCATATTGGGAGACGGGTTGTCCGCTTCGGCTGGCGACATCGTGTGCACCCGCCGCAACAACCGCGCCCTGCTGGTCGGTAAGCGCGACTGGGTGCGCAACGGCTACCGGTGGCGTATCGACACCGTCCACCCCGACGGCAGTCTCACCGTCACCCACCTGCGCCCCGGCGGCCAGCCCGGCAACACCACAGTCCTTCCGCCCGAATACGTCGGCCTGCACGTGCGGCTTGGGTATGCGATGACCATCGATTCCGCGCAGGGCACCACCGCCGACGCCTGCCACACCGTGCTCACCGACACCGAATCCCGCAACCAGCTCTACGTCGCGATCACCCGCGGAATCCACGCCAACCACCTCTACCTCCCCACCACCATCGACGGCAGCGAACTCTCTTTCTGGACCGAACCCGCCATACTCTCCCGCACCGCCGTCGAAGTCCTGCAACACATTCTCGCGCGCGAGGCCACCCATGCCAGCGCCCAGGCCTCCCTACGCGACGCCCTCGACCCCTATCGCCGGCTCGGCCGCGCCGTCGACGTCTACCTCGATGGCATCGGCGTCGCCACCGAACACACCCTCGGCGCCGACGCCCTGACCCAGCTCGACCAGGGCGCCGAAATTCTGCTGCCCGGACTCACCGACGCACCCGCCTACCCGGTGCTGCGCCAGCACCTGTCCACCCTCGCCCTCGCCGGCCAAGACCCCGTCACCGCACTGCGCACCGCCATCAAAGACCGCGAACTCGACACCGCCAAAGACTCAGCCGCCGTGCTGGATTGGCGCCTCGACACCAGCGGCGCACACTCCACCGGAACCGGACCACTGCCCTGGCTCCACGGCCTCCCCCACCAAATCACCGACACCACGATCGCCAACCAGCTCCGCGCACGCCACCGCATCGTCACCGACCTGGCCACCCAAATCACGGCCGACGCCCGCACCTGGACCGCAGCCATCGCACCGGTCTGGGCACGACCGCTACTCGGCAACCAGGAACTGATCGCCGAGCTCGCGGTCTGGCGCGCCGCCAACCACGTCCCCGACACCGACCTGCGCCCCACCGGACCCACCCGCTTCACCACCCGCGAATACGACCACCAAACCAGACTGAACACACAGGTGACCGATGCCCTCGGCGACCTCCACACCGCCACCCACACCTGGGAGCCGCTGGCCAAACGCCTCGACACCCGCATCACCAGCGACCCGTGGTGGCCCGTCCTCGCCGCCCACATCGACACTGCAGCCGCGGCCGGAATCGATATCGACACCCTGCTCACCAACGCCGCCGCTCAGCGTCCACTGCCCGACGACATGCCCGCCGCCGCACTCTGGTCCCGCCTGCGCCTCAACCCCTCCGCACTCACCACGCGTACGAGCCCTCCCCTCCACCCGGACTGGACCCCGCACCTGCACGACATCGTCGGCCACGACCTCGCCGAACACATCATCAACGGTCCGGCCTGGCCGCGCCTGGTCGCCGCCATCGACACCGCCCCCGCCGACTGGGCACCACACGACTTACTCGCCGCCGCTCACGAACTCCTGCTCGCCGCAGCCGAGGACGCCACAACCCTCCCCCGCCCCGATCAACTCGCCACCGCTCTGGCCTGGCGCATCGAAATACTCACCCGCCCCACCCCAGAACCCGAAAACACCCACACCGCAAACGAAACCGCGACAACCATGACACCACCCACACCCCAGCCCCGTAACGCCGGCTCAGCTCCCGGCGACGGTGTAGGCCCCTCGCCCGCCGAGATCGTTCACGCAATCGGCGACCTTGTGTCCACCGGCAGAATCGACGAAGCGCGAACCACCTTCATCCGCCTCACCGCGCACCTCAACAGCACCCAACGCGACATCTTCCAACGCGTCATCACTACCCTGTCCAGCCGCGCCTACCCGATCGCGAATGCGCGGCTTCGATGGGCCGCCGACCGCTACCCCGAACACCGAGCGTTCATTCTCGCCGCAATCCCTGCCACCGACCCGCACCTCCACCAGCCACTCGACCACACCCAGCCCGGCCACGATCCCCGCACCGTAGCGCGCGATCACCGCGAATACATCGACCCCACTCGTCGGCGTCCAGCCCGACCCGCCCCCGGCCGTGACGCGTTCGACACCTACACCCATTCCTTCGCCGACCTCGACGCCGACCCCACCCACCTACCCGTCCCCGAAGGAACCGGCACCACCCGACACCAAGCCGGCCGCGGCCCGTCGGAGCACGCGGACACCACCAGCTTCCTTGCCGGCACCGGCAACACCATCGACTACGACCGCTACGCCGTCCCCGACCACCACGAACTCCCCTGCCTGGCATGCGGACTCGAACGCGCACGCACCGACACCCAACCCCGCCACTACGACGACGGACTCTGCACCACCTGCCGCGACGACAACCAGCCCGGCATCCCCGACCATGAGCCCGCCGATCACGCCGCCGCCCGCTGCACATTCATCACCGACCAACATCCGCCCGCCACAGCGCTGGCCCTCCTGCGAAAAGACTGGCGCCACACCCGAAACCCCGCCGACCGCGCCACCATCGAAACCTTCGCAGACGCCCTCCTGACAGCCGAAACTGCGGCTACCGATGACAATCCATCACAGGATCGCGGCAGCGACAGCGGGTCCGATCCTTCCAACCCGACCCAGATGCTCACAGACACCGAACTCACACAAGCGATCGGCACCCTACAACTGCGCATCCACCTCGCCGACGACGAAGCCACCATCTACGGCCCAGCACACGGCACGACTACCGCCGCCAACCCGGTCGATACCGACTGGCTGAAAGAAGAACTTTCCGAACTACAGATCGAACTCACACGCCGTGCGCACCTCACTCCAGAACAGACCACCACTGAACAAGCACAACGCGCCAACCGCAGAAACGGAACCGTAAGCTGGTCCGCGCCCGAACGGGCCGCTCTTCACACCAACGCAGCCGCCGAAACCGACGGCCCCGGGCCTTAACCGCGTTGTCTGCGCCTGTGCGGCGGCGCCGTAATCGCTCGACTAACACGACGAAGCCCCCAGCGCTTTGCACCCGAACAGGAGTGCCCTCGCGGTCGAAACTCGAAGCGCGAGAGGAGAAAGGATTCCCAAGAGCGCCGATAGGATCTTTGAGGACATAGGCGATCTCGCCGAGCAGCTGCACGAGCGGGCCAGACGCAAGGTGCGCGACGATATCGCCCACGAGACCGAGCAAGGGTTCATCGGTCGATCCGCGGGCGGCCGCGACACGGCGAGCCCACTGACGACGTCGCGGTCTTTCAGCAGCTAGCCTCCGATAAGTGGGCGGGCGCGGCGGTGTGGGCGGGGTTACAGTGGGTGTCGGTGGCTGGCATTAATCTGTTGGGTCGTGACCGAGACAGCCGGAATCGTCAGTTTCACGCCGACGTGGAGACCACGCACCGAACCCGAGCTGCGTGCCGCGGCTGACGCGGGGCTCCTGGAAGAGACCCATCACCTGGACCTCAAGCGAGAATTGGAGTCCGGGAAGAGCGCGAACAAGAAGATAGCTTGCGACATCGCAGCTTTCGCAGTCGACGGCGGCATGATCCTCATCGGCGTCGACGAGGACACCACACCACCGTCTCTGTCCCCGGTCGAGCTGGCAGGTATGTCTGAGCGGATCGAACAGATCGCCTTGATGAGCGTCGATGAGCCCATACGGGTCCAGACCACGGCAATCGCGGCATCGGGTGAACCGGGCAAGGGGTACCTTGTTGTCCACGTTCCGGTGTCCCCGCGGGCACCCCACATGGTCGACGGGCGCTATTACGCCCGTGGCGACAAGACGAACCATGTTCTCTCGCACGCCGAAGTTCTACGGTTTCACGAGCGGAAACTTGCTGGCAGCAAAGACATCCTGGCCGAGGCTCGTTCTGTGCTCGATGACCTCACTCGTGGCGGCCGCGAGGGCGGTTCTGCGCTGATATTGGTAGCCGAGCCGCTGGGAGCGGGCGAGGATCTGCTGGTTCCTCTGGCCGAATCACCCACCTGGCAGAGCACCGCGATGGAGTACATCGGCAAGGCCGCTGTCAGGGAGGCGCAGGATTTCTCACCCTCCCTCGCTCGGGCGTACAACTCCGCGCGCCGCGCCGGCGGTGTCGCCATCATCACCGGGCCAACCATCAAGCAGACCTTCGGCGTCGGCGACGGGCGAGCCGAGGTGGTTTTCAGGGAGACCGGAACCCTCGTTCTTGCTTCCGAACGTCCTACCGCGATTTGGTCCTTTCCCAACGTGAACCCCCGCCCCGACGACGTGAAGGTCATCTTCGAGACGTTGATCCTCGGCCACACCGACTTGCTGGTGCGCCTGGCTGCAGTGGTCGCCCAGCAGCACGGATTCGCCGGAAGCTGGCGGTTCGGCCTCACGATTACCGGATTGAGGGATGGGGCCTCGCATTCAGTCCTCGACCGGCAATGGGGAGACAGGGGACCGTTGTTCACTGGCGACACTTACGAGCGATCGTCCGAGGCATCACTGCTCGATCTCATCAACGATCCGCGCAGTACGGTCAAAACGCTTGTGCAGCCGCTACTTCGTAGCATTGGCTCTCACACACGGCTGGCATCCTTCTTCAACGAGTGACGCGCGGAGCCCCACTGCCCTGTGAGGTCGATCGAACGTGCCGGAAGCTCAGCCGGCCGATTCGGCGTGTGCCTACCAGGCGCTGCCACCTCAAGAACTGCACGGCATCCTGACGGCCGTCTCCGAAAGGCACTATCGGGGCGGAACGCCCACAGCCAGAAGACTGCGGGCGTTTTCCGTTCTTCTCCGCGATAACTTGGGTCTTCCTTCGGCCAGGCGGGCAGCCTTGGGCGCTGACGGCCGGGGACGTATAACCGGTGGCGAGTGACTCGACGATGCGAACAGGAGAACTGAAACCCTCGTGGGAGCCGGGTCTCAGACTTCCTCGAGTTGCAGTCTCCCGCAGGCAGTTGCGACAGACAGACCGCTTTGGGGCCCTCAGCCGTCTACCCTCGTCGGTGCGGACACAGCCGAATCCCACTGGCAAAGGCTGGATTTGTGGTCTTCGAACCGCCGGTGGTACATACCGTCCGAGTTCGCATCCGATGCAATTGGCCGCAGAAGTAGCAATCGCGCGAAAGACAACGACAACGGCTTGACAAGCAACGATGTGAACCGCCCCGGTGAGTCCGGAGACTTATCGGTATGACAGCCCGGCGGGTTGCTGGGCTGGTTGTTGAGAGTAGTGGGCGGTCTCCATTT
>NZ_BDCM01000033.1 GCF_001613505.1 Nocardia mikamii NBRC 108933
CTGGTCCCAAGGCAGTATCGAGTTGCTGACCGACCCGATCGAGTGGCCGGAGGTGGGTCGCCCGCGTCGCGCGGGTGTGTCCTCGTTCGGAATCAGCGGCACCAACGCGCACGTCATTCTCGAACAGGTCCCGGACACCGGTTCGCGACCGGTAACGGTACCGGCCGATGCCGTGCTGCCGTGGGTGGTGTCGGCGCGCACGGGTGTCGCGCTCGCAGACCAGGCCCGGCGGCTGGCATCACATCTCGCCGCCAGGGAACACGATCCGGCCGACATCGGCTTGTCCCTGGCGACGAGAGCGGTGTTCGACCACCGAGCGGTGGTCGTATCAGCCGAGCGCGACGCCCTGCGGGCCGGAATCCGAGCGCTGGGGCGCGGCGAGCCGGCGCCGGGTGTGGTGTCGGGTCGAGCGATGCCGGGGGCCACCGGCATGGTGTTCTCGGGTCAGGGGGCGCAGTGGGCCGGTATGGCCGCCGGACTGCACCATGCCTACCCTGTGTTCGCCCAGCACTTCGACGTGATCGTGGACGAACTGGAACCGTCTCTGGGCCAGCAGGTTTCGCTGCACGATGCACTGACCGACGATGATCTGGTCGACCGCACGGTGTTCGCGCAGGCGGGTTTGTTCGCGTTCGAGGTGGCGCTGTATCGGCTGCTGGAGTCGTGGGGGGTGCGTGCGGATGTGGTGGCGGGTCATTCGATCGGTGAGGTCGCTGCCGCGCATGTCGCGGGTGTGTTGTCGCTCGAGGACGCGTGTGTGCTGGTGGGGGCGCGTGGTCGCTTGATGCAGGCGTTGCCCGCGGGTGGGGCGATGGTGGCGGTGGGTGCGTCGGAGGCCGAGGTGTCGCCGCTGCTGAGCGCGGGGGTGTCGGTCGCCGCGGTGAACGGCCCCGCGTCGGTGGTGCTGTCCGGCACCGAAGCCGCTGTCACCGCCGTGCTCGCGGCGAGTGCCGAGCGCGGATGGCGGACCAAACGCCTGCGCGTCTCCCATGCGTTCCATTCGTCGCTCATGGAACCCATGCTCAGCGAATTCGCCTCGGCGATAGCGGATCTCACGTTCGCACGGCCCACCGTCCCACTGGTGTCGACCGTGACCGGTAGGCAGGTCGTCGATGAGATGTGCGATCCGGCGTACTGGGTGGGGCAGGTTCGCGACGCGGTCCGATTCGCCGACGCGGTGACCTCGATGGCGGATATGGGAGTGTCTCGCTTCGCCGAGATCGGGCCGGACGCCGTGCTGTATCCGATGGTCGATCAGACTCTGGACGGACGAGCAGCACCCCACGCCCCGGCCGTGGTGGCGTTGGCGCATCGGGGCCGGGCCGATGCCACGAGCGTGATCGCCGGTGTGGCCGGGCTGTTCGTCACCGGCGCCGAGGTGAGCTGGGCCGGGCTCTACTCCGGCACCGGAAGCCGGCGAATCGAGCTGCCCACCTATGCTTTTCAGCATCAGCGGTACTGGGTGAACGCCGGCTCCACTGCCGACGACGGTGGCGCTCGGGCACTGGGATTCGTCGACACCGGACATCCCCTGCTGTCGGCGATGGTGTCGCAGCCCGACTCCGGCGCCGTCACCCTCAGCGGTCGTCTCTCGGTGCGGACCCAGCCGTGGCTGGCCGATCACCGGGTGATGGATACGGTGCTGTTTCCCGGCACCGGGTTCGTCGAACTCGCGCGGCATGCCGGCGAGCAGGTCGGCTGCCCGGCTCTCGACGAGCTGGTGCTCCGGGCGCCCCTGGCGCTACCCGAGGCCGAGGCCGGTGGCGTCGCGATCCGCGTGGTGGTCGATGAACCGGACGAGACCGGACACCGCGCCGTGCGGGTCTTCTCCTGCCCCGAAGGGGAGGTCGATTCCGTCCCGTCCTGGACGCTGCACGCCGAAGGCGTGGTCGCACAAGCCGGCACGGCACCCGATTTCGACCTGATCTCCTGGCCCCCGGCGGGCGCCACCGCGGTCGACATCGACGGTGTGTACGACGCGCTCGATGCCCTGGGCTACCGGTACGGGCCCGTATTCCAGGCATTGACCGCGGTCTGGCGCGGGGACGGCGAGATCTACGCGGAGGTGGCGGTGCCGGAATCCGCGCGCGCCGACGCGACCGGATTCGGGCTGCATCCCGCACTGCTCGATGCGGCGCTGCACGCCGTGCGTTCGGCATCGGATATGCCCACGACGGAGATCGCCCTGCCGTTCGAATGGTCGGGCGTCACCGTGTTCGCGGGCGGGGCCGATTCGCTGCGGGTCCGGCTCATCCCGAAGGGCGAGCACGGCGTCGCGCTGGACCTCGCCGATTCGGCGGGTATGCCCGTGGCGTCGGTCCGGCACCTCGCGTCCCGGCCGATCGATCCGGCCCAGCTCACCGCCGGGGGAGCCGCCGGACGGAACGCGTTGTTCGAGATCCGGTGGACACCGGTGGCGATCCCCGAGGTCGAGGCGAGCACGGCCCGATGGGCAGAGCTGGGCGACGAGATCCCCGGCCTCGTGGTGTGGGACTGCCCGACCGGTGCCGATTCCGGCGCCGTCCGTGCGGCGACGCATGAGGCGCTGCAGGTCCTTCAAGCATGGACGACCGACACCCGCTTCGCCGATTCGGTGCTGGTGATCCGCACCGGTGGCGCGATATCCGTTGCGGGCGAGGCGATCACGAATCTCGCGGGCGCCGCGGTCGGCGGTCTCGTGCGTTCCGCGCAGACCGAACATCCGGGCCGGATCGTCCTGCTCGATACCGACTCCGGCGTGCCGGGCGGGGTGGTGGCCGCAGGCGAACCACAGATCGCCGTCCGCTCCGGCCGGGCCTACGCCGCCCGTCTGAGCCGAGTCACACCCGCGGCGGCGATCCCGGACGATTCCTTCACCGCCGACGACACCGTCCTGGTCACCGGTGCGAGCGGGTACCTCGGCGGCCTGTTCGCCCGGCACCTGGTCGCCGCGCGTGGTGTCCGCCGACTGCTGCTGTTGAGTCGCCGGGGTGAATCAGCGCCCGGCGCAACGACATTGCGTACGGAGCTGGAACAACTCGGGGCGCGAGTCGACTTCGCCGCCTGCGATGCCGCCGACCGCGAGGCACTGGCCGCGGCATTGTCCACGGTCCCCGCCGGTCATCCGGTGACCGGTGTCTTCCATCTGGCCGGTGTGCTCGACGACGGTGCGATCGGGTCGCTCACCCCCGACCGGTTGGACACGGTGCTGCGCCCCAAGGTCGACGCCGCCCTGCAGTTGCACGACCTGACCCGCGACCTCCCGCTGAAGGCGTTCGTCCTGTTCGGTTCGGTGGCAGGAACATTCGGCAATGCCGGGCAGGGGAACTACGCCGCGGCCAACGCGTGCCTGGATGCGCTGGCCGCGCAGCGGCGGGCGTCCGGCCGGCGCGGGCAATCCCTCGCCTGGGGTCTGTGGGAGGCCGAGGGCGGTATGGCCGCCGAACTCGATGCGGCCGCACGGCAGCGGATTGCTCGCTCCGGTGTGCTGCCACTGGCGGCCGAATACGGCCTCGCCCTGTTCGATGCCGCCACGCGCATCGATGCCGCGACGCTGGTGCCGGCCCGGTTGGATCTGGGTGCGTTGCGCGGTGCGGGAACGGTCCCTCCGCTGTTCGCCGACCTGGTCCCGCAGCGTCGCACCGCGGCGTCGTCCGCGGCCGCGGCATTGCGCGCCCGCGTGGCCGACACCCCGGACCACGAACGTCCCGCCGTGCTGGTGGAGATCGTGCGCGGGCAGGTCGCAGCGATTCTGGGCCACGATCACGCGAACGCCGTGGACGTGGACAAGGCGTTCAACGAGCTGGGATTCGACTCGGTCACCGCCGTGGAGTTCCGCAACGTCCTGAAAACCGTCACGGGCCTGCCGCTGCCCGCGACCCTCGTCTTCGACTATCCGACGCCACAGGCACTCGCGGCCCATCTCGTCGAGATGCTCACCGAGGACGACTCGAGCGAGCCGGACACGGTGCCGGAGAACGAGATTCGGCAGGCGATCCGCACGATCCCGCTCTCCCGGCTCCGGGCGGCGGGCCTGCTGGACACGCTGATGGAACTTGCGCGCGACGGTGACACATCGCGTGCCGAAACAGACGACACCGGTCGAAGTGTCGCGGACGAGTCCATCGACGAATTGGACATCGACGACCTGATCGACCTGGCCTACAACGGCTCATCAGAGGACTGAGAATGACGAACCCCGATGACAAGACGCAGAAGCTGGCGCAGGCGCTGCGGGTCTCGCTCAAGGAAACCGAGCGACTGCGGGCGCGCAACCGCAAACTCGACGCGGCCCTCCGGGAGCCGATCGCGATCGTCGGTATGGCGTGCCGGTATCCGGGCGGGGTGGACTCGCCGGAGGATCTGTGGCGGCTGGTAGCCGAGGGCGGCGACGCCACCTCGCAGTTTCCGGTGAATCGCGGATGGGACGTCGAGCGACTCTACGATCGGACCGGGGAAACGCCGGGCAGCACCTACACCCGCGAGGGTGGTTTCCTGCATTCGGCCGGTGAATTCGATCCCGCGTTCTTCGGCATCAGCCCCAACGAGGCCGCGATGATGGATCCGCAGCAATTCTTGCTGTTGGAGACGTCGTGGGAAGCTCTGGAGCGCTCCGGTGTCGACGCGGGGTCGCTGCGTGGCAGCGCGACCGGCGTCTTCACCGGCATGATGTATCACGACTATCCGGCCAACGCGAATGCGGGATCCATTGCCTCGGGCCGGGTGTCGTACGTGTTCGGCTTCGAGGGCCCGTCGGTCACGGTGGATACGGCGTGTTCGTCGTCGCTGGTGGCGTTGCATTTGGCCGCGGGTTCG
>NZ_BDCM01000034.1 GCF_001613505.1 Nocardia mikamii NBRC 108933
GGTCAGCGCGTTCGGCGTCGTGCGGCCGTCGGCCAGGTCGCCCAGGGCGGTCGACAGTTCGTGCCGGTCGCGGCCGACGACGGCGGCGCGGTACTCCAGGTGTGCGCGGGTCTCGACCAGAGACCGGGCGATATCCGCGGGATCGGCATCGGGCCGGTCGGCCACCCAGTCGCGCAGCCGCTGCGCCTGCGCACGCAGGCCCGCCTCGGATTTCGCCGACAGCACCCAGGCCAGGGCGGGAGCCATTTCCGTTGTCCGAACCGGGTTCTCGACCGCCGGCGCCTCTTCCACGATCACATGGGCGTTGGTGCCACTGATCCCGAACGAGGACACTCCGGCCCGGCGCACCCGGGCGCCGGGCGCCCAGGGCCGCGCCTCGGTCAGCAGTTCCACGGCCCCCGCCGACCAATCGACGTGCGGAGACGGCCTGCCCACATGCAGGGTCGCGGGCAGCACCTGGTGCCGCAGCGCCTGCACCATCTTGATCACCCCACCGACCCCGGACGCCGCCACCGAATGTCCGATATTCGACTTCAGCGAGCCGATGCGCACCGGCTCGGTGCGGCCCTGGCCATAGGTGGCGATCAACGCCCGCGCCTCGATCGGATCACCCAGCGGCGTGCCGGTGCCGTGCGCTTCGACGGCGTCGATATCGGCGGGCTCCAATCCGGCGGCGGCCAGGGCCGCGTTGATCACGCGCTCCTGCGAGGGACCGTTGGGCGCGGTCAGGCCGTTCGAGGCGCCGTCGGAGTTCACCGCGCTGCCGCGCAGGACCGCCAGAACATCGTGCCCACGCCGACGGGCGTCCGAAAGCCGTTCCAGGACGAGGACTCCCACTCCTTCCGACCAACCGACGCCGTCGGCGTCGGCGGAAAACGATTTGCACCGCCCATCCGCTGCCAGCCCCCGCTGGCGGGCGAAATCCACGTACAGTTCCGGACTGCCGGAGACCGACACACCACCGGTCAGCGCCAGATCGGTCTCGCCGTTGCGCAGGGCCTGACAGGCCAGGTGCAGGGCGACCAACGACGACGAGCAGGCGGTGTCCACGGTCATCGCGGGCCCCTGCAGGCCCAGCACGTAGGCGACGCGGCCCGAGGTCACACTGTCGGAGTTACCGGTCATGCGGAAACCCTCGTAGCGGCCGGTCACCCGTTCCGCGTAGCCGGAGGGCGTAGCGCCGACGAAGATCCCGGTTCCGCTGCCCCGCAGCGAGGTCGGATCTATTCCCGCGCTCTCCAGTGCCTCCCAGCAGGATTCGAGCATCAGGCGCTGCTGCGGGTCCATCGCCACCGCTTCGCGCGGGCTGATCCCGAAGAACCCGGGATCGAAAGCTCCGGCGTCGTCCAGGAATCCGCCTTCCCGCACATAGGTCGTACCGGGTTTGTCGGGGTCCGGATCGATCAACCGGTCGAGATCCCAGCCGCGGTCGGTGGGGAACGGCGCGATCGCGTCCGTCCCGGCCGCCACCAGGTTCCACAGCTGCTCCGGCGAGCTCACACCGCCCGGATAGCGGCAGCTCATCCCGACCACCGCGATGGGTTCGTCGACGCGGGCCCGGCGCGGGGCCCGGGCGGCGACGGCGGGGCGCGGCGCATCCGCGAGGTGAGACAGCAGATAGGCCGCCACCGCGTTCGCCGTCGGGTGATCGAACACCAGCGTCGCGGGCAGCGTCATCCCGGTGGCCTTGGCCAGGCGGTTGCGGAACTCGACACCTGCGAGCGAGTCGAAACCCAGCTCGGTGAAAGCGGTTTCGGGGTCGACAGCGGTCGCCGACGAATGCCCGAGAACCGCGGCGGCGGCCTCGCGGACGAGGGCCAGCGCGACCTCGGGCTGCTCCTGCGGTGTGGCCGCGGCGAGCCGGCCGGTCGCGGTGCCCGCCGGGGTCGCGGCGGACGCGGTCGTCGCGATCAGCGAACTCAGTACCTTCGGCAGCGCGCCCGCCTCGGCCTGTTCGGCCAAACCGGTGGTGTCGAAATCGGCGGCGACGACGAGTTCGGTGTCGGCCCGCACCGCCGCGTCGAACAACGACAGGCCCATCCGCTCGTCCAGCGCCCGGAAACCCAAGCGGCGCAACCGGTCCAGGCCGGCCGCACCGAGTTCGCCCGTCATGCCGTGGCTCGCCTGCCACGGCCCCCACGCCACCGAGACGCCGGGCAGGCCCTGTCTCCGCCGCATCCGCACCACGGCGTCGGCGAAGGCGTTGGCCGCGGCGTAGTTGCTCTGCCCGGGCGCCCCGGCCAGACCGGCCACCGACGAGAAGACGATCAACGCGGCGCCGTTCGCGGCGCTCGCCCGATGCAGCGCCCAGGTGCCGTCGACCTTCGGTCGCAGCACCCGATCCAGTTGCTCGGCCGACAGGGTTTCCACGGTGCCGTCCTCGACCACGCCCGCCGCGTGCACGATCGCCGACAGCGGCCGGTCCGCCGGAAGTGCGGCGACGAGCTGGGCGACCGCCGCCGCATCGCTCACATCGCACGCCGCTACCTCGGCGTCGGCGCCCAGGGCGGACAGCTGCGCGACCAGCTCGGCCACCCCGGCACCGGCCCGTCCGCGCCGGGATACCAGCAGCAACCGGCCCACCCCGTATTCGGCGGCCAGATGCCGGGCGACCAGTGCGCCGAGTCCGGAGGTACCACCGGTGACGAGCACCGTCCCCGCATGCCACGGCACGGGCGTGTCGGCGGTGCGCGCCGGAGCGGTCGTCCGGCGCACCCGAGCCGCGAACAGCGCACCCGACCGCAACGCCAGCTGCGGTTCCGCCGTGGCGCTCGCGCGGAAAACCGTTGCGGCGTCGCACTCCTCGTCGCTGTCGAGCAGCACGATCCGGCCCGGATGTTCGGCCTGGGCGCTGCGAACCAGACCCGCCACCGCCGCCGCGACGGGATCGCAGGTCTCGCCCGGCCCCCAGCCGTCGCGGGTCGCCACCACCAGCCGCGAATCCGCAGTCTCGGGTGCGGTCAGCCACGAACGCAGGATGTCGAGGGCGGCGGCCACGGTATGCCGTCCGCGCTCGGCGAGAGATTCCGGATCGTCGGCGTCCGCCGGCCCGATACCGTCGCCGGCCACCCAGATCGCGGTGTCGCCCGCGGTGATCTCGGCCGGTCCCGCTATCCGCCGATCGATTCCGCGCACGGTGCCGCCGCCCAGCACGACGCACGACGTCGGTTCGCCCGCCGCCGCGCCGCCGGCGACCCGGATCCACTCCACGTGGTGCAGCGGCACGGTCGTCACCCCGGCGCGCACCCGTTCCACCGTCCGCCGCTCGACCGGATGAACCTCGATCGTGGCGGCGCTCAGCACCGGCGCACCGGACTCGTCGACCGCATCGAGCCGAATCCTGTTGTTGCCCAGCATGATCGCCCGCGTCCGCACCGATCCCGATCCGACCCGCGTCAGGCGCAGTTCGTGGAACGACACCGGCAGCGGAACCCGGCCGGCGGGCAACTCGTCCATGACGAAATCGAGCGCCGGATGCAGGCAAGCGTCGAACAGCGCGGGATGAATTCCGAAACCGCTCGCCTGGGCCGAGGCGTCCGCATCCAACGACACCTCGGCGAACACCTCGTCGCCGCGCCGCCATAGCGCACGCATGCCGCGGAAGGACGGCCCGTAGGCCATGCCCAGGCCGGCCACCCGCCGGTACACCGTGGTCACGTCGAGCGGATCGGCGTCCTCCGGCGGCCACACCCGATCCCAGCCGACCTCGGCCGAGTCGCCGGGAGCGGCGGACAGCGTTCCGGTCGCGTGCGGCACCCAGTCCGCGCCGGTGTCGCGGCCCGCCGGCCGTGAATAGATCGTGAATTCCCGTCCGCGTTCGGCATCGGCGGCAGCGACCGCGACCTGCAACTCGACCTCGCTGTCGCCGAGCACCAATGGGATGTCGAACGATGCCTGGGCCACCACGGGCAGGCCGAGCCGTGCACCGATCGCCGAGGCCAGCTCGAGATGCGCGGTTGCCGGCACCACCGGAGTCCCGAACACCGGGTGGTCGGCGACCCAGCTGTGCCGGTCGGCCGATACGCTGCCGGTGAACAGCCATTCGTCGGTGCCCGCCACCGGTACGGCGGCCCGGAGCACCGGATGGTCGAGCCCGCCCACCGGCGCCCGGTTCGCGGTCAGCCAGTAGCGGCGACGCTGGAAGACGTAGGTGGGCAACGGGATTCGCACCGGCGCCCGGCCGGCGAACAGCGGCTCCCAGTTCACCTCGATCCCGGCGATCTCCGCCTCGGCGAGCAGGGTGACCAGTCGGCGGGCCTCGTCGGCACCGCGGCGCGACGACGCCGCGATCATCGATCGCGACTCGATCTCGGGGGGCAGGCACTGCCGGGTCATCGGGGTCAGCACCGCGTCGGGTCCCACCTCTACGAAGCGCCGGACACCCATGTCCACCAGCGTCTGCACGCTGGGCGCATAGCGCACGGTGTCCCGGATATGTCCCGCCCAGTACAAGGAATCGGCGAACGCGTCGCCGCCCGGGACGGCGAAGACGTTCGAAATCACGGGCACCAGGGTGCTGCCGTAGGTCAGCCCGGCCGCGAATGCCTCGAATTCCGGCAGGATCGGATCCATCAGCGGCGAGTGGAAGGCATGGCTGACCCGCAGTCGCGAGGTTTTCACCCCGTCCGCGCGCAGCCTGGTCTCCAGCTCGGCGATTGCCTCCTCGACACCGGAAAGCACCACGGCCTCAGGGCCGTTCACGGCCGCGAGGGCTACCCGGCCGCGGTAATCGGT
>NZ_BDCM01000035.1 GCF_001613505.1 Nocardia mikamii NBRC 108933
TGTTCTTTGAGAACTCAATAGTGTGTCGATGAATGTCAGTGCCAAATATTTATTTTGGTTCCGTTCATCCTCCCCCCGTGAGGGTGACGGACATTTTTGTCAGCTATTTTTCCGGCTGGCGTTTAAGTTAGGTTTTCGGACTCTGGTTCGAGATATTTCTGATTGGCTGCTTCGGTGGCGAATCTGGAGTCTTCAACGGAGAGTTTGATCCTGGCTCAGGACGAACGCTGGCGGCGTGCTTAACACATGCAAGTCGAGCGGTAAGGCCCTTCGGGGTACACGAGCGGCGAACGGGTGAGTAACACGTGGGTGATCTGCCTCGCACTCTGGGATAAGCCTGGGAAACTGGGTCTAATACCGGATATGACCACGAATCGCATGGTTGGTGGTGGAAAGATTTATCGGTGCGAGATGGGCCCGCGGCCTATCAGCTTGTTGGTGGGGTAATGGCCTACCAAGGCGACGACGGGTAGCCGGCCTGAGAGGGCGACCGGCCACACTGGGACTGAGACACGGCCCAGACTCCTACGGGAGGCAGCAGTGGGGAATATTGCACAATGGGCGGAAGCCTGATGCAGCGACGCCGCGTGAGGGATGACGGCCTTCGGGTTGTAAACCTCTTTCGACAGGGACGAAGCGCAAGTGACGGTACCTGTAGAAGAAGCACCGGCCAACTACGTGCCAGCAGCCGCGGTAATACGTAGGGTGCGAGCGTTGTCCGGAATTACTGGGCGTAAAGAGCTTGTAGGCGGTTCGTCGCGTCGATCGTGAAAACGTGCAGCTCAACTGCACGCTTGCGGTCGATACGGGCGGACTAGAGTACTGCAGGGGAGACTGGAATTCCTGGTGTAGCGGTGAAATGCGCAGATATCAGGAGGAACACCGGTGGCGAAGGCGGGTCTCTGGGCAGTAACTGACGCTGAGAAGCGAAAGCGTGGGTAGCGAACAGGATTAGATACCCTGGTAGTCCACGCCGTAAACGGTGGGCGCTAGGTGTGGGTTTCCTTCCACGGGATCCGTGCCGTAGCTAACGCATTAAGCGCCCCGCCTGGGGAGTACGGCCGCAAGGCTAAAACTCAAAGGAATTGACGGGGGCCCGCACAAGCGGCGGAGCATGTGGATTAATTCGATGCAACGCGAAGAACCTTACCTGGGTTTGACATACACCAGAAAGCCGTAGAGATACGGCCCCCCTTGTGGTTGGTGTACAGGTGGTGCATGGCTGTCGTCAGCTCGTGTCGTGAGATGTTGGGTTAAGTCCCGCAACGAGCGCAACCCTTGTCCTGTGTTGCCAGCACGTAATGGTGGGGACTCGCAGGAGACTGCCGGGGTCAACTCGGAGGAAGGTGGGGACGACGTCAAGTCATCATGCCCCTTATGTCCAGGGCTTCACACATGCTACAATGGCCGGTACAGAGGGCTGCGATACCGTGAGGTGGAGCGAATCCCTTAAAGCCGGTCTCAGTTCGGATCGGGGTCTGCAACTCGACCCCGTGAAGTTGGAGTCGCTAGTAATCGCAGATCAGCAACGCTGCGGTGAATACGTTCCCGGGCCTTGTACACACCGCCCGTCACGTCATGAAAGTCGGTAACACCCGAAGCCGGTGGCCTAACCCTTGTGGAGGGAGCCGTCGAAGGTGGGATCGGCGATTGGGACGAAGTCGTAACAAGGTAGCCGTACCGGAAGGTGCGGCTGGATCACCTCCTTTCTAAGGAGCACTTCTGCACGACGCTTCACACAGGTGAATGTGGTTGTGCCAGAGACCGTTTGTGTCCCCGTCAGTGGGACCGCGGAAGCTCATGGGTGGAACGCTGACAAGCTCTTCTCGACCAACGCTGGTCCTCGGTGGCCGGCCAGAGAAGATATATCGACACACTGTTGGGTCCTGAAAGAACAGACGTTCTTTCCAGGCAAAAAATACGATCCGCTCAGATCTTCTGAGATACCGGCCTTCTTCGAGGGTGCTGGTCCTGAAATTCCGGTTTGGGTGGGTGTGTTGTTTGAGAACTGCACAGTGGACGCGAGCATCTTTGTTAGTAAGTGTGTAAGAGCGTACGGTGGATGCCTTGGCACCAGGAGCCGATGAAGGACGTAGGAGGCTGCGATAAGCCTCGGGGAGCTGTCAACCGAGCTGAGATCCGAGGATTTCCGAATGGGGAAACCCAGCACGAGTGATGTCGTGTTACCCGCATCTGAATATATAGGGTGTGTGGAGGGAACGTGGGGAAGTGAAACATCTCAGTACCCACAGGAAGAGAAAACAATAGTGATTCCGTGAGTAGTGGCGAGCGAAAGCGGAAGAGGCTAAACCGGTTGTGTGTGATAGACGGCAGTCGTTGCATGGCCGGGGTTGTGGGACCTGCTTTCTCAGATCTGCCGATCTGGGCGACAGTCAGAAAAGATCGCGTTAGTCGAATTGGTCTGGGACGGCCAACCGTAGACGGTGAGAGTCCGGTAGACGAAAACGTGTTCTCTGTCGTAGTGGGCACCCGAGTAGCAGCGGGCCCGTGAAATCTGCTGTGAATCTGCCGGGACCACCCGGTAAGCCTGAATACTCCCTGGTGACCGATAGCGGACTAGTACCGTGAGGGAAAGGTGAAAAGTACCCCGGGAGGGGAGTGAAATAGTACCTGAAACCGTGCGCTTACAATCCGTCAGAGCCGTCTCTTTTGAGTGGGGTGATGGCGTGCCTTTTGAAGAATGAGCCTGCGAGTCATCGGTGTGTGGCGAGGTTAACCCGTGTGGGGTAGCCGTAGCGAAAGCGAGTCCGAATAGGGCGTTTGAGTCGCATGTCATGGACCCGAAGCGGAGTGATCTACCCATGGCCAGGGTGAAGCGACGGTAAGACGTCGTGGAGGCCCGAACCCACTTAGGTTGAAAACTGAGGGGATGAGCTGTGGGTAGGGGTGAAAGGCCAATCAAACTCCGTGATAGCTGGTTCTCCCCGAAATGCATTTAGGTGCAGCGTCGCGTGTTTCACACTGGAGGTAGAGCTACTGGATGGCCTAGGGGGCCCACAAGCTTACCGAAGTCAGCCAAACTCCGAATGCCGGTGTGTGAGAGCGCGGCAGTGAGACTGCGGGGGATAAGCTTCGTAGTCGAGAGGGAAACAGCCCAGATCGCCGGCTAAGGCCCCTAAGCGTGTACTAAGTGGAAAAGGATGTGGGGTCGCTGAGACAACCAGGAGGTTGGCTTAGAAGCAGCCACCCTTGAAAGAGTGCGTAATAGCTCACTGGTCAAGTGATCCTGCGCCGATAATGTAGCGGGGCTCAAGTACACCGCCGAAGCCGCGGCACTCAGTCATGTAGATCGCCTTCGGGCCAGTCGACTGGGTGGGTAGGGGAGCGTCGTGTAGCCAGGGAAGCAGCGGGGTGACCTAGTTGTGGAGGCTGCGCGAGTGAGAATGCAGGCATGAGTAGCGAAAGACGAGTGAGAAACTCGTCCGCCGAATGACCAAGGGTTCCTGGGCCAGGTTAATCCGCCCAGGGTGAGTCGGGACCTAAGGCGAGGCCGACAGGCGTAGTCGATGGACAACGGGTTGATATTCCCGTACCCGTGTATCCGCGCCCAATGGCGAATCAGTTGTGCTAAGTGCCCAAAAGCGGATGGACCTCCTTCGGGAGGCCGGATGTGGCTGCGCACGACCCTGGCTGTAGTAGTCAAGCGATGGGGTGACGCAGGAAGGTAGCTGGGCCCGGTGGTGGATTACCGGGTGTAAGCCTGTAGGGCGAGACATAGGCAAATCCGTGTCTCATGTGCCTGAGAGGTGATGCGTAGCCGGTTGAGGTGAATTCAGTGATCCTATGCTGCCGAGAAAAGCCTCTAGTGAGTTGGTACACGGCCCGTACCCCAAACCGACACAGGTGGTCAGGTAGAGAATACTAAGGCGATCGAGATAACTGTGGTGAAGGAACTCGGCAAAATACCTCCGTAACTTCGGGAGAAGGAGGGCCCGATCTGGTGATGAGTCTTGCACTCGGAGCTGGGTTGGGTCGCAGAGACCAGAGAGAAGCGACTGTTTACTAAAAACACAGGTCCGTGCGAAGTCGTAAGACGATGTATACGGACTGACGCCTGCCCGGTGCCGGAAGGTTAAGAGGACCGGTTAGCGGAGTGATCCGCGAAGCTGAGAATTTAAGCCCCGGTAAACGGCGGTGGTAACTATAACCATCCTAAGGTAGCGAAATTCCTTGTCGGGTAAGTTCCGACCTGCACGAATGGCGTAACGACTTCTCTGCTGTCTCCACCACAGACTCGGCGAAATTGCATTACGAGTAAAGATGCTCGTTACGCGCGGCAGGACGAAAAGACCCCGGGACCTTCACTATAGCTTGGTATTGGTGTTCGGTACGGTTTGTGTAGGATAGGTGGGAGACTGTGAAGCGGGCACGCCAGTGTTCGTGGAGTCGTCGTTGAAATACCACTCTGGTCGTATTGGACCTCTAACCTCGGGCCATGATCTGGTTCAGGGACAGTGCCTGGTGGGTAGTTTAACTGGGGCGGTTGCCTCCTAAAATGTAACGGAGGCGCCCAAAGGTTCCCTCAGCCTGGTTGGCAATCAGGTGTTGAGTGTAAGTGCACAAGGGAGCTTGACTGTGAGACTGACAGGTCGAGCAGGGACGAAAGTCGGGACTAGTGATCCGGCACCGGCATGTGGAAGCGGTGTCGCTCAACGGATAAAAGGTACCCCGGGGATAACAGGCTGATCTTCCCCAAGAGTCCATATCGACGGGATGGTTTGGCACCTCGATGTCGGCTCGTCGCATCCTGGGGCTGGAGTAGGTCCCAAGGGTTGGGCTGTTCGCCCATTAAAGCGGCACGCGAGCTGGGTTTAGAACGTCGTGAGACAGTTCGGTCTCTATCCGCCGCGCGCGTTAGAAACTTGAGGAAGGCTGTCCCTAGTACGAGAGGACCGGGACGGACGAACCTCTGGTGTGCCAGTTGTCCCGCCAGGGGCACGGCTGGTTGGCCACGTTCGGAAGGGATAACCGCTGAAAGCATCTAAGCGGGAAGCCTGTTCCAAGATGAGGTTTCTCACCCCTTTAAGGGGGTAAGGCCCCCAACAGACCATTGGGTTGATAGGCCAGAACTGGAAGTGCGGTAACGCATGGAGGTGACTGGTACTAATAGGCCGAGGACTTACCAACAAAGCTGCTACGCGTCCACTGTGCGGTATCTGAAACAACACACGTCCCGTGTGTTGAGAGAGGCGGGGACCTTGTCCCTGGAACCCCTTGTATGCGAGAGGGGTGTTCGAGGGGAAGTCCCTTGTTGCTTCTTTCTCGTCACGGGTGTGACAGTTTCATAGAGTTACGGCGGCTATAGCGGTGGGGAAACGCCCGGTCCCATTCCGAACCCGGAAGCTAAGGCCACCTGCGCCGATGGTACTGCACTCGCCAGGGTGTGGGAGAGTAGGACACCGCCGGAACATAC
>NZ_BDCM01000036.1 GCF_001613505.1 Nocardia mikamii NBRC 108933
TCGTTGCGGGACAGGTTGATTCCGAGATTCGCCGCGGCGCGCTCGAGGTCTTCGTCGTCGCCGTCGCGCATCTCGATCGCGGCGCCGTCGGAGGACAGCACCTCGACGTTGAGGCACAGTGACTGCAGTTCCTTGAGCAGAACCTTGAACGATTCCGGGATGCCCGGTTCGGGGATGTTCTCGCCCTTGACGATCGCCTCGTACACCTTCACGCGGCCGACCACGTCGTCGGACTTGATGGTCAGCAGCTCCTGCAGCGTGTAGGCCGCACCGTAGGCCTGCATGGCCCAGCACTCCATCTCACCGAAACGCTGACCACCGAACTGCGCCTTACCACCGAGGGGCTGCTGAGTGATCATCGAGTACGGACCCGTCGACCGCGCGTGGATCTTGTCGTCCACCAGGTGATGCAGCTTCAGGATGTACATGTAACCCACCGCCACCGGATACGGGAACGGCTCACCGGAACGACCGTCGAACAACACCGACTTACCGTTGGCGTCGACCATGGTCTCACCGTCGCGGTTCGGCAGGGTGGAACCCAGCAGACCGGTCAGCTCGTCTTCCTGCGCACCGTCGAACACCGGGGTCGCGATGTTGGTATCGGCTTCCTGGCTCAGCATCTCCTCGGGGAGATTCTTGGCCCAGTCCGGCAGGTTGCCAGTGTCGGCACCCTCGATGTTCCAGCCGGCTTTGGCGATCCAGCCCAGATGCGTTTCCAGGATCTGGCCGATGTTCATACGCCGCGGCACACCATGAGTGTTCAAGATGATGTCGACCGGAGTGCCGTCGGGCATGAACGGCATATCCTCCTTCGGCAAGATCTTGCCGATCACACCCTTGTTACCGTGACGACCCGCGAGCTTGTCACCGTCCTGAATCTTGCGCTTCTGCGCCACATACACACGCACCAGCTCGTTCACACCCGGAGGCAGATCGTCGTCGTCCTCACGCGAGAACACACGAATACCGATCACCTTGCCCGACTCACCATGAGGCACCTTCAAAGAAGTGTCACGCACCTCCCGCGCCTTCTCACCGAAGATCGCACGCAACAACCGCTCCTCCGGGGTCAGCTCGGTCTCACCCTTCGGCGTCACCTTCCCGACCAGGATGTCACCATCACGCACCTCGGCACCGATCCGAACGATGCCACGCTCATCCAGATCCGCCAGCACCTCATCGGAGACGTTCGGGATATCCCGCGTGATCTCCTCGGCACCCAACTTGGTATCGCGGGCATCGATCTCGTGCTCCTCGATATGAATCGAGGTCAGCACATCGTCCTCCACGAGACGCTGCGACAGAATGATCGCGTCCTCGTAGTTGTGACCCTCCCACGGCATGATCGCCACCAGCAGGTTCTTACCCAACGCCATCTCACCGTTCTCGGTG
>NZ_BDCM01000037.1 GCF_001613505.1 Nocardia mikamii NBRC 108933
CCGCGGGCGGGATGTCGCCGCAGTAGCGGTAGAGCCGCCGGTGGTTGAACCAATCGACCCATTCGGCGGTGGCGAACTCGACGTGGTCGACGCTGCGCCAGGGGCCGCGCGGTTTGATCAACTCGGTCTTGTAGAGACCGTTGATCGTCTCGGCCAGGGCGTTGTCGTAGCTCGATCCGATCGCTCCGACAGAGGGTTGGATCCCGGCCTCCGCGAGCCGCTCAGAGAAAGCAATCGAGGTATATTGCGACCCCCTATCCGTGTGGTGCACAACATCTTTCACATTCCAACCCGCTCGCTCGCGAGTCCAGATGGCATGCTCGACGGCATCGAGAACCAACTCGGTCGTCATTGACGTGCCGGTGCGCCAGCCGATGATCCGACGCGCGTAGGCGTCGATGACGAACGCCACGTACACCCAGCCCGACCAGGTCGACACATAGGTCATGTCGGCCACCCACAGCCGGTTCGGCGCCGGCGGCGCGAACCGGCGCTGGACCAGATCCGCCGGTCGTGGGGCGGCCGGATCGGGAAAGGTAGTGCGCTTGACCCGCCCGCGCACCGCCCCGCGCAGCCTTAGCTCGCGCATCAGTCGTTCGACAGTGCACCGAGCAACGGACCAGCCCTCTCGATTCAGTTGCAACCAAACCTTTCTCGCGCCATAGACCCCGAAGTTCTCACCGTGAACCCGGGTGATTTCCGCCTTCAGCTCCTCGTCGCGAACATCGCGCTTCGCAGGAGTGCGCTTGCGCTGCTCGTAATAGGTTGAGGGGGCGGCTTTTACGCCGAGCTCGCAGAGCGCGGCGCAGATCGACTCGACACCCCAAGCAAGGCCGCCGCTTTCGCGGCGGCCTTGGTGTTCGGTGATGAACCGAACGATCAGCGCTGGGGCCGGTCGATCTCGGCAGCGAAGAAAGCCGACGCGGCCTTCAGAATTGCGTTGGCGCGCTTGAGTTCTGCGTTCTCTCGCCGCAGCCGCTTCAGCTCCGCCATTTCATCCGAGCTCGTCCCGGCCCGGGATCCGGTGTCGATCTGGCCCTGACGCACCCACTTGCGGACCGTCTCCGGCGTCCCCACTCCGAGGAGGTCGGCGACCGCTTTCATCGCCGCCCACTCCGACTCGTGGTCACCCTTGATCTCGGCGAACATCCGCACGGCCCGCTCACGCAACTCCTGCGGATACTTCTTCGAACTCGACACGACTCCATCCTTCACAGAGGTTGAAGTCTCCCGACACTCCGGGGCGGTTCA
>NZ_BDCM01000038.1 GCF_001613505.1 Nocardia mikamii NBRC 108933
CCTAGATGTTGCGGGTCGTGACGTTGGTGACGTCTGGGGTGGGGTGAGCTGAGGGGACGGGTCTTTCGGCGGCAGGATGGAAAACGCCAATCCTCCGTCCGTTCAACCGGAAAGACCCGTCCGTGACCCACCGTAATGCCCCGCTGTCCGTAGAGGGCCGCCGCCGGCTCGTCCAGCGCTGTCGGACCCGCCCGATCGCTCATGTCGCCGCCGAGATGGGGATCTCCCGCCAGTGCGCGTCGAAGTGGGTGAACCGGTGGCGCAGGTTCGGGGAGCTGGGGCTCGAGGACCGGTCGTCGGTTCCGCACCGTCAGCCGTCGTCGACCCCGGCTGTGGTCGTGGCCGATATCGAACGGATGCGCCGCGGTAACAAGTGGTCGGCGCGGCGGATCGCGTTCGAGTTCGACGCCGCCGGTGTCGATATCTCGGTGCGGACTGTCACCCGCCAGCTGGCGCATCTGGGGCTGAACCGGCGCAGATTCATCGACCCGGCCGGAGAAGGCAACCGGGCCCCGCGCCGGATCACGGCCCGCTGGCCAGGGCACATGGTGCACGTCGATGTGAAGAAGGTCGGCCGGGTCCCCGATGGTGGTGGCTGGCGTGTACACGGTGCTGGTTCCGAGCAGGCCAAAGCCGCTGCCCGAGCCAAGAAGCGTGGTGCCCGAGCGGGTTATGTCTACTTGCACTCCGCGGTCGACGGGTACTCGAGGCTGGCCTACACCGAGGCTCTCGACGACGAGAAAGCCTGCACTGCTGTCGGTTTCGTGCACCGGGCACGGGTGTTCTTCGCCGCGCACGGCATCGGGTTCGTTCACCGGATCGTCACTGACAACGGCGCCTGCTACAAGGCCCGCGACTTCGCGAAAGTCCTCCACGGAGCCCGCCACCAGCGAATCCGACCCTACACGCCGCGACACAACGGGAAAGTGGAGCGCTACAACCGGATCCTGGCCGAGGAATTCCTCTACGCCCGGGAATGGACCTCGGATCTGCAACGCCGGCAGGCGCTGCAGATCTGGAACATCCATTACAACTACCATCGACCCCATTCGGCCGCCGGCGATCGGCCACCAGCCAGCCGCCTGCATGCTGGCGTCACCAACGTCCAGGCCTCATACA
>NZ_BDCM01000039.1 GCF_001613505.1 Nocardia mikamii NBRC 108933
CGACTAGGTTCTGTCTCGAAGTGAGTGATGGTGTGGCACCGCACAGCGGTGCCACACCATCACCGTTTTCGGTGAAATATGTTGGCCGCGTTGGTATGCGGGCGAGGTCTCCGGTAGTTGGTTTAACGACCAAGCAAAACCGGAGTACTACCGGAGACCTCGTTGACCAGCGTAGCGGTGGCGGGGCGAGCGGACCTGACCGATGCCCAATGGGCCCGGCTGGAACCGCTGCTGCCCTGTGGGAAGAGGGCGGGACGCCCGCCGAAATGGACGAAACGGCAGCTTATCGACGGGATCCGGTGGCGTGTGCGGGTCGGTTCGCCATGGAGGGACGTGCCGGCCGAATACGGATCCTGGCAAGCGGTGTACGGGTTGTTCCGGCGCTGGCAGCGCGCCGGGTCGTGGGCCACGATCGTGACATCGCTGCAGGTCCAGGCTGACGCGGCTGGGGTGATCGACTGGCAGGTCAGCGCGGATTCCACGATCACCCGCGCTCACCCGCATGCTGCCGGCGCCCGCCGCGACTGTGACCGGCAGGCCGAACCACCGGCCGGGACTGGTGAGCGCGAGCCGGCCGATCACGGGTTGGGACGTTCGCGGGGCGGGTGGACCAGCAAGCTGCATGTGGCCTGCGACCGGGGCTGCCGGGTGTTGTCGGTGCTGCTCACCGCTGGTCAGGTCGGTGACAGTCCGCAGTTCACCGCAGTGCTCGACGGGATCGAGGTGCCGAAACTCGGTGGCGGCCGGGCGCGGGTGCGGCCGGAGCGGGTGCTGGCCGATAAGGCGTATTCCAGTCGCGCCAATCGGGAGTGGTTGCGTCGTCACGGGATCCCAGCGACGATCCCGGTCCCTGCCGATCAGGCCGCGCATCGGCGCCGCCGCGGTCGTGGCGGTGGCCGGCCCCCGGCGTTCGACCCGGTGGTCTACCGGGACCGCAATGCCGTCGAGCGCGGCATCAACCAGCTCAAACAGCATCGGGCGGTGGCTACCCGGTTCGACAAACTCGCAGTCCGCTACCAGGCCACGATCCATATCGCGGTGATCAACCAGTGGCTGCGGCACTCGTGAGGGCGGGCCGCTGACCCGCCCTCAACACTTCGAGACAGAACCTA
>NZ_BDCM01000040.1 GCF_001613505.1 Nocardia mikamii NBRC 108933
CACGCGGTGGTGTAGGTGCGGGCGACGAGGGCGCTGCGGAGGTACCAGAGTCCGCTGGCTTGGGTGGGGTCGAAGCCGGTGAGTTGGGCGATGCGTTTGAGGCGGTAGTCGACGGTGTTGGTGTGGACGTGGAGGAGTCGGGCGGTGCGTTGGCGGTTGAGGTTGTTGGCGATGTGGGTTTGGAGGGTGGTGAGGAGTTCGGGGTGGTGGTCGAGGGGGTTGAGGAGGGTGCCGAGGTGGTCGCGTCCGGGGCCGGGGCGGGTGAGTTGGTATTCGAGGGCGAGGTCGTCGAATCGGTAGAGGCCGGGGATTGATTGGAGGCGGGTGACCATGTCGAGGAGTTGGTGGGTTTGGTCGGTGGCGGTGGGGATGTCGGTGGTGGGGGTGGTTGTGGTGGTGGCGGTGATGGGGACGCGGGCGGCGTGGGAGAGGTGGGTGATGAGGGTGTCGAGGTTGGTGGGTGTGGTGGTGGGGATGAGGAGGGTGCCGCCGTCGGTGGAGAGGAGGGAGAGGGTGGTGGTGTGGGTGGTGGTGGCGAGGGCGGCTTGGATGCGGCGGAGTTTGCGGCGGGCGATGATGGTGGGGTCGAGGTGGGGGTTGGCTTGGTCGGGGTGTGGGGGGATGTGGAGGGCGAGGATGTGGTAGTTATCGGCGATTTCGATGCCGCATTCGCGGGCCATGGTGGAGGTGGGGTGGCCGCCGAGGAGGGCGGAGGTGAGGGTGTGGACGGCGTTGTGGTGTTCGGAGACGACGGCGCGGAGTTCGCGGACGTAGGCGTGGGAGACGGCGGTGGTCATGGTGTCGAGGATTTCGACGAGGAGTTTGGCGCCTTGGAGGAGGTTGGTGTAGTCGGTGTGGGTGAGGGTGAGTGTGGGTTCGCTGTC
>NZ_BDCM01000041.1 GCF_001613505.1 Nocardia mikamii NBRC 108933
GGAAGAGCGCTCGCGGATTCATTGCGGGTACGCCGAGGGCGATGCGGTCCAGTGCGATGCCGGTGAAGACCGAGCCGAGGGCGTCGATCTGTTCGTCGGTGGGATGCGGAAACCGGGCACGCAGGGTGGCGGTGAGTTGCCGTAACGCGCTGGCACGAAGTCGGCGCATGAGGTCGGCGAGTTCGGGGTCGCGGGCAGCGGCCAAGGTCAGCTCGGTGCGGGCCAGCAGGCGGTTGCGGGCCACGCTGGAGTCAGGATCGGCGAGAGCGGCGAACAGGTCCGCCGGGTCGGTATCGGCGGGTGTGGCGAGCCGGTCGATCTCGGCGAGTTGAAGTTCGAGCAGTCGCTGGGCGATGGCCTGGTAGAGCGCGGCCCGGGTGCGGAAGTAGTTGGAGGTTGTCCCCGCCGGGACTCCGGCGGCGGTGTCGATGGCGCGGTGGGTGACCTGGTTCAGGCCCTCGCGGTCGATGAGGGCCAGGGCGGCGTCGGCGAGCAATTCACGACGCGACGTTTTCTTCGGCATGCACTTGACACTACTACATCGTTGTACTACATGTTAGTACTACAACGTAGTGAATGAATTCCGCTGAGGAGCATCCCATGAACACCGCCTTCGTCGTCGTCACCGTGCTAGCCGCCCTGTGGGTCGGCTTCTCCGCCGTCTCGACCTTCACTCGCGCCGAGTGGGTAGTGAAGCCGCTGGCCGACTACGGCGTGCCCCGCACGTGGTGGCCCCGGCTGGCCGCGGTGAAGACGGCGGGCGCACTGGGCATGCTCGCCGGGCTGTTCCTGCCCGCCCTCGGCGTGGCGGCCGC
>NZ_BDCM01000042.1 GCF_001613505.1 Nocardia mikamii NBRC 108933
TTGGCCGGTGGTGTGACGGTGATGGCGACACCGGAGACCTTCGTGGAATTCAGTCGTCAGCGCGGGTTGTCGCCCGATGGCCGGTGTAGGTCGTTCGCGGATGCGGCCGATGGTGTGGGCTGGGCTGAGGGGGTGGGTGTGCTCGTGCTGGAGCGGCTGTCCGATGCGCAGCGCAACGGCCATCAGGTTCTGGCGCTCATAGCGGGTTCGGCGGTGAACCAGGATGGTGCCTCGAACGGTTTGACGGCGCCCAATGGTCCGTCGCAGCGGCGGGTGATCCGGCAGGCGTTGGCCAATGCGGGTCTGTCCCCGGTGGATGTGGATGCGGTCGAGGCGCACGGTACGGGTACGACGTTGGGTGATCCGATCGAGGCTCAGGCGCTGCTTGCCACTTACGGTCAGGATCGTGCTGCGGATCGGCCGCTCTGGTTGGGGTCGCTCAAGTCGAATATCGGTCATGCCCAGGCTGCTGCGGGTGTGGGTGGTGTGATCAAGATGGTCATGGCGATGCGTCACGGCGTGCTGCCGAGGACGTTGCATGTGGATCGGCCGAGTACGAAGGTCGA